>NZ_JBTNDO010000001.1:0-2317634 GCF_054510955.1 Arthrobacter pasteuri
CCATGGAGCAAATCAGTAGGCAAGAAGCTGGAAGGTCGCGAGTGAACGGGATATCCCTATGGCGGCGAAAGCATCGCCGATACTTCCTCGAAGGCCGTTCTGCGGCGGTTCCGTGGACAGATTCTACTCCTCCACGCGGTGATACCTCCACGTTCTGGGAACGACTTCGGCATCGAAAGCGGTCTAATTCCTGGTTCTGATTCCAATGGGGACGGAGGAAGTAAACGCGCTTTCTGTCTCTGCCGTAACCGGCGATCGTCTTATGCGTCGAACCTCGCGGAACTGGTCGAAACTGCACGAGCACATCCGTTTATTAGGGCGCAGACTGGTACCACTAGGGTTCGGCCGAGGCAGGCGTGTCATGGTGATCGAGTGTGCAGTGATCGGAGCCGGCCCCGCCGGGCTCGCCGCAAGCGCCTCGCTGTCGGGGTTCGGCATCGAGCACGTGGTCCTGGAGCGTGCCCGGCCGGGCGAGACGTGGCGGACCCAGCGATGGGATTCGCTGCATCTCAACAACCCCGGGTTCATGAACGTGATGCTGGGCGAGCAGGATCCGGACTCGTACCTGACCCGGATGGATGTGGTGCAGCGACTGGAGACGCTGGCTTCGAAGGCACCGGTGGTCACGGGGACCGCTGTGGTCGGACTGTCACGGGTCGGTGGGTGGTGGCGTCTGCACACCAGTGACGGCCCGGTCGAAGCCCGTACCATCGTGGTGGCAAGCGGGGGCGAGAACGTTCCCAAGGTGCCTGCTCTGGCGAGCAGACTGCCGGATCGGATCGTCCAGCGCCACGCGTCCACGTACAGGAACCCGGGCGAGCTGCCCGACGGCGGCGTACTCGTTGTCGGCAGCGCCCAGTCCGGGACGCAGATCACCCAGGAGTTGCTGGCCGCCGGCAGGACCGTGTGGCTGGCCACCAGTCCGGTGGGTCGCGTATGGGCTGAGTACCGCGGCAAAGATATCCTCACGTGGCTGGACGAGGCAGGTTTCTTCGACGACCGGCCCGAGAACCTGCCGGACCCTCGAGCAGTCCTGGCCGTGCCCGCCCTGCTCGCACCCGGCGGGCACAGCATGAGCCTCCAAGTGCTCGCCCAGGCTGGAGCAACACTCACCGGTCGCCTCGTAGCAGCCGACGGCGAGGCGCTCACTTTCGATGACAGCACAGCAGCCAATATCGCGTACGGAGATCGTGCCGCAGCCGCCATCCGCGCCCGGATCGACACACACATCCGCACGTACCGCATCGACGCCCCTGCGGCCGGGCCGGACCCAGCGGAACAGCCGATCGAGGGCGACCCACCGCGCCACCTTCGCCTCTCGAGCACGGGGATTGCCAGTGTTGTCTGGTGCATGGGATACACGGGTGCCTTCCGCTGGCTCGGGGATGACCTCACCGATGCGAACGGAGCAGCGTTGCGCCGGGGGACGGCTTCGCCGGCTCCGGGGATCTGGTTCATCGGCCTGCGGTGGCTCGTCCGCCGCACGTCGGGAAACTTCATGGGCTTCCCCAAAGATGCAGACCTCGTCGCTGACTCGGTGCGAACCTACCTGGGTGCAACGAGGCTCTGAGCTCTGGCACGGCAGCAGGGGCGATGACATTGTGCATGACCGCGGGCATGAGCAGTGCCAAGGCCTCCACGCGCGGGTGCCGCCGGGCTGCTGTTACTCTGGCGCCACCAGACCAAGGAGCACAGTGGCACCGACCATCGACCCGCAGGACCTGACCCCGAAGCAGATCGAGCTGATCAACGAGGGCAGGAAGCTCGAGGGCATCGATCTCACGATGTTCGGCTACTTCGGGGGCCCCGAACTGCAGGGTGCGTGCATCGGCCGGATGCAGCTCGACGAGGACGGCCAGCTCCCGGCATCCAATTACGACTCGCCCGAGGATCGGCTGGAGGCCCTGGTGATCGCGCAGCTCCTGCGCGGCGCCCTGCGCCAGGCGATTCCGATCGTGCTCGACGGGCTCTTCGACGACGTCTTCGCGATGCGTACGATCGAGGCTGCCGGCGGGGACCTGCAGGAGTACATCTCCTCGGCCGGGGCGAAGGTGGTCGACATGCTGCCGCCGGCATACCGGCGCCACTACTCCGCCGCATTCCTGCAGCGCTTCGCCGTCGTCGCGGCCGAGGTCGCTTCCGAGTTCGAACTGGGCTGGCACAGTGCCCGCACCTTCGCGCACGAGGTCGCCGTGTACTGCATTGCGAAGAAAGGTGTCCGGAACGCGGACACCGAGTACGGCGCGAACCTCGGAGCGGTCAACCTCGACCGGGCGACGGTCGGCCTCCTCGAGGACCGCACCGTGCTCGAACAGGCTTACCACCGGGCCCCGGGCGAGGAGCCCGAAGCGCCGGCCTGGTTCGTCCCCTACGATCCGGCGTCCCGCGTCAACGCCTACCTCTACCCGCAGGGCATGCCCACCACGGAACAGGTCGACCTGCTCGAGCACCAGATCACGAGCGAGGTGCCGGAGAAGTATCCGGGCCCTGCACGCCAGCTGGCGCTTCGTGCCGGTGACCTGATCGACATCAGCCCGTACGCCTCCCGCCAGTACTTCCTGTGCCCGGTCGCCGTCGAGAAGGAAGTGCTGGAAGTCCTCGGGTTCACGGAGCTGCCGGACGAGGCCGAGTGGGAGGATCTGCTGCTGCACATCGCCTGGCACGGCGCCGCAGAGCACCCGACCTGGAGAAGCTACGACTACATCGCTCCGGGGTTCGACGGCGAGCACGCGTACGTCGCACTGGTCGCCGGCACCGACGAGATGCACAGCCCGGTCCTGACGATCCAGTACCTCGGGGAGGTCGGCGAGGAGCCGGAATCCGAGGAATGACCTTGTCGTGCCGGTGCAGCCGGCAACTCCTCCCTGGAGCGGCCCCAGTCAGCGATGGGCTGATACCTGCCCGTGACCTGCGGAAACACTGCGGATTCATGCCGGTAAAACCACATGATCTCTCGGCTACGCTTCGGCAGGGGACAGCATCAGGGCCTCCCCGCCGCCGCCCACCATCGGTGGGATGACCACCGAGGACGCGCATGTTCACCCGCCCCCGCCGCACTACTCGAGGAGCGGCGGCAGCCACCATTGCAGCCCTGCTCGCCGCCCCACTGTTCGCCGTTCCGGCGTCCGCCGTAGAGCCTCTTCCCGAGCCGATCGCCAACCCGGCGATCCGCGGCACCGAGCCCCCGCGGCCGACCGACCGCTTCATCGTGAAGTTTCAGGACCAGGCGCAAGCCAGCTCCAAGGCCCGCGGCAATGCCTACGGTGTGAAGGCCAGGGAGCTCGGCATCTCCGTCAAGGAAGTCAAGGTCATAGGCACCGGGGCGACTGTCGTGGAGACGAGCCGCGAGCTGGGGTCAGGCGAGGCGGAGGCGTTCGTCGAGTCGCTCGAGTCGAACATCGCCGTCGAGTACGCCGAACCGGACCAGATCATGCAGGTCACCTCGCTCTCGCCTGACGACGAGTTCTACCACTACCAGTGGCCGGTCTTCGGCGAGAACGGCATCGACGCCAACGCGGCCTGGGACACCACGACCGGCGAGGGCATGACGCTCGCCGTCGTCGATACCGGCATCACCCGCCACGCAGACCTCGACGCCAACGTCCTCCCCGGCTACGACATGATCGGTGATCCGGCGGAGGGCCGCGACGGTGACGGGCGGGACCCGGACGCGACCGACGAGGGCGACTACGGCGTTTCCTCCGAGTGCGGAGCAGCGCCATCGTCCTGGCATGGCACCCACGTCGCGGGAACCATTGCGGCCGCCGCCAACAACGAAGGTGTCGTAGGCATCGCACCGGGGGCGAAGATCCTCCCCGTACGGGCCCTCGCCGAATGCGGTGGCTGGATGTCCGACATCATCGACGGGGTCATCTGGGCCTCCGGAGGAACCGTGCCGGGCGTCCCGGCGAACCCGAACGCCGCCCAGGTCATCAACCTCAGTGTCGGCGGCAGCGGTGGGTGCACCACCAGCTGGCAGAGCGCCATCAACGGCGCTGTCGGCCGTGGATCGATCGTCGTCACGGCCGCCGGCAACGACAACGAGAACGCAGCCCTCGTCAGCCCGGCCAACTGCGAGCACGTCATCGCCGTCGCTGCTTCCGGCCTCGACGGGGGACTGGCGCCCTACTCGAACTACGGCGACACCGTCGACGTCGTCGCCCCCGGCGGCAACATGGACATCGACCCGCTCGGCGGCGTCCTGTCCACGATCAACATGGGTTCCAGCGGTCCGGTCGAGGACTACAGCGGCCAGGCCTACGCGTTCTACCAGGGCACCTCGATGGCAGCACCGCACGTCTCGGCGACCGCCGCCCTCATGCTCTCCGCCAACCGCACCCTGGCCCCGGCGGCGGTCGAGGACATCCTCAAGGGCACGACCAGGCCGCTGCAGATCCCGTGCGAAGGGGGCTGCGGCACCGGACTCATCAACGCCCGAGCAGCCGTCGATGCAGCACGTGCCGGCGGGGTGCCGACACCGCCGGAACCCGGCACGCTCATCGTCCCCGGAGCCGTGGTCATCTCCGGGAACACGCGCGTCGGCCAGACGATCACCGCTGATCCGGGAACGTGGACGCCGGCACCGGAGACGTTCACCTACCAGTGGCTGCGCAACGGGGAGCCGATCACCGTCCACGGCACCGGCAAGGACTACGTCCTCGCGGCGGATGACCACGACAAGCACCTCAGCGTCGTCGTCACCGGGACCAGGACGGGCTCTGCATCCGTCTCGGCGACCTCACCGCAGACCGGCCCGATCGCCCTGGGCGAGCTCACGGGACCGGTTCCGGCCATCAAGGGAACGCCCGCCTTCGGCCGGACCCTCACGGTCGACGCCGGCATCTGGAGCACGAACACCTCGCTCGACTACCGCTGGTTGCGCGACGGCGTCCTGATCGCCGACAAGACCGGGTCGACCTATCCGATCGCCCTGGAGGACATGGGCCACAGGATCTCCGTGCAGGTCATCGGCAGCCAGGCCGGCTACGCCACGCTGTCGAAGGATGCCGTACCGACCGCTGTCGTCACAGCCGGCTCCCTCACGGCCCCCGTGCCGACGGTGACCGGCACGACCAAGGTCGGCTACACCCTGACCGCGAACACCGGCACCTGGACGACGGGGGCGACGCTGAAGTACCAGTGGTACCGCTCCGGCGTCCCGATCACGGGAGCAACAGGCGCCACCTTCGCCCTGACGGCCGTCGACCTCGGTAAGAGCGTCAGCGTCGGAGTAACCGGCTCGAAGCCCGGCTACACCACCGTTGTGAAGTACTCGGCGTGGCCCGGAACCGTCGTCGCCGGAAGCCTGGCAACCGCCAAGCCCACCGTCACCGGCACGACGAAGGTCGGTTCCACCCTCACCGCGAACACGGGCACCTGGACGTCGGGGACGACCTTCACGTACCAGTGGTTCCGCACCGGCGTTCCCATCACCGGAGCCACCGGAAGGACGTACGCGCTCACGGCGGCCGACCTCGGCAAGAACATCAGCGTCGGAGTGACGGGCTCCAGGCCCGGCTACACCAGCGTCCTGTCCTACTCGCTGCGGACGGGAGCGGTTGTCGCAGGCACCCTGACCGCCCCGAAGCCGACCGTGTCGGGGACGACCCGGATCACCTACACGCTGACGGCCAACACCGGCACGTGGACCGCAGGGACGACCCTGAGGTACCAGTGGTTCCGGACCGGCGTTCCTATCGCGGGCGCAACAGCGAAGACCTACCGGCTCACCTCGGCGGACCTGGGCAAGAACATGAGCGTCGGGGTCTACGGCTCCAAGTCCGGCTACACCAATGCGACGGTGTACTCGGTGCGGACGGTGGCCGTCACCCGGTAGGGCATCGAGCATGAAGGCGGGTCCGGGATCATCCCGGGCCCGCCTTCTTCGTCCGGGTGATTCGTCCGGGTACTTCGTCCCGTCAGAGCACCGGCTCGGCGGGGCGCGAGTCGCGTGGCAGCCAGAGAGTCATTGAATACTGCACTACTAGTGCAGTATGATGCACTTATGGATGAAAGCACATCAGCCCTGGCCACCGCGATCGGTGATCGGGTGAAGGAGCAGCGGCAGTCGAGGCGCTGGACCCTCGATCAGTTGGCGGAAGCGGCGGGCGTGAGCCGGCGGATGGTCGTCAATGTCGAGCAGGGAGCGGTGAACCCGAGCGTGGGAACGTTGCTGAGGATCGGGGACGCACTGGGCGTCGGGCTGCCGGCATTGGTCGAGTCCCCGCGGCCCAGGCCCGTTGCGATCACCCGGAGGGGTGAGGGCGCGGTTCTCTGGAGGTCGGAGTGCGGCGGCCGGGGTGTACTGGTGGCCGGAACGGAACTGCCGGATGTGGTGGAGCTCTGGGATTGGACTCTCGGCCC
Source organism: Arthrobacter pasteuri (assembly GCF_054510955.1). Classification (NCBI taxonomy): domain Bacteria; kingdom Bacillati; phylum Actinomycetota; class Actinomycetes; order Micrococcales; family Micrococcaceae; genus Arthrobacter; species Arthrobacter pasteuri. The sequence continues at coordinate 6,364 of NZ_JBTNDO010000001.1, forward strand.
AGGGGACCGACACGCGAGCGAGGCCCACTCGGAGGGCACGAAGGAACTGCTGCAGGTCCGGCAGGGATCCGTCACCGTGGAGGTGGGGGACGAGTCGTTCGTCCTCGAGGAGGGTGATGCCGTGTCGTTCCCCGGCGACGTCGCCCACGCCTACGCCAACGAGGGCGAAGAACCGGCAACGTTCTCCCTGGCGGTCTTCGAGCCCGGTGCAGGGTCAGGACACGGAGTGGAGGTAACCGGTGCGTGAGCCGGGAATGCTCCAGGAGTTCCTGGACGGTGCTCGGGTCGACGATTCGGTGTTCTCGCTCCGGCCCGACTACCGCGCCGTCCTGCTCGCGGTGGACGGGCTGCAGCCGGGTCCCAGCGACGAGTCCAGCGACCTGCTGCTCCAGGCAGCGGAAACGTCCGCGCGGAAGGCGCTGGACGACCTGCCGGTGGAGAGCCTCCCTCAGGTGGCTGCCTGGCGCGAGGCCTACAGGTCGTTCGGGGCGAAGCCGCAGCGCACGCGTAACAGCCTCGAGTCGCTGCTGCGCCGCGCCGGGTCCGGGCTGCCCCGGGTGAACCGGCTGACCGACATCTACAACGCGGTGTCGGTACTGCACCAGATTCCACTGGGCGGCGAGGACCTGGCCGGCTACACCGGTCCGCCCCGACTCATCCGGGCCACGGGTACCGAGGCCTTCGACACCATCGCCGGCGGCGATGACGTGATCGAACACCCGGACCCGGGGGAGGTCATCTGGTGCGATGAGACAGGCGTGACCTGCCGTCGCTGGAACTGGCGTCAGGGCCGTCGCACCCAGCTCACCGACGGCACGACGACGGCTCTGTTCATCCTCGACGCCCTGGCGCCCCTGAGCGATGATGCCCTCACTGCAGCTGCCGACGACCTGACCCGCCACCTGATGGATCTAGGACCGGACGTCATCGTCGTCGGCCGCCTCATCACCGATGACGGGGAGCGCCACCATGAGCAGTCTTAGGGCGGGCGCAGCGGTGCCGCCGTGGGGACTCGCGGTAGCAGCGATCCTCTCCGTGCAGCTGGGGTCGGCCCTCTCCGTGGACCTCATCGGGGAGATAGGCGCCGGGGGCACCGCATGGCTCAGGCTGAGCATGGGTGCCGTGATCTTCCTGATCATCGCCCGCCCACCCCTGTCGCGGGTGCGGCGGAGCGATGTTCCGGTGCTGCTGGGACTGGGGATCACCACCGGGCTCGTGACAGTCGGGTTTCTCGCCGCGATCCAACACATCCCGCTCGGCACGGCGGTCGCCATCGAATTCCTCGGCCCGCTGACCGTCGCCGCCCTGCAGAGCCGTTCCCCGCGCGCGTTGATCTGGCCAGGTCTCGCCCTGTGCGGTGTTCTCCTCCTCACCGAGCCCTGGCATGGCGCGGTCAATCCGACCGGCGTCCTGTTCGCCGGACTGGCCGCCGTCGGGTGGGGCATCTACATCATGCTCACCCAGCGCATCGGCGACCGGTTCACCGGCATCTCCGCGCTGTCCCTGACGATCCCGGTCGCGGCCGCCACCGCCGCGGTCATCGGCATCCCTCAGGCGGCAGGGCACCTCAGCCCCGGTGTCCTCGCCGCGGCAGCCGGCCTTGCCATCCTCCTGCCCGTGCTGCCCTTCGCCCTCGAGATGCTGGCGCTGCGCCGGATGACAGCGACCGCCTTCGGGACCCTCATGGCCCTGGAACCTGCCATGGGCCTGGTGCTCGGGATGATCGTGCTCCACCAGCAACCCTCTCCCATCCAGTTCCTCGGGATCCTCCTCGTCGTCCTAGCTGGTGCCGCAGCACAACGCGGCGGCCGACGGCGACGTCCCGCCGAGCGACTACCCGGCGGGTCGACGCTGGACCCCATCACCTGACGCCTCACCCATCATCGGAGCCACTCCATGTTCACCGGACTCAGCGCCTTCCCCCTCACCCCATTCGCCGGCGACGAGGTCGACGAGACAGCCTTCGCGCGCCTGATCGAACGTCTCGCGACAGCGGGCGTCGATTCGATCACGGCTCTCGGATCCACGGGCTCCTACGCGTACCTCACCCCTGAGGAGAGGAGCCGCGTCGCCCAGCTGGCCGTGGAACACGCCGCCGGCACTCCTGTCGTGATCGGCATCGGAGCTTTACGGACCTCGCAGGTCCTCACCAACGCGGCCACCGCAGAGAAGGCCGGGGCGGCAGGCCTGCTCCTGGCACCGATGACGTATCAGCCCCTCACCGAGGACGACGTCTTCGCGCTGTTCCGGACCGTCACGGCGCACTCCTCACTGCCCGTCATCGTGTACGACAACCCGGGTACCACCCACTTCACCTTTACTCCCGAGCTGTACGGGCGCATCGCCGAACTGCCCGGAATCGCCTCCATCAAGATCCCCGGCGTTCCCGCTGAACCGGCGGAGGCCCGAACCCGGGTCGGGAAGATCCGGGCCGTTCTCCCCGACCACGTGACCATCGGTGTCTCCGGCGACGCCCGCGCGGCCACCGGACTGGCCGCCGGCTGCGACGCCTGGTACTCGGTCATCGGCGGGACCCTGCCGGTCCTCGCCCTGGGAATCACCCGGGCGGCCCGGGAAGGGCGGTTCTCCGATGCCATCGCGGAGTCGGAACGGCTCGCCCCGCTGTGGGAGTTGTTCTCCGGGTTCGGTGGGAGCATCCGCGTCGTGTCCGCCATCGCGGAACACCTGGCACTGGCGCCCGCATCCAGCCTGCCGCTGCCCCTTCAAGGCCTGACCGAGGCCCAACGTGATCGCGTCGCCGAAGTGATCGATGAACTCGGCCTCGACCGGTAACCCTGACACCCGGGTGCCGGAGCGGATGAAGCGCCGTCGCGGGGCGCTGGGCCGCTACGTCTTCGCTGCGACGCTGGTCCGGAGCGCCGACGGCGGCGCGGTCGTCGCCATCGTCCTCCTCGCCCATGCCTCCGGGCTACCCGGCTGGCTGGCGGGATTGCTGGGGGCATCCATCACCGCCCCCCACCTCCTCGGGCCTTTCATCGCCCGCCGGCTGGACACCGCCCGCGACGGACGTCGGGTCATCGCGTTCTCCGCTGTCCTCCACGGCCTACTCCTTGCCGGCGCGGCACTGCTCATCCCCGTCACCTGGGCGCTCTGGCCGGCCGTCCTGCTGTTCATCTCCGGGGTCTTCGGGCCGATGCTCACCGGGGGGATCAGTAGCCGCCTGCCCTCCATCGCCGGACCGGGGAAGCGCGACCAGCGCAGGGCGCAGAGCTGGGACGTGGCGAGTTACGGGATCAGTGGCACCCTCGGACCTGCGGCGGTGGCCTGGATCGCTGCCACCTCCGACGCTCTGACAGCACCCTTGGTCCTCGCTGGTGCGGCAGTCCTCGGCGCCGGAGCGGTCCTCGTGCTTCCCCGCCAGGAACCACCCGATCAGGCGGTGGCGGTGCCGTCACCGGGTCGGACACTCGGGCACATGACCCGACACGGTCCTCTGCGGCGCACGCTGGGCCTCACCGTCACGGTCGCTTTTTCGGTGGCCGCGTTGCCGATCTACGCGGTCGCCATCGCTCCCGCCCTGGGCGGCGCTTCGACAGCCGGACTCCTGGTCGCCGCGTACGGGGTGGGCAACCTCCTCGGGTCAGCAGGACTGATGGTCCGGCCGCTCCGCGGCGACGCGGACCGGCTCATGAGCTCCCTGGCTGTCCTCGTGGCGGCAGCGTTGATCCTGGTGATCCTCGCCCCCTTTCTCGGGGCTTCTCTGGTGGCGTTCTGTCTGGCCGGAGTGGCCAATGCGCTGTTCTTCGCGGCAACGTTGGCCGCTCGCAGCGAGTACGCACCCATCGCGTCCCGCGGGCAGGTCTTCATCTGGGTAGGTGCCCTCAAGATCGCCGCGGGATCAGCAGGAACGGCCGTCGCCGGTGCGACGACGTCCCCCGCCGCCTGGGCACCACTGGTTCTCGCGGTGGCACTCACCGCACTGGCCACGACCACCAGTATCGTCGACAGACGCCGGCTGCCGTTCCGTCAGGAGCAGGGGTAGTACCTGCACCTGCCGATCGGCGCTCGCGGTCCCGGTGCGTTCCCGTCGGCAGCGGATGCGGACAGGGACGGTCGACGTCGTCGTCGCGCAGGAGGGTGATCGAGAGCAGGACAACTCCCAGGTCGCCGACTCGCCGGAGCACCCCGTGGAGGGCGGCCTGATCGACGACGGCCCCGGTGAGCACGGTGGAGCCCTCCACGCCCTGCGTGAGCGTGAAGCCCTCGAACCAGGAACCCCATCCCGCATCGAGCTGCGCTGCCAGACGGATCTCGTAGCGGCTCATCGCGCCAGGCGGCCGAGGCCCGCTTCGTCCGCTCCTGCCCGCGACGCTGCTGGGTTCCGCTGCTCGGACCAGAGGGAGTAGCCGAGCCAGATCAGGGCGAGGCCCATGGGGACGGCGGCCATGCGCTCGAGCGTGTGGGGCAGGAACGCGCCGGCGATCGGCGTGGCCACCGCCGCGGCGATCAGCAGGATGCCCGCTCCGCGTGACAGTACCCGGGCGCGGGTGACGGCGATACCGAAGAGCAGTGCGCCACCCACGTAGAGCAGGGCCCCGATCACGGGAAGTGCGGCCAGCGCGCGCAAATCCGTCACGGCCTCGTACCGACCGAACAGCCCGACGACATCCACGGAGATCTGGGGTGCGTCGACGACGAACAGGGGCGCGATGAACGCTTCGGCGAAGGTGAACGAGGACTGCAGGATGAAGAAGAAACCGAACATCAGGTACCCGATGAGCCCGAGGATCCCGAAGTGCCGTACCTGCCGCAGGTAGATGGCTGTGATGCCGACGACGGCGAGCACCGCTTCCGCAAAACTCAGGACGTGGACGACCGCCCAGCGTTGCGTGGACAGCGAAGCGGCGACGTCGGCGGGGTGGATGAATTGGATGACGATGTAGGCGAGCCCCGCCAGGACGGCGGCGATCGCGCCACCGCGCGTGAGGGTGGACGGCGTGATGCTCATGGTGCGCTCCTCGTGTTCCGTGGCCGGACGATCCGGCCACACCCGAAAGCTACGCAGCGATGTGGTGACGCGGCATCACCACATCCGACCAAAATGTGGTGATGCCGCCGCAGGCGGCGCTAGATCAAGCCCAGCGACTCGGCCCGGCGGACGGCGTAAGCCCGGCTGCTGACGTCAAGTTTCCGGTAGATGTGTTTCGTGTGGGTCCGCATCGTGTTGAGCGAGACGTAGAGCTCCCGGGCGATCTCCGGGCCCGACAGACCTGTGGCCAGGAGCCTCAGCACGTGGAGTTCACGGTCGCTCAGCGCCTCGGCGGGGTGCTCCGGGGCCAGGGCGGCGTCAGTATCGCGGAGTGCCTGGCTGACCCGGCGGACGTACTCGGGCCGGATGCCGGCCCCGGCCGCGGCGCGCAGGATGGCCAGCATCGGCGCGCCCTCGTCGACGAAGAGCCGAAAGGCGCCCTCGGCTTCGGCCTGGGCGAGGGCGCGTTCGAGGGGTGCGAGTGCGAGTGCTGTCTCACCCTGCGCGTGGAATGCGAGAGCCTGCAGCACGCGGATCTCGCTCAGGCTGCCCCTGCGCCCGCCGCCTTCCGCCGAAGACTCCAGTCGGCCGAGCAGTTCCTGCGCATCGTCGAGCGGACTGCCCGGGGGAGTGACGGCATGCTCCGCGATCAGCAGCCGGGCCAGTGTGATGTAGCCGAACTCCCGGAGATAGTCCGGCGTATCCGTGAACGCCAGCCCTTGCTCGTCCACCCAGACCCGCGCCTCGGGAAGGCGCCCCTGCGTGATGAGAAGGCGGGCCCGGAGCCCGCCGATCGGGCGGACGTCGGGGAAGAATCCACGGCGGTAGTACTCTGCTGCGCGTGCCAGCGACTCGAGAGCGAGATCCGGTTCACCGTCGGCCTCCTGCACCCTCGCCATCGCCACGAACCACCGGTGGCGATGCTCGTGCGAGAGGGCGGTATCGCCCAAGGCCGTGCTCGCCGCCAGGTGACTCCTCGCGGTCGCGAGGTCGTCGCGCTCGCGATAGATCTCGCTGATGCCCGCGTGGAGGTCTGCTGTCGGCTGACCGCCGCTGCAGTGCTCGATGGACTGCTGCAGTGCGGCCTCGTAGATCGCCTGTGCTTCCCGCAGCCGGCCGAGCGGCAGCAGCATGTCGGCGATGACCATGGTCGTGCTCAGGGCGTCGGTGAGGTTGCCGGCGGCCTGGAGGCTCCTCGCGGAGTTCCCGAAGGCGATGACGCCGGCCTCGAGGTCGCCGTCGGCCCACAGGGCGATGCCCAACATGCCGGCCGCGGCGCCCCGGCCCAGGTGGTCCTCGGGGCCTACCGCGTCCAGTGCGCGGCGGGCAGCGAGGGTCATTCCGGGCTGGTCTCCCATTGCCAGGGCGAGGGAGGCACGGTAGAGCGCGATCGTGACGGGCAGGGTCCGGAGCTCCTCGCCGGGCTCCGAATCGTGCACGGGTGCCGTGCCGTCGCCGTCGCCCGCGAGGAGACGCTCAGCCTCGGTCAGTCGGCGATCGGCGGAGGAGAGGTCGCCGGCGACGAGCGAGGACCATGCGGAGAACACCCGGAGGACGGGCCTGCGTTTCTGGGCGTCCTCGGGGAGCCTCGCCAGCCATCCGAGGAGGGTCGCATCCTGCCGGCTCCGGCGGACGCCGGGGATGGTTGTCTCGATGATCCGGGCGGCACGTGGGAAGTCGGCGGCTTCGAACGCATGCCTGACCGCCTCGTCGGGCGAACCGTTGCTCTCGTACCACTCGCTGGCCAGACTGTGGAGCTCCGCACTGGGTCCCGGGCCGCGCGCGAGCATCCTCGAGCGCAGCACATCGGCGAACAGATGGTGGTATCGGTACCACTGCCGACTGTCGTCCAGGGGAACGATGAACAGGTTGGCGCGCTCGAGCGATTCCAGCATCCGGAGGCTGTCGGTCCGTCCGGTCACCGCGTCGCACAGCGGACCGCTGAGCCGCTCGAGGATGGCGGTCTGGAGGAGGAACTCGCGCACGGGGAGCGGCGCGTGCCGGAGAACCTCCTCGGTGAGGTAATCGATCACGAAGCGATGGCTGCCCGTGAAGGCGTCGATGAAGGCGGGGACGTCCGTGCTGTCGCGCAGGGACAACGCCGCAAGTTGGAGCCCTGCGATCCAGCCCTCCGTACGCGTTTCGAGCGCTGCGACGTTCTCGTGCGTGAGGGAGAGTCCCATCACCCCGTTGAGAAACGCGGACGCCTCGTCGGGAGTGAAGCGCAGGTCGGCGGCGCGCACCTCGGCCAGGTCGCCGGCGGCCCGCAGCCGCGCCAGGGGCAGGAGCGGATCGGAGCGGCTCGCGATGGCGACGTGTAGTCCGGGCGGCAGGTGGTCGAGCAGGAAGACGACGGCGTCGCGGACGGACGGGTTCTCGATGACCTGGAAGTCATCCAGGAACAGCATCATCGGCTGCGCGCGGCGGGACATGTCGTTGAGGAGAGAGGTGAGGGCCGCTTCGGCCGACAACCGCACGTCGTGATCCTCCGGCCCGACCTCGGGGTCGGCATGATGGAGTGCGGCAGCCAGGTAGGAGAGGAAACGGACGGGATCGTTGTCACTGTCCTCGAGGGACAACCATGCGACGCTCACCGCCGGCTCCTGTCGACGCAACTGCGCGATCCACTCGGCGAAGAGCGCCGTCTTGCCGAACCCGGCAGGCGCAGAGACGAGGGTGAGCCGTCGTCCTTCCCGAAGCGCGGCGGTCAGTCGGCCGACGAGACGGGGACGGGAGATCGAATGCGGGCGCGGGGACGGCACGAAGAGCTTTGTCGCCAGGACCTCCATCACCATGGGCTCATCCTAGGATGCGGGGACTGCGCGGCCGTTCCTCGGCTCGTACATCATCACTCCGGCCGGGCCTCACCGGCCTGCGCGTAGGATGCCGAAACCCGCCGGTAGACCGGAGTTGCGAAGGCCACGAGTGCCGCGGCGATGACGATGATCCCGGCGACGAGGAAGATCAGGGCGATGCCGCGGGAGGTGCCCTCACCCAGCAGCGGGGCCAGCTGGGCGGCGCCCGCCGTCGACCGGGTGTACGGGATGATCCAGACCTGGGCGATCGGCGCGATCAGGAACGCGGTGATCGGTGCTGCCGCGGACTCGAACGCCATGGCGAATCCGAACACGCGCCCCTGCCGGTTCAGGGGCACGACCTGCTGGATGACCGTCTGCTCGGCGGCCTCGACGAACGGCACCAGGACCAGGTACAGCCAGATGCCGAGGACGTACAGCCATGCCCATTCCCGTACCGTGAACAACGCGCCGACAACACCCATCAGGATCACGGCGATGAGCATGGTGCGCAGCGGATTGGGCCCGAGGCCGAACTTGCCGATCAGGGCGCCGCCCACGAGGAACCCGGTCGCGCCGAGCGCGAAGAAGGTTCCCCACAACTCCACGGAGAACATTTCCAGGCCGTAGGGATCCATCAGCGCCATGTAGACGCCGCCGACGAAATTGTTGAACGTCGAGAACAGGATCAGCGCGAACAGTCCCGGAATGACCAGGACCGCCGCGAGGGAGCCGCGCAGGTCGAATCCGCCGTGCGCGTCCGTGGCAGCCGGGCGCACTTCTTCGGGCATGCGCAGGGTGAGCAGATGCGCGAAGGCCAGCGCCGTCAGCACGAGGGCCACGACGATCGTCCATCCCATGCCGATCAGCCCGACCGACAGCCCGGAGAGCACCGAGGTGATGATGAACATCAGTCCCTGCACCATGCCCACCAGCCCGTTGGCATTGGCACGTCGGTCCGGCTCGACGAGGATGGTGACCGTGGTGGAGAGGGCGATGTTCCGCAGGTTCTCCACGACCGCGCCGATCAGGATGATGAGGGTGAAGACCCAGAACCACGGCTGCCGCAGGTCGAGGAGCCTGGCGGCGGGTGTCAGCAGGTACATGACACCGGACAGGACGAACATCGCCAGCGTGAAGCCGGCGGCGAAGCGCATCACGGCCAGCTTGCGGTAGCGGTCCACGAAGGTGCCGAAGCTGATGCTGGAAAGGGCGATCAACAGCATGTACGCACCGCCGATCACCCCGGTGGCGATCACGTTGCGGGTCTGCAGGTAGGCCCAGAAGGTCAGGGCGAACCACAGGAAACTGGTGGTGATGTTCGCGAGGCCGGTGTTCACGAGGATGCCCAGGAAGGTGCGGGACCGTTCCGCCGGACTCCGCAAGGTGGTGTCGACGTCGCCGCTGTCGTCCCGGTCCGGGGTGCCGCTGTCGTCGGCCTGCAGGGAGGGGGCGGGCAGATCCTCGGGGAAGCCTGCGCCGTCGTGGGGAACCGCAGCGGCCCTGGGCAGGGCCGGTTCCTGCCCGGTCATGCGCCCCAGTGTACTGACAATCACCACGTACCGAAACGGTGGTGCGTGGGCAGGCTCAGGCGCCCAGGATCCGCGCGGCGGCCGCCTCTGCTTCGAGCTGCTCGTCGGTCAGCGTGGATCCGCGGAGGAACCCGCTGGTCCGCAACCGGCTCCTGATCTCCTCCACGGTGAGCGGTTCGGGCCAGCGGCTGTGGGCCACGACGTGGCAGTTCGGGCAGAGGGGGATCAGGTCGACGAGCGGATCGACCTCGTACCCTGCGTCCAGGAGCTCCAGCGGCGTGATGTGGTGGACCTGGACCAGGTCAGCGGTCACGCCGTAACCCTGCTCGAAGTCCATGCCGCAGGCGTGGCACGCGGAGCCGCGGTGGGCCACCGCCACCCGGCGCAGCTCGAGGTCCCGCTCGAAGCGATTGACCACCACGCGCCGGATCGCGGCGGACGGCAACGCTCCGGGGACCGGATCCAGTGAGCCGGGTTCGGGGGAACCGGCGGCGGCCCAGAGCGAGCGCATGGCCACCTCGGTCCCGCCGTCGATGGCGAGCACACCGAAGCCCCCGGCCAGGGCGGGGACCCGCTCGACGAGCTGGTCCAGCGATACCTGGTCACCGTGGGGGAGCAGGCTGTCGAAGTCGATCCCGATGCACTGTGCCGGCCCGTCGGATCCCCGTGCAGCAGCCACCTCGGAGGGAATGCCCGCAAGGGTCCCATGCCCGATCAGCCCCCGCATGGCAGGACGCCGGCCCGCGACGACCACCCAGACATCCATGCCGTGGTCCAGCGGCGTCCTGGCCGGCACCATCCAACGCTGCCTGACGACGCCGGTGCTCCGGACGGTGCCGACGTCCGAGGCGTACGTCCCCCGCCACTCCGGCCGCTCCGGGTCCCACTCGATGATCAGTGCCGTCATGGCATCGAGTGTGCCACGACCGGTCCGGGAGGCTCGGGGTCAGTCCTGCAGGTCTGGTGCTCGGGCCTCGTTGTCAGAGGGTCCAGGCCGGCTGGCCGTCCCACAGCCCGTATTCGTCGAAGGTCCCGATGATCTGTCGGATGCCGGGCGCCAGGACGGGGACGTTGTCCTCCACCGCGATCAGGGGGCCGTAGTGCCGCAATTCGGCCATCTCATTGGCGAAATGGAGCGCCCGGGCGTGGTCGGCGGTGAGCGTAACCCCGCCGGCCGCCACCGCCTCGAGGGCCGGTTGCGCCTTGCCGAAGCGGATGGCATGCGCCAGGTCGACCGCGGTGGCGCGGAGGTCGACTGTCGCGCAGGTGTCCCAGTCGTGCAGGATCCTTTCCTCCACGAGGCGCACGCCCTTGTATTCCCACCCTAGTGCCATGACATCCCCACTGATCGTTCGCCTGATCGAAGTTCCAGCGTCCCAGCCGCCACTGCCCGCTACAAGATCGTCCCGGGGATAAGTCGGAGTTGTTAGACGCCTGTGACCTGCGCCCTCGTGTTCTGCCCGACCGGCGCGGCAGGGCTCGTCCCCGGGGTGCCGCCGTGCCAGACTGGGGGGCATGTGTCCACGATCTGCGAAGTCGCACACCCCGTCCGCCGGCCCCGGAAGCAGGAATCCCGCGAAGCCGGGGCTCGAAGACCGTCACGTCGCGGTGCGCCTCGACGACGCCTGGCTCAAGTTCCAGACGCGCCTGGCGATCCGGCGCGGCAGGGTCGACACCGTCATCCCGTACACCGGGTACGGCACGACGTCGTGGGTGCGGGTCCTGGCACGCGTCGTGCTCGGTGACCCGAGAGATACGGGGCGGAGTGCGCAGGCCGGCCCGCTCAAGCCCCTGAAGGAAGGGATGCGCGGCTGGCGCAACTTCACGAGCGCCCCCGTGGCCCACGCCGTCGTCCACGTCACCGTCGGCGACACGGTGCACGACGTCGAGGCCGACCGCGGCGGTGTGGTCGACGCGCGCATCCCCGTGACGCTCGACGCCGGCTGGCACACCATCACCCTGCAGGCGGGGAACTCCCGCGTGGTGGAGGCACCCGTGCGGATCGTCGCTGAAGACACGGATTTCGGCGTCGTCTCCGACATCGACGACACCGTGATGGTGACGGCCCTGCCACGCCCCTTCCTCGCTGCATGGAACACCTTCGTGCTCGACGAGCACGCGCGGACACCGACCCCCGGTATGGCCGTACTGTACGAGCGGATCGTACGGACGCTTCCGTCGGCGCCGGTGCTCTACCTGTCGACGGGCGCCTGGAATGTCGCGCCGACCCTGTCCCGCTTCCTCTCCCGCAACCTGTATCCGGCAGGGCCCAAGCTCCTGACCGACTGGGGACCGACCCGCGACCGGTGGTTCCGCAGCGGCCAGGAACACAAGCGGACGTCGCTCGAGCAGCTGGCCGAGGAGTTCCCCGCCGTCAAATGGCTGCTTGTGGGCGACGACGGACAGCACGACGAGGCGATCTACTCCGAGTTCGCGCAACGCCACCCGCAGAACGTCCGGGCCATCGCGATCCGCCAGCTGTCCGTCGGTGAAGCGGTGCTCGCGGGCGGCCGCTCCAAGACCGGCGTCCAGCCGACACCGGGTATCCCGTGGATCTACGCGCCCGACGGAGCCGGGATGTCCGAGAAGCTCGAGGAGCTCGGCATCATCCACAGCGAGGTACGCTCGGCCGATGTACCGGAGGAGACGGACTGATCGATCCTGCGGCACCCACGAAGAGGACTCAGATGTCGCCACCCACCTATCCCGCCCTGTCCTACGAGTTGTACCCGCCCCGGAACGCCGAGGCAGAGGACTCACTGTGGACGACCATCCGCCGCCTCGAGGACACGCGTCCCGATTTCGTGTCGGTCACCTATGGTGCTGCCGGCAGCAACCAGGAGACGGCGATCGACCTCCTGCGCCGCCTGTTGACGGAGACCACGCTCAAGCCGCTGGCACATCTGACCTGCGTCGGGACCAGCCGCGCCGACCTGACGGAGATCGTCGACCGGCTCATCGGTGGCGGGGTCCGCGGCATCCTCGCCCTCCGCGGTGACGCGCCCGAAGGACGGGAGAGCCGGCCCGGCGACGTCGAGCACGCTGACGAGCTCGTGCGGCTGATCCGGGAGGTCGAAGCGCAGCGGGTCGCCCAGCTGGCAGCCGGCAAGGTATCGGTCGGGGTAGCGGCCTACGCGACCCGGCATCCGGACTCGCATAGCTTCGATCAGGACATCGAGGTGCTGCTCGCCAAGGAAGTGGCAGGGGCCGACTTCGCGATCACCCAAGTGTTCTTCCAGGCCTCCGACTATTCGCGGCTCGTCACGCGCGCACGGCGAGCAGGCGTCACCATCCCGATCATCCCCGGCGTCATGCCCATGACGAGTACCCGGCGCCTGAAGAAGCTGAGCGGGCTCGCGGGGATCGACGTCGACGAGACCCTCTGGGGACGCCTGGAGGGCGCCCGCACCGACGAGGAACGCCGCCGGGTCGGCGTCGAGGCGACCGTGGACTTGGCTCGGGCAGCGCTCGACGACGGTGCGCCGGGGCTCCATCTCTACACCTTCAACGAGCACGCCGCCGCGCTCGACGTCCTGGATGCCCTCGAGCTGGAGCGTCCACCGGAGGCGGGCCTGGCAGCCTCGATGTAGCCGACCAGATGTAGCCGACCAGATGTAGCCGACCCGCGGGCGGGGCCCTGCGCTCGCGTACCTAGGATCCCCTGCCCATGGCCTTGACCGCCTGTCCCACGGTCCCCGCGGCCCCAGCCGCGAGGGGAAGGACGCCCTTGAGCTTGTCCCCGAACACGACCGCGCCGGCACCCACCAGGGCGGTGCCGAGGACCATCCGCTGCGCAGTGCGCCGTTTACCGCTCCAGCCACCCGTCACTGAGGCATTCGCCGGATCCAGGGAGGGCCCGTAGAGGTTGCCGGTCGAGTCCTCGGCCGATTCCTTCCTGGACAGATGGCTGTTCTCCACCTGCACCGCCATCACCTTCTCGAGCCGGGCCGGCATGAGTCGGTGCTGCCGGACCATGGAGCGGCCGATCCGGCCTACCGCCACCTCCCGGGTCGGTACCTCGATGACGTCGAGGATGGCCTTGGCGACGCGGTCCGCACTGTAGACCGGCGGCATCGCCACCGCCCGGCGGCCGGTGTAGTTCGCGGCGTGGTTGAAGAACGGCGTGTCGATGGTGGGCGGGAGGACCGTGCACACGTGGATGTGCTTCTTCCGGTCGAGTTTCAGCTCGGACCGCAGGCTGACGCCGAGGGCCCGGACGGCCGCCTTCGACATGGAGTAGGCGGAGGTGTAGGGCTGGGGGATCTCCCCGACGATGGACGCGACATTGACGAGGACGCCGGAGCCCTGGTCCTGCATGCGCTCCAGTGCGGCCCGGGCCCCGTAGACGTAGCCCATCACGTTGACGTCGATCACCCGCTCGAAGTCGCGCAGGGGCACCTCCAGGAACGGCGAGAAGAACGAGACGGCGGCGTTGTTCACCCAGACGTCGATGCGCCCGAACTCCTCGACGGCCCTGCTCGCAAGCTCCTGGACCGCATCGTACTCGGAGGTGTCCGTGGGAACGGCGATGGCACGGGAGCCCAGCGCCGCGCACTCGGCGACGAGCGTCTCGAGCGCTTCCACCCGCCTGCTGGCGAGGACGAGATTCGTGCGGCGACGGGCGAACCGAAGGGCTGTGGCCCGGCCGATGCCGCTCGCTGCCCCGGTGATGACGACCACGCTGTTCTTGATCCGCATTGGGTTTCTCCTCGGAAGATCACGGGAAAACCAGCGGATCGGTGTCCGCTCCTGACCCGAAGGTACGGACAGCGCCGGACGGGCGCAATGGGAATTCAGGAGCTGGAGGGGCGTGCGTGCCCGGGAGCGGTGTGCTTGGGGCCGATGCTCTGTCCCCGGAGGATGTCCGCGAGCTGGTCCATGAAGAGCCGCACCCGTGCGTCGTCGGCATCGCCCGTGCGCAGGGCGAAGATGCTGCGGGCCAGCCGGATCTCCGGGACGTCGAGCGCCACGATGCCCTCGGGCCGGTTGACCATGGCGAGTTCGGGCACCAGTGCTGCTCCCAGGCCCGCTGCGGTCAGCTCGAGGCTGGCATTGAAGTCGTCGCAGTAGGCCGCGATACGGGGATGCAGGTTGCAGCTCGCGAAGAGACGTTCGATGACCGTCGCATCCGCGGTGCCGGGGTGGTGCATGATCCACGGCATGTCCGCGAGCTGGTCGGCGGTGACGCGCGAGCCGCTGCGGATGCCCCAGCTCGCGGGCAGGATGACCCGGAAGTCGTCGTCGCCGATCCACTGGCGGCTCAGGGTCGACGGCCAGGCGAGGCCGGCCTGCCCGACCTGGTACACGAGGGCGAGGTCGAGATCGCCCCCGGTGCGCAGTCCCTGGATGGTGTGCGCCGGTTCGCCGACGAAGACGCGCAAGGACACGCCGAGCCGCTGCCATTCCGGCGTGCGCAGCAGCCGCGGGAGGGCGAATGTCGCGAGGCTGGGGAAGATGCCGAGCCGGAGCTCATGGGCGGGACCGGTACCGGCACGGGCGGTCGAGGCGAGCAGCGCATCGATGTCGGTCAGGACCTTCGAGGCATGCCGGGACATCGCGAGGGCGGCGTCCGTAGGAATCGCGCTGCGGGCGGCCCGCGTGAAGAGCGTGGCGCCCGTGTCCCGTTCCAGCGCCGACATCTGCTGGGATACCGCCGACGCCGTGTAGCCGAGGCTCGTGGCGGCGCCGCTGAAGGACCCGTGGCGGATGACCTCGAGCAGTGTCCGCAGGTGGACCGGGTTGACCACGTAGCACTCTCCTCGTCGGCTGGATCCTTCGCCCCAGTCTTCTACACTCGACTCCCGCGACACGCCAGGGAAACGCGACACGGAAGTTTTTCAGTCTGTGCGGAAGTACTCCACAGCGTGTGGACCAGATGTCTTTTCCGGCCTCGGATCGGCTCGTTTCCGGGCTTTCCGGAGCCCTGGATCTGTGGACATCGTGTGGACTACTCGCTCCCGTAATGACATACTTGTAATACATCATCTAGGGGTAGGCACGAGTTGGTCGCACTAGATGTAGTATCGAGGGACAGAACAACCGCTGGACGGGCATGGGCCCGGAGGCGCGGAAATCCCCGGATTTCCTTCCCCTTTCCGGGGCCGCGCGCCACCCATGACACAGCACGACAGCAGTAGAGAAAAGGGGACTTAGACATGACCGTCACGGTTTACACGAAGCCGGCTTGCGTACAGTGCAACGCCACCTACCGGGCTCTGGACAAGAAGGGCATCGCCTACCAGAGCGTCGACATCTCGCAGGATCCTGCAGCACTCGAGCGCGTCCGCTCGATGGGCTACATGCAGGCTCCGGTCGTCATCACGGACAATGACCACTGGTCCGGATTCCGTCCCGACAAGATCAACTCGCTCGCCGACTCCGTCGTGAGTTCGGTAGCCTGACCGGTTCCCCTCGGGGATCCGCCGGTGTGGCATCGAACATGGCCACGACCGCCGTGGAGGACCGAGCCGACCACCCCGATCCGGCAGAAGCCGGAGTCGGGGAGGGTCCGGTCACCGATGCCCCGCTGATCTACTTCTCGTCGGTCTCCGACAACACCCACCGCTTCGTCAAGAAGCTGGGGGTCCGGGCCGCCCGCATGCCACTGCTCACCAGGGAGCCGACGCTGCGGGCGCTCCGACCCTACGTGCTGGTCCTTCCCACCTACGGGGGGATCACCGGCAAGGGTGCGGTACCACGCCAAGTCGTGAAATTCCTGAACAACGAGCAGAACCGCAGCCTCCTCCGGGGGGTCATCGGGGCCGGTAACACCAATTTCGGTGAGACCTACTGCCTTGCCGCCGACATCGTCGCCGCCAAATGCAACGTCCCCGTCCTGTACAGATTTGAAGTCATGGGCACGTCCGAGGACGTGGACCGAGTTACCAGAGGATTGGAAGAGTTTTGGACATGAGTGTTGCAGAGACGGAGACGGGCGCACCCGCAGCCGCGGTGGACCGCTTCAAGGACATGGGCTATCACGAGCTGAACGCCATGCTCAACCTGTACGGCGCGAACGGGGAGATCCAGTTCGACGCCGACCGCGAGGCTGCGCACCAGTACTTCCTGCAGCACGTGAACAACAACACCGTGTTCTTCCACGACCTCGAGGAGAAGCTCGACTACCTCGTGAAGAACGAGTACTACGAGCGGGAGACGCTCCACCAGTACACGATGAACTTCATCCGCGACCTCTTCAAGCGCGCCTACGCCAAGAAGTTCCGCTTCGAGACCTTCCTCGGCGCCTTCAAGTACTACACCTCGTACACACTGAAGACGTTCGACGGCAAGCGCTACCTCGAGCGCTACGAGGACCGCGTCTGCATGGTCGCCCTCCACCTGGCCCGCGGCAACGAGGAGCTTGCCACGCAGATGGTCGACGAGATCATCGACGGCCGCTTCCAGCCCGCCACTCCCACGTTCCTCAACGCCGGCAAGCGCCAGCGCGGCGAGCTGGTCTCCTGCTTCCTGCTCCGCATCGCAGACAACATGGAGTCCATCGGCCGGTCCATCAACTCGGCCCTGCAGCTCTCCAAGCGCGGCGGCGGCGTCGCGTTCGCGCTGACGAACATCCGCGAGGTCGGCGCGCCGATCAAGCAGATCGAGAACCAGTCCTCCGGCGTCATCCCCGTGATGAAGCTCCTCGAGGACAGCTTCTCCTACGCGAACCAGCTCGGTGCCCGCCAGGGTGCCGGCGCCGTGTACCTGCACGCCCACCACCCCGACATCAACCGCTTCCTCGACACCAAGCGCGAGAACGCCGACGAGAAGATCCGCATCAAGACGCTGTCCCTCGGCGTCGTGGTGCCCGACATCACCTTCGAGCTCGCCAAGCGCGACGAGGACATGTACCTGTTCTCGCCCTACGACGTCGAGCGCGTCTACGGCATGCCGTTCTCCGACATCTCGGTCACCGAGAAGTACTACGAGATGGTGGACGACGCCCGCATCAAGAAGACCAAGATCAAGGCCCGCGAGTTCTTCCAGACCCTCGCGGAGATCCAGTTCGAGTCCGGCTACCCGTACATCATGTTCGAGGACACCGTGAACCGGGCCAACCCGATCGACGGCAAGATCATCATGTCCAACCTGTGCTCCGAGATCCTCCAGGTCTCCGAGCCCACGACGTACAACGAGGACCTGTCCTACGACCAGGTGGGCAAGGACATCTCCTGCAACCTCGGCTCGCTGAACATCGCGAAGACGATGGATTCGCCCGACTTCGGCCGGACCATCGAGACCGCGATCCGCACCCTCTCGGCCGTCTCGGACATGAGCCACATCAGCTCGGTGCCGTCGATCGCCAAGGGCAACGACGCCTCGCACGCCATCGGCCTCGGCCAGATGAACCTGCACGGCTACCTCGCCCGGGAGCGGGTCCACTACGGCTCCGAAGAGGGCCTGGACTTCACCAACATCTACTTCTACTCCGTGGTGTACCACTGCATCCGGGCGTCGAACCTGATGTCCATCGAGACCGGCCGCCGCTTCGCCGGCTTCGAGAAGTCCAAGTACGCGAGCGGAGAGTTCTTCGACAAGTACACCGATCAGGTGTGGGAGCCGGCGACGCCGCGCGTGCGTGAGCTGTTCGCCGACGTGCACATCCCCACGCAGGAGGACTGGCGTGCCCTGAAGGCCTCGGTCATGGAGCACGGCATCTACAACCAGAACCTGCAGGCCGTCCCGCCGACCGGTTCCATCTCGTACATCAACAACTCGACGTCCTCCATCCACCCGGTGGCGTCGAAGATCGAGATCCGCAAGGAAGGCAAGCTGGGCCGCGTGTACTACCCGGCGCCGTACCTCACGAACGACAACCTGGAGTACTACCAGGACGCGTACGAGATCGGCTACGAGAAGATCATCGACACGTACGCCGCCGCCACGCAGCACGTGGACCAGGGCCTGTCCCTGACACTGTTTTTCAAGGACACCGCCACCACGCGTGAGATCAACAAGTCGCAGATCTACGCCTGGCGCAAGGGCATCAAGACCGTCTACTACATCCGTCTCCGCCAGCTCGCGCTGGAAGGGACCGAGGTGGAGGGCTGCGTCAGTTGCATGCTTTAGGCAACTAAGTCGTCAGGCCGGGCATTCCGCCCGGCCTGACACTCCAGGCTCCACCGGTATCACCGGCATTACTTACACGCAGACAAGGAACACACCATGAGCGAGAAGCTGAAGCTCGTCGACCAGGTCCAGGCCATCAACTGGAACCGCATTCAGGACGACAAGGACGTCGACGTCTGGAACCGCCTGGTGAACAACTTCTGGTTGCCCGAGAAGGTGCCGCTGTCCAACGACGTGCAGTCGTGGGCGACCCTGACGCCGGAGGAGCAGACGCTCACCATGCGCGTGTTCACGGGCCTCACCCTGCTCGACACCGTGCAGGCCACCGTCGGTGCCGTCAGCCTCATCCCTGACGCCGTCACCCCGCACGAGGAAGCCGTTCTCACGAACATCGCGTTCATGGAGTCGGTGCACGCCAAGAGCTACTCCTCGATCTTCTCCACGCTGGCCTCCACCAAGGAGATCGACGAGGCCTTCCGCTGGTCCACAGAGAACGTGAACCTGCAGAAGAAGGCGAACATCGTCACGGACTACTACCGCGGCGACGATCCCCTCAAGCGCAAGGTCGCGAGCACGCTGCTCGAGTCCTTCCTGTTCTACTCCGGCTTCTACCTGCCGATGTACTGGTCCTCGCGCGCCAAGCTCACGAACACCGCCGACCTGGTGCGCCTGATCATCCGTGACGAAGCCGTGCACGGGTACTACATCGGCTACAAGTTCCAGCGTGGTCTGGAGAGCGTGACGCCGGAGCGCCGCCAGGAGCTCAAGGACTACACCTTCGAACTGCTCTTCGAGCTGTACGAGAACGAGGTCCAGTACACGCACGACCTCTACGACTCCGTCGGGCTGGCCGAGGACGTCAAGAAGTTCCTGCACTACAACGCCAACAAAGCGCTGATGAACCTCGGCTACGAGGCGATGTTCCCGTCCTCCGTGACCGACGTGAACCCGGCGATCCTCTCGGCGCTGTCCCCAAACGCCGACGAGAACCACGACTTCTTCTCCGGCTCGGGCTCCTCCTACGTGATCGGCAAGGCCGTCAACACCGAGGACGAGGACTGGGACTTCTAACCCTGTTGTAGGAGTGCCATCGCCCAGGTCGCTTCCAGCAGTCCTCCTACACGACCAGCCGGAGCGGGCGTTCCCCCAGCTGCACCCTGATTTCCTGGCCCCAGGATGCAGTGAGGCGGTCTTCTTCCATGCCGTCGCCGAAGACCACGAGCCGGTCGGATGCCACGGTGATGCGCAGTGTATTGCCTGCCTCCAGTACGCCCTCGGTCAGGGAGGTTCCGGTGATGGGGGAGGGCCAGGCCTCGCGGACGAACCAAGCGAGTCGACGGTCGGTGGGCGCCGGCAAGGCGCGTCCTCCGCGTTCCAGCGCGATGGAGGCGCACCAGCCTGTGGCGCCTGTGCCGGTGGAGATGATCAGGCCCGAAGATGAGTGGCTCTCGGTGCGGCCACCGGGTTCCGTCAGGTGGTACCTGGCCGACTGGTGCGAGGCGTGCCCGATGAAGACCTCGTTGAGCCCGGAGAGTTCCTGCCCGTCGTCAAGCCGTGCCGTCACCATGGCGAGCTCCTGGCGGTTCAGCCGCTCCGGTCCGGCCAGGGCGGCACTTCCGATGAGCTTTGCTGCCGCGTCGGGCGTGTGCCGGACCAGGACTCCGGGATTCGCTCCCCGCTCCGGATCGATACCGATGACGGGCTGGCCGTCGAGGTACTTCGCCGCATTGGCCACCAGCCCGTCCTGGCCCACCACGGCGATAATGTCTTCCGATGTGAGCAGGAAGCGGCTGAGGTCGGCGCGCTCCACTTCGGCGTGACGCCAGTCGGCAGGAACCGCCGCCCGGACCATCCCCAGAGCGGCGGCGATGCGGTCGTGGCGTTCCTGGACGTCCTGAAGGCCGCGGCCCCGCGTGCGCAGGAAGAATTCGGCCTGGCCGCGGGTGGCGTGCCGGTCCAGGAGCTCCTGAAGTTCGGTCCGCCGGTGGACGATGACGAGACGGGGTTTTGCCATGACGGATACTACTTTCCGATGCTGCCGGCGGCGCCGGCCGTTGGACGGGCTGCAACGGTCGGAACCGTGCCGCCGGCGGGCTCCCGGAACAGCCCGGCAAGTGCCCCGCTCAGCAAGTCCGGGGTGATGGTGAGGTTCCCTATGTTCGGCAGTGACCCGGCTGCCTCGCGCAGGGCCAAAGCCAGCAGGGTGGCCTGTTCCATGCCCTGGTAGACCGCCATGGTGGCGGCCTCGCGTGCCGCGGCTGCCTCGCCTACCAAGCGGATCTGGTTCGCTTCGGCGGAGGTGTTGATGCCCTTGCGTTCGGCCGAGGCCTGGGTTTCAATGAGTCCCGCCGCGGCTTTTTCCTCCGCCGCACGCCGGGCGTTGGCGCCTTCCTGGGCGACCAAGTGTTCGCGCCGGGTGGCCAGTTCGATCTGACTTGCCATTTCGTTTTCGGAGATGGTCCGTTCGCGTTCGACGGCGACGGCCCGGCGTTCGTAGACGGCCCGGTCCGCTTCGGCTTGGAGCTGTTCCCGGACCGGTGTTTGGAGTGCCCTCTCGACGTCTGACTCCGGCCGGATGGCCAGGACCTGCACCCCGAGGATCTCGATGCCGGTGGACAGGAGCCGGGTGTCCGCGCGCAGGGCCTCGGTGAGAACGGCGCGGAGCTGACTGACGCCACGCTCCAGAGCCTGGGCCAGCGTGGTGGTGGCGATCTGGTCGATGGCGTGGCTTTGACAGAGCTGGCCGATGATCGTGGCCACCTGCTCCCTCCCCGCCGCGGGCCCCGCACCGGCCAGTTGGAGGCCGAAGTCGAGCCGGCTGGAGACAGCCACGGGGTCGATGAAGCGGTAGGTCACGTTTGCCTGAACGCTTACGTCCTGGTGGTCACGGGTAATGGCGTGGAAGAGCGTGGGCAGTTCCTGGTCATCGACGGGAACCTCACTGAGCACGGAGTTGGCGGGGCGGTACCAGAATGCCTGACCGACTCCCTGGTGCCGGACCGAACCTTTCTGGAGGTGGACGACGTAACCGGTGGGGCTGCCCAGGAAGTGGCTGATCCAGGGGTAGCGCGTGATGCTGGCCATGGGATTCTCCTAAACCTCTATGTTCTCGTCACAGTGACGATAACCGACGATAGACTCCGGTGCGATTTATTGTCAAGGTGACGATAAATGCCTACGATGAGCCCATGCCTGAGTCCCACATGGCGCCTGCGCGCTTCCCGGTGACGGTCGACGTCGTCGCCCTGACCGTGGCCGATGACGCCCTGAACGTCCTGCTCATCACCCGGCTGCTCGAACCGTTCCGCGGCCGGCTCGCCCTGCCTGGCGGATTCGTGCTGCCCGGCGAAGACCTGGTCACCGCGGCGGCCCGCGAACTGGCGGAGGAAACCGGCGTCGAGCACGTCCCGGGGCATTTGGAGCAGCTAGGGAGCTACGGCCCGAAGGGGCGCGATCCGCGCGGGGATGTGCTGACGGTGGCCCACCTGCTGCTCGCTCCCACCTTCCCGGTTCTGTCGGCAGGGAGCGACGCCGAGCATGCCGCTTGGTACCCGGTGCACCAGGTTCTGGATGGCGGATTGCGACTCGCTTTCGACCATGAGCGGATCCTCGCTGACGCTGTAGAACGGGCGAAGTCAAAGCTCGAATACTCGCCGCTGGGGGCGGTCTTCTGCGGCGAAGAATTCACGGTTGCCCAGCTCCGGGCCGTGTACGAGGCTGTGTGGGGTACGCGCCTGGACCCCCGGAATTTTCACCGCAAGGCCACGGGAACGCCTGGCTTCCTGGAAGACACAGGGCGCATGACCACAGGCGATGCCGGCCGTCCTGCGGCGCTTTTCCGGCTGGCGCCGGCAGCCCGTCCGGCTGCGGGTCAGCCAACGCGCGCTGTGCTCAACCCACCCCTCATGCGCCCGCGCGCCTGACGCCCATGCAAGCATGGCTGGGACGAACTGATACACGTTCACCGCTGTAAGCGCGACTGTTGCTGCCCCGGTGCTGATGGTAGGACTGTCTCAGCAGTTCAGAAGAAGTTCGGGCACTAAGGACCATCTGACGTGTCAACGATGAGGTCCAGCGAGACCACTGAGGCGGCTTAAATTGACGGGAGAGGCTCTCCTCCTATAACTCGGTGCGTCCGGTCCTGGTGGCGGAAAGTCAGGAGTCGATCGAGGCCATGTTCGCGTCGTCGCACCCCGCGAGTGTGGCGACCAGGGGGTGGATCAGTGCCCGGAGTTGACCGCTTCGAGGTACTGCTGCACGGCCGTCTCGGTCACCCGGTAGGAGCGGCCGAACCGGATCCCGTGCATTGCCCCGGACTGCACCAGGCGGTACACCGTCATTTTCGAGACCCGCATCCGGGCCGCGATCTCCGCAACTGTCAGCAGGTTCTCCGTCGAATTTTTCTGCACCATCGTCACCTGCTCCTTACGTCTCGCTGGATACTTCCGTGTCTCTATCAACAGTGGCCGCGGCCGACGTTTTCCGCATGAGGAGCTACTACTCGTTTTCCTGGTTCATGCAGCAAGTAATTGCCGGAGGTGGTGAACGTTCACGTTCAGCCATTCTCGGCGACCGCGGGTATGGGCGAGTCGTCCCCACCCGCGAGAATCAGCTCTCGAAGCGGGTTTTCTTTCCGTAGCTCCGGCATATTTTTGGCCGGGCGCTGTGAGTACTTCAAGGTCCAGACGATCTGGCGCCAATCGGGTATCGACCCTCGCTGGCGGCCGTCCTCGGACTAAGAATTTACTGCGCTGCCGTGTACGCCGGTGAGGGGGCCGGCTTCATTGCTGGTTTACGGGACGACTTCGGGCAGAGGTCGGTGATCAGCCCCGTCCCAGCGCACTCACGGACCACGCGGATGCCCTCGACCGCTGACGCTTTGTCCGGGAACTGCCCTGATACGGCTACGACCGCTCCATCGGACGCTTTCAACCTGAACCTGAAGAAAACTCCTCCGTCATTGAAGATCTCGAACGTTCCAGCCACAACTACCCCCTAATCGCCCAGGCAGATTAACTGCTCGGGTTCGTCACTGAATCCGGAACTCAACGCTGCGTTCCGGCTGGCCCGGAAACGGGATAAGGCTTCCCCTATGTGACCCCAGCCACACCCAATGCACTTATAGTAAGGGCCTTATTCCGTACTGGCGAGTAATAGCCGTTGAGGCTGGCCGGCGCAAGGACTTTCACGGTGGTGATTACTAAGTAGCCTAGGGCTAGTGCGTACTTATTGCTAAGCATCCTAAACTTTTGGGCGTTCTTTGCTAAGCAACCTAGAATTCTTTTTCCTTGATTTTGAACGCCCTGAAGTACTTACATTCGACGGGTAGTGCCACGAGGAAGCAGGTATTCAGTACTGTTGTTTGTATTGTCTCCCGTTCCCTCGGTTCCACGCCGACGAAGCTGCCGGATCAGTGCAGTGATCCCAGGCTCGGGGCAGTGCCTTTTAAAGCGCGGCGAGCCTGACATCGTGATGGAACGGTGTCGCAGCAGGAACGTCGCCGGATGGTCGCCATCGGTCACGTTTCCGTCCCGCCACTCGTCAAAGGAGTACAGGGCATCGACGCCCTGCCGGGGAAACCCGCCTCAACCGAAGGATGATCACCATGAAGACGATGACCTGTAGCCAGCTCGGCGGCCCGTGCGACCACACCCTTCGGGGCGACGACGCCGACGCGGTGATCAAGGCCCAGGACCGCCATCTCCGCGATGCCGTCCGGGCCGGCGATGCCAGCCATGAGCCGGCACACGAGGAGATGAAGAGCCGGTGGCGTAGGCCGCTCGCCGCGATGGGCTGGTACCGCGACACGAAGAAGGCCTTCGCTCAACTGTCGGAGGACTGAGCCGGCCGGTTCGCATGGCGGCGCTGCACCGAGGCCAGTGCTTCGGGGTCGGCCCGGAAGGTGATTCCGCTGACCCAGCCGCCGGCGACGGCGAAATCGAAGACCACCTTGACCTCGCCGCGGTGGATCCATGCCGCGGCGGGGCGCGAACCAAGGAACACCGCGAACGCCGTCCTGGCGGCACCGTTGAAGAAGGAAGCCACCTGCTGGCGCCCGGCCATTCTCTGCGGGGTGCCCAGCGCGACTGCGGCGTCGTCGCCCGTGACGATCACGTCGGGAGCGAGCAGCTCAAGCAGGCGGCTGAAGTTCCCTCCGCGCGCGGCAGCGAGGAAGGCATCGACGACCTGCCAGTCGGGCATCCTGACGGGGGAGGGGCCGGCGACCTTGGCACGAGCCCGCGAGGCGAGCTTTCGGGCAGACTCCGGGCTGGCGCCGAGGATCGTGGCGATGGTCGCGAAGTCGACGTCGAAGCTCTCGTGAAGGACGAACGCCACCCGCTCCCGGGGCGTCAGGCGTTCGAGCACGACCTGCAGGGCGGAGCCGACGGTATCGGCCAGGGCCACCTCGTCGGCCGGATCCGGGTAGGTCTCGGCGGGATCCTCCGCGTGATCCTCGAGGTCGTCCTGTGGCACGGGCGTTTTCGCCCTCAGCCGGTCGAGGCACAGCCGGGTGGTGACGGTCGTCAGCCAGGCCGGGACATGGTCGATCTGGCCCGCGGAGGACAGGCGCAGCCACGCCTGCTGGACGATGTCCTCTGCTTCGGCATGGTCGGAGAGTATCCGTTCGGCCAGGCGGAGGAGCCGCGGGCGCTCGCCCTCGAATATCGCAGTTCGCTCGTGCATGTCGACACGCTTTCTCCCGGTCCCTCGTCATCCTAGGGACACAAAGGCCCGGTGGCACGAGGTGCAGCCGCAGGAAGCGGTGACCTCGTGAAACACGGGGAGAGGGGAAACACGAACGGACGCAGAGGCCCCCGCAGTGCGCGGGTTTCTCATGCGTCCGTTCGCTCCAGCGATGCCGGGCGGTTCGGCTAGTCGCGGGCCTTCGCGCCGGGACCGGGACGGTTCGCCACCAAGGGGTAGGGGCCGGTGTGGCCGTCACGGACGGCCGCGAGTTCCAGGACGCGGTCGCGGCACAGGCTCCAGCCGAGCATCAGGAGGGGGATGATGACCACCAGGGAGCCGATGGTCCACGTGCCCACGGGCGAGTCGAAGGCCATGAGGACCAGCACCGCCAGGAGGAACGCGAGGGTGATCCACCCGGTGACGGGGGCGCCGGGCATGCGGAAGGCGGGGCGCAGCAGCTCGCCGCGCCTGGCCAGCCGCGCCAGCTGCATCTGGCACAGGACGATGACTCCCCAGGTGCTGATGATGCCGAGGGACGCGACATTCAGCACGATCTCGAACGCCTGAGCGGGAACCACCGCGTTGAGGACGACGCCGAGAAGGGCGACGGCCGCGGTCAGGGCGATGCCGCCGTACGGAACGCCTGCCCTGTTCATCCGTGACGCGAACTGCGGGGCGGAACCTGCGACCGCCATGGAGCGCATGATGCGGCCCGTGGAATACAGGCCGGCATTGAGCGAGGACAACGCTGCAGTGAGGACCACCAGGTTCATGATGGCGTCCACGCCGTTCACCCCGATAGAGCCGAAGAACGTCACGAACGGGCTCTCGCCAGCCTTGTAGGAGGTGTAGGGCAGCAGCAGCGAGAGCAGGATGAGCGAGCCGACGTAGAACACCGCGATGCGCACGATCACGGTGTTGATGGCCTTGGGCATGATCTTCTCCGGGTTCTCGGTCTCACCCGCCGCGGTACCGATCAGCTCGATCGAGGCGTAGGCGAATACGACACCCTGCATCACCACGACGGCGGGCAGCAGGCCGTTGGGGAACATGCCACCGTTGTCCGCGATGAGGCTGAAGCCGACCTCCTGGCCGTCCACGGGAGTGCCGAAGATGACGAAGTAGATACCCACGACGAGGAAGGACACCAGGGCGACCACCTTGATCAGCGCGAACCAGAACTCGAGTTCCCCGAACACCTTCACGCTGATGAGGTTAAGGCCCAGCACCAGGACGAGGGCCGCCAGGGCCCAGGCCCACTGCGGCACGTCCGCGATCGGCGCCCAGTACTTCCGGAAGAAGTTCATGTAGAGCGCGACGGCCGTGATGTCGACGATCGCGGTCATGGCCCAGTTGAGCCAGTACAGCCAGCCCGTGACGAAGGCGGCCTTCTCGCCGAAGAACTCGCGGGCGTAGGAGACGAACGAACCGGAGGAGGGCCGGTGCATGACCAGTTCGCCGAGGGCCCGGAGAATCATGAAGGCGAAGAACCCGCAGACCGCGTAGCTGAGGATGAGCGCAGGACCCGCCGCGGCGAGGCGGCCGCCGGCACCCATGAAGAGGCCGGTGCCGATGGCGCCACCGATGGCGATCATCTGGACCTGCCGGGGCTTCAGGCCCTTATGGTAGCCCTCGTCCTCGCGGTGGAGGGTCGCCTCGGAGGCGTGGGCGTGTGCAGGGATCGTGTGGTCGGAGATGGCCGGTTGCTGCGTGGCCGGTTGTTGCTGTGTCATGACGGTCCTTTACTTGCTCAGGTTGGCGAGGCGCCGCGGGCTGAGGAGTTCGGTGAGCTGCTCGCCGGTGAGCAGCCCGTGTTCGAGTACGAGTTCGGCAACACCCTTGCCGGTGGCGAGGGCTTCCTGGGCGATGGACGTTGCGGTGGCGTAGCCCAGTTGCGGGTTGAGGGCCGTGACCAGGCCGATGGATTGTTCCACCGTGAGGCGGAGGTGTTCGGTGTTCGCCGTGATGCCCCGGACACAGCGGGCCGCGAGGGTGCGGCAGGCTGCCTCCAGGTGGGAGATGCTCTTGTGGAGGCTGTGGACGATGATCGGTTCGAAGGCGTTGAGCTGCAGCTGACCGGCTTCCGCGGCCATGGTGATGGTGACGTCGTTGCCGATGACCTCGTAGGCGACCTGGCTGACCACCTCCGGGATGACCGGGTTGATCTTCCCGGGCATGATCGAGGAGCCGGACTGCACCGCGGGAAGGTTGATTTCACCGAAGCCGGCACGCGGGCCGGAGGAGAGCAGCCGCAGGTCATTGCAGATCTTGGACAGTTTCACCGCGACGCGCTTGAGCACGCCGGAGAGGTGCACGAAAGCGCCGACGTCCTGCGTCGCCTCGATCAGGTCCACCGCCGTGACCAGCGGCAGGCCGGTGATCTCCGCCAGGTGCCGGCAGGCGGCCTCGGCGTACCCGGCGGGGGCGTTCAGGCCGGTGCCGATCGCCGTCGCGCCGAGGTTGATCTCGTGGATCAGCAGATCGGCTTCCGCCAGGCGGAGCCGATCCTCGCCGATCGTCACGGCGTAGGTGCCGAATTCCTGACCGAGAGTCATGGGGACCGCATCCTGGAGCTGCGTGCGGCCCATCTTCACGACCGTGCGGAACTCGAGGGCCTTGGCAGCGAAGGCATCTTCGAGCACGGTGAGCGCTTCGAGCAGCTCCCGGGCGGCGAAGATAGTGCCCAGCTTCACCGCCGTGGGATACACGTCGTTCGTGGACTGGCTGAGGTTGACGTGGTCATTGGGGTGCAGCCGCGCGTAGTCGCCCTTCGGGTGTCCGAGGATCTCGAGAGCCCTGTTGGCGATCACCTCGTTGGCGTTCATGTTCGAGGATGTCCCGGCACCGCCCTGGATGACGTCCACCACGAACTGGTCGCTGAGCCGGCCCGCCAGTACGTCGGCACAGGCCTCCTCGATGGCCCGGGCGCGCTCGCCGTCGAGCAGGCCGAGTTCGTGGTTGGTGCGTGCGGCGGCGAGCTTCACGGCAGCCAGACCCCGGACCAGATGCATGTTGGAGGACAGGGGCTGGCCGGTGATGGGGAAGTTCTCCACCGCGCGCAGCGTGTGGACTCCCCAATACGCATCGGCGGGGACATCCCTGTCGCCCAGGAGGTCGTGCTCGGAGCGGAAGGGGGCAGTGGAGTTGGGGTCGGTCATCGTAATCCTTACGGGGCTTCGTCAGCGGGCGTGGACAGGAAGTCGAGTGCCTGGAAGGTGCCGACGGGCCGGCCTCCGCCGAGCACCGCCGTCCTGGCGATGGAGGCCAGCGGTTCGGTGTCGACGCCGAGCGCTTCCAGCACGGCGACGGCGACGGGCATGCGGGCGCTGTCCCCGCCGTCGGAGATCTTGACCGCCACGGCGCGGCCATCCGGCAGCCCGATCAGCTGGACACCCTGGAAGCCGTCCTTCGCCACGACGCCGGGGACGAGCCGCATGAGTTCGGCGACGTCGCGGTGTTCTCCGGCCACCATGTCGGGGTGGCGTTGCATGGCCAGTCCGACGGCGGCTTCCGCAGTCAGCGTGCCGGCCGCTCCCTCCGCTTCCGCGGCAGCGCGGGCGATGATACCGAACGCGCGGGCCATGCCGCGGAGGGTCAGGGCGAACAGCGGGGTTCCACAGCCGTCGGTGGACAGTCCCGAGGGCCGTTCATCCGTCAGCTCGGCGACGGACTGGGCCACCAACCGTTGCAGGGGGTGGTCGGAATCCAGGTAGCCCGGAACCGGCCAGCCGTTGATCACACAGGTGGCAGCCATGGAGGCGTGCTTGCCGGAGCAGTTCTGGGTCACCTGCGTGGCGGGACGGCCCGCGCGGAGCCACTCCTCCCGCTCGGCGGTGCCGTACGGGAGGTCGGAGCTATTCTCCAGCACATCCGGGGCCAGTCCGTGCATCTCCAGGATCCGTCGGACACCGTCGACGTGCTGTGGAGCGCCGGAGTGGCTGGCCGCGGTGAGGGCGAGCAGATCGGCGGGAAGGTCGAGACCTGCGCGGACCATCGCGACGGCCTGCAGCGGCTTGAGCGCGGAGCGCGGGTAGAAGGGGGCGAGTGGATCACCTGCCGTGAGGAGGGTCCGGGTACCCGTGCCGTCCTGCTCCGTCGCGATCGCCGAGCCGAAGTGGATGCTCTCGACGAGTCCGTCGCGGGTCTGCGCGGCGAGGGGTACGTGCTGCGGAAGGTGATGAGACGCCGGTTCCGGGGCGGAGTCGGCTAGGGCAGGGAAAAGCATGGAGTCCTCGGGGGTGCTGTTCTGGCGGTCGACTACAGGGTGACGGGCACGCTGTGCGGAGAGTTACGGACGAAGGATGGAGTCGAGGGCGGCGCCCACGGCGTGGAGGTGCCGGCTCATGGCGGCGCGGGCCTCCTCGGCGTCGCCCGCTTCCACGGCGGCAAGGATCTGCTGGTGCTCGCGATCCGACGCGTGCTGGCGGTCGGTCACCATGTTGAGGGTCTCCGACTGGTGCGCCAGGGCATCGCGGATATTGGAGACGACGTCCTCGAAGACCTGGTTGTGGCTGGCCCGGGCGATCGCGACGTGGAAGCCGGAGTCGAGGGCGACCCAGGCTTCGGGATCGTCCTCGGCGGCCATGGCGGCCACGATATCCCGCAGGGCTTCGAGCTCGTCAGGGGTTCGCCGTTCCGCCGCGAGTCCTGCCGCGGGTACTTCGATGTGCGGACGGGCCTCGGTGAGGTCCAGTGCGGAGTACCCGCCGAGCACCAGATCCTTGGCCACGTGGTTCGCCAGCACGAACGTGCCGCGTCCCGTCCTGGTCACGGTCAGTCCGAGGGCGTTGCAGGAACGCAGGGCCTCCCGGACCACGGACCGGCTCACTCCGTAGCGCTGTGCGAGGGCGGCTTCCGAACTGAGTTTGGCACCCACCTCCAGCGCTCCGTTCTCGATGTCGCTGCGGAGCGCATTGAAGACGGCCTCGGCGGCACTGACGCGGGCCAGCGGATAGCTCGTGGCGGCCGGCGGATCGGCAGGCTGCTGTCCGGCTGTCCGGCTGTCTGACAGGTTCACAGAAGAAATATGGCACACATCACACGCTCGCGTCAACGTGGCGCCGGCCCACCTGTCGGGGGGGACGGACCCGGTCGTTCGGGGGCACTGGTCTGGACAGCC
The DNA here is from genome assembly GCF_054510955.1 of Arthrobacter pasteuri. Taxonomy (NCBI): domain Bacteria; kingdom Bacillati; phylum Actinomycetota; class Actinomycetes; order Micrococcales; family Micrococcaceae; genus Arthrobacter; species Arthrobacter pasteuri. The sequence goes on from NZ_JBTNDO010000001.1 coordinate 36,556, forward strand.
GCCGACGGGATGGTCAGGATCAGTACATGACGACTCCACCCCGCGAGGCGGTTCTCCGATTCATGCGCGCGTTCCATCAGCAGGAGCGGGACGTCGCCGAGTCGATGATGGCCGACGACTTCGTCTTCACCAGTCCCCAGGACGACCACATCGACAAGAGCGCCTGGCTGGAGCGCTGCTTCCCGTCCGCGGACCACTTCGACGGGCCGGCACGGACCCTGCAGATCATCGAGGTCGACGGCATCGTCCTGCACCGGTACGAGTACGACGTCGCCGGGCGGACCTACCGCAACATGGAGGCGACCCGGGTACGCGATGGCCTGGTGTGCGAGGTCGAGGTGTATTTCGGGGGAGCCGTCTAGCCCGCGCTGGACTGCCGGCGAGTCCAGTGGTGCTGGCGTCGGCGATGTCGCGAGGGCAACCCACCGTGCCCCGCAGGACCGCGCTGCTGCATCCGCACTCCTCCTCCGGTCCGCGCGCTAGCCGGACTGCTCGAGGCGTGCAGGGCCGGTCGCGGCCCTGCCGGATCAGCGACCCGTCCGCCGACGCGGGGCGATCAGGTCCCCTGTCGCAAGGGCGGGTGACGGAGGCATCTGCCGTTGCCTCAACGAACGGCGGCAGGTGTTATAGGGGTGGCGCGCATTCCGCGGGGGCCCTCGGTCACCTGTTCCGGCAGGCCGGCCGTGCTTCAGGACACAGGAGGTACACGTGGCAGGACGGTTCGAGATCTATCACGACGACGGGGAGAAATTCCGGTTCCGGCTCACGGGGGACGACGGGGCCACCTTGGTGACGAGTGAACCCTATGACGACAGAGAGACCACCGTGGCGGGCATCAACGGGATCCGGGACTGTGCCGCTTCAGCGCTGATCGCCGACCTGACACTGGGACAGCGGACCTGAACCCGTCCGCGGGACGGTTCGCGCCCGGGGAGTCCGACGAGCGACAACCCGGGAAGAGGCAGCACGGGCGGGCAACCACCGGGCCCCAGGCTGCCGGGCTCCTTCACAAGGAGCCCGGCAGCAAACCAGTGCGCGCTCGCCGCGAGTGACCTGCGGGTCAGAGCGCTCCGCCCGTCGTGCGGTTCCTGTCGGTCGCGGATGCATCGGTTTCGTCCACGGGGCGGAGCTTCTCCGTGGTGCTCGGAGAGAGACTGTCGTCCGGGCTGGTGTACACCGCAGGGGCGCCACCATCGGCAGGGGTGATGGTGACATCTGCTGAAGCGTCCTCGGTGTTCTCGGAGCTCTTCTTGCTCGCCGCGACACCGGCGACTGCTGCTGCGGCTGCCAGGCCGACGCCCGCCGCGACCTTGCCGGATACTCCGGCCTTACCGCTGTCCCCACGGGACGCCGCAGCAGCTTCCACGCCGGGCTGACCGACGGTGGAGCCGGCCCCGACGGACCCACGCCAGGCACCCGTCGCATAGCCCTCGTCCTCGATGAACGCCTTGAAGCGTTGCAGGTCGGCCTCGGCCTGGTTCTCCACGACGTTGAGCTTGTCGCCGATCTTCTCGACCAGGCCCTCCGGCTCGTACTCGAGCACGAGGTTGATCTGCGTCTGCCCGCCGCCGAGGTCCTCGAAGGACACCGAGCCAGCATTCGTGGCACCCTCGGTCGCGGCCCATGACACCTTCCTGTCCGGCACCTGCTCCAGGATTCGGGCCTCCCACTGGCGACGGATGCCGCCGATCTCGGCCACCCAGGTCTGGCGCTCGTCATCGAGCTGCGTGATCGATTTGACCCCGCCCATGAAGTGGGGGAACTCCTCGAACTGGGTCCACTGGTTGTAGGCCACACTCACCGGCACGTTGACGAGAATTCTCTTTTCAACCTTCGTGCTCATAGCGACTCCTTCAGTTGTTTCGTGGATCGGCAATCAGGATTGAAGCATCATCCCGATTCATCAGCATGCTTAGCATAACGTCCGGAATCGATTGTTGGCGAGGCCCGGGACAGGAGCGCAGTGCAATCCGCTCAGAGGGCCGGTGGTCAGCGTGGTCTTCTTCCCGCGGGGAGCGTCCGAGGGGCGGTCCTTCCGGCAGGACCGCCGTCGTCAGTCGGAGAAGAACTCCAGGAGTTGCGGTGAGACGGCCTTTTCGGACACCTGGTGGGTCTGGCCGTCGAGGACACGGTGCTCGGCTCCTGGTATGGCCTCCGCGATGTCCCGCTGGGCGGCGGCCATGGCGGGAGCCGCTTTTCCGCCGACCATGACCCGCGTGGGTACCGGGATCGTGGCCAGTCGTTCACGCGGGGCAACGAAGTTGTTCGACACCTTCGTCTCGTAGGGCAGCGTGCCGGCAGCTGCCGTCTGGTGTTTCCAGACTCCGGGCATGATGCGCAGCAGAAGCGGAACGAAGGCAGGCAGGCCGATCATCTTCACCAGGAAGTAGGAAACCATCGCTCCGCGCCTGTTGTCGGCCAGCATCTGCTCGAGGCGGGCACCGTGATCCACGGGAACGCCGTCAACCGTGCCGACGCCCGTATAGGGTGCTTCGAAGACGGCCAGTTTACGGATACGGACGCCTGAGGCCGCCGTTTCGAGCGCCAGCGCAGCGCCGGAGGAAATGCCGTACACGTAGGGGTTTCCTCCGCCGCGGTCATGACCGCGGCGAGGTCCTCGATCTCCCGCTGCACCGCGTAGGGTCTCGTGTCGCCGCTCCCGCCGCGGCCACGACGGTCGTAGAAGAACACGGTGAAGGACGGTGACAGTTCCTCGGCAAGCTTGCGCGCGGGTCCGAAGGAGCGGCCGCAGAACGCTCCGTCCACCAGGACGACGCTCGGTCCGGTTCCGGTTCTCTCGTACGAAATCAGCGTTCCGTCCGCCGACGGAACTTCTGCAACAGTCGGGATGCCTGTGTTCTGCCTCATGATGAGAGCCTTTCGATGAGAAGTCCCGGTGCGTGCAGGGGCTGGTGCTAGCTGAGCCAGTCGCCCCGGTTCCGGATCTCCTGCACGGCCCATCCATTGCCGTCCGGGTCCGAGAAGTAGATGAAGGCGGACGCGTCGCCGTCTCCCATCCTGGTGACGGGTGCGACGTCGACTCCCCGCTCCAGCAGCTCCGAGCGGGCTGCTTCGACATCCCGCACCACGAGCTGAAGGCCGGAAATGGGCGGGCTTCCATCGGAACCCATTCCCTCCATGACCACCACGGAGCAGGATGATCCCCTGGGTGTGAGTTGAACGATCCGGACCCCCGGTGCTGGGGACACGTCATGGTCGAGGACGAAACCGACCTGGTCCCGGTAGAACTTCATCGAGCGGTCGATGTCGCTGCTGGGCAGGACGATCACTTCGAGTTTCCATTCCAGGGAGGTCATACCGGAACCCTACAGCCACTGTCACCCCGTGAACCGGGGATCGGGGAGGATTTCGCCCTCCCGGACCGCCCACCGTAATCCACCGGATTCAGCGCACAGAAGGGGAAACGATCGGGTGGACTTCACTCGCGGGCCGTGCCGGAGTCGAACCATCGGATCTGACTGGTCGCGTGGTGGGCCCGCACCATCGTCTGATGCAGCTCGGCGGCCTGGCGTGCGGCTGCCTGCAGCTCGAAGGCCGCCTCGAGCACGCCTTCGACGCTCTGTTTGTCCTCGACGTGATGCCTGCCCGCCTGCAGCCGTTGATGCCACCTCCCCAACTGGTCCAGCACATACGCGATCCTTTCCTGCACGTGCACCAGTTCCCCCAGGGCGTCCGGCCCCTCGGAGGGGACGGAGAAGGCCGTGCCGGAAGACGCAAGCTCACGGGCGGCGAAATGGAGCGCCAGTGCGCGTTCATAGGTGCCGGGCTTCCTGTCCATCCGAACCCTCCCTGAAAGTGCTGGCCTAATCCTGGCTATGACCTTACTGTCGACCTCAAGGGGCGCCGTCCGCGCCCGTAGGCGGTAGGACGTGCTGGTCTTCAAGGTCCATGTTGAAGCGGCTGAGGATGGGTTCGTCGTGACCTGTCCGGACGTCCCTGCGCTTCATCACCGGATCGCCTCGCTCTGGGATGCGTGCGACGTGCGGACTGTCCTCGCTGGGCTCAACGGGGTTCCCGAGGATCTCGTGTGGTTGCAGATCAGGGCGCGGATCGGAGCAGTCACCGTCGTCTCCGACGTCCATCCACTGCACTGGGTCGCCTTCCACTCCGTTGCACGGCCGGCGCATCCCTCCTTCGATCGCGGGACTCTCGTCTTCGACCATGCCCTGACCGCTCTGGGGCACGAGGCCGATCATGCCGATCGGGAAGGGCGTGCACATGCCAGGGTCAAGGTGATCGTGTCGTTCCTGGACGGCACGAAGGTCCAGGTGCCCCGGGCAGGGGGCTACCCCCTCTCCGACGTCATGGACGGCACCCGTGCGACGCGGGACTTCAGCGGATGGCTCAGGTCCCGGTTGACCGGCCACGTACAGCCGGCGTCGAACTGGCATGCTCCCGTTGTCGGCCTGCAGGTAGGTGTCTTTGCTCCCGAAGCCGCCGACGCCCGGCGCTACCGCTGAACCGGGAGCACCGGGGGAGGCCCGTTCTGCCCGGATCGGCCGGCCCCACTCCCGCAGCGTTCCCTCCGCACGGGTCCTCCCGCTCACGCGACGGAAACGCGGCGCGGAGGAAAGGCGATACGGTCCAGGTCCGATGCCGCGATGACGTCCCCGCCGCCTGCTGCTGCCCTCGCCTGCTCCGCCAGCACGGCGACGTCGTCGTACCGGGACGAGAAGTGCGTGAGCACGAGCGTGCCAGCCCTGCCGGCGCCCGCGAGCGCACCCGCCTGGCCCGCGGTGAGGTGGAGGTATTGGTCGGCGAGTGCGGCGTCGTCGTCGCTGAAGGTGCTCTCCATGACCAGGAGATCCGTGCCGTCGGCGAGCGCGACAGCGCCGTCGCACACCGCCGTGTCCATGATGAAGGCGAAACGGCGGCCCGGGCGATGCACGCTCACGTCCTCCAGCCGCACGTCGCCCAGTCTGCCCTCGCGCTGCAGGCGTCCTACGTCCGGCCCGGCGATGCCGAGGGCCGCGAGGCGCTCGGGCAGGAAGGTCCGTCCGTCGGGCTCGGTCACCCGGTATCCGTAGGCTTCGATGCGGTGCCGCAGCGGCTGCACGTCGATCCCGGGAGCGATCGGCCCCGCCTCACCGTGGGGATGGAGCTGCAGATCGACTCCCGGCGTCGCGAGGGAGACGAGCGCGCGCACCACGTCCTCGCCGGACGCGGGGTAGTGGAGGTGGACGGGGGAGGCGACGCCGTCGAGCACCATCCGGGACAGCACACCGGGCAGGCCGAAGCAGTGGTCGCCGTGGACGTGGGTCAGGCAGATCCTGGTGATACGGCTCGACGCGACGCCGGCAAGGGTCATCTGGCGCTGGGTGCCCTCGCCGGGATCGAACAGGATGCCCTCGCGCTCCCACCGCAGGAAGTAGCCGTTGTGGTTGCGGGTCCGGGTGGGCACCTGGGACGCCGTGCCGAGGATGACGAGCTCACGCATGACCCCAGTCTTGCATCGCGGCCGCCGTCCGGCGCTGCGGCCTTGCACGGCGAGAAATCAGGACACGGTGGGGAATCAGGACACGGTGGGGAATCAAGTCGGTGGGGAATCAAGTCGGTGGGGAATCAGGGCACGGATGGACGCGGGCGGTGGACCGGGGGACGACCGGACGAAAGAATGGGCGGACGACGACGAAGGGGCAGGATCAGGTGGAGCAGCACGCACATCCGGCGACGCCGGATCGGCCGGAAGGGCGCTCTCCGCGGACGGGCTCGGACTGGCAGCGGGGCGCCTGGAGTACACCCTCACGCGCGTTGGCGCCTGCCACGCTGGTATCCCTCGCGGGCTTCACCCTGTTCGCCCTCCATCAGCCGCTGATCGGTTACCTGCTGCTGCTGGTGGCCCTCGTCCTGGCCGCCGTCGTCTCCATCGCGCTCTTCCGGGACCTCCTGCTCGTGGCGTTCGGCGTGACGGTCATGAGCCTGGTCCCGATCACCACCGACATCAGCCCCCCGCACATGGTCGTCATGGGCACGGCCATGATCCTCGCCGTCGGCGTCCCCTACGCCGTCTCCCGCTTCGCCTACCGGGACCATGCCATCACCTTCCCGGTCCGGACCGGCCAGCGGTGGAGCCGCGCCGAGATGTGGTACCTGCCCGCCGTCGTCGGAATGGGCTACGTACTGCTCCCCGTCTACATGCTCTCCACCGGCGTGTACCGCAACTGGCCGGCGGCCTCGGAACCCGACGACGTCGTCCGCCTGTTCGTCGGCACCAACGGGCTCGGCATCTGGGACGAGCTCTTCTTCATCTGCACCGTCTTCGCGCTCCTGCGCCGCCACCTGCCCATGGTGCAGGCCAACGTGCTGCAGGCCGTGCTCTTCACCTCCTTCCTCTGGGAGCTCGGCTTCCACGCCTGGGCGCCGGTGTTCATCTTCCCGTTCGCGCTGCTGCAGGCCTTCATCTTCACGAGGACGCGCTCGCTGTCCTACATCGTCTGCGTCCACCTGCTGTTCGACCTCGTCCTGTTCCTCGTCCTCCTCCACGCCCACAACCGCGCGTGGATCGACATCTTTGTCTACTGACCGGCCGAGGACAGGAGCACCATGAGCGACCCCGCCGACTTCATCGACGAGTCCCTCCGGTACGAGGGCTCTGAGGAGCGCGCGGAGGACTACGAGCGGCGCTTCGGGACCGTCTTCGAGTACTACGGCGCGTCGGTGGGTGCCGTGCGCGGCACCATCCGCAACGCGGGACGCCGGTACCCGGACCTCGGGCACGACGACGTCACCGCCCTCGCCTCCGAGCTGTGGTCCCGCCCGGTCTTCGAGCGCCGCCTGGCGGCCGTGGTTCTGCTGCAGTCCTCGGTGCGCCTCCTGCGCCACTCCGACCTGACCCGCATCGAAGGCTTCCTCCGGTCCGCGCACCTCGAGGACCTCGTGGACCCGCTTGCCGTCGACGTCGTCGGGCCCCTGCTCCTCCGCCTTCCGGGGCAGGACGGCGTCCGCGCCCGCGTGGTCCTGGAACGGTGGGCGGCGGCGGACGACGTGTGGCTTCGCCGCGCCGCCGTCCTGGCGCACCTGCCCGCCTTCCGGGCCGGGGCGGGGGACGACGCGTCCTTCCGGCGCACCGTCCGGCTGGTCTCGGGAGCGCAGCAGGGCCGGATGACGGCCGTCGAGGACGCGTTGGCCCTGGTGCGGGCGAGCGGTGCAGGCTAGCGGATCCGGCAGGAGGCGCTAGCGCACGTCGATGGTGCGGATGAGCTTTCCGCGCAGGGCCGGCACGAGGTGGTGGACGCCCATCATGCCCATTCCGTACCGCCGCACCCGCCTCATGGACGTGGCCACCTTCAGCTGCGGGTCGATCCGCACCGCGGCGTACCCCAGGCGGTGGGCAACCCGGACGGAGAAGTCGATGTCCTCGTCGCGCCGGTCGATCGACGTCCGCTCGAACCCGCCTGTCGAGACGTAGGCGGACGCGCGGACGGCCATGTTGTGGCCGGCGACGAACCGCAGGTATGCGGCGTCCAGGTGGGCGACCGCCATCAGGACCCTCAGGAGCCTGAGGGCTCCGAACATCAACAGGTCATCGCTCCACCGGTAATACCGGTCCCGCAGGGGGAGGCTGGTGCCGCCCAGAAGCTGCACGGCGGCGTCCCGGGAGAACGCCGCGCGGATCCGGCCGGTCCAGTCCTCCGCCGGCTCGCTGTCCCCGTCGGTCCGCGCCACCAACGTGAAGCCGTCAGCGATCGCGGCACGGAACCCCGTGTCGCAGGCAGCCCCGGTGCCTTTCTGCGGTTCCGAGAGGATCCTGACGGCCAGGTCCGGATGGTCCGCTGCGAAGCGTTCCACCCGATGGACGGTGTCATCGGTGGAGCCGTTGTCCACGACGTACACGGAGAGGTGGGTGCGGTCCCGCTGTCGGCGCAGTGCCTCGAGAGCACGGGCCACGTCGGGTTCGTTGAAGACGGGGACGACGACGGCGAGCCGGTCACGCACTGGACTTCCTTCCGGTCCTCGAGAGGGTCGCGGGCGGGTCAGGGGTTGTCGAGGTCTGCTGCGGCGAGGGTGTCGCATGATCGCAGGTCGCCGGTCTCGTAGCCCTGCGAGAACCAGGCCTGCCGCTGCGCGCTGGAGCCATGCGTCCACCCCTCGGGGTTCACCCGTCCGGTCGCTGCTTCCTGGATCCTGTCATCTCCTACGGACGATGCCGCGGACAGGGCGTCCTGGAGATCCGTCGTCGAGAAGGGCCGGAGGAACGGCAGGCCGGACTCGGGGTCCGGCACGGACGTGGCGTGCGCGGCCCACATGCCGGCGAGGCAGTCCGCCTGCAGCTCCACCCGGACGGCGCCGGACTCGGCTCCCTGCGGATCCTGCTGGGCGGCCCCGAGCGTGCCGATCAGGTTCTGGATGTGGTGCCCGAACTCGTGCGCCACCACGTACTCCTGTGCGAGAGGACCGCTGGAGGATCCGAAGCGCGTGACGAGGTCGTCGAAGAATGCCGTGTCGTAGTAGGTCTGCTGGTCCGTGGGGCAGTAGAACGGTCCGACGGCGCTGGTCGCGGTGCCGCAGCCGGTATCGGTGCTGCCCGTGAACAGCACCACACCGGGCTGGGTGTAGGTGACGCCGAACTGGTCGAGGTAGGGCTGCCAGAAACTGTCGAGGCTCTCCGCCGTACCCAGGATGCGGCAGTCGAGCTGCTCGTTCGCATCGCTGCCGCGATCGCACGCATTGATGGCATCGACGGAACCGCCGTCCTGTTCCTGCGTGGTCGTGGAGCCTTCCTCGAGCCCGAGCTGGTTCACGACATCGGGTCCGAAGATCAGCGACAGGATGAGGAGGAGGCCACCACCGAGACCGCCCCCGACGGCGGCGCCGCGTCCCCGTCCCCGCCGGTCACTGACGCGGGAGGGATCGAGACGGACGTTGTCATTGAAACTCATGGCTCAACAATAAGCGGACTTAGCGTTGTCATGGGCCACGACGTGGTGGCGCCGCGCTCCTCGATCGCCTGCTACTCGAGGGGCCGGCGTTCTCGTGGCCAGTGGAGCAACGGGTCGATGGAGGTGTACGCGACGGCCAGCTTCAATGCCCTCAACTCCTGCTCGAGCACGTGCGCCGCCCTCTGGTGGCCCTCAGGACCGAGGTGTACGTCGTCGGCGAGGAATGCCTTCAACTGGTGAGTGGTCAGCCAGTCCCCGGCCGACACGAAGGGGATGCCGCGCTTGTCGGCCAGGTCGGTGAGCAGGGCGTCGACCTCGTACCGGCGCCCGCCGCCGTCCTGCGCGCTCCGGCTCAGGGTGCCGATCATCACCATGCGTGAGGACGGATACGTGCGTCCCAGTTCCAACACGAGGGCATTGGCGCCGGCGAGGATGTCGCCGTCCGATGCTCCCTGGAAGGCGTCGTTCCCTCCGCCCTCCACGACCACGAGTGCGGGATCCCCGTGCGGCAGCACCCAGTCGCCGCGGGTGAGTGAGTCGTAGTAGTTCGCGTCACCGGCTTCGTTCGCGGCAACGAATCCGGTGCCGCCGGCGCCGACGAACCGCACGGAGTACCCGAGTTCGCGCAGGGCCAGCTGGGGCCAGCTGTCGTTCCCGGCCGACTGCGAGTCCCCGATGAGCACGGCGGTGCGGCGGATGTCGGGCACCACGACTTCGCGGCGGTCGGTTCCGGGATTGCTGGCGAGACTGCCGGCCGGCAGCTGCGCCGGCTCGGTCCGGGTCCGCATCGTCGCCCTGGTCGACTCCGTGGAGCTCCTACCCGGGGTCTCCTGGCGCGCAGCATCCGCGGAGACGCCAGGGGGAGCTTCAGCGGGCGAGGCCAGGGCTTGACGGGTCTGCACCGAGGTGGGCGACACGGACCCCGCGAGGAAGGCGAGCGACAGCCCGAGGGACATGAGGGCCACGCGTGGGGAACCCCTGGGACGTGCTGGTGGAACCCCCAGAGCCCCGGTCGTCGTGCTGCTGTGCTTCGCCATCCCCATGCCCCCTCGGACTCCCCCTCCAGAGTCCTTCACCAAGCCTACAAGCGCGGGAGACGTGGAGTCGTCCTTGATCCTGTGGCACCCGACAGTAGCGCTACGTGGGCGGGACGGCACACCAGATGCGGATCGGGCCGGATTCTCGCACCGAAGTGCGCAGAGGCCAAGAGAAACCTCCCCGCGCAGCGTCGGTTGTCAGGTGTAGTGGCTGCTGGAACGGTGGGGACCGGGCGGCGCCCTGGTCATACCCCGTCGGTGGACTGCCGTCCCGGACCAGAAGGAGCAACGGATGAACATCCTGCACGTAATGCTGGACGGACTCGAGCACGCCAGGTTCCTCGACAAGGTCGCCGACCCGATCGCGGCAGCAGTCAGCAAAGCCGTCAAGCCGCGCATGATCCGGAACGTGCTCAGCGGCACCGCCATCGGTCACCACCTCCATCCCATGCTGATCGTCGTGCCGTCGGGTGCCTGGAGCATGGGCTCGTTCCTCGACATCGCCGGAGGCAAGAGCTCCCGCAAAGCGGCCGACCTCCTCGTCGGCGTCGGGATCCTCTCTGCCGTACCCACCGCGATCGCGGGCCTGCACGACTGGTCCGACACCCAGGAGAAGGAACGCCGCGTCGGGCTCGTCCACGCGGCCGGCAACTCGCTGGCCCTGACGCTGTACACGGCCTCGGCGGTCGCGAGGGCCAGGGACAGCCGCGCTCTCGGAGTACTGCTCGGGCTCGGCGGCCTCGGTTCGATGCTGTTCAGCGCCTACCTCGGCGGGCACCTGAGCTACGCGAACGCCGTCAACGTGAATCGGACCGCCGGGCACGAGGCGCCGAAGGACTGGACGCGGGTGGCCAGCGACGCCGACATCGTCGAGGGTGGGCGGCAGCTGGTCGAGGCGAACGGCGTGCCGATCCTGCTGCTGCGCCACGGCGGCAGGCTGACGGCCATGGACAGCGTCTGCAACCACCTCGGGGGACCACTGCAGGACGGCCCGATCGAGGACGGCTGCATCACGTGCCCGTGGCACCAGAGCATGTTCCGGCTCGACGACGGCAAGAACTACCGCGGCCCCGCTGCCGTCCCGCAGCCCGTCTACGAGACGCGAGTCACCAGCGACGGCTACATCGAGCTGCGCCAGCCCGCGTCGTGACGCTCCAGTCGGCGCGTAACCGCGCCGACGACCGCCGACGACCGCCGACGACTGCGCCGACGAAGAAGCCCCACCGGGAGGACCCGGCGGGGCTTCTTCGTCGAGCAGGGGCTCCTAGTGCACGGGTGCGGGAGCGTCCCCGGTCACCCGGGGCGCGCGCACGAAGAACGAGGCGACGACGGCGAGCAGGAAGATGACCGCCCCGTACAGGAACGCCGCCCGGATACCGCCGGCCATGGCGGGAAGCGCCGCTGTGCCCTCGGCCGCGAGGGCCGTCGACTGGAGGGTCATCACCGAGATGAACAGTGCAGTACCGGCCGCGCCGGCCAGTTGCTGCGCTGTTCCGAAGACCGCGCTGCCGTGCGAGTACAGGTGCGGCCTGACGGACCCGAGGGCCGAGGTCATCAGCGGGGTGAACATGAGGGCGAGCCCGACGCTGAGCAGGACGTGTGCCACGAGCACCAGGTGCGCGGGCGTCGTCTCGGTGACCCGGGTCATCGACCAGAACACCGCGCTGACCAGGAGCGCGCCCGGGACCAGGAGGATCCGGGGCCCGCGGCGGTCGTAGATCCGGCCGACAATGGGGCCGAGCAGGCCCATGGCGAGGCCGCCGGGGAGGAGCAGCAGCCCGGACACCAGCGGGTCCAGGCCGAGGACGCTCTGGACGTAGATCGGGATCAGGATGATGGTGCCGAAGAGGGCCATCATGCTCACCGCGATGGCGACGATCGAGATGGTGAAGTTGCCGGACGTGAACACCCGCAGGTCGAGCAGGGCCGCGTCCCGCCGCTGCAGCACGAGCTGGCGGGAGATGAAGGCGGCGAGCCCGACGATGCCGGCGAAGAGGGGGATCCACGCGGGGAAGGCACTGCCGGCCGCGGCTTCACCGAGCTGGCTGAGGCCGTAGATGATCCCGCCGAAGGCCACGGCGGAGAGGATGACCGATGGCACGTCGATCGACGACCGCCGCGGCTCGGTGATGTTCTGCATCCTGGCCGATCCGATGACCAGGGCCGCGAGGGAGATCGGCAGGACCAGCCAGAACATCCAGCGCCAGTCGAGCACACTGAGGATGGCTCCGGAGATGGTGGGGCCCAGCGCGGGCGCCACGGAGATCACGATCGAGATGTTGCCCATGATCTTGCCGCGCGATGCGGGGGGCACGAGCGTCATGACGGTCGTCATCAGCAGCGGCATCATGATCGCCGTGCCGCTCGCCTGGACGACGCGGCCGACCACGAGTACGGCGAACCCCGGGGCCAGGGCGGCGATGAGGGTGCCGAGGCTGAACAGGCCCATGGCGGCCATGAAGACCGGGCGCGTGGTGAAGCGCTGGAGGAGGTAGCCGGTCACCGGAATGACCACGGCCATGGTCAGCATGAAGGCCGTGCTCAACCACTGGCCCGCGCCCACGGTGATGCCGAGGTCCTCGACCAGGCGCGGGATGGCCACGCCCATGATCGTCTCGTTGAGGATCACCACGAACGCGGAGACGAGCAGGATGGTGATGACCAGCCTGTCGCGTGCTGGGAGGGCGCCCTGGCCGACGGCGCCGGAGGAGGCGGTGCCGGCGGACACGGTGTCGGCGGAAACGGCAGGGCGGGACGGCGCGGCGCCTGCTCGGCTCGGAATGGCGTCTGAGACGCGGGACGGTGGACTGGAGGTCATGATGATCCGCTCGGTTCGAAATGCTGTGCGGCGCCGTCGGAGGTCCTCCGTGCGGCCGCGTTCGGCACCGGGCGCTGAGAAGTCGACCCGGTCAATCACTGAACCTCCGGCGTCCGGATCCTATTCCGGGATGCCGTTCTTCCGGTACGCCGTGGTTGCTCCACTAGCATGGGGCGGGTGCGTGGCCCGGGACCGATGTCCAGGGCCTTTCCTCCGCCCACCGCGCAGGACGCGATCCCGGCTCGTCCGACGAAGGAGACTTCCGTGCCCGATTCTTTCTACCGTGATCTCGGCGGCGGGAGGTTCGAATCGACGATCCACGCCCAGGGCGCCTGGAACCCGGAAGAGCAGCACATGGCACCGATCTCGGGCCTCCTGACCCAGTGCCTGCTGGACTGCCAGCCGCGGGACGGCATGCAGCTCGGCCGCCTGAGTTTCGACATCCTCGGGATGATCCCGGGCGGTGAGTTCGAGGTCAGCACAGCGGTCGTCCGGCCCGGACGGACCATCGAACTGCTCGAGGCACGCATGGAAGCCGGCGGCAGGACGGCCATCGTTGCGAAGGCATGGCGCCTCGCCACCCAGGACACGGCAGCCGTCGCCGCCGTGGAGGACCCGCCGATGCCCGGACCCGAGGCCGCCGGACCGCACGAGGGCATGACAGCGTGGCCCGGAGGGTTCATCCGGTCCCTGGAGGTCCGCGTGGTACCGGGCCACCGTCCCGGGCGGGGGCAGGTCTGGATACGGAATCCCTATCCGATGGTGGAGGGCAGGACGACCGCCGACGTCGTGCGCCTCGTGGGCATGATGGACGCGGCCAACGGGATCGCCTCGCGTGTGGCACCCGGCGGCGACAGCTGGATGTTCCCGAACGTCGACCTGCAGATCCACCTCCACCGCCTGCCCGTTGGCGAGTGGCTCGGTCTCGATACGCGCGTCACCTTCGGCGCGAACGGTGTGGGACTCACCTCCAGCGTCGCGCACGACCTCGACGGTCCCTTCGGGCGCATCGAGCAGATCCTCACGGTACGCAAGCTCTGACCATCATGCCCGGAATGCCCCGGCGCTCGCCGGGGTTGCACCGGACACGGACGCCCTCGCCGCCGTCGGCAGGGAGCGGACAGCCTGCCCGCACGACCGGAAGTCCCCGAGGAAGAGGAACCATGACGAAAGCAATGTGGAAAGACAGGGTCGTCGCGGAGTCGGCGGACACCGTGATGGTCGAGGGAAACCACTACTTCCCGCCGGCTTCCATCTCCCAGGAGTTCTTCGTCCCCACGGAGACGCACACGGTGTGCCACTGGAAGGGCACGGCGAGCTACTACACCCTGGTGGTGGACGGCGAGCAGAACAGGGACGCCGCCTGGAGCTACCCGGAACCGAAAGAAGCGGCGGAGAACATCCGCGGTTACTACGCTTTCTGGAAGGGCGTCACCGTCAGCGAGTGAGCATCGGGCAAGGGGCGCCGTCTCACGACGGCGCCCCTTGTCATGCTGGTCGCAGGACAGCTGCGCCCGGCTCAGGATCCAAGGACACGGCGCCGCACGGCGCACAGCGAAGGAGCAATCCCATGGAGTACCGGAAACTCGGCAACAGCGGCACCTCGGTGTCCCACCTCGCCCTCGGCACGATGACCTTCGGGGCGGAGGCGGACGAGGCGACGTCGCACGCCATCCTGTCCGACTACGCCGCGGCAGGCGGCAACCTGATCGATACGGCGGACGTCTACTCCGCCGGCACCTCCGAGGAGATCATCGGCCGCTGGCTCGCGAAGAACCCGGCGGAGCGGGACCGGATGGTCCTCGCGTCCAAGGGCCGCTTCCCGATGGGTACCGGCCCCAACGACCTCGGCCTGTCGAGGCGGCACCTCCGGCGAGCGCTCGATGCCTCGCTGGCCCGGCTCGGGGTCGACCACATCGACCTGTACCAGGTGCACGCGTGGGATCCGCTGACCCCGCTCGAGGAGACCCTCGGCTTCCTCAACGAGGCGGTCGTCCAGGGCAAGATCGGCTACTACGGGTTCTCCAACTACACCGGCTGGCAGCTCACCAAAGCCGTTATGACCGCCCGCCAGCGTGGCTACTCGCTGCCGGTGACGCTTCAGCCCCAGTACTCACTGCTCGTGCGCGACATCGAAGCGGAGATCGTCCCCGCCGTGCTCGACGCGGAGATGGGCATGCTGCCGTGGTCCCCGCTCGGCGGCGGCTGGCTGACCGGGAAGTACTCCCGCGACGCCGAGCCGACGGGCGCCACCCGGCTCGGGGAGAACCCCAAGCGCGGCATGGAGGCCTGGGAGAAGCGCAACGCGGACCGGACGTGGGACATCGTCGACACCGTGACCGGCATCGCGGCCGAGCGAGGCATCAACGCCTCCCACGTCGCGCTCGCCTGGGTCGCCGCGAAGCCCGCCGTGACCTCGGTGATCCTCGGCGCGCGCACACGGGAGCAGCTGGCCGACAACCTGGCGTCGTCCGGCGTCGTGCTGACGCCCGAGGAGCTCGACCGACTCGACGAGGTCAGCGCCCCCACTTTCGGGGACTACCCCTACGGGGCTCCCGGGCAGGAGCAGCGCCGCCGCAAGATCGAGGGCGGCCGCTAGCCCCGGCACTGGTCCGTCCGGCACTGTCCGCCCGGCCCCGGCACATCGGGGCCCGGGCGGCAGATAGTGCCGGCGCTGGTCCCTCCGGCTCGTCGGGGCGGTATCGGGGCTTGGAAGCATCCGCGCGACGCGTTATCGTTCGAGCAGCGACACGGGGTGTCCCTCCACCGGAGGGGCTGAGATAAGACCCGTCGAACCTGATCCAGCTCATACTGGCGAAGGGATGTCCTGCCGGACCCTGGTGTCCGTCTGTCCTCTCGCCCCAGCGAAAGGCAGCACATGACGGAATTCCCTTCGGCAACTGCGGACCCCGCCCGCACGGTCGGCGCCGAGGCCTGCGCCGGGTTGCTCGCAGATCTGCGCAGCGCCTCCCCGCTGGTCCAGTGCATCACCAACGCCGTCGTCACCAACTTCACTGCGAACGTGCTGCTCGCCCTCGGCGCAGCGCCCGCCATGGTCGACATCCCCGGGGAGGCGGCGCAGTTCGCGCCCGTGGCCTCCGGGGTGCTCGTCAACCTCGGCACGCCCACCGAGGCGCAGCGCGCGGCCATGCTCGAGGCCGCCGAGGCAGCGGGGGCGTCGGGCACGCCCTGGGTCCTCGATCCCGTCGCCGTCGGATTCCTGGCCGTTCGCACCCGGACGGCCCAGCAGCTCGTCGCCCAGCGCCCGACCATCATCCGCGGCAATGCCTCGGAGATCATCGCCCTCGCCGGTTCCGGCGGCGGGGGACGCGGCGTGGATTCCCTGGACGAGCCCGCCGCGGCGCTCGACGCAGCACGCCTCCTGGCATCGCGGTACGGCTCCGTCGTCGCCGTGTCGGGTCCCGTTGACGCGGTCGTCCCGGTCGCCGGGGCCGTCATCAGGGTCGCCAACGGTACGCCGCTGCTGACCCGGGTCACCGGCGGCGGTTGCGCGCTCGGCGCCGTGATGGCTGCCTTCGCCTCGCTCACGCCGGACCCACTGCTCGCGGCCACCGCGGCCACCGGCGTGTACACGCTCGCCGCGGAGAAAGCCGCTGTCCTGGCGGAGGGCCCGGGCACCTTCGCCCCGCGCTTCCTGGACGCGCTCGCGGCCATCACCCCGGCCGATGTCCGCCGGGGCCTGGTCCTGCCGGAGGACTCCTGATGCCGCGGCCGGATCCGGCGTCGTACCTGCCGCTCTACCTCGTGACCGACACGGAGCTGTGCGCGCCCCGGACGGTCGTCGACGTCGTCGCCGCCGCCGTGACAGGGGGTGCGACCTGCGTGCAGGTGCGGGACAAGCACGCGGGAGGGCGGGACCTGGTCGCGCTCCTCGCCGCGGTCGCCGACGCCGTCGCGGGCCGGGTGCTGGTACTGGTCGACGACAGGGTGGATGTGTACCTCGCGGCGCGGGAGCAGGGCGCACAGGTGCACGGCGTCCACGTGGGCCAGTCCGACCTGCCGCCCGACCTGGTGCGGCGCATCGTCGGCCCGGACGCCGTCGTCGGGCTCAGCGCGGCGACCGCCGACCAGTTCGCCGTCGCCCATGCTCTTCCCGCCGGCACGGTGGACTACCTCGGCACCGGCGCGGTGCATGCCACGGCCACGAAACCCGACCACCCGACGCCGCTCGGCGTCGACGGCTTCGCTGCTCTGGCGGGCACGGCGCGCCTGCCCTGCGTGGCGATCGGCGGCATCACCGCGGCGGACGCCTCCCCGCTCCGCCGGGCGGGAGCGGCAGGGATAGCGGTCGTGTCCGCGATCTGCGCGGCACCCGACCCCGCAGGTGCCGCGAGGCTGCTGCTGGAGGCCTGGGAGTCCTGAGGAGCCCGGAGTCATCGGTGCAGGACCGGTGCAAGACCCGTGCCGCACCGGTGCAAGACCCGTGCCGCACCGGTGCAAGACCCGTGCCGCACCGGTGCGGGCTCTGTGCGGGACCGATGCGGGTCGGCAGAACGCGATAGCCCGAAGAGGCTCCGACGGCAACCGGGAGAGCGGGTGCCTGTGGCCCCTAGAATCGCCGTGTGGCAACGAGGAGGGACATCCTTGCCGGCATGG
The DNA here is from genome assembly GCF_054510955.1 of Arthrobacter pasteuri. Classification (NCBI taxonomy): domain Bacteria; kingdom Bacillati; phylum Actinomycetota; class Actinomycetes; order Micrococcales; family Micrococcaceae; genus Arthrobacter; species Arthrobacter pasteuri. The sequence goes on from NZ_JBTNDO010000001.1 coordinate 53,928, forward strand.
TGATCGTGCCGCTCCTCGTGGCGGAGACGGCGTGCAACGGAGGTTCCATGGACAACGGACAGCCCGCGGGTACGACGGCGGGGGATCCGGCCGTCCTGACAGCGCGACCGGGCGCGGCGGAACCGGGTACCGGGCCGAGAACGGGGGTGCACGCCCTCGGCGTGGCGACGACCCGCGACCCGATCGTCTTCGTCCCCGAGTCCGTGGCCACCGATGAACCGGTTCCCCTCCTCGTCGCTCTCCACGGGGCGGGCGGGGACCCGCAGGGTGGGCTGTCCGTCCTGCGCGCGGCCGCCGAGGAGCTCGGGATCGTCATCCTCGCGCCCGCCTCCCGCGCGGCTACCTGGGACGCCATCCGCGGCGGGTACGGTCCGGACACCGAGGTCATCAACAGGGCACTGGAAGAGGTCTTCTCGTTCGTCCCCGTCGATCCCGACCGGATCGGCGTGGCAGGGTTCTCCGACGGAGCCTCTTACGCGCTGGGCCTCGGGCTCGCCAACGGGGACCTTTTCAGCAAGGTGGTCGCGTTCTCACCCGGCTTCGTGCCGGCCGGGCCGCGGAACGGGCAGCCGGCCGTCTTCATCTCGCACGGCACCGAGGATGCCGTCCTCCCCATCGATGCCACGAGCAGGAGGGTGGTCCCCGCGCTCAAGCGCCGCGGGTACGAAGTGGTGTACCGCGAGTTCGAGGGCCCCCATACCGTACCTCCGGCCATCGCCGTCGAGGCGGCGCTCTGGCTCGAGTGGACGCCCCTCCCGACGCCCTGACCGGCGCGGGTCCTTCAGGGCTTGCCGTCGTCGGCCAGGTGCTGCCCGGCCGGTCCGGGCGCAGCTTCTCCCGGGCCCTGCCTACGATGGATGGATGAGCACTCCATGGCATGGCGCTGCCGAGCTGGCGCTCGTTCTCGACCCGGCATCGGATGACGCGGCCGCAGAACTGGAGCGTGGCATCGCGCTGCTGCGCGACGTCGCCGTCGGAAGCAGGCCCCCGACGCTGCGCCTGTACCGCCCGAGTCCCACGGTCGCCTTCGGGCAGCGGGACGCACGGCTGCCGGGCTTCGGCGAGGCGTGCGCCGTATCGACGAAGCACGGCTTCGTCCCGCTGGTGCGGCGGGCAGGCGGGCGCGCCGCTGCCTACCACCGGGGCTGCCTCGTGGTCGACCACCTCGAACCCGCCGCTGATCCCGTCGCCGGCACGCGGGCCCGTTTCGCCGCGTTCGGTGAGTTCTTCGCCGGGATACTCACCGGCGTCGGACTCGACGCGCACGTGGGCGAGGTTCCGGGGGAGTACTGCCCTGGTGAATTCACCGTCCACGGGCGGGCCGACGGCGTCCCGGCCGTGAAGCTCGTCGGCACGGCGCAGCGCGTCGTCGCGGGCGCCTGGCTCTTCTCGTCGGTTCTCGTCGTAGAGGACTCGGAGCCCCTCCGCGCCGTCCTCACCGACGCCTACGCCGCTCTGGGGCTCGAGTGGCGGCCGGCCACTGCCGGAGCGGCACAGGACCTGGCCGGCGGCGTGACGGTCGACGTCGTGGAGGACGCCCTGCTGGCGGCCTATGCCACCACCGTGCGCCTCGGCCCGGCATCCCGCCGCTCCTGACGGCGGGGCGCCGGGGAGGAGCGGCGGGACGCCGGCGACCGGCCCAGGGGATCAGTGTCCGCGCTGGATCCATTCCTCCAGATGCGGAGCCTCGTCGCCGATGGTGGTGCTGTCCCCGTGGCCGGTCCGCGCGATGGTCTCCGGCGGCAGCGTCAGGAGCCGGGTGCGGATGGACTCGATGATGGTGGGGAAGTCGCTGTAGGAGCGGCCCGTGGCGCCCGGTCCGCCCTGGAAGAGCGTGTCGCCCGTGAAGACCGTGCCTGCCTCCGGCAGCAGGTAGCAGACCGAGCCGGGGGAGTGACCCGGGGTGTGCAGCGCGGTGAGCGTGACACTGGCGACGTCGATCGTGTCGCCGTCGCGGATCCACTGGTCGGGGCTCAGCTCGGGGTACACCCTGTCCCAGAGTTCGCGGTCGCCCTCGTGGAGGTGGATCGGCGCTCCGACGGCGTCGAACAGGTCGCCGACGGCGCGGATGTGGTCGTCGTGGGCATGCGTCAGCAGGATCGCCCGGACCGTCCGCCCGTTCACCTGGTCGAGGATCGCCGCGGCGTCGTGGGGTGCGTCGATGACGACGCATTCCTCGTCGTCACCCACGATCCAGACGTTGTTGTCCACGTCCCACGTGCCGCCGTCGAGCGAGAACGTGCCCGACGTGACGAGGTGCTCCACGCGTGCCGCCATCAGAGCTCCACCACCGATCGGAGGACCGCACCGCCGTGCATCTTCGCGAAGGCCTCCTCGACCTGGTCGAGGCGGATGCGCTCGGTGACGAAGGCGTCGAGGTCGAGGTTGCCCTGCAGGTAGTGGCTGACGAGCATGGGGAAATCCCGGCTGGGCAGGCAGTCGCCGTACCAGGAGGACTTCAGTGCTCCGCCCCGGCCGAAGACGTCGAGCAGCGGGAGCTCGATGGTCATCTCGGGGGTGGGAACTCCGACGAGCACCACCGTTCCGGCGAGGTCGCGCGCGTAGAACGCCTGCTTGTAGGTCTCGGGCCGTCCGACGGCGTCGATCACGACGTCGGCTCCGTTCCCGCCGGTCAGGGCCCGGATGCCTTCCACGGGGTCCTCGTCCTTCGAGTTCAGGACGTGGGTGGCGCCCAGGCCCCGTGCGAGTTCGAGCTTCCGGTCGTCGATGTCGACGGCGATGATCGTGGTGGCTCCGGCGAGCCGGGCCCCCGCGACGGCGGCTATGCCCACGCCACCGCACCCGATGACGGCGACCGAGTCACCCCGGGAGACGTTGCCGGTGTTGATCGCTGCTCCGATACCCGCCATCACGCCGCACCCGAGGAGGCCCACGGCCGCCGCATCCGCCGCCGGATCGACCTTGGTGCACTGGCCCGCCGCCACGAGGGTCTTCTCGGCGAAGGCGCCGATGCCGAGGGCCGGGGACAGCACGGTGCCGTCCTCGAGCGTCATCTTCTGGGTGGCGTTGGCGGTGTTGAAGCAGTACTGCGGCTCACCCCGGCGGCACGCCCGGCACTCGCCGCAGACGGCCCGCCAGTTCAGGATGACGCGGTCGCCCGGTGCGACGGTGGTGACGTCGTCGCCCACGGCGCTCACGACGCCGGTCGCCTCATGGCCCAGCAGGAACGGGAACTCGTCGTTGATGCCGCCCTGCTTGTAATGCAGGTCGGTGTGGCAGACGCCGCACGTCAGGATATCGACCAGCGCTTCGCCCGGTCCGGGATCGGGTATTAGGATGGTCTCGATGGCGGCGGGGGCATCCTTCGCCCGCACCACGACGCCCTGAACTCTATGCACCATGTCTTCGCTGTCCTTCCGCTGGGAACAGCGGCCCGGGAACGGGCCACCGTTCCCAGCATATGGCGGGAACGACCGGCGCGGAGGGCGTCCGGGCTAGACGGCGACCCTGGTCCGGACCTCGGCGGCGGACGGGTTGGTGGCTGTGCTGCCGTCCGGGAAGATCACGGTCGGGACGGTCTGGTTGCCTCCGTTGAGGGATGCGACCAGCTCCGCGGTGCCTTCGACCTCCTCGATGTTGATCTCGTTGTAGCCGATGCCCTGTGCATCGAGCTGAGACTTCAGGCGCCGGCAGTACCCGCACCAGGAGGTCGAGAACATGGTGATGGATCCGGCTTCTGGCGTGTAGTCCACGGTGCTCCTCAAATCTGCGTGCGCACATGCCGCACGTGTCGATACGCGGGCAGCTGATCGGCCCGCATGGTACTCAACACTGCAGGAGGCGGTGCCATTCCTCCCCGCATTCCTCCCCGCGGCAGGTGGCGACTGCAGGCGGCAGCGGTAGGCTTCCGCCATGGCTGAAGCAGACGACGAGCAGAACGTGAAGCAGTTGGCGGCCGTCCGTGTCGCCATCAACGAGGTGGACGAGCAGATCGTGTCCCTCATCTCCCGCAGGGAGCGCCTCGTCCGCCGGGCGGGTGCCCTGAAGCATGACGACGCCTCCGTCCGCGCCCCCGCCCGGGTGGAGCAGGTCATCACCAATGTGCGCGGCTACGCGTCGCAGCAGGGCGTGGATCCGACGGTCGTCGAGGAGACGTACCGGGCGATGATCGCCGCGTTCATCGAGTTCGAGATGAGGGTCCGCCGGGAAGGCTGACCTGCACAGCGCCGGTGGCCTCCGTCCTGTCGATGTGCCCGTCGATCTGTCCGTCGATCCACCCGTCCATCGGGCCCGTCGATCCGAGGGGTGTTGGTCGGCCCTGCGCCCACCCGATACGATCAGCAAGGCGGTCCCGGCCCTTGCCGGGTCCCGTCACGCCCGTTCGGGGCGACCAATTTTTCCCAGCACCGAGGAGACCGCCCGTGTCAGCGCCCCAGCCCATGAAACTCGTCGTCGACGGCGAAGAGAAGCAGGCGACGGCGGGCACCACCGGCACCGAGCTGTTCAGTGAACGGCGCGACGTCGTCGTGATGCGCGTGGACGGAGAGCTCAGGGACCTCGACCAGGAACTGCCCGAGGGTGCTTCCGTCGAGGGCGTCACGCTGGAGGACCCGGCCGGCCTCGAGGTGCTGCGCCACTCTGCAGCCCACGTGATGGCCCAGGCCGTGCAGCAGCTGCGTCCGGGTGCCAAGCTCGGCATCGGGCCGTACATCACCGATGGCTTCTACTTCGACTTCGACGTCGAGGAACCCTTCACGCCCGACGAGCTCAAGCAGCTTGAGAAGATGATGCTGAAGATCGTCAACACCAACCAGCGTTTCGTGCGCCGGGTCGTGTCCGAGGACGAGGCCCGCGAGGCCATGAAGGACGAGCCGTACAAGCTCGAGCTCATCGGCCTCAAGGGCGGGGCCACCGAGGAGGACGGGGCGTCGGTCGAGGTCGGCGCCGGAGAGCTGACGATCTACGACAACGTGGACCGCAAGTCCGGCGACGTCGTCTGGCAGGACCTCTGCCGGGGCCCGCACCTGCCGAACACCAAGCTCATCTCCAACGCCTACGCGCTGACGCGGTCGGCTGCCGCCTACTGGCGCGGCAGCGAGAAGAACAAGCAGCTGCAGCGCATCTACGGCACGGCGTGGCCCACCAAGGACGCGCTCAAGGCCTACCAGGAGCGCCTGGCCGAAGCCGAGCGCCGCGACCACCGGCGCCTCGGCACGGAGCTGGACCTCTTCTCCTTCCCGGACGAGCTGGGCTCCGGGCTGCCGGTGTTCCATCCCAAGGGCGGCATCATCCGCAAGGCCATGGAGGACTACTCGCGCCAGCGCCACACCGATGCCGGCTACGAGTTCGTCTACACGCCGCACATCACCAAGGGCCACCTCTACGAGGTCTCCGGGCACCTCGACTGGTACCGGGACGGCATGTTCCCCGCCATGCACGTGGACGAGGAGCTCAACGAGGACGGCACGGTACGCAAGCCGGGGCAGGACTACTACCTCAAGCCGATGAACTGCCCCATGCACAACCTGATCTTCCGCTCGCGCGGGCGGTCCTACCGCGAACTGCCGCTACGCCTGTTCGAATTCGGCTCCGTGTACCGGTACGAGAAGTCTGGCGTCATCCACGGCCTGACGCGCGTGCGCGGCATGACCCAGGACGACGCCCACATCTACTGCACGCGTGAGCAGATGAAGGACGAGCTCACCGGGACGCTCAACTTCGTGCTCGGCCTCCTCAAGGACTACGGCCTCGAGGACTTCTACTTGGAACTCTCCACACGCAACCCGGAGAAGTCCGTCGGTTCGGACGAGATCTGGGACGAAGCCACGCGCACCCTGGCGGAGGTCGCCGAGTCCTCCGGACTGGAGCTCGTACCCGACCCCGGGGGAGCCGCGTTCTACGGCCCGAAGATCTCCGTCCAGGCGCGTGACGCGATCGGACGCACCTGGCAGATGTCGACCATCCAGCTCGACTTCAACCTGCCCGAGCGCTTCGAGCTCGAGTACCAGGCAGCCGACGGTTCGCGTCAGCGCCCGGTCATGATCCACCGCGCGCTGTTCGGATCGATCGAGCGCTTCATGGGCGTGCTCACGGAGCACTATGCCGGAGCCTTCCCCGCCTGGCTGGCACCCGTGCAGGTGCTCGCCATCCCCGTCGCCGAGGCGTTCAACGACTACCTGTTCGATGTCGTCGACAAGCTGAAGGCCGAGGGCATCCGCGCGCAGGTCGACGCCGGGTCGGACCGTTTCCCGAAGAAGATCCGGACGGCGAGCAAGGAAAAGGTGCCGTTCGTGCTGATCGCGGGCGGCGAGGACCAGGAAGCCAACGCCGTCTCGTTCCGGTTCCGTGACGGCAGCCAGGAAAACCAGGTGCCGGTCGATGAGGCGGTCCGGCGGATCGTGGAGGCGGTACGCAGCCGGGAGGCCACGGTCTGATGGAGGACGCGGACAATCCGGGCGGGCACGGCCCCTACGCGGGCGACGCCGCGGTGACGGACGATCTCGAACTGGCGGGCGTGCCCGACGCCTTCCAGAGACTGTGGACACCGCACCGCCTCGCCTACATCAAGGGAGGGCAGGAGCAGGTCACGTCGGAGCAGACCTGTCCGTTCTGCCGTGCGCCTCAGCAGAGCGACGAGGAAGCCCTCATCGTCCACCGCGGCACCCATGCTTTCGTGCTGCTCAACCTGTTCCCCTACAACGCCGGCCACCTCCTGGTCTGCCCCTACCGGCATGTGCCCGACTACACGGACATCGACGAAGCGGAGACCGCGGAGATCGCCGCCCTGACGCAGACGGCCATGCGCGTGCTGCGGAAGGTGTCCAATCCCTCGGGCTTCAACCTGGGCATGAACCAGGGGGCCACCGGAGGCGCGGGCATCGCGGCTCACCTGCACCAGCACGTGGTGCCCCGATGGGGCGGGGACGGGAACTTCCTGCCGATCATCGCGCAGACCAAGGCGATCACCCAGACGCTCGGTGAGGTCCGCGAGCAGGTCGCGGCGGCCTGGCCGTCCTCGGGGACAGCTGCGGGATCGGCGTCCTGATGCTCAACAGGTATGCGCGCGGTTTCTTCACGGCCCTCTTCACACCGCTGGCCCGCCTGTTGCTCAAGTGGGGCGTGACGCCCGACGCCGTGACCATCACCGGCACCATCGGCGTGGCCGCCGGCGCGCTGGTCTTCTACCCGCTCGGCCAGCTGTTCTGGGGCACGGTCTTCATCACGCTCTTCGTGTTCTCCGACCTCGTCGACGGCATCATGGCGCGCCTCAGGGGCCACGGCGGACTCTGGGGTAGCTTCCTCGATTCGACGCTCGACCGCATCGCGGACGGGGCGCTGTTCACCGGCGTCGCCATCTGGTTCTTCACGGGCGGGGAGAACCCGGCCATCGCGATTGCAGCACTCGCCTGCCTCGTGCTCGGCATGATCGTCTCCTACGCCCGGGCGAAGGCCGAGTCGCTCGGCTTCACGGCGAACGTCGGGCTGGCGGAGCGCGCCGAGCGCCTCGTCTCCGTCCTGGTCGTCACGGGACTGACGGGCCTCGGCCTGCCCGAGGGAGTCCTGCTGGTCGTCCTCGTGGTCCTGGCGGCGGCGAGTCTCGTCACGGTCTACCAGCGGGTCAGGGCCGTCCGCAGGCAGTCGCTGGCGGCGAAGCCCGCGTCCTGACGGGCTTTCCTGCGGCGCTGCTGTCCCGCAGCCGTCAGGAAGCCCGGCGGCGGGCGAAGGGGTCCCGCTCGACCGTCAGGCTCATCGCGTGTTCCACCGGATCGGCACACAGGATGTCATGCATGAGCGACAGCCACTCGAGCGCGGCGCTCCGTTCCGTGAAGTACTCCGACGGGTAGTCGGCCTGCTCGTAGGGTACCGCCAGCATGCGGTCCATCGGCTCCGTACCGACCATGGCGCAGGCGAGGACGTCGCGGGCCGTCGTGAGGACGCGGCGGGCGCCCGACGAGATACAGGACACCTTGTCGAGTTCGAAGTACAGGACGTACTGTCGCCGGCCCGTGAGGTCGAAGCACTGTTGAAGGATCGCGATCGCGTCCGACTCCGATATCACGGAGTCCTGCCCGAGCCTCAGGCGCACGGCACACCGTGCCAGCCGGGTGAGGTGGAAAGGGCGGGGGATGTCAGTGCTGGCGTCGGTGCTGGTCTCGGTGCTGATCATGGGGACTTTCGGCGGTCTCGTCGGGTCGGGTCCCCCCGAACCGACTCCCGTACACCGTGTGAGACCAGACGGATCGCCGGGGGAGCACCATTCTAGCCGCCGCCGGAGCCATGACCCGAATCGGCCCCCGCGCTGTGCCGCGCACCCTTCGTGCTCGGGACCGATGATTCCGGCGCTTCAGCCCCGTCTAAGGGAGGAAGCACCCAGACCGATCTCCGGACAGGACACGCCATGACTTACCTGACAGGATTCCTCCCCGACCTGCACATCGTCTCGGACCTGGACCTGCTGCTGCTGCAGCGCGGGGCAGCAGGCCATCCCACTCCGCCGACGGGGCCCCCTTCCCCGCCGTGGCCCGCCGCTGCGCTCGACTCCGTCCTCGACGAACTCGACCGCCGTGATGCCCGCCCGGTCGAACATCGGATGGGGGCCCGGCGGACGCCGCGGTGACGGCACCCGGAGGTCCGTGTGCGCGCCGCGGACCGCGGGCGCGCACCTCCTCAGGCTTTCTCGAGAGCGGGGACCGGTGCGGCCCCGATGGACCAGACACGCGGCGGGACGGCGCCGTTGACCGAGTGGTCGCCGATGATCCTCGCCTTGAAGACCCACGGGTTGTGGTTGGCGGCCGTGCGTGCATTGCGCCAGTGCCGGTCGAAGTTCTTCGCAGTGCTCACGCCGGAGGCGGCGAGCGCGTTGAAGACATCGGATGTCGCGCGGGTGGCGAGCGCTGACAGGACGACCTGGGCCTTCGCTGTCTCGAGTTCGGCGACGTCGTTGCGGCGCTCGTCCTCGACCTCGTCCCCGAGGAAAGCGCCCTCGTACGCGAGCTGCAGTGACCGGGCGGCCCGTTCGACGGTCGCGTCCGCCGCATACGCTGCCGCGGAGACCTCCCCGATGACTTGCAGGATCTGCGGGTCCGCCGCGAACGACGACGCATTGCCGTGGCTGAAGATTCTCGTGCGGTTCCGGACCTCGCGGGCCACGTCCCGTTCGGCGGCCGTGATGCTGCCGGCGAGGACGGCGAGGAGCACTGCCTGGTAGAACGCGGTCTGGTACTTGAACCGGGTGTCGAAGTCGATGACGTTGACGGCGTCGACCCGGGCCTGGTCGAAGGTGGACGTGCCGGAGCCCGTGGTCTGCTGGCCGAAACCGTCCCAGTCGTCCCGGTGGGTCACCCCCGGCTGGTGCGTGCTGACCACCGCGATGACCTTGACCCCGTTGTCGGTGCGCTGCGCGAAAGTGTCGATCCAGTCCGCGAAGATGCTGCCGGTCGAGTAGTACTTCGTTCCACTGATGCGGAAGCTGCCGGCGTCGTCCGGGTCCGGGCTGACCTTCGTGATGACGTCTCCGATGGTGACGGTGCCGACCTCCGTCCAGGAATTGCCGATGATCTCGCCGTCGGCGAAGCGCTTGAGCCACACCTCGCGCTGCGCTCCCGTGGACACCAGGCGGTCCTCCACGAAGGCGAAGTGGGCGCGCAGGGCCTGCGGGATGTTCGAATCGGCGGCCGCGAGCTCCGTGAGGAGGCGGAACAGCTGGGGCAGTGAGGCGCCGGAGCCGCCCGCGGACACGGGGACCCTCAGTGCCCCGAATCCGGCGTCAATGAGTACACGGATCTCCTCGCGGGGGAGCTCGTGCTTCTGCTCGCGGCGGGATGCGCCCTCGGCGATGCGGGCGAACAGCGGGCGGAAGCGGGCGGCGAGGAACTCGTACTCCGCATCGGTGCCTGGAGGGGTATGGGTCAGCGTCGTCATGGTCGGCCTTTCGGTGGAAGCGGGATGAAAACGGGATGAAAGCGGGATGGAAGCGGAATGGAGGGAGGTGTCGGGACGGGTACGGCTGGGGCGTTGTCAGGCGGGGACGGCGACCTGCGGGGCTGCCGGCACCTTCGCCGGGCGGGAACTGACGGCACCGGCGATGACGAACAGCACCGCGAGAACTCCGGCAACGGTGAAAGCCGAGGTCCAGCCGGCCGGCCAGGCGCCGTTGAGTCCGAGGACGGCCGGAGGAACGGTGCTGGCCGTGCCCACCAGGATGGCGCTCCAGCCGGTGATCCGGGCCAGGTGCGCTGCATCGAAGGCCAGAAGTAGGAAGAAGAGCCCCCACAGCACCGCCCACGCGAGCCACAGCACCGAGCTGACCGGGTCGTCGTCCAGGGCGGTGCCGGCGAAGACGACGGCGAGTACGGCGACGAGCCCGCAGAACCATCCGACCCCCGCTGCGCCCAACCCGGCGACCGAGCCCAACCCCACGTAGAGGTAGGTGAGCCCGAAGAGGAAGATGCCGCTCGCCGAGCCGATCGTGGCGGGATCGGCAGCACCTGCGGACGCGATCAGCGTCGCGATCACCAGCTGGAGGGTTCCGATCACCAGGTTGAAGAACCCGGAGTCGCGGGAGGTGACCCGGCCGAGGAGGCCGAGACCATTGATCAGGAGGGCCGCTCCGGACAGGAGGAGGCAGATGTACGACATGGAGGTCCCGTCGACGGGACGCGGAGCCCCGAGGCCCGCGCCGTGCTTGCCCCGGCGCTGATGCGCGGGACCGGATCTTCACCTGGGGCACCCCGCCACGGAGGGGGTTGCCGTCCAACGAGCCAGGGCTTCGCGTTGGAACTCTTGATCTGTAGGTACGAGACTAGGGGCTGGACCGGGGCGGTTTCCAGCACGAGGGCGAGCTTTGACGCTGCGTGACGCCGTATGACGGAGCGGTCGGTGACGGACGACGAGAGGTCCCGGACGAGCACCCACTCGTGGAGATCGGAGTCGTAACAGCTGTTCGTGACCGATGCTGCGTCCCAGCGTCCCGCCTGTTCTCCACGGGACGTCGTCCTCGGGCGAGTTCCAATCGCTTTGATGCAATCTCTCGGCTTCCCATATGTTGTACCAAGTGCGAAGCCGGCGGGTGAGGTGGGCGATCAGGCCGAGCAACGGTGTATGGACCGGATCCGCTTTCCTGCGTGCGTTCCCGACGGAAGGGCGGCCTCGTCACGTCATTGATGCCGCTGCAGACTGCGCTCGTCCTCGGACCAAGGCAAATGCATCCAATGGTGCGAACTCCTACCGACCGACCCGAACGTCAGGAGCGAAATGTCCGCTGCAACATCGGCAAAGTCAACGATGAAATTTGGGACAAGGTTCGGCATCGCTGCCATAGCTCTGCTCGTTCTGGGTCCATTCCTCAACAGGAACTTCGGTGTAGGAGACAGTCTGAGCTTCATGCCGCTTCCCGACGTCTGGGAATCAGCTCCGATTGCTGCGCTGGTGTCGCTGACCTACCTGATCCTGCTGGTGCCGTGCGCGGTGCTCTCAGCCGTACTCATCACGACCTCCCTGGTTATCCGTCAGGCGGAAGCAAGCGAACAAGCAATAACCACTGAGGACTTAACCTCGGACACACACTGATTCCCGCGAGCTTCCTTCTGCCCGACTCACGATGTGCGCGCGATGTGGCCGCTGGTGTGCATGATTTCCCGGTGATCACGGAGAGTTCCGGAGCCGCGGTGGACGTGTCCGCCGAATAGGAGATGCAGGAACTGTCGCCCAAGCCCGCCCGCGCAGCCTCGAAAAACCGCTCCTACGGAACTAATGACCCAGAAGGCGCACCAACGCGAATCGTCAATATATGTTGACGCCGCAGGCCTTCGTCCACTACGTTCAGCGAGGAGGGTGCGTCAACTCAATTTGACAATCTCTTGACCTGAAGCGAAGTGTTCGGCATCCAGAGGAGGATCTCATGCAGCCATGGGAGTGGACAGGGGACGCGGAGTTGCTCGGCCCGGCCCAGCGGCTACTCCGCCCATCGTGGCCGGTGGCGATCGCGGTCGCCTCTTCGCGCCGGGTCTTCGTCGCAACTGCGGGGACGGAGGTGGAGTGCACCTTCGAGATCGGGTCGGTCTCGAAGGCGCTTACCGGCATGCTGTATTCCGACGCGCTGCAGCGCGGCGTAGTTTCACCGACGACGACGCTGGGGGATTTGCTTCCTCTCGACGGTTTCGGGCCCGTGGCCGCGGTGCCTCTCGGCTCGCTGGCCGTCCACCGATCCGGCCTCCCACGCCTGGCCCCCGGGATGTCCGTTCTGCGTCGCAGTCTGGCGTTCTCGATCCACGGACGGAATCCGTACGGCGAGACCCTCGCTGAGCTCCTCGAGCAGACGCGGGACGTGCGCGTAGGGTCGGCGCGGCCTCGGTACTCGAACCTCGGGTTTCAACTTCTCGGGCACGCGACCGCGAGTGCGGACGGGCGCGGGTACGGCCGACTCCTCCGAGATGTCTTTGGCCCCGGGTATTCGACGCCGTCGCGTCAAGACGACCTTCACGACGTCGACCTCCGGGGAACCTCCCGGCTCGGCCGCCTGGTCGAGCCGTGGGTCGGCGAGGCCCTGGCTCCCGCCGGCGGCATCCGGGCGAGCATCGTCACCATAGGTGGCCTCCTGCGGTCGATCCTGGATCAAACTGCTCCAGGGGTCACCGCGCTCGAACCCGTTGCAGATTTCTCCCCGGGGGTCCGGATCGGTGCCGCGTGGATCACTCTGCCGTACCGCCGCCGCACAATCACGTGGCACAACGGCGCGACTGGGGGATTCAGCAGCTGGATCGGTATCGACCGGGAAGCCTGCATCGGTGTAGCCGTGCTGTCCGCGCGGCGCGGGGCAGTGGATCGGCCGGGCTTTCGCCTCCTCGAGGAACTCGTAGCCAGCGGATCGGCAGTCCTCGACTGACGAGGCTGCACTTGATCTACCGATAGCCGGTCGGCGGACTGACAGGATCCGCAACCATCCATCGTTTGTGCCCATACTTCTGCCCCTCATTGCCTACCTCTCCCGGACAAGAAGCCGCACCCTGCACGAACTCACGATCGCCCGTGAGCCGATCCCTGAGCGGAGAGGCTCGCGAGGTACTAACTCACGAGTTCCCAGCGGTGGGACTGCAATACTGCGGGGATGGACCTCGCACATAACGACACCCGGCAACAAAGCGGGAGTCTGTGGGCCGTGTCATCGCTGGTGGTCGTTGTGGCTGCTGTTGTTGGTATCTTCGGGGTTTTCTTGATGCGTGGACTCGCCATGGTGCCCGACTTCTGGGCCTTTCCCATAACTATTGCGGCTCAGATCCTGGTATGCGCCGTGCTGCTCGCACCGGTGTGGCGCGACGTGTCACGAAAGCTGGTAGCGGGGTGCGTGGCCCCCGGGGTCTCTCTGACCGTTTTCTCGGTAGTGGTTGGTGGGTACTGGGCGGCTTTTTGGCTGGTGGGCCTGCCGGCGTGGGTCTTGCTGCGTAGGCGCTGGGGCGAATACCGGTCCCAGAAGAAGGCCCTCGAGGTGTTGGGGTTCGTGGGTCTGTACGCAGCCGCATCCCTGGTGTTTGTCCTGAGCGTTTATCTGCCGAATCCGGTTGCCCTGCTTCTACCTCTGGTACCGGCGGCGAGGCTGTACTTTGATGCACTGCCTGTCAGCCGGAACATGCCGGAGCTTGTTGGACTGGTCCTGTCGGTGGGACTCGTCGTGCTGGTTCTGCTTCAGCCTCAGGGCGATTGGGGTGCGACGTGGTCCTCTGCAGGGGCCGTGGTCACCGGGGTTCTGATCCTTGCGTCGTATACCGGCCGCAAATCACGATGACCTGAACCGGAACCGCCTGGCTGCTGACAAACCGATCCGCTACTGGATGCTGTCGTTCAAGCGCTGGAACATCAGGTGGTCCTGCCAACTGCCTGCGATGTTCAAGTACTTGGGTGCAAGTCCGTACTGTTCAAAGCCTGTCTTGACCAGGACACTCCGAGAAGCAACATTTGGGACCAAAGTCTCGGCCTGCACCCGGTGGAGTTCCAGCTGAGTGAAAGCGAACGCAACTGCCGCTCGGACGGCCTCTGTGGCCAGACCCTTACCTGTCTGATCCTCCGCCAGCCAGTACCCCATGCTGCACGACTGGAACGCACCACGGACGATGCCGCTGAGCGTCAATCGGCCGGCTATCGCACCGTCATCGTTTAGAACGACCCAGGGCGCTGACTCGCCTCGCGCATGGCGGGCAAGTGCTGCTTCGATGTCGGCCCGCTGGCCGGCTACGGTGAAAAAGGTGTCGCCTCGGACAGGATCCCAGGGTGCCAGGAAGTCTCGGTTGCGTACCTGCAACTCTGCCAGTGCTTCGTCATCACCGGATTCAACGAGTCGGATCCGTGAGGTCATGACCTCAACTTTCGCACATGAAATGTGTGCTGAACCATGCCTCAATAGGGGGAGCATGGACGCTTGTCACCTCGTGAGACAGGATGCTCGCTTGGGGGAACATATTGAGTGCAGTCGCTGTCTTTTGTGCAGCCGTCTAACTGGGCGGCTGCGCTATCTCTCCGTCTTTTTCCAAGGGCACTCGGAAGCGTCGAGTATCGGGTCCCTCTCGACCGCCTCGTGGCGCAACGATCGCCCTTACGCGACCGTCGGGCATTGACCGCTAGGCCACGCTGTGCCAAGCTCCGCTGGTGACGGAGAAGGTGACGACCGCGCGCCCGAAGCTTGTAGGTTGCGCCGCGGTGTCGATGGGTGCGCTGGTGACCATTGTGCTGATCTTCGTGGTGATCCGGGTGACCGTCGACTGGCCCCACATCCTCGCGGGCAGCACCCCTGACGACGACTTCGCCACGCGATACGTCGCCCTCCCATGGCTCGCCTACCTCCATATAGCGCCGGGCGTCGTCTATCTCCTGGGGGCGCCGTTGCAGCTGTCGCAGCGATTTCGCACCCGGCACTATCACGTGCACCGGCGGCTCGGACGTGTACTCGTCACCTGCGCGCTTGTCGGCGGACTGTTCGCGCTCCTCTTCGGTGTGCCCCACACTTGGGGAGGTGCACCCGAGGCAGCCGCGACGATCGTATTCGGCTGCTGGTTCCTGGCCTGCCTCGTGCTCGCATTCCGGGCGATTCGGCGCAATGACGTACGCCAGCACCGACGCTGGATGATCCGCGCGTTCGCCGTCGGCATTGGGATCGGCACCATCAGGATCTGGGTAGGAATCTTCGAAGGTGCTGAGCAGATAATCTCCGGTGGAACGACCCCTGCAACACCGGATACGATGATGTTCGGCGTCGCGTTCTGGCTTGCCTTCACGATGCACGTATGTGTGGGCGAATGGTGGTTGCGCCGCACTCCCGCATTGACCGGGTAGCTACGCGGTCATGTTCAGGGCTGCGGTTGAGGAAAGCAGTCGGTCGTGGGCCGCACCGTTCCTCCCGCACCATCGCCGGAGCAAACCGATGCGCTGGCAGATGCTGAGGTCGGCGAGGCGGAGTACCACGCCCAATTCGACCGGTACTCGCAGGGCATGACCGCCGTCGGTCACCCCCTGGAACCGGTCGACAAGTCCGGCGAGGTGATCACGTACAACACCTCAGGTGCTTCCGTCACCTCGGAGGCAGAAGGCCGCTGCTACGCCCAGCACTTCGCCCAGGCCAATCTCGCATGGCAAAGCATCCACGCTCCTCAAACAAGCCTTGAGCAAGCAAAATGAGGATCGGTATATGGACGTCGGTGTTCGTTGGTGTTAGTAGCAAAGATGAGAAGTGTCCTCCTGGAACCAATCCTGCCAAATTGCGTCTACCTGGCTCCTACTGATTGACCCGCTGTTGAGCAGCATGCCGGCTATAGGGCTCGCTTCGGTTTCGTACTCGTCCTGCGGTGCACCGTCTGCGGTGCCAGGCGCGAGGCTGTACGGATCTAGATCATTGAGCAGCCCCATGACCTCCGCGAGGGTACTTCTCCACTCGAGCTTGCTCGGTTGCATGTCAACGGGATGCACTAGAGAAGTCCCAGCCAGGGATCGTCGGCCGCACCGCATCGTTGCCGCCACGCGAGGGAGCTCAGCTGATGAGTGCCTTCTCGAAGACGTCGTCGGTTTCGGTCGCCCACTGCTTTTGCCCGTCAGCATCGACGTATTGGTAGGTCGTCGTTGTCGCTCGTCCCGTAGGAGCGAAGCCCAAGCGCTCGTAAAGCCGACGCGCACCGTCATTCTCGGTGCCGACCCTAAGATAGAGCTTGCCAAACCCCGCCTGCGCAGCGCAGGACTCGGTCCAAGCGCACAGAGCTGTCCCTATGCCAGTACCGCGATCAGACTCCTGCACAAAGAGGTGCTTCAGCTCCGGTGTGTGATCGGCAGCGAGATCCAGCACGACGGTCCCGGCCGGCTGGTGATTACGCCAGGCTGCTGCATAGACAATGGTGCCGGCGGTCTGGTGCTTCAAGAGATTGCGGGCGATGCCCGCTCCCGGCGGCTCGGTCGCTTCCAATGCGGCAACATCGTCGTCGACACAGTGCCGAATCCGAATCTCGTCAGTCATGCTGCCCCCGCCTAGCGTCTTTCTTCGAGCCTACCGAGGACAGCACACCAGTAAACCTCCGTCCGACTGAGCGATCCTCAAGCGGGCGCTACTGCGCGCGTCATGTACGAGCTGTGCGGATCCCCCGTGTAGGAGCCGAAGGGCGGGCACGGCTCGAATCCGTGCCTGGCATAGAGTGCTCGGGCGGGCGCAAAAAAGCCCATGCTTCCGGTCTCCAGCGAAATACGTCCGACGTCACGTGCTCGGGCATCCGCGAGCACGTGATTCAGCAACTTGGACGCTATTCCCTGCCCCCGCAACTCGGGCTCCGTCCGCATGCTCTTGAGCTCCTCGTGCCCTGGCTCCAGCACCGCTAATGCACACGTGCCTGCAATCCGCCGTTCGTACAAAGCGACCCAAAGCCGGACGCCCGGCTGTCGCAGGGCGGGCATGTCCAGCGCGTGCTGACTCTCTTCAGGAGACTCCGGTGCCATATCCGCCAAATGGGCACGCAGGAAGATCTCGAGTGCGGGGTCCTCAAAATCGGCGAGTTGGATGGTGCATGTCATGGAAAAAGGATAGTAAACCCCCATTCCATGAGCGTTTCGACATCCCGTTCTGTACTGTGCACGGCCCGGTCAGGTGTTCTTCCGTGCGCACTGATCGAGGCCGGCTTCGGATGCGCCGCGTATGAAGCCTCGGCGGACCAGGATGCGAGCCGACGGTACATTGCCCGGATCCACACGAGCGATCAAAGTGCTCATTCCGAACAGCTCAGGAATCACGATGCCGGCTTCCTCCACCACATCAGTAGTGTCGAGCACCGTGTGAGGCACCTGAGGGAATCCGGTCATAGTCGAGACTAACGATCAAGGTTCCCTAGGTGTACTGACCGGAGAGGTTGCTTGGCTGACTTACTTGTCTCGACCGTGCACCGGTCGGGCGTTTGCCGGAGGTTCTCCGACCTCGTGAATGGTGTGACCGCTGCAGGCCGTCTTGGTTACGGTGGCCCGCTCGATGCGCGACACCGTGAACCAGCGCATTGCGTTGCGCAGTCGGCACCAGCCGACCAGGTGCCACTGGCCGTTCGCGGAGGCGAACAGCACGGGTTCGACGTCACGGTTGGTGACGGTGTTGTCTCTCGACGTGTAGCGGATGCGGATCACCCGCTGCTCGGCCATCGCCTCCTCCAGCGCTGACCTGACGGTGCGCGAGGAGGAGGGGCACGCTTTGACCCAGACGCGGCCAGCGAGCTCATCGGCTCGTGCTCGGGTCCTTGGATCGAGGACGTCCAAGATCTTCTGGACACCAGCAGCTGCCAAATCGGCGTAGGGGGTATCCGGTGCAGCGGACACGGCCGCCATGAGCGCCACGGCCTGCGCTGGGGACAGGCTGACAGGCGGCAAGGACGCGCCTGCGGCCAAGCCGTAACCACCGCCCGGACCTGGGCGCGACCATACGGGCGCGCCGCTGTTCTCCAACGCCGTGAGGTCTCTTTTGATCGTTCGCACGGACACCGCGAACTCGCTCGCCAAACGCTCGGCGGAGCAGCCCCGTGATCCATTGCGGCGCAGCATCTCGGATATTGCATGGAGCCGTTCGACTCGCTTCACAGCTCAAACTCCGACAGGTTCATGACACAAATGGTGACATGGCCTTGTCCATGGCGCCTGCAAGGGTAGTCATATGACAACCACGACAACCAGTCCCATCATCCTTCTCATCGCCGGCCACTGGCTGGGCGCCTGGGCGTGGGATGAAGTGCTTGAACACCTAGCAACTGACTACTCTCATGCAATCGCGATGACGCTGCCAGGTCTCGACGGGGACGATCCCGAGCGTGCGGCGAAGACCCTCGATGATCAAGCCGCAGCGATCATAGACGCCCTCATCCGGGCCGGGGCCTCCGAGGATCAGCCCGCAACTCTCGTCGCTCACAGTGGTGCGAACGCCCCCGTCAGTCTCGTCCTTGACCGGCACCCTGAGTTCGTCCGCCGGGTGGTATGGGTCGACTCCGGCCCTGTGGCGTCGGGAAGCGCCTTCGCCTCGAACCTTTCGGAGGAGTTGGAGGAGCTTCCGTTGCCGTCCTTCGACGTCCTCGCTCAGCAGGCGAGCCTCGAAGGCCTGAGCGCAAAGGTCCTCGAGCGCTTTCGGGCCCGCGCCGTCCCTGAACCCGGTCCCGTGCTTCGTCAGCCCGTCGAGCTCACGAACGATGCCCGCCGCAGTGTGAGGACCACCCTGGTGTGCTGCTCGATCCCGAGCGCGCAGGTGCTGGAGCTTACCCGTGCAGGCCATCCAATGTTTGCCGAAGTCGCGAGCCTCGAGCACCTGGACTTTATCGACCTCCCTACGGGCCATTGGCCCATGTGGAGCCGTCCCCGCGACCTCGCGAAAGCCATCCGGTCAGCGGCATACCGAACCAACTGAAGTGCACGTACGACCTGAGAGAGGTCAGCCAAATCCGGCTGGCCCCTGTCCGTTCATCAAGTGCCAGCAACGAGCGGGTTGCGGTCAGAACGTAGCCGGCCGGGGCAGGTCACGGGGGACTCGAAGCTCTCCCCACCCGAAACAACTTTCCGCAATGAAGTCTTGAATCTCGCTCTGCACAGAACGAACGAGCGCGTCTACGCCATCGTCAAGGCGGAGACTGCCAGATCCGCCCTCCTCGCCGAGCACCTGCCACCTGACCCAAGTGTCATTCGTCTTGATGATGGTGTCGGCGGGAAGCTCTCTGCCATTCGCGCCGTCGGCGACCCACTCCAGCCGAAACGTCAACGATTCCAGCTCTGTGGGGCTGAGCATCGACTCGAAAATGGGCTCAACGAGTCGCTTCACATCTCGCACGTACTTCAATTCGTTCATGTGCTCACGATAGAGACCTCAAAGCTGCCAGCGCCTGACTCGACTGCCCCTAAGCCGATCGGTCAGTGAACCCTCGCCGCTGCGTCGGATGTGACACTGCTTGAATAAAGCTTACGAATCGAGCGATCGAGCTGGGGGATATGACGTGACACCAGCAACCGGAGAAGCTCACAATGACTGGAGCCGGGGAACGTGGCGCAACCCGCCCGTAGATGTGGTCGCTGATGGTCGGACTCTGCAGGTAACCGCAGCGGAGAACAGTGACGCCTGGAGGCACACCTCGTATGGCTTCGTCCATGACAGCGCGCATGCCTTGCTGGCACCGCTGCCCGCAGAAGGGGCGATGGAGGTCTCATTTCTTCTGGATTACACCGAGCAGTTCGACCAGGCAGGGATCTATCTTCACGTTTCGGAATCCGAATGGATCAAAGCCGGTGTAGAGGTGTCCGACGGAATCCCACAGGTTGGGGCCGTCGTCACACATGGGGTCTCTGACTGGTCGGTAGCACCTGTCCCTGAGTGGATCGATCGGGAAATCACAGTGCGCCTCAGCAGGGCCGGTAACGCCGTCACCATCAGAGCCCGCGCTGGAGATGAGCCTTTCCGGCTCGTCCGCGTCGCCCCTCTTGACGAAACCGCGAGTGCCGAAGCCGGCCCGTTCTGCGCCTCTCCCACTCGGGCCGACCTCAAGACCACCTTCACCCGATGGGTCGAAACCGATGCAGACGCGACGCTGCACCCGGGACACGACTAGAGCCACAGCCCCTGTCTGCAGGGCATGCCACGAACGGTAAACAATCGCCAGCCGTCGTACGTCCCGCCGAAGGTCGACTGCAGGCGGTGGGTGCGACGCTCTGGCAGCGCTTGCACCCATCGGTTGCGGGAATAGTCAGCAACGCCTTTGACCGGTACACCTCCGAGGATTACGTGGTCCTTATTCGGGTCGTGGTGGGTTGCTGGGGAGGAGGAGGGCTGTGGTGTTCGCGGTGACGATGAGGGCTATGCCTACCCATTCGATGGTGCCGAGGTGTTCGTGGAGCAGTGTCGCTCCGATGAGGGCGGCCAGGACAGGGTTGATGCTTATGAGCGTCCCGAAGAGGCTCGCTGGGATCCTGCGTAGGGCGATGAGGTCTGCCACGAACGGGATCGTGGAGGCCAGGACGCCGGAGCCGACGGCGTAGAGCACAGTGGACGCCTCCGGGCGGGTGGTGACGAGTATCCAGGCGCCGATGGGCAGGAACAAGGCGGCCGAGATCCCTGTGGCCGTGGCGGTGCCCTGAACCCCGGGGATGCGGTGCCCGATGGTCCTGTTGAGCAGTATGTACGCGGCCCAACTACATGCGGCAATGAGCCCGAACCCGATGCCCAGATAATCGGTGGTCGGTTGAGGGCGGGTGATCGCGATGACGCCCGCTCCTGCAATGAGGGCGCAAAACGCACTGGTCCTGGTCAGGGAGCTGAGCAGGGCTACTGCGAGGGGTCCGCAGAACTCTAGGGTTACCGCCAACCCGAGACCGATGCGTTCGATGGCCAGGTACAGGGTGAGATTCATGGTCCCGAATACCACGGCCAGGAGCACCACCGGCCACCATTGCGCCCGGGTAAACTGCCACACCCTCGGCCGAACGACCGGGATCAGGATCAGCGCGGCAATGACCTGGCGGACGGCGACGACGCCGACGGGCCCGATGACAGGAAAGGCCAGGGACCCGCTGGCCGCCCCAAGCTGGTTCGAAAGCGCACCCCCTAAAGCAACCCCGATACCAGTCGTCCGGTCACTGCCTGTCTGCTTGATCGTCGTCATCCTGGAAGTCTGACCACCGCTGTTCCGCTGCGCATAATGCATGAATGCTCGTGTTGATGCGCTATACGCATGGATAGGCTGGAGGCGTGGATATGGAACTGCGTCACCTTCGATCCCTCGCCAGTGTCGTCGATACGGGGACGTTCACCGATGCGGGAATCGAGCTCGGGATCTCCCAGACCGCTGTCTCACGCAATATCGCAGCCCTGGAATCCGTCCTCGGGGTCCGGCTGCTGCACCGCACCACCCGCAGCGTCGAACTCACCCCCGCCGGTGAGCGGGTCCTGCGGCGTGCCCGCCGTGTCCTGGCCGTCGTCGCTGATCTACGCCAGGAAGCACTGGCCAGTGTGAGCACGATCCGGATCGGGTACGCGTGGTCCGCCCTCGGCAAGCACACCCCTGAGTTCCAACGCCGATGGGCTGCAGCCCTCCCGCACCATGAGCTGCGCCTGGTCCGGACGAACACCCCGACCGCAGGACTGAATGAGGCAACCAGTGACCTGGCGATCCTGCGCCGCGTCCCCGAAGCAGTGAACCTCGAGCTGGCCCTGATCGGTGCGGAAAAACGCTACTGCGCGATGTCCGTCGATGACCCGCTGGCCACCAAACGCACCGTCACCCTCGCCCAGGTAGCGGAATCATCGTTGGCGGTCGATCATCGAACCGGAAGCACTCAACTCGACCTCTGGCCTGAGGACGGCCAGCCACAACGCACTATCCCCACCAACGACGTCGATGACTGGCTCACCCTCATCAGCAGCGGCGCGGCCCGCGGCGTCACCGCAGAATCAACAGCACACCAATACCGCCGCCAAGGCCTCGCATACCGGCCCGTCCGCGACGCACCACCCGTACCCATCTATGTCGGTTGGGAGAGAACTGACCCACCGGCGATCCTGCAGGACATCATCAGCCTCCTCGCGAACCTCTACCAACCGCCCCACTAGAAGCCTGCGCGCAACGGCATCCTCACGCGTGCATTGTTCCGGTGAAGCGTGTGGCTGTGGGTGTGGTGTTGCGTCGGATGAGTTCGAAGGTCGCTATAACGGCCAGGGCTCCGATGTTGAGCTCGGTGGCGAACCGTCGTCGGGCTTCACTGGAGATGGTGACCCTGGCGTTGAGTTCGACGAGCATCGACGGACACACGGTCCGGCTGAGATTCGTGGCCTCTCTCTAAGCGAAGCCTTGGCCTCCGAATCCTGTTCCCTCCCCCCACAGTGGGTGGCCAGCGATCACAATGTAGAGGAGTAAAGCTGTAGCTCCAGTAAGAAAGACATCCCACAGTGCAATCGGCCCACGGGTGCGGACGAGTAGGCCGAAGTGCACGAACTGGGCGCCCACGAGCATCAGTGCCCACGCGATCGCGACCCACCCGACCAACCATAAAAGCGTCGAGGCGTATTCGGCTGCCTCACTGATGAAACCGACCCGGTCCACGATGAGGAAAGCTGCCCAACCACCCAGGACCATCCCCAGGGCGATAATCGGCACGATCGAGAACCGATGCTGAAGGGTCTGATCCATGCAGATAAAGTACGCCCGGGCTCGTCCCCTAACAATGGAACATCAGGATGAGCAGCACCTGCAGGCTCATCAAGCGGTCGATCATGAACCAACGGAGCAGGCCGGATCAACGCACCTTCGCCGACGCTACAGCCCGCTGGAGCATGCCCCGTCGCATTGAGGAACCCTTTGACCGAACGATCGGGCGCTGCCATGTGGTGAGCGTGTGCTCCTGGTGAGCAGGAAACTGACCTGCAGAATGCGGCGCTCACTGCAGCGGATGCAGTCAGATGTTCACTGACCGGGGGTAGGTTGAATAACAGTCAGCCGGCTCGACGTCCGCGGAGAGGTCAGACGGCGAGTTCGTGTTCGGCGATTTCTGCGAGGCGACGCAGGGACTGTTCGTCTGCTTCTGAGAAGGTGCGTGTGTGCTGATCGATAACGCAAAGGGTGCCGACGATCCAGCCGTCAGGGCTCCGAAGCGGGTGACCGGCGTAGAAGCGGATGAAGGGCTCTCCGAGAACGAGCGGGCTCCATCGAAGGTGGTCATTGTGGAAGGTGTCGCGAACGATGAGCGGATCAGGGGTCCGGATGGTGGTGTTGCAGAATGACCGGGCCCTGGGCATGTTCTGCTCCACCGGGCCGACGACGGACTTCAGAAATTGCCGTTTGTCGTCGATGAGGGTGACGATCGCGGTGCTGACGCGGAAGTGCTGCTGCGCGGTGCGGGTGATGCGGTCGAAACGTTCCTCGGGAACTGTGTCGAGGAGATTTGTGCGGGCGACGGCGTCGATGCGCGCCTGTTCCTGTTCGGAGTCGGACAACAGAAATGCGCCGGCGGCTCCGAGAGCGCGTCGTGATCGTTCAGGAGAACCGTCAGCGGTGTCTTCCGCCAGATAGGGAACCGGGAGTGCCGGTGACTTCTGGCCGAGATCGTTCACGGTATCGGCGAGGAGATCGCTTTCGCGGGACGGCAGGTCGGCCAGGCCATTCAGATACCTGCTGACGGTTTCAGGGGACGCAGTCCCGCCCGAGGCGAGGTACCGGTCCGTGATGGTGTCGATCGTCAGTGCTGCCACAGAGATCGCCTGGAGCATCAGGGCACGCTGTGGGCGTCCATGCATTCCGATACCTCCACCTTCCTTGCCCATACTCTGCTGCTCTCGCCGGCGCCGTCTGCCTGACAGCGAACCTGTTCATTGAACCAGTACGCCCAAGCAACAGCACGTCTCGTGCCGCAGGACGGGCCGCGCCCCGAACAGTATCAGCCCTCTCCTTCGGTCACGGGGACCAGTATGAACGGCAGGGATTGGAGCGACTGCTGTGGTTGCTGGGATCGGTGTGGTCACTGGACGCCCTGTCTGGGACGGACTACATTCAGGGCGAAAGGCATAGCTCTTTCACCTTCGGAGCGGCGGCACGAGCGCTCTGGTTCCGGTCTCAGTCAGGAAGCCCCGCCATTTCCTCCGCCTTGCCTCCCCCCGATCGTGGCCTCGCTGTCGGACTGCGGAGCTCCTACCGTCCCAGGACCGCTAGTAGCGGCGCGCAAGGGGGTTCGGGAGATGCACCACCGGATCTCGCTGCTGTTCTTGTCGCTGTGGGGTGCAAGGACCCGGAGGCCTTCCAGATCCTCTATGAGCAGTGCGCGCGCAGGGTATACGGGGTGGTGCGCCAGACTCTGCAGAACCCGGACAGTTGCGCGGAGGTGACACAGGAAGTGTTCCTGATGGTGTGGGAGCAGGGTGATCGATACCGGCCGGAACTTGGCCACCCGGTGTCCTGGCTCATGACCCTCGCACACCGCCGCGCAGTGGACCGGCTCCGAATGGACACTACCCGCAGGGCCCGCGATGAGAAGTGGGGGCGGCGCAACTGGGACACCGGCTTCGACGAGGTCGCAGAGACAGTCCTGGAACGTGAGAACACGGCGGATGTGCGGGCTGCCATGTCTGTCCTGTCACCCCTGCAGCATCAGGCGATTTCTTTGGCCTACTTCTCCCACCTGACCTATAACGAAGTGGCCGAGCACCTCGGGATCCCCGCTCCCACGGCGAAGACGCGGGTCCGCGACGGAATGAAGAAGCTGCGCAAGGAATTGGAGACGCAGCACGACAAAGAGCCATCCTAAGCGGGTCCACCCGGAAGGCCTCGTTCAGAAGGGTTCGTCCTACCTGAGGTCTAGGTGCAGCCCACCGTGATATCGGGTACCCCGTCGTGGCTCAGCCGACGGGGTACTCGGTAGCTTGGAGGTAGCGGGCCGACGTGCGTGGCGTTGCGGGCGAGACCGGCATTGGTGGACGCGCTGGGAAACCTGGGCCAGGTCCTTGAAGTCGACGGTCTGTGACGCGAGTCAGCTTCGTGGTGTTTGATAGCGGGGCCGTGCAAAGGGATCGAGGTCGACGGTGAGGCTCATGGTGTGAGGGATGGGATCAGCACACACCATTTCATGCATCAGAGCCAGCCACTGGGCTGCTGTGGACTTGTCCTGGAAGTACTCGGCCGGATAGGGGGCGTGGGAGTACCCGGCGGCCATCATCCGGTCCACCGGCGTGCTGCCGAGCATCGCAGCGGCTAAGACGTGCCGAGCAGCAGTTAGGACACGCCGTGCCTCAGGAAGAATCTCCACGACGTTTTTCATGTCCACGAGCATGACGTACGGCCGGTAGTCCGTGAGTTCGAATCCCCGGCGCAGGATCATCAGCGCATCGGCTTCCGTTACCGATACCGGCTCGTGGGCACGAAGGGCCACAGCGCACCGGTCGAACCTGCTGATCTCGTACTTGGTCTCAAAGGTGTAGACGGGTCTCATACGTCTCCAGCAGCGGCGGTGGGTGAAATTCTGAGTTCGGACTCAGCGTGAACGGTGTGAGACCAGCCCGACCCGGGGGTATCCAACCAAGATAATCTCCCAGTGAGCTGTATCGATCATGCTGATCGTAGGTGTGGTGCCGTCAATGGTGCACCATGAATGACCAGTGTGGGCGTGAACGCCGTCCGGATAGGAGTGACGCGTGAGATGGGCAGCACATCGACGGTGATCAGGAAGCTCATGCTGCGGAGTGGCCCATGTCCTCAGCCAGGGCAACGAAGACGAGAGTGTCGAAGGGTCCAACAATGAGATGATCTGCGCTAACCGGCAAGAACGTCGCGGACGTCCAACTCGTCGCTGACTTCCTCGAGGCGGAATTTCGTTTCCGGATGAGGGTCGCCCTGAGTGTCGTATTCGAAGTCCAGCTCCCGATGCAGTTTGCTGTTGATGACTTCGACGTTCTCGGTGGGAAGGTGTGCGAGGTCCGGGAAGGCGTCATCGGGGGAGAGCCGGGAGTTCATTCAAGTCCGTTTCGTGCAGGGGAAGCTGAGGTTCGAGTGAGACCGGCGTAGAAACGCCGAGTGAAAGGCGGATGTACTTCAGACACGACAAACGAACCAGTCCAGTATCTCCATGCTTCCCTCAACGATGCCTGTAGCGCCGGTCAAGTTTTAACCGGCAGAACCCCCGCGGACCCAGTGCTCGAACCCGGCCATCAGGTACCGGCACCCCGCAAGGGCCCGGAAGTCTTGACCCGTACATGATCGGCCGGCCCTCGTCATCGGTCTCGGGCAGCTCGGCGTCGAGGCGTTCCATCACCTGCTGAGCAACACTCCAGGGGTGGCCCATCCAGATCGGGGTGGACAGGACCAGGATGTTTGCGGCGAGGATCTTTCACGGATCTCAGGCCACTGGTCTCCATTGCCCATGTCAGCCTGCACGCCGCGCCTGACGTCGTAGTCCATGACAGGCAGCGACGAGGTACCGGCACCGTGGCCCTTGAGCTCATCGAGCATGTTCTGGGCCATGAGTTCACTGCTGGACGGGTCAGAGGATCTGACCTCGTCAGCCCGATCGTGAGGGAGCACGAACATGGAGTATCAACGGGCAGCAGCATCAGATGCATCCGAGATGTGAGCGTCACCCATCCGAAAGACAGCATGCTTACGAATGAAGAGGGTCGATGCAGTACACAGCGAGTCCGGCACTCCTTCAGTCGGGCCGTCGACAAAAGATCCTGAGGAGGACAAACGCATGACGGAAATCGTCGCTCACCACGGCCTGTTCAAGAACACCAACCTCCACGTCGACGACACGGGAGGAACCGGTCGTCCGGTGGTTCTGATCCACGGGTGGCCCCTGTCGGGGGAGGCGTTCAAGAACCAGATTCCGGCCCTGCAGGCCGCCGGGTACCGGGCGATCACCTATGACCGGCGCGGGTTCGGCCGCAGCGACAAGCCGATGACCGGCTACACCTACGACACACTGACCGGGGACCTCCAGGCCCTGCTCGAGGAACTCGACCTGCGGGACGTGACCCTGGTCGGGTTCTCCATGGGTGGGGGAGAGGTTGCCCGCTACTTCTCCCAGTACAGCCCGGAGCGGATCCGCAGCGTCGTCTTCGCCTCCGCCGTCCCGCCGTTCATGATGCAGGGCGACGACAACCCAGAAGGGCCCCTGACTAAGGACGCAGCCGCCGGCATGACCGCGGACCTGACCAAGGACCAGGAGTCGTTCTACGACGGGTTCACCACCGACTTCTTCTCCGCGAACGGCGAACTGAAGGTCACCGAAGCCCAGCGTCAGGAAGCCCTCGAACTGTGCCGGCAGGCCGACAAGAAAGCTGCCCTGGCCTGCATGGAAGCATTCGGCACTACCGACTTCCGCGATGACCTGCTCAAGGTCACGGTTCCGGCGATGGTCCTGCATGGTGACGCGGACGCGACCGTACCCTTCGAGGGTTCCGGTCAGCGCACGCACGCTGCTCTGGCCGGAAGTGACCTGCATGTCATCGTCGGCGGGCCGCACGGCTGCAACGTCAGCCACCCCGACGAGTGGAACCAGGCGCTCATCACCTTCCTCGCAAGGTAAACAGCGCCCTCCAACAGGGGAAGCAGGCAGACCGGCAGAACCCTGCATACGGTTGGTCGCCGGTTACACCGGGCAACCGGCGACCGGCGACCGAGCCATGCTCGTCAGTAAGGCCGCATCGCCCTTCGAGCACGGGAGTGAACACGATGAAGAACGACGTGAAGGTGACCTCATCCACTGCAGCAATCAACTGCATGGACTCCGGTGAGATCGGCGCAACCGGTGAAACCGCTGTGGATCATGTGGGGCCGACCGATGAGTGGTCGACCATGAGGCTTCTCTCCACCGCGGCCCGCCTGTGGGAGCGTAGGGTCAACAAGAGCCTCAGCCGAATCGACCTGTCACAAGCGAACCTCATCGCCCTGCAGGCCCTGGCCGAGACCGGTACCACGAACCAGGCGACCCTCGCCCGTAGGGTCCAGGTCTCCGCGCAAACCCTCGGCAGGACCTTGAAAACCCTGGAGAAGCGCGGGTACGTACAACGGTCTCCCGGCGCTGTGGGCCAGCGCGGCATCCACGTCTCCACGACGCAGGCCGGCAGGGAGGCCCTCGCCTCCGTTCGGACAACCCACGGGGAGAATGGCCCGGAAGACACCTTGGGTGCTGATGCTCCCGGCCACGCCCGGACGATTACGCCCATCGAGGACCTTCGGGAAGACCTGATACGGATCCTCACAACCATCGCTCCTCGATCAGCGTCGCAATGACCCGCAGGCTGTCGCCCCGAGAAGATTCCGGTCCGTGGAGTGCGTCCGTGGTCGGCGAGGTCCAGGGTCGAGTGGACCAGGTCCGCTTCCGGCAGGACCAACGGCAGGGCGCGGAGCAGTACACGCGAGACGCGCCAGGGACCTAGAGTCGGGTACGGGCTCGGTCCCTGGAAGAATCTTCGCCGGACGACGCGAAGTAAAACCCGTCGCCCACAACCCGAAGGAGAACGCTCGATGAATGACACAAGCATTTCCGCCAGCCGCACGATCGACGCACCGGCCGCCGCTATCTTCACGTTCCTTTCCAACCCGGCCCACCACGCGGCCCTGGATGGTTCCGGGATGGTGCAGTCGGACAGCAAGTCCGACCGCATCACCGGCGTGGGCCAGATGTTCACGATGAACCAGAACTGGGACAAGATGGGCGGCGACTACCAGACGGACAACCACGTGGTGGGTTATCACGAGAACAAGCTCCTCGCCTGGAAGACCGCGCCCGCGGGGGAGGAGCCCCCGGGCTGGGAATGGGTGTGGCGGTTCGAGACGGCCGGTCCCGGTTCCACCGAGGTGTCCGTCACGTACGACTGGTCCGGGGTCACTGACAAGGAGACCCTGAAGAAGCTCAGCTTTCCCGAGGTTTCGCAGGACGCCCTGGACTCGACACTGGCGAATCTTGCAGCGCAGGTGTCCGAGGCCTAAGTCTGCCCGACACGAGTAGTACGACGACGGCCGGCTCTCCTCTCTCAGGGGCCGGCCGCCGTCATTCCTGCACGCTTTGAAAGGGCGACCCGATCACCACGGGGGCGCTAGCGCCAGGTGCTTGATTTCGGGTTGCACGAAACGAGGCGTTTATCGACCTGATGGGGGAGTCGGGTCGGCAGCTGAACCAGGCCGGCATCGGCCGTAGCTACCGTGTGCTCGTGCCCGGTTCGGCGTCCTGGACTACCTCACCGGCCGTTCCCTCGGACGCGCCACCTTCTTCGTCGGGGCCGTCGGGGTCGTCGGGGTTCGTTTCGTCCTGGTCTGGTTCTTCGAGGTGTCCGACGGATTTTTCCTGCAGGAACTGGCACAGTGAGGCCGCCAAAAGCAGTTCTGCCGCCAGCCCGTGAAGTTCGGCTGCGGTGAGAGTTGTTTCGGCGTCGCACATCCCGAACGTGATCGACCACCGAGGGTCGCCGAGAGCTACGGGCTGCATGTAGATGCCTGTGCCGTCGTTGCGCAGCGGGACCGTCACGAGACCGGTGTCAGCGCCATCGAGACCGTCCTGCACAAGAACGGTGATCAGTGCACCACCCTCGCGGGTGGTTCGGAACTCCCGGACCCAAGCTTCCAGGGTTCGCCTACTTCGAAAGGGCATGCGCACTTCCTCTCCTCACTACGGAAGGCGCGCAGCAACGACACCAACCGGAACGTACATACGAAGCTTGCCGCCCAGAATCGACCAAGGTCTCCCTGAACAAGCGGCACCACAATGAATAGAGCATTCGGAGCGAACCCTATTCCGGATCCCCCGCTCATCATGGCGGAGACTTCCTCTCCAAGATCAGCACAGTCCTCCCGCTTTGCTTCGGCTTCTCCATGCCGGCACGCCACCAATCGGGACAGGCTGTTGCTGCTTAGAGGCGGTTGGGGGAGACGATCGCCGTCACGGCGAAGGCTGATCCGACGACCGCCGCCATGATGCCGAAGAGGCGCGCGTAGAGGGGCGTCGAGAGGAAGGACCGCGAGTAATCGGCGCCCATGGGGCGGTATTCCTTGATGGCAGATGCCATCCCGTCGGCGGTGCCGTTGATGTTCAGGCTCGCGCAAAGACCCAACAGGAAGAACAGGGTGCCCACGCCCACGAAAGCGAATCTCCGTGCTTCCGCGAGATCCATGACGAAGGTGACGAACAGCAGCACGAAGGCGAGGAAGATCAGAACGTACAGCGTCTTCGCGGGCTGCGGGAGCCTGCCGATGAAGGAGAACATGCGGCCAGCCTACGACGACGGGTGGGAGGTGGTCGCTCGGGTGCAGGCTGGGCTTAGGTGTCTCACCCGGTACGGACGACGATCCTCCTGCGGCACTGCTCCGTTGCGACTACATCACGTTCTCTCGTCGTCAGCCGCGTGCAGGCTTGTAGCTGCTTACGGTGGAGAGCATGCAGGCATCTGAAACTGTCCACGCGGAAAACCACCAGTTCATTGATGCACCGATCTACCGGGTCAACTTCTGGGAACAAGCCTCACCGCCGCGCGGCTGGATGCTCAATGCTTTTGTTCTCAGCGACGTCGAGGATCTGACGGGGATTCGATGCACCTTGCAGCTTTCGGCCCGACTTGAAGGAACGCTGTCCAACGAGTTCGTGGGACGATCCCTCAGCGGGAAGGGAAACGGCGCCGGGGCTATTAGCGGCTGCCCACGGATCGCAAGAATTCCCATGCTCTTGTACTCAAGACTCCGCGACACTCCGGCCGACGCCAAGAGTGCAGAATGCGACCGTTAGTGCACAGGGCCCACCCGCTGCGACGTTTCCCGAGGAGAGCGGATTGCAGGGAGCACTGAACAAAGTTGGGGGCCGGCGACCAGAATCCTGTATTCACCCTGGTAACTTCTCCGCTCTTAGCTACTACGATCAGCAGACACTCATCAGTTTCGGTTCGGGGGGACTATGGAAGCGACAGCAAAAAAGTGCGTCCAGTGGGGCATCGTCCTCATTGTGGCCGGCGGGTTCGTATTGGTGCTCCTTCCACAGCTGATCGGTCTGCTTGCAGAATCAGTGGGACCAACTGCCTCTATCGGAGTCGGACTGGTAGACATTGTTCTGACACTGGTTCGATGGGCGTTGATACCCATGGGGACAACCCTTATCGGCGCTGCCATCGTCATCCGAGCTTTGACGCCGGCAGTTCAGGATTCAAGGCAAGCTCACACCTGAGCTATGCGAATCATGCGACGTTCACCAGTCCTGGCGCTTACCGGGCTACTCGCCGGCCTCCTGATCACAGGATGCACCGCCGGGGACCTCGAAACGGAGTATCCGCCTCCGCCAGCCCCCACCGGTCCCGTGGTTTCAGCGGTTTCCGAGTCCATTTCGGGCACCTACACCGGAACGCACATCATCGAGCTCGGCGAACCGCCTGAGGACGCCAACCACATCCGTACTGATCTGACGTGTCTGAGCCCTGGAACCCTTACCCTGGACGATGGCTCAGTCGTGATCTGCCCGACCACCCCCGCCTCCACCAGCTCCATGACCTCATATCAGATTCTGCCCGGTCAGCACTCGGTCACGGTGTCTGCGGCCGAACCGAGCACGAAGTACACAGTCTCCGTCGTCTACGAAGACGGCGCATCCGTCACTTAACACCTGCACCCACACGCTCACCACTGCGACAAAGAGGAGCTCCGCCAGGGCAGCCGAAGTTGCGGGTGGGTACGCCTAGCTGTACTCACCGGAGAGGTTTATTGAGTAACCTGTCTGCCCCGACCGTGCACCGCTCTGGCGTTCGCTGGAGGTTCTCCGACCTCGTGAATTGGCTGCCGCGGGCCTGCTGGTTACGGCGATCCGCTCGATACGCGACACGGTGAACTATCCCCGCTCGCACGTAGCGTCTAATCAAACCGCACGAAAGCTCGGATGGATCCTCCAGCGAATTCGTCTGCCTGCTTGTAGCCGAGAGCTTCGTAGAACGCCTTCTGCTGTGGTTCGTCATCAGTGATGAGGACCTTCTGCCGCACGTGCGGGTACTGTTCGAGGGCTCGCTCAGCAAGAGCCCGTCCTAAGCCCCTCCTGTGGTGTGACGGCCGGACGAGGATGTCCTGGAGATAGCAGATCGAAGCACCGTCGGAGATCACGCGCGCCAGTCCGACAAGCATCTGACCGTCGCGGGCCGCCACGAGTGTCGACGATCCTTCGAGTGCTTTTCGGAGAGTGTCCGGATCCTTGGTGTAGGCACGCCACTCCACCGCGTTGTAGAGCGCGAGAACGTCGCTCAACGTTAGGTCCTGAGCCTCTACTATCTCGATCGTGGTCATGATTCATCGAAACACAGCGCAAGCTCTCGTCTGCATTCAGGGTCTCATCTACCGTCGCACCGACACCTTTGCTTGAACCACCTTGCGGGCACCGCATGCGCGATACAAGCATTACATTCGGTAAGTGTCTTTCTTCGGGTTTTCTGTGGTCGTGGCGGTTCTGCTGTCAATCGTGATTCCCGTGATCGTCGGAGCGGCCGTCAGCCGAGGTGACCGGAACGGTCGCGCGGTGGGCCGCCCGAACCCAGACACAAGGGCATTGTTCATAGTGAAGAATCGTCGCTGGCAGTCTGTCCTGTTCCGTGTGCTCGCCATCGTTTTCCTGGTTATCGGTGGTTTTTTTACGCTCGTCTCGGTCGTGGAATCCGAGACGATGGATGGGCCGGGTCCCCTTGTCGGTGCGGCCGGGATCACGGCGGCCGGAGCGCTCTTCGTCCTCCTGGCCATTGGAATCCGCCGGTTCCGGGTCGATGTATTCGACGACCACCTGACAGTCCGGCCCTGGTTTCGAGCGACGCGGGTCGTCGCACTGACCGAGATCGGGTCGGTCCGTCCGGCGCTCAACCATTTCGGGGGAGTCGACGTAAGAGACGTCAACGGCAAGATGCTCTTCACTGCGACCAAGATCAGCATCGGCTATGACGACATCGTCGCCTATCTGCAAGAACGATTCCCCCGGCAGCAGACCATCAAGCCCGACGTGCCTGGCGGCGTCGCATCCTGGCAGGGCGCAACCCTTCGAGCCGAGTCGCTCCCGCTTCCCCGCGGGCGCAAGGGCACCTTGGAGTCGGGCGTTCTCCTGACTGCTGGAGGGGTGGCCGCGCATATGTATACGAGGGAGATCGTCAACCTGCTCAATCACCGGGTTGGCATCGTGGAGTCCACCAACTCGGACCCCCTCGTTTTCCTGTGCTGGCCCGACTCGGGGTCGCCCACGTCGATCGTCTGGGAGTCCACCAAGGATTTACCGGCCGAATCGCTGGCCCTCCTCGCCGACCCCATGGACAGAGGCCCTGCCGCGGTGCTCACCGGAACCGAGCTCACCGACTTCTCGGAATGGATCACCGCCCTTCCCCGCTAACCCGGCCCGGTTGGACGCGTCCCATCCGAAGAGATGCGGCTCAGTTGCTCAGGGAGTTTGGTTCGGGTCGGCTTCCATGTGCCGTAAAGCCATACAGAAAGGCCGCCATTCAGCGCTGCGACTCACAGGCGGGGGAGTAGTGGTCTCTCGTCCCGGTGTCTTGCAACCCAACGGTTGCGAGACATTGGCACTGGACGGATCACGGCCGGGGCCTGGTCCGGGTCTATCAGGTTTTCAGCTGCCGCCGGCGGTGCAGTTTTCGAGAGGTTGTTGGTTCGGCAGGTGTCAGTCCAGGCAGGCGCGCACGATGCGCTCAACGACCGGCCGTACCGGCGCGTCGGGATCCACTGTGAGCCGATGCAGGACGAGTCCCTCCGAGGCGGCCATGAGTGCCCGGACGGCATCCGCTGGTCGAGCGGCCCCGACGCCCGCGAGAAGGTCTGTCGCCCATTCGACGTAGGCCGCCCGCTGCTGGAGTAGTGGTTCGAGCAGCTGGGAGTCATGGGCGCCCTCGAGAAACAGCGCGTAGCGCGCCCTGGTGCGACCTGCGAAGAGAGCCGTTTGGGCACTGATCAGGCTGGAGAGCGCGTCGATCAGCTGATCAGGGGTAGTGATTGTCGCAGTGGCTCCGGCATGGAAATCGTCGCGCTCACGCTCCGCAATCCAACCGACGACGCCCGCAACGAGGGCTTCTCTGGTGCGGAACCAATTCGAGGTGGATCCTCTTGGCAGGCCGGCTCGATCGTCCACGCGCGCATGGACGAGGGCGCGGATTCCCTGCTCGCCGACAAGGTCAAGGGCGGCATCCAGTGCACGCTCGCGGGTGGTGGTCACGGCGTCGATAGTACTCGTTTACTATCTCTGTAGTAACATCTGTACTACGGAAATAGTAATGTGTGATCATGGATGAACAGACGGAGGCCTCAGCCATCAGGGACCATACGGTGGCGGTTGCTGGGCTCGATATGCATGTGGTGGAGGCCGGGTCCGGGACACCGGTGCTGTTGCTCCACGGATTCCCCCAGAGTTCGCGCGAGTACGCCGCGGTGATGGCGGACCTCAGCCGGAGTGCTCGCGTGATCGCTCCCGACCTGCGGGGCGCCGGTCGGACGGACGCCCCGGCGGAGGGCTACGACGTCGACGCCCTGGTCTCAGACGTGATCGGGCTGCTGGACGCCCTGGGACTCGACCGGGTGGTTCTTGTGGCGCATGACTGGAGCGCATTGATCGGCTTCGAACTGTGTCTTCGTCATCCCGACCGGGTCAGCCGCTACGTGGCGATCGCAGTGCCCGCCCCCTACATCTGCATGACCCCGAAGCTCGCTGGTGCCATGATGCGCGCGATGCCTCACCTGTGGTTCCAGTGGGTGATTGCAATGCCAGGGCTCGGCCCGTGGCTGCTGTCACGCGGGCGTCAGCGGCTGGCGTATTGGCTGCTCCGGTCGTTCGAGGTACGGCCGATGCGGGACGACGACGTCGAGGCGTATGTCGCCGCGTTGCGTGACCCGGCCCGGGCGCGGGCGGCATCGAAGCTCTATCGGCGGGTGATACTTCCCGGGTTCATGAGGATCCTGCGCGGAACTTACCGCGGGCGGGTTCTGCTCACACCTACCCTCGTATTGTTCGGCGCTGAGGACAAGCTGTTACCACGCGACGCGCTCGGTGTCTCTCCTGAGGACGCACCCGACCTGACCGTCGAGTTCCTCCCCGGCGGCGCGCACTTCCTCGTGGACGACAATCCTGCCGAGGTCACCCGCCGCCTCCGCGCATTCGCCGAGCTGCCCGCGCGCTGACGGCTACTGATCTGGAGCAACCGGGATGTCTCATCCTGCTGTCTCGTGTCCCATCGGTTGCGAGACAAGCCTTGTGCCGGATGTAACTGGCCTTCGTGCTTGATCGTTGGCTTGTACCGCTCCGCGTCAGGAGTGGTGAATGACATCCACCACTACTGATGATCGCCACGCACGACCGACTCCCATCGAGTGGGTGCTCTGTGTTCTTGTCTAGGGGTGGGGTGCGGTGGCGGTGAGTTCGTCGAGGATGAAACGTGCCATGCCCGCCCGAGCACGGATCAGGTCGTGCAGTTCGGCTGTGACAGGTCCCTCCAGTTCGCGGGGGAACAGGGCGGACAGGCCGCTTTGGAAGGCCATGGAGATCGCGAAGCCCCGCCGGACCAGGGCCGGGGAAAGGGACATTCCTGCATCCAAAAGTCCGTCGAGGTATGCGCTCAGGCAGGCGGGAGCGAGCATGGCCATGGTAGGGCCGTCCAGGAGTCCTTCGTTGGCGCGTCCGGCCAGTAATTGGCCTAGATCGAAGCCGGCCGTGGTTGTTCCGAAGCTGCCCCAGTCGAGGGCGACCGTTCCGGTCCTGGTCTGCAGCATGTTCTGCGGGCAGGCGTCCCCGTGAGCTCTCGTCCTGGGAAGCGTTGCCGCCTCGGCCAGCAGGGAAGGGATGTAGTCGACGAAGATGAGCATGTCCTGTTCGAGGTGAGGGTCGATCGTGCCGTCGAAGGCGGGGTGGGAGTGCAGGATTCCCGAGCGGAGCATTGGAAGGAAGACGTGCTCGCCCGGTCCCGTGACGAAGTCCGCAATGTCCCGCCCTGTTCCCATTGGAGCTCCCGGGACACCTGCCAGGTATCCCAGCAGGTACGCAACCTGCGTGTAGCAGTCGTTGTTCCAGTCCCTGGCCCGATCCGTTCGAACGTCCTCCATCCAAATGCCGGCGCTGTCCTCATCCAGGTCCTCGATGAGGTACATGTCAGGGAGCCGTAATCCTGCCGGAAGGAAATTCGCCAGATCACTCCGGTAGACCTCCACCTCGGTGCGCCACGGAACGTGCGCCACGAGGTAGCCCCGCATGTCCACCGGGATGGCGTCGATGCCTGCCCATCGCAGGGGAGTATGGACCACTTTCAATACGGCGTGGAAACGTCTCGTTCCGCGCTCATCCATGGCGGTACCCGCCAAGCGCCACAACCCCCCGGTGGTCATGCTGGACAGCGGCACCCCGAACGGTACGAGCTCGTGCTGCAGTACCCGGACCGGCCGGTCAGCATGTGCTGCTGACGCTGCTACCCGTTCAACAGTGGACAGAGGAACCTCGACGTCCTGCACACCATCAGTGTCCGCTCGAACATGGGAGCGGACAAGAGCAACACCGGGCGGGCCAAGGTCAGGGGAACGACACCGGTTGCGCTTGGTGCTCCTGTGGAAGGTTCGATTGGACTGGCCTTGGTGGTCGGCCTGATGCCCAGACGTAGGTGCCGGTGGCGACGACGACGCCGCCTGCGATGTACATCCACCATGGGAATCCGGGAACATCGGGGGCTTCACCTGCCGCGTCGACGTCGGCCTGGGGTGTGGGCGTGATGCGTTCACCGGTGACCAGGATGCGGTGGCTGTTGATACCGAGCGGGGTGCAGGTGACGAGGGTCATCAGATCCCTGCCCGGCTGGATGAGCAGGCTCTCGGTGTCCTCGGGCTCGACGACGAGGGTCCCGACGACGCGGTACGCGAGGGTCTTACCGAAGACCTCGATGGTGAACGTGTCGTCGACTTCGACCTCGTTCAGTTTGGAGAAGAGCTCGGACGTCGCGAGGCCGCGATGTCCGGTGATGACCGAGTGGGTCGACAGTCCCCCGACGGGAAGCGCCGTACCCTCGAGGTGGCCGATCCCGCGCTCGAGCACGGTATTGCTGGTGCCGTGGTAGATGGGCAGGTCGAGGGTGATCGCGGGGATCCTGATCCGCGCCATCAGGCCTTCGGAATCGCCCCGGAGCATGGCGCCATACGTCAGGGTGCTGTCGGCGCCGGGATCCTTCGCCAGGGGAAGGCGCTCATTCGCAGCGACATCGGCGCCGCCCCCACCCAGACTTTGGTTGTAGGCACGTGCTTCGGCGAGTCTTTTGCGCAGCGTGTCCGCACCCAGATCATTGATGTCCTGGGTGAGCTTGTCGATCTCGCGTGACTGCTCGACGGAGCTGAACCAGGCGGCCGCAGCGGGATACAGGAGGAGGGCTGCACCGGCGATGATCGCCATCGCGACCACCAGGGAGAGCATGGGCAGCCGCCAACCCGACCGTCCTGCCAGGTCGTGGTGCAGGGGAGTCAATGTCCGCTCGGTGGAGGAGTCCATGGGTGCTTTCTCTGGGACACGCGAAGGCGGGGCGCCGTCCTGACGCCCCGCCTTCGAGTTCATGCCGTTAGATTACGCGGTGACCGGAGCCGTCGAAGCACGACGCCGCGCGGCGACGATCGCCGTCCCGAGGGCGATGGAAATCAGGCCGATTCCGCCGACTGTGAACCACAGGGCACCGTCGCCACCCGTGAGAGGGAGCGCGAAGGCCGGAACCTGGTCGTGCTCGAACTCGACGTAGTTCTGGACCGGAGCGGTGATCGAGCTCGGACCGGCGACGACCTGCGTCTGGACCTGGTTCGGCGCGGGGATCTGGAAGCCACCCGGAGGCGTGATCTCGCGTACGTAGTAGTTCCCCGGCGTGATGATGGGGATCGCGACGAAACCATTCGCCCCGGTCGTCCAGTTCTGGAGGCCGTCGATGAATACGGCATTCTGGCCCAGGTTGGCGTCGTTCTGGTTGAGGAACACCTGGTACACGGCACCTGCGAGAGGTGTCCGCACTCCGTTCTCGCCCTGGAAAGCGAAGACCGTGAGCTGGCCGATTGGGGTGCTGCCGGTCACCGTCTCCGTGGCACCGTTCACGATGCTCGACGCCGTGTTCGTGATGATGCCGTTGGAGGGGATCGTCACCGCGCGGCTCAGGACGGTCAGGGTGACATCCCCCGCGGGCAGCGCCCTGAGGCGGGTCAGGCCCGCCGGCGTGAAGGTCGCCGTGAGCGTGCGTGACGCCTCGTCATACACGAGCGTGTACTCCGTCCCCTCGACGAAGTTCTGGGTGGCACCGGCTGCGTTGGCGACCCGCACACTGGTCGGGGCGACGCCTGTCGGACCGGCCGCAAGGTACTCGAGCTGCTCGGGCAGTGTGTCGGACAGGACGAACGTGTCGAGGGCGTCGCCCGCGGCAAGGGTCGGCACATTGGACCTGATCGCCCAGCGGATGAGGTCCGGGTTCCGGGCCTCGACCGAGTTGGCCGGAGCCGGCACGCGGGTCTTCGTCAGGTCGGTCACCGCGTTCTTCGGGTAGGCGTGGACATCGTAGATCCACTGGTTCGACGGCGCTCCACCGGGGCCGGTCGGGAAGGGCAGCGTCACGAGGAACGGCGCCGCCGGGTTGGTGGCTCCTGCGGGCAGCACCGTCTCGGTCACGAGGTACAGCCCGATGGGCAGGGTGTTGAAGACCGCGACGCCGTCGGAGCCCGTCGTCCCCGTGAAGGTGTCAGCGACGGTCACGCGGGAGGCTGCTGTCGCCGGGGTCAGCGCGGACACCTGGTTCCAGCCATCCGGCGTGGTGAGGTCCACACCCTGGACCAGCGCAGCGGTGAACGTGGCGCCGGCCAGGGGCGTGCCCGGGACGGTGACCTCCTGGCCGGTGCCGATGTTCTGGCCGTTCTCAGGACCGAGGGCGAACTTGTGGATGGTCAGGGTGCGGGCCTGGTTCGGGTCGATGTTGCCTGCCTGGGTGACGGCGGTTGCCGGTGAGACGGCGACGAATGCTGCCGCTGCGCTCAGCGCCAGCACGCCGACAGCGGCGGAGAGCCGCCGGAGGATGGGAATGGACACGTGTTATCTCCTATGGAAGTGGTACGAGGGTGAGACCGGTTGACGAACATGAAAGAGCAGGAACGGGGAAATGGAGGGGGAGTGGGCGCATCAGCGGAAGGCGCCTCGCATTCGTCGACGCCTGTTCCACACCATGAGGACGAGGGCCGCGACGAGCAGCACTCCACCTCCGATGTAGAACGCGTCGGCGCTGGTGCCGCCGGTGAGCGGCAGGGTGGTCGGCTCCACCGGGGCATTGACGAAGCGGTAGAGCGCCGTCTGACCCGCTGGTGGAGCGGTGATGGTTCGCGAGGCCACCGGAACCCATGTCGAGCCGGACAGCCGCTCGAGACGAAGTTCCTGGTAGGCGAGTTTCCGGGTCGGGTCCGTGGCCGCCTCCGAAAGCGTGTAGCCATGGCCCGGGCGCACGTCGAAGGTGTTCGTAGGGTTGCCCGACGCAACGTATTCGGCGCCGGGCCGCGTTTCTGTCGGCAGGACCCCGCCGGCCAGGACGGCCGGTGTTGCCGTGACCGTCCAGTCCTGGGCCCGGAACCCCGGCCGCGGGTCGATGACCTGCTTGAGCAGGGTGAGGGCCGCCGTCGCATTCGTCACGGTGCAGGTGATCGAGGCGCCGGATGTCGGGGTGATGTCTCCCGCCGCGGTGACAGTGACGGTGGCACCCGTGGCGGTGCTGCACTGCCAGGCGCCGGTCTGCACGTAGGTGGAAGGGCCACCGCTCTCTGCCAGACGGTAGGTGACGCCGGGGGTCACGGGCACGTTCGAGGCCGCCCCCGATCCGGAGCGTCCGGAAGGGCCGGGCAGCGCGCTGCTGGGGCCCATGGCGCTGAGGGTCCAGTCCGTCGGCAGTGCGGAGCCGAACGCCACATCCTTCACGAGCGTCAGGAATGCGGTAGGCCGATTCACAAGTGCGCATTCGATCGTCGCACCGGGAGCTATGCCGGTGAGGCTGGCGCTGATGGCCTGCCCGGCCGGAGCGTTGGCCGGAGCGAAAGTGGTCGGGACGGCAGTACCGTTCACCGTGCAGGAGCCGCTGACGAAGGCGAAACCCTCCTGCTGGACCTCCGAGACGACGACCGTTGCCCGTGACGCCGTCGACCCGTAGAGCACCTGCCAGCTAGCTTGGCCGGCAGCATCGGTCTGCTGTCTGGGCACATCACTCGGGAGGGCGGTCGCGGAACCTGTTGTCGCCATCGCCGTCGTGCCCACGGTCCAGTCGACGCCGGGACGAGTCAGGCCCGAGGCCTCTCGGATGGTCTTCGTGATCCGCACGCTTGAGGCCGCAACAGGACCTGGGGAGTTGACGAATGTGCAGTTCACATTCACGCCCAGACCACTTGGCATCGTGACGGTGCCTGTCGGGGTGGTACCGGCGCTCAATCGCACGCCGTTTGCCCAGCAGTCGTAGGAGGTTCTGTAGCTGCTGAGCGCGGAGCCGGAGTTAGCGGCCATGGCCTCGGAGATGGTGATCGTGCTCCCGGCCGAAGCGGGGAAGGGGCCCAGCTGCTCGGTCTGCCGACCGGTCGTAGCACCGGAGGTGGTTGCCGTGGCGATTGTCGCCAGTGGCGATCCTGTCGCGGCCGTCAGGGTGAATTGATCGCTGGGGGCCTGGCGTGCCACCACGTTCTTCTGCACGGTGATGGTCGAGGGCGTCGTGCAGCCTGCGAGGTCGGTGGAATTCACGGCGACGCGGGGGGTGCCCGGTACACGGCGTCCCGTGTTGGCGTCGAACTCGTAGGCGCTGCCGGCGTTACCGAGGTAGAGGGTACCGCGTGGCGAGAACGCCACGCCGTTGGCGGCGGCGAAGGGTGCGTCCGTGCCGGTCAACGTTTTCGGCGTCGACGTGCCCACCGCCAGCGTGCCACCGTTCGCGGCAGCGAGCGTGGCCCTGGCGATCGTGTAGATCGTCGCGGTAGTCGTGGTGTCGGTCGCAGGCGCGCCTACAACGTACAGGTTACCAACGGCGTCGAAAGCCATGTCTCCGTTCGCCGATGCAGTGGCGGCGGTGAACGAGCCCACGTAGGCGAAGCGGGAGGCGGTGGGGTTCGTCTCGGTGAAGCTCCAGATGTGGAACTGCCCACTGTTGAACTTACCGAAGAGATAGCGGCCGCTGGAGAGGTCGACGGCGCCGGCAACGATGGTGCCCGGTACCTCCGTACCGTTGGTGGTCCTGGTCGTGTAGGCCGTGCCGGTCAGTTTCTCGAAACCGCCGTTGGATGTCCACTTGAGAACGGACAGCACGTCGCTTCCGTCAGTTGACCGGTCGAGCGCGTAGGCGACGCTCCCACCTGCGCCGACGCCGAGGGCGTTCGCTGATGAAACGCTCGTCCAGGTTCCGATGGCGGCAGGAGAACCTCCTGCTGTGATGTCCGCTTGCTCCAGTGCACCGGTGGCCTGGATCGAGTAGAAGTGATTTGTGTCGCAGAACAGGCGCACAGGCTGCGCGGTGTTCGTGAAGGTGCAGGTGACCTCGGCTCCCACGTCACCGGGCATGGTGATCGCAGCCGATCCGCCGGATCCGGATGCGATGACGGTACCGGACCGAGTGCACTCGTAACTGTTCGAGTAGCCGATACCGGCATTGTTGGTCGATGCTTCGGAGATCGTGTAGGTGGAGCCGGGCTGGACCACCGAGCGGGAGATCTGCGCGGTCTGGATGCCGGTGGCTGTACCGGTGGTCGTGGCCGATGCCAGGATGGTGGCCCCCGTTCGCAGTGACAGGGTGAACTGATCGGCGGGCGTCGCGCGTGACGGCAAGTTCTTGCGCACCGTGATCGTCGTCGCGGGCTCGATGGTCAGGTCGATGGCAGGCGAGGCGACGAGTCCCGTAGGGGCCACGGTGCCGCTGGAGTACGTTCCGGGATCGGCGGCAACCACATCGACGAGAATGGTGCACGAGGTCGCACCCGCGGCGAGGTCCCCGCCGACAGCGGTGATGGAGCCCGAACCTGCTGCGGCAGTGACGCTAAAGGGAACACCCGTGACGTTCGCGCACGTCCCGGCGACCGGAGAGTTCGAGGCGACCCTCAGGCCCTGCGGCAGCGTCGTGGAAAACCGCCAGTCGGCTTTCAGCAGCTGATCCGCGGTGTTGGTGATCGTATAGGTCAGGGTAGTCGGGACCGTCGCTGTGGATTGGGCCGGTACGGCGACGTCGAGGGCGGGCGTGACGTCGAGGACGCGGATGTCGTCTACGCCGAACCCACTGCCCGTACCCGTCACGGTGTTCGTGAGCTGCACCCTGGCAGCGGAGATCTGCGCGGGGGTAAGGAGCGCGGTGTTCGACCCGTTGTAGGTTGCTGCACGGACGGAGGTTGACCAGGCGGGGTCGACGATGCCGGAAATGGTGCCAAGGGTCCGAAGCGGCGGAGAGGTGTAGTAGACGTTGCCCGTGCTGGTGCACGGCACCACGGGGGCCGGGAACCCTGTCAGGAGGGTCGTGGTATCCGAGACGAGGTTCAAGGACAGGGACGCATTGTTCGTGCCACACCGCGTGCCCACGGCACTGAACCCGAGGGCGTAGTACCGGGCATCAGGGGCCGTCACGCCGATTCCCGCCGCGGACTGGAGAACCGTCGTACCACCCAGGACTGTGGCGTAGGGCAGTGAGACGAGAGCGTGGTTGACCTGTGTGCTGGTGGTCGAGCCATTCGCGGGGGACGCGGCGGACGAGGAGCCGGACACACCTGCCTGTACCTGGCCGAGCACATCCGCCATGCGTCGGACATCACGCGCCGCGAGGGACGATTGGCCCAAACCGTTCTGCTGGGTCGGACAAAACGCGGTATTGGGGAAGGGCGCCACATAGTTGAGAAGCACTCCCGTGCAGCTTGTTCCGCTCACCCATCCCGGAGATGCCGTGTACTTGCCGCCGGAGTAGGAGGGAAGCCCGCTGGCGGTGTTCGTCAGTCCCTGCTCGAAGGACTCGGCCCATACCTGGCGGGGCCCCTCGGGAATCCCTGCGGCCGCGACACCGGCCACAGCGAAAGTTCGGAACTCGTCTGCCGTCTCGGCCTCCGCCGGTGGTGCGCGATCGGATTCAGTCGGAGGTTCATCGCCCCGCA
Source organism: Arthrobacter pasteuri (assembly GCF_054510955.1). Taxonomy (NCBI): domain Bacteria; kingdom Bacillati; phylum Actinomycetota; class Actinomycetes; order Micrococcales; family Micrococcaceae; genus Arthrobacter; species Arthrobacter pasteuri. Next base: position 96,986 of record NZ_JBTNDO010000001.1, read on the forward strand.
CGTCGTGATCCGTGGCGGTGGCCGGCTCAGAAGGCGAAATAGGTTCCACGACGTGGGAGGGGGCGGAGGTGAGGGGCTCCGGTTCGTCCGGAACCGGCTCTTGGGCAACGCTCGGCTGGGCCGACGGCTGCTTGGCAGCCGGTGTCGGCATCGGAACGGAGGTGGAGGGCGTGGAGGGCTCGTCCACACCCTCGGTGGCCTCGGGCGGCGACGAAGATTCCGCCGGAACAGGAATCGAACTCGCCTCAGCAGGTAACGCGGCGACAGCAGGCCCCCACCCGCACACCCCGACCACGAGGGCGACCGCCGCCGCAACAACGCACACACCGCGCCGCGCTCGCGATTGGGCAACGACGGGCCTGGGGCCGTTCAAACGATTCAACTGGGCAGCGCGCCTTCCGATGACGTGGCGGTACATGCCGGCCACCACGACAACGATTCTGGGCACGCCGGAGAAGGCGTTGAAAACCAGTGAAAGTGAGACCGAGACAATATGAAACCCCCACGGGCACGATAGAAACCCGTCGACGGAACGAGCAAGGCACAAACCGATCTTGCGGTAACCCTGTGGATTACCTGAGGTTCGGTCCGACAAGGGTGGCCTTTTCGAAGAGACGCATGGTGGGCGTAGTGGCCCGCACCTTGGTTGTCAGGGTTTGCTGGCGGCAGTAGAGCGTTGCACGGCTTCACCAAAAGGGTCGGGCTGCCTCTTCAGTGGCGCTCTCTTTTGCCCGGCGCAGGGGGCACGCATGGACGCTGAGCTCGTTGCTCATACCTGGGGAACGGAGACGGTCCTTGAAATTGATGGTCCTCCTGCTGGCCAGTCATACGACGTCGTCCTGATACGAGAGGACGGGCAGGAGTTGCTGTCCGGGACTTTCCTTGGAACAGATCGAACCATCACGTGCCGTATGAACGCAGCTGTCCTGCGTGAGGACCTGGCTCGATCGCAGATCCGCGATGCGGAGGGAGCAGCCATCGCCTTATCCGACGTACCACGGATCTAGTTGAGGTGCGCCAGCTGAGGAGAGTCGTCGAACGACGATGGTCACAGTCCCAGTGTGGTTTTTGGTGTGGGATGGCAGGTTAGGAATGACAAGCTAGGGCTTGCCAAATATCAAACCGGGCCCTGAATGATCGACCCGCGACCGTTCCACCAGCCGGCCACTAACCCGGAGCGCAGCCTATTCAATTCGCGTCTTGAAAGAGGATCCCTTGGCGATCATGGAAAAGCGCTACGGCGGCCAGTAGGGTAGTCGTCCCGTTTTCTCAGAATGCGTTGACAGGTGAGTGGTGGGTCCTATGTCAGTCTGCTCGTTCGAACCGGTCGATTGCGAGGTTGGCGACTGCGGCGGGGGCGTCGTCGGTGATGAAATGCGCTGCGCCGTCGACGTAGGCGGACTCGACGCGATCGGCGTACCGCTGCGGATTGCGGCAGGTACGTTTCATGAGTTCCTCGGTCCAGGGTCGGTCGCGGCGGCCGAAGACGACGAGGGTCGGCATCGTGAGCCGCTGGCGGCTGTAGACGCCGCTGGTCAGACGTGCGGCTTCGGGCAGGATCATGCGGCGGGTGAGTGGACGCACCGCACTGTCGATGTCGGGGGGGGGCGCATCGGGGCGAGGTGGGTTTCAATGACCGGCTCTGGCATCGGGTGGGCAACGTACTCCTCGAGTGGAACCAACGTGGGAAGAGAACCAGGGCCGGTATGGCCGCTGCCGCGGAAAATGGGTGGAAAGCTGGCCGACGGGAAGTAACTGCCGATCGTGCAAAGGTCAGGCGCGCCAGGCACCTCAAGGCGCAGGGTTTCGCTCCTGCCGATATTGGGAAGATCATGGGCGCCAGCCGGGCGACGGTGTATCGCTATCTCCGCATGGGACAAATGGAGGTGCCTTGGGAACTGCGTCCGCCCCCGGTTCGCCGCCCCGCTAACATCCCTGCTCAAAGCCCTGAGTCTTACCCTTCATCGCGTTCCGCCGGGTGAAATCTCTCCGAGCTCGTTCTCGTCAGTGCTGGGCTCGGATGCTGGACCGCGATTCTGCGTACAGGGTGCTTTCCGCGGCGACGAGCAGTCCGGCCACCGTCGTCACCAGGGCCAGTGCCGCTAGCGGGGCCAATGGTGAGGCCGCTGGTATGAGTAGCAGGAGGATTACCGCCCCACCCAGGCGCCATTTCTTCCAGCCACCGCCTACGCGTCGCCAGAACGCTGCACTGCCGAGCAGGTAGAGGGCTGCGCCCCCGAAGAGGGCGAAGCTGCCGAGCGCACCGAAGTTCTCGGTCTCGTATACATGGGCGAGGACATCCTCTACCCCAAGGGCGGTGAGGACGATTCCGGCTACGAGGGGCAGATGGAGGTAGGTGTAGGCATCGACTGCGGCTGAGGACCGTTCAGCTCCGCGCAGGGCGGCGAATCGGTGCTCGGCGGCGATGGCTGTGACGTCGAAGTGCAGCCACCAGAGACAGATCGATAGGGCCACCCCGAGCACTGCGCCGGCCAGAATGGCAATGCTCACCGGTTCCTGTGAGGCCCCCACTCCGATCGCGACGATCGATTCGCCAAGCGCCAGGATGACGACGAGGCCGTACCGTTCCGTCCAGTGGGCGGCTGAGTGGACGCGCCAGTCGCCCTTGGTGGACGTGAGGTAGGTGATCCCCGCATCGACGCCGACTCCGGCCAGCCAGAACCAGGTCTGCGCCGCTCCACCCACGAGGGCGCCGGTCAGGATGAGCACTGAGCCGAGGATCATTCCGCCGGCAGTCTTGGCGACTTGTCGGCGGAGCGGATGATCATCGCCCGCCGCGTAGGCGTAGAGGGTCACGTGCAGCACGCGGACGACGACGTACGCCAAGGCCAGCACGAGGGGTCCGCTGAGACCACCGTCGAGGTCATGGAAGGCCTCGGGGATTGCGAGGGACGCGATGAACATGGCGACCATGACGGCGGACAGGCCGAACCGCATGATCCCCTCATCGACGTGGGTCTGGTTCGAAAGCCACGAGAAGGAAACCCAGGACCACCACAGCAGGGTCAGGATGATCATGCCTTGCAGGACTCCGAAGAACGAGTGCTCGTGCGCCATGAAACCGGTGACCTGCGTGAAGGCGAAGACGAAGACCAGATCGAAGAAGAGCTCGAAAGTGGTGACCCGGTGTGATTCGTCGGACACCCGGGCGGCAGAGAGAGCTTTCCTTGGCTGTGGCATAGCACCAAGGATAAATGTCATCAGGCGCCCAACCCGGTACCCGCTCTCGCAACGTCTCAAGGGGGTCGGTTTCGCCCTGCAAACTGTCTCGCAACTCACTTCTCCGTCATAAAACACCGCCCACTCTCACGAGACAGGGTAGTAAGACAGGAAAGGACCAGTAGTGGCGGGGGAGTAGTGGTCTCTCGTCCGGGTGTCTGGCAACCGATCCTGTGGGTTTTACTGTTGACGATTGGTGCAGTGCGGCCCTGTGTCGGTCAAAGACACGTGGGCGGATATTCGTTGGTCAGCTTCGGTGGTTGATGACGGCGAAGGAACCGGCGCCGGTAATGAACAGGGTCCCCATGAGCAGAGTCATGATCATCGGTGGTTCGGCGCCGAATCCGATGGCGAGCGTGGCGATGCCGATCAGCGGGAGGGACACCAGGCCGACGACAGCTAACGCGCGGGTGAGGAGTGTGTCCTCGCGTTCGTCTCCGGTTTGGGTCCACGCCCGTTCGAAGGTCGTGGCACGTTCCGGCCGGCGAAGTACTCGCCATGCCATGATCAGGGCTGCGGCGATGCCGATTCCGAGTCCGACCACGAACCCGGGGATCATGGCGCCCGGGGCGTGCTCGCGGAGTAGCACCACGGTGATGGTTACCAGGCCGAGGATCACTCCCAGGATCCCGAGGGCCACTATGTTGCGGTGAGCACGCTTGTCAGTCTGCATGGAATATCTCCTCTAGTGGGCGGTGGAAGTAGCGGGCGATGGCGATCGCCAGGGGCAGGGACGGATCGTAGCGACCCGTCTCGATCGAGTTGACGGTCTGCCTGGAAACCTCGAGGATCTCGGCTAGCTCCCGCTGGGACATGCCGGTCTTGGCGCGAAGATCGCGGATGTTGTTCTGCACGCCACCCCTCATGTAAAAGACGCTTGTCCTGGCAAGGGTCCTTTACGTGCAGGTGGTTGTCAATCACCCTGATCCTTCAGTCGTTGCGCGGGGCGGAAGCGGCCTAACACGGGTAGCTAGGCTCAGAAAGGTCCGAGACGAGTACTTTCGAGACGAGATGCGTTGGGACAGGTTTTCGACACAAGACCAGGCCAAGCACCTTGGGGGAGTGGCTGCTCGTGACTCGGCTCGTCTCAGTGCCTTGTAAAGCTTTAGGTTTTCGAGACGGCATGGGCAATCTTGGCGCGACGCGTTTTGCAGAGTGCGTCTCCCTGGTTTGGGCGAGCAGCCGTTCGGCGTGCGTCCGCCGCTGGTGAAAGTATCACATCGGCCCTCCTGGGCCTGGTCCTGCCCACCAGGGACTCGGGTGACCGGTCCCGCCGCGGCCACCCCTGTTGTCATCTTTGCCGCAACGCAGGCATCGTCTATAGAGGCTCCCGTCTTCAGTGTGTTCGAGGTGCCACCTGTGGCTGATGTTCAGCTTGCACAACAGAGCCTTGAACATAACTTGCCCTCTTTCAGGGTCACGCAATTCACTCGACTATCTAATAGTGCTCCTGATGCGGAGCGGCGTAGATACCTTGGCGCCTCCGGGGAGGGCGTTATGCCGTGAGTGTGCGCCCGCGCGCAAGAGCACCGCTGCGTCCGAGACGGTTTGCAGGCGTGGAGGTTCAGTGGAAGGTGGAGTTCGGGTCCGTGGTGGGGGCTGCGGTAGACGACCGAACCACGATGCCGATAGGGAGCTCGGTTAGCTCAGGTGGCGAGCCGCTACCGCCTGGTTGTGGCTCGGCGAGTTCATCGAGGAGAACTTGTGCTGCTCGCGTCCCTTGTTCCTGGACGAACTGGTCGATGGTGGTCAGTCCGAAAATCAGGCCGAGTGGGTGTTTGTCGACGCCGATGACGGACAGCTGTTCGGGGACGTGGAGCCCGAGGTCACGAGCTGCGAGGATCACGCCGATGGCCATCTCGTCGGAGGCGCAGCAGATCGCGGTCGGACGGTTGTGCGGGTCGGCGAGCAGGGACTTCGCCACCGTGTATGCGCTGTTCGCGGTGTAGTCGCTGATGACCGACCATGCGGCTCGTTGCTCGAGACCGGCTGCTTCCATCGCCGTGCGGTAACCCTCTCGCCGGGATCGCGAGATATGGAAGTAGAGATTGGACTCCTGCTCACCGCCGATGTGTGCAATCCGGGTGTGGCCGAGACTGATGAGGTGCTCTGTTGCGAGGCGCCCGATGGCGTGTTCGTCGACGGTCAACGAAGCCATGCCAGGAAGCGCGCCGCCGATACTGACGACAGGAATACCCAGTGAGAGGAGTCTAGTGGCGTCGTCGTCGGTGAGCCGAAGGCCGACCGTGATCACACCGTCGAGCCGTTTCCTCAAGAGGAAATCATTCAGGACGCTTTGGCGGTGCCGATCACCCTGGAAGTCGTACAGGGTGAGGTCGTAGCCGGCATCGATGAGTTGACGCGTGAGACCTTCGAGAACGGTCGAGAAGTACCAGCGGTTCACGTAGGGAAGGACGACACCGATGTTGCGGCTGCGGCCCGTGGCGAGACTGGACGCGTGGTAGGAGACCTGGAAACCGAGGTCGGCGGCTGCGGCCCGGACCCGGACGCGGGTCTTTTCGGACACGCTTCCGCGTCCGCTCAGTGCACGCGACGCAGTCGCCTGCGAGACGCCGGCGGCGAGTGCCACATCCTTGATGCCCAGTACGGCCACGTTCCCTCCCGGTCGTCACTGCCCGCGACCGCGACGTGGACTCACTTGAATCGCAGCCAAACGCACTGCTCGTGGACCAGTATATGGCTCGTCCGGGACGTGCTCTCGGTGACGTCGATACTGTCGAGGATCACGTCGAACGGGGGAAGAGGAACGTCCTGGGTTCCAAGGTTCAGAAGCACCAGTACGTCACGATTCACGAACGCGATGACGTCATCGTCGAAGCCGTCGTGCCAGGAGAAGGATCCGGAGCCCAGCCGAAGGGCTTTTCTTTGATCGAGTGCTGCACGGTAGAGGGACAGGGTTGAGCGAGGATCGCCCTGTTGCGCAGAGCGGGCGTAGTCGCTCCACTTCGCCGGTTGCGGAAGCCACGAGACGCCGGTGTCGTTGAAACCGGCAGTGGGGCCATCCTGCGTCCATGGGAGGGGGATCCGGCACCCATCCCGGCCAAGACGCGCGCCGGACGTTCGACCAAAGGTCGGGTCCTGCCGCACGTCCTCGGGAAGTTCCGTGTGGTCGGGAAGGCCTAATTCTTCGCCCTGGTAGAGGTAGGCTCCGCCGGGGAGGGCGAGCATGAGCATCGCTGCAGCGCGAGCCATGACAAGACCCCGTTGGGTGTCGGGTTGGGCATCGTCGGGGCCGATTCCGTCGCCTTCTCGAATGCCCTCGGGCTGCCCTCCGTTGGGGTAACCGAACCGAGTCGCATGCCGCACGACGTCGTGATTGGAGAGAACCCAGGTGGTAGGCGCATCGACGGCATCGAAGCCCCGCAGTGAGGACTCGATCACCGACCGAAGCGGTTCTGGCTCCCATCTCGTGCCGAGGAAGTTGAAGTTGAAAGCCTGCTGCATCTGGTCAGGACGGACCCACTCCACAAGTCGTTCCACCGGGGAGATCGACGCTTCGGCGCACAGCACGCGTTCTCCGTCATATTCGCGCAGAATTGCGTTCCAACGTCGGTAGATGTCGTGCAGCTCGGGCTGCCCGAACATGGGCGCCTCGTGCCCGGGAAACCCTTCAATGCTTCCGCCATCAGCTCGTCCGCCCCAGTCCGGCAGGTCCGGATGCTTCACCAGCGCATGAGCCACATCGACCCGGAATCCGGCGACACCGCGGTCAAGCCAGAACCGGAGCGTTTGTTCGAATTCCTCCTGTACGACGGGGGAGTGCCAGTTGAAGTCAGGTTGCGAAGAGTCGAAAAGGTGTAGGTACCACTGGCCCGGACTGCCATCGGGCTCGATGACCCGTGTCCAGGCGGAACCGCCGAAATGCGACTGCCAGTTGTTCGGCGGTAATTCACCAGAGTCTCCCTTGCCGTCGCGGAAGATGAACACATCCCGCTCGGCGCTTCCCGGTTCGGCGGCGAGGGCGGTACGGAACAGCGCGTGTTCAGAAGAGCAGTGATTGGGGACCAGATCGACGATGACGCGGAGACCGACTTCACGGGCTCGGGCGATCAGGGTGTCGAAGTCATCGAGCGTGCCGAACATGGGATCGACGTCGCGGTAGTCGCTGACGTCGTATCCGCCGTCGCGCTGCGGCGATGGATAGAAGGGCGACAGCCAGATCGCGTCGACGTCGAGGTCCTGGATGCTCGCCAGTTCTGCCGTGATTCCCTGGAGGTCTCCTTCCCCGTCGTTATTCGCATCGCGGAACGAGCGGGGGTAGATCTGGTAGATCACAGAAGACCGCCACCATTCATCACTGCGACGCGACTCCTCGTTCGACAAGTGGACTAGAGCAGAGCGGACGGGTTCGTGCAGGGCGGTAGCGGCAACCTTCGACATGGTGGCAAGTGTACCGAAAACAGCCCTATAGTGGAACCGCTTCCAACCGGGACAAGTGATTACCAGTCGATGCCACAGGCGCAGCGCGTGGTGTTCGAGGAAGGCGCAAGGGATGACCAACAAATCCACACCTGGACCAAAAATCGCTGGTGAGCTTCGGGAGACAGCCCGGGGCCAGTGGGACGCCCAGCGCGGCGGGGGGGCTGGGTCGCTCGAAGGCGCCGGTTTCACCGACCTATCGATGGTGCCTCACCATGACGGATCCGCGCTGTACGTCTCCAACCTCGCTCCGGGTATCGGTGACACGGTGTCGGTGTTCCTGCGGGTACCACGGGCTAGCGGAGTGACCCGGGCGATGCTGCGCACCTACATTGATGGCGAGCAGGCCCTGACGGAGACGACGATCGATCGGGAGACTGAGCACGAGGTATGGCTGCGGGGCCAGTTTCGGGTCGAGAATCCAGTAGTGAATTACCGGTGGCTGCTCGACGGGATACCGGGGGGCTACCAGTGGTTGAACGGGGAGGGGATCCACGCCCGAGACGTCACCGACGCCGCTGACTTCCGAATCACAACCCACCCAGCCCCACCGGCATGGGCAGCCGACGCCGTCCTCTACCAGATCTTCCCGGACAGATTCGCCAAGTCCGTCGAACGCCCCGCGCCGGAATGGGCGATCCCCCAGCAGTGGGACGACCCGGTGATCGGCTCCGGCCCGGAAACCCCGTTCCAGTACTACGGGGGAGACCTCGACGGCATCACCGCCCATCTAGACCACATCGCTTCGACAGGAGCGAACACCGTCTACCTGACGCCGATCTTCCCCGCGCGGTCCAACCACCGCTACGACGCCTCCACATTCGACGAAGTCGACCCATTGCTCGGCGGAAACGCGGCCCTAGTCCGGCTCACGGAGGCGGTTCATGCACGCGGCATGCGCATCATGGGTGACCTGACAACGAACCACTGCGGCGCGGCACACGAGTGGTTCCAGCAAGCCATCGCCGACGCGGACTCACCCGAAGCCGGTTACTTCACCTTCACCCATCACCCCGACCAGTACGTGTGCTGGTTCGGGCATCCCTCGCTGCCCAAGTTCGACCACAGTAGCCAAGCGCTGCGACGAGCCCTGTACGAAGGGCCTGACTCCACCGTGGCGAAATGGATCGGTGAACATGCTCTCGACGGGTGGCGCATCGACGTCGCGAACATGACCGGCCGGCTCGGCACCACGGACCTCAACCACATGGTTGCGACCACACTCCGCGCAACCATGGCCGAAGCAAACCCCGAATCGCTGCTCCTGGCAGAACACTCCCACGACGCCTCCGGCGACATGCTCGGCGACGGCTGGCACGGCGTCATGGACTACGCCGGTTTTTCCCGCCCCCTGTGGCAATGGCTCAGACGACCGCAGCCGGTGCGCTTCGAGTCAGGGCCCTTCACACCCATGCCCACCTTCGGCGCGACATCCATGGTCCCAACGATGCGCAGCTTCAGCGCGGCACGTCCCTGGCGTGCGACAGCGCACGCGCTCACCCTGATCGGTTCACACGACGTGCCGAGGATCGCCGAATACTTGGACCGGAACGAGGACTTGATCACCGTCGCGTTCGGGCTCCTGGCCTCCATGCCCGGTATTCCCATGCTTTGGGCTGGCGACGAAATCGGCCTGGAAGGTTTCAATGGAGAGGACGGGCGCCGCCCATTCCCCTGGCATGAACCCACCCAGTGGGACACGGCGCGCCTTGCCACCACTCGGGCCCTGTTCAACGCCCGCGCCGACAGGGTGGCGTTGCGCCACGGAGGCCTCCGCTGGCTCGGATTCAGCAACGACGCCGTCACCTTCCTGCGTGAGGCGCCGGGCGAAAGCGTACTGATCCACGCCGCCCGCGCCGCTCACACGCCCGTCAGGCTATCCAGTGCAGTCCTCGGGCGGAACCTGACCGGCCTCGCCGGCACGCCCAACCTCCACGCCGACGCCGACGGCACCTTCACGCTCCCCGCTCACGGTCCAGCCTTCTCGATGTGGATCAGCAGCTCATAACCCAATGCCCATCAACGCCCTATCGAATGCCAGCGTGAAATCAGGGTTGCCGAGGTGGGCACCATCAAAGGCCACTCCTCCGCCTCAGGGCGGACGCGAAGTATGCGCTGGTAGCTGCTGAGCAACGACCTCCGGCGCACGCACCCCCTTCCTGTCGCGCCTGCCGGGCCAGGCCCAACCCGACCTTTGCCTCGAGGCAATTTGGGAGCGACGCTGTCGACGAGTCCCGCGAGTTAACCCCTCCACGACCCTCGATAGGGGTCGAAACCAACTCTTGATAAGCAAATTTTTGTAAGCGCTTCCATTTCGGTTCTCTGCGCGCTACTGTCGACGTGTCCGCAGCGCAGCGCTCTCGCCATAATCGGGGCCCGCGCCAACCGATTCACGCTTGAGGAGCACCATGCGCAACAGAACTACGCGCGCTACTGTCCAGTCCTTCGCCGTCGTTGCCAGCCTTTCCTTCCTCCTCACCGGATGCACCGGTGGTGGCGGTACTGAAGCAGCTCCGGCCGAGTCGACGGAGGCAGCACCGTCAACAGGAGAAAGCGCCGCACCCGCTGTTCGAGGCGACGAAGACCTCATCATCTGGGCCGAGCCGCCCCGGGTCGAGTACATCCAGAAAATCGCTGATGCCTTCGCCGAGGAGAATGGCATCACGGTCGGCGTCCAGGGAATCGTCAATCCGCGGCAGGAGTTCATCACGGCGAACTCGGCGGGGAACGGGCCCGATGTGGTCGCCGGTGCCCACGACTGGATCGGGCAGCTTGTACAGAACGGTGCCGTCGACCCGCTGCAGCTCTCACCGGATGACCTCGCCGGGTACTCCGAGACGGCGGTTGACGCCTCCACCTACGAAAACCAGCTCTACGCCCTGCCGTACATGGTCGAATCAGTAGCTCTCTACTGCAACACGGAGTACGCCCCGGACACCTACGCCTCGATCGAGGACGTCATCGCGGCCGGGCAGCCAGCCGTGGATGCCGGCACCCTGGATGTTCCGCTCATCCTGCAGCAGGGCGAGTTGGGCGACGCGTATCACATGCAGCCACTGTTCACCTCCGCAGGCGGATACGTCTTCGGCCGTGATGCGGAGGGCAACTACGACCCAACCGATCTCGGGCTGAACAAGCCCGAATCCATCGCCGCAGCCGAGAAGATCGCTTCGCTGGGCGAAGGCGGTGCCGACACGATCCGACGGTCGATCAGCAGTGACAACTACCTTTCGCTGTTCACCGAGGGCCGAGCAGGCTGCATGGTGTCGGGTCCGTGGGCGCTGCCGGACGTCAAGGAAGCGCTGGGGGAAAATTACTCGATCCAGCCCGTCCCGGGTTTCGAGGGCATGCAGCCGACCCAGCCGTTCATGGGCAGCCAGGGTTTCATGGTCGCTTCCAACGGTAAGAACAAGGCCTTCGCACAGGAATTCGTCGCCAACGGCGTCAACAACGAAGAAGCCATGCAGACCTTGTTCGAGGCGAGCAACCAGCCGCCTGCCATGGTGTCGGTGCGTGAAGCAGTGACGGACGAGGACGTGCTGACATTCGCCACCGCAGCCGACCAGGGTGCCCCGATGCCGGCGCTGCCCGCCATGGCGGAAGTTTTCGCCCCGCTCGGGCAGGCATGGTCTGCGATCGTAGGCGGCGCTGACCCGACCGAAACGATGAACCAGACCCACGAAACGATCGCACAGGCCATCGCTGGCCAGTGACGCCACTTCACACCCAGGTGCCGGGCCGACCGGCGCGGCCCCTGGGTGCCCGGGGACCATCAGCGCCCCCTACACAAACAACCCATAGAGGTTTCTCAAGCGACTTTTGGAGCGTGACGGCGTGGACCAGCGTCTAACAAGCAGGGCTGAGAAGAAGACACAACGGGATGACCCCGGCAACAAGAAAGAAAGGTCCAGCAGTGTTATCGGCCTGCTGATCAAGATCGTCGCTCTCGGCACGATCATCGGGTTGGCAGTCATGCTGACCCCGGCTCTGGTCAGCACCCGGCAGTGGGGTTTCCTGGCTGCCATTTGGGGTGTTGTCGCCGTACTCGCCGTGACGTATGCAAGCCGCCGCTTCGTGCCGGCCAAGTACCTCGTCCCAGGCACGCTCCTGCTCGTGTTGTTCGTGGTGTACCCGATCCTTATGACCTTCCAACTTTCCACGACGAACTACGGGGACGGAACGCGAACCACAAAAGAAGTGACAGTTTCGCGCATCATCGGGAACGCCGCGCAGCAGGTCCAAGGTGCCAGGACCTTCGGGCTCTCGGTCGGCAGCGAAGGCACGGCGACCTCCGGCCCTTACACGTTCCTCCTCGTGGATGCCGCAACTAATGATGTCTTCGCCGGTACACCGGACGGGCTCAGCGAGCTGGACCCGAACACAGTCACGGTGGAAGACGGTGTCATCACCGCGGCGGAAGGATTCACCCTGCTGGACCGCCGCCAGATCAACGAGTTCAGCCAGCCGGGCGGGGACCTCGAGGGGTTCGCCGTACCGACAGAGGACGGTGTCATCACCGCTCAGGGGTTCAGCGCCGTCGAACTGTTCTCACCGCTGGAGTACGACGAGGCCACCGACACGATCACCAACGTCGACACCGGTGTGGAGTACACGCCCGTCCAGTCCGGCGACCGGAAGTTCTTCACCAGCGCCGAGGGCGAACGCCTGTCCGACCAGTCCTGGGGCGAGAACGTCGGCGTGGGCAACTACGTGCGGGCGTTCACCGACCCGCGGATCAGCAGTGACTTCGTCGGCATCTTCATTTGGACCCTCGTGTTCGCCGTCCTGTCCGTGGGCACGACCTTCGCGCTGGGCCTGTTCCTGGCCACAGTTCTCAATGACCCCCGGGTGCGCGGTCAGCGGGCGTACCGGTCGATCCTGCTCCTGCCGTACGCCATCCCGGGGTTCATCGCCCTGCTGGTCTGGTCGAGTTTCTTCAATTCCGAGTTCGGCCTGATCAACAACCTGCTGAACCTCGACATCAACTGGTTCGGCAGCCCGTTCTGGGCGAAAATCGCCGTGTTGCTGGCTAACCTCTGGCTGGGCTTTCCGTACATGTTCCTGGTCTGCACGGGTGCGTTGCAGGCCATCCCATCCGACTACAAGGAAGCCGCGTCACTCGACGGGGCCACCGGGTGGACGAATTTCAGCAAGATCACCTTCCCACTGCTGTTGGTTGCGATCGCGCCTCTTCTGGTGTCCGCCTTCGCCTTCAACTTCAATAACTTTGGCGCGATCTATCTACTCACCGAGGGCGGGCCGTTCAGCCCCGACAACCCGACCGCCGGTGGCACGGACATCCTGATCAGTTACACCTACCGCCTGGCATTCGGGGGCGGCGCCCAGCAGATCGGCTTCGCATCGGCGATCTCGGTGATCCTGTTCATTATCACCGGCGTCCTCGCCGCACTTCAATTCCGTGCCACCCGGGCACTCGAGGAGGTTGGCTGACATGACACAAGTAAATCCACAGGCCGGTCAGGTGACATCCCCTGCCGCTCTCACTGATCCCGCCCAACGCGGCAAGCCGTTCGAGAGCTCGCCCGCGACGAACAAGGTCCGCCGCGGTCGATGGTTCCAGGAAGTAGGGTGGCGCCACCTCGTCGGCATCATCGCCATCGTGTACGCCGTCATCCCAATCCTGTACATTCTCTCGGCGTCCTTGAACCCTGTCGGCAGCGTGTCCGGGACGTCCATACTCCCGCAAACTTTCAGCCTGGAGAACTACGGCGCCCTCTTCTCCAACCCGGAGCAACCCTTTGCACGATGGTTCCTCAACACCCTGATCGTGGCGGTCGCCGTCGTCGTCGCCTCGATATTCTGCAGCGCGCTGGCGGCCTACGCATTCTCCCGCTTTCGCTTCAAAGGCCGTCGGGGCAGCCTGCTCACGCTGCTGCTGATCCAGATGTTCCCTCAGTTCCTTGCGGCCGCAGCGCTGTTTCTGCTGTTCACACAGATCGGCGAAGTAATGCCGGCCATCGGCCTGGACACACTCGCCGGGTACATCATCGTGCTCCTGGGAGGTGCACTGGGTCAGGTCTGGCTGATCAAGGGTTTCTTCGACTCGATTCCACGCGAACTTGACGAAGCTGCTCTCATGGACGGGGCCACGCACACCCAGCTGTACTTCAAAATCATCCTGCCGCTGGTCACCCCGATCCTCGCAGTAACCGGGCTACTCGCATTTATCAGTGTCCTCGGCGAGTTCATCCTCGCGTCGATCTTCCTGCGCGACAATGAGGTCAAGACCCTCGCCGTTGGGTTGTACGGGCTCCTCGACGCTGACCGGACCAACAACCTTGGCATCTTCGCCGCAGCAGCGGTGCTCACCTCCATCCCGGTCATCCTGTTGTTCCAATACCTGCAAAAATTCATCGTCGGCGGCATCACCGCAGGCTCGGTGAAAGGCTGATGGACGCTCCCGCAGCACCCGCGGATGATCAGAAAACCCCTTCCTCCCGCCACCTGCTCCACCATCCGCACCACGACGGGTCGGCACCGTATGTCCCGGAGCAGGCGCCCACCCTGGGAAACGTGGCCCCGGTGCGCCTCTTCGTGCCGCACGGCGCCGACGGGACACCGGGGGCCACCGCGGTCACGCTACGTGCGGTACACGACGGCGAACCGCACCTGGAAGCCGCCGAACCGGAGGCCAGCGACGCATCCGGGACGTGGTGGCAGGCACCCCTGCGGGTGGTCAACCCGACCACCCGGTACCGGTTCCTGCTGACCGGGCCGCCCGGGTCCTTCGCCGGAGCGTACACCTGGCTCAACGCCACCGGGGTCCACCGACGGGAAGTCACGGACACCGCGGACTTCCGGGCGGTCGCGCACCCGCCGGTGCCCCACTGGGTCGCCGACGCGGTGGTCTACCAGGTGTTCCCGGACCGGTTCGGCCGCTCCGCCGCCGCCGACACCCGGACCCTCCCGGCATGGGCAAAACCCGCAGCCTGGGACGACGCGGTCATCCACCAGGGACCGGACACCCCGTTGCAGTTCTTCGGCGGGGACCTGCCCGGAATCGTCGAGCACCTCGACCACCTCGTCGAACTCGGGGTCACAGTCCTGTACCTGACGCCGTTCTTCCCGGCGCACAGCAACCACCGATACGACGCGTCCACGTTAGACCACGTCGACCCGCTGCTCGGTGGCGATGAGGCCTTCGCGGACCTGGTGCGGGAAGCACACGCACGCGGCCTGCGGGTCATGGGGGACCTCACACCGAACCACACCGGTAACTCCCACGAGTGGTTCCTCACCGCGCAAGCCAACGCCGAAGCGCCCGAGGCCGCGTACTACTTCTTCGACAAGCACCCCGACCAGTACGCCAGCTGGTTCAACCTGCCGTCACTGCCCAAGCTCAACCACTCATCGGCCGCACTGCGCCGGCAGATGTACGAGGGACCCGACTCCATCGTGGCGCACTGGCTCGCAGCAGGACTCGACGCGTGGCGGATCGACGTGGCGAACATGACCGGCAGGCACGGCGCGCAAGATCTCGCCCACGACGTCGCCCGGACCATAGTCACCACAGCCCGCGAGACCAGCCCAGAGGCGTGGGTGCTCGCCGAACACGGACACGACGCCGGCCCGGACCTCCAAGGCTGTGGCTGGCACGGCACCATGGACTACGCGGGATTCACCCGGCCCGTCTGGACCTGGCTGGGCGGTGCCGAAACCTCCACCCGCCCGTTCTTCGGCCAGCCAGCGGCGTCACCGGTCCTCAGTGGCATCGACGTCGTCACCGGGATGCGCGAAGTGCACGCCGTGATGCCATGGCGGGCCCAGGCTGCATCCACACTCCACCTCGACTCCCACGACCTGCCACGGTTCCGTACAGCGACCGGCGGTGACGGCTCCGGGAACATCTCCGAGCGGGGCCGCGAGAAACACCTGGTAGGGCTTGCGCTGCAACTCACGATGCCCGGCGTCCCGTCGATCTTCGCTGGTGACGAAATCGGCCTCACCGGAGTCGACGGCGAGCACTCACGCACGCCCTTCCCCTGGCACCGCCGCGAAGAGTGGGACGGGCAAACCCTGAACGCCTACCAGGCCCTGATCGCACTGCGACACCAGCACGTCGCGCTACGCCACGGGGGTCTGCGCTGGGTGCACATCGGCGACGACTCGATGACGTACTTGCGCGAGCACGCAGACGAACGCATCCTCGTGCACGCCGCCCGCGCGGACCACCCACCCGTGACCCTGCCCCTGAAGGCCCTCGGCGTCGAATCGGTAGACCACCTGATTCCCCTCCTCGGGGAACCCGCCACCTCGGTCGACGCCGGCACCGTGCAGCTGCCAGCCGACGGCCCGGCAGCCCACATCTACCGGCTTCCCACGGCGCCCTGACAACAGAAGGACGATCTTCATGTCAACGGAAAAGATAAGCGAAAAACCACGGACCTGCCCGCAATGCGGACGGCCCCTGCATGACGAACCCATCGTTATCGATCACGCGCTGCGCATAGGACTGGCATGCAACCAACACGGCGTCGCGTCCATCGCCGAGCCCCTCATCCCGTAATCGCTCATCTACCACCCGTGCTCCACCATCAAAGGACGTGTTCCCCAATTGACCACCAAAAAAGCGCTCCAGAAGCGAACACGAAAGCGGTGCTCCAGAAACCGCCCCGACCCCCGAGCACTCCTTGTATGTTCCGTAGGTAATTGTGCGACAGCTCGGTAACTCATCCCTGAGCGTTTCTACGCTTGGTTTCGGCGCAGGCCATATCGACACCACCGACCTGAATGAGAAGGACTCGCAGGACCTGCTCGATACAGCCCTTGGGCTGGGCATCAACTTCTTCGATACAGCCCGGGGCTATGGCGCCTCCGAAGAACGACTGGGACGATGGCTGCCCCCGCACCGCGACCGCGTCGTCCTCTCCACGAAGGTCGGCTACGACGTCCCAGGACACCAGGACTGGACCGCCGGAGCCGTCACAGGCGGCATCGATCGTGCCCTGAAAGTACTCAACACCGATGTGATCGATGTCGTCTTCCTACACTCCTGCCCCCTGCCTGTCCTTCAGCAGGGAGAGGTCATCGACGCTCTGCTCGCCTCCCGCGACGCCGGAAAAATCCGGGTCCCAGGCTACAGCGGCGAAAACGCTGAACTAGCATGGGCCGCGGACGCCGGAGTCTTCGGTGTCCTTCAAACCTCGGTGAATCTGGCAGATCAACACTCACTGAGGCACACGCTTCCCCGCGCCCGGGAACACCATCTCGGAGTGATCGCCAAACGCCCCCTGGTAAATGCCGCGTGGCGCCACACACATCGCCCTACAGGAATCTACGGGGAAACCTATTGGGATCGCCTCCAACACATGGGCCTTCACCCCACCGACGGTGACTGGGCCGGAACCGCCCTACGATTTTCGGCATTTGCCCCCGCAGTCAGTACCGCCATCGTCGGCACATCCAACACACGCAATCTCGCAGCCGCAGCCGCCGCAATCAACAAAGGTCCACTGCCTGCCTCCGAGCGTGAACGATGGGAACAAGCCTTCGCCCCCCACGACGGGGAATGGGCAGGAGAAATTTAGAACCCACACCCGCCCAGCCAGCCTCCCGGGGTCCGAGAACCACCGAACCAGCGCTTCGACGACCCTCCAAACGTCCCTCAACAATCCCCCCACCGCGAGATAGACCATGTGGGATAACCAGTCCCTAGGCCATACCAGGTTGAAGCTCCCGGCCCGGTTTTCCATGCCACTCCTAGCGTCGACTGCTCCCCACGTCTGTCTCCCAACCAACCTCACCATCACGAAACACCACGCCCTCTTATAAGTCGGGGTAGCAAGACACAGGAGGAGCAGTAACGACGGGGGAGCGGCAGTGTCTCGACCGAGTGTCTTGTATCCCAAGGGATGCAAGACGAATGACTTCATCTCACCAATTCTTAAACACGCCGTCGTGTGAGATGGTCCGCGACGAGCTGACTAAGTAGGACAGGGCCTCCTCGGTGGTACCGGGAAACTGGGGCAGTGGGCATAAGGTCCTGACTGCCCTAGAAAGTTGCGCTTTATGGGATATTTCCTCAGCCCGGCTCGTCGCGGTCTGCGTCAACAGGATCGGGGTTAGGGCTGCGTCTGTTCGTGCATGAGTTGGTGCCGGACCATGTGACGGGTGCGTCCTTGAGGAGTTCAGCGAACAAATCGATCTTCTCTTCGAACAGGATTTCGTAGTCGGCGAGGTCGTAGCCGAAGAGGGGGAAGGGGCGTGCAGTAGATGAAGGGGCTGGTGAAGCCTTGCGGCCAGGCGTGCGGCTGCCAGGACCGCGCGGTCGCTCTCGGGAGACCCGCCCACGGCGGCGAGGATGATCTCGTGGGTGGGCTGGTCGTTGCGGACGATCATGATGGCGCAGGAGGCGCTGGCCGCCAGGTGCAGGCTGACGGATTTTACGAGGAGGCCTGCGAAACCACCCAGCCCGCGGGTGCCGGTGACAAGCAGGGATGCGTTTGCCGAAAGTCTGGTCAGGGTCTCTGCTGGGAAGCCGGTGAGAAGGCGTTTGCTGGCTTCGATGTCGGGTGCTGTGGTGAAGGCGAGCTCAAGGCCTTCGGTGGCTATTGTTTCCGCGTGGTGTTGCAGTCCGCTGTCCTTGACGCCTGTTACCGGGCCAGGTTGTTCGTGAGCAGCGGCCACACCGAGCAGTGCACGATGATCAGGGGGTGTCCGGTCACGGAGGCGTGCCGGGCTGCCCAGCGCACTGCCAGCTGGGATCCCTCCGACCCGTCGAATCCGACGATGATGGGTTTTGCTGGGGTGCTGGTGGTGTTCATGCTGGTACTCCTATGCCGGGTGGCTGCAGCGCCCATGTGAGATTTCACGTGCCGCGTCCGATAAGAGCCAGGTACCCCACTGTGCACCCTGCCTGTTCGAATCACAGCAGGCCAGCCGTCCATGCCCCGGTCATCGGCGGGGTCCGGGGTCGAGTGGAACAGGGCCACATCGTTGGCGCCGGTCGGCCGGTGCTGAAATGGAAGGGGCACCCGCAGCAGCGGGTGCCCCTTCCATTTCAGAGGACTACGTGGACATGGGACCGAAGGTCGCGTCGATGTCGGCCATCTCCATGTCGGCCGTGGCCTGGATCAGCTGAAGCAGATCGGGATCCAGTCCGGGTGCGAACTCCTCCAGCCGCTCGGGTGCGATCTGGGACGGCACGCCCTCGGGGGCCTGTTCACTGGCGTCGAGGGTGGTCCCGTCGTTCGAGGGCGACAGGCCCTGGTAAATCTTGCCGGCCTCGGACTGTCCCTTGAGGTCGAAAGTGTACTGCTTGCTCTGCAGACCGAGGTCCAGGAGCTTCTTGACCTCCGGGAACTGCTCGGCGTTGGTCTTCGGAATCGGCAGCAGCGACTTCCAGTTCACGCCGAGCGTCTCGAGGGCCTTGGCGTAACCGTTCTCGTGCGCCTGGTCGCGGACGATCAGATAGGAGATCGTGGAGCGTGCTGTTTTGTTGTCCGTCATCTCGTACATGCGGCACTTCTGCAGTCGGCCTGTGGCCTCGAGCATCAGGTTGTACAGGAGGTCCAGGGGCAGGTTGCCGGAGTTGTAGACGTAACTGCCGCTCCATGGGTTGCCCGCGGAGTCAACGGGCAGGGCGCCCTGCGCCCCAACGAGGTAATGGTGGATATTTCCCTGCGACAGGGCGAGGTTCAGAGGGATCGCTCCGCCGGCACCGGGGGTGTCCAGTGGGTCGTCACGCTTGCCCTGGTAGCGCGGCGAGCCGTCGAGGAGGCGGGAGATGGTGGTGCCGATGAGTTCGACGTGGCTGATTTCCTCGGTGCCGATTCCCTGGATCAGGTCGCGGTAAGGTTTGGCGGCGGCGCCGCGGAAGTTCATGCTCTGGAACAGGTACTGCATCATGGTGCGCATCTCGCCGAACTGACCGCCGAGGCCTTCCTGCAGGGCGTTGGCAGCGGCGGGATCCGGCTCGTCGGGAATGATCTCGTTGATGAGCTGCTGGACGTGGAAGAACATGGAACCTCCTCATAACAGACGGCAAGAAGGTAAGCCGCCTTACTTTCACCCTTTCACTGCCTACCCGTGCACCACAAGGGCAGAGCAGCAAATCACTGCGAAACCCACCCTGACGGGAGAGGACGGTCTGAAGACGAGTGCATCGCTGGTAGGACCTCTTAGGAACGGTCGTTCGTTGAGCGACGTCCTTAGACGAGGGGCGCAATGATGAGTTCCAGATGATTGGTTTCGCCCGCCGCTGGCGTTGAGGAGATCCCCGCAGCTGGCCGGGTTGAGGTGAAGGGCGGACACCCACTTGAGGATCCAGTGAGTGAATCCCACAGGATGGCGCTCCAGCGACGCTAAACCGTCAGTCTGGGACTTTGCGCGCGGTGACTGTTGAGGAGGAGTTCGCCGAGTTTACGGACCCGCCCGGGCGAGGTGTAACCGGTGCCGAGGGCGGCGACGACGGAACCCTGCAGCAAGATCATCCAGCACTCAGCGAAGTCCTTCGCGTCGGTCAGATGCATGAGTCCAGCTACCTCTTGGACCTGATCGCGCATCTCCTGAAGGTATCCCGCGCTGGCGGTGCCGACGATATCACCAGGACCTGCCTCGACCAGCGCGCGTATGTAGGGACAGCCGGTGAAGTCCTCGTCCTGGAACCACTCGTCGAAGATGTCGAAGATTGCTAGCAGACGCTGCTCCGGGCCCGAACCTCGTCGTTCAGCCTCGGCTGTCAAGTGGCCGATGGTGAAGATGCTGCGGCGGCGCTCAAGAAAGGCGAGGATGAGGTCGTTCTTCGATGCGAAGTTGCTGTAGAAGGACGCTTTCGCCACTCCGGCGGCCAAGATAATCTCGTTGACGCCCACTGCGTTGACGCCCCTGCTCAAGAACAGGCGGTAGGACGCATCCAGTAAGCGCTCCCGTGCGCTGATACGTGGTGTCGCGTTCGAATCATCCATGCGTCCTCCTGAATCGGGTACCCAGATCTGCCAGCATATCCAAAGCAGACAGACCGGTATGCCTACTTTACGAAGGCGTGCACCGAGGATTCACAGGGCTCTCGAGTAGAGCTGCCGGTGGGTGGCCTGAGAGGAGGCCCGTCATCCTCTCCATGGGCGTAGTGGACGCCTGGCTGGCGGATTCGGGTGAACCGTAGTCTTCATCGATGGAGCAACCTTTGCGGCGGCACCCTTTGGTTCCGGTGACGGGATGGTGGGCGGGAACGTACGATCGCTTATGCACCCGGAACCTGCTGTTGAAATCGAGCGGAAGTTTGACGTCGCGGAGGACACCGCCCTTCCACCGTTGCACCAGGTTTTCGGGGTCGATCGCGTGGACCAACCGGTCGAGCACCAACTGAGAGCCGAATACTACGACACCGGCGACCTGCGTCTGGCGGCTCGACGCATCACGTTGCGCCGCCGCACCGGCGGTAAGGACGCCGGCTGGCACTTGAAACTTCCGGCCGGCCCGGAAGAACGACACGAATACCATGAGCCGTTGGGCAAGAAGGCAGACGGGATTCCGGAGGCGCTGCTGCGACTGGTGCGCGTCCATACCAGGGACACGGCACTGATGCCGGTTGCTCGCCTGAAGACCCGACGACTCGTCCACCGTCTCCGCGACACAGACGGCGAGGTGTTGGCTGACTTCACGGATGACCAGGTGCAGGCGGAGGCTTTCGTCCCGGAGAAGGCCGCTCGTCGCTGGCGGGAGTGGGAGGTCGAACTCGTCAACGGGTCCAGGGACCTGCTTGACGCCGTGCAGGGTGCCTTTGCCGCGACCGGTGTCCACCCCGCCGAGCACGCCTCCAAGCTCGCGCGCGCCCTCGGAACCGCTCTGCCGGCCGGTCCTGGAAAGGCTGTGGAACCAACGCCGGCAGGACCCGCCGGCGACGTCCTGTTGGTCTACCTCACCGAGCAACTTGCCGCACTGGTGCATGAGGATCCCCACGTAAGGCTCGACAAGCACGACGCGGTGCACCGGATGAGGGTCGCGACCCGACGTGCACGCTCAGTGCTGGCCACCTACCGGACACTTCTGACGGACACCACGGCAGCGAGCCTTCTGCGGGATGAGCTGAAGTGGCTTGCCGGTGTCCTCGGGCAGGCGCGGGATGCCGAAGTGATGCACCAACGCCTCAAGGACATGCTGGCGGACGAACCATCCGACCTCGTCATGGGGCCCGTCGCCCGCAGGATCGACCTCGAACTCGGCAGCACCTATCGGGACGCCCACACCCACGTACTGGAAGCGCTGGACGGGGAACGTTACTTCCGCTTGCTGGACACGCTCGAGTCCCTCCTGGCCGCTCCGAGACTGACACCCCTTGGTCATAAGCGCGCCAAAGATGTGATTCCTGAGCTCATCAACCGTGACATCACACGCCTCCAGGCAGCAGTGCGCGAAGCCCGAAGGCATCCCGCCGGCATCGGAGACCACCCGGCCCTGCACGAGGTACGCAAAGACGGCAAACGCCTACGGTATGCCGCCGAAGCAGCCCTACCCATCAAACCCAAGAAAGCCGCCGCCCTCAGGGACGCCGCCCACGGTATCCAAAAGATTCTCGGAGACCACCAGGACAGCATCGTCACCCGTACCCTGCTGCGCCGGCTCGGCGCCACAGCCTTCGAGCAAGGCGAAAACGGATTCAGCTACGGACGACTCCACGCCCTGGAGCAATCAGCAGCGCTGGACGCCGAGAACCAGTTCCACCACGAATGGAGGAACTTCCCCACCCCGCTCCTCACGCACTAACGACTGCGGCCGCCCACCGACTCGCCTGTTCAGGGTCGGTAGGCCGTCGTCTCCCGGTGCGAGGTACCGGGAAAAACCTCATGTACCAGCCAGCGGTAGCTTCGACACGGGCAGCGCTACACGCACCGTAGCGTCGGCCACTTCTCGTCGTGAGAGCCAGCCCGGGATCTGGCACCCTGGTGAAACCAAGAAATGCAGGAAATCGGATGAGCTGGAAATAGGGTCTTCGGGAGGAGTATTCATGCAGCCTTCATCCCCTACACGCCGAGCTCAGCCTGGTCGTTAGAGGACCGAGCCTACGATCGGCACCATGAACGCGATCGCCGCACTGGATCCAGTGCATTCCTTGTCCATTCTCTCTGCTCATAGCCCCCTGCGTGAGCGTCAGATCCTCATGTTGCAGCAGGCGTTCTACAACGCGCGCGTTATCACCCTGCATGAGCGACTGACAGTCATCGGATGGTGTACTGGTCGGCCGGTCACCTCATTGCATGAAGTACGCCAAAGCGAATTACGACCGATCATCGCCCATGTGCGGAGCATGGGCGAGCGGTCTCAGGAAGCGGCTGGGCACTGACCAGGTGAAGCATCACGCCTGCCGGCCGTCCTCGCGCCGGTGAGTTCCAGGTGTCGGGGAAACGATGAAAGCGGGGACGATGCGTTGGTTGGCTGAGGGAATGACACCACCTTCAGACACCACCCTTCAACGGGTGACTGATCGACATGCCACAACAACGCCAGGACATCAACGTCCTGGAGCCGGCAACCGGCGAAGACATCGATCCCGGGCAAGCAAGCTGGCAGGATCCCTTTGGCCGGCAAACCTGCTTCCCCCGGGGTTGATCATCTTGTGGAACTAGTGGAGGTGACCAGCTGAGGCAGGGGTTGCACGGAGTCCGATGCTTTGAGGAGCCGCCGGCTGGTTGTCGCATCCTGGTTGTATGCCTGATCAGAGACAGGTCTTCAGGGTTTCGTCGTCGAATTTCGGTAATCGCGGCAATGTTTCAGTGTCAGTAGGACATGCGGTAGCCGAGCCTGCGGACTGTCCGATAGGTGAGGGCAGGTGGGAGGCGGTGTGAGCCCGCCTTTAGGTGTGGCTCCTACAGCATCCCTCGCCGAGGCCCTGCGCGCGGTGGAGCCCGACCTCGAACCCGTCCCCGCCGAGCTCCTCGCCTTCCTCTCCGCCCCGGACGGACTGAACCGGGCCGAGCGGGTCTTTTACAAGGGCCTCGCCGGCGCCGGGGCGCTGATGGTCCCCCCGTCCGTGGCCCCCCTCGCCGGGGTACCCGGCCGCGGCGACCGCTCGCCCGCGGCCCGCCTCCGCTTGCAGCGCACCCGCGTGCAGCTACGGACCTTCCAGCTGGCCCTCGGACCGCACAGCCCCTCCGCGGACGCGGCACGCTACCGGCTCGGTCTCGCCGGCCCCCCGGACTGGCTCGGCTGAGCCTCGGTCACATCCGGACCCCCTCCAGCCGGGCTTCCTGCAGGTGTTCTCAGCGGCGGCGAAACCGATGCTGTCAGCAATCCTTCAACGGGCTTTTTCATGGTGTGTTCTTCGTATCTGCTGCCCCTTCTGTTGAGGGCTGAGAGGTGGGGTCGGGTCCTGACTTGGTGGCAGGATTTTTCTTCAGCCGGTATCCAAGCACTGCGCCCGCTGCTAGCAGCGCACTTCCTATACGGACCAGGGCATCCGCCCACCACGTCTCAACCTGAACGTCCGCTGCAATCCCTGCCGCGAACATCAACCCACCACTGACGGTAATGACTAGTAGCCGCCGTCTTACTTTTCGCCGCCCGGCGGCATCGAGTCGGACCGGGGCGTCCCGTTCTTTGTGATCTTCCCGGTCGAAGAGCATGAAGGGTAGCGAAGCGAAGAGGTTCGCGAACATCGTTTGCAGGATTAGTGGCCACCACGAATCGTCTTTCGTGGACAGTTGGCCAATGAGGAAGATCAGAAGTCCAACGACGAGTATCGCCAAGAATGAGGCGCTCATGACCCGTTTCCGGTCGAGCACCAGAACGATCGACTCTCCTTTGGAGCGGCCCCGGATCAGCCAAAGCCCACCCAACGCTAGCGCCAACCCCCAGGCGAAGAAGAACCATAGGGTCAGGGCATCCTTGCCGGTCATCGAGATCGCGTGGGTGAAGCTTGCAGATACGCACAACAGGCCCAGGCCGAGGGCGAAGCAGCCAGAAACAATACGGAACGGCGCTCCGTTGGGTTTCTCGTTCCTAGGCGATGAGCCCTCGACCATGTTGATGACCGCCTGTCGTCATAGTTCTTCCACCGTATGGGTCAGGGTTCAGGACCTGTGCAGATCTACCCATCCATGGCTTTTCTGGTCGCAGATACAGGCGTAATCACGTCGGCGTTGCTCCAACAAAGCCTTGCATCAGGGCGTATTATGCAATCTCCAACCGCATTACCGCACCTGATCCAGCTCACGGAGCATGGTGTCAGGGTCGGCGACGTCGAAAAAGCTGATGCCTTGTTCCTGGCCGACGTTGAAGAAGTCCATGCCGGTGTTTTGATAGGCGGCACGGCGGCTACCACCGAAGATGAAGCTGGCATGCCTGCCGTCACGGGAACGATCGGTTCGAACGGCAGCATCCTGGACCCTTGTGTCGGAGAATGACCGTTCGCTCGTCGAGACGATCGCCTGGGTATCGGTGAGTCCGTACACGGTGCGAGATTTCTGCCGTGCCTTGTAAATGAAGCGGCCGAAGATAAAGTACAGCCCGAAAAGCACGAAGGGAACGCCCCAAAGGGCGAAGAATGCGGGCTGGTCGCTGGTGAGTACCTGGACTTCCCAGAAGATGGCAAACCCTCCCCACATGAGGCTGAAGGGAACAAGGTACGCGTCGGCAGGTGTGAAACGCACCTTCGGGTCGGGTCTACCTGCCCAGCGTAGCTGTTCGCCCGGCCGCAGGGCCGGCTGGAGCCTGCTCCATTCATCATTCATGGGCTGAAGCCTTTCATTCGGATGACCCCTTCGTGCAACAACGGCGATCAGAGCACTGGTAGGAGGGTCACTCGCGTTTTTGCTGCAGGTTCCGCCCGCCGTCGCAGGGCTTCACTCATGCCGTGCACGGGCCGGGTAGGACATCCTTGCAGGTGCCCACCCGGCGCCATGACTTCCCGCTACTTTGCGCGATGCGGCGGTGCTGCTGCCCTGATGCGTTAGCCGAGGAACCTGAGGACGGTGAGGATCAAGCCTATGACGCCGAAAATAGTGCAGATGTAGCCGAGCACTTTTCCTGCTGTTGCGCGTTCTCCCAGACGTTCGGCTTTGTTGGCCTGCATGATGGCCAGCGGGCCCAGAATGATGCCCAGGAGGAACAGGCCGACAATGCCGAGCACCAGGCTGGTTGTCTTGGCCTTGCTGGCTTCAGGCGAGATGCCCCTGATGCCCTGCGTGTCGTGGTATGGCTGCTGAGTCAAAGTAGTCCCCTTAGGTAGCAAACATGAAGTAGAGCAGGTAATGGGGAAAAGATACGAGCTATCTGCACGGCTACGGAATATGTCCCCTTGCGCGAGTGTACCGACGCATTACCCGCAAACCGTTCAAGCGCGCGACGATCTACGTAAAGCATGTAAGGACCTAGGTACACAGCATGTAGCTCTAGGTACGCAATGCAGGTCTAGCGGCGGCCTCCTCAATGGAGCACCGTACTCATACCCGAGACCAATGTCATTGAAATAGGAACACCAAGAATCTTCATCGTGCATATCCCCGTGCCACCAATCCGCGCACGCTGGGCCATCGGTTTGCGGGCAGCTGACGCTGAGTGATTTCGAGCGGTCGTTCATCGGAGACTCGTGGTTAGCTGATCCCATGACCGAGCCGCAGGTACTACCTAGCGGGACAACCGCTCAATGACGACACATTCTCCCAATCCGATTGATGCTTTCGACCACAACCTGAGGTTCACCCAGACATGGGGCTAACGATGTCGAAGTAGAAGGAGACTGGCATTCGAATCATTGTGAACGTAGTCGGAGGGCTGCTCGCGGCCGCCGCAATCCTCAGTCTCGTCCTAGGTCGCTGGGACATACTGATCGGTGTCACACTCGGGTTGGTAACAGTCGTTGCCGCGGACCTTTTCGCCTGCCGCAGCAATCAGACCGACGAACCAAGGAAGTGGCCGGACCTGTCCCACATCGATGACACCGGTCGAACGACGTGCTACTACGACCATGAAGACACGTTATCGGCATCAGGCGCCGGGGATAATGAGCGGGGCCTTCAATCTGACCTAGTCGAGAACGATGGCGAGGGTAATCGTCCAAGATAGGAGCGGAGCCTCCTACTTGTGCACCAGAACCCACCGCACACTTTGTGCGCAGTCGATGCGATCCTGGAACCAGAACTGCTCAACGTCAGCCAGGTGTTGCACCAACCCGGACACCGTTGTCAGCGAGGGCACGAGCCGCTTAGCGCCGTCGGCATCGCTGAGGCCACTGGCCTTCATCACTACAGTGGCTCGGAAGTAATCCAGAAAGCCGGTCGAAGTTTCCCGCTCTCCGGCTGCCGTCGGCGGATCACTCCGGGTGTCGTTTCCCATCTGCTCAACCTAGTCGAGGGGGTCGAGTTGCTGCATAGGCGCGCCCGACCCCACTAACCGAGACCTGCAGACCGGCCCGAAGAAGAGGCCCACCTACGGATCCGCATACGGGCAGTAGGTGTGGGCACTCATCCACAGGCGAGGCATAGGGTGCAGTCATGGCTGAAATGGCACCTCAATCTCTCGACCCTGATCCCAGTGTGATCCTGAGCTTGATCAATAAGGTAGTCGGTGGACGGTGGCCTGAGGATCCGAACCAGTCCGATGCGTACTTCGAAGCCATTGATTGCGTGCCGGGGCCGTTGCTCGAGCACCAGGATGACTCGGCGGACTCATCTGGCGGTTCACTCCTCATGCCAGGGGTTCCGATGAAGGGTGGCTCCTGGGCGGCGCTGGCAGGCAAGCTGCACTTCCTTGGTTTCTTCTTCTATCCAGGCATACAGGGTTCCCAAGTACTCGCCGGTCCCGCGTTCGACATCGTGCGGGACCGCCTCACCGACGTCTTCGGAAAAGCTGCTGACGAAACAAACCAGAGCGAGGGAAACCGGTCGGCGTTGTGGGAAGTGAACGGGACGTCCATCGAGCTCTACGCTCATGTCACTCTCGCGCCGGTGCTGCAGCTCGGGCTAAGCCATCGAGAACTCACCCTCCTGCACGAGAAGCCGATCATCGAAAAGCGCGGCTACTGACCCGCAAGCCGATGGCCAAGTGGTCTCTACAAATCCCGACGATAGATGCCCAGGCTCAGTTGTTGTGCGTAGAGGCATTTCAGGCTTGGATCAGTTCATGTACCCCACACGGATCAACACGGACGCCATGCCGGTCAACCTTGCGCTTTTGATCACAGGGATAGGCGTAGTCGTGATCGTTCTGGTCATAGTTGGGGCATCAGTCGTTGATCGCGTCGATCAGGCCAAAGATCGGCGGTCAAGGAAGTAGCACGATCGACGATCCTCCGCCGGGCGCCATGGATTTCAGTGCCTCGATTGTTCGGACCATCCGGACCTCTCTTACATCGTCGGTCCAAGCATAAAAGTGCCAGTTAGAGCCGCTTTGCAAGCATTAGCAGCGCCCGTAAGCCGTATGGCAATCGCTAAAACCAAGGGCCGGCTGCGCGGTAAGCAGCCCAAGCTGCCGACCATTCAACGCGAACATTTGTTCTACCTGATTGATGCCGGCGAGCACACGCGGGGAGAAATCGCCGGACTCCTCGGTGTCTCCCGAACCACTGTGTACCGCGTGCTGCAACGACGAACCGGGACCATCCGCCGTGAGGGCCTTGTGACGGGTTCGCGGGTACCTGACAGGAGGATGCAACGCTCGTGATGTGTTCACCGCGCTAGTCGGGGCCCAGGGCGTCGCCCACAGCGAGGTGCTGCAGGCGCGTGGCATCGGCGAGCACATCGAGGCGCGTGATCTTTCCGTCCACGATCGTGAACGCCATGATGGACACGACCCGTCCATTCAGTACCGCGGCCACGCCGGGACACCGGTCGATCAGGACGGGCAGCGAGTGAGCAGCCAACCGTGCTGACAGGACGGCCGGCTCCGTGATGGCCTGCGCGCCCTCAATGACGTGACTGCTCGCGCCGTAGTCGGCGCGCAGCACGGCGTCCTCATCGAGCAGGCGGAGCAGCGCCGTGATGTCGCCGTGTTGGGCCGCTACCAGCCAGGCTCCGACGAGTTCGCGCGTGCCGCCCGATGGAGGCTGGACCGTGGCGTGGGCACCCCTGACGCGCCGCCGGCCACGGGAGGCAAGCTGGCGGACAGCGGCTTCCGACCGGTCGAGCACCTCGGCGATCTCCTCGAACGGACACCGGAAGACATCGTGCAGGACGAACGCCACCCGCTCGGCCGGACTGAGGGTGTCGAGGACGATGAGGAGTGCCGCGCTCACCTCGTCGCTGCGCTCGGCCTCCATAGCCGGGTCGCCGGCCGGTGCGACCGGCTCGTCCCGCCACGGCTCGACCTGCCAGGCGCGTTCGCATGTGCGGCGGGGTGCCCGCAGCAGGTCGAGGCTCACCCGGGAGACAACTGTCGTCAGCCAGGCATCGAGATTCTCGATCGTGTCCGCGTCGGCGCGCTCCAGGCGCAGCCACGTCTCCTGCACCACGTCCTCGGCATCGGCGCCCGATGAAAGCAGCCGGCTGGCGATCGCCACCAGTCGCGGCCGGGCGCTCCCGAAGCGCCGAGCGAGAATTTCCTGATCGGTCATGTCACATCCTCGCGGTGTGAATCGTCACCCTACCGACGAGACACGAAGCCTCGCCGGAACACAGACAAGGGAGTCGGACCATGAATACACCCATCCTCGTGACCGGAGGCACCGGCACCATCGGCAGTCGGGTCGTCCCGATCCTGAGAGCTGCGGGCATGGATGTCCGCGTCCTCAGCCGTCACCCGCGTCCCGACGAGTCCGGTATCGAACACGTCGAAGGCGACACGGTCGCCGGCGCCGGCCTCCAACCGGCGCTCGACGGGGTGCACACGGTGCTGCATCTCGCCGGCAGCGCCAAGGGGGAGGACATAGCGGCGCGCAACCTGGTGACGCGGCCAGGTCGGCCGGGACGGGTCACCTCATCCTGATCTCGGTGGTCGGCGCGGAAGGATGCCGATCGGGTACTTCCGCGCCAAGGCGTCATCCGAGCGGGCTTTCGCGGAGTCGGGCGTTCCGTGGACGATGGTGCGCGCCGCGCAACTGCACGGCTTCGTCCTCCCCGTGGTGAAGGGTCTCGCCCGCATGCCGCTGACCCCGGCACCGCGTGGCCTGCGCTTCGAGCCGGTGCACGTCGACGAGGTCGCCGCCCGCCTGGCCGAGCTCGCCCTCGCGGAACCAGCCGGCCGTGTGGCCGATATCGTCGGACCGGACGTACTCGACATCGTCCAACTGCTCGCCGGTTACTCGGACTTCTTCGGCCACCGTCACCCGAAGCTGCCCATCCGTATACCCGGAGCGATCGGCCGCGCCTACCGGGCCGGCGCGAATCTCGCCGGCCCCGGGGCGCAGCGCGGAGTGCGCAGCTGGGTGGAGTTCCTCGCCGAACAGGGCGGAGCAGCGCGAACAGCGTGATCAAGGAGCAGAGGAATCCGGAACAGCGCGCCTTCGAGGTGCCCATGCACCGGGCAGGACGACGACGGCGCCGCCGGAGCGCCCGCTCCAGCGGCGTATCATGAAGGGTCAGCTTTTTTCTACCTTTAGGGGCAAGTCGTGTCCACCGTTGAAGACAATTCGGCAACCACAGCGCAGACCGGCGGCAACCGGGTCAAGCGTGGGATGGCCGAGATGCTCAAGGGCGGCGTCATCATGGATGTCGTCACCGCTGAGCAGGCCCGCATCGCCGAGGACGCCGGTGCGGTAGCAGTCATGGCGCTCGAGCGGGTTCCCGCGGACATTCGCGCCCAGGGCGGCGTGTCCCGCATGAGCGATCCCGACATGATCGACAGCATCATCGAGGCCGTGTCCATCCCGGTGATGGCGAAGGCGCGCATCGGGCACTTCGTGGAGGCGCAGGTCTTGCAGTCCCTCGGCGTGGACTACATCGACGAGTCCGAGGTCCTCACGCCCGCGGACTTCACCAACCACATCGACAAGTGGAAGTTCACGGTTCCCTTCGTCTGCGGTGCGACCAACCTGGGGGAGGCGCTGCGCCGCATCAATGAGGGCGCCGCGATGATCCGTTCCAAGGGCGAGGCCGGCACCGGGGACGTCTCGAACGCCACGATGCACATGCGCAAGATCCGCTCGGAGCTCAACCGCCTGTCCTCCATGGCCGAGGACGAGCTATACGTGGCGGCGAAGGAACTGCAGGCACCCTACGAGCTCGTCAAGGAGGTTGCCTCCGCGGGCCGCCTTCCCGTGGTCCTGTTCACCGCCGGCGGCATCGCGACCCCCGCGGACGCAGCCATGATGATGCAGCTCGGCGCGGACGGCGTGTTCGTCGGCTCGGGCATCTTCAAGTCCGGCAACCCGGCCGAGCGCGCCCATGCAATCGTCCAGGCGACCACGTTCCACGACGATCCCGACATGATCGCCAAGGTTTCCCGCGGCCTGGGCGAGGCCATGGTCGGCATCAACGTGGACGAGATCCCGCAGCCGCACCGCCTCGCAGAGCGCGGCTGGTAACAGCCACGCGAGCGTCGGAAGGACCGCAGCTACCAGGCTGCGGTCCTTCCTTTTGTCCGGCCGCGGGTGCTATCTCCTGAAGGGAACGGCCACGTCGCACACCTCCGCCTCGGGGTGCGCCGCGTCGAACGGGGCGAAGTAGATCTCCCGCGGTGGAAGCGACGGCGTCAGCCCCTCACGCGCCAGCCACGCGTACACGGTGTCGTAGGCCTGCAGGATCTGCGGGTACCGTACCTGCGCCTGGGTGATGCGGGTGAAGGCTTCCTCGCCGGCGGGCTCGACGAGGAGCTCGGCGGCTCCGCCCACGTCGTCAGGAATGACGCCGTCCCTGACCGGGATCCCGTTCTCCACGACGCCGTCCGTATCGTCGTTGACGGGGCTCCGGTAGATGGTCGTCAGTGGTCCTGCCCACCCGCCGAGCCGCTCGGCCACTGGCATGAGTCGGGCGCACGACGACTGGATGAAGTCCGGGATCTCCTCCGGACTCACCCGTCGCTTCTCCGTCACATAGGTCCTGGCATCGCAGGCTCGCGTCTTCACATTCATGAGCTGATCCTTCCCCTGGGCGAGTTGCGACATCACGTAGGACGCGAGGTGCCGCTGTGCGAGCACGGTCGCTTCGACGCCGGCCCAGTACGCGGCGACGAGGTCCGCGCGTTCGCCGTCGTCCGCCGCCAGGACACGGGCAACCGTGTCGAGGGGCATGTCGAGTCCGCGGAGCAGGATGATCAGGCGCGCATCGGCGACCTGTTCGTCGGCGTAGTACCTGTAGCCGTTCCGCGCGTCGACGTGCGCGGGCGGGAGCAACCCGCTCTCGGCATACAGGCGCAGGGCCTTACTGCTCAGGCGCGTCCTGCGACTGAAGGTTCCACTGCTCATTCGCGGCACTGCTGCCTCCTGGATGCCTGCGTGGCGGTCGTGCCACATTCCGACCTTCCGCCCGGCCCCAGGGGCAGGGTCAAAAAATCCGATCCTTGTGCCCGGTTGCACCGTCCCCACGGCGGCCCGGTCAGAGCTGCAGGGAGTAGGTCCTGCCGCGCCCCAGCAGTGCGAACCCTCGGCGGGAGAAGAACGGGTACCCCTCGGGCGTGGCCTGGACGCAGAGGTCGACGGCCCCGGCGTCGCCCGCCGCACGCGCCGTCGCGCTCAGCAGTGCCGTCCCCAGCCCGCGCCGCTGGTGGTCGGGGAGGACTTCGAGGTGGTGGATCCCGCCGAGTTGCCGGAGTCCGGCCACCCCGTGGGGGTAGAAGGAGTACGCGGCACCCGTGACGGCACCTCCCCGCTCCTCCCTCGTCACGGCGTGCCACGCCTGCGGGGGCTGGGAGCGGGCGACGCGCAGTTCCTGCTCCAGTGGTCCCGAGTAGTCGGGCACCTCGGTGGTGAGGACGGCGGCGTCGTCGGAGGACCGCACCACGGCCGCGACGGGGGCCGCCATCCACCACGGCTGCCAGCTCGGGCTGAACCCGAGGGGGCCGAGCTCGGCGGCGTCCACGGCGCCGTTCAGCCAGACCCGGACGGTGGAGGCGCGCAGCCGCACGCCCTCGGCCAGCGCGGGCTTCACGGCCTCCGCCCTGACGGCGTCGGGGAACATCATCAGAAGTTCGCGTCGTGCGGGCAGCCACACCCACGTGGTGCCGTGCGTCGAGAAGGTCTTCCCTCCCGTCGCCGAGGCCAGCGCGGTGAACCAGGCCGTGTGCAGCCGCTGGCTCTGGGCAATGGTCACCATGCGGGTGCGCCGCCCGCGACGCCGCTCACGCCAGGCCGCGGCGGACGAGGAGGGGATGCAGGTCAGCGTCCCGTCCGCGGAACGCGCGGAAAGCCTCCAGCGGGTCGATGCTGTTGCCCCTCGACAGCAGTTCCCGACGGAAGTGCTCCCCGTTCCCGCGCGTCAGGCCCCCGGAGGACTTGAACCATTCGACGGTGTCCGCATCGAGCATCTCGCTCCAGATGTAGGCGTAGTAGGAAGCCGCGTACCCGCCGGCGAAGATGTGCTTGAAGTAGGACGTGCGGTACCTCGGAGGCACAGGGGCGAAGTCGACCCCGGCATCGGCGAGCGCCGCGGCCTCGAAGGCGAGGGGGTCCTCGACGACCGTGCCGGAGGGGATCGAGTGCCAGGCCAGGTCCAGCAGCGTTGCCCCGAGGTAGGCGGTGGTCTCGAAGCCCTCGCCCCAGGCTCCTGCCGCGTGGATGCGGTCGATCACTTCCCGGGGGAGCGCCTCGCCGGTCTCGTGGTGCCGAGCGTAGTTGGCGACGATTTCCGGCCAGAGGATCCACATCTCATTGACCTGCGACGGGTACTCGACGAAGTCCCGGGGGACGGACGTACCCGCGAACAGTGGATAGGTGACATCGGAGAAGAGCCCGTGCAGGGCGTGTCCGAACTCGTGGAACGCGGTCACCACCTCGTCGTACGAGAGCAGCGTCGGCTCGCCGGCGCCGGGCCTCGAGATGTTGAGGTTGTTGATGACGACGGCGCGCGTCCCGTCGAGGCGGGACTGGTCCACGAAGGAGTTCATCCAGGCTCCGCCGCTCTTGGTGTCGCGGGTGTAGTAGTCGCCGAGGAACAGGCCGAGTCCTGAGCCGTCCTCGTTGAAGACCTCCCACACGCGCACGTCGGGGTGGTAGCCCACCAGGTCCGGACGCTCGGTGAAGGTCAGCCCGTACAGCCGGTTGGCGGCGTAGAACACGCCGTCGTTGATCACGCGTTCGAGCTCGAAGTAGGGGCGCAGCGCATCCAGGTCGACGTCGAACCTCGCCTTCCGGACCTTCCCCGCGTAGTAGGCCCAGTCCCAGGGCTCGATCGGGTGGCCCGCCTCGGCCTCCAGCTCGGCGGCCTCGGCCCGCGCATTGCGGACGGCCGGAGCGGCGAGTTCCCGCATCCGGTCCAGGATCGCCTCCAGCGACGGCGCCGTCTGGTTGTCCGTTGCGGCTGCGGCGTGCGTGTCGAAGCCGAGGAGTGCGGCGCGCTCCGCACGGAGGGTGGCCATGCGTGTGGCGATAACGAGGGTGTCGGCGTCGTTGCCGCGTGCACCGCGCTCGACGGACGCCTCGTGCAGCCGGCGTCGGACATCCCTGTTGGTGAGCGACTCCAGGGCCGGCTGTGCGGTCGGCAGGATGAGCGTCAGGAGGTACTTGCCCTCGTGGCCCGCCTCGGCGGCCGCCGAGGCGGCAGCGGAGATGGCATCGGCGGACAGGCCGTCGAGGTCGTCGGCGGAGTCGAGCAGGAGCGCCGAATCGTTCGTGTCCTTCAGCAGTTTCTGTGAGAACTCGGTGCTGAGCGCCGACAGCTGGGAGTTGAGGCCGCGGAGGGTGGCCTGGGCGTCGTCGTCGAGCTCGGCTCCTGCCCGCACGAAGCTGCGGACGTACTCCTCGACCAGGCGCGCGGATTCCCCGTCGAGCCCGTCGACCGGTACCTTCCGGAGGCGCTCGAACAGCGCGCGGTTGAGCTTGATGTTGTCCTCGTGCTCGGCGATGCGGGGAGCGACCTGCTGCTCGAGTTCCTGGATCGCGTCTGTCGCATGGCTGGAGGAGTTGCTGAAGAACACACGCGAGACCCGGTCGAGTGTCCTGCCGGCACGTTCGAGCGCGACGAGCGTGTTCTCGAAGGTGGGGGCCTCGTCGGAGTCCGTGATCCGGTCGATCTCAGCCAGGTGCTCGGCGAAACCGGCGTCGAAGGCGGGCAGGTAGTGCTCGTCCCGGATGGAGGAGAAGGGTGGCAGCTGGTAGTCGAGGGTGCTGGGCTCGAGGAAAGGGTTGCTCATGGGAACTAACTTTTGCACGATGTCCTCCCTCGATGCACTACCCCGGAGTTGATTCGGCAGCGGCCCGTCAGGGGATGACGGCGGCCACCGCACTGATCTCGATGAGGGCGCCCGGGACGCCGAGCCCGGCCACCAGGGCCGCTGTGACGAGTGCGGGTTCGTCCGACGCGAGGTCCCGCGCGATCGCTCCGTACCCGGCCGCAAGGTCGGCTCCGTCCACGAACAGCACCGTCCACTGCACGACGTCGTCGAGGGTCGCACCGGCGGCGGCGAGGGCGGTCCTGACGTTGTCCAGCGCGTGCGCGGCCTGGACGGCGACGTCCCCTTCACCACGGAGCGAGCCGTCGGGGCCGACGGAGTTCTGGCCGCCCACGTAGATCGTGGTCGCGCCGGCCGGCACGATCGCGACGTGGCTGAAGGCCGGACTGCGGACGAGTCCCTCAGGGCGCAGGCGTCGAACGGACATGGTTCACGATGATACAGACCCTCGCCGCACACCATGGCACAGGCGACCTGCTGTGTCGGCGCCTGGCGGCGCAGGCGACGCGCCTACCGGGGCCTCGCGGCCGCGTGCTCCCGGGCCAGCTCCGCGAGGGAGTCGTCCACGCCGTCGTCCTCGAACGCACCGAACTTCCGTTCCGCCGCGGTGCGCAGCAGGAAATCGGCGATGGCGGGGTTCTTGGGCAGCAGGGAGCCGTGGAGGTAGCTCCCCACGATGTTCCTGTAGCGGGCGCCCTCGTGGTGCTCCTCGGCGTTGTTCCCCGCGCCCTTGAGGACGGTCGCCAGGGGCCTGAGCCCGTCGCCGAGGAAGGTCTGGCCGCTGTGGTTCTCGTAGCCGTGGATCTCACCGAACTCGTCGCTCCGGGCGACGACGTTCCCGATCAGCCTCTCGGCGCCACCCCGCGTCTCCAGGTCCAGGACCCCGATGCCCGGGATGACCGTGCCGTCCTGGGTTCGGAAGAAGTTGCCGAAGAGCTGGTACAGCCCGCAGATGAGGAGCATCGGGGTGCCGTCCTCGGCGAGCCTGCGCAGCGTGGGGGCGATGGCCTGGAGGTCGTCCTGGATCACCACCTGACCGCTGTCCTGACCACCGCCACCGACGATCAGGTCGACGTCGTCCGGGAACGCGTCCCCCGCGTTGTGCTCGAGGATCTCGGCACCGTAACCGCGCCACGCGAGGCGCTGCTTCAGGACCAGGACGTTCCCGTAGTCGCCGTAGATGTTCATCTCCCGCGGATACAGCTGCAGGATGCGGAGGGACCCCTTGGACGGGTCGGCGGGCGCCTTCGTCAGGGCGCCGGCGGATGGGGCGTCGCTCATCAGGAAACGACCTCGACCTTCGTGATCTTGGAGAGTTCGCGGCGCACCGCGAGCATGGCGGTATAGGTGCAGAAGATGCGCTTGGGCCGTCCGTCGGATCCGCGGATGAACTGCCGGAGCGCCTCGGTGATGTCGGGTTCGACGGCGCCCACGCGGACGTCGTCGTACTTCAGCCTCAGTGCCATGTCGTAGGCGCGGACACCGCTGACCACGGCCACCCCGCCGAGGCCGAGGGAATCGAAGTCGACGTCCCACAGCCAGGACATGTCCCGTCCGTCCGCGTAATTGTCATTGATGGCGATCATCGTCGCGCACCCTGCAGGGTCGAAGGACTTCAGGCCCAGCCGGAATCCGCTCGGGTTCTTCACGAGGACCAGTTCGAGGGCCTGGCCGTCGACGACGAGGCTCTCGCCACGGCCGAACGCGGGCTCCACAGCGGCCAGCGACGAGAACAGCCTGCCGTTGTCCGCCGTACCGCCGAGGACGGCGCGGGCCGCTGCCAGGGCCGCCGCCGCGTTGAAGATGTTGTAGACGCCGCGCAGGCGGAGATCAGTGCGCGTGGTCGTGCCCTCCACCTCGAACTCCGCCGAGTTGCCGTCGACCGATCGAAGGACGACGTCGGCCGGCAGGGCGGAGGCGGGAGCGGTGCCCGCGGCGCCGCGCAGTTCGTCGTCGTTCGGGAACGTGCTGCGGAGGGACGCGTCAAGGCCGAAGTAGACGACTCCGGCCGCTGTAACGGACGACGCCAGGCCTGCGACGCGGGGGTCCTCGCGGTTGAGGACCACCGTGCCCGTGGTGGCCAGCGCGATGCGCTCGAGCAGGCGGGTCGTGGCGTCGATCTCGCCGAACCGGTCGAGCTGGTCACGCAGGACGTTCAGGAGGAGCGCGTACCGCGGTGGCACGAGCTTCACGAAGTGCACCGCGTGTGCCTCGTCGAGTTCGAGGACGGCGACGTCGGCCTTCAAGCGCCCGCGCCAGTCGACCTCGCCGAGCAGCGCAGCGGCGACGCCGCGCGTGAAGTTGCTGCCGGTCCGGTTCGTGAAGACGCTCAGGCCCTGGCCCTCGAGCAGTTCCACGACCATCTTGGTGGTCGTCGTCTTGCCGTTCGTCCCACTCACGACGACGACGCCGTAGGGGAGTTTCGAGAGCGCGCGTCCCATGAAGCCGGGGTCGAGGCGCTCGACCACGAGACCGGGGAACGCGGAGCCGCCGCCGCGCAGGCGGGAGGCGATGCGCACGGCCTTGCCGACGAGGACTGGAAGGGGATTCATGCCTACAAATTATCGCAACCACGCCGACCTTTCCGGGACGCGGGGCGGGAGGCGCTGCTCACGCCTGCCCCGACGGCGCCGGGAACCGGGGGAGGGCGACCTAGAATTGAGGGATGACTTCCCCGTCCTTCTCGGCCCCCCTGCCCACGTCCGGGTCCACGTCCGGGTCGGCGTCCGGCGCCGCCTCCTTCCCGGCCCGCGAGGCCGGCGAGATTGCCACCGCCCCTGAGACCGCCGGTGCGACCACCTCCCGTAGCCGCGACGTCGTCGTCGGCGTGCTCGCGGTCCAGGGCGACGTGCGTGAACACATCGCGACGATCGAGTCCCTCGGCGGGCGCGCCGTGCCCGTCCGGCGGCCGTCGGAACTCGCTGCGATCGACGGCCTGATCATCCCGGGCGGCGAGTCGACCACGATCGACAAGCTGACCCGCACCTTCGGGCTGGCGGAGCCGCTGCGCGACCTCATCGCAGGCGGGCTGGCGGTGTACGGCTCCTGCGCCGGCATGATCCTGCTCTCCGACGTCATCGCGGATCCGTCGACGGACAGGCTCGGCAATCCGCAGCAGACGCTCGGCGGCCTCGACATGGTGGTGCGGCGCAACGCCTTCGGGCGCCAGCGCGAGTCCTTCGAGGCGGACCTGGCCTTTCGGGGACTTGCCGCCACCGGCAGCGTCGCGGGCGAGGACCCCGTGCGGGCCGTCTTCATCCGCGCACCCTGGGTGGAGAAGGTGGGCGACGGCGTTCAGGTGCTGGCACAGGTTCCTGCCGCCGAGACCCCCCAGGCGGGCCCTCCGGCGGCTAAAGAGCACGGAGCGGAAGCCGACTTGGCGCCGGTCGCTAGAATTGTGGCAGTGCGTTCAGGGAACCTGCTGGCCACGAGTTTCCACCCGGAAGTGACGGGTGAGCGGCGGGTCCACGAACTGTTTATTCGGATGATCAGAGGAGAAGCGTAAGCATGTCGGGGCACTCTAAGTGGGCAACAACCAAGCACAAGAAGGCCGCGATCGACGCCAAGCGCGCGAAGTCCTTCGCGAAGCTGATCAAGAACATCGAGGTCGCAGCGCGCGCCGGAGGCGCCGACATCGCCGGTAACCCCGGCCTGGAACTGGCCGTCTCGAAGGCGAAGAAGACCTCCGTCCCCATCGACAACATCAACCGCGCCGTGAAGCGCGGGGCGGGCCTGCTCGGCGAGGCCGTCGACTACCAGACGATCATGTACGAGGCCCGCGGTCCCCAGGGCTCCGCCCTGCTGATCGAGTGCCTGACGGACAACAAGAACCGTGCCGCCTCCGAGGTGCGCGTCGGCATCACGCGCAACGGCGGAAGCATCGCCGATCCCGGGTCGGTGGCATACCTGTTTGCACGCAAGGGCGTCGTCACCCTGCCGAAGAACGGCCTCACCGAGGACGAGCTGCTCATGGCCGTGCTCGACGCGGGCGCGGACGAGGTCAAGGAGTCCGACGACAGCTTCGAGATCATCTCGGAGCCGCAGGACGTCCGCGCCGTGGTCGCTGCGCTCGAGGAGGCCGGGATCGAGTACGAGACCGACGAGATCGAGTTCGTGCCGTCCATGCAGGTGGACCTGGATGCCGACGGCGGCCGGAAGTTCCTCAAGCTGGTGGACGCCCTGGAGGAGCTCGACGATGTCCAGAACGTCTACTCCAACGCCAACCTCTCGGACGACGTGCTGGCCGAGCTCGAGAACGACGACTGACATCGCACCGCTCGACAGTGCAGGGAGGGTAGCGCCGTGACCTACCGGGTCATGGGCGTGGACCCCGGCCTGACACGCTGCGGCCTCGCGGTCGTCGACATCGAGCCGAACCGGCGCTCCACGCTCGTCGCGGTCGGCGTGATCGGCACGGAGGCGGGCCGGAGCCTCGACGAGCGGCTCCTGGTCATCTCGGAGGCCGTCGACCTGTGGCTGGACCTGCATCAACCGCAGGCCCTCGCCGTCGAGCGCGTGTTCAGCGGAACCAACATCAGCACCGTCATGGGTACCGCGCAGGCGTCCGGGGTCGTCATCGTGGCCGCCGCGCGCCGGGGCATCCCGGTGGCCCTCCACACGCCCACCGAGGTGAAGGCCGCCGTCACCGGCAACGGGCAGGCGGACAAGGTGGCCGTCACGAAGATGGTCACGAAGATCCTCCGGCTCGAGACGGCGCCTCGGCCCGCCGACGCCGCCGACGCCCTGGCGCTCGCGATCACGCATGCCTGGCGCAGGGGAGTAGGGCTCCAGGGCGCTGCTGCGGCCGGGGGCAGCGTGACTCCCGCACAGCGCATCTGGGCCGAGGCGGAGGCACGGGCGCGTCGACGCTAGCGCCGTTCCCGGTGTGGCTCCTCGCGTCCGGGCCGGGACGCCGGTACGGTTAGCCATTAGAACGTATGTTCGACACGGGCCCCGGCCCGCCGTCCCCGTCCCGCAAGTGCCTTGGAGCTCTTCATGATCAGTTCCCTGCGCGGAACAGTGACCCACGTGGGCCTGCACTCCGCCGTCATCGACGTCAACGGCTTCGGCATGCAGGTGCAGGCCACGCCGCAGACCCTCGCCGCGCTCCGCGTGGGCGAGCAGGCCACCATCGCCACCGCGATGATCGTCCGCGAGGATTCCATGACGCTCTTCGGTTTCGAGGACGCGGACCAGCGCGAGGTCTTCGAGACCCTCCTCGCGGTCAGTGGCGTCGGACCCCGCCTCGCCCTCGCCGTGCTGGCGGTGCACGCGCCGGATGCCATCCGGGTGGCCGCCTCCTCCGGGGATGACAAGGCCTTCAGCAAGGTGCCCGGCATCGGACCCAAGGGTGCACGCCGCATCGTGCTCGAACTCGCCGGGAAGCTGGTCCCCCTGGAGTCGGCACCGGGCGTTCCGAAGCAGACCTGGCAGGGCCAGGTGCTCACCGCCATGATGGGCCTCGGCTGGTCCGAGAGGGACGCCGGGGCGGCCATCGACGCAGCCGTCGCCGACGCGCCCGAGGTCGCCGCGACGGGTGATGTGGGCCAGATCCTGAAGCTCACGCTGCGCCGCCTCGGGCAGGACGGCGCGCGAAGCTCGGCGCGGGCGAAGGTCGGGTCATGACGGATCCGCATCCCCAGGACGCACCGCTCGTCGCGCCGGCCGCCGATCCCGAGGACCGGGCGATCGAGGCGGCACTGCGGCCGAAGAACCTCGACGACTTCGTGGGGCAGAAGCGCGTCCGGCGCCAGCTGTCGCTCGTCCTCGAAGCCTCGCGACTGCGCGGACGCAGCGCCGAC
Organism: Arthrobacter pasteuri; assembly: GCF_054510955.1. Classification (NCBI taxonomy): domain Bacteria; kingdom Bacillati; phylum Actinomycetota; class Actinomycetes; order Micrococcales; family Micrococcaceae; genus Arthrobacter; species Arthrobacter pasteuri. Next base: position 137,680 of record NZ_JBTNDO010000001.1, read on the forward strand.
CACGTCCTCCTGTCAGGGCCCCCCGGTCTCGGCAAGACGACGCTCGCCATGATCATCGCGGCGGAGATGAACGCACCGCTGCGCATCTCGTCCGGTCCCGCGATCCAGCACGCCGGCGACCTCGCCGCGATCCTCTCGTCCCTGACCGACGGGGAGGTGCTCTTCCTCGACGAGATCCACCGCATGTCGCGGCCGGCCGAGGAGATGCTCTACATGGCGATGGAGGATCTCCGGGTGGACATCATCGTCGGCAAGGGGCCCGGTGCCACGGCCATCCCGCTGGAACTGCCGCCCTTCACTCTCGTGGGCGCCACCACGCGTGCGGGGCTGCTGCCCGGCCCGCTCCGGGACCGCTTCGGCTTCACCGGGCACCTCGAGTTCTACTCGACAGAGGAACTCGAGCTGGTGCTCCGGCGGTCGGCGATGCTCATGGACATGAAGGTGAACTCGGCGGCCTTCGCCGAGATCGCCGGCCGCTCGAGGGGCACGCCCCGTATCGCCAACCGGCTGCTGCGGCGGGTCCGGGACTGGGCGCTCGTGCACGGCATCGACCTGATCGACGCGCGGTCGGCAAGCGCGGCGCTCGACATGTACGAGGTGGATGCGCGGGGACTCGACCGGCTGGACCGCTCCGTCCTCACCGCCCTCATCACCAAGTTCAACGGAGGTCCCGTAGGCCTCTCGACGCTGGCGATCGCCGTGGGGGAGGAGCCCGAGACGGTCGAGACCGTCGCCGAGCCCTACCTGGTCCGGGAGGGCATGCTCGGACGGACGCCGCGGGGCAGGATCGCGACGGCGTCCGCCTGGAAGCACCTCGGCCTCGAGATGCCCGAGACCGTCGCGGCGGCGATGCCGGAGGACCTGTTCTCGGTGACGCCGGACGATCTGCTCGGCAGCGAATCGGGACTTGACAGCTGGGCACAGCCGGACTCCTGACGCGGGATCGCCCAGCTTTCCCCTTTACACTGGAATCTGCAAATGTGTGCCGGGGCACAGTCCTGCCGCCCACACCCAGTCCCAGGAACGGAAATCCAGTGCTCGCACATGTAGTTGCCCAGACCGCCTCCGGAGATGCTCCTCCCTTCGACATCTTCTCCCTCCTCCTGCCGCTGGCGCTGGCATTCCTGATCTTCACCATGTTCCGTCGGCAGCGGAAGACGCAGCAGCAGGTGAAGGAGATGCGCACGCACATGGAGCCGGGTACGGAGGTCATGACGCAGTTCGGGCTCTTCGGCACGATCGTCTCGATCGACCACGAGAACAACAAGGCAGTCCTCGAACTGTCTCCCGGCAACTTCGCCACCGTGCACACGCAGGCCCTCTCCAAGGTCGTCCAGCAGGAGCCTGCCGTCGCCGACGACGCCCGCGAGGATGCGCCGGCCACTACGCCGGCGGTCGAGGACACGTCCTCGTTCGACGCAGTAGACCGCACCCCGTCCACCGGTTCCACCGCCGCAGGGACCTCGGAAACCTCGGGTACCGCCTCGGGCGTCGAGACGCCGGAGGAGACCCTCGAGCGGCTCAACAGGCAGTCCGCCCAGGAAACCCGCGACGCGCGGGATCCACGCGACCCCAGAGCGACCCCAGACAACTAGCCTTTCCAAGGCGCCGGTCCTCGCACCGCGCCTGCCAGGATCACCGCGGCGCACGAGCCGCGCCATGAAATAAGGACACCCACCATGCCTCGTACCGGTCCCGGGACGGCAGCCAAGCGGACACTAGTCTGGCTGGGCGCATTGACAGCACTGCTCGCAATCCTGCTGGGAGCGGGTTCCTACTGGAGCACCGCGAGCTGGAGCCCCCGACTGGCCCTCGACCTCGAGGGCGGGACCCAGATGATCCTCGCCCCCCGCGTCCAGGGCGGCAGCGAGATCACTCCCGAACAGCTCGACCAGGCGGTGGAAATCATCCGGCAGCGCGTGGACGGCTCCGGCGTCGCCGAGGCCGAGATCAACACGCAGTCCGGCCAGAACGTCATCGTGTCCCTCCCGGGCACACCGGAGCCCGAGACCCGGGACCTGATTCAGGCCTCGGCCCAGATGGAGTTCCGGCCGGTCCTCGCGGGTGGCCCCGGCCAGGCGCCCGCGGCGGAGACGCCGACGCCCGACGACCAGCTTCCCAAGCCGGCGGCGGAGCCGCAGGACGCCAGCGACCCGAACTGGATCACGCCCGAGCTCTACAAGCAGTTCGAGGCCCTGGACTGCCTCGATCCGGCGGCCCTCGAGCCCGCCGAGGAAGCCGCTCCGGCCGATCAGCCCATGGTCGCGTGCGAACCCGACACGCAGGGCAAGTACATCCTCGGTCCCGTCGAGGTCCCGGGCACCGACATCTCCACCGCGAGCTACGGGCTGCAGCGCAGCGCGCAGGGCCAGGCGCTCAACACCTGGGCCGTGAACATCGACTTCAACGACGAGGGCACCGAGACCTTCCGCGAAGTGACCGAGCGCCTCTACGCGATAGGCACCGGTGACCCGCGCAACCAGTTCGCCATCGTGCTGGACGGCCGGATCGTCTCGGCGCCGACCACCAACGCGGTCATCGCGGACGGCAATCCCCAGATCAGCGGAAACTTCACGGAGGAATCCGCCGCGGCCCTGTCCGAGCAGCTCAAGTACGGTGCTCTGCCCATCAGCTTCGAGATCCAGAGCGAGCAGCAGATCTCCGCGACCCTGGGAGCGGACCAGCTCCGACTCGGGCTCATCGCGGGTCTCATCGGGCTGCTGCTGGTCGCCGTGTACTCCATGTTCCAGTACCGCCTACTGGGCCTCGTGACGATTGCCTCGCTGGTCGTCGCGGGTGTCCTGACCTACCTCGCGATCTGCATCCTCGGCTGGACGGAGAACTACCGGCTGTCGCTTGCCGGCGTCGCGGGCCTCATCGTCGCCATCGGCCAGACGGCGGACTCCTTCATCGTCTACTTCGAACGCATCCGTGACGAACTGCGCGAGGGCCGCGGCCTCATCTCGGCCGTCGAGAACGGCTGGCGCCGTGCCAAGCGCACCGTGCTCGCCTCGAAGGCAGTGAACCTGCTCGCGGCGCTGGTGCTCTACTTCGTCGCCGTCGGCAACGTCCGCGGCTTTGCCTTCACGCTCGGCCTCACGGCGATCGCCGACCTCGTCGTCGTCTTCCTCTTCACCCACCCGGTCCTCCGCTTGCTGGCCAGGACGAAGTTCTTCGGCGAAGGCCACCCGTGGTCCGGCCTCGACCCGAGCCGACTGGGCGGGATCCCGCTCTACCGCGGAGCGGGACGACTGCGGAATCCCGTTGAGAAGCCCGTCGAGAAGCCCGTCGTCATCACCCGGACCAAGAACAAGGGTGCCTCGGCGGAAGCCAAGCGGCGTATGACCATCGCCGAGCGCCGCCGCGCGGAGCAGCAGAAGGCCCTCGCGGGCCGCACCGGTTCTTCCCAGAAAGAGACCAACGAATGAGCCGCACGAGCTTCGCCACCTTCGGCAACGAGCTGTACTCGGGGAAGCGCTCCTACCCCTTCGTCGCCAAGCGGAACCTCTGGTTCCTCATCGCCGCACTCGCCATCCTCGTCTCGATCGTCATCCCGGTGGTGAAGGGCGGCTTCAACCTCGGCATCGACTTCCGCGGGGGGTCCGAGTTCACCGTCTCCGCGACCGGGAACACGGACACCGCCATCGGTGAAGCGGCCGTGACCGATGTCGTCCCCGACGCCGTCCCGCGCGTCACCAACATCGCCGCGGACACCATGCGGGTGCAGACCGAGCGGCTGACGGACGACGAGACGCTCAGCGTCCGTGACAACCTCATCAGTGGCTACGGAGTGGGCGAGGACCAGGTGACCTCGAGCTTCGTCGGTCCGACCTGGGGCGAGGACGTCAGCCGCCAGGCCCTGATCGGCTTCGGTGTGTTCGTCCTGCTCGCCGCGATCCTGATGGCCATCTACTTCCGCACCTGGAAGATGGCCCTCGCCGCGATGGCCGCGCTCGTGGTGGTCATGGTCGTGACCGCGGGGCTGTACTCGCTCAGCAACTTCGAGGTGACGCCCTCGGCGATCATCGGCTTCCTGACGATCCTCAGCTACGCCCTGTACGACACCGTCGTGGTGTTCGACAAGATCCGGGAGAACACGGCGGACGGGGCCACCTCCACCCGGCGTACCTTCGCCGAGCAGGTCAACCTCGCGGTCAACCAGACGCTCGTCCGGTCGATCAACACCTCGGTGGTGGCGATCCTGCCGGTCGCCTCGATCCTCTTCATCGGCTCGTTCCTGCTGGGCGCCGGCACGCTGCAGGACCTCTCCCTGGCCCTGTTCATCGGCATCATCCTCGGCACGCTGGGCACGATCTTCATTGCAGCACCGCTGTACGCGGCACTGCGGCTCAACGAGCCGGACCTGAAGACGCAGGAGAAGAAGGTCCTGGATCGTCGTGCACTCGAGGCAGTGTCTTCGGGGGCGCACCCCGCGCGCTAGCACTCCGCGCACCGGACCAGGGCGCTTGCAGACGCCGCAGCCGCAGGATACCCACGGGGATCCTGCGGCTGTTGCCGTTCGAAGCGCGGCTAGACTTGGAGAGGTCGCGTTACCTGTGGCATCTTGAATCCTTCCGGATCCGAGATCGAGATTGAGGGACTTGAATGGCTGAAGCGGTGAATCCCGCAGTGCGGCCCGACGACGGGGGTGCTGCGGCGCCAGGAGCTCCTGGTCCGATCGCCACGGATGGCCCGCGCCCGGGTCCGGCCCGTGGGCTCGTGCAGCCGGACCCCCCGGGATCGGCCCCGTCCGCGGCGAGCGCCGACCAGGTGGCGCCCGGACGGCGCGGCCGCACCCGGGCGCGCATCGCCCGGCTGACCGGTCGCGGATCCTCCGGTTATTCGCCGGTCCTCGAGCCGCTCCTGCGGACGGTGCGCGCGAACAACCCGAAGGAAGACCTCGACCTCATCCAGCGCGCCTACCTCGTCGCCGAGCGCAGCCACGAGGGCCAGACGCGCAAGAGCGGTGACCCCTACATCACCCACCCGGTGGCCGTGGCCACGATCCTCGCCGAACTGGGCATGACCGGCACCACGCTCGCCGCGGCACTCCTGCACGACACCGTCGAGGACACGTCCTACACGCTCGAGGAGCTCAAGCGGGACTTCGGCCCCGAGGTCGCCATGCTGGTCGACGGCGTCACCAAGCTGGACAAGGTGTCCTTCGGGGACGCGGCCCAGGCCGAGACCGTGCGCAAGATGGTCGTCGCCATGGCCAAGGACATCCGCGTCCTCGTCATCAAGCTCGCCGACCGCCTGCACAACGCCCGCACCTGGCGCTTCGTCTCGCCTGCCTCCTCGGCCAAGAAGGCGCGGGAGACCCTCGAGATCTTCGCCCCGCTCGCGCACCGCCTGGGCATGAACACCATCAAGTGGGAGCTCGAGGACCTGTCCTTCGCGGCGCTCCACCCGAAGGTGTACGAGGAGATCGTACGGATGGTGGGGGACCGGACGCCGGAGCGTGAGAAGCACCTCAGCCTCGTCCGCAACCAGATCGAGGAAGACCTGCGCGCCGTGAAGATCAAGGCGACGATCACGGGCCGGCCGAAGCACTACTACTCCATCTACCAGAAGATGATCGTGCGGGGTAAGGACTTCGACGACATCCATGACCTGATGGGCGTCCGTGTCCTGGTGGACAGTGTGCGTGACTGCTACGCCACCCTCGGCTCGCTGCATTCGCGGTGGAACCCCCTGCCCGGGCGGTTCAAGGACTACATCGCCATGCCGAAGTTCAACATGTACCAGTCGCTGCACACTACGGTGATCGGCCCGGGTGGCAAGCCCGTGGAAATCCAGATCCGGACGCACGACATGCACCGCCGCGCCGAGTACGGCGTTGCGGCCCACTGGAAGTACAAGAACGGCAGCAGGCAGCTCGAGGCCTCCGACAGCGGGGACATGGGCTGGCTGCGGAGCCTCGTGGACTGGCAGCAGGAGACCTCCGATCCCGACGAGTTCCTCGACTCGCTGCGGTTCGAGATCAATGCGCGCGAGGTCTTTGTCTTCACGCCCAAGGGCGAGGTGATGGCGCTGCCAGCCGGTTCGACGCCGGTCGACTTCGCCTACGCCGTGCACACCGAGGTCGGCCACAGGACCATCGGTGCGCGGGTGAACGGCAAGCTCGTGCCGCTCAACAGCGAGCTCAACCACGGCGACTGGGTGGAGATCTTCACCTCGAAGGCCGAAGGCGCGGGTCCCAGCCAGGACTGGCAGGGCTTCGTCAAGAGCCCGCGGGCCAGGAACAAGATCCGCCAGTGGTTCACGAAGGAGCGCCGCGAGGAGGCGATCGACAAGGGCAAGGAGCTGCTGACGCGCGCGATGCGCAAGCAGAACCTCCCGCTGCAGCGCATGATGACGCACAGTGCCCTGTTGACGGTCGCGCAGGAACTCCGGCACCAGGACATCTCTGCGCTCTATGCTGCCGTCGGTGACGGCCATACGTCGGCGCAGAACGTCATCGAGCACCTCGTTGCGCTGATGGGCGGCCACGAGGGCGCCGAGGAGAACATCGCCGAGACCGCGGTGGCCACGCAGCCGCGCCGCCCCAAGTTCTCGGACTCCGGTGTCACGGTCCGCGGCGTCGGCGACGTCTGGGTGAAGCTCGCCCGCTGCTGCACCCCGGTGCCGCCGGACCCGATCATCGGTTTCGTCACGAGGGGCTCCGGCGTCTCGGTTCACCGCAGCGACTGCCGCAACGTGCAGGAACTGCGCGACCAGCCTGACCGCATCGTGCCCGTCGACTGGGCACCGACCCAGTCGAGCGTGTTCCTCGTGGAGATCCAGGTCGAGGCCCTCGACCGCAAGAGCCTGCTCTCGGACGTCACGAGCGTGCTCGCCGAGAACCACGTGAACATCCTGGCCGCCAACGTGAACACGTCGTCGGACCGGGTCGCCATGTCACGGTTCGCGTTCGAGATGGGCGACCCGAAGTACCTCAACCACATCCTGAGCGCCGTCCGCCGCATCGACGGCGTGTTCGACGTCTACCGCACCACGGGCTCCCAGCGCCGACCCTGACGCGTCGGGTCATCTCCGTCCGGCCCCCGGACCCTGGGCAGCGCGCAGCCTCGTCAGGGCACGCGTCTTGCCCGGCACGCGTGCCGTGGCGAGAAGTGCTGCCTCCACGAGCCGTAACGGGCAGTCGAGCTCCCGGGCCCTGCCGATGGCGCTGAGGATCCGGACGGCATCACAGTCCTCCCCGTGGACGGCGATGTCCACGGCCGTGCGCAGCGGCGTGGTCACGGACACACCTCCCACCCTGTTGACGTCGAAGGGGCCGAGCGCCACCTGGTGCAGGACCGCGGGAGTGAAGGGCGGCAGCGCCGTGGTGCGACGGCGGTGGTCCGACACGAGGCTGATCAGAGCCGGCGGGGGCGCGCACCCGTAGATCCAGGCGGCGCACGTACGGCCCAGAGCCACCCGCGGGCGGAGGGAGTGCGGTACGCAGCGTGCTGCCGCCTGGGACCGCGTTGCCGGGTCCTCCCGGAAGTCGCTGCGGAGGTAGGAGTCCCCGATGACGAGGCGCACGAGTCCTTCGAGCCTCATGGCCTGCAACTCCGCCGAGGTGAAGATGTCACCGGCGTGGAGGAGGGCACCCCCGGTCGAGGTCACGGGAGCGCCGTCCGCGCCCCTGAGACGCTCGGGCGGTGCGGCGCTGTCCAGGGGAGGCATGGCTCCAGCATCGCACCGCGCTGCGCACGCAAAAGCCCTCCGGCACCGATGTGGACAACGGTGCTGGAGGGCTTTTGGAACCGGCGCGGGCCGGGCGCTAGGAGAAGTCCTGGGCCGACTTCTGCAGCATCTCGAGCCACTGCTCACGTGCCGCCAGAGCTTCCCGGGCGGACGCGATCTTCTTGGCGTTGCCTGCCCGTTCGGCGTCGGCGAGGTCCTCCTTGAGCTGGGCGATCGTCGCCTCGAGCTGGCTCAGCGCGCTGTTGGTGCGGGCCTTCGTCTCGGGGTTCGTCTTCTTCCAGTGGTCGTCGTCGGCGGCCTTCACAGCATCCTCGACCTGCCGCAGGCCGGCGTCGATGCGGCCCATGTCGGCGCGCGGCACCTTGCCCGCCTCGTCCCAGCGGTCACGGATGGACTGCAGGGCCTTCTTGGCGGCAGCGAGGTCGCGGATCGGCAGGATCTGCTGGGCCTCCTTGAGCAGGGCTTCCTTCACCGTGAGGTTGCCGGCGTATTCCTCGTCCACGGCTTCATTGGCGGACTTGCGGGCCTCGAAGAAGCGGTCCTGGGCGGCCCGGAAGCGGGCCCAGAGGGCGTCGTCGTCCTTGCGGCTTGCGCGCTTCGACGCCTTCCACTCGTCCATGAGGTGCCGGTACTCGGCCGCCGTCTGGCCCCAGTCGGTGGAGGTGGAGAGCTGTTCCGCGCGCTTGATGAGCGCTTCCTTGGCCTGCTTCGCCTCCGCGTTGTCGCTGTCCAGCTGCGAGAAGTAGGCGCGCCGGTGCCGGTCGAAGACGGTGCGTGCGGACCGGAACCGCTTCCACAGCGCGTCCTCGGTGCCGCGGCCGAGCCTCGGTCCGTTCTTCTGCGCCGCCTTCCACAGTTCGAACAGCTCGTTCATGCGGGTGCTGCTGGCCTTCCACTGCACGGTGGAGGGATCCCGGCCTGCGAGTTCCTCGGCCTCGGCGACGATCGCCTCACGGGCCGCGAGCTCCTTGGCCTTCAGCTCGTCCTGTACCGCGCGTTCCGCCTTCTCGAGGCCGCTGATGTCGCCGAGGAGGGCGTCGATCCGCGCCTCGAGGGCGACGACGTCGCCGACCATCTTCCGTTCGCCGACCTGGGCGCGCAGGTGCTTGGCCGTCTTCGCCATGTCCGACGACGGGGCCTTGGCCTGCACGCGCTGCTCGAGCAGTGCCACCTGGCTGACGACGTCGTCGTACTTGCGCACGAAGTAGGCGAGGGCCTCCTCGCGGGTCGCATCCGGGTACTGTCCCACCGGGTGCTCGGCGCCGTCGACCAGCAGGAAGACGTGCCCGTCGTCCTCGACGCGGGCGAACCTGCCGGCCTCCTCGAGGGAGGTGCTGTGCGCCAGGGGCGCGGCGACCGGCTGGGCGGCCTTCTTCAGCGGTCGGGGCGCCATCGCTGTGGGCAGGGGCGGGCGGGGAGCGGCAAGACCGGGCGACGGCGTGCTCAGCGGAACGGGCTCGGGGGCCAGGGGGACCGACGCCGCGGGTGCGTCCGCTGCTGCGGTTGCTCCCGCTGCTTCGGTCGCATCGCTTGCACTGGGTTCTTCGCCGGCGCCGGCCGGAGCGACAGCCGGTTCCGCCGGCTCGGCAGCGGCTTCCTGGGCGGGGGAGTGCGCACCGGTGCCGCGTTCTGAGGCGTCGACCTCGGTCGGTGCGGAGGCTTCAGCCTCGGCCGTGCCGGCTGCGTCTGCCGTGGCCGCGTCGGTTTCCTCGGAGTCGCTGGACATCGCCGCCTCGGGCCCGTCCTGCGGGGCGGCGGCTGCGGTCACGTCGTCCGTGTCGGCGCTCGTGCCGGTGTCGGTGTCGGTACCGGTGCCCGTCGACGCGTCCGCTGACGTGGAGTTGCCGGCGCCATCGCCTGCCACTGTGTCCTGCTGTGCGTCCTGGCCGATGGTCGTTTCGTCGGATTGCTGACTGTGTGTCACCGCTAGAAGTCTTTCGCTCGTCGGATGGCCGTGAGCAACGCCGGGGCCATTTCATGCAGGGTCTGGAGATTGCCCTGAGGTTACTTTACCCACTGGGTCGGAATCCGGGTTCCGGTGCGGGGGCGCCCTTCCCGCTGGACGTGCAGGTTACAGCCGCTCGTCCGCTGCTCCCTGCACTTCCCGCTCTCCCCGTTTTCCCGGGAACCAGCCGCGACACCTAGGATTGAGGCCGCAGAACGGACCGCTTCGCTGCAGGGAAGCGGGAACCGGCAACCCCGCGCAGGAGGAGAACCACCCCATGGCCCGCAAGGCATCACTGTCCGGCTTTCCCGAATGGCTTCCGGAGGAGCGCCTGATCGAGCTCCACGTTCTCGAGGTGCTGCAGCGGACGTTCGAGTTGCACGGCTTCTCCAGCATCGAGACGCGGGCGGTCGAGACGGTGGACCACCTGCTCCGGAAGGGTGAGATCGACAAGGAGGTGTACGCGGTGTCCCGCCTCCAGGCCGACGAGGCATCCGCTTCCGAGAGCGGCCTCGCCCTCCACTACGACCTGACGGTGCCCTTCGCCCGCTACGTCGTCGAGAACGCCGGTCACCTCGCCTTCCCCTTCCGCAGGTTCCAGATCCAGAAGTGCTGGCGCGGGGAGCGCCCCCAGGAGGGCCGAGCCCGCGAATTCACCCAGGCGGACATCGACGTCGTGGGGGACGGTGTGCTGCCGTTCCGGTACGACGTCGAACTCGCCCTCGCCGTGGTCGAGGCCCTCGGTGCCCTCCCCATCCCGGACTTCACACTGCGCGTCAACAACCGGAAGCTCGCGGAGGGGTTCTACCGCGGCATCGGGCTCGAGGACACGGCCGCCGTCCTGCGGAGCATTGACAAGCTCGAGAAGATCGGCGCGGAAAAGGTGGGCACGCTGCTGCGGGACGAGGTCGGCGCGGACGATGACCAGGTGCGCCTCGCACTCGAGCTCGCCGGCATCCGCACGTCCGACACCTCGTTCGTCGAGCGCGTCCGCGCCCTCGGCGTGACGAACGACCTCCTCGACGAAGGCCTCGAGGAACTCCGTCAGGTCGTGGGCGAGGCGTCACGACGGGCGCCGGGCCGGGTGGTGGCGGACCTCAGCATCGCCCGCGGGCTCGACTACTACACGGGAACCGTCTACGAGACGGTGCTCAACGGGCACGAGGGACTCGGGTCGATCTGCTCCGGCGGCCGCTACGACTCCCTGGCCCGCAAGGGCAACCGCACGTTCCCCGGCGTCGGGCTGTCCATCGGCGTCACGCGGATCGTCTCCCGGATCCTGAGCCAGGGGTTCGCCACGGTCTCGCGGTCCGTCCCCACCGCGGTCCTCGTGACACTCGCCGACGACGATTCCTGGTCGCAGGCGCAGGACGTCGCGGCGGCGCTGCGGAGCCGCGGGATCTCCGCCGAGGTGGCAGCGGGCGCCGAGAAGTTCGGGAAGCAGATCAAGTTCGCGGACCGCCGCGGCATCCCCTTCGTGTGGTTCACATCGCCCGACGGCTCGCACGAGGTGAAGGACATCCGGTCCGGGGACCAGGTCGCGGCGGACCCTGCAGCCTGGACGCCTCCCGCCGAGGACCTCCGGCCCGTGGTCGCGACCGCCTGACGTTTCGCCTGCCCGACGTCGTCCTGATGGCCCGACGTCGTCTCGTCCGCATGACGTCGGGCGGGAACCCGGCCGGCGCAGCGCAGCCGGCTGAACCCGGCCGCGGGCAGCAAGGCCCGCTGCTCAGGCCGCCCTGCGCCGCGCCAGGACGACGGCCCGGACGATGAGGCCGACCGCGAGCACCCCCACCATGGTGAGCACCGACGTGGCCGGCAGGGTGAAGGCCAGGACGAGGCAACCGGCTGCGCCGACGGCGTTCAGCCAGCGCGGGGAGTACCACTGCCTCTCGGTGAGGGTGAAGGCCGCGATGTTCGCGATCGCGTAGTACAGCAGCACGCCGAAGCTCGAGAAGCCGACCACGGTCAGCACGTCGGTGGCCAGCAGGAGGACCACGACGACGACGGCCGTCACGACATCCGCGACCCACGGCACGGAGTACCGTGAGGAGATCCGCGACAGCACCCGTGGCAGGTCTCCGCCGCGGGCCATCGCAAGGCTCGTCCTGCCGACTCCGGCGATGAGCGCGAGCAGGGCGCCCAGGCTCGCGAGGGCAGCCGCGAGGGTGATGACCGCACTGCCGACACCGGCGGCTCCGCTGGACGTGGCTGCGTCGAAGACCTCCCGCAGTGGGGCAGTGGTTCCGGCAAGCCGGGCCGGTCCGAAGGCGTGCAGGAGGGACAGCGCCAGCAGCAGGTACAGCAGCAGCGTGAAGCCGAGGGCTCCGAAGATCGCCGCCGGGATGTTCCTGCGCGGTTCGCGGACCTCCTCGCCCATCGTCGCGATGCGCGCATACCCGGCGAAGGCGAAGAACAGCAGGCCCGCCGCCTGCAGGACCCCTACCGCCCCTGCCGAACCGGCGGCGGCCGGGCCGGAGACCGCGGGGGAGGCGAACGCCACGACGATCACGAATGCGAGGACCGGCACCACGAGCGAGACGATGACGCGTGTGGCGAGCGCGGTGCGGGTGACCCCGAGGAGATTCACGAGCGTCAGTCCGACGACGGCGGCGACCCCCGCGGCCTTCTCGGCACCCGGCGCCGCATACAGCCCGAACGTGAGGGCCATGGCCGCGCACGAGGCCAGCTTGCCGGTGACGAACCCCCACCCCGCGAGGAACCCGGGCCAGTGACCGAGCTGCTCGCGCCCGTAGACGTAGGTGCCACCGCTCGTCGGATAGCGCACGGCCAGGGAGGCGGTCGCCGAGGCGTTGCAGTAGGCGACGAAGCCCGCGATCACGACGGCCAGGGGCAGGAGCGCCCCGGCGGACGCACTGGCCGGGGCGAACACCACGAACGCGCCGGCGCCGATCATCGCGCCGATCCCGACGGTCGTGGCATCGAAGCCCCCCATGGCGCGGCGCAGTCCCGGTTCCTGGGACATGGATCTCCTCTCGGTCGGGAGCAGTCCCGCCGGGCAGGCGAGCGGGTGAGCGGGACGACAACGGGGACGGGGACGGGCGGATGCGGCCGACGGGCTGCCGTCTGTCCGGGCGGCCAGACCGGGACCGGTAAAGTTGGACGGGTCTGAACCAACTCTAGGCAGGTGCAGTTCCGCCTGCGACTCATCGAACTCTTCTGTGGGAAGGAATGCTGTGCTCCGCACGCATGAACTCGGCTCCCTTCGGCCCGAGCACGTAGGACAAACGGTCACCCTGGCAGGCTGGGTGGCCCGCCGCCGGGACCACGGCGGGGTGGCGTTCCTCGACCTCCGCGACGCTTCCGGCGTCGCCCAGGTCGTCGTGCGCGAGGAGGATGTCTTCTCGAGCCTGCGCAACGAGTACGTCCTCCAGATCGTCGGCAGCGTGCAGCAGCGGCCGGAAGGTAACGAGAACCCGGCACTGCCCACGGGTGCGATCGAGGTCATCGCGGACACCGTGACCATCCTCAACACGTCCGACCCCCTGCCGTTCCAGATCGACGAGCATGTCGAGGTGGGCGAGGAGGCGCGCCTGCGTCACCGCTACCTCGACCTCCGCCGGCCCGGCCCCCAGGCCAACCTCCGCCTGCGCTCCGAGGCGAGCCGGGTGGCACGCGAGCTCCTGCACCGGGACGGCTTCGTGGAGATCGAGACGCCGACCCTGACGCGGTCCACGCCCGAGGGCGCCCGTGACTTCCTGGTGCCTGCGCGTCTCGCGCCGGGTTCCTGGTATGCCCTGCCGCAGTCGCCCCAGCTGTTCAAGCAGCTCCTGCAGGTCGGAGGGTTCGAGAAGTACTACCAGCTCGCGCGCTGCTACCGCGACGAGGATTTCCGTGCCGACCGCCAGCCCGAGTTCACGCAGCTCGACATCGAGGCGAGCTTCGTGGAGGAGGACGACATCATCGCCCTCGGCGAGCAGCTGGTCTCCGCGCTGTGGAAGCTCATCGACGTCGAGGTACCGCTGCCGATCCGCCGCATGACCTACGCCGACGCCATGGCCAAGTACGGTTCGGACAAGCCGGACCTCCGCTTCGGCCTCGAGCTGACCGAGCTGACCGAGTTCTTCAAGGACACGGAATTCGGCGTCTTCAAGGCTCCCTACGTCGGGGCCGTCGTCATGCCCGGAGGAGCCTCCCAGCCCCGCCGGCAGCTCGATGCCTGGCAGGAATGGGCCAAGCAGCGCGGTGCCAAGGGTCTCGCCTACGTGCTGATCGACGACGACGGAAGCCTCCGCGGTCCCGTCGCCAAGAACCTGACCGAGAAGGAACGGGACGGCCTCGCGGCCGCTGTCGGCGCCAACCCCGGTGACTGCATCTTCTTCGCGGCGGGAGACACGCCTTCCTCGCGGGCCATCCTCGGTGCGGCGCGCGTGGAGATCGGACGCCGCACGGGACTTCTCAAGGAAGGCGACTGGGCCTTCGTGTGGGTGGTCGACGCCCCCATGTTCGAGCCCGCCTCCGCCGCCGTCGCGGCCGGCGACGTCGCTGTCGGTGCCGGCGCGTGGACGGCCGTGCACCACGCCTTCACGTCCCCGAAGCCCGAATTCCTCGACACGTTCGACACGGATCCCGAGAACGCCCTGGCCTTCGCGTACGACATCGTCTGCAACGGCAACGAGCTCGGCGGCGGGTCCATCCGTATCCACCGGCGCGACGTGCAGGAGCGCGTGTTCGCGGTCATGGGCCTGAGCGCCGAGGAAGCCCAGGAGAAGTTCGGTTTCCTGCTCGAGGGCTTCAAGTACGGCGCGCCGCCCCACGGCGGAATCGCGCTCGGCTGGGACCGCGTCGTGTCGCTGCTCGCCGGTGCGGATTCGATCCGCGACGTCATCGCCTTCCCGAAGTCGGGCGGCGGGTACGACCCGCTGACGGCCGCTCCCGCGCCGATCACGGCGCAGCAGCGCAAGGAAGCCGGCGTCGACGCCAAGCCGAAGACCGAGGGCTGACCTCCCCGCTCCAGGCATGGGGAGCACGGAATCGGGCCCGCGGAGTCTCGACGTGGGATCTCACCGTGCAATCGAAGAACAGGGCACTCCGCGAGGAGTGCCCTGTTCCGTATCCGGCCCGCGTGCCGATCCGGCCGGGAGGATCGCTCTCGGACGAAATGTGACGGAACGGCCGGTGCCGCAGGTCTCCTGTGAAATAATCAGGAGCAGTACGTGCTCCGGGGTCGGTGTAAGTCCGAACCGGCGGTGATAGTCCGCGACCCGTCCTTCCTTCCGCACCCGCGGGAGGGAGACGGTTGAGCCGGTGGAATTCCGGGACCGACAGTTAAAGTCTGGATGGGAGAAGCACGAACAGCAGGAGCTGCCCGATCACCGGGCGCCCATCCCGCCGCGGCACTGCCGTGGCGTGGTGTCCTCCTGCTGCCATCGCCCGGAGCCGTCGTAACGGCGAAGGATCGGCATGGATTTTCTGCAGTGGCTCTTCGAAGCCCGCATCCCCGTAGGCAGCGGCTCCCTCCTGCTGCGCGAAGTGGTCGGCAACGTCTTCGGCCTCCTCAGCGCCCTCGGGGGCATGCGCCGCCGCGTCTGGGCCTGGCCCGTCGGCATCGCCGGCAACCTCCTGCTCCTGACGGTGTTCCTCGGATCCCTCTTCGGCGCCGCGAGCGCGGCCAACCTCCTCGGCCAGGCCGGCCGCCAGGTCATGTTCATCGCCGTCTCCGTCTACGGCTGGCGGCAGTGGCAGGCCAGCCGGCACAGCGGCGGACAGGCCGTCACCCCGCAGTGGGCCGGCACCGGAGCACGGTTCGGCATGGTCGCCTTCCTGATCGTCGGGACCTTCCTGCTGACCCCCCTCTTCCGCATGCTCGGGTCCTACGAGCCCGTGTGGGCGGATGCGTGGACCTTCGTGGGGTCCCTGCTCGCCACCTACGGCATGGCCAAGGGCTGGGTCGAGTTCTGGCTCGTCTGGGTTGCCGTGGACATCGTCGGGGTGCCCCTGCTCTTCAGCGCCGGCTACTACGCCAGCGCCTTCATGTACCTGTTCTACGGCGCCTTCACCCTGGTGGGCTTCTTCGTGTGGGCACGCGCCCAGCGCACCGCGAAGCCCAGCATCGAGACCCTCCTGCCGGACCCGACGCTGCGATGAGCACGCCGTCAGTGACCCCAGCGGAGTCGGAGGCGATGCTGCGCGCCCTGCGACTCGCGGGCCAGGGCGTACGCGGCGCCAATCCCCTCGTGGGCGCCGTCGTGCTCGCCTCCGACGGCGCCGTCCTCGGGGAGGGCTACCACCGGGGCGCAGGCACACCCCACGCCGAACCGGCAGCCCTCGCCGACGCCCGCAGCCGCGGCAACGACCCGCGCGGGGCGACCGCGGTCGTCACCCTCGAGCCGTGCAACCACACCGGACGGACCGGCCCCTGCAGCGAAGCCCTCATCGAGGCGGGCGTCGCCCGCGTGGTCTACGCCGCCGACGACGTCAACGGCGCCGCAGCGGGGGGAGCCCTCCGGCTGCGCGGTGCGGGCATCGACTGCGTCGGAGGCCTCGAGGCCGCCCGATCACGCGACCTCAACGAGCGCTGGACCGCAGCCCTCGCCGGCATGCGCCCCTTCGTGACCCTGAAGTCGGCGCAGTCCCTCGATGGTCGTGTCGCCGCCCGGGACGGATCCAGCCAGTGGATCACCGGCCCGGAGGCGCGCGCCGACGGGCACAGGATCCGGGCCCTGACCGACGCCGTCCTCGTGGGTACCGGGACCGTCCTCGCCGACAACCCCCGCCTCACCGCGCGGACGGACGGAGCGCAGGACAACCAGGATGCCCAGGGCAGTCCGCGCCTGCGCGTGGTGCTGGGGCAGGGGACGGTGCCGGATGACGCCGCCATCAGGGGGCCGGGGTTCCTCCACCTGGCCACCCGCGACGTCCGCCTCGCCCTCGGCGAGCTGTACGGCAGGGGTGTCCGCCACCTCATGGTCGAGGGAGGCCCGCGCGTCGCCTCCGCCTTCCTCCGGGCCGGCGTGGTGGACGAGCTGTTCAGCTACGTCGCCCCGCTGATCCTCGGGAACGGAGCGTCCGCCTTCCCCGAGCTCGGCGTCACCACGCTCGGGCAGGCGGAGCGCTGGCGCCTTGACGACGCCGGGGGCCCCGCCGTGCAGCAGCTCGGTGCCGACGTCCGCATTCACCTGCGCCCCCCGCCCCGACCCCCGGCCCCAACCCTGGCCTGACCCTGTCCGGCCTGTACGACCCGGCCCGACCCCACCCGCCATCCATCCCCTCCCGAAGGAAGTACCAGTGTTCACAGGAATCGTGTCCGAGCAGGGCAGCGTCGTCTCACTCGAGCTCGCAGCCGACGGTGAAAGCGGCCTCCTCGTCTTCGAAGCGCCCGAGACCGGCCGGGACCTCACGCCCGGGGCCTCCATCGCCGTCAACGGCGTATGCCTCACGGCCGTCACCCTCGACGGCGGGCGCGTCGGCGTCGACGTCATGGGGGAGACCCTCCGCCGGACCACCACGGGCGAGTTGCAGCCGGGCGCGCCGGTCAACCTCGAGCGGTGCGTTCCCGCCGGGGGACGCCTCGACGGGCATGTGGTCCAGGGGCACGTGGACGGCATCGGAGTGCTGCTCGAGCGCGAGGACCTCGGCGCGTGGCACCGGCTCCGCTTCGGGCTGCCGTCGAAGCTGGGGCGCTACGCGGCGGAGAAGGGTTCGGTGGCGATCGACGGCGTCTCGCTGACGGTCACCGCCGTCAGCGCGCCGGACGAGACCGGGCAGTGGTTCGAGGTCGGACTGATCCCGACCACGCTCAAGGAGACCGGCCTGGGTGCGAAGTCCATCGGTGACCCGGTCAACCTTGAGATGGACGTGCTCGCCAAGTATGCCGAACGCCTGCTCGGCTTCGCCGCCGTGGACGCCCGGCAGCACCGCGGCGCCGGGACGGAGCAGTGACGGAGGGCGGTGCAGCGGCCCGGGACAGCGCAGTAGCCCAGGACAGTGCAGTGACGGAGGAAAGCGCAGTGGCGGAAGACGAAGCAGTGACGGAGGACGAAGCAGTGACGAGAGGCAGCGCGGTGCCCGAGGACAGTGCAGTGACCGACGACCAGGCAGCAATCCGCCTGGATCCCGTCCGGGACGCCGTCGCGGCCATCGCCGCGGGGCGGGCCGTCGTCGTCGTCGACGACGAGGACCGCGAGAACGAGGGCGACATCGTCTTCGCCGCGGAGGACGCCACGCCCGAGCTGGTGGGCTGGACCGTCCGCTGGACCTCCGGCGTCCTGTGCGTGCCGCTGCCGGGTGCCGACGCGGACCGCCTCCTCCTACCGCCGATGACCGCCGTGAACGAGGACTCGAAGGGCACGGCCTACACGGTCTCGTGCGATGCCGCGATCGGGGTCAGCACGGGCATCAGCGCCGCGGACCGCGCGCGCACCGTGAAGGTGTTGGCCGATCCGGCCAGCGTCCCCTCCCACCTCACCCGGCCGGGCCACGTCTTTCCGCTGCGCGCAGCCGACGGCGGGGTACGGCAGCGGCCCGGACACACCGAGGCCTCCGTCGAGCTCAGCAGGCTCGCCGGCAAGCGCCCCGTGGCGGTCATCGCCGAACTGGTGCACGACGAGGGCCACATGATGCGCCTTCCTGCCCTGCGGCGCTTCGCCGACGACCACGGGATCCCGCTCGTCTCGATCGAGGATCTCGTCGAGTACCTTCGGGAGCGCGACACCTCCGACGCCGTCGATGGGCAGGCGGACGCCGTCGGCGCCTGAACCAGTAGGGCGGAACGGGCGGCCGGCACCGCGGCACCGATCGCGTTCCCGGCAGACGCAGGTCCGACCCGATCCAACCCGACCAGCACAACGCCCCAGCATCAGCACCATGCAGCAGCACCACCACCGAACACCACCCACCGAACACCACCCGAAGGAGAGCCATGAGCGGCCACGGAGCACCCAGCATCGACATCAGCGGACTGACCACGGAGGGCGCACCCCTTCGCCTCGCCATCATCGCGGCGAGCTGGCACACGCAGATCATGGACGGACTGCTCGACGGCGCACGCCGCGCCGCAGCGGAGGCCGGAGCCGAGGTCACCGAGGTGCGCGTCCCCGGAAGCTTCGAGCTGCCCGTCGCCGCAGCCCGCCTCGCGCCGCACTTCGACGCCGTCGCAGCCCTCGGCGTCGTCATCCGCGGCGGTACGCCCCACTTCGAGTACGTCTGCCAGGCCGCGACGTCGGGCCTCACCGACGTGAGCGTCAGCACGGGCGTGCCGGTCGGCTTCGGCGTCCTCACCTGCGACACGGAGCAGCAGGGACTCGACCGCGCCGGACTGCCCGGCTCCTCCGAGGACAAGGGGCACGAGGCGGTCTCGGCGGCGCTGGCGACGGCCGCCGTCCTGAGGTCGTGGACGCGGTGAGCCCGGAGGCGTCCGTCACACCAGGGACCCGGAGGAACGGGTCGGCTCCGCGAGCCGATAGCCTAGGAGACGTGAAAACCTTTGATTCCCTGTTCGAGGAACTCAGTGCGAAGGCCGCGGAACGGCCGGCCGGTTCGCGGACCGTCGCGGAGCTCGATTCCGGCGTGCACGGCATCGGCAAGAAGGTCGTCGAAGAGGCCGCCGAAGTGTGGATGGCCGCCGAGTACGAGTCCGTCGAGGACGCCGCCGAGGAGATCTCCCAGCTGCTCTACCACCTGCAGGTGCTCATGATCGCTAAGGGACTCACCCTGGAGGACGTCTACAAGCATCTGTAGCCGCGCCGGCGCATCCCGCCCGCGGCCCCCGCTTGCACCTCCTCCCTCCAGCGAAAGATCCCCATGCTCCGTGTAGCAGTTCCCAACAAGGGCGCCCTCTCCGAGGCCGCCTCGTCCATGCTCGCCGAGGCCGGTTACCGCCAGCGCCGCGACTCCCGCGAACTCGTCCTCGTCGATCCCGAGAACGAAATCGAGTTCTTCTTCCTCCGTCCGCGCGACATCGCCGTGTACGTGGGCTCGGGAACCCTCGACGTCGGCATCACCGGCCGCGACCTCTTCCTCGACGCGCAGGTGAAGGCCGAGGAGCTCCTGCAGCTCGGTTTCGGAGCCTCGACCTTCCGGTTCGCCGGCCCCGTGGCCGACTTCTCGTCGGTGGCGCAGCTCGAGGGCAAGCGCGTCGCGACGAGCTACGAGGGACTCCTGAAGGACTACCTCGCCGAACGCGGCATCACCGCCGCCGTCGTCAGGCTCGACGGCGCCGTCGAATCCTCGGTGCGCCTCGGCGTGGCCGATGCCATCGCCGACGTGGTGGAGACGGGCAACACGCTCCGTGCCGCCGGCATGGAGATCTTCGGCGAGCCGATCCTCAAGAGCGAGGCCGTGCTGATCGGCCGGGCCGGCGTGGAGCCCCCCGCCGGACTGGACGTGCTGCTGCGACGCCTGCAGGGCGTCCTCGTCGCACGCCAGTACGTGATGATGGACTACGACATCCGCAAGGACCTCGTAGACGAGGCCGCCGCCCTGACACCCGGTCTCGAATCCCCGACCGTGTCACCGCTGCGCGACTCCGAGTGGGTGGCCGTGCGCTCGATGGTCCGGCGGAACCAGACCAACCGCATCATGGACGAGCTGTACGAGCTCGGCGCCCGCGCCATCCTCGTCAGCACCATCCACGCCTGCCGGATCTAGGAGAGGGGCAGCCATGACCGTCGCAGTCCGTGTCATCCCCTGCCTCGACGTCGACGCCGGCCGCGTGGTCAAGGGCGTCAACTTCGAGGACCTGCGCGACGCCGGGGACCCCGTGGAACTCGCCCACCGCTACGATCGCGCGGGGGCCGACGAACTGACGTTCCTCGACGTCACCGCCTCCTCCGGCAACCGGGAGACGACGTTCGACGTCGTCGCCCGGACCGCCGAGGAGGTCTTCATCCCCCTGACCGTGGGTGGGGGAGTGCGCGAGATCTCCGACGTCGACCGCCTGCTGCGCTACGGCGCGGACAAGGCCTCGATCAACACGGCCGCGGTGGCACGCCCCGCCGTCATCAACGAGATCACCGGGCACTTCGGGGCACAGGTCCTGGTGCTGTCCCTCGATGCGCGCCGCACGCGCGATGCCAGCACGCCCTCCGGTTTCGAGGTCACGACGTACGGCGGGCGCAAGGGCACCGGGATCGACGCCGTGGCCTGGGCCCGCGAGGCAGCGGATCGGGGCGTGGGGGAGATCCTGCTCAACTCGATCGACGCCGATGGCACGAAGGAGGGCTTCGACCTGGAGCTCATCCGCGCCGTCCGGGCCGCCGTCGGCGTTCCGCTGATCGCCTCCGGCGGAGCGGGCAAGCCGGAGCACTTCCCGCCGGCAGTTAAGGCCGGCGCCGACGCGGTGCTCGCTGCGTCCGTTTTCCACTTCGGACCCGTGGACGCCATCGCGCAGGTCAAGGCCGCCATCCGCGAGGCCGGTTTCCCCGTCCGCTGACGGACCGGCACGTCGCGGGTCCCGAAAGGGACGCTGCCGTGTCCCGAGAGGCTTCGGGACCCCCGACCGGTCCCGGAAGGTCCCCCCGAGGTGTCAGGGCCCGACGTCTGCGGTCTCGAGCAGTGCGACGGCGTCGGGCTGGCCCTCGAAGGTGACCAGCGCCTGCTGCCGCCGTCCGTGGGCGTGCAGCAGCAGTTCCCCCGGGTCACCGATGATCGCCACGGAGACCGGTGCGCGCTTCGCGACGTGCCGCGGACCGCCCGGACGCACCAGGACGATGCCGAGGTCCGCGCCCCGGTACAGAATCGCCGCGCGCTTGAGCAGTTCCTCCCAGAGAGCGTCCGCGTAGCCCTCGTCCAGTGCCCGCGGAGCCCACCGGGTGGTGGCACGGCGGACGTCCTCGGTGTGCACGAAGTACTCGATGAGGTTGGCGCTCTTGTCGACGGTGCCGACGCGCATCGGCGAGAACGCGGGCGGACCGGCCCGGAAGCGGTCCACGAGCGCTTCGTAGCCCGCGGGCGAGGCCGCGCGCTCCGCCGTCTCCCGGACGAGCCGTTCCGTGAAGCCGGCCAGCCTCGGGATGAGCCCGAGTCCCATGGCCGGATTGTTCTCGCGCAGGTAGAGGTGCGATGCGAGGTCGCGCGTCAGCCAGCCCTCACACAGGGTGGGCGCGTCGTGGCCGGCGGCCAGGAGCGTCTCGGCCAGGACCTCGCGGGACGGGGCTACGTAGTGCATAGCTGCTGAAACTAGCATGTCGCGCCGGGGACGGGGCGGGCGCGCCGCGCGGCGACGGGGACCGCACTAGAATCACAGGTGATGCCTTCCTCCACCTCCTCCCCGAACCGCTCCTCCACCTCCCCGACCCGGGGCCCTGCGGGGGAGCCTCCGCTCCTCGATCCGGCCGTCGCCGGAGCCCTCAAGAAGGACGACGCCGGACTGGTCGCCGCCGTGGTGCAGCAGTACGACACGCTCGAGGTGCTGATGCTCGGCTGGATGGACGAGGAGGCACTCCGGCGGACGCTGACCAGCGGCCGGGTGACGTTCTACTCGCGGTCCCGCTCCGAATACTGGCGGAAAGGCGACACGTCCGGCCACCGGCAGTGGGTCAAGGCCGTGGCCCTCGACTGCGACGGCGACGCCCTGCTCGTCACGGTCGACCAGGAGGGCGCGGCCTGCCACACCGGCACACGCACATGCTTCGACGGCCGGGCCCTGCCTGCCGTGACCGCGAGCCGAACCGACGCAGAAGGACTTTGACTCCATGCAGCAGCTGGGCACCATCCGCCCCACCCTCGAGGAATTCCGCGACCTGGCCCGGGCCCGGCGCGTGGTGCCCGTGCACCTCAAGGTCCTCGCCGACGCGCACACACCGATCGGCATCTACCGCAAGCTCGCCGCCGGGCAGCCCGGGACGTTCCTCATGGAATCCGCCGCCGTCGGAGGCGTGTGGTCGCGCTACTCCTTCATCGGCTCCCGTTCGCGCGCCACGCTGACCACCCGGAACGGGGAGGCGCACTGGCTGGGCGAGCCGCCGGCGGGTGTCCCCGTCGGCGGGAATCCCGTCGAGGCGCTCCGGCGGACCGTCGAGGCCCTGCGGACCGAGCGCTTCGAGGAGCTTCCCCCGTTCACCTCCGGCATGGTCGGCTTCGTCGGCTGGGAAGCGGTCCGGCGGTGGGAACGGCTCACCAGCCCGCCCGAGGACGACCTCCTCCTGCCCGAACTCGCGATGAACCTCGTCTCGGACCTGGCCATCCACGACAACTCCGAGGGCTCGCTCACACTCGTCGCGAACGCCATCAACTTCGACGGCACCGACGATCGCCTGGACGAGGCATGGTACGACGCCGTCGCACGGGTCCGCGCGATGCTCGCCAGGCTCGCCGAACCCGCCGAACCCGCCATCTCGGTGATGGCCGCCGACGCGCCGAGCGCCGAGGCGTCCATGGACCGCGTCCGCGAGTCCTGGTTCGAGCCCGACTACCTGCGCGCGATCGAGCGCGGCAAGCGCGCCATCGTCGACGGCGAGGTCTTCCAGGTGGTCATCAGCCGCCGTTTCGAGATCGAGTGCGACGCCTCCGCCCTCGATGTCTACCGCATCCTGCGCACCACGAACCCGAGCCCCTACATGTACCTGTTCAGCCTCGAGGACGCGGACGGACGGGCCTACTCCATCGTGGGGAGCTCGCCGGAGGCCCTCGTCACCGTGACGGGCGACGAAGTCATCACGCACCCGATCGCGGGATCGCGGCCGCGTGGCAGGACCACCGAGGAGGACCGCGACCTCGCCGTGGAGCTCCGGGCCGACACGAAGGAGAAGGCGGAGCACCTCATGCTCGTCGACCTGGCCCGCAACGACCTGTCCAAGGTCTGCGAGCCCGGCAGCGTCGACGTCACCCAGTTCATGGAGGTGGAGAAGTTCAGCCACATCATGCACCTCGTGTCCACCGTGGTCGGACGGCTCTCGCCCTCGAAGAGCGCCTACGACGTCCTGGCAGCGACCTTCCCCGCAGGAACGCTCTCCGGTGCGCCGAAACCCCGGGCGCTGCGCCTCATCGACGAGGTCGAGCCGCACCGCAGGGGCATCTACGGGGGAGTGGTGGGGTACCTGGATTTCGCCGGGGACATGGACATGGCGATCGCCATCCGGTCGGCCCTCCTGCGCGAGGGCAAGGCCTATGTGCAGTCCGGCGGCGGCATCGTCGCGGACTCGGTCCTCGAGACCGAGGCCCTCGAGACGGTCAACAAGGCCGCCGCGCCCCTCCGGGCGGCGCTGACGGCTGCGGGCCTGCGACCGGCGACCGCGGAGGCCCCGTGAACACCTCAGAGCCTGCAGCGCCGCACCGCTTCACGCGCCGCGGCGTCGTGGTGATGGGGATCGTCCTCCTCGCGCTGCTCGCCTTCGGCTCCACCACCCAGACCTGGCTCACGGTGCGCCTACCGCAGGACGCCGTCCAGACGCCCGACCTCGCCATCCCGGGCAGCGACGCGTCGACCCCCGTCACGGCCTTCGCGCTCGTCGCGCTCGCCGCTGCCCTCGCCGTCTCGATCGCGGGCCGCCTCGCCCGCTGGATCATCGCCGTCATCCTCGTGCTCTCCGGCCTCGGGATCGTGCTGTCCAGCGCCTCCGTTGCCCTCGATCCCGCCGCCGCCGCCGAACCCGCCATCGGCACCGCCATCGGCGTCAGCGGACTCGCGGGCGCCGAGGCCACCGCGAGCGCCATGCCCTGGCTCGCCGTGGGCGCCGGCGTCCTGCTGGTCCTCGCAGCCGCGTGGGTGGTGCTCGCCGGCCGGACCTGGGCTGTGAACAGGCGCTACGACGCGGGTGCGTCCCGGTCCCAGCAGGTGCCGGCAGGAGACTTCCAGCCCGGCGCGCCGGACCCGTCGACCGGTGACGTGCCTCCCGGCGTCGTGCCCGACGATGCGCCGGACCCCGACGGTGTCCCGGACTCCGACGGTGTCCCGGACCCCGGCCGTTCCGACACTCCGAGGAGCGATCAGGCCGGGACGAGCGATCGGGCCGATGTGCCGACGAGCGACCGTTCCGGCGCGACGGCGGCGCACCCCGACCCGGAGGGCGACGCGCCGGAATCTACACCTCCCGGCACCGGGCGTCCGTCCACCCGCCGCGCGAGCGCCCACGCCGACGAGATCGACAGCTGGGACGAACTCTCGCGCGGCAACGACCCCACGGGGTAGGTCCGCCCGTCCGGCGGCAGGCCACGCGGTCTCCGCCACTGTTCCAGGGCACGTCCTCGTTCCGCCGGGCCGCCGCATCGATGGCAGAATGGGACGAGACCCGTTCGAAGGAGATTTCCCATGGCATCCGACACCCGTAACGCCGCTACCCGCAACACCCCCGCGAGCCACGCCCAGATGGGCGACGAGACGATCGGTCACGGCAACAGCCCCGCCGCGTGGACGTGCGTGCTGATCATGCTCGCCGGTGCCGCGCTCTCCTCCTTCGCCTACGTCCTCGCCAGCACCGAGGGGAACCACGACTTCGGGACGCTGCTCTTCTGGGTGGGCATCGGCATCATGTTCATCGGCCTCATCGTCGGCTTCGTCCTGCGCAAGATCGGCTACGGCGTGGGCGGCTCGAAGCTCAAGAACAACGGCCACTAGATGACGGTCCTCGACGACATCATCGACGGCGTCCGGGAGGACCTCGCGGAGCGCCGTCGGGTCCTGCCCCTCGAGGACGTGAGGGCCACGGCCCTCGCGGCTCCGGCTCCGATCGACGCCTTCCGGAGCCTCGGGGCGGGTGAGGGCGGCTCGCTCGCCGTCATCGCCGAAGTCAAGCGCAGCAGCCCGTCCAAGGGCGCGCTGGCCGACATCGCCGACCCTGCCGCCCTCGCCGCCTCCTACGAACAGGGCGGCGCAGCCGTCATCTCGGTGCTGACCGAGGAGCGGCGCTTCGGCGGGTCCCTCGCCGACCTCGACGCCGTCCGCGCCGCCGTCGGGCTCCCCGTGCTCCGCAAGGACTTCACGGTCGAGGAGTACCAGATCTGGGAGGCCCGCGCCCACGGCGCCGACGTCGTCCTCCTGATCGTCGCGGCACTGTCCGACGACGACCTCAGGTCCTTCCTCGCCCTCACCCACCAGCTCGGCATGAACGCGATCGTGGAGACCCACACGGCGGACGAGGTCCGGCGCGCGGTCGCGGCGGAAGCACGCATCATCGGCGTGAATGTCCGCAACCTGAAGACCCTCGACATCGACCGCGGCGTCTTCGCCGAACTCGCGCCGCTCATTCCGTCCGGCACGTTGGTCATCGCCGAATCGGGCGTACGGGACGCCGCCGACGTCGCCGACTACGCGGCCGGCGGCGCCCACGCCGTCCTGGTCGGGGAAGCACTCGTCCGCCACCAGGACCCCTCGGCCACCATCGACGAGTTCCGCCGGGCGGGCCGCACCGCCTGGAGCAGCAGAGGCGCGGCAGCGCGCGGCTGACACCGCTCGAACCTGCTGCGGTGCGGGCGCGGCCCAGGACAGCAGGAAACGAACCGGCCATCACCGGTTCACCACCCGGAGGAACCACCGCCCGGGTCAGCACCAACAGGACAGGAACGCTGAAGTCATGACCGATACGCACCAGGGCACGGACCACGACGGCGCCGAGGCCGGAGCAGCGGACGCCATCGACGCCGGAACGGCCGAGGCTTTCCTCAGCCACGACCAGAGCCTGCGCCATGCCCCCGGTCCCTACTTCGGCTCCTACGGCGGACGATGGATGCCGGAGTCGCTGATCGCCGCGCTCGACGAACTGCAGGACACGTTTGACAAGGCCAAGGCGGACCCCGACTTCACGGCGCAGGTCGCCGACCTGAACAAGAACTACGCCGGCCGGCCGTCCCTCCTGACGGAGGCCCAGCGTTTCGCCGAGCACTGCGGCGGCGTGCGGGTCTTCCTCAAGCGCGAGGACCTCAACCACACGGGATCCCACAAGATCAACAACGTGCTCGGCCAAGCCCTCCTGGCCAAGCGCATGGGCAAGACGCGTGTCATCGCCGAGACGGGTGCCGGACAGCACGGCGTCGCGAGCGCCACCGCGGCCGCGCTGCTCGGCCTCGAGTGCGTCGTGTACATGGGAGCCGAGGACACGCGCCGGCAGGCCCTCAACGTCGCGCGCATGCAGCTGCTCGGTGCGACGGTCATCCCCGTCACCAACGGTTCGCAGACCCTCAAGGACGCCATCAACGACGCCCTGCGCGACTGGGTGGCCAACGTCGAGACCACGCACTACCTCCTCGGAACGGCTGCCGGCGCGCACCCCTTCCCGGCCATGGTGCGGTACTTCCACGAGGTCATCGGCGAGGAGGCGCGCGCACAGATCCTCGAGCAGACCGGAAAGCTCCCCGACGCCATCTGCGCCTGCGTCGGCGGCGGCTCCAACGCCATCGGGATCTTCCACGGCTTCCTCGACGACCGCGAGGTCGCCCTGTACGGCTTCGAGGCCGGGGGCGACGGCGTCGAGACCGGCCGGCACGCGGCAACCATCACGCTCGGCCGCCCCGGCGTGCTGCATGGAGCCCGCTCCTACCTCATGCAGGACGAGGACGGGCAGACGATGGAATCGCACTCGATCTCCGCCGGCCTGGACTACCCGGGCGTCGGGCCCGAGCACGCCTACCTCGCCGACATCGGACGGGCGAACTACGAACCCATCACCGATGCGGAGGCCATGGAGGCGTTCAAGCTCCTCAGCCGGACCGAGGGCATCATCCCCGCCATCGAGACGGCGCATGCCCTCGCCGGGGCCATGAAGGTCGGCCGGCGCCTCGCCGCCGATCTCGGGCCGGGCGAGCAGGCCTCGGACAGGGTCCTCATCGTGAACCTGTCCGGCCGCGGCGACAAGGACGTGGCAACCGCCGCGGGCTACTTCGATCTGCTTCCGGACGACAGTGCCGAGCAGGAAATCGCCCAGGAGGGTGAACAGCTGTGACCAGGCATTCCACGGACCGCCCGACCGACCACATGATCGACTCCACGGCCCACCACGCAACCGACGGTCCCGTCGGCCGGCACGCCGGCACCATAGCGGAAGCTTCGAAGGCGGCCGCCGCGATCGAGAAGGCACGGAGCGAGGGGCGCGCCGCGCTGATCGGCTACCTGCCGGCGGGCTTCCCCGACGTCCAGGCCACCATCGACGCCGGCATCGCCATGGCGGAGAACGGGATGGATCTCATCGAGATCGGCATCCCGTACTCCGACCCCGTCATGGACGGCCAGGTGATCCAGGAGGCGACGGTCGAGGCGCTGGCGAACGGTTTCACCGTCCCGCAGATCTTCGACGTCGTCGAGGGCATCACCCGCAGCACCGATGCGGCCGTCCTCGTCATGACCTACTGGAACCCGGTCATGCGGATGGGCGTGCGGAACTTTGCCGAGCGCCTGAAGACGGCGGGCGGAGCCGGGCTGATCACGCCCGACCTGATCCCCGACGAGGCCGCCGAGTGGCTCGAGGCCTCCGAGGAGCTGGGCCTGGACCGCGTCTTCCTCGTAGCGCCCTCCACATCCCCCCAGCGCATGCAGAACACCGTCGACGCGAGCAGGGGATTCGTCTATGCCGTCTCCGTCATGGGTGTGACCGGCGCGCGGTCCTCCGTCGGGGCCGCGGCCAGCGCCGTAGTCGATGCCGCCCGCGGTGCCGGTGCCGAACGCGTGTGCGTCGGCCTCGGCGTGTCCTCGTCGGCCCAGGTCCGGGAGATCGGCGCGTATGCGGACGGTGTCATCGTCGGCACGGCCCTCGTGGCCGCGCTGCGCGACGGCGGAGTGGCGGCAGTCGCCGAACTCACGCGCGAGCTGAGCACCGGGACGCCCAAGGCATCCTCGTGATCGGCCTCGCTGCGTCGATCCCGAGCCCGCCCTCCGAGTGGGCGAGTTTCAGCCTCGGCCCGGTCGCCATCCACGCCTACGCGTTGTGCATCCTGGCCGGCATCATCCTCGCGCTCATCCTCACGCAGAAGCGTTTCGTCTCCTTCGGGGGCTCCGCCGACGCTGTGTGGGACATCGCGATCTGGGCCATCCCGTTCGGCATCATCGGGGGCCGGCTCTACCACGTCATCTCCTCGCCCGACGCCTACTTCGGGCCCGAGGGTGACCTCGCCCGGATCCCGCAGATCTGGCAGGGCGGCCTCGGCATCTGGGGCGCCATCGCACTCGGCGCCGTCGGAGCGTGGATCGGTGCACGACGGGCCGGGGTGAAACTCTCGGCCTTCGCCGATGCGGCGGCTCCGGGCGTCCTGCTCGCACAGGCCGTCGGTCGGCTGGGCAACTGGTTCAACCAGGAACTCTTCGGCGCGCCGACCACCCTGCCCTGGGGCCTCGAGATCGATGCCGACAACGCCAACTTCCCGATCGACCAGGAACCGGGAACGCTGTTCCACCCGACCTTCCTCTACGAACTCCTCTGGAACCTCGCAGGAGTAGCCCTCCTGCTGCTGCTGGCGCGGAAGTTCCGCCTCCGCGGTGGCCGCATGTTCTGGCTGTATGCCGCGTACTACACGCTCGGACGCGTCTGGATCGAGACGCTCCGGATCGACGATGCGGAGATGGTCGCGCTCTTCGGCGTGACGCAGCGACTCAATGTGTGGACGAGCATCGCGGTCTTCCTGGTCTCCCTGGCCATCCTCGTGTTCCTCGCCGTCAAGCGCCGTCCCGTCGATGCGCCGTCCGTCTACCTCCCGGGCCGGGAGCCGCAGGCCGACCCCTCGGTAGACGCCTCGGTAGACGCCTCGGCAGATGCCTCAGCGGACGCCTCATCGGTCGAATCGGCAGGCTCATCGACCGGCGGTTCCACTGCCGCAGGCGAGGCTGGGACCGGCTCCGCGGAGACCCGCCCGACGGCGGGCTCCGACGCCGGGGACCCGCACGTCTCCGCCCCGACCGATACCCCGCCGACCGGCGGCGCCGGCGCGGCAGAGGCTCCGGAAGCAGGTTCCCCGCGCGGGTCCCGTAACGCTTGAGCCACAGCTGCCCATCCAGCGGACAAGGGGCCGAGTACGCGGATTGATCGTGGTAATCTTTCGGAGACAAACGGCTCCTGAGAGACGATCCGCGTTCCGGGACCCCGCGCAAGCGGAGCCGCGGGACTCGGCCCCCGACAGCAGTCCCCGGGCCACCGCCCCTCAAGGACGCGACACCACACTGTTGTGGACCCCTGGTGCGACGGCCGGATAACCTTCCTGCCCGCACCGACACCGCCCCCGACCGGCGCAGGACTACTACACCCATTGCCCGCCAACAGCGCCGGGCAGCGCCGGCCAGGCGATGTGCACACGAAACAAGAACGGCAACCGCTCCCAGACAGCGGTGCCTGCGGGGCCAAGGCTGTCCCCTCCCGACGCTCCATCATGGGGGAAGGATCCTTTCGATGACTGCTTTGACGCCAGGAAAGTCGACCGGGACGCAACCGGACACGACGCCCTCCGCGGCCCCCGCCGTGGAATCGCCCTTCACGCGGTTCGCCGCCATCCCGGAGGCCACCGGGCTGTACGACCCGGAGAACGAGAAGGACGCGTGCGGCCTCGCCGTCATCGCGACCCTTCGCGGCGAGCCGGGCCACGACATCGTGGACGCCGCACTGACGGCCCTGCGCAACCTCGAGCACCGCGGAGCCGTGGGCGCCGACGAGGGCACGGGCGACGGCGCGGGCCTGCTGACCCAGATCCCCGACGAGTTCTTCCGGGCCGTCGTCGACTTCCCGCTCCCTCCCGCGGGTTCCTACATCGTCGGAACGGCGTTCCTCCCCGCCGAGGCGAAGGAGGAGGAGACGGTGCGCGCCGGCCTCGAGTTCCTCGCCGAGTCCGAGGGCCTGACGGTGCTCGGCTGGCGGGTCGTCCCCGTGGTCGCCGACCTCGTGGGTGCGATGGCCCGCGCCTGCATGCCGCACTTCGTCCAGCTCTTCCTGGCGCCCGCGGACGGCGACCCGGCCGACCTCGACGCGAAGGCCTTCCGGGTCCGGAAGCGCGCGCAGAACAAGTACGGCGTCTACTTCCCCTCCCTGTCCTCGAAGACCATCGTCTACAAGGGCATGCTGACCACGGCGCAGCTCGAGCCGTTCTATCCCGACCTGTCGGACGAGCGCTTCAAGACGCGCCTCGGCATCGTCCACTCACGGTTCTCCACCAACACCTTCCCGTCGTGGCCGCTCGCCCAGCCGTTCCGGACCATCGCGCACAACGGTGAGATCAACACCGTCAAGGGCAACCGCAACTGGATGCGCGCGCGGCAGTCGCAGCTGGCGAACCCCCTGCTCGGGGACTCGCCGGAGGACCTGTACCCCATCTGCACGCCGGGTGCGTCGGACTCCGCGTCCTTCGACGAGGTCGCCGAACTGCTCACCCTGTCCGGGCGACCCATCACGCACTCGATCATGATGATGATCCCGGAGGCGTGGGAGAACCACGCCACCATGGATCCCGCCCGGCGCGCCTTCTACCAGTACCACTCCATGCTCATGGAGCCCTGGGACGGCCCTGCCGCGGTCTCCTTCACGGACGGGCGCCTCGTCGGCGCCGTCCTCGACCGCAACGGCCTGCGCCCGGCGCGGTACTGGGTGACCGAGGACGGCCTCGTCATCCTCGCCTCCGAGGTCGGCGTGCTGGACGTCGAGCCGTCCCGCGTCGTCCGTAAAGGCCGTGTCTCGCCCGGCAAGATGTTCCTCGTCGACACCGAGGAAGGCCGCCTCATCGAGGACCAGGAGATCAAGGCCGAGGTCGCTGCCGCCAACCCGTGGGGGGAGTGGGTCAAGGAGAACCTGATCCAGCTCGAGGACCTCCCGGAGCGCGAGCACGTCATCCACACCAAGGCGTCGATCAACCGCCGCCAGCGCACCTTCGGCTACACGCAGGAGGAACTGCGCATCCTGCTCGGCCCCATGGCGAAGAGCGGTGCCGAGCCGCTCGGTGCGATGGGCTCCGACACGCCGATCGCCGTGCTGTCGAAGCGCCCGCGACTGCTGTTCGACTACTTCGTGCAGTCCTTCGCCCAGGTGACCAACCCGCCGCTGGACTCCATCCGCGAGGAGCTCGTCACCTCGATGGGCGTCACCATCGGGCCGGACGGCAACCTGCTGTCCACCGGGCAGGTGCGCTCCAAGCAGATCGCCCTCAAATTCCCCGTCATCAACAACGACGAACTCGCGAAGATCGCCAACCTGGAGACGGACGACGGCGACCGGCTGACCGTCCGCGTGCGCGGCCTGTACCGGCACGACGGCGGTGAGGCCGCCCTGCGGGCGCGCCTCGCGGAGATCTGCGAGCAGGTGTCCAGCGCTCTGAACCGCGGTGTCGAGTACGTGGTGCTGTCCGACCGCGACTCGAACGCGCAGTGGGCCCCCATCCCGTCCCTGCTCCTGACCAGCGCCGTGCACCACCACCTGCTCAAGAGCGCCAACCGCACCAAGACCTCCCTCGTCGTCGAAGCCGGCGACGTGCGCGAGGTCCACCACGTCGCGGTCCTGATCGGCTACGGCGCGTCCGCCGTGAACCCGTACCTCGCGATGGAGAGCTGCGAGGAACTCGTCCGCAACGGTGACATCACCGGCGTCACGGCCGAAGCCGCCGTCGCGCACCTCCTCAAGGGCCTCGGCAAGGGCGTCCTGAAGATCATGTCCAAGATGGGCATCTCCACGGTCAGCTCCTACTGCGGCGCCCAGACCTTCGAGGCCCTCGGCCTGTCGCAGGAGCTCGTGGACGAGTACTTCCACGGCACGCAGACGCAGCTCGGCGGCGTCGGGCTCGACGTCGTCGCGGCCGAGACCGCGGCCCGCCACGAGAGCGCCTACCCGCAGGACGGCATCGAGGATCCGCACCGCGGCCTCGACAACGGAGGCGAGTACCAGTGGCGCCGCGAGGGTCCGCCGCACCTCTTCAACCCGGAGACCGTCTTCCGTCTGCAGCACGCGACGCGGGAACGCCGCTACGACATCTTCAAGGCGTACACGCAGGGCGTGGACGACCAGTCGAGGGACCTCATGACGCTCCGCGGGCTGCTCAAGCTCCGCGGCGACGCCCGTGAGGCCATCAGCATCGACGAGGTCGAGCCCGTCTCGTCCATCGTCAAGCGCTTCTCCACGGGTGCGATGAGCTACGGCTCCATCTCCCAGGAAGCGCACGAGACGCTCGCCATCGCGATGAACCGTCTCGGCGCGAAGTCGAACACGGGCGAGGGCGGCGAGGACGTCGAGCGCCTGCTGGACCCGGAGCGCCGCTCCGCCATCAAGCAGGTCGCCTCGGGCCGGTTCGGTGTCACGAGCCTGTACCTGACCAACGCGGACGACATCCAGATCAAGATGGCCCAGGGAGCCAAGCCCGGCGAGGGCGGACAGCTCATGAGCCAGAAGGTGTACCCATGGATCGCCCGGACGCGGCACTCCACGCCCGGCGTCGCCCTGATCTCGCCGCCACCGCACCATGACATCTACTCCATCGAGGACCTCGCCCAGCTCATCTACGACCTCAAGCGGTCGAACCCGAGCGCGCGCGTCCACGTCAAGCTCGTCTCCGAGGTGGGCATCGGCACGGTCGCCGCGGGCGTCACGAAGGCCAAGGCCGACGTCGTCCTGGTGTCCGGGCATGACGGCGGCACCGGCGCGAGTCCGCTGAACTCGCTGAAGCACGCGGGCATCCCCTGGGAGCTCGGACTCGCCGAGACCCAGCAGACGCTCATGCTCAACGGGCTGCGGGACCGCGTCGTCGTACAGGTGGACGGCCAGCTCAAGACCGGGCGCGACGTCGTCATCGCCGCCCTGCTGGGCGGCGAGGAGTTCGGCTTCGCCACGGCGCCGCTCGTGGTCTCCGGCTGCATCATGATGCGCGTCTGCCACCTGGACACGTGCCCGGTGGGCGTCGCGACGCAGAACCCCGAACTGCGCAGCCGGTTCAACGGTAAGCCCGAGTTCGTCGTCAACTTCTTCGAGTTCATCGCCGAGGAGGTGCGCGAGATCCTCGCCGAGCTCGGTTTCCGGACGCTCGAGGAGGCTATCGGCCACAGCGAGCTGCTCGACGCTCGCGAGGCGATCGAGCACTGGAAGGCCGACGGCCTGGACCTCGACCCGATCCTGCGCGGCAACGAGTCCGACTCCGGCGAGCCGATGCGGAACATGCTCCCGCAGAACCACGAGCTGGACCAGCACTTCGACAACAAGCTCATAGAGATGAGCGCGGACGCGCTGCAGCACCGCTCGCCGGTGCGCATCTCGGTCGACGTGGTCAATACGGACCGCTCGGTGGGCACCATGCTCGGCCACCAGGTGACGAAGACCTTCGGGCTCGACACGCTGGCGACCAACACCATCGACGTCACCCTCGCGGGCCAGGCCGGGCAGTCGCTCGGCGCGTTCCTGCCGGCCGGCATCACGCTGCGCCTGCTCGGGGACTCGAACGACTACGTGGGCAAGGGACTGTCCGGCGGACGCATCATCGTGCGCCCGGACCGCTCCAACGTGTTCCGCGCGGACCACAACGTCATCGCCGGCAATGTCATCGGCTACGGTGCCACGAGCGGCGAGATGTTCCTGCGCGGCCAGGTGGGGGAGCGGTTCCTCGTCCGCAACTCGGGTGCGACGGCGGTGGCCGAGGGTATCGGCGACCACGGCTGCGAGTACATGACGGGCGGCCAGGCACTGATCCTCGGACGCACGGGTCGCAACTTCGGCGCGGGCATGTCCGGGGGCACGGCCTTCGTGCTCGACCTCGACCGAGCCCGCGTCAACAAGCAGAGCCTCGAGAACGGTGAGCTCCTGCTCGTCGCCCTCGACGCCGAGGACATCGAGATCGTCCGGCGGCTGCTGATCCAGCACGTCGAGGAGACGGAATCGAACCTGGCCGAGAGCCTGCTGGAGTCCTTCGAGGACACCGTTTCCCGATTCACGAAGGTCCTGCCGCGCGACTACGCCGCGGTACTGGACGCCCGCGCCACCGCCGTCGAGCAGGGCCTCGACCCCGACGGTGAAGAGGCGTGGACCAAGATCCTGGAGGTAACCGGTGGCTGACCCACGCGGATTCATGAAGGTGCGCGAGCGCCAGACCCAGCCCCGACGCCCCGTCCCGGTGCGCATCATGGACTGGAAAGAGGTCTACGAGGCGCAGGAGAAGGGCGTGCTGAAGGCCCAGGCGGGCCGCTGCATGGACTGCGGCATCCCGTTCTGCCATCAGGGCTGCCCGCTGGGCAACCTCATCCCGGAGTGGAACGACCTCATGTTCCGCGACAAGGGACACGAGGCGATCGAGCGCCTGCACGCCACGAACAACTTCCCCGAGTTCACCGGCCGGCTCTGCCCCGCACCGTGCGAGTCCTCCTGCGTGCTCGGCATCAACCAGCCGCCCGTGACGATCAAGCAGGTCGAGGTGTCCATCGCGGACCTGGCGTTCGCCGAGGGCTGGGTGGAACCGCACCCGCCGGAGCGACTGACCGACCGCACCATCGCCGTCGTCGGGTCCGGACCGGCCGGGCTCGCAGCCGCACAGCAGCTGACCCGTGCCGGCCACACCGTCGCCGTCTACGAGCGTGACGACCGCATCGGTGGCCTGCTGCGCTACGGTATCCCAGACTTCAAGATGGAGAAGATCCACCTCGAGCGCCGCCTCGCCCAGATGGAAGCCGAAGGCACGCGTTTCCGCACCGGCGTCGACGTGGGCAAGGACATCAGCTGGGGCCAGCTCAGGCGCCGGTACGATGCCGTCGTCATCGCGACGGGTGCCACCGTGCCGCGCGACCTCCCCATTCCCGGGCGCGACCTCGAGGGCGTGCACTTCGCGATGGACTACCTCGTGCAGGCCAACCGGATCGTGGCGGGCGAGTTCGTCGAGGACCAGATCCACGCCGAGGGAAAGCACGTGGTCATCCTCGGCGGCGGCGACACCGGGGCGGACTGCCTCGGTACCGCCCACCGGCACAACGCCGCGTCCGTCACGACGCTCGCCATCGGGCAGCAGCCGCCCACCGAGCGGCGTCCGGACCAGCCCTGGCCGACGTTCCCCACGCTGTTCGACATCGCCAGCGCCCACGAGGAAGGCGGTGAGCGCCGCTACCTGGCCTCCACCGTCGAGTTCGTCGGGGACAACGGTGTGCTGCGCGGCATCAAGGTCGCGGAGACCGAATTCGTCAACGGACGGCGCGTCCCCAAGGCAGGCACGGAGCGCGAGATCCCGGCCGACCTGGTCTTCCTCTCGCTCGGTTTCACGGGCGCCGAGCCGGCCGGTATCACCGAGCAGGTCCAGGCCGAGTTCGACGGCCGCGGGAACGTGGCGCGTGACGGCTACTACATGACCAACACGCCCGGTGTCTTCTCCGCAGGGGATGCCGGACGCGGTCAGTCGCTGATCGTCTGGGCCATCGCCGAGGGGCGTGCATGCGCCGCCGCCGTCGACCAGTGGCTCATGGGCTCCACCAAGCTCCCTGCACCCGTGGCTCCGACAGATCGCTCCATCGCCGTGCTCTGACCGGCCCTTCCACATTCCCCCGACCCCAACACGACTAGGCTAGGTTCATGAGACGCGCAAAAATTGTTGCAACATTCGGCCCCGCAATCGCCAGCTACGAGAATACCCTCGCAGTGCTCGAGGCGGGGGTCGACGTAGCCCGGATGAACATGAGCCATGGTGACTACGCCGTGCACAGCACCACCTACGAGAACGTCCGCCGTGCGTCCGCGGAGCTCGGCAAGCCCGTCGGCATCTTCGCCGACCTGCAGGGTCCCAAGATCCGCCTCGGCCGCTTCGCCGACGGCCCCCACGCCCTGTCACCGGGTGACGTCTTCACCATCACCGTCGAGGACATCCAGGGCACCCAGGAGATCTCGTCCACCACCTTCAAGGGACTGCCGCAGGACGTCAACGTCGGCGACATGCTCCTCATCGACGACGGCAAGGTCGCGCTCCGCGCAACCGCTGTCGACGACGTGTCGGTCACCACCGAGGTCGTCGTCGGCGGCATGGTGTCGAACAACAAGGGCATCAACCTGCCCGGCGTCGCCGTGAACGTCCCCGCACTCAGCGACAAGGACGAGGAGGACCTCCGCTGGGCCCTCCAGATCGGCGTCGACATGGTCGCGCTGTCCTTCGTGCGTGACGCCGGGGACGTGAAGCGCGTCCACGAGATCATGGACGAGGAGGGCCGCCGGGTCCCGGTCATCGCGAAGATCGAGAAGCCGCAGGCTGTGGACGCCCTCGAGGAGATCATCGACGCTTTCGACGCGATCATGGTGGCCCGAGGCGATCTCGGCGTCGAGCTGCCGCTGCAGGACGTGCCCATCGTCCAGAAGCGGGCCGTCGAACTGGCGCGCCGCTGGGCGAAGCCGGTCATCGTCGCCACCCAGGTGCTCGAGTCCATGATCGACAACCCACGCCCCACGCGTGCCGAGGCCTCCGACTGCGCCAACGCCGTGCTCGACGGCGCGGACGCGGTCATGCTGTCCGGCGAGACCAGCGTCGGCAAGTACCCGATCGAGACCGTCCGCACCATGGCGGACATCATCGAGTCCACCGAGCGCCACGGCCTCGAGCGCGTCCCGCCGCTCGGCAGCAAGCCGAGGACCCGAGGCGGCGCCATCACGCGTGCCGCCGTCGAGATCTCCGACCAGCTCGACGCCAAGTACATCTGCACGTTCACGCAGTCCGGGGATTCCGCCCGCCGCCTCTCGCGCCTCCGCCCGAAGAAGCCGGTGTTCGCCTTTACCCCCGTGCAGTCGACGCTGAACACCATGTCGCTCATCTGGGGCATCCAGCCGAAGCTCGTCGAGTTCGTGGAGCACACGGACCAGATGACGGCCCAGGTGGACCGGGTCCTCTTCGAGCAGGGCCTCGTCGAGGTCGACGACCTCGTGGTCATCGCCGCCGGTTCCCCTCCCGGGCAGGCCGGCTCCACCAACTCCATCAAGGTCCACCGTGTCGGAGACATCACGGATGCGGGACAGCTGCCCGACGGCCACACCTCCTACATCAAGGAGGGCGTGGGTCCCTGGCCCGCCAAGAAGAAGTAGCCTGAGCGCTTCCGGACAACAGAAGACCCCCACCCGATCGGGTGGGGGTCTTCTGTTGTCCGGCTGGTCGGCCGCCTGGCTACGGCGCGGCGTCAGTTGACCTGGTTGATGATCGTCTCGGCGACCTCGCGCATGCTGAGGCGACGGTCCATGGACGTCTTCTGGATCCAGCGGAAGGCCTCCGGTTCGGTGAGGCCCATCTTCGTGGTCAGCAGGCTCTTCGCACGCTCCACCAGCTTGCGGGTGGCGAACTGCTCCTGCAGGTCGGACACCTCGGCTTCGAGCGCCTTGATCTCCTCGTAGCGCGACATGGCGATCTCGATGGCGGGGATGAGGTCGGCCGGGGTGAAGGGCTTGACCACGTAGGCCATGGCCCCGGCGTCGCGCGCACGGTCGATGAGTTCCTTCTGGCTGAAGGCGGTGAGCAGGACGACCGGCGCGATACGGGCCTTGACGATCTGTTCCGCCGCCGTGATGCCGTCCATGACGGGCATCTTCACGTCCATGAGCACGAGGTCGGGCTTGTGCTCCTGGGCGAGGGCGACGGCCTTCTCGCCGTTGTCGGCTTCCGCCACGACCTCGTAGCCTTCCCCACGCAGGATCTCGATGATGTCGAGCCGGATGAGCGTCTCGTCCTCGGCCACGATGACCCGGCGTGCGGGTCCGGCGGGCGTGGATTCGGTGGGTTCAGACACTGTTGCTCCTTGATGACGATGGCGTTCCGATGGGCCCGCGGAGGCATGCTCCCGTTCCCGGAAACAGCCTATCGGCATGTAGAGTGGATTCGCGCACCGGGCCCCGAGGAAGTCAGCCCAGGGCCGGTGCGGCTACGGCCCGAATGGCGGAATTGGCAGACGCGCTGCACTCAAAATGCAGTATCGAGAGGTGTGTGGGTTCGAGTCCCACTTCGGGCACCTATTGGATGGGGATGAAGTCGTCAGCAGGGTCCGGCCGAGGGTCCTCACTACTCCGCTGCGGGCCGCTGGCGCTGACGTTTCGTGGCTGATCGTTGTTCCTTGGCAGTCAGTCGCCGGCGGACGGACCCCCTGGTGGGTCGGGTCGCCCGGCGGGCGGCCGGCTCGGGCGCGAGGGCCTCTTCCACCTGGTCGGCGAGCTTGGCCAGGGCGATCTCGCGATTGCGCAGCTGAGAGCGTCGCTCCGAGGCCGTCACGGTGATCACCCCGGCCACGAGACGGGGACTGAGACGCGTGAGCAGCATGGTGCGCTGGCTGTCCGTGAGCGCCGCCGAGCGCGCGACATCCCACGAGACTTCCGCACGGCTGTCCGAGGTGTTGACGTGCTGCCCGCCCGGCCCGGACGATCGCGAGAATCGCCAGCCCAGTTCCGATGCGGGAATCGTGAGTGCGGGTGTCACCTCGAGATCCATGGTCCCAGCGTCGCACGATCAGCAGCAGGGAGGGTGCTCTCGGAGGTGCCGGGGGTAGATTGGGCCCGTGGCCAGCGAAGCGATGATCCTCGATGTCGACGGTCCGGACGGCGTCCGTCCGGTCCGCCTGTCCAGTCCGTCCCGGGTGCTCTGGCCGCAGGCGGGGCTGACGAAGCTCGACCTCGCGCGGTACCTCGTCGAGGTCGCGCCGGCGTTCCTGCGGGCGAACGGCGGGCGTCCGGTCTCCCTGCAGCGGTTCGGCGGCGACGTGGACGGCGAGTACTTCTTCAGCAAGAACCCGCCGAAGGGCGCGCCCGACTACGTGCGGAGCGTCACCGTTGTCTATCCCAGCGGCCGCTCGCATCCCCAGCTGGTCCTGGACGAACCCGCGTCGGCTGTCTGGGCGGCCCAGATGAACACGGTCGTCTTCCACCCGTGGGCATCCCGCGCGGACGCCCCCGACCTGCCGGACGAGCTGCGGATCGACCTCGACCCGCAGCCGGGGACCACCTTCCCCGACGTCGTGGCGGCGGCCCACGAACTCCATGCCGTCCTCCATGAGGCGGGCCTGACCTGCTTCGTGAAGACGTCCGGCAACCGCGGCCTCCACGTCTTCGCGCCGATCGAACCGGTGCACGAGTTCCTCGAGGTCCGCCAGGCCGTGATCGCGGCCGCACGTGAACTGGAACGGCGGATGCCGGACCGCGTGACGACGGCCTGGTGGAAGGAGGAGCGCGGCGCCCGCATCTTCGTGGACTACAACCAGGCGAACCGGGATCGCACGATGGCCGGGGCCTACAGCCCGCGGGCACTCCCGCACGCCTCCGTGTCCTGCCCCCTGACCTGGGACGAGCTGACCGGCGTCGACCCTGCCTCCTTCACCATCACGACCGTGCCGGAGCGCCTCCGGACGATCGGGGACCCGTGGGAGGACCTCCACGCCGAGCCGGGAAGCATCGACGTCCTCCGCGGCTGGTGGGACCGCGACGTCGAGGCCGGGCTGGGCGAGCTCCCGTTCCCGCCCGACTTCCCGAAGATGCCGGGCGAGCCTCTGCGTGTGCAGCCGAGCCGCGCCCGTAACCGCGACTGATCCGCCCTGTCAACGGGCGTTCCGCACTCTCCCGTCCGGGCGCGGCCTGCACTGCGCTGGTAGAACAGGAATGAAACGTTGCCGTGCCCCGGCGTCGAGCCGGGCCTGAGCCGAGCCGGCCCCAGCGCCCGGCCACTGGGAGACCCATGAAGAAGACCGTGCTGTCGGCGACCCTCCTGCTGATCCTCCTGACCGGGTGCGGTGGCAACCCTGCCACCGATGAGGAGCCTGCCGGTCCCACACCCAATCCTGCCGAGACGAGCGCGCCGGCGTCGGCCCCCTCGGATGCCCCGTCGGTCGAGGGCCTCGCCGATGCCGCCAGCGGCACGTTCTCCTTCCGGATCGACCAGGCCCAGGGCGACGTCGTCCTTCCCGCCGAGGCGCCGGAGGACGTCGAGGGGCTGCGCGGACAACTGGGCCAGGAGCCGGTGAGCTATGTGCTGGTGACCGTCCAGAATCCCGACGGGGGAGCAACGATCGACCTCGACGCCGTCACGGTGTCCACGCCGGAAGGCCAGGACCTGCAGTTCCGCCCCGCGTCGACCGTGATCGAGGAATGGGGAGCAGCAGCGAACAGCGGGGAATCGTCGCCGGACGTCGCCGACCTCGTGGGGCAGTACAGCGGGGGAGCGATCCCCGGTGAGACGACCGACCTGCTGATGATCGGAGCGTTCCCCGAGGTGCCCGACACGGTGCAGAAGGTGATGGTCCAGCCGGCCGGGGGTGGTGAGTCCGTGGAGGCGACCGCCAACCCGGAGTCGTAGGCTACTACCTCGTGGACTCCGACCTCACACTCCGTTGCCGCCGCAGCCCGCAGAGTAAACTTTGAGCTATGCAGATCAAGGAGCCTTCCCGCACAGCGGTGGTCATCGAGGACGACGATGACGTCCGCGATCTGCTGCACACCGTGCTGACCGGATCGGGCTTCCTCGTCCATACCGCCCCTGCGGGACTCGCGGGCGTGGAGATGGTGCGCCGGCTGATGCCGGACGTCGTCACGCTCGACGTCGGGCTACCGGATATCGACGGCTTCGAGGTCGCGGAGCGGATCCGCAGGTTCTCGACCACCTTCATCGTCATGCTGACGGCACGGGCGGCGCCGGCCGACGAGAAGCGCGGGTTCGAAGCCGGCGCGAACCGCTACCTGCGCAAGCCCTTCCGGCCCGCTGAGCTGCGTCGGCTCGTCCAGGAAGGGATGGCGGCGGCGGGCGTCTGACGTCCCCGTCCAGGCCTCCGCTTCCCTCCACAGCGGCTTCTTCCGCCCGGCTTCCGCCCGGCTTCCGCCCGGCTTCCGCCCGGCTTGGGGGCTCCTGCTGTTCAGTGGCTCCTTGCCCCGGCCCTGCTGACCAGCACGGGCTGGTTCACGGCATCGGAGGCCAGACCCGTCACCACGGCGAAGACGCCCTTGTGCAGGTAGTCGATGACCTTCTCACCCGTCGGCCACAGGGACGGCGCCGCCCCGGCGCCGGTCGCGTTCTCGAGCGTCTGGTCGAAGGCGAGGCGGACGACGGTGTGGGCGGCCGTGGCGGAGGGACCCCGGATGCCCGTCACGGACCAGATCCCCCGGAGGGCACCGAGGGTGGCGCCGGTGAGCCAGTGCATCGTGTGGTTCCACGCCGGGTAGTGGACGGCGTTGCTGGTCGGCCGGCCGCAGAGGATCCGCAGCGTCCGCGCGGGGATGTGCGAATCGGGACGGTGGGTGATGCGCTGCTCCAGGAGTTCTCCGACGGTCATGGCGGCCGTACCCAGCAGGCCGGCCGCCATCCCGCGGAGGGCCGCCTGCGCGAGGACGGAGCGGCGTTCCGCCACTAGTTGTCCTTCCCGCGGGCGTCGTCATCGAGGTCGGTGTCGATACCGTTGTTGTCGTCGTAATTACCGGTGTCGGTGCCGGTATTGTCACTGTCCTTGTTGCCGAGGTCGCAGCCGCCGACGAAGAGGGCGCTGGCGGCGAGAACGGCGGCGAGAGTCTTCATTTTCTTGTCGGCCATGAGGGTTCCGTTCAGTGGTGCCGTAGGTCCGGCGGCGTTATCGCCGCCGACACTTCACGGTAGGCAGGCCGACGAAAGCGCGGCAACAGGTGGTAGCGACCGGAACGGGCTTGCAATCGGTGCCGGGGATCCTTACCCGGACGGGACGGGCCGTCAGTCGCGCGCGTCCCGGATCATGTTCGTGATGCGGGCGGTGGAGAGCCGCCGCCCCTGCTCGTCCGTCATGACCACT
Organism: Arthrobacter pasteuri; assembly: GCF_054510955.1. Lineage (NCBI taxonomy): Bacteria > Bacillati > Actinomycetota > Actinomycetes > Micrococcales > Micrococcaceae > Arthrobacter > Arthrobacter pasteuri. Next base: position 179,892 of record NZ_JBTNDO010000001.1, read on the forward strand.
TCGTGGGTGGTCAGCGTCCGCCCCAGGTGGATCGCCGTCGCGGTGCCGGTGACGAGGCCCGAGGAGGTGCTGCGGTGATGCGTCGCGCCCACCTCGATCCCGACCGCCTGCCGTCCCGGGCCCGCGTGGAGTCCTGCCGCGAAGGAGCCGAGCGTCTCCGCCAGGACGACGTGCGCTCCGCCGTGCAGGATGCCGGCGACCTGCTGGTTGCCCTCGACGGGCATGGTCGCGACCGTGCGCTCGGCGCTCATCTCGGAGAAGACGATGCCCATCTTGACGGTCAGGGCCCCCACCCCGTAGCGGCTCAGCCAGCCGTGCATCTCAGCGGGGACTCCGGCGGCAAGAAGCTCGGCCAGCCGCTCGTCGGACGGTGCCTGGACGGCGTCGGGCTGGGTGCGGTTGTCTGTCATGGCAACTAGGCTGGCACCTGTGAGTGAATCAACCAAACCTGCTGCCACCCTGACCATGACCCCGCCCGCCGAGAGTTCCGTGGAAGGGTCCGAGGCCCCGGCCGGCAGGCAGGAGCCAGCCCGGCGCAGCGACGGCTCACGCAACAGGCTCCTGGTCGTCGATGGGCACTCGATGGCGTTCCGCGCCTTCTACGCGCTTCCGCCCGAGAACTTCTCCACAGACACCGGCCAGCACACCAACGCGGTCTACGGGTTCACCGCGATGCTCATCAACCTGATCAAGGACCAGAAGCCGAGCCACGTGGCGGTCGCCTTCGACCTCGACACCCCCACCTTCCGCTCCGAGGAATACACGGAGTACAAGGGCGGGCGCTCCAAGACGCCCGAGGAGTTCCATGGGCAGGTCGACCTGATCATCAAGGTCATGGAGGCGATGCGCATCCCGACCATCTCTCTGGACGGCTACGAGGCCGACGACATCCTCGCCACGCTCGCCTTCCAGGCGGCCGCGGCCGACTGGGACGTGCAGGTGGTGAGCGGAGACCGCGACGCCTTCCAGCTCGTCAACGACCGCGTGACGGTGCTCTACCCGAAGCAGGGCGTGACCAACATCCCGCAGATGGACGCGCAGGCGATCGAGGAGAAGTACTTCGTCCCGCCGCACCAGTACTCCGACCTCGCCGCACTGGTGGGGGAGAGCGCCGACAACCTGCCGGGCGTGCCCGGCGTCGGCCCGAAGACCGCGGCGAAGTGGATCAAGCAGTACGGGGGCCTCGAGGGGATCCTCGAGAACCTCGACAAGATCGGTGGCAAGGTCGGGGATTCTCTGCGCGCCAACATCGAGGACGTCAAGCGGAACCGGCGCCTGAACCGGCTGCTCACCGATCTGGACCTCCCCGTGGACCTCGACGCGATGGTGTCCCAGCACCCGGACCGATCTGCCGTCGAGGACCTGTTCGACTCCCTGCAGTTCAATACGCTGCGCAAGCGGCTGTTCGACCTCTTCGGAGAGGAGGAGACCGAGGACGAGAATGATGAGCAGAATGCCCCCGCGCACGTGCTGCTCGACGACGCCGCCGCGCTGAGGACGTGGTTCAACACCACGAACCAGGCGCAGGCCTCCGTAGCACTGGCGACCGAGACGACGGCGGGCACCACCGACGTCGTCGGCATCGCCGTCGTCACGAGCCTGCACGCGGCCTTCATACTGCTCGAGCAGCTCGACGCCGAGGCCGAGAAGGTCCTGGGGGACTGGCTGTCCGACACGAACGCGCCGAAGATCGTCCACGACTTCAAGGCCGTGTTCAAGCTCCTGTCCGCCCGGGGCCTGATGCTGGCGGGGGAGATCGACGATACGGCCCTCTCCGGCTACCTCATCCAGCCCGACCGGCGCAGCTACGACCTCGCCGACCTCGCCCAGTACCACCTGCGCCTGTCCATCACGGCGTCGGCCAACGACTCGTCGGGCCAGCAGGCTCTCGACCTCGGCGGCAACGACGTCGCTTCGCCGGCCGTGGTCGCGGCCTATGCCGCACTGCGTCTCAGTGAGCACTTCGCCGGCCAGCTCGTCGAGCGCGGAGCCAACCAGCTGCTCGGTGGGCTGGAGCTCCCGCTGGCGGAGGTACTCGCCCGCATGGAACTCACCGGCGTGGCCGTCTCCGTCGACGGGCTCGACCGGCTCTTCGACGACTTCTCGAAGACGATCAGCGCCGCCGGTGCGGAGGCGTACCGGATCATCGGCAAGGAGATCAATCTCGGCTCGCCCAAGCAGCTGCAGACCGTCCTGTTCGATGAGCTCGAGCTGCCGAAGACCAAGAAGATCAAGACCGGCTATTCCACCGACGCCGACGCCCTGACCGACCTGATCGCCAAGACGGGACACCCCTTCCTCGAGCAGCTTCTCGCCTACCGCGATGCCCTGAAGCTTCGCCAGACGGTCGAGGGACTCCGCAAGGCAGTGGACGACGACGGCCGGATCCACACCACGTACCTGCAGACCATCGCGGCGACCGGTCGGCTCTCGTCGACGAATCCGAACCTGCAGAACATCCCCGTCCGTTCCGACGAGGGCCGCCGAATCCGTGAGGTGTTCGTCGTCGGGCAGGGACGCAATGGCGAGAGGTTCGAGAGCCTGATGACGGCTGACTACTCGCAGATCGAGATGCGCATCATGGCGCACCTGTCCGGCGACGAGGGACTCATCTCGGCGTTCCAGGAGGGCGAGGACCTCCACCGTTTCGTCGGCTCGCACATCTTCGGCGTCGCACCCGAGGAGGTCACGAGCGCCATGCGCTCCAAGGTCAAGGCCATGTCCTACGGCCTGGTCTACGGGCTGAGCTCGTTCGGGCTCTCGAAGCAGCTCAACATCTCGGTGGACGAGGCGCGGACACTGATGCGCGACTACTTCGAGCGCTTCGGCGCCGTGCGAGACTACCTCCGCGGCATCGTGGAGCAGGCCCGCAAGGACGGCTTCACCTCCACCATCGAGGGGCGGCGCCGCTACCTGCCGGACCTGTCCAGCGACAACAGGCAGCTCCGCGAGATGGCCGAGCGTGCAGCACTCAACGCACCGATCCAGGGTTCGGCGGCGGACATCATCAAGAAGGCGATGCTCGGCGTCGACGACGCCCTGACGCGGCGCGGACTGGCTTCGCGGATGCTCCTCCAGGTGCACGACGAACTCGTCCTCGAGATCGCGGAGGGGGAGTCCGAGGAGGTCGAGGCACTTGTCCGCGAACAGATGGGCGCTGCAGCCGAGCTCTCGGTGCCGCTCGATGTCTCGGTGGGTACGGGAGCCAGCTGGCACGACGCCGCGCACTAGGCACCGGGCCGGCCCCGCGCCCGCGGACCCGATGCTGGTCCGCGGGGAAGGCTCCGGGCTAGGGTGGTGAGGTGTGAGCGACGACATGAAACCCGACCTGCACACCGAGATCTTCACCCCCGGCGCCGAGGAGGATGCCACCGCGGACGGCCGCTTCGCGAAGTGGCTCAACGCCGAGGGAATCGGGTTCCACGAGGGGACCTTCGACCCCGAGGACATCCCGCGGTTCCTGGCTGCATACCGGGAGGACCAGCGGGTGCTGTGGGGCGTCCATGACCCGGCGCAGCCCGCCGAAGCACTCGGTGCCGACCACCCGGTGGCCACCTACGGCACCATGGTGCACCCGCTGAACGTCGGTGGGGGCCAGATCGACGCCCACCAGATCACGGCCGTCACCGTGCGGTCGAGCCATCGGCGCAACGGCATCCTGCGCTCCATGATGACCAGGGACCTGCGTGAGGCGAAGGAGCGGGGCCGTCCGCTTGCCATCCTGACCGCGTCGGAAGCCACGATCTACGGCCGGTTCGGCTTCGGCTGCGCCACCTTCACGCAGAGCGTCGAAGTGGACGTCCGGGAGCGCTTCGAGGTGGTGGCCCCGAGGACGGGCACGACGACGCTCGTCGCACGAGAGCACGCGGTGCGCCTCGCAGAGCAGATCTTCGCGGGTTTCCAGGAGGCGACCTTCGGGTCCGTCGCACGGCAGTACGCCTACCCACGCCGTGCCTCGGGCGCGTGGGGCAGGGAGCGGCCGGTCGAGGACCGGACCGTGCGGATGGCTGTGCACTACGACGCTGCGGGAACACCCACGGGGTACGTGTCGTACCGCTTCGCGGGCTGGGAGACGACGCCCTACACGATGAAGATCGTGGACCTTGTCGCGGCGACTCCCTCCGCCTATCTCGAACTGTGGCGCTACCTGGGATCGCTCGATCTCGTGCAGGTCATCACCTGGGACGGAGCACGGCGGGACGACCCGCTGCCCTGGGCGCTGCGCGACCGGCGCTGCTACGAGGTCAAGGGGACCGAGGACGTCCTCTGGGTCCGCCTGCTCGACGTGCCGGCCGCGCTCGGCAGCCGCTCGTTCCGTGGGAGCGGCACGATCGTCCTGGAGGTTTTGGACGCGCTCGGGCTCGCCGGCGGCTCCTACGTCCTGACCGTCGTGGACGGCGTCGCCCAGGTGGAGCACGTCGAGGCCGCGGCGGCACCCGACGCCACCCTCACCATCAATGCGCTCGGTTCGCTGTACCTCGGGGGAGTGTCGGCTTCAGCACTCGCAGCGGCCGGCGCTCTCGACGCTGCAGCCGAGGACGCCGTCGATCTCCTCGACACGCTGTTCGGACGCTCCGAGGAGCCGTACTGCATCACGCATTTCTAGATCCGCCTCCAGGTGGAGCGTCCGATCGGACCGAGGGTGTCCGCGAAGCGCACCGCCGGCGTCCGATCCGAGGGTGCAGGTGGAAGGGGTGGGCCGGTGTCCGGCGGAGGTCATTCCGCTGGGGACGGCAGGGGAAGGAAACGGGGGAGGAAGGCAGCGGCAGCCCCGCTGAGGAGGACCAGGAGCAACCAACCGGAGGTGCTGCCCATGGTGTCCCGGAGGGCACCTATCAGGCTGTTGCCGCACACGACGGCCAGGCCCCCGCAGCTGGCGAGGAGCCCGTAATAGGCGCCCAGCGGTCGTGCCCCGGCGAAACCATGGACCTGCTGCAGTCCGGCGGGCCCGACGAGCATGCGTCCGAGGCTGAGCAGGACGACGAGACATACCGGTCCGGTGGCCGCCGGGAGTCCGGGCACGAGGTGCATGCCGGTGGTACCGAGCAGCGCGATCATCAGAAAGGCCACGGCGATGCACGAGAACCCGACCCGTAGCGCCGCGACCGTCCCCATCCTCGCCGCCACGGACGACGCCGGTAGTTGGAGTGCGATCGTCAGGATCGAGGCGATGGCGAACAGCACCCCCAGGAGTCCGGCGCCCGCCCCGCTCTGCTGGAGCTCGAGAGGGAGCGTGAAGTACAGCTGGTTGTACGCGAGCAGGTTGACGCCGAAGAACGCGCAGAACGCGAGGAAGCGGCGCTCCCGCAAGCAGGCCCAGGTGTCGTAGCCCCCGGATACTGGCCGGGGCGAGGTGGCCGTCGCCGGAAGCCCCCGAGGCATGATCAGCCACAGGACCACGCCCACGGTGAGGAAGAGGCAGGCGGCGGACCTGGCGACGCCTGGGAAACCGAGTGGCAGGAGGCCGGTCCCGATCAGGGGCCCGGTGACCGCGCCCACCTCGCCGAACAGGACGAGCCACGCGAACAGACTCCGGCGCCGGCTGCCGTCCGCTGCGCCGGCTCGATCGAGTGCGCCGACGAGACCCTCGACGGCGGGCGAGAAGAAGGCGCCACCGATGCCGGTCAGTACGGCGCTCAGGAGGAACGGCCAGAAGCTGTCGGCCGCGGCCAGTCCGTAGTAGCCCGCTGCCCGGAGCACGCAGCCGGACAGGATGCTGCGGCGAGGGCCCCACCGGTCGGTGAGCACCCCTCCGAGCAGGAACAGGCCCTGCTGGCTGAAGGTCCTCACACCGAGCACGAGGCCGATGGCGGCGGCACCCAGCCCGAGGTCCTCGGACATGACGAGCGCCAGGAACGGGACGACGGCGTAGAAGCCGATGTTGAAGACCAGTTGGGTGGACAGGAGCACCGACGCGCCGGCCCGGGTCGTCGAGGGAGCAGCGATCATCGGGAGAAATCACTGGAGGCGGAGCGCGTCACCTCGGGGTGATCCGGAGCGCGGGTCGGGCGGGCAGCCGGGCGCGGCAGCGGCGCGTCAGGCCTCGTCACGGGATGCCTTCCCCTCCGGCGCCCGGACCCTCGCTGGAGCATGCACAGCCGTCCAGAGTCCTTCGGCGCGACAGGGGATCGACGCGGCGACCAGTGTCCGGCTGTGCGGGTGCAGGGGCGTGGCGAAGAAGTCCCGGGTCTGGGCCACCTCGACCACCCGCCCCTGCAGGATGACGGCAACCCTGTCGCACATGTACCTCACCACGTCCATGTCATGGGAGATGACGATCAGGGACAGGTGGTGCTCGCGTTGCAGGCGGAGCAGTAGATTCAGGATGGTGCGCTGCGAGAGCGCGTCCAGTGCGGAGGTGGCCTCGTCGCAGATCAGGATCTGTGGCTCCAGGAGGAGTGCCCGGGCGATGGTGGCCCGCTGGAGCTGGCCACCCGAGCACTGGCCGGGGTACCGGTCCAGCAGGCTCTCGTCCAGGTCCACCTCCTCCATCGCAGCGCTGATCCGGTCGTCCCGTTCCGTCGGCGTCAGTTCCCGGCGTGCGTGGAGCGGTGCGCGGAGGCTGGTCCGCAGGGTCATGCGGGGGTCGAAGGCGCTGTGCGGCTCCTGGAACACGAGCTGCACGGCGGTGATCCGGTGTCCGTCGGCGCCGTCGGGAGAACGCGTGATGGACCCGGTACTGACGGCTTCCAGCCCCACGACGGCTTTCGCGAGTGTGCTCTTGCCCGACCCCGACTGGCCCAGAATGCCGAGGATCTCCCCGCGCCTGAGGGACAGGGAGACGTCCTCGAGGGCGGTGTGGCGTTTCCTCCGGGCTGCCGGAAAGCTCTTGCCCACCCCGTCCAGGACCAGGATCTCGCGTTCTGTGGAGGGCGGACGGCGTCGGGACTCGGGCGCGAGGCGGGCGGCGGTCAGGAGCTCCCGGGTGTAGGGGTTCCGGGGACGGGCGAGCAGCTCGCTCGTGGCGCCCTCCTCGACGATGGATCCGGCACTCATGACCAGGACGCGGTCGGCGTATGCGGCGACGGACGCGATGTTGTGGGTGATGTACAGGATGCCCAGTCCGCGTTCCTGGCGTTCCCGGTCGAGCAACTGGAGGATCTGCCGTTCCAGGACCTTGTCCAGCGCGGAGGTGGGTTCGTCGGCCAGGAGCATCTCCGGTTGCCCCGCCAGCGCCACGGCCGTCATGGCGCGCTGGGCCATCCCGCCCGAGAGCTGGTGCGGATAGGCCCGGAGGCCCCGGGCCGGATCCGGGAACCCGACCTCGGCGAGCAGTTCGAGGGCCCTGCTGCGAGCTCCCACACCCCTGAGGCCCGCATGCAGGCGCAAGGGTTCCCGAAGGTGGTGGCCGACGGTCCGGTTCGGATTGAACATGCGCCCGGGTTGCTGGAACAGCATCCCCAGCCTGCCGCCACGGGCACTGTTCAGTTCCTGCTCGGCGGCCCGGGTCAGATCGAGGTCGCCGAGCCGGATGGAGCCGCCGGTGATGGCGAGCCGAGGCGGCAGCAGGCGCAGGCAGGACATCGCGGTCAGCGTCTTCCCCGAGCCGGACCCACCGACCAGCGCTACGAACTCACCGGGACCGACCGAGAGGGAGACGCCGTCGAGCAGGGGCGCACCCCGGCTCTCGGAGGAGTCGGTGCGGACGTCGAGACCGTCCAGGACCAGACCCGCCGTCACGAGTCGGTCCCGGCGGGAAGGAGCAGGGGAGGTGCCGTTCTGCGCGCCACACGCTGGCCCAGCAGGGTCACGCAGAGCGCCACGGTGAAGATGACCAGGCCGGGGGCGAGGATCCCCATCGGAGCGCGGTCGGCGAAGGGCTGGGCGGACGCGATCATGGACCCCCAGTCGGCCTGTGGGGGCTGCACCCCCAGACCGAGGTAGGAGAGGGCTCCCACACTGATCAGCAGGTGCCCGAACCGCAGCGCCGCCTGTCCGAGGACGGGAGCTGCCAGGTGCGGCAGGACATGCCGGAGGACGATGAACGACGACCGGCAGCCCACCACGCGCGCTGCCTCGACGAAGCCACGGGCGGACACGTCGTAGGCGAGGGCCCGTGCCAGACGTGCGAAGGGTGTCCATCCCGTGACGGTCAGCGCGAGCAGCAGCGGCCCGAACCCCGTACCGAGCGCCGCCACGACGAACAGCGCCACCACCATCTCCGGCAGTGCGAGCAGGACGTCGTTCGTCCGGGTCAGGAACTCGTCCACCCAGCCCCGGCGCCGTGCGCTCAGGACGCCGATGGCCACCCCCAGCAGGCAGGTCGACACGGTGGCGAGCGCCGCCACCGACATGGAGAAGCGGCCGCCGTCCAGGATGCGGCTCAGGGTGTCCCGGCCCAGGTTGTCGGTGCCCAGCCAGTGCCCGGCGGACGGAGGAGCGAGGCGCTCGGTCAGATTCTGCTCCGCGGGCGGGTAGGGCGCGAGCCAGGGCGCCAGGAGGACGATGAGGACGATGAGGACGAGGACGGACGCGGCGACGGTCGTTCCGGTGATCCGGCTACGCAAGGGATGCTCCCAGCGCCGGGCTCAGGAACCGGTGGACGAGGTCGGCCGCCGTGGTGACAACGACCGCGAGTACCACGACCACCACCACCCCGCCCTGCGCGAGCGGGATGTCGCCGTTGACGACGGCATCGAAGAGGAGCCGACCCATTCCCGGGACGGCGAAGATGACCTCCACGATGACGGAACCACCCAGCAGCCCCGCGAACCACACGGCGAAGAGCGTGGACAGGGGGACCAGCCCGTTCGGGATGACATGGCGCACCACCGACTGGGCCCGGCTCAGGCCGCGGGCACGCGAGGCCAGGACATGGTCCGCCGCTGCGCTGTCGATGATGCCTGCCCGGACCGCCGAGGTGAAGAAGCTGATGGGCCGCAGGGCCAGTGTCACTGCGGGAAGCACGGCGGACGACGGGTCGTTCCAGCCGGCGGTGGGCAGCACGGACAGTTCGAGGGCGAAGACCAGGACCAGCACGGGCGCCACCCAGTACTCGGGCATGGCGATGAGGGCCTGGGTGACAGCGGTGATGGCCTTGTCCGCCGCACTTCCCGGCCGGAGCCCGGAGACGATGCCCAGCGGGAGGGCGAGCGAGACCGCCAGTCCGAGCGACAGGACCACCAAGCTGAGGGTGACGGCCAACGCCGGCAGCACCTGCTCCGCCACCGGAGTCCTGCTGACATAGGACAGCCCCATGTCGCCGCCGGCGACGTCGCCCACCCACCGCAGGTACTGGGCGAGAAGGGGGTCATCCAGGCCCAGGCTCTCGGTCAGGCCTTGGACGGTGGCCTCGTCCACCGCGTCCCCGGCCACCCGTGATCGGATGATCTTCCGCACCGGGTCCCCCGGGGTGAGGTAGGGGATGAGGAACACCGCGAAGGAGGACACCGCGACGGCGGCCACCAGGGTGGCCATGCGTTTGGTGATGAAGTGCAGCATGGAGGGGCTGTCTGCTGGAGGGCTACGGTGCGGTCTTCGCGGTCTCCGCCGTCAGGACATAGCGGGAGAGCGGGTCCTGGACGTAGGAGAGGACGTTGGTGCGGACAGCGTCGGTGGCCTGTTCGTTCACGAGCCAGGTGTTGACGGCCTCGTCCTGGAGAATGCGGCCTGCCTCGGCGTACAGCGCGTAGCGCTCGGTCTGGTCCACGGTCGCCGCCGCCTCGGCGATGACGCCGTCGTACTCCGCACTGCAGAAATGGCTCAGGTTGTACGTGCCCTCGCAGGTGTAGTCCGCCGTGAGGAAGCCGATGGGATCGGCGATGTCGATCAGTCGGTTGCGCTGGCTCAGCAGCATGTCGTAGTCGCCGGCCAGGACGTCCGGTTCCGCCGCTGCATACTCCTTGGCCTCGATGGTCACCGGGATGCCGATGTTCTTCAGGTTCTCCTGGATCACGGCTGCGACATCGCTGAACTCCGCACGTTCCACGATGGCGATGATCTCCAGGGGTCGGTCAGCGGTGTAGCCGGCGGCGGCGAGCAGATCGCGGGCCCCGTCCAGGTCCTGCTCCTGGTCCTCGCCCACGCCGTCCGCCCACGGCTCGGAGGAGGCGAAGGGACCCGTGGCCGGAAGGGCGGCACCCTCGTACACGCTGGCCGCGAGGGCGTCGAGGTCCAGGCCCTTCCGGATCGCCCTGCGGACGTCCACATCATCGAGCGGCGCGCGCCCGTTGTTCAGATAGAGCGTCGCCGTGCGCGGCGAGTCCGCCTCGAGGACGGTGACTCCGGACGCGCCCTTCAGGGTCGCCAGACTGGACACGGGGATCGACAGGGAGATGTCCGCCTCCCCGGTCTGGATCTGGGCCGCCCGGGTGGCGCCGTTCGTGATGAAGCGGATCTCCGCTCCGGCGAGCTGCACGTCCCCGCCCCAGTAATTCTCGTTGCGGTCCAGGGTCAGGGACTGCTTGGGCTGCTCGGACACCGGCGTGAAGGGGCCGGTGCAGTGCCCGAACGGATCCACCTGGCCGTCCCCGTAGGCGGCGGGAGCCAGGATGCCGGTATTCACGCTCGCCAGGCGGTACGGCACCAGGGGATTGTCCTCCGGGGTGCTCACCCGGACGGTATCGGAGTCCACGGCGCTGACGGAGCTGATCATCGTCCGGTTGAAGGCCCGCGCCGGGACCTCGGCGTCCAGGACGTGGTTCAGCGCGGATACCACGGACTCCGCGGTCATTTCCGTGCCGTCCTGGAAGGAGACGCCCTGGCGCAGGGTGAAGTCCCATTCCAGGGGGGAGGCCTGCTTCCACTCGGTGGCCAGAGAGGGCTGGACCTTCCCTTCCTTCTGGTCGTACCGGGTGAGCGTCTCCAGGCAGCCGGACAGCGACAGGATGTAGGCGGCATCGGATTCAATTGCCCAGTCGGCCACCGGAGCCCGGAAGTTGTCGACCACGATGCGCTGGCTCGTGTCGGCTGCCGCGGTGCTGTCATCGGAGGGAGCCGAACCACCACTGAATCCGCAGCCGGTGAGGACGAGGGCGGCCACCGCGGCAACGAGGACACGGGATTGGAAGGACGAACGCACGGGGAACCACCTTGAAGGGCTGCCGAGGGGGCAGAAAGTGAAGCGGGGACTCTTTAGGCTAGCCTTACCTGAGGCCGATAGGAACTCGAGGTATCCCACCTCGCAAGGAAGGGGTCGCGGACGATCGGTGGAGACCCCCGACCCGACCGCGCTGCTTTGACGGTGTTGGACCCCGAGGCTAGACTAGACAGGCGCGTAGTGCGTTCTGGTGGATTCCGGTGCAAGCCGGCGGCCCTGGGGCGCGGTACCACTCCTGAATCTTCCGAGGTTCTTTCCATTTCGTCCACATCCGGACATCGGAACCCGCTCCCGGCCCAGCTGGAATCGCGGTATCCGTCATGACCGGAGCAAGTAATCTTCCACAACGGAGCCCCAACTACATGACCATCACCACCACCGAGAAGCAAGGTGCCCCCGTAGTCGCGATCAACGACATCGGCACCGCTGAGGACTTCCTCGCAGCGATCGACGCCACCATCAAGTACTTCAACGACGGAGATCTCGTCGAGGGTACGGTCGTCAAGGTCGACCGCGACGAGGTCCTGCTCGACATCGGTTACAAGACCGAGGGTGTCATTCCTTCCCGCGAGCTTTCCATCAAGCACGACGTCGATCCCGGAGACGTCGTCTCCGTGGGCGATCAGGTCGAGGCTCTGGTTCTCACCAAGGAAGACAAAGAAGGCCGTCTGATCCTCTCCAAGAAGCGTGCTCAGTACGAGCGCGCCTGGGGCGACATCGAGAAGGTCAAGGAAGAAGACGGCGTCGTCACCGGTACCGTCATCGAGGTCGTCAAGGGTGGCCTCATCCTGGACATCGGTCTGCGCGGCTTCCTGCCCGCGTCCCTCGTCGAGATGCGTCGCGTCCGCGACCTGGCTCCGTACATCGGCCAGCAGATCGAAGCGAAGATCATCGAGCTCGACAAGAACCGCAACAACGTCGTTCTGTCGCGTCGTGCATGGCTCGAGCAGACCCAGTCCGAGGTCCGTTCCACGTTCCTCAACAAGCTCGAGAAGGGCCAGGTCCGTCCGGGCGTCGTCTCCTCGATCGTCAACTTCGGTGCGTTCGTGGACCTCGGCGGCGTCGACGGTCTCGTCCACGTCTCCGAGCTGTCCTGGAAGCACATCGACCACCCCTCCGAGGTCGTCGAGGTCGGTCAGGAGGTCACCGTCGAGGTCCTCGAGGTCGATCTGGACCGCGAGCGTGTCTCCCTGTCGCTGAAGGCTACGCAGGAAGATCCCTGGCAGACCTTCGCCCGTACGCACGCACTCGGCCAGGTTGTTCCCGGCAAGGTCACGAAGCTCGTTCCCTTCGGTGCGTTCGTCCGCGTCGAGGACGGCATCGAAGGCCTCGTGCACATCTCGGAGCTCGCTGTCCGCCACGTCGAACTGGCCGAGCAGGTTGTCTCCGTGGGTGACGAGCTCTTCGTCAAGGTCATCGACATCGACCTCGAGCGCCGCCGCATCTCCCTCAGCCTCAAGCAGGCCAACGAGGGCGTCGACGCCGACAGCACCGAATTCGATCCCGCGCTCTACGGCATGGCCGCCGAGTACGACGAAGAGGGCAACTACAAGTACCCCGAGGGCTTCGACCCCGAGTCGAACGAATGGCTCGAGGGCTACGAGACGCAGCGCGCCGCCTGGGAGGCTCAGTACGCTGAGGCCCAGTCCCGCTGGGAGTCCCACAAGAAGCAGGTTGTTCAGCACGCGTCCGACGACGCCGCTGCAGCGAACGAGCCTGTCGAGTCGAACGCGACGAGCTACTCCTCGGAGCCCGTCGCCGCTGACACCGGATCCGGCACGCTTGCGTCGGACGAGGCACTCGCAGCACTGCGTGAGAAGCTGACCGGAGCGTAAGCTTCCTGTCCGGCTGATCGACGCTCAGAAGGCCCCCGCCCACCAGGACGGGGGCCTTCTGCCGTTAACAGTGCTTTCGATCGGCGTCTTCGACCGTGCCAGACCATGCTTCTGCTATCCGATCGTTGCCAGCTGTGGCCGAGCCCGTCACTGCAGACCGCCGCGCAACAGCGTGCCTCGCGGGCACGGGCACTGGGGGCCGGGAGTTCGTGCGCAGGGCGCCTACCGGCGGGTCGAACGTGTGACCGTGAACCGGGGCGAGCGGGCGAGCTGGGCGGTGGGCCCGATCGTCCGCTCGAGAACGGGCCGGTAGCGCAGATGGCTGTTCCAGACCGTCCACAGCTCACCGCCCGGCGCGAGGACCCGCGCGCAGGCGTCGAAGAGCCGATGGGCGATGCCGGCATGCACCGTGCTGCCGATGTGGAACGGCGGGTTGAGGACGATTGCGCCCGCCGATGCGTCGGGGAGCGCGGACAGCGCATCGTCCCGGCTCACCCTGATCCGGTCGGCCACCCCGTTGGCTGCTGCCGTGGCCGCAGTGGAGGCGGTCGCGGACGCCGACTGGTCGGTGGCATGGATGCTGAGGTGCGGATGAGCCAGTGCGAGGTAGGTGGAGATGGCGCCGTTCCCGCATCCGAGATCGATGACCTCGCCGCTGCCTGGTGACACCAGTCCGCGGAGGTGGGGGAGCAGCAACTGCGTGCCGGGGTCGAGCGCCGCACCGCCGAACGTCGCGCCGTAGGCCCGGAGTTCGAGCGGCCGACCGAGGCCGACGTCGTACCGTGCGCTCCGCGGGAAGGTGGATCCGCCGACGGGGCGCACGCCCGACGCGACGAGGACGCGTGACTTCTGCCGCGCCAGGCCGGCGGTCACGTCGTCGAAGTACCGGCCGAGCACGGCATTCATCGAGACGGACATGTGCTTGAGCCTGCCCCCTGCCAGGACCTGCACATCGGGCTGCCCGTAAGCCGCGATCGTCCAGGCGATCTCGTCGAGTTCGTCCAGTGACCGCGGCAGCCGCAGCAGTACGGTGGAGACGCCGTCGAGCAGGGTCGCGTCGAGGGGACAGGATCGGTAGGAGCTGCCCATGCCCTGGTCGGCGGCATTCAGGGCGAGGGCCCGCTCATTGACGATGCCGTCCTGGAACACCGGGATCGCGGCTCCGCCGGTCAGGCTCGCAGCCCCCAGCGTCAGGGCTCCGTAGGAGTCGTTGATGGTTGCGATGCCGCCGGCGGGACCACGACGGTCCGCTGCCGTGTCGAGGATCAGACGATCGGCTGCGTCCACGGCGACCAGTTCCGGCGCCTCCACGTCGGGCCGGCGGCGCAGGTGGTCGAGGTTGAACGGGCTCACTTCCACCATCCTAGGTGCACGGGTCGCCCGTTCCGTCAGGGGACGGAGGGACCGCGTCGTTGGCGTCCGGCTCCGATCCACCCTGCGAGTTGTCGAAGAGCCAGTCGAGAGCCCGACCGTCCGAACCGCTCCCTCCCGGCGCCAGGGGGACGCCACTGCCGGACCGTCCCGCATCGCTCGCGGGATCCGTGCTGTACGGAGCACGGTGTGGCGGCGGCAACCTGTCGATCAGTTCGTTGGCAACGTGGGCGAGGAGGTCCCGCTGCAGGGGAGGGAGGGTGAACGAGCCTTGGAGGTACGCCTCCATTTCGTACTCGCCGGCATCACCGCCCAGGCCGAAGTAGTGCAGCCACAGTTCGCTGGCGTCGATCTGGGCATAACGGATCGCCCGAAGGAGGTGTATTCGCTGATGTTCGTGATCCGGATGGTTCTCCATGGGCCACGCCTTAGTGGGAGCTACCGGCGGTGCCGTAGACCACGGACAGGGCCACCGTCCGCAGGTCCGCCCCGCTGCTCGCAGCCTCCGACAACATCCGCCGCATCGCGTTGTCGGCGTCCAGCCGCTGACGCTCCATCAGGATTCCGCGCGCCGTGTGGACGGGGTCACGCGTACCGAGCGCATCCTGCAGGGCCTTGCTCGCCGCCGCGGGCGCGCTGTCCGGCTGCGCGCTGCCGAGGAGCGGCTGCCGGCGAGGAGCGCGGGCTGCTTGCGGTCCTGCGCCGTCGGCCCTGGTCGTCCATGAGGGAGACCCCGGCTCCGGGGGGCCCGGGGATCGACTTCTTCACGGCTTCGGCGAGGTCCTCGACCACCCGCCCGGCCTTCCCCTCCGCGAGCAGGACGACCTTGAGTCTGGCGAAGACGAAAGTCAGTTCTTCCATCGGAGAAGTCACGGTTCCAGCCTCGGCAACAAGTTCGAATTGAGTACAAAATATCAGGGATGGACACCGACCCCCGGGCCGAATCCCTTGTTCCACCGAGCCGCCGGAGGGTGTAGGAACAGCGATCCCTTCGCTTCCGCTACTGTCCGGACGAGTCCCTTGCCCGCCGGCATCTCCCGTGCCTAGGCTGGAATTACTAAGCACGCTTCCCAAGGAGCCTAGGAGTTGACGTGACCGGATCATCAGACCAGAACGCACTGCCGCTGCCGGACTACGACCACATCCCGCTCGGGACCCTGCCGACCCGCATCACGGGACTCGACGAGGGCGGCCTGCGGGCGCTGATCGACTACGAGGAGGCGCACGGGAATCGACTCCCCATCAAGCTCGTCCTCCAGCAACGCCTGGAGGCGGTGCAGGGCGGCGCCGAGCTCTCCGAGGGTGCCGGCACGTCCACGCCCGAGGTGACCAGTAGCGCGGGTGGTTCCCCGGTCAGCCCCGCAACCTCCGGACCGCCCATCAACCCGCCGTCGCAGGGCGACCCCACCAACCCGGCCCAGCCCCGCTAGTCCTCCCCTGCCAGTCCTTCGCTGCCGTGCCGCCTCACCGTCCGGGCGGCACGGCAGCCAGCAGGTCCTTTTCCAGCACGAGCTCGACCGACAGGGTCTTGTACCCGGTCGAGTCGAACAGGACGGTGATGATTCCCTCCTCGTAACCCATGACGGTCCCGCGACCCCACTCGGGGTGCTCGACCGTCGCGTCGACCTCGAACGGCACAACGTGCTCCCCGGCGGGGGTCGCCTCTGCCGACTCCGGACCCGCAGCTGCTTTCTCCCGCGTGCAGTTGTCGCAGTTCCCGCAGGGCCCGGGCAGTTCCTCCCCGAAGTAGGACAGCAGGAACTGTCGGCGGCACCCTCTCGTCTCGGCGTAGCGGCGGGCCATCTCGACGCGCGACTGGTCGATCCGCTCCCGGTTCTCCGCCTGCTCCACCGCCCTGACCGCCGCCTCGTCCGCGGACAGCTTCCGGGCGCGGTAGCCCTTCACCCCGTCACCGATGCTCTCGGAGGCCGCGAGCAGGTTGAGGAGCCCGGTCAGTGTCCGCGGGGACAGGCCCGACAGCTCCTTCAGTTTCTTCATCTTCACCGGCTTGTCCTGGGCGGCGATGAGCATGAACAGGTTCCGGACCTGCGTCCGGTTGACGGACTTCGCAGCGAAGAACCGTCTCAGGGACAGGTCCTCCGGGCGGTAGTGCAGGACGGCCTGTGCGTCGAGCCCGTCACGGCCGCCGCGCCCGAACTCCTGGTAGTAGCTGTCCAGGGAGTCCGAGATGTCGGCATGGACGACGAAACGCACGTCGGGCTTGTCGATGCCCATACCGAAGGCCGTCGTCGCGACGACGACGTCGATCGTGCCGTCGAGGAAGCCCTCGTGGACCGCCTCGCGCTCCTTTTTCCGGCGGCCGGCGTGATAGGCGTCGGCGCTCCTTCCGTGCTCCTGCAGCTCCGCCGCCAGCGCGTTGGCCGCCTTCTTCGTCGCGACATATACGAGCCCCGGCCCGGCGACGGCGAGAACCTGGTCACGGACGGCCCGATGCTTCTCGTCCTCCTCGACATGCTGCACGACGTCGAGGGAGATGTTGGGGCGGTCGAAGCCCTCGGCCATGATCACCGGGTCCTTCAGGTGGAGCTTCTCGACGATCTCCTTCTGCACGGGGCGGGAGGCTGTCGCCGTGAGGGCGATCACGGGCACGCGGAGCTCGCGCACGAGGTGGCCGAGCTGTAGGTAGTCCGGCCGGAAGTCGTGTCCCCACGAGGACACACAGTGCGCCTCGTCGACGACGACCAGTGAGACGTCGAGGGAGCGCAGGCGTGCGGCGACGTCGTCCCGGGCGATCTGCTCCGGGGCGAGGAAGAGGAATTTCGCCCGTGTCGATTCGTTGCCGTCCGACGCGGCCTCCCAGGCGGCGTCGAGCTCGCTCTTCCTGATGCCCGAATTGATGACGTGGGCCCGGACAACACCGGCACTCTCGTTTATCGAGTCCGCCTGGTCGTGCTGCAGGGCGATCAGGGGGGAGATCACGACGGCGACGCCGGGAAGCGCCATCGACGGCACCTGGTAGATCGCCGACTTGCCGGATCCGGTCGGCATCACGCAGAGGACGCTGTGCCCCTCGAGCACCGCCTCCATGGCCCGTTCCTGACCCGGGCGCAGGTCGTCCCAGCCGAAGGTGGACGCGGCGGTGTCCTGAAGGTCCTGCAAGGTGATGGTCACAGTGCTCCTCGAAAGATAAGTCCCCTTAGCGTATTGAAGGGCACCGACATACCCGTCCGCCCTCCGCGCAGGGGGCGGCGCTTGACAGCGGGCGGGGGAGATCCGGCTAGTCTGGCCTCATGCTGCGCATAGGACTGACAGGGGGCATTGCCGCGGGCAAGTCGGAGGTAGCGCGCTCCTTCGCGGGCCTCGGCGCCGTCGTCGTGGATGCCGACCTCCTGGCACGCCAGGCGGTGGAGCCTGGGTCGGAGGGCCTCGGCGATGTCGTGGCCGCCTTCGGGCCGCAGGTCCTGGCTCCAGGAGGCGGGCTGGACCGGCCCGCCCTGGGCCGTCTGGTCTTCGGCGACGAGGGGGCCCGCGCGCGGCTCAATGGCATCATCCATCCGCGGGTACGCGCCCGGGCGGCGGAACTGATCGACGCGGCGCCCGCCGACGCCGTCGTGCTGGAGGACATCCCGCTCCTGGTCGAGACCGGCCAGGCCGCGCGCTTCCACCTCGTCGTCGTCGTGGACGCGCCGGACGACCTCCGGGTCCAGCGGATGATCGGGCAGCGCGGCATGGAGCGCAGGGACGCCGAACAGCGCATCGCGGCTCAGGCATCCCGGACCGAGCGGCTCCGTGAGGCGGACGCCGTCCTCGTGAACGAGGGCTCGCTGGAGGATCTGCTGGCGGCGACGGAAGGGCTGTGGCGCGAACGCATCCTCCCGTTCCGCGACAACCTGGCGGGGGGCAGGGCCGCCGCAGGGGCCCCATCGACGGCGGTTGGGCTCGCAGGGACGAGTGGGCTGGCGCGCCGCGTCCGGGCGAAGATCGCTGCTGCGCTTCCGGCGGGTTCGGGGGCCTCCGTCGAGGACGGCAGCGCACCTGCCAGTTCTGCAGGGCTTACCCGTCCTCTCGGTCCTCCCGGGCACGACGACGTCGCGTCCGCCTCGGTGCGCGTGACGGTCGAGCGGGCGGAGCTGCTGAGCGCCGCATCCGACGCCGTCACAGCAGCCGGGTTCCCGCTCACCGGAGCGGCGGTCGCAGGGCATCCGGCGGGGCATCCGGCAGTGCATCGCGGCGCCGATCCGGCGACCGACGTCACGGTGACCGTGAGCGTCCCCGCCTCCGCGGCCTGAACGGAACAGCCGGGCCGACGAGGCCTTTCAGCCGCCAGCAAATCCGCGGAGAAGTGTCATAGGCAGGGACTACCGTTAACGCATGAGTCTTGCGCAGGATATCAAGCGTGTTGTGGCACCTTTCGAAGTCATCAGCGAGTACCAGCCGGCAGGTGACCAGCCCACCGCCATCAAGGAACTGGCCGAGCGCATCAACGCGGGGGAGAAGGACGTCGTCCTCCTCGGGGCCACGGGTACCGGCAAGAGCGCGACGACGGCCTGGCTCATCGAGCAGGTGCAGCGCCCCACCTTGGTCATGGTGCAGAACAAGACCCTCGCGGCGCAGCTCGCCAACGAGTTCCGCGAGCTCCTGCCCAACAACGCCGTCGAGTACTTCGTCTCCTACTACGACTACTACCAGCCCGAGGCCTACGTCCCGCAGACGGACACCTTCATCGAGAAGGACTCGTCGATCAACGAGGAGGTCGAGCGCCTCCGGCACTCGGCCACGAACGCGCTGCTGACCCGCCGGGACGTCATCGTGGTCGCGACCGTCTCCTGCATCTACGGCCTCGGGACGCCCGAGGAATACATCAACAAGATGGTCACGCTGCGCCGGGGTGACCAGATGAACAGGGACGAGCTGCTGCGGCAGTTCGTCGGTATGCAGTACACACGCAACGACATGGACTTCCACCGCGGCACCTTCCGCGTGCGCGGCGACACGGTCGAGATCATCCCGATGTACGAGGAGCACGCGCTGCGGATCGAGTTCTTCGGCGACGAGGTGGAGAACATCTACACGCTCGATCCCCTGACCGGCAACGTGATCCGCGAGGAGGAGGAGATGTACGTCTTCCCCGCCTCGCACTACGTCGCCGGCCCTGACCGCATGACGCGGGCCATCAAGGACATCGAGGACGAGCTGCAGCAGCGGCTCACGGAACTCGAGTCCCAGAACAAGCTCGTCGAGGCGCAGCGGCTCCGCATGCGCGTCACCTACGACCTCGAGATGATGCAGCAGATGGGCTTCTGCAACGGCATCGAGAACTATTCGCGCCACATCGACGGCCGGGACCCGGCGTCTGCGCCCCACTGCCTGCTCGACTACTTCCCGGACGACTTCCTCCTGGTCGTCGATGAGTCGCACGTGACCATCCCGCAGATCGGTGCCATGTACGAGGGCGACTCCTCCCGTAAGCGGACCCTCGTCGATCACGGGTTCCGGTTGCCCTCGGCCATGGACAACCGCCCGCTGAAGTGGGACGAGTTCCTGGAGCGCATCGGCCAGACGGTGTACCTGTCCGCCACACCGGGCAAGTACGAGCTCGGCAAGGCCGACGGCTACGTCCAGCAGATCATCCGTCCCACGGGACTCGTCGATCCCGAGGTGGTCGTCAAGCCGACCAAGGGCCAGATCGACGACCTGCTCGGCGAGATCCGCAAGCGCGTGGAGGTCAACGAGCGCGTGCTCGTCACCACCCTCACCAAGCGCATGGCCGAGGACCTCACCGGCTACCTCCTCGAGCACGGCGTCAAGGTCGAGTACCTCCACTCCGACGTCGATACCCTGCGGCGCGTGGAACTCCTGCGCGAACTGCGCATGGGGACGTTCGACGTCCTGGTCGGCATCAACCTCCTCCGGGAAGGCCTGGACCTTCCGGAGGTGTCGCTCGTGAGTATCCTCGACGCGGACAAGGAGGGCTTCCTGAGGAGCACCACCTCCCTGATCCAGACCATCGGACGTGCCGCGCGTAACGTGTCGGGCGAGGTGCACATGTACGCGGACCGCATCACGGACTCCATGGAACGCGCCATCGACGAGACGAACCGGCGCAGGGCCATCCAGGTCGCGCACAACCTCGAGCACGGGATCGATCCCACGCCGCTGCGGAAGCGGATCGCGGACATCACCGACACGATCAACCGCGAGGACGCCGACACGCGGGCCCTCCTCGAGGAGGCGGGCAAGAACCGGAAGCCGAAGAAGGGCGCGGGCCGCCACGAGGGGCTGGCCTCTGTTCCCGCGGAGGACCTCACGGACCTGATCCAGCAGCTCACCGACCAGATGCATGCTGCTGCAGCCGAGCTGCAGTTCGAACTGGCCGGCCGCCTGCGCGACGAGGTCGGCGACCTGAAGAAGGAACTGCGGCAGATGCAGTCGGCCGGGCACGCCTGAGCGGAGGGCGGCAAGGCCGCGGGGAAAGCGGCGGGAGAGCGGGAGAAGCCGCGGGAGAAGCAGCGGGACCACGTCAAGGAGGCCGGCGAATCTACACGGTGAAGTGCGTATTCGCCGCCTTCGCCGCTGCCCGGGTACCATTGGCGGTACGTAGGGGAGTATCCCAAGCGCTATGGACGTCAACACGTAAGGCACCGTCGCCCTGCCGGACGTAGCGGTCGGTCGGCAGCACGCCGCGGCGGAGAGACTTACGGCAATCCACTGCACCCTCCGGAAGGTACTCCATGCCCGCATTGCCCCTGGCATTCGAGATCGGCACGTTCGTCGTGCTCGGGATCATCCTGCTGTTCGACCTGCTGCTCGTGGTCAAGCGCCCGCACGAGCCCTCCATGAAGGAAGCCGGCCTGTGGGTCGCCTTCTACGTGGGCCTCGCCCTCGTGTTCGCCGCACTGATGTTCGCCTTCACGGGACCCGAGTACGGGGGGCAGTTCGTGGCCGGCTGGATCACCGAGTACAGCCTGAGCATCGACAACCTGTTCGTCTTCATCATCATCATGGCGCGCTTCTCGGTACCCAGGAAGTACCAGCAGGAAGTGCTCATGGTGGGCATCATCATCGCCCTGGTCCTGCGCGGCATCTTCATCGCCCTGGGCGCTGCCGTGATCGAGAACTTCAGCTGGATCTTCTACATCTTCGGCGCGTTCCTCCTCTACACCGCCTACAAGCAGGCCACGGACTCCGGCGAGGACGAGGAACACGCAGGAGACAACAAGCTCATCACGAAGCTCAAGTCCGTGCTCCCGATGTCCGAGTCCTACGACGGCAACAAGGTCCGCACGGTCGTCGACGGCAAGAAGGTCTTCACCCCCATGCTCATCGTCTTCGTGACGATCGGCCTGACCGACCTCCTGTTCGCCGTGGACTCCATCCCCGCCATCTTCGGCCTCACCCAGAGCGCGTTCATCGTCTTCACGGCGAACATCTTCGCGCTCATGGGCCTCCGCCAGCTCTACTTCCTGCTCGGTGGGCTGATGACGCGCCTCATCTACCTGAAGCACGCGCTCTCCGTGATCCTCGCCTTCATCGGCGTCAAGCTCATCCTCCACGCGATGCACGTCAACGAGCTGCCGTTCATCAACGGCGGCGAGCACATCGAGTGGGCTCCCGAGATCCCGACCTTCCTGTCCCTGGCCGTGATCGTCGCGACGATCGTCATCGCCGTGATCGCCAGCCTGATCCGCTCACGGGCTATCGAGGCAGCTGCAGCGCGCTCGGGCGGACCGGTGGACGGTACGTCATCCTCTCCGGCCGTCGACGAGGGACTCGACCACGCCGCGGACGAGGCCGGCGCCAAGGACCGCCGCCACTGAGCAGGCGACGCACCCCGCGCACCGGAGATCCCGCGCAGAGAACACGGAAGGACCCCGCCTTGGCGGGGTCCTTCCGTGTTCGGGCAGCAATGCTGTCGAGCGGCTCCTACCGGCGCGTCATCGACAGGAGCCGCTCGAAGATCGCCTCGCCGTCATCCGCGATCCCGTCGTGGTGGAACTCGTCCGTCTCCCACACCTGGAGGTTGCGCACGGCCGCTGCCGTCGCCAGGGAGAGGTTCCGGTCGACGTAGATGTCGTGGCGGTAGACGGCAGCCGCGGCGGGAATGGTGTTGGTCGCCAGGACATCCGCGTCGTACAGTGCACCCCAGTCGTCCTTCTCGGCGAGGATATCGGCGACCTCCCGCAATGGACGGAGCGCCGGGTCCTCCTCGAAGTACCAGGGGTAGATCATCTCCCCGGTGAGCAGGGGCTCCACTGCATCATCGCGGAACCGGGGGTACTCCTCGAGCACCCGCTGCGCCGCCCATGCCGAGGCGGAGCCCTGGCAGTAGATCGACTCGTGCAGGAGTGCATAGAGCGGCTGTGATGCCCGGCTGACGATGCCGTGGACCTGCTCCAGGAACGTCGCCGACAGGCGGGGTCCGCCGGGGGTCCGCGTGAAGGCGTCCTCGAGCAGGTAGTGCAGGCCGTGGACCCTCGTGTTCCCGCCGAGGAACGAGCCCACCATCTGGAAGCGCCGAGCCGTGAGACGCTCACCGCTGGGCAGGTACTCCTCGACGTCGTCGAGGTGACGGGCGATCCGGGTGACGAGCTCCCGGTCCTCCGGGTACCAGGCGAAGTACTCGCGGTTGCGTTCCTCGACCCGGGCGAACGTCGCCCGGTACACCTCGTCCGGGCTGCCCGACAGGGGTGCCAGTCCTCCGGTGATCAGGGCGCACTCGATCCCTGCGGGGGCCACCGACAGGTAGGTGAGGGTGCAGAAGCCCCCGTAGCTCTGCCCGAACACGGTCCAGGGTGGGCTCCCGAGACGGCGGCGGATCAGTTCGGCGTCCGCCACGATCGAGTCCGCCCGGAAATGCGCCAGATAGTCCGCCTGGGACTGCGCCGTGGGCAGCGAGGCCAGCGTGACGGCGTCGGCCGGCGTGGACAGTCCCGTGCCCCGCTGGTCCAGCATGAGGATCCGGAAATTCCTGGCCGCGGCCTTCATCCAGCCGGAGAGCTGCGTGGTGCGCACGCCCCGTCCGCCGGGGCCGCCCTGCAGGAACAGCAGCCAGGGGAGCCGGGCGGCCTCGTCGTCGGCGTGCTCCAGCGAGGAGTACTCGCGGGC
This sequence comes from Arthrobacter pasteuri, assembly GCF_054510955.1. Lineage (NCBI taxonomy): Bacteria > Bacillati > Actinomycetota > Actinomycetes > Micrococcales > Micrococcaceae > Arthrobacter > Arthrobacter pasteuri. The sequence continues at coordinate 203,202 of NZ_JBTNDO010000001.1, forward strand.
GAAGACCTCGATGTCTCCGGAGGCGGGGTCCGCATGGTCCAGCGGGACGCGGAAGACGTGGCCGGTCGCGCGCAGGCCGCGCAGGACGAGCGTCCGGCCGATGGTGTGGTCCGCGGCCGGCTGCACCGCCCCCTGGTTCACAGGGCAGCGACTTTCGCGAGGGCATCACCCGTCAGCCGGAAGGTGCTCCACTCCGACTGGGGACGGGCGCCGAGGCTCTCGTAGAAGCGGATGGACGGCTCGTTCCAGTTCAGCACCGACCACTCCACGCGGGCGTAGCCGCGGTCGGCAGCGATCTTCGCCAGGTTGGCGAGGAGGGCCTTGCCGAAGCCGGCGCCCCGGGCTTCGGGACGCACGTACAGGTCCTCGAGGTAGATGCCGTTCACTCCCTCCCAGGTCGAGTAGTTGAGGAACCACAGGGCGAAGCCCTGGATCGATCCCTGCGCCTCGACGACATGGGCGTAGATGGTGGGCCGTTCCCCGAACAGGGCCTCCTGGAGGGACTCGGCGGTGTTCCTCACCGCGTCCGGCTCGCGCTCGTAGATGGCGAGGTCGTGGATGAGCTGGAGGATGACCGGGACGTCCGCCGGCCGGGCTTCGCGAATGGCATTCATCCCCCCAGCCTAGCCAGCCCGGGCCCCGTCCCGTCCCCGCCGACCCGGCGCGGGCACCGCGCCGGCACGAGGGCGGACCGCTGCTGTCAGGCCGCGACCGGTGCTCCGACGCCGAGGATCCGGACGACGGGACTTCCCGCCTCGTCGGACGCGGCGAGGTCGATCTCGGCGTTGATGCCCCAGTCCCCGTTGCCCTCCGGGTCCTTGAGGATCTGCCGCACCTTCCAGGCGCCGGGGACCTTCGTGATCAGGAGCAGGTTGGGACCACGTGCGTCGGGGCCGTCGTCGATGTCCTCGTAGTCCCCGAAGTACCCGTCCATCGCGTCGGCCCAGCGCTCGGCGGTCCAGCCCGAGTCGGCGTCGAGAGCACCGAGTGCCGCGTCCTGCTCGTCGGCGAACAGCTTCACCCGCTGGAACATCTCGTTGCGCACCATGACGCGGAAGGCCCGCTCGTTGGACGTCACCGACGGCGGCTCCTCGGGCAGGTCGACGGCGTCGACCGCGACGCCCGGGGCGATCCCGGCGGCGAGCTGGGTCCATTCATCGAGGAGGCTGCTGTCGACCTGGCGGACGAGTTCGCCGAGCCATTCCAGGATGTCGCTGAGGTCCTCGCGGAGGGCCTCGACCGGCACTGTGTGGCGCAGGGCCTTGTAGCAGTCGGCGAGGTACCGCAGGAGGATGCCCTCCGACCGGGTGAGGGCGTAGAAGGCCACGTACTCGCCGAAACTCATCGCCCGCTCGTACATGTCGCGGACCACGGACTTCGGTGCGAGTTCGAAGTCTCCGAGCCACGGGGCCGACGAGCGGTACACGTCGAAGGCCTGCTGCAGCAGTTCCTCCAGCGGCTTCGGGTAGCTGACTTCCTCCAGGCGCGCCATGCGGGCGTCGTAGTCGATGCCCTCGGCCTTCATGGCCGCAACGGCTTCCCCGCGCGCCTTCTTCTCCTGGGCGTTCAGGACCTGGCGCGGCTTCTCGAGTGTCGCCTCGATGACGGACACCACATCCAGCGCGTAGCCCGGCGCCTCGGGGTCGAGGAGTTCCAGGCTGGCGAGGGCGAACGGCGACAGGGGCTGGTTGAGGGCGAAGTTGGCCTGCAGGTGCACCTTGAGCCGCACCAGGCGGCCGTCCGGCTCCGGTTCGGACAGCTTCTCGACGATGCCGGCAGTGACGAGCTCGCGGTAGATGCCGATCGCGCGGCGCATCAGCCGCAGCTGCGAGGCGCGCGTCTCGTGGTTCTCGGTCAGCAGCCGCTTGGTGGCCTTGAAGGGATCGCCGGGGCGCTCGAGCAGGTTGAGCAGCATCGAATGGCTGACCGAGAACGAGGACGTCAGGGGATCGGGGATGCTCTCCACCAGTCGGTCGTAGGTGGGCCTGCCCCACGAGACGAAGCCCTGCGGGGGCTTCTTCCGCACCACCTGCCGCAGCTTCTTCTGGTCGTCCCCGAACTTGGACACGGCCTTCGCCATCGCCTTCGTGTTCTCGACGACGTGCTCGGGCGCCTGGACGACGACGGTGCCCGCGGTGTCGTAGCCCGCCCGGCCGGCCCGGCCGGAGATCTGATGGAACTCGCGCGCATTGAGCAGCCGCGTCCGCACGCCGTCGTACTTGCTGAGCGCCGTGAGCAGGACGGTCCGGATCGGCACGTTGATGCCGACGCCCAGGGTGTCCGTGCCGCAGATGACCTTCAGGAGGCCGGCCTGCGCGAGCTGCTCGACGAGGCGCCGGTACTTCGGCAGCATCCCGGCGTGGTGCACGCCGATGCCGTGGCGGACCAGCCGGTTGAGGGTCTTCCCGAAGCCGGACGAGAACCGGAACGCCGCGATGAGTTCGGCGATGCGGTCCTTCTCCTCGCGCGTGCAGATGTTGACGCTCATCAGGTTCTGCGCCCGCTCGATGGCCTCGGCCTGGCTGAAGTGCACCACGTACACGGGTGCCTGCCGGGTGGAGAGCAACTCCTCGAGGGATTCCTGCACGGGCGTCTCGACGTAGTAGTAGTGCAGCGGGATCGGACGCTCGACGGACGTGACGGTCGCGGTGGGACGGCCGGTGCGTTCGGTGAGGTCCTTCTCGAAGCGCGTGACGTCACCCAGCGTCGCGGACATCAGCAGGAACTGCGCCTGCGGCAGCTCGAGCAGCGGTACCTGCCACGCCCAGCCGCGCTGCGGGTCGGAGTAGAAGTGGAACTCGTCCATCACCACGGTGTCGACGTCGGCCCCGGCTCCCTCCCGCAGGGCCAGGTTCGCGAGGATCTCCGCCGTGCAGCAGATGATCGGCGCGTCCTGGTTCACCCCCGAGTCACCGGTGATCATGCCCACGTTCTCGGGTCCGAAGATGTCGCAGAGCGCGAAGAACTTCTCGGACACGAGCGCCTTGATCGGGGCGGTGTAGTAGCTGGTGCGGCCCTCGGCGAACGACTTCAGGTGCGCCGCGATGGCCACGAGCGACTTGCCCGACCCCGTCGGCGTCGCGAGGATGACGTTGTTGCCCGAGACGAGCTCCATCGCCGCCTCGTCCTGCGCGGGATAGAGCGTCAGGCCCCGCGCCGTCGCCCAGCCGGTGAACGCCTCGTAGACCGCATCCGCTGGAAGGTGGCCGTCGTCGTGCCGGGGCAGGTGCTCTTGGATCCTCATGGTCCGTTCAGCCTACCCGTGGCGTCGGTGCCGCCTCCGCTACCAGCCGCGCTGCTTCCATTCCGCGAGGGAGCCGCGCTCCGCGCCGAGGGTCGTGCCCTTCCCGTGCCCCGGGTGGACGACCGTGTCATCCGGAAGGTGGTCGAAGATGCGGGTGGAGACGTCCTCGTAGAGCGAGGCGAAGCGCTCCGGGTCGCCCTGCGTGTTGCCGACGCCGCCGGGGAACAGCGAATCGCCCGTGAAGAGGTGCGCCGGGCCGGAGGGGTCACGGTAGAGCAGCGCGACGGATCCCGGAGTGTGGCCCCGCAGGTGGATCGCCTCGAGGTCGAACCCCTCGAAGGAGCCGACGTCGCCGTGCCGCAGCGGGACGTCCGTGGGTACGGCGATGTCCGCGACGTCGTCCGCACCGGCGGCGGTACGGGCACCCGTCGCCTCCTTCACCTCGGCCAGCGCCCTCAGGTGGTCCCAGTGCGCGTGCGTCGTGACGATGAGGGCCACCCGGGCCTCGGCGTCCGTGTCCTCCTGCGCATCCGCGAGCAGTTCGAGGATGGCGTGCGCGTCGTCGGCGGCGTCGATGAGCACCTGCGCGCCGCTCGACTTCGAGGTCAGCAGGTACACGTTGTTGTCCATCTCGGACACCGAGATGCTGCGGATGGTCACGTCGGCGAGGTTCTGCATGTGCCCAGTGTAGGCAGGGCGCCCTCGAGCGAAAGCGGCCGGGCGGCGGGCCCGACGGCGGGTCCGACGGCGGTAGGGTGCAGGGAGAGACGGCCGCCGGGCCCGTCGCCGAGCATGGAAGGACGGGCGTGGAGCAGGACATCCCCCGCTGGCTGAAGGTGGACCCCACGAGTTCGGTGCCGCCCTTCGAGCAGATCAAGCAGGCCATCCTGGCTGCCGCCAACTCGGGCAAGGCGTCCGTCGGGACACGGCTGCCGCCGGTACGCGCGCTCGCAGCACACCTCGGCATCGCCGCCAACACCGTGGCGCGCGCCTACCGGGAACTGGAGCAGGCCGGCGTCGTGGAGACCCGGGGACGGGCAGGGACCGTGATCACGGCAGGAGGCGACGACGCCCGGCGCAAGGTGGCCGACGCCGCGGAGGTGTTCGCCGTCGTCGTGGCCTCCGCGGGTGTGTCGGAGGCCGACGCAGTGGCCATCGTGAGGGCGGCATTGCGCCGAGCGTGAACGGCGGCGCCGGAGGCGCCAGAACGGCGCGGGGCAAGGGCTGTTCGAACATGTCTTCGAACTCTTTTTCCCCTACAGTTGTCTGGTGTCTATAGCAAATTCTCTTGAGCAGCACGCCCGCAACCCGGAGCCCGCTCCCCAGGACCTGTCCCGGCTGATCGTCAAGGGCGCCCGCGAACACAACCTGCGGAACGTCGACCTCGACCTCCCGCGCGACGCCATGATCGTCTTCACTGGCCTGTCCGGCTCGGGCAAGTCGTCCCTCGCCTTCGACACCATCTTCGCGGAGGGGCAGCGCCGCTATGTGGAGTCGCTCTCCGCCTACGCTCGACAGTTCCTCGGTCAGGTGGACAAGCCGGACGTCGACTTCATCGAGGGTCTCTCGCCCGCGGTCTCGATCGACCAGAAGTCCACGAGCAAGAACCCGCGCTCCACCGTCGGGACCATCACCGAGATCTACGACTACATGCGGCTCCTGTGGGCCCGCGTCGGACGCCCCCACTGCCCCGTCTGCGGCGAGCTCGTGGCCAAGCAGACGCCGCAGCAGATCGTCGACCAGCTGCTCGAGCTCGACGAGGGCACCCGCTTCCAGGTCCTCGCCCCCGTCGTGCGGGCGCGCAAGGGTGAGTTCGTCGACCTCTTCCAGGAGCTGACCGCGAAGGGCTATTCCCGCGCGCGGGTGGACGGCAAGCTCGTCCAGCTCAGCGATCCGCCGAAGCTGGGCAAGCAGTACAAGCACACCATCGAGGTCATCATCGACCGCCTCGTCGTCAAGAGCGGCATCCAGCAGCGCCTCACGGACTCCGTGGAGACGGCGCTCAAGCTCGCCGACGGCCGCGTCCTGGCCGAGTTCGTCGACCTGCCCGAGGACGACGAGAAGCGCCTCCACGCCTTCTCCGAGCACCTGGCGTGCCCGAACGAGCACCCGCTCGCGATCGACGAGATCGAGCCGCGCTCGTTCTCCTTCAACAACCCCTTCGGCGCGTGCCCCGCCTGCACGGGTATCGGCAGCAAGCTCGAGGTCGACGAGGAGCTGGTGGTCCCCAACCCGGACCTGAGCCTCGCCGAGGGTGCCATCGCGCCGTGGTCGCTCGGTACGGCGACCCTCGAATACTGGACCCGCCTGCTCGAGGGACTCGCCTCCGAGCTCAACTTCGACCTCGCCACGCCCTGGCGCAAGCTGCCCGACCGCGCCCGCGAGGCCGCCCTGTACGGCAAGGACCACAAGGTCGTGGTGCAGTACAAGAACCGGTTCGGCCGCGAGCGCAAGTACAGCACCGGCTTCGAGGGTGCCATCCAGTACATCCAGCGCAAGCACGCGGAGACCGAGTCCGACAACGCACGGGACCGGTATGAGGAGTACATGCGGGAGATCCCGTGCCCCACGTGCGGTGGTGCGCGGCTCAACCCGGCGTCGCTGTCGGTGCTCATCAACGGCCGCTCCATCGCCGAGGTGTCCGCCATGCCCATGCGGGACTGCGCGGAGTTCCTCGACAACCTCGTGCTCACGGGCCGCGAGGCGCAGATCGCCAACCAGGTCCTCAAGGAGATCCAGGCGCGCCTGACCTTCCTCCTCGACGTCGGGCTCGAGTACCTCAACCTGGAACGGGCGTCGGGCACGCTGTCCGGCGGAGAGGCCCAGCGCATCCGGCTCGCCACGCAGATCGGATCGGGACTCGTGGGCGTGCTGTACGTCCTGGACGAACCGTCGATCGGCCTGCACCAGCGCGACAACCGCCGGCTGATCGAGACCCTCACGCGGCTGCGGAACCTCGGCAACACCCTCATCGTCGTCGAGCACGACGAGGACACCATCGCCGAGGCCGACTGGATCGTCGACATCGGACCGGGGGCGGGGGAGCACGGCGGTGAAGTGGTCCACTCGGGCCTGCTCGAGGACCTCCTCACCAACGAGAGGTCCCTGACCGGTGACTACCTCTCGGGACGCCGCAAGATCGAGATCCCGGCGAAGCGCCGCAAGATCGACCGTTCCCGCCAGCTGAAGGTCGTCGGCGCACGCGAGCACAACCTCACGAACGTGGACGCGACCATCCCGCTCGGCGTGCTGACCGCCGTGACCGGCGTGAGCGGGTCCGGCAAGTCGACCCTGGTGAACGACATCCTCTACAAGGTCCTCGCGAACAAGCTGAACGGTGCCAAGCAGGTCGCCGGGCGGCACAAGCGGATCGACGGCCTGGAGCACCTCGACAAGGTCATCCATGTGGACCAGAGCCCCATCGGCCGCACGCCCCGGTCCAACCCCGCGACCTACACCGGCGTCTTCGACAACATCCGCAAGCTCTTCGCGGAGACCACCGAGGCGAAGGTGCGCGGGTACCTCCCGGGCAGGTTCTCCTTCAACGTGAAGGGCGGCCGCTGCGAGGCGTGCTCCGGCGACGGCACGCTGAAGATCGAGATGAACTTCCTGCCCGACGTCTACGTCCCGTGCGAGGTCTGCCACGGCGCGCGCTACAACCGCGAGACGCTGGAGGTGCACTACAAGGGCAAGACCATCGCCGACGTGCTCGACATGCCGATCGAGGAAGGCGCCGAGTTCTTCGCGGCGTTCAGCCCCATCGCCCGGCACCTGAACACCCTCGTGGAGGTGGGCCTCGGCTACGTACGGCTCGGCCAGCCCGCCACGACCCTCTCGGGCGGCGAGGCGCAGCGCGTCAAGCTCGCGAGCGAGCTGCAGAAGCGCTCCAACGGGCGGAGCATCTACGTCCTCGACGAGCCGACCACCGGCCTGCACTTCGAGGACATCCGGAAGCTCCTGCTGGTCCTGCAGGGACTCGTGGACAAGGGCAACACCGTGATCACGATCGAGCACAACCTCGACGTCATCAAGAGCGCCGACTGGGTCATCGACCTCGGTCCGGACGGCGGCTCGGGCGGTGGCCAGATCATCGCGACGGGCACGCCGGAGCAGGTCGCCCAGAACGAGCGCAGCTACACGGGCACCTTCCTCAAGGAGATCTTCGACAAGGTCGGGTAGCTCCTGCGGCGGCATGGAGAGGCGTTGTGGATATACCGGGGAGGGCATGCGGAATGCATGCCCTCCCCGGTGCTATGGCAAGCTTGCCCGGTGGCGAATATGCATGCACTGATACTCTTCGACCTCGACGGGACGCTCGTCGACCCCGCGGGAGCCATCACCGGAGGCATCAGTTCGGCGCTGCGGAGCCACGGCCTGCCCGTGCCCGACGACGACGCCCTGCAGGCCATGGTCGGACCCCCTCTCGTGCACTCCCTCACCGCGCTGGGCGGTGTGCCGGCAGCCCGCGTGCAGGAGGTGATGGCCACCTATCGGGCGGGGTACGTCTCGACCGGCATGGCGCAGAGCCGCCCCTATCCGGGCGTCGCCCGCTGCGTGGAGGTCCTCGCCGCGGAGGGCGCGGTGGTCGCCGTCGCCACCCAGAAGCCGGAATGGCTCGCCGAGGAGCTCCTCGAGGCGCAGGGCCTGCGGCACCTCTTCGCCTCGGTACACGGCTCCCCGCGCGACGAAACCGCGGCGGTCGGCGGCAAGGAAACCATCGTCCGGGCGGCGCTGGAACACCACGGGCGGCACGCCGACGGGGTCGCCGGTCGGGCGGTGATGGTCGGTGACCGCCGGCACGACGTGGAGGGCGCTCTCGCCAACGGCCTGGCCTGCATCGGCGTCACGTGGGGGTTCGCCGCTCCCGGCGAGCTGGAGGACGCGGGGGCGGTCGCCGTCGCGCGATCCGCCGAGGAGTTGCTGGAGGTGCTCCGTGGGGGTCTATGACCTGACGCGCAGCACGACGCGCGGACTCATCGCCGGTCTCTGCCGGCCCACCGTCGAAGGACTGGGGAACGTGCCGAAGGACGGCCCCTTCATCGTCGCGGCGAACCACCTCTCCTTCCTCGACAGCGTGCTGGTGCAGGCACTCATGCCGCGGCCGGTCGCGTTCTTCGCGAAGGCCGAGTATTTCACGGGGAAGGGAGTGAGAGGCGCGCTCATGAAGTCGTTCTTCGAGGGCGTCGGGTCCATCCCGGTGGAGCGCGGACAGCAGGCGGCCAGCGTCCAGGCGCTCAGGACGCTCCTCGACCTGCTGGAACAGGGTAACGGCGTCGGGATCTACCCCGAGGGGACCCGCTCGCGCGACGGCCGGCTCTACCGGGGGAGGACCGGCGTCGGCTGGCTCGCGCTCACCACCGGGGCGCCCGTGGTGCCCGTCGGCCTTCTCGGCACCGAGGCCCTCCAGCCCGCGGGGAAGAAGGGGGTCCGTCCGCAGCACTTCACCCTGCGCATCGGGGCGCCGCTCGTCTTCGCGAAGACCGGCCCCGGCCACCCGCTGCCGGCCCGGCGCAGCGCGACGGACTCCATCATGGACAGTATCGCCGCGCTCACCGGCCAGGAACGGGTGCCGCACTACAACCAGAGTCCTGCGACGGAGTAGTGCCCGAAGGGTTCGGCGGCCCGGCCTGATCCGCGTCAGCGGTCAGCGGAAAGCAGTGCCCCCGGTCAGCGTCCGTTCCCCCGCCGTCCTAGGATGAAAGGCGTGGCGAACCCAGTAACCTACCGGCCGAAGACAGGCGAGATCCCGCTCGATCCGGGCGTCTACCGCTTCCGGGACGAGCACGGCAGGGTCATCTACGTCGGCAAGGCCAAGAACCTTCGCTCACGCCTGAACTCCTACTTCGCGAACCCCCAGGGACTGCTCGCCAAGACGCGGAGCATGGTGTTCACCGCCGCGAGCGTCGAGTGGACCGTCGTCGGGAGCGAACTCGAGGCGCTCCAGCTCGAGTACACGTGGATCAAGGAGTTCAATCCACGGTTCAACGTCATGTTCCGTGACGACAAGTCCTACCCCTACCTCGCCGTCACCATGGGGGAGAAGTACCCGCGCGTGCAGGTGATGCGCGGCGACAAGAAGAAGGACACGCGCTACTTCGGTCCGTTCTACCCCGCCAAGGCCATCCGCGAGACCGTCGACACCATGCTCCGCGTCTTCCCGGTCCGGACCTGCAGCAGCGGGGTGTTCAAGCGCGCGGAGCGGACCGGCCGGCCCTGCCTCCTCGGTTACATCGACAAGTGCTCCGCACCCTGCGTCGGACGCATCAGCCCCGAGGACCACAAGGCGCTCGCCGGGGAGTTCTGCGACTTCATGTCGGGGGAGGCGAAGAAGTTCATCTCCGGGCTCGAGAAGAAGATGGCCGCTGCCGTCGCCGAGCTCGACTACGAGACGGCCGCCCGCCTGCGCGACGACATCGCAGCACTCCGCCGCGTGTTCGAACGCAACACGGTGGTGCTCAGCGAGGACACCGACGCGGACATCTTCGCCCTCAAGGAGGACGAGCTCGAGGCGGCGGCGCAGGTCTTCCACGTCCGGGGAGGCAGGATCCGGGGACAGCGCGGCTGGGTGGTCGAGAAGGTCGAGGACATGGACACGCCGGATCTCGTGGAGCACCTGCTCCAGCAGGTCTACGGCGAGGGCAGCAGCAGCAACGAGCAGATCCCGCGCGAGGTCCTCGTCCCGGTGCTGCCCAGCAACTCGGACCAGATGCTCGAATGGCTCCGGGGCCTCCGGGGAGCGCGCGTCGACGTGCGGGTGCCGCAGCGCGGCGACAAGGCGACGCTCCTGGGCACCGTGGAGCAGAACGCCGCGGACGCCCTGCGCCTGCACAAGAGCCGCAGGGCCGGGGACATCACCACGCGGTCGGCCGCCCTGCAGGAGCTGCAGGAGGCCCTCGACCTGCCGCAGCCGCTGATGCGCATCGAGTGCTTCGACATCTCCCACGTGCAGGGCACCAACGTGGTGGCCTCGATGGTCGTCGTCGAGGACGGCCTGCCCCGGAAGTCCGAGTACCGGAAGTTCTCCATCACCGGGGACGCCGCACGGGACGACACCGCCTCCATGTACGACGTGATCCACCGCCGGTTCCGCAACTACCTCGCCGGGAAGGGCGGGGAGCAGCGCGCTGCCGGTCCGGATCCCGAGGTCGACCCGGTGGACGACGACGCCTCGGTCCTCGAGCACCCCGACGCCGACCCGCAGGGCGAGCCCGTCCGGGACACGACGACGGCGATCTCCCGCAACCGTTTCGCGTATCCGCCCAGCCTCGTCGTCGTCGACGGCGGACCGCCGCAGGTGGCCGCTGCCTCGCGCGCGCTGGCGGACCTCGGGATCGACGACGTCTTCGTGATCGGCCTCGCCAAGCGCCTCGAGGAGGTGTGGATCCAGGACAGCGAGTTCCCGGTCATCCTTCCCCGGGCGTCCGAGGGCCTGTTCCTGCTGCAGCGGATCCGCGACGAGGCCCACCGCTTCGCCATCACGTTCCACCGGCAGAAGCGCGGGAAGTCCATGACGGCGTCGGCCCTCGACGAGGTCGCCGGACTGGGTCCGGCCAAGCGCAAGGCCCTGCTGAAGCACTTCGGCTCGGTCAAGAAGATCCGGGCGGCCACCGTGGAGGAGCTCGTGGAGGTACCCGGCGTCGGCCCCGCACTCGCCGAGACCATCCGCACGTCCCTCGCCGTCGATGACGCCCCCGCCCCGGCCGTGAACATGACCACGGGCGAGATCATCGAAGATTAGCTAGGCTGAAGGCGCGGCCGCAGGAGCGCCGCTGAGACCGCACACCAGGGCAGGCCGGGATACCGGGTGTCCCGTCGAGCCGGAACGGACGCACCACGATATGACTGAGGCCACGAGCCTGACTCCGGTCAAACCCACCGAGTCCGAGCTGCTGGTGGTGACCGGCATGTCGGGCGCCGGGCGCAGTACGGCCGCGAACGCGCTGGAGGACCACGGCTGGTACGTGGTGGAGAACCTCCCGCCGCAGATGCTCACGACGCTGACCGAGCTCGTGGCGCGGACGCCGCAGTCCATCCCGAAGCTGGCCGTCGTCATCGACGTGCGCGGCAAGGAACTCTTTCTCGACATCAAGGCGGCCCTGGACGGCCTGCGGTCCGCAGGGGTCGACTACCGGGTGCTCTTCCTCGACGCGGAGGACACCGTGCTGGTGCGGCGCTTCGAACAGGGCCGCCGCCCGCACCCGCTGCAGGGCGACGGCCGCATCCTGGACGGCATCGCCGCGGAACGCGACGTGCTGAAGGACATCCGGTACTCCGCGGACATCGTGATCGACACGAGCGAGCTGAACGTGCACGCGCTCGCCACGAGCGTCACCGAGCTGTTCTCGGAGTCCGGTCCCATCGTCCTGCGGCTCAACGTGATGAGCTTCGGCTTCAAGTACGGCCTCCCGGTCGACGCCAACTACGTAGCGGATGTCCGCTTCATCCCCAACCCCCACTGGGTGCCCGTCCTGCGCCCCCAGACCGGGCTGGACGAGCCCGTCCGCGACTATGTCCTCGGCGCGCAGGGCGCGGGCGACTTCATCGACCGGTACGTGAACGCGCTGGTGCCCGTCCTGGACGGCTACCGCCGCGAGAACAAGCACTACGCGACCATCGCCGTCGGGTGCACCGGCGGGAAGCACCGGTCGGTCGCGGTGACGGAGGAGATCGCCCAGCGGCTGGCCCAGCTGCCGGGCGTGCAGGTCACCGCGCACCACCGCGACCTCGGGCGTGAATAGTGGCGCTGTTCTCGGGTGCTCTTCCCCTCGTCCCGCCCGCGGCGCGCAGGAAGGGTGAGGGCGGCGCGGGCCCGACCGTCGTCGCCCTCGGCGGCGGGCACGGACTGTCCGCGTCGCTGTCCGCCCTGCGGCTCCTGACGCAGGAGCTGACCGCCGTGGTGACGGTCGCCGACGACGGCGGGTCGTCCGGGAAGCTCCGGAGGGAACTCGGGGTGCTGCCTCCCGGCGACCTCCGCATGGCACTGGCCGCCCTGTGCGACGACACCGACTGGGGCCGCACCTGGCGGGACGTCATGCAGCACCGCTTCGCATCGCGGGACGGGGTCGAGGGATCGCTCGACGGCCACGCCATGGGCAACCTCCTCATCGTCACCCTCTGGGAGCTGCTGGGTGACCCGGTGGCGGGCCTGCAGTGGGCCGGCGCCCTCCTCGGGGCGCGCGGCAGGGTCCTCCCGATGGCGAGCGTGCCGCTCACGATCGAGGGCGACGTGCTGAGCGAGGTGCAGGGCTCCCTGCGGGTGCGCACCGTCAGCGGACAGGCGCAGCTGGCGGTCGCCGCGGGATCCGGGAACGTGAGCAATGTCCGGCTCCTCCCGCCGGAGGCTCCTGCCTGCAAGGACGCGCTGGAGGCCATCGAACTGGCCGACTGGGTGATCCTCGGGCCCGGGTCCTGGTACACCTCGGTGCTGCCCCACCTGCTGCTTCCCGAGCTCCGCGGGGCGCTGTGCCGCACCTCCGCGCGGCGGTGCCTCACGATGAACCTGAGCAACGACACCAAGGAGACGCAGGGCATGAGTGCCATCGACCACCTGAACGTCATCCGCCGGTACGCCCCGGATTTCACGGTGGACGTGGTACTCGCGGATCCCACGGTGATAGGGGACAGATCCGCGTTCGAGCGAGCCGTGGCAGGGATGGGAGGACGCGCCGTCTTCGGTACAGTGGGGGTCTCGACCGGTAAGCCCGTGCACGACCCGCTGCGGCTGGCGACGTCCTACAACGACATGTTTGGGGAGAACTAGGAGTGTATCTGTGGCCCTGACCGCCGACGTCAAAGAGGAGCTGTCCCACCTCGACGTCAAGAAGTCCTCGGTCCGCAAGGCCGAAGTGTCCGCGCTGCTGAGATTCGCAGGGGGCCTCCATATCATCTCCGGCAGGATCGTCATCGAGGCCGAGGTGGACCTCGCCTCGACGGCACGCAGGCTCCGGGCCGCCATCGCCGAGGTCTACGGACACACCAGCGAGATCATCGTCGTCACGGGCGGCGCTCTGAAGCGGGGGAACCGCTACGTGGTCCGGGTGGTGCGCGACGGCGAGTCCCTCGCCCGCCAGACGGGGCTGCTGGACAGCCGCGGCCGTCCGGTACGCGGACTGCCGTCGGCCGTCGTGAACGGCTCGACGGCGGACGCCGAGGCCGTCTGGCGCGGGGCGTTCCTGGCGCACGGCTCCCTGACCGAACCCGGCCGCTCCTCGTCGCTCGAGGTGACCTGTCCGGGTCCCGAGTCGGCCCTCGCCCTCGTGGGTGCGGCCCGGCGGCTGGACATCGCCGCTAAGGCGCGGGAGGTGCGCGGCGTGGACCGTGTCGTCATCCGCGACGGCGACACGATCGCAGCCCTCCTGACGCGCATGGGTGCCCACGACGCGCTGATGGTGTGGGAGGAACGCCGCATGCGCAAGGAGGTCCGCGCCACCGCGAACCGTCTCGCCAACTTCGACGACGCCAATCTGCGCCGCTCCGCACAGGCTGCGGTCGCCGCCGGCGCCCGCGTCGAGCGTGCCCTCGAGATCCTCGGCGAGACCGTGCCGGAGCACCTGCGCTACGCCGGGGAGCTGAGGGTGGCCCACAAGCAGGCGAGCCTCGACGAACTCGGCCGCCTCGCCGACCCGCCGATGACCAAGGATGCCATTGCCGGCCGTATCCGGCGCCTCCTGGCGATGGCGGACAAGAGAGCCTCCGACATCGGGATCCCGGGGACCGACGCCAATGTGACTCCGGACATGCTCGACGAGTGAATGAGTGCATAGGATGGAACGACAAGCCCGCTTCTGATCAAGCGGACCGCGTGCCGTCCGGATGCCCGGCGGCGCTGCGGACCGCGCGGGCGCCCCGGATCACTACATGGAGGACTACGTGAGCGCATACGTACTGCCGGATCTCGACTACGACTACGCGGCCCTCGAGCCGCACATCTCGGGCCGGATCATGGAGCTGCACCACTCCAAGCACCAGGCCACCTACGTCAAGGGCGCCAATGATGCCCTCGCACAGCTAGCCGAGGCCCGCGAGAAGGGCGAGTTCGGCACCATCCCGAAGCTCTCCAAGGACCTCGCGTTCCACGTCGGCGGTGTCATCAACCACAGCATCTTCTGGAAGAACATGTCCCCCGAGGGCGGCGACAAGCCCGTGGGTGAACTGGCAGTGGCCCTCGACGACGCCTTCGGGTCCTTCGACGCGTTCCGCGCCCACTTCAGCGCCGCGGCGACCTCCCTGCAGGGCTCGGGATGGGCCGTGCTGGCGTACGAGCCGCTGGGCAAGAACATCGTGATCGAGCAGCTCTACGACCAGCAGGGCAACGTTCCGGTGGGCACCGTCCCCCTTCTGATGCTGGACATGTGGGAGCACGCGTTCTACCTGGACTACGTCAACGTCAAGCCCGACTACGTGAAGGCCTGGTGGAACCTCGTGAACTGGGCCGACGTCCAGACCCGCTTCGAAGCGGCCCGGATCGGGGCGTCCGTCCTCATCACCCCCGGCCTCTAGGCAGGGCAAGCCCCAGGGCGGCTCCGGAGGGGGGTGTGCACCATACCCGTCGGTCCGGGGCCCTCTGCGCGTCATCAGTGCGCGCGCAACGCCGCGCTGAGTAAGGTGGGAGCCGTGCAGGGACATTTCCCGCACGGCTCCGAGGGCGCCACCCATGCTCCACAGGGAGCCAGCAGGACCCGATTCACTTCGGCACGAAGGTGTGCCCGGTACCAGATTTATTCGTCGCCGGCGTCGCCCGAGAAGGGTCGTCCGGCGGCACCACCTATGAAGGAGATGGAAACCAGTGACTACTCGTGTTGGAATCAATGGCTTCGGCCGCATCGGCCGCAACTACTTCCGCGCGGCCCTCGAGCAGGGCGCAGACCTCGAAATCGTCGCCGTCAACGACCTGACGAGCCCCGAGGCCCTCGCGCACCTGCTGAAGTACGACTCCGTCACCGGGCGCCTGAAGGCCTCCGTGGAGGTCGACGGCGGTGACCTCGTGGTCGGCGGCAAGCGCGTCAAGGTGCTCGCCGAGCGCGACCCCGCGAACCTCCCCTGGGCAGACCTCGGCGTCGACATCGTCGTCGAGTCCACCGGCTTCTTCACGAAGGCATCCGACGCGCAGAAGCACATCGACGCCGGCGCCAAGAAGGTCCTGATCTCCGCTCCTGCGTCCGACGAGGACATCACCGTGGTGCTCGGCGTCAACGACGGCGAGTACGACCCCGAGAACCACCACATCATCTCGAACGCGTCCTGCACCACGAACTGCCTCGGCCCCCTGGCCAAGGTGCTGAACGACTCGTTCGGTATCGAGCGCGGGCTCATGACGACGATCCACGCCTACACCGCCGACCAGAACCTGCAGGACGGCCCCCACAAGGACCTCCGCCGCGCACGCGCAGCAGCGATCAACATGGTCCCCACCTCCACCGGTGCGGCCAAGGCGATCGGCCTCGTCCTGCCGGAACTCAAGGGCAAGCTCGACGGCTACGCCATCCGCGTTCCCGTCCCCACCGGATCCGCCACCGACCTCACCGTCACCCTGGGCCGCGAGGTCACGGTCGAGGAGGTCAACGCCGCCTACAAGGCTGCCGCCGCCGACGGTCCCCTGAAGGGCTACCTCTCCTACACCGAGGACCCGATCGTGTCCTCCGACATCGTCACGGACCCGCACTCGTCGATCTTCGACTCCGGCCTCACCAAGGTCATCGGCAACCAGGTCAAGGTCGTCTCCTGGTACGACAACGAGTGGGGCTACTCGAACCGCCTGGTCGACCTGACCGAAATCGTCGCTGCCAAGCTCTCCTAGGCGGTCCCGTCCGTGGCTTACGCATCACTCGACGATCTCCTCGCTGAAGGAGTCCGGGGACGTCGCGTCCTCGTCCGCTCCGACCTCAATGTGCCCCTCGAGGGCGAGGTGCCTTCGCTGAAGGTCACCGACGACGGCCGCGTCCGCGCGTCCCTGCCCGTTCTGCGCAAGCTGAGCGAGGCGGGGGCCGCCGTCATCGTCCTGGCCCACCTCGGGCGGCCCAAGGGCGCCCCGGAGGAGAAGTACTCGCTGCGGCCGGCCGTCGACGTTCTTCGGGACCTCGCGGGCTTCCCGGTCACCCTTGCACCGGACACCACGGGGGAGGGCGCCCGCGGCGCAGCCGCCGCGCTGTCCGACGGCGAGGTGCTCGTGCTCGAGAACGTGCGGTTCGACGCCCGCGAGACGAGCAAGGACGAGGCGGAGCGTTCCGCCTTCGCCCGCGAACTCGCGGACCTGGTCGGCCCTGACGGCGCCTATGTCGACGATGCCTTCGGGGCGGTCCACCGCAGGCACGCGAGCGTGTACGACATCGCTGCGCTGCTGCCCGCCTACCAGGGTGACCTGGTCCGGGCGGAGCTCGTCGTGCTCGAGAAGCTGACCACGGATCCGCAGCGGCCCTTCATCGTCGTCCTCGGCGGGTCGAAGGTCTCCGACAAGCTCGCCGTGATCGAGAACCTGATCGGCACGGCGGACCGCGTCCTCGTGGGTGGCGGGATGGTGTTCACGTTCCTCGCCGCCCAGGGCTTCAGCGTGGGCGCCAGCCTGCTGGAGAAGGACCAGATCGACACCGTCCGCGGCTACCTCGAGCGGGGGGCGCGCGACGGCACGCAGTTCGTCCTGCCGACGGACATCGTGGTGGCGGAGAAGTTCGCGGCGGACGCGGGCTCCAGCGTGGTCGCAGCCGACGCGATCGAGGCGGGCACGTACGGGGCCTCGGGGATCGGCCTCGACATCGGCCCCGTCACGGGCCGGGACTTCGCCGCGAACATCGCGGAGGCGAAGACCGTCTTCTGGAACGGGCCCATGGGCGTCTTCGAGTTCGAAGCCTTCGCCGGCGGCACCCGGGCGGTCGCCCAGGCCCTCGTGGATGCTCAGGCGAACGGCGCCCTCACGGTGGTCGGCGGCGGTGATTCCGCTGCCGCTGTCCGTGGCCTCGGTTTCGCCGACGACCAGTTCGGGCACATCTCCACCGGTGGTGGAGCGAGCCTCGAGTACCTCGAGGGCAAGGAACTGCCCGGCCTGACCGCACTCGCCCGCGACTAGCGGGACGACGGCCACGCGCAGGACCGGCACGATCAGCCGCCCGACGACCGGGCGCACAGGAATGGCGGGATCCGCCGGGCGCACGCCCTGCGGATCCCGCCGTCAACGAACAGGGAGAGTACGACGATGACCACCTCGACCAACGGCGCCTTCGACCGCCGGCCGCTCATCGCGGGCAACTGGAAGATGAACCTGGACCACATGCAGGGCATCACCTTCCTGCAGAAGCTGGCCTGGACCCTCGACGACGCGGGCCATGACTTCTCGCGCGTCGAGGTGTCCGTCTTCCCGCCCTTCACCGACCTCCGTGGTGTCCAGACCCTCGTGAAGGGGGACAACCTCGACATCGTCTTCGGCGGGCAGGACCTCTCGCCGGAGGACTCCGGTGCCTACACCGGCGACATCTCCGGGCAGTTCCTCGGCAAGCTCGACTGCACCTACGTCCTCGTGGGCCACTCCGAGCGCCGCACGCTCCACTCGGAGTCGGATGAGCTGCTCAACCGCAAGGTGCACGCCGCCTACCGCCACGGACTGGTCCCCGTCCTCTGCGTCGGCGAGGGGCTCGACATCCGGCAGTCCGGTACCCACGTCCCGCACACGCTCGAACAGCTCCGCCGGGGCGTCGCAGGGCTCACGCCCGAGCAGGCGTCATCGCTCGTGGTCGCGTACGAACCCGTCTGGGCCATCGGTACGGGCGAGGTCGCAGGACCGGAGGACGCACAGGAGATGTGTGCCGCCATCCGCGCCGAACTGGCTTCCCTCTTCGACACGGAGACGGCCTCGAAGACCCGACTGCTGTACGGCGGCTCGGTGAAGGCCGCCAACGCCGCGAGCATCCTCAAGGAGCGCGACGTCGACGGCGTGCTCGTCGGCGGTGCGAGCCTCGACGTAGCCGAGTTTGCTAGTATTGTCAGGTTCGAACAGCATCTGGTGACAGACTAGTTCCGTGCGCCGGCCGCTCCGCAGAGCGGCTACCGAGCCTTGAAAGGGCCCCGTGGAAATCCTTCGTATCATCCTGCTTGTCCTGCTCGGGATCACCAGCCTCCTGCTGACCCTGCTGATCCTGCTCCACAAGGGACGTGGCGGCGGTATGTCGGACATGTTCGGTGGCGGCATGACCTCGAGCATGGGATCCTCCGGCGTGGCCGAGCGGAACCTGAACCGCTTCACCGTGGCCCTCGGGCTCGCCTGGGGCGTCGTCATCGTCGCGCTGGGCCTCATCCAGCGCTTCGCCGGTGATGCATAGGGCACACACCCCCGATTCATGGAAAAGCCCCCGCTTCCGGATGGAAGCGGGGGCTTTTTCGCGGTCCGGATCAGCCGGTCTCCTCGTCGTCGTGGTCGATCAGACGGCCGGGCAGTTTCTGCGCGGCGTCCTGGTCGATCAGCCACAGGGTCTTCCGCACCCCACGGGCACCGGCGGCCGGGACCTGCACATGACCGGCTCCGGCGAGGGCGAGGCCCACGGCGCCTGCCTTATCACTGCCACTGACCGACAGCCAGACCTCCTGTGCCGTGTTGATGGCCTCGAGGGTCAGGGAGACGCGCTGCGGGGGAGGCTTCGGTGCATCGGCGACCCCTACGGTCGTCTCGCCCTTCGTGCGGATTCCCGCCAACTCCGGGAAGAGGGAAGCGACGTGTGCGTCCGGTCCGACGCCGAGCAGGAGGACATCGAAGCGCGGCAGGCGCGGATCCAGCTGGCTCCCGCCGTCCGCGTCGGCTTCGGCACGTGCCGCCTCCGCCAATTGCCGGGCGTAGTCCGCGGCTGCCGCATCCTCGTCGGGGAACTCGTCCTTCGAGCCGAACTCGTGAATCTTCACCGGGTCGACGGCGATACGATCGAGGAATGCGGAGCGCGCCTGGACGGCATTGCGGTCCGGGTCCTCGGCACGCAGGAAGCGTTCGTCGCCCCACCAGAAATGCACGTTGGCCCAGTCGACCGCCGTGTGCGCCGGCGACTCCACCACGGCCTGCAGGGCCGCCGTCCCGATCGATCCGCCCGTGAGGACGACGGTCGCCGTGCCACGGTCGCTCTGCACGTCGACCAGGCGGGTGATCAGTCGTGCCGCAACGGCCGCCGCGAGGGTGGTCGGGGAAGGATGGATGCTGACTTTCGGTTCAGCGCTCACTCGTTCGCACACTCCTAAGGTTGGTTCGGGCAAGTCCCTCGGTGATGACTTCTCCGAAGACCTCGTCCGGGTCCAGCCGCCTCAGCTCCTCCGCGAGGCAGTCCCGCAGGCTCCGGCGGGGGAGGGAGATGCGCTGGACCGGCTGGTGTGGTTGGTGCAGTTCCGCGACGTCGTGGCCCGGACGGTGCAGCTCGACATCGCCGCCGCTCCTGGCCAGGCGCACGCGCTTGAGGCCAGTCCCGGCAGGTCCCGACACGATCGTGACCGGGGCCTCCAGCGCCTTGGTCAGCCAGGCGGCGAGCAGCACCGTGCTGGGGGAGTCGGAGGCACCCTCGACGGTGACCGCCGTGACGGGCTCGTCGCCCTCCAGCTGGTCCACCACGGCCGCAAGCTGGATGCGCCAGTTGGTCAGGCGTGTCCAGGCGAGGTCCGTGTCGCCGGCGGCGTAGGTGCTGCTGATGTTGAACAGCGCGTCCGTGGGGTCCGCCTCGTTCGCGGAATCGGTGATCCTGCGGTGCGCGATGCTGCCGATCGACGTCCGGCATGCTGCTTCCGGGACCCCGTGCGGCCACCAGGCCACGATCGGCGCGTCCGGCAGCAGGAGCGCGGACACGAGGGACTCGTTCTCGTGCGCGAGCTCGCCGTAGCCCCGGAGTACGACAACCTCCGATGCTCCGGCGTCGCCGCCGACACGGATCTGTCCGTCGAGACGGGTGGGCTCATCCGGTGATTCCTCGGCGAGGACGATGATGCGGCACGGGTGCTCGCGGCTCGCCTCGTTCGCCGCGTCGATCGCCTGCTCCTCGTAGCCGGACTTCGTGATGACCACGAGCGTCAGCACGCGGCCAAGCGCGACGACGCCGCCGCGTTCACGCATCGCCATCAGTTCCTTCGACACCTTCGAGGTGGTGGTGTCGGGCAGGTCTACGATCATGGCCTTCTCCAGGTACGTCCGTCGGCTGCCAGCAGCTCGTCGGCGGATGCGGGACCCCAGCTGCCGGGCACGTACGGCTCGGGCTGGCCGTCGAGGGACTCCCAGTACTGCTCGAACGGGTCGAGGATCTTCCAGGACAGTTCCACTTCCTCCTGGCGGGGGAAGAGCGGTGGCTCGCCGAGCAGGACGTCGAGGATGAGGCGCTCGTAGGCTTCGGGACTGGACTCCGTGAAGGAGTGGCCGTAGCCGAAGTCCATGGTCACGTCGCGGACCTCGGTCTGCGTCCCAGGCACCTTCGAACCGAACCGGATCGTCACGCCCTCGTCCGGCTGCACGCGGATGACGACGGCGTTCTGTCCGAAGTCCTCCTCGTTGTGGTCGCGGAACAGGAGGTTGGGAGCCCGCTTGAAGACGACGGCGATCTCCGTGACCCTGCGCCCGAGGCGCTTGCCCGCGCGCAGGTAGAACGGGACCCCGGCCCAGCGGCGCGTGTTGATGTCGAGCCGCAGGGCGGCGAAGCTCTCCGTCGTGGAGTGCGCGGGAATGCCCTCCTCCTCGAGGAAGCCGTTCACGCGTTCCCCGCCCTGCCACCCGGCCTCGTACTGGCCTCGCGCGGACCGTCCGGACAGGTCCTTCGGCAGGGAGACGGCAGCGAGGACCTTCTCCTTCTCCGCGCGGAGGTGGTCGGCGTCGAACGAGATCGGTTCCTCCATCGCCGTCAGGGCGAGCAGCTGGAGCAGGTGGTTCTGGATGACGTCGCGGGCCGCGCCCACGCCGTCGTAGTAGCCTGCCCGGCTGCCGATCCCGATGTCCTCGGCCATGGTGATCTGCACGTGGTCGACGTAGTTCGCGTTCCAGAGCGGCTCGAAGAGCTGGTTCGCGAAGCGCAGCGCCAGGATGTTCTGGACGGTCTCCTTGCCCAGGTAGTGGTCGATCCGGAACACCGCGTCCGGAGGGAAGACCTCCTCGACGATGCTGTTCAGCTCCCGGGCGGACTCGAGGTCGTGCCCGAAAGGCTTCTCGATGACCACGCGGCGCCACTGGCCCTCGTCGGGGCGCGCCAGGCCATGCTCGGAGAGCTTCTGGCACACCGCCTCGAACGCGTTCGGCGGGATCGAGAGGTAGAACGCGTGGTTACCCCGGGTCCCCCTGCTCTGGTCCAGCTCGTCGATGCACTCCTTGAGGTTCTTGAACGCCTCGTCGTCGTCGAACTCACCCCGGACGAAGCGGATGCCGGCGGAGAGCTGCTCCCACACCGTCTCCTTGAAGGGCGTCCGCGCGTACTGGGTCACGGACTCCTTGACCTTCTCCACGAACTCCTCGTTGCTCCAGTCGCGGCGGCCGAAGCCGACGAGGCCGAAGCTCGGGGGCAGGAGCCCCCGGTTCGCGAGGTCGTAGATGGCCGGCATGAGCTTCTTCCGGGCGAGGTCGCCCGTCACACCGAACAGAACGAGCGAGGACGGGCCGGCGATCCGGCTCAGCCGCCTGTCGCGCGAATCCCGCAGGGGATTGGCGGCTTTCGCCGTCGTGCTGAAAGGCATGCTCACCCGTTCCCTTGGGGTGCCTGGCCGGCGGCAAGGGAGGAGATGACGTTGCGCAGCTGCTCGACACCCGCTGCGCGTTCCGTGAGGTGCAGGCGGAGGACAGGGCGTCCGTGGTCGGCCAGGACCTGGGCGTCCCCTGCGGCCTGCGCGGAGATGAGTTCCCCGAACGTGAAGGGCCGGTCCGGGATGGCCAGGTCGGCGCTGGTCGCCCCGGTCAGCTGCAGGTACGAACCGATGGGCGAGCCGCCCTTGTGGTACTGGCCGGTGGAGTGCAGGAAGCGCGGACCCCAGCCGAACGTGACCGGACGGCCCGTCGCCGCGGCCAGCGGCGAACGGATCTCCTCGAGGGCTGCCTGGCGGTGGCGGTCGAGGTAGGCCTGCACGGACAGGTAGCCGTTCGCGGGCAGGGTGGCGAGGAGGGCTTCGAGCGCCTCGCCGACCGTGCTCGAGGATCCAAGGAGCTGCGCGTCTCCGCGCACTTCCACGGCACCGTCGACGAAGGCCGCGGGAACCGGTTCCGGCTGAGCGTCCAGCAGGCCGCGGGCCGCCTTCTTGGCGGCCTCGACGTCGGGCTGGTCGAACGGGTTGATGCCGAGCAGGCGTCCCGCGACAGCGACCGCGTATTCCCAGACGAACAGCTGGCTGCCCAGGCTCCCGCTGACGGTCACGCGCGTGCCGTCGGTCAGCTCGTCGCTCGGTGCTTCGTCGAACGGGGCGAGGATGACGGGCAGGACGTCGTCGGCCACGTCCGCGAGCTCAGGAGCACCCGTCGAGGCGACGACCGGCAGCAGGCCGGTACCAAGCTTGCCGGTGGACTCCGCAATGAGCTGTTCCGCCCAGTCGGCGAAGCCGGGAAGACCGGAACCGGCGTCGGCGAAGACGATCTTGTCACGGAGCGGGGTGGTCCCGCCGAGGACGGCGCCGAGCTGGAGACCGACGTTGTCGGAGTCGTCGTCGCCGAGGAATTCGGCGCTGTCCTCAGCATCATCGAGGAGTGTACCGATGTCCGCGCCGGCGAGGCCCGACGGGACGAGCCCGAACGCCGTCAGCGCCGAGTACCGGCCACCGACCTCGGGGTTGGCGTTGAAGACCTTGCGGTAGCCGGCCTTCCTCGACGCCTCGTCGAGCGGGGAGCCCGGATCGGTCACGATGATGATGCGCGAGGCCGCATCGATGCCGGCGTCCGTGAACGCCTGCTCGAACAGGCGGCGCTGCGAGTCCGTCTCCACGGTGGAGCCGGACTTCGACGACACGACGATGGCCGTGCGCTGCAGGTCCTCCTCGAGGGCGGCGCGCACCTGCTCGGGATCGGTGGCATCCAGGACGACGAGCGGCACGCCCGCTTCCTTCGTGATCACTTCCGGCGCGAGCGACGAACCGCCCATGCCGCAGAGCACGATCCGGTCGACGCCTTCGGCGTGGAGGTCCGCCCGAAGCCCGGCGATCTCCGGCAGGAGAGCGCGCGAGCCTTCGAACAGGTCGATCCAGCCGAGGCGGATCGAGGCCTCCGCCTCGGCGTCGGCACCCCAAAGGGTGGCGTCCTTCGCCAGCAGGCGGGAGGCGAAACGGTCCTTCACGAGTGCGGGCACCGCCGACTCGACGGCGGCAAGGGCCGCGCCGGATGCGGTGAGAGCGAATGCGCCCATGGATGTCAGCCCTTCGCTGCGTCGAGTGCGGTCTGGACGGTCTCGAGCAGTTCGGACCAGCTTGTGACGAACTTGTCCAGGCCCTCGGTCTCGAGCTTGTCGACGACCTCGTCGTAGGAGACGCCGATCGCATCGAGCCGGTTCAGGATCTCGTTGGACTCGTCGTAGGTGCCGGTGACCGTGTCGCCCTCGATGACGCCGTGGTCGGCCGTGGCCTCGAGGGTCTTCTCGGGCATGGTGTTGACGACGTTCGGCGCGACGAGGCCGGTGACGTACAGGGTGTCGGGGAGGTTCGGGTCCTTGACGCCGGTCGACGCCCATAGGGGACGCTGTGCGTTCGCGCCCGCGTTCTTGAGTACCTGCCAGCGCTCGGTGGAGAACTGCTCCTCGAAGATCTGGTACGCCAGGCGGGCGTTGGCCAGGCCGGCCTTGCCCTTGAGCGCCGCGGCCTCGTCCGTTCCGATCGTGTCGAGTCGGGCGTCGATCTCGGCATCGACGCGGGAGACGAAGAAGGAGGCGACCGAGGTGATCTTGGACAGGTCGTGGCCCTTCTCCCTGGCCTGCTCGAGGCCGGTCAGGTAGGCGTTGATGACGGCACGGTAGCGCTCGAGCGAGAAGATCAGCGTGACGTTGACGCTGATGCCCTCGGCCAGTGTCGAGGAGATGGCCTCCAGGCCCTCGACGGTCGCCGGGATCTTGATGAGGACGTTGGTGCGCTGCACCTTCGCGTGCAGGCGCTTGGCCTCGGCGACGGTCCCGGCGGTGTCGCGGGACAGGCGCGGGTCGACCTCGATGGAGACACGGCCGTCGGCGCCGTTGGTGCGCTTGGCCTCCTCGGCGAAGATGTCGCAGGCCTGGGCGACGTCGTGGGTGGTGATGTCGAAGACGGCCTGGTCGACGTCGGCGCCGGCCTCGGCCAGCGCCCCGACCTGCGAGGCGTAGGACTCGCCCTTCTTCAGCGCTGCGGCGAAGATGCTCGGGTTCGTGGTCACGCCGACCACGTCGAGCTCCTCGATGAGGCGCTTGAAGGCGCCGGAGTTGATGCGCTCCCTCGAGAGGTCGTCGAGCCAGATGGATACGCCGGCGGCCGAGAGGTCAGCTGTGGGTGTTGACATGGTGTGCTCCTTGTCCGCTTCCGCGGAATGTGTGCTGGGTTCTGACGGAGGGTACGGAACTACTGGTGGTCGCCGGTCTCTGTGGCCTGGTGGCCCGAGGCCATGGCCGCGGTGCCGTTGGGTGCCAGCGGGTCGGCCGCGACGGCCTGGAGGGAGTCCTTCGCGGCGGCGACGACGGCCTCCGCGGTGATGCCGAACTCGCGGTAGAGCGTCTTGTAGTCGGCGGAGGCACCGAAGTGCTCCAGGGAGACGCTGCGGCCGGCGTCGCCGACGATCCCGTGCCAGCTCTGCGAGACGCCTGCCTCGACCGACACGCGGGCGCGGACGGTGCGCGGCAGGACGCTGTCGCGGTAGGACGCGTCCTGGGCGTTGAACCACTCGAGGCACGGCATCGACACGACGCGCGCCGAGATGCCCTCCGCCTCGAGGGCTTCGCGGGCTTCCACCGCGAGCTGGACCTCGGAGCCGGTTCCGACCAGGATGACGTCGGGCGAGCCGTTCTTCGCCTCGGCGAGCACGTAGCCGCCTTTCGCGACGCCCTCGACCGAACCGAAGATGTCACCCTGGGCCGCACCCTCGCCCCGCTCGTACGTCGGGATGTTCTGGCGCGTCAGCACGATGCCGGCGGGGTTCTCGGTGTTCTCGAGGATCGTGCGCCAGGCGACGGCGACCTCGTTCGCATCTCCCGGGCGGACGACGTCGAGTCCGGGAATGGCCCGCAGCGACGAGAGCTGCTCGACCGGCTGGTGCGTGGGACCGTCCTCGCCGAGGCCGATCGAGTCGTGCGTCCAGACGTAGATCGCCGGAACGCCCATGAGGGCGCCGAGGCGCACGGCCGGGCGCTGGTAGTCGCTGAAGATCAGGAACGTGCCCGAGAACGCGCGGGTGCTGCTGTGCATCACGATGCCGTTGACGATGGCCGCGGCAGCGTGCTCGCGGATACCGAAGTGCAGGACGCGCCCGTACTCGTTGCCCGACCAGGCCTTGGTCTGGCGGCTCGGCGGGATGAACGACGGCGATCCCTCGATGGTCGTGTTGTTCGACTCGGCGAGGTCCGCGCTACCGCCCCACAGTTCGGGAAGCACCGGGCCGATGGCGGTGAGGACCTTGCCGGACGCGGCGCGGGTGGACATGTCCTTGCCCGCCTCGAACACCGGCAGGGCCGATTCCCAGCCCTCGGGCAGCGTGCGCGCCTGGATGCGCTCGAGCAGGGCGGCCTCCTCGGCGTGCCCGGCCTTCCAGGCGTCGAAGCCCTCCTGCCAGGCGCTGTGGGCCTCGGCCCCGCGCTGCACGATGCCGCGCGCGTGCTCGAGGACCTCCGGGTCGACCTCGAAGTGCTTCTCCGGGTCGAAGCCCAGGGCTTCCTTCAGGCCGGCGACCTCGTCCTTGCCCAGGGCCGAGCCGTGGATCTTGCCGGTGTTCTGCTTGTTCGGCGCCGGGTAGCCGATGATCGTGCGCAGCGAGACGATCGAAGGCTTCGAGGTCTCGTTCTTCGCGGCGACGAGGGCGGAGTAGAGCTCTTCGACGTCCTCGACGTACTCGCCGGTCTTGGTCCAGTCGACGCGCTGGGTGTGCCAGCCGTAGGCCTCGTAGCGCTTGAGGACGTCCTCGGTGAACGAGATGTCCGTGTCGTCCTCGATGGAGATGTGGTTCTCGTCGTAGATCACCACGAGGTTGCCGAGCTCCTGGTGTCCGGCCAGCGACGAGGCCTCGGCCGTCACGCCTTCCTGGAGGTCGCCGTCGGAGGCGATGACCCAGATCGTGTGGTCGAAGGGGCTCGTGCCGGCAGGAGCCTCGGCGTCGAACATGCCGCGCTGGCGGCGCTGACCGTAGGCGAAGCCGACCGACGATGCCAGACCCTGGCCCAGCGGGCCGGTGGTGATCTCCACACCCTTGGTGTGCCGGTATTCGGGGTGACCCGGAGTCAGCGAACCCCACGTACGCAGCGCCTTCAGGTCATCGAGCTCCAGGCCGTAGCCGGCAAGGTAGAGCTGGATGTAGAGGGTGAGCGAGGTGTGCCCGGGGGAGAGGACGAAACGGTCCCGGCCCGTCCACTCCGGATCCGACGGATCGTGCCGCATCAGCTTCTGGAACAGCAGGTACGCCGCCGGCGCCAGGCTCATCGCCGTCCCCGGGTGGCCGTTGCCCACCTTCTCCACCGCGTCCGCGGCCAGGATGCGGACCGTGTCGACCGCCTTCTGGTCGAGTTCGGTCCAGGTCAATTCCTGCTGTTGCGTCTGTGGCACGTTTCCGGGCCCCTCTCTGTCCGGAACGGCGGCTGATGGGTGCGTGCTCCAGGCACGCGGTCAGGCCGGCCGTTCACCATTGAATCCTGCAAAGTTCGGCGCCGAGCGAGGCAGCACTCAGCCCGGACCATTCGTTCCGGGCATGCTTCCGCAGCGGGCTTTCACAGCCACACTATCCCTTCCGGCTTCTGTTCGGCCGTGGGAGTCGAAGAATGTCGTAACTCACATTCCGGTGTTGCGCGGGGCCGGTCCGGACGGACCCGTGGCGCGCCGCCGGCTGGCCCACCGGCCCCGGCGGCTCAGCCGGGCGGCGCGTCGTGCAGGAGAAGGGCGGCGGAGCGGGATCCTGCATCAGATTCCACCCCGATTTCTACACGGTGTAAAAGGGTATGATGGGCATTGTCTTTTCCTCCGGAAGAATCGAAAGTGTTGCCTTGTGAAGACCCAGCAGGCTCCTGCTCCGGCACGTTCCCCGCAGGCCCGTCAGGGTGTCGGCCGCAAAGCGAAGGCCTACCTCGCTCTGACGAAGCCGCGCGTGATCGAACTTCTCCTGGTGACCACCCTTCCCACGATGATCTTCGCGCAGGGCGGGTTCCCGCCGCTCGGGCTGATCCTGGCGACCATGGTCGGGGGAGCATTGGCCGCCGGCAGCGCGGGTGCCTTCAACTGCTACATCGACCGCGACATCGACAAGCTGATGCACCGCACGGAGAACCGCCCACTCGTCACGGGTGAGGTGACCCCGCGGGAAGCCCTCGTCTTCTCCTGGATCCTCGGCATCGTCGCCATCGCCGTCCTGTGGTTCGGAGCGAATCCCTTGACGGGGATGCTCGGCGTCGCGGCGATCTTCCTCTACGTGGTGGTCTACACACTCGTGCTGAAGCGCCGTACGTCGCAGAACATCGTGTGGGGTGGCGCCGCGGGCTGCATGCCCGTCCTCATCGCCTGGGCCGCGGTCACGAACTCCGTCGAGTGGCCCGCCGTAGTCCTGTTCCTGATCATCTTCCTGTGGACGCCCCCGCACTACTGGCCGCTGTCCATGAAGTACAGCGACGACTACAACGCCGCCAGCGTCCCCATGCTCGGCGCGATCGCCGGCGCCCGCGTGGTGTCCATCCAGGTGGTCCTGTACGCCTGGGCGATGGTGGCCTGCTCGCTCCTGCTGGTCCCTGCCGGTGCAGGATGGGTGTACACGGTGGCTGCGCTCCTCGGCGGTGCCTGGTTCCTCCGCGAGTCGCATCGTCTGTACTCGCTTGCCCAGCAGGGCGAGCTGAACAACAAGGCCGCGATGAAGGTCTTCCACGGCTCCATCAGCTACCTGACCGTGCTCTTCCTCGCCCTCGCGATCGATCCCTTCGTCGGTTCGGCCATCCTGCCCTGATCGGGTTCTGACCGCGCCCTGATCCTCGGCGCACCGGCCGCCTCCGGAAGCGCCTAGGCTGGCTGTCATGGATTTCACCGGGCTCATCGCCTATCCCGTCACACCGTTCGACGCCGAGGGCAGAGTCAGCCACGAGGACCTGCAGGTACTCGTCGGCACCCTGGCGTCCTCAGGAGTCGACGCGATCACCGTGCTGGGTTCGTCGGGAAGCTTCGCGTACCTCGACCCGGCGGAACGTTCCAGTGTCGCGCGGACCGCCATCGAGGCGGTGGACGGGCGGCTCCCGGTAGCGGTGGGCATCAGCTCGGTGGGCACCCGCGAGGTGCTCGATGCCGCGGTGGATGCACAGGCGGCCGGAGCGGCCGGGCTCGTCCTGTCGCCGGTCTCCTACGTTCCCCTCACCGATGACGAGGTCCTGGCCCAGGTCCGGGCGGTGTGCGCGGCCACGGACCTCCCCGTCTGCCTCTACAACAACCCGGGAACCACGCAGTTCGACTACTCGCTGCGCGTGGTCGCCGAACTGTCCGCGCTGCCGGAGGTGGTGGCGTTCAAGGACACGGCCGCCGATGCCGCCACCTTCAAAGCGCGCCATGCCGAACTGGCCGCCCTCGTTCCGGCCGGTGCCCTCAGCCACGGGGTGAGCGGGGACGTCCTCATGATGTCGGGAGAGATCGCGGCGGATGCGTGGCACAGCGGCCCCGCGGCACTTCTGCCCGCCTATTACCGCCGCCTGAGGTCCGCCGTCGTTGCCGGTGACCAGTCCGAGATCGACCGCGTCCGCCACATCCTCGCTCCCCTCGTGGACCACGTCGCGGGGCTCCGGAAAATCAGCGGGCTGCACCTGCTGGCCCGCGCCTGCGGCATCGCGGCCGGGGATCCGCGCCCGCCGCTGTTACCGAGCCCCGGTTCCGAACTGCGCGAACTGGGACGGCTGCTCGACGTCCTCGAGGCGGAGTTCGACGACCGCTGACGGTTCGCCGGGCCCGGCCCTGACCGGCCCCGGGCGGACATGTCCGATGGAGCTACGGGACGAGCTCGACGTCCTCACCGAGGAGATTGGCACGGAAGCCGTCGCCCTGGACCGTGACGTCCTGGAGCACAAGGCCCTCGGGCAGGCCCTCGACGTCGTGCTCGATGGTCACGAACCTGCGCACGGCCGCGGCGGCGGCATCCGAGAGGAAGTCCGGCCCCCCGACATCGATCGACCGGGGCTCGACCGCGATCCTGCCGGCCTGGACCTCGACCGTGCCAGTGGCGACCACGCGCAGTTCGCGGCCCAGGGCCTCGACGGTGCGGACCACCACGGCCTGGCCATCGTCGGCGGCCCGCACCACGGTGCCCTCCCCGAGGTCATCGGCAACGACCGCGAACGGCACGGTCGCGTCCACAGCCAGCCGTGCAGCGACCAGCCCGTCCGGCCCCGCGACCACGTCCTGCCCGACGGCCCGGACGTCCCGGAGCGTCGAGTCTCCGGTGACCACCGTCCCGGCATCCAGTGCAA
Organism: Arthrobacter pasteuri; assembly: GCF_054510955.1. Classification (NCBI taxonomy): domain Bacteria; kingdom Bacillati; phylum Actinomycetota; class Actinomycetes; order Micrococcales; family Micrococcaceae; genus Arthrobacter; species Arthrobacter pasteuri. The sequence continues at coordinate 233,001 of NZ_JBTNDO010000001.1, forward strand.
GGTCGGCGAGCCATACCTCGTCCTCGCGCAGGTCGGCGGGAGGTTCACTGCCCGGCAGGGGGTCCGCCGTCGGCGACGCCTCAGGCGCTGCCTCGCCTTCGCCGGCCGGGTTGCTCACCACCCACCAGAGGATTCCGACCGCGACCGCCAGGACGAGGACCATCCCGAGAGCACCTATCAGCCAGTCCTTCGCGCGCGTCCATTCCATGAGGACAGTCTGATGGCTCACCACTCAGGATGCGCGACACCGGGCCCGTCGCGCTCGATGGACAGTCGCGCGGCAACCGGTGACACCTGGTCCTCGACGACCTCGTTACGCCCAGCCGGGCCGTTCTCAGTTCCTGCAGCGACATGAGGTCAAGGACGCTTTCCGGAAAAGCTGACCGACCACGCCGCTTCCGGATGACGCTGTCGGCGGCGTGCGTGATCGGAGTCGGCGCGATGTTCTTTCCAGTGCCATCCGGTCTGCCTTCCGCGATCACATTGGCGCCCAGTCGAGACATGTCCTCACCCGTTCTGTGATCAGCGGGTCGGATACTTGGAGCATGGTACTCAGGGGGATTGAAGCAGGACGGAAAGTGCGATGGGTGAGGGACAATATGGCGGCCCTACCGTCGTTGGCGGCGTTGCTTGCCGTAGTCGTGTTGTGGGTCGTCGGAGTAGTGGGCGGCATCGGCTTTCTGGCCGATGCGAGCTCGCCCATGGTGATGCTGATCGGGCTCTACATCATGCTCGCGGGTGTCGCCGTGTCGATCATCGTCGCCACGCTTGCGGTCAATGATCTCCTGAGCCGTTACTCGAAGCAGGGCACCCGTCGCTAGTTCAGCGCGTCGTTCGGGCTGCTCGCCGCCCAATCGGATGAGGCCCCGTCGGCCGCGCTCAGCGAGGAGTTCATTGCTTCCGAGAAGGTCCCCGTCGTCACTTCACACCGGTCGCGCCGCAGCCGGCGTCGGGGCCACTGTCGGATCGGTCGTATCGCCACCGCCACTACCGCTGCTGGGATCGTAGTACTGCCAGTACCGGCTTGTGGCGTTCACATCGGCGAGCATCAGCAGACCACTGCCGGCCGTGCCTTGCGCCGCACTGTTGACGTTCTGCTTCGTCGAGGTCGCGTTGTGGACGTACTGGTCGGCGTCAACGATGCGAGGCGTCTTCGTGGCGGCGCTAAAGTCGATGTTGTCCAGCGGTGTGGACTTCTCGTAGGTCGCGCCGCCGGTGCTGCTGCAGACACCGGCGTTCGCCGTGCCACCGGGCTTCGGGTAGGTGGCGAAGGTACGCAGCATCTGGGTGCTCTCGTCGATCATGACGATCATCCGGTTCGGACACTCCGCCACGGTCGCGATCGTATGCGCCGACCAGGTCGTACCGTTCAATTCCAACAGCTGGATCAGCGGCTGGGACGCGGCGGTGAAGGACGTCTTGATAGCGGCGAAAACCCTGCCGCCGGAGGAGCCCAGCCGCTTCAGGTTGATGTGGTCGTCAGCGCTGTTCTGCCCCAACACCGCCGCTACCGGAGGACTCCAGGAGGTGTTCGACGCTCCATCGACGTGGTAGCTCCAGTACCTGCCGTCAGTGGCGTCGCCGACCTGCCGGCTCCACATCACGCCCATCTTGTTCCCGTCGAAGGCGATGACCGCCGACGTATCGTCCACGGAGACGCTGCCCAACCCCGCAGGGCCCAGCGACGCAGGATGCGGAAACGGCGTCCCCCACGTCGTGCCATCCGTGCCAGTGGCATTGAGGTAGATCCGGTTCCCCTGCTGCCATGTGGCCCACACCCGACCGGTCGAGTCCTTGTCGATGGTCAGCGCCTCGACACGCTCGTTGTTGATTTGAGTAGAACTGAGCTGCTTGTAGGTTTTCGTGCTCCAGTTGTAACTGTAACGTCGCATCGTTGTCGGGAGGCCCGGCTCGGCCGGCAGTCCGTCGTTGACGAACCGGTAGCTCGCCACGTTCAACGTCGTCCCATCCCACAGCACGTCATGATGCGTGCTTGCCCGCGGATCCGTTGCCACGCCTGTATCGACCCACGAACTCGTTGCGGCATCGAACCGAAAGATATGGAAATCCGAACTGTCGGTGTCCCACAGGTTCCCCCACCAGGACTCGTCGTTGAACCACAAACCACTCGTGGCCCGTTTTGTACCGATCGGCGACGGCGTCCCTGCATGCGACGCGCTCTCGACTCCGGCATCGCCCGGCTCCGGCGCACTCGTCGCTGGTGGCGGTGTCACCGTCGGCGAGGCCACGCCGGCCGATGGATCCGGTGGAGTTGGGGGTTCGGCTGCTGATGTCGGTGGTGCCGTCGGTGCGACCCGACTGTCAAAGCCGGTGGTGGCGTTGCCCGGAGTTGAACAGCCGGTGAGGAGCAGAACAGCAATCGCCGCAGGCACCAGGTGTTTGCGGTGGTCGCTGAATGGGCTAATCATAAGGTTCTTCGTGGTCCGATCAGTGTGTACTGCTAGGATCCCCCAGAACGAGGCTGCTCCGAGGGCGAGGACGCCGGTGGTGGAGCGTTTTCGCGAGGTGATGGTGTGCCACCATTGGTTTTGCTCCCCTGGCCCGAGCGAGCGGATCATCGGCGATCCCCTTCCCCGCCAGACACTACGGGGAAACCCATAACAACAGCATGAGTGGCATCTACCCGACTTCACCGTCGTACTACGTGATCCATCACCTAGTGCACTCGTTTGAACACCTACTGGTGGTAAACGCGCTGTGAGTGAAGTCGACGTCCTGACACCGGTATCCGCTACTTGCGATGACCACGTGTTTGTCCCCACTGCTACTCGAACCTCTCAAAACCGCTTCGACAGTGTTGCCGCATTCTGGTCAGCAACCCTACGGTTGAGGATCATCGCAACGAATGTCCGGAGCACCTGGGGGACCTGCTTGAACCACCCTTCGACCGCGACTCGGCAGCGCAACCGCTGCTGAGTCAGCTCCGTACCACCAGAGGTTGCCGCCCACCCTTCGAGATGGGCGGTGACCCTGTCTCCATGGGGGTTATCGGATGCAGCCACCACGTCCTCGTCCGAGGTCCTTCCGGAAAGCGGCTGTAGCCGTCGCAGCGCTCCTGGCGGTCTCCGTCACAGGGTGCGCTGGTGCTCCGGAGCCGCCTGGCCAGCACTCCCCGACTGACGATGTTCGGATTGCTGCTGTCGGTGACATGAACGGTGCCAGGACCGATGATCCTGATAGCCCGTCCGGCCGGAACGGTGCGGCGATCACCCGGCTCGTGGAGAACGACGAGATCGACGCCTTCCTGGGGCTCGGGGACTTCCAGTACGACACTGCGTACTGCGCCGACTACGTGGACTACTGGAAGCCGCTGTGGGGAGGCGCGATGCCCAAGTTGTACTGGGTGTCCGCCCCCAACCACGACTGGAAACCCGGCCGCAACGAAGACCTCGACAACTTCATGAATGGCCAATGCCCGGGCTCCACGGCGAAGGCTGCCATCAACGAGCAGCGTGGGTTCATCGGCAACGGGAAACCGTATTCGAAGGATTTCGGAACTTGGCACTTCGCGTTCCTGTCGTCCGCGCACTGGCAGTACGATTCCGCGAAAGCCCGGGAGTTGACGGAGTGGCTGGACAACGACCTCGCTGCTGCCCGGGCGGCGGGAAAGCACACTGCAGTCGTCTACCACGAGCCGTACTTCACGTCGAACACGGACAGCCATGAGCGGGCGGCTGACCACAAGCCGTGGATCGACGTGATGTGGAAGCACCGGGTCCGCCTGACCCTGTCAGGGTCACAGCACAACTACGAACGCTCCTGTCCGGTGAACAGTGCCGACGAATGCGTCAGTGACGGGATGACCGCGTTCCAGGTCTCCACGGGAGGCATCGGCCTCCGCTCCTTCACCAGCCATCCGTCGTACATCGAGAAGCGGTTCAGCGACACTCACGGGTACCTCCGGTTGACCCTTCGGGGCGACGGTTCCTTCGAGTGGGAATTCGTTCCGACGTCGGGGTCGAGCACGGACTCAGGGACGCGTTCCGCGCCGTAGCGCAAGTCATGACCGGCATCCCCGGGCCGCGGGTCGGGGCGAAGGCGCTGGCCGGGGCGACGTGGTCGGCCAGCGCCTATCGGTGGAATCATGGTTCTTGCTCCGGCTGGTCCGGCTCGTATCCGATGAGCCAGTGCAGGCCGTGGCGATCGATGACCTGGCCATCGGATGCACCCCACGGTTTCGGGGCCAGAGGGTCGACGACAGTCCCGGAGGCAGCCAGCTTGTCGAACCACTGGTGCAACACCGACGGTTCAGCAGTGCCCAGCAGTGAGAGCATCAGTCCCTCACAGCGGATCGTTTTCTCTCCTGCCGGTGCGTCTGCTCCCGCAAGGGCGACGGTGCCGTCGAGCACTCCGTGGGCGACGGCACCCGGGGGGCCGTCTGTCCTGGCGAAGTCCTCGTAGGTGAACAGGGACACTTCGCCGCCGAAGACGTCCGCGTAGAACCCCAGCGCCTCACGCGCGGTCCCCGGGAAGCTGATGTAGATCTGGAGTGAAGCCATCCTGCACCGCTCCTCCTGCCACGTGGTGTGGCTCCGCGCCGACCCTACGATCGCCTGCTGCGTCGCCACTTGGTAGCGTGTGCCGCATGCCCATCAGACTCGAGAATATCGGCATCGCTGTCCGCGACCTCGACGCGGCGATCGCCTTTTTCACCGACCTCGGGCTCATCGTCCTCGGCCGTGACACCGTCAGCGGGGACTGGGCGGACACCGCCGTCGGCCTCGATGGCAACCATGCGCACATCGCCATGCTCCAGACACCGGACGGCCACGGTCGCCTCGAGCTCTTCGAGTACCTGAACCCCGCAGCGATCGAGACGGAACCCACCCGGCCCAACGCGATCGGCATGCACCGGGTCGCCTTCTCGGTCGAAGACATCGACGAGGCCCTCGAGATCGCGGCGAAACACGGCTGCCACCCGCTACGTGGCGTGGCGACCTACGGAGACGTCTACAAGCTCACTTATGTCCGCGGTCCGAGCGGCATCATCGTCATGCTCGCCGAGGAGCTGAACAAGAACTGACCGCAGGGCCATCCTCCTGCAGGACGCCTAGGCGGGGAGTGCGCTCCTGCGGAGAGCATCGACGACTCCATGGACGGCGGTGCGGTGCAGTGCTTCGGGCCGGCAGAGGATGTCGACGCATCGACCGAGGTGCAGGTCGCTCAATGGCTTGAGGACTATCCCGCTGCCGGGGCGCGGTGCCGCGGTGTAGCGGGGCATCAGCGCAAGAGCGGGGCCGGCTGCGACGATCGCGGCAGCAATGAAGAACTCGTTGATCCGGTGCGTGATGTCGAGGGGTCGGCCGGCATGGACGGCGATACTTTCCAGCGCGGCCACGAGGGGAAACCCGTCCTGGACGGACACCCACTGCTCATCGATCAGATCCGCGACGCTCACGGCAGGTTGGCCGGCCAGGCGGTGGTGACACGACATGGCGACGTCCAGGGGCTCGCGCACCAGTGGCAGCGCGGTGATGGACGCGGGCCACGGTGCGCTGTGCTCGAGGCGGTGGGCGATGACGAGGTCGTAATCCGCGGTCAGGGCAGGGAAGCCGTCCTGGCCCACATCACGATCGTGGCAGAGCAGCCGTGGGTTCCCTTCGCCTGCCAGATCCCTGAGCAGTGGGCCGAAGTAGCTCAGGCCGGCGCTGGTGAATGCGGAAATGCTCACCGTCGCGGTGGGGTCCTGCACATACCGGTTCACGGCCTGCTCGGCGGAACTCATCGCCACGCTGATCTGCATCGCTGCCTCGGCCAGTGCCTGTCCGGCGCCGGTCAGGACAAGGGTGCGTCCCCTGCGTTCCGTCAGTGGCACCTCGACCCGGCGCTGCAACGCGGTGAGCTGCTGCGAGATTGCGGATGGGGAGACGTGGAACGCCCGTGCCACTGCGGCCAGGCTTCCACGCTCTCCCAACTCCCGGAGCAGCCGCAGCTGGTGAAGATCCATAAGCCAACGCTAAACCACGTGTTCAAGAAGTACCCTCTCGTCTAACTGTTGCGGGCGGGGAAGACTCGAGGGGTGCCTTCTCCCTCATCCTTGTTCCCACCCTTTCCGCAACCCCTCATAGGAGGGCGGGCCTCGATCGTTTCCTTCCTTGCCGCGCGGCGGGTCGACGTACTCCTCCTCCTGGTGGCCTTCGTCTGGGGCAGTAGCTACCTGGCGGCCAAATCGTTGACCGACACGGTCGGCGTTCCCGTGATCCTGTCACTCCGGTTCCTCATCACGATCGGTGCCCTGGTGGTGATCTCGCTGATCTGGAACCGGCGCAGGATCAGTCTCCGGGAGGGCATCGTCGGCGTCGTGCTGGGGTCCACCCAGGCGGCCGTGCTCATCCTGGAGACGTGGGGGATCGCCGGCACCAGTGCCACGAATGCCGGCCTGATCATCAGCGTGGTCATCGTCTTCACCCCGGTCACCGAGAGCATCGCCTTCCGTGTGAAGCTGCCGCGCATGGTGTTCGTCGCAGGCGTGATCTCGGTCGTGGGCGTTTGCCTGCTCGTCTCCGGGGGCGGGTTCGCGACTCCTACCCTCGGGGATGTCCTGATGCTCGCCGCGGCGATCGTCCGCTCGGTCCACGTGACCGCGGTGTCCGCCCTCACTCGAGGACGCGACATCGGTGCCCTGAATCTGACCCTGGTCCAGAGTGCTCTCTGTGCGGCCGCCTACACAGCCGCAGACCATTCCCGCGTTCTCGCCGCCGTGCGGACCCTCAGCCCGGGCGAGTGGGCTGGTGTGGTCTATCTCGGGCTCGCCTGCAGCGTCTTCGCGTTCCTCGTCCAGACCTGGGCCATCCAGCGGACCTCCGCATCGCGGGCCAGCCTCCTCATGGGAACCGAACCCATCTGGGCTGTGCTCATCGGCCTCACCATCGGACAGGAGACGCTGGTACTTCCCGGAATCCTCGGTGCCGCACTCATCGTCGCGGGCACCTACCTCGGACTACGGGCCGAAAGCCACCACAGGAACCCGCTGACACCCACTCTGCATGCGGGGAGCACGCCTCCGGGAAGTGCCTGAATGGGATCAGGCAGACGTCGGGCTGAGGCGCCGCATCCCACCTGCGGCTGGTGCTGCCCCGTCTACGGGCGCCGCTGCCCGTAGACGGGCTACCTTCCGTATAATCCGAACATGCCAATCATGCGCCCCGACCGCGGACCCCATTCCCAGCAGTGCGCCCTCGGGCAGTGCGGGGACTCACTGTGAGCGGCGGTCTCGTCGCCCTGCTCGACGACGTCGCCGCCCTGGCCCGCATTGCAGCTGCCTCGATGGACGACGTCGCTGCCGGGGCCGCGAAGGCGGGGACCAAGGCCGCCGGCGTGGTGATCGACGACGCCGCCGTCACCCCCCAGTACGTGTCCGGGGCCGACCCGTCCCGCGAACTGCCGATGATCAAGCGGATCTTCTGGGGATCGCTCCGGAACAAGCTGGTGATCATCCTGCCTGCGCTGCTGCTCATCAGCGCCTTCGTCCCGGCGATCATCCCGTTCATCCTCATGCTGGGCGGAACCTACCTCTGCTACGAGGGGGCGGAGAAGGTCTGGCACAAGCTCCGTGGCCACCACGAGGCCGAGAAGGCACCGGCGGTCGAACGGGGCCCGGAGGCGGAGGCCAAGGTCACCAAGGGCGCCATCACCACCGACTTCATCCTGTCCTGCGAGATCATGGTCATTTCGATGACCGAGGTCGCTGACGAGTCCCTGTGGGCACGGGCGCTCATCCTGATCGTCGTAGCGTTCGCGATCACGGTGATCGTGTACGGTGCCGTGGCACTCATCGTCAAGATGGACGACATCGGCCTGCACCTCACCACCAAGGACTCCGCGGGCTCCAAGCGCCTCGGTGAGCTGCTCGTGAAGGGGATGCCCGCCGTGCTGACAGTGATAACACTCGTCGGGACCATCGCCATGCTGTGGGTCGGTGGCCACATCATGCTGCAGGGGGCCTACGACCTGGGCTGGCACGCGCCCTATGACCTGGTCCACGTCCTCGAGCACCCCTTCGCCGGAGTCCCCGTAGCGGGCGGCTTCCTGGCCTGGCTCGTCAACACCCTGTGCTCGGCCGTCCTCGGACTCGCCTGGGGCCTCATCGTCATGGCGATCGTGCACCCGCTCATGAAGGCGCTGCCGTTCGGGAAGAAGGGCGGGCACGAAGAGGGCGACATCCGTGCCGCAGTCGCCGGCCACCGAGCGGCGGGACGCGACGGCGGTTCCGCCGCCTGACCGGCCCGTCCGCCGGCGGTTGCACCGGATACTAGGAGACGGCCTGCGGCACCCTGGTCCCGGCCGTCGTGCCCGGCAGCGGTTTCCGCGTGGTCCCGATGTAGAGGGCGTGGATCGCGGCAGCCATCAGCAGGGACGCCCCGAGCATGTGCAGTGCCACGAGGGCGACGGGCAGGTGCAGGAAGTGCTGGGTGTACCCGATGGCGCCCTGAGCCAGCACGACGGCGGCGAGGATGACGAGCGCCGTGCGCAGCTTCTCGTGGACCTGCGAGCGGTAGGCGAGGAGGACGGCGAGTGCCACCGTGGCGACGAGCAGGTACACCGGGAGCGCGTGCAGCCGCGTCATGATGTCGGAATCGAGTCCGTTCCGGGCAGCCCCGTGGTCACCGGCGTGCGGGCCGGAACCGGTGACGACGACGCCCAGGACGACGGCGATCGAGGTCAGTACCGTCGCTGTGACGAGCAACTGGCGCAGGAGGGGAGACCCGGCCGGGTCCGTGTGGCTGCGGTACTGGTCCGCCGTGAGCCGCGCGCGATTCACCAGTACGGTCGCCAGGGCGACGAGGACCATCGACACGAGGAAGTGAAGGCCGACGACCCACGGATTCAGGTCGGTCCAGACGGTGATGCCGCCGATGACCGCCTGCGCCGGGATGCCGAGGAAGAGCCCGATGGAGAGCCGGAACAGGTCTCTGCGCTCCCGCCGCATCCCGAGCACCGAGATGATCATGGCGACGGCGATGAGAACCAGCACGAAGGTCAGGAGCCTGTTCCCGAACTCGATCACGCCGTGGAAACCCATTTCGGGGGTGGTGACGATGGAGTCCGGCGTGCAGCGGGGCCACTCCGGGCAGCCGAGGCCCGATGCCGTGAGGCGGACCGCGCCCCCGGTCACGACGATGGCGATCTGGGAGACGAGCGAGGCGATCGCCAGGCGGCGCACGAGGGGTGTGGTGGTGCGCGGGAGGGCGCTCGTCAGGCGGGAGGTCGAGGGGAGGGTCATGGCGTCAGCTCCATTTGAACCAGCGGATGGCCGCCAGACTAGCGAGTGCGGCCCAGACGAGGAGGACGAGGCACGCGACGGGGTCGAGGGTGCCGTCCACCAGGGCGCTGCGCAGTCCGTCGCCGAGGGCGGCGGACGGCAGCACGGAGATGAACGGCTCGGCGGCAACGGGCAGGCTCGTTGCCGGGATGATCACGCCGCCGGCGGCGGCCAGCAGGATCCACACGAGGTTGGTCACGGCCAGGGTGGCTTCGGGGCGGAGCGTGCCCGCCACGAGGAGACCCAGGGCCGTGAAGGCCGCCGAGCCGACCAGCAGGAGGACGGCGGCGGGAAGGATGCCCTCGACCTGCGGCGACCAGCCCAGGAGCGCCGCTGCACCGCCGATCACGACGAGCTGGACGGCGAGCACGACGGCGACGGCGACCGCCTTGCCGAGGATCAGCCCGGAACGGCCGAGCGGCGTCGTCGAGAGGAAGCGGAGCACGCCGTACCGGCGGTCGAAGCCGGTGGCGATGCCCTGCCCGGTGAAGGCCGTGGACATCGTGCAGAGGGCGAGGACCCCCGGCGCGGCGATGTCGATGCGGCTGGGACCGTAGGCATCGAGCAGCGGAGTGATCACGAGGGCCGTGAGTGCCAGCAGGGGCAGGACGATCGCCAGGACGAGCTGCTCGCCATTGCGGAGCATCGCCAGGGCCTCGTACCCGCCATGGCGCAGGACGCGGGCCGGCAGGGAGGCGGCAGTGCCCAGGGCCGACCCCGCGCCTTGCACGCCCTGCTGTGGGGTTGCTGCGCCCGGCGTCATCGGATGCTCCGTCCGGAGATGTCGAGGAACACGTCCTCCAGTGAGCGGGGCGCCATGCTGATGGCGGTGGGCATCACACCGGACGCCTGCCACCATTCGGCCAGGCGGGCGACGTCGCCCGCCGTCAGCGGCCCGCGGAGGACATAGTGCCCCGGGTCGGGCTCGCGCTGGTGCAGGTGGGGGAGGAGGTCGGGTGGAAGCGTCAGGCCCGGCACGGTCTCGAAGTGCAGTTCGCGCATCCCGTCGGCGTCCTTGTCGGCGGTGAGCTCCGCGACGGTGCCTTCGGCGACGGTGCTGCCGCCCTCGATGATGTAGACGTAGTCGGCGAGCTTCTGCGCGTCGTCGAGCAGGTGCGTGGTGAGGATGACCGCGAGGCCGTCCGCGCGGAGCTCCCGGATGAGGTCGAACACGATCGAGCGGGACTGCGGGTCCAGGCCCGCGCTCGGCTCGTCGAGGAAGACGACCTCGGGCCGTCCGACCAGCGCGCAGGCCAGGGCCAGGCGCTGCTTCTGCCCTCCGGACAGCCGGCGGATGGAGACGGCGCCGAACTCGTCGAGGCCGAGGCGCTCGGCCAGCGCGTCGACGGGCAGGGGAGCGCTGTACATGGAGGCGACATGGCGCAGCAGTGCAAGCGGCCGCACCGACGGCGGGAGGCCGCCGTCCTGCAGCATCACGCCGACGCGGGCACGCAGCTGGGGTGTCGCCCGGTAGGGGTCCTGGCCGAGGAGGCGGACCACACCACCGTTGGCACGCTGCAGCCCCTGGGCGCACTCGAGCGTCGTCGTCTTGCCTGCTCCGTTGGCGCCGAGCAGTACGGTCACCGCGCCGTGCGCTGCGCTCAGGCTGACCCCGTCGAGCACCCGCACCATCCGCCCGTCGAGGGAGCCGACAGGACCGAAATCCTTGATCAGGCCGTCGATCTCGAGGGCGGGGGAAGTTGTCGGCACCCCAATATTCTACGTCAGGTAGTAGGAGGCCGGAGGGCCGCAGGTGGGTAGCCTCGCCTAAGTGGTGGTGCGGAATACATTAGGTCATGCTTGTGTTGTGTATTGTGTCGCCGACGGGAGGAATGGACTGTGACCGCATCGCCCCGCGCCGCCGTTCCGGCGGACGACAGTCTCGCCCCGCGCACCCGCGCCGTGCCTGAGGTCCCTGCCGGCCGTGCCGACCAGATGGCCCAGATCGTCTCCCCGGACCCTGACGAGCGCACCCGCGACCGGGTGCTGTCGGCCGTGCTCGAGCGCGGACCGGTGAGCGCCGCGGAACTCGGGAACAGCCTCGGCTTCACGCCCGCCGCCATGCGCCGGCATCTCGACGCCCTCTCATCGGACGGCCTCATCGAGGTCAAGCGCGTCCGCAGCTCCGCCACGGGTGCCGGCCGCCCCGCCCGCCGCTACGTCCTGAGCCGGCGCGGCCAGAGCAAGATGGGCAACGACTACCTCGACATCGCCACCGCAGCACTGACGCAGCTCGGCGAGGCCGCGGGTCCCCAAGCCATCGAGGACTTCGCACGCACCCGCTTCTCCGGCATGGAGGAGCGCTACCGCCCGATCGTCGAAGCCGCGGGCCCCGACCTCGAAGCGCGCGCCCATGCGCTGGCGGGCGCCCTGACGGCCGACGGATTCGTCGGATCGACCAAGACCGTCGGGATGCCGCAGGCACGCGGCGTCCGTTCCTCCTCGACCCCGTCGAGCCGCCCGACGATGCTCAGCGTCCAGCTCTGCCAGGGGCACTGCCCCATCCAGGGACTGGCCTCGGCCTTCCCGGCCTTCTGCGACCAGGAGACAGGCGTCTTCGCCCGCCTCCTCGGCGTCGACGTGCGCCGGCTCTCGACACTGGCCGGCGGCGGCCACGTCTGCACCACCCACATACCCCTGGGAAGGGCGACGGCGGCTCCGGCAGCGTCCGGATCCACCGCCGTCCCCGCGGCCGCGGAGGTCGCGTCCCCCAGCAATCCAGCAACGTTATCCATCCATCAGCAAGGAAGGCCATGATGACGGATCAAGTAGACCGCAAGCCAGCTGCGTCGGCAGTGCCGGAGTCGGTGATCAGCGACATCCTGGAGAAGAACCCGGAACTCGAGGGCATCGGCACCTACCAGTACGGCTGGGCCGACAAGAACGAGGCGAGCGACAACGCGCGCCGCGGCCTGAGCGAGGAAGTCGTCCGCGACATCTCCGCGAAGAAGAACGAGCCCGAATGGATGCTCGATCTCCGCCTGAAGGGCCTCAAGTACTTCGACCGCAAGCCCATGCCCGCCTGGGGTGCAGACCTCTCCGGCATCGACTTCGACAACATCAAGTACTTCGTGCGCTCCACGGAGAAGCAGGCGAACACGTGGGAGGACCTCCCCGAGGACATCCGCAATACCTACGAGAAGCTCGGCATCCCCGAAGCCGAGCGTGCGCGCCTCGTGTCCGGCGTCGCCGCCCAATACGAGTCCGAGGTGGTCTACCACCAGCTCCGCGAGGACCTCGAGCGCCAGGGCGTCATCTTCCTCGACACGGACACCGCCCTGCGTGAGCACCCGGAGATCTTCAAGGAGTACTTCGGCACGATCATCCCCGTCGGCGACAACAAGTTCGCGTCGCTCAACACGGCCGTCTGGTCGGGCGGATCGTTCGTGTACGTGCCCAAGGGCGTCCATGTCGAGATCCCCCTGCAGGCCTACTTCCGCATCAACACGGAGAACATGGGCCAGTTCGAGCGCACGCTGATCATTGCGGACGAGGACTCCTACGTGCACTACATCGAGGGCTGCACCGCTCCGATCTACACGTCCGACTCCCTGCACTCCGCCGTGGTCGAGATCGTGGTGAAGAAGGGCGCTCGCGTCCGCTACACCACCATCCAGAACTGGTCGAACAACGTGTACAACCTCGTCACCAAGCGCGCCATCGCGCACGAGGGCGCCACCATGGAGTGGATCGACGGCAACATCGGCTCGAAGGTCACCATGAAGTACCCGGCCGTGTACCTCGTCGGCGAGCACGCCAAGGGCGAGACGCTCTCCATCGCCTTCGCGGGCGAGGGCCAGCACCAGGACACCGGCTCGAAGATGGTGCACATCGCGCCGAACACGAAGTCCTCGATCATTTCCAAGTCCGTGGCGCGCGGCGGCGGGCGTGCCGCCTACCGCGGGCTCGTCCAGGTCCGTGAGGGAGCGACGCATTCGGCGAACACCGTGCGCTGCGACGCGCTGCTGGTCGACACCATCTCGCGCTCGGACACCTATCCGTACGTCGACATCCGCGAGGACGACGTCACTATGGGCCACGAGGCCACCGTGTCGCGTGTCAGCGAGGAGCAGCTCTTCTACCTGATGTCCCGCGGGCTCCCCGAGGACGAGGCCATGGCCATGATCGTGCGCGGCTTCATCGAGCCGATCGCCCGTGAGCTGCCCATGGAGTACGCGCTCGAGCTGAACCGGTTGATCGAACTGCAGATGGAAGGGGCCGTAGGCTAGCAATGGCTGAGACCACCCACACGGAAATTTCGCCCGACACCGCCCCCGAGGGAGAGGTCACCGACCTCGGCGACCTCGACGAGAAGGCCCGCCTGGGCGCCCCCTCGGGCGCCTCGGCCGCCATCGACGGGTTCACAGAGGAGGGCGAGCGCCTCTCGGCGCGCAACGCGGGTTCCGAGCAGCTCGGGCTCAAGAAGCACAGCCATGGCAACGCCCCCGTCGTCCCCGAGGCGTCCCGCGGGGAACGCCGGAGGTCCTTCGACGTCGCCGATTTCCCGACCCTGACGGGCCTCGAGGAGGACTGGCGCTTCACGCCGCTCAAGCGCCTGCGCGGCCTGCACACCGACGCACTGACGGGCACGGCTCCGGCCGTCGAGGTGACCGGTGCCGGCAACGTCACCGTCGAGACGGTCGAGCGCGGCGACGCCCGCCTGGGCACCGCGGCGACGCCCGAGGACCGCGTGTCCGCGGCAGCCTGGAATGCCTTCACCGAGGCGACCGTCATCACCATCCCCAAGGAGACGGTGGCGGACGGTGAGGTCATGGTCAGCGTCACCGGATCGGCGTCCGAGGCGGTGGCGCAGCACATCCTGATCCGCGCGGAGGCTTTCTCGAAGGCCGTCGTCGTGCTGGACCACTCCGGTTCCGTCACGCTCGCCCAGAACGTCGAGATCGTCGTGGGCGACGGCGCGGAACTCACGGTCGTCAGCGTTCAGGAATGGGACGGCGACGCCGTGCACGTCTCCTCGCAGCAGGCGAAGGTAGGACGCGACGCGCGCTACAAGCACGTCGTCGTCAGCCTCGGCGGCGACCTCGTGCGCCTCACGCCGTCCTCGATCTTTACCGCCCCCGGCGCAGAGGTCGAGATGTACGGCCTGTACTTCGCCGACGCCGGCCAGCACCTCGAGCAGCGACTGCTGGTCGACCACGCCGTGCCCAACTGCAAGTCCCGCGTCACCTACAAGGGTGCGCTGCAGGGCAAGGACGCGCACACCGTGTGGGTCGGCGACGTGCTGATCCGCAAGGCGGCCGAGGGAACGGACACCTACGAGACCAACCGCAACCTCATCCTCACGGACGGCGCGCGGTCCGACTCGGTCCCGAACCTCGAGATCGAGACGGGCCTCATCGAGGGCGCAGGCCACGCCAGCGCCACCGGCCGCTTCGACGACGAGCACCTCTTCTACCTGATGGCCCGCGGCATCCCCGAGAAGGACGCACGCCGCCTCGTGGTCCGCGGCTTCCTCACCGAGGTCATCCAGCAGATCAAGGTACCCGCGCTCGAGGAGCGGCTCTCCGAGTCGGTCGAGCGGGAACTCGCGGCAGGCAACCTCTGATGGCTGATGCCCCCAGCGGCGAGCTGATCTGCAGCGTCGACGACATCCAGGTGAAGCAGGCGCTGCGCGTGCTCATCGACGACTATCCCGTCGTCATCGTCCGTGATTCGGACGGTGAGATCCACGCGCTCGGGGACACCTGCTCCCACGCGGACGTCTCCCTGTCCGAGGGCGACGTCGAGGGCTGCACCATCGAATGCTGGGGCCACGGCTCCCAGTTCGACCTGCGCAGCGGTGCCCCGCTGCAGCTCCCCGCCTACGAACCCGTCCCGGTGTTCGCACTCGAGATCCATGACGGCGACGTCTATGTCGATATCACGACGGTCACCAACGGAGCCCCCGCCCCGCAGTTCGGCTAGCGCGGCCGTCCACGCACACACTTCCTGCACAGCAGGCGAAGGAGAAAAGAACACGATGTCCACACTTGAAATCAAGGACCTGCACGTCAGCATCGACACTGAGCAGGGCAACATCCCCATCCTCAAGGGTGTCACGCTGACGATCAACACCGGCGAGACGCACGCGATCATGGGCCCCAACGGTTCCGGCAAGTCGACCCTCGCGTCGACGATCGCCGGGCACCCCCGCTACAAGGTCGACAGCGGATCCATCACGCTCGACGGCGAGGACGTCCTGTCCATGAGCGTCGACGAGCGTGCCCGCGCCGGCCTCTTCCTGGCCATGCAGTACCCCGTCGAGGTACCCGGCGTCACGATGACCAACTTCCTGCGCACGGCGAAGACCGCCCTCGACGGCGAAGCCCCGAGCCTGCGGCACTGGACCAAGGACGTCAAGGCTGCCATGTCGCAGCTGCGCATCGACGCGGACTTCGCCCAGCGCAACGTCAACGAGGGCTTCTCCGGCGGCGAGAAGAAGCGCGTCGAGATCCTCCAGCTCGAGCTCTTCCGCCCGAAGTTCGCGATCCTCGACGAGACCGATTCCGGGCTCGACGTCGACGCCCTGAAGGTCGTCTCCGAGGGAGTCAACCGCGAGCACTCGAAGGGCGAGATGGGCACGCTGCTCATCACGCACTACACACGGATCCTGCGCTACATCAAGCCGGACTTCGTGCACGTGTTCGTGGCGGGCCGCATCGCCGAAGAGGGCGGTCCGGAACTCGCTGACCGCCTCGAGGAAGAGGGCTACGATCGGTTCACGGCCCAGTCCGCGGTCGAGGCCTAGGACCACCAGGATTCCCGGCACGTCCGCGTGCCGGGTCACGTGACTACTGTTCGGAAGGAAGAGTGCGATGAGTGATGTGCAGCAGGCGCAGACCGCGCTGGATGACATCGAGGAAGCGCTGCGGGACGTGATCGACCCGGAGCTCGGCGTGAACGTCGTCGACCTCGGGCTCCTGTACGGCCTGAAGTACGCCGAGGACGGCGCCCTCCTGATCGACATGACGCTCACCACGGCCGCGTGCCCGCTGACCGATGTGCTCGAGGAGCAGGTCGGCCAGGCGCTGGACGGCGTGGTCGACGAGTGGCGGTTGAACTGGGTGTGGATGCCGCCATGGGGTCCCGAGAAGATCACCGAGGACGGCCGCGACCAGATGCGGGCACTCGGCTTCAACATCTGAGGTTCACCCGGCAATCAGCCGGAGGGCGGTTCCAGCAGGCGCTGGGGCCGCCCTCTTCGTCGTTCCGGAGGGACTCACCCGTTCGTCGGATTCCCGCGGCGGCCGGCGGCCCCCGAGTCCTCGTTCCCGTCCCTGTCCCCGTCCCTGTCCCCGTCCCTGTCCCCGTCGCTGTTCCCGTCGCTGTCCCCGTCCAGTTCGCCGTCCTCGTGGTCGCCGAGGCCCCTCGCTGCAAGCGCCTCACCCGTCCGGTGGGCATACGCCACTGCGCCGACGACCAGCGGCGTCACGGCGACGCGCGGGCTCCGGTCCAGTCCCCGCGCACGGGCCGCCTCGCGGACGTCGACGAACAGCCCCGCGAGGTAGGGGATGCTCCTCAGCATGATCGAGAGGGCGAGGGCGAAGCGTTCCGGATCGGCGCCGAGCCTCCGGAAGGGCCGCACCAGCCGCACCACCCCGTCGAGGAGGTCCTGCGTCGGCGTCGTGAGGGTCACGGCCCGCGCCGCCAGGAGGCAGGCCACGATGCCGCCCACGACGACGAATGCACGCAGCCACCCCTGGGCCACGCCCTGGTAGAGCGCAAGAATGCCGAGAAGCGGCGCCGCCGGCAGGAGCATGCGCAGGATCCGTCCGGGGGAGAGGCGTGCGCCGGCCAGGAGCGCACCGGCAGTCACGGCCAGTGCGGCGGCGGTGGTCTCCGGCGACCGCCATGCCACGACGGCGACGGCGCATGCGAGGGAGGCCGCCGCCTTGAGCGGGAGCGGCAGCCGGTACAGGAAGCCACGGCCGGGCTCGTACAGGCCCAGGGTACTGCCGAAGCCCCTCACACCCGGCCGTCCGGCACCGCTGCGGCGAGCTCGCGGTAGAGCGCCACGGCGTGCGCCGGCGCACCGTCGAAGACGATCCTGCCGTCGTCGACCACGAGTGTCCGGTCGCTCTCGAGGGCGAAGTCGAGGTTGTGGGTCGTGAAGACGACCTGCTGGTCGAGGCCCGCGATGAGTGAGCGGACCCGCGCGTCGTTGCGAAGGTCGAGCAGCGTGGTCGGCTCGTCCGCCACGAGGATCCGTGGTTCCACCGCGAGGACGGCGGCGAGGGCGAGGATCTGGCGCTCACCGCCGGACAGGTCGTAGATGCTGCGGTCCGCGAGGTGCGCCACACCGAACCGTCGCAGGACGTCCTCGCCCCGCCGGCGGCGCTCCGCGGCAGGAAGCCTGCGGGCCCGGAGGGACAGCTCGACGTCCTCGCGCCCCGTCGGCATGACGAGCTGCGACAGGGGATCGGTGAAGACGAACCCGACGGCGCGGCGCACGGCCCGCCCCGCGGTCCGGGTGTCCTGCCCGAAGACCGCCACCGATCCCTCGGACGGGGCCAGCAGGCCGTTGATCAGCCGCAGGAGCGTCGACTTCCCGGAACCGTTGGCCCCGATCACCGACACCCTCCGTTCTGCCAGGGTGAGCGTCAGGGGGTGGACGAGTGTCCGGGCCTCGCCGTCATCCGTCCGGACGCCTGCGCCCCTGAACTCAATCACGGGGTGCGCGCCTCCGGGTGGAGAGCAGTCGGGGGAATGCGCGGTGGACCGACACGGCGATCAGGGCGGCCAGGACGTTCTTGATCACGTCGCCGGGGAGGTACGCGGCGTCGATGATGATCGCCTCACGCAGGGGGAGACCGGCGTTGACCATGAGCCCCGCCACGCCCAGGGGGTGGATGGTCAGGAGACTGGCGGCCAGGCAGGCGAGGAAGAGGAGGCCTGCGCGGAACCGGCGCGCCCTGCGCAGCACGACGACGGCCAGCAGGCCCGCGACAAGTGCTGCGAGGGGGAACGCCAGGAGGTATCCCGCCGACGGTCCGGCGAGGACACCGAAGCCGCCGTTGAAGCCGCTGAAGACCGGCAGGCCGATCAGCCCGGCGGCCAGGTAGAGCAGGACGGCGGCGGCTCCGCGTCCCGGTCCGAGCACGATCCCGGCGAGCATCACACCGAGGGTCTGCAGCGTGATGGGCACGCCGAGCGGACCGACCGGTATACCGGGTAAGATTGCAAGGGCGGCGATGAGGGCGGCAAAGACCGCGACCAGCGAGAGATCGGTGGTATCCCACCGCTTCCGGGACGACCGCCGGCTCCCGCCGGCCGGTCCGGTGACGGTTTTCTCCGCTGGCTGCATGGCGCACGCTCCTTCAGCAGGCCGGAGTCGCACCGGCTCTTCCGGTGATTTGTCGAATTCCTCCAGCCGTAACTGCTTCTGTACCGAGACTAGCGCCGGTCATTCGGGGATCCCTTGTGGGATTCCTACAAGAAAACGCCGTCTCCGGCACCATCGAAAGGCCTCACCATGATTAACGTATCGAACCTGGAGCTCCGGGCCGGTGCCCGCCTCCTCATGGACGAGGTGTCCTTCCGTGTGGACAAGGGCGACAAGATCGGGCTCGTCGGGCGCAACGGTGCCGGCAAGACCACCCTCACCAAGGTGCTGGCCGGGGAATCACTCCCCGCGGGCGGCACGGTGACCCGTTCCGGTGAGATCGGCTACCTGCCGCAGGACCCCCGCACACCGAACATGGAGCAGCTGGCCCGTGACCGGATCCTCTCGGCCCGGAACCTGGACGCCGTCGTCGGCGAACTCCGCCAGGCCCACGAGGACATGGCCAGCGAGAAGACGTCGGTGCGGAACAAGGCGATGGCGCGCTACGACCGCATCGAGGCCGCGTTTCTCGCCGGTGGCGGGTATGCCGCCGAGGCCGAGGCGGCGTCCATCTCCTCGAACCTCGCCCTGCCCGAGCGCATCCTCAACCAGCCGCTGAAGACCCTGTCCGGCGGCCAGCGCCGGCGCGTCGAACTCGCCCGCATCCTGTTCTCGGGTGCCGAGACGATGCTCCTCGACGAGCCCACCAACCACCTCGACGCCGATTCCATCGCCTGGCTGCGTGACTTCCTGAAGAACCACCAGGGCGGGCTGATCGTGATCAGCCACGACGTCGAGCTCCTCGAGGCGACCGTCAACAAGGTGTTCCAGCTGGACGCCAACCGCGCGACGATCGACGTCTACAACATGGGCTGGAAGCGCTACCAGCTCCAGCGCGAGACGGACGAGCGCGCCCGCAAGCGCGAGCGCGCCAATGCCGAGAAGAAGGCCCAGGTCCTCATGGACCAGGCGAACAAGATGCGGGCGAAGGCCTCGAAGGCCGTGGCCGCGCAGAACATGGCCAAGCGCGCCGAACGCCTGCTCGGCGGCCTCGATGCGGTGCGGGCCTCGGACCGGGTCGCTGCCCTCCGCTTCCCGGAGCCGTCCCCCTGCGGCAAGACGCCCATGACGGCCGAGGGACTCAGCAAGTCCTACGGATCGCTGGAGATCTTCACCGACGTCGACCTCGCGATCGACCGCGGGTCGAAGGTGGTCATCCTCGGACTCAACGGTGCCGGGAAGACCACGCTGCTGCGCATGCTCGCCGGGGTGGACAAGCCCGATACCGGACAGGTCATCGCGGGCCACGGACTCAAGGTCGGGTACTACGCCCAGGAGCACGAGACGCTGGACACCCAGCGGACGGTCCTCGAGAACATGAAGTCTTCTGCCCCGGACATGCAGGACGCGGAAGTACGCGGCATCCTCGGTTCGTTCCTCTTCTCGGGCGACGACGTCGACAAGCCCGCCGGTGTGCTCTCCGGCGGCGAGAAGACGCGTCTGGCCCTGGCGACCATCGTCGCATCCTCGGCGAACGTGCTGCTCCTCGACGAGCCGACGAACAACCTGGACCCTGCGAGCCGCGCAGAGATCCTGGGGGCCCTCAAGAACTACAGCGGGGCCGTGGTCATGGTCAGCCATGACGAGGGTGCCGTCGACGCACTCGATCCCGAGCGGGTCGTCCTGCTGCCGGACGGCGTCGAGGACCTGTGGAACTCCGACTACCTGGAGCTCGTCACCCTCGCCTAGGTCCGGCTGCCCTTCACCACCCCTGCCAGGGGCCCGGGTGTCTCCCTTCACGGGTGGGGCGAGGGCCCGGGTCGAACACCTCCCAGCAACGGTTCTCACCAACCGTGTCGCCTACGACCCGTGCTGACCGCCACAAAAGGGAAAGCCCCTGGCGAGGGGCTTTCGTGGATTGGACAGGTGTTGATCGGTCGTGGTCAGCGGTGATGCGCTCCTCCTTCCGGCGCCGGTGGCGCTCCTCGGCGGTCTGATGACACCGAGGCTAATTCCTGCCCGGACGGCGGTGCAACACGAAGAGGTGGTTGCATTCCGGCCCGTGATGTCCTTCAATCGCCTCCGATTACTCGGACCGACTGGAGAGCGAACCAGATATTGAGTTTCTGGGCTTGAGTCCCATGACCGAGACCTCCGCCTCTACTACGACATCCACCCTTGCCCGCACGGTTCTGCGCGTGGCCCTGGGCGTCGTCTTCCTCGCCCACGGCTGGCAGAAGATCTTCGACTACACCATTCCCGGTACGCAGGCAGCCTTCGCCCAGATGGGGGTGCCGGCAGCCGAGCTGATCGGACCGGCTGTCGGCTTCCTCGAACTCTTCGGCGGGGCCGCCCTCATCCTCGGCGTACTGGTCCGACCAGTCGCAGCCCTCCTGGCCCTGGATATGCTCGGCGCCCTCTTCCTGGTCCACGCCCCCGCCGGCATCTTCGCCGACAACGGCGGATACGAACTCGTGCTCGTCCTCGCGGCCGGTGCAGCCGCTCTCGGCCTGGTCGGCGCCGGTCGCTTCTCCCTCGACGCCCTGACCTTCGGGCGCAACCGGAACCGCGCGATCGCAGCCCTGGCCTAGGTGGCGTCCGTCCTGCCGGCCGTCCGCCAGGACGCTCAGCACGGGCGTGGTGACGGGGCGGGCAGCGCTGGGATCTCGCTGGCTTCCTCCTGCTACTCGGCGGCCCGCCCTCGGCCCACGGGAGTAGCAGAAGGTCCTGGTGAGGCGACTACTGGTAGGTGACCAGCCAGGGCTTCGGGTCGATGAGTGTGTAGGTCTGCTCCGGTGTCAGCATCGGCTGGTCCTCGTCGTAGAAGTTCTTCCAGGAGGGCCAGGTCCCTTCGGGAGGGACCGACTGGAGAGCGAACCAGGTATCGAGTTTCTGGGCGGGGGTCCCGTGACCGTCCGCATGCAGAGTCACTGCCAGTTCTGTCCGTGAGACGTCGAGGTCCTCGCGCTCGCTGATCATGTCGATGCGGAACTGGTGGATCATCAGGAGTTTCTGCGGCAGGGCTCGGTCCCGCGTGAGGTTCGCGAGCCAGGTGCTGGCAGCATTGATCTCGGCGGCGCTGACGGTGCCGATCTGCTCGAGTGGCTGTTGGCCGGGGAGAAGCCTCCACTCCGGATCCAGGGCCAGTCCGACGGACGGTCGGGCAAGGAGCTCTTCGTAGAGCTTGGCCTGGGACAGGAAGTCTGACCGTCCGGACTGCAGGTCCAGCACCACGTACACGCCCTGTTCCTCGGCGGCGTCGATCCAGGGTTCGAGCTGGTCGATGGAGGTCTCGCTGGAGTAGTCACCGTCCGCACCGGGATCGGCGCTGGCTACGGTGGCGATGAGATCCAGTGCAGGAACGACGGGCTCGTCACTGAACGGCTGATACTGGGCGGCGAGATCCTTCACCCGTGCGAGTGTCGCCTCGATGTCCTGTTCGCCCAGCGCTCCGAGGTAGGGGCCGCTGGGGTGCCCGTAGAGGGCCACCATGCGGCGGCCGGGAAAGACGGTCTGGCCGCCGCCGGGCAGCTGTGCGGCCGTCGCGGCCACGCGGACCCGCTCGGCGAAGATCTGCTCGGATCCGAACGCGTCACCCACGGCGAGGATCGCGCGGTCGGCGTGTGACCGTACCGCATCCACCGTCCGCCCGGTGGCTCGCGGGTCTGGCTCCGTCGCCAGTTCGACATCGGCTCCGGCGGCCCTTGCTGTCACCAGAGGTGCCAGTGCGGAGGAGGGCGTAGCCAGCACCAGCGCCTGGATCGGTTGGGCCGCGGGCGTGAAGTCCGGGACTTCCGCTGCAGTAGCGAGTTCCGCGAGTCCCGCGGACGGGGCACCGGTCGCCGAGGCACCAGGCGATGGCTCAGGTGCCGGCGGTGTCGTGGCCGGTTCCAGAGTGAGCAGGCGGGGGTCGGGTCCGCCCAGTTCACGGACCGAGGCGACGACGTCGGCCTCCACGGGGACGGGACTGACAGCCAGCCCCAGAACCTTTTCGAACCCTGCCGCCGACGTAGGACCAGCCACGAGGGCGCGCTGCGCGGCGAGGGCTTCCCAGTCGGCCGCCGGGTCTCCGTACCCGATGACTGTCTCGACCTCCAGCCGTTCGAGCTCGGCCGTGACTTCCGCCGCATCGGATCCACTCGGGCTCACCACCAGGACGGGGACATGGAGGCCCGCCGCAGCACTCGATGCTGCGGCGAGATCGGCGTCGACGAGGACCGATTCATCCTCGATCCGGCGAGCGACGACCACGGCCGCCGGGCTGCGGTCGAACATCATGCTGCTCATGTGGATCGACGTCTGGGTATCTGTGCCTGCCACCACGTGGCGCTTCTCGGCACCGGGGTGTGCGAGAACGACGGACGCCGCAGCAGCCGCGGACTCAGCGGCATCCGGCGGCTCGCTCGAGACGCAACCGGTCACGAGGAGTAGTGCGGTGAGGGCGAGGAGGGCGCGGGCACGGGGAACACGACGGGAATTAATAGGGGGTCAACTTTCGTGAAGGGGCTCTGACGACTCTATGCCCGTGACGGCTCGGGCGTCGACGGTCGTCCACATCGGGACCGGTCCATACCGTTCACCCGAGGCGAGAATCGGGCTCGGGGATTCCCGGATCCCGAGGAGCGGAGCCGGGGATGTAAGGGTCCAGCGGAGTAGAATAGTACCCCAGCATGAAACAGGTGTGTGATGAGAATTCACCCGAAAAAGCAGCATCAGCACCTCTTCGATCGGCACCTCTTCGGTCGTCCGACCCCCGAACCCCCAGGGGTCGGGGATACGCCGCGCTCCGCCGAGCAGCCGACAGCACCACTGGTCGTGACGAAGAGGAAAACGCACCCATCGTTCTTCCACGGCTTTGACAGGGCTGCCGCCGTGTTCCTCGGGCCGGCAGATCGATCCGATGGCGACACTCCCGTGGTCCACGCCCATGATGCGGCGGAGGACACCTCGGACGAGACACTCCGTTCCGTCGACATCTACACGGACTCACTCGGGCACCACTACGCGCAGCGCAAGCGACCACAGGAAGGACGGGCACAGTAAGTGCCGCCGGCGGGTGTGCGGATCCATCTGTGGCGCCGGCTCCAAGTGCGGGTTCGACGGCACAACTGGAGCACACAGCCACGACCGCAGGTGAGGTCACGGTCGACCCATGCCTACGCGGACATGGTGCCACCGCCGGCTGCGAGCAGACCGAAGTATTCGTCTCCTCGAGCGTCGCCACGTACGCGGATCAGCCCGGCCCCGTCAACAAGCAGGGCCTCACCGCCGTGTTCGTGCGCGTCACCGACACCTGTGCCACGGCGCCCGACCCGGTCAGCGCGGCCGCCGGCGGGGGCGCAGTACTGTTCCAGGCGGAGGGCCAGACCATGGCGCCCCTGGTGGTTGATCCCCGGCTAGCCCCCGCCTCCATTGACACCCGGCTGGCAGGCTCCGACGGCAGCGGAGACCCCGTCACCATCGCACTCTCGGCATCCTGGACGGCCACTGGCCCCCTCCAGCACGTCACGTCCCATAGTCACGAGCATCACCCCGGCGAGGGCAACGTGAACGCGACCGACAATAGTCGGATGCGCGCAGCCACCGCAGATGTGTCCGTGACGGTCGGAGACTTCACGGCTACGGGTACGGACACCACCGCGGTCCTGGAACAGACGAAGTGACGCTGCATCGAGATTGCCCGACCCGGTGTGGAGGAGTTCTATCCCTGCTTCGGATTCCCCGGGTGACAGGGCCGATGGTCGCGCGTCCCTTGCGGCCCGGCCCCTTCCGAGGGACCGGGGCGGGCCCCCTAGCGGATGCCCTGCGCGTCGAGGATGGCGTCCTCCTCGTCTTCCGATGAAGGGCGACGCCGCCGTGCCGGGCGCTCCGGAGCCGTCCCGTCCTGCTCCTCGTCGCTGCGGCGCTGCTGCCGCGCGGCGTAACCGAGGCCCACGAAGGCCAGGACTCCGAAGGCGAACCACTGCATGGAGTACGACAGGTGCGGGCCCTCGTCGATGGAGGGCTTCGGTGCGGCAACCGGTGTCTGCGCCGCCGCCGGCCGTTCGACGGCCAGGAGGCCGTAGGCCGCGTCCTGCAGCGGATAGTCCAGCCTGCCCGCGAGCGCGGGAAGATCGATCGACGCGACCTGGCCTTCGGGGGCCCCGCGGTTGACCGGCGGCTCTCCGGGTTTCGTCCGGGCCGTGACCTCGACCCGGCCGGCAGGCGGAGCGGGGATCTCGTCGGGACGGCCCGCCTCCGCATTGCCGATGGGCAGCCAGCCGCGATCGATGATGACGGCTGTGCCGTCGTCGAGCTTCAGGGGCGTGAGCACCTCGTAGCCCGGTTGGCCGTTCAGTGGCCGGTTGCGCACGACGACCTGGTGCGCGATGTCATAGGTCCCGGTGAAGGTGACGGGAGCCCACTCGCGGTCCGGGTCGTAGCTGTCGAAGCCGTTCTCGCCCGGTAGGTAGCGCTCAGGAGCGGCGTCGTAGTTCGCCTCGATGCGCTGGATGTTCTCCACGACCGCTTCGCGACGGTCGAGTTGCCAGCGTCCGAGGCCCACACACCCTGCGGCCAGCACGATGACCATGGCGAGCCAGCCGAACCAGCGGGCGGAGAAGAGGAAGCGGTACACCTAACGGGTCTCCATCGGTTGATCGGCGGTCAGGGGGAGCGTCTCCTTCCAGAGTCCGCGGTCCCGGAGGTATTCCTCGAACCACTCGACGTGGTCCGGGCAGGACGCCCACGCCTTGCGGCGGTCGGGTGTATGGATGCGCGGGTTGTTCCAGAGCAGCTGCCATTCGGCCGCGTTCCTGCAGCCCTTGCGCGAGCAGACGGGCGCTCCGCTGTCCGCGGCCCGCGGTGCCCCGAACAGGCCGAGGCCCGCGATCGAGGCAGCCGCGGGTCGACCCGCCGGGATCTCAGGCATCTGCACCCGTGGTGCCGTTGCCGGCGGCAGAGGAGCCGTGCCGCGCGCGCTGCTGGGTGTCATCGATGATCTCTCCGCTGAGGACCTCGTCCTCGTCCGCCGGACCGGCGTCGACCACCCGGGCCTCGATCTCCCGGACCGGGGCGCGATCGATCAGCGCGTCGCTGTGCCGGATGTTGCTGGTATCGCTTCCGCCGTTCGCGATGATCACTGCGAAGTACGGCAGGAACACGGCACCTGCGATCATCACCCACTGCAGCCACACGTAGGGGACGACGAAGACCAGGACGAAGCAGATGAGGCGGAGCCCCATCGATACCGAGTACCTGATCATTCGCGACCGCATCTCGTCGCTGTGTGATTCACGAGCGTCGGAGATGGTGTGGACGTCTGGGTTGTGCTTCGTTTGTTTACTCATCACACTCCAAGGAGAATCCCTCAATTATCTCACTCCGGGTCCCGTTCCCGAAGTCGAGGGATGCCCCGCTAGGATCGTCGGGATAGTTTGGCCGCACGGCGGGCCTGAAAGGGTCGACACGCTCCGGCGGATCCTTGGCGGGACCGTCGACAGCGGACAACACGACGAACAACAGCGAACAACGTGGACCCCTTCCGGCCCGCAGATAGAGGAGTTTCCCCTTGGCATCTGGTGCAGACAGCAAGACGACGGCCTCCGGACGCAGCGTCCTCATCACCGGAGGAAACCGGGGGATCGGCCTTGCCATCGCCAAGGTATTCGTAGCCAACGGCGACAAGGTTGCCATCACCTACCGAAGTGGCGAGGTGCCCGAGGGAATGCTCGGCGTCAAGGCCGACGTCACGAGCGAGGAGCAGATCGACGCGGCCTTCACGCAGGTGGAAGCCGAGCACGGTCCGGTCGAGGTGCTCGTCGCGAACGCGGGCATCACCCGGGACACGCTGCTCCTGCGCATGACCGAGAGCGACTTCACCGACGTCATCGACACGAACCTCACGGGAGCGTTCCGGGTCGT
This sequence comes from Arthrobacter pasteuri, assembly GCF_054510955.1. Lineage (NCBI taxonomy): Bacteria > Bacillati > Actinomycetota > Actinomycetes > Micrococcales > Micrococcaceae > Arthrobacter > Arthrobacter pasteuri. The sequence goes on from NZ_JBTNDO010000001.1 coordinate 259,508, forward strand.
CAAGCGTGCGTCGCGCGGCATGATCCGGTTGCGGCGCGGGCGCGTCATCCTGATCTCCAGCGTCACGGGTCTCTATGGGGCGCCCGGCCAGATCAACTACTCGGCGTCGAAGTCGGGACTCATCGGCATCGCGCGCTCGCTGACGAGGGAGCTGGGCTCCCGTGGTATCACGGCCAACGTCGTCGCGCCCGGGTTCATCGACACCGACATGACGGCGGAACTCCCCGACGACACCCGCAAGAGCTACCTGGCGACCATCCCGGCCGGGCGCTTCGCATCCCCCGAGGAGGTGGCCGGCGTCGTGTCCTGGCTGGCCGGCGACGCCGCCGGTTACATCTCCGGCGCCGTCATCCCCGTCGACGGCGGCCTCGGCATGGGCCACTGACCCCCCACCGATTCCCACGGAGCCCCCACTCCGTCCCCGCACCATCAAATTCCAGCAGAAGGAGCACCATGGCCACCCTCGAGGGCACCACAGCAATCGTCACCGGATCGTCCCGCGGCATCGGAGCCGACGTCGCGCAGCAGCTCGCCGCGCAGGGCGCGGCCGTCGTCGTCAACTACCGCCAGAAGGCGCCCCGCGCCAACAAGGTCGTCGCGGGGATCGAGGCGTCGGGCGGCAGGGCCGTCGCCGTGGGAGCGGACCTGACCACGCCCGAGGGGCCGGCCGCGCTGGTCGATGCCGCGGTGTCGACCTTCGGCGGGCTCAACCTGCTCGTCCTCAACGCCTCCGGCGGCATGGAGACCGGCATGGGGGAGGACTACGCGCTCAAGCTCAACCGCGATGCGCAGGTCAACATGCTCACGGCAGCCGCCGAGGTGATGCCCGCGGGATCGCGGGTGGTCTTCGTCACGAGCCACCAGGCGCACTTCATCGAGAAGGTGGAGACGATGGACGCGTACGAGCCCGTCGCCCGCAGCAAGCGGGCCGGAGAGGACGCACTGCGCGCGCTCATCCCGCAGCTCGACGAGAAGGGCATCTCCCTCGTGGTCGTGTCCGGCGACATGATCGAGGGCACGGTCACCGCGACCCTTCTCGACCGGGCGACGCCGGGCGCCATCGAGGCACGGCGCCAGGAGGCAGGACGCCTGTATTCGGTGGCGGAGTTCGCCACCGAGATCGTCCGGATGGTGACGGCCGACGTGCCCACCGGCCACACCGAATACGTGGGCGGCGCCGAGGACTTCCTCGCCAAGAGCTGACGCCCCCGCCAGGAGCTGACGCCGGCCGGGGCGCGTCCGGCCGGCATCCACCGCACACAGGAGGGCGCCCTTCACATGGAAGGGCGCCCTTCGCGCGGGACAAGTCCTTCGCGCGGGACGACCTGAAGGGCTGGCCCCTAGAGACCGGCCAGGTGGCGGACGACGTCGAGGTCGGGCAGGTCCAGGGCGGCGTCGGCTGCCGCGCGGACCGCGGGTTTGGCATTGAACGCGACGCCGAGGCCCGCGGCCGCGAGCATGTCGAGGTCGTTCGCGCCGTCGCCCACGGCCACGGTCGCTGCCAGGGGGACCCCGGCACGGCCGGCCTCGGTGCGCAGCATGCGCGCCTTCTCCCGGCGGTCGACGACGGCGCCGCGAACGCGCCCCGTCAGCACGCCCTCGGCGATGTCGAGGTCGTTCGCCTTGGCGAAGGACAGGCCGAGGCGCTCGGCGAGGGGTGCCAGGACCTGCGAGAAACCTCCCGAGACCACCCCCACGCGGTGGCCGGCCCCGAGGTACGCAGCCACGAGCTCCTCCGCGCCATCGCTCAGTTCGATCCTGCCGGCCACCTCGTCGATCACGGACGCGGGCAGGCCTTCCAGCGCGCGCACCCGGTGATGCAGGGACTGCGCGAAATCGAGCTCTCCGCGCATCGCCGCCTCGGTGACGGCTGCGACCTCCGCCTCACGTCCCGCGTGCGCGGCGAGCAGTTCGATGACCTCCTGCTTGATCAGCGTCGAGTCGACGTCCATGATCAGCAGCTTGGGGCCGGGTGCGTAGACTGCCGCCGGGACGAGGGCCGCTCCGATGCCGGTCCGGTCGGTCCATTCAGACAGTCCCGTACGGAGCGGGGAGATCCGCCCGGACCGGTCCGCCGGCAGGACGACGTCGACCGTCAGGACGGCGTACGTCGCCGTCCCGGCCGCGGACACTCCCGTGACCTCGGTGCCGAGTTCCCGCAGGACGGACACCAGGTCCTCGTGCTGCCCGTCCTCGAGCCGGCGGGCATAGGCGACCACCCTCGCGCTGTCCGCCCTGTTCTCCGCCGTACTGTCCGGGATACTGTCCGGGATGTGGTCCGGCATGCTGTCCGCTCCTGTCCGTGCCGCTGGCGGCGTCGTCGTGTTCTTCCCGTCCTGCCCCGGGGACGCCCGGGCGCGCGGGTTCCCTTCCCGGGCGCTGCCGGTGCGACTCCGACGGCACCTGCCGGGACGGGCACGACCGTCGGGCACAACCCTCGGGAGGCTCCCGGTTTCGCCACGGAGCCGCTCCTTAGCCTAGTGTCTAGGACCATGAGCGACGTTCTGGAACTGGCGGGAGTGAGCCTCGTCAGGGGCGGCAAGACTCTTCTCGATAACATCGACTGGCAGGTCAGCGAGGGTGAGCGCTGGGTGGTCATGGGCCCCAACGGAGCGGGCAAGACCACGCTGCTGCAGCTCGCGGGTGCGCGCCTGCATCCGACCCGCGGTGTGGTGGGCATCCTCGACGAGGTGATGGGCGCCGTCGACGTGTTCGAGCTCCGCCCGCGCATCGGACTGGCGTCCGCTGCCCTCGCCACACAGGTCCCCGACGACGAGACGGTCCTGAACGTCGTCGTGACCGCCTCCTACGGCGTCACCGGCCGGTGGCGCGAGCAGTACGAGCGCCTCGACGAACGACGCGCCTTCCGCCTCCTCGACACGTGGGGCATGTCCCGCTTCATGAACCGCCGCTTCGGCTCCCTGAGCGAGGGCGAGCGGAAGCGCGTGCAGATCGCCCGGGCCCTCATGGCCGATCCGGAGCTGCTCCTCCTCGACGAACCCGCGGCGGGTCTCGACCTCGCCGGTCGCGAGGACCTCGTGAAGCGCTTGACGGAGCTCGCGCGGGACGAGGAAGCGCCGGCCATGGTGCTGGTGACGCACCACCTCGAGGAAGTGCCGCCCGGCTTCACGCACGCGTTGCTCCTCCGCGACGGCAGGGTCGTGGCCGCAGGCCCGCTCCCGGGCGTCCTGACCGAGGAGAACCTGAGCGAAGCGTTCGACGTCGCCCTTCGAGTCACCGAGGAGAACGGCCGCTACAGCGCGGTCGCCCGGGCGTGACGCCGCCGGTCGCTCCGCTGTCCGGTAGGGAAACCTGATGGCGCTCGTCGAGCTCGACGATGTCGACGATCCGCGGCTCGCGGACTACCGGAACCTCACCGACGTCCAGCTCCGCCTCGCGAAGGAACCGGCGGAGGGCCTCTACATCGCGGAGAGCTCCAAGGTGCTGCGGCGCGCGATCGACGCGGGCCATGTGCCCCGCTCCTTCCTGTTGGCCCCCAAGTGGCTGGCCGATCTGGCGGACGTCCTCTCGCGGTTCGCGTCCGTCCCCGCCTTCGTGGCACCGGAAGCCACGCTCGAGGCGATCACGGGCTTTCACCTCCACCGCGGCGCCCTGGCCGCCATGCACCGTCCCGAGCCGCTCCCGCTCGCCGATGTCCTCGCGTCCTCGCATCGCATCGCCATCATCGAGGACATGGTGGACCACACCAACCTCGGCGCCGTGTTCCGCTCGGCGGCTGCCCTCGGCATCGACGCCGTCCTGGTGAGCCCCCGCAGCGCCGATCCGCTCTACCGGCGGGCAGTCCGCGTGAGCATGGGCAGCGTCTTCCAGGTGCCTTGGGTCCGCCTCGTGACCTGGCCGGATGCCCTCGCCGCCGTCCGGGGGGCGGGTTTCACCGTCGCAGCCCTCGCCCTGGTGCCCGGGGCGGTGCCGCTGGGGGAGTTCGCCGCCGGGGAGCACGAGCGCCTCGCCCTCCTGCTCGGCACCGAGGGCGACGGGCTGAGCGACGGCGCACTCGCGCAGGCCGATGTCGCCCTGACCATCCCGATGCACGGGGGAGTGGACTCGCTGAACGTGGCCGCGGCGGCCGCCGTCGCCTTCTGGGAGTGCCGGTACGACGTCGGCGCGGTGCACGCGCTTTAGCGTCGGAGGGCCTCCTGCGCTAGTATGAATAGCTGGCCCTGTCGCCAACCTTTACATCCCCCGTGCCTGGCAAAATCCAGGCAACCAGAGAAGGTAGTCCCGTGAAGTCTGAAATCCACCCCCAGTACCAGTCGGTCGTGTTCCGCGATCTGGCCTCCGACAAGGCGTTCCTGACCAAGTCCACGGTCGGCTCGTCCAAGACCATCGAGTGGGAAGACGGCAACACCTACCCCCTCATCGAGGTCGAGATCTCCTCGGAGTCGCACCCGTTCTACACGGGCAAGCAGCGCATCATGGACTCCGCCGGTCGCGTCGAGCGCTTCAACGCCCGTTTCAAGGGCTTCGGCGGCAAGAAGTAGTCTTCCGCAGCACACCGGACGAGGGCTTGACGCCCTGCATCCACGAGGGAAAGCCATGCCGCGACGGCGTGGCTTTTCCCGCTTAACGAGCAGTTCCATCCAGCACCAGCACTGCCCGCCCGCAGCGGGCCGGCACCCAGGAGGTCCACCCATGGCATCGGCATCGGACGACGGCCGCCTGCACGGCGAGTTCAAGACCCCGGGCGGCAAGCTCACCGCCGTGGACCTCTCGGTCCGGGACGGGCGCCTCACCGGGGTCTCGGTCAATGGTGACTTCTTCCTCGAGCCGGACGAGGCCCTCCTCGACATCAATGCCGCGCTCGAGGGCCTTCCCACGGACACGGCGCCCGGGGAACTCGCGAGCGCCATCACGGCACGCCTCGATCCTTCCGCCGTCCTGTTCGGGTTCTCGGCATCCGCCATCGCCACGGCCGTCCGCCGCGCCCTGGGCCGGGCCACCGGGTTCGCCGACCACCAGTGGGAGATCATCCCGCCGACACCGCTGTCCACGGCGATGCACGTCGCCATGGACGAGGTCCTGACGCACGACGTCGGTTCCGGCGCCCGCAACCCGACCCTGCGCTTCTGGGAGTGGCAGTCCCCGTCGGTGGTGATCGGTAGTTTCCAGTCCATGCGCAACGAGGTGGACCCCGACGGAGCCGCCCGGCACGGTGTCACCGTCGTGCGCAGGATCAGCGGCGGCGGCGCCATGTTCATGGAGCACGGCAATGCAATCACCTACTCCCTCTACGTACCGCAGTCGCTCGTGGACGGCATGAGCTTCGCTGACTCGTACCCCTTCCTGGACGCGTGGGTGATGGAGGCGCTCGAGAAGCTCGGCATCAGGGCCTGGTACCAGCCTTTAAACGACATCGCCACGGAGATCGGCAAGATCGGCGGTGCCGCGCAGAAACGGCTCGCCAACGGCGGCATGCTGCACCACGTGACCATGAGCTACGACATCGACGCCGACAAGATGCTCGAGGTGCTCCGCATCGGCAAGGAGAAGATGTCCGACAAGGGCACGAAGAGCGCCAAGAAGAGGGTGGATCCGCTGCGTCGCCAGACGGGCGTGGCCCGTGAGGAGATCATCGACGTGATGATCTCCACCTTTCGGCAGCGCTACGGCGCCGTGGACGCGACTCTGTCCGAGGACGAGCTGCAGCGCGCCGGGGAACTCGTGGAGCGCAAGTTCGGCACCGAGGAGTGGCTCTACCGCGTGCCCTGAGCCTGCGCCCTGAGGGAGCGCAGCAGGTGGTCGCGCTCCTCGAGGACGATGCGGCGCAGTGCCGCCGGAGCGTCGGAATTCCCGTCCAGCCAGGCATCCGTCCGCTCGACCACGGGGTGCTCCTCCGGCGCCCCGTCCAGGTCCTGGCTCCCCGGGTACAGGCCACGCACGATCCTGCTCGCCATCTCGATGCCACGCGTGGCCCAGACCCCGCGGAGCGCACCGAAGTAGGGTTCCTCGTAGCGGCCGAGCAGGCCGCGCGGGCCCAGCACGAAACCCTCGATCGCCGCACTGAGCAGCTCGTTGGACAAGCGGTCGCCGTGCACGGCTTCCTCCCAGGTCGCCTTCTTGATGCCCGCGTCCGGGATCGCGGCGGAGGCCAGGGTGAACCCGACCCTTCCCGACGCGGTCGCATCCGCGGCACGCTCGGACTCCAGTTCGCCGGGGAGCACGCGCTGCTGCGCCGCCAGTCCCTGCAGGAAGAGCCAGCGCAGCTCGGGGTCGAGGGGAAGCCCTGTGATCCTCTCGTCGCCGTCGAGCACCGCGCGGACGACGTCGGCCGCCCGGGCAGTGGTCCTGGCGGCGGAGGCCAGTGCGCGCGCCCACGCGAGCTGCAGGTCCGATCCCGCAGCGGCCGTCCGCAGCCCCTCCTCGAGGAAGCTACTCACCCGGTCGCGGAGGCCGGCACGCCGGCCCGCCGGAGCAAAGCGCTCGACCGCGGTGCCGGTGGTGGCCAGCAGGACCTGCAGCACGCCCACGCCGGTCTCGGCCGGCGCGGCGAGCAGAACGGCGTCGAGGTAGGAGTCCACCGGCAGGCGGGCGTCCCTCGTGCTGGACCAGAGGGCCGTCAGGCACGTCGCCCGCGCCAGCGGATCGCGCAGGCGGTGGATCGAGGACAGCAGGGTCGAGAGCGAACGCTCGTCGAAGGAGAGCTTGGCGTAGGTCAGGTCGTCGTCGTTGACCAGCAGGAGGTCGGGCTGCGCGGTGCCGGTGAGCGCGGGGACCGGAGTCCGGCCGCCCTCGACGGTCACCGCCTCGGCGCCGGTCCGCACGAGCCAGCCGTCGGCGTCGAAGGAGTACAGGCCCAGCCTGACCCGGTGGGGGCGGGGTTCCTCCACGCCCGTGACCGGGTCCACCGCGTTCTGCACGATCGTGACCTGTCGGAGCACGCCGCCGTCGGCGACGACCTCCGCGCCGAGGGACGGCACGCCGGACGTCTGCAGCCAGGACCGCGACCAGGTGCCGAGGTCCCGGCCCGTGGCGTTGGTGAGCACGTCGAGGAGATCGGCGAGCGTCGTGTTCCCGTACTCGTGTTTCCGGAAGTACCGGCGCACGGCGTCGGTGAAGGCCTCCCGCCCGACGAAGGCCACGAGCTGCTTGAGCACCGACGCGCCCTTGGCGTACGTGATGCCGTCGAAGTTCTGCTTCGCTGCCTCGAGGTCCGGGATGTCGGCGACGATCGGGTGCGTCGTCGGGAGCTGGTCCTGCACATAGGCCCACGACTTCCGGCGGTTCGCGAAACTCACCCAGGACGTGCTCCACCGCGTGGCCTCCGCCACCGCCAGCGCGCCCATGTAGTCCGCGAAGGACTCCTTGAGCCACAGGTCGTCCCACCAGGACATGGTCACGAGGTCCCCGAACCACATGTGCGCCATCTCGTGCAGGATCGTGTTGGCCCGTGCCTCGCGCTGTGCCTCGGTGGCCGCCGACTCGAACACGTAGTTCTCCGTGAAGGTCACCAGTCCGGGGTTCTCCATGGCGCCGAGGTTGTACTCGGGAACGAACGCCTGGTCGTACTTGCCGAAGGGGTACGGGTAGTCGAACAGGTCGTGGAAGAAGTCGAGGCCGCGCCGGGTGGTGTCGAAAATCTCCGGTGCGTCGAAGGACGGCGCGAGGGAGCGGCGGCAGAACAGGGCCAGCGGCACCTCGAGGCCCTCCCCGGCCGTCCCCGGCGCACCGGTCCACGAGTCGGTCTCGCAGTGGTAAGGGCCCGCAAGGATGGTGGTGATGTAGGTCGAGATCCGCCGGGTCGGCGCGAAGGTCCACCGCACGGCCGAGCCCGGTGCGTCGTCGAGCGGCACGACCGCTGCCTCCGCGCCGTTCGAGGCCACGGTCCAGCCGGCGGGTGCGATGACGCGGAAGGAGAAGGAGGCCTTGAGGTCCGGCTGCTCGAAGTTCGCGAAGACGCGGCGCGCGTCGGCCGGCTCGTACTGGGTGTAGAGGTAGGTTTCCCCGTCGGCGGGATCCACGAACCGGTGGAGTCCCTCACCGCTCGTGCTGTAGGCCGCGCGTCCCTCCACCGTGACCGTGTTCGAGGCCGCGAGGTCGTCGAGGAGGACCCTGGCGCCATCGCTCACGGCGGTCGGGTCCAGCACCCGTCCGTTCAGCTCGACGGCGGTGACCTCGCCGATGAAGTCGAGGAACGTCGAGCTGCCGGGTTCGCGGCACGAGAAGACCGCGGTGGTGGTGCTCCGGTACGTCCCCTCCGTGATATCGCAGGCCTCCGAGAGATCGAGCTCGACGGCGTAGCTGCCGGTCTCCAGCAGGGCCGACCGCGCGGCCGCCTCGTCGCGGCGCAGGTTCTCGTTCTCCATCCGGCCATTCAATCACGCAGCCTCACCGCTTCGTTTCGGGCATGTTAACGGCGCGTGTGGCAGTGCGTATCGGCGCTTCATCCATGGCACTGTTGGGTTATGTCCGAGCTCTTTGCTGACTATCCAGCCGCCGCCCGCAAGACGACCGCCTTCGATGAGATGTTCGATGCCGGGTACCTTCCGCGCACCGAATACGGCCAGGTCGCGGCCGCCCTGGACGCTCTCAACCTCGCCGATGTCACAGCCCGTGCCGACTCGATGGCGCGCACCTTCCTCGACCGCGGCGTCACCTTCGACTTCGCCGGTGAGGAGCGTCCCTTCCCGCTCGATATCGTGCCGCGCGTGATCGCCGGCAGCGACTGGGAGGTCCTGGAACGCGGGGTCGCGCAGCGTGTGAAGGCGCTCGAGGCGTTCCTCAGCGACGTCTACGACAAGATGACCGTGGTGTCCGACGGGGTCATACCGCGACGGCTGATCACCTCCAGCGCCCACTTCCACCGGGAGGTCGCGGGGTTCGCCCCGGCGGGCGGCGTGCGCGTCCACATCTCGGGGATCGACGTCGTGCGGGACCAGCAGGGCACCTTCCGTGTCCTCGAGGACAACGTCCGCGTGCCCAGCGGTGTCAGTTACGTGCTGGAGAACCGGCGGGCCATGGCCAAGGGGCTCCCGGAGGCCTTCGGGCAGCAGCACATCCGGCCGGTCGAGGAATACCCGCGCCGCCTCCTCGCCGCCCTGCGCAAGACAGCGCCTCCCGGGGTGGAGGAACCCACCGTCGTGGTGCTGACCCCGGGTGTCTTCAACTCCGCCTATTTCGAGCACACCCTGCTCGCCGGGCTCATGGGCGTGGAACTCGTGGAGGGACGCGACCTGATCTGCCGTGGCAACCGCGTGTACATGCGGACGACGGCGGGGGAGCAGCGCGTGGACGTCATCTACAAGCGCATCGACGACGAGTTCCTGGACCCCCTGCAGTTCCGCGCGGACTCGGTGCTCGGGTGTCCCGGCATCGTCAACGCCGCCCGCGCCGGCATGGTGACCATCGCGAACGCCGTCGGCAACGGCGTGGCCGACGACAAGCTCGTCTACACCTACGTCCCCGACCTCATCCGGTACTACCTGGGCGAGGAGCCCATCATCGCCAACGTGGACACGTACCGGCTCGAGGATGCCCCGGCACGCGAGGAAGTGCTCGACCGGCTCGATGAACTCGTCGTGAAGCCCGTGGACGGCTCCGGCGGCAAGGGACTCGTCATCGGCCCGGACGCCACGAAGGCCGAACTCGACATCCTCCGCGCCAAGGTCCTCGAGGACCCGCGCGGCTGGATCGCCCAGCCGGTCCTCCAGCTCTCCACCGTGCCGACCATGTCCGGGGGCCAGTTCAGCCCCCGCCACGTGGACCTGCGACCCTTCGCGATCAACGACGGCGAGGAGGTCTGGGTGCTTCCCGGCGGACTGACGCGTGTGGCCATGAAGGAGGGCTCACTGATCGTCAACTCGAGCCAGGGCGGAGGCTCCAAGGACACCTGGGTGGTGGACGGCGAGGTCCGCGGTCCGGCGGACGTGCCGCAGGAACGCCCGACTGTGACCGTCCGGGAACGCACCAGCGTCTGGCCGATCGAGACCAACTGGCAGGACAAGCAGTCGGAGCAGCAGCAACAATGACCGCCGCCCCGACGACCACGACTTCCTCGAACACCCCGACTTCCCCGACCTCCATGGAAGGCAGGCTCCATGCTCAGCCGCATCGCTGAATCCCTCTTCTGGATCGGCCGCTACGTCGAACGCGCCGACGGGACGGCGCGCATCCTCGACGTCCACCTCGAACGGCTCAACCAGATGCCGCTCGCCCAGCAGAGGGAGACCTCCCGGCACCTGCTCGGCGTCATGGGCAGCCATCCCGAGAAGGACGACATCGACCTCTCGGACCTGCTCCAGGCTCTCGCCTACAATCGGACGAGCGCCACCTCCATCGCCGGCGCCCTGGGAGCCGCGCGCGAGAACGCGCGGCGGGCCCGCGAGACCGTCTCGAGCAGCGTCTGGGAGGGCCTGAACACCACCTGGTACGGCCTGACCCAGCACCGCAAGGACGTCGTCGGGACCTACCGCTTCTGCCACTGGGTGGTGGAGCGGACGGCGATGATACGGGGACTGTCGGACACCACCATGAGCCACGACGAGTCCTGGCAGTTCCTGGTCCTCGGGCGCAGCCTCGAACGCGCCGACATGACGGCCCGGATGCTCTCCACGCATGACGTCCACGCTGCGGGTCTGTCCTGGGTCAACATGCTGCGGTGCGCAGGCGCGTACGAGTCGTTCCTCCGCACCCGGCGGGCCTCCTTCGGCGACCAGCAGGCCGCGGAGTTCCTGCTCCTGGACCGCCTGTTCCCGCGGTCCATCGTCTACGCGCTCAGCGACGCCGAGAAGTGCCTCACCCAGCTGAATCCCGCGTACCAGCGCGTCGGGTTCATCAATGACGCCACCCGGATCGTCGGGCAGGCGAGGACCTTCCTCGAGTTCCACCAGACGCGGGACCTCATGTCCGAATTGCCCGAGCACATGGACCGCATCCAGAAGGCCTGCGCGCGGGCCTCCGACGCCGTGTCCCGCACGTACTTTTCCCAGGCGGACGAGCTGTCCTGGGTTGGAGAGGTCTCATGACACGCCTGCTGATCGAGCACCGCACCGGCTACGACTACCGCGGCCGGGTCTCGCTGTCCTACAACGAGGCTCGCATGACACCCCTCACCGACCCGCAGCAGGTGGTCCTCGAGTCAACCCTGAAGATCAGTCCGTCGAGCGCCGCCGTGTCCACCTACCGGGACTACTGGGGCACCCGCGTGACGTCGTTCGACGTCCATGTGCCGCACGAGCACCTCGAGGTCACGGCCCTCTCCACCGTCGAGGTCAGCCGCGTGGAGCGCGTGCCCGGCGAGGCGGAGATCCTGTCCTGGGAGGACCTCGCCGCCCCGTCCCTGACCGACGAGTTCGCCGACTGGCTGGCCCAGACGAACCTCAGCGAGCCGGGTGAGGAGGTGCGCGCGCTGGTCGCCGCCCTCGCGCGCGACCGCAACCCCCACGAGACCGCCCGTGCCGTCTTCGACTGGCTGCGGCAGCAGATGGACTACGTCCAGGGCGCCACCGGCGTGCAGACCAGCGCCCGCGACGCCTGGGCGGAACGCGCGGGCGTCTGCCAGGACCTCGCGCACGTCGCGATCGGAGCCCTGCGCAGCCTCGGCATCCCCGCGCGGTACATCTCCGGCTACCTGCACCCCCGCCGCAGCGCGGATATCGGCGAGACGGTCGCCGGACAGTCGCACGCCTGGGTGGAGTGGTACGACGGCGAGTGGCGCGGCTGGGATCCGACCAACAGTGGTCCGGTGAGCGACTTCCACGTCTCCGTGGCCCGTGGCCGCGACTACCGCGACGTCTCTCCGCTCAAGGGCATCCTGTCCGGCGGCGGAGGATCGACGCTCAACGTGACGGTCGCCATCACCAGGGTCGCCTAGCCCCTCCCGGACCTGCCACGCAGAGAAGGCCCCCGGCATGCCGGGGGCCTTCTCTGCGTGCGTCAGATGGCGGGGTAGGCCGGTTCGACGACCTGGTTCTTGCTGACGATCGTCAGTCCCGAGTCCGTGACCGCGAAGCCGCGGCTTCGGTCCAGCTCGAAGTCGACGCCGATCTGTGCGCCCGGGGGGATGCGGACGTTCTTGTCGATGATGGCTCGCCGGACCACCGCACCCGCGCCGACGGTGACCTTGTCCAGGAGCACGCAGCCCGTCACCTCGGCGGCCTCGTCGATGAACACGTCGGTCGCCAGGATGGAGGTGTTCACGGCACCACCGGAGACGACGACGCCGGCCGAGACGATCGAGTCGTGCGCCTCGCCGGACCGGCCCGATGCGCTTCGGACGAACTTCGCCGGCGGTGAGACGCTCTGCCGCGTGTAGATGGGCCACTGCAGGTTGTAGAGGTTGAACAGCGGCAGGGGGGAGATGAGGTCCATGTTGGCCTCGTAGTACGAGTCCATGGTGCCCACGTCGCGCCAGTACTGGCGGTCACGGTCGGTGGCGCCCGGGATGTCGTTCGTCGTGAAGTCGTACACCGCGGCGTCGTTGCGCTCCACGAAGTAGGGGATGATGTCCCCGCCCATGTCGTGCTTGGTGTCGAGCCGTGCGGCGTCGTCCTCGAGGGCCTTGACGAGCGCATCGGTGGTGAAGACGTAGTTGCCCATGGAGGCGAGGAAGCTGTTGGGGTCGTCGGGAAGTCCCGGCGTCGTCTTCGGCTTCTCGACGAAGGCCGCGATGCGTCCGGGATCGTTCTGGTCCACTTCGATGACGCCGAACTGGTCGACGAGGTGCATGGGCTGCCGGACGGCCGCGACGCTGACGGACGCACCGCTCTTCACATGCGCGTCGACCATCTGCTGAAAGTCCATGCGGTACACGTGGTCCGCGCCGATCACGACGACGATGTCCGGCTGGGCGTCGTGGATGAGGTTGAGGGACTGGTAGATGGCATTGGCGCTGCCGAGAAACCAGCTCTTGCCGCGTCGCTGCTGCGCGGGTACCGAGGCGATGTAGTTCTGCAGCTGCGTGGACATCCGCCAGGTCTCGGAAATGTGCCGGTCGAGGCTGTGGGACTTGTACTGCGTGAGCACCACGATCTGGAGGTATCCCGAGTTGACCAGGTTGGACAGCGCGAAGTCGATCAGGCGGTAGCTGCCCGCGAACGGCACGGCCGGCTTCGCCCTGTCCGCGGTCAGCGGCATCAGCCGCTTGCCTTCTCCGCCTGCCAACACCACGGCAAGTACTTTCTTCGGTGCCACTATCGACCCCCCGCTCTTCCTTGAGTGTTCTGCCTCGGCGACCGGTGGTCGGTCAGGCGTCGGTCCACACACCCGGAACCCTTCCGGTCACTTCACACTAGAGGACTCCGGCGCACTGCACTACGTTGGGATGGTGCGAGTAGACATTGTGACCAAGGAGTTCCCGCCCGAGATCTATGGTGGCGCGGGGGTGCACGTCGCCGAACTGAGCAGGGTCCTTGCGCCCCAGGTGGACCTCCGGGTCCACGCCTTCGGCGCAGCCCGGCCCGAGGACTACCACGGCGCATTCGTGCGCTCGTACGGTGTCCCGGAGGGGCTCGCCGGAGCGAACGCCGCCGTGCAGACCCTCGGCACCGACCTTCAGATGCTGGACGCCATCGGAGGCGCCGACCTCGTGCACTCGCACACCTGGTACGCCAATTTGGCCGGCCACCTCGCGTCCCTCCTGCACGGCATCCCGCACGTCCTGAGCGCACACAGCCTCGAGCCTCTGCGCCCCTGGAAGGCCGAGCAGCTCGGCGGTGGCTACGCACTCTCGTCCTGGGTGGAGAAGACCTCCTACGAGGCGGCCGCGGCCGTGATCGCCGTGTCCGCCGGGATGCGGGCCGATATCCTCCGCAGCTATCCTGACGTCGACCCCGGCAAGGTGCACGTGGTCCACAACGGCATCGACGTGGCGCAGTGGTCGCGCGACGAGGACGACGACGCCCTCCGCGCCCACGGCATCGACCCGGACCGCCCGAGCGTGGTCTTCGTGGGCCGCAACACGCGCCAGAAGGGAGTGCCGTACCTCCTCCGCGCGGCCGCCCACCTGCCGGCCGACGTGCAGCTCGTCCTCTGCCTCGGCGCCGCCGACACACCCGAACTGGCGGCCGAGACCGAGGTGCTCATCTCGGACCTGCGCGAGCGGCGCGGCTCCGTGGTGCTGATCGAGAAGATGCTGCCGCGGCGCGAGGTCATCCAGATCCTCAGCCACGCCACCGTGTTCGCCTGCCCGTCCATCTACGAACCCCTCGGCATCGTCAACCTTGAAGCGATGGCCTGCGGCGCCGCTGTGGTCGCCTCGGCCACGGGAGGCATCCCGGAGGTGATCGACGACGGCGTGACCGGGACCCTGGTGCCTCTCGAACAGGTCCAGGACGGCACGGGGACGCCCCTGGACCCGGAGAAGTTCGTGGCCGACTTCGCCGCGGCGCTCAACGCGCTCGTCGAGGACCCCGCGAGGGCCACAGCCATGGGCGCGGCAGGGCGCGAGCGGGCGGAGCGGCACTTCGACTGGGGCTCCATCGCGGAGACGACGCTCGGGGTGTACCGCAGCGTCCTCTGACGCGGGCAACGCCGGGCGTGGGTGCCCGGGGCAGTACCCAGTCAGTCGCTCGCGACAGCGAGCTCCGCACGGAGGAAGGCCCGGGAGCTGATTCCCGGGCCTTCCACGTGCGCTTCACCCGCGGTGGGTTACCCACGGTGCTTCACCCGCGCCTCAGCGCCGCGCCCGCGTCCTGCCGGCCTTCATGGCCTTCCTCTCCGTGGCGGCGCGCGCCAGGAGCGTCTTCTCGTCGATCGGTGCGTCCCCGCCGGCGCGGCGGCGCCGTGCGTACTCGGCGGCTTCCTCCTGGCGCTGCTGCTCGGCACCGCCGGCGATGGCGGAGCGCACGTGCTCCGGGCCGTACCCGAAGGCTTCGACGAGGTCGAGGGCGTGCGGACGGATCTTGACCAGCAGGCGGTTGATGTAGCCGTCGAGCGTCCGCGCGCGCTGGGAGGACAGCCGTCCGTTCATGAGGAACCAGGCAAGGTCCTTCTCGATCAGGCACAGGCCGAACAGGTCGCGCAGGCGCGTGAGGATCTCCCGCGTGCCCGGGTCCTTGATCTGCTGCAGGCCTCGTGTGAACGCCTCCCACTGCAGCAGCTCGGCGTGGGCGTGGGCCACCTCGATGAGCTCGTTTTGGTGCTCGTTGAACAGGGCCGCCGACTCCTCCTGCGACTTGCCCTTCGCGCCGCGCAGTTCGGCGGCGAGTGCCGCCACGCGGGACTGCACCCGGTCCGTCAGGAGTTCGTGCTGCGTGTCCTCGTCACGCAGTGCGATGGCCGACTTCTTCTCCGAGCCGGAGTCCGCGACGGTCTGCGCGACGCGGCGGAGGCCCGAGCGGTGGAGGGTCCTGCCCGCTGCCTGGGACACCGCGTACCGTGCCAGGACGCCGAAGTCGACGCCCTTGAACTCCTTCGCGTAGTCGGTGAGCAGGCGCTTGGCGACGAGCTGCAGCAGGACGTTGTTGTCGCCCTCGAACGTGACGTAGACGTCCAGGTCCGCGCGCAGGGACGCGAAACGGTTCTCGATGAGGAAGCCCTGACCGCCCGTCGCCTCCCGGCACTCCTGCAGCGTGTCGAGCGCCAGCCAGGTGCTGAGTGGCTTGAAGGCGGCGGCCAGCGTCTCGAGGTCCTGGCGGTCCTCGTCGGTGTCGTGGTCGCCGGAGAACACGTCGTCGAGCTTCTCGAGGAGTTCCTCATGGGCGAAGGCCGCGGCGTAGGTCGCTGCGAGGCGCGGCAGGAGCCGCCGCTGGTGCCGCTGGTAGTCCATCAGCACCTCTTCCCTGAGGTCGGATGACGCGTTGAACTGGCGGCGCTGGGTGGAGTAGGTGATGGCCGCCGTCAGCGCGAGTTTGCTCGCGGCGACGGCGGCGCCGTCGAGCGAGACACGGCCCTGCACGAGGGTGCCGAGCATGGTGAAAAAGCGGCGGCCCGGGGAGGCGATGGGTGAGGAGTAGGAGCCGTCCGGTGCGACGTCGCCGTAGCGGTTCAGCAGGTTGGTGCGCGGCACCCGGACGTCCGTGAAGTGCAGCCGGCCATTGTCGATGCCGTTGAGGCCGCCCTTGATCCCGTCGTCCTCGCCGCCCACTCCGGGCTTGAAGGTGCCGTCCTCGTTGCGCAGTTCGACGTAGATGCCGTGCACGCCGTGGTTCACTCCGTTGGTGATGAGCTGCGCGAAGACGACGGCGGCGCGACCGTCGATGGCCCCGTTGCCGATGTAGTCCTTCCAGGCAGCGCGGAAGGGTGTGTCGATGACGAACTCGTCGGTCGCCGGGTCGAAGGTGGCCGTGGTCGCGATGCTCGCGACGTCACTGCCGTGGCCGGTCTCGGTCATCGCGAAGCAACCCGGGATCTCCATGTTCATGATGCCGGGCAGCCAGGCCTCGTGGTGCTTCTCGGTGCCGAGGTGCATGACGGCCGAGCCGAAGAGCCCCCACTGCACGCCGGCCTTGATCTGGAGCGAGGGATCGGCGACGACGAGTTCCTCGAAGCCTGCGACGTTGCCGCCGTGGTCGCCGTCACCGCCGAAGGTCGCAGGGAAGGCGCGGTGGACCGCCTTCTGCTCCACCAGGTAGTGGAGCTGGTCGAGGCACCGCCGCCGGTGGTCGTGATGGGTGAGCCCCTCGATCTTGTGCAGCTCGGGGCGGCCGGCGAGTTCCCGCGCAACCCGCCTCACGTGCGCCCACTTGCCGAGGAGCAGTTCGCCGAGCTCCGCCGTGTCCACGGTGGCCTGTTCGTCGTCCCTGATGTCGACCGTGGCGGGAATCTGCTGGGGACCGGAGATGGTCTGTGTCATGGCGTGTCCTTCGCGGATCGGAGGGTTTCAGGGGAAGACGGGGATCGTCGGGGGGGCGGGGGGCACGAGGGCTTCGTACCGGCTGATGCCGTCGAAGAGCCAGCCCGTGATGTGGCGGGCCATCTGGTCCTCGGTGGGCTTGTCCGGCCCGTCGGGGGAGCAGAGCCACTGCTCGCCAGCCGCCCGGACCATACCGATCGCTGCTGCCGGCCAGTAATGGGGTGCGACGTCATCGGGCCCCACAAACCGCTCGGGGCGCAGCACCGCACGCATCGGCCGCGAGAGCATCTCGGTGACCGCCGCGAGGAAATGGGCGAGGGTGTCCTGGGCGCCGTCGTCGGCGGCCGTCGACTCGGCGATCCCCACCCGGGTGACGAAGGCGTAGACGTTGGGGGAGGTCCGGGCCATCTGGAGGTAGGCCAGCACCATCGAATACAGGCCTTCCCGCGGGGTCGGGGCGGCCTTCGCCGCGTCGAGTACCTTCTGCTGCATCTGTGCGATGACCACCTCGGCCATCGCCCGCTGCAGCCCGGTCTTGTCGCCGAAGTAGCGGTAATAGACCGACTTGGACGTGTCGGCGGCGGCGGCGATGTCCTCCATCGACGCCCCGGGCCCGAGAGCGCTGATCGCCCGCCTCGCCGTCTTGATGAGCTGCCGCCGCCTTTCGGCGCGGTGCTCCTCCCAACGGCTGGAGCGGCCGTCCGTCACTGTCCGCGTGCCGTTCGCCGCGTGATCGGTGAGTGCGTCGGGAGCCCCCTCTGGAACGCCGGAGGAACTCCCTTGGGGAGTGCTCAGCGTGGTCGGCGCAGACTTCATGATACCCAGCGTATCAGGTACGCTAGGTATCGGAAATCACCCTTCGTCCCAGGAGCACTCCCATGGCAGGTCAGGCCGGCACGCAGATCACCGCCCCGTCACCCCGCACGGCAGTCGTCATCGGCGGCAACCGCATCCCGTTCGCCCGCTCCGGTGGGGCCTACGCCTACTCGTCCAACAGGGACATGCTCATCGCCGCGCTGGACGGCCTCGTGGCCCGCTTCGGGTTGCAGGGCGAGCGCATCGGCGAAGTGGCGGCGGGCGCGGTCCTCAAGCACTCCCGCGACTTCAACCTCACCCGAGAAGCGGTCCTCGGCTCCGCACTGTCGCCCGAGACCCCCGCCTACGATCTTCAGCAGGCCTGCGCCACGGGGCTGGAGACCGTGGTGGGTCTGTCCAACAAGATCAAGCTGGGCCAGATCGAGTCCGGCATCGCCGGCGGGGTCGATTCCGCCTCGGATGCACCGATCGTGGTGAGCGAAGGACTGCGGCGCGTGCTGCTCGATCTCTCGCGCGCCCGGACGACGCAGCAGAAACTCAAGGCGCTCAGTGCCCTCCGCCCGAAGGACCTCTCACCGAACGCGCCCACCACCAGCGAGCCCCGCACTAGCCTGTCCATGGGTGAGCACCAGGCCCTCACGACGGCAGCGTGGGGCATCACCCGGGAGGCTCAGGACGAGCTCGCCTACCGTAGCCACCAGAACCTCGCGGCAGCCTACGAGCGCGGCTTCTTCACCGACCTCATGACGCCTTACCGCGGCCTGACCCGGGACGCGAATCTCCGCGCCGATACCTCCCCGGAGAAGCTCGCCACCCTCAAGCCGGTCTTCGGCAAGGGACTCGCCACCCCGGCGACGATGACCGCCGGCAACTCGACGCCCCTGACCGACGGCGCCGCCCTCGTCCTGCTCGGCAGCGAGGAATACGCCACGGCCAACAACCTGCCGATGCTCGCGAACATCGTCGACGCCGAAGCGGCGGCGGTCGACTTCGTCCACGGCGAGGAGGGACTGCTGATGGGAGGTGTCCACGCCGTGCCCCGCCTGCTGGAGCGCAACGGGCTCACCTTCGAGGACTTCGACTTCTTCGAGATCCACGAGGCCTTCGCGGCGACCGTGCTCAGCGCTCTGGCCGCCTGGGAGGACCCCGACTACTGCAAGCGCGTCCTCGGGCTCGACGGAGCGCTCGGCAGCATCGACCGCTCGAAGCTCAACGTCAACGGCTCCTCACTTGCGGCCGGGCACCCTTTCGCCGCCACCGGCGGGAGGATCGTCGCGTCGCTCGCCAAGACGCTGTCCGAGAAGGGCGGGCGAGGCCTCATCTCCATCTGCGCCGCAGGCGGCCAGGGCGTCGTCGCGATCCTCGAGGCGAGGAACTGATGGCCGACAACTACCTGGACCTCGTCAATACGCCGCTTCCGGGCAGGATCGCCAAGGCCCTCGGGTTGCCGCGACCCTCGGTCCTCCGCCGCTACACCCCGGGTGAGGCCCTTGCTGCGATGCCGGTGCTCGTCACCGGATCGGGCACCGGAGCGGACGCGCTCGCCGAGAAGCTGCTCGGCTGGGACATCGAGGTGCGCCGCCACGTCCTGCCGGGCGAGAAGCTCAGTGCCGCCGTCGTGGTCCTCGATCAGGCGGCATCACCGGCGGACCTCGCCGCCCCGATGCTGGAACTCGGGCAGGCGGTGAAGCTCCTGGTCCCCGGAGGGCGCGTGGTCGGCATCTTCCGGTCCCCGGCCGAGACGGCCGACCCCGCCGAGGCCGCCGCACGGCAGGGCGTCGACGGCGCCCTGCGATCCGTGGCCCACGAACTGCGCGGCGGAGCCACCGCCAACGGCATCGTCCTGCGCGGCACCGCCACGACGACGGACCCGACCACCCTCGGTGCGCTCCGGTTCTTCCTGTCCGGCAGGAGCGCCTACGTCGACGGGCAGTTCCTCGACGTGGCGGCCGCCCCTGCGGGAAGCGTTACCGAGCTCGCCGCCGCCACCACGGCGGAGGGCGAAGGCGTCCCCGACAGGCCGCTGGCGGGCAGGACAGCAGTGGTCACCGGTGCGGCGCGCGGCATCGGCGCGAAAATCGCCGAGGTCCTCGCCCGCGAGGGTGCCCGCGTGGTCGTCGTCGACGTACCGGCGGCAGGCGAGCAGCTCGCCCAGGTCGCCAACCGGGTCGGCGGCACCGCCCTGCAGGTCGACATCACCGAACCCGAGGCCGCGGCCCGCATCCTCGAGCATGTGGGGCAGCGCTACGGCGTCCTGGACATCGTCGTCCACAACGCCGGCATCACCCGGGACAAGCTGCTGGCCAACATGGACGCGGCACGGTGGGATTCCGTGATCGCGGTCAACATCGCCTCCCAGCTGCGCATCAACGAGCAGATCCTCGCCTCGCCCGTTTTCTCCGCGACCGGGCGCATCATCAGCCTCACCTCGACGAGCGGCATCGCCGGCAACCGCGGGCAGAGCAACTATGCGGCGTCGAAGGCCGGAGTCATCGGCATGGTCCGTGCGCAGGGTGCCGCCTTCGACGGAACTGCCCGGACCATCAATGCAGTAGCACCCGGGTTCATCGAGACGGACATGACCGCGAAGATCCCGCCGCTCCGGCGGCAGGTCGCCCGCCGACTGAGCAGCCTGCAGCAGGGCGGCCTTCCCGTGGACGTCGCCGAGACCATCGCCTTCCTGGCCTCCGACGCGGCGGCCGGCATCAACGGGCAGGTGGTCCGCGTCTGCGGACAGAACCTGGTGGGCGCGTGAGCGGGATGTCGGGTGACACCGTCCTCCCTGCGCTGCCGGGACTTCCCGCGCTCTACCGGCGTGCCGTCACCCTGGCCGCGCAGCGCTCGCTGGGACGTGCCGCCGTGCCGTCCGGGCTCCCTGCCGCCCGGCACCGCGTCGACGGTGTCCGGACCGACCTCGCGGCGCTCACCCGGTTCCAGCGGCTGATCGGGTCGGCGGGGCGGGACCAGCTCCCGTCGGCCTACCTGCACACCCTCGCCTTCCCGGTGGCCATGAGCGTCCTCGCGCGGCCCGACTTCCCCCTGCCCCTGCTGGGCATGGTGCACCTCAGCAATGAAGTGCACCAGGACCGGCAGGTCAGCGCCTTCGAGCAGCTCGACGTCGTGGCCTACGCCGAGAACCTCCGCCCCCATGCCGCCGGCACCCAGCTGGACGTCGTCATGGAGGTCGCGGCAGGGGACGAACGCGTCTGGACGGGTCGCTCCGTCTACCTCGCCCGCGGAACCCGGCTGGATGCCGCGGCACCGGCGCGGCGACGCGAGGATCGCCCGCCCTTCGCCGCGCCCGCCCCCACCGGTGTCTGGGCCCTCGATGGAGGGATCGGTCGCCGCTACGCCGCCGTGTCGGGGGACTGGAACCCGATCCACCTCAGCGGGCCGACGGCCAGGGCGCTCGGCAGGACGACGGCGATCGCCCACGGCATGTACCTGGCCGCGCGCATGGTGGACCAGGCCGTAGCCGCTCCCTCCGGCACCCTCGACTGGCGCATCGACTTCGCCGCCCCCGTGCCGCTGCCCGGAGTCGTGACGACGTCGTTCTCACGGACGCCCGGCGACGGGGGCGAGCGGATCGACGCGATCGGCTGGTCGGCGAAGCGCCGGCGACCGCACTTCACGGGCTGGGTGCGCGCGGACTAGCGCGACGCGACTCCGCGGTGCCTGATGGATCGCCCCGCGATTCCAGCTCCATCGGCCGCCCTAGACTTGGGCCATGACCGGCTCCTTCCTGGCAGACCGCGCGGCCCAGCTCGACGCCGCCGATCCGCTCGCACACCACCGCGCCCTCTTCCTCGGCACCGACGGCGACGCCGTGCGCTCCTACCTCGACGGCAACTCGCTCGGGCGCCCGCTGGCGACGACCGCGGACAGCCTGGCCTCGTTCGTCACGGACCAGTGGGGCGGCCGCCTCATCAGGGGCTGGGACGAGGGGTGGCTGGTCCTGCCGGAGCAGATCGGCGACCAGCTGGGCCGGGTGGCGCTGGGTGCTGCCGCCGGACAGTGCATCGTGGCGGACTCGACGAGCGTCCTGCTGTACAAGCTCGCCCGGGCTGCGGTGGCGGAGCGCCCGGAGCGGACGGAGATCGTGGTCGACCGCGACAACTTCCCGACCGACCGCTTCCTCGTCGAGGGCATCGCCCGCGAGCGCGGGCTCACGCTCCGCTGGATCGACGTGGCGTCCGACGGCGGTGCGACACCCGCCGACGTCGTCGCCGCCGTCGGCCCCCGGACCGCCCTCGTCCTGCTCAGCCATGTCGCCTACCGCTCCGGCTTCATCGCCGACGTACCGGCCATCACCCGGATCGCCCACGACGCCGGTGCCCTCGTGCTCTGGGACCTGAGCCACTCCGTCGGGTCTGTTCCGGCCGAGCTGGACGCGTGGGACGTCGACTACGCGGCGGGCTGCAGCTACAAGTATCTGAACGGCGGGCCGGGCGCCCCCGCCTGGGCCTACGTGGCGAAGCGGCACCTGGCCACGCTCGACCAGCCGATCCTCGGCTGGCTGGGCAGCGCAGATCCCTTCGCGATGGGGTCGGTGTACCAGCCGGCGGATGGTATCCGGCGTCTGGTCTCGGGTACGCCGCCCATCGTCGGCATGCTGGCGATGCGCGACATGATCACCCTGATCGAGGAGGTCGGCATGCGCGCGGTCCGCCGGAAGTCCGAGCTCCTGACGTCCTTCGCCGTCGAAGCGGTCGACGAGCTCCTGGCGCCGCACGGGGTGGTCATCGCCTCGCCGCGGGCGGCATCCGAGCGGGGGAGCCACATCACGATCGACCACCCGGCCTTCGCGGGGATGGTGCCGGAGCTGTGGCAGGAAGGGGTCGTCCCCGACTACCGGAACCCGAATGGGATCCGGCTGGGACTCTCACCCCTGTCGACGTCGTTCGGCGAAGTGGCTGTCGCCATCGACGCCATCGCAGATCGTCTCGCCTCGACCCCGGAACGGGCAGCAGGGGAGTAGTGGGAGTTCTCGACGCCCTCCTCCGGGTCGAGGAGCGCATCGTCGATGGCTTGGCCAGGGCTGAACCGCCGGATGTCGGCGCCACCGGACTGATCGCCATCGTGCTGGTTGCGATCGCGCTGTCGGTGCCACGCCGCACCTGGCGGTTCTTCGGCCTGTTCGTCACGGTCGTCCATGAACTCGGCCACGCGGCGGCGGCTCTCCTGACGCTGCAGCGAGTCACCGGGGTCACCCTCCGCCTCGACCATTCGGGCACGACCACCAGCGTCGGGCGACGCGGCTGGCGCACCGCCTTCACGACGTTCTGGGGGTACCCGGTGCCCGCCGTCGCCGGCGCCGCCCTCGTCTCCTGTGCTGCCTACGGATGGGCGTCGGCAGCGCTGTCGGTCGGAGCACTGCTCCTGGTGGCCGCTCTCGTCCTCGTCCGCAACCTGCAGGGCGTCCTCATGCTGGGCGGCTGCGTGGGAGTGGCGCTGGCGGTCGTCTGGTTCGGCGGAGGGACGCGGGCGGGCTACGCCTGCCTTGCCCTCGGCCTCGCCCTGCTCGTGGGCTCGTGCCGCGACTGGGTGAAAGTCGTGAGGGTGCATGCGCGACGGCGGGACCTGCCGTCGTCGGACGCCTACCTGCTCCAGCAGGTGACACGCGTCCCGTCCCCGCTCTGGCTCGGGATGTTCGCGCTCGTCATCGGGATGGCCCTGCTGTCGTCGCTGGAGCCGCTCGCGCGGATCGCGGACCTCGCAGCTCTCGGGTGAGGAGTGCCGGCCCGTCAGGTGCTCGTGTGGCGGTTGTGGCCCGACCTGTACGGAGCGCCCTGCTGTCGGCACAGGTCGTCGAACAATTCGTTGACGGCCTGGGAGATACAGTCGCGGTCGTGCACGGGCAGCTCGATCAGGCCGTGGAGGTAGGCGTTGACCTCATACTCGTCCACCCCTCCGCCCATGCTGAAGTAGTGGAGCCAGAGCTCACCCGTCGAGATGTTGGCGCGCTGCATCGCGTCGTACGTCAGGGCGTACTGCTCCTGGTCGGGATTCGTCTCGTCCACGTCATCCACTCCATGCGCTCGGGGCACCGTCCGTTGTACGGCTGGTGGGACCAGCATAAGCACGCGGGTGCCGCCCGGGGGATGTGGGAGGAGTTGCAGGTGGCGCCCACCAGGTGTAGGACGCCGTGCGCATGAATGATGATTCTGCCTGCTCCCGGACGCCGCGGGCACAGGCCGATTCAACACCTGGGCCAAACCCGTGGTAATGTTTCTCTCGTTGCTTTCGACGGTTTCAACCGGAGAAAACCACCCGCGCGGGTGGCGGAATGGCAGACGCGCTAGCTTGAGGTGCTAGTCCTCTTATTGAGGGTGGGGGTTCAAGTCCCCCTCCGCGCACAGAAAAAACCCCGGTTCGCCGGGGTTTTTTTGTGCCTGTTTTTTGTGCCCTCGACCATGCGGAGTGGTTTCCCGACCACGCGGGCCTCGAAATCTGCTGCCCGTGAGAGATCCACGCGCACAGTCACCTGCCTGGCGAGAATAGATGAAAGGTTCCGCAAGAACGATCGGACCGCCTCCCTACTGCATTGAGATGCGTGGTCGCGATGCACGGGACCGGCGTCGGAGCATTTTGCCCGGAGCACCTCAGCAAGCTCCCTCATCGCCGACACCACGGCTATCGCCGGACCATCAAAAGGCCGACCCGACAAGCGGGCCGGAACGGCCAGCGGGAGGACCGGGGATGCGGTGGCCGCCGGCGGACCTGCGGCATCGCTACGATGTCCGGATGGGGGATACTGCTCGACGAGTCAGCCGCGAGAAGCAGAGGAAACGTGCCTACCGCATGGAGGACTTGCCGATCCGCCCGCGCCGGGCTGCCGCGGCTCTGGTTGGACTGCTCTTCGCCCTGGGCGGCGTTCTTTTGGGCGTCCATACCGAGGCCGAGTTCGACCGGGCCGGCGAGTACGTCAAGACGCCGGAGCACCAGAGCGGCACGATCCTGTATGGGAGCCCGAAGTTCGGGGGGCGCTGCGACTACTACGTGGCGGTGGAGGGGAAAGCGCTGCTGCTGGACTATTCGGGATTCATTCTGGACGACTCTCGGCACGCGATCATTGAATACGTTGTCGACCCCGAAAACGAGGAGCGCCTGATTGCAGTGGGCTCACCGGAAGATTGGGAGGACAAACCTTGGAGCACATCGCCCGCGGCGTCAGTCGGCGGATTCTCTGTCCTCGCGATCATCATGGTGACGTGGAGTCGAATCGTCCCTGAAGACGGAGAGGCCGTGCGGGACAAGTTCTTCCCGAGCAGGAAGCCGGCGGGCCGGAGAGCGCGTGACCTGACGCCCGGAAGAAGGAGCGCTCAGGCCCGCCATGTCCGTTGACGATGGGTCGGCTGGGACTGCAGACGGCACAGAGAGCCTGCGGCCGCGGCAAGGCCGGCCGAAGCATAAGCGCCGCTACGTCCGGATGGGGACCCGACTGCGAGGGATCAGGAAGAACCTGCGCAGAAAATTCGACGCGCACTTCTACCGCCTGCCGCTTGGTCTGCGCCGTGCCGCGGCCGTGCTGTTCACGCTCTCGATCGCTGTGCTCATGGTGTCCTTCTACGTGGGCAGCCACGCGCAGTTCAAGGAAACCCGCGAGCACGTCAGAACGCAGGATCACCAGTCCGGCCTCATCGTCCATATCTTTGACAGCTGGAGGGGCGGCACCCCCGATTACTACGTTCAGACTGAAGAGGGATGGCAGAGAGTGCACTATCCGGAGTTCCTTCCGGAAAGGCATTTGTACGCGGAGGTCGAGTACATCGTTGACCCCGAGGGCCCTCCTCGCATCATCGCGGTCGGCACTCCGGAGGACTGGGAGCGGATGTCTGCGGGCATGCTCTGGTTGCGGGTAGGGATGGGTGTCCTCGCCCTTGCGTCCATTGCAATGGCCTGGGAACGCCTCGCCCCCGAAGACGCCCGAGCGCTGTCGCAGAAACTCTTCCCGAACAGGAAGCCACCGGGCCGAAGCTCGCGGCCCCTGCCGCCCACAAGCAGCGGACAGGGACGCCACGACTGGTGACTAGTCGATGTCCCCGTGCTTGATGTCGGCGGCGGCGGCGCGCGCGTACGCGGCGGCGATGTACTCCTCGAGCTTCACGCGCTTATTCGCCGTTGGCCCCGGCCGCCGACCCGGATGGCGGGTAACTCGCCGGAGCCTATGAGCGCCCGGATGGTGAACGGCTCGGTGTCCAGCTCATCGGCTGCCTGCTCGAGGGTGAGGAACCGCGACTGTTTCACGGTCGACGGCTCGGCGGGTGCCCGGTCATGAACCCATCCTGCCCGACGGAGGACTAGATCGGTTCGGGCAGGCCAGCCTCACCGCCGAGCTTCTCCGCGCGCAGATCCCTCGACAACCCGATGACCGAGTAGAGACCAAACAGCGCCGGCGTGGAGAGGAACGCGAAGATCAACGAGTCCTGGGCCTCTGCCGTACGGGTGATCCATACCCAGGAGAGGAGTATGACGACAACGACTGCGGCGGCGACCTACATGATCCACGCGATCTTGTTGGCGCGCGACTGCGTGAAGTCGTCGTGCCAACCATGCCCCCAATGGCAGCATTCGGGAACCCGCGTCACGACGTGTGCGCGCATTGCGGACTGTTGTTCCTCTCGGGGCCGCCTAGGCCATTGCCTCGTGCAACGCATCTTCTGAGCCTCCACTCAGCGCGCCGGTTAGCTCCGCATCATCGACAGAATCTCCGTCTGGATCTTCAGCCGAAGAGCCTCCCAATCGTGCTGAACCTGCCTATTCCGCCTGTTCCGACCCAGCCGGGGACAGCACCGGGTACCCGGATTTGATCTTGGTGGCACTCGACCGTCCGGGATATCCGTTCCTCCACTTTCACTGGGACAGAAGCAGGCTCCCGGCCGATGCTTCTGTCGAAGGGTTGTTCTCCGCGACCAGCGCTGATGGTCAGCGCTCTCGTCACTTCGTGGTGGTTATCCGCAACGGAAGCACTGAAAGTCAGTACGTGCTAGATCCGGGAACGGGCGAGCGGATCGTTCAGCGCCAAAAACGAGACGCAGGATCCGCCAGCACGGCCGAAGCCGGGAGGAATTCGGTGGACATAGACTTCTCAAGTGAGGGCGTCAGTGCCACCTTTCCTGGTTCGACAGTTACACCCCTCCATGGGGGATGGACATGGACGGCTTCAGTCGCCGTCAACGGCACAGTTGTTGACGCGTGTGACACCCGGACGGACTAAGTGGAAAGAGAGCTAAGCCAAGGCCCCCCAGCACGGCGAATGAGTCCACCGGTTTCGGCAGAGGTGTCAGCGTTCACCTGGTCCTCGACAGATGGCGGCGCCTTGCGGGTCCCGGGTTCGACCCCGGCTATGGACGAAGGGCCCGGAAAGGGCCTCCCGGAACTAGCCGACGGATGAGAAGGGATCAGCTGAGAGTGTGAGGCACACTACCGGTCTTCGGACCGGGCGGGTTCGAAGACCGGCGGGCTGCGTCCTTCAACATAGCGAGGCGGCAGGCTGATCGATCAGCTTGCCGCCTTCTCTTTGCCCGGGGAGACTTCACGGTGTACCCGCACACATCCTGATCGAGCATCCGACCTACCATCGAGAGTGACCATGACCAGTACCCAGAGCCCGACCGTGGGCATGACGAACCGCATCCGGCGTTCGGGTTCGCTCGCCCTTGGCGTCACCGCGCTGCTCGCTAGCGCCCTCCTCACAGGCTGCACTCCGGAGGGGGACGTCATCGACGAAGACTATGCCCAGGTGTGTCAGGACAGGACCACGCAGGAGCGCGTCGAGGACAGCAAGTGCAGTGAGGCGGGCCGTTCCAGCGGGGCTTTCGGCTGGTACTTCCTGCCCATGATCATCAACAACTCCGGCCGCAGCACTGTCATCCCGCGCGTTGGATCCCGGGTCTCGGGCGGCATCACCAATATCCCCTCGGGGGCGACCGCCAGGAGCGGGTTCTCCAACGAAGGCCAGTCCGTTACACGCGGCGGCTTCGGCAACAGCGCGAAGTCCGGCGGCAGCGGCGGACGCTCCGGAAGCATGGGAGGCTGACGTGAAGCGCTTGCTGTCTACCCCACGCCCGGACTGGAAGGAGAAGATCGCCAGTCAGGGCCTGATCTACTCGACGACGATCATGCCCGACGGCTCGGAGATCGACTACTGGCACGAGGGCGCCTATTACCAGTTCGACCTCGCAGAGGTCGAGATGCTCGAGAAGGTCACCGAGGAGCTGCACGGCATGTGCATCGAAGCGGCCCGATACCTCGCCACCGGCGTCATGGGCAACATCGGCATCGGCGCGGAAGCAATGAAGTTGGCCGCCGGATCGCTGGCCCGCAGTGAGCCCGCCGTCTACGGCCGCTTCGACTTCGCCTATGACGGCGTGAACCCGCCGAAGATGCTCGAGTACAACGCAGACACTCCGACGGGCCTCATCGAGGCGTCCATCGCCCAGTGGTTCTGGCTTCAGGACGTCAAGCCCGAGAACGACCAGTGGAACGGCATCCACGAAGCCCTCGTCGCCGCATGGGACAAGCAGCGCCGTGGGATCGAGGGCCCAAGGCTGCATGTTGCGCACATCGAAACCGAGGAGTCAGGCGAGGACTGGATGACGGCCGCCTACATGCGCGACGTTGCCTCACAGGCCGGTTGGGAGACCGTCGGCATCAATATGAGCGACATCGGCTGGGACTCCCGCCAGCACCGCTTCGTGGACCTCGACAACAAAGCCATCAGCACCATCTTCAAGCTCTACCCGTGGGAGATGATGATGAAGGAGGAGTTCGGACAGAAGATCCTCGACTGGCCCGTGATGACCCGCTGGGTCGAGCCGGCCTGGAAGATGTTCTTGTCCAACAAGGCCCTCCTGGCCGCCCTCTGGCACCTCTACCCGGACCATCCCAACCTATTGCCGTCCTACCTCGACGGACCGAATGGCATGCAGGAGTGGGTCGCGAAGCCCCTGCACGGCCGCGAGGGCGACAACATCCGCATCCATGCCAAGGGCGTCGAGATCGAGCAGCCCGGCGACTACGGAGCCGAAGGCTGGTGCTACCAGGCGTGGAGCCCGCTGCCCGACTTCGACGGCAACCGGCCAGTCCTCGGTGCCTGGGTGGTCGACGGCGAGTCCGTCGGCGTCGGCATCCGGGAATCCGAAGGCTACGTCACCGACTACTTCTGCCGTTTCGTACCCAACATCATTAACGCGCCCGCGCCGAGCAACGGTTAGGCGGCCATGACCATCTCACCCACCGGATCCGCAGTCCAAGGCAAAGGACTGTCCGCCGGGGACCTCGGCCTCGCCGGCAGTGTCTCCATCGGCTTGTCGTCCACGGCGCCTGTCTACTCGCTCGCCGCTACGCTCGGCTTCATCGTCCTGGCCGTCGGTGTGCAGGCCCCTGCAGCGCTCATCGTCGCCTTCGTGCCGATGCTGCTCATCGCCTACGCCTACCGCGAGCTCAACAGGGACACCCCTGACTGCGGGACGACGTTCACCTGGGCGTCACGCGCGTTCGGGAAGTTCGCCGGCTGGATGGGCGGCTGGGCCGTGGCCCTTTCCGGCATCGTGGTGCTGGCCAATCTGGCTCAGGTCGCCGGGCAGTACCTCTGGCGCCTGGTCGATCCTGGGCTGGGCGACAACGTGCCGCTCGTAACCACTACTGGCGTCGCCTTCATCGCCGGCTTGACGTGGACGAACTACCGGGGCGTGGACATCTCCGAGAAGATGCAGCGCACACTGATCGCCCTCCAGTACGCCGCTCTGGCGCTCTTCACCGGGTTCGCTGTGTACCGCATATCCGCAGGGCAAGCCTTCGACTTCACGGCGGTGAGCCTCGCCTGGTTCAACCCGTTCGCCGTCGAGTCCCTGTCCTCCTTTACCTACGCCATCCTGCTGGCCCTGTTCATCTACTGGGGCTGGGACACCTGCCTGGCGCTGAACGAGGAGACATCCAACCCGCGGAAGACCCCCGGGCGGGCTGCGCTCATCTCCTCGGTCATCCTGTTGGCCACCTACGTCGGTGTCAGCGTCGTCGTCATGATGTTCGCCGGCACCGGAAGCGAGGGCCTCGGACTCGGTAACGAGGACAATGCCGCCGATGTGTTCTACTCGGTCAGCGAGGCGGTCATGGGCGACTGGGCGTGGGTCGCTGTGCTCGCCGTCCTGATCTCCGCGGCCTCATCCACCCAGACGACGATCCTCCCGACGGCGCGCGGAACCCTGTCCATGGCAGCCCACCGGGCATTGCCGGAGCGATTCGCGTCCGTCCACGCGAAGTACCTGACGCCCACGTTCTCCACCGTGCTGATGGGAGTGGTGGCGTCGGCCTACTATGTGGCCCTGACACTGGTCAGCGAGGACTTCTTGGCCGACTCGATCGCGTCCCTTGGCCTGTTCATCGCGTTCTACTACGGGCTGACCGGCTTCGCCTGCGCCTGGTACTTCCGCAGCACCCTGCGCTCGAGCACGCGCAACCTGATGTTCCGGGGCGTGCTGCCGCTGCTCGGAGCGCTGATGATGACGGCCGCGTTCGTCCTCTCTGCTGTCGACATGCTCGATCCCGAGTACGGGAGCACCGTATTCCTCGGCGTCGGCGGCACATTCGTCATCGGTGTCGGGGCGATGCTGCTCGGCGTCCCACTCATGGGCCTCTGGTACGCCACGGCCGCGCGCCGACTGGCGGCGGACGAAGCCATCGCCGAGTACACCGCCGACTGATCAACTGGCCGCTTCGCTCCACGTCTCGGAGCCGCGGACAAGAGCGCCGAGATCCCGCCAGTGCTGATCGGGGAGCCTGCCGCCCGTCTCCCCGAATGCGCCACCCGTCGGCCACCTGCGGAACAGCTCTATGCTGCCTCTGCTTCAAGGGCCGGCTTGAGGACGGACAGCTGCACGACCTGAGCAGTCCGTCTCGCACGAAGTTCGACCTGAATCGGCAAAGGTGGCATCAGCCGGCCCTGCTCGATGAGTTCGATGGTCTGCCGGGACTGCGGGATGGGGATGTTGGACGTGGCGTCGTGGTATTCGCCGGGGTGGGTGATCATGGCTTGCTTTTCCTGCTGGTAATGGGTTCTTCCACAGGTTATTCGTTGCCGGTGACAGTCGGGCGGGGTGCCATCGCAGTGTGCATCACCACGGCGGCGATCACCGGCCGCTGATGGGCACCCAGGCGGAATCGAGTGTTGCAGGGATCTGTACGGGCGGATCTGCGCTGACCCGGGCGAAGACCTTGGGGTCCGTACTGGGAAATCCCTCTGCGCTTCGAGGACAACTCCTGTCGGCGGCGCCATGCGCGGAGGCGGTCAGCCGAACGGAAACCGAACCAAGCCTCCTCGCAGATCCGCTACGCGACAAGGATCCGGCGTCTTTTGCTTCAGGCCCATATCTCTACCTGTACCTAGGCGGCGAGGCGCCTGAGGGCCTGTACATCCTCCCGGGTGAAGATCCGAGGCCGGTCGTCCATCAGGCAGGCGGTGCCGATACGCCAGCCGCTGGCTGTGCAGAGGGGGTGTCCGGCGTAGAAGCGGACCTCCGGCCCGCCGGCAACGAGGGGGTGATGACGCCGTCCCGGGTCGGCGGCGGCGTCAGGAATGACGAGGGTGCGGTCATGGTCAATCGTCGTCGCGCACAGGGACAGGTTCCGCGGGAGGTCCTGCCCTAGGGGTCCGATGACGGATTTGATCACCTGCGCGTCCTCGGTGATCAGGGCCATGGAGGCTGAGCTGACACCGGAGTGGTCCCGGGCCTGCCGGGTAATCCGATCGAAGCGTCCCTCCGCGCCGGTCTCGAGCAATCCCGACTCGTGCAACGCGTGGAGGCGCCGGAACTCGATCTCATCCACGCCAGCACTGTCCACCCCTTCACAGGCGGTACCTGTGGCCGCAGCGACCTCAGGCGAGGTGGCGGCGCTGGTGGCGCTGTGGTCCCTGCTGGTGGGGCGGCGAAGTCGTAGCCGTCGGGGGAGAGGACCAGCTCTCGGAGGTAGTCGCTGTAGCCGGAGGACGACGCCGCCTCATGGTCGCTGTAGTGCGCACCATCGACCATGGAACCGGTACTGTCCAGCAGTTCATGGATGATCTGAGCGAGTAGGTCCCGCTGTGGCGCCGGGAGCATCACCAAACCGGTCAGGTACCCCTGGACATCGAGTTCGTCGCCTTCGCAGGTGAGCTCGGAGGACGCAGTGAGGATCTCGTCCAGGCGGAGGCGCGCTGCTCGCACCGTCTGAATCGCGCTCCACTGCTGCACATACTCAGTCAGCACGCTGATCCCTCCGCCAACTCCGTGGAGCACTATTGGGCAACCCGACAGGATTGCTGCTGCCAACCAACTTCAAAATTTCACACGCGCCGCGTCGCCTGAGGCCCTGACGGGTGGGTGCTCAGGGGATCGGCGGGTCCTCACAGCAGCACGCGTTCATGCTGGCGATGATGCCGGCAGCAACCGCCTCGATCGGGCGTCTTCGTCGATCAGCCGCGCTCTTCAGGAGCGCGCGTGCCTGGTGTTGGGAGCAGTCCTTGGTTCCCATGATGATCCCGGTGGCCACGTTCACCGGGCTGGTGACTTCCACGAAGGCCCGCAGATAGGAGGGCACACCCACCAGGTCCTGGTCTGGCTCGCCGGCAGCCTCTGCCCGACCGGCATTTCTGCCGGGTGGGACGGGGTGGATCGAGGAATTGTCTGGTATGGCGGGGTCGGTCATGCGGCACTGCCCTCACCGGGGATTGTGCTCCGCCGAACGATACAAGCGCTACCGGACACCATCAAGAAGAATCATTTGGTCAGCAGCCTTACTTTCAACTGCTCGTTCTCACACTACGCGCACGCCGCCTTCGGTGCTCATTGCACTGCCGGCAATGTACTTCCGGCCGGTCGAAGACGCCGTGCCGCTCAGGAGCCGAGGATCGGGACGATGCCGGAAACGGTTCATCCTCAGCAGCACGCGCGCGGACTGTCCTCGAGAAATCATGGATAGCTAGAACCTCTAGCTTTACACCTGGTGAGCTTTGCTCTATGGTCTGTGAGCCGGTCCAGTAGCGGGCCTGCAGGACTCTTTTCGTGAAGGGCACATCCGCCATGACAGGTACTCCGCTCTTT
This sequence comes from Arthrobacter pasteuri, assembly GCF_054510955.1. Taxonomy (NCBI): domain Bacteria; kingdom Bacillati; phylum Actinomycetota; class Actinomycetes; order Micrococcales; family Micrococcaceae; genus Arthrobacter; species Arthrobacter pasteuri. The sequence goes on from NZ_JBTNDO010000001.1 coordinate 292,154, forward strand.
CCCGCGACGGTTCCCACAGCCGACCCCACCGCTGACCCTGCTGCCGGTTCCACTCCCGGCCCCGCCAGAGCCGCCGATATCGATCTGCTGAGCGGCTGGGCCGCCTCCGACTCGCTGATTCCCATGGACCTGTCCGTGGTGTCGACACGCAAGCTCAGGGTGTTATGCAACCAGCTCTATAGCGCCCTGGATGGGGACTTCCCGCCCTATGGTGCCCTGAGCGCGTACGCCGCTGTGGGGGAGGAACTCACGCGGCGGGCAACGCGCCCCCGGCAGTGATCTCGCCGGTCCTTCCCGCAGTGGAAACACCACCGCCCGCATGCCGAGCGGATGCATGAGGTAGGGTCGCAGGCTGCGGTAGCGACGGGCCGATCTGCGCCCGAAACCGCTCGACCTCGTGTACCCGCTGGTGTAGGAGCCGGCTGTCTATTTCGCGATTCCTGCGGCTCTTCTAGGATGCCGGGAAGAGGTCGAGCAGGGCTTGAGCACGGGTTTGCGCCTGGTCCTGCTGATTGAGCTGGTGGGTGCGATCGATGATGTCCTGGGAGATGGCAATCACCGTCCGGTTCGTCAGCTGGCTACGCTGTCTGATCCAGTCGAAGGCTTCGGATGCTGTCAGCCCGCCTCGAGCCATGCCCTGGGCCTGCTCGATCACGCTACGCTTCACAGCGGATGCAGCGACGGCTTCGTTCGCCAATCGGTGGGTGTCCCAGTGAATGGAGCGCGTGAGGTCCACGACCAATGCCCAGACCCCGATGGGCTCGCTGCCCTGCTCACCCTCACTCAGGATGTAGTCGCCGGAGATCAGGACCTTCCGGACCTTGCCGTTCACATCACGCAGGGACAGGTACGCGGAACGCGGACCACCCTTGCTCAGCAGGTTCTCCCAGAGGGACCTGGCCGCGGTCTGATCAGCTGGTTTGAAGTGGGAGATACCGAGGTCGAGGGTGGGCACGATCTCGCCGCGCTCGTACCCGTGGATGCGATACAGCTCATCGGACCAGTGCAGGGCCGGTGATTCGAAGTAGTGTTCGACGATGCCGGTCGGACAGTTGACGAAGTACTCGACGGTCTCTGCGGGTCGAGCTTCGACACCAGGCGAGTGAGCCGGAGATGCCGGGATTTTTGGGGACGAGGAAGCAGTGGTGGTCACTGGTGGGGGATCCTTCGACGCGACAAAAGGACCGGCCAGCTTCTTGACCGGTTTGATGAGGATGTTGGACCGACATCATCCCTGCTCGTCCATGTTCAGTTCCCCTCCACAGCCCGGCTGCTTGACCTATGAAGGAGACCCCACGTTCGTGCACGAGGCTCGTCGGTGTGGCCGGCTGAGCCCCACGAACGGACCGCGGAACATCTTTCAGGCGTATAGCCAGTATGCGCAGCCCAGTTTCAACATCGCCCGTGCCCATGCTCAAGCTTGACCCTGCAAAGCACCCTTGTCCTTGTGGCTCGGGTACCAGAGCTTTCCCGCAGGACGCTCGAGTAACGCCTGCCGGTCCTGTCGAACCCGCTGTAGCGTGTCCGGTATGTCGACCGAGCATCGTCCTGCCACTCGAACGGCGATCATCAGACCCGAGCGGCCCGAAGACGCCGAAGCCATCCACGCACTGACGCAAGAAGCGTTCAAGGGGAAGCCGTTCAGTTCCGGGACGGAGGCGGCCATCGTCCGTTCGCTTCGCGCTTCCGGCGGTCTGGCGCTGTCCCTGGTGGCGGACTCATCCGGCACCATCATCGGTCACGTTGCTTTCTCTCCCGTGGGTGTTACCGGGTCCCCGGGGGACTGGTTCGGCTTGGGGCCGATCTCGGTCAAGCCGGAGCACCAGGGCGGTGGGATCGGGCGCAGACTCGTGCGCTGCGGGCTCGAGCTCCTGCAGCAGCAGGGCGCCGAAGGGTGTGCGCTCATCGGGGACCCCGACATCTACTGCAGACTCGGATTCCGGTCCGGTGGCCTCCTGTATCGGGGACTCGATGAGGCCTTGGTCCAGTACGTCGTACTCAATGGCGCGCCTTCCCCTGCAGGGACGCTTACCTTCCTGCCGGCCTTCGATGACGAGTAGGGAGCGGCCGGCTTCCGTTGGTGGGTACTGCGGAATGGCTCGGGGTGCAGGGGTATCACGCCTCCACGTCACCGGGCCGGGTCCACGATCCCTCAGACGGGTGATCCGGAGCTGCGTGCCGGTGCGACGGCGCCCGGGACAGGCGTGAACGCCCGCCCGCTGATCGTTTCCGGAATCAGGCGCATGAACCGGTCCTTCCGGCCCATCTCCCAAGGGTGCAAGGGCAACTGCACCGTGGCCAGCAACTCCGGTATCTGGCTGATCGTCGCCGCGTGGCCCTGGACGACGACACTCCACATCAGGGTGTCGCCATCGACGAGGCCGTCGGCCTCGAAGGTGACGGCAGCCCTCTCGGAGAAACGGGACTTCGTCCCCTCGGACGTTCGAAATACGATCGAACCGTGATCGACGACGAAGTTGATGGGAAAGATCTCCGGATTCCCCTGCACACACAGGGCCAGGCGCCCGAACGGAGCGTCCCGGAGAAATGTCCAGCATTCGTAGGCTGCAAGGATTTTCGTAGGTGTAGTCTCGGCTTCCATAGGTCGACAGTACGAAGCGACCGGCGCGCCGACTAGGGCCCTCTGACCCTGTCGCTGTCAACGATGAGGACTCGTCATGGCCGATGAAGCGTGATTCCCGTGGGGGCGGGCGAGCGCGGTGACAGTACGGGGAGCGCGGGATGACCACATATTCAGGGGAATCGCCGACGGGGGCGACTGCGCAACCGGTGGCGCTCGCGGGGGTGGAGAACCTTCTGGCGGCCTTCGCTGCCATCGCGGACGACCTGGGGCTCGACACCGTCCTGGAGCGGGTCATTGCTGCGGCGTGCCAGCTCGTCGATGCCCGCTTCGGCGCCCTGGGGGTCGTCGGCCCGGATCGGAGGCTCAGCCACTTCATCACCGTCGGCCTCAAGGATGACGAGATCCAACATATTGGCCCGTTACCGACAGGGCACGGGGTGCTGGGACTGCTGATCACCGAGCCGAAGCCCCTGCGGCTCTCCGACCTGCGTGAACATCCCCTCGCCTACGGGTTTCCGGCCAATCATCCTCAGATGACCTCGTTCCTCGGGGTTCCGATCCGCATCCACGAGCGCATTTTCGGGAACCTGTACCTGACGGAGAAGAACGGGGGAGTGGACTTCTCCGATGCCGACGAGCAGCTGGTTGTCTTCCTGGCTTCCGCGGCGGGCGTCGCGATCGAGAACTCGCGGCTCTTCGACGAATCGAACCGGCGGACTCGGTGGCTGGAGGGCGGGCTGAACGCGGTGAAGGAACTGCTCGGCGAGCATGACGGAATACGCAACGACCTGGAAATCCTCGCCACTCATGCCCTCGACGCCTCGCACAGTATTCTTGCCGCCGTCCTGCGGGATTTCGGCAACCAGCGTGAACTGATCTGTGAAGCGGCCGACGGCGTCGAAGCCGAGGCCCTCCTGGGACGACAGACCCGCGACGCCAGGCTGGTGGACAGGCTGCCGAGCACCCTGTCACCGGTTCTACTGAACGCCGATGAGGTTACGGAGGTGCTTCCCGGAGCCCCGGCAGGCACGATCGGGACGGCGCTGTTGTGCCGGCTTCCCGACGAGGGCGACCGGCGTTTCCTCGTCATCGGTCGCGCGCCGGGCGCTCCCCAGTTCACCGATGTCGATCACGAGATGATGCGCACCTTCGCCTCCCATGTGTCCCTGGCCCTTGAACTGCTGCGGGTCCATCGCCAGCGGGAGCAGGAAGCTGTCTTCGGCGACCGCGACCGGATCGCACGGGACCTGCATGACGTTGTCATCCAGCGACTCTTCGCCGCCGGCCTCAGCATCCAGAGCCTGCGCAAGTACACCGCGGATGCGGAGGCCCTGAATCGTATCTCTGCAGTGACGACGGAGCTGGACTCGACCATCAGGGAACTGCGGGACACCATCTACTCGCTGCGCTCGGTCCCCCAGGTCACCCCGACCTTCACCTCGACCGTCTTCTCCCTCGTCGCCGAGGCCTTCGACGGCCACGCCCTCGACCCCGTCCTCCAACTCTCCGGCCCCCTGGATGCTGCCGTGGATGACGAGCGGGCCGACCATGTGCGGGCCGTGCTGCTGGAGGGGCTGTCCAATGCGCTGCGCCACGCCGATGCGCATGCCATCACCGTGATGCTGCGTGCGAGGGACGAGCACCTGGAACTGAGGATCACCGACGACGGCCGGGGGTTCGAGGAACCCGGCCGCAGCAGCGGGTTGGCCAACATGAAGCGCCGCGCCGAATTGTGCGACGGTACGCTGTCCGTCACCAGCACGCCCGGCGGAGGAACCGACGTCCGGCTCGAGATCCCCCTGGCTGCTAACGAGAAGACGACCCCGCCGGTCTCGAGATGAAGACCGCCGCCTGGGTGCGGCGCTGGAAGCCCAGCTTCGACAGCAGCGACGACACATAGTTCTTCACCGTCTTCTCCGCCAGGAACAGTTCCGCGGCGATCTCCCTGTTGGTCAGACCGGCACCGATCAGTGCCAGGACCTTCTTCTCCTGGCTGGTGAGCCCCGCCAGTCGTGGATCCTCGACCGGGGCATCACGAAGTCCGGCGATGATCCGATCCTTCATGGCGGCCTCGAAGAGGGACTCACCCGACGCCGCGCGGCGGACCTTGTCGACCAGGTCAGAGCCCAGGATCTCCTTCAGGATGTAACCGGACGCGCCCGCCAGTACGGCACCTCGCAACGCCTGGTCGTCGTCATAGCTGGTCAGGATGACGCACGACTGGGAGGGGTCGATGGAGCGCACATCACGGCACACCTCGATCCCTGTGCCATCGGGCAGCCTCGCGTCCAGGATGGCCACGCGCGGCGACAGGGCAGGGATCCGCCGGGTAGCCTCCTCGGCGGAACCGGATTCCCCTATGACGGAGAATCCTTCGCCCTCGAGCAATTCCCGCAGTCCGCGCCGGACGAGTTCGTGATCGTCGAGGAGGAACACCGTGATCTTCTCGGGCCCCGTGCCGCCTTCGGCGTTGTCCATGTCCTGCCTCCGGCTTCGTCGACGGACGGGCTGCACCCCTGCCCGGCGCATCCTGCGCCACCACCATCATCACCTGCCGGCGCGCCGATCCGTCAGGGCCGAAGGGCCCGGAAGTCCGGGTGGCCTGTCGGCCCTCACTTCCGGCCCTGGAGAGACGCACCCACGATCGGCTCGCGGACCTCGATAGCCCGACGGGATGGGGAATGCTTTACTGCTCCCATGACGGATGTCTCGGGTCAGGGCAGTGAGCCGCATGACGGTAGCGGCATGGCACGGTCGAACTGGCTGCGGGCCGCCGTTCTGGGCGCGAACGATGGAATCGTCTCGACCGCTGCCACGGTGGTGGGTGTCGCCGGCGTGACGAATGCCCTGGCGCCGATCCTTGTCGCAGGTACGGCGGCCGTCGTCGGTGGTTCGGTGTCCATGGCGCTCGGTGAGTACGTGTCGGTCAGCAGCCAGAAGGACAGCCAGGAGGCCCTGATCGAGAAGGAGCGCCAGGAGTTGCTCGATGACCCGGAGGGGGAACTGGTCGAGCTTGCCGGTCTGTACGAACGGAAGGGCCTGGCTCCAGCCACAGCCCGCCAGGTCGCGGTCGAACTGACAGGACACGATGCCCTCGCCGCCCACCTGTCGGCGGAACTGAACATCGACGAACTCGAGGTGGTGAACCCGTGGCACGCGGCGTTCGCTTCGGCGACGTCCTTCGCGGCCGGAGCAGTGCTGCCCTTGCTGGCGATTCTCCTGCTGCCGGCAGGCATACGTATTCCCCTCACCTTCGCGGCAGTCCTCGTCGCGCTGGCCATCACAGGAACCATCAGCGCCCACGTCGGTGGTAGTTCACGACGGCGCGCGACAGCCCGCCTCGTACTCGGCGGAGCGCTGGCGATGGCTTTCACTTTCCTGGTGGGCACCCTGCTGGGAAATACCGGCATCGCCTGACCGTGCGCCTGTTCAGTCCCGCAGGATCGGGGCCCGGACTCAGGTGCGGACCTTCCGGCTGTCGGCCACTGTGCTCGCCACCAGGGGCACGAGCGCCGCGGGGTCGCGCCGGAACGGCACACCGAGTACTGCCCGGAGAAGCCAGCGAACTTCCAGGAGGGGTGACTTCACCGTGGGGGCAGGAACAGCAGGCAAGGCCAGAGTGAAGGGTATGGCTGGACCGCCGGATGCGGTCAGGGGTATGCGATCGCCACTGATCACTGTTTCCTCGGCGAGGACTTCGGTTGGGGAGCTGTGCTGCTGCGGGCGTTGCCCCGCCCAGGACATCACCTCCTCCTGCATGACGATGCTGAGGGTCAGAGCGCGTGCCTTGGATTCGCGCACCTCTGCGACGCCGGAAATTTGCCCTCCCGGATACAGGGAGTGTGTCGAGAGCTGCGCCAACCGCAGGGACGGCTCGAAGTTCTCGATTCCGGGCTCGACCCCGCCGGCAGTACCACCGGAGTGGACGGTCAGAGGGTGGTGACGTACGAGATCCTCGTTGCCCTCGCTGGATACCCTCACGCGCACGGACCAGGTAGAGGTGATCAGCTTCCCGTGAAGTGTGGGTATCGCGTCGGCGGGCACCATCAGCTGACTCGTCTCACAGCAGGATTCTCCTGCGCGCAGGGTGATGCCGGTTCCGAGGTGGGCGCTTCCGATGTCACGGGAGGTACGCTCAGCGGCGCGGAAGGTGCCGCCGTACGGGTTCCCGTGTGTCTGAGTGAGGCTCAGTGCGTGCACGAGCGTGAACTGCACTGATGTCACCCGCACCCGGTGACTCGCACGGATCTCGACGGTGACAGGAGTGTTGTGGCCCAGAGCCGCGGTGCCCTCGGTGCCACGCTGTAGGAGGGAGACATCCAGAACCTGGGGCGAGCGGGTGAGTAACATCGGGGGCCTTCCTGCGTCGATGAGCATGACGATGGAACCACCCTCTCAGCTAATCGGCTGGAGGACATGGGTCTAAAGTCACGAACCGGCGGCCTCGCGGATGACGAGGACGGGGCAGTGTGCGTGGGATACGCAGGCGCTGCTGACGGAACCAAGGAGAAGCCCGCGGAAGGTGCCATGGCCCCGCCGGCCGACGACGAGCAAGGTGGCACCCTCCGAGGCCTTGACGAGGGCTTTGGCCGGGTGGTTGAACACCACAGTGCTCTGGAGCCCCGCGGGTCGGTCCTCCCCGTATGCGGCGGCGAGAGCCTTGTCCAGGTGTTCACGCGCGGCTTCCGAGAATTCGCTGCTGCCGAGGGGCATGAATCCCGGGTCGGCAGCGGGGTAGTCCCACGCTGCGACGGCGAAGATTGTCGCGTCGAAGGTGGGGGCGAGCTTCTGGGCATACCGCAGTGCTTCGATGGATTGCTCGGATCCATCGACTCCGACAACGATCTGAGGAACGGATGGTGTACTCACGGCGCTTCTCCTTCTGAGACTTCACGAACAGCAACCTTGCTCCCTGAACAGTGCATCTCGCCGGGGTTCCCTCCTAGGGCCTTTCGTCCCGCTTCGAAGGGCTCATGCCGGCCGCGACGGACGATGTGTCCCGCCTGACGGCAGATGGGGGAGAGGCCGTCCGGTCCGGCCGGGCCGTCCGCCGGTGCGCCGAGGTCCCCTCGGGTTCGATCAGGTGCGGTTCCTCGAGCCGTCGGGCTGGGCCTCGGTTGCGTGAAGTTCGACCAGGATGGACTGCTCCGGGAACAGGACAGGTGCCTGGATGCCGACATGGGCGAGGGTGCCTCCGGTCAGTGCCAGGGGTGCGCCCGTCAGTGATGCCTCCGCCCAGGCCATGGGTGACTGACCGTTACCGGGGAGCTCGGTGTAGGGGCTGGAGAGTCGAACCGTGTAGGCGCGGTGCGGGTCGAGGCCCGGGAAGGTGAGCTTCCCCGGGGGGTAGGACGCGCTGGAGGCAGTGAGGGAGTAGGCGAAGAGGGCCGCGGACCTGTCGGACGCGACGGTTCCGCGCAGGTCCATCGCCGGGTCGGGCAGGTCCGTGTGGACGACGTGCCCGCTGTGGAGGATGTCCCGCCACTGGAGGTGGAGGTCGATCCACTCCTTGAGGTCTTCCGTCTCGGTCGCGGTGAGCTTCGAGATGTCCCACTCGATACCGTAATGGCCGAAGATCGCCGTCGCTGCCCGGAAGGGGAGGGCGTGGGTTCGACCGGTGGAGTGGGACGTCGGACCGCTGATGTGCATCCCCATGAGTTCGGGGGGAACGAGGAGACCGGTGTACTTCTGGATGGTCAACCGTTCGAGCGGATCGATGCAGTCACTGGTCCAGATGCGATCCGTGTGTTCGAGCACTCCGAGGTCCACGCGGGCTCCGCCTGAGGCGCAGCTTTCGATTTCCAGCCCGGGATGGCGCTCCTTGAGTGTGCGCATCAACCGGTACACGGCCTCGACGTTCCGGTGGACGGCGGCGCGGCCGCTGACGGCGTCGGCGGCGTCGAGCAGGTCCCGGTTGTGGTCCCACTTGATGTAGCCGATGTCGTGGGTGCCCAGAATGGTGTCGATGCAGTCGAGGATGTAGTCGTACGCGCGCGGGTTGGCGAGGTTCAGGACCTGCTGCTGCCTGCCGGGTATGGGCAGCCTGCCTTCCGCCTGGAGAATCCAGTCGGGGTGGTCGGCCGCGAGTCTGGAGTCGAGATTGATCATCTCGGGTTCGAACCAGAGCCCGAATTCCATGCCGAGGGCACGGACGTGATCGACGAGCGGTGTGAGGCCGTTCGGCCAGACACCGCGGTCGACGAACCAGTCGCCCAGGCTGGAGGTGTCATCGCGACGACCCTCGAACCAGCCGTCATCGAGGACGAACCTCTCCACGCCCAGGGCGGCGGCCTTGTCCGCGAGGCGGGTGAGACGTTCGAGGTCGTGGTCGAAGTACACGGCCTCCCAGGTGTTGAGCGTGACCGGCCGGGGGGAGGAGGGGTGGACAGGACGGGACCGCACGTCGTCGTGGAAGCGGGCGGAGAGCTGGTTGAGGCCGCGACCCCAGGACGCGAGCATCTCCGGGGCTGTGTAGGTCTCTCCCGGGGCGAGGACGATCTCTTCGGGCAGGAGCAGTTCCCCGGCGCTGAGAAATGCCTGACCGGCCGGGGTCTTCTCGGCGGTGAGCTGATGATTTCCGCTCCAGGCGAGGTGAACGGCGTGGACCAGACCGGTCTCGAACCCGAAGGAGCGGGTGCCGGCGGCCAGGACCACCGTGGCGTCGGCGCCGGGTCGGCCGCGTCGGCTCTCCCTCCGGTAGCTTCCCTGGGTGAGCAGGTGGCGCTGGGGGCTCCGTTCGCGCAAGTGCCGGCCGGTGGTGTCCAGGACCTCGACAGCCGAATCCGGCAACGGAACGACAGCCAGCAACGACCGTACTTCGTAGGCGGAATCACCGGTGTTCGTCACCGACAACTGTTGGTGCAGAACGCCTGCGGCGCTGAGGCGGATCGACCCGCTGGCGCGAAGACGGGCAGCCTCGTCGTCGGCCGTGAACGACACTTCCCGGCCGCCGTCGACATCTGCCTGCTCGATCGAGGTGAGCTGGAAGGCGGGAAAGATTTTCGTTCCCTGTCGGTGGCCCGTGAAGCCCGGGGTGCCCTGCCAGCCGAACGCTTCCTGCGGGATGACCGACAGACGGGCGGGTACATCGAGGCCGCCGGAGACGCGCTGGGGCACCAGCGATGCCACGAGTGCTGAGAGTTGCTGCTCGCTGACAGGTCCCAGGGATGGCCCCCAGTGCACGATCGCCGGAACGCCGGGTCCGGAGGCGTCGACCACGACGCTCGTGTCGGCTACTGACAGGTGGATGGTCGTCGTCGAACCAGGGGTGGTGGAGAGCATGAACAATTTCTACAGCAAAACCGAGGCGGATCCCGACAGTGCGCAGAGCGCCCGCCGCCTCCACCGGAGCGATGCTACGCCGACTCGCGCCAGACGACCGTTGTCTCCAGGACCTGGGCGATGCTTGGCCGGCCCTCGATCTGGGCGAGGACGAGCTGGGCGGCGGTACTGCCCAGCAGGTCGGCCGGCTGCCTGACCGTCGAGAGCTGTGGCCGGGTTCTGAGCGCCCAGCTGCTGTCGTCGAAGCCGACGATGCCGACGTCATCCGGCACCTTCCTGCCCGATTCCTGCAGGGCCGTCATCGCACCTGCGGCGACTGCGTCGGACGCGGCGAAGACGCCGTCGATCTCCGGGCAACGGCGGAGCAGCTCCTGCATCCCCTCGAGTCCGGCGGCGTAGGTGTACAGCGGGTATTCGACGACCAGAGAGGTATCGAAGCGCGCGCCGAGGGCGTCCCGGAAGCCCGCGAAGCGGTCGTTGCCGGAGTCTCGGTCCATGGCGCTGGCAATCATTCCGATGCGCCGGCGTCCGGTGTCGACGAGACGCTCCGTGATGGCACGGGCGGCCGCTGCGTTGTCGATGGCCACATACGGCAGATCCGGCGTTCCTGGCGGATGCCCCACGAATGCTGCCGGCACGCCGATGTCGCGGACCGCGGAGGCGATGGGATCCGACGCCCGGGCGGAAACGATGACTGCACCGTCCACGAGCCCACCCCGCAGGTAGTCCGCGACCCGGCGGCTGTCCCGGTCGGAGTCGATGATGAGGGAGACCAACTGGTAGTCGGCTTTCGACAGCACGGCATTGGCTCCGAGGAGGATGGAGCCGATGTTCGGGTCCTCGAACAGGAGCGAGTGGGGTTCGTGGATGATGAGGGCGATGGCCCTGGATTCCTGGGTGACCAGATTCCGTGCGGCCGAATTGCGCACGTAACCGACGCGGGCGATCGCGTCCTCCACGGCAATCCTGGCCTCGTCGGACACGTAGCGTTCGCCGTTGACGACGCGGGACACGGTGCCGCGGGAGAGCCCCGCCGCCGTCGCGACATCATTGATCGTCGCACGGCGGTGGCGGATGCGGGTCGGGGACATATCTGTACTTTAGCGGAGCCTCCACGTGCCATCCCGGACGAAGGAGCCCGGCCCGGGAGTGCCGGAAAAACAGGGGCCCGGCCCCTCCTCGCGGCGCGATCACGTTGACAGCTCCTGTGACCGTGGTTACTCTGGGAACGTTCACAGATCCTCGATGAAGAGTTCACCCGCCTCCTTCTGGGAACGTTCACAGAACGTTGACGGCCCTCTTCCTCCCCTCTCCGTCGGAGGGTTGGCACACACCCAGAAGGAGCAGGATTGGCACGCACAGGAACCGTCGCAGGACTGTCCGACGGACAGCTCGTGTACGGGTGTGACTACAACCCGGAGCAGTGGGAACCGTCCGTGTGGCACGAGGACGTCCGGCTGATGAAGGAGGCAGGCGTCAACCTCGTCGCCGTCAATATCTTCGGCTGGGCGGAACTGGAGCCCGAAGAAGGAACCTTCCGCTTCGAGGACCTCGATGCCGTGATGGACCTCCTCGCCGAGAACGGCATCGGGGTCAACCTCGGCACCGGGACGTCGTCGACTCCCGCCTGGCTGACAACGGCACATCCGGAGGTCCTTCCCCGCGCCGCCGACGGCACCGCCCGCTGGCCCGGTGGCCGCCAGGCGTTCTGCCCGAGTTCCCCCGTCTACCGGCAGCGGGCCCTTGCTCTCGTGGAGCAGGTCTCGGCGCGTTACGGCAACCACCCCGCCCTCCGCCTGTGGCATGTCTCGAACGAACTCGGGTGCCACAACTCGCTCTGCTACTGCGATGTATCCGCCGAGGCCTTCCGGGGCTGGCTCCGCACCCGCTACGAGACCCTGGATGCGCTCAACGCGGCCTGGGGCACCGCCTTCTGGAGCCAGCGCTACTCGGCGTGGGAGCAGGTGCTGCCGCCGAGGCTCACCCTCTCGACCACGAATCCGACACAGACGCTCGACTTCAACCGCTTCAGCTCCGACGAACTGCTGGCGCACTACAAGGCCGAGGAAGGGGTCCTCCGGCGCAGCAGCGATGCTCCGGTCACCACCAACTTCATGGTCGCCGCGCACATCCGCAACCAGGACTACTGGTCCTGGGCACCGGAGATGGATGTCATCGCCAACGACCATTACCTCGACCACCGGCTGGACGCGCCCCTCGCCGAGCTCGCCTTCGCTGCGGACACCACTCGCGGACTCGCCCAGGGCCGGCCCTGGCTGCTCATGGAGCACTCCACCGGCGCTGTGAACTGGCAGCCACGCAACATCGCCAAGGGCCCCGGCGAGATGCTGCGCAACTCGCTGACCCACCTGGCGCGCGGTGCGGACGGCCTCTGCTTCTTCCAGTGGCGCGCCTCGCTCCAGGGCAGCGAGAAGTTCCACTCGGCGATGGTGCCCCACGCCGGCACCGATTCGCAGATCTGGCGCGACGTCGTGGGACTCGGCTCCGCCCTCGGAAAGCTGCGCGAACTCGCGGGCACCACGGTGCATGCCGACGTCGCCCTCGTCTTCAGCTGGGAGGCCTGGTGGGCGCATGACCAGGAGTCGCACCCATCGGGCGACGTCCGCTACATCGAGCAGGTCCATGCCGCCTACAAGGCGCTGTGGGATGCCGGCGTCACGGTCGACATCGTGCCGCCGGGCGCGGATCTCTCCGCCTACAAGCTCGTGGTCGTCCCGAACCTCTACCTCGTCCGTGACGAGGACGCCGCCGGAATCAGCACCTTCGTCGACAACGGCGGATCCGCGTTCGTGACCTTCTTCAGCGGGATCGTCGACGAGAACGAGAGGGTGCGGCCCGGCGGATACCCCGGAGCCTTCCGGGACCTCCTCGGCATCCGCTCCGAGGAGTTCTTCCCCCTGGACCCGGCGCACCCCCTTGTCCTCGACAACGGCTCACCCGCCTCGCTCTGGTCCGAGGCACTGCGCCTCACCACGGCCGACGCCGTTCTCAGCTATGCCACGGGCCCTCACGTCGGCGGGCCCGCCGTCACGCGCAACCGTTTCGGTGCGGGCGAGGCATGGTACGCCGGATCGGTGCTCGACGGTGGCGTCCTCAAGGACCTGCTGCTGCGCGCGGCCGCCACTGCCGGAGTCCAGTTGCCCGATGCTCAGCCCGGCCTGGAAACCGTCACACGGCGCGGCAGCCGCCACGACTACGTCTTCCTCATCAACCACTCCACCGAGGACCGCAAGCACCGGGTCCGCGGTCTGGAACTGCTGACCGCGGAGGCCGTGGCCGACGTCGTCGTGGTTCCCGCCGGCGCAGTCCGCGTCGTCCGCACCACCCCAGCACACCCCGACACCGACGGCTCATCGCAGAGCCGAAAGGACGCAGGCAATGACAGTCACTAGCACTCCGGCGGAGGCGCCGAAGGTTCCTGCGGTCACGAGGAAGAACCGATCCTCGGGAGCGCAGCGCCGGGCCGTGGCCCTGTTCATCGCCCCGTTCGGGCTCCTCTTCCTGGCCTTCTACGCCATCCCGATCATCTACGCCATCGTGCAGTCGCTGCTCACCGTCGAACGTGAGGGGACCTTCGGCAAGCCCCGCCAGGTCTTCGGCGGCTTCGTCCAGTACGAGCAGGTCTTCCAGAACACGGCGTTCTGGGAATCCGTGGGACGTGTCCTGCTGTTCGGCGTCGTGCAGGTGCCGATCATGCTCGGCCTCGCCCTGCTGTTCGCGCTACTGCTCGACTCCCCGCTGCTGAAGGGCAAGAAGTTCTTCCGGCTCGCCTTCTTCGCCCCCTACGCCGTTCCCGGCGTGATCGCGGCGATCATGTGGGGATTCCTGTACTCGCCGTCGCTGTCACCGTTCGGCGCGGTGACCTCGAACATCGACTTCCTGTCCGGCAACCTCGTGCTCTGGGCCATCGCGAACATCGTGACCTGGGTGTACGTCGGCTACAACATGCTGATCATCTACTCGTCCCTTCTCGCCATACCCACAGAGATCTACGAAGCGGCCCGGCTCGACGGCGCAAGCAACCTGCAGATCGCCTGGCGCATCAAGATACCCCTCGTGATCCCCGCCATCATCCTCACCGCGGTCTTCTCGATCATCGGCACACTGCAGCTCCTGGCCGAGCCGCAGACGCTGAGGAGCTTCAGCTCGGCGATCAACAGCACGTTCACCCCGAACCTCGCGGTCTACACCACCGCATCGGTACCCAACTACAACCTCGCCGCCGCGTTCTCCGTTGTCCTCGCGCTCGCCACGTTCATCCTCTCCTTCATCTTCCTGAAGTCGACCCAGCGGAAGGTCTCCCAGTGACGGCAGCCCCAGCCACCGCCCCCAAGCGACAGCGCGGAGCCGGTTCGACGGCGACCAGCGCCGACGGCCGCGCCCGCGGACCCCGGCAGAGCATCATGTCCCGCAGCGCCGCGATGCTCATCATGGGCGTCTTCACCCTCTACTTCCTGACTCCCATCTGGTGGCTGCTCACCACGTCCACGAAGACGGGCGGCGAGATCACCTCGACGGCGCCCCTGTGGTTCACGGCGGACTCCCTCGGGACGTTCTTCGGCAACCTCGGGCGGCTCTTCACCTACGGCGACGGCCTCTTCGGCCGATGGCTGGTGAACTCGGCCCTCTATGCCGGTGTGGGTGCCCTGATCGGCACGATCATCGCGGCGATGTGCGGGTACGCGCTCGCCAAGTACGAGTTCCGGGGACGCGAGGCGATCTTCAACATCGTCCTCAGCGGCGTCCTTGTTCCCGCGACGGCCCTCGCCCTCCCGCTCTTCCTGATCTTCAGTCGGGTCGAGCTGACCAACACCATGTGGGCCGTGTTCCTGCCGAGCCTCGTGAGCCCCTTCGGCGTCTACCTGGCGCGCATCTACGCCGCGGCCAGCGTTCCCGGAGAGTTGCTGGAGGCAGCACGCCTCGACGGGTCGGGCGAGATCCGGACCTTCTTCACCGTGTCCACGCGCCTCATGGCGCCGGCCCTCGTGACGATCTTCCTCTTCCAGTTCGTCGCGATCTGGAACAACTTCTTCCTGCCCCTGATCATGCTCCGCGACCAGGCGCTCTTCCCCGTGACGCTGGGCCTCTACGCCTGGAACAGCCAGATCAGCCAGATCCCCGAACTGCGGTCCCTCGTGATCGTCGGGGCCCTCGTCTCGATCCTCCCGCTGATCATCGCGTTCCTCGCCCTCCAGCGCTTCTGGAGCAGCGGCCTCGGCGCCGGCGGCGTCAAGTAGCAGCCCCGAACCTTCCGACCAGCACTCCAGGTGCAGGGGCGTCCGCCCCCGCACCGCACTACCAACGATAGGAAAGACAATGCGCGCGCATTACGGAAAAGTCACCGCGGCCTTTGCCATGATCTCTGCGCTGGCTCTCTCCGGCTGTTCAGCCGGCGGAGACAGCCCCGATGCACAAGCGGGAGCCGAAGCAGCCCCCTGCGAAGCGTCCGAAGGTCCCGTGACCCTCCAATTCACCACCTGGGTTCCCGGTATGGACAAGGTCGTCGAGCTGTGGAATGCCGACAATCCGGACATCCAGGTCGAGGTGCAGACCGGGCCGAACGGCAACTCCGGCACCTACCAGAACTTCTTCAACCAGATCCAGGCCGGCAACGCGCCCGACCTCGGCCAGATCGAGTACGACGCCCTGCCGAACTTCCGCGTCCAGGACGGCCTCGAGAACATCGCCGGCTGCGAGGGCGTCGCCGATGCGCAGGACCAGTTCGTCGACTGGACCTGGGGGCAGGTGACCTTCGGCGAGGAGGACTCCGTCTACGCCATCCCGCAGGACAGCGGGCCCATGGCCATGTACTACCGCGCGGACCTCTTCGAGCAGGCGGGCATCGAGGTGCCCACCACCTGGGAGGAATACGCCGCGGCCGCCGAGAAGATCAAGGCGCAGGGCTCGTACATCACCAACTTCCCGAAGTCGGACGTCAACTGGTTCGCAGGCATGGTCTGGCAGAACGGTGGCCAGTGGTTCCAGAACGACGGCGAGAGCTGGAACGTCGACCTCACCAGCCCCGAGTCCGAGGAAGTCGCCACGTACTGGCAGGACCTGCTGTCCAAGGACCTCGTCTCCACCCTGCCGTCGTTCTCGGACGAGTGGAACGCCTCCTTCAACGAGGGCCAGCAGTGGACCTGGGTCTCCGCGGTGTGGGGTGCCACGACGCTCTCGTCCGGCGCACCCGACACGGCCGGCAAGTGGGCTGTCGCCCCGATGCCGCAGTGGGAGGACGGCGGCGAGGCCGCAGGTAACTGGGGCGGCTCGTCCACGGCGGTCCTGAAGGGCTCGGAGCACCCGGCCGAGGCTGCGCAGTTCGCCCTGTGGCTCAACACGGACCCTGAAGCCCTCGCCCTTGCGAACGAACTCGGAGGCCTGTACCCGGCCGCCAAGTCCGCGACCGACCTGGAGGCCTTCGCGGGTGGCGTCGACTACTACGGCGGACAGAAGATCTACGACGTGTTCGCGGAAGCTTCCGCGAACGTGAACCCCGACTTCACGTGGGGCCCCACGATGACGCAGACCTACACCGACGTCTCCGACGGCTTCGGCGCAGCCATCGGCGGCACCGGCACCCTGCTGGACGCCCTCGAGAACGGCCAGCAGAAGACCATCGACTCCCTGAAGTCACAGTCCATCCCCGTGTCCGAGTAGCACCCCTCCTGCCCGGTCCGTCCGGGCGCCACACGACGGAGAGCCGCACCCCTCGAGGGGCGCGGCTCTTCCCGTTCCCCGAGCCTGTCCCCGGTGGAACCGTGTCCTCGGTAGGCTGGAGCGAAACCGCTACCCAGGAGGACCACGTGGGCATTTCACCCGAAGATGAAGTCGTCAGGATCTGTCAGGACCTCATCCGCATCGATACCTCGAACTTCGGGGACAACGTGGGCCCGGGGGAGCGGAAGGCCGCCGAATACACCGCGGGCCTCATCGAGGAGGTCGGACTGTCCACGCAGCTGTTCGAAGCCGCCCCCGGCCGTACCTCCGTCGTAGCCCGCATGGAGGGCTCGGATCCGTCCCTGCCCGCGCTCGTCGTCCACGGACACCTCGACGTCGTGCCCGCGCAGAAGGAGGACTGGACCGTCGATCCCTTCGGCGGCGAGGAGAAGGACGGCCTGATCTGGGGCCGCGGCGCCGTGGACATGAAGGACATGGACGCCATGATCCTGTCCGTCCTCCGCTCCCTGCAACGCGACGGGGTCAAACCCCAGCGGGACCTCATCTTCGGGTTCTTCGCGGACGAGGAAGCGGGAGGGGCCTACGGAGCGTCCTGGCTGGTCGACAACAAGCCGGAGATCTTCGAAGGTGCCACGGAGGCCATCTCCGAGGTGGGTGGCTTCTCCGCGACCATCGGGGGACAGCGCACGTACCTCCTGCAGACGGCGGAGAAGGGCATCTCCTGGCTGCGGCTCGTGGCCCACGGCCGCGCCGGCCACGGATCGCAGATCAACACCGACAATGCCGTGACAGCCCTGGCCCGCGCCGTCACGCGCATCGGCGAGCACACCTGGCCTATCGAGCTCACCCCCACCACGCGGCAGTTCCTCGACGGCGTCACCGAGCTGACCGGCATCGAGTTCGACGCCGACAACCCCGACATCCTGCTGAAGGAACTCGGCACCGTGGCGCGCTTCGTCGGCGCGACACTGCAGAACACCGCCAATCCGACGGTCCTCAAGGGCGGCTACAAGCACAACGTCATCCCGGGCACCGCCGAGGCGCTGATCGACGTGCGGACACTGCCCGGACAGCAGGACCAGGTCCTCGAGATCATCCGCGGCCTCGCCGGCGACGGCGTGGACGTGACGTACGAGCACAAGGACACCTCGCTCGAGGTGCCCTTCGCCGGAAACCTCGTCGACTCCATGATCGACGCCCTGCACTCCGAGGATCCGGGAGCCAAGGTCCTGCCGTACACGCTCTCGGGCGGGACCGACAACAAGTCGCTCAGCAGGCTCGGCATCACGGGCTACGGCTTCGCGCCCCTGCAACTGCCCGACGAGCTCGACTTCACGGGCATGTTCCACGGCGTGGACGAGCGCGTCCCCACGGACTCGCTCCGCTTCGGCGCCCGGGTGCTCACCCGCCTGCTCACCACCTACTGAGAACCACCTCCTGAAAATCCAGCTCCTGGAAATCCACCTACCGAGCACGGAACGGGACGACACGTGGCGACGAGAACGGAGGGTGCCGCCGGGCACCTCCTGCCCGCGGAGATGCTCGAACGCTTCCGGGAGAGGGCGGCACGCTACGACGCGGCCAATGTCTTCTTCACGGAGGATTTCGAGGAGCTCACCGCGTCCGGCTACCTCCGGATCCTGGCGGAGGTGCCCGCCGGCGACGGCGGGGGGATGGGCCGGGCCGCCGCTGCACAGCGGAGACTCGCCGCCGCCGCACCCGCGACCGCCCTGGGCGTGAACATGCACCTCGTCTGGACAGCGGTGGCGGGCCTGCTCGCGGATCGCGGTGACGCGTCGCTGCAGTTCGTCCTCGATGAGGCCGCGCGGGGCGAGGTGTTCGCGTTCGGCGTCTCGGAACCGGGCAACGACGCCGTCCTGTTCGATTCCCTGACACGCGTGGACCGCCTGCCGGACGGCGGCTTCAGCTACACCGGGACCAAGGTGTTCACGAGCCTGTCACCGGTGTGGACCCGGCTCGGGATCTTCGGCAAGCTCGAGGGCCGGGACGGCGACGACGACGCGATCCTGCACGCCTTCGTCCCCCGCGGCACCCCGGGGGTGGAGACCGTGGAGGACTGGAACCCGCTGGGGATGCGCGCCACGCAGTCCAACACCACGCGCCTGTCCGACGTCCGTGTCCCTGCCGACGCGGTGTTCCGGCGTGTGCCGGTCGGACCGAATGCGGACCTCCTGGTCTTCGGGATCTTCGCGGCATTCGAGACCCTCATCGCCTCGGTGTACCTGGGTATCGCGGATCGGGCCCTCGACCTGGCCTCGCAGTCCCTGTACCGGCGTCGCAGCCACGTGGCGGACCGCCCTCTGTCGCAGGATCCCGTGCTCCGGAACCTCCTGGCCGGGGCTGCCATGCAGCGGACCGGAGCGGAGGCCGAACTGCGCAGTGTCACCCAGGACCTGGATGGGAGGGCGGGGGTCGGATCCCTGTGGTTCGCACGCCTCGTGACGCTCAAGACCCATGCCGTCGAGGCGGCCGTTGCAGCGACCGCCACGGCGCTTCATGTCGGCGGGGGATCCGGATTCGCGGCATCCTCGGAAGTGGTGCGGCTCCACCGCGACGCGCTGGCCGGGCAGTTCCACCCGTCGACGGAGGAATCCGCGCGGGCGACGGTGGCCACGGCCCTGCTCGGTCCGCCGTCGGTCTAGCGTGTTCCTGGTCGGCGGGAGCCTGTCCGGGCCGACGGATCGGGTGAGTTCGGACCTGTACTCGGGCCCGCAGGGCCTACGCCGTGCGCTCTACCCGCAGGACCTTCCGCCGCAGCCAGTAGCGCCTGCTGCCGCCCAGATAGATGCAACTCCGCTCGAGTTCCCACTTGCCGTACTCGGCGTGTTCTGTGAGGAGTTTCCGGGCCGCGGGCAACGACTCTCCGGCATTCACGGTCAGGACCAGGTACTCGTACTGCCGCCCGTAGTCGCGCTTCCGGACGGCCGTTGCGTTCAGAAAATGTTCTCGCATATCCCTCCAATTTTGATCACTTTACCGATAACGTCTAGTGCATGAGCATAGATCCGCGTGTCGCGCTCCAGTCCCTCGTGACGGCCCTCGAAGAGCATCTTGCAGCCTCGGCGTCACGACGGCGGGAAGATGATCCGGCGGTGGAAGCGGCATACCTCGGCATCGCCGATGCCTTCGAGGTCTACGAGGAGGCACTCTATGACGCCTTCGGCGAAGTGACCCCGCTCGAGATCTATGAGGAGCCGGACGACGAGGACGGCGAGGACGACGCCGACTACGCTCCGGACCTGATCGAAGCTGAAGCCGCACCCGACCGGAGCTGACCCAGAGCGCTGAGGAAGACCTGGTCGGTCGCGGGGATCAGCCGCTGCGCGGACTGGCCGGGTCAGGTCGCGAGCGCGGAGACCTCGTCGAGGACCTCGGCGATGGGCGCTGCGACGGGCGCATCACCGGTCTGGAGGATTTCCTTCAGCTGCTGGGCCGTCCGCGCCCCGACGATCGCCGAGGCTACTCCGGGCCGGTGCAGGAGCCAGCGCAGCGCGAGTTCGTGCGGCTGGAGATCGAGTCCGCGTGATGCAGTGCACAGGGCCTCGGTGATCCGCTGCGGTTTCCCCGAGAGGTAGGGCTCCACGTAGGGCGACCACAGGTCGGACGCCCCGCGTGATTCGGAGGGGATCCTGCCCCGGTACTTCCCGGTCAGCACGCCGCGGCCCAGCGAACCCCAGGCGAGGATCGCCGCGCCGAAGGCCTCGGCCGCGGGAAGGACCTCCCGCTCGGCGCCGCGGTTCACCAGCGAGTACTCGACGTCGTTGACGAGGAGCGGGAACGACGCCGTCGCCGCCGCGCGTGCGAATTCCCACCCCGAGTAGTTGGACACACCGACATAGCGCGCACGTCCCGTTCCATAGGCGACCTCGAGCGCACTCAGGGTCTCCTGCAGGGGAACGGAGGGGTCGGGGGAGGGGGCGAGCCAGACATCCACGTGATCGGTACCGAGCAGCGACAGCGAGGCATCCAGCGAGTCGAGCAGGCCCCGGCGTGAGCCGTCCAGGCGCCTGCTGCCGGAGCGGGTCGTGCCGCCCTGCACCACCAGTACGAGCTCGGAGCGCGCCACGGTGTCACCCATGAAGCCGCCCAGCATCGCCTCCGCCTGGCCCTGCCCGTAGCGTGCGGCGGTCTCGACCAGCGTGCCGCCGGCCTCGGCGAAGATGCGGAGCTGCTCGCGTGCGGCTTCCTCGTTGACCTCCTGGCCCCAGTTCATGGTGCCGAGTCCCAGCGCCGAGACGGCCAGACCACTTGCTCCCACGTTTCGCCGTTGCATGGAGCAAGCCTAAAGCCTGTCCCCGGCCGCATGGCTTAGGGTCATAAGAGTGAATTGGATAGAAGCAGTCATCCTGGGGTTCATCCAGGGCCTTACCGAGTTCCTACCCATTTCATCGAGCGCACACCTGCGCATCGTGGGAGAACTACTGCCGAACGCGCAGGATCCGGGGGCGGCCTTCACCGCCATCACGCAGCTCGGCACGGAGACCGCCGTCGTCGTGTTCTTCTGGCGGGACATCGTGCGGATCGTCAGGGCCTGGTTCGGCGCCCTGCGGGGCACGGTGCCCCGGAACGACCCGGATGCCCGCATGGGCTGGCTGGTCATTCTCGGCAGCGTGCCGATCGTCCTGCTCGGGCTGCTGTTCCAGGACCAGATCGAGAGCACGTTCCGGAGCCTGTGGATCGTGGCGACCATGCTGATCGTCTTCGGTCTCATCCTCGCCGTCGCCGATCACGTGGGCCGGCAGGAACGCGAGCTGGCGAGCCTGACCTACCGGCACGGCATCCTGTACGGACTCGCACAGGCATTGGCCTTGATCCCGGGCGTGTCGCGATCCGGCGGCACCATCACCGCGGGCCTGCTCATGGGATACACCCGTGAGGCGGCGGCGCGCTACTCGTTCCTGCTCGCCATTCCCGCGGTCTTCGGCAGCGGCGTGTTCCAGCTCGCCAAGAGCTACGACGAGACCGGACCCTACGCCCTGCCCGAGACGGCACTGGCCACGCTGGTCGCCTTCGTGGTCGGCTTCGCGATCATCGGGTGGTTCCTGAAGTTCGTCACCACCCGCGGGTACGGCCTCTTCGTCTGGTACCGCATCCTGCTCGGCCTGGCCCTCTACGTCCTGCTCGGCTTCGGCGTCATCAGCGCCTGACGCCGGGCCGTAAGGTAGAACGTGTGATTGCGTGGAATTCGACTCCTGTCCCAGAACTCGACGGCACCCAGTCGGGCATCAGCCTCTTCGACACCGCCCTCCAGCAGCCGGCGCCACTCGGGCAGCTCCCTGAGCACAGCCTCTACGTCTGCGGCATCACCCCCTACGACGCCACCCACCTCGGCCATGCGGCCACCTACGTCGCCTTCGACCTCCTCAACCGCACCTGGCGCGACGCCGGAGCAGCGGTGTCCTACGTGCAGAACGTGACGGACGTCGACGATCCCCTGCTCGAGCGCGCCTCGGCCACCGGCGTCGACTGGCAGGATCTCGCTGCCGACCAGATCGCCCTGTTCCGCGAGGACATGGAGGCGCTGAACGTCCTGCCCCCGGACCACTACATCGGCGCCGTCGAGGCGATCGACTGGATCGTCCCCGCGGTCGAGGAGCTGGTGGACCGCGGACTGGCCTACGCCGTGCCGGGGGAGGACGGTGAGCCCGACGGCGACGTCTACTTCTCCCTCGATTCCGTAGCCTCGCTCGATGAGCACGACCCTGCCCGCTGGTTCCTCGGCCAGGTCTCGCACCTCGACGCCGGGACGATGCTCGAGCTGTCGGCTGAACGCGGCGGGGACCCGCAGCGTCCGCACAAGCGCAACGCGCTCGATCCGCTCCTCTGGCGCACGGCACGCGCAGGGGAGCCGAGCTGGCCCGGAGGCGCCCTGGGCGACGGACGGCCCGGCTGGCACATCGAATGCGCGATCATCGCCCAGCGGTTCCTGCCGACCCCCTTCACCGTGCAGGGCGGCGGCTCGGACCTCGTGTTCCCCCACCACGAGATGAGCGCGTCCCACGCCTGGGCGACCAGCGGCACCCCCCTGGCCCGGCACTATGCGCACGCCGGGATGGTCGGGTACGACGGCGGGAAGATGAGCAAGTCCCGGGGAAACCTGGTCCTCGTGTCGAAGCTGCGCCGGGCCGGTGTCGATCCTGGAGCCATCCGCCTGGCCATCCTCGCGCACCACTACCGCTCGGATTGGTCCTGGACGGATTCCGTGCTGGACGAGGGCATCGCCCGCCTCGCCGCCTGGCGTGCAGCCGCCGACGGCGCGGGGGAGGCCGACGTCGCCGCAGTGCGGGAGGCCATCCGCGGTCACCTGGCGAACGACCTCGATGCGCCGTCCGCCCTCTCCGCGGTGGACGCCTGGGCGGCGGGGGCACCCGGAGTCGCGGGAGGCGGGACGCACCGGCAGGGCCTTGCCGATGTCCTCGACGCCCTGCTCGGCGTCCGCCTCTAGCGTCCGCCTCTAGCGTCCGCGGGGGCATCGCCCCGCCGCCGTCGGCCCCCTGGAAGGACCCGTCCCGGCCGACGCCCGCGGCTACCGCCAGAGGTGCCGCGCCCCGTCAGCGTCCGGTTCACTGTTCACGGCGGCGCTTCTTCAGGTAGCGCTCGAACTCGCGGGCGATCGATTCGCCGCTCGCCTCCGGGAGGTCCACGGTGTCCTTGGCCTCCTCGAGCTGGCGCACGTAGGCCGCGACCTCGGGATCCTCGGTGGCGAGCTCGTCCACCCCGCGCTCCCAGGCCTCCGATTCCTCGGTCAGCACGTGGGTGTCCACCGTGATCTGGAGGATCTCCTCGAGCTTGTTCAGGAGGGACAACTGGGCCTTCGGCGACGGGGACTGGCCGACGTAGTGGGGCACGGCGGCCCAGAGGGACATGGTGGGGATGTCGGCGAGCAGACCCATCTCGGCCAGCACGCCGACGATGCCGATCGGGCCCTCGTACGTCGATGGCTCGACGTCCAGGCTCTCCCGGACGAGGTCGTCGTCGGAGGTGACCGTGACAGGGATGGGGCGCGAATGCGGGACGTCGGCCAGCAGTGCTCCCACCAGGACGATGCAGTCGACGCTGAGCTCCTTCGCCAGGGCGACGAGCTCCGCAGTGTAGGCGCGCCACTTGTAGGATGGCTCGACCCCGTTGACGAGGATCAGGTCGACGTTGGACTTCGGGACGACCGCCTTGCTGATGCGCGTGTTCGGCCACTTGATGCGCCGCTGGCCCGAGGAGTTCCGCTTGATCATCGGCCGGGTGAACTGGAAGTCGTAGAACTCGTCGGCGTCGATGGTCGAGATGCGCTCACTGCCGAAGTACCGGCCCATGAACTTCAGGGCGTCGCTGGCCGCTTCCCCGGCGTCGTTCCAGCCCTCGAAAGCCGCGAGCATGACGGTGATACGGCGCTCGGGCTCGCCGGCATCCTGGAAAAGGTCCTGTACGCCGGTCGGCTGGTTCTCTTCGAAGCTGTCCACCGTCTCACCCTAAACCCCTGCGCGCGGCCATGTCAGGCGGGGCTCCACGGCTACGCGGAGAGCTGACGCGCGGGTCCGCCAAGGGGTCACCGTAGACTTGAAGGCATGGCCAACCACCTCACCGGCAGTGTCCGAACCCGTCCGACCGAGATCCACCGGACCGTCTCCGAACGGTCGGGAAATGTTCGGGGACTGCAGGGCGTGCTGTGGGACATGGACGGGACGATCGTCGACACGGAGCCGTACTGGATCCGCGCGGAGAAGGAACTGGTCGAGTCCCACGGCGGAACCTGGACCACCGAGCAGGCGACCACCCTCGTCGGCCAGGCCCTCGAGTACTCCGCCGGTGTGCTCCAGCGGGCCGGCGTCGCCCTGGACATCCGGAGCATCATCGAGCACCTGACGGACCGCGTCGCCGCGGACGTGCGGACCGCCGTGCCCTGGCGCCCGGGAGCGCGCGAGCTGCTCTCGGCCCTGCGCGCGGAGGGCGTCCCCTGTGCCATGGTCACGATGTCCGAGAGCCTCCTCGCCCGCGAGATCGCCGCGCAGCTGCCCGAGGGCACCTTCTCCCACCTCGTCACCGGTGACCGCGTGAGCGCCGGAAAGCCGGATCCGGAGGCCTACCAGCTGGGCTTCGACCTGCTGGCGGCGGATCACCCCGGGCTCCGCAAAGACCGGGTCGTCGCCATCGAGGACTCCCTGCCGGGTGTCACCTCGGCCCTCGCCGCCGGACTTGTCACGCTCGCCGTTCCCCACTTCGTCCCCCTGCCGCCCGATGGGCGCCGCACCGACTGGGACACCCTGGAAGGCCGGACGCCCGCCGATCTCGCCGCGCTCCTGCCGGAGGAGACGGGCGGGGACCGGCATGAGTAGCGGCCGGCAACCTGCCCGGACGCAGGGGAGCCCCGGGCTGTCCCTCGGCCGCCTCGCCGGCATCCCCGTCGTCCTCGCATGGTCCTGGTTCGTCATCACGGCCTTCATCGTGCTCGTGTTCGGGCCGCGCGTCTCGGCGGCGTTCCCGGGCATCGGTATCGGCGCCTACGCCGTCGCTCTCGGCTACGCCCTGCTCCTCGCCGCGTCCGTGCTCATCCATGAACTGGCGCACGCGCTCACCGCACGTGCCTTCGGCTGGCCGACCACCCGGATCGTCCTGAACCTGTGGGGCGGCCACACGCAGTTCGCGAGTTTCAACGCCTCGCCGGGCAGGTCCCTCGCCGTCGCCCTCGCCGGGCCCGCGGCGAACTTCGTGCTCGCGGGCCTCGGGTGGGTCATCCTGCAGGCCCTTACGCCCGGGTCGGTGTCCTATCTGCTCGCCACCATCCTGGTCTGGGCCAACCTCCTCGTCGCCCTGTTCAACGTGCTGCCGGGCCTGCCGCTGGACGGTGGGCGCCTCGTCGAGAGCGTGGTCTGGAAGGCGACCGGCAGCCAGGAGAAGGGCACAGTGGCGGCCGGCTGGTCCGGACGCGTCATCGTCATCCTCCTGCTCGCTTCGGTGGTGGGCGTCCAGCTGCTGCAGGGGCGCGGCCCCGACCTCCTGGTCATCGTCCTCACCGTCGTCATGGGCGCATCCCTGTGGATGGGCGCCACGGCCGCCATCGAGAATGCGCGGATGCGACTGCGCCTCCCCGCCATCAGTGCCGGCCGGCTGCAGCAGCGCGCCCTGGGGGTCCCCGCGAGCACGACTGTCCTCGCAGCGCACCGGCTCCTGCGGGACAACCCCGGAGTCGCGGTCGTCCTGACCGGCCCCTCCGGCGAGCCAGAGGCCGTCGTCGACGAGGCCGCGCTCCTCGCCGTCCCCGACGACAGGGCCGGGACGACGGCCGTCGACGCCGCAGCGCGCCGGCTGGCTGCCGGCGCCTACGTGCCGGAGTCGGCCGAGGGCCAGGAACTCCTGCAGGTCCTCGCCCGGCTCGAGGGGAACGAGTACGCGGTCATCAACCGCCAGGGTGCCGTGACGGGCGTGCTGCACCAGCGGACGGTCGTCCAGGCCATCACCGGCAAGACCACACCCGGTCCCTAGTTCCGCATCCCTGCCGACGGCGGCGTGCAGTGCAGGTCGCCTGCCTCCTGCCGATTCCCTGTCCGCTCCGCTTCCAGATCCACTTCCAGATCCACTTCCACCACCATGCCGGTTCGCCGGCCGCCGAAGGACGAACCATGAGTACCATCCAGACCACCCCCGAAGCGCCCGCCGGCCCCCACGGCGCGGCTGCCCGCCGCGGCCCGTTCCGCGCCGGCGAGCGCGTCCAGCTGACCGACGAGAAGGGCCGGATGAACACCATCACCCTCACGCCCGGCGGCGCCTTCCACACGCACAAGGGCTTCCTGCAGCACGACGCCCTCATCGGTGCCACCGAGGGAACCATCCTCGAGAACACCACCGGCCAGCTGTACCAGGCGCTGCGGCCGCTGCTGTCGGATTTCGTGCTGTCCATGCCCCGCGGCGCGGCCGTCGTGTACCCGAAGGACGCGGGCCAGATCGTGACGATGGCCGACATCTATCCGGGAGCGCGTGTCGTCGAGGCGGGCGTCGGTTCGGGGGCGCTCTCCATCTCGCTGCTGCGGGCGGTCGGCGATTCCGGCTACCTCCACTCGTTCGAGCGCCGTGAGGAATTCGCCGACATCGCCCGGGGGAACGTCGAGACGATCTTCGGCGGGCCCCACCCGGCCTGGCAGATCACGCTCGGCGACTTCCAGGAGCAGGTCGTGGAGCACGAGGAGCCCGGCTCGGTGGACCGCGTGGTCCTCGACATGCTCGCGCCCTGGGAGTGCCTCGACGCCGTCGCCACCGTCCTCGCCGCGGGCGGCGTCTGGATCAGCTACGTTGCCACGGTGACGCAGCTGTCGCGCACCGCCGAGGCGATCCGCGCCGACGGACGTTTCACGGAACCCGAGGGCTGGGAGTCGATGGTGCGAGGCTGGCACCTCGAGGGCCTCGCCGTCCGTCCCGACCACCGCATGGTCGCCCACACCGGCTTCCTCCTCACCACCCGCAGGCTGGCCGAGGGCGCTACGGGTTTCACCCCGAAGCGCAGGCCGTCGAAGACGGGGTTCAGCGAGGAGGACCTCAATGCCTGGACGCCGCAGGCCGTCGGTGAGCGCGACGTCTCCGACAAGCGGCTGCGCAGGGTGGCGCGGGACGCGGCGTCGACGATCCAGCGGGGATCCCTGCCTCCGGAGGAAGCGCAGGCACGTCGCGATGCCATCGCCGACGGGGGAACGGTCGAGTAGGCCGCGGCCGGGCAGGAGTGCGCGGATAGTTACCGTGCACGTTGTGAACAGTACTCACCGGGGACGGGCGTCTGCGCTAAGGTCGGAAGACAGCTGAAGGTCGAACCGAAAGTGGCGAACCGAAATGCCGAACTCCGAAGACAACGCTCCTGCCGCTGATCCGCGGGGCGCAACCCCGCCTCCCGTCGACACTTCGGTCACCCAGCGCCAGCTCAATGTCCTCCGGGACAAGCTGCGCCACATCGACCGCCAGCTCGCCTCGGCGACGCAGAACAACGGGAAGCTCGTCGCCGCCCTGGAGTCGGCGCGGACGGAGATCGTCCGGCTGAAGGCCGCCCTCGAGAAGGAGGGCGCGGCGCCGTTCAGCTTCGCCACCGTGATGCAGGTGAATCTCAGGCGTCCTGCCGAGCCGGGAACCACCACCGAGGCGACCGTCCAGGACACGGCCGACATCCTGCAGTCGGGCAGGAAGCTCCGGGTGACGGTCAGCCCCCTCATCAGCGTGCGGCAGCTCACCCCCGGGCAGGAAGTCCTGCTGAACGAATCACTGACCATCGTGGCGGCGCTCGGCTTCGAGCGGGCGGGGGAGATCGTCACCGTCAAGGAACTGCTGGGAGCGGACCGCGCGCTCGTCGTCGGCCGGACGGACGACGAACGCGTCATCCGGCTCAGCGGTCCGCTGCAGGCGGAGAAGATCCGCGTCGGCGACGCACTCGCCGTCGACACCAAGTCGGGGTACGGCCTCGAGAAGGTACCGCGGAGCGAGGTCGAGAACCTCGTGCTCGAGGAAGTCCCGGACATCGCCTACGGTGACATCGGCGGCCTCGGCCCGCAGATCGAGCAGATCCGCGACGCCGTCGAACTGCCGTTCCTGCACCCGGACCTCTACCGTGAGCACGGCCTCAAGCCACCGAAAGGCATCCTCCTGTACGGTCCGCCCGGGTGCGGCAAGACCCTGATCGCGAAGGCCGTGGCGAACAGCCTCGCCGCCAGGGCTGCGGAGAGGGCCGGCGTCGAGCAGATCCGCAGCTACTTCCTGAACATCAAGGGCCCGGAGCTGCTGGACAAGTACGTGGGCGAGACGGAGCGCCACATCCGGCTCATCTTCGCCCGCGCCCGGGAGAAGGCCTCGGACGGCAGCCCCGTCGTCGTGTTCTTCGACGAGATGGATTCGCTGTTCCGCACCCGCGGTACCGGTGTCTCCTCCGACGTCGAGACCACCATCGTGCCCCAGCTGCTGAGCGAGATCGACGGCGTCGAGAAGCTCGAGAACGTGATCGTCATCGGTGCCTCGAACCGTGAGGACATGATCGATCCCGCCATCCTCCGACCCGGCCGGTTGGACGTGAAGATCAAGATCCAGAGGCCCGACGCCGAGGGCGCCGCCGAGATCTTCGCCAAGTACATCACCGCCGACCTGCCGCTGCACGCGGACGACCTCGCGGAGAACGGCAACGATCCGCAGACCACGATCTCGGAGATGATCCGCCGCACGGTGGAGCAGATGTACTCGACGGACAAGCGGAACGAGTACCTGGAGGTGACCTACGCCAACGGGGACACCGAGATGCTGTACTTCAAGGACTTCAACTCCGGGGCAGTGATCCAGAACGTGGTGGACCGCGCGAAGAAGTACGCGATCAAGGACCTCCTCCTCGACGGCAGCAAGGGCCTGCGCATCGAGCACCTGATGCGGGCCGTGGTGGACGAGTTCCGCGAGCACGAGGACATGCCGAACACCACCAACCCCGACGACTGGGCGCGCATCTCCGGCAAGAAGGGTGAGCGCATCACGTACATCCGGACGATCGTCCAGGGCAAGGCCGGCCAGGAGCCGGGCAAGTCGATCGAGACGACGGCGAATACGGGCCAGTATCTGTGATTGAAACGGGGGGACGACGGGCCGGACGGCGCGGCGCATGGCCGCCGGTCGGCGAGGGGGTCTCGGTCCACCGGGTGATGGGGACGGAGACGGAGTACGGCATCATCGCACCCGCCCTGCCGTCGGCCAATCCGACGCTGCTGTCATCCCAGGTGGTCAACGCCTACGCGGCCACGCTGCGGGAAGGACTCGGCAACCTCGCCGGAACCCGCTGGGACTATACGGACGAGACCCCGCTGACGGACGCGCGCGGGTTCCGCGTGGATCGGGCCAGTGCGCATCCGAGCCAGCTGACCGACGAGCCGCCTGAACTCACCGCCGAACAGATCGCCCTCGAACGCGGCGAGCCCGCCGAGGCGGCCGTGCTCATGAACCTGGTCCTGAACAACGGGGCGCGGCTGTACGTCGACCATGCCCACCCCGAATACTCCTCACCCGAGGTGACGAATCCGCTCGACGCCGTCCTCTGGGACCGGGCAGGGGACCACGTGGCCGTCGCGGCGATGGAGCGGATCGGAACCACGCCGGGATTCTCGCCCGTCATCCTGTACAAGAACAACACGGACAACAAGAGCGTCTCCTACGGGTCGCACGAGAACTACCTCGTTCCCCGGAGCGTCCCGTTCTCGAAGCTCGCCGAGGCCCTGATCCCCTTCTTCGTCTCCCGCCAGGTCATCTGCGGCGCGGGTCGCGTCGGCAAGGGCCCGCTGAACCAGGAGCCCGGCTTCCAGATCAGCCAGCGGGCGGACTTCTTCGAGAACGAGATCGGCCTGGAGACGACGGTCCGCAGGCCCATCATCAATACGCGTGACGAGCCGCACGCGGTGGCGGAGAAATACCGGCGACTCCACGTGATCATCGGTGACGCCAACCTGAACGAGGTGTCCAACTACCTCAAGCTGGGGACGACGTCGCTTGTTCTCGCACTGGTCGAGCAGGGCCTCGCGCCGGCTCCCACGCTGGAGGACCCGGTCCAGGCACTGCGGGCCATCAGTCACGACCCGACGCTGAAGGCCACCGTCCGGCTGGCGGACGGCCGCAGCATCACCGGGCTCGAGCTGCAGGAACTGTACTGCGAGGCGGTGCTCGACGCCGTGCCCGCCGGCGCCGACGAGCAGACGCGCGACGTCGTGGACCGGTGGCGGGCGCTCCTGGAGACCCTGCGGCGGGAGCCGATGGAGGCAGCGCGCCAGGTGGACTGGATCGCCAAGCTGAAGGTGCTCGAGGCGTACCGGGCGCGGGACGGCCTTGAATGGACGAGCCCGCGGCTCGCGCTCGTGGACCTGCAGTACGCCGACCTCCGGCCCGAGAAGGGCATCTACCAGCGGCTGGCACGCCGCGGCGACGTCGAACTGCTCGTGCATCCCGAGGACGTCGCCCGCGCCGCCGTCCAGCCGCCCCGCGACACCAGGGCGTACTTCCGCGGCCGCTGCATCTCCGAGTACCCCGCCGAGGTCGTCGGGGCGAGCTGGGACTCCCTCATCTTCGAGCTGGCGGGGGAACGGCGGCTGCAGCGGGTGCAGACGCGCGAGCCGCTCAGGGGCACGGCGACGCTCACCGAGGAGTTGTTCGACATGGCAGCCGATGCCGAGGATTTCCTCGGCCGATTGTTGAGCGGCCCGGATCGGCGCGTGGCACCATAGGACCAGATCACTGAAGTGATCGTGAACACGGAAGGGGTGGCCATCATGGCGACACAGGACCGCATCAACACCGGCGGATCGTCCACCGAGACGGAGGAGGAAATCCCCGAGCCCGCACCCGCTGCTCCCGCGGCGCAGGACTCCACCCAGACCCAGGGCGTCGACGATCTGCTCGACGAGATCGACGGCGTCCTCGAGTCCAACGCCGAGGAGTTCGTGCGCGGGTTCGTGCAGAAGGGCGGCCAGTAGCGGATGCTCCCGGACGATGCAGCAGCCGCGGTTCCCCGGGCCGCCTCGACATCCTTTGCCGACTTCCTGGGCGCCCACCATCCCGGGCTGCTGCCGTCGAACCGGACGCTCGGTCCGGTGACCGCGTCCACCGATGCCTCGCACCTGGCGCCACACGCCACGACGATCGTCTCGCTGACCTTCCCCGGCGGCGTGCTGATGGCCGGTGACCGGCGGGCCACGATGGGCAACGTGATCGCGAGCCGCCACATCGAGAAGGTGTTCCCCGCCGACCGCTACTCCGTGCTGGGGATCGCCGGCAGTGCCGGGATCGGCCTCGACCTGACCCGACTGTTCCAGGTGGAACTCGAGCACTACGAGAAGATCGAAGCGACCATGATGAGCCTCGACGGCAAGGCCAACCGCCTCGCTGCCATGGTCCGGCAGAACCTCTCCATGGCGATGCAGGGCCTCGCCGTAGTGCCGCTCTTCGCCGGCTTCGACACGGACCGGCACATCGGGAGGCTCTTCTCGTTCGACGTCACCGGCGGACGCTACGAGGAGCACGAACACCACTCGGTCGGATCCGGCTCGGTCTTCGCGCGGGGTGCGCTCAAGAAGCTGTGGAATCCGCGCCTGACGGAGGCGTCGGCGGTGCGTGTCGCCGTCGAGTCGCTCTACGACGCGGCGGACGACGACTCCGCGACCGGTGGTCCGGACACCGTCCGTGCCCTCTGGCCCGTCGTCTACGTCGTGGACGGAGCCGGTGCACGGCGCATCCCGGAGCGTGACCTCGAGTCCGCCGCGCACACCATCATCGAAGCCCGCTCCGCGGCGGGCCGGGAGGCATAGGCCATGACACAGCAGTTCTACGTTTCCCCCGAGCAGCTCATGAAGGACCGCGCGGACTTCGCGCGGAAGGGGATCAGCCGTGGCAGGTCGGTCGTGGTGATGAGTTGCCGCGACGGCATCGCACTGGTCGCCGAGAACGCCTCACCGTCGCTCCACAAGCTGGGCGAGATCTACGACCGCATCGCCTTCGCCGCGGTCGGGAAGTACAACGAGTTCGAGAGCCTCCGGCAGGCAGGGGTGCGCTACGCCGACGTCCGCGGCTACTCCTACGCGCGCGAGGACGTGACCGCCCGTGGGCTCGCCAGTGTGTACGCACAGAGCCTGGGTGCGGTGTTCACCGCGGAGAGCAAGCCCTTCGAGGTCGAACTCGTCGTGGCAGAGGTGGGGCACGCGCAGGACAGTGACCACCTCTACCGGCTGACCTTCGACGGCTCCATCGCCGACGAGACCGGCTTCGTGGTCATGGGCGGTGCCGCCGACGCCGTCGTCGACTCCCTCAGCGGCACCTGGTCCTCCGACCTCAGCCTTCCCGAGGCCGTGGGGGCCGCTGCCCGGGCGCTGCGGAACGCCTCCCGTCCGCCGGCCGACGGCACCCAGCGCGGGGTTCCTCCGCTGGATCCCTCCGTCCTCGAAGTCGCGTTCCTGGAACGCGACCCGGACACGCTGCGCGGCAGCCGCCGCGCGTTCCGCAGGGTGGGCGGGCCCGAACTCGAGAACCTCCTCCAGCACGAACAGGACACCTGATGGACCGGCGCATCTTCGGAGTCGAGACCGAGTTCGGGATCTCCTACTCGGGGCCCAATTCACGCCCGCTCTCGCCCGAGGAAGTCGCGCGGTACCTCTTCCGTAAGGTCGTCAGCTGGGGGCGGTCCTCCAACGTCTTCCTCACCAACGGATCGCGCCTGTACCTCGACGTCGGTTCCCACCCCGAATACGCGACCGCGGAGTGCGACGACCTGGCGCAGCTGATCGCCCACGACCGGGCGGGGGAGCTCATCCTCGAGGACCTCGTGTCGGAGGCCCAACGCAAGCTCGCGCAGGAGGGCTACGACGGCAAGATCTACCTCTTCAAGAACAACACCGACTCCGCGGGCAACTCCTACGGCAGCCACGAGAACTACCTGATCCCCCGCAAGCTCGAATTCTCACGCCTCGCGGACATCCTCATCCCGTTCCTGGTGACGCGGCAGCTCCTCGTGGGCGCGGGGAAGGTCCTCAAGACGCAGACCGGGTCCCTCTATGCGTTCTCCCAGCGGGCCGACCACCTGTGGGAAGGCATCTCCTCCGCCACGACCCGCTCGCGACCCATCATCAACACCCGGGACGAGCCGCACGCCGACGCGGAGCACTATCGCCGGCTGCACGTGATCGCCGGAGACTCCAACATGTCCGAGACCACCACGCTGCTCAAGGTCGGGTCCGTCGACCTGCTGCTGCGGATGGTGGAAGCGGGCGAAATGATGCGGGACTTCCGCCTGGAGAACCCCATCCGGAGCATCCGCGAGATCTCGCACGACCTCACCGGGCAGCAGCTGCTCAAGCTCGCCAACGGCCGGCACATGACGGCCCTCGAGATGCAGCGCGAGTACCTGGCGCGCGCGACGGCGTTCGTCGGCCAGCACGGGGCGCACAACGCCCACGTCCCGGCGGTCCTGGACCTGTGGGAGCGGGTGCTCGATGCCGTGGAGTCCGGCAGTACCGCGCGGATCGACACCGAGGTGGACTGGGCCATAAAGAAGAAGCTCATCGACCGGTATCTCGCGCGCTCGGGCGAGGACCTCGACTCGGCGAAGGCGGCGCAGCTCGACCTCACCTACCACGACATCTCCCGCTCCCGGGGCCTGTTCTTCCTGCTTCAGGCCCACGGGGAGGCCGCCCGGGTGGTGGACGACACCGCGGTCAAGGAGGCGGTGGACATCCCGCCGCAGACCACGCGTGCCAAGCTGCGCGGTGAGTTCGTGCGCCGCGCCAAGG
Organism: Arthrobacter pasteuri; assembly: GCF_054510955.1. Classification (NCBI taxonomy): domain Bacteria; kingdom Bacillati; phylum Actinomycetota; class Actinomycetes; order Micrococcales; family Micrococcaceae; genus Arthrobacter; species Arthrobacter pasteuri. Next base: position 326,003 of record NZ_JBTNDO010000001.1, read on the forward strand.
AAGCGAACCGCGACTACACGGTGGACTGGGTTCATCTCAAGCTCAACGACCGGGCCCAGCAGACCATCCTCTGCAAGGATCCCTTCACCTCCGTGGACGAGCGCGTGGAGGCGCTCCTGCAGCAGCTCTGACCGACTGCGGCGCGCGTCGCGCTGTCGACCCCTGTTGTGTCAGGGCTTTTCCAGGAGAAACCGCGCACCCGCAGCCGTTAGGCTTGTCAGGGCCCTTTGTTCTGCGGGCAGCCTGAACTGGACACCAAGATGAAAGTAGTTCTGTGCGAAAAGTACTAGCAACATCCCTTGCGCTGATGCTGTCCCTCACAGCATGCGGCGGGCCGACGACCGACAATCTGACCGGGGATGCGTCCGGCGATTCCGCGGGTGCCGCCGAGGTGTTCGACACGGTGAAGGTGAGCGGGGGTTCGGACGAGGAAGCGCCGGACGTCGAGTTCGAATCGCCCCTCGATGTCACCGGCGTCGCCGCCAAGACTGTCGCCGAGGGCGACGGCGACGAGGTGGAGGCCGGGCAGCAGGTCCACTACCAGCTCGTCGCGCTCAACGCCGAGGACGGCGAAGTCCTCGGCGATACCTACAGCCAGGGCGAGCCCCAGGTCCTGCCGGTCGACGACATGCTCAAGGAGCAGGACGGCGAACTCTACGAGGTCCTCGTGGGCACGAAGGTCGGCTCGCAGGTGGCCTACACCCGCCCCTCCCCGGAGCCCGCCGAGGGTCAGACCGCCACTCCGGAGCAGCTGATCGTGCTCAAGGTCATCTCGGCCGAACAGCCTCCGCCCGAGCCCGAGGTCCTCTCGCCCGAGGATGTGAAGAAGCTCGACGACGAGGGCAAGCTGCCCACGTTCACCTTCGCCGACGGCGGTGCACCCGAGGTCACCATCCCCGAGAACGAGCCCTCCGACGACCTCGTGGTCAAGGTGCTCGAAGAGGGCAAGGGCGACGTCGTCGCCGAGACCGACAGCATCACGGCCAAGTACACCGGCTGGACCTACAGCGACGGCGAGAAGTTCGATTCGAGCTTCGACCGGGGCGAACCCGCTACCTTCCCGCTGAACCAGGTCATCACGGGCTGGACCAAGGGCCTGTCCGGGCAGAAGGTCGGCTCGAAGGTGCTGCTCGTGATCCCCGAGCCGTGGGCCTACCCCAACGCCTCGCAGGGCCAGCCCTCCGGAACCCTCGTGTTCTACGTCGAGATCGTCAGCAAGGAAGCGGCGAAGTAGTCCGCGTCCCCGCACCGCCAATGAACCTCCTACGAAAGGAAACCATGTCCTTCGGACAGCGCAACTTCGACCGGCAGAAGCCGGGGATCGACTTCCCCGCACACGAGGTGCCCACCGACCTCGTCATCGAGGACATCATCGAGGGCACCGGCGACGAGGCGAAGCCCGGCAACACCGTGTCCACCCACTACGTGGGCGTGGCTTTCTCCACGGGTGAGGAATTCGACGCCTCCTGGAACCGCGGTGCTCCGCTCGACTTCCGGGTCGGCGTCGGCCAGGTCATCCAGGGCTGGGACCAGGGGCTCCTGGGCATGAAGGTCGGCGGCCGCCGCCGCCTCGAGATCCCCTCCCACCTCGCCTACGGCCCCAGTGGCGCCGGTTCGGCGATCGGCCCCAACGAGGCGCTGATCTTCGTGGTGGACCTGCTCGCCGTCCGCTAGGGCATCCGTCCGAGGCATCCGCCCGAACTCTCCGCCGGGGCTCCGCAGCCCGGTGCCGTCCAGAAGGGACGCACGTCAACCCCGGTTGGTGTGCGTCCCTTCTGTCGCTTCCGGAAAGGTAGGGTTTCCCCCGTGTCTGCAAAACGAACCGAACGGCTCCTCACGCTCGTGATCATGCTCCTGTCGAGCCGGCGCGGGTTCACGAAGGAGGAACTGTTCGAGGAGATCGACCTGTATCGCGAGGCGACCTCGGTGGCGGCGCGGGAGAAGCTCTTCGACCGTGACAAGGCGGCCCTCCGCGAGCAGGGCATACCCTTGGAGTCCTTCAGTGAGGACGCCCTGTTCGAGCACGACAACACCGTGCAGCGGTACCGGATCAACGCCGAGGACTACCGCCTGGGCGGGGTCACGTTCCAGCCCGAGGAGTACGCGGTCCTCAACCTGGCCGCAGGAGTGTGGGACCAGGGATCGCTCGACTCCGCGGCGTCGCGTGCCCTCAGGAAGCTCAGTTCGCGGAGTACCGACGGCACCGTCGAACTCACCCCCCTCATCCAGCCCCGCATCACCACGGACGCGCCGTACTGGGACATCGTGTGGCAGGCCCTCACCTCGCGCACCCCCCTCCGGTTCCCCTACCGGGCGGCGAGCACCGGCCGGGAGGAGGTCCGCACCGTGCACCCCTGGGGGATGGGGGCCCGATTCGGCCACTGGTACGTCGTCGGTTTCGACACCACACGCAAGGCCGAACGCTTCTTCCGCCTCTCCCGCATGACAGGGGAGCCCGTGCTGCTGAAGGGCACGTTCGAGGTCCCGGCGTCCTTCGACATGAACTCCACGCTGTCCTCCCTGTCCCGCAGCGAACCCGACCGTACCGCGGTCGTCGCGGCGCGGCCCGGATCCTGCCAGGTGCTGCGCGTCCGCAAGGACACCGAGGTCCTCCAGACGGGGGAGGAGTGGGACATCCTGCGCGTGCCCTACGCCGCGTCGAGCCCGATGGCGGCGACGATCGCGGGTCTCGGAACCAACGCGAGGGTCGAGGAGCCCCAGGAGCTCGCAGCGGAGGTCGCCCGGCTGCTGGAGGGAGCCTTCGACGCTGCCGTGGCGGCTCCTGACAACGTGGAGATCACCGCCGGCGCACGTCCCGCCCCCCGCCGGAAGTCCTCCTCCCAGGACCACCTGCTGCGCCTGCTCGACCTCGTGCCGTACCTCCTGGCGCACCCGGGAGCGGAGGTGGGGGAGACGGCGCGCCGGTTCGACGTGAGCGAGACCCAGCTGACCAAGGACCTGGACCTGCTGTTCGTGAGTGGTCCCCGGCACTACCCGGACGGGCTCATGGACGTGAACATCGAGGACGGCAGGATCTACCTGACCAACGCGCGTGACCTCGCCGAACCCGTGAAGCTGAGCATGGACGAGGCCTGCTCCCTCATCGTGGGGCTCCAGGCCCTGCGCGAGCTCCCCGGAATGAGGAACAATGAGGCGATCGTCAGCGCGCAGACCAAGCTGACGGCCGCCGCCGGCGACGCTGCGCGGATCGGTTCCGCCGTCGCCACGAAGCTCACCGAGGACGACATCGACCCGACCCTCGAGGTGCTGCAGGCTGCCCTGCACTCGGGAGTCCGGGTGGCGGTCGACTACTTCGTCCCGACGCGCGACGAGATCACGCACCGGCTGCTCGAGCCGATCCGGATCTTCCTCCACCAGGACACGTGGTACCTCGAAGCGTGGAGCGTGGACTCGGACGGACTGCGCAACTTCCGCTTGGACCGCATCCAGAGCGCCTCGCTGACCGACGAGCCGGGGACGGCCACCGCGGACGAAGCGTTCGCAGCGCGGGACCGGGGGTCGGCGCCCTACCGCTCCGGTGATGCCGACCACGCCGTTACGCTCGTGCTGGAACCGCGGGCACGGTGGATCGCCGCGCAGTACAACGCCGACGCCGTGCAGGAGCTCGGGGAGGACCGGCTCGCCGCACGCCTGAAGGTGGCCTCGACGTCCTGGATCCCCGGCCTCGTGGCGAGCCTCGGGGGGTCCGCCGCCGTCGTCGCCCCTGACGAGCTGCGCGAGGAGACCCTGCGCTGGCTGGAGGAAGCCCGGGCGCACCAGGCGCTGGCCTAGACTGGGCTCATGCTCTGGTGGATGTGGATCGTGCTGTGGGTTGCGCTGGTGGCCGTCAGCGTGATCTTCCTCGTCGTCGTCGGCTTCCGCGTCTTCCGCCGGGGAGTGCGAACTCTCGGTGAATTCGGGGAAGCAATGGACCGCCTCGCGGTGAACGCCCCGGTCGGCGGTGACGGTCCGGCACCCTCCGCCGGCGTCCCCGGAATTCCCATTCCCGCGGTGTTCTCCGCTCCGGAGGACGTCCGTGCGGCGCGGGAGGCCGCCAGGACCCGACGCATCGACGACCGCCGCAGCAGGCGCATCCGCAAGCGTGCCGGTCGCGGGCAGCCCCAGCTCCTGCAGGACATGCCCCACCTGTGAACTAAACTGGGGCCCGGATCAACGAGAGGAATTGGGCATGAGGCTCGAAGGCTGGCACATCGTCATCATCATCGTTCTTGCGATCGTCCTGTTCGGCGCGCCGAAGCTCCCCGGTCTCGCACGGAGCCTCGGGCAGTCGCTGCGGATCTTCAAGTCCGAGGTGAAGCAGATGAAGGACGAGAACAACACCCCTGACGCCGGGACGGACCCGGTGGAGGGCCGGGTGGTCGACACCGGCCGGTCACAGACCTACACGCCCACCTACGAAGCGCCCGTCCAGCACCAGGCCCCCGCCCAGCACCCGGGCCACCAGGCACCGCGCTATCAGGATGGTACCTCCGGTAGCGGCCCGGTGGACGCCCCCGGCACCCAGCCGCAGGCGGGACCGCCGCAGCACGGCGGTACCTCGCACACCTCCCAGTAGGCCGGGTACCCGTGTCACCCGCGAAGGTCCGGAAGCGCGGCAGGAAAGCCAATCCGGAGGGGCGCATGGCCCTGAAGGAGCACCTGCGCGAAGCACGCAACCGGCTGTTCAAGTCCGCGGTAGCGGTCATCCTCGCGACGGTCGCCGGGTTCTTCGTCTACGACCCGGTATTGCGGGCGCTGGCGGCCCCGATCATCGCGATCAACGAGCAGGAGGGCCGGACGGCGTCCCTGAACTTCGACAGTGCCGCATCCCCGTTCGACCTGCTCATCCAGGTCTCGGTGTTCCTGGGCCTGGTGATCTCCAGCCCGGTCTGGCTGTACCAGCTGTGGGCGTTCATCACGCCCGGCCTCAAGTCGAAGGAGCGGCGTATCGCGCTGGCGTTCATCGCCGTCGCGTTCCCCCTGTTCCTGGCCGGCATCGGACTGGCCTGGTCGATCCTGCCCAACGCGGTGCGCGTCCTGACGGAGTTCACGCCCGAGGACTTCTCCAACTACATCAGCGTCTCGGTGTACTTCACCTTCGTCCTGCGGCTGATGCTGGCCTTCGGGATCGCGTTCCTGCTCCCGGTGGTCCTGGTCGGGCTGAACCTGGTAGGCCTGGTCTCGGGGAAGCAGATCCTCAAGGCATGGCGGATCACCGTGTTCCTCGTCTGCCTCTTCGCGGCGATGGCCGCCCCGGGCGGGGACGCGCTGAGCATGTTCTACCTCGCCGTGCCCCTGCTGCTGCTGTTCTTCGTCGCGATCGGGCTGTGCCTGCTCAATGACAAGCGCAGGGCGCGGCGCACCGCGGCCCGTGAAGCCGCCGTCGAAGCCACCGCCGACACCGCCTCGCCCCTGGACGCCATCTAGGACGACAGCGCACGACGGCAGCGCTCGACGGCAGCACACGACGGCGCCCCCGGCACGTCCCTGCCCTGTCCCGCAACCATGATCGGGGCGGGGACACCGATCGGGTGCTCGGCGTGCCCGCCTCCTACCGAGCGTCTAGGGTGGAAAGATGAGCACCCCCGCAGAGAGATATGCAGCTGCAAAGGCCCGCACTCAGCACTCCCGGACCCAGCTGTTCCATTTCGAGCAGACGCTGGAATTCGACCTCGATCCGTTCCAGCGGGAGGCGTGTACCGCCCTCGAGGCAGGTAGGGGAGTGCTGGTCGCGGCACCCACCGGAGCAGGCAAGACGGTGGTCGGCGAGTTCGCCGTCTTCATGGCCCTGCAACACGGTCTCAAGGCGTTCTACACCACGCCCATCAAGGCGCTCAGCAACCAGAAGTACTCGGAACTCGCCGCCGTGCACGGCAGCGACCGGGTGGGGCTGCTGACCGGGGACACGAGCATCAACGCCGACGCCGACGTCATCGTGATGACCACCGAGGTGCTCCGCAACATGCTCTACGCCAACTCGGAGGCCCTCAACAACCTCGGCTACGTGGTGATGGACGAGGTGCACTACCTCGCGGACCGCTTTCGGGGGGCGGTCTGGGAGGAAGTCATCATCCACCTGCCCACCGAGGTCAAGGTGGTCTCCCTCAGCGCGACCGTCTCCAACGCGGAGGAGTTCGGTGCCTGGCTCGATACCGTCCGCGGTGACACCGACGTCGTCGTCTCCGAACACCGCCCGGTCCCGCTCTGGCAGCACGTCATGGTCGGGCAGAACCTCATCGACCTGTTCGCCGGTGACATCGCCTTCGACGAGGCGGCGCCGGCCGGCACGGATGCCGGAGCGCGGGACCAGTACGACGTCAACCCTGAGCTGCTGGAACTCGCCAGCAACGAGATCCGGCTGAACCAGCGGGCCAACTGGGGTGCCGGCGGCGGCCGGCGCGGCCGGGCGAGGACGGGCCGCGGGGAACCCGCGCAGATGTCGGTGGTGCGGCGTGCGACACGCCCGCAGGTCATCACCGCCCTGGACCGCGCCGACCTGCTCCCTGCCATCACCTTCATCTTCTCGAGGGCCGGCTGCGAGGCCGCCGTCACGCAATGCCTCCATGCCGGGCTGTGGCTGACCACCGAGGACGAACGCGACGAGATCAGCGAGACCATCGACGGCGCCACGATGGACATCCCGCGGGACGACCTCGAGATCCTCGGCTTCTGGACCTGGCGCGAAGGACTGATCCGCGGCTTCACGGCGCACCACGCCGGCATGCTGCCCACGTTCAAGGAGATCGTGGAGCGGCTGTTCGCGGCAGGACTCGTCAAGGCGGTCTTCGCGACCGAGACGCTCGCCCTCGGCGTCAACATGCCCGCGCGCACGGTCGTGCTGGAGAAGCTCGACAAGTTCAACGGCGAGGCGCACGTGAACGTGACGGCGGGGGAGTACACCCAGCTCACCGGCCGGGCGGGACGGCGCGGGATCGACGTCGAGGGCCACGCCGTCGTCCTGTGGCAGCCCGGGACCGACCCGGGAGCCGTCGCCGGCCTCGCGTCCCGCCGCACCTACCCGCTGAACTCGAGCTTCCGGCCGACCTACAACATGAGCATCAACCTCATGGCGCAGTTCGGGCAGGAGCGGTCCCGGGAGATCCTCGAGACGTCCTTCGCCCAGTTCCAGGCGGACCGCTCGGTGGTCGGGCTGGCTAAGCAGGTACGCAGCCGCGAGGAGTCACTCAAAGGCTACGAGAAGTCGATGACCTGCCATCTGGGCGACTTCCGCGAGTACGCGAACCTTCGGCGGGAACTGTCCGACCTGGAGTCCAGGGCCACACGGGACAGGTCGCGGACGCTGCGGTCGGCTGCGGAGTCGTCCCTGGAGTCGCTGCGGCCCGGAGACGTGATCGACGTCCCCGGCGGTCGGAGCCAGGGCTACGCCGTCGTCCTCGACAGCGACACCTCCCGGGAACCACGGCCGACCGTGCTCACGCTCGAGACGCAGATCCGCCGCGTGGGCGTGCAGGACCTCGACGGTCCCGTCGAGGTCCTCTCCCGCATCCGGATTCCCAAGCACTTCAGCGCGCGCAGCCCGAAGGACCGACGCGACCTGACCTCGTCGCTGCGCAACGCACTGGAGCAGCAGCGGCCTCCCCGCCGGGGAGCCGACCGTGTCTCCGCCGGGTACTCGGCGTCGGCGGCGGCCGAGGAACGGGCCATCACCGAACTCCGACGCAGGCTCCGGGCGCACCCCTGCCACGGCTGCAGCGAGCGCGAGCAGCACGCGCGCTGGGCCGAGCGGTGGTGGAAGCTGCGCCGGGAGACGGACAAGCTCGCCGGCCAGATCCGTGGCCGCACCAATACGATCGCGAAGATCTTCGACCGCGTCTCTGAGGTCCTCGGGCACTACGGCTACCTGGAGTACACCGAGGACGGCGTGTCCGTGAGCGCGTCCGGCCAGAAGCTCCGCCGGATCTACGGGGAGAAGGACCTCCTGATCGCGCTCTGCATCGAGGAGGGCGCCTTCGACGACCTCGACGCCGCCGAACTCGCGGCCGTTACGACGGTGCTTGTGTACCAGGCCAAGCGCGAGGAACGCGGCGTGCGGCCTGTGATGCCGAGCGTGTCGCTGGAGAGTTCCGTCGAGACGATCATCCGGCAGTGGTCGCAGCTGAACGACGTCGAGGAGCAGCACCGCCTGCCCGTGACCGGTGAACCGGAACTCTCGCTCGTGTGGCCCATGTTCAAGTGGGCCCAGGGCCGGTCCCTGCAGGCCGCCCTGAGCGGGACCGAGCTGGCGGCGGGCGACTTCGTCCGCTGGTCGAAGCAGGTCATTGACCTGCTCGACCAGCTGGCCAAGGTGCCGGACCTCCCCTCCGGCCTGCAGCAGACGTGCGTGCGGGCGATCCGGCTGATCCGCCGTGGCGTGGTGGCATACTCGAACATCAGTGAGTAGTCCCGCCGCGGGACCCGCCGACCACAGAAAGCCTCCCAGCACCCCCATGCCGAATTCGAAGCGCCCCTCGACCGTCCTCTACCGCAACGGGTCCGTGTACAGTCCCGCCGACCCCTTCGCCACCGCCATGCTCGTCGACGGAGGGACGGTGGCCTGGGTGGGGTCCGAGCACGCCGCCGCGAACCTCACGGGGCCGGACGTGCGGACCGTCGACCTCGACGGCGCCCTGGTCACCCCGGGTTTCGTCGACGCCCACACCCATACGACGGAGACGGGCATCGCCCTCGGGTCGATCGACCTCACCTCCTGCCGTTCGCTCGCGGACCTCCTCGACTCGGTGTCCGCGGCGGCCGCGTCGGGATCCACCACGATCCTCGGCTTCGGCTGGGACGAGTCCCAGTGGCCGGAACGGCGCGTCCCGACGGCGGCGGAGCTCGACCGCGCAGGCGACGGCGCCCTGGTCTACCTCGTGCGGGCCGACATCCACTCGGCCGTCGTATCGGGGGTCCTGGCGGACGCACTCGGCCTCGCAGGCCTGGACGGCTGGGACAACGGGTTCGTGGTCCGTGCCGCGCATGAGGCCGCCCGACAGGCCACCCGCAGGCTCACTCCGGACCAGCGCCGCAGCTACCAGCAGGCGGCCCTCCTCCACGCAGCGGCCCGGGGGTACATCGCGGTCACCGAGATGGCTGCGCCACACATCGCGCCCCGCGAGGACCTCGAGATGCTCCTCTCCATCGACGGGCCGGCGCACGAGGTGCCGCTGCCCGAGGTCATTCCGTACTGGGCCCAGCTGACGTCGTCGAGGGACGAGGTGCGCGACCTGATGCAGGGCTTCGGCGGCCGGCTCGCCGGACTCGCGGGAGACCTCAACGTGGACGGTTCGATCGGTTCACGCACCGCCGCCCTCCGCGAGCCCTACACCGATGACCCCGGGAACCGGGGCACGCTCTACCTGGGCCAGGACGAGGTGGCCGCCCACCTGCTCGCGACGACCGCCGAGACCGTCCAGACCGGTTTCCACGTCATCGGCGACGCCGGGCTCGACGTCGTCCTGCGCGGGCTCGAGGCGACGGCCCGCGAGCTGGGTGTGGAGGAGGTGCGCCGGTCACGCCACCGCCTCGAACATGTGGAGCTCGCCGATGACGACGCCATCGCGGCGCTGGTGCACTACGGCGTCGCCGTCAGCGCTCAGCCCGTCTTCGACGCCCTCTGGGGCCGCGAGGGCGGCCTCTACGACCAACGGCTGGGGGAGCGCAGCCACGGGATGAACCGCTTCGCCTCGCTCCTGTCCGCGGGGGTCCTTGTGGCGCTCGGCTCGGACAGCCCGGTGACGCCGCTCGACCCGTGGGCATCCGTTCGTGCCTGCCTCCAGCACAGCAGCGCGGCCGAGAACATCTCGGCGCGTGCGGCCTTCATCGCCCATACGCGGGCCGGCTGGCGGCTCTCCGGACGCAGCCCGATGATGGGCCAGCTGGCACCGGGCACTCCCGCATCCTTCGCCGTCTGGAAGGTCGACGAGCTCATGGTGCAGACGCCGGACAACCGCGTCCAGTCCTGGAGCACCGATCCGCGCGCGGGTACGCCGCTCCTGCCGGCGCTCGATACCGAGAACGCCCCGCTCTGCCTCGAGACCGTACATGACGGACGCCGGCTGTACGTCGCCGAGGGTTTCGCTGCGGGCTAGGCACCAGCACCGCGGACAGAAGTCCCGCGGTGTCGCGGGGAGTGTCGCGGGCAGTGTTCCGACAGTGCTCGGGCAGTATTGCAGCAGGATCTCCGGCACTATCTCCGGCAGTACGAAGAGGGCCGCCTGACCTGCGCGGAAGCATGTCCGCGCAGGTCAGAGGGCTGTTGACACGCGCTCCACAGCACGTAAGCTTTTGGCCTACGGGTAGAGGAACTCCTGCGGGAGGGAACCTGGCCGGTCTCCACGAGCGCAGCGCATCGGCCGCATCACGGGCGCGTGCTGCCCACCCGATGGAGCCGGCACTCATAGCGGCAGGTCCACGCGTCCTTAGAGAACGGTGTCCGCCCGCGTGCGGCTACCGGTACGAAGCCGCGTGGACCTGCCCGAGTGCCGGCCCGCTCCCGACGATCATTCCAGTGTTTCCGGGTGGCTCGGCGACCGTCGCCTATACTTGCAGATCGGCTCCCCGCCCGGGGCCGGTCCCTGCGCTATGCGCACCCCCGATGGAAAGGCCTACCTGCGTGCGAGTCGTCACGATCATTCCCACCTACAACGAGATTGAGTCGCTTCCGCTGACCCTCGCCCGCCTGCGCGCGGCAGTGCCGGACTCGGACGTCCTCATCGTGGACGACAACAGCCCGGACGGTACCGGGGATCTCGCTGACCGGGCTGCGGCGGCTGACGACCAGGTCCACGTGCTGCACCGGACCGGCAAGGAAGGCCTCGGGGCCGCCTACATCGCCGGCTTCCGCTGGGCGCTGGCGCGCGACTACGACGTGCTCGTGGAGATGGACGCCGACGGGTCGCACAAGCCCGAACAGCTGCAGGGCCTGCTTGACGCGGTGGACCGCGCGGACCTGGTGATCGGCAGTCGCTGGGTTCCCGGCGGCAGCGTGGTGAACTGGCCTGCCCACCGCAAGCTCCTCTCGCGCGGGGGCAGCACCTATTCGCGCCTGATGCTCGGGCTGCGGGTCCGGGACATCACCGCCGGTTACCGGGCGTTCCGCCGCTCCACCCTCGAAGCACTCGACCTCTCGGCCGTGGACTCCGTCGGCTACGGCTTCCAGGTGGACATGACGTTCCGCGTCGCCCGTCTCGGCCTCACCATCGTGGAGGTCCCCATCACGTTCGTGGAGCGGGAGCTCGGAGCGTCGAAGATGAGCGGCAACATTGTATTCGAGGCGATTGCCAGCGTCACGCGCTGGGGACTCAGCGCCCGGTGGAGGACCCTGACCGGTCGCCGCTGATTCTACGGCGGCAGCAAAAAGGCACCCGCCGCGGCGGGTGCCTTTTTCGTCTGCAGGGTTTCAACTGCAGGGAGGAGCTATGCGGAGCGGCGCTCGCCCCGGCGCTCGCGCAGGATCGTGAGGCGGTCCTGGAGGATCTGCTCGAGTTCCTCGACGGACCGGCGCTCGAGGAGCATGTCCCAGTGGGTGCGGACGGGCTTGTCGTTGGAGGTGTCGGGCTTCTCTCCGTCGACGAGGAGGGCTTCCTTGCCGGTCTTCGAGACCCAGGTGGCCGGGATCTCGGCTTCGGACGAGAAGGTCACGAAGACCCGCTCGCCGTCCTCGCAGCGGTACTCGACCCGCTGGCGGGGAGCAGGCTCGACGCCGGATTCCGTTTCCATCGACTGCGCTCCGAGGCGCATGCCGCGCAGGCTGCGATCGCTCATGATTTTCTCCTAGTCACCGTGGCCCCCGTGTAGCGGAGGGCCGTTGCCGCTGTTCTTCACCGAAGTCGTCCACCGGACCTGCTGCTGACACGTCCGGCACCCGCTGTCGCCCGGAGGCGGAAGGGAAGCTGTCTGTATAACACCCTCGGCCGCGCGGATGTTCCTGCGCGGACGGGTAAACACCTAAGTATACAGGCCGGCCCTCCAGAGCCTCCTACGGGTTCTGCCGGTGCCTGCTGCGCGTGCGCGGCCGTCGCCGTGCAACGGCATCAGGGGACGAGCGACAGCCGAACCGGGGGACAGGGTCTCAGGGGCGTGACATCAATTCAGGGCCGTCCGAAGGGGAGTCCGGTGTGGCGGTACCGAGGACAGTGCCGATGCCCTTCAGCGCCTCGCCGACCTCGCTGGGGATGATCCAGAGTTTGTTCGCGGACCCTTCGGCCAGCTTGGGAAGGGTCTGGAGGTACTGGTAGGCGAGCAGCTTCTGCGTCGGGTTGCCCTTGTGGATGGCGTCGAACACCTTGTGGATCGCCTGCGCCTCGCCGTCGGCCCGCAGGATCGCGGCCTTCGCGTCACCTTCGGCGGCGAGGATGGCGGCCTGGCGCTGGCCCTCCGCCGTGAGGATCTGGGACTGCTTGGTGCCCTCGGCGGTCAGGATCGCGGCGCGGCGGTCACGCTCGGCGCGCATCTGCTTCTCCATGGAGTCCTGGATGGAGTGCGGCGGGTCGATCGCCTTGAGCTCCACGCGGCCGACGCGGATCCCCCACCGGCCCGTCGCCTCATCGAGGACGCCGCGGAGCTGGCCGTTGATCTGATCGCGGGAGGTCAGCGCCTCCTCGAGGTTGAGTCCGCCGACCACGTTCCTCAGGGTCGTCGTCGTGAGCTGTTCGACGGCCTGGATGTAGTTGGCGATCTCATAGGTCGCCGCCCGGGGGTCGGTCACCTGGAAATAGACGACGGTGTCGATGGACACCACGAGGTTGTCCTCGGTGATGACGGGCTGCGGCGGGAAGGACACGACCTGCTCCCGGAGATCGAGCAGCGGCAGCAGCCGGTCGACGAACGGAATCAGGATGGTCAGTCCCGGGTTCAGGGTCCGCTGGTACTTGCCGAGCCGCTCGACGACGCCTGCGCGTGCCTGCGGGATGATCCGGACCGACTTCACGAGTACGACCAGGACGAAAAGAATGAGGACGATCAGGACCAGAGTGAGCCCGATCGTCCCGGCGTTGCCGTTCATGGATCCCCTTTGTTGGAGTGGTGCGTCCCGAGGCCGGGAGACGGCCGGGGAGCGCAGGAAGCGGTGGGCCGCGCTAGGCGTCGGGAACGGGAGGAGCGGGGCGGTCGACGGGTTCGACGACGGCGGTGGCGCCGTCGATCCTCATCACGGACAGGCGTGCACCGGCGGGAAGCAATGCTCCGTCGGCGGAGCGGGCCGTCCAGGTGTCACCACCGATCTTCACCGTCCCGGAATGGGCCGTCACGGGCTCCAGGGCGAGGGCTGCAGCGCCCACGAGGCGGTCGATGTTGTTCAGCTGATCCGCCGGGCCCCTCTGGAGGTGCCGCACGGCCACCGGTCGGACGAGCAGGATCATGAGGAGGGACACGACGGCGAAGATCACGATCTGCAGGACGAGTCCCGCGCCCGCGAAGGTCGCGGCAAGGGCGGCCAGTGCGCCGACCGACAGCATGATGAAGAACAGGTCGAGTGTGAGAGTCTCCACGGCGGCGAGCCCCAGGAACAGGACGAGCCACAGGACCCAGCCGTTGGCGAGCAACCAGTCCATCGGGCATCCCCCTCATGTCGACGCCGCACCGAGCGGCCCTCGCCTTCATCATGGCAAACGGGTGCGACATAACCTAGGGCACACAGGCCTGCAGCCGCAGTTGTTACCCTTCCGTGCCGTCCCAAGGTTCCGCCGGCCCTGGCCGAGCGGTCCTGGAGAGTACCTGGACCGTGAAGCGGGCCGCGATCTCGAGGGTCGCGACCTCACGTGCGGCGGCGAACCCGTCCGTGGATCCATCCCTGGGCCCATCCCTGGGCCCATCCCTGGACCCGCCCGTCGCTTCCTCCGTCGTCGTGCCTCCCTTCCCATGGTGCGCCGCCGGTCCCATCACCAGCGCCGACCGCGCGAGGTCCTGCGGCAGCTGCATCGCGTAGTCCAGGTCCTCACGCGAGGTCTCGACCAGCGCGCCGTCGAAGACCTCCCGGACGTCGTCGGCCTTCTGCGCTGGTACGGACAGCAGCGGCCCCACGGCCTCGAGCCCTGCGAGGTGTCCGGGCCGGGGGGTCACGACGACGAGGCAGCCTCCCGGCGCGAGGACGCGCACGAACTCGCCGGGGTTCCTCGGCGCGAACACGTTCAGGAGAATGTCCACCGAGCCGTCCGCCAGAGGGAGCGGGCGCCACACGTCCCAGACGACGCTCGCCCCGCCGGGGAGTCGCCGCGCCGCACGCCGCAGGGCGACCTTCGAGATGTCGAGTGCCACGGGGAACAGGCCCGGCACCGCGTCGGCCAGCCCCTCGAGGTAGTACCCTGTGCCCGCCCCGGCATCGAGTGCGACGCCCGGCACGGGGAACTGCCGGAGGGCAGCAGCAACCACGGCGCGGCGAAGCGGCGCATAGTGACCGGATCCGAGGAACTGCTCCCGCGCATCGACCATCTCCGCGGTGTCGCCCTCGAACGGCGATCCCTTGCCCGTCAGCAGGTTGAAGTAGCCCTGCCGGGCGGCGTCGAACCGGTGCCCGCGCTCGCAGGCCAGGGTTCGTGCGGCACGGTCCATCGGTTCTCCGCAGACGGGGCAGAGCAGGAGGTGGCGGGGAAGGTCGGGCATCGTCTCATCCTAAGGAAAAGGACCGCCGCACCGTTGACTCAGGCCACTATTTCGGGTTCAGTCGGAAGGGTGAAACCAGACCAGCTCGAACTCCTGACCACCACGGGCACCCCGGCCCTCCACCCGGACGGTTCCCGTCTGGTGGTCGCCGCGACCCGCCCGGACTTCCGAGCCGACGCCTATGTCGGCCAATTGTGGGAGCTCACGCTCCAGGGAGGGCGACGCCGGCTGACGCGGGGCTTCCGTGACACCGCGCCGCGCTACTCCCCGGACGGCGAGGTGCTCGTGTTCCTCCGGGCAGTGCCGGGCGGCAAGCCCCAGCTGTTCGCCGTCCGCGCCTCCGGCGGGGAAGCCGTCCAGATGACGGACCAGCCGCTCGGTGTCACCGCCTTCGACGTCTCACCGGACTCGCGGAGCATCGTCTTCGCCGCACGGGTGCCGGAACAGGGACGCTACGGGACGCTCGACGGCGTGAGCCCGGGCCTCGAGGACGCACGACTCATCACGCAGTACCAGTACCGGATGAACGGCCTCGGCTACACGACGGACAAGCGCTCGCAGCTGTTCACCGTCGCCGTGCCGGACCTCGACGCGGAGCCCTACATCGCAGCGGTCGGGCGGCTCAAGCAGCAGGACGCCGACGGTCCCGGTGCCCTCGAGGAACAGGGCGCCGTGCCCCCTGCCACCCAGGTGACCACTGCCGACGCCGACCACCTCGATCCTGCCTTCACGGCGGACGGCCGCCGCGTCCTCTTCACCGCCGCGCTGGGACGGGACGCGGACACGACCCTCGTCTCCGACATCCACTCGATCGCCCTCGACGGCAGCGACCGGCAGCAGCTGACGAACCAGGGCGGGGACACCCTGCTCGGCTGCAGCGCGCCCCGCCCCAGCACCGACGGCGCGTGGGTGTTCTTCCTGGCCTCGGACCTGTCGCCGTCGGGCCTGGACTTCGTGGCGCGGAACACCGCCCTCTACGTGATGCCGGCGGACGACCCGCGGGGCGTCCGGCGCCTCAGCGACCCGGAAACCGTGGACTTCGGTGACGTCCAGGAGATCGTGGCCGACGGCCCGCACTCCGTCCTGGTGTTCAACCGGTCGCGCGGCACGGGGGAACTGCTGCGCGTCTCGGCGACAGGGGAGACGGCCACCCTGGTCACCGGTCCCACCGTCGTCACCGGAGCCGCATCCACCGGAAGCACCGTCGTGGTGTCGTATACGGATCCGACGACGTCGGGCGAGGTCGCCGTCGTCGACGGGACCTCCCTGCGTCCGCTGTCCGACTTCTCCGCCGCACTGCGCACGGACACGCGCGTGGGAGAGCTGCAGGAACGCACCTTTCCGGCTCCCGATGGAACCCCGGTGCACGGGTGGGTCGTCCTGCCCGAGGGCGACGGACCGCACCCGGTGCTGCTCGTCATCCACGGCGGCCCCTTCGCCCAGTACGGCTGGGGCTACTTCGACGAGGCCCAGGTGTACGCCGCGGCAGGCTACGCGGTGCTGCTGTGCAACCCGCGCGGTGCCGCCGGCTATGGACAGGCCCACGGGAGGGTCATCAAGGAGGCGATGGGCACGGTGGATCTCGACGACGTCCTCGCCTACCTCGACGGCGCGCTCGCCGAGTACGATGCGCTCGACAGCGAGCGGCTCGGCGTCATGGGTGGGTCCTACGGCGGCTACCTGACCGCCTGGACCATCGCCCACGACCACCGATTCCAGGCCGCGATCGTGGAGCGCGGCTACCTCGACCCCCCGTCGTTCGTGGGATCGTCCGACATCGGGTGGTTCTTCTCCGAGCAGTACACCGGCACGGACCCGGCGCAGGTCGAGGCGCAGAACCCGTTCGCCAAGATCGGCGATGTGAGGACGCCGGCCTTCGTGATCCACTCCGAGGAGGACCTGCGGTGCCCGATCGAACAAGCGCAGCGGTACTACACGGCACTCAAGAAGCAGGGCGTGGAGACCGAGCTGCTCGTGTTCCCCGGTGAGACGCACGAGCTGTCGAGGTCGGGCTCGCCGTGGCACCGGAGGCAGCGTTTCGACCACATCCTGCGCTGGTGGGCGAAGTATTTGCCCACCGGAACGAATCCCTCCGACCCCGCGGGCGCATGACCTGACGCGGCGGGTGCTAGAAGCCGAGGCCCCGCCGCGCGTCATCGATCGTGGGCTGCGTCCACCGGCCGTGCTGGCTGTCGGCGGTGAGGGAGCGGAGGATCGCGCGGTCGAGGTACAGCTGCCCGTTGAGGTGGTCCGTCTCGTGCTGCACGATGCGGGCCGGCCAGCCCTCGAAGCCGGTCGTCACGGCGCTCCCGTCCGGCTGCGTGTAGGTGGCCGTGATGCCGTGCGGGCGCTCGACGACGGCCTGGTAGCCGGGCACCGAGAGGCAGCCCTCGTAGAACGCCGCCACGGCGTCGCCCGCCGCCTTGTAGCTCGGATTGATGAGGACGGTGAACGGCAAGGGAGTCCGGGACCGCGCCTCGGCGACCGCCTGGTCCTGGACGCCCTGGTCCTCGAGGACGGCGATCCGCAGGGGGATTCCGATCTGGGGTGCGGCGAGACCCACACCCGGTGCCTCGTGCATCACGCGACGCATCGTCGCGATGAGCCGTCCAAGGGTGTCGTCGTCGAGCTGCCCGTCGAAGTCCTGGGCGGGCCGGCGCAGGACCGGATGACCGGCAGCCACGATCTCCGGCAGGTCCGCCGCGAGGACGGCCTCGACGAGCTCGACGACGGCACCGGCCGGGAGCACGGAACGGACATGGTTGCTCGAAGCATCTGCACTCATGCCTACAGGAAAGCACACTTGCGGACAGGGACGGGTCGACGCGCGTTGCCGGTCCGGCCGTGAGGACGGACAATCAGACGTGCTGCCTTCGGTGGCGGCCCACTGCACGGGTACGGGTCGGCCGCGCTCGCGGCAGCCCGATGGATGGAGGCACCATGAGCACAGCCACGACGGACGCCCAGCAGGCAGCGCCGCACGCGGCGGACAGCCACGACCTCATCAGGGTCCGGGGCGCGCGGGAGAACAACCTCAGGGACATCACGATCGACATCCCGAAACGGCGGCTCTCGGTGTTCACGGGCGTCTCGGGGTCCGGCAAGAGCTCGCTCGTCTTCAACACCATCGCCGCCGAGTCGCAGCGCATGATCAACGAGACGTACAGCGCCTTCGTGCAGGGCTTCATGCCGACGCTCGCCCGCCCCGAGGTGGACGTCCTCGAGGGTCTGACCACCGCGATCATCGTCGACCAGGAACGCATGGGCGCCAATCCGCGGTCCACCGTCGGCACGGCCACGGACGTCAACGCGATGCTGAGGATCGTGTTCTCGCGTCTCGGCCAGCCCCAGATCGGATCCCCGCAGGCCTTCTCGTTCAATGTGGCGTCGATCAGCGGAGCGGGTGCCGTCACGATCGAGCGCGGCGGCGCGACGGTCAAGGAACGCCGCAGCTTCACGGTGACCGGCGGCACGTGCCCGCGGTGCGAGGGCATGGGGTCCGTGACGGACATGGACCTCACGCAGCTCTACGACGAGGCCAAGTCCCTGAATGAGGGAGCGCTGACCATCCCCGGGTACAGCATGGAGGGCTGGTACGGGCGCATCTACAGCGGCACCGGGTTCTTCGACGCCGACAAGCCCATCCGGGACTTCACCAAGCGGGAGCTGCAGGACCTGCTCTACAGGGAGCCGACGAAGATCAAGGTCGACGGCATCAACATCACCTACGAGGGCCTGATCCCCAAGATCCAGAAGTCGATGCTCTCCAAGGACCGCGAGGCGATGCAGCCGCACATCCGCGCCTTCGTGGACCGGGCCGTCACCTTCACTCCGTGTCCGGAATGCGACGGGACGCGCCTCAGCGAGGCGGCCAGGTCCTC
Source organism: Arthrobacter pasteuri (assembly GCF_054510955.1). Lineage (NCBI taxonomy): Bacteria > Bacillati > Actinomycetota > Actinomycetes > Micrococcales > Micrococcaceae > Arthrobacter > Arthrobacter pasteuri. Next base: position 344,482 of record NZ_JBTNDO010000001.1, read on the forward strand.
GAAGATCCACGGCGTCAGCATCGCCGACGCGTGCGCGATGCAGATCAGCGACCTCGCGGTCTGGGTCCGCGGGCTGACCGAACCGTCCGTGGCGCCGCTGCTGGCCGCGCTGGGGGAGACCCTCGGCTCGTTCGTGGAGATCGGACTCGGCTACCTCAGCCTCGACCGTCCCTCCGGCACGCTGTCCGGAGGCGAGTCGCAGCGCACCAAGATGATCCGGCACCTCGGGTCGTCGCTGACGGACATCACGTACGTGTTCGACGAACCGACGATCGGGCTCCACCCGCACGACATCCAGCGCATGAACGACCTGTTGCTGCGCCTGCGGGACAAGGGCAACACCGTGCTCGTCGTCGAGCACAAGCCGGAGATGATCGTCATCGCGGACCACGTCGTCGACCTCGGCCCGGGTGCCGGGACCGCGGGCGGTACGGTCTGCTTCGAAGGCTCCGTCGAGGGCCTGCGCCGGAGCGGGACGCTCACGGGCCGGCATCTCGACGACCGGGCAGCCCTGAAGGCCACGGTGCGCGGGCGTCGGGGGGAGCTGGAGATCAGGGGAGCGACATCGCACAACGTGCAGGACGTCGACGTGGACATCCCCCTCGGCGTGCTGTGCGTGATCACCGGCGTGGCCGGATCGGGCAAGAGCTCCCTGATCCACGGCTCGGTGTCCCGCCGGGAGGGCGTGGTGGCGGTGGATCAGGGAGCGATCAAGGGCTCACGACGTAGCAACCCCGCCACGTACACCGGCATGCTCGAGCCCATCCGGAAGGCGTTCGCGAAGGCCAACGGCGTCAAGCCGGCCCTGTTCAGCGCGAACTCCGAGGGCGCCTGCCCCACCTGCAACGGGGCCGGGGTCGTTTTCACGGACCTCGCCATGATGGCCGGCGTCGCCACCACCTGCGAGGTCTGCGGCGGCAAGCGGTTCATGGCCGAGGTGCTGGAGTACAAGCTCGGCGGGAAGGACATCAGCGAGGTCCTGGCGATGCCCGTCACCGAGGCCACCGAGTTCTTCCGGGCCGGCGAGGGCAAGGTGCCCGCCGCCCACGCCATCCTCAGCCGTCTCTCCGACGTCGGGCTCGGGTACCTGAGCCTCGGCCAGCCCCTGACCACGCTGTCCGGCGGCGAGCGCCAGCGCCTCAAGCTCGCCACGCACATGGGCGAGAAGGGGGACATCTACGTCCTCGACGAACCGACCGCCGGACTGCACCTCGCCGACGTCGAGAACCTGCTCGGCCTGCTGGACCGGCTGGTCGACGCGGGCAAGTCGGTTCTGGTCATCGAACACCATCAGGCGGTCATGGCGCACGCGGACTGGATCATCGACATCGGACCCGGAGCCGGCCACGACGGCGGAACCATCGTCTTCGAGGGAACGCCGGCGGATCTGGTCGCGTCCCGGTCGACGCTGACCGGACGGCACCTCGCGGAGTACGTGGGCTCCTGATGGCTCCCGTCCGATGGATCGTCGGACGGGCTATTTCGCCGCTGTGCCGCGCTTCGCTTGAAATGCGCGGAGATAGCGTCGACTATTTCTAAGGCTGGTAGAGCACCGGCAGTGGAGGAGGCATCATGACCACGTGGCTGATCACCGGCTGCTCGACAGGTTTGGGACGCGCCCTGGCAGAAGCGGTCCTCTCGCGGGGAGACAGGGCCGTCGTCACGGCACGCGACGCATCGACGGTCGAGGACCTCGCGTCCGACTACCCCGACACCGCGCTTGCCCTCGCGCTCGACGTGACCGACGCCGGCCAGGTGCGGACGGCGATCGAGCGTGGGACCGAGGCGTTCGGCGGCATCGACGTGCTGGTCAACAATGCCGGCTACGGATACCGGGCCGCTGTGGAGGAGGGAGACGACGATGACGTCCGGACGCTCTTCGACACGCACTTCTTCGGATCGGTCGACATGATCAAGGCAGTCCTCCCTCAGATGCGGGCCCGCCGCTCCGGTACCATCGTGAACCTCTCGTCGATCGGCGCGAAGATCACCCCGGCCGGTTCCGGCTACTACGCAGCCGTGAAAGCCGCCATTGAAGGACTTACCGGATCCCTGCGCAAGGAAGTGGGGCCGCTGGGTATCACGGCAATGGTCGTCGAGCCCGGCGGATTCCGGACCGATTTCTCGGGCCGGTCGCTCCAACAGTCCGTCGACGCCATCGGTGACTACTCCGAGACCGCCGGGAAGCGGCGGAAGGAGAACGACACCACCCATGGCACCCAGCCCGGCGACCCGGCCAAGGCCGCAGCGGCGATCATCACCGCGGTGGAATCCACCGACACGCCGGAGGTGCTCGTCCTCGGGTCCGACGCGATCAGCGCCCATACCGGCGTTCTTCAGGCACAGCTGGATTCGCTGGAGACCTGGCGACCCCTCGGCGAGAGCACGGGCGTCGACGCATAAGCGCGCCTCCCGGGGCTTCCTCAGCCGCGTCGTTCCCGGTGATGCCCGTCTATGCCCCACCGCATCTGCCCGATCCCACGTTGCCCGGAAACCCGGTCGACGCTCAATCCTCGAAGGAGACACCATGAAGGTCCTGATCACGGGAGCCCACGGCAAGGTCGGCCGCGCAGCAACGCAGGCGATGAAGGAGGCCGGTCACGACGTGGTCACCACCGACCTCACCCGTCCCGGCTTCGAGCGCAAGCCCGAGGGCACGCTGAAGTACACGATGGCCGACCTCGCGGACGCCGGCCAGGCCTACGCCGTCGTGCGGGACGTGGACGCCGTCGTTCACGTCGCAGCCATCCCCGAGCCGACCGGCAACCCGCCCCATGTGGTGTTCCAGACCAACCTCATGGCCACGTTCAACGTCCTCGAGGCCGCCATCCGCTCCGGCGTGAAACGCTTCGTCAACATTTCCAGCGAGACCGTCCCCGGATTCTTCTTCCCCGAGCGGGACTTCCTCCCCGACTACGCACCCGTGGACGAGAACCACCCGATCCATCCGCAGGACCCGTACGCGCTCTCCAAGCACTTCGGCGAGCAGCTCATGGACGCCGCGATCGCCCGGTCCGACATCCGGTGCATCAGCATCCGCCCCAGCTGGGTCCAGTTCGAGGGGAACTACGAACAGAATCTCGGACCGCAGGTCCGGGACGCGTCGGTCCTGAGCCCGAACCTGTGGAGCTACATCGACGTCTACGACCTCGCCGACGCCATCGTGCTGGCCACGGAATCGGAGCTTCCCGGACACGAGGTCTTCTACATCGCGTCCCCCGACAACGTCGGTGGCCACGACTTCGCCGAGATCCTGGCGAAGCACTACGGCGACACGATCGAACTGCGCAGCCTTGACCGCACCGATGCATCAGGCATCACCAGCGCGAAGGCCCAGAGGATGCTCGGCTGGACGCCGAAGCGTTCCTGGCGCGACTACCTCGACTCCGACGGGCACGCGCTGAGGAAATGATCCGCTTCGGGATCGTCGGAAGTGGGTGGAGGAGCGAGTTCTTCCTCCGCATCGCCCGGGAGATGCCCGACCGCTTCGAGGTGACGGGCCTCGTCACGCGGGACGAGGGGACCGGGCGGCGCATCGAGAAGGCGTGGCAGGTGCGGCCCTTCGCGTCCATCGACGACCTCGTGGCGGGGACCTCCCCGTCGTTCGTGGTCGTCTGCGTTCCCCGGGAGGCGGCGCCCGGGGCGATCCGTCACCTCGCAGAGCTGAAGGTCCCGGTGCTCACCGAGACACCGCCTGCGCCCGACTTGGAGGCCTTGAGCAGCCTGTATCCACTGGTCGGCCGGGGAGCCGTCATCCAGGTGGCGGAGCAGTACCATCTGTCCCCGCTCCTGCGTTCACAGTTGCGCGTCGCGGCGTCCGGACGCCTGGGAAGGATCAGCCAGGTGCTGGTCGCCCAGTGCCATGACTATCACGGTGTGAGCATCCTGCGGCGGGCGCTGGACGTCGGGTTCGATGATGTCTCCATCACGGCGGCGATCTTCCGGTCGCCGCTCGTGAAGGGGCCCGATCGGGAGGGGGACCCGCGGGAGGAGGTGACCGTCACCGCGGAACAGGTGTCCGCCCGTTTCGATTTCGGCGACCGACTGGGCGTCTACGACTTCGCCGAGCAACAGTACTTCTCGTGGATCCGCACGAATCGCCTCCTGGTGAGGGGGAACCGTGGAGAGATCAACAACACGGACCTGCACTACCTCCGAGACGTCCGTACACCGGTTTCGACGGCGTTCCGTCGTGTTGCTGCAGGGGAGGGCGGCAACCTTGAAGGCTTCTTCCTGCGGGGCATCATGGCCGGCGACGAATGGGTGTTCGAGAACCGGTTCGCGCCCGCGCGGCTGAGTGACGATGAGATCGCGATCGCGGAATGCCTCGTGAGGATGAGTGAGTGTGTCGAGGGCGGTCCGGAACTGTACAGCCTTGCTGAGGCGAGCCAGGACCATTATCTGTCCCTGCTCATGAAGGAAGCGGCGCTCACGGGCGAAGCGGTGCGCTCCCGGCGGCAGGTCTGGTCCCGGTGAAGTCGAGCGGGTCGACTCCCGTTCCCGGTGCTCTGCCGGCCGTGCCGGCGCCGAAGGTCATCCTTTGTTCGGCAGGGAGAACGCTGCGCGGCCGGCACCCGATTGCCTGATCGCTGGAGCGGAGTCGACAGGCGAGGAGCGCGAGAAACGCTTCCCGACCCGCGGTGCCACGGGAGCGGTGACGCTGAACGTCGCGATGACGGACGTGCCGACATCCGGCGCGGAGTGGATGTCGAGGGTCCCGCCGGCTTGCCGGATGGTGTCGCCGAGGATCCTCAGACCGAAGTGGCCTTCCGGACGGGGCTCGTTCGGGTCGAAGCCGACGCCGTCATCCGACACCGTGATCTGGGTCTGTCGACTGGTCTGCCGGATCCGGATATCCACCGAGCGCGCGGAGGAATGCTTGGTGGCATTGACCAAGGCCTCGCGCGCCGCACGGTAGACAAGGACCGTGTGGTCCCGGTCCAGCACCAGCTTGTCCGGGATGTCGACCGTGAAGGCGATCCCGCGCTCCACCAGGGGTGCCTCCAGCCTCATGAGGGAAGCCTCCAGTCCGAGCTCGTCGAGGTCGGGGGGATAGAGTTCGCTGGTCATGGCGCGCAGGATACGGACGTCGTTCTGCAGCATGATCCGGGCGTTCGTGAAGACGGGGCCCAGCGACGCCGGGCCGCGGCGTTCTTCCGATTCCATGGCGTATGCCAGCCCGGACAGGTCCTGGATGACCTCGTCGTGGAGTTCGCCCGCGATGTGCCGGCGCTCCTGGTCCGACGCTTCGATCGCGTTACGCAACAACGCGGTGCGCGTCGCCTGATGGTCCTGGATCCTGCGTGCCAGGCGGACTGCCGGAATCAGCTGCGCCACCTGCAGGACCGCCAGTGACAGCAAAGTCGGTGGGATCATGCCCATGAGGACCGCTTGCTGTTCGCGGCGCACTCCCTCCCCCGACGAGTAGGTTTCGAAGATCATGGGAGCGCCGGTCTGGGACGTGGAGAGGACGTAGACCTCCACCAGTTCGCCCGAGCCGGCCTCGTACTCGTTCTCTTCCGCGGTCTGGGATTCGAGGGTAGCCGTCGCCGGCCCACCTGCCAGGAGCAGGCGGGCCCATTCCTCCTGCTCGAATTCTCGCCCGATGAGTGACTTCACATCCGAATAGACCACCCGACCGTGCTCGTCCCACACCTTGATCCTCGTCACGTGGCCGTTGGCCAGCCACGGGGCCAGCCTCTGATCGAGTGACTCCAGTGCGGCGGGATCCTGCGCAAGGAGTTGGTTCGTGATCAACGGTCCGACCACGTTGTTGGCCATACGCTGGGTCATGTCCCGCGCATTGGCCAGGGCGTGCCGTTCCGCTTCTGCTCGGATCCAGAAAGCAACGGGGGTGGCCACCAGCACGAGGGCCAGGAAGCCGACCGTGAGAAAGCGTGCGATGGCTGCACGGACTTCACGTCGTTCGGTGACTTCCGAGGCAGCGGTGAGGGAATGATTTGCTTCTCCTGTGTGAAGTCCGTCCATGCCTATTTCTCCGCAGCATCGGGCGCGGACCCGGTAGTGTTGCCGAGTCTTGCCACCAGTGACGGGTGCACGATCATATTTCCCGGGCGGGCGTGCCGGAGGGTGTCCAGCATGACTCCCAAGGCGCCGTCTTTCGGGAGGAACCCGCAGATCCCCATGCGAGCGGCTTCCCGCAGCGCTTCCTGGGACGGATTGCCGGTCAGCATGACGATCCGGGCTTCCGGTGCTGCGGCAAGAATCCGCTCGGCGGCATTGAGTCCGGACCCGCCGGCAAGATACAGGTCCATGACGACGACGTCGGGCCGCGATTCCTCGAACATCGTCGCGGCCGACTCCACCGATGTCGCAGCTCCGACGCTCGTGAAGTCGGGTTCCCGGTCCAGTGCGCCGGCCAGCAGGTCCGAGAACGTGATGTGATCGTCGACGATCAGGACCCGCAGACGTTCCGTCACCGTCGCCGTCGCCGTCTCTGTCTCGGGCAGCGGTGGCGCGGTGGTGTGACTCTGGGTCATCACCGGCATCGGTGCTCGGGACGTTGTCGGACCGTTCGTCGTCCCCGTGATCGTCAGTAGCCTGGCGTGGGCCTCCTTGAGGACCTCGCTCGGCGCGCAGCCCAGTTCCTCGTCCATGACCCTGCGGCAGCGGTCGAAGACCCTCAGCGCTTCTGTGTTCTCACCGTGCTGCTCGAGTCCCAGGACAAGAGTGGTCCACGCTCTCTCATTCAGAGGATCCTCCCGGACCGCCTCGCTGGCCCAGGCGATCGCCCTACCTATTTCTCCCGTGATGAGCGCGGTTTCCGCCGCCATGACACGCGTATGACCGACCCGCTGTGCATGCAGGGCCCGCTCCTCTTCGGCCCAGGCCGGCAGCAGTTCGTCGCCGAGCAGCGGGGCAGAAGCGAGCTCGAGTGCTTCGGTCAGCAGTGCCAGTGCGGCGGGTGGTGCTGCCATGCTGGCCCGCCTGGTGAGATTTTCGAAGCGGTTCAGATCGAGATGCACGAGCGACGGCTCGATGACGTAACCGCCCGTGACCGTGCGCAGGGGACCCGTCCGACCGGCTCCCGGCTGCAGTCTCCGTCGCAGGACGCTGACATAGCTTTCAAGGGTCGGAAGTGCGACGGCGGGAGGGTTGCCGTTCCACAGGAGATCGATGATTCTGGTCTTGGATACTGCCAGACCGAAGCTGAGGAGCAGGATTTCGAGCACCTGGCGGGGTTTGGGCCCACCCAGGTCGTTGGCGGAGAGGGTCGTATCGCCGAGCCGGATCGACAGCGGACCCAGAACCGAAATGTGCAGTGGCGGCGATGCGCGGAACGCTTCGGAAGAATCAGGCAGATTAGTTGCTTTCTTAACCAATTCCAAAACAATCACAATGTCTAGTCCGAAGTAATTTCCTACCGTGCATTGCAATATTAAAAGTGGCCGCATAACGCCTGCACACGAGTAATCGATACCTAGTTCTTGCGGAGCCGGTACTCGGTAGTTTGCTTGGCGGCTGCGACATCCCTGTGACCGCGTCCGCCGGTCCCGGGCACGCCGAAAGGCGGGCTCCGAGGAGGAGCCCGCCTTCCGGAGGGGACGGTGGTGCTAGCTGCCCAGCGTGAACGGAGCGCTGACTCCCAACTCCTTGCCGCTGCCGTCGAACAGCTTGGCGACGATCGGGCCGGGGTTGGCGGTGCCGGTCAGAGCGGTGCTGCGGAACCGGCCGTCGAAGGTGGAACCGGTGGCGGGAGCCACCGCGGCGACCAGTGCGGCCGGGCCGGCGTACTGGGTGCTGTAGGAGCCGTCAGCCGACTTGCGGTAGAACCGGACGACGCTGGAAGTGAGGGCCGGCTGGTCGGTCGTGCCCTGGATCCGGGTGTCGGCGTTCCTCCACCGGCCGCTGGTGATGGTCACCTTGGCCGAAGCCACCGGAGTCGTCGCCGTCGCGGCACCCGACGGGTCGCTCGACGAGGTGCCGTAGAGCGCCCTGACGGTGAACGAGTGCTTCGTGTCCGGCGCGAGCCCCGTGACGACCTGGTTGGTGTCGGTGGTGGCCGCGGGCTGCGTGGGCAGCACGGTCGTCGTGCCGTCGGCGCTCACGGTCGAGGCCTCGACCTGGTAACCGGTGACCGCGGTGCTGCTACCGGAGGGGGCGACCCACTTGAGCGACACCTGCCCGACGCCCGCGGTGGCGGCGAGACTCGTCGGGGCATTGAACACCTGAGCGCTCACAGGCTTGTAGAAGCCGATGGCCTGCTTGGAGATGTTGCCGGCGCGGTCGATGGCCACGGCGTGGATCTCGGTCAGCGCGGTGATGGCGATCGGGGACCTGTAGAGCTGGGCGGTGTCGCCGGGCAGGTCGCCCAGGACAGCCTCGCTGCCGTCGGTGGTGAAGTACACGTCGGCCGCGCTCTCGGAGCCGAGGGTGACGCTGGCGGCCTCGACGGCGGTCTCGGCCGTGTTGCCCGACGCTGCCGGGTTGATGGTCAGGTTGGGCGCGGTCTGGTCCGCAGGGAGCTCGCCGGTGCCCGTGGTGGGAGCCTGCTCGAAGGGGTCACCCATTTTCGCACCGGCCATGGAGCGGACCTCGACGTCGTAGCTCGCCACCGACGGGTCGACCGTCAGTGTCGCACCGGTGGCGGAGGCACCCACCCGGGCGCCGACGAGCGTGCCGTCGGCCTTGAGGGCCTCGACGTTGTAGTTCGTGACGGCGGGCGTACCCGCGATGGCGTCGGCCGGCGTCCATTTGACGGCGAGCTTGGTCCTGTCCGCCGAGCGGGTCACGCTGTAGCTGGACTTCGGTGGGGCCACGTCACCAGGGCCGGCCGGGCAGCCGCCCATGCCGGGGCCGCCGAGCTCGCCGAACTCGGAGATGGTCAGGCCCTGGCGGTTGGCGTCGCCGTCCTCGACCTGCCAGGACATGAACCGCTCGACCTGCGTCGCGGCGGCGATCTGTGCCGCTTTGAGCTCGGTGAATTCGAAGGTTGCGGTGAACTTGCCGTCAGCCATCTCCAGGTTGGAGGAGTAGCCACCCTTGGGGGCGGGCGTCAGGCCCCCGGTGACGGCTCGCACGTCGCGGCGGCCGACCTCAGCAGTGAGGTCGGGGTTCACGATCCGGACCTCGGCCTGGCCGGCGATGACGTCGGAGCCGTACGTGCCCTCGACCGTCACAGTGTTGCCGCTGAGTGCTGCGTGGGTGGTGGCGGTGCCGGTGCTGGTGGTGGTGTCGCCGCTGGCGCCATCGGCGAAGTTGATCGAGACCTTGTCGCCCTTCTGGATATCCGGCGTGACGTTGAGGCCGGTGCCGGCACCCCAGCAGACCCCGCCCGGGTGGTTGATCTCGAAGGCGACGTCGCCCTCGGCCACGGTTCCCACCGCGGAGCCGACAACCTGGGTGCCGCGGGTCACGGTGACCGTGGCTGTCTCGCCGATGTGGTCCTGGTAGCCCTCGATGGTGACGAAGTCGCGGTCCGGAAAGACCACGACGTTGTCCGGGAAGGCCGGGACGGCCGCGTTGGCGGCCGGGACGGCCAGGAGGGTAGCGCCCATGACGGCGGAGACTGTCGCGACAATCGCGGTCCGTCCATAACTCCGGCCGCGGGACTTCGGCTGTCCCGTTTCCTGTATCGCAGCTTTCATGATGACCTCACAGATCGTCGTTGCGTGAGTAAGGGGTTCACTCGTGATCACAAATTAGGATGCCCACCTTGTGGAAATGCTGGTCATGGGTCCGTCTGTCATCGTGAGGAGGCCGGAAGACAGCATCACCGGCCCCTTGTGATGAGCGGTGTGGTGACGGTTCCTAGGAGTTCCTAGGGTTTCCCTAGAAGTTGGTTGGAGACTCGCTGGCATGTCATCGACAGCTTCGCCCAGCCCCACGCCAGTTCGGAGTTTCTCGGGATCGTCATGGGCGACGTCACCGTCGGGTTCCGCTTCGCCGCCGGATTCCTCGGGTTCGCCCGGCTTCGGCCCATGGCGGGGGCGCATCAGGTTTCTCGTCCCGGTCATTTTGCTGGTCCTCGTAGGAACTGTGCTTGCCAGCGTCCTGATGGCCGCTCCTCGGACGCCTCCTGCCCTGTTGGGCGCTTCGGCCAGTGTCGATGGTGGTCTAGCGCGTATTCAGGGGGTGATACCGATCGAGGTCGACGGATGGAGGCCCCCTACACCGTCGGCTGCGCTTTCTGATCCCGCCGATGAAGGAGCCCACCGTGTTCGGATACTGCTGGAACTGACCGCGATGGAGGCGGACGGCCTGTCCTTCGACCCGTCGGGGTACGGCGTTTCGGCTCTGGGGAATGAATCGTGGGAACCGGTCTGGTTCTCTCCTGCTCCTGCGAGGGCCCGCCAGGGGCAGACGGTCGACGTGGTCCTCGTGTTCGAACTCCCGGATCAGGCCATCGATCTGACCCTGGAATTGTCCGGAGGACCTGGGCTGTCCCTCGGCGAGGGACACCACCGAGGGTGACAGGCACGGGCGTCCCCCGGGTGCGAGGTCTCGGGGTCGGGGTGTTGTTTTCTTGGGGTTAGCATGACTGTTTCTAGGGGTGGTCCTAGGACGAGCGGGGTCGGGTGCAGGGAATCTCCAACCTGGGTGCGAGATGGTCGGGGAACCAAATAAGGGAGACCCGCAATGTCAACTTCACGCCGTCAGGTTCTGCTTCTGGGGGGACTCGGAGTCCTCGGCGCAGGCGCTGCAGTGCTGCCGACGAGGTCGGTTGAAGCGAAGTCCGTGAGCCGGCTCAGGGATAGCGAGATGCCGCGGCCTTTCCGGACAGATTTCTACCAGGCCCCGTTCCTCCAGCCGACGTCCACCGGTGTCGATCCGGCCGACGGGGCGCCGGTGAACTACTACACCGTGACAGAACAGGCCGCCATGGCGAAGATCCTGCCGCGGCTGGAAACACCCATCCTGGGGTACAACGGATTGTTCCCGGGCCCGACGATCAGCTTGGACCAGGGCACGAAAGCCGTCCTGCGGGTTCGCAACAAGCTGCCCGCCACACATCCACTGGACGGGCATGCCCTGTCGACCTCCACCCACCTGCACGGGTCCGCGTCGCTGCCGCAGTACGACGGTTATGCCAGCGACATCACGAACCCGGGCTTCTTCAAGGACTACCGCTACCCGAACTTCCAGGGTGCCCGGACGCTGTGGTACCACGACCACGGCGTCCACTTCACGGCGCAGAACGCCTATTCCGGGCTGGCCGCCCAGTACCACATGCACGACCCCATCGAGCGTCAGCTCCTGCCGCAGGGTAACTTCGACGTCGCCCTGACCATCACGGATGCCATGTTCGCGGAGGACGGGTCTCTGGGCTACGACGACAACACCCACTCGGGCCTCTGGGGGGACGTGATCCTGGTCAACGGCAGGCCCTGGCCGGTCATGAAGGTGCAGAAGCGCGTGTACCGCTTCCGGATCCTGAACGCTTCCATCTCCCGCTCCCTGCGGCCGACGCTCAGCACCGGGGCGCCCTTGGTGGTGGTCGGTACTGACGGCGGTCTGATGCCGACAGCGCAGAGCGTGTCGAACTACCGACATGCCGGTGCGGAGCGGTACGAGGTCCTGATCGACTTCCGGAAGTACGCCACGGGGCAGCGGATCGAACTGCGGAACCTCTCGAACAAGAACAACGTGGACTACGACTTCACCAACAAGATCATGGCGTTCGATGTGGTGGGCGATGCGGTGGATACCTCGGACCCGACGTGGAACCGGATCCCTACGACCCTGGTCGGCAGCGAGGCGATGTCTCTGACGACCGCGCAGTCCGTGAGGACCCGCAGGTTCCGGGTGAAGCGTAACGACGCCACTAATCTGTGGACGATCAATGACGACAGTTGGCAGGACGTCATCGCCAGCGGATACAAGAAGGTCGTCGCCGATCCGGCCCTGAACTCCGTGGAGATCTGGGAGATCGAGAACAGTTCGGGCGGCTGGTTCCACCCCCTGCACATCCACCTCGTCGACTTCCGGGTCCTCAGCCGCAACGGGAGTGGTCCCTTCCCTTACGAGCGCGGACCGAAGGACGTGGTGTACGTGGGCGAAGGGGAAACCGTGAGGCTCCTGATGAAGTTCACTCCGCATCCGGGCCTCTACATGATGCACTGCCACAACCTCCCGCACGAGGACCATGACATGATGGCCCAGTTCCGGGTGGGTCTGAAGGAAACCGACTACGACCACAACGATCCCATGACAGCAGCACGACCAGAATGGGATGACGACGACGAGGGGTGAGACGAGGGGTGAGTAGCCCGCAAACACCACGCGGTGGCTGGTCGGGGTGCCCGCGCCCGGAACAGCCACCGCAAGGATCGAAGGCGTTCGACCCTTGCCGACCACAGCCAGATGTAGGGTCGAAGCCAGAGTCGACGCCAGAGTCCACGTCATGGTCGGGGCCAAGGGCGACCCGACGGTATCGGTCCGTTCTGCTCGCGGTAGCCGTGGTGCCGGCCGTGGTTGTCCTCGCTCTTCGGGCGTGGGTGGTGGAGCCTTTCATGGTCTCGTCCGACAGCATGGAACCGACCATCCGAACGGGTTCCGTCGTGCTTCTCTACAAGCCCGGGGCGGGCGCGAACCCGGTCCGCAACGGTTCCGTGGTCGCTTTCACCAACCCCGTGGATGGGCATACGGCGATCAAGCGGGTCGTCGCAGGACAGGGCCAGAGCGTCGCCATCCGTGATGCGGAACTGTACGTCGACGACGTCGTCGTACCGGAGCCGTTCATCGACCACAGCCGCATCGATGCGACCTACTTCGGACCCGTCGAGGTGCCCGCCGGAAACGTCTTCGTGCTGGGGGACAATCGGGGCGTGTCGATCGATTCCAGGGACTTCGGAGCCGTACCCCTGACAGCGATCCAAGGCACCCTGCTCACGGGCCAGAAGTAGGTCCCACAGTAGAGCGGACACCCGAGATCCCTGGCATGGTTATCGCTGGCGACCATGAAGACTACCGGCGCTCGCGGAGGCGCTGACGTTCACTCGAACAGGCCGCGTCGCAACACGAGGCTTTCGGGGCTGTTGCGGTGCCCGCAGTGATCCGATCGGATGGAGAAGGCAGTGCTTCTGCGCCTACCTTGTAGGAATCTTGGAGCTCGAGCCCGCCTCAGCCGTCCGCCTGTGCGCATGGCCGGGGAATGAATACCCGAAACCTGCTGCACTCGGGGTCATCAGTGTCATCAGTGCATCAGCGAGTTGTCAGGTGCTGGCGCACGCTGTCGTTGCTGGCCGCGTTGATGAACACAGCCAGCGTCCTCGCTTCGGTCGGGGTCAGGAAGACCTCAAAGGGTTTGATCTGACCCGCCACTTGGACGGTGAGCGTGAAGCCGTCAACACCTACGCTCGGGCGGGCAGACCAACTCTCCAGGACCGGCGTGATGTCCTGGCCCAGAAGGACCGAGTGTCCTTCGATGCACCACGGCGAACCGGCATCGATCAACGCCTTATGGTCATCGCAGACATAGGCCTCCCGATAACCCCCGTGTAGGCCCTGACTACCCACCACGAAGGTGGCACCGGGATTTGTGCACCGAAGCACCGGGCAAGAAAGCATGTCATCGACGGTACGCAGCCGATATTGGGAAAACCCTGCATGCCCGGCGAAAGGGGAGGCAGGTACGAGCGGGAATCTCCCCGTCCATCCCGAACACGGTGACTACGGCGAGGTGCCTGTCAGGGCGCGTCAGGATCGGGAGGTCAGTGCAGGGCAGTAGCACCGACTTCGGGCCAGCGGGGGAGTGTCGTGTTTTCAGTGGAGGGAGTTTCCGAAGGTTTATCCAAGAGTTGAGATGCAGTCTTCTCCCCAGGGGGTGGCAGTACGTCTGTCCCGCCGGGCCCGGCCCCCTGCCGGGACAATCAGGAGGATCGAAACCATGGGCAAGAAACTTTCCACTTCATTGGCCGGGGCCGCACTGACCCTGCTGGCGCTGACAGGGTGCTCAGGGTCCGGGCAGGAGGCCGCCGAGACCGTAGCGGCTGAGGCTACCGAGGCGACGGCGGAGACAACGGAGGCAGCCGAACCCACACCGGCAGCCGAGACGAGCGAGGCGGCCACTGGGGAGGCCACACCGGAGGCCAGTGCGCCCGCGGCGGCCAGTCCGACCACGCTGGGTGTTGCGACGAGTGATTTGGGTGAGATCGTGGTCGATGCCGAGGGCATGACCGTGTACTACTTCACCAAGGACGTTGCCGATTCGGGGGTCAGTGCCTGTAAGGATGATTGCCTGGTCGCCTGGCCGCCGGTAATCAGCGGAACCGAGACCCCGGAGGTGGAAGGTGTCACCGGTGAGGTTGGCACCATCGAAACCACCGAGGGTGGATTGCAGATGACCATCAACGGAATGCCGATTTACTACTTCAATAAGGACCTGGCCGCCGGTGACGTCAACGGACAAGCCGTCGGGGACGTCTGGTACGTGGTGGCTCCCGACGGGACGATGATCCAGTAAGTCCTGACAGCTCACACCGTCGCTCTCCAACTCATCGATGCGGGAAGAATCACCATGAAGATACGCTACGGAAGATCAGCTCTGATGGTCGCCGCGCTCATCGCCGGCGCCACCGCCTGTGGCTCCGATACCGGGCCCACCACGTCGGGGGCGACCAGTGCGGCCAGTGAGACCGCCGCACCTGCATCACCGGAGGACACCGCCGGCGCCGGGACCTCGACGGAAGCTGCGCCGGCGGAAGAAGCGACGATCACCATCGCGGACTTCGAATATGTGATGCCCGAGGCCATCGCACCCGGCGCCACCGTGACGGTGATCAACGAGGACGATGCTCCGCATACGGTTACGGCCAAGGACGAGGGCGGGTTCGACGTCGACGTGTCCGGCGGTGAAACAGTCACTTTCACGGCACCGGATGAAGCGGGCGAATACGCCGTCATCTGCACCTACCACCCCGCGATGTCCGGCACCCTGGTCGTCGGATGAGCACGCCAGGAGCCGCTGCCGGCAACAGGAAAGCTGAATCCACGCCGGGGCAGGGTCCCGACGCTGGGGGAGAGGGGCGCAATCAACTGCTGATGATCGCCCTGCGGGTCCTGGTGGGGGGTGGTTTGATCGTCAGTGCGGTCATCCACTTCCAGCTTGCCCCAGGGTTCCAGCAGGCCGCACCGGGTGGAATCGGCGGGGGTAATCTCTTCCGGATCCAGGCGGTCGTCGCGATCCTCGCAGCGGCGTATGTCCTCATCAGAGGCAGCCGAGCCGCCTACGCGCTCGCCGCCGTCGTGGCGTTGTCTGCTCTGGCCGCGGTGGTTCTGTACCGATATGTGCAGGTCCCGGCGATCGGGCCCATTCCGTCCATGTATGAACCCGTCTGGTACGCGAAGAAGACCCTGACGGCCGTGGCAGAAGCCATTGCCGGGACCCTTGCCGTCGTCGGATACGTCCTCCTGCACCGGAGCCGGAGCACCAGGTAAGCCGCTACAGGGCGGTGTTCGGCTCAGGACCCACAGCACGCCGCTGACACAGGAATTCGTATCCGCCGATCAGTGGAGGAACTGAAGGCATTCCCCGGGTTACTTGACTAATTCCCCGGCCGACGACGTCGTCGACTGGTCGAAGGGGAAAAGGGCCTTCTGCAGTGCCTTCGCCTGGGCCCTCCAGAATGTCCGCGAGACACCCTTGTTCTTAAAGAGGGTGTCAAAACCATGGAACGCGCCCTGAACGATGAACAGCTCGCAGGCCACTCCTGCCTCTTCGAGTCGGGCGGCGTAGGTCCGGTCTTCGTCGAAGAAGAGATCGAGGGTACCGACTCCGATCCACGCCGAGGGGAGCCCTGCGAAGTTTTCTCGTCGGGCGGGAGCGGCATACGGCGAGACGTTGTCGCTCCCCGGTTCCTGGCCCAGGTAGGACGTCCAGCCGTACCGGTTGCTGCCAGGGGTCCATACCCGCACGTTGGTCGTGTCGAGGTCGGTTCGTATGACGGTGCGGTCATCGATCATCGGATAGACCAGGAGCTGGAACACGGGGGTTACCTCCCCGCGATCGAGGGCCAGCAGGGCAAGGCCCGCGGCCAGGCCTCCGCCTGCACTCTGCCCGCCGACGGCTATGCGGGAAGGGTCTATTCCACGTTCAGCTGCGTTGTCGTTGAGCCAGACAAGTGCGGCGTAGGCGTCCTCGACTGCGGCGGACGCGGTGTGTCGGGGTGAGAGACGGTACTCGACGGAGGCCACGCTGATACCGAGGGTGCGGGCGAACGCGAAGTTGGTGGCGTCATCCTGGGAGTTGTTGCCGAGGATCATGCCACCGCCATGCAGCCACAGCAGTGCCGGAGCCGCTCCCTTCAAAGTCTTCGGGCGGATGAGTCGCACCCGGACGTTCTGGGCACCGCGTCCGGCAGGTATCTCGATGTCGTCGATGTCGAGGTCCTCGGGGGCTTCCGTAGCCCTACCTCGCGGGATGTTCGCTAATCTCGCCAGTCGCGGTCCGAAGGAAGCCTTGGGGATCCATTTGCCTACCGCCAGTTCAGGATGAAATACATTCATCGAGGGGGCCCTTTGTTTCTGGTCGATCGACCGGTTGACTGGAAAAAGACGATACCTCGGCGCCGGAGTTACTGTCCTTATAGAGCTCCGAGCGGCTGACGGCCGCGCTCCAGTCCGCCCTGACAGGTGCGAAAGCTGGGCGCACCGGATGAACCAACGTTCTCCGACATGCTCGACGACACCCAGGATCCGTCGCCATGGCGGCTCCGGGTACTGGCTAACCCACGCGAGACCACCATATGAGGGCATATACGTCAGTAGTTGGCCCGTATACCGGCGAGCTGCTCGGATACCTCCCAGGTGCGACGGGCCTGGCCCATATCGCGAAGGGGTGTCCAGAACTCTTGGAGAGCCGGCGGCCCACCGACGGTGCGCTTGGGTCCGAAGAACTGATCCCCTCCGTATTCGACGTCGGTTGCTGCCATAAGGGCGGGCAAGGCCGCGCTTTCCGGGGTGCCGGCGAAACCGATCTGCGAGAGGAAGCCGATGAGGCGGCGCTCCGGAGGCATTCGGTCGCGACCCATGGCGGGTTGTGCTGCTAGAAGGTTCGTGGGTGAGATGCCGGGGTGTGAGAGGTTGCTGCTGATTCCCCACCCGTTCGCGCGGCTCCTGGCCTCGAGTTCACGGGCGAACAGGCCGACTGCGATCTTCGAGCCGGAGTACGCCTTCATGACGTCGTAGCTCTGCTCGGAGTTCAGATCATCCCAGTTTATCGCTCCTTTCCGGGCGGCCACGCTGGTCTGGTGGGTGACACGGGCCCGGCCTTCCCGCAGAAGCGGCAGCATGCCAAGGGTGAGGGCGAAGTGGGCGAGATGGTTCGTACCCCACTGCAGTTCGAAGCCGTCGCGGGTTTCCTGCCGTGCGGGTGGGCGCATGACGCCGGCATTGTTGATCAGGATGTTGACCGGACGTCCCTCGGTGGCGAGGGTGGTGACGAGCTCTGCCACGGATTGCAGCGAGGACAGGCCCAGGGGGCGGGTGCTGACCGTGACTCTGCCGACGGCGGTGCGAATACGCTGCGCTGCCGCGTCTCCTTTGGCTTGGTTGCGGACGGGCATGATGACCTCCGCGCCGGCGCCGGCCAGCCGTGTCGCGATGACGGTGCCGATGCCATCGCTCGCTCCGGTGACGACGGCGAGTTTCCCGGTCAGGTCGGGGATGGCGAGCTCATACGTGCGCGTCATGAGAGGATCCTTTTTCGTGGGGGTAGGGGCGACCGGGATCGGCGCCTGGCTCAATGGTTCACGAGTTCCTTCGGCGTATCCAGGACCTGTCGATCCACGGCTAGCGAGACAGTGGTCACCGAGTTGGCGGGGCTAGGAGTTGATGGTCTGCACACCGATGACAGACAGCAGTTGCAGTTTTTCGTGGCTGTCGCTGCCGGGAACGGCTGTGTAGACGAGGAGGCGGTGGGACTGATCCGGGTCGAGCAGGGTCTGGCAGTTCAGATCCAGCCGGCCGACGGTCGGGTGAAGGAAGCGTTTGACCTCCGGTGGTTGCACGCCGATTTCCTGCATGTCCCAGACTTTGCGGAAGTCAGCGTTTTCCTGCAGGAGCGCGGCGAGCTCGGCTGCCCGCGAGCCTGGTCCGCGCAAAACGCAGAGTTGACGCAGACCAGATGCGTAGAGGCGGGACAGCCGCTCGCGTTCCTCGGGTGGGTATGCTTCCTTCGCTGACGGGTCGGTGAACCACCGGTAACCGATACTCCGACCGGGACCGGTACGCTGTGAGGCGTCCCCGAAGAGAGCCAGGCCGAGCGGTGTTTGCCGGAGGGTGTCCCCGACCTCTGAGACGATTTCCGCAGGAGTATCCGTGAGGCGATCGAGGATCCGCAGCATTCCCGGGCTCACGAACTCACTGGCCGTTCCGCGCTGAGGTGGGGTGTGCCCGGCGAGGCGGAAAAGATGATCGCGCTCTCCGAGCGTCAGGTGTAGACCCTGGGCGATGGAGGCGACCATCTGCTCCGAGGGGTGTGGGCCTGTGCCCCGTTCGAGTCGGGCGTAGTAGTCGCTGGACATGTGGCAGAGTCCGGCCACTTCCTCTCTACGCAAGCCGCCGGTCCGCCGCCGCTGACCCCGCATCAGCCCTACGTCCTCGGGCTGGAGGGACTCGCGGCGATGTCGGAGAAATGAGCCCAGACCTTCGCGATCGATCATGCCGTGCCTCCTTGATGGGTGGACCTCCTGTTTATCGTGTATGCCTTCGGCTATCCACGGCTTCTCAGCCCACCCCTGAGTGGGATCCCCGGGTTCCGGGGTGAGTCAGGAAGGCCCTGCGGCCCGCTGGGGGCGGGCAGTGACCATGAGGGTGACGATGAGGGCGGCTGCGGCGAGAATGATTGCTCCGCTGCTCAGGGCGCTGGTGTAGCCGTCGACGATGGCCTGGCTGGCCATTGCCGCAGCCTGGGTATCGCCGGCTGAGCGGGCTTCGTGAAGGATGGCGAGGGCATTCGGGAACCGGCTTTCTGTGGTGGTGACGCTGATGGTGGACAGGGCTGCGATGCCGAGGGCGACGCCGATCTGCTGGGCGGCGTTGAGCAGTGCCGAGGCGATGCCGGAGTCTTCGGGTCGGACGCCGGTAACGGCGGTGAGGGTCAGTGGCACGAAGCTCAATCCGAAGCCGACGGCGACGGCGAAGATCCCGATCATGAGGTGCTGTACGTACCCGGACTCAGGGGTGATGGTCGACAGCCACAGGATGGCGGCCGTGGAGATGAGAATCCCGGCGACTGCCACGAGCCGGGGAGCGAACCTGGCGACGAGTTTCGAGGCGATGCCGGCAGAGAGGATGATGCCGGCTCCGAAAGGCAGCCAGGCCAGTCCGGTGCGGACTGGGTCGTACTCGAGGATGTGCTGCATGTAGAGGGTCAGCAGGTAGAAGGTGCCCATGGGTCCGAAGCTGATGAACAGCATGCCGAGATATGAGCCGGTGCGGTTGTGGTCCCTGAAGAGGCGCAGCGGAAGCATCGGGTCCGTGCTGTGGGATTCGATGATGACGAACGCGGGGAGCAGGACGGCGGCGAGGCCTAGAGCGATGAGTGTCATCGAAGCGTTCCAGCCCTGCTCACCTCCGTGAATGATGGCGAAGACCAGGGCCGCGATCCCGCCGGTGCCGGTGATGGCTCCGGGCAGATCGAGTCGGGCGCTGTGCCGGGGTGCGTCGATGAGGATGCGGGTCCCGGCGAGCAGGGCGAGTCCGATGGGGAGGTTGATGAAGAACACCGACCGCCAGCCGAGCGTCCCTGTCAGCACTCCGCCCAGCAGCAGCCCTAGGGTTACGCCGAGGCCCGACATGGCCCCGTACAGGGCAAGTGCCTTGTTCCGTGCCTCGCCGGCAGGGAAGGTCGTGGTAATCAGGGCGAGTGCGTTCGGCGCGGTCAGTGCGGCGCCGAGTCCCTGGAGGGCGCGGGCTGCCACGAGCACCGGGCCGGCCGGAGCGATTCCCGCGACAAGAGAAGCGAGGGTGAACAAACCGATGCCGATCTGCAGGATGCGCCGTCGGCCGAAGAGGTCACCGACCCTTCCACCGAAGAGAAGGAGGCCGCCGAACGCCAGGATGTAGGCGTTGATCACCCAGGGCAGGCTCGCGGGAGTGATTCCCAGCTCGACCTGGATCGATGGCAGGGCGATGTTCGCGATCGAGTCATCAAGTACCAGCATCAACTGGGCGCCGGCCACAACGAGCAACGCCAGACCAAGACGCCGACTCTTCGCAGCGGTAGGCCTGCGTGCAGGTCGGGAGCTGAGTAACTTCATGGGCATTGGAACTCCTCGAGGATTGGATCGTCCATCTACATACCCCTTGGGGGTATATGCCAACTGTTATACCCCTAGGGGGTATTGGTCGCAAATCGGGGAA
The DNA here is from genome assembly GCF_054510955.1 of Arthrobacter pasteuri. Taxonomy (NCBI): domain Bacteria; kingdom Bacillati; phylum Actinomycetota; class Actinomycetes; order Micrococcales; family Micrococcaceae; genus Arthrobacter; species Arthrobacter pasteuri. The sequence goes on from NZ_JBTNDO010000001.1 coordinate 364,807, forward strand.
GCGCGACGTGAGGGCAGTGGGTGGTTCGACGCGCCGACCGGAGGAGAAGTAGATGGGCGCGAACATGCATACAAGCCACGATCATCACGGTGGGCCGTGGGTGACGTCGTGGTCCACAGTGGGGGAGTAGCCAAGAGCCTCGATGACAATGGCCACGGGTCTGAGTTCGGTGAAGTGTCATTTCTCCGGAAGACGCAAGTTCTTGCAGCTGCTTCTGCCCCGTACCGTGAACGCCGACAACCGTCGGGTTTGTCGTACTGACAGATCCGTCGACCTCAGGTCTCGGTGTTCACGTCACGGTCCGTGCACAGTCGAGGATGGTTCGGAACCTGGAACTGAGCGCGGAGTGGTTTGTCACCCGGGAATTCAGTCTTCCTGCTGTCGAAGGATGAAGCCGGACATACCTGGGACGGTGAAGGCGACCTGTCCGTACTCGGGGGAGTAGATGATGCCCTTGTTGATCAGCTGAGCTCGAGCGGGGCCTAGGGCGGTCACTTTGACGCCGAGTCGCTCGGCAATCTGGCTGGTACTGGATCCGGCGTCACCATCATGAGCCATCGCTCTGAGATAGCAGCGTTCCTTGCGTGTTGCGCGTCCCCAGCGGGAGGAGAAGAACCCTGCGTCGAGTTGGCTCCGACCGATCGACACTGCCACCTCGGCGTCTTCCTCGGTGAAGGGCGTGCTCGGAGCTGCATCCCAGATCGCCTTGCCGAACTCCTGGATGAAGTAGGGATATCGCCCGGAGGCATCAAGCAGGACGTCGAGAGCGTGCTGGGAATATTCCGCTCCCATCTCTTTCGCCGGCCGCGTCAGGGCGTACTCCGCATCGGTGTCAGCGAGGGGGCCGATGGTGCGGTAGGTGAAAAGCCTTTCGGCGTAGGTCCGGGCTTCACTGAGGGTGGTAGGGAGATTGGGTAGACCGGCGCCGACGATGTAGAACGGCCAGCCTCGTTGACCTGCTGCATGCTGGACGGTGATGAGCGCGGAGAGCAGTTCCTGGTCGAGGTCTTGCATCTCGTCGATGAAGATCGCGAAAGCACTCTTGTCGGTCTTGAGGGCGAGTGAAACGTCCTCGACGAGCTCCTCGAGGTCGATATCGATGGTGCCGGAGTTGGCCCGGTTGGCGCTCACGCTGATATCGGCTTTGATCCCGGGCACGCCCAGGGCGAGGTTGAAGGATTGGATCGTCCCGAAAGCCTCCCGTAATCGGTCCTTGCCGGAGGGTCCGTTGTATCGGCGTGCCGCGGAGGTCAGTTCCCGTGCAAACTTCTCGCGAACCTCCGTGAAGCCCTGCGCTTCGGGCTTACCCTCGAGCCAGATGGTGAACCAGCCGTGGTTGTCCGCGTGGGACCGGAGGTAGTTGAGGAGTACTGTCTTGCCGACACCCCGGAGCCCCGACAGCACCATTCCACGGTTTGGCAGGTCCCGTTTTGTTCGCGCGACGATGAGGTCGAACGCGTCCATTTCCTGCTGCCGGCCTCCCATGACACGGGGCGGTAGCCCCGATCCGGGGTTATAGGGGTTCAGCTCCAGGTGCATGTACGAAAATCTACCTGCTTGTAAGGAAAGTTGTATAACTACCTAGAACTTTGTAGCACTGATGAGGCCGGCCAGGTGACAGTGGACGGCGACCAGTACGTTCCCATGGCCAGGAACAGTACGTTCGGCGCGGTGTGTGCACGGTGTCCGGACGGCGGCGCCGGCAAGTGTCGTGGTCATCGCATTCGGGACGGTGCGGGATGCTTCCTCGACTGAAGGGCCGGAGGTTCGACGAGCGTTGGCTACAAGGGGAAGCCCATCAGCCATGGGTGATCGCAGGGGTCACGGCACCTGCAGCACCGCTTCCCAAAGTGCCGATAATCCACATTATGTCAGGTTGTGGTTCGAAGGCCCCTCCTCTCGGCCGTCTTCCGGCCGGTTCTCGCGTTTCCATCAGAAGGCGCGGATGGCGTCCGGATGGCGTTCCCTCCGGGCGAGCCCTCGAATCACGGACAGCGCTCCCTGCCGACGTACGGCGACTTGGACCAGGACGATCGCAGCCTCGTCATAGGCGTCCTGCGGGAGATCCATGCTGTTCTCGTGGCCCACGCTGACCGCAAGGTCATCGAGGTGTACCACCAGTTCCACGAGGCGCGTCCTCAGGTATTCCTCGACCGTGATCACAACGCCCTGTAGGACTTCCACTCGTCGGTCCATGGTCGATTCATCGAGGCGCTCGTCCAGCCTCCGTCGCGCGCGTCCGACCTCCCGCGCAAGGGCCGATGCCCCGCCTCTCGAGGTATCCAGTGACCGGGCACGGACACTCCGGTGGAAACCGCTGTGGACCGGATCATGATCGCCCAGCACGGCGGTGATGTAACCTGCCGCGTCAGTTGCCTCCGTAGTGGTGGACGGCTCCGGGGCGTCCATGTACTTCTCGACTGTCAGCACACCCCTCGCCAGGTGCCCGGCCAGACCTGCCACGGTATAGCCCTCGAGTGCGCTCCGGTCCTCCCAACGCTCTGCGACAGCCTTGCTGTCGAGAACGGCCTCCACCTGGTCGGCCGCTCCCAGGAACGCAGCAAGTATTGCAGCGGATCCATCCCTCATAGAAACTCGCCCTCCGGCTGCGCCTCGCTGCTTTCCGTAGCTACTGTCCCCCTGTCGGGATCGGGTGGCAAGATGCACGCGCCGCCCAGGCCGGCGACGGAGGCCCCACTCCCCCGCCGGCCTGAGTCCAGTCGGCAGCGTCAGGCAGGAGAGCATTCCGAGGGTGTGCAGGTCCCGCTACTGACACACTTCCTCCTGACGTGACGACAGCCCGTTCGGCGCCTCGTACCGGTGGACGCCGTCCACAACCACCAGGCAGGTCCGGTTGCTGAGCAGCCCGATGGGATCCTCGGACAAGGGGTCCGCCTCCAGCACCGCGAAGTCCGCAAGGAACCCGGGCTCTATGCTGCCCTCCTGATGCTCCGCCCTGCAGGAGTAGGCCGCATCCCTGGTGGCGTGGTGCAGGGCCGCCTCGAGGTCGAGCGCGTACCCGGGGAGATTCGCCGGCAGGGACTGATCCAGCGCGGACTTGCGGGTTGCCGCGATATACATGTTGGGCAGTGGCTCGTGGGGGGCGGTCGGTGCATCGGTACTCAGCGCCAGGGTGGCCCCGGCGGCAATGAATTCCGCCCACGGGTAGGCCCGGTCTATCCGGTCATCTCCCAGCATGGCCTGCCAGTTGTGCTGGATGGCGGGGTCGGCATGGACGGGTTGCATCGAGGCCACGACGCCGAGCCGGGCCAGCCGGACCACGTTCTCGGGTGTCACGGTTTCCAGGTGTTCTATCCGGTGGCGCCGGTCCCGGGGCCCGTTGATCTCATAGGCCGCTTCGAGTGCGTCCAGTGCAATGTCCGAGGCCTCGTCGCCGATGGCGTGGATGGCGATCTGGAGTCCGGCCGCATCTGCTGCGACGACGACGGGGATCAGTGCCTCGCGATCCCAGATCGGATCGCCGTTCGTTCCATCGAAGTACGGTTCCTTCATCGCTGCCGTGCAGCTGTCGATGACCCCGTCGAGAACCAGTTTGATGCCTGCCATCTTCAGGGTCGGCGAGTTCACCTGAGCGGCCAGCTCGACGGCACGGTGCACCTGCTGGACGTTCTCCTCCACGGTGGGTCGATGGTGGATGAACCAGTGTCCCTTGATCCGGAAAGGCAGCTCTCCCCCGTGTCGAGCTTCTGCTCGAAGGAAAGCCTGGAGATCGTCGTCCTCCACGGCCATGTCGACAGCACTGGTGACGCCGCTGGCGAGGTAATGGCTGATCGCGCTCTCGAGCCAGGAATCCCGATCGGCGTCGGTGGCCCGCCGGGCCAGCGCGGGCCAGACGATTTGCTGCGCCGCGGTCTCGAGGAGCATCCCTGTCGCTTCTCCGGTTTCCGGGTCCCGGGTGATGGATCCTCCATGGGGATCCTCGGTGTCAGCGGTGATACCGAGTTCTGCCAGTGCTGCCGAGTTCACCCACACGGAATGCAGGTCATTGGCGTCGAGGTAGACGGGGATGTCCTCGACGGCGGCGTCGAGCATTGCCCGATCGGGAGCGGCGCCGCCCAGCGCGCTGTAGAGCCAGCCGCCGCCCAGGATGCGTGCAGCCCCGGGGTTCCGGCGTCGCGCGTCCTTCACCGCTTCCTGGATCTCCGCGAGCGACAGGGCTCCGCGGAGCTGCACTTTCTGCAGGGACTGACCGAGCATGAGCAGGTGGCTGTGCGCGTCGACGAATCCTGGCAGGAGAAAGCGGCCGCCGAGGTCGATCTCACGCATTCCCGCCGTGTCGGCCCGGTCGGTGGCCTGAGCGTCGGCGTCATCATGACGGACGGCGTGGATGCTGTTGCCGTCGACGACGATGGAGCCTTTGATCACTCCCCGAGGAGTGAGGATGGACGCGTTGGCATAGGCGGTCTGCTGAAGTGGCACGGGAATTCGTTCTGTCGTCAGGCGATGGCTGCGCGGGGGAAGTCGGTCTCGGGCGTCGCGTGCGGCACGGGACCTTTTTGTCTGCGCAGGGACTCGCGCGAGACGACCACCAGGGGACCCAGGACCAGCAGGGTGATGCCCCCGAGGATGATGCCCAGGGCCGGGTAGCCCAGCGCCGAGGAGACCGCGGTCCCGAAGAGGGGTGCGAAGGAGGAACCCACCAGATAGACCCCGAGGATGGGAGCCGACCAGCGGCCCGTTGGATCCAGCGCGGCGGCGATGGCGATGACGTAGAGGAAGGCCACCATGTAGACGGTGTTCCAGATGATGATCACCACCAGGTACAGCTGGGGATCGGTGATGAATCCGGACGCGATCTTCAGCGCTGCACCGGTGAGGAGAGCTGCTGCGAGCGGGACTGTTCGACCGAGTCGTTTGCCTGCGATTCCCACCACAGCGGAGGCAAGGAGCCCACCCAGGGTCGAAAGACTCAGGACCAGACCCATTCCTGCTTCATCGAGCCCGGCTTGCTCTGCCCCCATCACTGCTGCGACGGCCCAGAGCGAGTCCTCGCCCAGTGCCCAGAGGGCGAAACAGGCAAGGAGCACGACCCCGGCGATGGTGACGGCTCGTGGGCTCTCGACGGGAGCCGCCGAGCGGCCGGCGCTGCGGTGCGGTGGGGCGGCCGGACGGTCCGGCAGCCAGCCTGTGGTCACGAGCGCCGCAAGCGCCAGGCATGCCAGGATGCCGAAAGCGCTCGCCATGCCCAGGCCGATGACGGGGATGATGAACAGCACGACGGCGACAACGGCCCTGTTGGCGAATCCGCTGATACCGGATGCCCGGTCAGGATCACGCAACGCAGCAAGGGCCGCTCCGCCTGCAGCCACCGCTCCCCCGCCGCCGATGCCGCCGATGATGATCCCGGCCGCGGCGATCGTAGGGTCGGCGACCAGGGCGGCCGCACCGAACCCCAGGGCCGTGAGTGCCAGGCCCGCCCGCGCAACCACATACCGGCCGCCGAGGGCGGTCCAGCGGGAGGTAGCCAGGCAGGCAACGGCGGACAGGAGCAGGCATGCCGTCATGAGCGTGCCCGCCCCGGTCGGGGTGAACCCCAGGTCGGCCAGCGCGACGATCATGACGGGGACCAAATTCGCGGTCATGAATCCTACGACCGTGATCCCGAAGGTGGAGATGGCGCGGGCGGCCGTCAGTGGCACCCGGATGGTGGCATCAGGTTGTGTAGTCGTACTTCCCACGAAGTGCTCCATTCAGAGTGTGATGACCGTCACTGAAATGAACGGCATTCATTTAGTATCGGGGCGAGGAGCGCCTGGAGCAATAGTTTTTGAAAGCCTTTCAGTTAACTTCGTGTTTCACCCGTGTTGCGATGCCGGCGATCAACGCCTCGAGGCCGAACTCGAAGGCACGCTCGACCCGCTCCGGGGCCGACGGGCTGGATCGGACCGTCCTCGTCAGGGCCGGGTACTTCTCGGGTTCCGGCCCCCAGACCTCCTCAGGGGCGGTGAAGTCGAGCGCCGCACCCAGCGCGAAGTAGTCGACCAGCGAGAGGGCCGGAGCGACGTCGGCGGCGTCGAGGCCGGACCGTTCCAGGGCGAGCGTCAGATCCTCATACATGGCGATGACCTCGGCGGCCCTCACCGTTTGGGTCACCAGCAGGGGTACCAGTCTGGGATGCGGAGCGAAGCAGTCGCGATATCCGCGAATGAGGATGCGCAGAGCCTCGTCCCAGGGGATGTCGGTGGTCGATGGCGTGGGATTCGAGGTGAAGAGGTGGGCGCGGAGGAGTTCCACGATGTGTTCGCGGCTGGAGATCCGGTTGTAGAGCGAGGACTGACTGACTCCGAGCTCGCGGGCGATCCTGGGGAAGCTGAAGTCGCCCGTCTCGTCGACGAGCTTCAGCGCTGCCTCGACGATCAGCTCGACGGACAGGAGGGTGGATCGGGGGCGCGGCATGGTCGGTCTCCTTCAGGCCCAAAGTAGCAGCCGACGTGAAGGCGGGAGCACGCTCAGCGGACCTTCGTCGCGCGGCTATGCTCTCGCCATGGACCAGCAGCTGCACTTCATCACCGTCGCCACGCGGGACCTCGACGCGGGACGGTCGTTCTACCGAACGCTGGGCTGGACGCCGGCACTGGATGTTCCGGGCGAGATCATCTTCTACCAGGTGGCACCCGGCCTGTTGCTGGGGCTGTTCCTCGACGACAAGTTCGCCCAGGACACCGGACTCGATGCAGCACCCGCGCCGTCGGGGGTGACGCTGTCCCACAACGTCGGCAGTCCGGCCGACGTGAACCAGCTCGTCTCGGCGATGGCGGTTGCGGGCGCGACGATCCTGAATGAGGCTCGGGAAGGTGCTTTCGGGGGCATTTTCCACGCACTCGTGCGTGATCCGAACGGCATCGTCTGGGAAATTGCGCACAATCCGGGCTGGCATATCGGTGAGGACGGCACGGTGGACATCGGTTGACGCACGACACGCCAGATCGCCTTCAACCTCTTCGAGATGAATTGCGTGGGCCATATCTCCCACGGCCTCTGGGTCCACCCCGAGAACAACCGGCACCGCTTCAACGATCTCGACTTCTGGACGGAAACGGCGAAGATGCTCGAGGCAGGGCTCTTCGACAGCGTGTTCCTCGCCGACGTGATTGGCACCTATGACGGCTACCGCAACGGCCCAGACACGGCCCTCCGGGAAGCCGTCCAGATCCCGAGCAACGACCCCCTGCTCGTCATCCCGGCGATGGCGGCGGTCACCGAGCATCTCGGATTCGCCGCGACCTTCTCCACGACGTACGAGCCGCCGTTCGCCTTCGCCCGCGGAGCCTCGACGCTGGACCACCTCACCAAGGGCCGGTTCGGCTGGAACATCGTGACGTCGTACCTCCCCAATGCGGCCCGCAACCTCGGACTGGCCGACGAGGTGGAGCACGACCAGCGCTATGCCATCGCCGACGAGTACCTCGATGTGCTGTACAAGCTGTGGGAAGGGTCCTGGGACGACGACGCGGTGATCGAGGACCGCGAGCGGCGGATCTTCACCGATCCGTCCAAGGTCCGCTACATCAACCACCGCGGCCCGAACTTCTCGGTCGCCGGCCCGCATCTCAGCGCGCCGTCCCTCCAGGGCACGCCGGTCCTGTTCCAAGCGGGTAGCTCGACGGCGGGAAAGGCATTCGCGGCAAAGCATGCCGAGGGCGTCTTCGTCGGCGGGCGCGACGCGGCGGCGTACCGCGAGAACGTCTCCGACCTGCGCAGGCTGGCGGTCGAGAACGGCCGGGAAGCCGACCACATCAAAGCCTTCGCGGGGGCCGTCGTCATCGTCGGCAGGACCCACAAGGAGGCACAACGCAAGGCGGAGGAGTACCGGCGACTCTCCAGTGCCGAGGGCTACCTCGCGCACGCCGGTGGTGACAGCCTCGACCTCGCTGCCTACCGGCCGGACGTCCTATGAGGAGTCGACCCTCCGCGAGCGCCTGTTCGGCCCGGGGAACACAAGGCTGTTCGATCAGCACCCCGGTGCGCGGTACCGCAACGGTGCCCACCTCGGCCCGGAGGCCAGCACCCTCGATGCCGGCGCCGTCGACCCCGTGACCCCTTCCTACGCCTAGCTGGAAGGTCAACCCCGGCGCCCTGCCCGAGAGGCCGGCGACCGAGTCCAGCCTCGGGAGGACAGTCGGCCGGAGGAAACGGCGCCGGGGGCGACCGAGGCGAACTGGAGTGCTCGGACCCGATACCGTTGGAGCATGACGCCCGGCTTCCGGTACGACGTGGAGATCCTGCACCTGCTCGTGTCGGGGGCGCACGCCTACTTCGGTCGGGCGCGAGACGGTGCAGCCGACGTCTTGACCACGGATGCCGAGAGCGTCGAGGTCGTCGCGGGCAAGGGAATCGTGGGAGACCGCTTCTTCGGCAAGGCGGCACATATGGATGCCGCGGTGACCCTGTTCGCCGTCGAGTCGCTGGAGGCCATCGCGGCGGATCTCGGCGCTGATTCGTTCGATCCCCTGCTGCCCCGCCGCAATGTGGTCCTCCGCGGCGCCGAGCTACCGCCCCTCATCGGGCAGGACTTCGTCCTGGAGACGCGGGCGGGAAGCGTGGGATTCCACGGCGGCCGGCATGCGCACCCCTGCGCCTGGATGGATCGGGTGCTGGCGCCCGGCGCCCATAAGGCGATGCGGGGCAGGGGCGGGCTGCGCTGCAGGCCCCTGGACAGCGGCACCCTCTCCCGTGGACCGGCGGTCCTGGTCAGCCCGGTCCCCCTGGACCCCGCCCAGGCCGCCCGCGCCTCCTTGCTGAGGCCGAGCCGGCTCCCCTGACCGGAGGCGCCCGTCGCGAGAGACGGCTAGCCCGGAAAAGGGATGTCCGCCGTCGCGCCGACGGCGGCAGTCCGGCCGGGGGCGGCCTGGTACTGCCAGTACAGGTTGGTGTGACCAATGACCTTGTCCGGCGGAGGGGCGCCCCACGCGCTCTGGTCCTCGGTCGTATGGGCGTCACCGACCAGCGTCACGTCGTACCCCCGCACGAACGCCCCGTGGATGGTCGAGCGGATGCACGCGTCGGTCTGGGCCCCCGACACCACCAGCCGACCGACGCCTGCCGCTGCGAGGACGTCCTCGAGGTCGGTTCCCTCGAACGAGTCCCCGTAACTCTTGTGCACGAGCGGTTCGGACGGGAAGCGCTCGAGTTCGGGGACGAGCTCCCAGGAATCGGAGCCGACCTCGAGGTCGGCATCCGAGTGCTGCACCCAGACCACCGGGACACCTGCGATGCGTGCCTTCCCGACCAGGGCATCGATGTTCGCGACAACCGCGTCACGGTCGTAGGCATCGGCAACGACGCCGTTCTGCACGTCGATGAAGAGCAACGCTGTCCTCGGGCGGTTCTGCAGGGTGGTCATGGCTGCTCCTCGTGTGCTTCTCGAAAAGTGGCGGGGTCGCTGCACGGCGCTTCCCGCCGGCTGAGGATAGAGTATGTCGCCGTTCTGCCGCAGGGAGGAGCACTGCGGACAACCCGGTTCCGCAGCAGCAGGGGCTGCCGAGGAACCGGGCGGCGGTGTTCCGCTTACCGGTGTCCGCCGATGATGCCTAGTTCCACGGCCTTGGCCGCTCCGTCCGCCTCCGCCCGGGTCAGGGAGCCGTCCGTGACTGCGGCATCGAGACGATCCTGAAGGGCAGCGGCTCGTTCCTCCTGTTGTTCGGTGCGGAGTTCGTCGAGGGCAGCCTGCACCGTGGACTCGTCCAGTTCCAGTGCCTCCGCGAGCGAAGCAGCCAGGGCGGCCTGCACCGCCTCCCGATCAGGCCTGGTACCGTCGTCGTCCCCGGACCGCGCCTCGTCCCGAATGGTCTCCAGCGCATCGCTGACCGCCGATTCCTCCACCCCGAGCTTGTCGGCGAGGCTTCCCGCGTCGACTCCACCGCGGCCGTGGCGCCCGACGCCGCCGTCGTGGTTCCCGTCACCCGGAGTGGCCGACGCGCTGGCCGAGGGCTCGGGCGTCGCCGTCGTTGCCGCAGTGGCCATACCGGTGACTCCGAGACTCGCTCCGGCCACGAGGGCAGCAGCACTGATGCCCAGTGCGATCTTCCTACGCTGAATCATTGTGTCTCCTTGATCTTCCGCTCGTCTCGAGCGGTTGCAGTGAAGGGCCACACGGCCCAGAACCACTGTCACCGCTGCGCTTGTGGCCTACCTTTCGCGAAGCTGTGAGCAGGCTGTGCCTGGGAACGGTGTCCTCCTCCGGAGGAGGGGCAAGCGCCGCTACGAGCTGGTGACACTCGCTGCCGCACTCGGTATCGGCTCCCCCCACTTCCATCTCGCCCACGGCAGGAAGTCCCTCGGGCTGATCGACGAGGCACAGTCGATGAGGATCGCCCGCGACTACCGCACCGCCGTCGTCCGACGTCGCGATGATGGAGTGCGCGGAGAAACTCAGCCGGAATGCTGCTGGCCCCGTCGGATGATGCCGGGCGGTAGGTCAGTCGCCCCGGTAGGCGGCTTCGAGGGCTGCGATGTCCAGCTTCCGCATGCCCAGCATGGCTTCGAGGGCGCGTTGGGCGCCCGCGGCGTCCTCGCCCCCGATTAGACCCGGCAGCACGGCCGGAACGATCTGCCACGAGAGTCCGAACCGGTCCTTCAGCCAGCCGCACCGGCTCTCCTCCCCGCCCTCGGTCAGGGCGGACCAGTAGTGGTCGACCTCCGCCTGGTCCACGCAGGCGATCTGGAAGGACACCGCTTCCGTGAAGGAGAACTGGGGTCCGCCATTCAGGGCGACGAACGGCTGACCGTCCAGATCGAACGACACCGTCAGCGCCGGGTCATCCGGCCCCTGTCCGGCGCGGGAGACCTCGACGATGCGGGAGTTCCTCACGACCGACGTGTACAGCTGTGCGGCTTCCTCGGCCTGGCCGTCGAACCAGAGGCACGGAGTTATCGATCCCATCGGAGGCGCCCTTCGCTCGTGCCGCGCTGGAGCGTCGGCTGGTGCCCGAATCTAGTCCACGGGCAGGACGGCGACAACCACTACGCTGGTGCCATGCCCCGCCCCAACCCTGTCCCTCCGGTCGAGCAGGTACGGGAGCGCTCCCGGGCCGCAGCAGCCGCCTGGGGAGTCGCCGACGTCGTCCTGATCCTGGCTTTCGCCGCCTCGGGGCGCCGCACCCATGAGCACGGCGTGACCGTGGCCGGCGTCCTGGAGACGGCCTGGCCCTTCCTCGTCGCGTATGCGCTGTCGGCCCTCGCGGTGCGGGCCTGGCGCTCCCCCGGCGCACTCCGGCCCACCGGGGTGGTCCTGTGGCTGGGCACCGTCATCGCCGGCCTCGCGCTCCGGGCACTGTCCGGCGGCGGGGTGGCCCTGAGCTTCCAGATCGTCACCCTGGTCGTCCTCGGCGCGTTCCTCCTGCTGCCCCGCGCCGTCGTGCGCCGGCTCAGGCGACGCCGCGGGAACCGGTAGCGTAGATCCGAGTTCACGCCCCTCCTGAAAGGCACGCCATGATCACCGCATTCGTCCTCATCCAGACCGACGCGTCGCGCATTCCCGAGAGCGCCCAGGCGATCTCGGAGATCGAGGGCATCAGCGAGGTCTACTCCGTCACAGGCGAGTGGGACCTGATCGCCATCGCGCGCGTGAGCCGGCATGAGGACCTCGCGGACGTCATCGCCGACCGCCTGTCGAAGGTCGACGGCATCCGGTCGACGACGACGCAGATCGCCTTCCGCTCCTACTCGCAGCACGACCTCGACGCCGCGTTCAGCCTGGGCTTCGACAGCTGACGCTTCCGGCGCCGCCCGAACCTACCCGGCGGGCCGGCCGACGACCCCGCGAATGGATTCCCGATAGATCCGGTCGATCCGGTCGATCCGGTCGATCCGGTCGGACAACGAGCCGGGCGGTCAGCGGGACCGGCTGACCTCGACCCACCGCTCGAGCACTCCTGCGGCCGCGCCGGAATCGATCGACGTGCGCGCCCGCTCCATCGCGGTACGGATGCGGCCGACGAGGCTGCCGTCGGCGGTTTCGTCCAGCGCCACCAGGCCCGCCGCGGCGTTCAGGATGACGGCGTCGCGCACCGGGCCGGCCTGCCCGGCGAGAACCGCGCGGACCACGTCGGCGTTGCCGCTCGCATCGGTGCCGCGCAGCGCATCGACAGGGACGACGTCGAGCCCGAAGTCCCCCGGGTGCACCTCGTGCGCCTGGACCTGGCCGTTCCGGACCTCCCACACCGTGGACGACCCGCTCGTCGTCAACTTGTCCCGGCCGTCGTCGCCCCGGAACACCAGCGCGCGGATGCCCCGCGCCGCGAGCACCCCGGCCATCAGCGGAGCCATTCGGGCATCGGCGCACCCGAGCGCCTGGGCGGAGACCCCGGCCGGATTGCTCAGCGGGCCGAGGAAGTTGAACGCCGTAGGAACCCCGAGCTCCCGGCGCGGCACGGCCACGTGCTTCATGGACGGGTGGAAGACCTGCGCGAAGCAGAACGTGATGCCCGCCTGCTCCGCGGTCCGGGCGACGTCGGCCGGCGCGAGGTCGAGCCGGACACCCAGTTCCTCGATCACGTCCGCCGCGCCGGAGGCCGACGACGCCCCCCGGTTCCCGTGCTTGACAACCTTCGCCCCGGCTCCTACGGCCACCAACGAGGACATCGTCGAGATGTTGAGGGTGTTCAGCCCGTCACCACCGGTACCGACGATGTCGAGGGTGGCGCCCGCCACCTGGATCCGGTGCGCCCGGCCGAGCATCGCCTCGACGAGGCCGACGAGCTCACCCACGGACTCGCCCTTCGCCCGCAGCGCGATGAGGAAGCCCGCGATCTGGGCGTGGCTCGCCTCCCCCGCCATGATCGTGTCCATCGCCCAGCGGCTCTGCCCGGTGCTCAGATCAGTGCCCGACAGGAGGGACGAGAAGATCGACGGCCAGGTGGGTTGCGCCGCGGCAGGGCTTGTTGTCAGGCTCACCGTCCAAGATTATCTACGAATTGTAGAAAGTCATCACGGGGAACTTCCGCGGAATACCGGGCGTTAGGGCTCCCAACCCCTTCGTAGCAGGCTCGAGGACGCCGTTTCGCGTTGGTGATCGCAATGATCTTGGGGACATAATGAGATCGTGACATCTGCGACCCAAGCCCCCAGTGCCGCCCCGCATCCCGCGCTCAACCGTCCCAACATGGTCTCCGTAGGAACCGTGGTGTGGCTGTCCAGCGAGCTGATGTTCTTCGCCGGCCTCTTTGCCATGTACTTCACCCTGCGCTCCACCTCCAGCGAGATGTGGGCCACGGAGACCGAGAAGCTGAACGTCCCGTTCGCCCTCGTCAACACCGTCATCCTGGTGTCGAGCTCCTTCAGCTGCCAGTTCGGCGTCTTCGCCGCCGAGCGCCTGCAGGCGCGCAGGACGGGCGGACTCTTCTCCTTCGCCCGCTGGGGCATGGTCGAGTGGTTCCTGCTGACGTTCCTCATGGGCGCGATCTTCGTCTCGGTGCAGGCCTACGAGTACGCAGAGCTGGTCTCCGAAGGTGTCGCACTGTCCTCCAATGCCTTCGGGTCCGCCTTCTACATCACCACGGGCTTCCACGGGATCCACGTCATCGGCGGTCTCATCGCCTTCCTCTTCATCATCGGCCGCGCCTTCATCGCCCGCCGCTTCGGCCACTTCGAAGCCACCTCTGCCATCGTGGTCTCGTACTACTGGCACTTCGTCGACGTCGTCTGGATCGGCCTGTTCATCATCATCTACTTCCTTCAGTAACTACCTCCCCAAGACTCTTCTACTAGAGGTAGAATTCAATGAAGAACTCCAGCAGCTCTGGTACCACAAAAGGCAGGAACCATTTCGTGAAGGCACTCTCCCAGAGGCGGCGTCATCCCCTAGCAGCATTTGCGCTGCTCCTGATGGCACTCCTCGTCACCGGCGGGATCTACGCCGCAGCCAGCACCGCCAACCAGGCGCAGGCACAGACCACCACTTTCACGGCCGACGACGTCGAAGAGGGCAGCAAGCTGTTCTCGGCCAACTGCGCCTCCTGCCACGGCATGGGTGCGACCGGCTCCGAAGCGGCACCGTCGCTCGTCGGCGTGGGAGCCGCGTCGGTCGACTTCCAGGTCGGCACGGGCCGCATGCCCATGCAGATGGACGGCCCCCAGGCGCAGGCCAAGCCCGTCCAGTTCACCGAAGAGCAGATCAGCCAGATGGCCGCCTACGTGGCGTCGCTCGGCGCCGGTCCCGCCATCCCGTCCGAAGAGATCCTGGATGCCTCCGAAGGTGACGCTTCCAACGGTGGCGAGCTGTTCCGTGTCAACTGCGCCATGTGCCACAATGCGGCGGCCGCCGGCGGAGCCCTCACCCAGGGCAAGTTCGCACCGTCGATCGACGGCACGAGCGAGAAGCACATCTACGAGGCCATGGTCACCGGCCCGCAGAACATGCCCGTCTTCAGCGACGCGAACATCTCTCCCGAGGACAAGCAGGACATGATCGCCTTCCTCAAGACGATCGAGGAGCAGGGCTCCCCGGGTGGAGCCGAGCTCGGCTCCCTCGGCCCGGTCTCCGAAGGGCTCTTCATCTGGGTTGCCGGTCTGGGCGTCGTCATCGCCTTCACCGTGTGGCTCACATCAAGGTCCTCCTGACCATCCGCGCACGCCCCGAGAACGAATCAATGACAGACCTGCGTATGCAGTACCTAAAGAAGGATGAGAGAGATCATGGCCGACTCCAGTAACGGCGCTCCGGGAACCTCGGTCACCGTCGCTACGCCGGGCCGGGAGCTCGACGAGTTCGAGAACCCGGGCCTGCCCCCCCACCGGCCACGACTCGCCGATCGGGACCGCCGCGCGGAGAAGCGCGCCGAGCGCCAGGTCGCCCTCCTCTTCTTCATCTCGGTCCTGGGCACCCTGCTCTTCTTCGCCGGCTACTTCTTCGTCCCGCTCAACGAGACGGTGGAGCGGCTGCGGCTGCAGAACCTTATGCTCGGCCTCGGCACGGCCTTCTCCATGCTCGGCATCGGTGTCGGCATCGTGCACTGGGCGAAGACCCTTATGCCCGACCACGAGGTCACCGAGAGCCGCCACGAGATCCGTCCGGAGAAGGACCGCCAGGACGCGGAGAAGATCGTCAACGACGTCCTCGACGAGTCCGGCATTAAGCGGCGCCCGCTCATCCGGAACACGCTCCTCGGAGCAGCGCTCCTGGCTCCCCTGCCGGCGATCGCGATCTTCCGCGACCTCGGCCCCCTGCCGGGCAACTCGCTGAAGCACACCATGTGGGACGCGGGCGTCCGCCTGACGCGCGATCCGAGCGGCACACCCATCCGCGCTTCGGACGTGACCGTCGGATCGGCCTTCCACGTCATTCCGGAAGGCCTCAACGAGGTCGAGAACAAGCTCGAGGAGAAGGCGAAAGCAGTCGTCCTGCTGATGCGCCTGGACCCCGAGGAACTCAACCCCTCTCCCGGCCGGGAGAACTGGGGCTACGACGGAATCGTTGCGTATTCCAAGATCTGCACGCACGTCGGCTGCCCGGTAGCACTGTACGAACAGCAGACGCACCACCTGCTGTGCCCCTGCCACCAATCCACCTTCGACCTCGAGCAAGAGTGCAAGGTGATCTTTGGACCGGCTGCGCGCCCGCTGCCACAGCTACCCATCGAAGTCGACGACGAGGGCTATCTCGTCGCGTCAAGCGATTTCCAAGAACCCGTAGGACCTAGTTTCTGGGAGCGAGGCTGACCATGAGCAGCTCAACTGCGACGCATACCTACGTGCCGAAGACGCGCGTAGGAAAGGTCACCGACTACGTCGACTCACGTGTCGGCGGCTCGGGGATCGTCAAGGAGTTCGGCCGGAAGATCTTCCCGGACCACTGGACGTTCATGTTCGGCGAGGTGGCGCTGTACACCTTCGTCATCCTGCTGATCTCCGGTACCTGGCTCACCTTCTTCTACGACCCGTCGATGGCGGAGACGCACTACGAAGGCAGCTACCTGCCCCTGCGCGGCGTCGAGATGTCCGTGGCGTACGCGTCGTCGCTGGACATCTCCTTCGACATCCGCGGCGGCCTCTTCATGCGTCAGATCCACCACTGGTCGGCGCTGCTCTTCGCGGCCTCGGTGGCCGTACACATGCTCCGTGTCTTCTTCACGGGCGCATTCCGCCGGCCGCGGGAGTTCAACTGGGTGGTCGGTTGCGTCCTGCTCATCCTGAGCCTCGCTGCCGGCTTCACGGGCTACTCGCTCCCCGATGACCTGCTGTCCGGCAACGGCCTGCGCATCATCGACGGCGTGATGAAGGCCCTTCCGGTGGTGGGCACCTACCTGAGCTTCTTCCTCTTCGGCGGGGAGTTCCCGGGCACCATGATCATCGGTCGCCTCTACGTTCTCCACATCCTGCTGATCCCGGCCGTGATCCTGCTCCTCATCGGTATCCACCTCTTCATGGTCGTGCTGCACAAGCACTCCCAGTTCCCCGGCCCGGGCCGGACGAACACCAACGTGGTCGGCTACCCCGTGGGGCCCGTGTACGCCGCGAAGGCCGGTGGCTTCTTCTTCATCGTGTTCGGTGTGCTCGCCGCGATCGCCGCAGCGTTCACCATCAACCCGATCTGGAATTACGGACCGTACGACCCCTCCCCTGTTTCCGCCGGTACCCAGCCCGACTGGTACATCGGCTGGGTGGATGGCGCCCTGCGTCTCATGCCGGGCACACTCGGGAGCAACTTCGACTTCGAATTCATGATTCCGTTCCCTTGGGGCGTGAATGCGCTCTCGCTGAACGTTCTGGTCCCCGCTCTGGTCCCGGCCACCATCGTCTTCGCGCTCATGTTCGCATGGCCCTGGATCGAGGCGTGGGTGACGAAGGACAAGCGCGAGCACCACCTTCTGGACCGCCCACGCAACGCTCCTACCCGCACCGGCGTCGGTGTGGCAGGCATCGTGTTCTACTGCGTCCTGTGGGCCGCTGCCAGCTCGGACCTCATCGCCACGCACTTCCTCGTGTCGTTGAACGACGTGACCTACTGGCTGCGCTTCCTGGTGTTCTTCGGTCCCGTCATCGCCTTCATGGTGACGCGTCGCATCGCGCTGGCCCTGCAGCGCAAGGACCGCGAGATCGCCCTCCACGGTCGCGAGACGGGGCGCATCGTCCGCCTCCCGCACGGCGAGTTCATCGAGGTGCACGAGCCGGTCGACGACTACAAGCGCTACAGGCTCGTGAGTTTCGAGTCACCCGAGGTCACGGTTCCCACGCCGGGCGCGAACGGCAAGGTCAGTCTGCTCGACAAGGTCCACGGTCGGGCGTCCCGCTTCTTCTTCGAGGACCGGGTCGCACCGGTCACGCCGAAGGAACTGGCCGCGTCGCACGGCGGCCACCATGACGAGGTCGCCGGTGCGAAGGATCGCGAGTCGATCGCAAGCCACTAGGCCGCACGCCGAAAGGGCCCGGACTCCAGAGTCCGGGCCCTTTCGGCGTCTCCGGAACCGGACCGACGCCCGGGCTCCGGGTCCCCACCATCCGGAAGGGTTCTCCGTGGATGCATCAGGCACCGCACGGGAGAGATCGGCCGGCCGTTCCCTCGCGGCCGCGATCAGCGAGGTCTTCGCTCCGGCCATCCTCGTGTCGGTCTTCCTCCTGGTCGCCGCGGTCCGATCGGCGGGCGGACCCGGTGGCATCCTCCCCGGCGTCATCGCGGTGGTCTTCACTGCAGCACTCCCCTTCGCGGGCGTGCTGCTCCTCGTGCACCGCGGCTACCTGGTGGATCACCACATCTGTGATCGCCGTCAGCGGGGCCCGGTGCTCGCTGCAACGCTCGTGTCCATCGGTGTGGGCCTCCTGCTCCTCACCCTCCTGCACGCGCCCTGGGCTGTCACCGGCACCGTCCTGTGCACGGTCGGGGGCGTGGTCGCCGTGCTCGTCGTGAACCTCTGGTGGAAGCTGTCCGCCCACTCCGCGGTCGCCGTGTTCTTCGTCATCGGCATCGTGGCGCTCTTCGGCCCGAAAGCCGCCCCGCTCCTGCTCGTACCCCCGGCGGTGGGATGGTCACGGGTGCGACTCAGGGCCCACACCCCGGCGCAGGTCTGGGCCGGCTGCCTCGTCGGTGCCGTCATCGGCACAGCGTTCGCGCTCTTCGTCGCCGGGAGGTGAACCGGCCCCCGGGCTGTCGAGCGTCCGCTGGGTGCCCTGCGCCGCCCCGAGCAGATCGGGGACTACCCGAGGCGCTTCGAGGTGTACGCACGTGGCGTACGCACTCCCGGCCGCTGCAGCGGCACCCAGAGCTTATAGCGGTCGGCGCGGTAGTAGGACACCGAGTAGTCGATCATGGCGCGCGCGACGTAGGCATGGCGCTGGATCTTCAGCAGCGGCGCGTTCATCTCCACATTGAGCAGCCTCGCGATCGCAGGGGACGCAGCGGTCGCCTCGATGGTGTCCTCGCCCCACTCCATCACGAGGCCGTACTTCTCGCTGAGCACGTGGTACAGGGATGTCGGCGGCGGGTCATCGAGGATGCCCTTCACGCGGTGTGCGGGAATGAAGTTCTCGTCGACGCTCATGGGTTCGCCGTCGGCGAGCAGCTGCCGGCGGAACCGCACCACCGGCTGCCCGATCTCGATCTGGAGCTCCCTCGCCACGAGTGGCGAGGCACCCTGCTGCTCGAAACTCAGCACCCTCGCGTCGGGCACCATCCCGCGGCGGATCATCTCCTCGGTGTAGGAGGTCATCTTCATGTGCAGATCCATCTTGCTGCGCGCCACGAAGGTCCCCAGACCGACGATGCGCTCGAGGACTTCCTCCGCGACCAGCGCATCGATGGCCCGGCGGACCGTCATGCGCGCGACCCCGAAGTACTCGCTGAGCTGGCGCTCGGAAGGGATGCCGGCCCCGGGTTCCCCGAACTGCCGCACATAGCGCCGCAGGCTCTCGCGCAACTGGACATGCTTGGGCACCCCGGACGCGCCGTCGAGGGGCTCGGCATCAAAAGGCCTCGGCAGCACCGCCATGATCCCCGTCCCTCCCGATCCCCAGGCCACCCGGCGGCGGCACTACCGACTGTACTTAAACGGAAGGGAGCCCGCACGTGGCAGGCTCCCTTCACATGAGCTGTGCAGTCCGGGCAGCCCTAGTGGGCGTGGTCCCCACGGCTGTATTCGAAGACCCAGCCGACCAGCGCGATCACGGCCAGGCCCATGCCGATGTACATGATCCAGAACCCGATCGCCATGCCGAGGAAACCGGTCGCGGCAGCGATCCCGAGGACCAGGGGCCACCAGCTCCAGGGGCTGAACTGGCCCTGCTCACCGGAACCCTCGTGGATCTCGGCGTCCAGACGGTCCTCGGGGCGCAGGCCCACACGCTTGCCCGTGAAGCCGATGTAGAACGCGATCATCCCGGACAGGCCCGCCGTCAGGTAGAGGGCGAGGAACCCTACGGGCTCCGACCATTCCACGAGGAAGCCGTACACGGTTCCCACCAGCAGGAAGAACGGAGTCATGTAGGCGAAGAGCTTCGTCTCGATCTTCACGCGTTCGCGTCCTTCCGGTCGGCAGAGCCGAGGAGCTGGCCCGCGGCATTGTCATCGGGGGTGTGGGTCTGCTGCAGCTCCGGATGGTGCAGGTCGAGTGCGGGGCGCTCAGAGCGGATGCGCGGGAGCGAGGTGAAGTTGTGGCGCGGGGGCGGGCACGAGGTCGCCCACTCCAGCGAGGCTCCAAAGCCCCAGGGATCGTCCACCTCGACCTTCTTGCCGCTGCGCCACGTGATGTAGACGTTCCAGAAGAACGGGATCAGGGACGCTCCGAGGATGAAGGACCCGATGGTCGAGAACTGGTTCATCGCCGTGAAGCCGTCCTCGGGCAGGTAGTCCGCGTAGCGCCGGGGCATGCCCTCGACGCCGAGCCAGTGCTGGATCAGGAACGTGGCATGGAAGCCGAGGAACAGCATCCAGAAGTGGATCTTGCCGAGGCGCTCGTTCAGCATCTTGCCCGTGAACTTGGGCCACCAGAAGTAGAACCCGGCGAACATCGCGAACACCACGGTGCCGAAGACCACGTAGTGGAAGTGGGCCACCACAAAGTAGGTGTCCGAGACGTGGAAGTCTAGCGGCGGCGACGCCAGGATGATGCCGGTGAGTCCGCCGAAGAGGAAGGTGACGAGGAAGCCGATGCTCCACAGCATCGGGGTCTCGAACGTGATGGAGCCGCGCCACATGGTGCCGATCCAGTTGAAGAACTTCACGCCCGTGGGGACGGCGATGAGCATCGTCATGAAGGCGAAGAACGGCAGCAGGACCGCGCCGGTCACGTACATGTGGTGCGCCCACACCGTCACAGAGAGCGCGGCGATCGAGATCGTCGCGTAGACGAGGCCCTTGTAACCGAAGATCGGCTTGCGGCTGAAGACGGGGAAGATCTCGGAGACGATGCCAAAGAACGGCAGCGCGATGATGTACACCTCGGGGTGGCCGAAGAACCAGAAGAGGTGCTGCCACAGGATGGCACCGCCGGCTTCCGGGTCGAAGATGTGCGCTCCGAAGCGGCGGTCGGCACCGAGCGCGAACAGGGCCGCAGCGAACGGCGGGAAGGCCATCAGCACCAGGATCGAGGTGATCAGGGCATTCCAGGTGAAGATCGGCATCCGCCACATGGTCAGGCCCGGGGCACGCATGCAGATGATCGTCGTGATGAAGTTGACGCCACCGAGGATGGTGCCGAAGCCGGACAATGCGAGGCCGAAGACCCAGAGGTCCCCGCCGATGCCCGGCGAGAACGTGGTGCTCGAGAGCGGGGCGTACGCGAACCAGCCGAACGAGGCCGCACCCTGGGGGGTGATGAACCCGGAGACCGCGATGGTGCTGCCGAAGAGGAAGAACCAGAAGGCCAGGGCGTTTAGCCGCGGGAAGGCGACGTCGGGGGCCCCGATCTGCAGCGGCATGATGACGTTGGTGAAGCCGGCGAACAGGGGTGTCGCGAACATCAGGAGCATCACGGTGCCGTGCATGGTGAACAGCTGGTTGTACTGCTCCTTGGTCTGCAGGATCTGCATCCCGGGCTCGAAGAGCTCGGCGCGGATGATCAGCGCCATCACGCCGGCGAAGCAGAAGAAGACGAACGAGGAAATCAGGTACATGTACCCGATGGTCTTGTGGTCCGTCGTTGTGAGCCAGTTGACGACGATGCGTCCCTTGGACCGCGGGACGACACGCGGAGCGGCTATGGTGCCGGCTTCCTCAAGGGTGTATTCGAAGGTGGACATCAGCTGCTGCTCCTGGCTGGGTCGGTATCGGGATCATCCTCTGGGTAGGAGTCGCGGTCGTACTCGTCACCGAGCTGACCGTCTTCCAGCTGCGCCATCTGCGCGTCGAATTCCGCCTGCGAGACGACCTTGACGTTGAAGAGCATCTCCGAGTGGTACTGCCCGCACAACTCGGCGCACTTGCCCGCGAAGGTCCCCTCCTTGGTGGGAGTGAGGTTGATGTAGTTGGTCCGCCCGGGGTAGAGGTCCCGCTTCTGCAGGAACGCCGGGACGAAGAAGGAGTGCTGCACGTCGCGGGCGTTGAGCTGGAGCTCGACGCTCCGGTTCACGGGCAGGTACAGGGTCGGCAGGTCATCGACCCGGCCGGGCTCACCCGTGAGGTGGGCCTGCTCCCCCGTGGAGTACTTGTCCTCGGTGACGTAGTTGAAGTCCCACGCCCACTGCTTGCCACGGACGTCCACGATGACATCGGGGTTCTCGACGCGGGCGTCGATCGTGGCGATGTCGCGCTCGGTGAAGTAGAAGAACACGAGCACCATGAACAGCGGGATCGTCAGGTAGAAGATCTCGAGCGGCAGGTTGTAGCTCATCTGCCGCGGGTACCCGGTGTCGTTCTTCCGGCGACGGTAGGCCACCATGCACCAGATGATCAGGCCCCACGTGATGATGCCGACGACCAGGGCCGCGATCCACGAATTGACCCAGAGATCGGTGATGATCCCGGTGTGATTGGTGTTGTCCCGGTCTGCCGGGAGCCAGCCATTCTGGGCTTGTGCCGAACAGCCGGTCAGTAGGAGGGCGCCAGCCAGCGAGATGCTGGAGATCTTCGCGATCCTGACGCGCTTGCTACCGGTTCGGTCCTGCGAACTCACAGACGGACCTTCCTTTTCTACGTGCGTTGCCACCCGCCCATGAAGCTGCCCGGGGAGCACATCCAGTTTTACTACTCACTGTAGAGCTTACCTGTAAGGCCGGCGATCTGGTGACATGCAAAAGGCCCGGAACACACCTCGTCGGTGGTGTTCCGGGCCCCTGCGACGTGTTAGTGGAAGGAGTCCCCACAGGCGCAGGATCCGCCGGCGTTCGGGTTGTCGATGGTGAATCCCTGCTTCGAGATGGTGTCCTCGAAGTCGATGGATGCACCGGACAGGTACGGGACGCTCATCTTGTCCACGATGACCTCGACTCCGTCGAAGTCACGAACCGCATCGCCGTCGAGGACGCGCTCGTCGAAGTACAGCTGGTAGATCAACCCGGAGCAGCCACCAGGCTGGACCGCGACGCGCAGACGGAGGTCGGTGCGTCCTTCCTGCTCGAGGAGGCTGCGCACCTTGCCGGCTGCGACATCGGACAGGTTGACCTCGTGCACGGGAAGTTCCGAGGACTCCTGGAGGGACCCTGTTTCGGTGGTCGATGTGCTCATAGTGTTTCTCCTAGCTCGGACCCATGGTGTCCGCTCTCAGTGCCGTCCGCGGTGGAGCGCACACGGCTTCATCCAATGGTAGCCGTGCAGGCTCCAGACATAACGGACGGGAGGGCGGAAACATTTCCGCCCTCCCGTGCAGGGCGATCACGCGCCGGCGAGTCCTCCGTCGTCGAGCCGGGCAAGCAGGATCGCCTCGGCGAGGACGGCCTTCCGGAACTCGCCCAGGTGCAGCGACTCGTTGGCGCTGTGGGCCCGCGAATCCGGGTCCTCGACGCCCGTGATCAGGATCTGCGCCGAAGGGAAGAGTTCGGTCAGGTCGGCGATGAAGGGGATGGAGCCGCCCATGCCGGCCTCGACGGGCTGCACGCCCCAGGCCTCCTCGAGTGCCTCCAGCGCCAGGCGCGACGCCGGCTCGGAGGTGTCCGCCTGGAAGGGGCTGCCACTCTCCCCCGGCGTGAACGTGACCCTGGCCCCGAAGGGGGCGTGGGACTCGACGTGGGCCCGCACGGCGTCCATGGCGGCCTGCGGATCCTCGCCGGGGGCGAGCCGGAGGCTGAACTTGGCGCGCGCCCGCGGCAGCAGCGTGTTGGAGGACAGGGCAACGCTCGGGATGTCCATACCGATGATGGACAGGGCCGGCTTGTGCCACAGGCGGGAGGCGATCGAACCCGTCCCGGCGAGCTCGACGCCGTCGAGCACCGAGGCGTCCGAACGGTAGTCCCGCTCGTCGTACTCGACGGACGCGAGGTCGCCGCCCCGCAGGCCCGCGATGGCGACGTCTCCGGCGTCGTCGTGCAGTGTCGCGATGAGCCGCGCGAGGAGGGTCGGCGCGTCGAGGACCGGTCCGCCGAACATGCCGGAGTGCACGGCGTGGTCGAGGACCTGCACCTCGATGGTGCCGTCCACCAGCCCGCGCAGGCTCGTGGTCAGTGCCGGCACCCCCACGTTCCAGTTGCTGGAGTCGGCGACGACGATCACGTCGGCCTCGAGGTCGTCGCGGTACGTCTCGAGGAACGTGCGGAAGGTCGGCGAGCCGGCCTCCTCCTCCCCCTCGATGAAGAGCGTCACCCCGACCCCGAAGGAGTCGCCGAGTACCTCGGTGAGGGCTCCGAAGGCGCCGACGTGCGCCATGATGCCTGCCTTGTCGTCGGCCGCTCCGCGACCGTAGAGCCTGCCGTCGCGCTCCGTGGCGACGAAGGGCTCCGACTCCCAGAGCGCCGGATCTCCGGGCGGCTGCACATCGTGGTGGGCGTAGAGGAGGACGGTCGGCTTGCCCTCGGCCGCGACGCGGCGGGCGACGACGGCCGGCCCGCCGGGAGTCCCGTCGTTGTCCACGCGCAGGACGCGGACGTCGTCGAAGCCGACGCCCCGGATGAGGGCGGCAACGGCGTCGGCGCTGCGGTCCAGCTCGGCTGCGTCGAACGCTTCCCAGGCGATGCCCTGGATGGCGACGAGGCCCGAGAGCTGCTCGACGATGCGGGGGAACGCCGCGTCGACGCTCGCCCGCAACTGCTCGACGACGTGCGACCGGTCGTGCGACGGCTCGGTGGAGGTATTCGTGGAAGTCATGCCAGAACCCTACACACGGGGTCTGGTCCGGCGGGGATGCGCGGACCGGCGTCGAGGCCCGCGCGCCCGAGGGGGCGTCCGCAGCACACCGAGCCGGTATCCTGAAGGGGTGTTCGGACGAAAAGAAACCCCGCCTGCCCAGGAAGCCGTCGACAGCGCTTCACGCACCCACGAAGCGCTGCGCGCCCAGGGCAAGGGCGCACCGACGCCCAAGCGCAGCGTGCAGGAGGCCGCGCGCAAGCGGCCCCTCGTTCCCACCGACCGCAAGGCCGCCCGGGACCAGAGCCGCTCGAACGTGCGCGACGAACGCGCGAAGATGCGCCAGGCCCTCGACACCGACGACGAGCGCTACCTGCCGCTGCGGGACAAGGGCCCGAACCGTCGCTACATCCGCCAGTTCGTCGACGCCCGCATCAACATCGGCGAGTTCCTCATGATCGCCGCCCTGGTGTTCGTCGTCCTGAGCTTCTTCCAGTCCGTCGCGGTGCAGAGCACAGTCCTGATGGCCTTCTGGGTGCTCATCGTCGCTGTGATCGTCGACTGCGTCCTGCTGCGCCGGAAGCTGAAGAAGAAGCTGACCGAGAAGTTCGGCTCCCCCAACCAGGGTGACCTCTGGTACGGGGTGACGCGTGCGCTGCAGTTCCGCCGCCTGCGCCTCCCGAAGCCGCAGGTCAGCCGGGGCCAGTACCCCTCCTGACGCATCTGCCGACCTGCACATCCTGGCTCCGCCCGCATGCCGGGCGATTGCAGGAACCGCGGTTCGAGTCGCTGCGGTTGCAGGAACCGAAGGAAGCCGGGCCCGAGGGCCCGGCTTCTTCTGTCTGACAGCCCCGGCGCGCGGCTCTGACAGCCCCGGCGCGCGCCGGCCCGGGGTTCCCGTCCGGTCAGGCCGCTGTGCGTCCCGACCGCAGCAGGCCGCGGTTGATCCGGTGCGCCCAGAAGGGACCCTCGTAGAGGAACGCGGTGTACCCCTGGACGAGGGTGGCCCCGGCTTCCAGCCGCTCGACGACGTCCTCGGGGGTTTCGACGCCGCCGACGGCGATGATGGCGAGCTGATCCCCCACGGCGGCACGAAGGCGCTTGAGGACCTCGAGGGACCGCGCCTTGAGCGGAGCACCGCTCAGCCCGCCCACGCCCTTGGCCATCACGGTGGCGGGATCGGTGACGAGGTTCTCACGGGTGATGGTGGTGTTCGTCGCCACGATGCCGTCCAGCCCCAGATCGAGGGCGAGGGCGCCGACGTCGTCGATGTCGGAGTCCATCAGGTCGGGGGCGATCTTGACGAGGAGCGGCACGTGGCGCCCCGCCGCCTCGTCGGCCGTGCGGCGGACCGCTTCGAGCAGGGGCCGCAGCGACTCGACGGTCTGCAGCAGCCGCAGGCCCGGAGTGTTCGGTGAGGAGACGTTGACGACGAGATAGTCCGCCACGGGCGCCAGCTGCTCGGCGCTCACGAGGTAGTCGGCGACCGCGTCGGCGAGGTCCACTTTCTTGGTCTTCCCGATGTTGACCCCGACGATCGGACGGGAACGTGCACCATAGCGCCGGGCCAGTCGCTGCCGGGCCGAGCGCAGGCGCGGGGCGACGGCGGCCGCCCCGTCGTTGTTGAAGCCCATCCTGTTGATGACCGCCCTGTCCTCGACGAGCCGGAAGAGCCGGGGCGCCGGATTGCCGGGCTGGGCCTGGCCGGTGATCGTCCCGATCTCCACGTGCCCGAAGCCGAGCGTGGTGAGCGGAAGCACGCCCTTGCCCGCCTTGTCGAAGCCTGCAGCGAGGCCGAACGGCGACGGGAAGTCCACTCCGAAAGCGGTGGTGGCGAGGCGGGGGTCGGGCGCGCAGAAACGCCGCAGGGCCCACCCCACCGGTGGAAGGTCCGCGGCCCGGATCAGGGCGAACCCGATCCGGTGGGCCCGTTCGGCGTCCATCCCGGAGAACACGATCCGGAAGAAGGTCGGGTAGAAGCGCATGCCTCCAGAATTCCACGCGGACGGGGCGGGCACCAACTCAGGACAGGCTCGTGCCACCGCCGGGCTCCGGGTCGGCGGCGCGGCCAGCAGGGCGGGCAGGGCGGGCGAGGGCGGGCAGGGTCGGCGGTAGGGTCATCGTATGGACGAGCTCTGGTCGGAGGACATCCTCGGCGAATCCTTCCGTGCGCTGACGCTCCCGCTGGAGCCCGACGACGAGGGGCCGCGCGTCGCCACCCTCGTCGCGTACGAGCCCGACGACGGGCCTGCCGGGGACGACCCGCAGCAGGGCGGACCGGCGCGGGCGGTGCTCTACGTCCACGGCTTCAGCGACTACTTCTTCCATGCGGAGCTCGCCCGGACGCTGCACGCCCACGGCTGGGCGTTCTTCGCCCTGGACCTCCACAAGTACGGCCGGAGCCTCCTGCCGGGTCAGACCCCCGGATTCGCCACGTCCCTCGACGACTACGACGCCGACCTCGAGGCGGCGATCGCGGCGCTGAAGGACCGCATCGCCGCCCGCCGCGGCGGCTCCGCACCGGATTCGCCCACGGAGTCTTCCGCAGCCTCGTCCGTCGACCTGGTACTCATGGCGCACTCCACCGGGGGGCTGACCGCGGCGCTCTGGGCCGCCCGCAATTCGGGCCGGATCGCGGCACTCGTCCTCAACAGTCCATGGCTCGACACCCAGGGCAGTGCCCAGTTGCGCACCGCGGCTCAGGGCATCCTGGCGGTGTCACGGCGCCGGCCGAAGACCCGGTTGAGGCTTCCCGAACTCGGCTTCTACTTCCGCAGCATCAGCGACACCCGCGACGGCGAGTGGAGCATCGACCCCGCGTGGCGTCCCGAGGCAGGCTTCCCCATCCGGGCCGGCTGGCTGGCAGCCGTCCTGGCCGGGCATGCGGCCCTCGCCCGCGGGGTGTCGATCGACGTCCCGGTGCTCGTCCTCTGTTCGAGGGCGTCCACGATCAGCACCACCTGGAACAGCGCGATGCTGGAGACGGACAGCGTCCTCGATGTCACCCCGATGGTGCGCCGCGCTGCCGAGCTCGGTCCCAACGTGACTATCCGTCGGCTTCCGGGAGCGCTGCACGACGTATTCCTCTCACGCCGCGAGGTGAGGACGCAGGCAGTCGGGATAGCCGCCTGGTGGCTGGACGTCTACGTACCCACGCGCAGGCCGTGCCGGGAGGACGCCCACCCGGAGAGCTTCCGCCGCTAGGAGGACGCGCGACCCGCAGCAGCCTTGTCCACCGCTCCCCCGTAGCGGCGGTCGCGCGAGGCGTACTCCTCGACCGCGCGCCACAGCGTCCGTCGGTCGACGTCGGGCCACAGCGTGTTCATGAACACCATCTCCGCGTAGGCCGACTGCCAGAGCATGAAGTTCGACAGTCGCTGCTCGCCGGACGTGCGGAGGAACAGGTCGACGTCCGGCAGGTCGGGTTCGTCCAGGTACCGCTGGATGGTCTTCTCGCTGACCGACGAGGCCTTCAGGGTGCCGGCCGCGACGTCCTCGGCGATGGCCCTGGCGGCGTCGGCGATCTCGGCGCGACCGCCATAGTTCACGCACATCGTGAGCGTGCACGTCGTATTGTGCGCCGTGTGCTGCTCGGCGTCCTCCAGTTCACGGATCACCGACTGCCAGAGCTTCGGCCGGCGCCCGGACCAGCGGATGCGGACGCCCCACTCGTCGAGCTGGTCCCGCCGGCGCCTCAGCACCTCCTTGTTGAAGCCCATGAGGAAGCGCACCTCCTCCGGGGACCGCTTCCAGTTCTCGGTGCTGAACGCGTACACGGACACATGCCGGACGCCGATCTCGATCGCGCCCGCCATGACGTCGAGCAGCGCTGCCTCCCCGGCCTTGTGCCCCTCCGTGCGCGGCAGGCCCCGCTCGTTCGCCCAGCGGCCGTTGCCGTCCATGACGATCGCCACGTGCGCCGGCACGAACTGGCGCGGGATCGACGGCGCCTGCTCACCGCTCGGGTGGGGCCATGGCGCCACGGGCCGATGTGCCGGGTTCTTCATACACGCTCCACATGTTTGAGGGAGGCGACCCCGCGTTCGAGGTGCCATTGCAGGAAGGCCGCCACGAGTCCGGCGGCTTCGCGGCGGGCGCCGTTGTCCGACGCGTCCGCGATCGCCCAATCGCCCGTCAGGAGGGCTCCGAGCAGTTCCATGGTGGCGGCTGACGGCGACGCGGCGCCCGGCGGGCGGCAGGTCGGGCAGACGGCCCCGCCGAGCGGCGCGGAGAAGGCGGAGTGCGGGCCGGGAGCGCCGCACCGGGCGCAGTCCGTGAAGCTGGGGGCCCAGCCCGCCGTCGCCAGTGCGCGCAGCAGGTAGGAGTCGAGGATGAGCTCGGACGGATGCAGGTTGCGGCTGAGCGCGGAGAACGCGCCGGCGACGAGCGCGTACTGCGCTCCCCCGCCCTCGCCGATGTCCGTCAGACGTTCGGCGGTCTCGGCGATGGCCGTCGCCGCAGTGTACCGGCCGTAGTCGGAGGCGATGCCGTGCCCGTAGGCGCCCTTCGTCTGGGCCTGGGTGACGACGTCGAGGTTCCGGCCGTGCGCGAGCAGGAGATCGACGGACATGAAGGGCTCCAGGCGCGATCCGAACTTGCTGCTGGTCCTGCGCACGCCCTTGGCCACCGCACGGACCTGGCCGTGCTCACGCGTCAGGAGCACGATGATGCGGTCCGCCTCGCCGAGCTTGTAGGTCCGCAGGACGACACCTTCGGTGCGGTAGGTGCGGAAGGCTGTCGATGAAGGCACGGAACCATTCTCCCACCTGCCACCCCCGCGGAGCTCGGGAGGCGCGGGGGCGGCGGGCGGAAAGTGCCGGAATCAGGCGGCGTCGCGGATGGCGCGGTTGACTGCGGAGATGACTGCCTTCAGCGCCGCCATCGTCGTGTTGGCGTCGATCCCGACACCCCACAGCACCCGCTCGCCGACGGCGCACTCGACGTACGCGGCAGCGCGGGCGTTGCCGCCGGAGGACAGGGCATGCTCGGTGTAGTCCAGGACGCGGACGTCGACGCCGTCGGAGCTGAGGATGGCCAGGAGTGCATCGATCGGGCCGTTGCCCTGGGCACTCCTGCGCTGCTGCACCCCGTCCACCAGAAGCGTCGCGACGAGCTTGAACGAGCCGTCCTCCGCGGTGTCGGTGTTGACCGAGGTCAGCTCGTAGTGGCCCCAGGCCTCCGAGCCGCCTTCCGCACGGGTCGGCAGGTACTCGTCCTGGAAGACCGACCACAGCTGCGCACCGCTGACCTCGCCGCCCTGGGTCTCGGTCCGGCGCTGGATGACGCCGGAGAACTCGATCTGCGCCCGGCGCGGCAGGTCCAGGCTGTGCTCGTTCTTGAGCAGGTAGGCGACGCCGCCCTTGCCCGACTGCGAGTTGACCCGGATGACCGCTTCGTAGGAGCGCCCGATGTCCTTCGGATCGATCGGCAGGTACGGGACGGCCCAGGGCAGGTCGTCGACCCCGACGCCGGCTGCGGCGGCGTCGCGCTCCATGCTCTCGAAGCCCTTCTTGATGGCGTCCTGGTGCGAACCAGAGAAGGCCGTGAACACGAGGTCGCCGCCATAGGGCGAGCGTTCGGGAACGCTGAGCTGGTTGCAGTACTCGGCCGTGCGGCGGATGGAGTCCATGTCGGAGAAGTCGATCTCCGGGTCGATGCCCTGGCTGAAGAGGTTCATCCCCAGCGTCACCAGGTCCACGTTGCCGGTGCGCTCCCCGTTGCCGAAGAGGCAGCCCTCGATGCGGTCCGCGCCGGCGAGGTAACCGAGTTCGGCGGCTGCGACGCCGGTCCCGCGGTCGTTGTGCGGGTGCAGGGACAGGATGATGCTGTCCCGGTCCGCGAGGTTCCGGGTCATCCATTCGATGGAATCGGCGTAGACGTTGGGGGTGGCCATCTCCACGGTGGCCGGCAGGTTCAGGATCATCTGGCGGTCCGCGGAGGCCTCGAACACGGAGGAGACCTCGTTGCTGATCCGGGCTGCGAACTCGAGTTCGGTCCCGGTGAAGGATTCCGGCGAGTACTCGTAGGTGATCGCCGTATCGCCCATGTTCTCCTCGAACTTGCGGCAGAGGCGTGCCCCCTGGAGGGCGATGTCGATGATGCCGTCCTGGTCCTGGTTGAACACGACGCGCCGCTGCAGGACCGACGTCGAGTTGTAGAGGTGGACGATGGCGCGGTCGGCGCCCTCGAGGGACGCGTAGGTGCGCTCGATCAGGTGCTCACGGGACTGGGTCAGCACCTGGATGGTGACGTCGTCGGGGATGCGGTCGCCCTCGATGAGCTGGCGGACGAAGTCGAAGTCGGTCTGGGACGCCGAGGGGAACCCGACCTCGATCTCCTTGTAGCCCATCTGCACGAGCAGGTCGAACATCTTGTGCTTGCGCTCGGGATTCATCGGGTCGATCAGGGCTTGGTTGCCGTCACGCAGGTCGACGGCGCACCAGCGGGGCGCCTTGGTGATGACCTTGTCCGGCCACGTGCGGTCGGGCAGCTCGACGGAGATCTGCTCCTGGAAGGGTCGGTACTTGCCGAACGGCATACCGGAGGTCTTCTGTGCGTTTCGCATGGGAATCGGCCTTGTCTGTCGGAACTGGAGGTGCTGGCGGCCGGGCAACGCAGACTCCGCGGCGAGGATTGGCCAGTAGCTCGAATGTCCTAAATGGCCTCGCCGCGGCACCGAAGAAGAGTCAGCTGCGCGCGCACAGTGCCACCTTAGCACGGCGCATAGGATGGCTGGCGGGGCGTTCGGACGAGCGCCACCCTCCCCCGCAACACGAGGAAACGGGAAGCGACAATGACGATCAGCACACTCGATCCGGACCGTCTCGACAGGACGGTCCGGCCCCAGGACGACCTCTTCCGGCACGCCAACGGCGTGTGGCTGAGGGAGACGGCCATCCCCGACGACCGTCCGCTGACGGGCTCCTTCACCGCGTTGCGTGACGCGTCGGAACTCGCGGTCCGCACCATCATCGAGGAGGCTGCCCGGACGGGCGAGGGATCGGCGGACGCCATCGGAGCGAAGCTGGGCATCCTCTACGCGGACTTCATGGACACCGATCGCATCGAGGCGGAGGGAGCCGCTCCGATCGTGCCGCTGCTGGAGCGGATCGCCGCGATCAGGACGATCGAGGAACTCGTGGACCTCAGCGCGGGCCTCACCCGGTCGGGGGTCCAGGGACTGGTCGCACCCTACGTGAGCAACGACGCCGGCAACCCCGAGCGGTACCTGCTCCACCTGTACCAGTCGGGCCTCGGGCTGCCGGACGAGTCGTACTACCGGGAGGAGGGCTTCGCGGAGACGAGGGACAGGTACCGCGACCTGCTCGCGGCACTCTTCGGACTCGTCGCCACGGACGATCCCGTCGGCGCGGCCGACCGTGTGTTCGAGCTCGAGACGCGCCTCGCGGCGTCGTCCATGGGCAGCGTGGAACGGCGGGACCCGCAGAAGACCTACAACCTGGTCCAGCACGACGACGTCGCCGGCCTCTCGGGTCACCTCGTCCCCTGGTTGCGGATCGTGACGGACGAGCCGCACCAGTCGGCGGAGCTCGTGGTCAACCAGCCCGACTTCGTCCGCGGACTCGACGCGGCGCTCGCTGCTGAGGATCTCGGGACCTGGCGCGAGTGGCTGGTGAGCCGCGTCCTGCTGCATGCCGCGGACTACCTCGACGAGCGATTCGTCGACGCCGCCTTCGCCTTCTACGGAACGCACCTCGCAGGGACCCCGCGGCTGAAGGACCGGTGGAAGCGCGGTGTGGCCCTGGTCGAGGGGGCGATGGGTGAGGCCATCGGGCAGCGCTACGTCGAGCGGCACTTCCCGGCCACGCACAAGTCCGCGATGCTCGAGCTGGTGGGCAACCTCATCGCGGCCTACGAGTCGAGCATCACCGCTCTCACCTGGATGACGGACGGCACCCGCGCCAGGGCGCTCGAGAAGCTCGCGCAGTTCACCACGAAGATCGGCTACCCCGACACGTGGATCGACTACGGGCCGCTCGAGGTCCTGCCGTCCGACCTGTACGGCAACGCCCTTCGCGCAGCGGAGTTCGAGCACCGCAGGCAGCTGGACAAGCTCGGGCAGCCGATCGACCGCGGCGCCTGGCTGATGACCCCGCAGACGGTCAACGCCTACTACATGCCGACGATGAACGAGATCGTCTTCCCTGCCGCCATCCTCCAGCCTCCGTTCTTCGACATCGAGGCCGACGACGCCGTCAACTACGGGGCGATCGGCGCGGTCATCGGGCACGAGGTCGGGCACGGGTTCGACGACAAGGGCTCCCAGTTCGATGGCACCGGCCGCCTGCACAACTGGTGGAGCGAGGACGACAGGACGGCGTTCGACGCCCTGACCGGGCGGCTGGTGGCGCAGTACGCCGCACTCGAGCCCTCGGAGGTCCCCGGCCGGACGGTGAACGGGGAACTGACGCTGGGCGAGAACATCGGGGACCTCGGCGGACTCGGCATCAGCTACCGCGCCTACCTCCTGAGCCTCGGAGGCGTGGAGGCACCCGTGGTGGACGGGCTGACCGGCACCCAGCGGTTCTTCCTGTCCTGGGCCACCTGCTGGCAGCAGAAGATCCGCCCCGAGGAAGCCACGCGGCGCCTGACCGTCGACCCGCACTCACCCAACGAGTTCCGCTGCAACCAGGTGGTACGGAACCTGGACGAGTTCCACGAGGCATTCGGTGTGAGCGGGCAGGACGGCCTGTGGCTCACCCCCGAGGAGCGGGTCCGTATCTGGTAGGCCGGCACCGCCGCATCCCTTCGTCCGGGGTGCGGCGGGCCTCAGTGCGGCCGGAATTCCCGCTAGAACCCCGACGACGTCTGGCAGGTCACCTGATCCGCCGTCTGGCCCTGCAGGTCGCTGCCGAGCGGCGGGACGACGACCCGGGATCCGCTCGCTAGGTCCGCGCCGACGAGCAGCTCGACTCCGACAGCGGTTCCGCTGAACTGCACCTGGCTCGCGGGAACCCCGAAGCGGGCGGCGAGATCGGCGGCCGCCGCGTCGTAGCCGGTTCCGAACAGGATCTGCGTCGTCTCGGCCGGGACCGATTCGTACGGTGTGGCCTGCGAGTACCCGGCGTCCACGAGGAGCTGCTGCACCTCGACCGCGCGGTCGGCGTTCGTCGTCGCGTTGATGACCAGGACGGGAACGGCCGCGGGATCGATGGCCGGCGCCTCGGCAGTGGCCGGCGCCGAACTGGTACTGGGCGCTGGGGTCGAGGCTTCGGGAGTGGCCTCGGTAAGCCCACGATCCTCGCGCAGCGCCTCGAAGAGTGGTGCGGCGCCCTCCTCGTCGAGGACCAGCCGGTTGGGGTCCTCGACCCATGGCGCGGTAGGCGCCGTCACGAAGGCGATGTTGCCGAGATCGACGTTCTTCATGCGGTCGGCGATCTTCAGCAGTTCCGTCGGCTTGGACAGTCCGTCGTCGACGGTCAGGTTGCGGGTGATCGTGTCGGCGATCGCGTAGAGCTTGGGCAGGTTCGTCAGCGTGCCCTCGGCCCTCACCTTGCGGGCCATGGACGCCAGGAAGGACTGCTGGGCGGCGATACGCCCGGTGTCGCCGCCGTCGGCGAAGCTGTGGCGCGTCCGCAGGAAGGCCAGGGCCTGGTCGCCCTCGACCTCGCTGGTGCCGGCGGGCAGCCGCAGTCCCGAGTACTCGTCGTCCACCGGCTCCTCGACGCAGACCTCCACGCCGCCGAGCGTGGAGGACAGTTCCTTGACCGCGTTGAAGTCCGCCATCATGAAGTGGTCGACGGACAGGCCCGTGAGGTTGTTGATCGCAGCGACGGTGCAGCCCGGACCGCCCTCCTGGAGGGCCCCGTTGAGCTGGCCGAGGTCCATCTCCTCGGATGACTCTCCCGTGTCGGGATTGGTGCAGCTGGGCAGGGGCACCAGGAGGTCGCGGGGGAACGAGACGACCGTGACGTTCTCCCGATCCGCGGAGAGCGTCACCAGCATCATGACGTCCGAGTTCCCCTCGCCCGAGGAGAGGTCCTCGCCGCCGATGAATTCGCCGCCGTTGCCGGTCCGGGTGTCGGTACCGAGGATCAGGATCTGGAGCGGGTCGGTGCTGGAATCGACCGGAAGGGCTGATTCCCCGCCGAGGTTGAGCGGCATCGTGGCCACGTTGGACTGCAGGCGGAAGACCTGGACGGCGACGAACGCGACGGCGGCCACGAGGACCGACGCGACGACGATGGCCACCACCCTGAGCCTCCGGCGTGCGTTGCCCAGGTGCCGCCCGGCAGGGTGCGGACTGTCCGGCCCGTTGCTGCTGCCTCCGGCCGTGCCGGGGACAGTCGCGGTGTCGGGGACAGTTGCCGAAGGGGCATCACTGGCGCGGTCGGCGCCCTCGGGGGACGTGCGGCGGGTCATGCCCGGGCTCCTTCGGATGTGGTCGGTTCCGGCTGGAGGCCGGAGCTGTTCTGTCCCTCGCTCACCGCGGCGCCGGATGCAGCGGCCGGATCTCCGCTGTGCCTCGGGCGCGGTCATCGACGGTGATCGGCGGGTGTCGCAGGGCCCCGTTCCCGGGTCCCAACGAACGGGGCCGGGAGGTAGTGCCGGCTAGAAGCCGAGCTTGACCAGCTGCTTGGGGTCGCGCTGCCAGTCCTTGGCGACCTTCACGTGCAGGTCGAGGTAGATCCGGGTTCCCAGCAGGGCCTCGATCCCACGGCGGGCGTTGGTGCCGACCTCCCTGAGCCGGGAGCCGCCCTTGCCGATGATGATGGCCTTCTGGGACGGCCGCTCGACGTAGAGGTTCACGTGGACGTCGAGCATCGGATTGTCCTCGCTGCGTCCCTCGCGCGGGATCATCTCCTCGACCACGACCGCGATCGAGTGCGGCATCTCGTCTCGGACTCCCTCGAGGGCTGCCTCCCGGACGAGCTCGGCGACCATCACGGCTTCCGGCTCGTCCGTCAGCTCGCCGCCCGGGTACAGTACCGGCGATTCCGGCATGTGGTTGCTGAACACCTCTGCGACCGTGTCCACCTGGAAGCCGTCGGCGGCCGACACCGGCACGATGTCCGCCCAGCCGCCGGGACCCGCCACGTCGGTACCGAGCTTCGACACCGCGAGGAGCTGCTCCGTCAGTGCCTGGCGGTCGACGAGGTCGGTCTTCGTGACCACCGCGATCAGCGGCTTGCGGTTGAGCCGCGCCAGCTGCTCGGCGATGAACCGGTCACCGGGACCGATCTTCTCGTTGGCCGGCAGGCAGAATCCGACGGCGTCGACCTCGGCGAGCGTATCGGCCACGAGGTCGTTGAGGCGCTGGCCCAGCAGGGTGCGCGGTCGGTGCAGCCCCGGGGTGTCCACGAGGACGATCTGCGCGTCCGGCCGGTTGACGATGCCGCGGATGGTGTGCCGGGTCGTCTGTGGCTTGGCCGAGGTGATGGCGACCTTCTGCCCCACCAGGGCGTTCGTCAGGGTGGACTTGCCGGCATTGGGCCGTCCGACGAGCGAGACGAATCCGGCCCTGTGCTTAGCGTCGCTCATTGTCAGCCTCTATCGTCTCTCGTTCGTCCTGCTCGGTGTTCTCGGGTGGTAGGCGGTAGGCGATGACGTGGGAGACCCTGTTGCGTCGGCCCTCCACGCGCTCGGCCCGCAGGCCTATACCGTCAATTGTGACCTCGGATCCCACGATCGGCACCCTTCCGAGGGTCTTGGCCAGGAGTCCGCCCACCGTGTCGACTTCCTCGTCGTCGAGGTCGAGGCCGAAGAGCTCGCCCAGGTCGTCGATCCCCATCCGGGCGCTCACGCGGTATTCACCGTCGTCGAGCTGTTCCTGCTCAGGCACCTCGGAGTCGTACTCGTCGACGATCTCGCCCACGATCTCCTCGATGAGGTCCTCGAGGGTGACGAGCCCGGCCGTTCCGCCGTATTCGTCGATGACGATGGCCACGTGGGTGGATTCACGCTGCAGCTCCCGGAGCAGGTCGCCCACGGGCTTCGATTCCGGGACGTACCGGGCCGGCCTGCAGTCCCCGTCCACCGGCCGCGAGAGGTTCGACGCCGGGCGGCCGTGCAGGCTCGCGACGACGTCCTTCAGATACAGCAGGCCCTTGATGTCGTCCGAGCTCTCCCCGATGACGGGGATCCTCGAATACCCCGAGCGCAGGAAGAGCGACATCGCCTGGTTCAGCGTGGAGCCCGATTCGATGGTGACCATATCGGTACGGGGGACCATCACGGAGCGCACCTTCGTGTCCCCGAGTTCGAACACCGAGTGGATGAGTTCGGCCTCGTTGTCCTCGATCATCTCCGCGTCCGAGGCACGGGAGAGGAGCTCGCGGAACTCCTCCTCCGTGAAGAACGCTGCCTCGTCCCGTGCGGCGCCCGGGGTGATCGAGCTGCCGATCCGCACGAGCCAGCGCGGGATGGGCCCGAGGACGGTGCAGAGGGAAGCCACCAGTCCGGCGGTCAGGCGGACGACGGAAGGGGCATGCAGCCGCCCGAGCTGGCGGGGCGAGACTCCCACGATCACGAACCCGACGGCCGCCATCACGGCTGTCGCCAGAAGCCCGGCGAGCCAGACGTTGTCCAGCAGGTCGTGGAAGAGGATCGCGACGGCGACGGCCCCGGCCATCTCGAACCAGACGCGCCAGAACCGCAGCGCATGCATGTGGGCAACGGGGGCTTCGAGGATGCGGCGGAGCGACGACGTGCGTGACTCCTGGACCAGGGCCTCGCCCTCCTGTCGCGGGAGGTAGCTGAAGGCCGCTTCGGCAGCGGTCACGAGGGCAGCGGTGAGGGCGAAGAACAGGGCCATGAGCCCGAGGAGCCAGATGGTCAAGCGCTGGTCTCCTGGGGTGCGGTGCCCCCGAGGAAGTCCGACAGGAGCTGCCGCTGCAGCCCGAACATCTCCTTCTCCTCCTCGGGTTCCGCGTGGTCGTAACCGAGGAGGTGGAGGACGCCGTGGGTGGTCAGCAGCAGCAGCTCGTCGTTCGTGCTGTGCCCCGCGGCCGCACCCTGGGAAGCCGCGACCTCCGGGCACAGCACGATGTCCCCGAGCAGTCCGGCAGGCGTGATGCGCCCGGGCGTACCCGGGCGCAGTTCGTCCATCGGGAAGGAGAGCACGTCGGTCGGGCCGGGCTCGTCCATCCACTCGACGTGGAGCTTCTCCATCGCCGCCGTATCCACCAGGATGATCGACAGCTCGGCCTCGGGGTGGAGGAACAGTGCCTCGAACAGGAAGTTCGCGAGGCGGACGAGTGACTGCTCGTCGACGTCGTACCCGGACTCGTTGTTGACCTCGACGCTCATCGTGCCACCCCCGGACGGCTGGCGCGCTGCTCGTCGTCCCAGGTGCTGTAGGCGCTGACGATGTCGCCGACGAGCCGGTGCCGCACGACGTCGGCGGCGTCCAGTTCGCTGAAGTACACATCGTCGACATCCCGGAGGATCTCGCTGACGATCCGCAGTCCCGAGCTGGTGCCGTTGGGGAGGTCCACCTGCGTGACGTCGCCGGTCACCACCATCTTGGAACCGAAGCCGAGGCGCGTGAGGAACATCTTCATCTGCTCCGGCGTGGTGTTCTGGGCCTCGTCGAGGATGATGAACGCGTCGTTCAGGGTCCGTCCGCGCATGTACGCCAGGGGCGCTACCTCGATCGTTCCCGCCGCCATGAGGCGCGGGATGGAATCCGGGTCCATCATGTCGTGCAGGGCGTCGTACAGCGGGCGGAGGTACGGGTCGATCTTGTCGTTGAGAGTTCCGGGCAGGAAGCCCAGGCGCTCCCCCGCCTCGACCGCGGGCCTCGTGAGGATGATCCGGTTGACTTCCTTCTGCTGCAGCGCCTGGACGGCCTTGGCCATGGCCAGGTAGGTCTTGCCGGTACCCGCCGGGCCGATACCGAACACGATGGTGTTGCGGTCGATCGCTTCGACGTACGTGCTCTGGTTGAGCGTCTTGGGGCGGATGGTCTTGCCGCGTGAGGTCAGGATGCTTACGGACAGCACCTCCGACGGCCGGGCGGCGCTCTGCGTCTTGAGCATCGTGACCAGCTGCTCGAGGACATGGGGAGAGACCGTCGCATTGTTCGTGGCCATGGTCTGGATCTCACCGATGAGTCGCTCGGTACGCAGCACGTCCGCTGACGGACCGGTGATCGTCAGTTCATTGCCCCGGGCCTGCAGACCGATGCCGGGGAAGGAGTCTTCGATCAGATGCAGGGCCTCGTCGTTCGAACCGAGCGCCTGGACCATCTGCTCCGTCGAGTCGAAGACGAACGTCCGTGTGTCGAGCCCTGCCACGTTGATGCCTGTTGAAGATTCGCTCATAGCTCGGCCGTCCGGCCTTCGATCGCCCCTCGTCTGAGTAGTCGTACTGTGCTGTCCGTGCTGTTGTTCGTGCTGTTGTTCGTGCTGTTGTTTGTGCTGCCGTCCGGCGGCGATCCCGCCCCCGGGACGGAGCACACCAGCACCGGCGGAGATGCCAATGTTACGGCATCCCCCTTTTGTCAACAGGCGCGGAAGCGGCTTGATTCCCGTGCCGTCCGGCGGCCCCCGTCTTACCGAGCGGCACTCGACTTTCGTCGCGAATCAGCAACAAGTTCGTATCGATCAGGTTTCAGTCCCGCCGACCAGGCGTATTCGCACTGGTGTGCTCCGTGTGCTGTGCCAAGCTGAAACAGGTCCGGCAGGTCCGCGCCCGCGAGTGGGCGCCGATCCCTCCGGCGCAGACGTCGAGGGTCGGGCCGACCGGGAGGATTCCACGTAACAATTCCACCCGCGCACCAGCGCGCCCGACGGAAGGGGGGCCGGCATGCACGAGCACGACCCCCTGAAGAAGAACCGGCTCGGGCTCCGAGGGATGCTCCTGGTGTCGGGCACGGTGCTCGCGGCCAGCAGTGTGTTCTTCCTTCCGGAGGTGGGGCTGCTGCAGGGCAGCGCACCGACGACGACCCTTCCTGTCCAGCTTCCGACGGCGGTCCCCGACGGGGAGTCGGGCGAGCCCGAGGCGCGCATCCAGAGCGAGGGCGCGGCGGCGGGTCCCGCCGACGCCGTCCGGCCGCTCCTGCCGGTCTACTGGCTCGGCGAGGTGGAGGGCAGCGACCGGCTGTTCCGTGAATTCCTCGTGGCTCCGGAATCCACTGGCGACCCGATCTCCGACGCGGTGCGGCTCATGACCGCGGGGCAGCCCCTCGACTCCGACTACCACTCGCCGTGGCGTGCCGCATCGAGCGTGAGCTCGTCGATCTCCACGAAGAACGTCATCACCCTCGACATCTCCTCTGACGCCTTCTCGGAGAGCCTCGGAGAAGACGACGCACGCCTCGCCCTGCAGCAACTGGTCTACACCGCCACGGCGGCCGCCGCGAACGCCGGCCTCATCGCCGGAGGCGAGTCCAGTTCCGTCGTCGTGCTCGTCGACGGAGCGGCGGGTTACCGCGCCTTCGACTCCGTGGACGTCGGCGGGGAATGGACACGGGACACGTCCACACTCGCTCCCGTCTGGATCATCGATCCGCAGGAGGGTGTCGAAGCCGACAGCTCCGGGCTGACCATCCACGGGGTAGGGCCGGCAGCGGAGCGGACGCTCGCCTGGCGGATAGACCGGAGCGAGGGCGGGCCGGCGGGCGGCGGAACCGGCGATACCTCGCTCTTCCGCGACGGCTCGGTCCGGATCTCCCCCGAGGACGGTGCTCCGGGAGCCTATTCCTTCTCCGTGACCCTTCCGCCCGGCTCCTACCAGATCACGGTGGCCGTGCCCTCCGGGGACGGTCAGGCACAGGACTCGAAGTCCGTCGTCGTCCGGTGACCGCCGGGACCGGCCCGGCGGTCCATGCCGCCGTCGGCTACCAGCGCCCCAGAAGGTGGTTCAGCAGCACGAGCGCAGCCGGGCCGGCGGAGGACGAACGCAGGACATGCGGTCCCAGACGGGCCGCACCGGCGCCCACTGCTCGCAGCTTCCCGAGCTCGGCGTCACTGATGCCGCCCTCCGGACCCACAACGACGGCGGTCGACGACGGCGCGTCCAGCGCACCCGCGGCGCGGAGCGCCGAGACCTGGTCGGCGAGGGAGGACTCGGCGTCCTCGTGCAGGACGACCATCCGGTCCACGGTCGAAGCCCAGGCGGCCAGCCCCGAGGTGTCCAGGACGGCGTGGACCTCGGGAACGAACGACCGGCGCGACTGCTTCGACGCCGCGCCCACGAGGGACACCCATTTCTGCCGGCCCTTCTCGGCCTTGTCGCCACGCCAGCGGACGATGCTGCGCTCGGCATGCCACGGCACCACGGCGTCGACGCCGAGCTCGGTGGCCGACTCGACGGCCTGCTCGTCGCGACCGCCCTTCGCGAGGGCCTGGACGAGCACGAGGCGGTGCTGCGGTGCGGGATCCTGGCCCGCGGTCTCCACCTCGACCTCGACGGTTCCCGCCCCGACGGCCGAGATCACCCCGCCGATCCGGTAGCCGGAGCCGTCGGACACGTCGATGCGCTCTCCCGCCCCGAGCCGCCGGACGGTCGCGGCGTGCCGGCCCTCGTCACCGTCGAGGACGAACAGGTCGCCGGGCGCGGCAGCGCGGACAGCCTCGCTCGGCCCGAAGAACAGGGGACGCGTCATGGTCAGCGGTTCCCGAGGCGCTCCCGCAGGCGTGCGAACACGCCGGAACCGCTGCTGGCGAGCTGGCCGTCCGTGTACTCCTCGTTCCGCAGTTCGGCGAGCTTGCGCAGGAGCTCCTCCTGCTGGTGGTCCAGGTTGCGCGGCGTCTCGACATTCAGGTGGACGCGCAGGTCCCCCCTGCCCTGGTTCCTGAGATGCGTGACGCCGAGCCCGCGGAGGGTCACGATCTCCCCGGACTGCGTCCCGGGCTTGATGACCAGTTCCTGGTCGCCGTCGAACGTGTCCAGCTGCACCGTGGTGCCCAGCGCGGCCGCCGTCATGGGCACGCTCAGCGTGACATGGAGGTCGTCGCCGTCGCGGAGGAACGTCGAATCGGTGTTGACGCGGATCTCGACGTAGAGGTCGCCCTGGGGGCCGCCGGCGATGCCGGCCTCGCCCTGGCCCGCGAGCTGGATGCGCGTGCCCGTGCTGACGCCGGCGGGGACCTTGATGGTCAGGGTGCGGCGCGCGCGGACCCGTCCCTCGCCGCTGCATTCGTGGCAGGGGTTGGGGATCACGGTTCCGTAGCCCTGGCACGTCCCGCAGGGCGCGCTCGTCATGACCTGGCCGAGGATCGACCGGACGGCCCGCTGGACCTGGCCGGAGCCGCCGCAGATGTCGCAGGTGCGCGGCGACGTGCCCGGCTGGCAGCAGGTCCCGTCACACGTGGGGCAGACCTCCGCGGTGTCCACCTCGATCTTCTTGTTGGTGCCGAAGACGGCGTCCTTGAGGTCGATCCGCACGTTGATGAGCGCGTCCTGGCCACGTCGCGTCCGGGAGGGCGCTCCTGCCTGCTGGCCCCCGCCGCCGAAGAAGGTCTCGAAGATGTCCTGGAACGCGAACCCGGAGCCCGAATAGCCGGCACCGTAGCCGTTGTCCGTGCCGTTCTCGTTGCCGGTCGTGTCGTAGATCCGCCGCTTCTGCGGGTCGGACAGCACCTCGTAGGCATGCGTGATGCGCTTGAACTCCTCCGCGGCGTCCTCACCCGGGTTCACGTCCGGGTGGAGCTTGCGGGCGAGCTTGCGGTACGCCTTCTTGATTTCCTCCCCGGTCGCACCCTGCGCCACACCGAGGACCTCATAGTGATTACTCACTCGTGCACATCACTTCCTGTTGGAGATTTCTGTCTACTGCTCGCCGGCCGTGCCGGCGGAATGCCGTCGTCCCGGCGGAATACGGGGGCGGCCACGGGGGCCGCGGGCTACTCCTCGAGGATCCTCGAGAGGTAACGGGCGACGGCGCGCACCGCCGCCATCGTCGTCGGATAGTCCATGCGGGTGGGCCCGAGGATCCCGAGCTTCGCCCCGGCGTCCGGGCCGTAGCCCGTCGCGACCACGGAGGCCTCCGACAGGCCGCCGTAGGGGTTCTCACTGCCGATCCTCACCGAGATGCCGCGGGCGTCGTACTCCATCTCCGACAGGAGCCTCAGCATGACGACCTGCTCCTCGAGCGCCTCGAGGATGGGACCGATGCTGAGCGGGAAGTCACCCGTGGACCTGGCGAGGTTCGCCGTTCCTGCCAGCAGGATCCGGTCGTCACGGCCGAGCCCGGCGAGCTGCTCGAGCGCCTTGATGATCGTACCCCCGTGGGCCCGCAGTGCGGGGGGCAGGTGCGACGCCGCGACGCCCAGCTCACCGGCAAGCGCCGAGAGCCTCACCCCTGACACCGCGGACAGGATGCGCTGCTTCAGGTCCGCGAGCTCGGCTTCCTGGATGTCCGCGTGCGTCCGGACGATGCGCTGCTGGACGGTGCCGTTGGTCGCGATCAGGACCACGAGGATCTGCTGGGGAGCCAGCAGGACGAACTCGATGTGGCGGACGGACGCACCTCCCACGCGGGGGAACTGGACGACGGCGACCTGGTTCGTGAGCTGGGCGAGCAGCCGAACGGTCCGGTCCATGACGTCGTCGAGGTCCTCCGCGCCCTCCAGGAGGGTCTGGATCGCCTTCTTCTCCGGCGCGGACAACGGCTTGACCTCGGAGATACGGTCCACGAACAGCCGGTAGCCCTTGTCAGTGGGGATGCGGCCCGAACTCGTGTGGGGCGCCGCGATGAGGCCTTCCTCCTCGAGGACGGCCATGTCGTTGCGGATGGTGGCGGAGGAGACGCCGAGCTGGTGCCGGTCGACCAGTGCCTTGGAGCCGACGGGCTCCCGCGAATGGACGTAGTCCTCGACGATGGCCCGGAGTACCTCCAGGCGTCGCGGTTCACTCATTCGATGTCACCTCCGGGTCTGCACGAACAGGCGTGGGGGCGGCTCCGAGCGATTAGCACTCGACACACCCAAGTGCCAAGTCTAGTACGTCCGGGCCGATTGTTAGCATTGGGAACCCGGGCCGCGGCAGACCGCCGGAGCCCTCGGTGGAAGGACAGCTCGGCATGGACTACGGCTGGGGAGCACAGGACATCACGGCTCCGAAGCGGGTCGCCCTGCCCGACGTCCCGGTGGAGAAGGACATGGTCCTCGAGGACGTGCAGAGCGGATTCGTCGGCGCAGTGGTCAGGGTCGAGAAGTCCGGCGGCCTGCATGTGATGGTGCTCGAGGACCGGCGCGGGAAGCACCGGACGTTCCGGCTCGGTCACGGATTCCTCCTCGACGGACAGCCCGTCCACGTCGTCGCACCTGTGCAGCGCGCAGCGCCGGCTTCGACCCGGACCGCATCCGGGTCGGTCCGCGTCGAGGGCGCGCGGGCGAGGACGGCACGGGCCAGCAGGATCTGGGTCGAGGGACAGCACGACGCCGAGCTGGTCGAAAAGGTCTGGGGGGACGATCTCCGGCTCGAGGGAATCGTCGTCGAGCCGCTGCACGGCGTCGACGATCTCGCGGGCGCGGTCCGCGCGTTCGGCCCCGGGCCGCAGCGGCGGCTGGGCATCCTCGTCGACCACCTGCTGCCCGGCACGAAGGAGTCCCGGATCGCGCAGCAGGCAATGAACGTGCCGGGTGCACGGCACCACGTCCTGATCGTCGGCCATCCCTACGTCGATGTCTGGCAGGCGGTGAAGCCGGCCGCGCTGGGACTCGACGCCTGGCCCGTGGTGCCGCGGAACCAGGACTGGAAGACCGGGATCCTCGCCGGACTCGGCTGGCCGCACTCCAGTCAGGCGGCCGTGGCGCACGGCTGGAAGCGGATCCTTGCCGGCGTCAGCACCTACGCCGATCTCGAGCCCTCACTCCTGGGCCGGGTAGAGGAGGTCATCGACTTCCTGACAGCTCCCCCGGGCACCGCCTGAGCGGTCCACGCGCAGCCACCACGTATCCTTGGACACAGTCCGGGGGAACAGTCCCGCCAGCCAGCAAAGGAATTGACGTTGTCCAACACCGCCGACCAGCAGCACCACGGGCGGGGCGAGTCCCGGCCCGCGTTCGAAGGGACGCCGGCACAAGCCCTTCCCCTGACGGCATCCGAGGACCGCCAGTTCGCGACGCTGGCGCACTTCGGCGGCATCCTGGGATTCATCCCCTCGCTGCTGATCTTCCTCATCTTCAAGGACCGGGGGCCGTTCACGGCGCAGGAGTCGAAGGAAGCGCTGAACTTCACGCTCCCGCCGACCTTGCTGGCGCTGGCGGCCTGGCTCCTGTCGCTCGCGCCGGTGATCGGAGGGGTGTTCGCCGTCGTGAACGCCCTCATCTGGGTCACGATCACGATCTTCTCGGTGAATGCGGGTATCCAGGTCAACCGTGGCCGGCCCTACCGGTACAACCTGAACCTGCGCCTGATCCCCTAGGCCCGCCGCGCCAGGCCGGCACTCAGTCCGGCAGCAGTCTCCGTACGACGGCGTCCGCGAGCAGTCTGCCCTGGAAGGTCAGGACTACGCGGCCCGCAAAGGCCGCGGCGGGCTCGACCAGCCCGTCGGCGATGAGTCCGGCGATCGCCGTGCGGCCGGTCGCCGCGAGAGAGCCGGTCGGAAGTCCCTCACGCAGCCGTACGCGCAGCATGACGTCCTCGACGTAGCGGTCCTCCGCCGAGAGGATCTCGCGTCCCGCGGCGGGTGACCGTCCGGCACCCAGTGCCTCGGCGTACGGGCGTGGATGCTTGACGTTCCACCAGCGCGTGCCGCCGACGTGGGAGTGCGCGCCCGGACCGGCC
The DNA here is from genome assembly GCF_054510955.1 of Arthrobacter pasteuri. Taxonomy (NCBI): domain Bacteria; kingdom Bacillati; phylum Actinomycetota; class Actinomycetes; order Micrococcales; family Micrococcaceae; genus Arthrobacter; species Arthrobacter pasteuri. Next base: position 409,667 of record NZ_JBTNDO010000001.1, read on the forward strand.
CCCCACCAGTCGCTCCCGCGCCAGTAGGCGAGGTTGTGCCGGCATTCGTCGGCGGGCGTCCGCGCCCAGTTGCTCACCTCGTACCAGTGCAGGCCGCCGGCGGTGAGCATCTCCTCCGCGAGAGCGTACTTGTCGGCATGGTCGTCGTCGTCGATGGGGGGCACCTGGCCGCGGCGGATGCGCGACGCGAGGCGCGTCCCGTCCTCGATGATGAGGGCGTACGCGGAGATGTGGTCGGGCCCGTAGGACAGCGCCGTGGAGAGAGACGTCCGCCAGTCCTCCAGCGACTCCCCCGGCGTGCCGTAGATCAGGTCCAGGCTCACCTTCAGGCCCGCCTCGCGCGCCCACTGCACGGCCTGCGGCACGCGCGCCGGCGAATGGGTGCGGTCGAGCACGGCGAGCACATGGGGTACCGCGGACTGCATGCCGAACGAGACCCGGGTGAACCCGGCCTGCTTCAGGACGCGCAGTGACGCCGGCGTCACCGAGTCCGGATTGGCCTCGGTGGTCACCTCCGCGTCGGGCGCCAGACCCCACTGCGCCGTCGCCGCCCGCAAAATCGACGCGAGGTCCTCGGCGGGCAGCAGCGTGGGCGTGCCTCCGCCGAAGAAGACCGTGGACAGCGGTCGGGCCGGCATCCCCGAGGACCGGAGCACCTGCGCACCGAGGGCAAGCTCGGCGAGCACGGACCCGGCGTAGGCGTCCTGCGACGCCCCGCCGCCGAGCTCCGTGGCCGTGTAGGTGTTGAAGTCGCAGTAGCCGCAGCGGACCGCGCAGAACGGGATGTGCACGTAGAGGCAGAAGTCGCGGTCGGGCGCGCCTTCTGCCGCCTCACGCGGCAGGATGCCGTCCTCGGGTGCCGGCAGGCCGAGCGGAAGGGCGCTAGGCACGCGGACCAGCCCCCTCGAAACCGTACGGGGTCACTTCTTGGCTTTGTCCTTCGACTCGTCGGAGGACAGGGCGGCGATGAAGGCCTCCTGGGGCACTTCCACGCGCCCCACCATCTTCATCCGCTTCTTGCCCTCCTTCTGCTTCTCGAGCAGCTTGCGCTTACGCGTGATGTCACCGCCGTAGCACTTGGCGAGAACGTCCTTACGGATGGCCCTGATGCTCTCGCGGGCGATGATGCGCGCACCGATAGCGGCCTGGATGGGCACCTCGAACTGCTGGCGCGGGATGAGCTCGCGGAGCTTGCCCGTCATCATCACGCCGTAGGCGTAGGCCTTGTCGCGGTGGGTGATGGCGCTGAAGGCGTCCACCTGTTCGCCCTGCAGGAGGATGTCCACCTTGACGAGGTCGGACACCTGGTCGCCGTCGGCCTTCCAGTCCAGGGAGCCGTACCCGCGGGTCTTCGATTTCAGCAGGTCGAAGAAGTCGAAGACGATCTCCGCCAGTGGCAGCCGGTACCGGATCTCGACGCGGTCCTCGGACAGGTAGTCCATCCCGCCGAGGATGCCGCGGCGCTGCTGGCACAGCTCCATGATGGCGCCGACGAACTCCGACGGCGCGAGGATGGTCGCGGACACCATGGGCTCGCGCACCTCGGCGATCTTGCCGACCGGGTACTCGCTGGGGTTGGTGACCTTCAGGATGCGCTTGTCCTCGAGAGTCACCTCGTACTCCACGTTCGGAGCGGTCGAGATCAGGTCGAGGTTGTACTCGCGCTCGAGGCGTTCCCGCGTGATCTCGAGGTGCAGCAGACCGAGGAAGCCGACGCGGAACCCGAAGCCCAGCGCGGCGGAGGTCTCCGGCTCGTAGACGAGCGCGGCGTCGTTCAGGGTGAACTTCGCCAGGGCGTCCCGCAGGACGGGGTAGTCGGTGCCGTCGAGCGGATAGAGGCCGGAGAAGACCATCGGCTTCGGATCCTGGTACCCGCCCAGCGACTCCGCGGCGGGCTTCGCCAGGTTGGTGACGGTATCGCCGACCTTCGACTGGCGGACGTCCTTCACACCGGTGATGAGGTAGCCCACCTCGCCGACGCCGAGCCCCTTGGAGGGCTTCGGCTCGGGTGAGCTGACGCCGATCTCGAGCAGCTCGTGGCTGGCCCGGGTGGACATCATCTGGATACGCTCGCGGGGGCTGAGCTTGCCGTCGACGACCCGGACATAGGTGACGACCCCGCGGTACGTGTCGTACACCGAGTCGAAGATCATCGCGCGGGCCGGCGCGTTCGGGTCGCCGGTCGGGGCTGGGAGGTCGCGCACGATCTTGTCCATGAGGGCCTCGACGCCGACTCCGGTCTTCCCGGACACCATCAGCACGTCCTCGGGTTCCCCGCCGATGAGGCTCGCCAGCTCCGCGGCGTACTTCTCCGGCTGCGCGGCCGGCAGGTCGATCTTGTTCAGGACGGGGATGATCGTGAGGTTGTTCTCCATCGCGAGGTACAGGTTCGCGAGGGTCTGCGCCTCGATGCCCTGGGCGGCGTCGACGAGCAGGATGGCTCCCTCGCAGGCCGCGAGCGAGCGTGACACCTCATAGGTGAAGTCGACGTGGCCGGGAGTGTCGATCATGTTCAGGGCGTAGGCCGTGCCGTCCACCTCCCACGGCAGGCGGACGGCCTGCGACTTGATCGTGATGCCGCGCTCGCGCTCGATGTCCATCCGGTCGAGGTACTGCGCCTTCATGTCCCGCTGCTCGACGGCTCCGGTGAGCTGAAGCATGCGGTCGGCCAACGTGGACTTGCCATGGTCGATGTGGGCGATGATGCAGAAATTACGAATGATCGCCGGATCGGTGGAGGCAGGCACCGGCGCGGTGCGGGCCATGGGTGACACGTAGGTTCCTCACTTTTTCGGGACAGGGTGCGGCATGCGGCTCCCGGCCGTGCCGTCATCGGCGGCGGCCGGGGCTGGATCGCGCCGTTTCAACTCCCCTTAGTGTCCCACGTGGCCGGACGGCTCCGGGAATCGCCTGCCCCGGCTGCTGGGCCGGCGGCGACTACCCGCCTAGGATTCCAGCATGGCGATCACGGTCCGCTCCCTCCTGTCCCTCGCGACTCGCGTTGTCCGGGCGGTGAGCGCATCGCCCCCGGACGCTCCTCGCCGCGGCGGTGCGAAGCGCACCCGGTCCGCCGGTTCCGCAGCCCCCGCCGCCGCGCGCAGGACGACGGGCGGCCGGCAGGAAGCACTGCTCGCCTATTCACCCTCGAGCGACGGCAGGCCCGACCCGGGCGAGATCGTCTGGACATGGGTGCCCTACGAGGATGACCCGGCGCAGGGGAAGGACCGCCCGGTGCTCCTCATCGGGCACGACGGCGGCGACCTGCTGGGCCTGATGCTGACGAGCAGGGACCGGAACAACGCCCGCGACCACGACGGACGGTACGTCGACATCGGCACGGGGGCCTGGGACCGGCAGGGACGCCCGAGCGAGGTGAAGGTGGACCGGCTCCTGCGGATCGCGCCACGAGACATCAGGCGCGAGGGCGCGGTCCTGCCCCGCCGGCGCTTCGAACAGGTCATCGCAGCGATACCGGAGCACCTGCTGGAGTAGCGCACGGGCACGAGAAGTCGCCGCCCCTCGGCGCGAGCCACCCGCGCTGTCCTGAATGCTCCGCCCACCCGTTGCCGACCCTGGCCCGGGCCACCACGGGTCGGGTTCCGCGCGGGTTTCTGGTAACCTTTATAGCTGTGTGTCCGCGCAGGTCTCCGGGCACTTTGGCCAATCGCCATACGGTATCCCCACGCCGCTCAGTCTTGGTTGGCCGAAATACCCTCACGACCAGTCCGCAATACAAAGAAAGTTCTCATACGTGGCAAATATCAAGTCCCAGAAGAAGCGCATCCTCACCAACGAAAAGGCGAGGCAGCGCAACAACTCGGTCAAGTCCGAGCTCAAGACCGCCATCCGCGCCGTGAACACGGCCGTCGAGGGCGCTGACAAGGACGCTGCCGCAACGGCTCTGCAGGCAGCCAGCCGCAAGCTCGACAAGGCTGTCAGCAAGGGTGTGCTGCACAAGAACAACGCAGCGAACCGCAAGTCCGCGATCTCCAAGAAGGTCAACGCGCTCTAAGCTGCGGACCCTTCGACGTAGGGCCGACTCCTCACGGAGTCGGCCCTACGTCGTTAACTGGTCGATCCGACCGGGCGATGCGCCGCCGAGGTCCGGCCCTCGCCCGGCGGCTGGTCAGTCGTCGGGGTCACTCGAACGGCCATGGTCCGTGCCTGTGGGGAAACCGATCGGAACCAGGCGAGGCGCGGAACAGCACCCACCCGCGATCGCCTCACGACCGCCCGTGCCGTCACCGCCGTCAGCAGCGGGTGGGGCACCGGTTCCGCAGGACGCACCAGCGGGCTCACCCGGCATCGTTGCCGCGGGAGCGCCGCCGAGATCGGTGCTGCAGACCCCGGTCTCGGGCAGTTGGAGTTGGATCGTGGATGCGGCTCCGTTGTCGCCGGCGATCGCGGCGACCACGGAGCGGACCTGCTCGTACCCGGTGGCGAGGAGGAACGTCGGGGCGCGCCCATAGGACTTCATCCCGACGAGGTAGAAATCCTTCTCCGGGTGCGCCAGGACGTCGGCCCCGTGGGCGGGGACTGTTCCGCACGAATGGAACTCCGGGTCGATCAGGGGTCCGAGGGCGCGGGGTGCCTCCACCGCGGTGTCCAGTTCCAGCCGCAGCTCGCGCAGCATGTCCAAGTTCGGCCGGAATCCGGTGGCGGGCACGAGGACGTCCACGCCGATGGTGCGGGGCCCGGCCGGCGTCGACGCGGTGACGGCCAGACCGGTTGCGGTCGTGTCGAAGCTGGTGATGGTGAAGTTGGTGATGAGTTCGATGGTGCCGTCGCCGACGAGGGTGCGCAGGCGGCTGCCGAGCTGCCCGCGGGCGGGTAGTCCGTCGAGGTTCCCGCCGCCGTAAAGCTTCTGCGCGGGTCCGCTCCCGCGCACGGCCCAGAGGATGCGGGTGCCGGGTTCGTTCCTGGCGACCTGGCCGAGGTCGATGAGGGTGTTGGCGGCCGAATGGCCGGCGCCGACGACCATGACCGTCCTGCCGGCGAATCGGTTCCGCTCTGCACCGACGACGTCGGGCAGTGCGGTGGTGATGGACGCGGACGCCGCGTCTTCGCCGGGCGCCCGCAACCCGGCCTGTCCGACAGGATTGGGCTGGCTCCAGGTCCCCGATGCGTCGATGACGGCCCGCACGAGGTGATCCACAGTGCCCTCGGGGCTGGTGACGCGGACGAGGAAGGGTGTGGTGTTGCGGTCCTTGGTGCGGGTCTTGTCCATGCCGAGGCGGGTGACCGCGGTAACGGTGCTCTTGAAGTGCAGGGTCGCCCTGACGGCGGGGATCGCGGCGAGGGGTTCGAGGTAGGCCTCCACGAGTTCCCAGCCGTAGGGCAGCGCAGTGGGGCGGGGCGCTACCCAGCCGGTGGGTTCGAGCAGGCGCCGGGCCGCCGGGTCGATGTTGTACTGCCAGGGCGAGAACAGGCGGATATGCGCCCACCGCCGCACCGCTGCTCCGACGCAATCCCCTTGTTCGAAGACGATCGGGGTCAAACCCTGCTCGAGGAGGTGCGCGGCCGCGGACAGCCCGGTCGGCCCGGCGCCGATGACGGCGACCGGCAGAACAGCCATCCTGTCCGTCGGCGTGCTGCGGCTCGTGGGAGTGGTGTCAGGCATGGGAGCTCTCCTCGGTGGGCAGCAGTTCCCTGATCAGCTGCTGGATCCGCCCCCTGATCTCGTCGCGGATGGGCCGGACGGACTCGACGCCCTTGCCGGCCGGGTCCTCGAGCACCCAGTCCTCGTACCGCTTGCCCGGGAAGTACGGGCACTCGTCCCCGCACCCCATGGTCACCACGACGTCGGAGGCCTTCACAGCTTCGGTGGTGAGGATCTTCGGGTTTTCGGCGGTGATGTCGATACCCTCCTCCTTCATCGCCTCGACCGCTGCAGGGTTCACCTGGTCCGCGGGCTGGGACCCGGCGGAGAGGACCTCGATGCGTCCCTCAGACAGGTGGTCGAGGTAGGCGGCGGCCATCTGGGACCGACCGGCGTTGTGGACGCAGACGAACAGCACCGAGGGCTTCTTCTGATCTGTGGTCGCTACAACTGCAGGTTCGGTGGTCATGGTGATCCTTCGTCTTCGCTCTGTCCCGGCGCTCCGGACAGGCCTCGTGGATAGTGGGTGGGAGTCGGATGTCTCTCAGGTAATCGCCTGTGCGGGCACCCGTCGAGAGATTGACCGTCTTCGATATCGAGTATGCGGAGGTATATCGACGGTTGTCAATGTGGGGGTATGCTGAGGGGCATGACGACGATTTCCGAGCCGCGAACCGTGGCTGCAGTCACGGACCTCGCGGTCACCGACGTGGCTGATGTTGCACCGGGTGGGGTGGTTGACGAGGGCCGGTGCTGCGTGCCGTCCGGGAGACCGGCGATGAGCGCGGAGCGGGCCGAGGAGCTGTCCAGGCAGTTCAAGGCGATCGCCGACCCGAACCGGCTGCGCCTGGTCTCACTGATCTCTGCCAGCGCCGAGAATGAAGCCTGCGTGTGCGACCTCACCGAGCCGCTGAACCTCGGGCAGCCGACGGTGTCGCATCATCTGAAGATCCTCGTCGACGCCGGGATCCTGCACCGGGAAAAGCGCGGCGTCTGGGCGTACTTCTCCCTCGTGCCCGGCGCTCTGGATGCCCTCGCCGGCGTCCTCACCGAACCCAGGTAACACCCCAGCCACCCGGGCCAAACCTAGTTCCTGCCCGGATCCCGCCTGACCCCTGCTGTCCCCTCCACCGACCAGAAGTGAGTACCCCTATGAGTTTCAAGGCCGATAAGCCCTCTGTCCTGTTCGTGTGCGTGAAGAACGGAGGGAAGTCCCAGATGGCCGCCGGCCTCATGGACAAGGTCGCCGGTGACTCCGTGACCACCGCTTCTGCCGGATCGAAGCCTGGCTCCGCGGTCAACGACCTCTCCGCCCAGGTCCTGGCCGAGGTAGGGGTCGACATCAGCCGGAACGTCCCCCGCCAGATCACCCGGGAGGACCAGGAGCAGGCGGACCTCGTCGTCATCCTCGGCCCTGAAGCGCAGGTCGACGAGGTCGAGGGCACCCTCTATGAGCGGTGGGAGACGGACGAGCCCAGCGAGCGCGGTATCGACGGGATCGAGCGGATGCGCCTGGTCCGTGACGACATCCTTGAACGGGTCACCGACCTTCACGCAACCCTCACCACCCGCTGACCCCAGCCCCGACGCTTCTCGCGCCGGGCGAGGACGGCCGTGTTCAACTGCCGTCGTCGCCCGGTGTTCGCTCCCGAATCCGTCACGACCTCACGTGTGAGCTCGTCGGCGCGCTTCTTTCTGCCCTCCTGTTAGGAGTCCTGCTGCTATGACTGCCATGACCGTGGTCGCTGTTCTGATCTTCCTCGCCACCCTGACCCTGGTCATCTGGCAACCCAAGGGCCTCGGCATCGGCTGGTCTGCCCTGGCAGGTGCGGTCCTCGCACTCATCACCACGGTGGTGAGCCTCTCCGACATCCCGGTCGTATGGGACATCGTCTGGAACGCGACCTTCGCGTTCGTCGCCATCGTGATCATCTCCCTCATCCTCGACGAATCCGGGTTCTTCACATGGGCGGCACTGCACGTCGCCCGCTGGGGCAGAGGCAACGGACGGCTGCTGTTCACGCTCATCGTCCTGCTCGGAGCCGCCATCGCGGCGGTGTTCGCCAACGACGGCGCGGCCCTCATCCTCACGCCGATCGTCATCCAGATGCTCCTGGCCCTGAAGTTCCCGGCCAAGGCATCCCTCGGATTCGTGATCGCCTGCGGCTTCATTGCCGACGCCGGGAGCCTGCCGCTCGTCGTGTCCAACCTCGTCAACATCGTCACCGCCGACTTCTTCGACATCAGCTTCGCCCGCTACGCCGCTGTCATGGTCCCCGTGGGTATCGTGTCCGCCGCCGCGAGCCTCGGCGTCCTGCTCCTGTTCTTCCGCAAGGTCATCCCCCGTCACTACGACATGGGCGTCCTCGGAACCCCCAAATCGGCTATCGCGGATCCCCTCACGTTCAAGACCGGGTGGGTCATCCTCGGCGTCCTGCTCATCGGCTACTTCGCCGCTGAACCGCTGCACATCCCACTGTCCGCAATCGCCGGCCTCGGCGCAGTGGTCCTCATGCTCGTCGCATCCCGCAAGCCTGCATTCTTCTTCCCGCGGGCCAGAGCAACGGGTTCAGCAGTGCAGGCTGCGACGTCCACGGCTGATGCTGCGGACCGGGCAGCCGACCTCGATTACGCAACAGTTGGAGCGACCCGCCGCTCCACCGGCGGCGCCGCGAACAGCGTCCCAGCCTCTGACGTAAGCGCCTCTGACGGACATCACGACGAGACTACCATTCCCTCAGCAGGCGGCGGCGCAGTAGCTCTTTCGAACGGTCGGATCTCCGTCCCTCGAATCCTCCGTGAAGCGCCCTGGCAGATCGTCCTGTTCTCCGTCGGCATGTACCTGGTCGTCTACGGACTGCGGAACCAGGGGCTCACCGACGAACTCGCCGGTGTGTTCTCCGCCATCAGCACCAACGGAGTCCTCATCACCGCACTCGGCGTCGGCGTCATCGTCGCGGTCCTCGCATCCCTGATGAACAACATGCCGACCGTCCTCATCGCATCCCTCGCCATCGGAGCAGCAGGAGTCACCGGCCTCACCCAGGAGGCGATGATCTACGCCAACGTCATCGGATCCGACCTCGGCCCGAAGATCACCCCTATCGGCAGCCTGGCCACCCTGCTCTGGCTGCACGTCCTGGACCGCAAGGGCATCCACATCGGCTGGGGCCGGTACTTCCTCACGGGCATCGTCCTGACCATCCCCGTCCTGATCATCACCCTCCTCGCCCTCGCCGCATGGCTCAGCGTCATCGGAATCTGAGCATGGCGTCCCAGCGGGACTCGGAGGGCGCCGCGACGGCTTTGCGGCGGTCAGCCGTGCGTCAGCCGTCCCCCAGGGCGATGACGGTCACAGCCCGCTCGACGGCGTAGACCGGGTCCCGTGACTCGCCCTTGACCTGGGCGTCCGCCTCGGCGAGGGCGCGGATGGAACGTGCGAGGGCGTCCGAGCTGAAGCGCTGGGCTTCCTTCCGGGCCTGGTCGACCTGCCACGGCGCCATGCCCAGGTCCTTCGCAAGCTGCATCGAGGACCCTCTGACGCCGTGGACCTTCGCGACGGCGCGAACCTTCATGGCGAGCGCGGCGACGATCGGGACCGGGTCCGCTCCTGTCGCGAGGGCGTGGCGCAGCATGGACAGCGCCTGAGCCGTGCGTCCCGCCAGCGCAGCGTCGGCCACCTTGAATCCCGTGGCCTCCACGCGTCCGCCGTAGTACTTCTCCACCGTCTCGGCGGAGACATCGCCCGCGGAATCCGCCATGAGCTGCTGGCAGGCTGCCGCGAGTTCCGGCAACTGCGACCCGACGGCGGCGACGAGCGACCTCACGGCGTCCGGGTCGATGCGACGACGCGCCAGCCGGAACTCCGTCGTGACGAATTCCGCTTTCTCGCCGTCCTTCTTGAGTGGCTGGCAATCGACGACGGTACCCACGGCCTTGATCGCGTCGAGCAGCTTCTTCCCACGATTGCCGCCCGAGTGACGCAGGACCAGGACGACATCCGGTGCGGGATCCGTGAGGTAGGCGAGCGCGTCGACCAGGAATGCGTCGTTCATCTGGGCGAGCCCCGCCACCTCGATGACCTTCCAGTCACCGAACAGTGACGGACTGGCGTGCATCGTCAGAGTGCCTGCCTCGTATGATCCGGCGTCAAAGCTGACGAGCTCCGCCCCTGGCTGGGCGGTGCGGACCTGCGCCCGGATCGACTCGGAGACCTTCGACGCCAGGTAGTCCTCGGGGCCGGACAGCAGCATGACGGCCGCGGGACGCGCCTCACGCCACGATGCCGGCTGCTGGTTGGAGCCGCTGCTGCGGCCGGCGGGTGATCTTGTTGCCACGTGGCGAGGTTCCTTCCGTCAGACCTCCGTCTACTGTTTCACGGCGGGGCCTTGCCTCAAAGCTGCGGGGCACCCCGATGGCGTGGCGGCCCTACCGGAGCCTGCGGACTTCGACCGTGTCGCCGACGACCTCCACGGTGAACGACCCGAGCTCATCCGTCCTGGCCGTGGCGATGCCCAGTCGATCGAGCGCGTCGATGATGGCAGGGTGGGGGTGGCCGTACTCGTTGTCCTCACCCACGGAGATGAGCGCGAGGCTGGGAGCGATCGCTTCCAGCACCGCCGTGCCTCCGTTCCGGGCTCCATGGTGGGCGATCTTCAGGATGTCCACTCCCCTGTCGGCCAGTGCCGGCTCGGCGGCCAGCAGGGCGGCGGCAGCGTCCTCCTCGATGTCTCCCGTGAGCAGCAGTGTCACGGACCGGTCCGGCGTCGGCACGACGACGTCGAGGACGGCGCTGGCGTTGTTCTCCTCCGACGTGATGGTGTCCCCTCTCGGCCAGAGGATGTCGACCTGGATCTGTGGGAGGTCGAGAGCGGTCGAGCTGGTCAGGCGCTCAGCCTCCACCCCTGCGGCAGCTGCAGCCTCCTTCACCTCTCGGGGCGGGTTCTCCTCGCCCGTCGAGTAGTAGATGGCCGTGAGGGTCCTTCCCCGCATGGCGCCCTCGACGCCGCCGTAGTGATCGTCGTGCAGATGAGTGAGAACGAGCGCGTCGATCACATCGACCTCCAGGCGGTCCAGGCACATGTCCATGGCGTCGGGATCCGGTCCCGCGTCCACGACCATCGCATGGCCGGCTGTCGTCCTGACGACGATGCCGTCTCCCTGACCGACATCACACATCGCCATCACCCAGCTCCCGGGCGGCCGCGCCGTCGTCCGGTGGATGACAAGGGCACCCGCTGCAACGCACAGGGCGAGAAGGAGTGCGAGCACGGCGCCGTGATGCCGCCGGCGCCTGTCCTGCCCGACAGCAGACGGACGGGCCCCGCGTGGGACAGAACCATCCGGGCTCGGGCCCACCGCCCGATCCGGGCCGGAGCCAGTGCCCATGCCGCCATCCGGAACCTGCGGAAGGGGTGATGCGACTCTCCTCCCCCACCACCCGGCGATGGCCTCCTGCTGGATCATGAGCACGAGAATCGTCAGCGTCACCACCGCGGCGAGGACGGCGCCGGGCGCGCCCGGGATCCACGGCAGGGACGCCGCCGGCGCAGCAGCGAGCGTGCCGGCAACGCCGGCGACCCACCATGTCCCCCACTGGGCTGCAGCGACGAGGGGTTGTGCAAGGACCGGAGCGGCTACCAGCGCGAGGACGGCCAGCATCCCCACGAGAGTGATCGCGGGGACCACGGGCGACACCAGCACGTTGGCCGGCAGCGAGTACACCGGGAGCGCGGGCTGGATCAGGACGAGGATCGGTGTGCAGAAGAGTTGCGCCGTCAGGGGAATGGCGAGCAGTTGGGCGGCGACACGCGGCATCACGAGGTTGAGCGTGTCGACGGCCTTGGGTCCGGCGGTGACCAGCCCCAGGGTTGCTGCAACCGAGAGCAGGAAGGCGAAGGACACCGAGAGCCACGGGTCCACCGCGAGAAGGATGATGATCGACAGCATCAGCAGGGTCAGGGACGCCCTGCCGCGCCCCGAGAGGACGGCGGCCACACCGATCGTGCCCATCACTGCCGCCCGGAGGACACTCGGCTCAGGGCGGACAAGCATCACGAAGCCCACCAGCGCCACCACCGCGCCGGCGGCGGCGGGTGCACGTGGGAGCCGGGCCGCCCTCAGTCCGAGGAACGCGAAGGCGACGACATAGGAGCAGTTGGCTCCACTCACGGCCGTCAAATGGGTCAGGCCGGTGACCGTCATGGCCTTCTTCAGGGCCGGCTCGAGACCGGTCCGGTCACCGAGCACCATACCGGGCAGCAGACCGCCGGGGGCGTCCCGAACGGCGAGGTCGCGGAAGCGTGTCCTCAGGTCGGCGGTATAGCCGAGCCACCCCTCTGCCTTCGTGACCGCGGGCCGGGTCGAGGGAAGGAAGATCGCGGTCGCCTCGCCCACGCGATCGGGCGGTTTCGCGATGCCGAGCACGCGGACCGTGTCTCCCGTCCCTAGCCCAGCCCACTGCTCCGAGCCGAAAACCACGACGGGCGTCCTGGAAGCGAAGGGATCACCGCGCACCATCCCACCGATGACGTCGGCGTCGATGAGGTAGCGCTTGCCGCCGCCGAAGGTTCCGGGATCCAGCAGCGACGGTTCCCCCGAGATCCGGAGGACGGCCGTGAACGGTATCCTGCCGGCGACGGCATCATCTACCGGTCCAGCGTCCGCACGGGCGAGGCTTCCGGCCGCTGCGAGCAGGACGAGCGTCAGCGTTGCTGCTGACGCGAGTGCCTGCGTGGCGACCATCGTCCACCTCCGGCCGGACCCGGACGGGACGAGGACCACGATGCACGCCAGGACCAGCCCGACCGCAGCAGCAAGGAGGCCACTCGCCGCAGCGCCTGTCGCTCCACCCCGGATGGCGATCGCGGCCGCCGCCCACGCCACTCCGGCGGATGGCACGAGGCGGAGGTCACCACTCCACCGCGGTCGGCGGGGCCGCTGTGCGCCGTCCTCGGGTCCGCCGTCCCCGCCGGTCCGGAGGGGCGCCGGGGGGCCAGGGGAAGCCACAGGACGGTTCACCGCACCACGATGCGGGGAAGGATCCCTTCGAGCATGCCCGGCCCGATTCCCGGTACGGCGTCGATATCGGCGGGCTGCCCGAAAGGGCCATTCTCCTCGCGCCAGTCGATGATCCGCTGCCCGATGACCGGACCCACGCGGGGCAGTGATTCGATCTCGGCGAGGGTGGCGGTGTTGATGTCGATGACCCCACCTGGGCCGGCACCACTGCTGTCCGGAGTCCCGCCGGAGGCGTCGACCTCCACGCCCGGAGGCGCTGCCGTTGCATCCGGTACGTCCTGATCGGCTCGCGGCTCCTCACCCACGGCGAGGAGGTGGATATGCTGTCCGTCGGACGGGGCGGCGGCGAGATTGATCCCATCGAGGTCCGCCTCGGGAAGGGCGCCACCGGCCTTCTCCAGAACCTCGAACAGGCGTGCGTCGGACGGGATCGTGACCACGCCGGGCGAAGCCACCGCACCCGTGACGTAGACGAGGATCGTCCGCTGGCCGGCGCCGCCCGCCGGGGCAGGCGTTCCTGCCGATGAACCTTCCGACGAGCCCTCCGATGCGTCGCCGACACGCGCCTGGACATGCCCCTGCTGCCGCCCTCCGGGCGCAGCCCCACTGCTCGAGCCTCCTGCGTCCGGGCCCGTCGCGTCCGCGTCCGCCCCGCCGGACCCACCTGAGCCACCGTCGCCCGCACCAGGACCGACCGCATCAGGACCGACCGCATCAGGACCGACCGAGCGGGAGGCGTCGGGCGGGCCGGTGCCAGGCTCTTCACCGTTGGAGGATCTGGCGTCGAGCTGCACCGACACCGCAGCGGCAGACGGCTCGGAGCTACGCACCAGGAACAGTGCAGCACCGATCGCCAGTGCGACCCACAGGAAGACGAGCGCTGCCGGCCGGGCGACGCCCCACTGCACCCCGCTACGGGGAGGACCCTGATCCTGCCCTCGCTGGAGGAGAGGACCCTGATTTTGCCCGCCCGGCCGCGAGAACAGACCGGGGGCAGGACGCTGCAGGACGTCGCTGCGGTGGAGCGCGTGCCGCTCTTCGGCTGTGTCCCCATCCCGGCCCTCGTCGGGCCGCGGGGAGTCGGGCAGCGGGGAGTCCGGCCGGCCCTCGTCCTGCGGACCAGGTTCGGGCGGCGAAGAAGCAGGAGACGGGGACACGGACGCCAGCGGGGGCCGCGCACCTTCGTCCCGTGCAGTCGGCCATCGGTGCTTTCCCATGGGGAAACGCTAGGACCAACGCCTCGCGGAGCCGCAGACGGCTGGTGCTATGTGGACATCGGGCTGGAACGGCCGACAGGAACCCTCAGAAGTGCGTCAGGAAGACCGTCAGGAGCGGCTGTCAGGAGCGGCCGGACGTCACGGGCTGGTCCGCAGTGACCGTCACGGCGACCACGCCGAGGCCCGCGTGCGCGGCGAGGACAGAGGGGCAGGGAGCCAGGGACACGCGTCCCGTCCCTGCCACCGCCTCGAGGCGCTCGGCCAGGCCGCGCGCCTCCTCCTCGTTGCCGAAATGGTGCACGGTCAGCAGGACGCCGCCCGCCCGGGTCGCGACGTCGGCCTCCACCAGTTCCTGCAGCCGCGCCATCGCCCGCTGCGCCGATCGCATGCGTTCGAGGGGCACCAGCCGCCCGGCCTGCACGTGGAGGATCACGCGGACGGACAGGAGCGTGCCCAACCAGGCCGCGGCTGCGGTGACCCTGCCGCCGCGCCGCAGCTGCTCGACACTGGGCACGTAGAAGTAGAGCGCGGAGGCGCGTGCCGCGATCGCCGCGGCGGCTGCGGCTGCCTGCAGGTCCGCACCCGTCCGGGCGGCAGCGAGGGCGGCGAGGGCCGCCCGGCCCTGGGCCATGCCCGTCGTCCTCGTGTCGATCACCTCGACCGGGATGGTCGCCCGTGACGCCGCCAGCCGTGCTGCTTCGACCGTCCCGGACAGCAGCCCCGACAGATGGACGGACACGACGCCGTCGTAGCCTTCCTCCGCGAGGCGTCCGTACACCCTGTCGAACTGGCCCGGCGACGGACGGGACGTGCGCACGTCCGACCCCGCGGCGAGGGCCACCATCAGCGGTTCCGTGACGTCGTCGTGCTCACCGGTCAAAATGTCGGATCCCACGAGGACCGGCATCGCGACCACCTGCACGTCGTCGGCCGCACCGCCGGGCGTCAGCCAGTCGGACGGGAAGCCCGCGGCCGAATCGGTGACGACGGCCACCCGTACGGTGTCCGCATGCCCTGGCGCCGCCGGTCCCCGCTCCATCAGGCCGGGACGATGTTGACCAGTTTGGGCGCGCGCACGATGACAGTGCGGATGCCCCGGCCGTCCAGCACACGCTGTACCTGCTCGCTCGCGAGGGCGAGCTCGCGCAGGTCCTGCTCGGCGATGTCCGGGGACACCGTCAGCCGGTCCCGAACCTTGCCCTGCACCTGGACGACGGCCACGACGCTCTCCTGCGTCAGCAGCCCCGCGTCCACCGCGGGCCAGCCCGCCGTCGCCACGGTCGCCTCGTGTCCGAGGCGGTTCCACAGGTCCTCCGCCGTGTAGGGCGCGAAGAGGCTGAGGATGATGGCAACCGCTTCGGCCGCTTCACGCACTGCGGGGTCAGCGCCGCCCGCACCCGAGTCGATCGCCTTCCTCGTCGCATTGACGAGTTCCATGAGCTTCGCGATGACGACGTTGAACTTGTTGGCCTCCATCAGCTCCGAGGCCTCGGCCACGGTCCGGTGCGTCACCGAGCGCAGTGCCCGGTCACCCGCCGACGCGTCGGCTCCGACCTCGCTGGTGACGTCGCCACCGAGCCGCCAGGCGCGCGCCAGGAACTTGGCCGAGCCCGACGGCGAGACATCCGCCCAGTCGACGTCGTCCTCCGGCGGGGACGCGAACACCATGGTCAGGCGCACGGCATCGACGCCGAAGCGGTCGAGCTGCTCGCCGAGGTCGACGCCGTTGCCGAGTGACTTGCTCATGGCCTTGCCGCCGTTGAGCACCTGGCCCTGGTTCAGCAGCGCGCTGAAGGGCTCCGTGAAGCCGACCATGCCGAGGTCGAACAGCACCTTCGTGAAGAACCTGCTGTACAGCAGGTGCAGGATGGCGTGCTCGACGCCGCCCACGTACTGGCCGACGGGCAGCCAGCGGTTCACGGCCTCGGTGTCGAACGGCGCGGTGTCCAGTTGGGGGTTGACGAAGCGCAGGTAGTACCAGGAGGAGTCCACGAACGTGTCCATGGTGTCGGTGTCACGGAGTGCGGCGCCACCGCAGTCCGGGCACGCCACGTTGACCCATTCCTCGACGGCGGCCAGCGGCGACGTCCCCTTCGGTGCGAGGGCCTCGCCGCGCAGGCCCTCGGGCAGCGTGACGGGCAGCTGGTCGTCCGGAACGGCGACCTCACCGCACTTAGGGCAGTGGATGATCGGGATGGGCGTGCCCCAGAAACGCTGCCGCGAGAGCAGCCAGTCCCGCAGGCGGTAGTTGATCGTGTGCTCGCCCGTCCCCTGCTCCTCGATCAGCCCGATCGCGCGGCGGATGGCCTCGGCCTTGTCCAGGCCGGTCAGCTCGCCCGAATTGACCAGCGTCCCCTCGCCCGTCGTCGCGATCCCGGTCTCGGCGGCGTCCTCGGCTCCGGTGTCGACGACGGTGCGCACGGGCAGGTCGAAGGCGCGGGCGAAGTCGAGGTCGCGCTGGTCGTGCGCGGGGACCGCCATGATCGCCCCGGTGCCGTAGTCGGCCAGGACGTAGTCTGCGGCCCAGACCGGCAGCTTCTCGCCGTTGAGCGGGTTGACGGCGTAGCGGCCGGTGAAGATCCCGGTCTTCTCACGCTCCGTCGCCTGGCGTTCGATCTCCGACAGTCCCTTGACCTGCTCCCGGTACTGTTCCAGGTCCGTCCGCCGGTCCGGCGTGACGAGGTCCAGCGCGAGGTCGGCGTCCGCGGCCACGACGAAGAACGTCGCCCCGTACAGGGTGTCCGGCCGGGTCGTGAAGACGGTGACGTCGCTCGCCGGCAGGTCGCCGTCGGCCTCGATCCGGAACCGCACGTGCGCGCCCTCGGAACGGCCGATCCAGTTGCGCTGCATGGCGAGCACGCGCTCGGGCCAGTGGCCCTTCAGCTGCTCCATGTCGTCCAGCAGGCGGTCCGCGTAGTCGGTGATCTTGAAGTACCACTGGTTCAGGTTCTTCTTGGTGACCATCGTCCCGCAGCGGTCGCAGGCGCCGTTGATGACCTGCTCGTTCGCCAGGACGGTCTGGTCCTTGGGGCACCAGTTCACCGGCGAGTTGCGGCGGTAGGCCAGCCCCTTCTGGAAGAACCGCACGAAGAGCCACTGCGTCCAGCGGTAGTACTCCGGGTCGGAGGTGTGCAGCCGGCGGCTCCAGTCGGCGCTGATCGCGTAGCGCCTGAACGAGTTCGCCTGGGTCTCGATGTTCGCGTAGGTCCACTCGGCGGGATGGGCGTTGCGCTTGATGGCCGCGTTCTCGGCGGGGAGCCCGAAGGAGTCCCAGCCGATCGGGTGGAGGACGTCGTAGCCCTTCTGGCGGTAGAAACGCGCCGCGACGTCGCCCATGGCGAACGCCTCGGCGTGGCCCATGTGCAGGTCGCCGGAGGGGTAGGGGAACATGTCGAGCACGTAGCGGCGCTCGCGCTCGCCGTCGTCGGCCGGTGCGAACGCCTGGAGCCGGTCCCAGACCGCGGGCCACTTCGCCTCGATGGCGGAGAAGTCGTAGGTGTTCTCGTCCGGCTGAGCGCCCTCGGGGTTGATGCTCACTGTATGTTGACCTGTCCTGTCGGTGGAACGTCGTCCTGCTCGATGCTTTGTCTCTGCTGCGCTGCCGCGGACCCGCGCCCCGGTGCCTCGGGGCGTCCTGCGCCGGACACACAAAAGCCCCTCACACAGGGAGGGGCCGCCGCACGGTGAGTACCGTGCGGCTAGGTAAGCAGGAGGCCGCGGAGCATGCGTTCACTTTAGCAGTGCCCGCAGCCCGACGACGGAAACCGGGATGCAGGGGTGCACCTGCCAGGTCATGCCCGGCCCGCCCTGCGGCGGACCGGGCACGCCCCGGTGGACGGTCGGTGCTAGCGCACGTCCTCGTCGACCCAGTCGAAGGTCTTCGTGACCGCCTTCTTCCACAGGCGCAGCTGGCGGTCCCGCTCGGCCTCGTCCATGGACGGGTTCCAGCGCTTGTCCTCGGCCCAGTTGGTGGCGAGCTCGTCGGTGTCCTTCCAGAAGCCGACGGCGAGGCCCGCAGCGTAGGCGGCGCCGAGTGCGGTGGTCTCCGTGACCTTCGGTCGGATGACGGGGATGCCGAGGATGTCGGCCTGGAACTGCATCAGGGCGTCGTTGGCGACCATGCCCCCGTCGACCCTGAGGTCCTCCATGTTCACCCCGGAATCGGCGTTCGCCGCGTCCAGCACCTCACGGGTCTGGAAGGCCGTGGCCTCCAGCGCCGCACGGGCGATGTGGCCCTTGTTCACGAAGCGGGTCATGCCGACGATGGCACCGCGAGCATCCGCGCGCCAGTACGGCGCGAACAGGCCCGAGAACGCGGGCACGATGTACACGCCGCCGTTGTCGTCGACCGTCGTGGCGAGCTGCTCCACCTCGGGGGCGCTCTTGATGATGCCGAGATTGTCCCGGAGCCACTGGACGAGCGAACCGGTGACGGCGATCGAACCCTCGAGCGCGTAGACGGGCTTCGCGTCGCCGAGCCGGTAGCAGACCGTCGTGAGCAGGCCGTTCTTGGAGTGGACGATCTCCTCGCCGGTGTTCACGATCATGAAGTTGCCGGTGCCGTACGTGTTCTTTGCACCGCCCTTGTCGAAGGCGGCTTGACCGAAGGTCGCCGCCTGCTGGTCACCAAGGATGCCGGCCACCGGCGTCTCGCGCAGGAGCTGCGAGGTGTGCACGGTGCCGTAGACCTCGGACGAGGACTTGATCTCGGGCATCATCGACACGGGCACCCCGAAGTCGGCGAGGATCGACTCGTCCCACGCCAGCGTCTCGAGATCCATGAACAGCGTGCGCGAGGCGTTGGTGACGTCGGTGATGTGCACGCCGCCGTCGGTGCCGCCCGTGAGGTTCCAGGTGACCCAGGAATCCGTGTTGCCGAACAGGAGGTCGCCGGCCTCCGCCTTCTCGCGTGCCCCGTCGACGTTGTCGAGGATCCACTTGATCTTGGTGCCGGAGAAGTAGGTGGCCAGCGGCAGACCGACCTTCTGCTTGTACCGTTCGACGCCGCCGTCCCGTGCCAGCTCGTCCACAATGTTCTGGGTCCGCGTGTCCTGCCAGACGATCGCGTTGTAGACGGCCTTGCCGGTGGTCCTGTCCCAGACGACGGCGGTCTCGCGCTGGTTGGTGATGCCGACGGCGGCGATGTCGTGGCGTGTGAGGTTCGCCCTGGAGAGTGCGGTGCCGATGACCTCACGCGTGTTGTCCCAGATCTCGGCGGGATCGTGCTCCACCCAGCCGGCCTGCGGGAAGATCTGCTCGTGTTCCTTCTGGCCGGAGGACACGATGTCCCCCTTGTGATCGAACACGATGGCCCTGCTGGAGGTGGTGCCCTGGTCGATGGCGATGACGTACTGCTGCGACATGTCTTGCTCCTTCATTGGATGGACGTCGTTGATCGGCGGCTGCGCACAGCCGCCGAGTCGGAAGGGGGACCTACGCGGCCGCTACGGGGAACGTGATGAACTGGACGACGATGCCGGCGAGGACACCACCGATGATCGGTCCGACGACCGGGACCCAGGCGTAGCCCCAGTCGCTGCTGCCCTTGCCCCGGATGGGCAGGATGGCGTGGGCGATACGGGGACCGAGGTCGCGGTTCGGGTTGATGGCGTAGCCGGTGGGGCCGCCGAGGGAGGCACCGATACCGACGACGAGCAGGGCGACCGCGAGGGGGCCGAGGCCCGTTGCTGTGGGGCCGAGGGACAGGATGACGAAGACGAGCACGAACGTGCCGATGATCTCGGTGACGAGGTTCCAGCCGTAGGACCGGATGGCGGGACCCGTGGAGAAGACGCCGAGCTTGTTGGCGGGGTCCGGCTCCTCGTCGAAGTGCTGCTTGTAGGAGAGCCAGCACAGGATCGCGCCGAGGATGGAACCGAGCATCTGCGCCGCGAGGTAGGCGATCGCCGTGATGAAGTTCTTGTCGACGCCGGGAGCGAATTCGGCGGTGTCGCCGTTGACCCAGAGACCCATCGTGACCGCGAAGTTGAGGTGGGCTCCGGAGAGGGCTGCGACGTAGACGCCGGCGAAGACGGCGAGCCCCCATCCGAAGTTGACCATGAGGAAGCCACCGTTATTGCCCTTGGTCCTGGCGAGCGCGACATTCGCGACGACGCCCGTACCGAGCAATAGCAGCAGCATCGTGCCGAAGGTTTCGGCAACAAATACTTCCAGAGACATCATTGACTCCTCTATCTATTCATTTATCGACGGGTGCCGCCGCCTCGACGGCACCCGTTGGTTCCCCCCGGCAACCACTGCCGTTGGCACTGCACCGCCGGAACAGCGGTTCGACCACGTCGCGGCAGGTGCCGCTACGCGGTCAGGCTCTTGACCTGCACCCGGTGGGCCTCGGCGAGGACCTTCTCGGCGAGCTTGATCTCCGCTGCGGATTCGTCAGCGGTCCAACCCAGCAGCGGGGCCAGGGTCTCGGCAAGCTCTACCAGTAGTTCCTCGGAGACCAGGCCCCGGAATGCAAGTGATGTACGGCGAATCAGGACGTCGATCAGGTGGCCGACCTGCTCGTGCTCCACCATGTAGGCGAGTTCTCGCGTGCTCAGCTCCTGCGTGGAATTAAACATCCTGTCCGGGCTTTCGGCGAGGTATTCGAGAACATCCTTTGCGCGGGTTCCGTAGCGCGTGAGCAGGACCTCCACGCGGGCCTCGTCGACGCCCGGCCGGATCGCCGCCGTGATCCAGGTTCGCCGTGACGTTTCGTCCGTCGGGAAGTCCCTGCCGCCGCCGATCGCGACACCCGCCGTCGAGGTCCTGCGCGTCGCCCCGAGGGCCGCGAGCGTGTCGTTGGTGAGGTGCTCGGAGAGGGCACGGAAGGTGGTCCACTTGCCGCCGACGAGGCTCAGGGTGGTGACGGAGCGGCCGCCCCGCTTCTCCTCGCGCTTCTCGATGCGATAGTCGCGCGAGACGAAGCCGGGCTGCGTGTCATCATGGCGTGGCAGGGGCCGCACGCCGGAGAAGCTGTACACGATGTCGTCCCGCGAGACCGGGATGTCGGGGAACACGTGCCCGATCAGTTCGAAGAAGTACGCGATCTCCTCGTCCGTGCAGACGGCCTGCGCCTCGACGTCGACGTCGATGTCCGTGGTGCCGACGAGAACGCGGTCCCCCATGGGGTAGATGAGGACGATGCGGCCATCGAGATGCTCGAAGAAGATCTCGGTGCCGTTGCACGCCTCCAGCAGTCGGGGGTTGTCCAGCACGATGTGCGAGCCCTTGGTACCGCCCATGAAAAGGGTCTCCGCACCGAGCGCGGCGTTGGTGCTGTCGGTCCAGGCCCCGGTCGCATTGACGACGACGTCGGCCTGGAAGGGAAAGGTCTCCCCCGTGAGCTCGTCCCGCAGCACGACGCCCTCGTCGGTCGTCCCGATGGCGCTGACGTAGTTGGCGGCGCGGGCGGCCGGGTTGGCGACCTGGCCGTCCCGCAGCACGTCCAGCGTGAGGCGCTCCGGGTTGTGCACGGAGGCGTCGAAGTAGGTTGCCGCGTACTTGATGTCCTTGCGGAGCTCGGGCATGGCGGCGAGCGCCTTCTTGCGGCCGACGAAGGAGTGGCGGGGGACGTTGCCGCCGTCGCGCGAGAAGAAGTCGTACATCGTGAGGCCGGCCTTGATGAGGACGGCGCCGCGCTCCACCTGCTTGCCCTGGCGGTGCGTGAGGAAGCGCATCGGGGCGGAGAGGATGCCCGAGAAGGTCGTGTAGATGGGGATGGTCGTCTGCAGCGGCTTCACGTAGTGCGGTGCGATCCGCAGGAGGGCGTTGCGCTCGATGACGGACTCGCGGACGAGGCGGAACTCGCCGTTCTCGAGGTAGCGGATCCCGCCGTGGATCATGTGCGACGAGGCACCCGAGGCCCCCTGGCAGTAATCGCCGCGTTCCACGAGGGCGACGTCGATCCCCTGCAGTGCGAGATCGCGGAAGGTACCGACCCCGTTGATGCCGCCGCCGATGACGAGCACGGAGGCCCGGGGGGTGTCCCTGAGCTTCTGCACCACGGTGCGGGTGGAAGTTGTCGTGCCTTCTCCGGTGGTCCGGTCGGCTGGAATGCTCAAAGGACTACTCCGTCGCTTCTCTGTAGCTGGTCTGTCTGGACTGGGTACTGCGGTTCCATTCTTGGAGCAGTGGGAATAGCAGTCAATCGGATTGCACAAACGTGCACGGACGGCCAGACTGGCGGAATGACGACGGCGAACGGCAGTACCGGATGGGAGTCCGCCGAGGTGGAGCGAACGGAGGGCAACCGCTCGCGGGACGCCCTGAGGGCCGCCCAAATGTACTACCTCCAGGACCTCACCATGGAGGCCATCGCGCGCGAGCTGCGCACCTCGCGCTCCACGGTCTCCCGCCTGCTCTCCATGGCGCGCGAGACGGGCCTCGTCCAGATCCAGGTCAACAACCCGTCCGAGCGTGCGCCGGCGCTGGAGCAGCAGATCGGCCGCCGGTTCGGCGTCGAGGCCCACGTGGTGCCGGTCGCGGACTCCATCAGCGACTCCGAGGTGCTCGACCGCGTCGCCATCCAGGCGGCCCGGACCATCGGGCCCCTCGTGGATTCGAACGCCATCATCGGCGTCGCCTGGGGATCCACCCTGAGCGCCGTCAGCCACCACCTCACCCGCAAGCAGACCCACGACAGCACGATCGTGCAACTCAACGGTGCCGGCAACACCCAGACCACGGGGATCACCTATGCGAGCGAGATCCTGCGGCGCTTCGGGCAGGCCTACGGCGCTCGTGTGGAACAGTTCCCCGTCCCCGCGTTCTTCGACCACGCGGCCACGAAGACGGCGATGTGGGAGGAGCGGAGCGTCCGCCGCATCCTCGATCTGCAGGGCCGGATGACCATGGCGATCTTCGGTGTCGGATCCATCGGCGCCGGCATCCCGAGCCACGTCTACAGCGGTGGGTATCTGGACCGCGAGGACCTCGACACCCTGGAGAGCGAGGAGGTCGTGGGCGACGTCGCCACCATGTTCTTCCGGGCCGACGGCTCCTACAGCGACATCCTGCTCAACGAGCGCAGCACCGGGCCCGACCTCGACGACCTGAAGCGGGTTCAAAGGCGCATCTGCGTCGTGTCGGGAGAATCGAAGATCAACGGCCTCCGCGGGGCGCTCGCGGCAGGACTGGCCACCGACCTCATCCTGGACGAGGGATCCGCCCGGCGCCTCGTCCACACCTGAGGAGGAACTGCCGAAGCACGCGCGGCTACACCGTGAGGACCACCTTGCCGCGGACGGCCCCCGACTCGAGGTAGTCCATCGCCTCCGCGGCATCCGCCAGCGGGAAGGTGCGGTCGATGCTCGGTACGACGGAGCCGGCTTCGATCAGGGGGACGAGCCGCTCGAGCACCTCCGCGCGCACCACGGCGAAGACCATCGCCAGCCTCTGGCGAACGAACGGGGACAGTGCCGCGGCCCCGATCTGCCGGTGCAGACCGCCGGTCAGGTTCCCTCCGCCCTCGCCGCCGACGATCACCGCCGTGCCGTTCGGTGCGAGCGCCCGGCGCAGGTGACCCACCGACGGGGTGCCGCCGATATCGAGGATGAGGTCGAACGCGGCACCGGCGTGCGCGAAGTCCTGGAGCGAGTAGTCGATGACCCGATGGGCACCCAGTGCGCGCACGTACTCGCCCTTGGCACCGCTGCACACCGCCGTCACCTGCGCTCCTGCCGCCCTGGCGAGCTGCACCGCGAAGCTGCCGACACCGCCCGAGGCTCCCAGGATCGCCACCTGCTGGCCGTCGCAGACCCGGCCGACATCGTGCAGCGCCTTCATCGCCGTGACGCCGGAGACCGGCACCGCTGCGGCCTGGACGAAGGACAGCGCGGCGGGCTTGTGCACGAGACTTCCCTCCGAAGCCGTCGCGTACTCCGCGAAGGTTCCGCGACCGACGCCGAACACCTCGTCGCCGACGGCGAAGCGCGACACCCGGGCACCTGCTGCGACGACGACACCGGCGACGTCCATGCCGGGCACCGGATTCCTCGGCCCGCGCAGCCCGAAGGCCAGCCTGCCCAGGTACGGCAGTCCCGTCATCGTGTGCCACACCCCCCGGTCGAGCCCGGCGGCCCGTACCTGGACCAGTACCTCGTCCGCCGCGATCCCGGGCACCGGCACCTCGCGCGGGCGCAGCACCTCCGCCCTGCCGTAGGCATCCTGCACCACCGCCCTCATGGTCCCGGTACCCGCCGTCGTCCTGCCGAGCCGTTCCTGCATGACTGCCTCTCCGGCGCCGCACGGTGCGTCACCCGTTATGCGGGGAGGTTATCGTACAATGTACGAAACCACTAGGCCGAGGAGCCGCCGCGATGGCCGCACGGACGGGAACGAACGGACGGACCCCGCTGTCCAGGGAGCGCGTCCTGCGGTGTGCGCTCACCCTGGCCGACCGCGACGGCATCGCCGGCCTGACCATCCGCACGCTCGCCCAGGAGCTCGGCTGCAGACCCATGAGCCTCTACTACTACGTGGCCAATAAGGAGCAGATCCTGGACGGCATCGTGGACCTGGTCTTCGGGGAGGTCCACCTTCCGGTGATCGGTAATCCGTGGCGGGAGGAGATGCTCGCCCGGGCACGTTCCCTGCGGGAGGTGCTGGGCCGCCATCCCTGGGCTGTCGGCCTGCTCGAATCGCGGACGCACCCCGGCCCCGCGACCCTGCGACACCATGACGCCACGCTCGGTACCCTGCGCAGCGCCGGTTTCACCCTCCGCGCGACGGCCCACGCCTACGCACTGCTCGACAGCTACATCTACGGTTTCGCCCTGCAGGAGGTGGCCCTGCCGCTCAGTGGCGCCGACTCGGTGGCCGACGTCGCGGCACCGATCATGGAGCAGTTCGCCGGCGGGCAGTACCCGTGGATGATGGAGATCGCCACCGGTATCGTGATGCAGCCCGGCTACGACTTCGGCGACGAATTCGAGTACGGACTGGAGCTCATCCTCGACGGGCTCGATCCCCGCTGAGCGACGCGCAGGGCCTACCGGGCGCGGGCCCTGCCCGGGCCGATCTCGGTAGAGTTCCCCCATGAGCTCCTCCGTCCCCCGCGTCGCACTCGCCGACGGCACATCGATCGACGTCGTCGGGTACGGCGTCTATAAGGTCCCGCCCGCGGACACCGCGCACCTCTGTTCGACGGCGCTCGACGCCGGCTACCGGCTCCTCGACACGGCGGCCCTCTACGGCAACGAAGCGGGCGTGGGCGAAGCCACGCGGGCCTACCTCGAGACCGGTGACCGGGGGGACCTGTTCGTCACGTCGAAGGTCTGGAACGACGACCACGGCCACGACGCCACCCTGCGGGCGTTCGACGCATCGATGGACCTGCTGGGCCTCGACCGGCTGGACCTCTACCTCATCCACTGGCCGTGCCCGTCGAAGGACCTGTACGTCGAGACCTGGCGTGCCCTCGGGCGGCTCCAGGCGGAAGGCCGCGTCCGGTCCATCGGGGTCTCCAACTTCCAGCGGCCGCACCTGGAGCGCCTGCTGGCCGAGACCGGCGTCGTCCCCGTCCTCAACCAGGTCGAACTGCACCCCTACCTGCAGCAGCACGACCTGCGCTCGTTCCACGCACGGCACGGCATCGCCACGCAGGCCTGGAGTCCCCTCGGACGCGGCAACGTGCTGCAGGACCCCGTCGTGGGCCGGATCGCCTCTGAACTCGGCCGCACGCCGGCGCAGGTGATCCTGCGGTGGCACCTGCAGCACGGCATCCTCACGATCCCAAAGGCGAGCTCCCGCGAGCGCATCAGCTCCAACCTCGACATCTTCGGGTTCGCCCTCGACGACGCGCACGTCGCGGCACTCGACGCGCTCGACCGGGACCAGAGGTTCGGCTCGCACCCGGACCGGGTGGGCTGATGCGATCCGCCGTCGTCCGGAGCATCCCCTGGGAGGGGACGCTCCAGCGGGTCTGGGACTATCCCGCCGAGCGTGCCGCCGACCTCCCCGCCGGCGGACCGAGCGACGCTCCGCACGGCGCGACCATCGTCATGGTGCACGGGTTCCGGGGGGACCACCACGGGTTGCTGCGCCTGGTCGAGGAACTACCCGGGCACCGGGTCCTCCTGCCGGACCTGCCGGGGTTCGGTCAGGGCCAGGAACTGGGCGGCACGCACGACGTCGCCGCCTACGCCCGTTTCATCAGGGACGTCACCCGGAGGCTCGTCCCGGAGCCGCGCGTCCTGCTCGGGCATTCCTTCGGGTCGATCGTCGCTGCCGAGGCCGCCGCCCTGGACCCGGACCTCGCCGGGATCCTGGTCCTCGTCAACCCCATCAGCGCTCCCGCCCTCGAGGGGCCGAGCCGGACCGCATCCCGGCTGGCGGAGGGCTACTACGTCGCCGCGGACCGCCTGCCGGAAACCGCCGGGCGGGCGCTCCTGTCGAATCCCGCGATCGTACGGGGCATGAGCATCTTTCTGGCCAAGACGAAGGACAGGAACCTGCGGCGCTGGATCCATGGGCAGCACGATGCCTACTTCAGCTCGTTCGCCGGCCGGCGCGTCGTGCTGGAGGCGTTCCGGGCGTCGATCTCGGGCACCGTCCGGGACCGAGCGCGGGAGCTGACGATGCCGGTCCTGCTCATCGCCGCGGAGAACGACGACATCGGGTCGGTCGCCAGCCAGCGGGAGTTGGCGGCCCTCATCCCGGACGCGACACTGGAGGTCATCCCCGACGTCGGCCACCTCGTCCACTACGAGAAGCCGCGCGAGGCAGCGCTGCTGGTGGAGGACTTCCTCGAGAACTGCCTGAAGGACGCACCTGCATGAGGATCCTGTTCGACGCGCGCTTCACGCGCACCGACCACCACGACGGCATCAGCCGTTACGGAGCCAGCCTGATCTCCGCCCTCGCGGAGACGGACGACGTCGTGATGCTCATCAGCGACCCGCGGCAGCTCGCCCTCCTGCCGGACGTACCGCATGTGCGGATCAACAGCCCCCTCTCCCCCGCGGAACTGTTCGTCGCCCGGCGCATCAACCCGCTCGAGCCCGACGTCGTCGTGTGCCCCATGCAGACCATGGGGTCCTGGGGCCGCAGGTACCCGCTCGTCCTCACCCTGCACGACCTCATCTACTACCAGAACCCGACACCGCCGACGTTCCTCCCGCTCCCCGTGCGCCTGCTCTGGCGGCTCTACCACCTCGCCTACTGGCCCCAGCGCCTCCTCCTCGACCGCGCGGACGTCGTCGCCACCATCTCCAGCACGACGGCGGACCTCATCCGCCGGCACCGGCTGACGCGCCGGCCCGTCCTGCTCGTGGGCAATGCGCCGCAGCCGACGGAGCGCCGTCGCGATCCGGAGGCGCCGCGGTCGGCGTCGCTGCTCTACATGGGCTCCTTCATGCCCTACAAGAACGTCGAGACACTCGTCCGCGCCATGGCCACCCTGCCCGGGCACACGCTCCACCTGCTGAGCCGCATCACGCCGGAACGCCGCCGGGAGCTCGAGGCCCTGGCTCCCGGAACGGACCGCGTGGTCTTCCATGGCGGCGTGACGGACGCCGAGTACGAGGACCTGCTGCACGACTCGACCGCGCTCGTCACCCTCTCGAGGGCGGAAGGGTACGGCCTGCCGATCATCGAGGCGATGGCGACGGGCACCCCGGTGGTCGCCAGCGACATCCCCATCTTCCGCGAGGTCGGCGGCACCGCAGCGCTGTACGTCGACCCGGACGACCCGTCGGCGGTGGCCGCCATGGTGCGCACCCTGGAGGAGCCGGACCGGTGGGCCGAGGCGTCCCGAGCCGGGATCGAGCGGGCGTCGGCCTACTCGTGGGCCTTCTCGGCGAAGCAGCTCCGGCTGGCGTGCGAACGGGCTGTCGCCGAGCATGCACGACGGCGGGCCTGACATGGCCGACCTCCAGTGCCCGGCCACGGCGATCCTGCTCGACGCCGCCGCCGCTCCGCCCCCGTGGCTGGCGCGCCTGCGGGTCGCGGGCCGGTTCGAGGCACGCGGTCCGGACGCCGTCGTCGCCCTCGTGGAGGAGACGGCCGACCTGTACCGCGGCGAGGCCTTCGTGGTCGCCGCACCCCTGGCCGATCTCGACGGGGCGCTGCGGGCGCGGGGTATCGGAGTCGGCGCGCCGATCGTCGTCGAGATCGATTCCGGCGGGTGGCGGACCGTGCCCACTCCCTGACGGGCGCCGTCCGTCGCGCTCCATGCAGCCCCACGTCACCGGCGTACCGTGCATGAACTGTCACTGCCGGCTGACCAGGCAGCTGACACAGACCCGGGTACCAACGGCTGACGCAGGAACGGGCTCGGACGCTGGGGCCGGCTGAGGCAGGCTGAGGCAGGCTGAGGCAGGCTGAGGCAGGCTGAGGCAGGCTGAGGAGACGCTGCGGCGATCCCGGCACGGGTGGCCGGCAAGAGCATTGCGAGTGGTCTGCTAGAGCACGTCGAGCGCATCGAGCCGGATGTGGACCGGCTCTCCCGTCCGTTTCGCGGACAGGGTGGCGCGGCGGGCCCGCAGCTGCCGTGTCATGGCGGCTGCCGCACGGTAGGGGAAGAACAGGAGGACGCGGTGGCTTCCCTGCCCGGCGAGTGCGTCCGGGGACGGAGCGCCCGTCCGCCCCGTGTCCTTCGGGTCCGCTGCTGCACGTGCCACCCGCATCGCCTCCCGGCGGATGTCCGGCGGGACGGGCGCGGGCCCGACGACGCGGGCGCCCTCCGTCCCGACTCCTTCGAGGAAGTACGTCAGGGCCTCGCGGGTCCCCGTCAGCACGGCATACCGGACGGCGGGAGGCAGGCCGAGGTGCTGCCGCTCCAGGAGTTCCCGCGCCGCAGCGCCGGCGGGATCCCAGCGCACGAGGTGGCCCACCGCGACGTCGTCGTCGCCCGTGATGACCACGGTGCCTCCTGCCGCGGACGGGCGCGCCAGGATGGCCGCCGAGAACCAGCGCCGCAGGGCGTCCTCTCCGGCGCGCAGGGACTCACGGCTGAGCAGGGCGTTGCCGTCGAGCAGGATGACGGCCGCGTAGCCGCCAGGCGCCACGGGCTCCGCGCCGGGCGTCGCGACGACGACGGCGGGCACGTCGCGGACGGTGTCGACGATGTGCTCGCCCGCAGAGGACACCACCGGCACGCCGGGGAAGGCCCGCCCCAGTTCCTCGGCGGTCCGGAGAGCACCCGCGACGGTTGCGCGGACCCGGGTCCCGCCGCACTCGGGACAGGACCAGGAGGTCTCGGGCCGCCCGCACCAGCGGCAGGCCGGTGGGGCGTTCCGGCTCGGCTGCGCCAGCGGCCCGGCGCAGGAGGAGCACCGTGCAGGGTGACGGCACCGGTCGCAGGCCAGGGACGGGGAGAATCCGGTGCGGGCCACCTGCAGCAGGACGGGTCCGTGCTTCAGCCCGGCCTGCGCTGCTGCCCAGGCCGCGTGGGGTATGCGGGCCTGCGCGGCGAGCGGGTCGCGTTCCATCTGGTACGCGTCGGCGGCGTGGACGACCCGCGGTGTCGCGCGGCGCACCTCGGCACGATCGGCCTGGACGGCGTGGGCCCAGCCGGTGTCGACGAGCCGCTGCGTCTCCGTGCTGCGGGAGAAGGAGGAGAGCAGCACGGCGGCGCCCTCCTGCTCGGCCCGCAACAGCAGCACGTCGCGGACGTGCTGGTACGGTGCGCGCTGCTCGAGATGCTGGTCGTCGCCGTCGTCCCACAGGCACACCAGTCCCAGGTCGCGCACGGGCGCGTAGGCGGCCGAACGGGTCCCGACGGCGACCGTCGCCGACCCGTGCAGGATCCGCAGGAAGCTGCGATACCGGGGCGTCGCCCCGTCCTCCCCCGTGAGGCGGGCCACGGCGGTCGGGCCGAGGCGCGCCACGAGCGCGGTTTCGACGCGCGCGAGGTCGCGCTGGTCGGGAACGACGACGATGGAGCCGCGGCCCGAGGCTGCCGTCTCGGCGACGGCCTCGGCGATCTCCTCCGTCCACGCCGTGCTGCCGAAGCCACCGAGGCTCGTGAGGACGGCCCGCGGCGATTCCCCCGCCCGCAGGTGCTGCAGGTAGGCCGGCCCGTTGGAGTAGCGCCGGAAGATGCCGGGGGCCCGTGGGGCCGGCGTGGCTGTGCCTGGAGCAACCACCGTATCTACCACCGTATCGACTGCCGTATCGACTGCCGGGGCAGTTCCCGGGGGGAACTCGTCCTCCACGCGGGCCATCCGCGGCGGGACCGCCAGCCGCAGGACATCGCTCACCGTTCCGACCGACCGTGCCGCGACGGCCGTCGCGAGGGCCAGGACCTCGGGTGTCAGGACGCGCTGGGGGGACACGACCTTGCCCAGGGGCAGGAGCGTGGCCGTCGTACTGGCCTCATCCACCCGTTCGGCGAGGAACCCCGTGTGCTCGCGTCCGGCGAACCGCACCTTGACCCGCACCCCGGGCTGCGCCTCGGCATCCATGGCGGCGGGCACCGCATAGTCGAAGAACCGGTCGAGATGGGGTAGCTGCGCGTCGAGGATCACCCGGGCCACGGGATGCGTCGACGCCCGTTCGGGATCGGTCCGGGGCAGCTTCGCGGGCCCGAAGCCGTGCAGCAGCGACAGCTGGCCGTCCGTCCCGATCGTGTCCCGCTCCGTCTCCGTCATGATGCTGAAGCGTCCGGCAGCCTGCGCCGTGCGCTGTCCCCTTCCGGCTCAGGCGTTGAAGTAGCTCCGGAGCTTGTCCACGCGGTCGGTGCGCTCCCAGGTGAAGCCCTCCTCCTCGCGGCCGAAGTGGCCGTGGGCGGCGGTGCGCTGGTAGATGGGACGCTTGAGGTCGAGTGCGGTGATGATGCCGAGGGGGCGGAGGTCGAAGACCTCACGGATGGCGGTGCCGATGGCGAGCGGGTCGACCGTCTCCGTACCGAAGGTCTCGACGTAGATGCCGACGGGCTGGGCCATGCCGATGGCGTAGGCGATCTGGATCTCGGCGCGGCGCGCAAGGCCGGCCGCGACGACGTTCTTCGCGACCCAGCGCATGGCGTAGGCGGCCGAACGGTCCACCTTCGAGGGGTCCTTGCCGCTGAAGGCTCCACCGCCGTGCCGGGCCATGCCCCCGTACGTGTCCACGATGATCTTGCGGCCCGTCAATCCGGCATCTCCTACGGGGCCACCGATCACGAACGCGCCGCCCGGGTTGAGGATGTGCCGGACGGAGGACGTATCGAGCTCGGAATCCTCGAGGACCGGCGCGATGACGTGGTCGGCCAGGTCGGCCCTGAGCTGCTCGAGGGACACATCGGAGGAGTGCTGCGACGAGATGACGACGGAGTCGATCGAGACCGGCCGGTCGCCGTCGTAGCCGATGGTGACCTGGGTCTTGCCGTCGGGCCGTAGGTACGGAAGGGTGCCGTCCTTGCGGACAGCGGTGAGGCGTTCCGAGAGGCGGTGGGACAGCCAGATGGGCGCCGGCATCATGACCGCCGTCTCGTCGCTCGCGTAGCCGAACATGATCCCCTGGTCACCGGCACCCTGGGCGTCGAAGGGATCCACGCCGGTGCCCTCGCGGGTCTCCAGGGAGGTGAACACGCCCGAGGCGATCTCCGCGGACTGCTGGCCGATGGACACCGACACGCCGCACCGCGCCCCGTCGAAACCGTTCGCCGAGGAGTCGTAGCCGATGCCGAGGATCGTCTTGCGGACGATGTCGGGGATCTCGACGTACGCCTCCGTGGTCACCTCACCCGCGACGTGCACCAGCCCGGTGGTGACGAGCGTCTCGACCGCCACGCGGGAGTCGGGGTCCTGCTCGAGGAGTCCGTCGAGGATCGCGTCGCTGATCTGGTCGCAGATCTTGTCCGGATGGCCCTCGGTGACCGACTCCGAGGTGAACAGGCGCAGGGGGGAATCAGTGCTGGGTGAATTCACGTGCCCACTCTACTTGGTTGGAGGGACAGTCCGGCCCGGATGCTGCACGGCCCGAGGGTCCCGCGGCTGCCGGACGAATGCCCGTCGTGAGCCCGTTGGACGCTGGGCCGCCGCCGGGCGGACGGCTGCCGACACGCCCGGCGGAGCTGCCTCAGCGGGACAGGAGGTGCGCGGCGTGGTCGAGAACGGCATCCGCGACGGCCCGCTTCGATCCGCGCACGGGGTCGGACTCGCTGCCGTCGGCATCGAGGATGGTGACCTCGTTCGAGTCCTCGCCGAAGACGAGGTCCGAGCCGACGACGTTCAGCACGAGGAAGTCGCAGCCCTTCCGCGCGAGCTTGGCGCGGGCATGCGTGAGCGGGTCGGCCGCGGCGTCACCGGTCTCGGCGGCGAATCCCGCGATGACGGGCGGCTTCCCGTGATCCTGCCGGGCCAGCACGGCCTCCCGGAGAACGTCGGGATTGCGGACGAGCGTGATCACCGGATCGGTCCCGTCGTCGTTCTTCTTGATCTTGGTGGCGACGACCTCGGCGGGACGGAAGTCGGCGACCGCGGCGGCCATCACGAGGACATCGGTGACCGGGAGCGCCGCGAGGACGGCCTCGCGCAGCTGGAGGGCTGATTCGACCCGGACGACGTCGCAGCCGCGGGGCGGCGCCACCTCCGCATGCGCGAGGATCAGGGTCACGTGCGCTCCCCGGGCGAGGGCCGCCTCGGCGAGGGCCATGCCCTGCTTGCCGGACGACCGGTTCCCAAGGAAGCGTACCGGGTCGAGGGCCTCGCGCGTGCCTCCCGCGGAGATGGTGATGCGCTTGCCCTGCAGGGCCTCGGACCCCGAGGACCGCGCGACGGCGGCCATCGCCGCGTCGAAGATGTCGGCAGGTTCCGGCAGCCGGCCAGGACCGGAGTCCGAGCCGGTGAGACGCCCGGATGCGGGCTCCATGACCGTGACGCCGCGGGAGCGGAGGGTCTCGACATTCGCCCTCGTCGCGGCGTGCTGCCACATCTCGGTGTGCATGGCGGGTGCCAGGAAGACGGGACCGTGCGCCATGAGGAGAGTGCCCGTCAGCAGGTCGTTGGCGAGCCCCGCGGCAGCGCGGGCCAGGACGTCGGCCGTGGCGGGGGCGACGACGATGAGGTCGGCCTCGTGGCCGAGCCGCACGTGGTTCACCTTGTCGACGTCGTCCCAGACGCTGTTGCTCACCGGGTTGCCCGAGAGTGCCTCCCAGGTGGCGGTTCCGACGAAGCGCGTCGCCGCGTCCGTGGGGATGACGGTGACGTCATGCCCCGACTCCGTGAAAAGACGGAGGAGGGATGCTGCCTTGTAGGCTGCGATCCCTCCTCCGACACCAAGTACTATGCGCACCGGTTGTCCGTGTGCTGCCCGACCGGCGGGACTACTCGGACTGTTCCATCGGCGTGGACACGAGCATGCCCTCGTTGATCTCGCGCAGCGCGATGGAGAGCGGCTTCTCGTTCAGCTTCGTGTCGACCAGGGGGCCGACGTACTCGAAGAGCCCTTCATGCAGCTGCGAGTAGTACGCGTTGATCTGGCGGGCGCGCTTGGCACCATAGATCACGAGGGCGTACTTCGAGTCCGAGGCCTCCAGCAGAGAGTCGATCGGCGGGTTGATGATGCCTTCGGGCTGAGTTGACACAAATTCTCCAAATATTAGGCGGAACGGCCGGTGCAGGGCTTGTCAGCGCTGCAGCGGACGCAGTCCCATCAGTGATACGAGCTCGTCTGCCGCATGCTCCACGGTGTCGTTGACGACGGTGTGGTTGAATTCCGGCTCGGCGGCAAGTTCCAGTTTAGCTGTTTCCAGCCGCTGCTGCTGTTCCTCCGGTGTTTCGGTGCCGCGGCCCACGAGCCGGCGCACCATCTCGTCCCAGCTCGGCGGGGCCAGGAAGACGAAATTCGCCTCCGGCATGCTCTCCTTGACCTGGCGCGCGCCCTGCAGATCGATCTCGAGCAGCACGGTGCGGCCCTCGTCCATCGCGGCCTGCACGGTGCGGCGCAGCGTGCCGTAGCGGTTGCGGCCATGGACCAGGGCCCACTCCAGCAACTGCCCGTCCTCGATGAGCTGGTCGAACTCCTCCGGGGAGACGAAGAAGTAGTGCACGCCATGGATCTCACCCGGGCGGGGAGGCCGGGTGGTCGCGGAGACGGAGAGCCACACCTCCGGGTAGTTGTCCCGGATATAGGTGGAGACGGTTCCCTTGCCGACCGCGGTCGGGCCGGCGAGAACAGTCAACCGGGGCTGGAACACTGAGGCTTCCTTACTTACTGGCCGAGCCAGAATGGTGTCCGAGGTACTCGACGAGTAACCTGCGCTGATGGATGCCGAGTCCGCGGACGCGGCGCGTCGCGGCGATACCGACCTCTGCCATGATGGCGGCCGCCCGCACGTCCCCCACGCCGGGCAGGGCCTTGAGGAGATCCAGGACCTTGAGGCGGCCCACGGCGTCGTCGCCGTCGGGATTCTCGATCACTTCCGCCACAGAGAGCTTACCGGTCTTCAGCCGGGACTTGATGTCCGCCCGAACCGCGCGCGCAGCCGTCGCCTTCTCCCGCGCCCGTCTTCGTTCGACATCCGTCAATGGCTTCAGACTCACTGGTGCTCCCTGCGCTTGACGGCACCTGATGGGGCGGCGGCCGCTCGTCGTATCGATGGGCTTGATGGGTCGGTCCCGAACCGAACCTACCCGGCGCACGCCTCCGAAATCAATGCGACCTACGCGAGCTCGTCGCGCGTCCGCTCCGCCGCCGCCCGCAGATTCGCGGGAACGGGCCCAGCCGCGAGGATGGCACGGCTCGACGTCGGCAGGACGAACGGCAGGGCGTCCCCGAACGCGGCACCCAGCTCCTCCGGTCCCGCACCCTGCGCTCCCACGCCCGGGGCGAGGATGGGCCCGTTGAGCGAGGCGAGGTCCAGGCCGAGCCGCTGGGCGGCGTCGCCGATGGTCGCCCCGACGACGAGTCCCACGTACCCCGGTGCCGACCCGGCGTTCTCGGCGGCGGCGGCACGCGCGATGGACCGCGCCACCGACGCGTCCCCTCCGACGTGCTGCACCGAGCGGCCCTCCGGATTCGAGGTGAGTGCGAGGACGAAGACCCCCCGGCCGGTCGCGGCGGCGAGATCGATCGCGGGCCGGAGGGACTCGAACCCGAGGTACGGGTTGAGCGTCACGGCGTCGGCGGCCAGGGGCCGCCCCTCCCCCAGCCACGCCTCCGCGTACGCCTGCATGGTCGAGCCGATGTCGCCGCGCTTGGCGTCGGCGATCGTCAGGACACCGGTTTCCGCGGCGCGCGCCAGCACGGCCTCGAGGACCGCCAGCCCCCGCGCACCGTGCCGCTCGTACAGCGCCACCTGTGGCTTCACGGCTGCCGCGACGGGCCCGACGGCGTCGAGCACCGCGAGCGAGAACCGCTCGAGGCCCGCAGGTGAGTCGTCCAGTCCCCAGGCACCCAGCAGCGCGGGATGCGGATCGATCCCGACGCACAGGC
The DNA here is from genome assembly GCF_054510955.1 of Arthrobacter pasteuri. Classification (NCBI taxonomy): domain Bacteria; kingdom Bacillati; phylum Actinomycetota; class Actinomycetes; order Micrococcales; family Micrococcaceae; genus Arthrobacter; species Arthrobacter pasteuri. Next base: position 444,863 of record NZ_JBTNDO010000001.1, read on the forward strand.
TGCCCTTCGCCGCGCGGGCCGCCGCGAGCCGCTCCCCGAAGGGGGCACGGGACGCGGCGCCCGCCTCAGGAGGCATCGCGGGCTTCGGTCGATGCGCGCAGGTCGGCATCGCGGGCTTCGGTCGACGCGCGCAGGTTGGCGGCGTGTTCCTGGAGGCTCGTCACCGACCACTCGTAGGAGCGCATGGCCTCGATCGCCTGCACGGCCGCTCCCACCTCGGGGATGGTCGTGATGACCGGCAACCCGTAGGAGGTGGCCGCGGCGCGGATCTCGTAGCCGTCACCGCGGGCCTGCCCGCCCGAGGGCGTGTTGATGATCATGTCGATCCCGCCCTCGGTGATGAGGTCGACGACGGTCCCCTCGCCCTGGGCGCCCGCGCCCTCGGCGACCTTGCGGACCGTGGTCGCCTGGATTCCGTTGCGCCGGAGCACGTCGGCCGTGCCGCCGGTGGAGACGATCTCGAAGCCGAGGTCCACGAGCCGCTTGACCGGCATGATGATGGAGCGCTTGTCCCGGTTCGCGACGGACACGAAGACCTTGCCCTCGATGGGCAGGGCCGCGTTCGCGGCGGCCTGGCTCTTCGCGAAGGCCGTGTCGAAGTACTTGTCGATCCCCATGACCTCACCCGTGGAGCGCATCTCGGGGCCCAGCAGCGAGTCGACGACGGTGCCCTCCGGCGTACGGAAGCGGCTGAACGGCAGGACGGCTTCCTTCACGGACACCGGTGCGTCCAGCGGCAGGGAGCCGCCGTCACCCCGCGCCGGGAGCAGTCCGTGCTCGCCCCGGAGCTCCGCGATGGTGACGCCGGTCCCGATGAGCGCAGCCCCCTTGGCGAGCTGCACGCCGGTGGCCTTCGAGACGAAGGGCACGGTGCGCGAGGCCCGCGGGTTGGCTTCGAGGACGTAGAGCACGTCCGAGGCGAGGGCGAACTGGATGTTGATGAGGCCCCGCACGCCCACTCCCTCCGCGATGGCGAGGGTCGCCTCGCGGACGCGCTGCAGGACATCGGCACCCAGGGTGATGGGCGGCAGCACGCACGCGGAGTCGCCCGAGTGGATGCCGGCCTCCTCGATGTGCTCCATGATGCCGCCGAGGTACATCTCCGTCCCGTCGTACAGGGCGTCGACGTCGATCTCGATGGCGTCCTCGAGGAAGCGGTCGATCAGGACGGGGTGGGCCTCGGTGATCTCCGTGGCGTTCGTGATGTAGCGCGAGAGGTTCGCCTCGTCGTAGACGATCTCCATGCCGCGGCCGCCGAGCACGTAGGACGGCCGGACGAGGACCGGGTACCCGATCTCGTCGGCGATCTTCTTGGCGTCCTCGAAGGACACCGCGGTACCGTTCTTCGGGGCGATGAGGCCGCCGGCGTCGAGCACGCGGCTGAAGGCGCCGCGGTGCTCGGCGAGGTCGATCGCCTCCGGGGAGGTACCGAGGATCGGGATGCCGGCGTCGGCCAGCTGCTGGGCCAGCTTCAGCGGTGTCTGTCCGCCGAGCTGCACGAACACGCCGAGCACGCCACCGGTGCGCTCCTCGGCGGCGATGACCTCCAGGACGTCCTCGAGGGTCAGCGGTTCGAAGTACAGGCGCGTCGAGATGTCGTAGTCGGTGGAGACCGTCTCGGGGTTGCAGTTGATCATGACCGTCTCGTGGCCCGCCTCGCGCAGCGCCATGGTGGCGTGGACGCACGAGTAGTCGAACTCGATGCCCTGGCCGATCCTGTTCGGGCCGGAGCCGAGGATGATGATCGAGGGCTTCTCGTGCGGCTCCACCTCGTCCTCCTCGTCGTAGGACGAGTAGTGGTACGGCGTGTAGGCGGCGAACTCGGCGGCACACGTGTCGACCGTCTTGAAGACCGGGCGGATGCCCAGGGCGTGCCGGACACCGCGCACGACGGCGTCGGGGGTGGAGGTCAGCAGCCCGATCTGCTCGTCCGAGAAGCCGTGGCGCTTGGCGTGCCGCAGCACCTCCTCGGTCAGGTTCGGCGCCGAGCGCACCTCCTCGGCCACCTCGTTGAGCAGGACCAGCTGGTCGAGGAACCACGGGTCGATGCCGGTGGCCTCGTACAGCCGCTCGACGCTCGCCCCGCCGAGCAGCGCGCGCTGCACCTGCGAGAGGCGCTCGGTGGTGGGGCGCTTCGCCGCCTCGACGAGGGCGTCGACCTCCTCCGCCGCGACCGGCGCGAAGGACAGCTGGGAACCCTTCTGCTCGAGCGAGCGCAATGCCTTCTGGAGCGCCTCGGTGAAGTTGCGGCCCATGGCCATGGCCTCGCCGACGGACTTCATGGTGGTGGTGAGCGTGGGGTCGGCCGCGGGGAACTTCTCGAAGGCGAACCGCGGGACCTTGACCACCACGTAGTCGAGGGTCGGCTCGAACGAGGCGGGGGTCTTCAGTGTGATGTCGTTCGGGATCTCGTCGAGCGTGTAGCCGAGGGAGAGCTTCGTGGCGATCTTGGCGATCGCGAAGCCCGTGGCCTTCGACGCCAGCGCGGAGGACCGCGAGACACGCGGGTTCATCTCGATGACGACGACGCGGCCGGTGTCCGGCTCGACGGCGAACTGGATGTTGCAGCCGCCCGTGTCGACGCCGACCTCGCGGATGACCGCGATGGAGATGTCGCGCAGGCGCTGGTACTCGCGGTCGGTCAGGGTCAGGGCCGGAGCCACGGTGATCGAATCACCGGTGTGGACGCCCACGGGATCGAAGTTCTCGATGGAGCAGACGACCACGACGTTGTCGTTCTTGTCGCGCATCATCTCGAGCTCGTACTCCTTCCACCCGAGGATGCTCTCCTCGAGGAGGACCTCGCTCGTGGGGCTGTACTGCAGGCCCTGGCCGACGATCCGGCGCAGGTCCTGCTCGGTGTACGCGAGGCCGGAGCCGAGGCCGCCCATGGTGAAGGAGGGGCGGACGACCATCGGGTAGCCCAGGTCCTCGGCGGCCACGAGGGCCTCGTCGAGGGAGTGGATGATGGCGGACCGGGCGGACTCGGCCCCGCAGCGCTCGACGACGCCCTTGAACTTCTCGCGGTCCTCGCCGAGCTCGATGGCGGCGATGTTCGCGCCGATCAGCTCGACGCCGAACTTGTCCAGGACGCCGTTCTTGTCGAGGGCGATCGCCGTGTTCAGCGCCGTCTGGCCCCCGAGGGTCGGGAGCAGCGCGTCGGGGCGTTCCTTCTCGATGATCTTCGCGACGACGTCGGGCGTGATCGGCTCCACGTAGGTCGCATCCGCGAACTCGGGGTCGGTCATGATGGTCGCGGGGTTCGAGTTCACGAGGATGACCCGCAGGCCCTCCTCGCGCAGGACGCGCAGCGCCTGGGTGCCCGAGTAGTCGAATTCGGCGGCCTGCCCGATGACGATCGGCCCTGAGCCGATGACCAGGACGCTCTTGAGGTCGGTTCTGCGGGGCATCAGTTCTCTTCCTGCGTTGTGCTGCTCAGTGATGTCGTGCTGTGCCGGGGCTGCGTACCCGACACCTTGGATCCGTGGGTCCCCAGTTCTGCCGAGGCCGCGGCGGCCAGCGCGTCCGATTCGGAGGACGCGTCGAGCCGGGAGGCCGCGCGGGCGTCGCCTGCCCCGTGCTTCTCGGCCTGCATGAGGTCGACGAAGCGGTCGAAGAGGTACGCGGAGTCGTGGGGACCCGCGGCCGCTTCGGGGTGGTACTGGACCGAGAATGCCGGGATGTCCAGGCAGGCGAGTCCCTCGACGACGTCGTCGTTGAGGTTGACGTGGCTCACCTCGACGCGCCCGTAGCGGCCGGCGGGCGCCTCGACCGGCCCGCCGAGCGGGGCGTCGACGGCGAACCCGTGGTTGTGCGAGGTGATCTCGACCTTGTCGGTGCGGCGGTCGAGGACCGGCTGGTTGATGCCGCGGTGGCCGTAGCGGAGCTTGTAGGTGCCGAAGCCGAGGGCGCGGCCCAGGATCTGGTTCCCGAAGCAGATGCCGAAGAACGGCATCCGCTCGTCGAGGACGCGGCGCAGCAGTTCCACCTGGGCGTCGGCGGTCGCCGGGTCGCCCGGGCCGTTGGACATGAACACGCCGTCCGGCTGTGCGGCCACGACGTCCTCGAAGGACGCCCCGGCGGGCAGGACGACGGTGCGCACGCCGCGCTGGGCGAAGTGCTTGGGCGTCATGGCCTTGATGCCGAGGTCAAGCGCCGCGATGGTGGCGACGGGCTCGTCGGTCCAGCCGTGGTCTGCGGGCTCGACGACGTACGCCTTCTCGATGCTGACCTCCTCGGCGAGGCGGGCGCCTGCCATGGACGGCTGGGCGAGGACCTGCTCGAGCAGCTGCCCCTCCGGGAGGGCCGCCTCGGCGCCGGAGAAGATGCCGGCGCGCATGGCGCCGCGTTCGCGGAGGTGACGGGTGACGGCGCGGGTGTCGACGCCCTCGATGCCGACGACGCCCTGCTCGCGCAGCTGGTCGTCGAGGCTCTGCTCGGACCGCCAGTTCGACGGGCGGCGGGCGGCGTCGCGGATGATGTATCCCGCGACCCAGATGCGCCGCGACTCGGCGTCGTCGGCGTTGACCCCGGTGTTGCCGATGTGGGGCGCGGTCTGGACGACGAGCTGGCGGGCGTAGGAGGGATCGGTGATGGTCTCCTGGTAGCCGGTCATGCCGGTGGCGAAGACGGCTTCTCCGAGGGCGGTGCCCTCGGCTCCGTAGGCCCGGCCGCGGAAGGTCCGGCCGTCCTCGAGGACGAGCACCGCGGGTGCCTTGGATTGGACGTTGCTCACAGCTGTTCCCTGCCTTCGGGTTTCGGTGGGGTTCGGGGGGTGGGTTCGGCCGGCACGAGCGCCGCGACGGCGGCGACGAGCTGGGCCTTGGATGCGGGGTGGCGTGTGCGGAAACCGGTGTCGACGCGGCCGGGACCCAGGCGCCAGGTGATGACGACGAGTCCCTCCTTCTCGACGAACTTGCCGGTCATGCCGCTGGCGAGCTGGACCGAGACGAGGTCCGTGCGCGGGATGAAGACGGTCCGAGCACCCGTGCGGGTGATCACGACGCCCTCGGGGTGGACGGCGGCGACGGCGTTGCCGCGGAGGCCGAGCCCGTGCACCGCGATGCGGTCGAGCCAGTCCGCTGCGGTGGTCGTCGCCACGTACTGGCCCTCGGCCTCGTAGAGGACGGGTCCCGGGTCGGCGGGGGCGTCGGGTGGTGCGGGGACGTCGGCCTGGCGGCGCAGCCGGTTGCGCCACCCGAGCGCCATGAGCGCGACGACCACGACGATGATGCCGAGGGTCAGCGCGATCCAGCCTAGGTATTCCATGCCGGGGCCTCCTCCACGATCGGATCCGTGGTCCGCGGCGTGGCGAGGCGTCCGTCGAGGACCGTCGGATGTCCGCCGTAGAAGGTCGCGCGCACGCTGCCGGGCAGCTCGAGCCCCCGGAACGGGCTGTTGCGCCCCTTGGTGGCCATGGTCGACGGATCCACCGTCCAGCGTGCGGCGGGGTCGACGAGGATCAGGTTGGCGGGCTCGCCGGGCGCGAGGGGGCGGCCCTGGTGCCCGAGGCGGCCGATGCGCGCCGGCGTCGTGGAGGTGACACGGGCGAAGCCCTCCCAGTCGAGCAGGCCGGTCTCCACCATGGTGTGCTGCACCACGGACAGCGCGGTCTCCAGCCCCGTCATGCCCATCGCTGCCTGCGCCCACTCGCATTCCTTGTGCTCGCTCGGGTGGGGCGCGTGGTCGGTCCCGACGACGTCGATCGTGCCGTCGGCGAGGGCCGCGCGCAGGGCGTGGACATCGTCCGACGTGCGCAGCGGCGGGTTGACCTTGTACACGGGGTCGTAGCTGCGGACCAGTTCGTCGGTCAGGAGGAGGTGGTGCGGCGTGACCTCGGCCGTCACGTCGATGCCGCGGGCCTTCGCCCAGCGGATGATCTCGACCGACCCCGCCGTGGAGACGTGGCAGACGTGCAGCCGGGATCCGACGTGCTGGGCCAGCAGGACGTCGCGGGCGATGATGCTCTCCTCGGCGACGGCCGGCCAGCCCGTGAGTCCGAGGACGGCCGAGACCTCGCCCTCGTTCATCTGGGCGCCCTCCGTGAGCCGTGGCTCCTGGGCGTGCTGGGCGATGACGCCGTCGAAGGCCTTGACGTACTCCAGGGCCCGGCGCATCAGGACGGGGTCGGAGACGCAGATGCCGTCGTCGGAGAACACGCGGACGGACGCCCGGGACTCGGCCATGGCACCCAGCTCGGCGAGCCGTTCGCCGCCCAGGCCCACGGTCACGGCGCCCACGGGACGTACCTCGACCCAGCCGGACGCGAGGCCCAGGCGGTACACCTGCTCGACGACGCCTGCCGTGTCGGCCACGGGCGAGCTGTTGGCCATGGCGTGGACGGCGGTGAAGCCGCCCAGCGCCGCGGCGCGGGAGCCGGTCTCGACCGTCTCGGCGTCCTCCCGGCCCGGCTCGCGGAGGTGGGTGTGGAGGTCCACCATGCCGGGCAGGGCGACGAGGCCGCCGGCCTCGATCGGAAGGGCCCCCGGGGAGGCCTCCTCTGCTGCGGCCTGCCCGACGGCGGCGATCATGCCGGCGCGCACGAGGAGGTCCTGCGGAGCACCGCCGAGGATCGAGGCGCCGCGGATCAGGTATTCGGCGGGGTGGCTGGTGTTCGTCGTCACGGGGTACGGCCTTCCGGTGTCATGGCAGGCTTGAGGTCCTGCAGGTCGTCGTCCGGCCCGTCGTGCTGGTCACCCGAGAGCAGCAGGTAGAGCGCCGCCATGCGCACGGAGACGCCGTTGCGGACCTGGGCGAGGACGGTGGAGCGGGGTGAGTCGGCCGCGGCCGAGGAGATCTCGAGGCCGCGGTTCATGGGGCCGGGGTGCATGATGACGGTGTCGTCGAGGCCCATCGTGTCGAGCAGGGCGAGGCGCCCGTCGTCGAATCCCCAGCGCCGCGAGTACTCGCGGGTCGACGGGAAGAACGCCGCGTTCATGCGTTCGGCCTGGAGGCGCAGCATCATCACGGCGTCGGGCCGCTGCGCGAGGGCGTCGTCGAGGTTGTAGTACACCGTGCACGGCCAGGAGCCGACACCGACCGGGAGCAGCGTGGGCGGACCCGCGAGGAGGACCTCCGCGCCGAGCGTGGTCAGGAGCCAGACGTTGGAGCGGGCCACCCGCGAGTGGAGGACGTCGCCGACGATCAGTACCTTCATGCCGGCGAGGGTGCTGCCCGCGGAGGGGCTGCCGCCGAGCCGCGACCAGTGCCGCCGGAGCGTGAAGGCGTCCAGCAGCGCCTGGGTGGGGTGCTCGTGGGTGCCGTCGCCGGCGTTGACGACGGCGGCGTCGATCCAGCCCGACGCGGCGAGCCGGGCCGGCGCGCCGGACGCCGGATGCCGGATCACGACGGCGTCGGCGCTCATGGCCTCGAGCGTCTGCGCGGTGTCCTTCAGGGACTCGCCCTTGGACACCGACGAGCCCTTCGCCGCGAAGTTGATCACATCGGCCGACAGGCGCTTCGCGGCGGCCTCGAAGGAGATCCGCGTGCGCGTGGAGTCCTCGAAGAAGAGGTTCACCACGGTGCGTCCGCGCAGGGCGGGGAGCTTCTTGATCTCCCGCTCCCCCACGGCCGCCATCTCCTCGGCGACGTCCAGCAGGCGCAGGGCATTCCTCGCGGAGAGGTCCTGGGTGCTGAGCAGGTGCTTCACGGACGATCCTCGATGACGACCTCGTTCACCGCGGAGCCGCCGATCAGGTCGATCTCCGCCAGGTGGACCCGGACACGTTCCCGCGACGACGTCGGGAGGTTCTTGCCGACGTGGTCGGCGCGGATCGGGAGTTCGCGGTGGCCCCGGTCCACGAGGACGGCGAGGCGCACGATGCGCGGCCGTCCGAGGTCCGCGAGGGCGTCGAGGGCTGCGCGGATGGTGCGTCCCGAGTACAGGACGTCGTCGACGAGCACCACGACCTTGTCGTCGATACCCGACGGCGGCAGCTGCGTGGCCAGCGGCGAACGGGTGGGGTTGCGGCGCAGGTCGTCCCGGTACATGGTGACGTCGAGCTGGCCGGTGATGAGATCGGGGTCGACGCTCTCGTCGACGGCGGCGATCTTCTGGGCGAGCCGACGGGCCAGGGGGAAACCCCTGCGCGGGATGCCGAGGAGGACGAGATCCCGGGAACCCTTGTTCGCCTCGAGGATTTCGTGGGCGATGCGCGTGAGCGCCCGGTCTATATCTGCTTCTGCGAGAACAACGCGCTTGTGGATGCCGGATTCCTGGGCAGGCACAGTCATAACACGCTTCCTCCTTCCCCGCCTCACTGGACGGAATTTAAAGGCTGGTTGCACCGTCAAAACTATCACAGCGCCGCTTGCCCCTAGGGTTGCACCATGGCGATCAACGATCACGGAGCGGGCGCGGGCAGCCCGCAGTGGAACGAGGCCCGGGGCTCCGGCCGCCACGACACCTCCTTCTCCCCGCACCCTGGCTGGTGGGGCGACACCACGGTGCGGCACCACCGTCCGGCCCCCACCCCGACCAGCGGGCACCCCTTCCGGCCGGTCTGGGACCAACCGCCGCCGCGCCGCTCCGGCGTCCTCAACGTCCTGCTCGTGATCGTCGCGGCCCTCGTCGTCGCAGGCGTCCTCCTCCTGCTGTCCCTGTCCCTGGGTCCGTCCGCGTTCGTGCTCTGCGGCATCCTCGCCCTCGTGCCCCTCGGCATCTGCCTGCTCGGCCTGCGCTGGATCGACCGATGGGACCCCGAACCCCGCGGCGCCCTGCTCTTCGCGTTCCTCTGGGGCGCCGGCGCCTCGGTCGTCGTGTCCCTGCTGCTCGGCACCTACGTCGTGGAACTCCTCGGGACCGCGCTCGAGACGACGTCGCCGGAGGTCATCGGCCCGGTGCTGCAGGCGCCGCTCGTCGAGGAGTTCGCCAAGGGCCTCGGCGTCCTCATCCTGGTCTACACGCGCCGCAGCCACTTCGACGGCCCCGTCGACGGCATCGTCTATGCGGGGACGGTCGCGGCGGGCTTCGCCTTCACCGAGAACATCCTGTACTTCGGATCGGCCGTCAGGGAGTCCGGCACCGCGGGCGCCCTGGTCGGGGTGTTCATCCTGCGGGGCCTGTTCTCCCCCTTCGCGCACGTCATGTTCACGTCCCTCCTCGGGTTCGTCCTCGGCTTCGCGCTGAGCCGAGGAGGGGGCAACGCCCGCATCCTGACGGCGTTCGTCCTCGGACTGATCCCCGCGATCGCGGGCCACATGCTCTGGAACGGCGGCACCCTCGTGCTGTTCCACGACTTCTTCCTGTTCTACCTCGTGGTCCAGGTGCCGCTGTTCATCGTCGCCGTGATCTCGGTCGTGGCCCTACGCCGGTCCGAGCGGCGCCTGACGGAGGCGCGCCTGGGCGACTACGCCCGCGCCGGCTGGTTCACGCCGGAGGAAGTGAGGATGCTGGCGACGCGCCCGGGGCGCTCGCGCGCGCTCGCCTGGGCGCAGTCCATCGGCGCGAAGCAGGACATGCGCGCGTTCATCCGCACCGGGGCGCGCATCGCCTACACGCGGCAGCGCCTGCTGGGCGGGCGCCGCGACGCCGACTACGCCGCGGAGGAGCGCGTCCTGCTGGAGGAAGCCACGCAGCGCCGCGCACGGATCTTCGAGCTGGCCTCGGCCGCGCGCTGAGCCACAAGCCGTCCGCTCCGTCGGCTCACGCCGTCCCGGCGTCCGGGTAGGCCGTCCAGGACCACAGAAGCTCCCGTACGACGCCCCGGGGGCGTCGTACGGGAGCTTCTGGAGGATACTGCGGGACTTGCTCGTGCAGAGCCTTATCGTGCAGGGCCTTACGCGAGCAGGGTCGGCTTGAGCTGCTGGAGCCGGCCGAGGAGCCCGTTGACGAACTTGGGCGACTCGTCGGTGGAAAGGATCTTCGCAAGCTCCACGGCCTCGCTGACGGCCACGCCGTCGGGCACGTCCCCGTTGTACAGGAGTTCCCAGCTGCCGATCCGCAGGATCATGAGGTCGACCGCGGGCATGCGGTCGAGCGTCCACCCCTGCGAGTAGGTGCTCAGGAACTCGTCGATCTGCTCCTGGTGCTCCAGGACGCCCTCCACGATGTCCACCGTGTAGTCGGCGATGACCATGTCCGTCTTCTCCCGGCGGGCGCGGATGACCTCGAGGGCCGGCATGGCGCGCTGCTCGGATTCGAAGAGGATGTCCAGGGCCCGGCGACGGGCCTTACTGCGTGCGCTCACTCGTTGACGCGTCCCAGGTACTCGCCCGTGCGGGTGTCGACCTTGACCTTGGTGCCGGTACCGAGGAACAGCGGCACCTGGATCTCGTGGCCGGTCTCGACCGTGGCGGGCTTCGTACCGCCGGTGGAGCGGTCACCCTGCAGGCCCGGCTCCGTGTAGGTGATCTCCAGCGTCACGGAGGCGGGGAGCTCGACGTACAGGGGCGAGCCCTCGTGGAGGGCGATGGTGGCCATCTGGCTCTCGAGCATGAAGTTCGCCGCGTTGCCGACGGTCTTGCCGGGCACGGTGATCTGGTCGTAGTCCGAGGTGTCCATGAACACGAAGTCCTCGCCGTCCTTGTACAGGTACTGGTAGTCGCGGCGGTCCACGGTGGCCGTCTCGATCTTCAGGCCTGCGTTGAAGGTCTTGTCGACGACCTTGCCGGAGAGGATGTTGCGAAGCTTGGTGCGGACGAATGCTCCACCCTTGCCAGGCTTGACGTGCTGGAATTCGAGGACGTTCCAGAGGTTGCCTTCGAGCTTCAGCACAGTGCCGTTCTTGATGTCGTTCGTGGTCGCCACAGATTCACTTTCGTCGGTTTCGCGGATGGATGGGCCGGCCGAGGCACAGCGGGCACGCGGAAGCGCGCTAAAAGTCCACGGTCCAGTCTACCCTGTGCAGCGTGAGGGGGAATCAGGAGGCGATTTCCTGGTAGGCGGCGAAGAGCAGCGAGGTGTCGGGGACCTCGAGCATGCCGGGGCGGCCGATGCCGTCCAGCACGACGAAGCGGAGGAGGTCGCCGCGCGACTTCTTGTCGCGGCGCATCCCGTCGAGCAGTGAGGCCCACCGGTCGCGCCGGTACGTCACCGGCAGGCCGAGGGACTCGAGGATGCTCCGGTGGCGGTCGGCGTCCGCGTCGCTGAGGCGCCCCACCATCCGGGAGAGTTCGGCCGCGAAGACCAGGCCCACCGACACGGCGGCGCCGTGCCGCCAGGAGTACCGCTCGGCGAGCTCGATGGCGTGCCCGAGGGTGTGGCCGTAGTTGAGGTACTCACGGCGGCCCGTGTCGCGCAGGTCCTCGGAGACGACGTCGGCCTTCACCCGGATGGCGCGTTCCACGAGCTCGCGGAGCACGGGCGATGCCGCGTCCGTGGCGGCCGCGGTGTCCTGCTCGATCAGGTCAAGGATGACGGGGTCCGCGATGAAGCCGCACTTGACCACCTCGGCGAGCCCGGTCACGAGCTCGTTCTTCGGCAGCGTGGCCAGGGCGTCCAGGTCGGCGAGGACGGCGGCGGGCGGGTGGAAGGCGCCCACGAGGTTCTTGCCCTCCGCCGTGTTGATGCCGGTCTTGCCGCCGACGGCGGCGTCCACCATGCCGAGCAGGCTGGTGGGGAGGTGCACCACCCGGACGCCGCGCAGCCAGGTCGCCGCGACGAAACCGCCGAGGTCCGTCACCGCGCCACCGCCGACGGTGACGACGGCGTCCGAGCGCGTGAAGTCGTTCTGGCCGAGCACCTGCCAGCAGAACGCCGCCACCTGGATGTGCTTGCCCTCCTCGGCGTCGGGGATCTCGGCGGTCACGGCCGTGAAACCGGCGTCGGCCAGTTCGGCACGCACCGTGTCACCGGTCGCCCGCAGCGCCCTCGGGTGGATCACCAGCACGCGGTGGACGCGCTCCCCGAGGATCGCGGGAAGCCGGCCGAGCAGCCCCCGTCCGACGACGACGTCGTACGTGTTCTCCGGAGTGCTCCCGGTGACAGGGATGATGGTCGGTTCGTCAGTCGCCATGGGGGTTCGTCCCGCTTTCCTCGTTCAGATCGTTCGGTGGTGCCGCGACGCTGTCGCGGGATGTTCCGGGGGCGGCCTCGAGGGCCGAGAGCACGGCGTCGGTCACTTCGCGCACCGACCGGCCGCGGGTGTCCACCACGACCGTCGCCACCGCGGCATAGACGGGCCGCCGCTCGTCGTACAGTTCCTGCCACCGCTCGGCGGGGCGCCCCGCGAGGAGCGGCCGTCCCGTGTCCCCGCTGATCCGCGGCAGCACGGTCGCGACGTCGGTGTCGAGGAAGACCACGGTGGCCCGCGCCAACAAGGCCTGCGTGGCCGGATGGAGCACCGCTCCCCCACCGAGCGAGACGACGGCGTCCCCCGCCCCGAGCGCCTCGCCGACGATGCCTGCCTCGAGGGTCCGGAACGCCTGCTCGCCCTGCTCCTCGAAGATGGTGCTGATGCTGCCGTGGCGCTCGACGATCTCGCGGTCCGAGTCGATAAACCGGGCACCGGTCCGCTGCGCGAGCATGCGGCCCACCGCCGACTTGCCGGAGGCCATCGGTCCGACGAGGACCACGGGGTGGTTCCGTTGCATCAGACCCCGGCGGAGTCCAGGAACTCCGGGATGTTCTCGAGGTAGCTGCGCAGATTGCGTGCGGTCTCCGCGAGGGAGTCGCCGCCGAACTTCTCCGTGACGGCCTCCGCCAGCACCAGGGCCGTCATGGCCTCGGCGACGACGCCGGCAGCAGGTACCGCGCACACGTCGGACCGCTGGTGGTGCGCCCGGGCGGCCGCGCCGGTGCTCACGTCCACGGTGCGCAGGGCCCGCGGCACCGTGGCGATGGGCTTCATCGCGGCGCGCACACGGAGGACGTCACCGATGCTCATGCCGCCCTCGATGCCGCCTGCACGGTTGCTGGCGCGGACGATCTTGCCGTCGTCGTTCCGCACGATCTCGTCGTGTGCCGCGGTGCCGCGGCGCGCCGCCGTCTCGAAGCCGTCACCGACCTCCACACCCTTGATGGCCTGGATCCCCATGAGGGCGGCAGCCAGTCGCGAGTCGAGGCGCCGGTCCCAGTGCACGTAGCTCCCGAGTCCCGGCGGCAGGCCGTAGGCGACCACCTCGACGACGCCGCCGAGGGTCTCACCCTCCTTGTGGGCGGCGTCCACCTCGGCCACCATCGCATCCGAGGTGTCCCGGTGGAAGCAGCGCAGGGGGTCGGTGTCGAGGGCGATGACGTCGCTCGGCGTGGGCAGGGGGGCGTCCTCGGGCACGGACACGGTGGCGATGGACACCGTGTGGCTGACCAGGCGGATGCCGAGGCCCTCGAGGAACTTCGCGGCCACGGTGCCGAGTGCCACGCGCGTTGCGGTCTCGCGGGCGCTCGCACGCTCGAGGACGGGACGGGCCTCGTCGAACCCGTACTTCTGCATGCCGGTGAAGTCGGCGTGCCCGGGCCGGGGCCGCGTGAGCGGGGCGTTGCGTGCGGAGACGGCGAGTTCCGCGGCGTCCTCCTCGTCGAGGGGATCCGCGGACATGATCTTCTCCCACTTGGGCCACTCGGTGTTCGCCACCTCGATGGCGACGGGACCGCCCTGCGTGAGGCCGTGACGGACACCGCCGATAATGCGGACGGAATCCTGCTCGAACTTCATGCGGGCTCCGCGGCCGTACCCGAGGCGCCGGCGTGCCAGGGCCTCCTGGATATCGCCGCTCGTGATGCCCACACCCGCGGGCATTCCCTCGATGATCCCGACCACGGCCGGACCGTGGGATTCTCCTGCCGTCAACCAACGCAACATGGTTTCCATACTGCCATGCAGGGCACCGGGCTTCAGCGCCGGGGAGCCCCCACTGCGTCACACATCACGTTTAAGACGGTCGCCGGGTCCTGGACCACGTCCGGGAAGAACAGGCGGACCTGCTCGACGGCCTGGTGGAGCAGCATGTCGAGGCCGGGGACGATCCTGCCGCCCGCCCGCTTCCATGCGGCGGCCAGGGCGCTCGGCCACGGGTCGTAGGCCACGTCGAGCAGCGTGCCGTCGGTCCGGAACCCGTCGCCGAGCGAGGCGGTGAGGGGATCCCCGGCGCGCGGCGGCAGCGTGGAGACGACGACGTCCGCGGAGCGCAGCGCAGCACCGGCCTGCGGCCAGCCCTGCAGCTCGACGCCGATGCCGAGGAGCGCCCCGATCCGCAGGAGATCGGAGGCTGCCTCCGGGCGGCGCACCACGACCCGCGTGGTCGAGGCGCCGAGGCGCGCCAGTCCCGCGACGGCGGCAGCGGCCGTGCCTCCACCGCCGACGATGACGGGCTGGGCGGGAGTGCCCACCCCGGCGCCCGCCAGGGCATGCGCCACGCCGGCGACGTCCGTGTTGTGCCCGGTGAGCACGCGGCGGGCACCGTTGCCGTCGACGACCACCGTGTTGACGACACCCAGCACGGTCGCCAGATGGGTGGTGGTGTCGGTCAGCCGTGCCGTCCCGGCTTTGAGGGGCATGGTGACGGACAGGCCGCGCCAGCCGTCGTCGGAGCGCACGGTGCCGAGGAACTCCTCGAGGGACCGCTCATCGACGTCGATCGCCGTGTAGGAACAGGTGATGCCCAGAGCGCGGTAGGCGGCGGCGTGCAGCAGGGGCGACTTCGAGTGTCCGATCGGCGAACCGATCACGGCGGCCCGGAGAGTCCGGGCCGCCGGAGATGCCTCCGGATGCACCTAATCGCACCGTCCGGGGTGGTCGGCGCACCATGCGTCGTACTCCGCGACGTAACCCAGGTGCTCCGCATACGTCTCGGAGAACTTGGTCTCCGCCGTGTCGAGGTCCACCGTCACCCAGAAGTAGAACGGGACGTCCGCCGGGTTCACCGTCGCGTCGATCGCCTCGTCGCTCGGGGAACCGATGGGGCCCTTCGGGAGACCGGGATTCGCGAAGGTGTTGTACGGGTTCGACGCGTCCGCCTTCTCTTCCTCGCTGAGCTGGTAGGTCCGCTTTCCCAGGCCGTACGCGACGGTCGCATCGGACTGCAGGAGGCCGTTGGTCTCGGTGTTGCCGGGCGTCAGCCGGTTGTTGATCGCGCCGGCCACCGTGGCGTAGTCGCCCTCGCCGGCCTCGGCCTGGACGATACTGGCGATCGTCAGGATCTCGTACTGCTTGGCGGGATCCGTGACGCCGTCCTCGGCGAGGCGGTCCGTCGTGGCCTTGACCATCTCCTCGATGATCTGCGGGGCCGTTGCCTCGACGTCGAAGCGGTACTCGCCGGGGTGGAGGTACCCCTCGAGCGACAGCGCCTGCGGCGGGAGGCCGAACTGGGTGGGATCTTCGGCGAGGGCGTCGAACTCCGCGCGTGGAATGCCGGTGGACTCGCTGAGGATGTCGAAGACCTCACCCTGCCGGAGGTCGCGGGCGACGGCGGCGTACGAGACGAGCGACGGGTCGGCCCCGAGCAGTGCCTCGGCGGCGTCTGCCGCCGGCATCTGCAGGCGCATCTCGTACTCGCCGGGCTGGACCTCGCGTCCTTCGGAGATCGCGGACAGCGCCGTGATGAACGTGGCGGAGTCGGCGACGATATCGGCACTCTCGAGGCCGGTGCCGATCGCCAGGGCGCCGGCTCCCTCGGGCACCGTGAAGACGGTCTCCTCGCCGCCGGGGCCCGGGTAGTCGGTCACCTTGTTGAGGCCGAGCATGTCGCGCAGCATCAGCGCGACGCCGAAGACCATACCGGCGAACAGCAGAAGGACGACGAGTACGACGACGGTGCGCCGACGTCGCCGGCGCTGCCTGGCCTTGGAGGGCGGGTGCTTCGCGGTGCGCGCGGGGGCGTCCTGCGCTGCGAAGAATTCCTCGACGGGCTCGGGATGCGCGTAGCCGTCATCCTCGTAGTACGCGTCGACGTCGCTGGGGTCCTGCGAGGCAGTGGAGTTGCGGGTACCGTCGTTCACGACTCCGCATCCCTCTTGCTCGGCGAATTGTCCTTGATAACTGGCTCCTCTGTAGGGGTCAGCAGCGGGCCCTGGATGCCTGCTGCGTCACGCGCAGGAACCGGATCCCCCACGTCCCGTCCACGTGAACGTTGCATATCGATGGCATGCTGGAGTATTTCGACAGCAGCCACCTGATCAACTACCTTACGATGCTCGCGGCTACTCAGACCAGCAGCACGGAGCGACCGGTGGGCCGACACCGTGCTCAGCCGCTCATCCACCAAGCGTACCGGGACCACGAGGGACTGTCGGTCAAGTTCCTCGACGAGGAGTTTCGCATAGGTCCTTGCCATTTCGGCGGATGCCCCCTCGCGGCCGCTCAGGTTCCGGGGCAGTCCCACGAAGATCTCGACGACGCCCCGCTCGACGGCCTCCCGCAGGAGGATCCGGATGTCGTAGTTCTTGCGTGCGTCGCGCTTCAGCGTGCGGATCGGGGTCGCCAGCAATCCGTCCCTGTCACACCCCGCGAGGCCGACACGGACCTGTCCCACGTCGACGCCGAGCTTCGGGCCGAAGGGGTAGGGAGCGGCGTCCTGCGTGCCGGACGCCGCTCCGGAACCGTCGTCGCCCACGGAGGCGTCAGCGCTCCGCCACGGCGGTGCGGATGGCCGAGAGCGCCTCGGGGATGCGGGACGCATCGGACCCGCCGCCCTGCGCGACATCGTCCTTGCCCCCACCGCCGCCTCCGAGGATCTTCGCCGCGGTGCGCACCAGCGCCCCTGCCTTGACCCCGGCGCTCCGGGCGGCCTCGTTCGTGGCGACGAGCACCAGCGGACGGTCCTGGGAGACACCGGTCGCGGCGATGACGGCGGCATCGGACCCGAGGCGACCGCGCAGGTCCAGGACGAGCGTCCGCAGTTCGTCCGCGCCGCCGATCTCGCCGGCGTCGTGCGCGATGAGGCGGACGCCGTCGACGTCGACCGCGGTGTCCACGAGGGAACCCGCAGCAGCAGCCAGCTGTTCCTTGCGGAGCCGGTCCAGTTCCTTCTCGGCCGCCTTGAGCTTGTTCAGGGTCGCCGAGAGGCGCTCCGGCAGCTGCGACGAGGGCACCTTCAGCATGTCGGAGAGCTCGGAGACGAGGGCACGCTCTGCCGCCAGGTGGCGGAACGCGTCGAGCCCGACGAGGGCCTCGACGCGCCGGTTGCCGGACCCGACCGACTGCTCGCCGAGGAGCGTCAGGCTCCCGATGAGGGACGTCGATGCCACGTGCGTGCCTCCGCAGAGTTCGCGGGAGAAGTCGGCGTTCATCTCGACCACGCGGACGGTCTCCCCGTACGCCTCGCCGAACAGGGCCGTGGCACCGAGCGCCTTGGCATCGGCCAGGGACATGATCTTGGTCTCGACCTCGTAGTTGTTGCGGATCGCGATGTTCGAGACCTCCTCGATCTCGGACCGTGCCGCGGCACTGATGCCCTCGCCCCACGAGAAGTCGAAGCGCAGGTAGCCCGCCTTGTTGAACGAGCCGCGCTGCAGCGCCTCGGGGCCGAGGATCTCGTGCAGGGCCGCGTGGACGATGTGCGTGCCGGAGTGCGCCTGCTCCCCTGCGTGGCGGCGCTGGCGGTCGACGGCAGCCGTCACCGTTGCACCCTGGGCGACCTCGCCCTCCCGCACGACGGCGCGGTGCACGCTGAGGCCCTTGACGGGCCGCTGGACGTCGAGGACCTCGACGACGAAGCCGTTCCCTGTGATCAGGCCGACGTCGGCCGCCTGGCCGCCCGCCTCCGCGTAGAACGGGGTCTGGTCCAGGACGAGCTCGATCTCGTCGCCCTGGAGCGCACTCGGGACCGACGCGCCCTTGTCGAGCACGCCGATGATGGTCGCTTCGGACGTCAGCTCGTCGTAGCCGGTGAAGACCGTCTGGCCGCGTCCGAGCAGCTCGTTGAACACGGAGAGGTCGGCGTGCCCGGCCTTCTTGCCGCGGGCGTCCGCCTGGGCCCGCTGACGCTGCTCGAGCATGAGCGAGCGGAAGCCGTCGGCGTCGACCGCGAGGCCGGCCTCCTCCGCCATCTCGAGCGTCAGGTCGATCGGGAAGCCGTACGTGTCGTGCAGTGTGAAGGCATCCTGTCCGGACAGCGGGCGCTGCTCGGACAGGGACTCGCGGACCGCTTCCTCCAGCCGTGCCGTGCCGGACGCGATGGTCCGCAGGAACGCCTTCTCCTCGGCGTAGGCGATGCGGCTGATCCGCTCGAAGTCCTTCTCGACCTCCGGGTAGACGCCCTTCATCGCGTCCCGGGACGCCGGCAGGAGCTCGGGCAGGCACGCCTTCTCGACGCCGAGGAGGCGCATGGCCCGGACGGCGCGGCGGATCAGGCGGCGCAGCACGTAGCCGCGGCCCTCGTTGGAGGGCGTGACGCCGTCCGCGATGAGCATGAGGGAGGACCGGATGTGGTCGGCCACCACGCGCATGCGGACGTCGTCGGTGTGGTGCGGGTCGTCGGGCGATTCCGCGCTCGTATAGGTCCTGCCGCTGAGCGCCGCGGCCCGGTCGAGCACCGGGCGCACCTGGTCCGTCTCGTACATGTTCTCGACGCCCTGCAGGATCATCGCGAGGCGTTCGAGGCCCAGCCCCGTGTCGATGTTCTTCTTCGGCAGTTCGCCGAGGATCTCGAAGTCGTCCTTGCCGGTGCCTTCGCCGCGCTGGTACTGCATGAAGACGAGGTTCCAGATCTCCACGTAGCGGGTGTCGTCCGCCTCGGGACCGCCGTCGACGCCGTACTCGGGTCCGCGGTCGTAGAAGATCTCGGAGCAGGGGCCGGCGGGGCCGGGCTGGCCGGTGGACCAGTAGTTGTCCTTCTTGCCCATCTTCTGGATGCGTCCGGCGGGGACACCGATGCTGTCGCGCCAGATCGCCAGCGCTTCCTCGTCCTCGTGGTAGACCGTGATCCAGAGCTTCTCCGCCGGCAGCCCGAAGCCGCCGTCGGCCACGTCGCTGGTCAGCAGCTGCCAGGCGAGACGGATGGCGTCGGCCTTGAAGTAGTCACCGAACGAGAAGTTGCCGCACATCTGGAAGAAGGTGCCGTGGCGGGCGGTCTTGCCGACTTCCTCGATGTCGCCCGTACGGATGCACTTCTGGACGCTCGTCGCGCGGCTGTAGGGAGCCTCTTCACGCGCCGTGAGATAGGGGATGAACGGCACCATGCCGGCGACGGTGAACAGGAGCGACGGGTCGGAGGAAATCAGCGACGCCGAGGGCACGACGGTGTGCCCGTTCTTCTCGAAGTAGCTCAGCCAGCGGCTGGCGATCTCGTGGGACTTCATGGGGCAATCCTTCTGGTGGTCGGGACGCGGCGGAGCGGGAGCATCGGCAAGCCCGCGCTGCGGAGAGCTGCGCCGCGGTCAGGGCACGGCACGGTCAGGTACTGGGCGGCGTGCAGGGGCAGGACCTGCGGCGTGCTGTCCTAGCGGATGACGCGGCGCGGGGTGGGCAGCGCGTCGGCGGTACCGGCGTCGGACGCGGCAGGAGCCTCGACACCGAGCGCGGCACGGAGATCGCCCTCGCGCTCGGCCATCGCTGTGCGCAGCGTGTCCGCGAAGTCCGCGATGCTGTCACTGATCTGACCGACGGCGCGGTTCAGGCCCTCGGGCCCGAGGTTCGATCTGGCCTGGGATACCTTGCGTACGGCGACGACGCCGATCGTGATGCCGGCTGCCAGCCAGAAGGCTCTTCTGATCATCGTTCTCTCCGGTTCGGTGGGGGGACTAGCGGCTGCGCCGACGGCGCGCAGGCGACTTCCGGCCCGCGAGGGCCGAGCGGACACCGTACGAGAACGCCGACACCTTGATGAGCGGAGAGCCGATCGTGGCGGCGACGAGCGACGACAGGGCGGAGATGTTGGCCGACGCGTCGGAGACGTTCGAGGTGATGCCGTCGACGGTCCTGAGCTGCTGGTGGGTGGTGCTCACCGTGCTCGTGACCTCCTCGATCAGCGGGGTCGTCTCATCGGTGACGGTGCGGATGGCTTTGCGCAGCTCGTCGAACACGCGGCCGAGCTTCCAGATCGGCACGGCCAGCAACAGCACCAGGACGGCGAACACGCCAGCAGCTATCAGGCCCGCAATATCTCCACCTGACATGGGCGGTCTCCTTTACGCAGGGGTGCCCGCCTCTCGGGCGGGCATGGGAATTCTTGCTCCTAGTACCTTACAGAACGAAGAGCCCGCGGCGTGTGCCGCGGGCTCTTGGTCTGCACGTCTCGCTCGAGGCTGCCGGATCCGGTCAGCCAGCGCGACTAGCGTGCGTAGTACTCGACGACGAGCTGCTCTTCGCAGGTCACGGGGACCTCGGAGCGCTTCGGGCGACGCACGAGGCGCGCCTGGAGCTTGTCGAGCTGGACGTCCAGGTAGCCGGGAACGGCGGGGAGGACGTCGCGGTGCGCACCAGCGGCAGCAACCTGGAGCGGGACCATGGTCTCGCTGCGGCTGTGGACGTGGATGAGCTGGCCTTCGGCCACGCGGAACGAGGGGCGGTCCACGCGGGAGCCGTCGACCATGATGTGACGGTGCACTACGAGCTGGCGGGCCTGGGCGATCGTGCGGGCGAAGCCGGAACGGAGCACGAGGGCGTCGAGACGCATCTCGAGCAGTTCGATCAGGTTCTCACCGGTCAGGCCTGCGGTACGGCGGGCTTCCTCGAAGACACGGGTCATCTGTGCTTCGCGGATGCCGTACTGGGCGCGCAGACGCTGCTTTTCGCGGAGACGTACGGCGTAGTCGCTGTCCTGCTTGCGACGCGCACGGCCGTGCTGGCCCGGCGCGTAGGGCCGACGCTCGAGGTACTTCTCTGCCTTGGGGGTCAGAGCAATGCCGAGGGCACGCGAGATGCGGACCTTCCGGCGGGCACGTGTGTTGTTAGCCACGTTTACCTTTCGATGTTTTTGCGGCGAAGGAACGGACTTGCGCCACGAGGGCGTCCGCACTTCTGGTGTCGCTGGCCTCCACTTGCGGAGAGCCGGGATTGGCCGCTTCCCGGTACTACAGTTCGCTGCGACCCTGGCCGCCACTCCGCGCCGGGCAGCAGGAAACCTGCGGAACGGCATGGGGAGGAAGGCTGGTACACGACGACTTGCCAGTCAGCCTTCAATGCTAGCAGTCGGCCCGCCGGGCCACCGAATCGTGGGGCTGCGCATCGCGCGCCCGTTCACCCCGCAACGCCTCGTGGGGCGGTGTCGGGATGTGTCAGGCGGTGTCGGGCCTCTTCCCGGCGCTACTTCCCGCGGATGATCCGCCGGAGCTTCGCCAGGCGGGAGGCGATGTCCCGCTCGACGCCCCGGTCCGTCGGCTCGTAGTAGTTGCGCCCCACGAGGTCATCCGGCGCGTACTGCTGCAGCGCGATGCCGTGCGGCTCGTCGTGCGAGTACACGTAGCCCTTCCCGTGCCCGAGCTGCGATGCTCCCGGGTAGTGCGCGTCCCTCAGGTGGGCGGGGATCCCCTGGCCCCGGCCCGCCCTCACGTCCGCGACGGCCGCGTTGATGCCGTTGTACGCCGCGTTCGACTTCGGGGCGGTCGCGATGTGCACCACCGCCTCCGCGAGGATGATCCGTGCCTCGGGCATGCCCACGAGCTGCACCGCCTGGGCGGCGGCGACCGCGGTCTGGAGGGCGGTCGGATCGGCCATCCCCACGTCCTCGGACGCCGAGATCATCAGTCGCCGGGCGATGAACCGGGGGTCCTCCCCCGCCTCGAGCATCCGTGCGACGTAGTGCAGCGCGGCGTCGACGTCCGATCCGCGGAGGGACTTGATGAAGGCGCTCGCCACGTCGTAGTGCTGGTCCCCCGCGCGGTCGTAGCGCAGGGCGGCGACGTCGACGGCCTTCTCCGCGTGATCGAGCGTCACCAGGACGGGCGCCGCGTCCCGGCCTGCGTCGTCCCCCCCTCCGTCCTCGTCTTCGCCCTCGGTCCAGTCCTCGCCGCCCCGGTGGGCGGCAGGCTGCGGTTCCCGTTCGGAGTGCGCGACGCCGGCCGCCGCTTCCAGCGCCGTCAGGCCGCGTCGCGCGTCCCCGGCCGCCAGGCGGACGAGGTGCTCGAGTGCCTCCTCCGAAAGTTCCACGGTGCCCGCCAGGCCGCGCTCGTCGTCGACGGCGCGCTGGAGCAGGCCACGGATGTCCGATTCGTCCAGCGGCCGGAGGGTCTGCAGGAGCGAGCGGGACAGCAGCGGCGACACCACGGAGAACGACGGGTTCTCGGTGGTCGCGGCGATCAGCACCACCCACCCGTTCTCGACCCCCGGCAGCAGGGCATCCTGCTGGGCCTTGTTGAAGCGGTGGATCTCGTCGAGGAACAGCACGGTGGTCTGCCGGTACAGGTCCCGGGAGGTCAGGGCGTCGTCCATGACGCGCCGTACGTCCTTGACCCCGGCGGTGATGGCGGACAGCTCGACGAACTTCCGGCCCTGGCCGCGCGCGATCACGTGGGCGAGGGTCGTCTTGCCGGTGCCCGGCGGGCCCCACAGGATCACGGACGACGGCGCCGCATGCGCTCCGGGGTCGTGCTCGCCGGCGAGCGTGCGGAGCGGTGATCCTCGGCCCAGCAGGTGTTGCTGCCCCACGACCTCGTCCAGACTGCGTGGACGCATGCGTACGGCGAGGGGGCTGCGGGGGCGGCCGGTGCCCGCCGCCCGGACGCCACCGGCAGGTGCGTCGTCCGACCCGTCGTCGTCCGCCGCGGCACTGAATAGATCATTCACAGCGTCAACGTTACTGTGGGGCACTGACCCGGCCGCCACCGCGGAGGCCCCGTGCGGTTGCCGCCGCGAGCGGAAAGGAAGGCCATGCCCGCCAGGTCCGTCCTCGTCGAGGTGCACCGCCTCGATGGCTGGCTCGCCCGATTCGGAGAGCGCAACGGCTCCTACTCCCTGCAGCCGGACGCGGAAAAACCCGACGGTTCCGTGAGGGTGACGGGCGCCAACGGCTGCACCGCGGTCCTGAGCCCACCGCTGCCGGGAGCGCCGGCACCCGCCGGAGCAGGCGCTGGCGATCTCCTGCGGGCCCTGGTGTCCGGAGTCGACGCTTCGGCCGTCGTGGGCCTCCTGCTGGTCCGGCGCGGCGGCTACTCTGTCGGGGTCGCCCGGGCGGGCGCGGTCCTGTCCTCGAAGACGGGGACGCGGTACGTCCAGGGCCGGACGGCCGCCGGGGGCTGGTCCCAGCAGCGCTTCGCCCGCCGACGCGCCAACCAAGCCGATGCCCTCGTGGAGGAGACGGCCGCCCGCGCCGCGGCCCTCTACGGAGCGGAACCGCCGTCGTGCCTCCAACTCGGCGGGGACAGGGCGCTCGCGACCAGCACGCTCGGCGAGCCGGTGCTCGCACCCTACGCCGGGCTCCCGCAGCTTCCCTTCCTCACGGTGCCGGATCCGCGCTTCGCGGTCCTCAAGGAGGCGGCCCGCTCGGCGCTGTCGATCAGGATCACGGTCACCGATCCTCCGCCTGCGCCCTGACCGGGCCGGAACCGTGCATGACCCTGCCCGCGCCCTGACCGGGCCGGAATTGGGTCTGAACTGTCTCGCCCTGACCGCTCCGGGTGCCGGACCCAGGTGGTTCCCGCTCAGTCCCGGGAGGCCGACGTACGCAGGGCCGTGATGGCGGCGGCCGCGTCGTCCGCCCCGTAGACCGAGGAACCCGCGACGAACACCGTCGCCCCGGCATCCGCGGCGCGGAGGATGGTCTCCTCCGTGATGCCGCCGTCGACCTGGATGACCAGGTCGAGTCCCGCACCCTCGATGGCCGCAGCGGCCCGGCGGATCTTCGGCAGCGTGAGGTCCAGGAAGGACTGCCCGCCGAAGCCCGGCTCCACCGTCATCACGAGCAGCATGTCGAGTTCGCCGAGCATGTCGAGGTACGGCTCGACGGGTGTCGCCGGTCGCAGTGCCATGGCCGCCTTCGCGCCGGCGTCCCGCAGCTCCCGGGCCAGCTTCACCGGGGCCTTGGCGGCTTCGGCGTGAAACGTCACGGACGCGGCGCCGGCCTCGGCGTACTGCGGCGCCCAGCGGTCGGCGTCCTCGATCATGAGGTGCACGTCGAGCGGCAGCGGGCTGACCTGCTGGATCCGGCGGACGACGGGCAGGCCGAGCGTCAGGTTCGGCACGAAGTGGTTGTCCATCACGTCCACGTGCACGGCGTCCGCGGAGGAGATGCGCTGCAGTTCGGCCTCGAGGTTGACGAAGTCCGCCGAGAGGATGCTCGGGTTGATACGGAGGTGCGTCACAGCCGTTCCTTTCGTTGCGGGTACGCCGGGAGCGAGGTCCGTCGTCAAGGGGTCTTCCGGAGCAGCGCGAGGTACATCGCGTCCGTGCCGTGGACGTGCGGCCAGAGCTGTGCGCTGGTCCCGTGGCCGGCACCGAGCGCTCCCCCGATGCTCACGGCGTCGAGCGCGGCACCCGCGTCGAGCCGCTCGAATCCCGGGCGCTTGCGCAGGCAGTCGTCGACGACGGCATCCGTCTCCGCGTGGTGCGGCGAGCAGGTCACGTAGGCGACGACGCCGCCCGGCGCGACGGCGTCGAGGGCGGACGCGAGGAGTTCGCGCTGCAGTGGCGCCAGTCCCACGAGGTCAGCCGGCTTGCGCCGCCACCGGGACTCCGGTCGGCGCCGCAGCGCTCCGAGGCCGGTGCAGGGGGCGTCGACGAGGACGCGGTCGTAGCGGTCCGGCTGCTCCCGCCCGACCTCGCGCCCATCGCCCACGCGCACTGTCCACGAGTCCTCGGGCAGCGGCCGCAGCGCCTGCCGGACGAGCTGGGCGCGGTGCGGGACGGGCTCGTTCGCGGTGAGGTGGACGCCGCTGGCCTGGCCGATCGCCGCGAGCAGGGCTGTCTTGCCGCCGGGACCGGCACACAGGTCGAGCCATTCCTCCGCTCCTGCCCTCCGTCCCGTCCCGAGATCGACGGCGGCCAGGGCGCGGGCCACGAGCTGCGACCCCGAATCCTGCACGCGGATGGTGCCCGTCGAGACCCCCGGGAGCCGGCTGACGTCGCCGCCCGAGTAGTAGGCCGACCCGGGAGCGAGGCGGCCGGGCTCGGCTCCTTCCGCCAGGGCGTCGTCCAGCGAGGCGAGTCCCGGCAGCGCCACGAGGTGCACCACGGGCGCGGCATTGTCCGCGGCCAGCAGTGCGTCGATCTCGGCGACGTCGCGCCCGTGGGCGACGAGTGCCTGGCGCAGTGCGCGGACGATCCACTCCGGGTGGCTGTATGTCAGGGCTGCAACGGCGGTGGCGTCCGTCATGCCGTCGACGAGCTCGCCGATCCACCCGTCGAGATCGTGCGCGGTGACCTTGCGGAGCACGGCGTTGACCAGCGACGACGGTCCGGCTCCGATGACGGCGCGCACCAGCCCCACGGTCTGGTCGAGGGCGGCGTGGGCGGGAACGCGCATGGCGAGCAGCTGGTGGACCCCGATCCTCAGGGCGTCCAGCACCGCGGGATCGAGCTGGTCGAGCGGCCGGTCCACGCAGCGGGCGAGGACGGCGTCGTAGGTCCCGTGGCCCCGGAGGGCCCCGTAGGTCAGTTCGGTCGCGAACCCGGCGTCCCGGCGGTCCAGCTTGTGCTTGCGGATGCTCGCCGGCAGCACGAGGTTCGCGTAGGCGTCCTCGGCAGCGACGGCCCGGAGGACCTCGAACGCCACGAGGCGCGCGGGATCGGCGCGGCGCGTGCGCTGCGCCGGGGCGGCCTGCGAGAACTGCCGCTCGCCGCCCCGGTTGCGCTCGCGCCCCTGCTCGTTGCGACGCCGGTTGCCGCCCTGTCCCCCGCCCTTGCCGGCGGAGCCCCTGGACCCGGGTCCTCCGGAACCGCCGGACCCGCCGGACCCCCTGTCGGTTCCGCCGGATCCCCTGTTCGTTCCTCCGGTAGCGCTCACTCGAACACCAGCTCTCCGCGCGTCGCCGCGCCCCGTGCCCAGTCGAGGGCATCCATCATCTTCTTGCCGGCGGGCTGGAGGGCCCCGAGGGCCACCGGTTCCGTCCCCGTCCCGACCCGCACTTCCCGCCCCACGACCTGAAGGGCGCCCGGTGCCGGACGGGACACTCCGCCTCCGGTGTCGGACGCCGTTCCGGTGTCGGGCGCCGTTCCGGCGCCGTGCGCCGGGGGCGCTACCGGGCCGAGCTTCACGCGCTGACCGTCGAGGGTGGTCCACGCACCGGGTTCGGGGGTGACCGCATTGATGCGGCGCCGCACCGCGACGGCGGACTGGGACCAGTCGATGCGCGCGTCGTCGATCGTGAGCTTCGGTGCGAAGGTCGGCTCGCCGGTCTGCGGGGTGGCCGTCACGCGGCCCGCATCGATGCCGGACAGGGTCTGCACGAGGAGGACGGCGCCGCTGTGCGACAGGCGCTCGAGGATCTCGCCGCTCGTGGCCCCGGCCTCCAGGGTCTCGGTCATGACCCCGAAGACGGGCCCCGTGTCGAGTCCTTCCTCCAGCCGGAACGTGGTTGCCCCCGTGATGTCGTCCCCGGCGAGTACGGCGTGCTGCACCGGAGCCGCGCCCCGCCAGGCGGGGAGCACGGAGAAATGCAGGTTGATCCAGCCGTGCTCGGGAACGGCGAGTCCGGCCGGCGGCACGATCCCGCCATAGGCGACGATCGCCGCTGCGTCGAGGTCGAGTGTTCCGAGGTGGTCGATCAGTTCCGGCGTGAAGCGGTTCGCCTTGAGGACCGCCAGTCCCAGGTCCTCGGCGGCCGCGGCAACCGGGCTCGGGGTCAGGACCTTCCTGCGGCCCACCGGGGCGTCGACGCGGGTGAGCACGGCGGCGACGTCGAAGCCGGCGTCGACGAGGGCACGCAGCGACGGTACGGCGACCTCGGGTGTCCCGGCGAACAGGATCCTCATCGGGCGCCCTGCCCGAACGTCCCGGCGCTGCGGGACGCCGTTCCGCCCGATGCGGGCCCCGGCGTGAAGCTCGAGCCGAGGGACAGGGAGCGCTGTGCGGCGGTTCGGGAGGTGACCCGGTTGTACTCCGCGCTGCGGATGGCCCTGAGGGCGCTCTTGCGGTCCTCGCCCTCCAGGCGGTCGATGTACAGGGTGCCGCGCAGGTGGTCGGTCTCGTGCTGCAGGGCCCGGGCCAGCATGCCCGTCCCCTCGACCACGACGTCGCCGCCCGAGACGTCCTTGCCCGTGACGCGCGCCCAGTCCGTCCTGCCCACGAAGCTTCCCAGACCGGGAACGGACAGGCAGCCTTCGACGTCGGACTCCCCCTGGGACTCCCCGCCGACCTCGAGCACCGGGTTCACCACGTGGCCCTGGACGCCGTCGACCCGGTAGGTGAACACCTGCAGCCCGATACCGACCTGGGGAGCGGCGAGGCCTGCTCCCTGGACGTCGATCATCGTCTCGGTCATGTCCTCGACCAGCCGGGCCAGCTCCGGTCCGAAGTCGGTGACCTCCGCTGCCGGCGTGCGGAGGATCGGGTCGCCGATCATTCGGATACTCAGGACGGCCATCGGTGCTCTGTTCCTCGCTTCGGTCGCGGAACGCGCGGAATGCGCGGGGATTGTCGGTGCCCGCGGCGGAACTCCTGCCGCGAGGCTCCCATCAATCCTAGTGCCGCTGCGCGGCGCGCCGGGCAGGAACCGGCCCGCATCGCGACACCGCCCCGGCCGGGAGTCCGTTCGCCCGAACCCCGTGCCCGACCCCGGCCTCAGGCGGGCAGTGCAGGCGCGGACGGGGTGACCCTGCTGGGCGGGGGTCCGATCGGCAGCAGGGCCCGCCCGGCCTCCTCGGCGTCGAGCCCCGCCTCCCACGCCCGCCGCAGGGCGCAGAACCGCAGCCAGTGATTGCGCAGCACGGCCGGGTTGGCGCGCATGGCCCGCACCTCGGTCTGTCCCACGGCGACCCCGAGCAGCAGCGGCTGGTCTCCGTGCGCCCAGGGGCGCCATTCGCCCTTCTGGGGATCCACGAGCGATTCCTCGGCCTTCATCCCCGCGACCAACTGCATGACCACCTTGTCATCGAGGGCCTTCACGAAGCCGTCCCGGTCGGTGTTCTTGGTCTTGTAGTCGATGAGGCACGTCCTCCCGCCGATCGTGGCGACGAGGTCCAGCGTTCCTGCGTAGCCCAGTTCCGTGTTCCACACGGTCAGCTCCGGCTCGACGGGACGGACGTCGTACAGCTCCCACCACTCGTCGAACCGCTGCGCGAAGCCCCCCTCACCGTTCTCCTCCAGCATGAGCCGTGCGGCGTCGAGCTCCTCGGGGCGCCCCAGCGCCCGCAGGGCTACCTGTTCGCAGTAGTGGTGCACGCGCGTGCCCCGCTGGGCGGCCTCGTCCCGATAGCGTTCGGCCGCCGAGGCGGCTTCCCTGACCGCCGTCCTCAGTTCGGCCGGATTCGCCAGCGCGCCGGGAAGGCGCGGGTCCCGCGACAGCGCACTGGCGGCCATGTGGCCGAACCAGCCGCCGAGGGAGCTGGGCAACTGCGAGATGACGGTGGTGATGGACGGGACGGAGGGCTGATCCGCGGTGGAACGGGCGTACATCCTGCCGTGAGGTGTGGCGTGTGCGAGGAGCGGGGCGGTCATGACCCCAGTCTCTCAGCTGCCTCTGACAGCCCCTGGACACCGCGGGCGGACAGGGCGGAGATCTCCCGTGGACACCGCGGGCAGACGGTCCGGTCCGACGCCGATTGGACGAACCATCAAACGTCCTATAGAGTTTTTTCTCGTTGGAAAACGAAGAAACACCGCGAAATGCACGGCATCGAGCGGGAATCTCGGATGTTTTTTCCTTCTGCGGACGTAGCTCAGCTGGCTAGAGCACCACCTTGCCAAGGTGGATGTCGCGGGTTCGAATCCCGTCGTCCGCTCGCAAGTCACTGTAAAGCCGGATCAGTCCGGTGACCGGAGCCATTCGGTCATGGTGGGGTGGCCGAGAGGCGAGGCAGCGGCCTGCAAAGCCGTATACGCGGGTTCGAATCCCGTCCCCACCTCGTTACGGTACGAGCACCATGAAAATGGGCGATTGGCGCAGCGGTAGCGCGCTTCCCTGACACGGAAGAGGTCACTGGTTCGATCCCAGTATCGCCCACTACGGCGCCCCCTCGGGGGCGCTTTTTTGCGGACGTAGCTCAGCTGGCTAGAGCACCACCTTGCCAAGGTGGATGTCGCGGGTTCGAATCCCGTCGTCCGCTCTCAGGCCGGTCGTCGGCCGTTGCCCGGTCCTGGCGAGGACCGGGCATTTTTTATGCCCTGCGCGTACCTACCGCCGATCCGCCCCTTCTCCGAGGACATCCCCGGCGTCGTGCCCTAAAATCTGTGGTGCGGAAACGGACTGCGTTTCCACGACCGAAAGGAGGTGTCCGTGGGTTTATTGGACGGGCTCAAGGGCAAGGCCGGCACCCTCGCGGGTAAGGCGACCGAACTCATTGGCGATAATTCCGACAAGGTGAAGAACGGCATCGGAAAGGCTGGCGGCTTCGTCGACAGCAGGACCCATGGCAAGTACTCACACCACATCACCGGAGTGCAGGCGAAGGCTTCGGAGATGGTCGACAGGATCGACAAGAAGGACGGCAAGGGCGACGTCGGCCCTACCTCCCCGCCGGCCGTGTAATTCCCAGCCTGGCAATAAGGAAGCGCCGGTCCCGCCGAGAGGCGGCACCGGCGCTTCTTGCGTCTAGGACGCTACCTCACTCCCCTGGCGCGCCAGGGCTGTGAGGCGGGAGACCGCGCGGTAGTACTTCTTCATGTAGCCCCCGCCCATCATTTCCTCCGTGAAGAGGTGGTCGAAGGTCGTCCCGCTCGCCATGATCGGCACATCCCGGTCGTACAGGCGGTCGGCCAGGACCACGAAGCGCAGGGCCACGGCCTGCTCGGTGATGGTCTCCACGTTGTGCCAGGCGACCGCGTCGATGCCGTCGAGGAGCTGCCGGTAGCGGCTCGGGTGTACATCCGCGAGGTGCCCGATGAGGGCCGCGAAGTCGTCCTCCGCGAGGACACCCCCGGAGTAGGAGGAGATCCGCTCCTGCAGCGCCGCGTCGTCGAGCGCGTCCGGAGCCTGCGGGAGTCCGCGGTGCCGGTAGTCCTCACCGTCGATCCGGGCCACCTCGAACTGGTCCGCGAGGACCTGGATCTCCCGCTGGAAGTCCACTGCGGCGAAGCGCCCGTCTCCCAGGGAGCCGGGGAGGGTGTTCGACGTCGCGGCGAGCTTGACGCCGGCATCGGCCAGTTCCCTCATCAGGCGGGACATCAGCACGGTGTCCCCCGGATCGTCGAGCTCGAACTCGTCGATGCACACGAGGCTGTAGCTGCTCAGGGCGTCGACGGTCTTGCGGAAGCTCAGCGCACCCACGAGGTTCGTGTACTCGACGAACGTCCCGAACGCCTTCCTGCCCGAGGATGCATGCCACAGCGATGCGAGCAGGTGTGTCTTGCCGACACCGAACCCGCCGTCGAGGTAGATCCCGGCCCGCGTCCCGACCTTCTTCCCGCCGCCGAACAGCTTGCGGAAACCCGACGGCTCCGGCTCGTTGACGGAGGTGGCGAACTCACGGAGCTTGGAGACGGCCGCGGACTGCGACGGCTGCTGGGGGTCGGGACGGTAGGAGTCGAAGGACACCTCGCCGAAGCGTGGCGACGGGTAGAACCCGTCCAGCAACTCATCGACGGAGACTTTGGGCGAGCGCTCTGTCAGGTGTTCGATGGCTGGCACTGGGGACCGCTTTCTTTTGCCGGCAGGGGTGGCGGCGGACCTACGGGCGGCCGCTTCGCTAGGCAAGAATACGGCAAACCGGTGCGCGCCATCCCGGATGTCCCGCGCCCGCACCTCCTTGACCGGACGTCCGGATACCGTTTCCGGTGCTGTTCCTGGTGCTGTTCCCGGTACTGTTCCCGACGCCGCGTCCGGTGACATTCCCGCCGCCGTCCCTGTGCCTTCCCTGTACGGTCCGTGTGCCCTGCGCGGTGTGTCGCCTTCCGCCGTAGCCCCGGAAGTAATTGCCGCAGCGCGTGGTTAGGCTAGGTGGAAGGACGCGCACCGCGGGCAGAGACCGCGGTGCACACAGCTACGCGAAAGGCCCCCATGACCCTGGCAGCAGATCCGCAGGACAAGTTCTCCGAGTACGCCCACCCCGAGCGGCTGGTCTCCACCGACTGGCTCGCGGCGAACCACGACGCCGAAGGCCTCGTCGTCGTCGAATCCGACGAGGACGTCCTGCTGTACGAGACGGGCCACATCCCCGGCTCCGTCAAGATCGACTGGCACACCGAGCTGAACGACGAGGTGTCGAGGGACTACATCGACGGGGAGGGCTTCGCACGGCTCATGGCGGCCAAGGGCATCTCCCGCGACTCCACGGTCGTCATCTACGGCGACAAGAGCAACTGGTGGGCCGCGTACACCCTCTGGGTCTTCACGCTGTTTGGGCACGAGGACGTCCGCCTCCTGGACGGCGGCCGCGACAAGTGGGTGGCCGAAGGCAGGCCGATGACCACCGACAAGCCAGAGATCACCGCAGGCGATTACCCCGTCGTCGAGCGCAACGACGCCCCCGTGCGTGCCTTCCTCGGCGATGTGCTGGAGCACCTGGGCAAGCCCCTCATCGACGTGCGGTCAGGTGACGAGTACACCGGTGCCCGCACCACCATGCCCGCCTACCCGGAAGAGGGCGCTCTGCGCGGCGGACACATCCCCACCGCGGTGTCCGTCCCCTGGGCCCGCGCCGCCGCGGAGGACGGGACGTTCCGCACCCGGGCGGAACTCGACGCCATCTACCGGGGCGAGGCCGGACTGCAGGAGGGGGACGACGTCGTCTCCTACTGCCGCATCGGCGAGCGCTCGAGCCACACGTGGTTCGTCCTGACGCACCTGCTCGGGTTCGAGAATGTGCGGAACTACGACGGGTCCTGGACCGAGTGGGGCAACGCGGTGCGCGTTCCCATCGTCCGGGGCAGCGAGCCCGGCGAGGTACCCGCGGCATCGGCACGGGCCGCGCGATGACCGGCGGAGCCGTCCCGGCGAAGCTCGCCGAGATCATCGACGACTTCCAGGACCTGACGGAGCCCGACCGGCTCCAGCTGCTGCTCGACTTCTCCCGGGAGCTCCCGGACCTCCCCGAGCGGTACAGCGACCACCCCGAGCTCCTGGAGCAGGTGGTCGAGTGCCAGAGCCCTCTCTTCCTGACCATGGAGATCGGGCAGGAGCCGGAGCGGCGGGTCCACCTGTTCTTCTCGGCGCCGCCCGAGGCCCCGACGACGCGCGGGTTCGCCGGAGTGCTCCTCGAGGGACTCGACGGCCTGCCCGCCGAGGAGCTCCTCGCCGTCCCGGACGACGTGCCCGACCGGCTCGGGCTCACCCGGGCCATCACCCCCCTGCGGATGCGCGGCATGGCCGCGATGCTCGGGCGGATCAAGCGGAAGATCAGGGAAGCGCAGTAGCCTCCGGGTCGGGCGCCTTCCCGCCGGGAAGCGTCCGGCCGAACAGCCGCCCGCCGAGCCAGCGTTCGACCACGGCTTCCCACCGCTCCGGGTCCACGTTCCACTCCTTCGTGTGGCGGGCGCGGTGGAACCGCTCCAGGGTGACGAAGGCCGGGTTCCTGTCCGCCAGTTCGGCGGAGGGCCCGATGGGGACGAACTCGTCGTCCTCGCTGTGCAGGACGAGCGTCGGCAGGGTCAGCTGCTCCGCCCGAGCGATCCAGTCCATGCTCTTGAGGTCCAGCGGCGCGGCCAGTCCCGTAATTCTCCGGGCCCTTCGGCTTGCGAGCAGGTACTGTCCGAGCCGCCCCACGGGAGCCGGTATCCGGTTCAGCTCTGCGTGGTGCGCCAGCACTTCGATCCAGTTGATGACGGGGCCGTCGAGCACCAGTGCGCTGATCCGTTGCCGATGGCGGGACAGGTCCGCTGTCTGCAGGACGATCGCGCCTCCCATGGACCAGCCGAAGAGGACGACGTCGCGGGCCCCGTGGGAGACGGCGAAGTCGATGGCGGCGTCGACGTCGTGCCATTCCGTCATCCCGAGTCCGTAGCGGCCGTCCGGCGCCGACGGCGCTTCGCCGTCGTTCCGGTAGGACAGCACCAGGCTGGTCAGTCCGAGGCGGCGCGCCGGTCCGAGCGCGCGCAGCGCCTCCGCGCGGGAGGCCCCGCGGCCGTGCACCATGATCGCCCACGTGCGGGCGGGCGCCTCTGCGCGGACGAGCCAGGCGGGGGCGGAACCGCCCTCGACCGGGATGAGCACCTCCTCGTCGGCGAAGCCCATCGCCGCCGGCGAGGGGTAGACGGCGCCGCCCCACCAGCCGCGCGTGGCGGAGGCGAGGTCGCCGACGTAGACCTTCTCCACCACGCGTTCCACCGTGCCCTCGCGGGGCACGTACGAGCGGATCGCCCCGATGCGGGCATGACCGGTCCCGCGGGCGAAGTGGAGGCTGTACGTCCCCTCGACCGTGGTGTCGTCGTTCGCGGGCAGGATGACGGTCTGTTTGCCGGCGGGGCCGACGACGGCGAGGATGTCCAGGTTCTCGTCCCGCGTGCGCGCGGGCGTCACGATCTGCCGCGCGAAGTAGACGGCGAGTCCCGAGACCGCCCCGGCTGCGGAGGACGCGAGGGCTGCTCCCGCCCCCACCCCGAGCGCCGTCCATTTGAGCCAGGGAGCGGTGGTCCGCTGCTCCGCGGCCGTTGACCTCGTCGATGCCATAGCTCCATTTCTACCCTGCCCTTCCAAGCGCCGTCGATTCGTTGCGCAACCCCGGCGTGGTGCCCCGGGATCCGGCAGTACAGTGGCGCCATGACCCAAACAATCCTGGTGCTGACCGAGGAAGCCCTCACCCACGCCGATCTTCGCAACCTGCTGACACTGCAGGGCGAGGAGCCCGCGGACGTCGTCGTGCTGATCCCCGAGGACCGCCACGAGTCCGTCCTGGGGGAGTTCTTCCGCCACCTGAGCCTGCTCGAGGTCGGCGAGGCCTTCCGGACGTTCTCGTCCGACGACCGCCGCCACGACGAGGCCGCGGCGCGCACCGCCCTGTCGGAGTCCCTGCAGCTGCTGACGGCGGAGGGGTTCGCTGCACGCGGTCGGACGACGACGGGGAACCCGGTCGACGCCCTGGTGCAGGAGGCTGCGGACAGCGGAGCCGGGCAGGCCGTGGTGATCACGCGACCGCACGCCATGGCCGACACGTTCCACACCGACTGGGCCAACAAGGCACAGGACAAGCTCGGCATCGCCGTGCTGCACCTGTACTCCGGCTCGGGATTTATTGGCGACTCGTAGGCGTTGGAGCCAGTATGACTACCGAACGCGATGCCTACCGGCCCGAAATCGAGAAGTCCGACGCCGAGTGGCGCCAGGAACTGACACCGCAGGAGTTCCAGGTCCTGCGCAAGGCGGGCACGGAACGCCCCTACACCGGGGAGTACTACGACGCGAAGACGGCCGGCACCTACGAGTGCCGCGCCTGCGGCGCCGAGCTCTTCACCAGCAACGAGAAGTTCGACTCGCACTGCGGGTGGCCCTCCTT
Source organism: Arthrobacter pasteuri (assembly GCF_054510955.1). Taxonomy (NCBI): domain Bacteria; kingdom Bacillati; phylum Actinomycetota; class Actinomycetes; order Micrococcales; family Micrococcaceae; genus Arthrobacter; species Arthrobacter pasteuri. Next base: position 479,194 of record NZ_JBTNDO010000001.1, read on the forward strand.
CTGGGCGCCGCTGGCCGAGGACAAGGTGCGGTACCTGCATGACCGGTCCCTGGGCATGGAGCGCATCGAGGTGCGGTGCGCCCGCTGCGATTCGCACCTCGGGCACCTCTTCAAGGGAGAGGGCTTCGACACCCCCACCGATCAGCGGTTCTGCATCAACTCGATCTCGATGAAGCTGGTGGCGGCGGAGTAGGTCCGCCGCAGGCACTACCGCGAAAGGCCGGCTCCTCGGAGCCGGCCTTTCGCGTAACCGTCGTGTGAAGCCGCTCTGGTTCTTCTGGAGCAGGGCGTACGGTTGAGCATAAGTATTCCTTTAGAGAGGTACTCCGACCTGTAAGGAATACTGTTCTTGTTGCTACGCTCGCGTCAGTACTGATGACCGCACGACAGAAAGCAGGAGCCATGACCGTCACGCCCCTCGCGCACGTAGCATCCACCCCCCAGGAGACCGCCGCCTGGCACTCCCTGAAGGCCGCAGCCGAGGAACTCCGCCTGCTGCAGGTCAAGGACGGTTCCATTCCCGACACCGAGCACCATGCCGCCGCTGCGGGACTGACCGCGGCCATCGTGTCGGCCGTCGAGGAGCTCGCTCCCCTGTTCCCCCACGACGCCGAGTACCTCCGCCGCACCGTCAGCGCCTTCGAGGCGTGGCACGCGAGTGGTTTCGCCGTCCCCGACTTCCTCGAGCCGCTGCTCGCCTTCCAGCCGCAGCAGGACCGGATCGACGGACTCCAGCACCTCGTCGTCTTCCCGATGTACACGCAGAACGGCAGCACCAGCAGGCTCGTCGAGGCCGTACTCATCGAGGTGCTCTGGCCCGAGTTCATCGCCGAGCTCGAAGCCGGCGAGTACTCGAACGCACTGTTCGTCCCCATCCGGTTCCTCGACTTCACCGAGGGTTACAACACCAACTCCGCGGTGCTCTTCCCCGAGACCGTCGCCGTCAGCGAGACGCCGACCTTCACCTGGGGCGCCATCTTCGCGGACCGCGAGGCGGCCCGGTTCCGCCGCGTGGTCCGGGCCGCAGCGGACATCACCCGCCTCGAACTGCCCGACGACGCGCTGGAGCTCCTCGACGACCAGAAGCTCACCGAGGAGACCTTCGTGATGTGGGACCTCATCCACGACCGGACGCACATGCGCGGCGACCTCCCCTTCGATCCGTTCATGATCAAGCAGCGCATGCCGTTCTTCCTCTACTCCCTCGAGGAACTGCGCTGCGACCTCACCGCGTTCCGTGAGAGCGTCCGGATCGAGAAGGACGAGGACGCCTCTCCCGAAGCGCGGAAGCACGCCCGGCTCGTGCAGTACGCCGTCATCTTCGACCGCATCTTCCGCTTCAGCATCACGGGCAGCCGGGTGCGCAACTACGACGGCCTCGGCGGACAGCTCCTGTTCGCGTGGATGCACCAGCATCGCGTCCTCCACTGGACCGACACCAAGCTGGCCATCGACTGGGACGAGGCCGCCGACGTCGTCGTCGCCCTGGGCGAGCAGATCGAGCAGCTGTACTGGCGCTCCATCGACCGTCCGAAGATCGCGCACTGGCTCGCCGCCTACGACCTGGTCTCCGCCACGGTCACCCCGCACCCGGCATCGGTCTGGGCGAAGGGCCCCGAGGCCCTCGAGCTCCTGGGCCCCCCGCGCGCCCTCACCGACGCGGTGCTCGACGACGAGTTCCCCCTCTCCATGTTCTTCGAGGCGCTCGACCGCAAGATGAAGCCGGTCATCGAGTCCACCGCGGGCATCACGGCGGACGCGGCGTGACCGACGTCTCCGGGGGCCGTACCGCCGTCGTGGCAGGTGCAACGAGCGCGTCCGGCGTCGCCCTCACCCGGCGACTGGTCGCGGACGGACTCACCGTCGTCGCCGTCGGCTCCGACGGGGGCCGCCTCGACGCGGCCTTCGCCGGGGTCGACGGCGTCGTCCGCGAGGTGTGCGACCTCACGGACGAGGCCGCGGTCGGCGCCCTCGCGGACCGCGTGCGCTCCGGGCAGGGTGGAGCGGACGCCCTGTTCCACCTCGTCGGGGGCTGGCGGGGCGGCAAGGGCATCACGACGCAGTCGACGGCGGACTACGAGGTCCTCCACCGCTCGGTCTTCCTCACACTGTTCAACACGAGCAGGGCGTTCTACGACCAGCTGGCCGAACGCGGCGGGCGGCTCGCCGCCGTGTCCGCGACGGCGGTGGCGAAACCGACGGCGGGCAACGCGTCGTACGCAGCGGTGAAGGCCTCCGTCGACGCCTGGCTCCAGGCCGTGGCCGACGGCTTCACGCGCGACGGCGCCTCGGCAGCCGCGACCGCCGTCGTCGTGAAGGCGCTCCTCGACGACGCGATGCGGGAGCAGCACCCCGAACGGTCGTTCCCGGGATTCACGCACGTCGACGACCTCGCCGCCATCCTGGCGTCGCTGCTCGAGACGCCGGCCGCGGAGGCCAACGGGGCCCGCATCGATGCGGTTCGGGGATAATGGGACAGTGACCGACACCCTGACCTCACCCGCATCCCTGCACGACCGGACCCAGCGCAGTTTCGCGTCCGACAACTACTCGGGCGTGCACCCCGAAGTCCTTACGGCGCTCGCGGCCGCCAACGAGGGGCACCAGGTCGCCTACGGCGAGGACCAGTACACCGCCCGGCTGCAGGAGGTGATGGAGCACCACTTCGGCGAGGGGATCTCCATCTACCCCGTCTTCAACGGCACGGGGGCCAACGTCCTCTCGCTGCAGTCGATCCTCCCCCGTTGGGGAGCGGTCGTCTGCCCGCAGACGGCCCACATCAACGTGGACGAGAACGCGGCACCGGAACGCGTGGGCGGCATCAAGCTGCTGACGGTGCCCACACCGGACGGCAAGCTGACGCCCGAACTGATCGACCGGGAGGCCTGGGGCTGGGGGGACCAGCACCGCGCGCAACCCCTGGCCGTCTCGATCACGCAGACCACGGAACTCGGCACGCTGTACTCGGTGGCCGAGATCAAGGCCATCGCCGACCACTGCCACGCCCGTGGCATGCGCGTGCACATGGATGGAGCGCGGCTCGCGAACGCCGCCGCGGCGCTCGGGCAGCCCCTGCGGGCCTTCACGCGTGACGCAGGGGTGGACATCCTGTCCTTCGGCGGCACCAAGAACGGCCTCATGTTCGGCGAGTGCATCGTCGTGCTGAACCAGGAGGCGTCCACCGGGCTCGACTACCTGCGCAAGCTCAACATGCAGCTCGCCTCAAAGATGCGCTTCGTCTCCGCGCAGCTCATCGCCCTGCTCGAGGGAGACCTCTGGCTCCGCTCGGCGTCGCACGCCAATGCCATGGCCGCCCGCCTCACCGAGGGCGCCCGGGGCATCCAGGGCGTGACCCTCACCCAGGAGACCACCGCCAATGCGGTCTTCGCCATCCTCCCTCCGGGAGCGGCTGACCGCATCCGCGAGAGTTTCCGCTTCTACGACTGGGACCAGGCGACGGGCGAGGTGCGCTGGATGTGCTCGTTCGACACTACGGAAGAGGACGTCGACGCCTTTCTCGACGCGATCCGCCGGGAAGTGTCCGCCTGACCCACGCTGCGTGCGGGCGCCACGCCCGTGCCCGGCGCGCCGCCGTCGAACTTGCTCCCGCAGGGCATAGCCTGCGGGAGTGAGTGCAATCGGTGGCGTATCGCAGCTTCCTGCGGAATTCGTCGACGCCCTCTCCGGACTCCGGAAGGCAGCCCGTCGCAGCGAGATCCGCCTCGAGGAGATACCGGCACCCTCACGGCTAGCGCCCTTCGCCGTGGCCCTCGGTACCGAGGTCGTCGAGGCGACGCCGGTCGTGCCGCCGCCGCTCCACGGGCCGGCACGGAACCTCATCCTTCCGGCCGAGCCCGCGGAACTGGCCACGGGGCGGTTCATCCTCCTCTACGATCCCGAAGGGTCGAAGGTCTGGAACGGCCGCTTCCGCATCGTCACGTACATCCGCGCCCAGCTCGAACCGGACATGGGCAACGACGTCCTCCTCGGGTCGGTCGCCTGGACCTGGCTCGTGGAGGCCCTCGACAACCATGGGGCGCGGCACCACAGCACGGGCGGTACCGCCACACGCATCCTGTCCGAGAGCTACGGGACGCTCGAGGACCGCGGCGACACGATCGACATCGAGCTGAGAGCCTCCTGGACGCCTGCGACGGCGGACGTCCGCCGGCACCTCGAGGCGTGGTCCGAGATGGTGTGCACGTTCGCCGGGCTGCCGCCCCTGCCATCCGGCGTGGCACACCTGCCGGTCCGCCGGTCCTGACCGGGCCACGGTATCCGGCAAGAGGATGGGGACATTGCTGCCGGACGAGTGGTTCCGTGCGGCGGGCCGTCGCTTCCGGGTGCGGCTTCACGCGGGGATAGACTGAAATCACCATGAGTTCCCACACCTCCGAACAGACGGACAGCACCGGCGCGTCCGATCCCGCCGTCGATCCCGGCACTCCTCCTCCCCTCCCCCTCCTGACCGAGCCACGCGAAGGCGTCCCGCTCGTCATCGACACCCCTGCCGGCCTCGAGCGTGCCGCAGCCGCGCTGGCCGCAGGAACGGGACCGGCAGGAGTCGATGCGGAGAGGGCCTCCGGGTTCCGCTACGGACAGCGTGCGTTCCTGGTGCAGATCCGGCGCGAGGGCGCCGGGACGTGGCTCATCGACCCCGAGCCCTTCGACGACCTGCGCATGATCGACGACGCCCTCGACGGCGTCGAGTGGATCCTCCACGCGGCCAGCCAGGACCTCCCCTGCCTCTCGGAACTCGGCATGTGGCCGGACAAACTGTTCGACACCGAGCTCGCAGCGCGACTCGCGGGCCTTCCCCGGGTAGGGCTCGCCGCAGTCATCGAATCCCAGCTCGGTTTCAGCCTCGCGAAGGAGCACTCGGCGGCCGACTGGTCCAAGCGGCCACTGCCCGAGCCCTGGCTCCGCTACGCAGCCCTCGACGTCGAGGTCCTGACGGAGCTGCGGGACAAGCTCGCAGGCCTCCTGGAGGCAGACGGCAAGCTCGGGATCGCCGAGGAGGAGTTCGAGCACATCCGCCGGACCCCTCCAGCCGAGCCCCGCGTCGATCCCTGGCGCCGCACCTCCGGCCTGCACCAGTTGCGTGACCGCCGGCAGCTCGCCGCGGTTCGGCAGATGTGGCTGGAGCGCGAGGACCTCGCACAGCGCCGCGACGTCGCACCCGGGCGCCTGATCCCGGATTCGGCGATCGTGGCGGCCGCCAAGGCGATGCCGAGCACGGTCCCGCAGCTGCTGGCCACCAAGGGTTTCCACGGCAGGGCAGCCCAGAAGGAAGCACCGCGCTGGCTCCGGTGCATCAGCGAGGCGAAGAAACTTACCGACCTCCCGCCCCTCCACGTCTCGACGAACGCTCCGCCGCCCCCGCGCATCTGGCCGGAGAAGGACCCGGAGGCCGCAGCGAGGCTCCTGACGGCGCGCCCCCGGGTCGCGCAGCGCGCGGAGAAGCTCGGCATGCCCGTGGAGAACCTGCTGACGCCGGACTACCTGCGCCGGATCGCCTGGCGCCCGCCTGCCGAGATCTCCCTCGAGTCCGTCTCCGAGGCCCTCGCCGGGCTCGGCGCGCGCCGGTGGCAGATCGAGCAGGTCGCGGCGATCATCACCGTCGCCTTCCTGGACCCCGATCCCGTGCCCGCCAAGGGACAGCGGGGAGAAGAGACGGTCGCAGGCTGACCGGAGGGCACCAGCGGACCGCTTGCCGACTATGTTACTCGCCAGTAACATAGTCGCGGATCCCTTTCCCGCTGAGGGATCCCCATCTCGATGAGGAGCAACAGGTGAGCCTAGCAACAGGGACCGCGTCCACACGGAGCGCAGCACGTGCCGTCCGCGATGTCGTCTTCGTCGACGGGGTACGCACGCCGTTCGGCAGGGCGGGCGACAAGGGCATCTACGCAGGCATGCGCGCCGACGACCTCGTGGTGAAGTGCATCCGCGACCTCCTCCGCCGCAATCCGTCCCTCCCGCCCGAACGCATCGACGACGTCGCGATCGCGGCGACCACGCAGACCGGCGACCAGGGCCTGACGATCGGCCGCACCGCCGCCCTCCTCGCGGGACTCCCCCGCACGGTCCCCGGCTTCGCCATCGACCGCATGTGTGCGGGTGCCATGACCGCCGTGACCACGACCGCCTCGGGCATCGCCTTCGGCGCCTACGACGTCGTCATCGCCGGCGGCGTCGAGCACATGGGCAACCACCCGATGGGCGCGGACGCAGACCCCAACCCGCGCTTCCAGACGGAGCGGATCGTCGACCCCGCGGCGCTGAACATGGGCGTCACGGCGGAGAACCTGCACGACCGCTTCCCCGCCATCACGAAGGACCGGGCGGACGCCTACGCCGTCCGTAGCCAGGAGAAGCTCGCCGAAGCCTACAAGGCCGGGCAGATCCAGCCCGACCTCGTGCCCGTCGCGGGCAGGAAGCCCGGGGCCGGGTGGACCCTGAACACGGTCGACGAGCCACCGCGTCCCGGCACCACGGTGGAGGACCTGGCCACGCTGCGCACGCCCTTCCGCCCCCACGGGCGCGTCACCGCGGGCAACGCCGCGGGACTGAACGACGGCGCCACCGCGGCACTCCTCGCCTCCGCCGACGCCGCCGCCGAACTGGGACTGCCCGTCCGCATGCGCCTCGTCGCCTACGCCTTCGCCGGCGTCGAACCCGAGGTCATGGGCATCGGTCCGGTACCGGCCACCGAGAAGGCACTGCGGCAGGCCGGGCTGGACATCTCCGACATCGGCCTGTTCGAGATCAACGAGGCCTTCGCCGTGCAGGTCCTGAGCTTCCTCGACCACTTCGGCATCGACGACGACGACCCCCGGGTGAACCGGTACGGAGGCGCCATTGCCGTCGGCCACCCGCTGGCATCCTCCGGCGTCCGGCTGATGAACCAGCTCGCACGCCAGTTCGAGGAGGATCCGTCCGTGTGCTACGGCATGACCACCATGTGCATCGGCCTCGGCATGGGCGCCACCGTCATCTGGGAGAACCCCCGCCACGAGCACTACGGACAGGATGCAGCATGAGCTTCGAACGCTACGACGAACTGGCCGGGCTCGTTCCCGCGGAGATCGTCACCCACTCCTACGTCCAGGACATCACCCTGCCCGGTGGGGCCGGCGTCCTCGCCCTCATCACGCTGGACAACGATCTCGATTCCACCCGGCCGACGACGCTCGGGCCGAACACCCTGCTCGAGTTCGGCCGCACGCTCGAGGGCCTTCGGGACCGCGCCGCGCGCGGCGAGATCTCCGGCGTCGCCGTCACCGGCAAGCCCTACTTCCTCGTGGCGGGCGCTGACCTCAGCACCGTCAAGAGCGTACGATCCGAGCATCTGGGCCGCCTCATGGCGGAACTCGGCCACGAGGCGTACGACCTCCTCGCCGACCTCGGCGTCCCCAGTTTCGCCTTCATCAACGGCGTCGCCCTGGGTGGAGGCCTCGAGATCGCCCTCGCAGCCAACTACCGCACCGTGTCCTCCGGCGCCAACGGCATCGGCCTGCCCGAGGCCTTCATCGGACTCGTCCCGGGCTGGGGCGGCGTCTACCGGCTGCCGCGCCTCATCGGGCCAGCGAATGCCGTGAAGGTCATGATCGAAAACCCCCTGAGCAACAATCGCAGCCTGGACGGCAGGGCGGCCTACGAACTCGGTATCGCCGACGCGCTCTTCGAGCCCGCCGACTACCTCGAACAGTCACTCCTCTGGGCCGCGCAGGTGCTGGTCGGCGGTGAAGCCGCCGACGCCGTCGAGCAGCGACGGGCGGAGCGTGCACGGTACGACGACGCCGACTGGAAGGCCGCCGTCGCCGCCGGCCGGGCGTTCGTCGAGGCGAAGACCAGCAATGCGGCGCCCGCGCCCTCACGGGTCCTGGATCTTCTCGAGGGCGGCCTCACCTACTCGCGGCAGGAATCCGCGGCGGCGGAATGCGAAGCCCTCGCCGAACTGATGCAGACGCCCGAGTTCCATGCCACCGTCTATGCCTTTCTGGACCTCGTGCAGAAGCGCGGCAAGCGCCCCGCTGGAGCTCCGCACGGGAAGCTCGCGCGTCCCGTCGCGAAGGTCGGCGTCGTCGGCGCCGGCCTCATGGCAAGCCAGCTGGCCCTGCTGTTCGCCCGCCAGCTCAAGGTGCCGGTGGTCCTGACCGACATCGACCAGGCCCGGGTCGACAAGGGCGTCGCCTACGTCCACGCCGAGGTGGACAAGATGCTCGCAAAACGGCGGCTGTCCCAGGACGCCGCGAACCGCACGAAGGCGCTCGTCTCGGGCTCGGTGTCGAAGGACGTGTTCGCCGACGCCGATTTCGTGATCGAGGCGGTCTTCGAGGAACTGTCGGTGAAGAAGCAGGTGTTCGCCGAAGTCGAGGCCGTCGTCTCCCCCGAGTGCATCCTCGCGACGAACACCTCCTCCCTGTCCGTGGCCGAGATGGCCGCGGACCTGATGCACCCCGAGCGCGTGGTCGGCTTCCACTTCTTCAACCCCGTGGCCGCGATGCCGCTGCTCGAAGTCGTTCGGGCGCCCAAGACGGACGACGCCGTGCTGGCCACGGCCTTCGTCCTGGCGAAGGGCCTGAAGAAGAACGCCGTGCTGGTCCAGGACGCGCCCGCCTTCGTGGTGAACCGCATCCTGGGACGCATGTTCGGCGAGATCACCGCAGTCTTCGACGAGGGCACCGACCCGGAGACGGCCGACAACGCGCTGCGCCCCATGGGCCTTCCCATGACGCCCTTCCGGCTGCTCGCACTGGTGGGCCTGCCCGTCGGCCAGCACGTGCAGGAGTCGCTGCACGCGGCCTTCGGAGACCGCTTCCACGTGTCGGCGAACCAGCAGAAGCTGATCGACGCCGGCATCAAGAGTCTGTGGGAGAAGCAGGAGGACGGCAGCTATGCGGTCCCCGAGTCGGTCCTCGCCCAGCTGGACCGCGGAACCAGCCCCTCGTCCGCCGAAGAGGTCCTGCGCCGCACACAGGACGCGCTGGCGGACGAGATCGGACGCATGCTCGCCGAGGGCGTGGTCGCAGCGCCGGAGGACATCGATCTCTGCATGATCATGGGTGCGGGGTGGCCGATGCACCTCGGCGGGATCACCCCCTACCTGGACCGGGTCGGAGCGTCCGAGCGCGTCAACGGGAAGACCTTCCACCAGGCCTGACGTGCGGAAGGGGCCCTGCCTCTGCGGGCGGGGCCCCTTGTCACCGACTTTCGGGCGCCCTTTGTGCAGTGGAGTCCTTCATCTCTGATGTGATCCACCTGTCAGAATGTCAGTGGCGGCTGACAGACTGGGGCATGGACAACAAGCAGGGATACGAGGCCAGGCCCACGCTCTCGTCCCCTTCGCGCCTCACTTCGAGCAGCGTTGCTTCGTCCCCTTCGCGCCCCACCTTGAGCAGCGTTGCTTCGTCCCCTTCGCGCCCCAGGACCGGCAGTGCGGTCTCGGAAAGCACGGTGCCCTATACCGAAGGCGGAACGCTTCCGCGCTCTCCCGTTCGGGACCTGATTCGTGAGGTGGCCTCACTGGGGACCGGCAGCGAGAGGGCCGGGTTGATAGATCAGCTGCGCGACCTGGAAGACCTCAAGTCCGCGGTGGCCGCCGCGCAGGCCCGGATCGCGGTTGCGTTCGACCTCGCCGAGCGCCGCGCCCAGACCGAGGCGGGCGTGCCCGCGGCGGACCGGGGACAGGGTGTGGCCGCGCAGATCGCCCTCGCCCGCCGCGAGTCTCCCTCCCGCGGGAACCGGCTCCTCGGCCTGGCACGAGCGCTCGTCACGGAGATGCCGCACACCCTGGCGGCCTTGGACACGGGCCGGCTCAATGAATGGCGGGCAACCCTGCTGGTCCGCGAGACCGCGTGCCTGAGCGCGGACGACCGGTGCGCCGTCGACGAGGAACTCTCTGCCGATACTGGAACATTCGACGGAGCGGGCGATCGGGCCGTGATTGCAGCAGCCCGGACCGCCGCCTACCGCAGGGACCCCCGCTCCGCCTCGCAACGCGCCAGCCATGCCGCCGCGGACCGGTACGTCAGCCTCCGCCCTGCGCCTGACACCATGACCTACCTGACCGCCCTGCTTCCCGTCGCGCAGGGCGTGGGCCTGTACGCAGCCCTGACCCGGCACGCCGACTCACTCCGTTCGGCCGGCGACACCCGTTCGCGGGGCCAGCTCATGGCGGACACCCTCGTCGAGCGGACCACCGGCACCGCCGAAGGTATCTGCGGCGTGGAACTCCAACTCGTGATGACCGACCGCACCCTTCTTCGAGGCGGCACCGAACCGGCCCACCTGAGCGGCTACGGCATCGTTCCCGCGGCCTGGGTGCGCACCACCCTGAACCCGGCCGGCAAGGCGACCTCCGCGACTCGGACCACCCGTTCCCGTGCGGGCATCACCGGCGGCGGCGTTGCTGACGCCCTTGATGGTGCCGTCGGGGGCACCAAAGGTAGTCCGGGGCACGGACAGGAATTCAGGGTCTGGGTGCGCCGGCTGTACACGGCTCCCGGCACGGGAGATCTGCTCGCCGTCGACTCGCGAGCCCGGCTCTTCACCGACGGGCAGCGCCGCTTCATCGAGGCGCGCGATCGGTCCTGTCGGACCCCCTACTGCGATGCGCCCATCCGCCAGGTGGACCACGTCCTCCCGTGGCGGGACGCCGGACCGACAAGTCTCTGGAACGGCGCGGGCCTATGCGAGGCATGCAACCACACCAAGGAGATCGACGGGTGGAAAGCCATCACCCGCAGTGGTCCGACCCACACCATCGACCTCCGGACCCCGACCGGACATACCTACCGATCCGCGGCGCCCCCGGCATTGGGCACCGGACCCGGTGAAACCGCCCACGCACAGACCCGACTCCCCCGGCACGAGAAGCGGCGCCGCATCAAGTCCCTGAAGAACGCGCACCGCAGACCGGTCACTGCCTGACACAGCAGGAAGGCGGACACCACGCTCATCGGTTCTGTGTCAGAGGGGCTGTGTCAGAGGGGCTGTGTCAGAGGGGCTGTGTCAGAGGGGCTGTGTCAGAGGTGCCGTGTCAGAGGTGCCGTGTCGGAGCCCTTTCATCCTGGGAGCGCTACCCCTTGGGGTGCGGGAAGATACCGTCCAGTTCGGCCAGATCCTGGTCCGACGGCGTCCACTCGGCCGCCGTCGCGTTCTGCCGCACCTGCTCGGGCGACGTGGCGCCGGCGATGACCGACCCCACGGAGGGCTGGGCAGCGAGCCAGGAGAAGGCGACCTGCACCTCGGTGAGCCCACGCTCGGCCGCGAACGCCGAGAAGGACTCGAGCTGGTCCCAGTCCGCCGCCTCCAGCAGGTTCTTCCGGGAGTGCGTGAGCCGACTGCCCGCGGGAACCTCGTTGCGCCGGTACTTGCCGGTCAGCAGCCCGTTGGCGAGCGGGAAGTAGGGCAGGACGCCGAGACCGTAGGCCTCGGCGGCCGGGACGACCTCCCGCTCCAGACGGCGGTCCAGCAGGCTGTAAGGGTTCTGGGCGGAGATGAACGGCGTGTAGCCGCCGCTGCGCGCCGTGAACTCGGCCTCGGCGATCTGCCACCCGGCGAAGTTGGAGTGTCCGAGGTAGCGGACCTTGCCGCTCGTCACGAGGTCGTCGAGTGCCGCGAGGGTCTCCTCGATCGGCGTCTGCGGGTCCGGCGCGTGGTACTGGTACAGGTCGATCCAGTCGGTCCCGAGGCGCCGCAGGGACGCTTCGACGGCCCGGATGACGTAGCGCCGGGATCCCCGCGCACCCCAGTCCGGTCCGTTCACGCCGCCCATGTCGAGCCCGAACTTCGTGGCCAGGACGACGTCGTCGCGCTTCGCCCCGAGGGCCTTGCCCAGCTGCACCTCGCTGACGCCGGGCGTCTTGCCGTACATATCGGCGACGTCGAACAGCGTGATCCCGGCGTCGATCGCCGCGTGCACGACGGCGTCGGTGCCCTCCTGGGACTGGGAGGCGGTACCGGCCCTGCCCAGGTTGTTGCAGCCCAGTCCGACGGTGGAAACGCTGAGTCCCGAGGAACCCAGTCTGCGGTAGGTCATCATGGACCTAACCTACCAAGATCCCGCCTATTCGTTGCCCCGGCACACGACCCGGGGCAACGGCCGCTTGGGTGGGCGATCAGGCGAACCAGATACCGATCTCGCGCTCGGCCGACTCGGCGGAGTCGGAGCCGTGCACGAGGTTCTGTTGGACCTTGACGCCCCAGTCGCGGCCCAGGTCGCCGCGGATGGTGCCGGGTGCCGCCGTCGTCGGCTCCGTCGTCCCTGCGAGGGAACGGAATCCTTCGATCACACGCTGTCCCTCGAAGACGGCGGCGACGATCGGCCCGCTGAGCATGAATTCCACCAGCGGTTCGAAGAACGGCTTGCCGACGTGCTCCGCGTAGTGCTCCTCGAGCAGCTCGCGCGAGGCGTGCACCTGCTTCAGCTCGGCGATGGTGTAGCCCTTCGCCTCGATGCGGGACAGGATGGTGCCGGTCAGCCCGCGGGACACGCCGTCGGGCTTGACGAGGACAAGGGTACGCTCAACGCTCATGGGGACTCCTGGAGAGGTGGGCGCCGTCCGGGACGGCGCAGTGGGTATCACGATCGACTCTACTAAAGGCGGCGCCGTTATTCGGGGTTGGCCTTCTCCCACTCGGCCTGCAGCCGGTCCCGCTCCGCGTTCTCGCGGTTCACACGAATGCCCTGCCGGATGCCGTAGAGCCAGGTCAGGGCGAAGGCGGCGCCGACCACGAACATCGTGGGCTCGAGGAAGCCTCCGGCGATGATGACCAGCTGGAGGATCCAGCCAAAACCGATCCCCCACTTCTTCGTCAGCACCGCGCAGGTCAGGACCAGCACGACGCTGAGGATGATGCCCGAGGTCAGGATCAGGACGGGCGAGATCTCGTCACGCCGGAGCCCGAACACCGTGAGCGTGGCGAAGAACACGACGAACGCCTCGAGCAGCAGGACCGTGGAGGCGAACAGGATCTTCGTGGACCGGCGTTTCTTCGGCATCCCGGGCCGCCACTCGCGCTGGGCCCTGGTCATCCGTGCCATGCTCTGCCTACTTCCCTAGGAGCGTGCGGGCTTCCCCGACCACCGTGATCGAGCCGGTCACGAGGATGCCTCCGGCGAGGTCGTTGTTCTCCTCCGCCTTCATCACGGCCCATTCCAGGGCGTCGTCCAGCCCGGGTGCGATGTTGATGTTCTCCTCCGCGAAGCCTGCCGACAGCGCTGCCTGCAGCAGGTCGGCGGCAGGGATGGAGCGGGGCGACGTCGACTGCGTCAGGCACACGTCCTCGAGGATCCCGCCGAGCTCCTCATGGAGTTCAGTGAGGATCGCGGCGGCGTCCTTGTCCTGCAGGACGCCGATGACGAGGACGAGGCGTGAGAACTCGAAGGCCTCACGAATCCCCTTGCCCGCTGCGCGGGCACCGGCCGGATTGTGGGCCGCATCCACGATGATGCTCGGAGCCGTGCGGACTACCTCGAGGCGTCCGGGCGACGTGACGGCGCGCAACCCGTTGCGCACGAGCTCCGTCTGGAGCTCCCGCTCGCCGCCACCGAGGAAGGCCTCCACCGCGGCCACGGCCACGGCCGCGTTCTCCGCCTGGTGCTCACCATGGAGGGGCACCAGCAACTCCCCGTAGCGGCCGGTGAGCCCGGTGAGCGACACCACCTGTCCGCCGACGGCGACCGTCCGTGATTCCACGCCGAACTCGACGCCTTCGAAGCGGAACTCCGCTCCCACCTCGCGGGCACGCTCGAGGAGGACCTGAGCGGCGTCCCGGGGCTGGATCGCGCTGACCAGGAAGGAGCCGGGCTTGATGATGCCGGCCTTCTCCAGTGCGATGTCCTCGACGGTGTCGCCGAGGAGGTCCGTGTGGTCGAGGGAGATGGGGGTGATCACGGCGACCTGCCCGTCGCCCACGTTGGTGGCGTCGGTGATCCCGCCGAGCCCCACCTCGATCACGCCGACGTCGACCGGCTCGTCCGCGAAGATCGCGAACGCGAGGATGGTGACGCACTCGAAGTAGGTCAGGCGTGGTTCGCCGGCGGCCTGCAGCTCACCGTCGACGATGTCGAAGTAGGGCCTGATCTCGTCCCACACCCGGACGAAGGTCTCGTCCGCCACGGGCTCTCCGTCGATGCTGATGCGCTCCGTCACGCGCGAGAGGTGGGGGCTGGTGTAGCGCCCGGTCCGCAGGTCGTGCGCCAGCAGGATGCTCTCGATCATGCGCGCCGTCGACGTCTTGCCGTTGGTGCCGGTGATGTGGATGATCGGGAAGGCCCTGTTCGGCTCACCCAGGATCTCCATGGCCCGGTGCAGCGGAGCCATCCGGGGCTCCATCTTGTCCTCCGGCGCCCTACTCAGCAGCTCGGCGTAGACGCTCTCGACCGAGAACGCGTCGAGTTCCGCGCGGCCCTCGGGGCCGGTGTCGTTCGTGTCATCCATGCTGCTGCTCCTGCTTTTCGACGGTGATGCTGAATTCCTGACCCGAGCCCTCGACCGCCGTGATGCGCAGGTCCAGCGTCAGGGTCTCCGCCCTGATCAGCTTGGCATTCGCCTCGAGTGCGGCCATCTGGTCCGGCGCCACGCCGATGGTGGTGGTGATGCGGTCGCTGATGTCGAGGTCGGCATCGCGACGGGCCTGCTGGATGGCGCGGATCGCGTCGCGGGCTGCTCCCTCCGCCGCCAGTTCGTCCGTGACCTCCGTGTCGAGGACGAGGAACCCGCCACCCGGCAGGACCGTCACGGCCTTGGAGGCCGCATCGTTCCCCTCCACCACGGTGTCGAGCGTGTACTCGTGCGGCTCGAGGGCGAGACCGCCGGCGGTGACGCCGCCGTCGTCGTCCACGGACCAGCCCCCGGACTTCGACGCCCTGATGACCGTCTGCACGTTCTTGCCGAGGCGAGGGCCGGCGGCGCGGGCGTTGACCACGAGGCGCTGGGAGATGCCGAACTCGGCCGGCTCGGCGTCGGCCGAGTCGACGAGCCGGACGCCCTTGAGGTTGAGTTCGTCCGCGATGATCGCCGAGTACTGGCCCGAGAGGTCCGCTGCGCCGGGCGCGACGACGGTCAGTTCCCGCAACGGGAGCCGCACCCGCAGGTTGGCCGCCTTCCGCAGGCTCGAGCCCACGGAGCACACCTGGCGGGTGCGGTCCATCTGCTCCACGAGGTCGGGAGCGGCGGGGAACGACGCCGCCGCGGGCCAGTCGGTGAGGTGGACGGACCGGCCGCCGGTGAGGCCGCGCCAGATCTCCTCGGTGACGAGGGGAAGCAGTGGGGCCGCGACGCGGCACACGGCTTCGAGGCACGTGTAGAGCACGTCGAAGGCGTCGGTGTCCTCGTCGAAGAAGCGCTGGCGGCTCCGGCGGACGTACCAGTTCGTGAGGGTGTCCAGGTAACGGCGCAGGGATTCGCACGCGTCGCTGATGGTGAAGGCGTCGAGTGCCTCGGTGAGGTCGCGGACGAGGTTGCCGGTGTTCGCGAGGATGTAGCGGTCGATCGGCTCCCTCAGCTGGGCCGCGGCCTCGGGAGTGACGGTCTTCGCCTCGTAGCCGTCGCCACCGCTGGCCGCGTTCGTGTAGAGGCTGAAGAAGTGCCAGACGTTCCACAGCGGCAGGATGACCTGGCGGACGCCGTCGCGGATGCCCTGCTCCGTGACCACGAGGTTGCCGCCGCGGAGGATCGGGGAGGCCATGAGGAACCAGCGCATGGCGTCCGAGCCGTCCCGGTCGAAGACCTCGGAGACGTCCGGGTAGTTCCGCAGGCTCTTGGACATCTTCTGCCCGTCGGAGCCGAGCACGATCCCGTGGCTGATGACGTTGCGGAAGGCGGGCCGGTCGAACAGCGCCGTGGACAGGATGTGCAGCATGTAGAACCAGCCGCGCGTCTGCCCGATGTACTCCACGATGAAGTCCGCGGGGTTGTGGGTGTCGAACCACTGCTCGTTCTCGAACGGGTAGTGCACCTGCCCGTAGGGCATGGACCCGGAATCGAACCACACGTCGAGGACGTCCTCGACGCGGCGCATGGTGGAGCGTCCCGTCGGGTCGTCGGGGTTGGGCCGCGTGAGCTCGTCGATGAAGGGACGGTGGAGGTCCACCTCGCCCTGCTTGTTGAGCGGGAGGCGGCCGAAGTCCGCCTGCAGCTCGGCGAGCGAGCCGTAGACGTCGGTGCGCGGGTACTCGGGGTCGTCCGACTGCCACACCGGGATGGGGCTGCCCCAGAAGCGGTTGCGGCTGATGGACCAGTCACGCGCGTTGGAGAGCCACTTGCCGAACTGGCCGTCCTTCACGTTGCCGGGGATCCAGGTGATGTCCTGGTTGAGCTCCACCATGCGGTCGCGGATCTTGGTGACCTCCACGTACCACGAGGACACGGCGCGGTAGATGAGGGGCTTGCGGCACCGCCAGCAGTGCGGGTAGCTGTGCACGTAGCTGGCCTGGCGCACCAGGCGTCCCTCGGACTTCAGCACGCGCGTGATGTGCCGGTTCGCGTCGAAGACCTGCAGCCCGACGATCTCGGCCAGCGGACCGCGCCCGAACATCGGGAGGAACTTCGCACCCTCGTCGACCGAGAGGATGACCTGGATGCCGGCCTCCTCGCACACCTTCTGGTCCTCCTCGCCGTAGGCGGGTGCCTGGTGCACGAGGCCGGTGCCGTCCGTCGTCGTGACGTAGTCCGCCACCAGGATGCGGAAGGCGTTGCGGTAGCCGCCCTCCTCGGGATCGGCGAGGTAGTCCCACAGCGGCTCGTAGGTGAGCCCCTCCAGCTCGGAGCCGAGGTGCCGCGAGGTGACGGATTCCCGGGCGGCGGCGGCGTCCGCGAAGCCGAGGTCCTTGGCGTAGTTGCCGAGCAGGTCCTCCGCGAGCAGGTAGCGGCCGGTCCCGCCGTCGCGTTCCGCCTGGACGACGACGTAGGCGATGTCGGGCCCGACGGCGAGCGCGGCGTTGGTGGGCAGCGTCCAGGGCGTGGTGGTCCAGGCGAGGGCCTGGACTCCGGCGAGGTCCTTCGAGAGGGCCGACTCGCCCGTGAGGAGGGGGAAGGTGACCGTGACGGTCTGGTCCTGGCGGTCCTGGTAGACGTCCTCGTCCATGCGGAGTTCGTGGTTCGACAGGGGGGTCTCGTCGTTCCAGCAGTACGGCAGCACGCGGTAGCCGTTGTATGTCAGGCCCTTCTCGTGCAGCGTCTTGAAGGCCCAGAGGACGGACTCCATGTACTCGGGGTTGAGGGTCTTGTAGTCGTTGTCGAAGTCCACCCAGCGGGCCTGGCGGGTCACGTAGTCGCGCCACTCCCCCGCGTACTTCATGACGGAGGCCCGCGCCGCGTCGTTGAAGTTGTCGATGCCCATGGCGAGGATCTGCTGCTTGTCGGTCATGCCGAGCTGCTTCATCGCCTCGAGTTCGGCGGGCAGGCCGTGCGTGTCCCAGCCGAAACGGCGTTCCACCCGGTGGCCGCGCTGCGTCTGGTAGCGACCCACGAGGTCCTTGGCGTAACCGGTGAGGAGGTGGCCGTAGTGCGGCAGGCCGTTGGCGAAGGGAGGGCCGTCGTAGAAGACGAACTCGTTCGATCCGTCGACCCCGGGATCGCGGGCATCGATGGATGCCTGGAAGGTGCCGTCCTCCTGCCAGTAGCGGAGGACGCGTTCCTCGAGCTCGGGGAAGCGCGGGGAGGCGCTGGTTCCGGAGGAAGCACCGCTGTCGTCGGGCGACACGGCTTTGGGGTAGATCTGCGGCATTTGTCTCATCCTGTGTACGGCGGCGTCGGGTGGAGCAGGAGTCCTGCCGTGAGGACGGGCGCCCTTCCGCCCGCCGCCGGTTGCCTGACCGGCCGCAGGGAACTGGACCCGCGGTACCACCTCACTTGCCGCCGTCGTCCGCCGTGCCGCTCGTCGCGGTCACGCCGGCCTGGGCCGCCGCTCGTTCGCAGGCTGTGACGGGCCGCCCCGTCCGGTTCTACGGGCCACAGCCGACATGTCGGCCGGCCTTTCTTCCGGAAGCTCACCGGTGATTGCCGGGTCGATGCTTGTCCTCCAAGTCTAGCCCTGCCGCGAATTCGTTGTCGAAAGGGCACGCACACCGCCACCGCCCGCGGGACCTGCGAAATGCGTTGTGGGCATGGGGCGTGCTTGGCAAGGTGGGAGACATCCGCCAGCGACAGGACACGCCATGCCAACGCCTCCCCTCCCCACCGCGTCCGCACTCGACACCGCCCGGGTGCTGATGGGGGTCTTCCTGCCGGCGGTCGCAGAGGGTCCCGTAATCCGGCGCCCCTGGGCCGTCGGACTCGCCGCCCGCCTCGAGCTCGATGCGAGGGCCGTCGGCATCCTCCAGCGGCTTCATGCGCGGTACCCGGACGGTCCGCTGATGCTGAAGCTCCCCTTCCGGAGGCAGGCCGTCGTGCTCGCACCGGAGGACGTGGACACCGTGCTGGCCCGGTCGCCCGAGCCGTTCTCGCCGGCCAGCAGCGAGAAACGCGCGGTCATGGCGCATTTCCAGCCCTCCAACGTCCTGGTCTCCCGTGGTCCGCAGCGCACCGTACGACGCGCCCTGCAGGAACAGGTCCTCGACACGAGCCACCCCGTACACCACCTCGCCGACCGGTTCGTCCCCGTGGTGGAGGAGGAGATGCGGCAGCTCCTGGCCGGTGCCGGGCAGAGCGGCTCACTGCCGTGGAGCGATTTCGCCGAGGCCTGGTACCGCGTGGTGCGCCGCGTGGTCTTCGGTGACCATGCCCGGGACGACACGGAACTCACCGCGATGCTGAACAGGTTGCGGAAGGACGGGAACTGGGCATTCCTGAAGCCCGTGCGCAGGAGCACGCGCGAGCGGTTCCTCACCCGCATCCGGGACGAGCTCGCCCATGCCGAGCCCGGGAGCCTCGCCTCGGTCCTGGCCGCCGTCCCCGAGGGCGACGGCGCCGAACCCGCGGACCAGGTGCCCCAGTGGCTCTTCGCCCTGGACAACAGGCGTCCTCCGAGGGCCCGCGTCAGTGCAGGGCGGGTGAATCCGCCGGCATCAGCACCTTCAGTGCCCGGGGCTCGATCGTCACGGCCGCCGGAAGCGGGCCCACCAGCTCGCCGTCCGCGTACACGTTGAGGGGTTCGTCCGCCGTGATCCTCACGCTCGAACCGCGTTCCGCCGCGATGCCGGAACGTCCGAGATGCCGCCCCCGGTACGAGAGGAGGAAGGTGACGGCGACGGTCACGAAGGACGAGCGGCCCAGGGACACCACGTCCAGCAGTCCGTCGTCGACCTTCGCCCGAGGACAGATCCGCAGCCCACCGCCGTACTGCCCCCCGTTCCCGACAGCGACGAACCAGCCGGGGAAGACCCGCTCCGCCCCGTCGACGGACAGCGTGAACGTCACGCCGCGCCAGGCCCGGAACGCCTTCAGCCCGCCGTAGAGATAGACGAACGGACCCAGCGCGACCCGTGCCGCGTTCCCGTACTCGTTCGCGAGCGCATCGAAGCCGACGTGTGCGACCCCCAGGTAGGGCCGACCGTTCACGTGGCCCAGATCGATCGCCGTGACCTCGTAGTGCTGGAGTGCCCCGACGGCCCGTACGGGGTTCAGCGGCAGGCCGAGGCGCCGTACCGCGTCGTTGGCGCGGCCACCGGCCAGGGGCAGGAGGACGGCGCCGGAGTCCCGGGCGCCGCCCGCGACGGCACCCAGGAACCCGTCGCCGCCCAGGGCGGCGACGACGCTCCCCGGCGCGGCGTTCCGCGCCCGCTCCATGGCTTCGCGGAGACTCCCTGTCATGACGACGGAGGGTGTGAACCCTGCACGCCGGAGCGCTTCGGACGTGCGGGGTGCGAGCCGCCGTGCCCGGCCCCTGCCGGCGGTCGGACTGACGAGGAGCAGGGCGTCTCCCCTGGCCCCCGGCAGCGTTCGCGGCTCCCGGCGCGGACGCCACCGGTCGGCGCCTGCGGCCGGGCGGCGAGGGCCCTTCTGTCGGGGCACGGGGATCAGCCCCGGAGCACCTTGTGGTTGGCGGCCTGCGCGAGCGGACGCAGGACGAGCTGGTCGATGTTCATGTGGTGCGGCGCATCCAGCGTGAAGGCGACCGCGGAGGCGACGTCGTCCGCCGTCAGGGGGTGGTCCACACCCTCGTACACCTTGTCTGCGGCGCCCTGGTCCCCGCCGAGGCGGTTTAGGGAGAACTCCTCGGTGCGCACCATGCCGGGCGACACCTCGATCACCCGGATGTTGTTCTCCGCTTCCTCCAGGCGGAGCGAGCGCGCCATCGACTCCTGGGCGGCTTTCACGCCGCAGTATCCCGCGCCGCCCTCGTAGGCCGCGAGCGCGGCCGTGGAGGTCAGGAAGAGGACGCTGCCCTGGCCGCCGGACCGGAGCGCCGGCAGCAGGGCGCGCGTCATCCGCATCGACCCGAGCACGTTCACGTCGTACATCCGCTGCCAGTCCTCGGTGACGCTGTCCACCACGCGGTCCGCCCCGAAGGCGCCGCCCGCGTTGTTCACCAGGGCGTGGACGGGACCGGCAGCCGTGACCTCCGCGGTGAAGGCGTCGACGGACGCCTGGTCCGTGACGTCGAGGGCCACGGCCGTCGCACCGGTCTCCTCCGCGAGGGCCTCGAGACGGTCGACACGGCGCGCCGCCGCGACGACGTTCCAGCCGTTCCGTCGCAGGGCACGGACGGTCGCCGCACCGATGCCGGAGCTGGCTCCGGTGACGACGGCTCGCAGGGCCGGAGGGGCGGGGGCGACGGGTGCGCCGAGCGGCGCCGGGGATGTCGGAGTCATGGGGCCACTGTAGCGAGCCGTGGCGGCACGCAGCTTCCAGGGAGCGCGAACCGCCCCCGGCGGCCGGAATCCGCTGCCCGTTCGGTGCACCGCCGGTCCCGCCGGTACCGTGGACGACGCCTGTCTTTCCCGGAGACGACGCCGGGTGAGTCGTTCCGGGTGCCCTCCTGTGTCCCATCCCGCGTCCTGGCACACTCCCCGCTCCAGCAGGCGCTCCGATCCGCCACCGAAGGAAGAAACGAACCATGACCACCCCAGGCCCTTCGACGACGGACGCTCCCCTGTCGCCCCTCGACCGCCAGTCGGTCCGGACGGTGCTGCGCACCCCGAGGCTCCTGAAGACCGAAGTGCTCGCCGGTCTCGTCGTCGCGCTCGCGCTGATTCCCGAAGCCATCGCGTTCTCCATCATCGCCGGCGTCGATCCGCGCCTCGGGCTCTTCGCGTCCTTCACCATGGCGGTGTCCATCGCGTTCCTCGGCGGCAGGCCCGCCATGATCTCCGCCGCCACCGGGGCCGTGGCCCTGGTGGTCGCACCCCTGGTCGCCAGCCACGGACTGGACCACTTCCTCGCCGCGGTCATCCTCGGTGGAGTGTTCCAGGTCGTCCTGGGACTCACCGGCGTGGCACGGCTCATGCGGTTCATCCCGCGCTCGGTCATGGTCGGTTTCGTCAACGCCCTGGCCATCCTCATCTTCCTCTCGCAGGTCCCCGAACTCCTCGGCGTCCCCTTCCTCGTCTACCCGATGACCGCCGTCGGGCTGCTGCTCGTCTTCGGCCTGCCGCGCGTCACCCGGGCCGTCCCGGCACCCCTGGTGGCCATCGTGGTGCTGACCGTCGCCGCCGTCCTCGCGCACGCCGCCGTCCCGACCGTCGGTGACAAGGGTGACCTGCCGGACAGCCTGCCCTCGCTGTTCTTCCCCGACGTGCCGCTGGACCTCGAGACCCTGCAGATCATCGCGCCGTTCTCCCTCGCCCTCGCCGCCGTCGGACTCCTGGAATCGCTGATGACCGCCAAGCTCGTCGACGACATCACGGACACCCGCTCCGACAAGACCCGCGAGTCGTGGGGGCAGGGTGCCGCGAACATCATCACGGGCTTCTTCGGCGGCATGGGCGGGTGCGCGATGATCGGCCAGACCATGATCAACGTGAAGGCGTCCGGGGCGCGCACGCGGATCTCGACCTTCCTCGCCGGGGTCTTCCTGCTCATCCTCGTCGTCGTCCTCGGCAACATCGTCGCGCTGATCCCGATGGCCGCACTGGTCGCCGTCATGATCTTCGTCTCGATCGCGACGTTCGACTGGCACAGCATCCGGCCCTCCACCCTCAAGCGCATGCCGAAGAGTGAGACCCTGGTCATGCTGGCCACCGTGGTCGGGACGGTCTGGACGCACAACCTCGCGATCGGCGTCGGCGTCGGAGTCCTCGTCGCGATGGTGGCCTTCGCACGCCGCGTCGCGCACTTCGTCACGGTGACGCGCCGGGGAGACATTCGCGACGGGGAACCGCACGTCACCTACCTGGTCGACGGCGAACTCTTCTTCGCGTCGTCCAACGACCTCTACACCCGGTTCGACTACGCCCGCGACCCCCGCCGGGTCACCATCGACCTGCACCGGTCGCATCTGTGGGACGCCTCGACCATCGCCGCCCTCGATGCCATCTCCGAGAAGTACCGGGCGCACGGTACCGAGGTGGACGTCGTCGGCCTCAACGAGGCGTCAGCGTCGATGCGCGACCGGCTGCGCGGCCAGCTCGGCGCGGGCACCTGAGCCCGGGGCACCCGGCGGATCCCGGGCCACCCGCCGTAGGGAACAATGGACCTATGGCCGATACGACCCAGGGCACAGACACGCCCTCCCCCCAGCCCGTTTCCGTTCCCGACAAGCCCGCCCTCGAGGGCCTCGAACAGAGGCTCTCCCGGCAGTGGCGCGAGGACGGCACCTACGCCTTCGACCGCGACACCACACGCGAGCACGTCTACTCGATCGACACTCCCCCACCGACGGCATCCGGATCCCTCCACGTCGGACACATGTTCTCCTACACCCAGACCGACGTGATGGCACGCTTCAAGCGCATGCGCGGCGCCAATGTCTTTTATCCCATGGGATGGGACGACAACGGGCTGCCGACCGAGCGCCGCGTCCAGAACTACTACGGCGTCCGCTGCGACCCCTCGGTGCCGTACGACGCCGACTACCGGCCGCCGGCAGAGCCCGCGAAGAACCAGCGCGACTTCGACGCCGTGTCGCGCCGCAACTTCATCGAGCTCTGCGAAGAGCTGGCCGTCGAGGACGAGAAGGTCTTCGAGAACCTCTTCAGCACGCTCGGTCTCTCGGTCGACTGGGACCTGACCTACCGCACCATCGACGACACGTCCCGTGCCGTGTCGCAGCGCGCCTTCCTCGAGAACCTCAAGGCCGGCGACGCCTACCTGGCCGAGGCCCCCACCCTCTGGGACGTCACCTTCCGCACCGCCGTCGCCCAGGCGGAGCTCGAGGACCGCGAGCAGCCCGGCGCCTACCACCGGATCGCGTTCTCCGCCCCGAACGGCGAGCAGATCCACATCGAGACGACCCGGCCCGAGCTGCTGCCGGCGTGCGTCGCCCTCGTGGCCCACCCGGACGACGAGCGGTACAAGCCGCTCTTCGGCACGACCGTCTTCTCGCCCCTGTTCGACGTCGAGGTCGAGATCAAGGCGCACCCCCTGGCCAAGCCCGACAAGGGCAGCGGCATCGCCATGATCTGCACCTTCGGCGACCTGACGGACGTCACCTGGTGGCGCGAGCTCCAGCTGCCGACACGCGCCGTCGTCGGCCGGGACGGGCGGATCCGCTCGGAGACGCCGGACTGGATCACGACCGAGCGCGCCCGCGCGAACTACGCGCAGGTGGCCGGCAAGACGATCTTCAGTGCCAAGGAGGCCGTCGTCACCATGCTCCGCGACAGCGGGGACCTCGACGGCGAACCGAAGAAGATCCTGCACCCGGTCAACTTCTACGAGAAGGGCGACAAGCCCCTCGAGGTGGTCACCAGCCGCCAGTGGTACATCCGCAACGGCGGGCGCGACGCCGGGAAGCGGGACGCCCTGATCCGGCGTGGCCGCGACATCGACTTCCACCCGTCCTTCATGCGCTCCCGCTACGAGAACTGGATCGAGGGGCTCAACGGCGACTGGCTCGTCTCGCGCCAGCGCTTCTTCGGTGTGCCCGTGCCCGTCTGGTACCGCCTCGACGCCGACGGCGAACCGGAGTACGACGACCCGATCCTGCCCGCACTCGAGTCGCTGCCGGTCGACCCGGCGGCGGACCCGGCACCCGGCTTCGAGGAGTCCGCCCGCGACCAGCCGGGCGGCTTCATCGGCGACAGCGACGTGCTGGACACCTGGGCGACGTCGTCCCTCACACCCCAGATCGTCGGTGGCTGGGCGCGTGACGAGGACCTGTTCGGGAAGGTCTTCCCCTTCGACCTCCGCCCGCAGGGCCACGACATCATCCGGACCTGGCTGTTCTCGACCGCGGTCCGCGCGGACGCGCTGCAGGATTCCGTGCCGTGGAAGCACGCCGCACTCTCCGGCTGGATCCTCGACCCGGACCGCAAGAAGATGTCGAAGTCCAAGGGCAACGTGGTCGTCCCCACCGATGTCCTGGAGCAGTTCGGTGCCGACGCCGTGCGCTACTGGGCGGCCTCGGCGAAGCTCGGCGCGGATACCGCGTACGAGGTGAACCAGATGAAGATCGGCCGCCGCCTCGCCATCAAGCTGCTCAACGCGTCCAAGTTCGTCCTCAACCTGGGCGTCACGGAGGCGTCGATCGGCGAAGGCTCGCTCGCACGCGTCACGAACGCCCTGGACCAGTCCCTGCTGGCACAGCTGCGGTCGGTGACCGAACAGGCGACGGCCGCCTTCGAGAAGTACGACTACGCGAGGGCGCTCCAGCTCAGCGAGTCCTTCTTCTGGACCTTCACCGACGACTACGTGGAGCTGGTCAAGGACCGCGCGTACGGTGATGCCGGCGACGCCGGGACGCAGTCGGTGCAGACCGCGCTGGCCACCACGCTCGACGCCCTGCTGCGCCTGTTCGCGCCGTTCCTGCCGTTCGCCACGGAAGAGGTCTGGAGCTGGTGGCGCTCCGGTTCGGTCCACCAGGCGGCGTGGCCGGGTGCCGGCGCGCTCGACGCCCTGCCGGGGACCTCCGACCCCGAGGTGCTCACGTCCGTCGCACTCGCGCTCGGCGGCATCCGCAAGGCCAAGTCCGAGGCGAAGGTCAAGCAGCGCACCGAGGTGGAGACCGCCGTCGTGACGGCACCCGCCGCACAGGTGGAGCAGGTCCGGGCGGGCCTCGCCGACCTCCTCGCCGCCGGCAACGCCAGGGATCTCCAGCTCGCGGAGGGGAACGGCCCCCTGGCCGTCTCCGACGTCGAACTGGTTCCCCAGCCCGCCGAGTAGGCGCTCGGGCAGACAGGAGGGGACCCACCCTGCGGTGGGTCCCCTCCTGTGTCCGGCAGCCCTAGTCGAACGTGGGGCGCTCGGTGCGGGAGCGCTTGAGCTCGAAGAACTCGGGGAACTCCGACATCAGGACGGCGCCGTCGAAGATGCGCCCGGCCTCCTCGCCCCGCGGGATCCTCGTGAGGACGGGCCCGAAGAACGCCGTGCCGTTGAAAGCGACGACCGGGGTTCCGACCTCGTCGCCCACGCGGTCGATCCCGTCCTTGTGGGAGGCCCGGAGCTGCTCGTCGTACTCGTCGGAGTGCGCGAACTTCGCGAGGTCGGCGGGCAGTCCCACTTCCTCGAGCGACTCGCGGATGACGACGTCGAAGTCCTTGTTCTGGCCGATGTGGATGCGGGCCCCCATGGCGTCGTACAGCTTCTTGACGTACTCGTCCCCGTGCAGCTCCGCTGCGGCGATGACGACCCGGACAGGGCCCCAGCCCTGCAGCATCAGTGCCTTGTACTCCTCGGGCAGGTCGCGTCCCTCGTTCAGGACGGACAGGCTCATGACGTGCCAGTCCACCGAGATGTTCCGGACCTGCTCCACCTCTCCGATCCAGCGCGAGGTGATCCAGGCGAAGGGGCACAGGGGGTCGAACCAGAAATTGGCTTTCTGGGTGGTGGTGGACTCGCTCATACGGGACTCCTTCTGGGGTTGGTGAGGCCGTGGCCTTTTCCGGTGCAACCCGCCGTACCTGCTCGCTATTCCGTCCGAGTTGGTGCCGTACGCCGCGAGGCGGTCTAATGAAGGGACACGACCGGTCGAGGATGCCTGGCGCTATTCCTGCGTCGCCATCCGGCTGGATGAGTTCGCGCCGGGCACCCCGGCGCAGTAAGGGACGCGTTTTGCAGCAGCACGGGACCGAGAGCCACGCCGAAACCTCTGACAGCTGGCTCGACCGCGAGGCACTCGCCGAGGCCATGATCCCGCTGATCGGGCATCTGTACCGCAACAACAACGTGGTCACGAGCATCCACGGACGCAGCCTCATCAACAAATCCACCATGAACATCCTCAAGGCGCACCGCTTCGCGAGGCGCATCACCACCGAGGAACTCCGCCTCGAGGACACCGCCCCCATCCTGCGCATCCTCGCGGACCTGGACCTCGGCGCCGCGGCCATCGACATCGGCCGGCTCCGCCTCGCCTACGACCGCGCGGGCGACGGGCAGAGCCTGGAGGACTTCCTGCGCACCGAGCTCGCCGACATCGTCGGCCAGGGCGGACGGGACGAGCGCACCAGCACCGACGTCGTCCTCTACGGCTTCGGGCGCATCGGACGCCTCGTGGCCCGCCTGCTCATCGAAAAAGCCGGCGGCGGCCATGGACTGCGCCTGCGCGCCGTCGTCGTGCGCCGCGGCTCCGCCAACGACCTCACCAAACGCGCCAGCCTGCTGCGCCGCGACTCCGTGCACGGATCCTTCGACGGCACCATCCAGGTCGACGAGGCCACCAACACCATCACCGCCAACGGCACCCGCATCCAGGTCATCTACTCCGATGACCCGGCCTCCATCGACTACACCGCCTACGGCATCACCGACGCCCTCGTCGTGGACAACACCGGCCGCTGGCGCGACGAGGAAGGCCTCTCCCAGCACCTGGCAAGCACCGGCGTCGCCAAGGTCCTGCTCACCGCCCCCGGCAAGGGCACCCTGAAGAACATCGTGCACGGCATCAACCACGGCACCATCCTGGATTCGGACCGGATCATCACCGCCGCGTCCTGCACCACCAACGCCATCACCCCGGTCCTCAAAGCCATCAACGACCGCTACGGCGTGATCCACGGCCACGTCGAGACCGTCCACTCCTTCACCAACGACCAGAACCTCATCGACAACTTCCACAAGGGCGACCGCCGCGGCCGCTCCGCAGCCCTGAACATGGTCCTCACCGAGACCGGCGCCGCCACCGCCGTCGCCAAGGCCCTCCCCGAACTGGCGGGCAAGCTCACCGGCAGCAGCATCCGGGTCCCCACCCCCGACGTGTCCATCGCCATCCTGAACCTCACCCTCGAGCAGGAGACGACGAAGGAGGAGGTCAACACCTACCTCCGCGAGATGTCCCTGCACTCGGGCATGCGCAAACAGGTCGACTACATCGACAGCCCCGAAGTCGTCTCCACCGACTTCGTCGGCTCACGACGCGCAGGCATCGTCGACGGCCTCGCCACCATCGCCGACGGCATCCACCTCGTCCTCTACGTCTGGTACGACAACGAATTCGGCTACAGCTGCCAGGTCGTCCGCGTCATGGAGGAAATGGCCGCCGTCCACCCACCCACCTACCCGGCCGCCGACGCGGACGCCACGGTAGCGGCGACCGTCTGACACCGCCGGCGCGCACGTCGACGCAGGAAGGGCCCAGCCGATCGGCCGGGCCCTTCCTGTCTGCTTCCGGTACGCCCGGGTCAGGCGGACTTGTTCCGCCGCTTCGCGACCACCTCGTGGGAGATGAGCGTGGGCTCCGCCCGCTTGGCGACGACGTCGTCCGTGATCACCACGGTGGCGATGTCCTCACGGCTGGGAAGGTCGAACATGACCGGGAGGAGGACCTCCTCCATGATGGCGCGCAGGCCGCGGGCGCCCGTGCCGCGGTCCAGGGCGAGATCGGCGATGGCCTCGAGCGCCTTCGGCTCGAAGACGAGCTCGACCCCGTCGAGCAGGAACATCTTCTGGTACTGCTTCATGAGCGCGTTCTTCGGTTCCGTCAGGATCTGCATGAGCGCCGGACGGTCCAGGTGCGTGACCGTGGTGATGACGGGAAGGCGTCCGATGAACTCGGGGATGAGCCCGAACTTCAGCAGGTCCTCCGGCATGACGTCGCCGTAACTCGCCTCCTCGTTCTTGAGGGAACTCAGTGGCGCACCGAAGCCGATGCCCTTGCGGCCCGCCCGCGAGCCGATGATCTCCTCGAGGCCTGCGAAGGCACCGGCCACGATGAAGAGCACATTCGTGGTGTCGATCTGGATGAATTCCTGGTGCGGGTGCTTCCGGCCGCCCTGCGGGGGCACGGAGGCGACCGTCCCTTCGAGGATCTTCAGCAGGGCCTGCTGCACGCCCTCGCCGGACACGTCACGCGTGATCGAAGGGTTCTCGCTCTTGCGGGAGATCTTATCGATCTCGTCGATGTAGATGATGCCCTGCTCGGCCTTCTTGACGTCGTAGTCCGCGGCCTGGATGAGCTTGAGCAGGATGTTCTCGACATCCTCGCCGACATAGCCCGCTTCCGTCAGCGCCGTGGCGTCCGCGACGGCGAACGGCACGTTCAGCCGGCGTGCGAGCGTCTGGGCGAGGTAGGTCTTGCCGCAGCCCGTGGGACCGATCAGCAGGATGTTGGACTTGGCGATCTCGACGTCTTCGGTCTCGGCGGCGTCGGCGAGGGTTCCGGCGGCACGCGGTCCGGTGCCCGACTGGATCCGCTTGTAGTGGTTGTAGACGGCGACGGCGAGGGAGCGCTTCGCGGGCTCCTGGCCCACCACGTACTCCTGCAGGAAGTCGAAGATCTCGCGGGGCTTGGGCAGTTCGAACGTTCCGAGATCCGCCACCTCGGAGAGCTCCTCCTCGATGATCTCGTTGCAGAGGTCGATGCACTCGTCACAGATGTACACGCCGGGGCCGGCAATGAGCTTGCGGACCTGCTTCTGGCTTTTTCCACAGAAAGAGCACTTGAGCAGATCCGTGCTCTCACCAATGCGAGCCATGGTTCAATCCCCTTAGGTATTTCGCGATTGCTACCACCACTCTAGGCCACATGCCCGTGGTAGCCAGTATCAAAATGCCCGTGGTGCCTCACGGCGCCACGGGCGGATCCCGGCCTCGGCGGCGTCATCCGAGGGTTCCGGGGAACCACGGATGACGCCTGCCGCTCACGGGGTGTTGATCTTGACCGGGGTGATCTTGCGGGAGTTGAGGACCTCGTCCACCAGACCGTACTCGACGGCATCGGCGGCGGTGAGGATCTTGTCACGCTCGATGTCGAGGTTGACCTGCTCCGAGGAGCGGCCCGAGTGCAGGGCCAGCGTGTCCTCGAGCCAGGTCCTCATGCGCATGACCTCGTTGGCCTGGATCTCCAGGTCCGAAGCCTGTCCACCCTGTCCACCGGAGAGGGCGGGCTGGTGGATCAGGACGCGGGCGTTCGGCAGTGCCAGCCGCTTGCCGGGGGCGCCGGCAGCGAGCAGGACGGCGGCGGCGCTTGCGGCCTGGCCGAGGCACACCGTCTGGACCTCGGGCCGGATGAACTGCATGGTGTCGTAGATCGCCGTCATCGCGGTGAAGGAGCCACCGGGCGAGTTGATGTACAGCGTGATGTCGCGCTCGGGGTCCGTGGACTCGAGGACGAGCAGCTGGGCCATGACATCATCCGCGGAGGCGTCGTCGACCTGCGTGCCGAGGAAGATGATGCGGTCCTCGAACAGCTTCGTGTAGGGGTCCTGGCGCTTGAAGCCGTACGGCGTGCGCTCTTCGAACTGGGGAAGGATGTAGCGGCTGGTCGGGAGGTTCTGCGCCTTGGATCCCGCTGCTGCCTGGAAATCGTGGTTCATGGTGTCTCCTGTAGGA
Organism: Arthrobacter pasteuri; assembly: GCF_054510955.1. Taxonomy (NCBI): domain Bacteria; kingdom Bacillati; phylum Actinomycetota; class Actinomycetes; order Micrococcales; family Micrococcaceae; genus Arthrobacter; species Arthrobacter pasteuri. The sequence continues at coordinate 509,013 of NZ_JBTNDO010000001.1, forward strand.
CGACTGGTCGGAGGATGGGCTGCTGCGGGCTAGGACGTCTGGTCGGTTCCGCCGCCGCCGGAGACAGAGCCCGAGTGTGCGGAGATGTGGTCGAAGAAGCCGTACTCGAGCGCTTCCTGGGCCGTGAACCACTTGTCGCGGTCGTTGTCCTTCAGGATCCTCTCGACGGTCTGGCCCGTCTGCTCCGCCGTCAGTTCGGCCATGACCCGCTTCATGTGCAGGATCAGCTCCGCCTGGATGCGGATGTCGGTCGCCGTTCCGCCGATGCCACCGGAGGGCTGGTGCATGAGGATGCGTGCGTGGGGGGTGGCGTAGCGCTTGCCCTTGGTGCCCGAGGACAGCAGGAACTGGCCCATCGAGGCCGCGAGTCCCGTCGCGACCGTCACGACGTCGTTCGGGATGAACTGCATCGTGTCGTAGATCGCCATGCCCGCGGTCACCGAGCCGCCGGGCGAGTTGATGTAGAGGTAGATGTCGCGCTCGGGGTCCTCCGCCGACAGCAGCAGGAGCTGCGAGCAGATGGCGTTCGCGTTGTCGTCACGGACCTCGGAACCGAGCCAGATGATGCGCTCCTTGAGGAGCCGATTGTAGATGTACTCGTCGCGACCGGCCGCTTCGGGGCCGGCCATGCTCGGGGTGCTTGGTTCGGTTGCCATGAACGTTAACCTCTCACTCTGGCGGGCCGCTCCAGTTCGGCCGACCCGTCCGTTTGTCTCTCCTTGGACACTAACCCGCTCCGCAGCCGATTTCGTCCCGCTCGCACAACTGTTCGCTGACGGCGCACGGTGTCCGGGCGACATCCGGGCGACCGACGAACAGGCGCCGCGCAGCCTCCGCCCGACGCCCCGGCAGCCCGGAGCGTCGGACCTGCTCCACCCGCAACTCCGGGCTTAACGCGGCAGCGGCGCCGCTGCCCGGAGGCTGCGGCACCGCTGTCTGCGCTGCTGGGACAAGCTACTCGGCGCTTGCCTTCTTCTTGGTCTTCTTCGGTGCGGCAGCCTTGGGAGCCTCTGCCGGCTCGGCCTCGGACACCGCCTCCTCGGTGGCTTCGGACTCGGTGGCTTCGGACTCGGTGGTCTCGGACTCGGTGGTCTCGGACTCCGTGGCCTCGATGTCCTCGGCGACGTCCTGCTCGGTCTCGACGTCGTCGACGTTGATCGTCTCGTCCTCGTCACCCGCGGGGCGGACGAATTCGGTGAGGTCGATCGCGGCACCGTTGGTGTCCGTGACCGTCGCGTACTCGAGGACCTTGGCCAGCGCCTTGCGGCGGCGGACCTCTCCGACGATCATCGGGACCTGGCCGCTCGAGTCGAGCATCTGCGCGAACTGGTTGGGCTCCATGCCGTACTGGCCCGCGGTGGAGACGATGTAGTCGATCAGCTCGCTCTGGCTGACACCGACCTCTTCCTTCTCGGCGACGGCGTCGAGGATGACTTCGTTCTGGAAGGCACGCTCCGTGTTGGTGCGGATCTCCGAGCGGTGCTCCTCGGTGTCGTGGTCCTCACCGGCACTGTGGGCGTTCTCGCCGTTGAAGTGCTGCTCCAGCTGCTCCTCGATGACGCTCTCGGGCACCGGTACGGCGACGAGCTCGATGAGCTTGTCGAGCACCTTGTCGCGTGCCTCGACGCCCTGGTCCATGAGCTTGGACTCGGACGCCTGCTTCGCGAGGTCCGCACGGAGCTCGTCGGCGGTGTCGAACTCGGAGGCGAGCTGGGCGAACTCGTCGTTTACCTCGGGGAGCTCGCGCTCCTTGACGGCCTTGACCTGGACGGTGACCTGGGCGTCCGCGCCGGCGTGCTCGCCGCCTGCCAGCTTCGTCTCGAAGGTCGCGCTCTCATCGGTGGAGAGACCCGTGACGGCCTCGTCCATGCCCTCGAGCATGGTGCCGGAACCGATCTGGTAGGACAGGTCCTGCGCCGAGTCGACCTCTTCGCCGTCGACGGAGGCGGTCAGGTCGATGGTGAGGAAGTCGCCGTCCTTGGCCGGGCGGTCGACTGCGGCCAGCGTGCCGAAGCGTCCGCGGAGCTCGTCCATGGCCTTCTCGATGTCCTCGTCGGATGCCGCGACGGGCTCGACCGTGACCTCGATGCCCTTGTAGTCGGGAAGCTCGACCTCGGGTCGGATGTCCAGCTCGACGGTGAAAGTGAGCTGGCCGTCCTTCTTCGCGGGATCCGGGACCTCGGTGATCTCGACCTCGGGGCGGCTGAGGGGACGGATCCCCGTCTCCTGGACGGCGCTCTGGTAGAACCCGTTCAGGCCGTCATTGATCGCGGTCTCGATGACGTAGCCCCGACCGACGCGCTGGTCGATGAGCTGCTGGGGAACCTTGCCCTTGCGGAACCCCGGAACCTGCACCTGGGTGGCGATGGTCTTGTAGGCCTCGTCGATGCTGGGCTTCAGTTCCTCGAAGGGGACCTCGACGTTCAGCTTCACCCGGGTGGGGGAAAGGGTTTCAACAGCGCTCTTCACAGCGTAGGACTCCTGAAATGATTGGGATTGGTTCTGCAGCGGAGGCACTTTCCTCATCACACGACAGAGTCGGGGTGACAGGAGTTGAACCTGCGACTTCCTGCTCCCAAAGCAGGCGCTCTACCAAGCTGAGCTACACCCCGTAAGTGCGAGTGACAGTCTACGCACCTTTACGCCTGCCACGCACATTTGGCGATAGCGCGGCAGCTGTGGTGTAGTTATATGCGTTCCACGGGGCTCCGAGAGGCGCCTCCTGCGGGGATGTAGCTTAATGGTAAAGCCTCAGTCTTCCAAACTGATTACGCGGGTTCGATTCCCGTCATCCCCTCTCCCCTGGGCCGACAGGTCCGCATCACCCGGACATCGCTCCGGGTGATTCTCGTTTAAAGCGATTCTCGTTCACGCCACCGAGTGGTGCGGAGCATCGGCTGTCAGTCCACCTGGCACCGCGGGCACCAGTAGACGTTCCGTGCCGCCATCTCCGCCGTGAGGATGGGTGTCCCGCAGCGGCGGCACGGCTCGCCCGTGCGCTTGTAGACGTAGTGGGGCGCGGACGCCTTCGGCCGGCCACCGCGCGCCTCCGCCGTCGTCGTGATGATGCGTCCCTCGCGGACGCCGTCCTTCATCAGCCGCACGGTATCCGCCCAGATCCCGGCGGCCTCGTCCTCACGGAGCTGCCTGCCGGGACGCCAGGGGGAGATGCCCTGCAGGAAGAGCACCTCCGCACGGTAGACGTTCCCGATGCCGGCGATGACTGCCTGGTTCATGAGCTGGATGCCGATGGGGCTGATGCTGGACAGGACCCTGCGTACGAAGAGCCCCTCGTCCGACCGTGGCTGCAGCGGGTCCGGTCCCAGCCTGGTGCGCGCTGCGGCTTCCTCCGCCGGGGTGATGACCTCGCAGGCCGTGGGGCCCCGGAGGTCCGCCCAGCCGTGGGCGGACACGAGGCGTACCCTTACGGCCCCGACCGGCTCGGGCGGTCCTGGGTATCCTCCGTGCGCATCGCCGTTCCCGGACGGCCGCTCCGACTCCCCGATCCTCCGCGGCGCCCCGATACTCGAGGCGCCACGGAAGGTCGCGTCACCCCCGAAGCTCCACGCGCCGTACAGTCCCAGATGGACGCGCAGCACGCGGTCGTTGTCGAACCGCAGGAACAGCTGCTTGCCATGGGCGAGCGCGCTGAGCAGGGTGGCGCCGTCGAGCTGCTCGGCTCCTGCGGCGAAGCGTCCCTGCGGGCTGGACACCGCCAGCCTCTCGCCGACGAAGACGGAGGTGAACTGCTTCGCCAGCCGGTGGACCGAATGGCCCTCAGGCAACGCTGCCCGTCTCCTCGAAACGCGCGATCTGCGCGATCCTGCGGCTGTGCCGCTCGGCGCCGCTGAAGGGTTCGGCGAGGAATGCCTCGATGAGGGCGGTCGCCTCCTCCACGGAGTGCTGGCGTCCGCCGACGGCGATGACGTTCGCGTCGTTGTGCTGCCGCGCGAGGCGTGCCGTGTCCAGGTTCCAGGCGAGCGCCGCCCGGACTCCGTGCACCTTGTTCGCCGCGATCTGCTCGCCGTTCCCGGACCCGCCGAGCACGATGCCGAGCGCCTCGGTGCCCGCTGCCCGGTCGGCGACGACGGCGCGTGCCGCGTCGATGCAGAAGGATGGGTAGTCGTCCTCGGGATCGTAGGACGTCGGGCCGTGGTCGACGACGTCGTGCCCTGCCGCTGTGAGGTACGCGAGCAGGTGGGCACTCAGCTCCATGCCGGCGTGGTCGGTGGCGAGGTGGACGCGCATGGCGATCGATTCCTTCGGGTGACGCCGGGAGGAACCGGCGGTGGCTGGGGACGTCCGCGGAGCAGGACCCCACCAGCCTAGTCGGACCTGCGGGGACTCGGCGAAGCGCGGAACGCCCCTCAGGCGGAGGAGGAGAGGCGGAGTGAGAGAATACGAAGCGCCGCGGTCCCGCGCGCGTACCCGCAACCCACCCTGGAGGCGATCCTTGCCCGGTCTGAACCTGACGCGCGACGAAGCACGCACACGCGCCGATCTGCTCACCGTCCACTCCTACGAGGTCACCCTCGACTTGACGCGCGGCGACCGCGTGTTCGGGTCCACGACGGTCGTCTCCTTCGCTGCGGAGCAGGGCGCGTCGACGTTCATCGACGCCGTGGCGGACACCGTGCACCGCGTCGAACTGAACGGCGTGGAACTGGACCCTGCGGAGGTGGCCGACGGCGTGCGGATCCAGCTTCCGGTGCTGGCCGCGAGCAACACCCTCGTGGTCGAGGCCGACATGCCCTACATGAACACCGGCGAAGGCCTCCACCGCTTCACCGACCCCGTCGACGGTGAGGTCTACCTCTACACCCAGTTCGAGGTGCCCGATTCGCGCCGGGTCTTCGCCGTCTTCGAGCAGCCGGACCTGAAGTCCACGTTCCGTTTCTCGGTGACCGCGCCGTCGCACTGGGACGTCATCTCCAACATGCCCACGCCCGAGCCGGTGCCGGCCGGTCCGGCCGAGGGCTCCGGGAACTCCACCTGGTACTTCGAGCCCACGCCGACGATGTCCTCCTACGTGACCGCGCTCATCGCCGGCCCGTACCAGTCCGTCCGCAGCGAGCTCACGAGTTCCGACGGCCGGACCATCCCGCTGGGCGTCTTCGCCCGCAAGTCGCTCATGCAGTACATGGACGCCGAGAACATCTTCGCGCTGACCCGGCAGGGCTTCGAGTTCTACGAGCAGCAGTTCGGCACGCCGTACCCCTTCGGGAAGTACGACCAGTTGTTCGTCCCCGAGTTCAACGCCGGCGCGATGGAGAACGCGGGCGCGGTCACCTTCGTCGAGACCTACGTGTTCCGCTCCCGCGTGCCCGACGCGACCATCGAGCGGCGTGCGATCACGATCCTCCACGAACTGGCCCACATGTGGTTCGGCGACCTCGTGACGATGCGCTGGTGGAACGACCTCTGGCTGAACGAGTCCTTCGCCGAGTTCATGTCCACCCTCGCCGCCGCCGAGGCGACGGAATTCGAGCAGGCCTGGACCACCTTCGCGATCCTGGAGAAGGGTTGGGCCTACCGCCAGGACCAGCTGCCCTCCACCCACCCCATCGTGGCGCAGATCAACGACCTCGAGGACGTCCAGGTCAACTTCGACGGCATCACCTATGCGAAGGGCGCCTCGGTGCTCAAGCAACTGGTGGCCTGGGTGGGCCAGGACCGGTTCATGGAGGGCGTGCGTCAGTACTTCGCCAAGCACTCGTGGAAGAACACCGAACTCGTCGACCTCCTGTCGGAGCTCGAGGCCGCAAGTGGTCGCGACCTGAAGGCGTGGTCCGCGCTGTGGCTCGAGACCGCCGGGGTCAACACGCTGAGCCCCGAGTTCACGACGGACGACGACGGCACCATCACCTCGTTCGCCATCCTGCAGAGGGCCATCGAGGCCTTCCCGACCATCCGCCCGCACCGACTCGCCGTCGGTTTCTACGACCTCGACGACGGCGACCTCGTCCGCACGCACCGCCTCGAACTCGACGTCGACGGCGAGCGCACCGAGGTGCCCGAGCTCGTGGGACGCACGCAGCCCGCGCTCGTCCTGCTGAACGACGACGACCTCGCCTACGCGAAGATCCGCCTCGACCCGGCCTCCCTGAAGACCTCCGTGCTGCACGTGAAGGACTTCCGGGACTCCCTCCCCCGCACGCTCGTCCTCGCCTCGGCATGGGACGCGGCGCGCGACGGCGAGACGCCCGCGCGGGACTACGTGGAGCTGGTACTGCAGAACATCGGCGCGGAGTCGGACTCGTCCGTCGTCCTCGTCCTGCTCCGGCAGCTCGCCTCCGCGCTCGCGTTCTACGTTCGTCCCGCGGACCGCGAGGCGATGGCCGATGCCGCAGCGGACCGACTCCTCGAGCTCGCCCTCGCCGCGGACGCGGGCTCCGATGCGCAGCTGCAGTTCACGAAGGCCTTCTCGGGACACGCCCGTACGGCGTCGCAGCTGGACACCGTCGAGGCGATGCTGGACGGCCGGCGCGTCCCCGAAGGCATCACCGTGGACCAGGACCTGCGGTGGGAGCTGCTGACCAGCCTGGTCGTGGGAGGCCGCGCCGGCGAGGCCGCGATCGACGCCGAACTGGCGCGCGACTCGACGGCGACCGGAGCGCTCGCGGCAGCAGCAGCACGGGCTGCCCTGCCGACGGCGCCCGCCAAGGAGGCGGCGTGGGCCGCCCTCGTCGACTCGACCGACCTGCCGAACGCCACCCAGCGGTCCATGATCGCGGGCTTCACGCGCGTCCACGACCGTTCCCTCCTCGAGCCCTTCGTGGAGCGGTACTTCGCCTCGGTCCAGGACGTCTGGGCCACCCGCACGCACGAGATCGCCCAGCAGATCGTCGTGGGTCTCTACCCCTCGCTCCTGACGACCCAGGAGACGCTGGACCGGACCGACGCCTTCCTTGCAGCACTCGGCGACTCCTCTCCCTCGCTCCGGCGGCTGATCCTGGAAAGCCGGGACGGCGTCGAGCGCGCCCGGAAGGCACAGGCGGCCGACCGGTAGCCCCGCCGGTGCAGGAGCGGGAGGGATCCCCCGTTCCTGCACCGGGACGTCAGCGCTCCGGTACTAAGTTTGGATCATGAACCTGCACACCTACTCGGCCCGGATCCGCTGGACGGGCAACCTCGGCTCCGGAACCTCCGGCTACCGGTCCTATAGCCGCGACCACGAGATCGAGGTCGAGGGCCCCGGGCTTCTCGCAGGCACCGCGGATCCCACCTTCCACGGGTCGAAGGACCGGTGGAATCCCGAGCAGCTGCTGCTGACCGCCGTCGCGCAGTGCCACATGCTCTCCTACCTGCACGTCGCCGTGAAGGCAGGCGTGGTCGTGACGGGGTACCGGGACGCCGCGACGGGCACCCTGCGGCTGAACAGGGACGGCAGCGGCGAATTCACCGGCATCCTGCTGCGTCCGCACGTCGAACTGGAGGACGCCGGACAGGGCGCGCTGGCCGATTCCCTGCATGCCGAGGCCAACCGCCTGTGCTTCATCGCGCGGTCGGTGAACTTCCCGATCCATCACGAGCCCACGTCGGCCGGACCCGCGACGTCCTAGCGCCACCCCCGGCTCGTCGCACGCGGGCCCGACCGTCCGCTGTAGCCTGTTAAGGCGTCTCCGCGCTGGCGGTCCCGATCCGCGAGGACCGGCAGATGACCGACCACGGCGGACTCCCGGGCGCCTGCACGAAAGCGACACCATGACATTTCTTCCCTCCCTCGGCTACGGCGGCCAGGTCCTCGGTGCGGTGATCATCCTGATCGCCGCCTTCCTCCTGTGGCTCGTGGTCCGCTACCTGATCGCGCGGTCGGTCAAACGCGTCCAGAACGGTTACAGCGTCTTCAAGAAGCCGCACTTCAAGTGGGCGCAACCCGCGCTCCGCCCGTTCGACGGCGCACGGCGCGTGCAGCGGGCCGAGACGATCGGTGGGCTGATCTCGAGCTTCGCCGCCGTGACCATCGCCGTCGTCGCCGTCCTCATGGCCATCGAGTCGCTCGGCTTCAACATCGGCCCCATCCTGGCCAGTGTCGGGATCGTCGGCATCGCGATCGGCTTCGGGGCGCGGGAAGTGATCCGCGATGCCTTCCTCGGGTTCTTCATCACGATCGAGGACCAGTACGGCATCGGTGACACGATCGAGGTCGGTGACACGGTGGGGGTCGTGCAGTCGCTCGGCCTGCGGATCACCCGCATGGTCGACGGGAACGGGGCCATCTGGTACGTCCGCAACGGAGACATCACCAAGGTCGGCAACAGGTCGCAGGGCGACTACGTGGAACCGCCGGCGGAACCGGCAACGCCCGCTCCGGCGTCAGTGGAAGGACACGCATGACCACCCAGGATTCGGGCGACGCCCGTCCAGGCGACGGCAGCCCCCAGGGCGGCCTCCCCGCCCCGGCCGGCCGGCAGCTTCCCGTGCAGGCGCCGGGCGCCAGGAGTGCGCTGCCCGTCGAACGGCTCGTCGCAGCCGGCCAGGGCTTCAGCCAGCCGCAGTACACGGACAACTTCTACGAGGCGGTGGGCGGTCATGCCACCTTCGTGAAGCTCGTCGACGCGTTCTACGACGGGGTCGCAGGCGACGACGTGCTGCGCCCGATGTACCCGGAGGAGGACCTCGGACCGGCGAAGGAGCGTCTGCTGCTCTTCCTCGAGCAGTACTGGGGCGGACCGAAGACCTACGGCGAGCAGCGCGGACACCCGAGGCTACGCATGCGCCATATGCCGTTCCGCGTCGGACCCCAGGCGAGGGACCACTGGCTCCAGCACATGCGCGCCGCGGTGGACACCCTCGGCCTCGCCCCCCTGCATGAGGCCACACTCTGGGACTACCTCGATCGCGCCGCCCACTCGATGGTGAACGCGGCCGACTGAGGATCCACTGCGCCGACGACCCGGTCGTCAGGTCCCCGAGCCCTTCCGTCGGCACGTAGCGCGGCGGGATGGGTGGCCCCGTGGACTCATCGTGCTCGGGAGCTGGACGTCCCGCCAGGCCGATTCGCGCCTCAGAAGATGGCAGCCGCACGCACCAGGACGTGGCCCCGTCTAGTACTGAGGCGGGACCAGCGGCCATTGGTGTGAACGGTGGCCTCCGCGCCGGGCTCGAGGAACCCCAGGCTGAAGGCCCCGAAGGCGGCTCCGGCCGGAACGGCTCCGGGCACTCCGGCCAGCGGACGTCCCCAGACCGCCGTGCGCGCACTGCTGACCAGCGGCGCACCGGCACGCTCGGGGAGGCTCCGGGCGACCTCGCCGATACCGTCCTTCGCCGCCTGCTCCAGGGCACCCGTCGGGATGCTCCCGGCGTGCGCCCAGCCGGAGCGCGGCGGGAGGACCCCGGCCCAGTTCTCCGTGACCGTCACGGCGGGGACGGGGAACACGAGGTCGCCGTCGTGCATGCGTGCGAGCCTGTCGAGGACGGAGCCCAGCGAGACGGTGACGTCGACGTCGGCATCGCCGTCGAGCGCCATGGTGCGGAGCCCGAGCACGGTGGGCACGGCTTCTCCCAGCACCGTGGGGCGGAGGGTGCAGACGTACGCCGCGAGGACGCGACCGACGGTGAGCAGGCGCATGCCGCCGTCATCATTCGCACGCGCCCGGGCAGTGAACGTCTGGAAGTCCGCGACCGAATGGGAGTCCGCGAAGCGCAGGGATGAGGATGCCATGCGTCCTACTTGCCGCGGGCGCGGCGGAATGGGACGGCCGGACCCGCCCAGGAGGAGAGTATGTCCTTCTGGGGCCCGGACAGCCGCACAGGCCGCCCGGTGCTGCGGCTGACGAGCACCATGGTGCTCGCAGCGATCGCGCTGGTGGTGCTTCCGTCGGCGTCGATCCGGTCCCGGACGGCGTAGCCCAGGTCGAAGCTGGAGCCCCCCACGTCGGTCACCCAGAGATCGACGGCGGCCGGCGTGGTGCTGAAGTTCAGGGGCGCACGGTATTCGATCTCCTGACGGGCCACGAGCGTGTAGTGGTCAGGGTCGATCAGGTCCAGGAAGGAGCCCTCCGGCCGAGGCCGGCTCATCAGCAGCACACGCGCGTCCTCGAGGAACTGGAGGTACCGGACGTTGTTCACGTGACCGTAGGAATCCTCGTCGCCGAACCGCAGCTGGAGGGGAAGAGTGTGCACCGGAGACATACGGCCATCCTCTCAAGATCTGCTTCCTGCAAGCCATTCCGCAGGTCCGCACGGCGCCGGGTGTGAGCAATGCCATCCCTTCGCCCCGCGCCGTGTTGAGCAAGACAGGGGGTGCGTCTACTGTCAGTAGGTGCCGGGCGCCGCCTGCCGTGGCACACCGCGACGCTCTTACCTGTCCACGAGGAGACATCGAACCATGGCAGACCATGCGCCATCAGCTGAAGCACCGACCGGACAGCGGAGGAAGGACCCTACCGCGGCGCTCCTGGACCTCCTCGACCTGAGCAGCGCGGAGGGGGCGCAGACGGACGAGGAGATCTTCGTCGGGACCTCCGCTCGGCAGCCGGGACGCCGTGTCTTCGGCGGCCAGGTGCTCGCGCAGTCGCTCGTCGCCGCCATGCGCACCGTGGAGCCCAGCCGGGCCGTCCACTCGATGCACGGCTACTTCCTGCGCGCGGGGGACGCGGACCAGCCCATCACCTTCGGGGTGCAGCGCCTACGCGACGGGCGGTCGTTCTCGGCCCGCCGCACGCATGCCTACCAGAACGGCGTGCCCATCCTGTCGATGATCGCGTCCTTCCAGGAGCCCGACGAGGGCATCGCCCATCAGGACACGATGCCGGCCGGCGTGCCCGACCCCGAAAGCCTGCCGTCGACCGCCGAACTCCTCGGCGGCTTCGACCATCCGGTGGCCCAGGCCTGGGCCTTCGACCGACCGTTCGACATCCGGCACATCGATGCGCCGCTGTACCTGTCGAACGAGGGTTCGCGCGAACCGCGCAACGCGGTCTGGATGAAGAGCCTGGGACCGATGCCCGACGACCCGAACCTGCACCGCGCCGCCCTGGCGTACGCGAGCGACTACACCCTGCTGGAGTCGATCCTGCGACCGCACGGCCTCACCTGGATCCAGCCCGGCATGAACGTCGCCAGCCTCGACCACGCCATGTGGTGGCATCGGCCGGTACGCGTGGACGACTGGCTGCTGTACGTCCAGAGTTCGCCGAGCGCGTCCGGCGCGCGCGGGCTGGCCGCCGGACGGATCTACAACCGCAGCGGAGAGCTCGTGGCGAGCGTGGCCCAGGAGGGCATGGTCCGCGTCCCTCCTGCCTGAGGACGCCTGGAAGGGGCACGCGCATCCGTCCGCGGCGGGTCATCCCCGGACACGGGAAGGGGCACACGGCCAGCCGTGTGCCCCTTTCCGTGGTTCCGCTCCGGTTCCCCGGTCGGGTTCCGGTCCGGTCGACCCTAGTCGCGCGTAAGGCGGCGGTGGGTGACGCGGTGCGGCTTCGCGGCATCGGGGCCGAGCCGCTCCACCTTGTTCTGCTCGTAGGCGTCGAAGTTGCCCTCGAACCAGTACCAGGCGTCCGGGTCCTCCTCCGTGCCCTCGTAGGACAGGATGTGCGTCGCGACCCGGTCGAGGAACCACCGGTCGTGCGACACGACGACGGCGCAACCGGGGAACTCGAGCAGCGCGTTCTCCAGGCTCGAGAGCGTCTCGACGTCGAGGTCGTTGGTGGGCTCGTCGAGGAGCAGCAGATTACCGCCCTGCTTCAGGGTCAGCGCAAGGTTCAGACGGTTGCGCTCACCACCGGAGAGCACACCGGCCTTCTTCTGCTGGTCCGGACCCTTGAAGCCGAAGGCCGAGACGTAGGCGCGGGACGGCATTTCGACCTGGCCGACCTGGATGAAGTCCAGGCCGTCGGACACGACCTCCCACAGCGACTTGTTGGGATCGATCCCGCCGCGTGACTGGTCCACGTAGGAGATCTTGACCGACTCACCGATCCGCAGCTCGCCGCCGTCGAGGGGCTCGAGGCCCACGATGGTCTTGAACAACGTGGTCTTGCCGACACCGTTCGGGCCGATGACACCGACGATTCCGTTGCGCGGCAGGGAGAAGGACAGTCCGTCGATGAGGATGCGGTCGTCGAAGCCCTTGCGCAGGTCGTGGGCCTCGATGACCTGGCTTCCGAGCCGGGGGCCCGGCGGGATCTGGATCTCCTCGAAATCGAGTTTCCTCGTGCGCTCGGCCTCGGCAGCCATTTCCTCGTAGCGGTTCAGTCGTGCCTTGGACTTCGTCTGGCGTCCCTTGGCATTGGAGCGGACCCACTCGAGCTCCTCGGTGAGGCGCTTCGAGAGCTTCTGGTCCTTCTTGCCCTGGACCTCGAGGCGCGCGCGCTTCTTCTCGAGGTAGGTGGAGTAGTTGCCCTCGTACGGGTACAGGTGGCCGCGGTCCACCTCGGCGATCCATTCCGCGACGTGGTCGAGGAAGTACCGGTCGTGGGTGACGGCCAGGACGGCGCCCGCGTAGGACGAGAGGTGCTGCTCCAGCCAGAGCACGCTCTCGGCGTCGAGGTGGTTGGTGGGCTCGTCGAGGAGCAGGAGGTCCGGCTTCTGCAGCAGCAGCTTGCAGAGCGCGACGCGGCGGCGCTCACCTCCGGAGAGGACACGGACATCGGCATCCGCCGGCGGGCAGCGCAGCGCGTCCATGGCCTGCTCCAGCTGGGAGTCGAGGTCCCAGGCATCGGCAGCGTCTATGGCTTCCTGGAGCTTGCCCATCTCGTCGAGCAGCGTGTCGTAGTCCGCGTCCGGGCTGGCCATCTCTTCGGAGATCTCGTTGAAGCGCTGGATCTTGCCGTAGATCTCTCCCACGCCCTCCTGGACGTTGCCGAGGACGGTCTTCTCCTCGTTGAGGGGCGGTTCCTGCAGGAGGATACCGACGGTGTAGCCGGGGCTGAGGCGCGCTTCACCGTTCGACGGGGTGTCGAGGCCCGCCATGATCTTCAGGATGGTGGACTTACCGGCACCATTCGGTCCGACGACGCCGATCTTCGCGCCAGGGAAGAAGGACATGCTCACGTCGTCGAGGATTACTTTGTCGCCAACGGCCTTGCGGGCCTTGGTCATTGTGTAGATAAATTCCGCCATACACCTAAGGCTAGTGCTTGCCTAGCCCGATCTCACATTTGGCGGGGCCGGACCGCCCGTCGCAGCCGGACGGAGTCCGGGGGGCAGCTATCGCTGGTCACCGACGAAACACAGACCGGAGGCGAGTGCGGGAAGCACCGCCACCGACACGGCACCCTCGCGCACCTCCCCCACGATGCACGTTCCATCGGTACGCCCGGCCCCCTGGATGGCATCGACGTCGAGTCCTGTCGGAGTCCGGTCGATCGACACCTCCACGTCCTCGGGCGCCGAACCGGCGTCGGCGAAGCCCTGCTCGATGGCGCCGCGGACCTGGTCGCTCGACACCGAGTCCTGGCTTCCGGCCAATGTTCGCAGGGCCGATTCGACGGCTGCGGCAATCCCCTTGGTGTCCACCCCCGGGGACGAGGGGGCCGCGGACGGTGACGACGCGGCGGACGCTGCTGGTGCGGCATCGGCCGGCTGCCCGGAAGCGGTGGCGGAGTCGGCCGGGGCGGCAGCCGGCGACGACGCACTGCTGTCGGCGAGGGCATCCGGTGACGGTGATGCCGTGCAGGAGGTGAGCGCCAGGGCAGCACCCGCCGCGAGCGCGGCGACGGTATGGCGCCAGGCATGCGCTCGATGCTTCGGCTTCGCGGGAGGGACAGTAGTCACCCGTTCATCCTGCCACGCACGCGACATCCTGCCCGGCATGACGGCGTCATCACGACGGCATCGCGACCGGCATCGCGCCGGCGAGGGCACCCGTCCGACGACGTCCTCGCTAAAAGGACGTCCTCGCTAGAAGGGGGCGCCCGTTGCTTCGAGCAGCTCGTCGCGGTCCTTCCCTTCATGCCCGCTCCCGGCGCCCTCCCCTGCGGCGTCATCCCCGGAGCCGGCCGCTGTGGCGTCGTCGCCTTCCGGACCGAAGCCGGACCCGCCGCCGTACACCTCACCGGTAGCGGCATCCACGCCGTCGGGGACACCGGCTTCAGCGGGAAAGCCGGCCGCATGGTCATCGGGCCCGGCCACCGTCGGCGCCTCGCTCCGGTTGGCTGCCGTCCTGATGAAGTTCGCTGTGCCCCACATCAGGTCATGGCCGGCCGTGTCCGCCTCGATCTCGACGGATGTGCCCGTCCGGCCGTCGGCGTTGCTCCACGGCCGCACCTTCAGCCGGCCGGTCACGATCACCCGGTCCCCCTTCTTGATGCTGGCTCCTGCGTTGGTGGCGAGCTGCCGGAACATCGAGACGGAGTACCAGTTCGTGTGGCCATCCACCCACGTACTGGTTTCCCTGTCGAACCGGCGCTCCGTCGAGCACATGCGGAAACCCGTGATGGCCAGGCCGCTCGATGCCACGGTCAGCCGCACTTCGGTGGCGACATAGCCCCGCACGGTGATGATGTCGGTCATGATCTGTGTCCTTCCATTGCCTGAAGGGCGGCGATGCTTGCGGCCCGGCTCAAGTCTCGGTCCGGCGCCCGTCGCGGGGAGGAACAGGCCGTCCTATGTTGATAACCGGTTGGACGGCACAATCGGACGGCCCTAGGTGAAGAGCACACGGAGTGGAAGTGGTGCAGGGGTATCAATCACCGCTTGAGGCGCACGGGCAACCGTTCCTAGCGTTGAGGTATGGACACGGCAACATCTCCCCAGACCACCGGGACCGACCAACGCGTCATCGGCACCCTCAGCGAACTGGCCGACCTCGTGCAGGGCGCGGAGACGATCTACCTCCGCTACTCGTGCGGTTTCCAGGCGGACCGGGACTCGACCAGTGAGGACGGCGAGAGCGGGCTCGCCCTGCCGGGGCTGTCCGTCAACCCGCTGACCCCCGAGCAGTGGTGGACACGCCCGCTCGAGGACTGGCTGGCACGCCAGATCTGCCAGTACCGGCATCTGGCGGAGGAAGAGGAGAGATTTCCCTGGGTCCTGACCGGACGATGCGTGGGGCGGGGCCCCGACTGCGAGCCACTCCTCGCCGATGTGAAGCCGCTCGGCCGGCTGCACGAGGACCTTCTGCACGAGGCCGGGCGCGTCTACGACGAGAGATTCGATACCGGCAACCGCCCGTAGCCGGAACCGGACCGTGAGGGCGACAGGGCAGGGAATGCAGAGGGCCGGACGCGTCGGCGTCCGGCCCTCATCCTGTGCCCCCGGCAGGATTCGAACCTGCGACCAGAGGATTAGAAGGCCCCTGCTCTATCCCCTGAGCTACGGAGGCATTTCCCCCAGTTTACTATGGGCGCTTCCACCTCTCCCGGAACCGCACCGACCTACTCGTCGTCGTCGGCGAAACTCACCCTCAGCTCGAGGCGATGCTGGCCGTCCGGATCCTGCGAATAGATGGCCTTGCCCGAGATGCCGCGGAGCCCGTCCGTGCCGGAACCGGGGATGATGTGGCCGGAGCTCGCAGCATCGGATCCCTCGGCGACCCCCCAGTGCTGGACCGTCATCGCACCGGAGCGGTCCCCGATCGTCCCCACGAACTGTTCCGATGCAACATAGCCGGCACCGACGTCGTTCCCCGCCATCAGCAGTTCCGCGGTGCTCGTCCCACTGATGTCCCCTTCGAAGACCTTCGCGGCCCTGACCCGGGACAGTTCACCGGTGCTGCCGGGCTCGGAATAGGTCTCGGCATCCCAGGCCGTAATCTCGAACTCGCCGCTGTACGTCGTCGTTCCTGTTTCAATCATCTGCTTAGTATTGCCGCTCGTCGCCCGTCCCGCATGCCGATTCCCGTCCGATCCGCCATTTCCGGACCGGTTTTCCGGCGCATCAGTGCAGTTGGCCCGGCGCCAGTGGCCGGTAACGCCGCCGGAACAGGATCTTCGTACTGCGGTCGACGAAGACCAGGTAGAGCGCGAAGCCGAGGGCGACGACGGCCGCCACCTGCCGCGCCATCAGCAGGCTGAAGTCGAAGTAGGGGAAGATGTCCAGCTGGTCCGAGATCGCATAGACCATGAAGAAGGCGACGGTGAAGTAGAGGAACTTCACCTGCCAGTCGTCGCGGATCCCCGTGACGGCGAACAGCGGAATGAGCCAGACGACGTACCAGGACTGGATCATCGGAGAGAGGACGACGACGGCGGCAAAGGCGATGGCGAGCCTTCGGACGAGGCGGCTGTGGTCGCCGCGGAAGATCTGCAGCGCGATGATCACCAGCGAGGCCACCCGGGCGAGGGTATGGAACACATGGGCGATGTCCCACCCGTTCAGGCCGACGGCGTCGCCGAGCGTGGCGATGACCAGTCCGATGAAGCCGACCGGGGCATACCAGATCCAGACGCTGCCGGGGGTGCTGAGCGCGCCGACCCAGCCGAACCCGAAGGTGTTCACGATGCCCATGATCCACAGGATCCCGAGGGACAGCCCGGCCGTCAGGAACCAGTAGAGGAAGCGCCGTGGCCAGGACGCTCCCCTGCCGGCCCACATCAGCCCCACGAAGGGCAGGAAGATCAGGGTGATCGGCTTGATCCCGACGGACAGGGTGATCAGCAGGATCCCGACCACCGGGCGCTTCGTCGCAGCGAAGTACAGCCCTGCCAGTGCGAGGCCGATCATCAGCGAATCGTTGTGGATCGACGCCACGAAGTTGATGAGGAACAGCGGGTTGGCGACCGTCAGCCAGAGAGCGCGGTTCGCATTGATCGAGTGGAGGGCGGCGAGCTTCGGAACGAAGTAGACGCACAGCGCGACACCGATGAGGGCGACGACCCGGAACAGGATGATCGAGGTGTCGGGGTGGCCGTCCGTCACCCTCACGATGCCCTCCTCGATCCAGAGGAACACCGGACCATACGGCGTAGGGCTCTGGGCCCACAGGTCGTCGGCGCCGATCTGGAGGTAGTTCGAGATCTGGGAGTAGCCGTCCACGTAGGGGTTCAGCTTGGCGACCATGACCTGGCCCTGCGCTATGTAGGCGAAGACGTCCCGGCTGAACAAGGGCAGTGCCACGGCGAGCGGGATGGTCCAGGCGACGATGGCTCTCATCAGGTGCGGTCGGGTGTCATCTGACCAGCCGTTCAGCCGCTGGCCCAGCCGCAGCCACGCCCGGATGAGGAGCATGCCACCCAACGCCAGGAGCAGGACGGACAGCACAGCACCGGCGGGCTCGAAGCGCAGCCAGATGATGACGGGGTTGCGCCGGAGTTCGGCGGACGCCAGCGACAGCCAGCCCACGCCGAGCGATCCCATCCACATCATCAGGGACCCGATGAATCCCTGGACGATCGCGACGTTGGGACGGTTCGGCCCCGGCTGCGTCTCGACCTCGGTGAGCGGGACCTGGGCGGCCATCTGGGGAATCCAATCGTCGGCAAGCAGAAGGGGGCGTGGAACGCCCATGTCCTCAGGCCGGTGGCCGCAGAAGGCTGAACGGCGGGAACTCCGCGGTACGGCGCCCTTGCTGGAGGCAGCAGGGTTACCCAGATCTCCCCGCAGCCCTGAGCGAACTGTTCGAATATTAGCACCGGGGCCTGGTGCCGGCCGGGCAGCCAGCCGGGCGAGGAGTCCTCGACAGGAGCGTCGGACGGTAGGCGGGTCCGCATCCGAACCCCGAAGGACCTCCAAGATGGGCACGAAGGATGGGCGCGAAGGATGGGCGCGAAGGCGTCGGTACCGGACGGTAGATTGGTCGAATGCCCATATCGAATGAACACATCGTCTGGATCGACTGCGAGATGACGGGGCTGGACCTCGCCCATGACGCCCTCATCGAAGTCGCCGTCCTCGTGACCGACGCCGAACTCAACATTCTGGGTGACGGTGTGGACGTGGTGATCAAGCCCACGCCCGAGGCCCTCGCGCAGATGGGCGATTTCGTGCGGGAGATGCACACGACGTCGGGCCTGCTCGAGGAGCTCGACGGCGGCATCACCATGGCGGAGGCCGAGCAGCAGGTCCTGGACTACATCAGGACGTGGGTGCCGGAGCCGAGGAAGGCCCAACTGGCCGGCAACTCCGTCGGGACGGACCGGACCTTCCTCGTCCGCGACATGCCGCTCGTCGTCGACCACCTGCACTACCGCGTCATCGACGTGTCGACCATCAAGGAACTCGCTCGCCGCTGGTTCACGCGCGCCTACTTCCAGTCGCCCGCCAAGACGGGCGGACACCGTGCGCTCGGCGACATCGAGGATTCGATCCGGGAGCTGCGCTACTACCGCGCCGCGGTCTTCGTCCCCTCCCCAGGACCGGACTCGGCCACGAGCAAGGCCATCGCCCGCACGATCATGCCCTGACGCTCCGTCATGCTCCGGAATGGTGCCGTCGGCGCGGCGGTTCGAAGCACTCCAAAAAGTGTGTAAACTTGTATCCGCTGCCTTTCGCAGACAGCCTGGAGGAGGTATTCCGCCGGGCCGGCCGCGAAGACACATGGTGGGTATAGCTCAGTTGGCAGAGCGCCTGGTTGTGGTCCAGGAGGTCGCGGGTTCAACCCCCGTTACTCACCCTCAGTTGTCAGGATGAATCCTGGCCACGTATGCCGCCCCGGAGATCATCCGGGGCGGCATACGTATTTCCGGCCCCAGCAAGCCCCGGCCCGGACAGCATGGTGTACCCGCCTCCGGCTGACAGCAACGAAGGACCAAGACCATGAAACGCACGGTGTTCGAAGAGGATCACGAGCTTTTCCGGGACGTCGCCCGCGAGTTCAACGACCGTGCCGTCGCTCCCCACTATGCGGGCTGGGACCAGCAGCACATGATGGACCGGTCCGTCTGGACGGCCGCGGGCGAGCAGGGCCTGCTCGGACTCGCGGTGCCCGAGGAGTTCGGCGGGGCGGGCGTGCCCGACTACCGCTTCCGCACCGTGCTCGACGAGGAGTTCGCCCGCAGCAACCACCTCGCCGTCGGGCTCGCCTTCCACCTGCACGACGACCTGGTCCTTCCGCACCTGCTGGCCCACGGGTCCGACGACCTCAAGGAGCGGTGGCTCCCGGGCATGGTCTCCGGCGAGATCGTGACCTCCTGCGCGTGGACCGAACCCGGAGCCGGCAGCGACCTGCGCGGTATCCGCACGAAGGCGGTGCGCGACGGCGACGACTGGCTGATCAGCGGTCAGAAGGTCTTCATCGGCAATGGCATCAGCGGGGACGCCTCCCTCGTGCTCGCCCGCACGGACGGCAGTTTCGGCCGCGGCTCGAGCGACTCCTTCTCCCTCTTTATGGTCCGCAAGGGCGAGGGCTACACACCCGGGCGCCAGCTGGACAAGATGGGCCTGCGGGCCTCCGACACCGCAGAACTGTTCTTCGACAACGTGAGGGTCCCGGGCGCCGACCTCGTCGGCGAGGTCGGTCAGGGCCTGCGCTACAGCCTCGAGCAGATCCCGCAGGGGCGCCTGGGCATCGCCGTCGCCTCCGCCGCCCTTTCAAGGGCGACCTACGAGCAGACTGTCCGGTACGTCACCGAGCGCAGCGCCTTCGGCGAGCGCGTGCTCGACTTCCAGAACACCCGCCACGTCCTCGCCGACGTCCTCACCGAGGTCGAGGTCACCGAGGCCTTCGTCGACCAGGCGGTGCTCGCGTTCAACGCGGGGACACTGACGCCCACCGCCGCCGCGCAGGCCAAGCTGTGGGCGAGCGAGCGGGCCAAGTCGATCACGGACCGGTGCCTGCAGCTGCACGGCGGCTACGGCTACATCCTCGACTACCCCGTCTCGCAGGCCTTCCTGGCCGCACGGCTGCTGACCATCTTCGGCGGCACCAGCGAGATCATGCGCGAATCCATCGGCCGGTCGATCGCAGACCGGAGCACCCAGAACAGGTAGGTCCCATGACTGTCCACCCCATCACCATCACGGGCGAACCGGTCCTCCACCGGCGTGCCCAGCCGGTCGAGTCCTTCGACGACGAGCTGCGCACCCTGATCGCCGACATGTTCGAGACCATGGACGTCGCCAACGGCGTGGGTCTCGCGGCCCCGCAGATCGGCGTGGGCCTGAGGATCTTCGTGTACGGCATGGAGAACGACGACGGCGTGGCGCCGCGTGGCGTCCTCGTCAACCCCACGCTCGTGACATCCAAGATCCCCGGGTCCGATCCCGATCCCGACGACGAGTCCGAGGGCTGCCTCTCCGTCCCCGGGGAGGCCTTCCCGCTCAAGCGTGCCGAGTGGACGCGGGTCTCCGGGTTCGACGGCGACGGCGCGCCCGTCGAGTTCGAGGCCACGGGATGGTTCGCCCGCTGCATGCAGCACGAGTACGACCACTTGGACGGGAAGCTCTACGTCGACCGCCTCAACAACCGGCAGGCGCGGAAGGCCTCGAAGGCGATGAAGAGCCACGGCTGGGGGGTACCGGGACTGACCTGGCTGCCCGGCGTCGATCCGGACCCGTTCGGCCACTAGGACCGCCGGAGACCTGCTTCGCTCGCCCGTCCTGGGCTGCTGCCCGGCCGGGTTCCGGGCCGGGTGCAGCGGGCCGGGCGCGGGGGCCCGGATCAGGTACCCTTCGAAGCCCCGAGCCGGGAGTCGGCGGCGGGAGCCTCGACGAGGTCCTCCAGGCGCCGGACGCCCCGCAGCGGCCCGAGCAGGGCCACGAGCGGGGCCGTGCATGCGATGACGACCCCGATCAGGACGGCCTCGCGGATCCCGACCAGCTCCGCGAAGATGCCTGCGAGAAGGCTTGCCAGCGCGAGCATCCCCCAGCTCACCGTCCGGGATGCCGCACCCAGGCGTCCCATCATCCCCGGTGGACAGACGCGCTGCCGGAAGCTCGAGCCGACCACGATGTTCCAGGCAACGCTCGCTCCCATGACGAACATGCCGAGGATTCCCCAGGTCATGCCCCACCCGGGTGTGATGATCAGCAGCGAGGCGTAGCCGAACACACCGGGCACCATGGACCAGCGCCACAGCGGGCCCGAACCGAACCGTTCCCCCATCCAGTTCGCCGTGACTCCGCCCACCGCTCCGCCGACGGACGCAGCCGCCAGCAGCAGACCGAGCCAGACCTCCGACTCCCCCAGCGTCCTCAGGACCAGCAGGACGATCAGGGAGGCCGCGATGTTGCCGCCGAGGTTCCACAGCGCCGCATTGAAGAGAATGGCGCGTAGGGGCGCCGTGCTGAAGGTGTACCGGAGACCCTCGTACATCTCGCGAAGGACCCGCCGGTCGCTCTGCGGCTGCACCACCTCCGCGACGTCGAGGCGCTGGATGGCCACGAGGGAGACGATCGACGTCGCCAGCTGCACGACCAGGGTGTTCGACGCGCCTGCCGCACTGGTGAGCCAGCCGGCCGCGGAGCGGCCTGCTGCATCCGCCGCTGCGCCCGAGCCGGTGATGAGGCCGTTGCCCTCCATCAGCTCGTCCGCCGTGATGGCCTGCTGGACCAGGGCTGCGTCCGCCAGCTGGAAGAACACGGAGGTGATCCCGGCGATGAAGGCAGCACCGAACAGCAGGGGTGTGCTGAGGAATCCGAGCCAGTAGCCGACCGGCAGCAGGGCGAGCACGATCACGCGCACGGCGAGTGATGCCAGCATCACCGGCTTCCGGGGTAGCCGGTCCACCCAGACGCCGATGACGAGCCCGAAGAGGAGCCAGGGCAGGAACGTCATGCCGGCAAGCGCTGCGACCTCGAAGTTGCTGGCATCGAGTTCGACCGCGGCGATGATCGGCAGTGCCACGGCTGCGACAGCGTTGCCGAGCACTCCGGACGTGCTGGAGATTATCAGGGCCCGGAAGTTCCGGTTGCGCACCAGAAGGTGCCTTCTCCCTGTACCCCCAGCGCTCATCCGATCACCCTAACGGAGGACGCGTAGGGATCCCTGCCGCTTCCGGCCACTTCTCGGCCTCACTTCCCCTGGTCTTGACCGTGGAGATCCCGCGGCTGATAATAGTTCGTTTTGGTAATAACTTGCCGCGCTCCCGGAAGTTCCCGGTTTCTCCCTTGGCTTAGCCCGTCCGCTGAGATTGCCGCACGGCAACGAGGGGCGGAAAATGGAGTCCGGGAGGGTGTCCCGCGGTCGTTCCCCAGCAGTATCGCGGTCGATGCGCTCCCGAGGCGGCTATAGACGCCGGGCGGTCCCCCTACCTCTTGAGACCGGGTACGGGGGACCGTTTTCTGCCCGGCCTCGCGTCGCCCGACGTCGGGAGTCACCGGTGCCTTCGGAAACCACCGGTGTGCGAGGTGAACGGGCCGGCCCGAAGCCCCAGCAGTATGCCGACCCGTTCCTTACCGTCGCAATTGCGTTTGAGACCTGCGGCGGTTCCCATAGGGTAGGCCGCCCGAGGAGCTGCGACAACACACGACGCGCCGGGTGCGTGGCAGAAACCGCCTGACTGCCCTGTGCACGTCGTCCATTGCGAAGCGCGCGGGCAGCGGTCCCTGGCGCTACCCGTCACCCGCTGGAAAAGCCGCACTGCGCTCGGCGACGTCTCCCACCCGGGTCTGAAGACCGTGTTCCTCGGCGAGGTCATTGACCGCCACGCTCAACAGGTCCACTTGAGGGGCTGGCAGCTCCCGAACCCCGTACAGCCACTCCTCCACCTCATGCTCGCTGGCATCACCGGAGTCGGCGAAGTACGTCAGCCACAGTTCTTCCGGTGTCGCATGCATCAGGCGCATCATGGCCGAGACGTCGCTCCGAAGTTCTGCTCCGGTGATCATCGCTGCCCTCCTGTCGGCTCAGCCTGGACACGATGCAACCAAGGTGGCCGTTCCCGCGCAACCCGAAGTATGTCATTGCACTATTCCGGCAAGGAGGGGCGGTGCCTGGACAGGGACGCTGTCCGGGGTCGAGGGATGGGTCGACCGATACGCCGGGTTCTGTCCTCGCACGCCGTTGCCGTCGCGCGAGTGGCGGCCATCCATCTACGAACGCCGTTGCCGACGCCCTCCAGCGGCCTACCCGTGCACTCGGGCGGGCAGCCCTCGAACGTGCACTGTCTGGCCTTGCTCCGGGTGGGGTTTACCGAGCCACGCCGGTCACCCGGCGTGCTGGTGGTCTCTTACACCGCCTTTTCACCCTTACTGCCTGCAGCGGCCGAAGCCTGCCGCGGACAGCGGTCTCTTCTCTGTGGCACTGGCCTGCGGGTTACCCCGAGTGGGCGTTACCCACCACCCTGCCCTGCGGAGCCCGGACGTTCCTCGGTGGAGCAGTGCGGGCACCGTCCAACGCGGCCGCCTGGTCGACCCATCCAGGAACCATTCTAGGCGGCCCGGGCGGCCGTCCTGTCCGGGGCACGGCGAGCCGTCCAGGTTGGGTACAGTTGATCGGTGCTGATCCTGCTTCCCCCCTCCGAAGGCAAGTCCGCAGCCCGCAAGGGTGGCTCGGTCCGTCTGGAGGACCTGCACTTCCCGGAACTCAATGACGCCCGACGGGCTGTCCTCGCCGCCCTCAAGAGCGCCAGCAGCGCCGACGACGCGCACGCGGTCCTCGGCGTAGGAGAATCCCTCGCAGCCGATGTGGCCCGGAACCTGGTGCTCGACGTCGCCCCGGCGGCACCAGCGCACGACATCTATTCCGGCGTCCTCTACGACGCGCTCGGCTACGCCGGCATGACGCCGGTGCAGAAGCGCAGGGCACGCGAGCACTGCGTCGTCGTCTCGGGCCTGTGGGGCGCCATCTCGTTCGGCGATCCGATCCCTGCCTACCGGTTGTCGATGTCGGTCGACCTGCCCGGGACGGGGCGGCTGGCGGGCTTCTGGAAGAAGCACCTCGCCTCTCCCCTGACCGAGCACGCGGGCACGGGGCTCGTCGTCGACTGCCGGTCGAGCACCTACGCCGCTGCCTGGGCGCCGCCGGCACAGCAGAGCGCGGCCGTCAACGTGGTCCAGCTGCGCAACGGCAGGAGGACCGTCGTGTCCCACTTCGCCAAACATACGCGCGGCGAATTCGCCCGCCACCTGCTCACGCGACGCGGCGCCGCACCGGAGACGGCGCAGGCCCTGCTCAGGGTGGCCCGTGAGAAGTGGACCGCGGAGCTCGAGCCTGCCGGCGCCCGGAAGCCCGCGCAGCTCACGATCGTGCTCGACTGACGGTCAGTCGGCGACCAGTTCCACTTCGAAGCCCTCGGCGTTCTCGAGGTAGGCGGCGTAGTGCTCCGGCCCGCCCGCGAACGGGTGCCTGTCCGCAAACATCAGGGACCACCCGTGGCTCGCAGCACGCCGCGCCAGCAGGTCGACGTCCGCTCGTGCGCCGGCGCGGAACGCGAGGTGGTTCACGCCGGGCCGGCGGCGCTCGTGGGCGCCGGCGGCAACGTCGGGACCGCTCTCGAGGACGAGGTAGAACTCGTCGGAGCCGTAGCTCACCCCGTCCTTCCAGGAGTCCCTGCGGGGGAAGCCCAGCCGTTCGAGAAGCCAGCCCAGGCTCGCCTCGGCGGCTGCGAGATCCTGCGTCCACACCTCCAGGTGGTGGAGCCTTCCTGCGGGACGGCGTGCCTCCTGAGCCGGAGCCTCAAGCTCCGCTGGCTGCGCGGCGGCGGCACGCGGTTTCCACTCGACGCCGGCCATGCCGGCATCCATCGCCTCGTTGGACAGCCGGTCGGCTTCCGTGTTCCGCTCGCGCGGAATCCACTCGTAGCTCACCTGGCGCGGATCGAGGACCTTCCGCGCCTTGGCCGCCAGCGTGCGCATGTCGGCGTGCTTGATCTGCCACCGGCCGGACATCTGCTCGACGACCAGCTTGGAGTCCATCTTCACGTGGACAGAAGCCCGGGGATTGATCTCGCGGGCCAGCTCCAGCCCCGAGACGAGCCCGGAGTACTCCGCGACGTTGTTGGAGGCCTTGCCGATGTAGGCGGCCTTCTCCACGAGGATCCGGCCAGTGTCGGGGTCGCGGACGAGGGCGCCGTACCCCGCGTGCCCGGGATTGCCACGCGAGCCGCCGTCGGCCTCGACAACGAGTCGCGCAGGGGCGCCCTGGTCCTGGTCGGTTGATGCGCTTTTCTTCGGGTTCCTGGATTCGTACGGGTCGAACAACTGCTGATCTGTCACGGCTACTGGTTTCCCCAGTCGCTGGACCGGACGAGGATGCACCCGGAGTCGGGGCACAGCACGATGTCGTCGGGGGCGGAACCGGAGATGTCGGCGAGGTCGCCCGGGCTCAGCTGCATCCCCGAGCCCTCGGACTTGCCGTGGAACAGGCGTGCGGCACCGACGCCGCGCTTGGCGAGGATCCGTTCGTAAATCGTGAGCAGCCCCGCGTCGAAGGTCGCCGCGAGTTCGTCGCGCTGCGCCTGCACCTGGCCGCGCTGCGCCTCGAGGTCCGCGAGTTCGGCGTCGCGCGCCTCCTCGAGGGCGCGGAGCTCCGCCCGGACGGAGTCCGTCCGGCCCTGGACCTCGGACTGCGCGGCGCGTGCCGCCTCCACCCGTTCCATGACGTCGAGTTCGACGTCCTCGAGGTCGGAGCGCCGCCTGGTGAGGGACGCGACCTCGTGCTGCAGCGCCGTCAGGTCCTTGGAGGTCCCGGTTCCGCTGTTCAGGCGCTTCTCGTCGCGTTCGAGACGGTTGACGACGGCCTGCACCTCGTCCTCCGCGCGGGTCAGCTCGCGCTCGAGGTCCCCCAGCTCCGTAGTGGCACGCACGAGTTCCGCGTCCACCTCGGCCACCCGTGCGCCGACTGTGCCGAGCTCGGGATTGGCGCGCGCGGCAGCGGCCTGCCGGCTCAACTTGTTGAGGGTCGAATCGAGCGCCTGCAGGTCGAGCAGGCGGAGTTGTTCCTCGGGTGCAGCCTTGGCCACGGTTAACCTCCAGGATGGGTCGGATGGGGCACGACGAGCGGGCGTGGGCGTCGTCCCAAGCCTAGGCCACGCCGCTTCGGCCGGACGTCAGCGGCCGGGTGTGAGGACGAAGTCCCAGGGGTCCGTGTTGACACTGCTGACCCGGATATCGCTCGTGAAGCCCCGCGCGGCGAGCGCATCGCCGAGGGCGTCCGCGGCCGGGGTCAGCCACAGCCACTCGCTGCCGAAGTGGGAGACGTCGATCAGATAGGGCGGGCCGCCCGCTGCGGCCTCCCGGACCTCGAAGGCCGGATGGTGGCGCAGGTCGGCGGTGACGTAGACATCGGCCCGGCTCGCACGGACGCGGTCGAACAGGGAGTCGCCGGCCCCGCCGCACACGGCGACGCGGCGCACCAGCGCATCGCTGTCCCCCGCGACCCGGACCCCTCCTGCGACGGCGGGCAGGATGGAGAAGACCGCCTCGGCGAAGGCACCGAGCGTCACCGGCGTCCCGAGATTGCCCACGCGCCCGATGCCCTCCTCGGGCAGTCCCCCGGCAGCCGGTGCGAGCGGTTCGACGTCGCGCAGCCCGAGGGCGTCGGCCAGGACGTCGGACACGCCGCCGACCGCACTGTCGCCGTTGGTGTGGACGGTCACGAGCGCGCACCCGGCCTCGATCAACCGATGGACGACGTTCCCCTTGAACCCGGACGCCGCGACCGACGAGACGGGCTTCAGCAGGAGCGGGTGGTGGGACACGATCATCGATGCTCCCCAGGCGAGCGCCTCGTCGAGGACGGCAGCGGACGGATCGACCGCGAACAGGATCTTCGGCACCCCGTTCTCCGCCCTGCCCGCCACGAGCCCGACGGCGTCCCAGCCCTCGGCGAGGCTTTCGGGCCACAACTCGCCGATGGCGAGGAGGACGTCGCCGACGGTCGGTGC
The DNA here is from genome assembly GCF_054510955.1 of Arthrobacter pasteuri. NCBI lineage: Bacteria > Bacillati > Actinomycetota > Actinomycetes > Micrococcales > Micrococcaceae > Arthrobacter > Arthrobacter pasteuri. The sequence goes on from NZ_JBTNDO010000001.1 coordinate 535,661, forward strand.
CGCCGCTGCCACTGGAGCGTCGTCGTCGTGCTGGTTCTGTTTCATGACACCAGTAATACTCCCGCCGTGGAACGCCTCCAACTTCCGCCGTTCACCGGCGGCTGATCCAGCACGGGAATCATCCGTGCTCGCGGCGCATTGACAAGGACATGAAGACTTTCGTGCTCGGAGGAGGCTGTTTCTGGTGCCTCGACGCCCTTTACCAGAAGACCCGCGGAGTGACCGAGGTGGTCTCGGGCTATACCGGCGGGCACACGAGGCACCCTGACTACGATTCCGTCTGCTCCGGCATGACCGGCCACGCGGAAGTGGTGGCGGTGAGCTTCGACGAGGACGTCATCCCCGAGGACGTCATCCTGGACATGTACTTCGTGTCCCACGACCCCACCACGCTGAACCGGCAGGGCTACGACGTCGGCACGCAGTACCGCAGCGTCATGTATTACCAGGACGCGGAGCAGAAGGAACTGTTCGAGGACGCGATCCGGCGCAACCAGGAGAACTGGAAGAACCCGATCGTCACCGAGGTCAGCAGGCTCCCCAGGTTCCACGTCGCGGAGGACTGGCACCAGAACTACTACGCGAAGCATCCCGAGCAGGGCTACTGCCAGGTGATCATCAACCCGAAGCTGTCCAAGGCGCGGAAATATTACGCCCAGTGGCTCGCCGCGTAGGTGCAACCCGGACCACCCGTTAAGCTGACCGCCGTCGGCCCCGGGCGGTTCGGATCCGCCCCGCTCGACGTCCACCTCCACCGCACCCCGAACAGGCAGGCTCCCGCATGGCAAAGATCTATGACGACGTTACCCAGTTGGTGGGACGGACGCCCCTCGTCCGCCTCAACCGCCTGACCGAGGGGCTCGACGCCCAGGTCGCCGTCAAGCTGGAGTTCTACAATCCCGCCAACAGTGTGAAGGACCGCATCGGTGTGGCCATCATCGACGCGGCGGAGCAGGCAGGCGCCCTTCGCCCCGGTGGAACGATCGTCGAGGGCACCTCCGGCAACACCGGCATCGCCCTGGCCATGGTCGGAGCCGCACGGGGATACAAGGTCATCCTGACGATGCCGGAGACCATGTCCACCGAGCGGCGCGTGATGCTGCGGGCCTACGGCGCGGAGATCGTGCTGACCCCGGGCTCGGAGGGCATGCGCGGCGCCGTCGACCGGGCGAAGGACATCGTCGCGACGACGGAGAACGCGATCTGGGCGCAGCAGTTCGCCAACGCCGCGAACCCGGCGATCCACCGCACCACCACGGCGGAAGAGGTCTGGGAGGACACCGACGGCGAGGTCGACATCTTCGTCGCCGGCGTCGGAACCGGCGGCACCATCACGGGCGTCGGCCAGGTACTGAAGGAGCGCAAGCCCCGCGTGCAGATCGTCGCCGTCGAGCCCGCCGACTCCCCCATCCTCAACGGCGGGGCTCCGGGCCCCCACAAGATCCAGGGTCTCGGCGCCAACTTCATCCCGGAGAACCTCGACCGCGAGGCGTACGACGAGGTGCTGGACGCGACGGTCGAGGACTCCGTCCGGGTGGCACGCGCCCTGGGCACCCAGGAGGGCATCCTCGGCGGCATCTCGTCCGGAGCCATCGTCTGGGCCGCCCTGGAGCTCGCGAAGCGTCCGGAGAACGCCGGTAAGCTCATCGTGGCCGTCGTCTGCGACTTCGGCGAACGCTACATCTCCACGGTGCTCTTCGACGACATCCGCGGCTGAGACCGCCCGCACGACCTCGGATACCGTCCGAGACCACGACATCCCCAGAAAAGGTAGCCGGTGAGCTTTCTAGAACGACTGCGCGAGGACCTCGAGACCGCACGGACCCACGATCCGGCGGCCCGCGGGTCCTTCGAGAACACCGTCGTGTACTCCGGGCTCCATGCCATCTGGGTGCATCGCCTCACCCACCGGATGTGGCGTAACGAGAAGCTGCGCTTCCCCGCGCGCGCCCTCGCCCAGCTCGCGCGGGCACTCACCGGGGTCGAGATCCACCCGGCGGCGACGATCGGGCGCCGGTTCTTCATCGACCACGGGATGGGCATCGTGATCGGCAGCACCGCGGAGATCGGCGACGACGTCATGCTCTACCAGGGCGTGACGCTCGGCGGCCGTTCGCTCGAGAAGGTCAAGCGCCACCCCACCATCGGTGACCGCGTCACCATCGGTGCGGGGGCCAAGGTGCTGGGGCCCATCACCATCGGGGCGGGCAGCGCCGTCGGCGCCAATGCCGTCGTGGTGAAGGACACGCCCCCCGATTCCATCGTCACGGGTATCCCGGCGACGTTCCGTCACCGCGACTCACGGCGCGAGACGCAGCCCGCCGTCGATCCCGCCGAGTACGTGGACCCTGCCATCTACATCTAGCTACCTGCCTCTGCATTGACAGAAGCCCCGGACCTCGGTCCGGGGCTTCTGTCGTTGGAGGGGCCGTCAGTGGGTGTCGACGGCCTCGATCTCCGACTTGTCCTCGCCCCAAAGGGTGTGGAACGTGCCGTCGGTGTCGACGCGGTTGTAGGTGTGCGCGCCGAACAGGTCACGCAGGCCCTGGGTGAGGGCGGCGGGCAGGCGCTTGCGGCGCAGGCCGTCGTAGTAGGCCAGCGACGCCGAGAAGACCGGCACGGGGATGCCCAGCTGCACGGCGGTCGCGACCACGCGGCGCCATGCCGGGACCGCGCCCGCGATGGCCTCCGCGAAGGCGGGGGCGAGCAACAGGTTCGCGGGGCGCTCGTCGCCTGCGTAGGCCTTCATGATGTCGTCGAGCAGCTCGGCGCGGATGATGCAGCCGGCACGCCACAGCGAGGCGATCTCGTCGAGCTTGAGCTCCCAGCCGTACTCCTTCGCGGCCGCGGTGAGCATGTCGATGCCCTGGGCGTAGCTGACGAGCTTCGACGCGTACAGGGCCAGGCGGACGTCCTCCACGAAGCTCTCGGGCAGCTCGACGCTGCCCTCGTGGCCCTGCAGGATGTCCTGGGCCAGGACCCGCTGGTCCTTCTGCGAGGACAGGGCTCGGGCGAAGACCGACTCGGCGATACCCGAGGTGGGGCTGCCCAGTTCCAGTGCGGAGACCACGGTCCAGCGGCCGGTGCCCTTCTGCCCGGCGGAGTCGACGACGACGTCGACGAAGGGCTTGCCCGTGCGCGCGTCCGTGTGGCCGAGGACCTCCGCGGTGATCTCGATGAGGAAGGAGGACAGCGTGCCCGCGTTCCAGTCGGTGAAGATCTTCGCCTGGTCGGCCGGTTCGATCCCCGCACCCGAGCGCAGCAGGTCGAAGGCCTCCCCGATGACCTGCATGTCGGCGTACTCGATGCCGTTGTGCACCATCTTCACGAAGTGCCCGGCACCGTCCGTGCCGATCCACGTGCAGCACGGCTCGCCGTTGTACTTCGCGGAGATCTTCTCCAGCATCGGGCCGAGGGAATCGTAGGACTCGCGGGAGCCGCCCGGCATGATCGACGGGCCCAGGAGGGCACCCTCCTCACCGCCGGAGACCCCGACGCCGACGAAGTGCAGGTCGTGCTGGGAGAGGGCGGCCTCGCGGCGGCGCGTGTCCTCGTAGTGGGAGTTGCCGCCGTCGATCACGATGTCGCCGGGCTCCAGCAGCGGGACCAGCTGGTCGATCACGGAGTCCACCGGCTTGCCGGCCTTCACCATGATCAGCACACGGCGGGGCTTCTCGAGGGAGTCGACCAGTTCCTGCAGGGTCTCGGTGCGGATGAAGTCACCGTCGTTCCCGTGCTTCTCCAGCAGGGTGTCGGTCTTCTCCACCGACCTGTTGTGCAGGGCCACGGTGTAGCCGTTGCGGGCCAGGTTCCGGGCGAGGTTCGCTCCCATGACTGCCAGGCCTGTGACGCCGATCTGTGCGCTCAATGTGTTCTCCGTCGTTTATCCGCTGCATGCAGTGCACTGCATGTGCCGGTGCTCTCGGGCGCGTTCCCGCGCGGGCCAACCGGCCGCTTTCACACTATTACCGTCACAACACCCGCCGCCACACGCGTGACCGGACCCGCCGTTTTATGTCGGCGGGTTCCGCGCGGGGGAAGTGTCCGATCGAACACGCCGCCGACTGGGACGCTGGCGCCATCCGTGAAAGAATGATAAGGATGTCCGACGTTACGGTTACCCCCGCCGCCCCCGCCCCTGCCTCCTCGCGCCCTCAGGTGCGCCCCGAAGTGGAGGGCGCCGAGCCGATCGTGTCCAGCGACGGCAGGCCGCTGCTGCAGTTCAAGTCCCCGCGCGTCAGCCAGCCGCCGGTGCACCTCGCGGACCTGACCCTCACCGAGCGGCAGGACCGGTTGAAGGAACTGGGCCACCAGGGCTTCCGTGCGAAGCAGCTGTCGACGCACTACTTCTCGCACTACACCACGGATCCGGCCGCCATGAGCGACCTGCCGAAGGCGGGGCGCGAGGAGCTGGTGCAGGCCATGTTCCCGCCGCTGCTGACCGAGGTGAAGCGGCTGACCACGGACAACGGCGACACCATCAAGTTCCTGTGGCGCCTCTTCGACGGAGCCCTCGTCGAGTCGGTCCTGATGCGCTATCCGGGCCGCGTGACGCTCTGCGTGTCGTCCCAGGCGGGGTGCGGCATGAATTGCCCGTTCTGCGCGACCGGCCAGGCCGGCCTGACGCGCAACATGTCCACGGCCGAGATCGTGGACCAGGTGGTCGCCGCGAACCGTGCCCTGGCCGAGGGCGCGCTGGGCGACCTGCGCACCGATGGCGGGCACGACGCCGACCGCGTGACGAACATCGTCTTCATGGGCATGGGCGAGCCGCTGGCCAACTACAAGCGGGTCATGGCGGCCCTGCACCGCTTCGTCGACGACTCCCCCGAGGGTCTCGGCATGTCCGCCCGCAACATCACCGTGTCGACGGTTGGTCTGGTGCCGGCCATCAACAAGCTGGCGGCGGAGTCGCTGCCGGTCACCTTCGCGCTGTCGCTCCACGCACCCGACGACGAACTCCGCGACGAGCTCATCCCGGTGAATACGCGCTGGAAGGTCGACGAGGCCCTCGACGCGGCCTACAACTACTACCGGACCACCGGGCGCCGCGTGAGCATCGAGTACGCGCTCATCAAGGACATGAACGACCACGCATGGCGTGCCGATCTGCTGGCGAAGAAACTCAACCAGCGCGGCCGTGGCTGGGTGCACGTCAACCCGATCCCGCTCAATCCGACGCCGGGCTCCATCTGGACCGCGTCGGAGAAGAGCGTCTCGACGGAGTTCATCAACCGTCTCCGCGACGCCGGCATCCCCACGACGCTGCGGGATACGCGCGGCAAGGAGATCGACGGTGCCTGCGGACAGCTCGCGGCCGGCGAGTAGCCTGCACGGATTGGCGCGATCCTCCGCCGAGCCGGTATAGTCGATCCTCGTGATGACGCTCCGCCGGCTGTAGCCGGCGGAACTGCATCACAGGATGAGGGTCTTTAGCTCAGCTGGTAGAGCGCCACGTTTACACCGTGGATGTCATCGGTTCGATCCCGGTAGGACCCACTCGTCAACAGGAAGCCCCGCAGGTGCCGTACGGCACCTGCGGGGCTTTTTGCATTCCGCGCTCGCGGCGCTCGGCTAGAGCCGGGCCTCCGCGACGCCGACGGGCTTGCCGTCGGAGAAGGTCACCACGTAGTCCTGGCCCATGATGGTCACGGTGCACTGCAGCGCGCCGACGAGCCTGCAGTCATCGCCGGGGCCGGGCGGCGTCTGAGGCTCCTCGAAGATCGGCTCGAGCAGTTCCGGATCGATCCCCGGGGGCGTGGGCTCGTGGAACGGCACGGAGCCCGGCGGGATGCAGGTGTAGGGGTCGGCGGGGTCGGTCCACCAGGCCCCTGCCTCGGTGAGAGGACACTGCGGGTACGGCGGGACGGGCAGCGAGCCGGGCGGGAGGTCGCCACCCATGCCGCTGCCGGGTTGCGCGGGAGCAGGCGCCGGAGGCGTGTCCTCGGGTGCCGGGGAGTCCTGGCCGCCCGTCGCCGGGACCGGATCCGCAACGAGTTCACCGGCGCCACCTGATGGCGCCGGAGCGACAGTATCCGGAACGGCGGAGACGGGAGCGTCCTCCGCAGCCTGCCCCTGATATTCGAGGGCCAGGGGGGCGACGGCCGCAGCCACCACTGTTCCGAGAGCGACCAGCAGAGACCTTGTTGAATGACGCATGTTCCACCCCAGTTGAGAGACCTATGGTCTGAACATACGGCGCAGTCGATGACGGGGAAACAGTGGGCACTACTCGCTTTGCGGGTTGACTACTCGGACCAGCCGGGGGCGGATACTCAGTCCCGCGGAAGTTCGGGCAGCCGCTCGGCGAGGTACGTCAGGGCCTCCGACACGCCTGCCTCGATCTTGAGGGTGGCGAGGTCGTCGCCGCGCGTCCAGCCTCGGTTGATGATGACGGCGGGTTTGCCCGCCTTGACGGCATGCCGCACGAAGCGGAGTCCGCTCATGACCGTCAGGGACGACCCGGCGACCAGCAACGCCCCCGCAGCATCCACCATGGCGTAGGCATCGGCAACACGGCCCTTCGGCACGTTCTCGCCGAAGTAGACGAAGTCGGGCTTCAGCATCCCGCCGCACACCGGGCAGGGTGCCATCACGAAGTCCTCGGTGTCGTCGACATCGGCGTCCGCGTCGGGCGCCACGTCGCCGGCGTCGGACTCCCGCTCGAGGTACCCGGGGTTCAGGTCCTCGAGGATCTCGGCGATGCGCGATCGCGCGAAGGTCGACGCACACTGCAGGCACACGACGCGGTCGAACGTCCCGTGCAGGTCGATGACGTTCACGCTCCCCGCCGAGGAATGAAGCCTGTCGACGTTCTGGGTGATGAGGCCCGACAGCAGGCCCCGCTGCTCCAGTCTCGCCACGGCTGCGTGGCCCGCGTTCGGATCGGCACGGCGCAGATGCCGCCAGCCCACGTGGTTGCGCGCCCAGTACCGGCGGCGGAGCGCCTCGTCGCCCACGAACTGCTGGTAGGTCATGGGATTGCGCGGGACGGACTGCGGGCCGCGGTAGTCGGGGATGCCCGAGTCGGTGCTCAGTCCCGCTCCGGTCAGCGCGGCAAGCCGCAGGCCGCCGAGCAGGTCGACGGCCCGGTCGAGGAGGTCGCGCTCCCCGGGGGCCAGAGGGGCGAGGCCCGACGCCGGTGTCCCGCTCGCGAACCCGGTCAGGCCGAGGCGGGGGTTGGACTCGGGCCCGGGCCCGTCCTGCTCGCGCTTGTCCCCCTCCACCGTCACAGTGCGGCTTCGACCGAGCCCAGCGCTCGCGCGTAGTCGGCGATGGGCCGTCCCTGTCCGTGCGGCGACGACACCACGGCACGCACGGTACCGGAGCCGTCCAGAACGTAGCTGACGCGGTCCGCATACCCGTGGACGGCATCGAAGGCGTCGTAGGCGCGGGTCACCGAGCCATGGGGCCAGAAGTCGGCCAGGAGGTCGAAGGAGATGTCGTTCGCGTCCGCGAAGGCGCGCAGCGTGTACTTGTGGTCGACGGACACCGCGACCAGCCTGACGCCCGCGGCGTCGAACAGGTCGAGGTTCTCCCGGAGCTGGCCGAGTTCATCGGTGCACACGCGGGAGAAGGCGAACGGGAAGAAGACGACGACGGACCCGCCGACGAGCGACGCGCTGTCCACGGTCTCGCCGAACTGGTTGTCGAGCGTGAACCTGGGCGCAGCGGACCCGACCTCGAGTGGCAAGGCCTACTGCTTCCGGCGGCTGACGAGCCGCGTCGCGGCCCATTCCTTGGAGACTCCGGCCGACGACGTCGAGTGCAGACCGGCCGTCGGAGCGGCTTCCTGGACATCCGCTGGAGCGACGTAGCCGGGGCGGCCGGACTTGGGGGTGAAGAGCCACACGACGCCGCCTGCGCCGAGCGATGTCAGGGCGTCCACGAGGGCGTCGACGAGGTCGCCGTCCCCATTGCGCCACCAGAGGATCACACCGTCGACGACGTCCTGGTCATCCTCAGTGAGCAGCTCGGCGCCGATGCCGTCCTCCAGGTCCTCCCGGAAGTCGAAGTCGACGTCGTCGTCGTAGCCGAGTTCCTGAACAAGGTCTCCGCCCTTGAAACCCAACTTGCCTGCCACGTTGACCGCAGTGGCGGCTTCAGCCTCGCTCACTTAGCTCCTCCTGGAAAGACGGGGCTGTCGGCTGACGGGCCCTCGTGTAGATATACATTGCTACCAGCCAACACCCTTATGCGCCAAGCATCAAGCCAGTGCGTCGATTTGCCGCTCCGACGGCCCCGCTACGGCGCCTCCGATGTCCGCACCGAGGACTGGAAGGGGCACGCCCTCGGCGTAATCTGCCCGGTGGCCGCGGTCGCGCTACGCATGGAAGGCCCGGCGGCGATAGAGTGTGGCCTTATATGGCCGCGGTCCAAGCACCGGGGCTTGCATCCCTGTGTGGGCCCACGAGCCGGGCGCAGGCATAAAGCGACACAGACAAGATCTGTGGAAGTGGAGAGATATCGCGTGGCTGCAGAACAAGGTACGGCGGATATTCTGAGCGGTCTGACCGTCGGCAAGCCCGACGGCGATCCGGAAGAGACCGCGGAGTGGATCGAATCCCTCGACCAGCTGATTCGCACCCAGGGCACCGAGCGCGCGCAGTACATCATGCGTTCGCTGCTGCAGCGTGCCGGTGCACAGTCCGTGGGCGTGCCCATGGTCACGACGACGGACTACGTCAACACGATCCCGGCGGACCAGGAGCCCGAGTTCCCCGGTGATGAGGAGATCGAGCGGAAGTACCGCGCATGGATGCGCTGGAACGCCGCCGTCATGGTGCACCGCGCCCAGCGACCGGAGATCGGTGTGGGCGGACACATCTCCACCTACGCGGGCGCGGCGACGCTCTATGAAGTCGGTTTCAACCACTTCTTCAAGGGCAAGGACCACCCCAGCGGCGGGGACCAGATCTTCTTCCAGGGGCACGCGTCCCCGGGCATGTACGCGCGGGCGTACCTCGAGGGCCGCCTCACCGAGGAGGACCTCGACGGCTTCCGGCAGGAGAAGTCGAAGGAGGGGCACGCGCTTTCCTCGTATCCGCATCCGCGCCTGATGCCGGACTTCTGGGAATTCCCGACCGTCTCCATGGGTATCGGGCCCATGAACGCGATCTACCAGGCGCAGTCCAACCGCTACCTGCACAACCGCGGGTTCAAGGACACCTCCGGGCAGCAGGTCTGGGCGTTCCTCGGCGACGGCGAGATGGACGAGCCCGAGTCGCGCGGCCTGCTCCAGCTGGCCGCGAACGAGAAGCTGGACAACCTGAACTTCGTCATCAACTGCAACCTGCAGCGTCTGGACGGACCGGTGCGCGGCAACGGCAAGATCATGCAGGAACTCGAGGCGTTCTTCCGCGGTGCCGGCTGGAACGTCATCAAGGTCGTCTGGGGGCGTGAGTGGGACTCGCTGCTCGAGAAGGACGACTCCGGTGCGCTGGTGGACATCATGAACCAGACTCCCGACGGCGACTACCAGACCTACAAGGCCGAGTCCGGCGGGTTCGTGCGCGATCACTTCTTCGGCAAGTCCCCCGAGGCCAAGGCCATGGTCGAGGACCTCTCGGACGACGAGATCTGGAACCTCAAGCGTGGCGGGCACGACTACCGCAAGGTCTACGCCGCGTACAAGGCCGCCACGGAGTTCAAGGGCAAGCCGACCGTCATCCTCGCCAAGACCGTCAAGGGTTACGGCCTGGGCCCGCACTTCGAGGGCCGCAACGCGACCCACCAGATGAAGAAGCTCACCAACGCCGACCTCAAGGCGTTCCGTGACCACCTGCGCATCCCGGTCACCGACGAGCAGATCGACGACGACCTGTACAACGCGCCGTACTACCACCCGGGCGCCGACGCCCCGGAGATCAAGTACCTGCTCGAGCGCCGCCGCGAGCTCGGCGGTTTCGTGCCGGAGCGCCGCGCCAAGCACACCGACGTCGTGCTGCCCGGCGACAAGGCGTACGAGACGGCCAAACGGGGTTCGGGCAAGCAGGCGGCCGCGACCACCATGGCGTTCGTGCGCATCCTCAAGGACCTCATGCGGGACAAGGAATTCGGCCGGCGCATCGCGCCGATCATCCCGGACGAGGCCCGCACCTTCGGCATGGACGCGTTCTTCCCGACCGCGAAGATCTACAACCCCAACGGCCAGAACTACCTGTCCGTGGACCGGGACCTGGTCCTGGCGTACAAGGAGTCCATCGAGGGCCAGATCCTGCACGCGGGCATCAACGAGGCGGGATCGATGGCGGCCTTCACGGCGACCGGTACCGCCTACGCCACGCAAGGCCAGCCGCTGATCCCGATCTACGTGTTCTACTCGATGTTCGGGTTCCAGCGCACCGGTGACTCCATCTGGGCCGCCGCGGACCAGATGGCCCGCGGGTTCATCATCGGTGCCACCGCCGGACGCACCACGCTCACCGGTGAGGGCCTGCAGCACGCCGACGGGCACTCGCCGATCCTCGCCGCGACCAACCCCGCCGTGATCACCTACGACCCCGCGTTCGGGTACGAGATCGGGCACATCGTCCGCGACGGCCTCAACCGCATGTACGGGGACATCGGCGACAAGCCCGAGTCCTTCCGCAACGTCATGTACTACCTCACCGTGTACAACGAGCCCTTCGTGCAGCCGGCCGAGCCGGAGGAACTGGACGTGACGGGCCTGCTCAAGGGCATCTACCTGCTCAAGCCCGCAAAGGTCGACGGGCCCCGCACGCAGCTGCTCGCCTCCGGCGTGGCCGTCCCCTGGGCCCTCGAGGCCCAGGAGATCCTGGCCAAGGAATGGGGCGTCTCGGCCGATGTGTGGTCCGTGACGTCCTGGAACGAACTGCGCCGCGACGGCCTGGACGCCGAGGAGGAAGCCTTCCTCAACCCGGGCGCCGAGGCACGCAAGCCGTTCATCACCCAGCAGCTCGAGGGAGCGACCGGTCCGATCGTCGCGGTCTCCGACTTCATGAAGGCCGTCCCGGACCAGATCCGCCAGTTCCTCCCGAACGAGTTCGCGACCCTCGGAGCCGACGGCTTCGGCTTCTCGGACACCCGCGCAGCGGCACGCCGGTTCTTCAAGATCGACAGCCACTCCGTCGTCGTCCGGGCGCTCGAGATGCTCGCCCGCCGCGGCGAGGTCGACGCCAACGCGCCCAAGGAAGCCATCGAGAAGTACCGCCTGCTCGACGTGAACGCCGGCACCACCGGCAACACCGGCGGCGACTCCTAGAGGCCCCGCACCACCGCACCACCGGCGACGGCGGACGCAGCTTCGACGCTGCGTCCGCCGTCGCCGTTTTTGTAGCCTTCTCACAAATGGAAGGCGGCCGCACCGAGACCGTATGCTCGGAGGATGCCGCAGCCCGAAGATGATCCCGGTAGCGCCCCGAGGGCGGCCGGAGCGACCAACGCAGGTACAGCTCCCCCGGACCCCGCCACCGTCGAGAAGCTGCGCTCCACGATCGGCTCCCTGTCCACGGCGACCCTGAAGCAGCTCGACGCGGACCTGCCGTGGTACCGCGGGCTCCGCCCGGACGAGCGGTCCGCCCTCGGGATGGTGGCGCAGAAGGGCATTGCCTCCTTCGTCAACTGGTACCAGAAGCCCGTGTCGCCGGAGTGGGTCCTCAGCGATGTCTTCGGTACGGCGCCCACGGAGCTGACGCGATCCATCAGCCTGCAGAAGGCCCTCCAGCTCATCCGCGTGGTGGTGCAGGTGGTCGAGGACCACGTGCCGTTCCTCGCACCCGCGGCCGACCAGGCACCGCTGCGCGAGGCCGTCCTCCGGTACTCCCGCGAGGTCGCCTTCGCCGCAGCGGACGTCTATGCCCGCGCGGCCGAGACCCGGGGGTCATGGGACACGCGCCTCGAGGCGCTGGTGGTCGACGCCATCCTCCGCGGCGAGAGCTCCGATGCGCTGCGCTCCCGCATCGCCGCCGTGGGCTGGAAATCGCAGGCCCGCATCACGGTGATGGTCGGCAGCGCCCCCTCCGAACCGAATGTCGGTTTCCTCAACGAGCTCCGCCGCGTGACCGGGCGCCTCGCGGAGGACGTCCTTGTGGGCATCCAGGGCGAACGGCTCATCCTCGTACTCGGAGGCGTGCGGGACCCCGCGAAGGCCTATCCCAGGATCAGCGAGCTCTTCGGGGACGGCGCCGTCGTGTTCGGCCCGGAGGCGGAGTCGCTGGTCGCCGCCAGCAGTTCCGCCCAGGCCGCCTTCGCCGGGCTCACCGCTGCCCGCGCCTGGCCCGGAGCCCCGCGCCCCGTCTCCTCGGAGGACCTGTGGCCGGAGCGCGTGATGTCGGGGGACGACACGGCCCGGCGCTCGCTCGTGCGCACCATCTACCGCCCGCTCCTGGCCGCGTCCAACGGCCTCGAGCAGACGCTGTCCGCGTACCTCACCCTCGGGCACTCGCTCGAAGCCACCTCGCGGTCACTCTTCGTGCACGCCAACACGGTCCGGTACCGCCTCCGCCGCGTGTGCGACGTGACCGGGTGGGACCCCCTGATCCCCCGGGAGGCGTACGTCCTGCAGACCGCACTGGTCGTCGGGCGCCTCTCCGCTCCGCCGGCCCCGCCCGTCGTCCCGAACGGCGCCTCGGGCCCGGGAAACAGGCGCCCGGTCCGCGCGGAGAGCATCGACAAAGCCTCGCCGGTTCCTCTCGGGCGTCCGAGTGCCTTGTAGACTTCCTACAAAGAGGAACAGCCAGCTTGGTTCAGCCGAACACCCGATAATGCTCCACCTCTTTGGAAAGCTGGAACAGTGCTTGCAATCGCCTGCCCCGGACAGGGCTCACAGACCCCGGGCTTCCTCAGCCCCTGGCTCGACCTTCCGGGAGTAAGGGACCACCTCGAGCGTCTCAGCGACCGGGCCGGCACCGACCTGATCCGGCACGGAACCGTCTCCGACGAGGAGACCATCAAGGACACCGCCGTCGCCCAGCCGCTCATCGTGGCCGCCGGCCTCGTGACAGCCCGCCTCCTCCTCCGGGATTCCCCGCTGACCGCAGCGACCGTCGTGGCGGGACACTCCGTGGGCGAGCTGACGGCGTCGGGCATCGCCGGGGCCCTCTCCGAGGACGACGCCGTCGCCTTCGTCCGGGTCCGCGCCACGGCGATGGCGGAAGCTGCCGCGGCGACACCGACCGGGATGAGCGCGGTCCTGGGCGGTGATCCCGAGGAGGTCGCAGCGCGGCTCGCGGAACTCGGCCTCACCGCCGCGAACGCCAACGGCGGTGGACAGGTGGTCGCAGCGGGAACGCTCGAGCAGCTCGCGGCCCTTTCCGGGAACCCGCCTGCGAAGGCCCGCGTGATCGCACTCAAGGTCGCCGGCGCCTTCCACACCGGCCACATGTCTCCCGCCGTCACGGCGCTCGAGGCACTGAGGCCGTCGCTGGCACCCTCCGACCCGGTCGCCACCCTCATGTCCAACTATGACGGGCAGCCCGTGGCGACCGGCGAGGGCAACCTCGACAGCCTGATCGCGCAGGTATCGCGTCCGGTCCGCTGGGACCTGTGCATGGAATCGATGCAGGGAATGGGCGTCACGGGCATGGTCGAGCTCGCTCCGGCGGGAACGCTGACCGGCCTCGCCAAGCGCGGAATGCGCGGTACGGCAGCACTGGCCGTAAAATCGCCCGAGGACCTGGATGCCGCCCGCAGCTTTCTGCAGGAGCACTCGCGGACCACGGACCTCGATCCGTCCCTTACCCCAGAAGGACCTCAGTGAGCATCACCGCCATCAAGCAAGCCCCCCTCCGCGAGCACACCCGGATCCTCGGCGTCGGCGCCTACCGGCCGGAGATCATCGTCACCAACGACGACGTGTGCCAGTGGATCGACTCTTCCGATGAGTGGATCCGGCAGCGGACCGGCATCGTCACGCGGCACCGCGCTCCGCGCGACGTGAGCGTCATCGACATGGCGGAGGCCGCCTCCCGGGAGGCACTCGCCGCGGCGGGCATCGACGCGTCCCAGCTCGGCGCCGTGCTGGTGTCCACCGTGACCCACCCCTATGCGACGCCGTCGGCCGCCGCGCAGCTGACCGACCGCCTCGGCGCGACGCCCGCTCCCGCGTACGACATCTCGGCCGCCTGTGCCGGCTACTGCTACGGGATCGCCCAGGGCGACGCCCTGGTCCACGCCGGTACCGCCGAGTACGTCCTGGTGGTCGGCGTCGAGAAGCTGTCGGACTTCATCGACAACTCCGACCGCACGATCTCCTTCCTCCTCGGCGACGGTGCGGGCGCCGTCGTCATTGGCCCCGGTGACACTGCAGGCATCGGGCCCTCCGTCTGGGGGTCCGACGGCAGCAAGCACGCCGCGATCCGCATGACGCGCTCCCTGACCGATGTCCGGGACTACGCCGTCGGCGCCGTCGCCACCGACACCGAGCGCGAGCAGGACGTCGACGCCGGCCGCGAGAGCCTGTGGCCGACCATGGTTCAGGACGGGCCGACCGTGTTCCGCTGGGCCGTGTGGGAGATGGCGAAGGTCGCGCAGCGCGCCCTCGACGCCGCCGGCGTCACGGCGGACGACCTCGCGGTGTTCCTCCCCCACCAGGCCAACATCCGTATCATCGATGAGATGGTGAAGCAGCTCAAGCTCCCCGAGCACGTCTACGTGGCACGGGACATCGTGGACGCCGGCAACACCTCCGCCGCCTCGATCCCCCTCGCCATGCATCGCACGCTCCAGGAGCAGCCCTCGCTCAGCGGCAAGCTGGCACTGCAGATCGGTTTCGGCGCCGGCCTCGTCTTCGGGGCGCAGGTCGTCGTCCTCCCCTAGTTTTCAAGCCCAGACCGCGACCGTGCGGTTTGACCATCCCCGCCGGTGCACCGGCACGAACAGAAAAGGAGCCACCATGGCTAGCAACGAAGAAATCCTGACCGGTCTGGCCGAGATCGTCAACGAAGAGACGGGACTCGCACCCGAGTCCGTCGAGATGGACAAGTCCTTCACCGACGACCTCGACATCGACTCCATCTCGATGATGACCATCGTCGTCAACGCCGAGGAGAAGTTCGGCGTGCGCATCCCCGACGAAGAGGTCAAGAACCTGAAGACCGTCGGCGACGCCGTCACCTTCATCTCGGGCGCGCAGGCCTGATTCCTGCCGTTCCCAGCGCTGCGGCCGCTCCCGGTGTTCCCGCCGTGGGCGGCCGTACTCGTCATCCCCTCGCCCCGGTCCTGCCGGCGCACGCCACAGCTTCGAAAGAGTGACCATGCCACGCAAAGTCGTCATCACCGGACTCGGTGCAACCACCCCCATCGGCGGAGACGTCCCCACCATGTGGGCCAACGCCCTCAAGGGAGTGCCGGGCGCACGCACCATCGAGGCCGACTGGGTGCAGGAGTTCGAACTGCCGGTGACCTTCGCCGCCCAGATCGCCACCCCTGCGTCGGAGGTCCTCTCACGGGTCGAGGCCAAGCGCATGGACCCGTCGACGCAGTTCGCCGTCGTCGCCTCCCGTGAGGCCTGGCGCGACTCGGGCATCGAGGAGGTCGACAAGGACCGCCTAGCGGTCGCATTCGCAACGGGCATCGGCGGCGTGTGGACCCTGCTGGACGCCTGGGACACGCTGCGCGAGAAGGGCCCCCGCCGCGTCCTCCCCATGACCGTCCCCATGCTGATGCCCAACGGACCCGCAGCGGCCGTGAGCCTCGACCTCGGTGCGCGCGCCGGTGCGCACACCCCGGTGTCGGCCTGCGCCTCGGGCACGGAAGCCCTGCACCAGGGCCTCGAACTGATCCGCTCCGGCAAGGCCGACGTGGTGGTCTGCGGTGGTGCCGAAGCCGCCATCCACCCGATGCCCATCGCAGCCTTCGCCGCGATGCAGGCGCTGTCCCGCCGGAACGATGAGCCGGAACTGGCCTCGCGTCCCTACGACACCGGCCGGGACGGCTTCGTCATGGGCGAGGGGGCCGGTGCCCTGGTCATCGAGGCCGAGGAGCACGCCCTCGCCCGCGGTGCGCGGATCTACGCAGAGCTGGCGGGCACCGCCGTCACGGCCGACGCGTACCACATCACCGCACCCGACCCCGAGGGGCTCGGGGCCACCCGGGCGCTCAAGGCCGCGCTCTTCGATGCGCGTGCCCAGGCGGAGGACGTCGTCCACGTCAACGCCCACGCGACGTCGACCCCCGTCGGCGACAAGCCCGAGTACACCGCCCTCAAGGCCGCCCTGGGCGGCCGTGTGGACCAGGTCGCGGTCTCCGCGACGAAGTCACAGACCGGTCACCTCCTCGGTGCGTCCGGCGCCGTGGAGGCGGTGATGACCGTGCTGGCCATCCACGACCGGAAGGCACCGCTCACCATCAACCTCGACAATCAGGATCCCGACATCCCGCTCGACGTCGTGACCTCGCCGAGGGACCTCCCCCAGGGGGACATCGTCGCCCTCAGCAATTCCTTCGGCTTCGGCGGGCACAACGCCGTCATCGTGCTCCGCAACGTCTGAGCACCTCCGGACGCAGCGAAAGGCGCCGCCCTTCCGGGCGGCGCCTTTCGTGTGCCGGCGGCTGCCTCGCAGCGCGGGATCCTGCCGGGGCTGGCTATGGACTTCAGCCCGGCCCTGTCGAGTCTTCGGAGACCGTCAGCCGACCTGGTGGAGCCAGCGCACCGGAGCGCCCTCGGCCGCGTGGCGGAAAGGCTCCAGCTCCTCGTCCCAGGACTCCCCGAGTGCGAGGGAGAGTTCATGGTAGACGGCAGCAGGATCGCCGGCGCCCGCCTCATAGGCGTACCGGATCCGGTCCTCGGTCACCATGATGTTGCCGTGGACGTCGGTCGTGGCGTGGAAGATCCCGAGCTCCGGAGTGTGCGACCAGCGGCCGCCGTCGGCGCCCGGGCTCTGCTCCTCGGTGACCTCGTAGCGGAGGTGCGCCCAGCCGCGCAGGGCGGAGGCGAGCTGCGATCCGGAGCCCTGCGGGCCAACCCATGAGAGCTCGGCGCGCAGCATTCCGGGCGCGGCAGGTTGCGCCGTCCACTCCATGTCGATGCGCTTGTCCAGGACAGAGCCGATAGCCCACTCGACATGAGGGCACAACGCAGTAGGGGCCGAGTGCACGTACAAGACACCGCGCGCCATCACAACAGACATTCCATCCTCCATAGCTGTAGGTACGTCTTCCCCAACGACCTTCATATGGCTGACGAAACTGCAACGGATGATGCCAGAGCTTTACGAGACCCACCCGCGCATACCATGCGGGTTCCGTTCCACTAGTGCTCATTCTGCCCGAGAAGCGTGAATTTCGCCACTGCAACCACCCGCCTGCAATGCCCTGCCCTCCCGTCCCGTTCGACACTGGGCCTTCCCTCATGCGGGGTCAGGCCCTGGGGTGGGCCTGCTCGTAGCTTCGGCGGAGGCGTTCCACCGACACGTGCGTGTAGAGCTGCGTGGTGGCGAGGCTCGAGTGCCCGAGGATCTCCTGCACGGCCCTGAGGTCGGCCCCGCCGTCCAGCAGGTGCGTGGCGGCGCTGTGCCGCAGCGCGTGCGGTCCCTGCGCAGCGGTGTCGCCGAGGGCATCGAGGGCGTCCTTGACCTGGGTGCGGACGGCGCGCTGGTCGATGCGTCCGCCCCTGCGGCCCAGGAACAGGGCCGGTCCGCTCTTGTCCGACACCCACTTCGGCCGGCCGCGGCGCAGCCAGTCGTCGAGGGCATGGGCTGCGGGAATCCCGTAGGGCACGGTCCGCTCCTTCGACCCCTTGCCCAGGACCACCAGGGTGCGCCGCTCCGTGTCGACGTCGTCGATGTCGAGGCCGACCAGCTCACCGACCCGGACGCCGGTGCCGTACAGCAGTTCGATCATGGCGCGCCGCTGGAGGCCCGAGGGATCCCCCTGCACTGCCTGCTCGTCGAGGCCCTCGAAGAGGACGTCCGTCTGCGGTCGGCTGAGGACGGCGGGCAGCCTGCTGTTCCGCTTGGGAGCGCGCAGGCGCAGGGCGGGGTTGGCGGGGACCGTCTCCTCACGGACGGCCCAGTCCATGAACGAGCGAACCGATGCCGCACGCCTGGCGATCGTCGACCGGGACAGACCGGCCCCGTCGAGTGCACCCAGCCAGGACCGGAAGTGGCGGAGCTCCAGCTGGTCCAGTGCCGACACCCCCGCCTGTGCAGCGTGGGCGAGGAAGAGCTCGATGTCCGTCCGGTACGCCCGCACCGTATGGGCAGAGCGGTTGCGTTCCCGCGTGAGGTAGTCCGCGAACCCGGAAAGGGCCGCACCGAGCTCGCCTGCAAGCGGAGCGCCACTAGATGTCATGTTTGCCTCCCCTCCCAGTATCCACGCCCAGGGCTCCCTGCCCCTCCAGGACGGGCCACGGCTCTCTCCAGATCGAGGAGCGCCTTCTTCACCTCCGGGCCTGCGGCATAGCCGATGACCGCGCCCGCGCTGCTGACCACACGGTGGCCCGGGACGATGATCGAGACCGGGTTGGCCCTGACCGCCGCGCCGATCGCCCGGCCCATCCGCGGATTGCCCAGCTGCTCCGCCACGTCCCGATAGCTGCGGCATTCCCCGTACGGGATCCGCCGGAGTGCCGCCCAGACGCTCAGCTGGAATGGTGTGCCGGAGAGGTCGATGGGAGTCGTGAAGTCCCGCGCCGAGCCGTCGAAGTAGTCCTTCAGCTCACGGCACGCCTGGAGGAGTACGGCCGCCGTCGACTCCGGCACCGGCGACGCCCGCCCTCCCGGTCCCGGCACGGAGTCCGGGCTGCAAGGAGGGGAACCGGCGTGCCCGAGTAGGGCCGGAGCCGGCGGCGGATGGTGCTCCCCGTGGTACAGGCCGACGATGGCCGTCCCGCGAGCGACCACCCGTAGGAGCCCGAGGGGTGTGTCGATCTCGGCGTGGAACCGCTCGTCCTCCGGGGCGAACCCCCTGCTGCGTGTCATGACGTCCTCCCGGTCGTGCCGTCCGTCGTCGTCCGGCTCCTCGTGTCGTGCCTGCCCGAGCGCCTGCCCGGCCTCAGCCCTTCTGTCGCCGCCAGCCATCGGCCGTCCTCTCGGCCAGGCCGGCCAGTTCGAGGCGTGCGAGACCCCCGATGACGTCCCTCGTGGAGAGGCCTGCGACGCTCGACAGTTTGTCGACCGATGTCGAGGCTCGGACCGGCAGGCCGTCGAGCACCAGCAGATCGGGAATCGTGAGGCCGTCCTGGTCGCGCGCCGGGGACGCTTCCTCCCTGGCCCGGTCCCCCGATTCGCCGCCCAGCGGACCAGCCAGTTCTGCCACGTCGGCGGCATCGGTGACACAGACCGCGGTGCCGTCCCGCAGCAGTCGGTGGCACCCCGCCGAATTGGCCGAGTGGACGGAGCCGGGCACGGCACCCACCGGTCTGCCCAGCCCGCCCGCGTGGTGCGCCGTGTTGAGCGCGCCCGAGCGCCAGCGCGCCTCGACGACCACCGTGACTGCACTGAGGGCCGCGATGAGCCGGTTCCGTTGCAGGAACCTCCATCGGGTCGGGGAGCTGCCGGGCGGGACTTCGGAGATCAGGAGTCCCCGCTCCGCGATCGCACGGAGCAGCTCCTCGTTGCCTGCCGGATAGTACCGGTCCACGCCGGAGGCCAGAAGGGCGATGGTTGCCGGGGCATCACGATCGTCCGTGGTGGCGAGAGCCGCCCGGTGGGCCTGGGCATCGATGCCGTACGCGCCGCCCGACACGACCGTGAAGCCGCGGGTCGTGAGGCCGGACGCCAGCTCGGCCGTCACGGACGAGCCGTAGGTGGTGCTGTCCCGGGAGCCCACGAGAGCGGCCAGGCGCTCGATCCCGGGGACCTGGTGGCGGCCCCGCACCCAGAGGCACAGCGGAGCGGAGACCTGCAGGTCGTCCAGCGCTTCCGGCCACTCCTCGGATTCAGGCACGACCAGTCGTCCGCCCAACCGCGCAAGCGTCGCCAGGTCACGCTCGGGAGCGAGGCCGCCGAGGCGCGGAGCCCAGCGGGCCAGTCCCTCGTCGAGGAGGTTCCTGTGTTCGCCGACGTCCAGTGCTTCGCACAGGTGCCGGGTCAGCTCCTGGCCCGCGGCGATCTCCCTGCGGGCGACGCGCAGGGCATCGACCGGACCGACGATCGAGACCAGCCCGAGGCCGACGGTGTCGGAGGGTTCGAACAGCCTCGACAGTGCTGCCCTGGCCAGACTGCTGCTCGCGGATGCACTCATGCTGCACGCTCCTGCAACCGGAAGCCGAGGGCTGTCACCACATCGTCCGCGTCGGGCCGGGCACGGCCTGCGAGGTCGGACACGGTCCACGCGACGCGCAGGACCCGGTCCCAGCCACACGCGCTGACCAGATTCCTGTCCAGGGCCCTGTCCAGGGATGCCGTCACCGTCCGCGGCAGTGCGAGCTCGCCCCGGAGGATCCGGCCCTGCACCTCAGCATTCGTCGCGTAGTTCCACGGACGCAATCTCTCCCGCTGGGCGCTCCTCGCCGCGGCGACCCGTTCGGCGACACGGGCCGATGTCTCGGCCGGTCGGACGTCGGCATAGTCGGCAAGGCTGACCCGCTGTACCGCGAGCTGCAGGTCGACGCGATCCAGCAGTGGTCCCGAGAGCCGGTTGAAGTACCGCCGGCGCTGCTGGGCCGTGCACCTGCAGTCGATACCCTTGCCGTTGGCAAGCCCGCACGGACAGGGGTTGAGCGCGAGGACGAGCTGGAACCTGGCGGGATAGGACGCGGTTCCGGACGCGCGGTGTAGGACGAGGCGACCGCTCTCCAGCGGTTCACGCAGGGCCTCCAGGACCCGGCGTTCGTACTCGGGCGCCTCGTCGAGGAACAGGATGCCCCGATGCGCCCGCGAGGCGGCGCCGGGCCTCGGGATCCCGCTTCCTCCCCCGATGATGGCGGCAGGCGTCGCGGTGTGGTGGGGGCTCTCGAAGGGCGGCGTGCGGACCAGTTCGCCGCAGTACCCCTCACCGCTCAGGCTGTGGATCGCCGTCACCTCCATCGCGTGGTCGTCCTCGAGCTCCGGCAGGATTCCGGACAGCCGTTCTGCCAGCATCGTCTTCCCCGCCCCGGGTGGGCCGACCATGAGGAGGTGGTGCGCACCGGCGGCTGCGAGCTCCAGCGCGTACCTCGCCTCGTGCTGGCCTGCGATATCGGACAGGTCCCGCAGTGGCACCGCCGGCACTGTCGGCGCGGGAACCTCCTGCCGCGGCACGGGATCCGGCAGCGTGACCTGCGCCCCGTCCGCCCCGAACGCCAGCGCCACCTCTGCGAGCGTGCGGAAGGACCGCACGCCGGCGGCAGGAACCAGAGCGGCCTCGGCGGCGTTCTCCTCCGCGACCACGATGCTGGTGTGCCCCGCCTGCACGGCAGCCATGACGGCGGGCAGGACACCGTGGACGGGACGGAGTTGCCCGTCCAGGCCCAGTTCGGCGAGGAAGACCGTGGACCCGCAGCCCCGGACGTCTCCTGCCGCAGCCAGTGCGGACATGACGATCGCGAGGTCGAAGGCCGAACCGCGCTTGGGCAGGGAGGCCGGTATCAGGTTGACCGTGATCTTGCGGCGGCTGAGCGGGACGCCGGCATTCCGTGCTGCGGCCCGGATGCGGTCCTTCGCCTCGTTGAGCGAGGCGTCGGGCAGGCCGAGCAGCACGAAGGCGGGCAGGGTCTGCCCGATATCGGCCTCGACTTCGACGACGTATCCGTTCATGCCCACCATCGACACCGCGTACGTCCGGCCGAGCACCGTCAGATCACCGCCCGCACGTGCTCGATCCGCGGTGCTCCGGAACCGTCGTCGAGTACGCCCACGGCGTCGATGCGGAATCCGCTGAACCGCAGGTTGTGCGCGCGGGCCCACGTGGACGCGAGCCGGTACAACCTCTCGAGCTTGCTCGCCGTGATCGCCTCCAGCGGCTGCCCGAAGTCGTCCGAGCTGCGCGTCTTCACCTCGACGATCACCAGCGTGGATCCGTCGACCGCGACGAGGTCGATCTCCCCCACCGGGCACCGCCAGTTCCGGTCGACGATTCTCAGGCCCGCCTGCTCGAGGAAGGCTGCCGCCGTTGCCTCTCCGCGGCGCCCCAGCTGATCCTTTGCCACCATGGCATCCACCTCCTCCCCCAGCCTCGGGGAAGCGGCAGACGCACGCCGTGGCGCGGGGAGCTATGTGGACAACACCGGAGCATCCCGCGTGCCGCCCGGAATTTTCCCGACCGGCGGCCCCGCTGCCCGGACGCCGTGGGTCGGGGAAGAAAGCGGTGGCACAGGTCTCCCGCCCCTCGTACCGTGGACAGGAGAAGCGACGTCGACCCGGCGTCGGCCCGGAGGGAGAACGGAGAACACCGTGTCAGAATCCAGTGACATCCTGCGAGGCGGATCCGAGGCGGACCTGCAGGAACAGGAAGCGACCGGACGCCCTGCCGGCGGCGCGGACCGCGCCGGTGCGGGGACGGGCGGGTCGGAGGCGGACCTCCAGGAACAGGGGATGCCCGCGGGATCCGGCGACGACGGCTATGGAGGCGGCATCGCCGGTGAAGGCACGGGCGGATCGGAAGCCGACCGGCTCGAACAGGCAGCAGACGTCCCGCTGGACGGCGACGACGCGTTCCCCTACGGCGGGACGGACGACGACCCGGCGGCGTGAGGGCCGGTCAGCCCCGAGGAGTCAGCCGGCCGAGGGGCGGTCAGCCCAGTGTGCCGTCCTTCGGCAGGGCGATGTCGTCCGACTTCGAGAGCTCCTCGACGTTGACGTCCTTGAATGTGATGACACGGACGTTCTTCACGAACCGCGCTGAACGGTACACGTCCCAGACCCAGGCGTCCTGCAGCGTCAGGTCGAAGTAGACCTCGCCATCGGCCGAGCGCGCCTGCAGGTCCACGTTGTTGGCCAGGTAGAACCGGCGCTCCGTCTCCACGACGTAGCTGAAGAGACCCACGACGTCCCGGTACTCGCGGTAGAGCTGGAGCTCCATGTCGGTTTCGTAGTTTTCAAGATCCTCAGCACTCATTCGACAATCATCCCCCAATTTCCGCGTGTGGCATGCCGGGCCTGTCCTGGCTTCCCAGCCGCCAGGTCTTTCGGTGATACTCGCTGGGCCCCAGGGCATCGATGGCTGCTCGGTGCCCCTCCGTGGCGTACCCCTTGTTCCCGTCCCAGCCGAAGGCGGGGTGGTCGCCGGCCAGGGAGACCATCAGGGCGTCGCGCTCGACCTTGGCCAGGACGCTCGCCGCCGCGACGCTCAGGCACTTCAGGTCCGCCTTGATCCGCGTGTGCACGGGAGCCGTGCAGCCGACGGCGGGTGCCGTGAGACCCTCCCCGCCGTCGAACAGGACGCCCTGGGGCCGGGTGGAGAGCCAGTCGTGGTTGCCGTCGAGGATGACGGCATCGGGCGTCACGGTGTCGAGGACCGCGGCCCAGGCGCGGCTGCCCGCGGTCCGCAGTGCGGCCATCAGCCCCAGCGCGTCGATCTCGGCGGCCGATGCGTGCCCTACGGCGGAGGCCGCGGACCAGCGCCGGATGCGCGGCACGAGTGCCTGGCGCTCGGCCGGCAGGAGGAGCTTGCTGTCGCGGACGCCCCGCAGGCCCGGAACCGCATCGAGGTCGACGACGACGACGCCGACCGAGACGGGGCCGGCCAGCGCTCCCCTGCCCACCTCGTCGCACCCGGCGATGTAGCGGTGGCCGTCCACGGCGAAGGACTTCTCGAAGCTCAGGGTGGGAGCGGAGGAGCGTTTCTTCCGGAGGGCCGTCATGATCCGGTAGGGGTGGGTTGCGCTGAGCGCTCGGGATCGGGGATGCCGTCGAACACGTCCGGGTGGTTGCCGAGGAAGCCGATGCGGTCCAGCGGCCAGGCGATGACGGCGGCCCTGCCCTCGATGTCCTCGACGTCGACGAAGCCCTCACCGGGCTTGTCGCGGTTGGCCCGGGAGTCCGCGGACGCGTTGCGGTGGTCTCCCATGACCCACACCTTGCCCTCGGGCACGACGACGTCGAACGGGAGGTCCGACGGATTGGCGCCGGGGAAGAGGTAGGGCTCCACCAGGGGTTCCCCGTTGACGGTGATGCGGCCCTCGGCGTCGCAGCAGATGACGTGGTCGCCGGGGAGTCCGATGACGCGCTTCACGAGGTGCTGCTGCGACTCGTCGGGGGCGAGCCCGACGAAGATGAGCGCTTCCTTGAACCAGCTCACACTGGCTTCCGGCTGCGGCGGGAGCCAGCCCTTGGTGTCCCGGAAGACGACGATGTCGCCGTGCTGCAGGTCGAAGGGCTGCGGCACGAGCTGGTTCACGAAGATCCGGTCGTCGATCTCGAGGGTCTCCTCCATGGAGCCGGACGGGATGAAGAACGCGCGGAACAGGAAGGTCTTGATGAGGAAGGACAGCACCAGGGCGATCACGACGATCGTCCCGATCTCCTTCAGCCACGCCCCGAAGCCTCGGTCGGAGTCCTTCGCGTCCCGTTTCGGGGCCCGCTTCCGGTCCCGCATCCTGTCGGCGGACGGATCGTCCCCGGCGTCGGGATCGGGATCGAACGAGTGTGCTGCGGGAGCCCCCGCGGCCGACTTCCTGCGGAAGCTCCGTGCCATGTACTGGTGTCCTCTGTGGTCGTGGTGCCCGGCGGCGACCCACCGAAGGGAGTCCCGCTGGTGCGGCATCCGCGCCGCTGGGCCGGTCTATTCAGCCGACCGGCCTGGTGATCGGAGCATACCTGTCAAGTGGCCAGACTAGCTGAAAGGCCCGTCCGATGATGCGATCCTCGGCGACGAGGCCTCCGCCGGCTGCGCCGAGCAGCGATCGGGAGTCCATGGAGGCCGAGCGGTGGTCCCCGAGGAGCCAGATCCGCCCTTCGGGAACGACGACGTCGAAGTCGAGGTCACTCGCCGCATCCCCCGGATGGACGTACGGCTCGTCGACGGGGTTCCCGTTGAGGGTCAGATGCCCGTCGGCGGAGCAGCAGGCCACCCGGTCCCCGCCGATGCCGATCACGCGCTTGACGTAGACCGTGTCGCTCCCCGCCAGCCCGAGCCACTGGGCAGCGCCGGCGACCAGGCGTTCCGGGATGCCGCGCGGATCGGTGATGGGGTCGAAGGACCCGCGGCCGTCGAAGACGACGACGTCCCCGCGCTGCACAGTGCCATCGGTGTCCTCGACCTTGCTGACGAGCACCCGGTCGCCTTCCCTGAGCAGGGGCTCCATGGAGGCTGACGGGATGAAATAGACGTCGACGAGGAAACCGCGCACGAGCCCGGTGAGGAGGGCTGCGACGAGGACGGCGGAGAACACGAAACGCCAGCCCGCACAGCGGGACCGGCGTTTCGTGTGCTCTCCAGCCGGAAGCTGGGAAGCGGGGGTTTCATGCACCTTCAGGGGGTTACTTGACCGTCTTGGGGTCGCGCTTCTCCTTGATCTTGGCTGCCTTGCCGCGCAGTTCGCGCATGTAGTACAGCTTGGCGCGGCGCACATCGCCCTTGGAGACGACCTCGATCTTGTCGAGGACCGGGCTGTGGACGGGGAACGTACGCTCCACGCCGACACCGAAGCTCACCTTGCGGACCGTGAAGGTCTCGCGGATGCCGTCACCCTGGCGGCCGACGACGAAGCCCTTGAAGATCTGAACACGGGTGTTCTTGCCTTCGATGATGTTGACGTGGACGTTGACGGTGTCGCCGGCGCGGAAGTCGGGGACGTTGTCGCGGAAGGATCCGGCGTCGACGGAATCGAGAATATGCATACTGATACTCCTGGTGAACGCCACAGGTCATTCACGTTGGTCACGGCGGGCAAGGACAGGGCGCGAGGCCCGGGCAATGCCGCCGAAGCAGGGTTCCGGCCGATCCGGAGATTCGGTGGCCGGTGTGGGACTGTTGGCTGGACGCCCCCTGTGGCAGGGTCCGGCCCAGTGGACACAATCTACGATTATTCCACAGGAGCGGGACCAACTGCTAATGCGACGGGCGGGTCAGCCTGCCGCCGACGACGTCGAACCCGGCCTCTCGCAGCGCCTTGAGGTCCGCCTTCGTCAGCAACGCGGCGTCGACACCCGCCAGCAGGTCGGGGCGCCGCTCCGCCGTCCGCTGGAACTGCTCGAGCCGCCGCCACTGCGCGATCCTCGCGTGGTTGCCGCTCAGCAGGACGTCGGGGATCTCCCGGCCGCGCCAGGACGACGGTTTGGTGTAAACCGGGTACTCCAGCAGGCCGTCCGAGTGGGACTCCTCCACGAGCGATTCCGGGTTGCCGACCACGCCGGGGATCAGCCGGGCGACGGCCTCGACCATCGCGAGGACAGCCACCTCCCCGCCGTTGAGCACGTAGTCGCCGAGGGAGACGGGGCGGACATCGAACTCCCCGCGCGCCCAGTCGATCGCCCGCTCGTCGATCCCCTCGTACCGTCCGCAGGCGAAGACGAGGTGGTCGAGCTCCGCGAACTCGTGCGCCATCGCCTGGTTGAACACGGCTCCGGCCGGTGAGGGGACGATCAGGGTGGGCCGGTTCCCGTCCGCAGGCGATTCGGCGAGGACCGCTTCGAGCGCCAGGGCCCACGGCTCGGCCTTCATGACCATGCCGGCTCCGCCGCCGTACGGGGTGTCGTCGACGGTCCGGTGCCGGTCCGTCGTGAAGGAGCGGAGGTCATGGACCCGTACGTCGAGGACGCCGTCCTGCCGGGCCTTGCCGATCAGCGACAGGTCGAGGGCGGCAAGGTACTCCGGGAAGATGGAGACGACGTCGAGGCGCACTAGTCGCGCGCCTCCGCCGGAGCCCCGTCGTCGTCGCCGTCGTCGGGTGCCTGGTTCGAGCCGGGGGTGTTGAGGTCGAAGAGCCCGGCCGGCGGCACGATCGTCACGAAGCCACCCTCGGGATCCACTTCGGGGACGATCTCGCCGACGAACGGGACGAGGGCCTCGTGGCCGTCGGCGAGTTCGACGACGAGCAGGTCCTGGACGGCCATCGTCCGCAGGCCGGTGACCTTGCCCACGGGCTCACCGTCGACGCGGGCGTCGAGGCCGACGAGCTCGTGCTCGTACCAGGAGTCATCGTCACCGTCGTCCGTCCCGTCGGAGTCGATGAAGAGCCGGGCGCCGCGCAGCGTCTCGGCCTGGTTCCGATCGGCGACCTGCTCGAAGCCCACGATCAGGATGTCCTTGTTCCACCGGGCCTTGGCGACGGTCAGCTCGGCTACGGCGGCGTCCTCGACCCGGAACGTCTCGCCGGGCTCGAATCGGTCCTCGGGGGCGTCGGTGAAGAGCTGGACGGTCACCTCGCCGCGAATGCCGTGGGGCTTGCCGATCCTGGCTACGAGTACTTCCATCGTGCTGCTCCTGCTGGTTGTGCCACGGGTGATCCGGGGTGGCGGGGGTGATGCGGGACTGCGGGGAAACTGATCGGCCCCGCCACCAGGTGCTGGTGGCGGGGCCGGTTCGTGCCGTGCTCTGGAGGGGTCAGCCCCGGCGGCGGTCCGTGTCGACGACGTCGACGCGTACCGGCTCGCCGTCCGCGAGGGCGGCGACCACGGTGCGCAGCGCCCGGGCGGTGCGCCCCTGGCGGCCGATCACGCGGCCGAGGTCCTCCTGGTGGACGCGGACCTCGAGCGTCTCACCGCGGCGGTTGTTCTTCGCGGAGACCCGGACGTCATCCGGGTTGTCGACGATGCCGCGGACGAGGTGCTCCAGAGCTTCGGCCAGCAACTTACTCTGCCTCGGTCGCTTCCGCGGCGGCGTCGTCGTTCTTCTTCGCCTTCGGCGTGATGGCCTCGGGGACGATCACGGAGCCCTTCTCGGGGGCGACGAACGCTTCCTTGGCTGCCTTGGTCCGCAGGGTGCCTTCCTGGCCCTTGAGTCCCTTGAACTTCTGCCAGTCACCGGTGATCTTCAGCAGGACGGAGACCTGCTCGGTCGGCTGCGCGCCGACGCCGAGCCAGTACTGCGCACGATCGGAGTCGATCTCGATGAACGAGGGCTCCTCGGTGGGGTTGTACTTGCCGATTTCTTCGAGGGCACGGCCATCACGCTTGGAGCGTGCATCCATGACGACGACACGGTAGAAAGGTGCGCGGATCTTGCCCATGCGCTTGAGGCGAATCTTTACGGCCACTTGTGTGGTCACTCCTTGTAAATGAAAAGGGGCGAACCCGTCGTCCTGCTCCCGTGGGGCGGGCCATTTCGAGGGTTCAAAGGACACAATTCACGCACAGAGAGAGGGGCTGCACGGATCGAGTACGAATCCATTGTGCCAGACGGGCGTAGTTTAGGCGATTCCGTCCGGCGAGCCCGCGACGGCGACCCTCAGGCGGTTGCGCCAGGGGTCCTCGAACCGCAGTTCCGCTCCGGTGGAGTGGCTTGCGATGCCGGCGGAGGCGAGCCGGTCGGCGAGCGCTCCCACCTCGTCGGCGGCGGACACCTGGATGAGCACCTCACCGAGACCGAGCGTGTCCTTGCGCGGCCCGGCGCCCCTGCTGTTCCAGACGTTCATGGCCATGTGGTGGTGATAGCCGCCGGCCGACACGAAGAGGGCCTGGTCGTGCCAGCCCGCTGTCCGCTCGAACCCCAGCACGCCGACATAGAACCGCTGCGCCGTGTCCACGTCGCCCACCTGCAGGTGAACGTGCCCGACCTCCGCGCTCTTCGACACGGCGTGCGACACGGCGTCCTCCGTCAGGTGTTCCTCCAGGTAGGCCCGCGGTGACAGCGGGAGGCTGTCCATCACGACGGAGCGGTTCCCGCGCTCGTCCCGGGACCAGTCCCAGGTTTCCCTCGGGCGGTCGAAGTACAGTTCGATGCCGTTGCCCTCGGGATCGCTGAAGTAGAAGGCCTCGCTCACGAGGTGGTCGGCGCTGCCCACGAAGGAACTGAGCGGATGGCGCGCCGCGGATGCCACGGCTGCTGCCAGGTCGGCGCGGTCCGCGAACAGGAGGGCCGTGTGGAACAGGCCGGCCTCGCCGCGCGGCGGCAGGTGCAGGTGGCCGGCGGCTTCCAGACGGATGACGGCCTTCCCCCGGCGTCCGAGCACGACGGCGTCCGCGCGGTCCTCGAGCACCTCCAGACCGAGCGCGGTGGAGTAGTAGGTGGTCATGGCCGCGAGGTCTCCGACCCGAAGGGTCAGCGTGCCCATGGCGGTGGTGGTGGGTAGCAGCTCCTTGCGCATAACGGCTCCTCGGGCGGTGATCATGCTGTCCCCCGTGTAACTACTTGAAGGTTCAAGTTATTCCGGGGGCGACACATCAGTGCGGGGCACGGGGAGCCACGACCGATCCGCGTAGCACGATCGCCCGGAGGTCGGTCAGGGTGCCGACGTCCCGGCGTGGATCGGAGGAGCAGACGACGGCGTCGGCACCGGCCCCCTCCTCGATGCCGGGGAAGCCCAGCCAGCGGCGGGCGGACCAGCAGGCGGCGTCGAGGGCCGCGGTCGCGCCCAGGCCGGCGGCTGCGAGCGCGGCCACCTCGTCCGGGAGGCGGCCGTGCGCGATCACGCTCCCGGCGTCCGTTCCCGCGTAGACGGCGATCCCGGCGTCGTGGGCCCTGCGCACCATGTCCTGCCGTCCGCCCCACAGGCGCCGCATGTGAGCCGCATAGTCCGGGTACTTCTCCGCGGCACCGTCGGCGATGGCGGGGAAGGTGTCGATGTTGATCAGCGTCGGGACGATGGCCACGCCCTGCTCGACGAACCGCGGGATGTGCCGGGGAAGCATCCCCGTGGCGTGCTCGATGCAGTCGATGCTGGCGTCGAGCATCCCGTCGAGCGTCTCGGCCGCGAAGCAGTGGGCGGTGACGCGGGCGCCCTCGGCGTGGGCGGCGTCGACCGCGTCCCTGAGGGCCGCGGCCGGGAAGGCGGGAGCGAGGTCGCCGAGCGAGCGGTCGATCCAGTCCCCCACGATCTTCACCCAGCCGTCGCCGCGCCGTGCCTGCTCCGCCACGGCGCCGGCGAGCTGCGAGGGTTCCACCTCCACGGCGTAGTCGCGGAAGTAGCGACGGGTGCGGGCGACGTGGCGCCCTGCGCGCACCAGCCGCGGAAGGTCCGGCCGCTGCTGCATCCACCGCGTGTCGTTGACGACGCCCGCATCCCGGATGAGCAGCGTTCCCGCGTCCCTGTCGGCCAGGGCCTGCTGTTCCGCCAGGGCGTCCGGTACACGGCCCCTCCGGTCGAGGCCGACATGGCAGTGCGCGTCGACGAGGCCGGGCAGGACCCACCCCTCCAGCGTGCGCGACGGCGCCCCGGGCGGGCGCGTGAAGGTGAACCGGCCGTCCTGCACATAGACGTCGGCGACGGAGCGCGACGGCGACAGCAGCACCGTGCCCGTGAGGTGCAGGTACCCGCCGGTCGGCGGGGTCATGTCGGCGGGGTCATGTCGGCGGGGCCATGTCAGCAGGGCCATCTCGGCAGCGTCATGCGGCAGGGAGCGTGGCGCGGCCTGATGGAATGCCGGCTTCCTCACGCTGCGACCTGCTCGCCTGCGGAGCGCAGGAAGGCACGGATGAGGGCGGCACCCTCGGGGGTGTCGTGGGGACGGTGCCCGCCGGGAACCACGTGGTGGATGGCGCCGGTTCCGGCCAGGTACTGGGCCACCTCCTCGTAGAGCGGCTCCCAGCCACCCGTGAGGACGAGGGTCGGCACACCGGGGACGATCGACAGCGGAGCCTCCCAGGGCGGGCTCTGGAGCCGCAGTCGGGCCGCATTCCGCCCGACGCCGTCCACAGGTTCCTCCGCTTCCTCCGCGATGGATCCGCGCCGCAGGAACTCCCGGAGGAAATCCCCGTCCGACATCGTGTGGCGCTCGGCGACCAGGGGCGCCATCAGGTTGATGTGCGCCTTCGTGGCGGAAAGGCCGGCAGTCAGCGAGAGGCATGCAGGCTCGATGAGCGTCAGGGAGCCCACGAGGCCCGGCCGCTCGACGGCGAGCAGCATGGCCGGAACGGCACCCTCCGCGTGCGCGACGACGTGCCCGCCGGCGCCCAGGGCCTCGGCGAGGATCTCCTGGTCGCGATCGTGGTCCGTCGCCAGGGGCTCCGCCTCCGCGTCGAAGCCGTGGCGCCGGAGGTACAGGCAGTCG
Organism: Arthrobacter pasteuri; assembly: GCF_054510955.1. NCBI lineage: Bacteria > Bacillati > Actinomycetota > Actinomycetes > Micrococcales > Micrococcaceae > Arthrobacter > Arthrobacter pasteuri. The sequence continues at coordinate 566,632 of NZ_JBTNDO010000001.1, forward strand.
AAGTCGAGCGAGAGTCCGTGCTGCTTCGGCCAGGCCGCGGCTCCGAAACGGCCACTGCCGTGGACGAAGACGACACGCTCGAGGCTCAGCACGGGCGGGAACCTGCCGGGCCCGGTGCGGGATGCACTGGGATCGCTACTTCCCGAGGAACTTCTCGAAGCCCTTCGGGAGGTTCATGGCCGACGGGTCGAAGTCCTGCTGGCCGCCGAACGCCGCGCCCGTGGGCGCCGCAGTGCGGGCCGCGGTGCGCCGCGCCTCCGCTTCCTGCAGTTCCTGGGCCGCCTTCGCGGGGTTGCCCGAACGCGGCTTCTTCTTGCCCTTGGCCGCGACCGCCTTCGCCTTACGCGGACCGCCGAAGCCGCCGGGACCGGCCATCCCGGGCATGCCCGGGATTCCTCCGCCGGATGCCATCTTCTTCATCATCTTCTGCGCCTGGGTGAAGCGCTCGAGCAGTCCGTTCACCTCGGAGACGTGCACGCCCGAACCGCGGGCGATCCTCGCGCGACGCGATCCGTTGATGATCTTGGGCGCGAGGCGCTCGTGCGGGGTCATGGAACGGACGATGGCCTCGACACGGTCGATCTCGCGCTCGTCGAAGTTCTCGAGCTGCTCCCGCATGTTCGCGGCACCGGGCATCATCATGAGCATCTTCTTCATGGAGCCCATGTTGCGGATCTGCTGCATCTGGGCGAGGAAGTCCTCGAGGGTGAACTCCTCCTGGTCGGCGAACTTCTTCGCCATCCGGGCCGCTTCATCCTTGTCCCAGGACTGCTCCGCCTGCTCGATGAGCGTCAGGATGTCGCCCATGTCCAGGATGCGCGAGGCCATGCGGTCGGGGTGGAACAGCTCGAAGTCGTTCAGTCCCTCACCCGTGGACGCGAACATGACGGGCTTGCCGGTGACCGAGGCGACGGAGAGGGCGGCGCCACCGCGGGCGTCGCCGTCGAGCTTGGTCAGGACCACACCGGTGAAGTCGACGCCCTCGTTGAAGGCGAGCGCGGTGTTGACGGCGTCCTGGCCGATCATCGCGTCGATGACGAACAGCACCTCGTCGGGGCTGATGGCGGCACGGATGTCCGCAGCCTGCTGCATCAGTTCGGCGTCCACGCCGAGACGGCCCGCGGTGTCGACGATGACGACGTCGTGCAGGCGGGCGCGGGCCTCGGCGACACCCTGGCGGGCCACGGCGACGGGATCGCCCGTCGCTGCCTCGAATTCGGAGCTGACGCCCGGGTGCGGGGCGTAGACGGGAACACCGGCGCGCTCACCATTGACCTGGAGCTGCCGGACGGCGTTGGGGCGCTGGAGGTCGCAGGCGACGAGCAGCGGGCTGTGGCCCTGGCCCTTGAGCCACTTGGACAGCTTTCCGGCGAGCGTGGTCTTTCCGGCACCCTGGAGGCCGGCCAGCATGATGACGGTCGGCGGGTTCTTCGCCAGGCGGATCCGGCGGGTCTCGCCGCCCAGGATCCCGACGAGTTCCTCGTTGACGATCTTGACGACCTGCTGGCCCGGGTTCAGGGCCTGGGACACCTCGAGGCCGAGTGCGCGTTCCTTGACGGCTGCCGTGAAGGCGCGCACCACGGGCACGGCGACGTCGGCGTCGAGCAGGGCGCGCCGGATCTCGCGGACGGTGGCGTCGATGTCCGCCTCGGTGAGGCGGCCCTTGCCACGGAGGTTCTTGAAGGTCGCAGTCAGCCGGTCGGAGAGTGAATTGAACACGTGCCGTGAACTTCTTTCATCGGGAAGTAGAGAGACTCAACTCCCTAGGGTACCAACTGGGGGTGCCGGAGGGATGCCTGACCCGGGTGGACCCGGCCCACCGGACACTCCCGGCGCAACCGGCGACGCATTGCCCCAGTGCGGGACAGGCACAGGGATAAGTGGCAAGGTGAAGAGGTGGACACTCACTCTCTCGCAGAACACGACACCATTCCCGCCGAGGCAGACACCCGGGTCAAGACACTCCTCATCCTGGGGGCTTCCGGGGACCTCACGGGGCGCCTGCTGCTTCCCGGACTGGCGCGGCTCATCCGGCTCGGGCGCGCGGACGGGCTGAAGCTCGTGGGCGCGGGATCCGACGACTGGACGGACGAACAGTGGCGCGAACGCGTGGACGGGGCGTTCGCCGCGGCTCTGGAGAAGGCCGACGACGCCGGCAGGGCGTCCCTCCAGCAGGTGCGGGACAACAGCTCGTACCACCTGATCGACGTCACCCAGGACGGCCTGGCCGACCTGGTGCAGACGCTGGAGGGTCCGGTGGCGCTGTACTTCGCGCTGCCCCCGGCCATCAGTCAGAAGGCCTGCAGCGCCCTCGGGCCGGACTCCCTGCCGAAGAGCACCCGCCTCGTCATGGAGAAACCCTTCGGGACGGACCAGGCGTCGGCGCACAGCCTCAACGACAAGCTGGCCGGACTCGTCCCGGAGCAGAACATCCACCGCGTGGACCACTTCCTCGGCAAGGCGACGGTCTTCAACATCCTGGGCCTCCGCTTCGCCAACCGGATCCTCGAGCCGGTCTGGAACAACCTCCACATCGAGAAGGTCGAGGTGATCTTCGACGAGGATCTCGCGCTCGAGAACCGTGCGCGCTACTACGACGGCGCGGGCGCCCTGCGCGACATGATCCAGAGCCACCTGCTGCACGTAATGGCCCTTCTGGCGCTCAACGCGCCGTCCACCCTGCACGAGCGCGACCTGCGGGACCACATCGGCTCGATCCTCCGGGCGAGCTCGGTGGACCTCGACAGTCCGGGCAGCAGCCGCCGCGCCCGGTACACCGCCGGCACCATCGGCGACCGGCAGATCCCCGACTACGCCGCGGAGCCCGGCGTCGACCCCTCGAAGGGCACCGAGACCCTCGCCGAGGTCACCGTGTCGATCAACAACGAGCGCTGGTCCGGCGTCCCGTTCGTCCTCCGCTCCGGCAAGGCCCTCGGCGTCAAGCGCAAGGAGGCGGTCATCACCTTCCGGCCCGTCAGCCACCTGCCCGTGGGCTTCACGGGACAGGACGCGCCCACGAAGCTGCGCATCGGGTTCGGACCGGACACCCTCCAGCTCGAACTCGACGTCAACGGACCGGGCGACATCTTCTCGCTGGACCGCGCGACCCTCAGTGCGGACCTCAACGAGACGGACCTGCTCCCCTACGGTGAAGTACTCGACGGGGTCCTCGCCGGGGATCCGACGCTGTCCGTCCGCGGTGACACCGCCGAGGACTGCTGGCGCATCGTGGAGCCGGTCCTTCAGGCCTGGTCGGAGAACCGGGTACCCCTCGAGGAGTACCCCGCGGGATCGAACGGTCCGGAGTCCTGGCCGTCGTCCCACGGTCGGCCCTGACGACCGCTCCCGCACTTTCCCCGCGCTTTCCCCGCGCTTTTCCGACGATGACGGAAGGGCCGCCACGATGTGGCGGCCCTTCCGTCCTGCTTCTGCTGTGTCTTCTGCAGCGCTGCGTCTCCTACAGTGCTGCGTCCCCGCGCTCACCGGTGCGGACCCTGACGGCTTCCTCAACGGGGATCACCCAGACCTTGCCGTCACCTGCGCGCCCCGTGTTGGCCGTCGAGACCAGGACGTCGACGATGTCGGTGACCCAGGCATCCGCGACGAGGACCTCGACGCGCGCCTTCTGGAGGAGGTCCACGGTGTACTCTGCGCCGCGGTAGACCTCGGTGTGGCCGCGCTGGCGGCCGTAGCCGCTCGCCTGGCTGACCGTGAGGCCCTGGACCCCGTAGTTCTCGAGGGCTCCCCGGACGCCGTCGAGCTTGTCGGGACGAACGATTGCTGTCACCAGTTTCATGAATGTACGCCCTCCGTGACGTTCTGCTGGGTGGTCTTCTGCGTGGTCTTGTGCTGCCCGAACGTCTGCTCGGCGAAGGGGTGGAAGGATCCGCCCACTCCCAGTCCGCCGAATTCGTAGGCGGTCTCGGCGTGCTCCGAGAGGTCGACGCCGCCGATCTCGTTGTCGGAGCTGACCCGGAACCCGATGGTCTTGTGGATCGCCAGGCCGATGATGGCGGTCATGACGGCGGAGAGTGCGATCGCGATGGCGGCCGCGACGACCTGGGCCACGAGCTGCCCGGGGCCACCTCCGTAGAAGAGTCCGCCACCGGCGCCCTCGACCGGCAGTGCGATGAAACCGAGGGACAGCGTGCCCACGATGCCCGCGACCAGGTGGACGGCGACGACGTCGAGCGAGTCGTCGAAACCGAGGCGGTACTTGATGCCGACGGCCAGGGCGCAGACCGCGCCCGAGACGAGGCCCAGGCCTACGGCGCCGACGGGGCTGACGTTGGCGCAGGCGGGGGTGATGGCGACGAGGCCGGCGACGATGCCCGAGGCGGCGCCGAGGGACGTCGGGCGTCCGTCGCGGATCCGCTCGGTCATGAGCCAGCCGACCATGGCGGCGGCGGGGGCGGCCATGGTGTTGATCCAGATCAGGCCGGCCTCCTCGGCGCTTCCTGCCGCGCCCCCGTTGAAGCCGAACCAGCCGAACCACAGGAGTGCGGCACCGAGCATCACGAACGGGATGTTGTGGGGGCGCTGGGCAGGGTCCTGGCCGAAGCCCTGTCGCTTGCCGAGGATCAGGGCGAGGACCAGGGCGGCCACGCCTGCGCTGATGTGCACGACCGTGCCTCCGGCGAAGTCGATGGCTTCGCCGACAGCGCCGCCGACAGCACCGTCAGCGCTGAGGAGTCCGCCGCCCCACACCATGAACGCGAGCGGGCAGTACACCGCGGTGACCCAAATGGGCACGAAGACGGTCCACGCACCGAACTTGGCGCGGTCGGCGATGGCACCGCTGATGAGCGCCACGGTGATGATGGCGAACGTGGCGCCGTAGCCCGCGCCAATGAGGTCCTCCGTGCCGATCAGGCTCGCGAGCCCGAAGGAGGTGAACGGGTTGCCGAAGAGCTGGGCGATGCCGTCCCCGCCGGTCATCGAGTAGCCCCACAGGACCCAGACGACCCCCACGAGTCCGACGGCGATGAAGCTCATCATCATCATGTTCAGTGCGGCCTTGGCACGGGTCATCCCGCCGTAGAAGAAGGCGAGGCCCGGGGTCATGAGGAGTACGAGGGCAGCTGAGATCATCACCCAGACGTGGCCTGCTGTGAGGTCCATCAAACACGATCCTTCCGAAGGGGCGGGGACTTCCCGCACCTCCAGAATGCGATGGGCGTGTTTCCGTCCCTGGGGCGGAACATTGCGCGCAGGTTACATCAGTCTCACCGACGTAAAAGGCGCATGACGCAGATGTTTCCGTCAGGTTTCCGGGGGCCGGATCCCTTGCCGGATCACTGGATGGACCCTCGGTGGCGGCCCGACGGACCGCGCGTCCCGGCAGTACAGCTAGCTCAGGAGCGCGTCGACGAAGCCCTCGGCGTCGAAGGCCGCGAGGTCGTCAGCGCCCTCGCCGAGGCCGATCAGCTTCACGGGCACGCCGAGGCTGCGCTGGATCGCCACCACGATGCCGCCCTTCGCGGTCCCGTCCAGTTTGGTGAGCACGATCCCGCTGATGTTCACGACCTCGGCGAAGACGCGCGCCTGGTTGAGTCCGTTCTGCCCGGTGGTCGCATCCAGCACCAGGAGGACCTCGTCGACCGTGCCCTGCTTCTCGACGACGCGCTTGACCTTGCCGAGCTCGTCCATCAGGCCGACCTTGTTCTGCAGGCGCCCGGCGGTGTCGATCAGGACCACGTCGACTTCCTGCTCGATGCCCGCCTTAACGGCCTCGAAGGCCACGGACGCCGGATCGGCGCCGTCGACGTCGGACTTCACCGTGGGCACGCCGACGCGCGCCCCCCACGTCGCCAGCTGCTCCGCGGCGGCTGCGCGGAAGGTGTCCGCCGCTCCCAGGAGTACGTCCTTGTCGTCGGCGACCAGCGCGCGCGCGAGCTTGCCGACGGTGGTGGTCTTGCCCACCCCGTTCACGCCGACCACCATCACGATCGCAGGCCGGTCCGCGTGCCGCTGCGTGGCGAGTGAGCGGTCCATCGAGGGATCGACCAGCTTGACCAGTTCCTCACGGAGCATGTCCTTGACCTCGGCGGGGTTGCGGCTGCCGGCCACCTTCACGCGCTCGCGCAGCGCGTCGACCAGTTCCATGGTGGGCTCGGTGCCGAGGTCCGCCATCAGGAGGGTCTCCTCCACCTCGTCCCAGACGTCCTCGTCGATCCTGTCGCGCGACAGGAGGGTGAGCAGCCCCTTGCCGAGCGCGTTGTTCGAGCGGACGAGGCGTGCCCGCAGCCGGGCGAGGCGGCCCTGCATGGGTTCGACGGTGTCGAAGCGCGGGGCGGGGGGCGCCTCGTCGAGGGTGCTGAGGTCGTCGGGGACCAGGACATCCGTCGTGGTCCCACCCGGGCTGTCGAGGACATCGGTGGAGGTGGCACCGTGGGCGGCGACGCCGGCCTGGTCGTCGGGATCCCTCGGCGAGGAATAGAGCCCGGGAGGTGTGCGCCTGCCCCGGACGAGGAGGGCCGCGAGCGACCCGATCACGGCGATCGCGAGGATGACGAAGATGACAGGCAGAAGGATGTCGTTCACTGATCCACCTTCTCACACGGGCCGATTGAGCATCCGACGGATGCGGTGACAGAATGCGAGGACCATGGCCGGTTCCCCTCACGCTCGCAAGCAGTCCCTCCTTCGGATCCTTCCGCGGAGGACGCGGGGAGAGGGCGACGCTGCCGCGCCGGAGCGCCCCTCCATCCCGCGCGAGATCCGGGTCCTCATCGCGGCTGCGTTCGTGATCGCCATCGGCTTCGGGCTCGTGGCCCCGATCCTGCCGCAGTTCGCGCAGAGTTTCGATGTCGGAGTGACGGCGGCGTCCGTGATCGTCAGCGCCTTCGCCTTCACGAGGCTCCTGTTCGCACCGGCGGGCGGGTGGCTCGTGGAGAAGCTCGGCGAGCGTCCGGTCTACATCATCGGGCTGCTCATCGTCGCCCTGTCCACCGCCGCGTGTGCCTTCGCCGCGGACTACTGGCAGCTGCTGGTCTTCCGCGGCCTGGGCGGCATCGGGTCGACCCTGTTCACCGTCTCGGCCATGGGACTGATCGTCCGGCTCGCACCGCCGTCCATCCGTGGCCGGGTCTCCGGTGCCTACGCCACGGCATTCCTGCTCGGCAGTATCGGAGGGCCCCTCATCGGAGGCCTGCTCGCCGGCCTCGGGCTCCGCGTGCCGTTCCTCGCCTATGCGGTCGCGCTGCTCGTCGCATCCGCCGTCGTGTTCTTCCAGCTCCGGGACACCTCCCTCGCCGACCGGCAGGCGGCACGCCACCAGGCGCCGCTGTCGGTCCGGGAGGCCGTCCGAGACTCCGCCTACCGTGCGTCGCTCCTGTCGGGCTTCGCCAACGGGTGGTCCTCGTTCGGCATCCGGATGGCCCTGGTCCCGCTCTTCGCGACCGCCGTGCTCGACGCCGGGCCGCAGGTCGCAGGCCTCTCGCTCGCCTTCTTCGCGGGCGGGACCGCACTCTCGCTGACGGTGTCCGGACGCCTCGCCGACACGGCCGGCAGGAAGCCGCTGGTGATCACCGGGCTCCTCGTCAACGGCGCCGCCATGGCCGCGCTCGGCTTCTCGGGCAGCGTCGCCGTCTTCCTGGCGATCTGCGTGGTCGGGGGGATCGGGACGGGCCTGCTGAATCCGGCACAGCAGGCGGCCGTCGCGGACATCATCGGCACCGGACGCAGTGGCGGCAAGGTCCTGGCGACGTTCCAGATGAGCGCGGACCTCGGTGCCATCGTCGGCCCGATCGTCGCCGGCCTCATCATCGACCGGCTGGTCATGGGCTCCTACGCCCTGGCCTTCGTCGCCACCGGCGTTCTGGCCGTGGTCGCCGCCCTCACCTGGCTCGCGTCCCGCGAAACCCTCCCCCGGCAGTCCCGGGACCAGCTCTCCGGCTGACGGTCGCCCCGCTAGCCGGGGAGCTGCTCCTCGGCGTCCAGGCGCTGGCTGATGACGGTGGACACCCCATCACCGCGCATCGTGACGCCGTAGAGCGCGTCGGCCACCTCCATCGTCCGCTTCTGGTGCGTGATGATGATGAGCTGGCTCGACTCGCGGAGCTCCCGGAAGATCCTGATGAGCCGGCCCAGGTTCGTGTCGTCGAGCGCGGCCTCGACCTCGTCCATGACGTAGAAGGGCGATGGCCGTGCCTTGAAGATGGCGACGAGGAGCGCCACGGCGGTCAGCGAGCGTTCCCCGCCCGAGAGCAGGGACAGCCGCTTGATCTTCTTGCCGGCGGGCCGGGCCTCCACCTCGATTCCCGTGGCGAGCATGTCGGAGGGATCGGTGAGCACGAGCCTGCCCTCACCGCCGGGGAACAGCGTGGCGAACACGCGTTCGAACTGCTCGGCCGTGTCCCGGTAGGCGGCCGTGAAGACCCGCTCGACGCGCTCGTCGACCTCCCGGATGATGTCGAGGAGGTCCTTCCGGGTGGCCTTGAGGTCCGCCAGCTGCGTGCTGAGGAACTGGTGCCGCTCCTCGAGCGCCGCGAATTCCTCCAGGGCGAGGGGATTGACCTTGCCGAGCGCCGCGAGATCCCGCTCCGCGCGCTTCAGCCTCTTCTCCTGCTGCTCCCGCATGAAAGGAATTCCCTGCGGTACCGGGATGCCGTCGTCGTCGACCGGCGCCCGCAGGGCCGCCCACTTGTCCTCCGGGGAGTCCGCGGAGTCCTGGGGCACGGGCAGGTGCGGGCCGAACTCGTCCACGAGGTGGTCGGGCGTCAGTCCGAGCTCCTCGATGGACCGGTTCTCCAGGGCCTCGATCCGAAGCCTCTGCTGGGTGCGGGCGAGCTCGTCTCGGTGCACGGTGTCCGTCAGGCGTGCGAGCTCGGCGCCGAGTTCCGCGTTGGCCTTCCGGACCGTCTGCAGCTCCGTGTCCTGCTGTTCGCGCAGCCGCTCGGCGGCATCGCGCTGCTCGGCCGCGACCGCGACGGACTCCGCGGCCCGCCGCTCGGCAGAACGGGCTGCACGGGCGACCGCCGCAGCCTTGACGGCCTGTGCCTGCCGGATTCGTGCCTTCTCCGCCGCCTGTTCACGCGCCCGGCGCTCCGACTGGGCCGCTCGCTCGAGCGACGCCGCCCTGTTCCCGAGCGCCGACAGCTGCTCCTCGCCGCTGCGCAGGGCCAGCCGTGCCTCGAGCTCGGCCTGCCGCGCGTCTGCGGCGGCGCGCTGGAGGGTGGTGCGCTGCTCGGTGGACGGCTCGGCCTCGACGGGCTGCTCCTGCAGGTCCTTCAACCGCTGCGCCGCCTCGGAGAGCCGGGTCTCCTCCTGTGCGAGGTTCGTCTCCGCGGTCCGCATCAGTGCGGCCAGCCGTTCTGCCTCGCCGGATGCCGAGCGCAGGCTCGCGTTGAGGTGTCCGAGCTTCTCGGCGACGGCGGCCATGCGTGCGTCGGATTCATGCAGGCGCTCGAGCGCCGCGTCCACGCGCTGCTGCGCGGACTGCTGCCGGGTCCTCGCTCCCGACAGGCGGAACCGCAGGCGCTCGGTCGAGGCGACGGCGGAGGCCAGCCGCTCCTCCGTCTCCTCGGCAGCCGCGCGGAGCTCGAGGTAGCCTGCCGCGCCGGGGGTGCCGCCGCGGGCGGCATGGCGGGAGAGGACGTCGCCGTCGCGCGTCACGGCGAGCGGCGCCGCACCGTCCTCGATCACGCTGCGGGCGTGGTCCAGGTCCCGGACGACGACGGCGCCGCGCAGCAGGTCCTCGAGGGCGGGCCGGAGCGCGGGGGGCACCTCCACGACGGAGAGCACGGGAACGACGGCACTCGGATCCGCGGGGCCGGTCCCGCGCGGAGACGCCTTCGCCGGACGCCCGCCCGATCCTGCCCCGGGGGCGACGACGAGGGACACCTGTCCGGCGTCGTCGTGCTTCAGGAGCTCCAGTGCCGCGACGGCCGCGGCGACGCTCTCCACGGTGACCGCGTCGGCGGAGCCCGCGAGCGCCGCGGCGACCGCCTTCTCGAAGCCCCCTGCGACCGTGAGGAGCTGGGGCAGCGGCAGCGCCACGCCGTCGAGCCCGGCGGCGAGGAGGGCGCCGGAGCCGTCGCGCTGCTGCAGCCCCTCGCGCTGTGCCTCGAGGCGGGCGGCGAGGGCGCTCCGTTCCCGCTCGGCGGCGCGCTCCTCCCCGGCGAGCGCCTGCAGTTCGTCCGTGATGGTCCCGAGGAGAGCCGAGGCCTCCTCGTAGTCGGCGTCGAGGCCCTCCTCGCCCTGCTCGTGACCGGCTACCTGGCCCTCGAGCGCGGTGAAGTCCCGCTCGGCGGCACCGCGTCGTTCCTCGGCCGCGGCGATGGACGCCCGGAGGCGTCCGAGTTCCGCGACGGCCGACTCGACGCGGGAGCGGGCCGCTCCCACGGTGCCCGCCAGCCGGGCCTCGCCCTCGCGTCTGTCGGCGGCTGCGCGCAGCAGGCGCGCGAGCCTCGCGTCCTCGGCGGCCGACGCGTCCTCGGCCGCGCGACGCGCGGACAGCGTTGCCTCGAGTGCGCGTCCGAGCGAGGCCACCTCCTCCTGCAGCGCCGAGACCTCGGTCCGCACACGCGCCGCCTGCCGGTCGAGGTGGTCGGGATCACGCCCGGAGTCCGGTTCGGGGCCGCCCTGCCCCAGCAGGTGCCCGCGATCCTCGGCGCGCGCTGCGAGGGCCGCGAGTTTCTCGCGGGCACTCGACAGCGCGTACCAGGTCTCGCGTGCCCGGTTGAGGGCCGGGACGGCCCCCGCGGCGGCCTGCTCGAGATCGGCCTGGCGTTCCTGGCCGGCTCCGAGTGCCTGCTCGACCTCCTCCCGGCGGGCCTGGAGCGCTGCCTCGGCAGCGACGTCCCGCTCGAACCCGGAGCGCAGCGTGACCAGGTCGTCCGCGAGCAGGCGGGACCGCGCGTCCCGCACGGCGAACTGCACCTGCTGGGCACGGCGTGCGACCTCGGCCTGCTTCCCGAGCGGCGTCAGCTGACGCCGGAGTTCGGTGGTGAGGTCGGACAGGCGCGCGAGGTTCGCCTGCATGGCGTCGAGCTTCCGCACCGTCTTCTCGCGCCGGCGGCGGTGCTTCAGGATCCCGGCGGCTTCCTCGATGAAGCCGCGCCGCTCCTCCGGTGTGGCATGAAGCACCTTGTCGAGCTGTCCCTGCCCGACGATGACGTGCATCTCGCGTCCGAGCCCGGAATCGGAGAGGAGCTCCTGGATGTCGAGGAGTCTGCAGTTCTTGCCGTTGATCGCGTACTCCGAGCCGCCTGCACGGAAGAGCGTGCGCGAGATCGTGACCTCGGTGTACTCGATGGGCAGGGCACCATCGCTGTTGTCGATGGTGAGGGATACCTGCGCCCGCCCCAGCGGTGCCCGTCCGGACGTCCCGGCGAAGATGACGTCCTCCATCTTGCCGCCGCGCAGCGTCTTGGCACCCTGCTCCCCCATGACCCAGGCGAGTGCGTCGACGACATTGGACTTGCCGGAACCGTTGGGGCCGACGACGGCGGTCACGCCGGGTTCGAAGTCGAAGGTCGTCGCCGACGCGAAAGACTTGAACCCCCGCATGGTTAGACTCTTCAGATGCACAGTGTCAGGATCTCCAGGGGGAATGGGACCTCACCAATCTACTGGAACGCTCCGACTGTACTGAGTACGGGGCGGCATCGGGCGGGCAAGGCCGTGACCTCCGCGAATCGGGAGTGACCGGCCGGGGCATTAAGAAGTAGGCTTACAAAAGTTTCAGCAGTATCCGTTTCAGCAGTATCCAGAGGCGTCCAGGCCGATCCATCCGTGGGTCCTCTACGGCCACCTACCGGCGCTGACCAGTTGACGAGGCAGGAAATTTGACCGGTAACGCGACGTTTCGACATGACAACACGGCCTTGCTCGCCGTCACGAGTGTGGAGGCGCCGGTAGTCGTCAGTTCCGCAGAGTTCGACGAACGGCTGGCGCCCAGCCTGAAAAGGCTCCGGCTCTCGAAGCGGCTCCTCGAGCGCGTGGCCGGCGTGACGGAGCGCCGCTGGTGGTCGCCCGGGTCCGACTTCGACGACGCCGCCATCGAGGCGGGAGCCAAGGCGATGGCGGAAGCCGGCATCGAACCCGGTGACGTCGGCCTGCTGATCAACACCTCGGTGACCCGCCGCAACCTCGAACCGTCCGTCGCCGTGAAGATCCACCACTCCCTGGGTCTCCCGTCGTCCGCCATGAACTTCGACCTGGCCAACGCGTGCCTCGGCTTCGTCAACGGCATGACCCTTGCGGCCAACATGATCGACTCCGGGCAGATCAGGTATGCCCTGATCGTCGCCGGCGAGGACGCCCAGCGGACCCAGGAAGCGACGTTCAAGCGGCTGAACCGCGAGGACTCCACCCGTGAGGACTTCCTCAGCGAATTCGCGACCCTCACCCTCGGCTCCGGGGCTGCCGCCGCCGTCCTCGGTCCCGCCGACCTCCACCCCGGGTCCCACCGCATCCTCGGCGGCGTCTCACGTGCCGGCACCCAGCACCACGAACTGTGCGTGGGCGGCATCGACGGCATGTACACCGACACGAAGGGCCTGCTCGACGGCGGGCTCGAACTCGTGGTCACCGCATGGCACGAGGCGCAGGCCGACGGCTGGTCGTGGGGCGCGATGGACCGCTACGTGACCCACCAGGTCTCCAACTCCTACACCAACGCCATCATCAAGGCCGTGGATCTCGAGCGCGAGCGCGTTCCCATCACCTTCCCGCACTGGGGCAATGTCGGACCCGCATCGCTGCCGATGACCCTCGCGCAGGAGTCCCAGTCGCTCTCCCCGGGAGACCGCGTGCTGTGCCTGGGCGTCGGATCGGGCCTGAACACCTCCATGATGGAGATTGCGTGGTAGCACTCCCCGGCGTTGACCCCTCGTGGTCGACGTACATCGACGTGCCCTCGTCCAGTGCCGCGGACGCTCTGGGCACCAGCCATCGCTGGCACTACCTCGACAACGGGCTCGGCCGGGACGGCACCGGCAGCGTCCAGGGGACGCTCCTGTGCGTCCACGGCAACCCGACATGGTCCTACCTGTGGCGGACCTACCTCGCCGCCGGGCTGGAGGCCGGGTGGCGCGTGATCGCCGTCGACCAGCTCGACATGGGCTACTCGGAGCGGACGGGCGTCTTCCGGCGCCTCGAACACCGCATCACCGATCTCGAGGACTTCGTCGCCGCGGTGGGCCTGTCGGGGCCCGTGGTCACGGTGGGCCACGACTGGGGAGGCGTCGTCAGCCTCGGCTACGCGAACCGCAACCGGGACGACCTCGCCGCCGTCATCCTGACCAACACGGCCATCCACCAGGATCCCGCCCGCCCGATCCCAGCTCCGCTGCGGCTCGCGCTCGCTCCGGGCGTGCACGGGCTCGGCACCAGGACCAGCAGCGCGTTCCTGGACGTGACCCTGTCCCTCGCCCGGCCGGCCCTGGACCCGGGCGTCCGCCGCGCCTTCCGGGATCCCTACCGCACGGCCGCCGCACGCCAGGGCATCGCGAACTTCGTCTCCGACATCCCCGTCGGTGCGTCCCACCCGAGCCACGGCGCCCTCACCGCGACGGCGGAGGGGATCCGCAGCCTGGACGTGCCCGTCCTGATGATGTGGGGCCCGCACGATCCGATCTTCTCCGACCCCTACCTCGAGGACCTCGCCCGCCGGATGCCGCACGCGGACATCCACCGCTTCGAGCGGGCCGGCCACCTCGTGCAGGAGGACGCCGACACGACGTCGACGGCCATGGAGTGGCTCGGGAACCGTTCCGTCGGGCGGTCCCTCCCCGGGACGGAACGGGACGGTGTCGGACAGGATGTCCAGCAGGATGTCCAGCAGGACACCGCGTACCTGCCGTTGGGCGCACGCATCCCGGAACTGGCGGCCGGTCCCGCCGGGGCCACGACCGCCGTCGCCGAACTGACGTCCGCCGGGACGCGCACGCTGTCCTGGCGCGAGCTCGACGACGACATCAGCGCAGTCGCCGGCGGCCTCACCGCGCTCGGCTTCGGCGCGGGCAGCAGGGTGAGCCTGCTCGTGCCGCCCGGTGTGGACCTGACCGTCCTGATCTATGCGTGCCTCCGGATCGGCGCGGTGATCGTCGTTGCCGACGCCGGACTCGGGGCACGCGGCCTCAGCCGGGCCGTGAAGGGTTCCTCGCCCGACGTCGTCATCGGCATCGAGCGGGCACTCCTCGCTGCGCGCGCCTTCGGCTGGCCGGGGCGCCGGATCAGCGTCGCTCCGCTGTCGCCGGCGAGGCGGACGGCACTGCAGGTCGAGGCCTCGCTGAACGACCTGCGCGCCGCCCGTCCGACGGACCCCCCGGAGGCCGCGCCCGACGCCGACGCCGCCATCCTCTTCACGTCCGGTTCCACCGGGCCGGCCAAGGGCGTGGTGTACACGCACCGGCAGCTCTCCGCCATGCGCGACGCCGTCGAGACCACCCTCGGACTGGGCCCCGGAGCCGCGCTCGTCGCGGGCTTCGCGCCCTTCGCCCTGCTGGGTCCTGCCCTCGGCGTGACGTCGGTGACGCCCGACATGGATGTCACCGCTCCCCGGACCCTGACCGCCCGGGCACTGGCCGACGCAGCCGCTGCCATCGACGCGACCGTCGTCTTCGCGTCTCCCGCAGCCCTGCGGAACGTGCTGGCGACCTCGGCCGACGTCACCGGATCCGGCCGGGCGGCCCTGGGCAGGATCTCCCTTCTGCTCTCCGCCGGCGCACCGGTTCCCGTACCGCTCCTGGAGGCCGTGCAGGACCTCGTACCATCCGCCGTGCTCCACACGCCCTACGGCATGACGGAGTCGCTGCTCGTCGCGGACGTCGACCTGGCGGGGATCCGATCCGGTACCACAGCGGCGGCGACCGGGCTCGAAGGCGCCGGCAACGGCGTCTGTGTCGGCCGCCCTGTCTCCGGCACCCGCGCCGCGGTCAGCCCCCTCGACGGCACGGGAGCGGCGACGGGAGAACCGACGACCGCCCCCGGGGTGACGGGTGAGATCCTCGTCGACGCCCCGCACGTCAAGGACCGCTACTTCCGCCTGTGGAGGACGCAGCAGGAGTCGTCGCGTACCCCGCCGTGGCACCGAACGGGGGACGTCGGCCACTTCGATGCCGAAGGCCGCCTGTGGGTCGAGGGCCGGCTGGGCCATGTCGTGACAGCGGCGGGAGGCGTCCTGACCCCGGTCGGGCTCGAGCAGGCGCTGGAGGAACTCGACGGAGTGCACCTCGCCGCCGTCGTGGGCGTCGGACCCACGGGCACCCAGGCCGTCGTGGCGGTCCTCGAGGCGGAGACGGCAGGACGGCGCCCCCGTCTGGCAGACCCCCGGCTCGCGGCAGCTGCCCGGGTGGCTGCTCGGGAGCTCGGCGTGGACCTCGCGGCCGTTCTCGCCGTGCCCGCACTCCCGGTCGACATCCGCCACAATGCCAAGATCGACCGGACCCGCGTCGCGGCGTGGAGCGGCCGCTTCCTGTCGGGCGGACGGGCAGGATCCCTGTGACCGTCCTCGTGACGGGGGCCAGCGGCATGCTGGGCCGGGCCGTCGCGGAACACCTCCTGGCCGCCGGTTCCGATGTGCGGTGCTTCCAGCGCCGTCCGTCCGGCATCGACGGGGTCGAGGAGCTCCTGGGCTCGATCGGGGACGCCGGGGCGGTCGCGGCTGCGGTACGGGGCTGCGACGCCGTCATCCATCTCGCCGCGAAGGTCTCCTTCACCGGGACGCCGGCCGAGTTCGACTGCACGAACGTGGAGGGGACCCGGCTCCTGCTCGACGCCGCGCAGGAGGCCGGCGCCACCGACGTCGTGTACGTCTCCTCCCCGTCCGTCGCCCACGACGGGACGTCGCTGGTGGGCGCTCCGGCCGGCCCCGCGGACCCGGAGTACGCGCGCGGACACTATGCACGGACCAAGGCGGCGGCGGAGCTGCTCGCCCTCGCACGCTCGACGCCGGAGTTCCGCGTGGCGGCGGTGCGGCCGCACATCGTGTGGGGACCGGGCGACACACAGCTCGTCGAACGCGTCCTCGAGCGGGCCCGGCACGGTCGCCTGCCGCTGCTCGACGGCGGCACCGCACTCATCGACACCACCTACGTGGACAACGCGGCGTCGGCCATCGTCGCCTGCCTCCACCGCATGCAGGCTGCACAGGGGCAGGCGTTCGTGGTCACGAACGGCGAGCCGCGCCCCATCGCGGAGTTGCTGGGCGGCATCTGCCGCTCCGGCGGCGTCCGTCCCCCCGCATGGTCGGTGCCGGGGCCACTGGCCCGGGGCGCGGGTGCGGTCATCGAACGGGCATGGTTAGCACTCGGACGCGCGGAGGAGCCTCCCATGACCCGCTTCCTGGCCGAACAGCTCTCCACGGCGCACTGGTTCGACCAGCGGCACACGCGGGCGGTGCTGGACTGGCAGCCGTCCGTCAGCATCGAGGAGGGCCTCGAGCGGCTCGCGGCGCACTACCGCGGCTGACCCCGGCACCAGGAACCGACCGACGGAACAGACAGGGAAGGGCGGGATGCTGTGCATCCCGCCCTTCCTTCGTATCGTCCTGGTACCGGCGCAGGGCCGGTGCAGGGTTATCGCGTGTAGTAGCCGTCCACCGACATGGCGTTGACCGAGTGCACGAGCGTTCCCTGCGAGGGGTTGAGCGCGCTGATCATCTCGCCGTTGCCGAGGTAGATACCGACGTGGCTGCCGCCGTTCTGGCTCACCAGGTCGCCCGGCTGGGGGTTGCTGGTGGGCGTCAGGGCCGCGAACTGCGACCAGGTGGTGCGCGGCAGGCTGACGCCGTTCTGTGCGTAGACCCACTGCACGAAGCCGGAGCAGTCCCAGGCGCCGAAGGAGGTGCCGCCGTAGACGTATGCCGAGCCGAGGCCCTGCATCGCGGTCGCGGTGATGCCGCTGGTCGCTACCGGCGTGAAGGCTGCGGCCTGCGTGCTGAGGCCCGTCGAGTTGCCTGCCGGAGCAGCTGCGGGAGCAGCGACCGGAGCGGCTACGGGAGCAGCGACCGGAGCGGCTACGGGAGCAGCGACCGGTGCGGCTGCGGGGGCCGCGAGGATGGCTGCGGACTGGACGGAGTACTGCTGGGGTGCAGCGGAACCGCCGAGGGAGATCGACTGGCCGGGGTAGATGACCGAGCTGTACCCGAGGCCGTTGGCCGTGAAGACGGCCTGGAGGCTCACGCCGTGGGCTGCTGCGATGCTGCCGAGGGTGTCCCCGGCCTGGACGGTGTAGGTACCTGCCGCAGCGGTGGTCGCCGCTGCCGGCTGGGTGCTGGTGGACTGGACGCTGATCTCGCCGGCGGCGCTTGCCGGAAGCGCTGCACCGAGCATGATGCCGGATGCGGCAACGACGACGGCGGCGGGCTTGCCGGCCACCGAAGCAGAGGCGCTGACCGCGCGGGATGCGGTGACGAGGGGGTTGGTGCGCGTGGGGACTGCCCGGTGGCGCGCGGAAGTGTTCTTCTTGGACATGCTGTTGCCTTTCCCAATGCCTACGAAGTTAGCTGTCGGGTTCGGATGGGACATCCGGACGCGTTTCCCGTAGACCACCGCCCCCGGTGCTGGTCTACGCGCGTCTTAACCCCAAGGACTCTCAGGTGAGTCCGCTATTGGTTCCCCCGCCCCTGTCGAACGTGTTGAGCGAACGGTCCATCCTCATCGACAGGGTTAGGCAGTGCGAGGATGGGCGCCCGTCCGTGGTGGACCGGGCGCGGGCTTAACCGTACGCGGTCGGACGCGTCTTGTCACGTTTGGGTCACGAACCCCGCACGACGACGGGGTTCCGGGGCCTCGGCTAGGATCGCGCGTTGCGCGGTCTTGGCTGGCAGACGGGGCAGAGGAAGGACGACCGGTTCATGAAGGCCTCCCGTCGCAGGAGGGTCGTCCGGCCCTCCGACAGGCACCGGCGGCAGGGCTGCCCGGCACGCCCGTAGGCTTCCAGATCGCGCGCGAAGTAGCCGGACGCTCCGTTGACGTTGACGTACAGCGAGTCGAAACTGGTGCCGCCGGCCTCTAGGGCCCGCCGCATCACGGTCGTGACCGCCTCGACGACGCGGAGGGTGTCCGGCCGGCGGAGGGTGTCGGTGGGACGCGCGTAGTGCATCCTCGCCGCCCACAGGGCCTCGTCGGCGTAGATGTTCCCGATGCCCGAGATGAGGCCCTGGTCGAGGAGTGCGCGCTTGAGGCTTGTCCTCCGCTCCCGGAGCCGGCGGTGAAAGGACTCCGTGGAGAACGCGGGGTCGAGGGGATCGCGGGCGATGTGCGCGGCCTGCCGGGGTATGAACGGGAGGCTTCCGCCCCCGAGCCCGCCCGGCCGGCCATCGGTCGTCCGCTCGAGGTCCGTCACGAACATACCGCCGAAGATCCGTTGGTCCACGAAGCGCAGGTCTGCCGGAAGCGGAGTGCCGTCCGCATCGGTTGCGGCGGACAGTCTCAGCCGCACCTTCAGGTGCTTCTCCAGCGGCGCGTCGGGCTCCTCGATGAGCAGCTGCCCACTCATCCCGAGGTGGGCCATGAGGGCGGTGGAAGGAGCACTGGAGGGAGCGCTGGAGGGGCCGTCCGGATCCTCGAGGATCATCCAGAGGAACTTCCCGCGGCGGACGACGTCCGTCACGCGGGCGCCCGTGACGTTGCCGCGGAAATCCTCGACCCCGTGGACATGCCGTCGAAGCGATCGCGCGTCGAGGACGTCGACGTCCTCGACGGTCCGCCCGGTCACCCAGCGCGCCAGGCCCCGGCGTACCACCTCGACCTCGGGGAGTTCAGGCACTCAGGCCCTGTCCGCGGCGGACCCGCCGACCGCGTCGGGCCTGACGTCCGCAGGAACCCCGGATGCGTCCGCAAGGAGTCGCCAGGACTCGGCCGCCGCAGCCTGCTCCGCTTCCTTCTTGGAGTGCCCGCAGCCGGATCCGTAGTCGACGCCGCCGATCACCAGGCGCGCCGTGAAGGTACGGGCGTGGTCGGGGCCGGTCCCTTCGACCTGGTAGTCGATCAGCCCCAGGCGACGGGCGGCGGCGGTCTCCTGGATACGGGTCTTCCAGTCGGTGCCCTCTCCGAGGACCGCGGAGTCCCGCAGGAGCGGTCCGATGAGCCGCATGACCATTGCGCGTGCGGTCTCGATCCCGTGGCTCAGGTACGCCGCCCCGATGACGGCTTCCATCGTGTCCGCGAGGATGGAGGCCTTGTCTCGGCCGTTGGTGAGCTTCTCACCCTGGCCGAGCAGCACGTAGTTGCCGAGATCGAGGGAACGGGCAACCCCCGCCAGCGCCTTGGTGCTGACGACGGCGGAGCGCCGCTTCGCCAGTTCACCCTCGGACAGACCGGGATTGTCCCGGTACAGCGCGTCCGTCACCGACAGGCCGAGCACGGAGTCGCCGAGGAACTCCAGGCGCTCGTTCGTGGGGATCCCGCCCTGTTCGTAGGCGTAGGACCGGTGCGTCAGGGCAAGACGAAGCGTCTCGGTGTCGATATCGACACCGAGACGCCTCGTGAGTTCTGCTGTATTCTTCACAACCGCATCAGCTGATCCAGCATCGGACGGATGCCTGCCGCAGCACCGGGCGTGCGGCAGGCCATGGTCCGTTGTCAGACGTCGGCTACCTTGCGGCCCTTGTACTCGAGGAACAGCGGGGTACCGGCTGAGTCGGTGACAACCTTGGCCTGGTGGGCGAGGCTGTAGGTGACGCGGCCGTTCTCGATGGTCTTGACCAGCTTGGGGGCGGTTGCCTTCCACTGGGACCGGCGTGCGCGGGTATTCGCGCGGGACATCTTCCGCTTCGGGACAGCCACGGCTAACTCTCTTCTCTCTCGTCTGACTCTGACTTGGTTGCCGCGTCATTCTCAGCGGCGGTGCCCGCCAGCCCTGCAAGGGCTGACCAGCGAGGATCCAAAACTTCATGGTGGTGGTCCGGATCATCGTTGAGCCGGGCTCCGCATTCGGAGCACAGACCCTTGCAATCCTCCCGGCACACCGGCTGGAATGGCAGCGACGTAACCACTGCATCCCTCAGCACGGGTTCCAGATCGACCGAATCGTTCTCCACCCTGTACTGTTCTTCGTCCTCTTCCACCGACAGCGACTGGGAGTCGCTGTAGAAGAAGAGTTCCTGGATGTCCACATCGCGGTCGAACCGCAGTGGCTCCAGGCAACGGCCGCACTCGCCGGTTACCTCGACGTTTGCCGTTCCCGACACCAGGATTCCCTCGTGCACCGATTCGAACCGCAGGTCCAGTTCCATCTCGGAACCTTCCTGCACACCGATCAGTGCGACGCCGAAGTCCTTCGGTGCCGGTACATGTTCTTCAACTGTCCGCATGCTTCCCGGACTGCGTCCGAGATCCTTGACACTGAAAGTCAAAGGCGAACTGAGATCGCTTTTAATGGTGACTCCTGTAGAACATATGACCGACGTACCATCTTAGCCTGATGAGGCGGGCAGTCCCAAAACCGGCAGCAGGTGGCGGGTCACGCCCCTTCCGGCCGATCGCCGGCACTCCGTGACGTGCCCGGCGCCCCGCCGGCCGGCACCAGGCGGCGGAAGACCGCTTCCGGAACGAACGGCTGCACATCGCCGCCCAGGAAGGCGACCTCTTTCAGGAGGGTCGAGGAGACGTGCGCGAACTCGCTTCCCGTCGGCAGGAAGACGGTGTCGACGTCGGCGAGGTGGCGGTTCATCGTGGCCATGGGGAGTTCGTAGTCGAAGTCGAGCCCGGACCTCAGTCCCTTCACCAGCGCCGTCGCACCGTGCTCCCTGCAGAAGTCGGCCAGGAGGCCGGAGCCCATCGGGAGCACCGTGACGCCATCGAGGTGCGAGAGGCTCCCCGTGCAGAACGCGATGCGCTCGTCGAGGGTGAACCGGTACTTCTTCGCGTAGTTCGTCGACACCGCGACGATCACCTCGTCGAAGAGGCGGGCGGCCCGGCTGATGATCTCGACGTGTCCGTTGTGGAGGGGATCGAAGGATCCGGGGCAGACGGCGCGGCTCATGCCCCCACGCTACCCAGTCGGGCGGGCCCCGTGGGAACAGGACATGCGGAAGGAGCACCGGGAGCCGAGGACGCGGGGCGCCCCCTTCCGGGTCGGCGCGGGAGGCCTCCGGCCGGCAGGAGCGGCGATACTGGTGTCATGACGACGGAAGCGCGCACGACCATCCCCCCTGCCAGTGGCACGGCACCGTGGGCGAGAGCGGCGCGCGGCGCGAACCTGCTCGGCAGTGACGGCAGGCTCGGCATCACGATCTTCGAGGAGGTGACAGCCCTCGCGCAGCAGCATTCGGCGATCAACCTCGGGCAGGGTTTCCCCGACGAGGACGGACCGCAGGAGATCCTCGAGGCTGCCCGCGCCGCGATCGCCGAGGGCGCCAACCAGTACGCCCCCGGGCAGGGGCTCGCCGTCCTGCGCCATGCGATCGCCGCGCACCAGGAGCGTTTCTACGGCCTGCACGTCGATCCGCAGACCGAGGTCATCGTCAGCACCGGGGCCACCGAGTCGATTGCGGCCGCGATCCTCGCCTTCGCCGGTCCGGGCGACGAGGTGCTCACCTTCGAGCCCTTCTACGACTCCTACGGCGCCGTGATCGGGCTCTCGGGTGCCACCCACACCACCGCGCCCCTGAGGGCTCTGGATTTCCAGCCCGACGCCGCCGGCCTCGAGGCCGCCTTCAGCGAGCGCACCCGGGTCGTCGTCGTCAACAACCCGCACAACCCGACGGGCAGCGTCTTCGCCCGTCCGGCCCTCGAGCTCATCGTGCAGCTCGCGGAGCGCTACGGGGCCATCATCGTGACGGACGAGGTGTACGAGCACCTGACGTTCGGGAGCGGGCACCTGCCGATCGCTTCCCTGCCGGGGGCCGCCGAGCGCACCCTGACCATCTCCTCCGCGGGCAAGACGTTCTCGGTAACCGGCTGGAAGATCGGCTGGCTCAGCGGCCCCGCCGAACTGGTGGCGCAGGTCCGCACCGTCAAGACCTTCCTGACGTACACCTCGGGAACGCCGTTCCAGGGGGCCGTCGCCCTGGGCCTGGGGCTGACCGACGAATACTTCTCCTCCGCCGCGGCGACGCTGCGGAAGAAACGGGACCTTCTGGGTGAGGGCCTCCGGGCAGCCGGTTTCGACGTCTTCGAGCCGCAGGGCACGTTCTTCACCGTGGTCGATGCCGCGCCCCTGGGCATCGACGACGCGACCGACCTCGCGCGACGCCTGCCGTCCCTGGTCGGGGTCGCGGCCATCCCGGTGGCGGTGTTCTGCCACGAGGAGGGCGCCGAGCACACGCGCTCCATGCTCCGGTTCGCGTTCTGCAAGAAGTTCGACGTGATCGAGGAGGGCGCCCGCCGCCTCGCCATGCTGCGGGAGCGTGTATGAGCACGTCCCAGGGGCCGGAGTCCGACGGCGACTTCGACGTCCCCACGCGCTGGCTGCCGGGCGCGGCTGCCTATGCGGAGATCGACGAGGACGCCTACATCGACGGGGCGCTGATCCTCAGCATCGGTGGAGCCCAGCAGTCCCACGTCGACATGCGCCATCCGGACCGGGTGTTCTACGAATACCTCCAGCGCATCGCGCGGGTCATCGACCTGGTGCGGCCCCCTGCCGCTCCCCTGCGGATCCTGCACCTCGGCGCCGGGGCACTGACCCTCGTCCGGTACGTCCAGGCGACCCGTCCGGGGTCCGTGCAGGTGGCGGTGGACCTGGAGGCCGACCTGATCGACTTCGTCCTCGACGCCATGCCGCTCCCGGACGGCACGATGTGCGAGGTCGTCGCCGCCGACGCCGCGGACGCGGTCCTCGAGCAGCCGGATGCGGCGTTCGACGCCGTCGTGCTCGACATCTTCGCCGGAGCCGACGCACCGGCCCACCTGACCGGCGCGGACTTCGCGGCCCAGCTGTTGCGGGTCTGCGAGGAGGACGGGGTCGTCCTGGTGAACGTCGGGGACGACCCGCCGCTCGCCTTCGCCCGCGCGCAGAGCCGGCAGCTGTCCGCGCTCGCGGCCGGGACCGCCGTCCTGACCGAGGCCGGCATGGTCGGCGGCGAGCATCCCGGCAACGTCATCATCGCCTCCCGCGCCGCGGGCTGGCCGGACGCCTGGACGCCGGCACTCCTCGCGGCAGGGCCGCACCCGGCGGCCGTTCTCGTGGGCTCCGGACGCGAGGCCTTCGAGCAGGATTTCCCGCGGGCCTCCGGGCCGGGATGCGCTGAGTAGCCCGAACGGCACGAGCGGCGTGGAATCCGAGTACCCCCTCCTCGCGACCACGGGATCGATTCCGGCTCTCCTCGGTGAGGACCCGGACACCTGCCTCCTGATCGTGCCGGAGGTCCTGCTCAGCTGGCATCCCGTTCGTCCGGAACGACCCGCGCGCGTCCTCGGCCCATCCGCGAAGCCGCCCGGCCCGAACCACGTGCACGCAGGCTCCGGCCGTGCGGCGGTACCCTGAGGAAGAAGCCTGAGGATGCCGGGCTCGCAGGACCGAAGAACGGAACGGGGAGGAGACAGCAGTGGCAGGCCTTCCCTATCTCCGGTCCCTGGTCCTCGTCTCGCTGGTCATGTCGGTGTCGTCCGCGTCGCACCTCCTCGCGGGGGGCCATCTGCCCGCCCCTGGGGTCCTGCTCCTGTTCGGCGTGCTCCTCCTCGTACCGATGACGCTGCTCGGCCGGCGCAGGCTCTCCCTCCGCTCGTCGCTGCTGGCCATGGGCAGCGGCCAGGTGCTGCTGCACACCCTCCTCGGGATGACCGCCGTCCCCGCAGTGTGCGAGAGCTCCTCGGCCCTGCCCGGCCACCATGCCGCGTTCGAACTCGCCTGCTCGCCCGTGGCGCGGGATGCGATGGGCCCGGCGGCGGGCGACGCCCCCGTCATGGTCCTCCTCCACGGGATGGCCACGGTCCTCCTGGCCCTCGCCACCTCGCGGAGTGACGAGGCCGCCGCCCTCCTCCGCGCCTGGCTCCTGCCGCTCCTGGCCCTTCCCGCCGTCGCTCCCCCGGCTCCGACGCGCCGCCCGGTCCTCGACGTGCCGCCGCCCGTCCCGCCGCTGTCCGTCCACGCCTCGGTCCCGACACTGCGGGGTCCCCCGCTCCCCGGACCGCAGCCCGCCTGACCCTGCCTTCCCCGACGGAACCCGGGTCGGCCGGCGGTCCTGCCCCGATCCCGATTCCTCATTCCCTGCTGCCGCCCGCCCTCGCGGGCTGCAGCGCATTCCTGAAAGGCAGTTCCATGACGTCGTCCTACCCCCAGCGCGCCTTCACCGGTGTCGTCCTCACCACCGCCGGACTGATGGCCCTCGGCCTCGGCGCCGCAAGCGCCCACGTCTCGGTCGCACCCACGTCCACGTCCGAGAACGGCTATTCCCAGCTCACCTTCAGCGTGCCCAGCGAATCCGAGACCGCAGCGACGAACAAGCTCGAGGTGCAGCTTCCCACCGCCCAGCCCTTCACGTCGGTCCGGGTCAAGCCCGTCGAGGGCTGGACGGCGGAGGTCGTCTCCGGCGCCCTGCCCGAACCGGTCACGACGACCGACGGCGCAACGCTCACCGAAGCTCCCCTGTCCGTCGTATGGACCGCGGAACCGGGCTCGGAGATCTCGCAGCAGGAATACCAGACCTTCTCGATCTCCGTGGGACGCCTGCCCGAAGCAGGCTCCACTGTGATGCTCCCGGCGATCCAGTCCTACACCGACGGCGAGGTCGTCGAGTGGAACCAGGAGACCGAGGGTGCGGAGGAGCCCGAGAAGCCGGCACCGTCCTTCGTCACCACCGCGGCGGTGGAGGGCGACGGATCGCACGGAAGCCCGGAGGCTACCGAGGCCCCGGAGGCCATCGACGCCGAGCAGGCCTCGGACACGTCGGCAGGATCCCCGTCGGCACTCGGGTGGGCAGGCCTCGTCGCGGGCCTGCTCGGACTGGCCGCCGGCGGAACCGCACTGGTCCGGACGCGGCGCCGGGCATAGCCCTCCGGGAAGGACGGCGGACTCCCAGCGCGGTGCCGGCAGGCGAACCGGCACCGCGCCCCCGGGGTCTCCCCGACGGCGGACGGTAGCGGCTCAGTCGACGGCGGGCTCCAGGAACCAC
Source organism: Arthrobacter pasteuri (assembly GCF_054510955.1). Taxonomy (NCBI): domain Bacteria; kingdom Bacillati; phylum Actinomycetota; class Actinomycetes; order Micrococcales; family Micrococcaceae; genus Arthrobacter; species Arthrobacter pasteuri. Next base: position 591,638 of record NZ_JBTNDO010000001.1, read on the forward strand.
AGGCGGGTCTCGCCGTACTTCTTGTCCGAGAAGCGCTCGAGCCACGCGGGCCATTCCGGTTCCGGCGACCTCGCGGAGCGCTCGACCACGACGACGGCGCCCTCCGACAGCCTCGACCGCAGCGCCGTGAGGACGGCGAGCACCCCGTCCTCACGGACGCTGTAGGGCGGGTCCATCAGGACCAGGTCCCAGGTCAGCTCCGGCGCCACGCGCTCGAGGTACGTCTCGACCTTCGTCCGGTGTACGCGGACGGCCGTCCAGCCGAGCACCCGGTTCACCAGGTCCGCGTTGCGCTGGGCGACGGCGGCCGCCCGGTCCGCGGATTCGACGAGGTCGACGGACGCCGCACCGCGGCTCGCACTCTCCACCCCGAGCGAACCGGACCCGGCGTAGAGGTCCAGGACGTGCGCTCCGTGGATCACTCCGTAGGATTCCAGGCTGGAGAACAGGGCCTCCTTCACGCGGTCCGACGTCGGCCGCGTCCCGTTTCCCTCGACACTGGTCAGGGTCGAGCCGCCCGCGGCTCCGGCGATGATTCGGGTCATGCTGACGACTCTATCGTCCGCCCGCGGGACTTCGCAGACCGGTCCCGTCCACCGGGTAGACTGTTGCATCCGCGGGACGGACGCCGAGGAAGACCCGCACGCCGGGAGCGATTCCGAGCCCGACGGCGGCCGCCGGCGCGACGTCGGCCGCAAGCCCCGCCGCATGCACCCGCACGAGGTCGCCGCGGTGTTCGATGTCGTCGACCTCCGCTCCGATCCAGCTCCACCCCGCACCGGCCTCCGCTGTCCGGGACACCCCGACGCTGACCGGGCGCACGGCGAGGGCGAGGCGCGCTCCGACCGGCGTCTCATGCTCCAGCGGTACCTCCAGCCCGTTGTCCGCCCGGAATCCCGCCGTCGTCCGCCGCCCCGGTACGAGGTTCAGGCCGGCGAGGCGCGCGCCGAAGCCGGTCACGGGGCGTGTCAGGACGTCCCCTGTGGCGCCCGATTCGACGATCCTTCCGCCCTCGAGGATGAGCACCCGGTCCGCGAGCAGGAAGGCGTCGAGCGGGTCGTGCGTCACGAGGATGGTCGGGCGTTCGGCCAGGACCTCCCGCAGGAGGGTGCGGAGGGCCGGGGCGACGCTGACGTCCAGTGCCGCGAGCGGCTCGTCGAGCAGGAGCAGCGACGGGTCGGCGGCCAGCGCCCGGGCGACGGCGACGCGCTGCGCCTGCCCGCCCGACAGCTGGGCGGGCCTGCGGGAGGCGAGGTCGTCGACGCCGACGCGTTCGAGCCAGTGCCGCGCCGTCGACCGTGCTGCGGACCTGTGCTGCCCGCGGCTCCGTGGACCGAAGGCGACGTTCTCCAGCACCGTGAGGTGGGGGAACAGCAGCGCTTCCTGCGCCAGGAGCGCGACACCGCGGTGGCGTGGCTCGGTCAGCACGCGCCGGCCGGCCCCGACGTCGAAGAGGAGCGTGCCGTCCAGTTCCGCCCGGCCCGCAGCCGGCGCCAGGAGCCCCGCCACCAGGTCGAGCAGGGTGGACTTCCCCGCCCCGTTCGGGCCGAGGACTGCGAGCGTCTCCCCCGGGGCCAACTCGAACGAGACGTCGAAACCCCGCTCAGGGAGGGTCGCCGTGAAGGTGAAGCCCATCAGCGGACCGGAGCGCGGTCGTTCGCGGGCCGGCTGGACGGCACCGCGCTGCCCCCGAGCGGCCGGACCCGGTGTGCGACGCCGACGACGGCGATGGCCACTCCGACGAGGATGAGCGAGAGGGCGACGGCGGCGTCCGGGTCCGTCTCCCGCTGCAGGTAGACCTCCAGCGGGAGCGTTCTCGTGGTGCCCTGGAGGCTGCCCGCGAAGGTCAGCGTGGCCCCGAATTCGCCAAGTGCCCGCGCGAAGGAGAGCACTGTCCCCGACACGAGCGACGGCAGCACGACGGGGAGGGTGATCCGCCGGAGGACCGTCCAGCGCCCCGCTCCGAGGGTCGCCCCGACGGCCTCGTAGCGCGTGCCGGCCGAGCGGAGTGCCCCTTCGAGGCTGAGGACGAGGAAGGGCAGCGCCACGAAGGACTGCGACATCACGACGGCCGTCGTGGAGAAGGCGATGTCGATGCCCAGTGCGTGGAGGCTGCTGCCGAGCAGTCCGCGCCGCCCGAAGGTGTAGAGCAGGGCGATACCGCCGACCACCGGCGGGAGCACCAGCGGTAGGAGTACGAGCGACCGGACGAGCCGCTGTCCCCGGAACGACGTCCGGGCGAGGACGAGGGCCATGGGCACGCCGACCACGACGCAGAGGAACGCGGCCGTGAGGGAGGTCCTCAGGCTGAGCAGGAGCGCCGCCTGCGCGCTCTCCGACGTGACGAGGGGGACGAAGCGGGGCCAGTCGACCCGCAGGGCCAGAGCCACCAGCGGCAGGACTACGAACAGGCCGCCCACGACGGCGATCGCCACCACCCAGCGGGGCAGGCTCGCGCCGCTCACCGCGCATCCCCGGTGCCGGCGGCCGGCGGGCGGGGTGCTCGACGGCGGGCCGGTTCAGGGCGCACCGAAACCAGCCGCCCCGAGCACTGCCCGCCCGTCCGCCCCGAGCACGTAGTCGACGAAGGCCTGCGCCGTTGCTGTGTCCTTCCTCCCGGAGAGCGCAGCGATGGGGTAGGTGGTCGTCGCACCGGCTGCCTCGGGAAGGGGGATGCCGAGCACCGCATCCCCGGCCGCCCGGACGTCGGTGACGTAGACGAGGCCTGCATCCGCCTCTCCGGAGACCACCTTCCCCAGGACATCGGTGACGGACGACTCCTCGCTGACCGGCGTCAGGTCGACGTCCGCGGCCTCCTCGACCTGCGCCGTCACTGCCCCGCAGGGGACCTGCTGCGCGCAGACGACCGTCTTCACGCCGGGCCGGGCGGCGTCCGCAAGGGACGAGATCCCTGCGGGATTGCCGGAGGGCACGGCGAGTTCGAGGGTATTGGTGGCGAACGGGACCGCGTCTCCGGCGAGCAGCTCCGTACCCGCGACCCGCTCCAGGTTCCTCGTGTCGGCGGAGGCGAAGACGTCGGCGGGCGCGCCCTCGGTGATCTGGGTGGCGAGGTCGGACGAGCCCGCGAAGGTGAGCGTGACGTCCGCGCCGGGGTGTGCCTCCTCGAACCGCTCAGCCAGGTCGGTGAAGGGCGCCGTGAGGGATGCCGCGGCGAAGACGGTGATGGCGCCGTCCACCGCGCCGGTCCGCTCGGGGCTCCCGTCCGCAGCAGCGTCACTCCCGCAGCCGGTGGCCAGCACGACGACGGCGGGCGCGGCGAGGGCCAGGAGCCGGAAGCGGGAGGGCCGCGTCCTCACGCCTTCCCGCCCGGGGTCTCGATGATGACGGTGGTGGCCTTGACGACCGCGATCGCGACGGACCCCTCGGTGAGCCCGAGGTCACGGACGGCCTCACTGCTCATCAGGGACACCACGCGGTGCGGCCCGCACTGGAGTTCGACCTGCGCCATGACGGTGTCCGTGATGATGTCGGTGACGATGCCGACGAACCGGTTCCGCGCGGACCGTCCGATGTCCGACGGATCCCCGGGCAGGACGGCGTTCCGCCGGGCGAGCCGCGCGAGTTCCAGCGCATCGACCACGACCTTGCCGGAGGAATCCTTCGTGCTGCCGAGGATGCCACCGTCGCTCCAGCGGCGGACGGTGTCGTCACTGACACCGAGGAACCGCGCCGCATCGCCCACCCGTATCTGCGTCATGAGATGGATGCTACCCCCGCAGGTGCGGAAGCGCTCGTTCCTCATCCCTTCTCGAGGAACGCTTCCTTCTCGGGGTTCAGGTAGAGGTCGATCGCGAGCGAGAGCCCCGGGTAGTCGTGCAGGTCGGGATCACCCGCGACGATCTCCTGTGCATCGGCGCGCGCCTTCTCGATGACCTTGCCGTGCTGGGTGATCCTCAGGAAGCGCAGCGCCGAGCGGCCACCGGACTGCGAGGCCCCGAGGATGTTCCCTTCCCGCCGCAGCTCGAGGTCCTTCTGTGACAGCTCGAATCCGTCGGTCGTGGAGGCCACGGCGGACAGCCGCTCACGGCTCGGGTGCCCGGGTTCCAGTTTCGTGACGAGCAGGCAGGTGCCCGCGTGGCCGCCACGGCCGATGCGGCCCCGCAGCTGGTGGAGCTGGGAGATGCCGAAGCGATCCGCGTCCATGATGACCATGAGCGTCGCGTTCGGCACGTCGACGCCCACTTCGATCACGGTCGTCGCGATCAGCAGCTGCACGCTGCCGTCGGCGAAGCGCGACATCACGTCCGCCTTGTCCTGCGGGTCCATGCGCCCGTGCAGCATGCCGCTCGCGACGCCCTTGAGCTGCGGGATCCCGCCCAGGGACTCGACGAGTCCGACGACACTGGTGAGCTCCTGCTGCCCGCCGGGCTTCCGCTCCGCCGCGGGCTCCGCGTAGAGCGCCTCGGGCGCGTCCTCCTCCGTCTTCCCGTCGTCGCCGATCTTGGGGCACACCACGTACACCTGCCGGCCGGCGTCGATCTCCTCGCGCGCCCGCGACCAGACCCGGTCCATCCAGGCGGGATGCTCGGTGAGGCCCACCTCGTGGGTGGCGATGGGCGAACGGCCGGCGGGCAGTTCGGAGAGCGTCGAGGTCTCGAGGTCGCCGAACACCGTCATGGCGACGGTCCGCGGGATGGGTGTCGCCGTCATGACCAGGACGTGCGGGGAGGTGCGGGCCTTGGTCCGCAGGGAATCCCGCTGCTCCACGCCGAAACGGTGCTGCTCGTCCACGACGATCAGGCCGAGGTCGAAGAACTCCACGTTGTCGGACAGGAGGGCATGGGTCCCGATGACGATCCCCGCCTCACCCGACGCGGCGTCGAGGAGCGACCTCTTGCGCTGCGCCGTGGACATCGAGCCCGTCAGCAGGACCACGCGTGTGCCGTCCGCGGCACCGCCCAGCATCCCGCCCTCGGCGAGCGGTCCGAGCGTCCGGGTGATGGACTGGAGGTGCTGGGCGGCCAGGACCTCGGTGGGCGCCAGGAGCGCCGCCTGCCCGCCGGCATCGATGACCTGCAGCATGGCCCGCAGCGCCACGAGGGTCTTGCCCGAGCCGACCTCCCCCTGCAGCAGCCGGTTCATCGGGTGGTCGCGCGCAAGGTCCTCGGCGAGCGTCCGGCCGACGTCGAGCTGGCCCTGCGTGAGGGTGAAGGGCAACCGCGCATCGAACTGGTCGAGCAGGCCTCCCCCGTGAGGCGGCCGGGCCGTCGCTTCCTCCCGGGCCGCGAGCGCGCGGCGCCGCGCGAGGGCAGCCTGGAGGACGAATGCCTCCTGGTACCGGAAGCGGTGCTGGGCGCGGAAGGCGTCCTCGACCTGCAGCGGCCGGTGCACGAGTTCGTAGGCCGAGGCGAGGCTCAGGAGTTTGTCGCGCCGGGCGATCGACGCCGGGACGGGATCATCGAGGTCCGAGAGCCGCAGCGTGTTGAGGATGATCCCGACCGCGGTCGCGATCTGGTCGCTGCCGAGCTTCTCCACCGCCGGGTAGACCGGGATGGGCCGGTGGACGTCCTCGGGGTCGTCGCCCTCGTCGAGGAGGGCGTACCGCGGATTGGTGAGTGAGAGCTTCCCGCGGTACACGGTCACCTTGCCCGAGAACATGGCGCGGACGCCGGGCTTGAGGTCCCGCGCGGCGGCGAATCCGTTGAAGAACGTCAGGTTCATCCCGCCGAGCCGGCCGTCGGCGTCGTCGGTGATCACCACCTCGAGCAGCATCCCCTTGCGCGTGTGCATCCGGCGCGACGCGGCGGACTGCACGCGGGCGATCAGCGTGACCTCCTCGTCGACCGGGACGTCCGCGATGGGCGTCAGCTCCCCCCGCTTCAGGTAGGTGCGGGGGAAGTGGTTGAGCAGCTGGCCCACGGTGGTGATGCCGAAATGCTTGGCGAGCTGCTTCGCGACCGGCCCGAGGTGCCGGTCGAGCGGTGCGTCGAGCTCCGATGCGGTCACCGACCGCGCCGCGTCAGGAGTCACCGGCCTCGGCTCCCACGGTGGGAGCGGCGAGCTGCGTCACCGAGATGTTGACGGGCGTGCCTGCGGCGTGGATGAGGGCGAGGGCAGGACCGGGGTCCGGGACGTGCACGTGGACGCGCCAGCGGTAGCCCTCCTCCACCGCCGTGACGGCACTCATGATGACAGAATCGCCCAGTTCGTCGAGGTGCAGGCGGAGCGTCGCGGCATCCAGCGGGCTCAGGTTGATCGTGCACATGACCTCGACGCCCTCGGCGTCGCCGCCGTCGTGGATGTGCGGTGCCTGGATGTCGTAGCCGTGGAGCCCGTCGAGCAGCTCGTCCTGCAGCTCCTCGCCGAGCGCGGCCGCACGGAGCGCGTCGAGGACCAGCAGGAAACCGACACCGCCGGCATCGACCACCTCCGCGCGGGTGAGCGGACCGAGCTGGCTCTCGGTCCGCACGACCGCCAGCAGCGCGTGCTGCACACAGCCCCTCAGGGCCAGCGCGAGCGCGTGGTTGCTGTCGTCGCCCGAGTGTCCTGACGCAGCCTCGGCGGCACCCCGCGCGCTCGACTCGAGGACCGAGAGCATGGTGCCGGGGACGGGATCGCTGAGCGCAGACCAGCTGCGGATCTGCGCGCGGTGCAGCGAGGACGCCAGGAGCGTGCACGTCAAACGGGTGGCTCCGTGCAGTGGCTCGGCGAACGCCGCGAGGAAGACGGCGAAGAGGGTGCCGGAGTTGCCGCGGGCATCCTCCATGGCGGCCCTGCCCGCGATGGCGAGCAGCTCTCCGAGGTCCGAGGTCCCGGCCTCGTGGGCTGCCTGCGCCGCGGATCGGACGGTCTGGTAGAGGTTCGTGCCGGTGTCGCCGTCGGCCACGGGGAAGATGTTGATGGCATTGAGGCGGTCACTGTGGTTGCCGAGGGACTCTTCGGCCTTGCTCAACCAGCGCTTCATCGCCACGGCGTTCGCGGTGATTTTAGTCTGCAAAGTGATCCCATCCCCCGAGGGCTGTCGCCTGCGACTCCAGTGTCACCTGCGGCGTGCCCGGCACTACCGAGCCTACCGCAGTGAACCCGGGGGGCAGCAGGGCGTCCTGCGGGAAGGTGGCGAGGAGCCCGTGGTCCTCACCGCCGCCGAGCACCCAGGCCATCGGGTCCTCCCCCAGCAATTCCGCCAGCGGCGCCAGCGGATTGGCATACTTCTGCAGGACGTCCGGATCGAGGTCGAGCTGGACCCCGCTCGCGGTCGCGATCCGGCCGGCGTCGCGGACCAGGCCGTCCGAGATGTCAAGCATCGCGCTCGCTCCGGCGGCCGCAGCCGCAGGACCGGCACCCAGCGGTGGGCAGGGGCGCAGCTGGGCGGCGACGAGATCCTGCCCCGGCGAGCCGAAGTCCTCGACCGGGCGGCCGTCCTCCAGAATGGCCAGGCCCGCTGCGGCGCGGCCCAGCGTCCCGGCCACAGCGACGGTATGGCCGGCTCGCGCTCCGGAACGGAGGACCGGGGTCCGGCCCTCCAGCGTTCCCGTGACCGCCGCGGTGATCACGAGCTGGCCGCCACCCCCGAGGTCGCCGCCGACGACGGAGCATCCGGCGGCACCGAGACCGCGAATGGCGGCGGCGAGTCCGCGCGCGCAGTCCTCGACCCAGTCCACGGGTGTCTGCGGCGGAAGGGTCAGGCTCACCACCAGGGCGGTCGCCCTGCCGCCCATCGCGTTGATGTCGCTCAGGTTCTGGGCGGCGGACTTCCAGCCGACGTCGTAGCCCGTGGTCCGGAAGCCGTTGACCCGCATCAGCCGGAAATCGTGGTCCTCGACGAGGGTGTCCACGGACACCACGACCGGTCCGCCGTGGTCGGCCAGCACCGCGGCATCATCACCCGGGCCGACCACCGTCCCGGTGGCCGGGCCGAGCAGCGGGAAGATCCGGGCGAGCAACTGGCCCTCACTCAGGTCGCTGACAGCGGGGCGCTGCGAGGTCTCGGTCATGATGCCTACCGTACGGTGCGCGGCCGACACTGCGGTCCGGGGCGGCCGGGCCGGCTCACGCCGTCGTCAGCGCCGCGACGTACGCGGAGAGCCGGTCCGACGACGCCGCCGGAGCGAAACCCGCCGCCTTGAGCTTCGAAAGGTCGAGCGTGCTCAGGAGCGGACGCGGCGCCGCTTCCTTTCCCGCGAAGTACGCCTCCGTGCTCACACCGGTGACGTCCGCCCGGTCCCTGCCGCAGAGGGCGTACACGTCGGCGGCGATCTCCGCCCAGCTCTGCGCGTCGCCGTCGTTCGTGACGTTGTAGGTGCCGAACGGTGCCGCCGTGGCCAGGAGGTGCAGGATCGCCGCGGCGATGTCCTCCGTGAAGGTGAGGCGTCCGATCTGATCGTCGACGACGCTCGGCGAGATGCCGCGGCCCGCGAGGCCGGCCATCGTCCGGACGAAGTTGTTGCCCTCGCCGATCACCCAGCTCGTGCGCAGGATGTAATGGCGGGGCACCGTGGCGACGAGCGCGTCACCCGCGGCCTTGGTCTGTCCGTAGACGCCGAGCGGGCTGAAGGGCTCGGCCTCGTCGTGGAGTTCCTGCGACCCGTCGAAGACGTAGTCGCTGGAGATGTGGACCAGGGTCAGACGGTGGGCACTGGCCACCCGGGCGAGGGCGGCGACGCCCGCGACGTTGACGGCCCAGGCGGCCCTGCGGCCCTCGGGCGTCTCCGCGGTGTCGACGGCGGTGTAGGCCGCGGCGTTGATGATCGTGTCGTAGGACGCCCAGGGCCGTGCGTCGTCGAGGGTCCCGCCGAGCAGGTCGAGTTCGGCGCGCCCTGCGAACTCGACGGCGGGGTGGCCGGCGAGTGCGGCGCGCAGCGCCTTGCCGAGCTGCCCGTCGGCGCCCACGACGAGCGTCCTGCGCGGCGCGAGGGGCGTTACGTCGGCGAGGCGCGGGTGGTTCCGGTCCTTCTCGGACAGTTCCGCGTCGGCGAGCGGGATGGGCCAGTCGATGGCTGCCGTCTCGTCGGCGAGGTTGAGGAACACGTACTGGTCCTGCGCGTCGGCGGACCAGTGGTCGTTGACGAGGTAGGTGTAGGCGGTGCCGTCCTCCAGGGTCTGGAAGGCGTTGCCGACCCCGCGCGGGATGAAGATCGCCGTCGACGGATCGAGCTCGGCCGTGAAGACGGCACCGAAGGAGGGGCCCTCGCGGAGGTCCACCCACGCCCCGAACACGCGTCCCGTGGCGACGGAGATGAACTTGTCCCACGGCTCGGCGTGGATGCCGCGCGTGGTGCCGGCGGTCTCGTTGAAGGAGATGTTGTTCTGCACGGGACCGAAGTCGGCGAGGCCTGCCGCGGTCATCTTGGTCCGCTGCCAGTTCTCCTTGAACCAGCCCCGGTTGTCTCCGTGGACAGGGAGGTCGAAGAGGATGACGCCGGGGATCGGCGTCTCGCGGGCAGCAAGGGGCTTCGAGAAGGCGGGTCCCATGGCCTTACTGCCCCAGCTCGGTGTACTTGGACTCGGTGACGGCCTTCTGCGGGCGCCACCAGTCCTCGTTGTCCCGGTACCAGGCGATGGTGTCGCGCAGGCCCTGCTCGAAGTGGTGGAACTCGGGGGTCCAGCCCAGTTCGGTGCGCAGCTTGGTGGAGTCGATGGCGTAGCGCAGATCGTGTCCGGCGCGGTCCACCACGTGGTCGTACGCGTCGGCGGGCCGGCCCATCTCCGTGAGGATGAGTTCGACGACGTCCTTATTGTTCCGCTCGCCGTCCGCGCCGATCAGGTAGGTCTGCCCGATCTCGCCCGTGGTGAGGATCGTCCACACCGCCGACGAGTGGTCGTTCGCATGGATCCAGTCCCGCACGTTCAGGCCCTCGCCGTAGAGCTTGGGGCGGACGCCGTCGATCACGTTGGTGATCTGACGGGGGATGAACTTCTCGACGTGCTGGTACGGCCCGTAGTTGTTGGAGCAGTTGCTGATGGTCGCCTGGACGCCGAAGGAGCGGACCCATGCCCGTACGAGCAGGTCCGACCCTGCCTTCGTCGAGGAGTAGGGGCTCGAGGGGTTGTAGGGCGTGTCCTCGGTGAAGCGCGCCGGGTCGTCGAGTTCGAGGTCGCCGTAGACCTCGTCGGTGCTGATGTGGTGGAACCGCTTCCCGTACCGGCGCGCGGCTTCGAGCAGCGTGTAGGTGCCGATGATGTTCGTTTCGAGAAACGGCCGCGGGTCGTGCAGCGAGTTGTCGTTGTGCGACTCGGCCGCGTAGTGCACGACGGCGTCCGCGCGCTCGGTCAGCGGGTCGACGACGGCGGCGTCGGCGATGTCCCCGACGACCAGTTCGAAGCGGTCGCCGGGCAGCCCCTCCAGCGACGCATGGTTGCCGGCGTAGGTCATCTTGTCGAGGACGGTGACGGAGGCGTCCGTGTGCTCCATCAGGTAGTGGACGAAATTGGACCCGATAAAGCCGGCGCCGCCGGTCACCAAGAGATTCTTCACGTCCTGCACTTTACCGGGCGGAACCGGCGTCGCCGGAGCAGGGCACGGCCGGGTCCTCGTTTCCGCAGCGCGGGAGGCGCCCGTCCGGTACCAGGACGGGCGCCTCCCGCGCCTCAGGACTGGTGCCGGCCTCGCCGGCGGACGGCGAGGACCGCGACGACGCCGAGCGCGACTGCGAGGATCCCTGCGCCGATCCACGCTGCCGGGGCCGGGGACGAGGTCCGTGCCTCCTGCACCGCCTGGGCCGTGCCGGCGGCGGTGGGCGTGCCGGGGCGGCTTGCCCGCGGGGTCGCGCTCGTCGAGGACGTCTCGGCCGGAGCCACCGGGGCGGCGGGCGCCTCGGTGGCCGGGGCAGGCGTACCGGAGGGCGACACCGATGCAGCGGCGGACACCGTTGCCGTCGCGGACGCTGGTGCCGTCGCCGTCGCCGTTGCCGGTGCTGTCGCTGGTGCTGTCGGCGACGGGGGCGGCGTCGTCCCCCCTGGACCCGGAACCGGAGCGGCGACCTCGCCGTCGACCTCTACGGCCTCGCCCGTGACCTCGTCGTAGCGCAGGTTCGTGTAGATGAGGGTGTCGGCGAACAGGAGGTTCCCGGTTCCGGGCTCGATCAGGTAGCCGGTGGCAGGGTGGACCAGGAATCCGGTGCGTGCGTTGATGGCGAAACCGGTTTCCGGGTCGATACCCGACGTCGCCGTCGGATCGCCGGCGGGCGGAGCCGGTTCGACGAAGGTGGCGGCCGGCTGCGGCTGCTGCACCACCGCGGGTTGCTGCCCGGCCACGGCGGGCAGGACGGGGGCCGGCTCGGGTTCGACCGCGGACGCTGCCATCGGTGCGGCGAGGACCGCACCCGCGAGGAGGGCGGCAGCGGCCCCGGACAGAATCCTCGTACTGGCGGGTGTCGGGGTGCGGGTGTGGGGCGCGTTCATGTGTCCTCGGCTCGGGCTCTCGCCCCCGGCGGGCTGCAAGGCGACGCGCGGGGTGCGGGTGGAACAGCAGCCTGAGACCGGCTGCGGCTCTCGAATCCTACTGTCGGCGGTATTCCCAGCCCTGCTTTCCGGGGAGGACGACGCCGTCGTGTCGCTCCGGTGCTCGGGCCACCTACTAGGGTGGAACCATGCCTGCCCTCCCCCGTGCCGGAACCCGCCTGGTGCCCGCGGCGGTGCTGCTTCTCGCGCTGTCCGGCTGTGCCTCCGCGGTGGATGTCGACCCCGCCGACGATGCCGCGAACGCCCGGTGCGCCGACGTGATGATCGCCCTGCCACCGACGGTCGCCGAGAACGATCAGCGCGAGACGACCAGCCAGGCGACGTCCGCCTGGGGGGATCCCTCGAAAGTTGTCCTGCGATGCGGGGTGACCGTTCCCGGACCGACCACCGACCCCTGCGTGACCGTGAACGACGTCGACTGGGTGGTCCGCGAGGGGGACCCGGCCTGGACCGCCACCACCTACGGGCGCGACCCCGCCGTCGAGGTCCTCTTCGACCCGGACGAGGTGGCGTCGAGCACCGTCCTCGTGGAACTCGGGGACGCGGTGTCGAGGATCGGGCAGACGCGGGCGTGCGTGGGACTGTCCGACGCGACCCCGGCACCCTCGGACGGCTGACTCCGTCCCGCCAGGCATGCACACCGGCTCGAGCCATCCAGACCGCACCACCCACCAGGAGGAACAGTGAAAGCCGAGCAGATCTCCGACGTCTGCACCTTCCACGGCGAGGGCCCGTACTGGGACCCGCGCCGCAGCGAGCTCCTGCTGGTGGACATGATGGAGGGTGACGTCCTGGTACGCCACGAGGACGGCAGCATCGACCGCCACGACGTGCACCCGCGGCTCGCGGGCGTGATCCGGGGCCGGGAGTCGGGCGGCTACGTGGTCGGGGTCGAGCGGGGATTCCTGTTCGCCGACGACGCCTTCTCGGTCCTCCAGCAGGGACCGGAGGCGTTCACCGACGCGGCCGTTCGGATGAACGACGGCGGCTGCGACCCGGCAGGACGCTTCCTCTGCGGATCGATGGGCTGGGAGGGCGGTTTCGGCATGGGCACCGTCTACTCCCTGGGCACGGACCTCTCGGTGTCCACCGTGCTGGCCGGCGCCACCATCTCCAACGGCCTCCACTTCTCCCCGTCCGGCGACACAGCGTTCTTCAGCGACACCCCCACGGGAAGGATCGATGCCCTCGCCTACGACGTGGCTGCCGGGCGGTTCACCGATCGCCGCACGTTCGCCGTCGTCGAACCCGCGCTCGGCATGCCCGACGGCATGGCCATCGACGCGGAGGGCGGTATCTGGACCGCGCTCTACGGGGGCGGGGCCATCGCCCGCTACGACGCCTCGGGCAGGCTCTCGGAGCACATCCCGCTGCCCGTCACGAACGTGACCGCGTGCGCTTTCGGCGGGTCGGACCTGGGAACGCTCTTCATCACCACCACACAGGAGAACATCCCGGTAGGGTCGGAGCCGGCGGCGGGAGCCCTGTTCGCCGTCAAGCCCGGAGTTGCCGGCGCCCCCCTGCCGATGTTCACGGGGTAGGTCATCGGCATTCCCCGGACGACCACTGTCAAGCGCCCGGGGAATGCCGAGAGTCCTTCGTCGCCGGTCCGGCCGCGGATGGGCCCGCGGGCCTTCAGAGGATCGGCTTCCCTCCGGTGACCGCGATGCGCGCGCCCGAGACGTAGCTGGCCTCGTCGGACGCCAGCAGGACGTAGACCGCAGCAAGTTCGGCGGGCTGGCCGGGCCGCTGCATCGGGACCTGCTGGCCGAAGCTCTCCACCTCGTCCTCGGGCATCGTGGCCGGGATGAGCGGGGTCCAGATGGGGCCGGGCGCCACGGAATTCGCCCGGATGCCGCGGTCCGCGAGGAGCTGGGCCATGGACGCCGTCATGTTCGCGATGCCGGCCTTCGTCGCCGAGTAGGGCAGCAGCGTGGGCACGGGGTTGTCGGAATTCACCGAGCTCGAGCCGATGATGGACCCGCCCGGCGGCATGACGGGCAGGACCGCCTTCGTGAGGTGGAAGAACGCGCTGAGGTTGATGGCCAGCGTGCGGTCCCACTCCTCGTCCGGAATCTCCTCGATGGTCTCGTGTGTCATCTGGAAGGCGGCATTGCTCACGAGGATGTCCACCTTCCCGAACTCCTGGACGGCCCTGTCGATCACGGCCCGGCACGTCGCAGGATCGGCGAGGTCACCCGGGAACAGGACAGCCTTGCGCCCGGCCTCCTCCACCCACCGGGCTGTCTCCTGGGCGTCCTCGTCCTCGTCCAGGTAGCTGATGAGGACGTCGGCCCCCTCCCGTGCATAGGCGATGGCGACAGCCCGGCCGATGCCGCTGTCGCCGCCCGTGATGACCGCCTTCTTTCCGGTGAGTCGTCCCGACCCGCGGTAGGACTGCTCGCCGTGGTCGGGGGTGGGCTCCATGGCATCGGTGGTTCCGGGCGGTTCCTGCTGCTGCGCTGGCTGGCTCACTGTTCCTCCTGGTGTCTACGGGCAATCGCGCCCGCCGGTTCCTTGCGTGCCCACCATAAGCACGCTTAGTAATTGAAGGGAAGCGGCCAGCCGGTCCGGAAACCCGTTGCACAAGGAGGACACCCACCGTCCATGCAGTACGCAGCCGAATACATCCTGCCGTTGAAGTGGACCGGCGCGGGGCCCGTGACGGACCTGGCGGCCTACCTGCGCGATCTCGTCCGCTGGGTCGACGTCACCGTGGTCGACGGCTCCGACGAGCCCTTCTTTGACCGGCATTCCAGGGCCTTCCCGCCGGAGGTCCGCCACCTCCGGCCCGATCCGGCGCTCGTCCTTCGGGGCGGCAACGGGAAGGTGCACGGGGTGCTGACGGGGCTCGCCGTCGCACGGCACGAGCTCGTCGTGATCGCCGACGACGACGTCCGGTACCGGCGCCCCGAGCTCCAGTGGGTCCTCGAGCTCCTCGAGGAGTCCGACCTCGTGCGCCCCCAGAACTACTTCGCCCGGCTGCCGTGGCACGCCCGGTGGGACACGGGCCGCACACTGCTCAACAGGGCGTTCTCCTCCGACTATCCGGGTACGCTCGGCGTCCGGCGGAGCACGCTCCTCGCGGCGGGTGGTTACTGCGCCGACGCCCTCTTCGAGAACCTCGAGCTCATCCGCACCGTGAAGGCAGCCGGTGGCGTCGAGGCCCGCGCCGACGACCTCTTCGTGGCACGGATCCCCTGCTCCTCCCGGCACTTCGCCCGGCAGCGGGTCCGCCAGGCCTACGACAGCTTCGCGCAGCCCGGAAGGCTCGCCGTCGAACTCGGCCTGCTGCCCGCCGTCCTCCTGGCCAGGCCTGCCGGGCGCAGCCTCGCGCTGGCAGGTCTGGCGGTCGTCGCCGTCGCCGAGGCGGGCCGACGGCGGCGGGGCGGACGGCAGGTCTTCGGGCCCACAGCCGCCCTGTGGGCACCGGCCTGGCTCCTCGAACGCGCCGTCTGCAGCTGGCTCGCCGTCGCGAGCAGGGCACGCGGAGGCGTGCGGTACGCGGGCGGCAGGATGCTCCTCGCCGCGCACTCGGAGCGATACCTGCGCGCGTACCTCGAGCAGCGCCGCGGCGGCAGCGTGTTCCCGGCTGAAGCCGCCTCTCCCCCGGCGGCGCACCTGCCCCCGCGGGCCACCTCGGGAAAGTAAGTAGACTGATGGCTCACGCTGGCCACGACCGACAGGAACCGACATGGCAGACACACTGGGAAGCCCCGCCTCCGAGCCCGAGGGCGGTTTTGAGCGCGATCCGGCGGACTGGGTCACGGGCGACGAGCCCATGACCGCCGCGCAGCGCAGCTACCTCGACACGCTGGCGCGGGAGGCGGGCGAGGAGATCCCGGCTGACATCACGAAGGCGGAGGCCTCGGAGCACATCGACCGCCTGCAGAACAAGAGCAAGAGGCTCGGCGGCGACTCGTAGCGGCGCCTCCTGCAGCATCCATCCCACGGTCGGCTGTGCCCGGCGGGATGTGCCAGGGCGGGATGCTGCGGCATTTCCGCCCTGGCGCGGGGGTGTGAACCGAGCATCCGGGCGCCGGCTCGATGCACGCCCGGTGCAGGCTCAGCGCACGGCGGCGAAGTTGAACTCGGTGCAGATGTCCTGGCCGAAGACGAATCGCCGGACGGGAGCCGTCCGGGCCTCCGCCAGCGCATCCGACCCGGAGAACCGGATGCCGGGGACGCCGTCGCCCACCAGCACCGGAGCAGTGGTCAGGTAGAGGCGGTCGAGCAGGCCGGCCTCCAGGAAGCGTGAGACGGTATTGCCGCCTCCCTCGACCAGCACCTTCCACAGGTCCCGCGCCTGCAGGATGTCGAGGACGCGGCGCGGCGCGAAATCGTCAGCGGCCAGCTTCACCACCTCCACCGATGCGGGCAGGGCCGCGGGCACGTCCGCGTCGTGCCCGACGATCCAGAGGGTCGGCACGCCGTCGTCGGCGAGGACGCGAGCGTCGACACCGACCCGCGCCGCGGCGTCGAGCACCACGCGGACGGGGCTGCTGCCCGGTACGTCCTCGACGGCGAGCGAGCAGTCCTCGGTGAGCACGGTGGACGCCCCGACGACGACGGCGTCCACGAGGGCGCGCAGCCTCTGGAGGTGCCCGTGGTCGCCGCGGTCCTCATGGAAGCCGGAGTCGCCGGAGCGCGACGCGATGAAACCGTCCAGGCTCTGGCGCAGCTGCCCGGCGACGATCTGCCCGGACGCGCCGGCCAGGTAGCCGTACCGGTGCGCGAGCTCCTCCGCCTCGCCCGGCGCGGGAGCCGCAGGGACGACGCCGTCGAGCAGGTCGCTCCAGGCGTCGGCCGAGGGGGCCTCGTCGTGCCGCATCCGTGCACGCTTGGTGGCGAGGTATCCCGCGTTCTCCGAGCGCTCGGACACGGGCAGTCCACGACGCTCGAAGACCGCGATGCCCAGGTCCTCCAGCGCTTCCTCCTTGGCAGGATTCCCGGACAGCAGGCGGACGGCGCCGATGCCGAGGTCCTGCAGGATCTCTGCGGCCTGGTCGTAGCGCCGGGCATCGATGGGAAGCCCGAGGGCGGTGTTCGCGTCGACCGTGTCCACGCCCCGGTCCTGCAGGGCGTACGCCTTGAGCTTGTCGAGCAGGCCGATGCCCCGGCCCTCGTGCCCCCGCACGTAGACCACCACGCCGCGGCCCTCCTCGGAGATGGCGGCGAGCGCAGCATCGAGCTGTTCCCCGCAGTCGCAGCGCCAGGACCCGAAGGCGTCGCCCGTCAGGCACTCGCTGTGGACGCGGACCAGCGGAGCTGCATCCTGCGCCGCGTGCACGCCGTCGTGGATTCCCTGCGCGAGCGCGACGTGCTCGGTCCCCTCGCCGTCGCGGTAGCCGATCATGCGGAACGTGCCGTACCGGGTGGGGAGGACGGTCTCCGCGACCCTCTCGACCGTGGCCGGCACGGAGGCGGACTCAAGCTGGGTGGACTGGGTCATGCATCAACCTTAGGAGCGTGGTGGTACGACGCGAAAATGCACGTCGTAGGAGTCAACAGGACGGGGGGACCATTTATTGCGGCACCCGGGCCGGACGGCGCAGGTCGGCCGCGGCACGGTCGAGGACCTCGCGGACGGCCAGGACGGCGGGCCGTCGCGCGCCGGCCCGGCGCGCCGACGTGAAGATGGACCGGCGGGGCTCCTCGTCCAGGTCGAACAGCTGCACGGGCACATTCCGGCCGGTCCACACGAGGTCCGGCATGAGGGCGACGGCGTTGCCCGACTCGATCAGCCGGATCTGCGCCTGGAGGTCCGCCGTCTCGTAGCGGACGTCGGGCTCGAAGCCGGCGCGCCGGCACGCCTGCTCGGCCCAGTGCCGGGACGCCGCCCCCCGAGGCTCCATCACCCAGGCGGCTCCCGCCGCCCCGGCGACCGAGGAGATCCCGCCGGCGGGTCCGACCAGGGGGACGGCGAGGCGGATCGCATCCTCCGTCAGCGGCACATGGTCGAGTTCCGGGTGGCGGGGAGCCGCGTGGCCCGGGTACTGCTCGGCGATCACGAGGTCGAAGTCCCGGGCGAACGTCTCGTACAGGGCCGTCTCGGGCTCCCGCTGCACCATCTCCACGCGGACGTCGGGATAGTCGCGCGTCATGACCGTCAGGGCATCGGGCATGAGCGCCAGGGCTGCCGACTGGAAGACAGCCACACGGACGGTGCCGGACACCGTGGTCAGGGAGGCCGCCAGGTCGGCTTCCGCCCGCTCCAGGGTCTCGAGAAGTTCGGCCGTGTGCGCGACCAGCACTTCGGCCTGCGCCGTGAGGACCACCCGCCGGCCCGTCTTCCGCAGCAGCTCCACGCCCACTTCCTTCTCGAGCAGGGCTAACTGCTGGGACACGGAGGAAGGGCTGTAGCTGAGGGCAGCAGCAACATCGGCGAGGGTTCCGCGGATCTTGAGTTCGCGGAGCAGGCGCAGTCTGCGCAGGTCGAGCACGGAGCCTCCCAGTTCGGTTCTACTGATGAATACCCTTCGGTAATCATTGCTTTTCCTAATCGTACGGCCGGACCGATACTGGATATGAAGTAGCTGCTTCATCCTGTGCCCGGCGGAAGCCGTCGAACCGAAAGCCGTTGCCATGACAACCCAGATCCCGCCCCTCGAGGGCCTCGCCGACACCCCGGCGCTCCATGACGCGCACCCCACTCCTTACCCGGGGTCGGACCGCGCGCCCGAATTCTCCGCCGGTCCCGGCGGGACGACGGACATCCCTGCAGCACTGCCGGGGGCATCGGTCGCCCTCGTCCGGCGCTGGCTGACCGAGGCATCGAAGGTACCGGTGGACTCCTCGGCCAAGCAGCTCGCGGGCGTCCTCAAGGATCCCGACGGACTTGCCTTCACGGTGGGCTTCGTCGACGGCGTCATCCGCCCCGAGGATCTCTCGGTCGCAGCCCGCAACCTCGGTGCCATCGCCCCGAAGGTCCCCGGCTTCCTCCCCTGGTACATGCGCTCGGCCGTGAAGGTCGGCGCCGCCGTCGCCCCCGTGCTGCCGCAGGTCGTCATCCCCATCGCCCGCCGCGTCCTCCGGGAGATGGTGGGGCATCTCATCATCGACGCCTCCGATGCCAGGCTCGGGCGGTCCATCAGCAGGATCAAGCGTGAGGGCATCCGGCTCAACGTGAACCTGCTCGGCGAGGCCGTCCTCGGCGAGCACGAGGCCGATCGCCGGCTCGAAGGCACGGTCCGGCTCCTCGAGCGCCCGGACGTCGACTACGTCTCCATCAAGGTGTCCTCCACCGTCGCACCGCACCCCGCATGGGCCTTCGAAGAGGCTGTGGAGCATGTCGCCGAGAAGCTCGCACCCCTCTACGCGATTGCCGCCCGGTCCGAGAAGCGGAAGTTCATCAACCTCGACATGGAGGAGTACAAGGACCTCGACCTCACGATCGCCGTCTTCATGGCGATCCTCGACCGGCCCGAGTTCATGGACCTCGAGGCCGGGATCGTGCTGCAGGCCTACCTCCCGGACTCCCTCGCAGCGATGATCCGGCTGCAGGAGTGGGCGGCGGCCCGTCGTGCCAGGGGCGGTGCCGGCATCAAGGTCCGCGTGGTCAAGGGTGCCAACCTCCCGATGGAACACGTCGAGGCGTCCCTGCACGACTGGCCGCTCGCCACGTGGGGCTCGAAGCAGGACTCGGACACGCACTACAAGCGCGTGCTCAACTACGCCCTGCAGCCCGGGCGCGTCGACAACGTGCGCATCGGCGTCGCGGGCCACAACCTCTTCGACCTCGCCTTCGCCTGGCTCCTCGCCGGCGAGCGGGGTGTACGGTCCGGCATCGAGTTCGAGATGCTCCTCGGGATGGCGCAGGGCCAGGCCGAGGCCGTCAAGCGCGACGTCGGGTCGCTGCTGCTCTACACGCCCGTGGTGCATCCGGGCGAGTTCGACGTCGCCATCGCCTACCTGATCCGCCGCCTCGAGGAGGGCGCGAGCCAGGACAACTTCATGTCGGCGGTGTTCGAACTGTCCGAGAACGAGGCTCTGTTCGAACGCGAGAAGAACCGCTTCCTCGCGTCGTTGGCAGCGCTCGACACCTCCATCCCGGCCCCGAACCGCCGGCAGGACCGCACGCTCCCGGAACCGGCCCACCCCGGGTCCGGATTCGTCAACACCCCGGACACCGACCCGTCCCTCCCGGCCAACCGGGCCTGGGGCCGGGCGATCCTCGAGCGTGTGGCCACCTCCGACCTGGGCAACGACGTCGTCGCCGCCACCACGCTGACGCGGGCGGAGGACCTCGAGGACACCATCGCCGGCGCGGTCACCGCAGCATCCTCCTGGGGTTCCCTCTCGGGCGCCGAGCGCGCGGCCGTTCTTCACCGGGCGGGCGACGCGCTCGAGGCACGCCGTGCCGACCTCATGGAGGTCATGGCCGCCGAGACCGGGAAGACCCTCGACCAGGCGGATCCCGAGATTTCCGAAGCCGTGGACTTCGCCCATTACTACGCCGAGCGTGCCCGTGAGCTCGACGACGTGGACGGCGCCTCGTACTCCCCCGTCCGCCTCACGGTCGTGACTCCGCCGTGGAACTTCCCGGTGGCGATCCCCGCGGGATCGACCCTCGCTGCCCTCGCCGCCGGCTCGTCGGTGATCATCAAGCCCGCCTCGCAGGCGCGGCGCTCCGGCTCCGTCATGATCGAGGCCCTCTGGGCAGCGGGCGTGCCGCGCGAGGTCCTGCACCTCGTCCAGGTCGAGGAGAACGACCTCGGGCGCCGCCTCATCTCCGACGCCCGGGTGGACCGCGTCATCCTCACCGGCGGGTACGAGACCGCTGAGCTCTTCCGCTCGTTCCGCACCGACCTGCCGCTGCTCGCCGAGACGTCCGGCAAGAACGCGATCATCGTGACACCGAGCGCCGACCTCGACCTCGCCGCGAAGGACGTCGCGCAGTCCGCCTTCGGCCACGCCGGGCAGAAATGCTCGGCCGCCTCCCTGGTCATCCTCGTGGGCAGCGTGGGCACGTCGCAGCGCTTCCGCAACCAGCTCCTGGACGCAGTGACCTCGCTGGCCGTCGGTTACCCGTCGGACCCCTCCACGCAGATGGGTCCCGTCATCGAGCCGGCCGCCGGCAAGCTCCTCGACGGGCTGACGACGCTGGGGGACGGCGAATCGTGGCTCGTGGAGCCGCAGCGGCTCGACGATTCGGGCCGTCTCTGGAGCCCCGGCGTGCGCGACGGCGTGAAGCGGGGATCGACGTACCACCTCACGGAGTACTTCGGCCCCATCCTCGGCATCATGACCGCGCCGACGCTCGAGGACGCCATAGCCCTGCAGAACGACATTGACTACGGCCTCACCTCCGGCATCCACTCCCTCGACAGCCGTGAGATCGCCGCCTGGATCGACGGCGTGCAGGCCGGCAACCTCTACGTGAACCGGGGCATCACCGGTGCCATCGTGCAGCGCCAGCCCTTCGGCGGCTGGAAGAAGTCCGCCGTCGGGGCGGGCACCAAGGCGGGCGGCCCCAACTACCTCGTGGGACTCGGGAACTGGTCCTCCCGGGAATCGGCAGCCCAGGGTGCGCCCCTGTCCGCCGTGGCTCCGCTGCTGTCCGCTGCGCGCTCGGCGGGCCTGCCTGCAGCAGACGTCGGCCGGCTGGGCCGCGCCGCGGCATCGGATGCCGCGGCCTGGAACGGTGAGTTCGGCCAGGTGAAGGATGTCTCCGGCCTCTCGGCCGAACGCAACCTCTTCCGTTACCTGGCCCACCCCGTGACGGTGCGCCTCGCGGACGGCGCCCCCGTCGCCGATCTCGTCCGCGTCCTCCTCGCGGCGAAGGCGGCCGGCGCCCCGGTGTCGGTCTCGAGCGCGGTGGAGCTCCCGGCTGCGCTCCGTGCGGTCGTCCGGGAACAGGCTGAGACACTCACCATCGAGGACGACGGCGGGTGGCTGGCACGGGCCTCAGCGCTTCCCGTCCGGCGCGTCCGACTGATCGGCGGGGGCCTGTCCGCGCTGGCCGCCGCGACCGGCGGACGTCCGGACCTCGCGATCTACGCACAGCCCGTCACCGAAGCGGGCCGGGTGGAACTGCTCCCGTTCCTGCAGGAGCAGGCCATCAGCATCACGGCGCACCGGTTCGGCACACCCAACGCGCTGACGGAAGGCATCGTCTAGGGGTCCGAAGGGGCGCGAGCGAGGAGGGCGGGATTCACCCGCCCTCCTCGCCGGACGTGGCCGGTGCTGCTGGACTTCTCGGCTACTGGACGAGGAAGTCGTCGATGCGTACCTTCAGCGGTGCCATGGTCGCCGAACTGGAGAGGTAGGCGTCCACGACCACTGATCCTGCTTTCTGCAGGACCGGTTCGGAGTCCGTCCTGGTGAGCTGCCAGGTGGAAGGCTCCGCGGTTCCGGCCACCCACACCTTGGCCTGCACCGTCGCCGGAGCCGTTCCCGAGACCCGCACCCGCACGTTGTAGGTGTCGGTCACGGTGAAGGTCAGGGGCACCGAAGCGCTTCCGAGGGTGGTGACCGTCCCGTTGACGGCCTTCTCGGCGATCAGCGACATGCCGCCGGTCCCCGAGATCAGGAGCTTCGTCCTGTAGTCCCCGGCCCCGGCCACGTTGCGGCCGATCACCGTCAGGTGCAGGCCTCCCCCGTTGGGGGCCTTGTCGAGTTTCGTCGTGAACCGGGTGTCGGTGGTCAGCGACGACACCCCGTCGAGCCGGGCATTGGCACTGGAGGCTGCCGCCGCGAGGTTCATCAGGCCCGCGCTGCCGTCCACCGAGTACTTGGCCGTGGATCCTCCGACCAGCCAGGGCCCGCCGACGTCGGCGCTGCCCCACCCGCCGGTGACGGTCCGACCGAAGGCGTCCCGGGCCAGTTCGGCCGGCTGATCCCCGGCAGCGACGGTGACCGCCCTGGAGACGGAGTGCGTCGCCCCGGCATTGTCGGTCACGGTCAGCTTCACCGTGTAGGTGCCGGCCGCGGCGTAGGTCTTCGACGCCCTCACACCGGTGCCTGTCGTCCCGTCGCCGAAGTCCCAGGCGTAGGAGGCGATTGTGCCGTCGGCGTCGGCCGAACCCGCCCCGTCGAAGGACGCCGCCAGACCGGTGGCCGTGTACGTGAACGCCGCCGTAGGAGGGGCATTCACGGGAGTGTCGGCAGCGACGGTGACCGCCCTGGAGACGGAGTTCGTCGCCCCGGCACTGTCGGTCACGGTCAGCTTCACCGTGTAGGTGCCGGCCGCGGCGTAGGTCTTCGACGCCCTCACACCGGTGCCTGTCGTCCCGTCGCCGAAGTCCCAGGCGTAGGAGGCGATCGTGCCGTCGGCGTCGGTCGAACCGGACCCGTCGAAGGACGCGCTCAGGCCGTTGATCTCCTGCGTGAACCGTGCCACCGGCGCGGTGTTCGCCGCGGTGCCCGCCATGACTGTGACGCTCACGGTCTCGGAGCGGACCTCGTTGCCGAAGGGGTCGGTGGCGAAGATCCGGTAGGTGTGCGTCGAGGAGGGAGCCAGGCCCGAGTCCTCGAACGTGAGCACGGGCCGCTGCCAGAACTTCGACAGCTGCGAGACCTGGTGGACCGGGGTGGCGATCTGACCGTCACGGATCACCTTGTAGGTGATGTTCTCGTTGTCGTAGTCCCAGTTGGCCGTCCACTTCACCGTGACCCGGCCGGCTTCCGTGGAGGTGAGCGTCGGATTCGTCGCGGCACCGGTGACGGTGGGGCCGACCTTGTTGGGGGCGATGCTGCGGACGGCGAAGCGCACCAGTCCCTGCTGTCCCTTGCCGTTGACCCGGGGGAACTCCCCACCGAGGACCACGTAGTCGGCGTTGCCGGTCACCGACCAGGCCGCCTGGCCCTGACCGGTGAACGTGCCGGCGGTCATCCGCGGGAACCAGGTCAGCAGCGACGGGGCAGGAGTGCCCTCGAAGTTGAAGTAGTTGCCGACGCTGTTCCGCTTGACGGTCCCGGTCGTGCTCTTGCTGAAGGCGATGGCCCGCTGCCAGTCCCGCGGGTTCGATTCGGGGAACCCGCCGATATTGCCGCAGTAGTGGGCGTGCCCCACCGTGTAGATCACCTCGCCGATGGGTGCGACACCGTAGGAGTCGCCGTGGCAGTCCTCCACCCACGTCACGGACCCGTCCGCCCAGTTAGCCGAGAACGTCCCCTCGAGGTTCCCGCCGGCACCGAAGACATAACCGGTCCCGTAGACGCGCGTACCGTCGCTGGCCAAGGCGGTGATCGCCGCATCCTGTCCACCGTTGCGGACCAGACCGTTGACCGCCCATGGCTGCAACGCACCGGTCGCCGTATCGACAGCGGCCAGCCCATACCCGGGGTTCGAGGACCCGTTGAGCGTGGTGAAGCTGCCGCCCACCACGATCTTGCTGCGGTCAGGGGACAGCACCATCGCGGAGACATCCCCTCCTGCGGCCTTCGGACTCCAGCCGCGCAGGGCGCCGGTGGCCGCATCGACGGCGGCGAGCCTCGGCCGTGACGTCGACCCGACGGCGGAGAACCAGCCGCCCAGGTAGACCGCGTCGGATGTCGCCACGATCGCATCGACCCGCGAGTTCGGCACCGCCTTGAAGGAGGAGATCAACGCACCCGTCGTCGGATCGAGAGCCGCGATGCGCGAGGCCGGGGCCCCGTTCACCGTGGTGAACGCACCACCGACGTAGATCCTCGAACCATCCGGCGACGCCGCGATCGACCGGGCCTGCGCGTTCAAGCTCGGCGCGAAGGACTGAAGGAGCGCACCCGTGGTGATGTCATACGCCAGGATGTTATTGCGTGCCACCGTGCTCGTCCCCGCCGCGGCACCGGCCGGCCGGGCCGTGGTGAAGTTACCCGCCACATAGACGGTGTTCCCCACGACCACCTGCTGCCACACCACCCCATCGACCTGCACCGTGGGCAACGGATCCGCCGACACCGTCGCCGGATTCGCCGCACCGGCCGGGTCCGGCGCCGTGTCCGCCGACGCGATCGGGCCGGCAACAAGCCCCGCCACGACCGCGAAAACACCCACCGCCACCATCGCCACGGACTTCCGCAGCACGCCCCGGCACCATGGATGCCCCGCGGTCCTCCCCGCAGCCGACATCGGTGTCGGGATGCTGGTGTTGCTCATGGCGCCTCTCCCTGCACTGGCGCGGAGCCTTCGAAGGCCGCGACCGGCGTGACTGCCTGATGGTGGAACAGGACCCGGACCGCTCCACGCTGATCGGGGGGAATCCGGAAGACGAAGACACCCGAGACCGTCTTTCCCGCACCCACTTCGGCGGGGAAGGCCACGGCGCCCGGGCCGCTGAGCAGCTCCGCCGGGACCCGGCCCGATCCCGCCTCGACGTTCACCACCGCCTCCGCCAGGGAAACCGGCTCCGGGGTGCGGTTGGTCACCGTGAGGGTGAACTGGACCGCCGGCCCGGCCACCTCCCCGACACCGCGCGCCTCACCTGGCACCGCCTTCCGCCCCGACACCCTCACCGAAACGCCCTGAACGACATCGGTTGCCTTATCAAAGCCCTTGGCCACCGCTACCGGCGGCGGCTCATTGATGATCTTCCCCGGCACCCCCGGCGGGCCCGAAGCCTTCGTTTCGGGACCCGAAGGGACCGATTCGGAGCGCGTCGATGCCGGCATCAGCATCGACGCGGGTGCAGGAGCGGATTCGAGCCCCTCAGATCCGGAGGACACCGACTCCGGTGCAGCGGATCCAGCAGTCACCGACGGAGCGCTTGAGGGACCATCGATCTGCACCGCCCTAAAATCCGGCCCCGGTGCCGGAACCAGGCCGCTACCAGCCCCGGCCCACCCGCCGACACCGAGAACCGCTACGAGGGCGGCAGCACCCGCGGCCCGTCGTCTCCGGGAGAACTTTTTGCCTGGCTTACCGCGCTGGATGGAGGTCATTGCACTTGCCCTTCTGGGAAGGTGATTTTGAAGCACGCATGTCCTGGAACCCGCTCTTTCAGAATTCGCCAAGTTCTTCATCGATCAGAGGTCCCAGCTTATGAACGGGCGGATTGGACTACGCGAGTAGGCCCTACGCGTCTTGACCCTGAAGGATTACGCAGGCCTCTCGGCCTGCACGTGTACGAGACTCGCGCCGTTCCTTTTCTTGGTAGCCCGCGTCCTGTCGCAGGATGGAAGTACTGTGGGCGGGTCGGCAAGCACCCACTCCCGACGGTGCCGGTCGTAGAATGGCCCGCGGAGAACCGGACGCCGCCCCGACACCACCACGTGCTGCTTTAGTGGCGGCCGGAAGGACAGACGCCGATGAACAGCCGCAGCACCACTCCGAAGACCCGGGATCCCCGGCTCCGGGCGTGGATCCCGGGTCTTCTGGTGCTGGCGGCCGGCGTTGCCGGTGCCGTGGTTCTGGCCGGCCTCCAGACAGTCTTCGGGGCCCTCGTGATCGCCCTGATCCTAGGGATCCTGCTGGGCAATTCCGGCTTCTACACGGAGACCCTCCGCACGGGCATCGGCGGCGGAACAAAGCGCCTGCTGCGCGCCGGCGTCGTCCTGCTCGGGCTCCAGCTCGCCCTGCCGGACATCCTCGCCCTGGGCCCGCAGGTCCTCCTGCTCATCGTCGCGTGTGTCGCCGGAAGCTTCTACGCCACGCTCTGGCTCGGTGAGCGCCTCGGGCTGAGCCGGGCCGGGGCGCTCCTGATGGCAGCGGGCTTCTCGATCTGCGGCGCGTCCGCGGTGGCCGGGATGCAGGGCATCGCGGACGCGGACGACGACGAGGTGGCCTCCGCCGTCGCCATGGTCACGCTGTACGGATCCCTCATGATCATCGCCCTGCCCCTGCTGAACACACTCCTCGCCCTCGACGCGACGGAGTTCGGCGTGTGGTCGGGCCTCGCCGTCCATGAGGTGGCGCAGGTGGTGGCCGTCGCCAGCACGGCCGGGGCGACGGCGCTGGCGTCGGCGACCGTCGTCAAGCTGGGACGGGTGCTGATGCTGGCGCCGGTCGCGGCGGCAGCGGGTCTCGGGGAACGCCGACGCTCGGGTCGGCACGGCACGACGACCGCTGCGGACGGGAACGGGCGGGCAACCGCACCCCTGGTGCCACTTTTCGTCCTGGGCTTCCTGGCCATGGTCGTCCTGCGGTCGCTCGGCATCCTGCCTCCGCCGGTCCTGGAGGCCGGCCGCACTGTGGCCACCGTCCTGCTCGCTGCCGGGATGTTCGGGCTGGGCGCGGGGATCGACGTCCGGCGCCTCCTGCGCACGGGGGGACGGTTCGCCGCGGTCGGCGCCGCCTCGACACTGCTGCTGGCGGGAGCCTCGCTGATCGGCGTCCTCGTCCTGGCCTAGTACGCCCTGCCCGCCACGAACCGGAACCGCCCCGGCCTTCGACCACGACGCCCCGGACTCCGCCGTCGGCGGTCCGGGAATGACTCGGCACCTCGACGCGTTGAAGAAGTCGATGCATATGCATCTACCACTGGAGGCGTCATGACGAAAGTCGCAGTTGTCACAGCGGGACTCGGCGTCCCGTCGTCCAGTCGAATGCTGGCCGATGTGCTGTCGGAGGCCGTCAAGGCCGAGTTGTCCCTGTCCGGCCATGACGCCTCGATCCAGGTCCTCGAGCTCCGCGACCATGCGGTCGACATCGCACACCACCTGGTGAGCGGGTTCGCGCCCCCTGCCCTGGCCGCTGCCATCGGGAACGTCACGGACGCGGACGCGCTCATCGTCGTCAGTCCTGTGTTCACAGGGTCCTACAGCGGGCTGTTCAAATCCTTCTTCGATGTCATCGACAACACCGCGCTCGAGGGCATGCCCGTTCTCCTGGGGGCGACAGGCGGCAGCGCGCGCCACGCCCTGGTCCTCGACCACGCCATGCGGCCCCTCTTCAGCTACCTGCGGGCACGGGTAGCTCCCACCGCCGTCTATGCTGCACCCCAGGACTGGGGAGCCGGCGCCGACGGTGAACCCGCGCTGGAACAGAGGTCACGCCGTGCCGCACGGGAGCTGGCCGGAACGCTCGTCGGGCGGTCCCCGGCACGCCCTTCCTCCCGGATCGAACCGTCCGCGCCGTTCGAGGACCTCCTGGCAAGGATCCAGGCGCCGACGTCCTGAACCCCCGGCCACCCGCCTTTCACCCCCTTCAACCTCTTCAACCTCTTCAACCTCTTCAACCTCTTCAACCTCTTCAACCTCTTGGAGCAGAATCATGGAAATCGGCGTTTTCACAGTCAGTGACGTCACCCGGAACCCCCTCACCGGTGAGACACCCACCGAGCATGAGCGCATCAAGGCCGCCGTCGCCATCGCCAGGAAGGTCGAGGAGATCGGCATGGACGTCTACGCGACCGGCGAGCACCACAACCCGCCCTTCTACGCCAGCTCCCCGACCACCCTCCTGGGCTACATCGCCGCCCAGACCGAGCGCATCACGCTGTCCACCAGCACCACCCTGATCACCACCAACGACCCGGTGAAGATCGCGGAGGACTTCGCCACGCTGCAGCACCTCGCCGACGGTCGCGTGGACCTGATCCTCGGGCGCGGCAACACCGCGCCCGTCTACCCCTGGTTCGGCAAGAACCAGCAGGACAGCGTCGAACTGACCGTCGAGAACTACAACCTGCTGCGCCAGCTGTGGGACAACGACGTCGTGAACTGGGAAGGCAAGTACCGAACGCCACTGCGCAACTTCACCTCCACTCCGCGACCGCTCGACGGCGTCGCACCGTTCGTCTGGCACGGTTCCATCCGCACGCCGGAGGTCGCGGAGATCGCCGCCTACTTCGGCGACGGGTTCTTCGCCAACAACATCTTCTGGCCGAAGGAGCACTACCAGCAGCTCATCGGCCTCTACCGGGAACGCTACGCCCACTACGGCCACGGCACCGCCGACCAGGCGATCGTGGGACTGGGCGGACAGTTCTACATGGCGCGGAAGTCACAGGATGCGGTGAAGGAGTTCCGTCCGTTCTTCGACAACGCCCCTGTCTACGGCCACGGGCCGACGATGGAGAGTTTCATGGCCCAGACGCCGCTGACGGTCGGCAGCCCCCAGGAGGTCATCGAGAAGACCCTGTCCTTCCAGGAGTATTTCGGCGACTACCAGCGCCAGCTGTTCCTCATCGATCACGCCGGCCTGCCCCTGAAGACGGTGCTGAACCAGCTCGATCTCTTCGGCGAACTGGTGCTGCCCGAACTACGGGCAGAATTCGCCAGGCGACGCCCCGCCCACGTCCCCGACAAGCCGGTGCACACTCCGCGCAGGGTCGGCGCCGTCACTGCCGCCGGATGACGAGGGGCGGTCCCGATTCAGGTTCTTGCCGGGTCCCGATCGGGCCCGGCAGGGACCTCCGGGTCAGCCCGGCAGGGACCTCCGGGTCAGCGCAGTCCGGTACCGCGGTCGAGCGCCAGCCCGATCAGTTCGTCGATGAGCTCGGTGTAGCCGAGGCCGGACTTCGCCCACATCTGCGGGTACATGCTGATCGGCGTGAAGCCGGGCATGGTGTTGATCTCGTTGATGACCAGGTGGCCGTCGGGTGTGTAGAAGAAGTCGACGCGGGACAGTCCCTCGCCGCCGATCGCGTCGAAGGCCTCGCCCGCGAGCCTGCGGACGCGGTCGATCACGTCCTGCGGGAGGTCCGCCGGGCAGGACAGCTCGGCCGCGGCACCGTCGACGTACTTCGCCTCGAAGTCGTACCAGGCGTGCTCCCCGGGCTGGATGGCGATCTCACCGGGCAGCGACGTGCGCGGGCCGTCGAGGCCCCGGCCCTGCAGGACCGCCACCTCGATCTCGCGTCCCAGGATCCCGGCCTCGATGACCACCTTGGGATCGAACACGCGCGCGGCGTCGACCGCGGCCCGGATGCCGTCCGCATCCTCGACCCGGCTGATGCCCATGGAGGACCCGGCCCGGGCCGGCTTGACGAACAGCGGGAAGCCGAGCGCTGCGGCGCGCCGGATGCTCTCCTCGGCGTCGGTCCGCCACTGGCGGTCCGTCACCACCACGTACGGGCCCACCTCGAGGCCCGCCGCAGCGAAGACCACCTTCATGTAGTGCTTGTCCATCCCTACCGCGGACGCCAGGACCCCGGCCCCGACGTACCGCATGTCGGCCAGCTCGAGCATGCCCTGCAGCGTGCCGTCCTCGCCGAACGGTCCGTGCAGCAGCGGCAGCACGACGTCGACGCCGCCCAGGCTCTCGGGGACGGACCCGGGCGCGGCGACGAGCAGTTCCTGCCCCTCGCTGCCGTCGGCGGCGGTGCCCATCACCACGGCCTGCTCGGTCGCCGTGACCTCGGGCAGCACGTCGGCGCGCAGGGACCACGAGGACGGGTCGGCCGAGACGAGGGACCACTGGCCGGACTTGGTGATGCCCACCGGGACGACCTCGTACCGGGTCCGGTCGATCGCCTCGAGGACTCCCGCCGCAGTCACGCAGCTCACGGCGTGCTCACTGGACCGGCCGCCGAACAGGACGAGGACGCGGGGCTTGCGGGAGCGGACAGGAGAATCGGTGGTCACGGTGCGGAATCGCCTTCCGGCTTGAGGTTGCGGGCCAGCAGCCGCGGGCCCAGGTCATTGACGGACAGGCGTCCCTGGAGGACGGCCACGACGCTTTCGGTGATGGGCATGTCGACACCGAGCTTCATGGCGGAGTCGAGGACGGCCTGGGCGGACTTGATGCCCTCGGCCGTCTGGTTCATCCTCACCGTCACCTGGTCGAGGGTCAGGCCCTGCCCCAGCAGGTGGCCCGCCGTGTGGTTGCGCGAGAGCGCGGAGGAGCACGTGGCGATCAGGTCGCCCATGCCGGCCAGTCCCGCCATGGTCTCGGGCTTTCCGCCCAGCGCCACGGCGAGGCGGGTCGTCTCGGCCAGCCCGCGGGTGATGACCGACGCCTTCGTGTTGTCCCCCATGCGGCGTCCCTCGCAGATGCCGACCGCGAGGGCGATCACGTTCTTCACGATGCCGCCGATCTCCACGCCGATCACATCGGTGGAGGTGTAGGGGCGGAAGTAGGCGGACGTGCACGCCGCCGCGATCCATGCCGCCGTTCCGTGATCGGGACACGCGACGACGGACGCCGTGGGCTCCTCGCGGGCGATCTCCATCGCCAGGTTGGGCCCCGAGACGACGGCGATGCGGTCGGCCGGCAGCGCGAGCTCCTCCGCGATCACCTCGCTCATGCGGGCGTCGGTGCCGACCTCGAGTCCCTTCATGAGGGAGACGACGACGGCGTCGGACGGCAGGAAGGGCCGCCAGGCCGGGAGCTGGGCGCGCAGCGTCTGGGCCGGAACGGCGAGGACCACCAGGTCGCTTCCGGCCAGGACCTCCCGGACGTCGGGGGAAGCGGTCACGTTGCCCGGGAGCCGCGTATCGCCGAGGTACGGGGAGTTCCTGTGGTCCACCGTGATCTCGGCCGCCACCTCGGGGCGTCGCGACCAGAGCATGACCCCTGTATCGGCAGAGGCATCGGCGAGCACCTTCGCGAACGTGGTGCCCCAACTGCCGGACCCGAGGACGGCGATCTTCGCGGGCTGCGCCGCGCGTCGCCCCTGGACCGCGGTCACGCTCCTCCTCCGGTCAGGGGTTCACCGGGATTCCCGCCGCCGTCCTGGATCTCCGACCCGCGGCCAGTCCGCTTCTGCTGCTTCTCCGCAGGGTCCCACCGCTCGGCGGGCGCTTCCTCGCCCCTCAGCTCCGCCAGCAGCTCGGTGACGGCGTCGAGGATGCGGTCGGTGGCACGGTCGAGCGTGGTCCTCGTCAGGGGCGCGCCCCTGAACTCGCTGAGGTCCACGGGGTCCCCGACGAGCACGCGGGACCGCTTGCGCGGTAAGAGGTAGAAACGCTTGGCATAGGGCGGGAAGACCTCGTGCGCACCCCAGTGGGCGATCGGAACCACCGGCGCGCCGGTCTGCAGTGCGAGGCGGGCGGCGCCCGTGCGGCCCTTCATGGGCCACAGGTCCGGGTCGCGGGTGAGGGTGCCCTCGGGGTAGATGATGATGCCGCCGCCGTCGGCGAGGGCTTCACGGGCGGCTTCGAGCGACCGGTTCGCTCCGGCCGAGCTGCGCTCGACGGGTACCTGCTTGATGGTGCGCAGGATCGATCCGATCACCGGCACCTTGAACAGCGACGCCTTCGCGAGGAAGTGCGGCATGACGCCCTGGTTGTACAGGAAGTGCGCCACCACGACCGGATCGATCTCGGTGACGTGATTGGGACAGATGATCATGCCCGTCCCGACGGGCAGCTTCTCCTGCCCGTGCCATTCCTTGTCCATCAGGGCGTTCATGACCGGCCTCACCCAGGAGGCGAGGAACGTGAACATGGCGCGTGAGCCCCGTGACTCCCCCATGTGCCGGACCGCCTAGGAGAGTGCCACGGCGACAGCCGGGGCGTCCTCCGTGATGTCGAAGTCGGCGCCCAGGCCCTCGAGCTTGTCCTGGAAGCGCTCGTAACCGCGGTTGATCAGCTCGATCCCAGTGACGCGCGAGACGCCGTCCGCCGCGAGTGCCGCGATCAGGTGGCTGAAGCCGCCGCGCAGGTCGGGGATGTCGATGTCCGCGCCGCGCAGCTGCGTCGGGCCGGAGATGACGGCCGAGTGCAGGAAGTTGCGCTGCCCGAAGCGGCAGGGCACGCTGCCGAGGCACTCGCGGTGCACCTGGATGTTGGCGCCCATGCGGATCAGTGCTTCCGTGAAGCCGAAACGGTTCTCGTAGACGGTCTCGTGGACGATCGATACGCCCGAAGCCTGCGTGAGGGCGACGACGAGGGGCTGCTGCCAGTCGGTCATGAAGCCGGGGTGCACGTCGGTCTCGAGGACCAGCGGCTTCAGGAGGCCGCCGGGGTGGTAGAAGCGGATGCCCTCGTCGTCGACGTCGAAGGCCCCCCCGATCTTCCGGTAGGTGTTGAGGAAGGCGGTGAGGTCGAGCTGCCGCGCGCCCTCGACGTAGATGTCACCCTTGGTGACCAGCGCCGCCGAGGCCCAGGACGCCGTCTCGTTGCGGTCGGAGATCGCCTTGTGGTTGTAGCCGGTGAGGGTCTTGACGCCCTCGATGCGGATGACGCGGTCCGTCTGCACCGTGATGATGGCGCCCATCTTCTGCAGGACGGCGATGAGGTCCATGATCTCCGGCTCGACGGCGGCACCGGAGAGCTCGGTGATGCCTTCCGCGCGGATGGCGGTGAGGAGCACCTGCTCGGTGGCTCCGACGCTCGGGTACGGAAGGGTGAGCTTCGCTCCGTGCAGGCCCTTTGGAGCCGAGATGGAGATGCCGCCGGGCCGCTTGTCGACGACCGCGCCGAAGTTGCGGAGGACCTCGAGGTGGTAGTCGATCGGACGGTCACCGATCTTGCACCCGCCCAGGTCGGGGATGAAGGCCTCACCGATGCTGTGCATCAGGGGTCCGCAGAGAAGGATCGGGATGCGTGAGTCACCGGCGTGGGCGTCGATGTCCTTGAAGCGGGCCATCTTGGCGTCGCTCGGGTCCATCGTGAGGTCACCGGTGACCGGGTCCTTGGTCACCGTGACGCCGTGCAGCTGCAGCAGGCTCGTGACGACGTCGACGTCCTTGATCTCCGGGACGTTGCGCAGGACCGAGGGCGTGTTCCCCAGCAGTGCGGCGACCATTGCCTTCGGAACCAGGTTCTTCGCACCGCGGACGGATACCTTGCCCGCCAACGGAAGTCCGCCGCGAATGGTCAGAACGCTACCCATGAATACCTATTTTCCTTCTATGTTGAAACCCCACGGACGCCGAAATGCTCGTTCCAAGCATAGGAGCACAGGGGAGCAGACAGAAATACAAGGGTACTGCGCGCATCCCCTGTTTGCTGTTAGCAACCCGTCCAGGTGCGCCGCCATTCCTCGCCGGCGCCTGCGGAGTCCGTGACATGCATTACTGTTGCCGGCGTCCTCACGGCGTCCTCACGGCGTCCTCACGGCGTCACGGGCGGGCACCGCCTCAGGTGCGGACGGGCAGCGTGGTGGGCTTGTAGGACGGTCGGCTCGCCTCGAAGGCCGTGATGTGCTCTTCCTGCCGCAGCGTCAGGCCGATGTCGTCCAGTCCCTCGAGCAGGCGCCAGCGCGTGTAGTCGTCGATCTGGAAGGGGGCGCTGACCGACCCGCACTGCACCGTCCGCGACTCCAGGTCCACCGTGACCGTGGTGCCCGGCTCGTTCTCGAGGATCTTCCAGATGAGCTCGATGTCGTCCTGCGCCACCTGGGCGGCGACGAGCCCCTGCTTGCCGGAGTTGCCACGGAAGATGTCGGCGAAGCGCGAGGACAGGACGGCCTTGAAGCCGTAGTCCTTCAGGGCCCAGACGGCGTGTTCCCGGGACGATCCGGTCCCGAAGTCCGGCCCCGCGACGAGGACCGAGCCGCGGGAGTAGGGCTCGCGGTTGAGGATGAAGTCCTCCTCCTTCCGCCACCCGGCGAAGAGTGCGTCCTCGAAGCCCGTCCGCGTGATGCGCTTCAGGTAGACGGCCGGGATGATCTGGTCCGTGTCGATGTTGCTCTGGCGCAGAGGGACGCCGATGCCGGTGTGGGTGGTGATCTTCTCCATGGCGTTCTCCTAGGCTGCTGGGATCGTGGGCTCGGCGGCATGGGCGCCGGTGCCGATGGGGAGGGGCGCCAGGTCCGACGGCGAGCTGAGTGTGCCACGGACGGCTGTCGCGGCAGCGACCACCGGCGACACGAGGTGCGTGCGCCCGCCCTTGCCCTGCCGTCCCTCGAAGTTGCGGTTCGAGGTCGAGGCGCAGCGCTCCCCGGGTGCCAGCTGGTCCGGGTTCATGCCGAGGCACATGGAGCAGCCGGCGAACCGCCACTCCGCACCGAAGTCCTTGAACACGCGGTCCAGGCCCTCGGCCTCGGCCTGCAGGCGCACACGGGCCGAGCCGGGGACGACCATCATCCGGATCGCGGGGTCCTTCTCCCTGCCCCGGATGATGTCCGCGGCGATGCGCAGGTCCTCGATGCGGCTGTTGGTGCACGAACCGAGGAAGACGGTGTCCACCCGGATGTCCTTCATGGGCGTACCCGGCTCGAGTGCCATGTAGTCCAGCGCCCGGTTGCACGCTGCCTTGTCGTTCTCGTCCGCGAAGTCGTCGGGCGAGGGAACGGCCTGCGAGAGGGAGACACCCTGCCCGGGGTTTGTACCCCAGGTCACGAAGGGCTCGAGCTCGTCCGCGTCGAGGAAGACCTCGGCATCGAAGACGGCGTCATCGTCGGTGCGCAGCTCGCGCCAGTCCGCGACGGCGGCGTCCCAGTCCGCGCCCTGGGGCGCGTGGGGCCGGCCCTTCAGGTACTCGAAGGTGGTGTCGTCGGGCGCGACCATGCCGGCGCGCGCGCCCGCCTCGATGGACATGTTGCAGATGGTCATGCGGGCTTCCATCGACAGCGAGCGGATGGCCGACCCGCGGTACTCGAGGACGTATCCCTGTCCCCCGCCGGTCCCGATCTTGGCAATGACGGCGAGGATGATGTCCTTCGACGTGACGCCGGGCTTCAGCGTCCCCTCGACCGTGATGCCCATGGTCCGGAACGGCTTCAGGGAGAGGGTCTGCGTCGCCATGACGTGCTCGACCTCGGACGTGCCGATGCCCATGGCGAGCGCCCCGAACGCACCGTGCGTGGAGGTGTGGGAGTCGCCGCACACGACGGTCAGTCCCGGCTGCGTCAGGCCGAGCTGAGGGCCGACGACATGGACGATGCCCTGTTCGGCGTCGCCGAGCGAGTGCAGGCGGACGCCGAACTCCCTGCAGTTGGCCCGCAGGGTCTCGATCTGCGTGCGGCTGGTCAGGTCGGCGATCGGCTTGTCGATGTCGACCGTCGGCGTGTTGTGGTCCTCGGTCGCGATGGTGAGGTCAGGACGCCGGAGGGGCCGGTTGGCCAGGCGAAGACCCTCGAAGGCCTGCGGCGAGGTGACCTCGTGGATCAGGTGCAGGTCGATGTAGAGGAGATCGGGTTGCGCCTCCGCGCCGACGACGTCGCCCTTGCGGACCACGTGCGCGTCCCAGACCTTCTCTGCCAGTGTCTTGCCCATGACGATCGTCCTTTTCTGTCCGGCGGGCCGGGACCCGGTGGGGCGGCCGCTGCCGAGACTGATGCTCCTACAACTGAACCAGTGCCGTGCTGCGAGTGCCAGCCACGCGGCTTGCGTCTCAGATAATGAGACGTCAATATCATCTTATGGACAATTCTAGCGGCGTCGGAGTCATCGACAAGGCCGCCCTCGTACTCGACGCCCTCGAGGCCGGACCGACCACCCTGGCGCAGCTCGTCGCGTCGACGGGCCTCGCGCGGCCCACCGTCCACCGCCTGGCCCTCGCCCTCGCGCACCACCGCCTGGTCGGGCGGGACATCCAGGGGCGCTTCGTCCTGGGCAGCAGGCTCGTGGAGCTCGCCTCGGCTGCCGGCGAGGACCGTCTCATCGCGGCGGCCGGCCCCGTGCTCCTCAGTCTGCGCGACGCCACCGGCGAGAGCGCCCAGCTCTTCCGCCGCCAGGGCGACTGGCGCGTCTGCGTCGCCTCGGCCGAGCGTCCGGTCGGACTGCGTGACACCATCCCGGTCGGTACGCAGCTCTCCATGAAGGCGGGGTCCGCAGCGCAGTGCCTCCTCGCATGGGAGGACCACGACCGCCTGCTGAAGGGACTGCAGAGCGCTCGCTTCACGCCCACGGTCCTCGCCGGCGTCCGGCGGCGGGGATGGGCCCAGAGCCTCGGCGAGCGGGAGGCGGGGGTGGCCTCGGTCTCGGCTCCGGTACGCGGTCCTTCGGGGCGCGTGATCGCCGCCGTCTCGATCTCGGGACCGATGGAACGCCTCACCCGCCAACCGGGGCGGATCCACGCGGAGGTCGTCTCCGACGCCGCTCGCCAGCTGACCCTCGCCGTCGGCAAGGCGGAGTGATGCCGGCCCACCCCGGAGCCGGCTCACCAGCCGATCCCTACGGCCCCGATGCCGGCCACCGGTACGCCATCTTCCTCCGTGGAGTGAACGTCGGCGGGATCACGGTCCGGATGGCGGAGCTCCGCGAGGAGCTCGCCACCCTTCCCGTCACCGACGTGGCCACGGTGCTCGCCAGCGGCAACGTCACGTGCTCGTCCGCACTCGATGCTGCGGAGCTGACGGACTGTGTGGAGGCAGCACTCAGGCGCCGCTTCGGCTACCTCGCCTGGGTCATAGTGGTCGGCCGCGCCGAACTCGTCGCGATCGCCGCATCGGTCCCCCAGCCTCCGGCGGGGGCGGACAGTCTGCACACCTACGTCACCCTGTTCAAGGCTCCCGCGGACCTCGAGGCCTTCCTCGGCGAGGCCGACGCACTCACCGGACGACCCGAGGTGCTGGCCGGCGGAAGCGCCATCGGGTGGTTCTCGCCCAAGGGGCAATCGACCGAGGTCCCGCTCGCGAAGCTGCTCGCGAAAGCACGCTACGCGGCGACGTCCACCACGCGGAACATCAACACGGTCGACAAGGTGGTACGCCTCCTCTCCTGAGCCAGGAGCCGCGACAGTACTGCAGCACTGTCGGCACCACTGGCGGCAGCACTGCCGGCAGCACTGTCGCGTTGGTAGTGTTCGACCAGCCTCTTCCCGGATCAGCACAAGGACAGCCATGCGCCTCATCGCCGATGATTGCTACGAACTCGAGCAGCAGAAGGGCTCGCACGGCTTCGTCGTCTCGGGCGCCGGGCGCACGGCGGTGATCGACCCGGGCATGTCCTCCGGCTTCGACGGCGTCATCGCCGAGCTCCGCGCCAACGAGGCGACAACGGGCCCGGTCACCGACATCGTCCTCACGCACTACGACGCCGACCACGCACAGGCGGCGCAGCGGCTCTCCGAGGTCCTCGGTGCAACGGTGTGGATCGGAGCCGAGGACGCCGCTGTCCTCCGCGGCCGCACGAAGCCGAAGACGCTCTTCCGGAAGGTGCTGCAGAGGGTGGCGCGCGTCCCCTACCCGGAGGGCGCCCGGGAGCTGAGCGGCTCCGGCGAGATCTTCCCGGGGCTCGAGTATCTCCCCACCCCGGGCCACACTCCCGGCCACTACGCGTACCAGTGGCGTGGCGTGCTGTTCACGGGTGATGCCGTCCGGGTCTCCGCGGACGGACGCGTCAGGAACTTCTACGCCGTGCTGAACAACGACACGCAGGTCGCGTCGCGTTCCGTCGGGGTGCTCGCGGAGCGCATCGGCTCGGGAACCGTGGACTGGATCTGCTCAGGCCACAACGCGGTCGCCCGCACGACGGTCCGGACCTCCTGACGACGGGACAGCACCTCGCCGGTGGTTTCCGGCAGTGGTTCAGGGGCGCTGAAGCGCCGCCAGGACCGCGGTGCGGAAGCGGTTGCAGCGTTCCACTTCGTCCTCCACGGGCCGCAGAACGACCTCGTGGGCGACGCGCGCACAGGAGGCCAGGAGCCGCCGTCGCACCCGCGACGCCCGGCGCGCCGCGCCCCATCGCGCCAGCAGCGCCGCAAGGACGCCCAGCAGGATGCCGGTCACCACGCCACCGAGGATCAGGAGCGTGGGAAGCGGGAACCCCTCCACCCGCGGGACGTCGATCGCTGGGAGCTGCAGGAAGCCGAGAACGGCCAGGACGCCGAGCCAGGCAAGTCCTCCCGCGAGCGCGGCGAACGCGACCCACTGCAGGAGACCGAAGATCCCCCACCATGCGCGCCGGCCGGTTTCGAGGTCGGTGCCGGTGACGGCCGAGTCGAGGGCATCGGTGAGGTCGGCGGCCGTATCACGCGCGGCGTCCCGGATGGAGGTGTGCCAGGGCTCGACCGCTCCCGCGGCCGACGCATCACCGAAGACGCGGAGGGCGTGGTCCACCTTCGCCTGCTGGGCCGGCTGGCCCTGCGGCAGCGACGACCTGCGTATGTCGGGGGCGATGTCCTGCCGCCGGAGGTTCAGCCGGCGGAGCGGATCCGGGCGGAGCCCGGCCAGCCAGCGCGTGACCGGCCAGCCGGCCACGGCGTGCGCATCGCGGCGGTAGGCGCTGCGCACGGCGTCGACCACCACCGGCACTCCCGCCGCGGATCCGAGTTCGTCGGACAGGGCGGTCATCGTTTCCCCGGACGGCCTGGCCACCGGCTGCTCCCCGGCGTACGGGAGGAGGCCTGTCGCGGCGAGCGCGGCGTCCGCCGCCATCCTCCGCGTGGCTGCTGCGCGGCTCTCGGCGAGGGCCCGGATGGCGGCGGCGAGTCCGGCGACGCCGTCGCCGGTGCGCGCGGACACCGGAAGGACGACGACGTCGGACAGTCCCTCGCCGGCCAGGATGCCCTTCAGCGACGACGTGACGGCGTCGAGGTCCTGGGGCCCGAGGCGGTCCGCCTGGTTGAGTGCCACGACTGTCACGGCCTCGTGGGTCGCCAGCCCGCGCAGGAATCCGTGGTGGAGGGCCGCATCGGCGTACTTCTGCGGATCGACCACCCACAGGAGGACGTCGACCTGCCCGGCGAGCCGCTGGACGATCTCGCGATGGGCGAGCGTGGTCGAATCGAAGTCGGGGAGGTCGAGGAGGATCAGGCCGGGGGCGTCATCCACCGGGACCGTCCGCACAGCTGCCACGACCTGGGGCATGGCGGTCGCCGTGGGACGGCGCCGCCACCGGAAGAACCTGCGGAGGCCCCCCGCCGCGTCAGGAGCCGGGCCGGCGGACGGGTCGCCGGAGCCCTGTACGTCGCGCCCGCCCTGCCCCGCGGTCCTGTCGAGCCGGTCCTGCCGGTCATGCCCCTCGCGCTCCTCGTGCCCCTCGTGCCCGTCGAGGACGAGGACGGCGGCAACCGTGGACCGGAGCGCAGCGGTACTTCCCTGCGATGCCAGAGCGGCCGACCCCGCCACGAGGGGGGCACCCTCCGGCAGTTGGACGCGCTGGTTGACTCCGAGCCAGTCGAGCAGCTCATCGCTCCCCCGGCGTCCCCAGACCAGGGCGAGGGGTTCCGACGTCGTCGGACGCCGCGCGGCCACCCGCGCGGCTTCCGTGCCGCTCAGCGCGTTCACGAGGGAGGACTTCCCGCTGCCAGTGGGTCCGAACACGCCGACGACGGTGTGGTCGGCGGACAGGGACCGCCGTGCGCCGGCACGCTCCAGCGTGCCGTGGAGGCGCTCTAGTTCGTCGCGCGGCAGTCTGTCCGTCCCGAGGTCGTACGCCTCCTGGAGGCGGTCCAAGGCGTCCAGGAGGGAGGTCGCGAGCAGCGCGTCCGCCGCCGCTCCGGTGTCTCGGCTCATGCCTCGTCCTCCGCGCCCAGCTGCAGTCCGGTCGGAACCGCCGTACGCAGATGCTGGGCCAGGACGCGCAGCGACTCCGCCGGCGTCTGGTGGGCCAGCGGCTCGAGGCACCGGTCGAAGTCCTCGCGTTCGTGCCGGAACAGGCCCTCCACCCGCTGCGACAGGTTCTTCCGCGCTATCGCCGTCAGGCGCCGCACGGCATCGTCGCCGAACACCGCTTCCAGAAGTTTCTGGCCCGCGATCGCCGACGCTCCGGCGATGCCGATCTCACCACCGGTCAGCCCACCCGTGGAGGCGAAGACCACCACCATCAGAGCCACGGCGACGCCGTTGACGCCGAAGGAGAGCATCCGCGCCGTGAATCGCTTGTCTGCTCCCTCGGCCTGGACCAGCTGCAGGAGGTCCTGCTGCCAGGCCCGGATCTCGCGGGCCACGCTGGAGGAGAAGTCGTCGGCACGCCAGGGGGGCACGCTCTCGAGCAGCACCCTGCCGGCCTGCTCCGCCCTCCAGCGCCGCCGGGTCGCTTCGTCCGCGCGTGCCGCCTGCTCGACGATGACGGTCTGCAGGCCGCTCCCGATGGCGTCCGCCACCGTCGCGGCAGGAGCCGGCCTGCCGGTGAAGAAAGCGCTGACCCGGTCGCGTGCCCAGCCGATCCTCGACTCGAGCCCCCGCATGAATTCACCGGTGCCGACGAAGTCCTGCCAGCGGGCCAGCACTTCGCCGCGCAGCAGCCTGCCGTCCTCGGTGGCGGCGAGGACGTCGGTCAGCGCGTCGCGGTAGGCCCCGTCGACCGAGGCACGCAATGCATCTCCGACCGCCTGCTCCTGCGTGGCCGCCTCGGCGATCGAATCGATGCGCCCGGCGAGCGCGCGCATGGCGCCCTGCACGGTCCGCCGTGCGATGTCCCGGCGGCCCTCGGCGTCGGCGGCAAGGGCCTGCAGCCACCGGCTGATCGGTACCACGGCGTCCGGGGGCAGCATGCGCGACGGGCCGAGGGGAAGTTCCGGGACGACGAAGATGGGAGCGTGTCCGAGGTTCTCGGCGGAGAGGAGGTTCAGGAGGTCCCCCCTGATCTCCTCCTCCACGCCGGGCGGGACGCGATCGAGGACGACCGCCACCAGGACGTCGCGCCGCCCCGCCTCGGCCAGCAGCTTCCACGGGACGGCGTCGGCGTAGCGGTTGGCCGTCGTCACGAAGATCCAGAGGTCGGCTGCCGCCAGCAACTGCCCGGCGAGCTTGCGGTTCTCGTCCGCGATGGAATCGACGTCGGGGGCGTCGAGCAGGGCGAGGCCGGCCGGGAGTGTCCGGGTGGGCCGGAGGAGCAGGGTGTCCGCCCCGGCGGTGTGCCCCGGCTGCCCGGACGGGTCCAGCGTCATTGCGGGGCCCGGGAGGTGTGCGGGAGTTCCGTCCTCCGCGCCGTCATCGCCCGCAAGCCGGACCCGGCTGAGCGTCGGCAGGACGCGGGCGTCGTCGAACCAGCCTGCGTCGTCGGGGTGATGGAGCAGGAGCGGCTGGCGCGTGGTGGGCCTGACGGCGCCCGTTCCGGACACGGGACGCCCCACGAGGCCATTCACGAGGGTGGACTTTCCGGCACCCGTCGAACCGCCGACGACGGCGATCAGTGGCGCGTCGAGGCTGGCCAGCCTGGGAAGGATGTAGTCGTTCAGTTGCGCACGGGCGGCTGCCGCCGATTCCCTCGCATCGACCGAGCTCGCCAGGGCCAGGGGGAACGCGAGGTTCTCGAGCGCACCCCGCACGTCCCGCAACAGCGGGGGTAGCCCCCGGGCTTCGCTGGCGGTCGACGGTGCACTCATGGCTCCATCATGCCAGCCCCTCCCCCTGCGGTCAGGGCTCCACGCCAGCACGTCCCGGACTTACCTCACGACATCTTCCGGAAAACAGAAAATCCCGGACATCGAACGATGTCCGGGATTTCCCGTGATGTCCTTGCGGACGAGCGCCCTTTCGAGCTGCTGTGACCCCAGCGGGATTCGAACCCGCGTTACCGCCGTGAGAGGGCAGCGTACTAGGCCGCTATACGATGGGGCCAGTACATTTCCATACTACTACTGCTTTTTACTGCTTTGTGCCATCCTGCCCGTGAGGACCGGAGTGCGCTGGGGTACCAGGACTCGAACCTAGAATGTTGGTACCAGAAACCAGTGTGTTGCCAATTACACCATACCCCAATGGCACTTTTCGAAGACCCGATCCTGCTGGGTTCTCGACCGCGTAACCGCTCCGCGCCGAGATATAACTTTACCGGACAGAGGGCAGGAACTGCAAAACGGCCGCCAGATCGGTGATGCGCGGCACCTCGGGGGTGTCCTTGCCGGAGCTGGATCCCACCGGATCTCCCGCCCCTTCCGACAGTTCCCCCGGGTCCCCCCAGGGATCCGGAGCCGATGCCGGACGGGGTTCCCCACGCATCCCCGTGCGATCGAGCCAGACGCCGACGAGTCCTGCCGAGCGGGCCCCGACGGCATCGATCAGGCGGTTGTCCCCCACGTACAGGGTGCGTCCGGGAGCTGTGCCGATGAGCCGTGCGCCCTCCAGGTAGATGGCGGGATCGGGCTTCGCGACGCCGACCGCGTCGATACCGACGAGGACGGCGATGCGATCGAGGCCCGCGCGGTCCAGCTTGGCCCGCTGGTAGTCGTGCACGTTGTTGCTCACGGCTCCGTAGGGGATGCCCCGCGCGTCGAGTTCGTCGAGCAGCGGTACGACGTCGTCGTACGCCCGGAAATGCAGGGGAAGCGTCTGCTCGTACGCCCGGACCCACGCATCCACCGTGTGGCCGAGGAAGGGCTCACGCGTGAAGCCCGCCCGTGCATGGCGGACCCGGTGCACACGCTGCTCCTCGAACGTGAGCTCGCCGGCGAGGAAGCGGTCGTAGTGCCTCTGCGGGTCACCCGTGTACAGGGACTTGTACCGCACCCAGTCGTCGTCGCTCAGGTGGTCGAGCGCAGGATCCGGGATGGACTGGAGCGTCCGCCCCATGGCCTGCTCGAGGTCGACGAGCGTTTCGTCGATGTCGAACAACACACCGTCGACGCCCGGGCTCCCCGCGGCCGCCTGCTCCGCCCCTGCCGGGGGCATCGGTACCGGCACGCCTCAGCCCACCGTAACGCGGAGCGCACGGACCCGGGCGAGCGAGGAATCCCGTCCGAGGATCACCATCGACTCGAAGAGCGGCGGTGAGATCCTGCGGCCCGAGACAGCGGTACGCACCGGCCCGAACGCCAGCCGGGGCTTCAGCCCCAGCGTGTCCACCAGCGCGGAGCGGAGAGCCGCCTGCAGGGACTCCGCGTCCCAGGAACCGACCCCCTCGAGGGCCTCCAGCGTGGCGTCGAGGACCTCGCCCAGGTTGTCGGGGAGGCCCTTGCGTGCGTCGTCGGCGATGTCGATGGCCTCGTCGGCCTTGAACAGGAAGCCCAGCATCTCCGGCGCCTCACCGAGGAGGGTGATGCGCTCCTGGATGAGCGGGGCCGCTTCCGCGACGATCCGCAACTCCTCCTCCGTGGGGTCGGCGCCGATGAGGCCGGCGGCGGCGAGGTAGGGCAGGAGCCGTGAGCGGAACTCGGCCGGGTCGAGCAGCCGTACGTGGGTGCCGTTGATCGCTTCGGCCTTCTTGAGGTCGAAGCGCGCCGGGTTGGCGAGGACGTCGCGCACGTCGAACTTCTCGACGAGCTGCTCGACCGAGAAGATGTCCTCGTCGGCCGACAGGCTCCAGCCGAGCAACGACAGGTAGTTCAGGAGTCCCTCGCGGATGAAGCCACGCTCCCGGTGCAGGAACAGGTTGGACTCGGGATCCCGCTTGGACAGCTTCTTGTTGCCCTGGCCCATGACGTACGGCAGGTGGCCGAACAGCGGCATGTAGCGTGCGACTCCGATGTCGATCAGCGCCCGGTACAGCGCGACCTGGCGGGGTGTGGAGGACAGCAGGTCCTCTCCGCGGAGGACGTGCGTGATCCCCATGAGGGCATCGTCGACCGGGTTGACGAGCGTGTAGAGCGGCGCCCCGTTGGCCCGGACGACGGCGAAGTCGGGCACACTGCCCGCCCGGAAGGTGATATCGCCGCGGACGAGGTCCGTGAACGTGATGTCCTCGTCCGGCAT
Source organism: Arthrobacter pasteuri (assembly GCF_054510955.1). Taxonomy (NCBI): domain Bacteria; kingdom Bacillati; phylum Actinomycetota; class Actinomycetes; order Micrococcales; family Micrococcaceae; genus Arthrobacter; species Arthrobacter pasteuri. The sequence continues at coordinate 635,328 of NZ_JBTNDO010000001.1, forward strand.
CCGCAGGCGCAGGACTGCCGGCCGCCCGGAGGACCGGAAGGCTTCCTTCTGCTCCTCGGTCAGGGTGCGGTCGTAGTTGTCGTAGCCGAGCTTGACGTCCCGTCCTGCTGCCCGGTGGCGCTCCTCCACCTCCTCGGGTGTGGAAAAGGACTCGTAGAGGTGGCCGGCCTGGACGAGGCGTTCGATCACATCCTGGTACAACTCGCCGCGCTGCGACTGGCGGTAGGGCGCGTGTGGCCCTCCGACCTCGACGCCCTCGTCCCAGTCGATACCCAGCCAGGTCATGGCCTCCAGGAGCTGGTGGTAGCTCTCCTCGCTGTCACGGGCGGCGTCGGTGTCCTCGATGCGGAAGACGAGCTTCCCCCCGGTGTGGCGTGCGTAGGCCCAGTTGAACAGGGCCGTGCGGATCAGCCCGACATGCGGGGTGCCCGTCGGCGAGGGGCAGAATCGGACCCGGACGGGTGTGGCATCGGTGACGGTGGGGATATTTGCGGCAGTAGTCATGATGGTCCCAGTCTAAGTGCGACCACCGGGCCCGCCCTCGTGCAGCAGCCACGCCGAGGAATGCAGCTCGTGCGCCGCCGATGCGCCGTAAAGCGCCGTCGGGCGCCGTCGAGCGCCGTCGGTTCGAGGCCCGACGGCGCCCGCTCGGTCAGCGGCGCGCCAGGTTGGACAGGCGTCCGATGCCTTCGATGTCGACGTCGAACCGCTGGCCGTCGGTGATCATGCCGACCCCGGCGGGTGTTCCGGTGAGGATGATGTCACCGGGCAGCAGCGTGAAGGCCTGCGACACGTAGGCCACGAGCTCCCGTGCTCCCCAGATCATGTCGCTCGTGGAGCCGTCCTGGCGGAGTTCACCGTCGAGCGTCCCGCGGATGCTGAGGTTCTCGGGATCGAGGTCGGTCTCGATCCAGGGCCCGATCGGGCACGAGGTGTCGAAGCCCTTCGCGCGGGCCCACTGGTCGTCGGTCTTCTGGACGTCCCGTGCGGTCAGGTCGTTGGCGCAGGTATAGCCGAAGACGACGTCGTCCACGCGCTCCAGCGGGACGTCCTTGCAGATGCGCCCGATGACGACGGCCAGTTCGGCCTCGTAGGAGATCTGGTCGGAGAAGGAGGGCAGCATGATCGGGTCGCCGGGACCGACGACGGAGGTGTTCGGCTTGAGGAACATCAGCGGTGCGGCCGGAGTCTCGCTGCCCATCTCCTGGATGTGGTCGGCGTAGTTCCGGCCGACACCCACGACCTTGCTGCGGGGAATGACGGGGGCCAGGAGCCGGACGTCCTCCAGGGCATGGCGTGCGCCGGTAAGCTGGACGCCGGCGTAGAAGGGGTCGCCCTGGATCACGGCGACTTCCTCGCTCCCGGCGGCTCCCTCCACGACTCCGAACGTTGGGTCATCGTTTACGACAAAGCGTGCAATTCGCATAGCGCCCAGCCTAACGTGAGGCGTTGCCCACGGAGCGTGCCCGGATGTGCTTTGCTCCTACCAGGGGTTGACTCGAATCTGGACTCAAAGGTCGCACCCGGACTTAAAGAGATACCGCGGGCACTCCCTCCCCAGAGACGAGGGTGCCCGCGGTATCGGCACTGCGGATCAAACCATAAGCTCGAAGACCCTGCGAGACGTCAGGATCAAGCGATCGGCTCAGTAGGGCCAGGCGCCGACGCGGTCCGTCGAGGAGACAGTGGAACCGGAGGTGGCCTTGGCGGGAGCAGCGTTGGCTGCTGCAGCACTGCCGCCGACGAGGAGGGTTGCGAGCAGGAGGGCAGAGGTGAGGCGCTTCATGGCGTACGTCCTTATGGCTTGATCGACAGTGGTTGAAGGTCCGCTTAACTACCACGGCGTCCTTCGTATTTATCGTAAGCCACACCAGTCACTTCCGTAACACATTTCCCGAAGTAATTCTGAACTGTTTCCGCAGGATTGTCCCCGGAGCCTTTCAACCCGAGAATGGTACGAGTCAGACCGACAACCGGAAGTCGTAGGTAGGCATGTCCCATCAGCACGATCCTGGCGAACGCATGCTGCTCGAGTTCCAGGCCCGCGACGCGTGGAACCAGCGGAACTATGCGGCCGCGCAGAAGCTTGCGGAGCAGTGGGCCGCGATGTCGTCGGCGCATCACGAAGAAGAGAGCTGGTGGAACGCCTCCTACCTGGTGTCGGAGTGCCTCCGCAAACAGGACCTGATGAATGAGTCGTTGGATGTGGCGGATGAACTGGCGAACCACCCCCTGACTCAGCAGTCGGTCGCACTGCAAGCGCGAATCTTCACCCTGCGGGCTTTCGCTTTGCAGGGCAGTGGTGACCTGGCCGCGGCCGTTTCAGCAGCCCGGAGCGCGGTTGCAGCAGCCCTGACAGAACCCGTTCACAGCGCGATCGCCATCGAGGCGCAGAACGCGCTCATCGCCTCCCTCGCCGAGAGCGTCCTCCTGGAAGATGCCTGGAGAGAGTGCCTCGTGCTTGCCGAGTTGCTCTCTGCAGAACCGAACAGTCAGACCAACGGGCTCGGATACTGGGCTATCGGCAATGTTGCCTTCCTCCTCAAACACATCACCGAGGGCGTCTCTTACCACCAGCAGGCTGCCAAGAACCTCTCGCCGACGAATGACCTCGATCTGTGGGCTCGGTTCAATCACGGCTCAGCACAAGTCCGCCTGGCCGCAGGGGTCGTCGAGCCCGAGACGCTGGAGTGCATCGAGCGGGCAGAGCTGGCCAACTCCATCGTCGGTGGGACCGAACGCGACCGCCTCGAGTTGAAGCTGACCCGGGCTCATTGGCTCGTCCTGACCGGGCAGTACGAGGCCGCCATCGAGAAATTGGGCGAAATCATCGAGCAGAAGCACCTCCTGGCATCACATGTTGCAGCCCAGGCCCACCTCCTTCTGGGACGCGCGCTGACGGCTCTCGGGAATGGTGGAAAAGCTGTCGCGGATCTCGAGCTGAGCGAAGATCTGTTCCTGCAGTCCGGAGCAGAGGACCGGGCCGCCAGTGCGCGGGCACTGATCGACAGCATCCAGGGCCAGTGAAGATTCCGGGGCAGGCGCGGAAAAGCCGGATCGGTCCCACGCCCTGACCACCCGGGGGAAGTCAAGCAGAAAAACCTCGGAACTCATGGTGCCGTAGGGTCCGCCGGCGGCGGGATCTGGCATAGAGTCATCAGCAGGTCCCGGTCGGGCCGGGCGTTTTCCCCCATTACTCCCACCCTGGCCGGGGCTTCTTTCTGCGCGGAACGACCCCGGGGGCAGCGTGGTACGGACGGATGAGGCGCGTCCGAATGATCCGGGTCGAGGAATGCTAACCTTGCCCCCGTCAGGTAGTGCGGAAGCATCATCGCCCGCCTGCTGCAGGACATGCGCTGCGGCAGAAGCCGATGCGCTCCATTCCTTGTTCGGCGGCGACAACTCGGGGGTAGCGCCATGACGACGGTCATCGTCCACAGCACGCAGCCCTGGTCCAGCAATCGCAGCCCGAACTGTTCCCACCGGTCGTGCAGGGCGACCCCCTCCGGAACGTGCGTTGGGACCTATGAGCGCTGACAACAAGGACCCCCGGCTGGCGATGCTGGTCGAGAGCATCGTCCGGCTCTCCCGGGGAGAACTCAGCAGCCGCATCGAACCCTCGACCGCGCGGGACGAGGTGGACGCCGTCATCACCGGCGTGAACCTGCTCGCGGAGGAGCTCGAGCAGGTCTACGAGCAGTTCGAGAAGCGCGTCGAGAGCCGCACCGCGATGCTCCGCCAGGCACACCTGGACATGATGAAGATGGCGATGTCCGACGCCCTGACCGGCCTCGCCAACCGCGTCGCGCTGATGGAGGGGATCGAAGAGGCGCTCGGCCAGGCCGCGAACGGAGCACCGCCTCCGGCTCTCCTGCTCCTCGATCTGGACGGCTTCAAGAACGTGAACGACCGCTTCGGACACGATGCGGGCGACCGCGTCCTGCAGGAAGTCGCCGCTCGGCTCAACAGCGTCGTACGCGAGAGCGACCTCGTGGCGCGCCTCGGCGGCGACGAGTTCGCCATCCTGCTTCCTGCCGCATCCAGGGAAGTCGCCACGCAGGTAGCGCGCCGCGCCCTCGAAGTCCTGGGCGAACAGATCCAGCTCGATTCGCTCCACGTCACCGCGAAGGCGAGCATCGGTGTGCGCCTGGGCGCTCCCGGCCAGACGGCCGACGATCTCCTGCTGGATGCGGACACGGCCATGTACGCGGCGAAGCGCGAGGGGCGCAGCATCATCAAGGTCTTCGAACCGGTGATGCTGTACTCGCGGCAGCTGCGGAGCCAGATGGCCACCGAGCTGCGCGGTGCCATCAGTTCCGATGAGCTGATCCTCCATTACCAGCCGGTGGTGGAGCTGGCCACGAACCGGATCCTGGGCGTCGAGGTCCTCGTACGGTGGCAGCACCCCCTGCGCGGACTGATCCCCCCGGACACCTTCATCCCGTTGGCCGAGGAGATCGGAGTCATCCACGACCTCGACCGCTGGGTCATGTCCACCTCGCTGAGGCAGCTTGCCGAGTGGCGGAGGGACCTCGCGCTCGACGACGACTTCCAGCTGAGGGTCAATCTGTCCGCCGTCGAACTCAAGCAGCTCGACCTCGTCGACCACGTGCGGTCCCTGCTCCGGGCGCTGGATCTGCCGGCGCACAGCCTCGTGATCGAGATCACCGAGACGGCGATCGTGACGCGGGGTGAGGTGGAGATGTACTCGCTGCTGAGCCTGCAGCAGCTCGGGGTCGGCATCGAGATCGACGACTTCGGAACGGGCTATTCCTCCATCAGCTACCTCCGCGAACTGCCCGTCAGCATGGTCAAGGTGGATCGCTCCCTCCTGGCGGAGCTGAACACGAGGGCCGGCCAGCTCGAGTTCGTCGCGGCGATCCTGCAGCTCATCCGGGCGGCCGGACTCGAGGCGGTCTTCGAGGGTATCGAGACGCGGGAGCAGGCGGACCAGCTGCGGGAACTCGGCTGCGCCAGCGGCCAGGGGTACTACTTCAGCAGGCCCCTGCCCGCCGACGACGCATCAGCGCTGCTCGCCACCACGCGTCATCTCCGCGCCGGCGAGGGTATCGACGGTTCGGAGATCGCGCCCTCCCGCTGACGGTGCATGAACGGTGCATGAACGGTGCATGAACGGTGCATGCCGCCATGCAGCGTGAAAAATGGCGCCTGGCGGGCCCTTTCGAGTGCCGCCAGGCGCCATTAACAGCAATTCGTCTCAGACCAGGCGCGTCAGCCAGCCGTGCGTGTCCTCCACGACGCCGGTCTGGATACCCAACAGCTGGCTCCGGATCGACATGGTCACCTCGCCGGCCGGTGCACCCGCCGAGCCGATGTACTCGTCGCCGTCGCGCAGCTGGCCGATGGGCGTGATGACGGCAGCCGTACCGCAGGCGAAGACCTCGGTGATGTCGCCGCTGGCGACGCCGTCGCGCCATTCGTCCAGCGTGATCTTGCGTTCGCTCACCTGAAGTCCCCGGTCCCTGCCCAGCTGGATGATCGAGGACCGGGTGACGCCCTCGAGAATGGTGCCGGAGAGTGCGGGAGTGACGAGGGAACCGTCACGGAACACGAAGAAGACGTTCATGCCGCCGAGTTCCTCGACTGCGTTGTCGTTGAACTGGTCGAGGAACAGCACCTGCTTGCAGCCGTGCGCTTCGGCCTCGAGCTGCGCCGCGAGCGATGAGGCGTAGTTGCCGCCGGCCTTCGCAGCCCCGGTACCGCCGCGTCCCGCACGGGCGTAGTTGCGGGAGACCCAGATGTCCACGGGCTTCACCTCGCCGCCGAAGTAGTTGCCCGCCGGTGACGCGATCACCCGGTAGGAGACCTCACGGGCCGGCCGGACGCCGAGGAATGCCTCGGTGGCGATCATGAAGGGCCGGAGGTAGAGGCTCTCCCCGTCGCCGGAGGGGATCCAGTCGGAGTCGGCCGAGACGAGCTGGCGCAGGGACTCGAGGAACAGTTCCTCGGGCAGCTGGGGCAGGGCGAGGCGGACTGCGGATCGGTTCAGGCGGGCCGCGTTCGCGTCGGCCCGGAACGTCCACACGGAGCCGTCGGCGTGCCGGTAGGCCTTCATGCCCTCGAAGATCTCCTGGCCGTAGTGCAGGACGGCGGCCGCCGGATCCAGCGCGATCGGCCCGTAGGGTTCGAGCCGTGCATCGTGCCAGCCGCCGACTCCGGACGCGTCGACACTGAAGTCGACGATGGCTGTGTGGTCGGTGAAGAAGTTGCCGAAACCCGGATTCGCCAGCACCGCCTCCCGCTCCTCGGCCGACTTCCGCTGCGTCGACAGGTGCTGGGCGAACTGGGTATCGGTGGCTGTCATGGTTCCTCCGCGCTGGAACGGACTGCACGCACGGCATGGCCGCCGTCGCCCGTCGGTGGTCAGTGCTCCGGCACTGGGTTAATGATGTGTAACCACCTTAGGACACGGCAGCGGCAATAGCATCGCCGATGGCCGAGGTGCTGCGGGCGACGGAACGCGACGCGATGTCCTGCTCGACGGCCTGCTCGATCCGCTGGGCGTGGGCATCGAGGCCCAGATGGCGGAGCAGAAGCGCTGCGGACAGGATCGCGGCCGTCGGGTCCGCGACCTGCTGGCCGGCGATGTCCGGGGCTGACCCGTGCACCGGCTCGAACATCGAGGGGGCGGTGCGGTCCATGTTGAGGTTCGCGGAGGCCGCGAGGCCGATCCCGCCTGTGACCGCTGCCGCCAGGTCCGTGACGATGTCACCGAACAGGTTGTCCGTGACGATGACGTCGAAGCGCGAGGGGTCGGTGACGAGGAAGATCATCGCGGCGTCCACGTGGAGGTAATCGTGGCGCACGTCGGGGAACTCGGCAGCGACGGCCTCGACGGTACGCTTCCACAGGTGGCCCGCGTACACGAGGACGTTGTGCTTGTGTACGAGTGTCAGCTTCTTCCGGCGCCCCGACGCACGCGCAAAGGCGTCGCGCACGACCCGCTCCACTCCATGAGCGGTGTTGAGGGAGACCTCCGTAGCCACCTCGTGCGGCGTCCCACCGCGCAGCGTCCCCCCGTTGCCGGTGTACGGCCCCTCCGTTCCCTCCCGCACGACGACGAAGTCGATGACGCCCGGATCTGCCAGCGGACTGGCCACGCCGGGGTACAGCTGCGAGGGCCGCAGGTTCACGAAGTGGTCCAGCGAGAAGCGGAGCTTCAGCAGGAACTCACGCTCGATCAGCCCCGAGGGGATGCGGGTGTCACCGGGGGCGGCCCCGACGGCGCCGAAGAGGATGGCGTCGTGGCGCCGCAGCTGCTCCAGAGTCGCGTCGGGCAGGGTCTCCCCCGTGGCCAGCCAGTGCTCCGCCCCCAGTTCGTAGTCGGTCAGCGAGAGCTCGACGTCGTCGCCGACCACCGCACGCAGCACCTTGACCGCCTCCGCGGTCACTTCCGGGCCGATTCCGTCTCCGGGGATGACGGCGAGATCGATACGGTGCGGGGCGTCAGTCATGGTTCCAGCGTAGGAAAGCAGCAGCACGCGCAACAATCCGTCCGCAGGATGAGACGACGCCTCCACCCTGGGTCGGATGTGCGACCGGAACCGACCCACCTAGAGTTGGGCCCCATGGACATCCACCTGCGGCTGGCGCGCTGGGTGCGCACGCACCCGGGACGGATCGACGTCTGTCTCGCCGCGGTGATCTTCGTCCTCCTGGTCCTGCCCTTCGCCGTCAGCGGTGTCCCGGGGTACGGGCTGATCGTCGTCGTGTCCACAGCCCTGGTCCTGCCCCTGGCCTGGCGCCGTTCGCGGGTCATGCTCTCGGCCGGCACCGTCGCGGGGATCTCCGTCCTGCAACTCGTCACCGGCATCGACCCCGTTCCCGTGCAGTTCGTCATCCTCATCACGCTCTACACCCTCGCCGCCCATGGTCCGAGGGGGGCCGGGCTGGCGGCCCTCGGACTCGCCCTCGCCGGAGCCATCATCGGCCTGGTGCAGTACGGTGACATGATCGGACTGGGCGGCACCGCCCCGGTGCTCACCACGGTGCCGTTGTTCCTGATCCTGCTCTTCCTCGTGGAATCACTCGTCCTCCTCGCCTGGACGGCGGGCGACCTCGCCCGGTCACGGAGGCTGACGTACCAGGCGCTGGAGGACCGGACCCGCCGCCTGGAGGTCGAGCGGCAGCAGGAGCGGGACATCGCGGCGGCGGACGAGCGCAGCCACATCGCCAGGGAGATGCACGACATCGTGGCGCACTCGCTCTCCGTGATCATCACGCAGGCCGATGGTGCACGGTACGCGAGTGCGCAGGCACCGGAGCTCGCCGTGCAGACGCTCGGCACGATCGCCGACACGGGCAGGGGTTCACTGCGCGAGATGCGGCGGCTGCTGGGTGTGTTGCGGGGCGACGAGATCGCCTCCACCCGGCCCCTCCCCACCCTCGACGACATCGATTCCCTGATCCAGTCGGTGCGCAGGTCCGGGGTGCGGGTCGCATGGCGTCGCGGCGGCACTCCGCGCCGTCAACTCCCCCTCGGCGCGGAACTGACCGGGTACCGCGTGGTGCAGGAGTCCCTCACGAACGTCCTCAAGCACGCGGGTGCGGACACGACCACCGAGGTCGTGCTCGACTACGGACCGCGGGGCCTGACCATCACGGTGGACGACGACGGACGCGGAGCAGCCGCGGACCCCGCCACTGCGGGTGCGGGGCAGGGCATCAAGGGGATGACGGAGCGCGTGCGCCTCTACGACGGGAGCGTCTCCGCCGGGCCGCGTACCGGCGGCGGGTACCGTGTCGAAGCGTTCATCCCGTACACGCAGGCGTAAGCCGGCCTGACAGCACACATCCGCCAGCATCGGAGAACGGAACCACCGTGGACAGCACCACCAGCAGCACTGTCAGCACCCCTATCAGCACCGCCATCAGCACCGCCATCAGCACCGCCGGCACGATCGGGAGCGAAGCCACTCCGATCCGCGTGGCCATCGTCGACGACCAGCACCTGGTCCGCAGCGGATTCGCGATGCTCATCGGGTCGCAGCCGGACCTGGAGGTCGTCTGCGAGGCGGCCAACGGCGGAGAAGCGGTTCGGCTCCTTCCAACCATCCCTGCCGACGTCGTCCTGATGGATGTGCGCATGCCGGGCATGGACGGCATCGAAGCGACGCGTCGCATCCTCGCTGCGTACGAGGCCGACCCTGGAGCCACCGGGGCAGGACCGCGCATCGTCGTCCTGACGACCTTCGACCTCGACGAGTACGCGCTGTCCGCGATCCACGCCGGGGCAAGCGGCTTCCTGCTCAAGGACACTCCGCCCGAGGAACTGCTCGAGGCGATCCGCACCGTGCACCGCGGCGACGCCGTGATCGCCCCGTCGACCACGCGGCGCCTGCTCGACCACGTGGCCCCGCTGCTGCGCCAACCCTCTGCGGCCCAGAAAGTCCACGCCGCGGCGGTGGCACGACTGACGGCACGCGAACGCGAGGTCTTCGAACTCATCGCCCAGGGGCTGTCCAATCCGGAGATCGCCGGAAGGCTCGTCCTGTCCGAGGCGACCGTGAAGACGCACGTCGGGCACATCCTCGCGAAGCTCGAGGCCCGCGACCGCGTGCAAGCCGTCGTCCTGGCGTACGAGACGGGCATCGTCCGCCCGTGACCACGGGGCGTGGGTCCGACCGAGACCACGGTCCCGGCCGGTGACACTGCCCCTCATCCCGCGGTATGAGGTTCCCGGCCGGAACCCCGGCCCTGGCGCCGATCCGCTGCAGCGCCGGGAAACCTAGCGTGGGAGCATGACGATCTCGACGAACTCCACCGACCTGCCCGGCCGCCTCCCGGTCCCGGCCTCACCCCCTGCAGCGGCCGCCGTCGCCGCCCGGGGTGTCTCCAAGAGCTACGGGCGCGGGGAGACTGCCGTCCACGCGCTGCGGAACGTCTCGCTCGACTTCGAAGAGGCACGCTTCACCGCCATCATGGGGCCGTCCGGTTCCGGCAAGTCGACGCTCATGCACTGCCTTGCGGGTCTGGACAGCATCGACGCCGGGAAGCTCTGGATCGGCGGGACGGATATCACCGGACTCGCCGATGCCGCCCTCACGCGGCTCCGGCGCGAGCGCGTGGGATTCGTCTTCCAGGCCTTCAATCTCGTGCCCACCCTGACCGCGGAGCAGAACATCACCCTGCCGGTGGCGCTGGCCGGCGGCACCGTGGACACCGCCTGGCTGCAGCAGATCTCCTCCTCCCTGGGTCTGGCGGACCGTCTGTCCCACCGCCCCCACGAGCTCTCCGGCGGTCAGCAGCAGCGGGTCGCCGTCGCCCGTGCCCTGCTGACGAGGCCGGACGTCATCTTCGGAGACGAGCCCACCGGCAACCTCGATTCCGCGGCGGGTGCCGAGGTGCTGTCCCTGCTGCGCCGCAGCTGCCGCGAGATGGGTCGGAGCATCATCATGGTCACGCACGATCCCGTGGCGGCATCCTACGCGGACCGTATCGTGCTGATGAGTGACGGTGCCCTCGTGGGCGAACTCGACCAGTCGACACCGGACGCCATCCTCGGCGCCCTGGCGAAGCTGGGGGCCTGACGTGCTGCAGGTAGCCCTCGCCCAGGTCCGGGTCCACGCCCGGCGCTTTCTCGCCGTCGGCCTCGCTGTGATGCTCGGCGTGGCCTTCCTCTCCGCGACCCTCATGGTCGATGCGACCACCAGGGCCAGCCTCGGCCAGAGCATCGGTGCCTCCTACGCGAAGGCCGATCTCGTGGTGTCCGGAGAGGACGGCGGCACCGTCCCCGCCGTCCTCGCGGACGAACTCGCCGACGTGCCCGGGGTCGAGGCCGTCCATGGCCTGGAGCGCGCCTACGGTCAGCTGGCCACGGGGGCGGAGACGTCCCTCGCCGTCCTGACCTCGACGGCTCCGGACCGGCTGGAGACCGCGCGGGTCGTGGAGGGCTCCTACCCGTCCGAGCCCGGCGAGGTGGCACTGGACGACGCCTCGGCCGCCCGTCTCGGCGTCGCGCCCGGGGACACCGTCGCCCTCGACGCCGGTGCTCCCTCCACCTCCCTGGGCTCCGCCCTGACCGTCACGGGTCTGACGGCACCGAGCGCGGACCCGACGCAGTCCGGCGCGGTGCAGGTCCTCGCGTCCGCGTCCGTCGTGCGCGAACTCAGCGGCGGGGAGACCGCATTCCGCAACGTCCAGCTCGCCCTGCAGCCGGGAGCAGATCCGGCCGTGGTCGCCGCAGCCGCCGTTCCGGTCCTCGACGGCTCACCGACCGGTGCCGGGACGCTCTCGGTCCGTACGGCGAACGAGCAGACTGTTGCGGATGTCGCGCAGCTGTCGAGCGGCAATGACGTCCTCACGGGGATCCTCCTGGCCTTCGCAGCCGTCGCCGTCCTCGTCGCCGGACTCGTCATCTCGAACACCTTCTCCGTCCTCGTGGCGCAGCGGACGCGGGAACTCGCCCTGCTGCGCTGCATCGGCGCCCAGCGGCGGCAGGTGCGCACGTCGGTGCTCGTCGAGGCGACCGTCGTCGGTCTGGCGTCATCGGTGCTCGGGATGGTGCTCGCCGTCGGGGTGATGTCCGTGCTCGTGGCCCTCGCACGGCAGACCGAGTTCGGCTCCTTCGCCGTCCTGGCCGTTCCGCCGTCGGCCGTCATCATCGGCGGGGTCACCGGTGTGCTGATGACGCTCCTCGCGGCACTCGTACCTGCGCGGGCCGCGACCCGGGTCGCCCCGCTGGCCGCACTCCGTCCCGCCGAGCCGCCGGCAGCCGGCACCAGGAGCGGTCGTGCACGGCTCACCGTCGGGTTCGCAGCCCTCGTCGGCGGCGGCGCGCTCCTCCTGCTCGGCGCCGTGTCCGTCGCGATCGTCCAGGCGGTCGTCGGCGGAGCCGTGTCCTTCCTCGGCATCGTCCTCCTCGCGCCGTTCTTCGTACCCGCCAGCGTTGCCACTGCCGGCAGGATCGCCCGCCCGCTGGGAGTACCCGGCACCCTCGCAGCGGTCAACGCCGTTCGGAATCCGGCGCGCACCACCGCCTCGTCGGCAGCGCTGATCGTCGGCGTGACGCTTGTGACCATGATGATGGTCGGTGCGCAGACCGCGCGGACGTCGTTCGACCACGAGCTCGACGAGAACTACGCGGTCGACCTCGAGGTCTCGGGACTCGGTGCCGCGTCCACCGCACCGGATGGAGCGGAATCGACACCGTCGGGGGCCGCTGTCCCGACGCTCCTGCAGGTCGACGGCGTGCAGTCCGTCGTCGAACTCACCCCGGTCCTGTTCACGAGCGCGGACGACGGCGGCGCCCTCGTCTACGCCGTCGACCCCGCGGACGTAGCAGGAGTGCTCCGCTCGCAGGGCATCGCCCTGACCGACGGCATGGTCCTCGCCCCGCAGACCTGGACGCAGTCGGAGGTCACCCTGGAGACCGGCAACGGCTCGGCCACCCTGCCCGTCACGGCCACCGATGCCACGTTCTTCCAGCCGCTCATCACCACGGCTACGGCGCAGCAACTCGGCGGCACCCCGGTCGGTGCCCTCTCGGATCTCCTCGCCGGGACAGGCACTGCGGACGCGCAGGGGCAGGCGGAGGCGGGGAGCAGCCTCGCCACCTACTTCGGTGCGACCTACTGGTTGAAGCTCGATGACGGGCTCGACGCGCAGGCTGTTGCGGACGTCCGGTCGCGCATCACCGACGCAACCGGCATCGTCGAGTACCAGGTCACCGGAGCGGCCATCGAGAGGGCGTCCTACAACCAGATCATCGACGTCATGCTGCTGATCGTCACCGCACTGCTGGCCGTCGCCGTCCTGATCGCCCTGATCGGCGTCGCCAACACGCTGTCCCTCTCCGTGCTGGAGAGGCGCAGGGAGAACTCCCTGCTGCGTGCCCTCGGCCTCACCCGGGCGCAACTGCGCGGGATGCTCGCCCTCGAGTCGGTGCTCATCGCGGGGGTCGCGGCCCTGCTCGGGTCCGGGCTCGGCATCCTCTACGGGTGGCTCGGGGCGCAATCGGCGCTGGGTGGGATCGCCCCCGTCGACCCGTCGGTGCCGGTCGCCCAGATCGGGGCAGTCATCGGGGTCGCCGTGGCCGCCGGGCTCCTGGCCTCCGTCCTCCCGGCCCATCGCGCGGCACGGCTCTCACCGGTGGCAGGGCTCGCCACCGACTGATCCGGTCCCGGCGTCCCACCGCCCCGGTGCCGGCGGCATATATTAGGGACATCGCAGCAGAGGGTCGGAGAGGACGCCGTGGCGCAGGAGGCAAGAGCAGGGGTTCGCGGTGTGGTATCCGCCGTCATCGCTTCCCCGTCCGCGGAGGACTGCGCGGGGCTGCAGCGCATCCTCGCCGCCGGCGGCTATCCCTCCAGGGCTGCCACCACGCCGGAGGCGCTGCTCGACGAGGTGCTCGCGGCGCGACCGGATGTCCTGCTCGTGGACCTGGAGACGGCGCTCGCCTACGCAGGGTCGCTGGGCGACCTCGTCGCGGAGCACCCCCAGCTCGCCCGCCTGCCCGTGATCCTCCTCCTGCCCGAGGGAGGCACCCGCGCCCTGCCGGACGCGGTGACACCATACGTGTCGGACGTCGTCTTCCGCCCGGTCACCCCCGCCGAACTGCTGCACCGTACGCACGCCGCGATCGCCCGGCAGCAGCGCCACCAGCAGCAGAGGACGTCCTCGGCGCGCCTGCGCGAGGAGATGAGGCGGATCTCCGCCCGTATCAGGGCGACGAACGATCCGGCGGCGATGGTGGACCAGTTCCTCCCGGCTGTCGGGCGGGCGCTCGGCGCACACCACCTCGTGCTGCAGATCTTCGATGACGAGCGCGTCGCCGCCCGGAGCAGCACCTGGACCAGCGACACGGACGACAGGCGCCAGCCCCCCGCCGCCCCGCTGCGCGTCCACCAGGAGGCCTCCCTCGCCCTCGCGCTGAGGCTCTGGGAGGAGTCCTCGAGTGCGAGGTTCAGCACCGGCGCGGCTGCCCCCGCTGTGCGCGATGTCGAGGCTCCCGAGTGGCTGTGCGACCGCGCGGGCAACGGCAGCACGGTGAGCGGGGTCGTCGCAGCGCTCGGTGAGGGGGACACCCCGTTCGGGCTGCTCTGGATCATCAGCGAGGAGACGCCCCTCGCCTGGTCCGGCGTCGAGAGCGCGCTGACGCAGCATGTCCTCGGCAACCTCGCCCACGGACTGATCCAGGCGCAGCTCATCTCCCGGCAGCAGCAGGCCGTCCGCAAGCTGAGCGCCCTCAACCAGGCGAAAAGCGACTTCGTGGGGACCGTGAACCACGAACTGAGGACTCCGCTCGCATCGATCGCCGGGTACCTCGAGATGATCCTCGACGGCGTCGGCGGCGAGCTGCCGCCGGAAGCCAGCACGATGCTCCAGGCCGTCGAGCGCAACACCGCGAAGCTGAGCGAGCTCATCGAGCACATCTCGGCGGTCTCCTCGCGGGACACCGACGCGTCAGAGCACGGCCCCGTCGATCTCGTCCACCTCGTCTCGCAGCTGACGGGCCGGGCCGTGCTGCAGGCCTCGGCCGGCGGCATCACGCTGGACTCCGCGCTGCCGGACAACGCCGTGACGGTCTCCGGCGACCGCGAGCAGCTCTCCGCAGCCCTGGCCATCGTGCTGTCCAACGCCATCAAGTTCACGCCGGAGGACGGCAGGGTCTTCGTCGGACTCACGCGCGAACCCGACGAGGGACACGTGGTCGTCGTCGTGCGCGATACCGGCATCGGCATCCCCCCGGACGACCTGCCCCGACTGTTCGAGTCCTTCCACCGGGCGGCCAACGCGAACCAGCTCCTGCCGGGAGTCGGGCTCGGCCTGTCCATCGCGAAGAAGACCTTCGAGGCGCACCACGGGACGATCACGATCGAATCGAGCCTCGGCGTCGGCACCGCCGTCGTCATCACGCTACCGCTGTTGAACCACGCTCCCGTAGGGTGATGAGCTGAACGAACCACGGAAGGACTTCCCCATGACGCGCGCCGCGAACGGCATCCCGGTACGCCAGCTGGACCTCGGGACGCTGCTGCCCTACCTCGACCTGCACCTCGTCGGCGCGACCAACGGAGTGCGCCTCTTCGGCGCGGCGCGGGTCTCCTGGTCCGGGACTCCCCACGAGGAGGATTTCGTCCGCCTCCGCCGCGAGATCGGCCAGGAGCGCGCCTTCCTCAAGCGGCTGATCAAGGCTCTGGGCCACCGGCCGAGCTTCCTGAAGATGGCGTTGGCACGGGCCCTGTCCATCGTCGCGGAACTCGATCCGCTCAACCCGATGCGGCGCAGGGCGACCGCCGGCGCGCAACTGGAACTCGAGGCCCTCCAGTCCCTGCTGAAGGGCAAGGAAGCACTCTGGTCCACGCTCCTCGCCCTGTCCGATGATGCCTCCGCGTCCACGGGCGACGCGGTGCTCAACCGTCCCGTCCTGGAGCAGCTGCTCGATGCGTCGAAGCGCCAGCAGGAGACCGTCGCCCGCGTCATGACGCAGACGGCGGCGGACCGCTTCCTGCGGCGCTGAGGCCGCAGGAAGCGGCGCGGGGCCGGAACGTCAGGACGCCGCGGGATCCTCGTACTTGGGGAACACCGGCGATGGTGCGGGCAGGGCGGTCCCCGGCTCGATGTGCCGGCCGAGCGCACTGAAGAGGCGCCGGGCGTCGTCGGCCTCGGTGCCCTGGCCTAGCGCCGTGAGGATCTGCCCGGCGCTGCCCGGCATGACGGGCTGGGCGAGGACGGCGACCACCCGGAGGACCTCCAGGGTCACGTACAGGACCGTGTTCATGCGTTCGGGATCGGTCTTCCGCAGGACCCAGGGCTGCTGGTCGGCGAAGTAGGCGTTCGTGTCGCCGAGGACTGTCCACACGGTTTCGAGGGCGCGGGAGAACTCCTGCCGGTCGTACGCAGCACGGCTGGCCTCCAGCAGGGCATGGGCCTGGTCGAGGATCTCCGTGTCGGCAGGTGCGAACGCTCCGGGCTGGGGCACGGCCCCGTCGCAGTTCTTCGCCACCATGGACAGTGACCGCTGGGCCAGGTTGCCGAAGTTGTTGGCGAGGTCGGAGTTCATCCGTCCGACGACGGCCTCGTGGCTGTAGGAGCCGTCAGCCCCGAACGGGACCTCGCGGAGGAGGAAGAAGCGCACGGCGTCGAGGCCGTACTGGTCCACCCAGTCCGCGGGCGCCACGGTGTTGCCGAGGGACTTCGACATCTTCACGCCCCGGTTGTGCAGGAAGCCGTGGATCATGACGCGCTTCGGCAGCTCGAGGCCCGCCGACATGAGGAAGGCGGGCCAGTAGATGGCGTGGAAGCGTGAGATGTCCTTGCCGATCACGTGGACGTCTGCGGGCCAGAACGTGCGGAACCGTTCGGAGTCGGTGTCGGGGAAGCCGACGCCGGTGAGGTAGTTGGTCAGCGCGTCCACCCAGACGTACATCACGTGCCGGTCGTCACCCGGGACCGGGACACCCCAGTCGAACGTCGTGCGGCTGATGGACAGGTCCTCGAGCCCGCGCCGCACGAAGGAGATGACCTCGTTGAAGCGCGACTGCGGCGCGCCGAACTCCGGCTGCGACCCGTAGAGGTCGAGGAGCTTCTGCTGGTAGGCCGAGAGCCGGAAGAAGTAGCTCTCCTCCTCGGTCCAGGTGACCTCGGTGTCGGTCTCCTTCGAGTACCGCACGCCGTCCTCGCGGACCTCCGTGTCGTCCTCCGCCCAGAAGGACTCGTCCCGCACGGAATACCATCCGGCGTACTTGTCGAGGTAGATGTCGCCGTTCGCCTCCATCCGCTTCCAGATCGCGGCGGCCGCGGCGTAGTGGTCCTCGTCCGTGGTCCGGATGAAGCGGTCGTAGGAGGTCCCGACGACGTCGTTCATGTCCCGGAACGCCTGCGCGTTCCGCGTGGCGAGGTCCCGGACGGGGATGCCCTCCCGGTCCGCCGCCTGCTGCATCTTGAGGCCGTGCTCGTCGGTGCCCGTGAGGTACATGACGTCGAAGCCGTCGAGTCGCTTGAAGCGGGCCATGGCGTCCACGGCGATGGTCTCGTAGGCGTGGCCGATGTGCGGCACACCGTTGGGGTAGGAGATGGCCGTGGTGATGTAGAACGAGGGCTTTGCGTCAGCTGGGGAGGTCACCCTATGAAATTACCCCGGCACTCCCTGATTTACCCAAGCGTGGCGGCTGCCGTGCCGACGGCGTCGAGTGCGAGCACGGCGTGGACGCCCCACGTCCGGTTGGCGATCTGCGTGACCCGGAGGTCGACGACGGAGCTGGCCAGGGCGAGCGCGGTCGCCCGCTCCAGGCCGTGGAGCTGCTGGAGCCAGGTGAGCATGGCGCCGAGGGCCTCCGCCGTCGCCCGGTTGAGGTCCGCGTCGAACCCGAACGTGATGCGCGCGGTAGGCGTGACGGCGTGGATGGTCTGGAGCGGCGCGTCCCGCACGAGATCGACCGTCACGGTGGACTTCATGCCGCACTCGATGGCCGTACCGCCGACCTCCCCGTCGCCCTGCGCGGCGTGCCCGTCGCCGAGGTGCAGCAGCGCGCCGGGCACTGTCACCGGGAGGAAGAGCGTGGAACCGGCCGTGAGTTCCCGGCAGTCGATGTTGCCGCCACCCGCGGAGCGCGGCGGCGTCGTGGAGTGCTCCCCCGGCTCGGCGGGCGGCAGCCCCACCACCCCGAGGAACGGGGCAAGCCGGACGACATGACCGTACTGGTTGGTGCCGGTGCCGGCCCGGTCGAGATCCCACAGCAGCCACGCGGGCTCCGCGCCCTCGAGGCCCAGGCTGCGCGTGAAGGCGTCATCCTGCCGTCCGGTCCGGGTCCAGCCCCAGTCGGCGGGCTCGAGGGACTCGAACCGGACGGCCAGCACGTCGCCCGGGACGGCCCCGGCGACCTCGATGGGTCCGGTGAGGGCGTGCCCCCGCCGGGAGGGGAACCGGTAGGGCGTGACCGCGCCCGGCGTCGCCTGCCGCTCGAGGTGGCCCCAGGCGTCGAGTGACTCGACGACGACCCGGTCCCCCGGCTCGATCCGCAGGACCGGTGGGGTGTCCCGGGACAGGACCTGCGTCGCCGTCGCCGACTCGGCCGGCAGCCGGTGCATCGCCATCGGTCCCCCTCGTCGATCCTGGTCGGTTCCGGTCAGTCCTGCAGGTCCACTTCGCGGGCGACCGACGCGCCGATCTCGGAGCGGATGGCGTCGAGGACGTCCTGGGGCACGGAGCTGTCCACGGTGAGGAGGGAGAGGGCCTGGCCGCCTTCCGTGTTCCGTGCCACCTGCATGCCCGCGATGTTGATGTCCCGTTCGCCGAGGAGGCGGCCGAGCGCGCCGATCACGCCGGGGCGGTCGGTGTAGAGCAGCACCAGGAGGTGGTCGCTGATCGGGATCTCGAGGTCGTAGCCGTTGACACCGACGAGCTTCTCCACCTGCTTCGGCCCGGTCAGCGTCCCCGCCACGGAGATCTGCGTGCCGTCGGAGAGCGCCCCACGGAGGCGGAGCACGTTCCGGTACTCCTCGGACTCGGGCGTGGTGATCAGCCGGGTCGTGATGCCGCGCTGTTCGGCGAGGATGGGCGCGTTGACGTAGGACACCTTCTCGGAGACGACGTCGGTGAAGACGCCCTTGAGCGCGGCGAGTTCGAGGGCCTTGACGTCGAGGGCGGCGATCTCGCCGGCGACCTCGATGTCGATCTGGGTCAGGGAGGCGTGCGTCAGCGCGGTGAAGATCCGGCCGAGCTTCTCCATGAGGGGGATGCCCGGACGGACGGCCGGGTCGATGACACCGCCGGCCACGTTGACGGCGTCGGGGACGAGTTCGCCGGCCAGGGCGAGCCGGACCGACTTCGCGACGGAGATGCCGGCCTTCTCCTGGGCCTCCTCTGTGGACGCCCCGAGGTGCGGTGTCACCACGACGCTGTCATGGGCGAAGAACGGGAGGTCGGTGCTGGGCTCGCGGACGAAGACGTCGACGCCGGCGCCGGCGATCTGTCCCTGCTCGAGTGCAGTGTGCAGCGCGGCCTCGTCCACGAGGCCTCCCCTTGCCACGTTGACGACGTAGGCGGTGTCCTTCATCAGTGCGAAGGCCTCGGCGCCGAGCATCCCGACGGTCTCCGGGGTCTTCGGCATGTGGATGGTCACGAAGTCGGATTCGCGCAGCAGTTCGTCGAGGGACACGAGCTGCACGCCGAGCTGCGCCGCGCGAGCCGACGTCACGTAGGGGTCGTAGGCGAGGATCTGCGTGCCGAAGCCCTGGAGGCGCGCCGCGACGAGCGCGCCGATGCGTCCGAGCCCGATGATGCCGATGTTCTTCTCGTACAGCTCCGTTCCGGAGTACTTGGAGCGCTTCCACTCCCCCGCCTTGAGGGCCGCGCTGGCCTGGGGGATGTTGCGGGCGAGGCTCAGGATGTGACCGACCGTGAGTTCGGCGGCGGAGATGATGTTCGACGTCGGGGCGTTCACGACCATGACGCCGGCCCTCGTCGCGGCCTTGATGTCGACGTTGTCGAGGCCGACTCCCGCACGGGCGATGACCTTCAGCCGGGGCGCGGCCTGGATGGCTTCCTCGTCCATCTGCGTCGCGGAGCGGACCAGCACGGCGTCGACGTCGGCGAGTGCGGCGAGGAGCTGGGCGCGGTCGGCGCCGTCGGTGCTGCGGACCTCGAAGTCGGGTCCCAGTGCTTCGACGGTGGCGGGTGAGAGTTCTTCGGCGAGGAGGACGACGGGCTTGGTGGTCACGGGAGAATTCCTTCTGCGGTGGGCTTGCGGGATCAGGACGGGATCAGCCGGGCACGGCCAGGACGGGAGGAACCGGACCCGGGCACAGGTCCGGCAGGACACCTGCTCGTCGCTGAGCGTCGATCACGTGTCCTGCCGGCAGTGGGGGTGCTAGCGCGCTACGGAACCCTCGGTGTAGTCGTCGTTCGTCTTGATCCACGAGAAGAGCTTGCGCAGCTCGCGGCCCGTGCTCTCGATCGGGTGATCCTCGCCCTTCTTGCGCAGCTCGGTGAACTCGGGCGCTCCGGCGTCCTGGTCGTCGATGAAGCGCTTGGCGAAGGCACCGTTCTGGATGTCCGCGAGGACGGCCTTCATGTTCTCCTTCACCTCGGGGGTGATGACGCGCGGGCCGGAGACGTAGTCGCCGTACTCGGCCGTGTCGGAGACGCTCCAGCGCTGCTTGGCGATGCCACCCTCGACCATGAGGTCGACGATGAGCTTGAGCTCGTGCAGGACCTCGAAGTACGCGACCTCGGGCTTGTAGCCTGCCTCCGTCAGCGTCTCGAAACCGTACTGGATCAGCTGCGAGGCCCCGCCGCACAGGACGGCCTGCTCACCGAAGAGGTCCGTCTCGGTCTCCTCGGTGAAGGTGGTCTCGATGACGCCGGCGCGGGTGCCGCCGATCGCCTTCGCGTAGGACAGCGCGAGGTCGCGTGCCTTGCCCGATGCGTCCTGCTCGACGGCGATCAGGTCGGGGACACCGCGGCCGGCCTCGAACTCGCGGCGGACGATGTGCCCGGGGCCCTTGGGCGCCACGAGGGCGACGTCGACGTCGGAGGGCGGCTGGATGTAGCCGTAGCGGATGTTGAAGCCGTGACCGAAGAACAGGGCGTCGCCGGCCTGCAGGTTCGGTGCGATGTCCTCCTTGTACACGTGCCGCTGGACCTGGTCGGGCGTGAGCACCATGATGAGGTCTGCTTCGGCGGTCGCCTCGGCGACCGAGAGGACCCGGAGCCCCTCGGCTTCGGCCTTGGCACGCGATGCCGATCCTTCCTTCAGGCCGACGCGCACGTCGACGCCGGAATCGCGCAAGCTCAGCGCGTGGGCGTGGCCCTGGCTGCCGTAGCCGATGACGGCCACGGTGCGGCCCTGGATGATCGAAAGGTCTGCATCGTCGTCATAGAACAACTCGGTCACGGGTGTTTCTCCTCTTGTGGGTGGTGCTGGGAAGGTCTGGAAGGGGTGCCGTCAGGCGCTGCGCAGGGCGCGGTCGCTCATCGACTTGGCGCCACGGCTGATCGCGAGCGTGCCGGACTGCACGATCTCGCGGACGCCGAACGGCTCGAGGACGGACAGGAGCGCCGAGAGCTTCTCGGGTGTTCCCGTCGCCTCGATGATGAGCGAGTCGATCGCCACGTCGACCACCGACGCGCGGAACAGGTCCGCGGCCTGGGTCACCTGCAGGCGCGTCGCCGCGTCTGCCCGAACCTTGATCAGGACGTGGTCGCGCTGCACCGACTGCTCGGTCGTCAGTTCGACGATCTTGATGACGTTGATGAGCTTGTTCAGCTGCTTGGTGACCTGCTCGAGGAGATCTCCCTCGGCTTCCACCACAACGGTGATGCGGGACATGCCCGCGACCTCGGTCGGTCCGACCGCAAGTGAATTGATGTTGAACGCGCGCCGGGCGAACAGGCTCGCGACGCGGGTCAGGACGCCGGGCACGTCCTCGACGAGCACGGAAAGGGTGTGTCGTGCCATGATCAGTCCTCCTGTTCCCATGTCGGGGTCATGTTGCGGGCAATCTGGATGAGGTCGTTGCTGACGCCCGAGGGCACCATCGGCCAGACCATGGAGTCGCGGCTGACCACGAAGTCGATGACGACGGGGCGGTCGTTGATCGCCAGCGCCTGCTCGATGGTCGCGTCGATGTCCTCGTCCCGCTCGCAGCGCAGGCCCACGCAGCCGTAGGCGTCGGCGAGCTTCACGAAGTCCGGGACGCGCACGGTGTCGTGGCCCGTGTTGAGGTCCGTGTTCGAGTAGCGCCCCTCGTAGAAGAGGGTCTGCCACTGCCGCACCATGCCGAGCGAGGAGTTGTTGATGACCGCGACCTTGATCGGGATGTTGTTGATGACGCAGGTGGCCAGTTCCTGGTTGGTCATCTGGAAACAGCCGTCGCCGTCGATCGCCCAGACCACGCGGTCCGGGTCGCCGACCTTGGCGCCCATCGCGGCCGGCACGGAGTAGCCCATGGTGCCGAGGCCGCCGGAGTTGAGCCAGGCGTGCGGGCGCTCGTACTGGATGAACTGCGCCGCCCACATCTGGTGCTGTCCCACACCCGAGACGAAGACGCCCTCGGGACCGGTCAGCTCACCGATGCGCTTGATGACCTGCTGCGGGGCCGACAGGCCGTCGTCGGGCTGCGTGAAGCCGACCGGGTAGGTCTCGCGCAGGTGGTTGAGGGTCTTCCACCAAGCGGAGATGTCCGGCCGTTCCTGTGTCTCGAACGAGTCGCGGACGGCGGCGGTCAGCTCGGGGATGATCTCCTTGACGGACCCGACGATGGGCACGTCCGCGGCGCGGTTCTTGGAGATCTCGGCGGGATCGATGTCTGCGTGGATGACCTTCGCGTTCGGGGCGAAGCTGGAGAGCACTCCCGTGACGCGGTCGTCGAACCGCGCGCCGAGGGTGATCAGGAGGTCCGCCTGCTGCAGTGCCGTCACGGCGGAGACGGAGCCGTGCATGCCGGGCATCCCCACGTGCTGGTCGTGCGAGTCGGGGAAGACGCCGCGGGCCATGAGGGTGGTGACGACGGGGGCGCCGACGAGCTCGGCCAGCTCCTTCAGCTCCACGGAGGCATGGGCCTTGACGACGCCGCCGCCCACGTAGAAGACGGGGCGCTGCGCGGAGTTGATGAGGCGGGCGGCCTCGCGGACCTGCTTGGAGTGGCCGCGCACCACGGGCCGGTAGCCGGGGATGTCCACCTTGGGCGGCCAGGAGAAGGTCATGCTGGACTGCTGGGCGTCCTTGGCGATGTCCACCAGCACCGGTCCGGGGCGTCCCGTGGTCGCGATGTGGAAGGCCTCGGCGAGGACGCGGGGGATGTCCTGCGCTTTCGTCACCAGGTAGGAGTGCTTGGTGATGGGCATCGTGATGCCGACGATGTCGGCTTCCTGGAAGGCGTCCGAGCCGATGAAGGCACTGGAGACCTGGCCCGTGATGGCCACCATGGGCACCGAGTCCATGTGGGCGTCGGCGATGGCCGTCACGAGGTTGGTGGCGCCAGGACCCGAGGTCGCGATGCAGACGCCGGGCCGCCCGGTCACCATGGCGTAGCCCTGCGCCGCGTGGCCGGCGCCCTGCTCGTGCCGCACGAGGATGTGGCGGAGCTTCGTGGAGGCCAGCAGGGGGTCGTACGTCGGGAGGATCGCTCCCCCGGGAAGACCGAAGACGTCGTCGACGCCGAGTTCCTCGAGGGACCGGACGATCGCTGCGGAACCGAGCATCTCGGTGGGGCCCACGACATTGTTGGGGCCACGGACGGCGCTCGCCGGGACGACGGGTGCTGTCTCACGCGCGGGTGCTGCGGGAGGTGCTGGTCTTGCTGCCAGCAGCGCTGGGCTGATGGGCGATCCCTTGGACATCTTCGGCTTCCTTTGGAACGTTCGCTGCACTGCTGCAGCTATGACTGCGGATTGACTTCCGCGCGCTTCTTCTGTGCCGACAAGGTGTGTCAACAAAAAAACCCCTCAGCCTTGTCGGGCTCTGCGAGGGGTTGCGCGTGACTGTAGTCGTCTACCGGACGGGCTTCAGGCCACGCGCTGGGTAAGGACGACGACTACTGGTTCGGGCTGCATACCTGTAGTTTCCACGCCCCCGCGAAAGGGTGTCAACCGCACCCCTGCTTGTCTCACATCGTGGACACGGGCGTCCAGTCGGTGGACCACCACCCCTGGTGTCGGCACTGCCCGGAACGGGAGGACGTCCCGTCCCGGGCAGTGCCGGCGACGTCCCTAGCCCGTGACCGCGCCCTTGGACGCGGAGTGTACGAGCTTTGCGTATTTCGCCAGGACGCCCTTCGTGTACCGGGCCGGGAGCGGCTCCCATCCCACCCTGCGCTGCTCGAGCTCCGCCTCGTCGACGAGGAGGTCGAAGCTCTTCGCCGCGATGTCCACGCGGATGCGGTCGCCGTTGCGCACGAAGGCGATGGGGCCGCCGTCGACGGCTTCCGGGGCAACATGGCCGATACACAGGCCCGTGGTGCCTCCGGAGAAGCGGCCGTCCGTGAGCAGGAGGACGTCCCTGCCGAGGCCGGCACCCTTGATGGCACCGGTGATGGCGAGCATCTCGCGCATGCCGGGGCCGCCCTTGGGTCCCTCGTAGCGGATGACGATGACGTCGCCGGCCTGGATCTCGCCGGCATCGAGCGCGTCGAGGGCGCCCTGTTCACGCTCGAAGACGCGGGCGGTGCCCTCGAAGACGTCGGCGTCGAAGCCGGCGCTCTTCACGACGGCACCCTCGGGGGCCAGCGAGCCGTGCAGGATCGTGATGCCACCGGTCTTGTGCAGGGGGTTGTCGAGCGCGCGGAGGATCTTGCCGTCGAGGTCCGGCGGGTCGATCTCCGCGAGGTTCTCCGCGAGGGTCTTGCCGGTCACCGTCAGGCAGTCGCCGTGCAGCAGGCCGGCGTCGAGCAGCGCCTTCATGATGACCGGCACGCCGCCCACCTTGTCGACGTCGTACATGACGTAGCGGCCGAAGGGCTTGAGGTCGCCGAGGTGCGGGATCCGGTCGCCGATGCGCGTGAAGTCGTCGAGCGTCAGTTCGACCTCGGCCTCACGGGCGATCGCCAGCAGATGGAGGACGGCATTGGTCGAGCCACCAAAGGCCATGGTCACCGCGATGGCGTTCTCGAACGCCTTCTTCGTCATGATGTCGCGGGCCGTGATGCCGAGGCGCAGCAGGTTCACGACCGCCTCACCGGACTTCCGCGCGAACATGTCACGGCGGCGGTCGACCGAGGGAGGCGCTGCCGAACCGGGCAGGGACATCCCGAGGGCCTCGCCGATGCAGGCCATCGTGTTCGCCGTGTACATGCCGCCGCAGGCCCCCTCACCGGGGCAGACGGCGCGTTCGATGCTGTCGAGGTCCTTGCGGCTCATCTTGCCGGCGGCGCAGGCGCCGACCGCCTCGAAGGCGTCGATGAGCGTGACTTCCTTCTCTGAGCCGTCCTCGAGCTTCGCGAACCCCGGCATGATCGTTCCCGCGTACAGGAACACAGAGGCGAGGTCGAGGCGGGCCGCCGCCATGAGCATGCCCGGAAGGGATTTGTCACAGCCGGCGAGGAGCACGGAACCGTCGATGCGTTCGGCCTGCATCACCGTCTCCACCGAATCCGCGATGACCTCACGGGAGACGAGCGAGAAGTGCATGCCCTCGTGGCCCATCGAGATGCCGTCGGAGACGGAGATGGTGCCGAACTGCATGGGGAACCCTCCCCCGTCACGCACGCCCTCCTTGGCTCCCTCGGCAAGGCGGTTGAGGGACAGGTTGCAGGGAGTGATCTCGTTCCAGGAGCTCGCGACGCCGACCTGCGGCTTTGCGAAGTCTTCGTCACCCATACCCACGGCTCGCAACATCCCGCGGGACGGTGCCGCATGGATGCCGTCGGTGACGACGCGGCTTCTTGGCTTGATGTCTGGCGTTGTTTCCACGGTCATGTTAGAAGTCTAGGCCCGTGTAACAGGAGGGTTTCGCCATGTGACCCGCCTGTTACAGCTGCCGATGCGCCGACTGAAAGTACCGCGCCTCCCCGACCGGATCCTCGTGCGGCGGCTCCCCGCTCCGGTACAGTGTGGATTTCGCGGGCGATACTTCCGGCCCGCCGGCCGGGCGCACCGCGAGCAGCCCCTCCGGGGACCAGTCCGACAGCCTCCTACCGCAACGGCATGATATGACTCCCGATGATCCCTCCGGAACCGGCCGACCGCTCGCTGGCGGGCAGGGACTGAAGAACGCCCTCCGCCGCGTGTTCGACGGGCAGATCCCTAACTACGGTGACTACAACCTCGTCTTCGCGGCGCCGCACGCACGGGGCCCTGAAGGCCCGGCCTACCCGATCGGCTACGTAGTGGGCTACCGCTGGAAGCCCGCCGAGCTGATGATCGCGCCGGTGGACCTCGCCGCCATCAGGGGCGCGGGCGTTCCCGTCGAGATCAACATGACCAATCTCGCGCACGCCCTGCAGTGGGTCGAGGACGGCAGCTACGAGGTGGGCACGAGCACCGGCCGGGTCTTCCGCTTCGGTGTCAGCGCGGACCCGGTCCTCGACATCGGGCCCGGCACCCCGATGAGGCTGACGCAGGACGACGACCTCGTCGACTTCGACTCCTTCATGGATGCCTTCATCGCCATGGCCTGAGTCCGAGCCTGAGTCCGAGCCTGAGTTCGAGCCTGAGTTCGGGCCTGAGTTCGAGCCTGAGTTCGGGCCTGAGTTCGGGCCTGAGTTCGGGCCTGAGTCCGAGTCCGAGTCCGCGTCCGCGTCCGACCCGCGCCTACCCCCAGGCTCCGCGCCGCACGAGGTTGGCCGGCTCCTGCCCGCAGCCGAGCAGTTCGACCTGGCGCCTCAGCAGCGCGAGGATCCGGGGCGGGAACGCACCCGTGTTGCCCCCGACGTGCGGCGTGATGATGACGCCGGGGGCATCCCACAGCGGGTGGCCCTCGGGCAGCGGTTCGGGGTCGACGACGTCGAGCGCCGCCTTCAGACGGCCTGCCACGACCTCGCGGGTGAGGGCTTCGGTGTCCACCACCGCGCCCCTGGCGACGTTGACGACGAGCGCGCCGTCGGGCAGGGCCGCGAGCACGTCCTTCCCGATGAGCCCGCGCGTGGCGTCGGTGAGCGGCGTGATCACCACGACGACGTCGTGGTGCGGGGCGAGGTCCACCAGTTCGTCGCTGCCGTGGACGTGACCGAGGGCGTCGTCGCGTGCGGCGCTGCCGACGCGGGTGACCTGCGCCTCGAAGGTGTCCAGGCGCCTGCGGATCTCCTCGCCGATGCCGCCGACGCCCACGAGGAGGACCCGCCGGTCCGCGAGCCCGGGATAGCGGGCGCTGTGCCACCGGCCTTCGGCCTGCTGGCGCACGGCGTCGTCGATCCCGCGCAGCGAGGCCAGGGCGAGCCCGACGGCGAGTTCGGCGGTCGCCGCTGCATGCACTCCCGCAGCAGTCGCGATGGCCACGTCGGGTCCCACGAGGTCCGGGACGCCGTCGTACCCGGTGGACTGCGTCTGCACGAGCCGAAGGTTCGGCGCGGAGTCGAGCGCCCCGTCGAGGTGGGCGCGGCCCGTGTATGGCAGCACCGCTGCATCGAGATCGGCGGGGTCAACGCCCTCCGGCGCGCCCTGGAAGTCCCAGAGAACGACGTCGACCGCCGCGGAAGCGCCGGCCAGCGCGTCCCGCAGCTCGGCGGTGGGGACGCTCAGGGTACGGACTGTCGGGACATCGGAGCTCGTTGTGGGAATCGTCATGGCGCCAGCCTAGTGCGGGGCGACGGCGGCATCGGCCCCACCGGAGGGCGCGGACACGGTCCGGGCACGGTGCGGAGAAGGTGCCCGGAGCGGAGGTCGGGGAGCCGGTTTCATGTTTCGGGCGAAGTGCTGGTAGAGTTTCATGCTGTTGCGGATGAGCCAACCGAGTGAAATCGGGAGGCAAAACGGCACGCACCTCTAGCTCAATTGGCAGAGCAATTGACTCTTAATCAATGGGTTCCGGGTTCAAGTCCCGGGGGGTGCACAACAGAACCCCGTGTTCCAGGTCTCGCCGCCTGGGATGCGGGGTTTTGTCTTGCCCTGGCCAACCTCCACCCCCTTCTTTCTCCACCTCCTTCTTTCTCCACCTCCTTCGGGTTCGGCCTGCCACTGGACTGATCGGCCGTTGGCGACGGCGATGATGCCCTTCCCGGGAACGTCGCCATGCCGCGACCGGACAGTCAAGGCCCCGTCACCGCTCCGGAGTGCATTGCACCGCCTTTCCGGATTCCTGCACGATGGCTGGTATCCCACTCCCGGAGGACCACCATGTTCAGGAACGCGGCGGATGAACCGCCCAGCATCGACTTCCACCCGTGGCCGCGCCCGGTCCCGGCCCACTACCTCTCGGTCCTCCAGGCCGGCGTCCTGCTCGGCCTCGTGACGATCCTGCTGCTGACGGTGCTCCCCTCCCTCTCGTTCCTCCACCTCCTCGTCAGCGCGGTGGTCCTCGTGTCGCTCCTGCGGCGCACCCGGAAGCGGCACCCCGGGCGCGAGGGCGCGAAGGACTGATCGGTCCCCCGGCGTCTGCCCGGGCCTACGATGGACGGGTGAACGAAATCCTGTCCTTCGCGGGGAACTACTGGTGGCTGGTCTTCCCGCTGTCGGGTGTGTTCGCGGTGTGGGGACGGCAGTGGTCGG
Source organism: Arthrobacter pasteuri (assembly GCF_054510955.1). NCBI lineage: Bacteria > Bacillati > Actinomycetota > Actinomycetes > Micrococcales > Micrococcaceae > Arthrobacter > Arthrobacter pasteuri. The sequence continues at coordinate 663,433 of NZ_JBTNDO010000001.1, forward strand.
AGGCGGGCGAACGGCGTCACCAGCGCAGGATGGAGATCTACCGCCTCAAGCACCCCGGCGTCCTCCACGGCGCGCACACCTCCGAACAGCTCCCGCAGCAGGCACCCCGGCTGGAACGGGATGTCCGGCACGTCGAGCGCATGCACGACGAGATCGACAGGAAGTGGCTGTCCTACGAGCTCGACGCTGCGAAGCTGATCGACTACCCCACGATGACCGATGTGCGGGAGCCGCTCACAGTCGCTTTCCTCAGGGCCAAGCGCGAGGCGGACTCGCTGCGGCCGGTGGAACCCTCGGGAGTGTCCGCGGAAGACCTCGCCGCCTACCGGTCCGCCGTCACCTCGTACGACGTCGCCTTCCAGGTGGCGGAGACCGAGGCGCGGCGCGTCCGGGCGAGCGGGTTCAGCGCGGAGGAACGGCAGCGGCTCTCGACCGCCCGCAAGCTCGTCACGGTGGTCGTGGACGACGCGGCCACGGCAGCCGAACGGCAGACGGCGTACCGCCGGGCCCGCCGCGAGCTGGACGGCCTGATCGTCCTGCCGGATGCCACGATCACCTCGCTGGAGGAGAAGGCCGCCGGGGCAATCGGCCCGCGTTCCGAGCCCTCCCCGTCCTGATCCGGCGGTTCCCTTCCCTGCGCGTCGCAGCTGAACAATAATCGCTTACACACGGACGGCGTGGCGCGAGCCACCGGCAGAAGGCGGACACCATGGCGGCGACGATCAATTCCTACCTCAGCTTCCGGGACACGGCAGCGCAGGCGATGGACTTCTACCAGTCCGTCTTCGGCGGCGAACTCCAGCGCAGTACCTTCGCGGAGTTCCAGGTCAGCGAGGACCCTGCGGAGCAGGACAAGATCATGCATTCCATGCTGACCACACCCTCGGGGCAGGTCCTCATGGCAGCCGATACGCCCAACAGCATGGAGTACGCCGCCCCTGCCGGGCATTCGCTCTCGGTCAGCGGCGACGACGAGACGGAGCTCCGCGGGTACTGGGAGGCACTCGCCGGCAGCGGCAGCGAGATCGTGCCCCTCGCGCAGTCACCCTGGGGCGACAGTTTCGGCATGTGCATCGACCGCTTCGGCGTCACCTGGATGGTGAACATCGCCGGGGCCCCCGCGGCCGGGCAGGAGACCCCTGGAGCCGCCGCTGCGGCGGCACCGGCAGACACTCCGGGCGACGCCGTCGGCGTCTGACGTCCCGCGTCGTCCGTACGGGCGGCGGCGGGTGCCACCGCCTGCCGCCGCCCGTCACCTGCTACTTCGACGCTTCCTTGTTCACATCCGTCGGCGAGTCGAACTCGCGGTCGGGAAGGTTGTTGAGCGTCTCGAGGACGGTGTCGTCGGCGCCCTTGTCCTGGGCGTGCTTGACGAGGTCCTCCTTGGAGGCCGGGTAGTTCATGCCGCCCAGTGCTTTCTGGATGTCGATCGGACTCGGATCTGCCATGATGCTCCTTCGTGTCGGTTCTCTTGCACGGTTCTCTTGCACGGTGCTCCGGATAGGGGCACCGTCACTGGCCCAGGATCACGTGGGCAGCGTCTATTGCGCGGTCGACCACCGTGGTGGGCGCCTCGAGGTGTACCGCTCCCGAGGGGATGATGCCCGCCCCGCCGTGGCGTTCCATGACGCGCCACTGGGCAGCGACGTCCTCGCCGGCGTGCTCGGGCGGGAGCTTGTCCCAGAAGTCGAACCCGCCGCACTCCACGAGGGCTTCGCGGTCGAACAGCACGCATCCGCCCACCCACGCGACCCGGTACAGCCGCCAGCCCCCGGGCGGGATCGCCAGTTCGGCGGCGGCATGGGCGAGGTTCGCCGCGTTGTGGAGTGGCCAGCGGGCGAAGCCCTCCGACCCGGGGCGGATCCGCTCCGGGGTCACCTCGTCGTCCGGCCACAGCGCCAGCTCCGCCCGCTCGTGCGGCCTGCGCTCCTCGAGGTAGGACAGTCCCTGGACGGCGGAGCCGACGAATCCGCACCGGGCTGCCCGGATCGCCCTCGTCATGCGCTCCAGCGACCCGGGTTCCAGCCAGACGTCGTTGTCGAGGAAGAGGACGAGCGGGGCGCTCGCCAGGTCCAGCAGGTACCTGCGGTGTTCCGCCAGCCCCCGGCGCGGCAGGTGGCGTTCGAGCCGCACCGGGCGGCCCTGGGCTTCGAGGACCCGGACCATCGCACGGACGGCGGGCTGCTCGTAGGACGGGTCCTCGCCCTCGGTCTGGTCGCTCACGATCACCCGGAACGGCACACCGTCCTGGGCCGCGAGCCCGGAGAGCGTCACGGCGAGTTCCGCGGGGCGGCCGAAGGAGGGGATCAGCACATCGACGGCGGGCTCGTCCCCCGGCGTGTCCAGGGCCCACTCCCCCGACCAGCGGCGGGTCACGGCAGGTCTCCTGCCAGCGGGCTCGAGCGGATCCGGCGTACCACCGCCGCAGTCGAGTGCTCCGGGACGTAGTCGAGAATGCTGACCCGGCCGCCGCAGGCCTCGACGGCCGGAGCCTCCTCGAGCATCTGCGCCGTGTAGTCACCGCCCTTCGCATACACGTCGGGCTTCAGCAGCTCGATCAGCGGGACGAGCGTGTCGGAACCGAAGACGGTGACGTAGTCGACGCAGCTGAGCGAGGCGATGACGCCCGCGCGGTCCGCGATCGGATTGATGGGACGGTCCGGGCCCTTCAGCCTGCGCACACCGTCGTCGTCGTTCAGGGCCACCACGAGGACGTCCCCGAGCTGCTTCGCCTGGTTGAGGTAGCGGGTGTGGCCGCGATGCAGCACGTCGAAGCAGCCGTTGGTCAGGACGATGCGGCGTCCCGCCGCACGGTCGGCCTCCACCTTCCGGAGCAGGTCCGCCGTCGACAGCGCGGTGTCCGCGAACTGCTGCAGATGGCCCGTCAGGTCCGCCGTCGTGCACACGGAGGTGCCGGGCCGATGGACGACGACGTCGGCGGCCGCCTGGGCGAGGTCGAGGCTCGTCGTGAGCGGCAGGCCCGCTGCGCGCGCGGCCGTGAGGCTCGCGACGAAGGTGTCGCCGGCGCCGGACGCCTGCTTCTCCGTGGCGGGCTTGGCCCACGTCCGGTGCTCCTCGCCGTCCTGGCCGAGCAGCACGGTACCGTCGCGGTCGAGGGTCACGACGACGGCGGCGGCGTTCGTGGCGGCGAGGAGTTCGCTCCGCCGTTCGGTCACCGTCGCGGCACGGTCCGACCGCGGGTCCAGGCGCAACGCGAGGACCTGTGCGGCCTCCTGCGCATTGGGGGTGACGATGTCGGGTCCCAGCGCGGACCAGGCCGCGGTGTCGTGGGCGTCGACGACGACGAGCGTCTCCGGGCGGATCGCCGTTGCGCGCCCGAGGGCGGCCCGGACCTCGTCCCCGAGGGCACCCGAGCCGTAGTCGCAGACGACGACGGCGTCGGCACCCGCGACGGCACGGGGGATCCTGGCGGCGAGCGCGGTGACGGCTTCCGGGGGGAGCTGGTCGTGCGTGTCGTCGAGCCGGAGCATGACCTGGTCGCCGCCGAGGATCCGGTACTTCGTGGTGGTGCCCACGCGGTCGTCCTGCACGAGGTCCGCCGTGTCCACCCCCGCGTCCTGGAGGATCGCGTGCAGGCGGCGACCGGCGTCGTCCGTCCCGATGAGTCCGCACATCCGCACCCGCGCACCGAGTGCGGCGAGGTTCATGGCCGTGTTCGCCGCACCGCCGGCGGCATAGTCGCGCCGGGTGATGTCGACGACGGGTGCCGGAGCCTCACGGCAGAACCGCTCGATGGTACCGCTCCACCATCCGTCGAGCATGGCATCGCCCACCACGGTGATGCGGGGTGCGCGGTCGGCGATGGCCGCCGGGACCCAGGCTGCGAGCCCGCGGACCTCGGAGAGGTCCCCCGCGTCGTCCGGCGTCGCGTTCCCGGCGCAGTCCTGCAGTGCGTCGTCCATCAGTCGCCCTCCGGCGGTGCGCTGATGTGGACGACCTTCACCAGGGCGAACTCGTCGAGCAGTTCGGGTCCGTAGCCGAAGCCGGCACCGCTGATGCCGCGGGGCTGGGCAGAACCGCCCGGCGCGCCGCCGAAGACGGCGTTCACCTTGACGGTGCCGACGGCCAGTCCGGCGATGGCACGCTGGGCGTGCGCGATGCTGCCGGTGAGGACGGACGCGGCCAGGCCATAGGGGCCGGCGGCAGCGAGGCGGAGGCCGTCGTCGAAGCTGTCGACCACGGTCACGGGGGCCACTGGCCCGAAGGTCTCCTCCGTCATGACCGTCATGGCCTCCGTACAGCCCGCGAGGACCGTGGCCGGGTAGTGGGCTCCGGGTCCCTCGGGCACGGTGCCGCCCTCGAGGGGGTCGGCACCGAGCTGCACGGCTTCACGGACCTGGGCATCGATGGCGTCCCGCATGCGGCGATCCACCAGCGGGGGGAACGTCCCGCTCGCGTTCCGGCTGCGCGCCTCCTCGGTGAGAGCGGTTAGGAACGGTTTCGCGATGGCCCGGTGGACATAGATACGCTCCACCGACGTGCAGATCTGGCCCGCGTTGGCGAAGGCGCCGAGGGCAGCCTGGCCTGCTGCCCACACGGGGTCGACGTCGGCATCGACGATCAGGGGGTCGTTCCCGCCGTTCTCGCGGAGGACGTGCGCGCCGGTGAGGGACGCGGCGCGTGCGATCCGGGCCCCGGTGGCGCTCGAACCGACGTGGGCGAAGACATCGACGCCGGTCTCCATCGTGAGCATCTGGCCCACGCCGGCACCGCCGGTGAGCGTGGTGAGGACACCGTCCGGGAAGGCCGGCTGCAGCAGTCGACCGAGCAGTTCGCCCACGTGCGGGCACCGTTCGCTCGGCTTGTGGATGACGGTGTTGCCCGTGACGAGGGCTGCACCGATGAGTCCGGCGGCGACGGCCACCGGGTCGTTCCAGGGGGTCAGGAGCACGGCGACTCCCCGCGGCTCGGCCACCGTGTAGTCGGTGGCGGTGACGGCTCCCCGCAGGCTGAGCCCACGGTGGACGGGACCGAGTTCCGCGTACTGCTCCAGCGTGGAGATCCCGGCTTCAATGCCGCCGAGCGCATCCTCGAGGGGCTTGCCGGTCTCCCGCGTGTTGAGTTCGGCGAGTTCACGGGCGCCGGCGCGGAGCGCTCCTGCGGCCCTCCGGAGCGCGGCGCCCCGCTCTGCGGGGCTCGTGGCCGCCCACTCGGGCTGCACGGTCCGTGCCAGTGAGACCGCGAGTGCCACCTGGTCGCGGGCCGCGCCGGGAAGGGTCCCGACCTCGCTGCCGTCCCGAGGATCGGAGATGGTGATCGACTCGTCCTCCTGCACATCAAGCGGGGAGTGTGCCTGGGAGTTGATGGACATTGCTCTCCTTGATGTCGTGTACCGCCGCGGCATGGTTCCACCGCACGGCTAGTGGTCCCGTACCCACCTGCCGTGCGTTCACACACCCCACGCGCCGATTTCTGCACCCGCGTCCATCAGCACGCTTAGCATAATGTTGCAGCAGGAGGGGCGGCCGCTTCACCGCTCCGGGACAAGCCATGGACAGCAGCAGGCCTGTCGGTGGAGAGGCACACCGGCACATCAGGCGATCAGGCACAGGAACGGGGACATACGTGACGCAGCAGGACACGACGGCGGACTTCGGCGGGCGGCAGGACACGGCGCGGTCCGTCGGACCAGTGCTCGCCCCGTTCGCGGACATCCGGCGGATCGCCGTCCTGCGCGGAGGCGGGCTCGGCGACCTCATGTTCGCGATGCCGGCCATCGCGGCCCTCAAGAATCGGTACCCGGATGCCGAGATCACACTGCTCGGCATGCCCGGCCACGCCGCCCTGCTCGAGGGCAGGCCCGGGCCCGTGTCCGCCGTCCTGGAGCTCCCGTTCTCTCCTGGCGTACGGCTGGGCGATGAGGAGCCCGGTGCCGTCGACCGGTTCTTCGACGGGATCCGCGGGTCCTTCGATCTCGCCGTCCAGCTCCACGGTGGCGGGCGCAACTCGAATCCGTTCCTGCTGCGCCTGGAAGCCCGGCACACGATCGGGACACGTACGCCCGATGCCGCGGGCCTCGAACGGACCATCCCCTACGTGTACTACCAGCACGAGGTGTTCCGCGCCCTCGAGGTGGTGGGCCTGGCCGGGGCGACACCCGTCGACCTGGAGCCGCGGGTCGAGGTCCTGCCGGTGGAGGCCGAGCGCGCGGCCGGACTGACGGGTGGGGGCGCGGTGATAGCACTGCACCCCGGAGCCACGGACCCGCGCCGGAGGTGGCCGTCGTCGTCCTTCGCGGAGGTCGCCGTGAGGGCAGCAGCGGATGGCTGCGAGGTGCTGGTGGTCGGGGATGCCACGGATGTCCCGACGGCCGAGGAGATCGTGCGCCTGGCGCTCGATCGCGACCCGACGGCGAACGTCCGTTCTCTGGCCGGGCAGCTGACGCTGGGCGAGCTGACGGGGGTGCTCGACCGCAGCGCGGTCATGGTCGGCAATGACAGCGGGCCGCGGCACCTGGCCCAGGCGGTCGGCGTGCCGACCGTGGGCGTCTACTGGATCGGCAACGTGATCAACGCCGGAGCGATGGGACGATCGCTCCACCGCGTGCATTTCTCCTGGGTGGCCTCGTGCCCCGTGTGCGGGGTGGACGTCCGGCAGGTGGGCTGGACCGCCGAACGCTGCGAGCACGATGACTCGCTCGTTGCGGCCGTCCAGCCCGACGCCGTCTACGCGGACGTGGCGGAACTCAGGGCCACGAGCCTTCTTCTGCGTGGGCGATGACCATCTCGCGGATCTCGCAGCTCTTGGGCTGCGAGAGCGCGAACAGGATGGCCTCGGCGACGCGCTCCGGGTCGTTCAGCCGTGAATCGTCCTGCGGCTTGTACTGCTCGTCGCGGTCGTCGAAGAAGCGGGTCTTCATGCCGCCGGGGATGATCGTCGTCACGCCGATCTGGCCGGCGGTCTCCGCGGCCAGTGCCTGGGAGAACCCCATGACGCCGAACTTGGAGGCGCAGTAGGCCGTCGCGTCGCCGACGGCCTTGATGCCCAGCGTCGACGCGATCGTGACCACACGGCCGTGGGTCTTCTTGAGGTACGGCAGGGCGGCGCGGGCGGTCGACGCGGTACCCATGAGGTTCACGCCGATCACTTTCTCCCACTGGTCGGCAGGCACCGTGTCGAGGGCACCGCACCGGTCGATGCCGGCCGCGGTGACGACGGCATCCAGGCCGTCCATCATCTCCGCGGCCTCGCGGACGGCCGCCTCAACGGCTTCGCGGTCAGCGACGTCGACCTCGAAGGCCTTGACGCCCGTCACGCGGCTGATGTCGCGGTCGAGCACCACGGGGGTGCCTCCCGCGGCGATGACGCCCTGCACGATGGCCGCGCCGAGGCCCGAACCTCCGCCGGTCACCAGGACGCGTCCGGGGTTGAAGCTCCCGGTTCCTGCGGGAGTTCCTGCGGTGGTTGATGTGTTGTCGGTCATGCTGTTCCTTTCGTTGCGTGCGCCGGCCGAGGAGATGGACCGGGCGCGGGTCTGCAGCCCGTCAGCCGACGCGGGCGAGCGCGGCTGCAAGTTTCGTGGTGGAGCGGGCCGGGATGTAGGGGACGGTGACCGTCCTGCCGCCCCAGCTGCTGACGAGGGCAGCCTCGGGGAGGTCCTCCGCGGCGTAGTCGCCGCCCTTGACCCAGATGTCGGGTTGCAGGCGCGAGATGGCGTTCTCGGGGGTCGACTCGCTGAAGACGAGTACCGCGTCGACGCATTCGAGGGCGGACAACAGCTCCGCGCGGTCCTCCTGCCGGATGATCGGGCGGTCCTCGCCCTTCAGCCCGCGCACCGACTCGTCGGAGTTGAGGCAGACGATGAGGCAGTCGCCGAGGCGCCGGGCAGCAGCGAGCGTGCGGGCGTGGCCTGCGTGCAGGAGGTCGAAGCACCCGCCGGTCGCCACCACCGTCCCGCCCGATTCCCGTGTCCGGCGGACGACGTTGAGAGCGTCGAGGCCGTCGACGGGCAACTGCTCGAGGGTTTCCTCGCGGCTCCTGCCCATGGCTCCCACGCCTCCGGACGCCAGGAAGTGCGCGGCGGCTTCCGTCGCCTGCTGCGCGGCGGCGTCGATCGGAGCTCCGTGAGCGAGCCCGACGGCGAGCGCGGAGGCGAAGCGGTCACCGGCCCCACAGGGGTCGGAGGCGCTCACGCGTGGTGCCGGCACCACCTGGGGCAGGAGGCCTGCCGCGGCGACGAGCGCTCCGTGCTCCCCCATCGTGACGAGGACGGCCCTGCTCTCCCACGTGGCGAGCAGCACCTCCGCAGCGGCGGCCGCCGCCTGCGCCCCGGACCCCTGGACGTCGGCGAAGCGGAGGGCCTCGCCGATGTTCGGGGTCACGGCAGCGACGCCCGGTACGGGCTGCGCTCCGGCGGGATGGGGGTCCCAGACCACGGGGATCGAGGCGGAGAGCGCCTCGAGGCGGGCACGCAGGTCGTCGTTCGCGAGCAGCCCCCGGCCGTAGTCGGCGGCGATGATCGCGTCGGCTCCCTCGAGTGCCCCGAGCATGGTCCTGGTGCAGCCCGGGACGGGCGGCGTCGCGCACCCCTCGTCGAAGCGCACCACGGGCTGCCCGGAGGCGCGCACGCGCGTCTTGACGGGCGTGGGTGCTCCCGAGGGTCCGGCGACGACGGTGATCCCGTCGAGCTCGGTGCGCAGCAGCCCGGCGGCGTCGTCCTCACCGAGGACGGTGACCAGGACGGCATCGTGCCCGTCGGCCTGCAGCATGCGGGCCACGAGGCCCGCTCCCCCCGCGCGGCGCTGGATCGCGTCGACGTCGACGACGGGCACGGGGGCGTCGGGCGAGAGCCGCCCGGCATCACCGGACAGGTCCGTGTCGAGCAGGACGTCTCCGACCACCACGATCCTCATCGCTGCTCCTCCCGCCGGCGGCGCACCTCTGCGTCGAAGGCACGGCAGATGGCGTGGAGGGCTATCAGGTGGCCCTCCTGGGCATTGGCGGACTTCGCGTCGACCGCCACGTAGTCGTCCACGCACTCGGTCAGCGGATTGGGGCCCACACCGGTGAGCGCCCAGGTGGTGATACCGACCGCACGCGCGGCCTCCACCGCATTGAGCAGGTTGGGGCTCTTGCCGCTCGTGCTCAGGAGCATGAGGATGTCCCCCGGACGGCCGTGGGCGCTCACCTGGCGGGCGAACATCCGGTCGAAGCCGTAGTCGTTGGCGATCGCCGTCACCGCGGAGCTCTCCGCATGGAGCGAAATCGCGGAGAACGGCTCGCGTTCGCCGTCGAACCGGCCCACGAGCTCGGCGGTCAGGTGCTGTGCCTCGGCGGCCGAGCCACCGTTGCCCGCTGCGAGGAGGCGCTGGCCGGCCAGGAGGCGGTCTGCCATCTCCACGCCCCAGGCCGCCAGGGTGGCGGTGCTGCCGAGGAGGGACTCGACCGCCGGTGCGACAGCGTGCAGGTGCTCCAGGACGATCCGGTGCGAGTCGGCCCGCACCTCGTCGGCCCTGCCGTCCGGGCTGCCCGGATCGAGGGCCGTAGCTGTCGGTGCGGCGGTCGGTGCCGCGGTGCGCGTATCCGGGAATACGTCGGAGAAATGCGTGGTCACAGTGCCCTGCCTCCCGTGCTTTCGAGTCGACGCGCGGCACTGCGCCGCGCTGTTGCCGGTTGTGCGGGCACTGCCGCGCCCAGTGCAGTCTGGTAGGCCTTCTCCGTGTCGGCCGCGATGCGGCTCCAGGAGTAGCGGGCCCTGACGCGGCGGTACCCGTTGTCGCCGAGTTCGCGCCCCCACTCGGGATCGGCGACGATGGCGGCAATGGCCGCCGCGATGGCTGCCGGGTCCTGCGAGGGGACGTGGAGTCCGGTCTTACCGTCCACCACGGTGTCCACGAGCCCACCGACGGCTGCGGCGATCACGGGGACCCCGCAGGCCATTGCCTCGAGGGGGACGATGCCGAACGGCTCGTACCAGGGCGCGCAGACGACGGCGTCGGCGCTCCGCAGGACCGCGGGCATCTCTGCTCGCGACACCTGGCCGCGGAGGATAACCCGGTCACCGACGCCGAGATCGACCGCCAGCGCGCGGAGCCGCTGCGCCTCGGGATCCTCCTCGAGTCCGGTGGAGTTGCCCGCGCCGCCCACGATGACGAGTTCGACGTCGTCGCGCCCGATGTCCGCGAGCTCGCGCAGGGCGCGGATCGCCAGGTCCATGCCCTTGCGGGGCACGAGGCGGCCCACGCTCACGATCCTGGAGGCGCGTCCGCGCTCCTCCACCGGGCCGTGGGGTGTGAACAGTTCGAGGTCCACGCCGCAGGGGGCGATCGATACCCGGCTGCCCGGCACGCCCATGGCCTTGAGTTCGAAGACCTCGTCGGAGCAGGTCGCGACGATGCGGTCGGCGCTCCGGCCCACCATGGTCTCGAGCATGAGGCGCTCGGACGGGCTGGTGTCCTCGCCGCCCTGGTGACGGCGCTTGACCGTTCCGAGTGCGTGGAAGGTCTGGATGACCTGTACCGGCCGTCCGGCGGCCCGTGACTGTCCGGCGGCATCGAGCGCTGCGAGTCCCGACATCCAAAAGTGCCCATGCACGATGTCCGGCGGTTCGGTGCCCCAGTCCGCCACGATGCCCGCGGCGAGCTCGCCCATGTAGGGCAGCAGCATGTCCTTCGGGACGCTGCGCACGGGCCCCGCGGTGATATGCACGACCTCCAGCCTCGGGTCCGTCCGAACGCGGTCAGGCAGGGCCGGGTCGTCGCGGCGCGTGTACACCGTGACCTCGTGTCCCCGGCGGGCCAGCGCGAGGGACAGTTCGGCCACATGGACGTTCTGCCCACCGGCATCGACGCCCCCCAACGCCGCAAGTGGGCTTGCATGCTCAGACACCATCGATATCCTCACTGCGCTTTCCTTTCTGTTACCGCCAGGACCGGGTGCCGCGTCGGTTCCTGCTCCAGGACGTCGTCCCAGTCGGCGAGGAACCGGGCGAGCCCGTACCGTGCGAGTGCAGCCTCCCGGGCGGCCAGTCCCCGTGTCCGGGCTTCGTCCGGGTCCTCGATCAGGCGTGCCGCCATCCGCACGAGGTCGTCGACGCTGGTCGAGACGGCGCCGGCCTCGGGGGGCACCGCGCGTGCCGCCTCCGTGGTCGCCAGCGCCAGCACGGGAAGCCCGACATGCATGGCTTCCAGGAGGGAGAGTCCGAGGGAGGTCCAGCGCAGTGGGTGGACGTAGGCCCGCGAGCGCCCGAGCCGGGCGTGGAGCGCGGCCATGGAGAGGTCTCCGCCGATGCGCAGCTCCCCGGGGCCGAGGTCGAGCGTGTCCGCGAGCTGGTCCGTACCCATGCCGAAGACCTCCAGCGGGGCGACGCCCGCGAAACGCGGAAGGAGGTCCGTCCCGGTGATGCGTCCGCGCCGGACCGGCTCGTTGATGACGACGGCGAGCTGCTCGAGCTCACCGGTGTAGAGGTACCCAGGGTCCACGATGCCGTGCTCGATGACCCGGGTCCTCGCGGTGCCGTTGTCCCAGAAGAGTTCGTTGAAATGGGTGACGTGGATGACGGGGATGTCGGTTTGCCCGGCGAGCGGGTGCACGGTGCCGACGATGTCGCGACGGGGGGTGTTGTGCTCGAGGAAGACGGCCGGGAGATCGCGCCCCGGCGTGCGCCCGAGGAGCCGCTCGCACTCGGCGATCTCCTCGACCCGCTGCAGGACGACGACGTCGATGTCGGCGTCCCGGAGGTCGGAGGGGGCCACCTCGATGACGGTCTCCGGCCAGTTCCGGCCGGCACGGCCGAGGCCCCATGGGCCGCCGTCGGGGGTGGTCGGCAGCACATAGGTGTGTGCACCCCTCACGAAGGCGTCGGTCCACCCTCCGTGGACGTGCCATAACAGGATCCTCATCGGTTTCCCCTCGTTGTTCTGCGGCCTTCTGTACGGCCGATACTGCGGCGTGAGCCGAGTGACGAAATTCCGGAGCTGAGCCGGAGGACGGCGTCGACGACCTCCTCCGGGGAGACATTGGACAGGCACGGGTGGCCCTGGACGGGGCAGATACGGGCCCGGCTGAGCGCACACGCGGCCTGCTGGTCTCCCAGCAGCTCGACGGGCACGCGGTAGGGTGCCCAGCGGATCGCCGGTACGACGGGCGAGAAGAGGCAGACGACGGGTGTTCCGACGGCGGCCGCCAGATGGGCGGGACCGGTGTTCCCGGTGACGACGACGGACGCTCCGGCGATGACGGAGCCCAGTGCGGCGAGGTCGGTCCGTCCGCCGAGGTCCAGGGCCTCGGGTCCGGCGACGGTGGAGGTCAGGTCGGTCTCGTTCGGTCCGCCGGTGACGACGACGCGGAACCCGGCCGCGGTCAGGAGCTCGACGGCGGCCGCGTGGTGCAGCGGCGGCCAGGCGCGTGCCGGCACGGACGCCCCGGGATGCACGACGACATAGGGCCCACGTCCCACGAGGTCCGACGCGTCGGTGAGGTTGGTGACCTGGAGTCGGCCGTCGTCGCCGGGCGGCAGGGCATAGCCCGCGGCTTCCGCGATGCCCAGCGCACGCTCGGCCTCCGGCTGGTCCTCCGGGAAATCCTCCCCGGGCTTGAGCCGCACGTCCAGGAGCGAGCCCGCATAGTCGACGGACGCGCCGGCGATCCGCCGCACTCCAGCCAGCCGGAGCAGCAGTGCGAGCGGCAGGGGCGACTGGTGGAACGAGGTCAGGAGAACGGCCTCGTCCACGTCCAGTGCCAGCACCGCCTCGTGCAGTTCCCCGACGAGTTCGGGAGTGGGCTCGGGCGCAGGGTCCACGATCCAGGGCGCGGACCAGGTGAGAACGTCGACGACGCCGGGCAGGAGCCTGGCGGCCGCGGCCCCCTGCGGCCCGCATAGCATGACAACGTCGTTCGGGGAGTCTCCGTGGTCCCCTGCCGCGATCGCGCGGACGGCCGGCCCCGCGAGGAGCACGTCGCCGGCGCTGTCGAGCCGGGCCACGAGTACGCGCCGCCTCACGGAGTCACCCACAGGGACTCGACCGCATGGGCGAGGTCGCGGGCGACGACTGGAGCCGAGAGGATCTCCTCCTCGAGCGTGATGTCGGTCGGGACCAGCACCCCGCGGGCCCCGGCAGCCGCAGCGGCGCCCATGTCCGCTCCGATGTCCCCCACGACGGCGACGTCGGACGGGTCGAGGCCGAGGCGCGCACTGGCGGAGAGGACCATGCCGGGACCGGGCTTGCGGCACGCACACCCGTCGGCCGCCCCGTGCGGGCAGATCTCCCAGACGTCGAAGGGGCCCAGCAGTTCCTCCACCCGGGCATTGACGGCATCGACCTGCTCCCGCGTGACGAAACCCCGCGCGATGCCCGACTGGTTGGTGACGACCCCCACGGGGATGCCATGCGACCGCAGGCCGTCGAGGACCTCGCGCGCACCCGGCATGGGCCGTACGAGCGCTGGATCCCCGTTGTAGGGGACGTCGACGACGATGGTCCCGTCGCGGTCGAACAGGACCGCCCGAGGAGCTGTCTGGGATCGTCCGGCCGAAGTGTTCATACTGGCTTAGTTCCCGAGAAGAAGCAGTACTAAACACTTTCTACCGAACTTCTTCTCCTGCTCCTTCTTCCGCTGCTCCTCCCGCTGCTCCTTCCGCTGCTCCTACCGGACCGAGCTTCCGGCCTGCTCCCGGTTCCCTGCCGGCTCTGTGCCGACCCCTGACGACCCGTGACAACCCCGCGGCGGCGCAGGACGACGGACGCCCTCCGATCCTCTGGCAGGATAATTCGCATGACTTCCGAGGGCATCAGCGCCGCGAGCGCCCACCAGGCATCCGAGGGACCGCACCGGCCCCTACCCGTCGATCAGACTCCCCGCGCCATCCCCAGCACGACTCCCCCATCCGACGGGCGTCCCGAGATCCTGGCCCTCCGTGCACTGAAACTCGGCGACCTCCTCGTCGCCGTGCCGGCCCTCCGGGGACTGCGCCGCGCATTCCCCGACCACCGGATCTTCTACGCCGCCCAGGAATGGCTCCGGCCCATCGTCGCCCTCACCGACGCCGTCGACGACCTGCTGCCCACCCACGGGCTCGACGACCCCCTGCCCATCGAGCACGGGCGGATCGACCTGGCCGTCAACCTGCACGGCAACGGAGCGGAGAGCCGGGGACGCCTCGCGGAGATCGGCGCGAAACGCCTCATGGGCCATCGAGCACCGGGGTGGGAGGGGCCCGCGTGGGACAACGACGCGCTCGAGCGGAAACGCTGGGCCTCGCTCGTCAGCTGGCACGGCGTTCCGGCGGATCCGCTGGACTGCCGCCTCCGCGTGCCCGACGGCGAGAGCCCCGCCCCCGACGCCGTCGTCGTGCATGTCGGGGCGGCGTACGGCAGCCGGCTCTGGCCGGTCGAGCGGTTCGCCGAGGTGGCCCGCTCCCTGGCCGCCTCGGGCCATCAGGTGGTCTTCACGGGCAGCGAGAAGGAGCGGCCGCGCGCCCTCGCCGTCGCGGACGCAGCCGGCCTGCCCGAGGACACGGTCGCCGCGGGCAAGCTCCCGCTGGACCGCTTCGCGCGACTGATCGCGGGGGCGTCCCTCGTGGTCTCCGCGGACACGGGCGCCGCCCACCTCGCATCGGCCTACGCGAGGCCGTCGATCATCCTGTTCGGGCCGGCACCGGTGTCGTCATGGGGGCCGCCGCCCGGACCCCACACGGTCCTGACGGACGAGTCCCTCCGCCTCGGCGAGACCTTCTCCCCCGCACCGGACCCTGCCCTGCTGGCCGTGACGGTCGAGCAGGTGCTGGCCGCCGCGGCGGACCACGGCATCTCCTAGGGCCGGTCCTCCGGAGAGGCTGATCCTGGGACATTCCGGTCCTGGAGATTCCGTCGGTCAGGCCTGTTCAGGCGATCCTGGGTCCTGCCGCCCTCTGGTCCTGGGCGGCAGGAGCACCGAGGAGCCTCTTCTGCAGCTTCACGAGGATCCGCGCCAGGGTCCTCGAGACCTGCATCTGGGACATGCCGAGCTCGTCGCCGATGCGCTGCTGGGTCTGCTCCATGAAGTAGCGGCGGTAGAGGAGTTCCTTCTCGCTGCTGTCGAGTTCGTTGACGGCACTGCGCAGTGAGATCAGGTCGTCGCTGCGCTCCATGCCGTTGTAGTCGGTGGCCAGCGTGTCCGCCCAGCTGCGTCCCTCGAAGGGCGCGTCGAGGGAATCGGGCCGCAGGCTCGACTGGGACGCCTGCGCCTCGCGGATCTTGTCCTCCGGCCAGCCGAGCTCCAGCCCGAGTTCGCGGGCCGTCGCTTCACGGCCGAGCCTCTGGGCCATGGCGGGTGCTGCCCGGGCGATCTCCGTGCGCAGGTCCTGGACGTCCCGCGGCGGCCGGACGACCCAGCACGAATCCCGCAGGTACCGCTTGATCTCGCCATTGATCGTCGGCACGGCGAAGGAGGCGAAGGGAACCCCCCGTGCCGGATTGAAACGCTGCACAGCCTTGATGAGTCCGAGGTATGCAACCTGTCGGATGTCGGAGGCCTCCGGCCCCGATGCAGCGAAGGACCGCGCCACCGATTCGGCGATATCCATGTGCCGCAGGGCGATGTCGTCCTGCAGTGCCGCCTTGAGCGGACGCTCGGGGTAGGTACAGCCGATTCCCTCGTCGTCGGTGCCGTCGACGCCGTTCGCTTCGTCGTCGTCGCGGTCGTTCCCGTCGTCCTGTCCCGCGTCGTACGGTTCGACGTCGTTCCGGTCGGCGGCGCGCCCCGGAAGGGCTTCGCCGGGCGCCACGGGGGCGGCCGTACTCTGCATGCTGTTCTCCATCAAGCGTCGGGCACTCACGTCTCCCAACAAAACATCAGCCTGCTTAGTACGCAACCCCTTTCCTGTTCCGGATTTTTTTGCGCCGGGGTCTTCCCCTTTTCCCGCAGCTTCTGTAGAAAGCGGCTTCTCGGTGGGAGGTCGGGACATGCAAAAGCCCCTTGCCGGAGGCAAGGGGCTACGACCGGACGCTCACCAGCGGCGCACCGGGAAGCTAGCCGACGACGGTCGCAGCGGGTCCTGTCTCTCCCGGCTCTCCGAGGGCCAGATCGGCGTCGACCGTTCCGGTCCCCTGCCCCGGGTTCCAGCGTGGAGCCCCGAGTTCGCGGATGACCGCCTGGAGATGGCTCCGCAGTTCCTCGGAGACGAGCCCGCCGCCCGCCACCAGGGTGCGCTCGATGTCGTCCGCGGAATCAAGGACCTCCCGCCCGGCCGGGGAGATGGACACCATGTGCGAGCGTCGGTCGAGGTCGTTGCGCACCCGCGTCACATGCCCCCTGGACTCGAGGCGCGCGAGGGTCTTGCCCATCGTCTGCGCCTGGACCCGCACGATCTGGGCAAGGCCGGCCTGCGTCATGGCACCCTGGTCGGCGAGGACTCCGAGCGCGATCACGCCCGCATGGGTCACACCGATGTCGACCAGCCGCTCGTTCCAGGCGTGCTCCACCAGGCGCGCGGCCGTCGTCAGCAGTCGGCCGGTGGGCCATTGCTCCAGATTGGGCATAGAACAGTGCACTTCCTCTCGCTTGCGAGACCGGCGGCCGCCGTCGGCGTCGGATCTTCCACCTATGATATCTAGGCCGGCTAGTCAATTCCTCCTAGTCAGCGCGAGGAGGACCCTGCCGGGAGGCGGGCTCCTCCCGCCCGTCCGAATCCTCAGGAGTATGCATGTCGCAACGACTAGCCACGGGTGACAGTGCCCCCGACTTTACGCTTAATGACGCCCAGGGCAACGAGGTGACGCTGTCCTCCTTCCGGGGCAGCAAGGTCGTCGTGTACTTCTACCCTGCGGCGGCAACGCCCGGATGCACCACACAGGCCTGCGACTTCCGCGACAACCTGGCCTCGCTCGGTGCCGCCGGCTACCGCGTCCTCGGGATCTCGCCGGACCCGGTGGACAAGCTGGCAGCCTTCGCCGGCAACGAGTCGCTGAACTTCCCGCTCCTGTCCGACGAGGACCACGCGGTCGCGGAGAGCTATGGAGCCTGGGGCGAGAAGCAGAACTACGGTAAGACCTACGAGGGGCTCATCCGCTCCACGGTCGTCGTGGACGGGGAAGGGAAGGTCGCCGTCGCGCAGTACAACGTGCGGGCCACCGGGCACGTGGCGAAGCTGCGGCGCGACCTCGGGATCGACCAGTAGGAATCGACCACTAGGAATCGACCAGTAGGAATCCACCAGTAGGGATCGACCAGTAGGGACCGGCGCCGGGATCGAAGGCTGTGCCGCTTTGGCGCTAGAGTGAAACCCGAAGGATGCCCTCCTGCTGGACGGCATCCGGGCGCGAGTGGCGGAATTGGCAGACGCGCTGGATTTAGGTTCCAGTGTCTTCGGACGTAGGGGTTCAAGTCCCCTCTTGCGCACCACGAAACCAGGAGCACCCGGGCCGCAATCCCCGGGACCGGCCCTCCAAGCCCTGCCGGGCAGCGCGCCCGGCAGGGCTTTTTCGTGCGGAACGGAGCTTTTTCGTGCGGAACCCATCCAACGCTCGACGACGTCCGAAGTACCTCCGACATCGACACGATGGGGAGCCATCGATGTCCCTGGTCCGTTCCTCTAACCCGGGCCGGGGGTCACCGACGGACCCTCCCGCCCTCGGGCGAGGGGGTCCGTCCCCCCGTGCTCATACACCGCCTTCCTGAGTGGCGCGGACAGGACCATCGCCTAGACTTGGGCTTTCCAGACACCCGGCTCCCGAAGAACCGGGAATCCCCCTGCCTTTCGGAGATCGAAGCCTGTGAAGACCCCTGCCGCGCGCCGCACCCGCGGACGGGCCCGCCGCCGCGCGACGCTGGCGGCGGTGCTGGCGGCCCTGGTCCCGCTCGTCGCCTGCACACCGGCCGAGATCGCGCCACCGCAGCCGTCGGCGACCGCCACGACCGTGCCGGGCGCCTCGACCTTCACCTTCGGGACTGCCGCCGAGCCCCGCACGCTGGACCCCGCGCTCGCCGACGACACCGAGTCCTACCGCGTGAGCCAGCAGATCCTGCAGGGCCTCGTCGGCGTCGACCCGCTGACCTCGGAACCGACAGCACTGCTGGCCGAGTCCTGGGACGAGCAGGACAGCGGCCGGGCCTACGAGTTCACACTGAGGGACGACGTCGTCTTCTCCGACGGCCGACCGTTCGACGCGGAGGCGGTGTGCGCCAACTTCGATCGCTGGTACTCGCTGCCGGAGAGCGCCCGCTCCGGCACCTCCCGCCTTCCCTTCGAGAGCGTGTTCAAGGCCTTCTCCGACCAGCCCGACGTCAGTCTGTACAAGGGGTGCACGGCGACGGCGGAGCACACCGTCCTCCTCCGGCTGAACGGGCGGATCACGGGCCTCATCCCGGCACTTGCGGCTCCGGCGTTCGCCATGTCATCCCCCGCCGCACTTGAGGCGGGGGCGGCGGACGACCTCAGTGAGTCCCGCGGCGGGGCAGCTGTCTCCCGCTACGGGCAGGCACCCGTGGGGACGGGCCCGTTCCGGCTCGTCTCCTGGGACCAGGGCAACGTCGAACTCGAATTCGTCGAAGGGTACTGGGGTGAGCGGGGCGAGGTCGACAGGGTGGTGTTCACGACCATCTCCAACCCCGATTCCAGGGCACGGGCGCTCACGTCCGGGCGGATCGACGGCTACGACTTCGTCTCCGTCGACAGTGCCGTCGACCTCGCCCGCAACGGACTCCAGTTCCTCCAACGCGACCCGTACTCCGTGCTGTACCTGGGGATGAACGCGGACTTCCCCGGCGTCGACGACATCCTCTTCCGCCAGGCCGTCGCGCACGCCATCGACAAGGACGCGCTCATCGACGGCCGCTTCCTGAACGGGACCAAGCCGGCACGCCAGTTCGTCCCGGAGAAGCTCGGGGTCAGCAACGACGACGTCGAGGACTACGGCTACGATCCCGACCTCGCGCAGGAACTGCTGACGGAATCCGGCTACGACGGACGGGAGCTGCCCTTCTACTACCCGCGCAACGTGTCCCGCGCCTACCTGCCGTCGCCGGAGAAGGCCTACGCCGAGCTGAGCCGCCAGCTGACGGCGGCAGGGTTCAACATCAAGCCCGTGCCGATCGAGTGGAGCGACGGCTATGTGGCGACGGTCCAGGAGCCCGGCGCGAGGGCCTTCCACCTCCTCGGCTGGAGTGGCGGGTACCAGGATCCTGACAACTTCGTCGGCGCCCTCTTCGGCAGCTACAACGACGAGTTCGCCTACGAGGACCCTCAGCTGTTCAGCAAGATCAACCGGGCACGCGGCCTGCCGAACGGGGAGGACCGTACGGCGGCCTATGGCGACATCAGTGCGCAGATCTCCGACCGGATCCCGGCCGTACCGCTCGCCTTCCCCATCTCCGCGCTCGCGATGAGCGCGCGCGTGACGGCCTACCCCGTCAGCCCCGTTCTGAACGAGGTCTTCAACCGGATCGACCTCGCGGATGTCGAGCCCCGGCCCGCCCCGTCGGAGTGACGCCGGGCCAGGTCGGAGGATGCCGCGCTGATTTAAGTAAGGTCACTACCAGCCGCTAGGCTTTCCCTGCTAGAACCTCGCGACTGGAGACCACGTTGACCACAAACAGCCAGGGCACACCCGCCACGTCCACCGACGTCGTCCTGATCGGCGGCGGGATCATGAGTGCCACGCTCGGCGCCTTCCTCCGGCAGCTCCAGCCCGAGTGGGACATCTCACTCTTCGAACGGCTCGACGTCGCCGGTCTCGAGAGCTCGGACCCCTGGAACAACGCCGGGACAGGCCACGCGGCGCTGTGCGAGCTGAACTACGCTCCCGCCGGCAAGGACGGTTCCGTCGATCCGGCCAAGGCCGTCGCCATCAACGAGCAGTTCCAGGTCTCACGCCAGTTCTGGTCGCACATGGTGTCCGAGGGGCACATCGGCGATCCGCGCACCTTCATCAATCCCGTCCCGCACATGAGCTTCGTCTGGGGCCAGGCCAACGCCGACTACCTGCGGAAGCGCTACGAGGCGCTCAGCCCGCAGCCGCTGTTCAACACGATGGAACACAGCGAGGACCACGACACCATCGCCGGCTGGGCACCGCTGGTGATGAAGGGCCGCAACCCCTCCCAGCCCGTCGCTGCGTCGCGTGTCGCGGGCGGGACGGACGTCGATTTCGGTGCCCTGACCCGCCAGCTCACCGGCTACCTCGAGGGAACCGGCGTCGACCTCCACTACGGCTTCGACGTGCTCGACGTCGCGCGCGCCTCCGACGGCCGGTGGGACGTCAAGGTCAGGAACAGGGCGACGGGCCAGACCACCACCGTGACCACGAAGTTCATCTTCATCGGCGCCGGCGGCGGGGCCCTGCACCTTCTGCAGCGCAGCGGCATCCCCGAGGGCCGCGGTTTCGCGGGGTTCCCCGTGTCGGGCCAGTTCCTGCGGTGCACCGACGCCGAGCTGGTCAGCCAGCACAATGCCAAGGTGTACGGCCAGGCGTCGGTCGGCGCTCCCCCGATGTCCGTGCCTCACCTGGACACCCGCTTCGTCAAGGGTGAGCGTTCGCTGCTCTTCGGCCCCTACGCGGGCTTCTCCACGAAGTTCCTGAAGCGGGGCTCCTACCTGGACCTCCCCGGCTCCATCCGGCCGTCGAACCTCGTGCCGATGCTCGCAGTGGCCAAGGACAACATGCCGCTGACCAAGTACCTCATCACCGAGGTCCTGAAGAACCGCGAGGCCAAGAACGAGTCGCTCAACGAGTTCCTCCCGTCGGCCGACGGCGGCAAGTGGGAACTGATCTCTGCCGGGCAGCGTGTACAGGTCATCAAGAAGGCTCCGAAGAAGGGCGGCGTGCTGCAGTTCGGCACCGAGGTCATCACGTCGTCGGACGGCTCGGTCGGTGCGCTGCTCGGAGCATCTCCCGGCGCATCCACCGCTGCCCCGATCATGGTGGAGCTTCTGAAGCGGTGCTTCCCCGCCAAGATGTCCGACTGGGAGCCGAAGCTGAAGGAGATGCTCCCGGGATACGGCGTTCGGCTCAACGAGAACCCGTCACTGGCCGCCGAGGTGCTGTCCCTGACCGATCGGGTCCTCAAACTCAAGTAACGACGGCGGAGCCGGCCAGCCGGGCGACCGCCAGCACCGAAGGCAGGTTCCTTGTTCCGTCTGGCGCAGCTCTCCCTGGGCAACAGGGCGCTCATCGCGCTCATCACGATCTTCGCTTCGGTCTTCGGGGTCATCACCCTCGGATCCCTGAAGCAGGAACTCATCCCGTCGCTCGAGTTCCCGCAGATCACGGTGCTGTCCACGGTGCCGGGTGCCTCGCCGGAGTACCTCGACCAGCAGGTCAGCGAGCCGTTGGAGGCTGCGCTGAGCGGCGTCGAGGGCCTCGAGTCGTCGTCGTCCACCTCACGGACCGGGGTGTCGACCGTCAGCCTGGTCTTCGTGTACGGGACAAACCTGGACCGGGCGCGCGCGCAGGTGGATCGGGCCATCTCGACGGTACGCCCCGGCCTCCCGGAAGACGTCGAACCCCAGGCCCTCGCCGGCAGCATCAGCGACCTGCCCATCGTCTTCATGGCGGTGTCCTCGGACCAGTCCCTCAGTGAACTGAACGGCGACCTCGCCCGGCTGACCGTTCCTCGCCTGCAGAAGATCGACGGCGTGAGGACCGCGGACGTCTCCGGCGGGAGCACCCAGCATGTCGCGATCCTGCCCCGGGACGGCGCTCTCGAGGACGCGGGCCTGACGGTCGGTGACCTCGCCGGGACACTCGAGGACAACGGCGCCCTGTTCCCCGTCGGAAGCCTCGAGGAGGCCCCCCGGTCCCTGACCATCCAGGCGGGCAGCCAGATCGGATCGCTGGAGGACATCGAGGCGCTCCCCGTCCTCCCCTCCTCGGAGGAGGCGGCTCCCGGCACAGCGACCCCCGGCACCCCCGCGGGCCCTGGCACTCCGGCGGCCCCGGGTAGCCCGGCGGCCCCCTCCACCCCGGCCAGCCCCGACGCACCGTCACCCGGCACCCCGACGGCCCCTGCTCCCGGCACCGTCGTCACCATCGGCCAGGTCGCCGAGGTCAGCCTCGCCGATGACGAGCCCACCTCGATCGCACGGACCAACGGGATCGAGACGCTCGCGCTGGCGGTCACCAAGGTCCCCGACGGCGACACCGTGGAGATCTCGCAGCAGATCGTGGATCTCGTCCCCGACCTCGAGGCCGAGCTCGGCAATGCCGCCGACATCACCGTGGTGTTCGACCAGGCGCCGTTCATCGAGCGCAGCATAGACGACCTCACCACCGAGGGCCTCCTCGGACTCGGCTTCGCCGTACTGATCATCCTCGTCTTCCTGCTGTCCGTCCGGTCGACGCTGGTCACCGCGATCTCGATCCCCCTGTCGCTGCTCGTCACCTTCATCGGGCTCTACATGGCCGGCTACTCCCTCAACCTGCTGACGCTCGGCGCACTGACCATCGCCATCGGACGCGTGGTGGACGACTCGATCGTCGTCATCGAGAACATCAAGCGGCACCTCGGGTACGGGGAGGAGAAGCGGGAGGCGATCCTGACGGCGGTTCGTGAGGTGGCCGGCGCCGTCACCGCCTCGACGCTCACCACGGTAGCCGTCTTCGCGCCGATCGCGTTCGTCGGCGGGCTTGCCGGGGAGCTCTTCCGGCCCTTCGCCGTCACGACGGGCATCGCGCTGCTGGCGTCGCTCGCCGTGTCGCTGACCATCATCCCGGTGCTCGCCTACTGGTTCCTGCCGCGGACGACGCCGCGTCGGCACGAGCCGCGCCATACGGCCGCCGCGGTGCCGGAAGCGGCCGGCGGGAGTTCCCCGGCAGCCTCCTCGCCCGAGCGTCCATCACTCCTGCAGCGTGGCTACCTCCCGATCCTCGCCGGGACGCAGCGGCACCCCGTCATCACGCTCATCGGCGCCGCGATCGTCCTCGGCGGCACGGCGGCGATGATCCCGTTCCTTCCAACGAACCTGCTCGGCGGGTCGGGGCAGAACAGCTTCTCCATCACCCAGACCCTGCCGCAGGGCTCCAGCCTCGGGACGACCGCGGAGGCCGCCGGCCGGACGGAGGAGATCCTGGCGGACAACCCCGACGTCCGGGACGTCCAGCTGACGGTCGGCAACCCCGCGAATGCCTTCGCTGCACGGTTCTCCGGGGGCGCCTCCGTCGCGACCTTCACCGTCATCACGCGCGAGGACGCCGATCAGGAAGTACTGCAGGAGTCGGTCCGCCGGGACCTCGAGGGACTCGAGGACGCCGGCACCTTCTCCCTGTCGAGCCAGCAGGGCGGCTTCGGGACCTCGAGCACCATCGACATCGACATCACGGCTCCCGTCAGTGCGGACCTCGACACCGCCAACAGCGCCGTGCTCGACGGGATGGCGGGGCTCGAGGGCGCTGGTGAGGTGACGAGCAACCTGTCGGCCGCGCAGCCGCAGGTCCAGATCGACGTCGACCGCGCCGCCGCGGTCGCGGCGGGGCTGAGCGAGGGCCAGATTGCGGGACTCCTCGGCGGCAGCATCAGCCCCGTGCCAGGGGGCACGGTGCGCTTCGAGGCGGAGGACCTCCCGGTGCTGATCGGCGAAGGTACCCCGATCACGAGCCTCGGCCAGCTCCGCGACCTGCGGATCCCGACGGCGCGGGGGCCCGTTCCGCTGACGGACGTCGCGTCGGTCGAGGAAGTCCAGGTGCCGCTCTCGGTGACGAGCTCCAACGGGGAGCGGACGGCCAGGGTGTCCATCACCCCGTCGGGGGACGACCTCGGAACCCTCACCGCAGCGGTCAACGAGCGCCTCGCCGACGTCGAGCTGCCCGCTGGGGCGACCACGACGGTCGGCGGCGCCTCCAGCCAGCAGGCCGAGTCCTTCGACCAGCTGTTCCTGGCGCTCTGGGCCGCCGTCGCGATCGTGTACGTCATCATGGTCGCCACGTTCAAGAGCCTCGTGCAGCCCCTCATCCTGCTCGTGTCGATCCCCTTCGCCGCCACGGGCGCGATCGCGCTGCTGCTGATCACGCGGATCCCGCTTGGGCTGCCCTCCCTCATCGGGATGCTGATGCTCGTGGGCATCGTCGTCACGAACGCGATCGTGCTGATCGACCTGATCAACCAGTACCGGCAGCCACGCGGCGGGTCCCCGGGCCTGCGCGTCGCCGATGCCATCCGCGAGGGCGCACGCCAGCGGCTCCGCCCGATCCTCATGACCGCACTGGCGACCATCTTCGCGCTCACTCCGATGGCCCTCGGCCTGACCGGCGAAGGCGGCTTCATCTCGCAGCCGCTGGCCGTCGTGGTGATCGGTGGACTCGTCTCGTCCACGGCGCTCACGCTCATCCTCGTCCCGGTCCTGTACCGCCTGATCGAGGGCCGTCGCGAAGAGCGCGCGCTGCGCAGGGCGGCGACCGGCGGCGTGTGACTCCCCGTCCCGGGCTGGCGGCGCGGGCGAGCAGGACCGGGAAGCGGGACGGGCGGATGGGACCGGCACGGGCGGGACCGGCGTACAATAGATGCAAAAGCATCGAAATTGCCGGCTGCGCCGGCAGGAGGCCGGATCACAACCATGGCTGACCACGGAGAGACCGCCGCCGAGCGGGCAGGACACTCGTCATCGGGTGCGGGCGGCACGGCAGTGCCCTCCGCCCGCGAGGCGTCGGAAGCGTGGGAGTCGCTCTTCCGGGCGCAGGTGGCCGTGATGCGGCGCATCCGGCAGGATCCGGTGTTCCGGGAACTGCCCATCGGGGAATACGACGTCCTCTTCAACCTGAGCCGCTGCCCCACGGGCTGGACCCGCCTCAACGAGCTCAACAACTCCCTGCTCATCAGCCAGCCCAGCCTGAGCCGCATGGTCGACAGGCTCGAGGCGAAGAACCTCATCCGGAAGCGACCCGCCGAGTCCGACCAGCGGGGTGTCGAACTGGCGCTGACGGACGAGGGCAGGGCACTTCAGCGGCGCATCGGTTCCGCGCACGTGCACCGCATCCACGAGGTCCTCGCGCCCGCCCTGGGTCCGGTGGAGCTGGAGCAGCTGAAGGCGCTGACGGACAAGCTCACCGCCGGACTGCAGTAACCGGCCCGGCGTCGGCCTGCAGGAGCCTGCCCGGCGTCGACCTGCCGTGGCCGGACTACGTCAGCGCAGGGAGAGCAGCGCGTCCGCCTGCTCCAGCGGGAGCTCATCGACCGTCGCGGTGACGGACAGTCCGGACAGCTGCAGCGACCCGCCGACCGTCGAGAGGAACGCCGTGTCGGCTGCATCGCGGCCCGTCGCGATGCGCAGCATCGAGGCGCGTGGGGCGAGGCCCGTGGCATCCACCAGATGCCAGGATCCGTCGACCCAGGCCTCGACCACGGCGTGGAAGTCCATCGGGCTCAGCCCCGGCGCGTAGACGGACGCGAGCCGTGCGGGGACATCCCGGGCCCTCAGCAGTGCGATCAGTAGGTGCGCGTAGTCCCGGCAGACTCCCCTGCGGGCCAGGAGGGTGTCCACGGCGCCGTCGGTGAAGCGGGACGAACCCGACACGTAGGACAGCTCGTCCGCCACCCAGTCCCGCATACCCTGGACGAGCGCAGCGCCCCGCAGGGCGGGCAACACTGTGTAGGCCGTCGGCAGGATCCTGTCCGACTCGCAGTAGCGGCTGGGCCGCACGTACCGCACCAGGTCGACGTCGTCCCCTGGTGCCGGTGCGACGGTGCCCGTCACCGTCGCCCGGTAGCGCACCTCCAGCGCTGACGCCTGCGGCGTGCTGAGCAGGTGCAGCCGGCTCCCGTCCCTGTCCTGCCGTTCACGGATCTGCGCCGGCTCACCGTCGACGAGCACGGTCAGGTGCTCGTCGACCGCCTGGTACGCCTCAGGGTTCGCGACGGCGATGGACAGGACCACCTGGGTACCCGCGATCGTCGTAGCACTGAGATCGGCGGAGACGGTGCGTTGCATGGTTCGTTGCTTCCGGTAGGCGGTGGGATCGCCTACAACTCTAAGCTGTTGGAGGCGGCGGTCCTCGACGCCGGTCGGGTACTCCCCGACCGGGCAGGACACGCTGCAGGGAAGGAATACCATGAGCGATTTTTCAGCGGACGCCATCGGCGATCTGACAGGCGAACGCGTGGTCATCACCGGCGCGAACAGCGGCATCGGACTGCAGACCGCCGTGCAGCTGGCCAGGAAGGGCGCCGAGGTGGTGCTCGCCTGCCGCAACGAGGAGCGCGGCCGCGATGCGGAGCAGAAGGTACGCTCCCTGACAGGTAGCGGCCGGGTCGTTCTGCGCGTCCTCGACCTGGCGAGCCTCGAGTCGGTCCGGACGTTCGCGGCCGGCATCACCGGCCCGGTCTCCATCCTCGTGAACAATGCAGGTGTCATGGCGACGCCGAGGTCGACGACGGCCGATGGCTTCGAACTGCAGTTCGGCACCAACCACCTGGGACATTTCGCACTGACCGGCCTGCTGCTGGAGAATCTGCACGATGCCGGGTCCGCCCGCGTGGTCACCCTCTCCAGCATCGCGCACAAGCGGGGCCGCATCAATTTCGACGACCTCCAGTCGGAGCGCGGCTACCGCAGGTGGGCCGCGTACAGGCAGAGCAAGATCGCCAACCTGTACTTCATGGTGGAGCTCGACCGGCGTGCGCGGGCCGCGGGCTGGGACCTGACGTCGGTGGCCGCCCACCCAGGCCTGGCGAACACGAACCTGACCGCGAGCATGCAGGTGCCCGCAATGCTCGACGTCCTCGGCGGGTTCGTGAAGCTGATGAGTCAGTCCGATGCCGCTGGGGCACTACCCACCCTCTATGCGGCGACCTCACCGGAGGTTCGGGGCGGGGACTACTACGGTCCGTCGGGCCCCGGGGAGACCCGCGGCGCTCCGCGGCTCGTCGCTCCCGTTCCGCGTGTCCTCGACCGGGACATCGCGGTGCGGCTGTGGAACCGCAGCGTCGAGTTGACAGGTGTCGACTACGGAGCCCTGCACCCCGTGGGATGACCCCTACCCGGCAGCGGCGGCACCGACCCGGATGGACCGGATCATCTCGCTGATCGTGGCGAACTCCGGGGTGTCGAAGTAGGCCTGGGCTTCCCCCAGGGTGCCGAAGGACAGCGTGCCCGGCCCCGTCTCGGCCGGGGCCTTCGGGGCCAGCACCTCGAGGTCCCCGAAGCTGAACCGGCCGAGGGTTCCACTGCCCTGGACGGTGTTGGGCAGCGCGCAGGCGAGTCCGTCCGCTCCCCCCACCTCGTCGGTGATGCCGTAGGCGCCGAAGAAGCGGAACCCGGTGATGAGCCTGACCACGAACCGTGGTTCGATGCCGGTGCCGGCCGGCGGTAGGCCGACGTCGAGGGGCTCGCTCCGGAGGACATGGTAGGGCGTCCGCTCCGCATCCGTGCAGGGTGCTGCCGGGCCGGCGATCCCCGGGTGCAGCTCCGCGGCGATATTTCCCTCGGAGGTGCGGACAGCGTAGTGCAGCGAGCCGGGCGCATAGTCCCCCGCCTCGTGCTCCAGCGGCTGCACCACCCACGCCTCCGGCAGTTCGAAGCTCACGAGCCGAGCCGGATCGGCGAAGACCTTCCATCCGTCCCGGGGCTCGCGCAGCGGTGCGGCCGGCTCGGCCGACGTGGCAGGGGCGGGATCGGAGGTACCGGTGGAGGGCGCGCCGGTCGCGCTGCCGTCCCCCTCCTGCGTCCCGGCGCAGGACGCCGGCAGGAGAGTGGCGAGGGCGGCCGACGCGAGAAGACCGAGGACGCGCGTGCGCCCCCGGCGGGCGGTTCCGTAGTCCATGGCGTCCCTCCGTGGCGTGGTGCCGCCAGTCTAGGGGTTCCGGCGGGAGCTTTCGGACTCTCACGGAAGGCCCGGCGCTACGGAATCGCGAACCTCGTCATCGCGGCCGCGTTCCTTGTCGTCCTCGTCACCTGGGACCTCGCAGCCGGCGGCCCCTACGCGGGCAGCGCGGCCGGACCGGCGGGTGTCGCACCCAGGGAGCGGACGGCGCTGACCGACGCGACGACGGCGCGGGCCGCCTCCTCGAGGTCCGCGCGCGTCGTGTCCTGGGTCCAGGACAGCCGCACTGCGCTGTAGGCGGTTTCGTCGTCGAGGCCGAGGGCACGGAGCACGGCGGACGGCTCCGAGGAACCCGCCGCGCAGGCCGAACCGCTCGAACACACGACGCCGCGGCGCTCGAGTTCCAGGAGCACGGACTCACCGCTGACTCCGGGGAAGCAGAACGAGGCAAGGTTCGGGAGGCGGTGCTCGGCATCGCCGGTCAGGACCGCACCGGACACGCCGTCCAGGACGGCGGCCGTGAACGCGTCGCGCATCGCGCGGGCCCTCTCGGCCGCGACCGGCAGGGCGCCCTGGGCGAGTTCCAGCGCGCGCGCCAGGCCGACGGCCCCGGCCACGTTCTCCGTGCCGGACCGGCGCCCCCGCTCCTGGCCGCCACCGTGCAGCACGGGTTCGCAGCGCGTGCCCGCCCGGAGGTAGAGCAGGCCGATACCCTTCGGCGTCCCGAGCTTGTGCCCCGAGATGCTGAGTGCCGTGACGCCCAGGTCCCCGACGTCGAGGGGCAGCCACCCCGCCGCCTGCACGGCGTCGGAGTGGAAGGGGACGCCGGCCTTCCGACAGACTGCCGCCAGCGCGGCGATGTCCTGGACGGTCCCCACCTCGTTGTTCGCATACATCACGGTGCAGAGGGTCGTCCCGTCCTCGAGCGCGGCCTCCAGCTCGGCCGGTGAGATCCTGCCGGTCGAGGACACGGGCAGGCTCGTGATGCGGAACCCGTGGAAGTCCCGGAGGTAGGCCAGGGCTTCCAGCACCGCCGGGTGCTCGATCGGACTGGTGACGATGTGCCGGCCGCGCGGCGAGGCCAGCGCGATGCCCTTGAGGGCGAGGTTGTCGGCCTCGGTGCCGCCCGAGGTGAAGACGATCTCCGAGGCCCTGCAGCCGAGCAGCGCGGCGATCCTCGAGCGGGCGCGGGAGAACTCGGCCGCGGCAGCCTCACCGTAGGCGTGGTGGCTGGAGGGGTTCCCGAAGGTGGAGGTCAGCAGCGGCCACATCTCCTCGAGGACCTCACGCCGAGCGGGCGCCGTGGCGGCGGCGTCGAGGTAGATCATGCCCGCCCCGTAGGGGTGCCCGGGGGAACGAAGTCCAGGCCGAGGTCGAGGGACCTCACACTGTGCGTCAGGGCCCCCGCCGAGATGATGTCCACGCCGGTCGCCGCGATGGCCGCTACCGTGTCGAGGCGGACGTTCCCGCTCGCTTCGACGAGTGCACGTCCGCCGACCCGGCGCACACCTTCCGCGAGGTCGTCGAGCGGGAAGTTGTCCAGCATGATGGTGTCCACCCCGGCGGCGAGCACCGGCCCGATCTGGTCGAGCCGGTCCACCTCGACTTCCACGTGCACGGTGTGCGGCAGCCTGGACCGGACCGCCAGCAGCGCGTCGGTGAGCGCCGCGGGCCCGTCGACGGCGAGCAGCGCCAGGTGGTTGTCCTTCACCATCACGGCATCGGACAGGCTGGACCGGTGGTTCGAGCCCCCGCCGCAGCGGACGGCCCAGCGCTCGAGGACCCGGAGGCCCGGGATGGTCTTGCGGGTATCGACGATGCGGGCACGCGTACCACCGGCCGCGTCCACGAAATCGCGCGTCATGGTGGCGATCCCGCTCAGGCGCTGCGTGATGTTGAGTGCCGTCCGTTCCGCCGTGAGGATGCCCGCCGCCGGTCCGCTGATCTCCGCGAGGACGTCGCCGGCGTCGAATCGGTCCCCGTCGGCCCGCGGGAAGGTGACCTCGATGCGCGGATCCGTGAGCCGCAGGGCGGCCTCGATGGCCGGCGTACCGCAGAGTACGCCGGGCTCGCGGGCCGTCACCGCCGCCGTCGTCCGCAGATCGGGGTCGATGAGCGCCTGGCAGGTGATGTCGCCCCACGGCGCGTCCTCGGCGAGTGCGGCGGCGACGATGGCGTCGATGAGGTGCTGCGGGGGTCGCGCCGGGCCCGCTTCGGTGCGCAGGGGGCTGCTGGCGGTGGAGGTCATGGCGTTCCTTCGGGGGCTCGGACGTAGGACCGGCTCGGGGCGGGCGGGCCGGCAGAGGTTTCGGGCTGGTCGGAGCGGTAGTGCGCTCCGCAGGATCCGGTCCGGTTCGCGGCCGAGTGCACGAGCAGGCGGGCACACAGCAGCAGGTTCGCCGTCCCGGGATCGGTGTCGCTGCGGTAGGAGGCGAGGTGCTTGCGTGCGATGTCGAGGCCGCTGCCCGTGCGCAGGACTCCCGCGTGGTCGGACATCAGCGCCTGCAGGTCCCTGCGCGTGAAGGACTGCGTGCCGGTCTCCTCCGCGTCGAGATCGAGCTGCTCGGCGTCGAACGCGGGCACCCGTCCCCCGTCGATGATCGCGGCCGCGCACCGTGCGCCGAACGCGGGCACCCGTCCCCCGTCGATGATCGCGGCCGCGCACCGTGCGCCGAACACGACCCCCTCGAGGAGGCTGTTGGAGGCGAGCCTGTTGGCGCCGTGCACGCCGGTGCGGGCTACCTCCCCGACGGCGAAGAGGTTCGGGACCGAGGTGCGTCCGTCCGTGTCGGTCCGCACGCCACCCATCCAGTAGTGGGCCGCCGGCACGACCGGTACGACGACGGCCGACCAGTCGTAGCCGTGGCGCGCGGTGAGGTCCGTGAGGGAGGGGAAGCGCCGCGCGAGGAACGTGGCACCGAGCGCCGTCGCATCGAGGTAGACCCGGTCCCGGACATCGGCGGTGCCGGAGGGCCGGCGTGCCAGGTGGCGTGCGATGCTGCGCGAGACGACGTCGCGAGGCGCGAGGTCACCGTCCGGGTGGTAGTCCGCCAGGAAGCGGCGTCCATCGGCATCGACGACGTGAGCGCCTTCACCGCGCACGGCCTCGGAGATGAGCGGGTTCCCGGGGACGTCGAGGGACGTCGGGTGGAACTGGAAGAACTCGAGGTCGGTGACTACCGCGCCGGCCCGCCACGCCAGTGCCACGCCGTCGCCGGTGGCAATCGCCGGGTTCGTGGTGTGCTCGAAGAGCTGCCCCGCTCCCCCGGTCGCCAGCACGACGGCGTCGGCTCCGATCCGGTGCGCGGCGCCGCCCTTCAGCACCTCGATGCCGGTGGCGCTTCCGGCGTCGTCGAGCAGTATCCGCGTCACGACGCCGTGCTCCACGACGCGGATCCCGGCGTCGGCGTGCACGGCGCCGACGAGTGCGTCGACGAGGCCGGCACCGGTCGCGTCGCCCCCGAGGTGGAGGATCCGCGCCGCGGAGTGGGCGGCCTCGCGCCCGCGTGCCGGCGACGAGGGCCGGCCGGACGCGCGGTCGAAGACGACCCCGGCCCGCTGCAGGGCATCGATGCCTTCGGCAGCGCCCCGGCAGAGGACGTCGACCGCCCCCGGGTCGGCCAGGCCGGCACCCGCAGCGAGGGTATCGGCGATGTGCGCCTCGACGGAGTCCTGCGGGGTGGCCGGGCCAGGCTCCGCTGCGCCGGCTGCAACCGCCGCCTCCGGGAGGACCGCTGCGATGCCGCCCTGCGCGTACCGCGTGTTGCTCTCGGTGAGCGCGGCCTTGGACACCAGGACCACGTCGCAGCGCGGATCGAGCCGGCGCAGCACCAGCGCGGTCTGCAGCCCGGCGATACCGGCTCCGACGACCACGACCCGTCTGGACGGGCGATCGACTCGTGCGTCGTGCGGGGCGGGATGGGCCTGCGTCACGGCTGGACCGCGAGCATTCGGTTCAGGGCCACGCGGGCGGGCTCCGCGACGCTGTCCGGCACGCTGATCCGGTTGAGCACCCGGCCCTCGACGAGCCCTTCCAGCACCCAGGCGAGGTAGCCCGGGTGGATGCGGTACATCGTCGAGCACGGGCAGATGACGGGGTCGAGGCAGAAGATGGTGTGCTGTGGGTACTGGGCGGCGAGCCGGTTCACCATGTTGATCTCCGTGCCGATCGCGAAGGTGCTGCCCGGGGCGGCCGCATCGATCGCCTTGCGGATGTAGTCGGTGGACCCGGATTCGTCGGCGGCGTCGACCACGGGCATGGGGCACTCGGGGTGCACGATCACGCGTACACCGGGCAAGTCGGCGCGCGCCTTCTCGATCTGGGCTACGGTGAAGCGCTTGTGGACGGAGCAGAAGCCGTGCCACAGGATGACCCGGGAGTCGTGCAGGGTCTGCTCGTCCGTCCCTCCCCAGGCCTTTCGGGGGTTCCACATCGGCATCTGCTCGAGCGGCACTCCCATGGCTTTCGCCGTGTTGCGGCCCAGGTGCTGGTCCGGGAAGAACAGGACGCGCTGGCCGCGCTCGAACGCCCATTCCAGCACCGCGGCGGCGTTCGACGACGTGCAGACGATTCCGCCGTGCTCACCACAGAATCCCTTCAGCGCCGCGGAGGAGTTCATGTAGGTCACGGGGATGACGGGCTGCCGGCCGCCGGCGTCGGGCTCCGAACCGAAGAGCTCCGTCAGCTGGTCCCAGCACTCCGACACCGAGTCGATGTCGGCCATGTCGGCCATGGAGCAGCCGGCGGCGAGGTTGGGAAGGATGACGGCCTGCTGCGGTGTGGAGAGCATATCCGCCGTCTCCGCCATGAAGTGCACGCCGCAGAAGATGATGGCCTCCGCGGCGCTCCGCTCGGTGGCTGTACGGGCGAGCTGGTAGCTGTCACCGACGAAGTCGGCGTACTTCACGACCTCGTCGCGCTGGTAGAAGTGGCCGAGGACGACCACGGAGTCCCCGAGTGCCTCCTTGGCCGCGACGATCCGCCGCTCGAGTTCCTCGGCAGGAGCCGTCCGGTAGGCCTCGGGCAGCTCGCCCTGGCGTGGGGTCGCGGGAGGGGCGGCATCGTGCATCGAGGCGCCGGGCCCGTAGTCGGGCAGGGGAAGGGCGTCGAAGGCCCAGGGGTCCCGCGCCAGGTTCGGCGAGCAGGTCCCCGCCGCGGGGGCCCCTGCCTCGCCGCGTGAGATGAGCTGGATGGCTGTGGTGACGGACAATGCTGCTCCCTGGGATGGGTCCGGCGCGGGTTCGTACCGGAGTCGGGTCGGGGGGGGGGGGGGTGGATGGCGGGGATGGAGGGGCGGCTAGGACGGCGGACCGGCGGACTGCCCCTCGGCGGGGAGCCGGGGTGCGGGGCCGGGGGAAGGAGCTTCGTGGTGCGGACCCGTGTAGGTGTAGAGGCGCGGCGGGCGGTTGCGTCCGCCCTGGAGCACCTCATCGGTGGCGGCGATGTCCCTTGCCGAGCGGAGCTGGCGCCGGAAGTTCGCCGGGTCGAGGTGCCTGCCGAGCACCGCCTCGTAAACGCCCCGCAACTGCGCGAGCGTGAACCGCGCGCCCAGGAAGTGGTAGGCCACGGAGCCGTACTCGATCTTGCCGCGGAGCCGCTCGAGGGCGTAGGTGACGATCTCGTCGTGGTCGAAGGCGAGCCCGGCGGCGTCGGAGGCCCGGAACCATCGCACGTTCTCGGACTCGCGGGCGAGATCGGCCTGTTCCGGCCGGACGAGCGCCCAGTAGACGATCGACACGAGGCGCTGCGTCGCTGATCGGTCGAGCCCCCCGAACGCGTAGAGCTGCTCGAGGTAGGTCGGCTCGAGCTTCGTGGTCTCCCGCAGGTTCCGGGCGGCTGCGTCCTGGAGGGATTCCCGGCCGCCGAGCGGCCCCCCGGGCAGTGCCCACTTGCCGAGGTGCGGTTGCCGGACGCGCCGCACCAGGGGAAGCCAGATCTCGGGACGTCCGGTCCCGGGGTCCGTGCGGAGCGCGAAGATGACCGTGGAGATGGCGAGAGACGGCGCCTGCGCCTGGCGCTCCGAGACGTTGGCCGAGCTGTACATGTCGGCCTTCCGTCCGAGGAATGAGGTGCCCGTTGTTAGGGTCAAAATGACTATAACTCATCGGACGCCCGTGCCCTAGCCCTCCGTGCGCCGGAAGCGAGACCCGGAGACGTGCGCCGGGTTGCCGCCCACGGCAAAAGTGTCTAAAGTCACAGGCGTCGGCCGTCCAGGCCGCGCGGCGGGGATGTGTTCAACGGTGCACATGTCTCTGCCGCCCTTACGATGGGGGCATGGACCACCACGCCGTACATCCTGTCGAGGGCGTCGATCCCCACCTGGCCATCACGCGCAGCGACCCGGACTCGCCCCGTCCCCTCCCGCCGATCCTCCTGCTGCACGGCTTCGGCTCCTCGTCCCGCCGCAACTGGATGGACTCGGGCTGGGTCCGCTTCCTCAACGACGCGGGCCGGAGCGTGATCATGGTGGACCTCCCGGCCCACGGGGACAGCGCGGCTCCCGAGGACGCGGGCGCCTACGTACCGAGCCGCATGCGGGCGGACATCCTCCAGGCACTGTTCGACGAGCGGGTCCTTCCTCTCCGCGATGGTGACCCGACCTCCGGCGTCGACATCATCGGATACTCCCTCGGGTCGCGCCTCGCCTGGGAGTTCGCCGCCACACAGCCCGAGATCGTGCGCCGGATGGTGCTCGGAGGGCCGGGCACGGCCGATCCCCTTGCGGCCTTCGACCTGGAAGGCGCCGAGCGCTTCCTCGCCGGCGGCCCTGCCTCGGAGGACCCGGCCACCATGGACCTGCTGCGCATGGCGCAGGCGGGCACGGAGGCCAACCTTCCGGCACTCCTCGCGATGGTCTCGGCCATCAAGACGGAGCCTTTCGATCCGCAGGGCGCCGTACCCAGGATGCCGCTGCTGCTCGTTGCCGGAGACCAGGACGAGTACACGCAGGGCATCCGGGACCTCGTGGCCTGGGCTCCCGGCGCCGAGATCGCGACCCTGCCGGGTAGGACCCATGCGAACGCTGTGACGTCCCGGGTCTTCAAGGAGGCGGCGCTCGCGTTCCTCGCCTGACGGCTTCCCGGAACGGGTCGGCCCCGCGCGGCGGGCGCTGGATGCCGTGCGCGTCACGTTATACTGGGAACTGATCAGCAGCCTTATCAGGCTCGGCGATGATCGACACTCACAACCTGTAGCGGGAGGACACGCATGGATGTGCTCCTTGCTGACCGGTATCAGACCACCGAACTCCTCGGGGTCGGCGGTGCCGCATCGGTGTACCGCGCGGTGGACAGGAATCTCGGGCGCGATGTCGCCGTCAAGATCTTCAACCCCACGACGTCGGACGACGACAACTACCGGCGCCAGCACACCGAGACGATGCTGCTGTCCACCCTGAACCACCCCGGCCTCGTGACGCTGCATGATGCGGGGATCCACGAGGACGAGGAAGGCCTGACCACCGGCTTCCTGGTGATGGAACTCGTGGACGGGGAGGATCTCCGACACCTGCTGAAGCGCGGCGCGCTTGCCGCCGAGGACGTCGCCCAGCTGGGTGCGGACCTGGCCGACGCCCTGGCCTACATCCACGCCGAGGGCGTCGTCCATCGCGACGTCAAGCCGGCGAACATCCTCATGTTCCACAGCGGGGACAACGGCACGCGCCTCTACCCGAAACTGACGGACTTCGGCATCGCCCGGATGGTGGATGCCACCATGGCGACGGCTGTCGGAGCGACGATCGGTACCGCGAACTACCTCAGCCCGGAGCAGGCCAAGGGCGATCAGCTGGATGAGCGCAGTGACATTTATTCACTCGGCCTCGTGCTCCTCGAGTGCCTGACCGGCGAGAAGGCCTTCCCCGGACCGATCGTCGAGGCGGCGCTGGCGCGACTGCTGCGCGATCCGGACGTACCCGACTCGCTCGGAGCGGACTGGAGCGACCTGCTGCGGCGGATGACCGCCAGGGACCCGGCTCGCAGGCCGCATGCGCACGACGTAGCACTGCAGCTCCGGAGCTATGCAGACGAGCAGTTCGATGCCCACCCGGTGACGCACGACCCCACGAGGGTGGCCGGACCTGCTACCGGGACCGACGAGACCGAGATCGTGACCGGTGGCGTGTTCACGGGCAACGTGCGGATCCCCGAACCGCCGGACCGCGCTCCCAGCATCAGCTGACGCCCGCCGGATCAGGGGCCTGAGCAGCAGCGCGTCCCGCCGGGACGAGCCCGACGGGACGGGATCCGAACTGCCGACGATCCGCGCTGCCTATGATCCGCCGTCGTCGTCGCTGTCTTCCTCCGGCTCGAAGTTGCTCGCCTCGTCCATCGCGCCTGCAGCCACTCCGTCGTCGCTCACCGGGATCGTGCCTTCGGGGCCCAATCCCTGCGACGCGTCATCAGCGTCCTCGTGCCTGGTGCCTTCGGTGCTCATGCGCCCTCCTCCATCTCGGATGTCCTTCGATCCTATGCTCGGTCCAGTGGAATTGACAGCCGACTGATGATGCCCGGCCGAGGACGGTCAGGCCCTGGCGCTGCGCTGCAGGGCGACGGCGGACACCGCTCCGAGGACGAGCAGGACGACGGCCGCCGCAGCGGGAACCACCGCGGCTCCCGGTGCACCGGAGGCCTCGGCGAGCGTGCCGGCAAGAGCCGAACCGATGGCCGTCCCGGCGACGATCCCGCTCGCGAGGAGCGTCATGACCGTGCCCAGCCGGTGCCCGGGGGCGACTGCGGACCCGATCGAGAAGATGGTGACCATCGTGGGGCCGACGAAGACCCCGAGGACGAACAGCACTGCCAGCATGCCGGGAATCGAGCCTGGCAGGACCAGTGCCGCGGCGGCCGCTGCCATTCCCGCGGCGGACGTCATCCACCGGCCCGCATCGCGGAAGCGCCGGGACCAGTAGGCGACCGACAGGGCGGCACCCGCCGAGCTCAGACCCATGACGGCGTAGAGCAGGCCCGCGGATTCGGCGATGCCGAACTGTCCGGCGAAGGCCGTGAGGAACGTCTGGGTGGAGCCGAAGAACGTTCCGATGGCGATCATCCCCGCCACGGGTACCAGGACCAGGATCGGACGGGGGTCCCGCGACGCCGGGTCGTGCTCCTGCGCGTTGCCGGCGTCGGACGCCGTCGATCCCGCATCGCTGAAGGCGACGGTCCTGTGGACGGCGAACGCGCTGACCAGGGTGAGGGTCAGTGCCGCGGCCAGGACCAGCGGAAGCCAGGGGGCGATCAGGCCGGCCAGCAGGCCGACCAGTGCGGGGCCGAGGACGAAGGTCAGCTCGTCGGCCGTGCCCTCGTACGAGAGGGCCGTGTCCAGGGCGGACCGCGGGCTGCGGCGGGTCATCGCCATCCAGCGCACTCGAGCCAGCGGACCGATCTGCGGGCAGGTGAAACCCGTGCCGAAGGACGCCGCGAGGACGAGGGCGAGCGCACCGCCGGTGAAGCCACCGCTCGTCAGCGTCACCAGCAGGAGAGCGGCGATGGCGAGGGTGTTGAGGATCGCCGCTACGAGCAGCACGATCCGCTGCCCGCGCTTGTCGGCGAGGAAGCCGAGCAGGGGCGCACCGAGGGCGGAGCCGAGGCCGACCGCTCCGGCCGCGAAACCGCCGGCTGCGTAGGAATCGCTCGCTGCGGTGACGAGCGTCAGGGCTCCGACGGTGAGCATCGCGAGCGGAAGCCGCGCGAAGAAGCCGATGACGAGGAAGGAGGTGCCCGCGAGCTGCGGGAGTACCCCGAACCTGCCGAGCCGGAACCGCTCGGGACGGCCGGGGTGGGGATTCGGGGACGGGGAGGATTCCGGCGGGGCCGGGACGGGATTCGTGTACATACGCTTTCCGGGTGCATCGAGCGCGCATCGTCCCCCCTCCCGATGCGCCCGACCCGGTAACCCGACGATTTTACACGCTGGCGGGCTGCTCCACGTAGCGGAGGCTGGAGCCCTGACGGCCCTTCACGACCTGCAATTGTGCGCTCACGCGCTGCTTCAGTTCGGGGACGTGGCTGACCAGCCCCACCACGCGCCCGCCGCTCCGCAGCCCCTCGAGCGCGTCCATGACCTGCTCGAGTGCCTGGTCATCCAGCGAGCCGAACCCTTCGTCGACGAAGAGGGTCTCGATGTCGAGGCCGCCTGCTTCCTGCTGCACCACATCGGCGAGTCCGAGGGCCAGCGCCAGGGACGCCATGAAGGACTCCCCGCCCGACAGCGTCGAGGTGTCCCTCCGGTTTCCCGTCCAGCCGTCGATCACGTTCAGGCCGAGGCCCGAACGCTTGTTGCCCGCGGTGGCGTCGCTGTGCACGAGTGCATACCGGCCGTCGGACATCTGCAGCAGCCGCTCGGTGGCAGCAGCGGCCACCTGCTCGAGGCGCGAGGCGAGGACATATGTGGCCAGGGACATCTTGTACAGGTTCTCCCCTCCCCCGCGGGCTGTGTCCGCCACGGCCGCAGCAAGCCGCGCCTGGTCACGCACCGGCGCGATCTCCTGCTCGAGCTGCGCGAGCTGGAGCGCGTACCCCTCGAGCTGTGCGACCGAGTGTCCGAGCACCTCGGCGCTGATACCCGCCCGCTGCGCACGCCCCCGGAGCTCGTCGGCGGCAGCACCGGCCACGCGTTCGTCCTCGTCGGAGGGCGGCTCGACGCCGTCCTGCTCCTCGCGCAGGCCTTCCCGGATGCGGTCGTCATCCCACGCGGCGTCGAGGCGGTGTCGACGGACCTCATGGTCCTTCACCTCCTGCACGATGCGTGCATGGCGGTCGTCCGGGAGGAGGGCGGAGCGTGCATCGTCCGCCGATGCGAACGGGGTGTCGAGCAGCGCCTCCTCGACGCGCCGCCGGTTGTCCTCCTGCCGTGACGATGCCTGGGCGAGGGCATCGAGAGCATCGCGGACCGCCTCGAAGTCGTCGTAGGCCTGCTGTACCTCCTCGATGCGCGCTGCCAGCGACGGCGCGGCCGCCTGCAGTCCGGAAAGCCGCAGCGTGAGCACGCGGTCCTGGTCCAGCAGCGAGAGCCGCCGCGAGTCGGCCGCGGTACGTTCCTCGCGCAGGGAGTTCCACTCCGCGCGGGTCCGCTCCTCGTCCTCGGTGGCACGGCGCAGACGCTCCTCGACGGCTATGCACTCGGCGTGCGCTGCCTCGGCATCCTCCAGCCTGCCGCGCGCTGCCCGCGTCGACGCGGCTGCCTCCTCCGGAGCCAGCTCACCACCGCGGGCAGCGAGTTCCGCCACCTCGAGGCGGGCCCGGTCGCGCACCTCCCGTGCCTCGTGCAGCGCCCGTTCGGCGTCCGCCTGCAGCCGCCGTGCAGCCTGTTCCTCGTCCAGGGTGATCCGGTCGCCGCCCGGGGACGTCACCGGGGCAGGATGCTCGGCGCTCCCGCACACCGGGCACGGCTGGCCGTCCGCCAGCTGTTCGGCGAGCTCCTCGGCAGCCTGCTCGAGCCGGAGCTGCAGCTTCGCGAGCCACTCCTCCTTCAGCGCCAGGAAACGCTCCGACGCCGCGGCGTGCTGCGCATCGGCTGCGGCACGGCGCTTCTCGGACGCACGGTACTGCTGGACGGTCTCCTCCGCGGCGACTGCTGCGGCGAGGTCTGCGCGTAGGTGCGCGACGCCGTCCGCTGCCTCGCGCAGGGATACCAGGGCCTCCGCATCGGCGCTGCGCCGGCGTTGCAGGTCGCTGATGGTCTCGCCGGCGCGCCCGATCCGTTCATCGAGGGCTGCGACGTCGGTGATACGCGCACCGAGCTCCGCCCGCACGTCGAGCAGTCGCTGCTCATCGGGCAGCGCCGCACGGAGAACTCCCAGCGCGGAGGAGGACGCCGCGCAGCCACTGCTCAGCACTGCACGTGGTACCTCGTCCGGGGAGTCGAGGCCGATGTCGAGGTATTCGGCGGATGCGGTGTTGTCCTGCAGGCGGCGAAGGGCCGTCCCGTACCGGGCGCGGGCGCCGTCGACCGTCGCGGCTCCCTCGTCGTCCAGGCGGAGCAGGGCGGCGAATCCCTGAGCCTGGTCGTGGCGGCGCGCCAGCTCCATCAGCCGCGCGATCTCGTCCGCGCGGCGGTCGTGGTCCTGTTGCTGCTTCCGCAACTCCACGAGGGCTTCGGCGCGGCTCCGGCGCTGCCGGAGCGCCGCCAGCGAATCGTCCGCGAGCGCGCTCCGCTCCGCGAGTTCGGTGCCCTCGCGCGCTGCTGCGTCCCTGCGATCCGTGAGGGCCGCGGCCAGCGCCTGCAGGGACGCCGCCCAGTTCTCGGAGGACTCCGGGTCGACGCCGGTATCCGCCGTCCCGAGGTCATGGCGTCCGGCCTCGTCGACCGCGCGCAGGAAGAGGTGCCGTTGCTTCGCCTCCTGCTCCGCGAGCCCCCGCGCCGCCCGCTGGCTCTCCTCGGCGAACAGCCTCTCGAGGTCCTCGAAGCGCGTCGTGGAGAACAGCCTCTGCAGGAGTTCCCGCCGCGGCTTGGCGTCCGCCCGCAGGAAGGCGGCGAACTCGCCCTGGGGCAGCATGACCACCTTGGTGAACTGTTCCTTGTCCATGCCGAGGAGGGACTGCAGTTCGAGGCCGGCCTCGTCATTCCGTGCGGACTTCTGCACCCACTCGGTGCCGATCCGTTCGCTCAGGAGGGTGCGTGTCTGCTCGGTGGTGGTGCCGCTCCCCCGCCGCGCAGGCCGTTCCCAGGCGGGCGACCGCACGACGCGGAAGCGGCGCTCCGCCACGGAGAACTCGAGGGCGACCTCCGGTGCCACGGATTCAGCAGCATGGTCGCTGCGGAGCCTCTTGGCCGCCTGGCGCGCTCCCGGGACCGAGCCGTAGAGCGCGAAGCACACGGCGTCGAGAACGCTGGACTTCCCGGCCCCGGTAGGGCCGTTCAGGAGGAACAGCCCCTGGCTCGACAGCGCATCGAAGTCGACGCTCTGCCGGTCGGCGAACGGCCCGAAGGCCTGGATCTCGAGCTGGTGGAGTCTCATGGGCCGGTCCTAGCGTTCGTGGGCGAGGCTCAGGGCGGCGTCGACCGTCGACCGGACGAGGGCTTGCTCCTCGGGTGAGGCCTTCCGTGCGCGGACGTGTTCCAGGAAGCCGCAGCAGATGTCGGCGTCGTCCCGCGCCTCGGCGATGCGCTGGCTGTACGTCCGGTTGTCGTCCCGGGTCCCGCCCTCCGGTGCGAAGACGAGCACGAGGGTGTCGGGGAACCGGGTCCTCAGGCGCTCCATGGCGCGTGCCGGACGCTCGCTGTCGGTGAGGGTGATGTGGCAGTAGGCCGCCGCGGCCCAGCCGAGGTCCTCGCGGCTCAGCAGGTCCTCGAGCGTCCCGGCGAGGACGGCGAGCTCGCGCGGTGCCGGCCACTCCACGGCGCGGATCTCCCGCACCCCGTCCGCCGTCACGTCGAGGAGCCAAGCGCCCTTGTTCTGGTTCACCTCGGAGAAGGAGTAGGCGATGGGCGACCCGGAGTAGCGCACGGTCTCCGAGAGCTTCTGCCTGCCGTGCAGGTGCCCGAGGGCGCTGTAGTCGAACCCCTCGAAGAGGGAGAGCGGGACGGACCCCAGCCCGCCGATCGCGAGGTCACGTTCACTGTCCGAGCCGGTCCCGCCGGCCGCGAAGGTGTGCGCCAGGACGATCGACACGACCCGCCGATCCGCCCGCCGGTCGTCGAGGTCCTCGCGGACCCGATCGAGGGCGGCGCGCGTCACGACCGTGTGCGTGCTGCCGTCCGCCTTCAGGGCCTCCGCGACGACGCGTGGCTCGAGGTAGGGCACGCCGTAGATCGCGAGCTCGGCAGCCTCGCCGAGGGGGAAGGTCACCGGGATGCCGATGTCCTCGATGCGCGTCCGGAGATGGACTCCGCCGCGGGAGAGGATGCGTCCTCCGAAACCGAGCCGGGTCGCCGAGTCGTGGTTCCCGCTGCTGATGACCACGTGGGCACCCGCGACCGTCAGCCGGTCCAGCGCCTCGTCGAAGAGTGTGACGACGTCGACGGCGGGCAGCGCGCGGTCGTAGACGTCCCCGGCGACCAGCACGACGTCGACGGCTTCCTCACGCACGGTCTTCTCGAGGTTATCGAGAAAGATCCGCTGGGCATCGAGGGTGCCCGTCCCGTGGAAGGAACGTCCCAGATGCCAGTCGGAGGTGTGGAGGATCCTCATGATTTTCACGCTACCGCCGCACGCCGACATTCCATGGATCAGCGCGCGGCGGGCCCCGAAATGGGCAACCGCACCGGTCCTGGCATGCCGGGAGCATCGGACGATAGGTCGCGCCCGTGCGATGCCGGCTGGTCGCAGAAGGATGCCGCAGCGTCGGAAGGCTGCTCAGCCGCGGTGACGAGCCCGTCCTGCAGCACCGGGTGATGCTGCCCGGTCTCCGGCGAAGCCGAAGACGAGCGTGGGCTGCAGTGCCGGCGGCGGCCAACCCCTCCCTAGACTGGAGAGGTGACGACTGACAGCAGCACCGACTCCACCGCGGACTCCCCTACCGACTCCTCCACCGGCTCCAGCACCGGCTCCAGCACCGGCTCCGGCACCGGGGACACTCCGTCGGACGCGTACGAGGACAGGGTCCTGGGCTGCCTCCTCGGCACGATGGCGGGTGACGCCTTCGGGGTGCTCTACGCCGCGGGGGACGAACCGGCCGCAGCTCTGGACGACCCCGGAGCGATGTGCGTGTCCGCCGCGACCCAGCTCACCCTGTACACCGTCGACGGCCTCGTCGAGGCTCTCGAGTGGGCTAACGACGGGGTCGCCGCCGACGAGACGGCGTGCCTGTGGCTCGCCTACCTCCGCTGGCTCGTCCGGCAGGGCGAGCACCTCCCGCCCGCCGCACCGGCGCCGCCCGCACGATGGCTGGATCGGCAGGACGACCTCCTGGCCGTGCACGACGCCGACGCCGACACCGTGCGCGCGCTCCTGACCGGCGCGATGGGAACGCAGGCCCGGCCGTTGAATCCCAAGGCAGAGGGACCGGGCGCGCTGATGCGATCTGCCCCGTTCGGCCTGGTCCCCCGCATCCCGGCCGGCATGGTGGAGCGCCTGACGGTCGACGCCGCCGCGCTGACCCATGGTTCCCCCGCCGCGAAG
Organism: Arthrobacter pasteuri; assembly: GCF_054510955.1. Taxonomy (NCBI): domain Bacteria; kingdom Bacillati; phylum Actinomycetota; class Actinomycetes; order Micrococcales; family Micrococcaceae; genus Arthrobacter; species Arthrobacter pasteuri. Next base: position 706,181 of record NZ_JBTNDO010000001.1, read on the forward strand.
GGCACTGCCGCGCTGTTCAGCGGCATCATCCGCTCGCTCGCCATCGAGGGCCACGACCTCGACGAGGCCGTTCGCGCGGTGCGCGGGGAGGAGAACCACCTGGCGAAGGAGGCGGGGCACAATGCCGCCGGCGTCGCGGCGGGAGGCGCGGCACCTCCGCAGGCTGCCGGGGGGACGTCTGCCGGCGGAACGTCTGCCGGGGGGACGACGGCGGCGGGAACCTTCGAGGCGGCCCTGCAGGCCGTCCGCGAGACCGCGGGCTCGTCTCCCGCGGAGCATCTGGCAGCAGCGCTGGCGCACGCCGCCGCCGCAGGCCGGCCCGATGCGTCTCCCGTCATCGCCGCGTCGCTCGCGGGAGGCATCGTCGGTGCGCTCCACGGCACCCCGGCCCTTCCAGCCGCCTACCTGACCGCACCCGGGGTGGCCGAGGTCGTCCGTAGGATGGCTCGCACCCTGCTCGCCGCGACCACGGGCTCCTGACCGGGGCACCGGCACCCGCGCACACCGCATTCCGGCACGCCCCAGCGGAACAGCCGGATCCGAGGTAGCAGCCGGACTGCGGGGACGGCCTAGGCTGGAACCCATGTGGAACCCCGCCGACCTCCCCCTGCTGTCCGGCCGGCGCATCCTGGTGACGGGCGGCACCGCAGGGCTCGGCTACTTCGCCTGCGAACAGCTCGCCGGCGCAGGCGCGGCCGTGATCCTCGCAGCGCGCAGCGAGGACAGGGCACGTCGCGCCATCGGGGCCATCCGCGGCCGGTATCCCGATGCCGACGTCACCTTCCAGCCCCTCGACCTGGCCGACCTGGCGTCGATACGGGCTGCCGCGAGGACGATCGCGGCGGGGCCACCCCTGTCCGGGCTGCTCGCCAACGCCGGAGTGGTCGGATCGCCGGAGCGGCGTTCGACCGCGGACGGCTTCGAGCTGCAGTTCGGCACCAACCATCTGGGCCACTACGCCCTGATCGCACTCCTCCTGCCGGTGCTGAGCACTGCCGGGACGAGGATCGTCCATCTCGGCAGCATCAGCCACCGCTGGGCTCGCCTGACGCCGTCGTCCCTCCAGCCGTCGAAGTACCGCAATGCGAGCGCGTACGCGACGTCGAAGCTCGCGGTGATGGCGTTCGGTTTCGAACTCGCGCGGCGCCTCCAGCTGACCGGCAGCGCGGCGACGAGCGTGGTCGCCCATCCCGGCCTCGCCCTCGGCATGTTCACGCCGGACCGGCCCGGTGTCGCCACGCACAGGGAGGCACCCCGCTGGAGGCAGCGCGTGATGGAGCCGGTCGCACAGGGCAAGGACGACGGCGCCTGGCCGCTCGTGCGGGCGACGGTCGACCCCGACATCCCGAACGGCGCCTACTGCGGGCCCGACGGCTGGTTCCAGCTCAGGGGCCGCCCCGCGCTCGTGCCCGCGAAGCCCCATGCGCGCGAGAGGAACGCGGCGTCCCGGCTCATCGACCTGTCGGGCGACCTCACCGGTGTACGGCTCCGCTTCCCCTGACCGGGCGAGGCGCTACTGGCTGTCGGCGGGCCACCGGCCGCCGGTCATCTGCAGGAACTCGGCCTCGGAGAGCACCTCGATCGCCTGGCCCCGCTCGTGGAGCTCCAGGACGCGGCGCGCCTTGCCTGTCACGCGTCCGTTGCGTAGGTCGGACGCGACGAAGCCGTCGCCCACCACCAGCACGGTGGTCCGGCGGGTGACGGCACTCGCCGGCTGCGCTCCGAGGCTCGCGGCGCGTTCCTTCGCCTGAGGTCGGGAGATGCCGAGGTTCCCGGTGAAGACGACGGTCTGCCCGTAGAGCGGATGCCGCGGATCCGCCTGCGCATTGGCGTGAGGGTTCTCGCCCTCCTCCGGCCAGCCGGACCAGCCCGTCGGCGACGAGCCGCGCCCGAGCGCCGTCCGCGTCGCCTTCGACAGTTCGTCCACGCCCGGGGCGTACGGCTCCGCCCGCGACAGCGGGAGGTTGTGGCAACCGAGCGCGTCCTCCACGGTCGGCGCGTCGTACCGGCGGGCGATATCGATCATGATGCCGGCGCACGCACGCGCGTCCTCGACGGCGTCGTGATGATTCAGGAGCGGTACTCCCGCGGCCTCCGCGACGAACGGGAGCGAGTAGGAGGGCAGCGAGTAGCTCTTCCGAGCGAGCACGACGGTGCAGGCGTAGTCCCAGGCCGGACCCGCGAGGGCGGACACCTCGAGTGCGGACCGGATGACGCCGAGGTCGAAGGCCGCATTGTGCGCGACCAGGACGTCAGACCCGATGAAGCCGCCGATCTCGGGAAACAGCTCCCCGAAGCGGGGGGCGTCCTCGACCATGCCGGAGGTGATGCCGTGGATGGCGATGTTGCGGGAGTCGAAGTGGTCGTGCCCTACGGGCGGACGCATCAGCCAGGATGCTTCTTCCACGATCCGGCCGTCCCTGACCTTGGTCAGCCCGACGGCGCACGGGGAGCCGCGAAAGCCATTCGCAGTCTCGAAGTCGATGGCCGTAAACGCTATTCCCACGTCTCCCAGTTTACCGCCGCTCGTTGCATGCGTTCACGCAACGTTAACCGGGAACCCCGCGCGGCCCGGCGGCAGGGGGTCCTACGCTGAACCATGGCCCGTAATGACAGCTCCCGCCGGTGGTTCCTCTTCGACTACGGCAACGTGATCTCCACCGCCCCCACGCCCTCCGACTGGGAGGCGCTCGCGGAGGCGACCGGCATGTCGGACCTGGCGGCCCCGACGTCGGGCTACTGGCAGCACCGCCATGCCTTCGACGCCGGGGCACTCACGTCCGACGAGTACTGGTCCCTCGTCTGCGCAGAACGCGTAGGGCCGGCGAGGTCGGCGTGGCTGGACATCCTCGACGGCAACCAGTGGTCGCACCTGAACCTCGACACCCTGGATGTCCTCGAGGACCTCGACGCCCGGGGCGAGCGTCTTGCCCTGCTCTCGAACATGCCGGCGGCCATGGTGTCCCAGCTGGCCTCCGCACCGTGGGCCCCGCTGTTCCGCCACCGCTTCTTCAGCTCGTCGCTGCGGCTCGTCAAGCCCTCGACCGCCGTCTTCGACCACGTACTCACCGAACTCGCGGTGGAACCCGGCCTCGTCACCTTCGTCGACGACTCGCCGGTGAACATCGCGGCCGCACGCTCGCTCGGGATCGACGCACGGCTGTTCGACCCGGCATCCGACCTCTCGCGCGTGCTCGCCCCCGCGGCGTCCGCCGCAGGACTGCATGACACGGCGCAGGCACTCGGACCAGCGGTCAGTCGGGGACCGGAGTAAGGAAGGCGAGCGCTGCCTCGGCACCCTGCACGTCCGCGATCCAGTCCGGCCGCACGAAGTCCTCACGGGCGAGCAGGACGTTCTGCAGAACCTGCACCTCGCCGCTGCGGGCTTCCATCAGGGAGGTACCGTTCGGGACGTAGCCGAGGCGGCGTGACACCCCCAGCGACGCCCGGTTCCAGTCCGCGGCCTCGGAGGTCGCCGACGTCGCGCCGAGATGATCGAACGCGAACTGCAGCGCGGCCGCACGCATCTCCGTACCGAAGCCCTGCCCCTGCAGCGACCGCGTGAGCCAGGAGCCCGAGCGGATGCGGCGCAGCAACGGGAACGAGCGGGCCGCGAGGTCCTGGACGCCGATGACGCGCTCCTCGTGGAGCACGGCGAAGTTGAGCGTCCAGTCGGCGGCGGTGACTCCCGCCCGGAGACGCCACTGGTGCTTTGCCGTCTCGGTGACCAGGACGTCCCGCGGGGCATCGGTCCACGGGATGCTGAAGGGCATCTCCGCAGGGTCGTGGACTCCCGCGAGCACCGCGTCGACCAGGCCCGGCAGGTGCTCGTCCCGCACCGGCGTCAGGACGAGGCGGGGCGTGGTGATGACCAGTCCGAACAGCGGCCAGACCCGTACCAGCGGGTCCGGCGTTCCGGGCGTTCCCGTCACTGCACCCTTTTCTTCGCCCGGTGCTTGCGGATCTTCGAGAAGACGAAGTAGGCGGCGAACAGGACGACGGCGACGATCACGATCTTCTGGAAGGTGTCCGCGTACCGCTCGACGACGTGCCAGCTCTCGCCGAGGTAGAAGCCCGCCAGCACGAAGATGGTGTTCCAGATCAGGCTGCCCGCCGTGGTGAGCAGCAGGAACTTGCCCACGGGCATGCGCTCGATCCCGGCGGGGATCGAGATGAGGCTCCGGAAGAGCGGGATCATCCTCCCGAAGAACACGGCCCGGTAGCCGTGCCGGCTGAACCACGCCTCGACCTTGTCGACGTCCTCGATGTCGATGAGGGGCACCTTGGACACGAGCCGCCGCATGCGGTCGCGCCCGAGCCATGCTCCGAGGACGTACAGCGCGTACGCGCCGACGACCGAGCCCAGGGTGGTCCACAGGATGGCCTCGAAGAGCGAGAAGTTGCCGCGGCTCGCCGTGAAGCCGGCGAGGGGCAGGATGACCTCGCTCGGGAGCGGCGGGAAGAGGTTCTCGAGGGCGATGGCGAGGCCCGCACCGGGAGCGCCGATGGTCTCCATCAGGTTCACCGCCCAGTCCGTGACGCTGCCGAGGGCGGAGCCGTCCGACGTCGTGGTCGCCGATGCGACCTGGACTGCCTGGACTGTCTGGATGATGCTCACGGTGGTACCCGTCCCTCTCATGGTCCGTCCTGCCGGACGTGCGGTACTGGCTGTCTTCGGTGGTTCGTGCCTGCAGTCCCGGCGGCTGTGCCGGGCCCGCAGCGGTGCGGTCGAGCGGTGCGGTCAGGAGAGCGCGTCGATGAGGTGCGGCAGCAGTGCCCGGAACGCGATGCCGCGGTGGCTGATGGCGTTCTTCTCGTCGGGCGCTAGTTCGGCGCAGCTCCGGTCGAGCCCTTCGGGCACGAGGATGGGATCGTACCCGAAGCCTCCGGTTCCCCGGGGCGCCGTCAGCAGCGAGCCCCGGAGCTCACCCCGTTCGGTACGCTGTCCTGCCGGATCACCCGGGACTGCGAGGGCAGCAGCACACACGAAGGCGGCGCCCCGCCGCCCGGCCGGGATATCGGAGAGCTGCGCCAGGAGGAGTTCGAGGTTGGCGGCGTCGTCGCCGTGCCTTCCGGCCCACCGGGCCGAGAAGATCCCCGGCGCTCCTCCGAGGATGTCGACGGCGAGGCCGGAGTCGTCCGCGACCGCGATGAGACCCGTGGCCTGAGCGGTCTGCTCGGCCTTGAGCAGGGCGTTCTCCTCGAAGGACACGCCGCTCTCGACGACATCCGGCGCTCCTGCTGCGGCGGCATCGACGACCTGCGTGTCGACGTCGAGCCCGGGCACCTGGCCGCGCAGCAACTCGCGCAGTTCCCGCAGCTTGCCGGCGTTGTGGGTGGCGAGGACCAGCCGGGGAGCCTCAGGCACCGGAGGAGTCCCGGAGGGTGTCGATCTGGATCTGTGCGAGCTGCGCGGTGCCGAGCAGGGCGAGGTCCAGGAGCGCGTCGAGCTCGGCCCGGTCGAAGGGCGCACCCTCGGCTGTTCCCTGCACCTCGACGAACTTGCCCGACCCGGTCACGACGACGTTCATGTCCGTCTCGGCGCGGACGTCCTCGACGTACGGGAGATCGAGCATGGGGACGCCGTCGATGATCCCCACGCTGATGGCGGCCACCGTGTCCGTCAGCGGCGAGGCCGAGGCCGGGATGAGCTTGTTGTCCTTGGCGTAGCGGATGGCGTCGGCGAGCGCGACGTAGGCTCCCGTGATCGCTGCCGTACGGGTGCCGCCGTCGGCCTGCAGCACGTCGCAGTCGAGCACGATCGTGTTCTCCCCCAGCGCCTTCGTGTCGATGATCGACCGCAGCGACCGGCCGATCAGCCGCGAGATCTCGTGCGTCCTGCCGCCGATCCTGCCCTTGACGGATTCGCGGTCCGACCGGGTGTTGGTGGCCCGGGGAAGCATGGCGTACTCGGCGGTGACCCAACCCTTGCCCTCGCCCTTGAGCCAGCGGGGCACTCCGCTGGTCAGGGAGGCCGTGCAGAGCACGCGCGTGTTGCCGAACTCGATGAGGGCGGAGCCTTCCGCCTGCTTGGACCAGCCGCGGGTGATGCTGATGTTGCGCAGCTGGTCGGGCGTCCTGCCGTCCGCCCGCAGCACGGGCGTGGCGTTGCTGGCAGAGGGCGGCAGGGGTGTATTCGGGGGAGTCATGATTTCCAGTCTAGACGGGAGCACATGGGAGATCGCTGGCAATCACGGCGTGCGGACCGGCACGGGCCCGTCACTCACACGGTGTACGAGACTCCCGCGACCGCGACGGCGAGATGGCCGTCATAGCTCTGGCGCGCCTCGCTCACGGCGAGGCTCGCGTCGTTCCAGACCGGGAGGTGGGTCAGCAGGAGTCGCTTGGCGGATGCCCGCGTCGCGACGTCCCCCGCCCGTTTCCCCGTGAGGTGAACCCCGGAGATGGCGTCGTCGCGGCCCTCATGGAAGGCGGCCTCGCAGAGGAAGACGTCCGCGTCGCGGGCCGCATCCACCAATCCGTCGCACGCGTCGGTATCACCCGAGTAGGTGAGGACATGCGTGCGGAGCGCGCCCTGTGTATCCGCCTCGGTCACCTCCACGCGCAGCGCGTACGCCTCCTCGATGGGATGAAGGACCTGGTACGGGGTGATCGTGAACGGACCGACAGTCACCGGAGCACGGTCGCGCCAGGACTGGAAGTCGAAGTCCTCGTGCATGCCGGGGTCGAGTTCGAGCCCGTAGGCGCTCGCCATCCTGTCGGCGGTCGCGGCCGGTCCCCAGACGGGGATGCGCGGCAGACCCCAGCCCGACGGATCCCAGTGCACGGCGACATGCAGCCCGCACAGGTCCATGCAGTGGTCGGGGTGGAGGTGGGACAGGAAGACGGCGTCGATCTCGCGCAGGTCCATGTACCGCTGCAGGGCACCGAGCGAGCCGTTGCCGAGGTCGAGCAGGATGCGCCAGGTGCGGCCCTCGTGCTGCGCACTGAGGAGGTAGCAGGAGGCCGGCGACTGCGGCCCGGGAAAGGACCCGCTGCACCCCACGATGGTCAGTTTCATGCGCGGGGGAAGCCTGCGGCGGCGATCATCTCGGGTGTGATCCGGGCGAGGCTGCCGGTCGGGTACTGCGCGGCGACGTGGTCCACGTGCTGCACGCTCAGGACCTCCGGACCGAGGAAGCGGCGCGCCAGCACCTCGAAGCTCCCCGCGTCGCCCGTGGCGATGAAGCGGTGCACCGGTGGTGCGGCACTGTCCCGCTCGAGGCCGTGCGAGACGAGCGCGCGGTAGACGTCCTTCGCCGTCTCCTCCGCGCTGGACACGAGCGTGACGGCGTCGCCCATGACGTAGGAGATGACGCCGGTCAGCAGCGGATAGTGGGTGCAGCCGAGGACGACCGTGTCGACGCCGGCTTCCTTCAGGGGTTCGAGGTACTCTTCGGCGGTCCGCAGCAGGGCGGGCCCGCCGGTGATCCCGGCCTCCACGAACTCGACGAAGGCCGGGCATGCCACGGACGTGACGTCGAGGTGGGGAGCGGCAGCGAACGTGTCGTCGTACGCACGTGATCCGACGGTCGCCGTCGTCCCGATGACGCCGATCCTGCCCGACCGGGTGGACGCGACGGCACGGCGGACGGCAGGCTGGATGACCTCGATCACGGGGATGCCGTACCGGGCCGTGTAGCGTTCCCGCGCGTCGCGGAGCACCGCGGCGGAGGCCGAGTTGCAGGCGATGACGAGGAGCTTCACGCCCGAGTCCACCAGCTCGTCCATGACGCCGAGCGCATGGGCACGCACCTGCGCGATCGGGAGGGGACCGTACGGACCGTTCGCGGTGTCGCCGACGTACATGATCGATTCGTGGGGCAGCTGATCGATCACGGCGCGTGCGACGGTCAGGCCCCCGACGCCGGAGTCGAAAATACCGATCGGCGCTTCGCTGCGGTCCGTGTTTGCTGGCTCTGGGCTCATGATCCTCTGAGAATATGACGTGTCGCCGGGTAAAACTATCCGCCGTTCCGTGGGTTATGTCACAGGCTCAGCAGAGTACGCCGCGCCCCGCTCCCCCGCCAGGGGTCAGCGTTCCAGCCGAGCGGCCCTCAGCATGGCCTGCACGAGGGATTCCTGGAGCCAGGTGATGAAGTTGTAGACGAGGGCGAGGTAGGACTCGACGTCGTCGACGTCCTTCGAGTCCGCGATGTCGTGGAGCTGCTCGGCGTCCTCCTCCGTCTCGATCCGAAGCCGGTCGGCGAGGACGAGCCGGACATCGTTCAGCGCCTGCGCGAGGAGCCGGGCCTGCTCGTCGTTGAGCGTCATGGGGCTGGACTCGATCAGCAGGGCGCTGCTGCGCAGCGCGCCGATCTTCTGCTCCCGCAGGGAGCGCTCGGTCAGGCGGCGGAAGGCCAGGGCTTCGTCGTCGTCGCCGCGGACGGCGTCGGGCAGGAGGCGCCGGACGGCGGAGTCCTCGGGTGCGGTGGCGTCGGCGTCGGCACCGGACATGCCGACGAGGGCGGCCAGCGGGTCGTCGCTCGGCTCCGTCTCGGGTTCGAGCATGGAGATGACGTCGTCGAGCAGGGCGCCCAGGAGGCGCGCCTCACCCGGCTCCAGCGCCCCGGTGATGCCGCGGCGCGTCGATTTAAAGTGTTTTGCCATCGGGCCTAGTCGCTCCCGGCTTTCTCGAAGGTGGCCCACAGCCCATAGGAGTGGAGCGCCACGGTGTCCTGTTCGACCTTCTCGCGACTGCCGGAGACGACGGCGGAGCGGCCCTGCTCGTGGACCTCGAGCATCAGTGTGCGGGCCTTGGCCTCGCTGTAGCCGAAGTAGGTCTGGAAGACGAAGCTCACGTAGCTCATGAGGTTCACGGGGTCGTTCCACACGACGACCACCCAGGGCTGGTCGAGGTCCGTCTTCTCGCTCGTCCGCACCTCCTCCTGGATGTCGGTGCCGGTCGCAAAGCCTACTGTCATAGCGTCCATTCTATGTGGACGGCCCCTGCCCGGGCGGCGGGTACTCACACAGCGGACGCCCGGCTATCGTTTTGAGGGTGACCAACGCCCTGACCACGAATCCGCCATCCGCCGCCGGGCCGTCCCTGGTGAACGCGCCGAACAGCGCGCTCTTCACGGACCAGTACGAACTCACCATGCTGCAGGCCTCACTGCATTCGGGCGCCGCGCACCGCCGCGCGGTGTTCGAGGCCTTCGCCCGCCGCCTCCCCGCCGGCCGACGCTACGGGGTCGTGGCCGGCACCGGGCGCCTGCTGGAGGCGCTGGCCACCTTCCGGTTCGACGACGCGCAGCTCGGCTTCCTCAGCGATCACGGGATCGTCGACGACACCACCCTCGCCTGGCTGGCCGGCTTCAGCTTCTCCGGCTCGATCTCGGGCTACGCGGAGGGCGAGGCGTACTTCCCGAACTCCCCGATCCTCATCGTGGAGTCGTCGTTCGCCGAGGCGTGCATCCTCGAGACCCTCATCCTGTCGATCCTCAACCATGACAGCGCCATCGCCTCCGCGGCCTCCCGCATGACGGGCGCCGCCGCCGACCGCCCCTGCATCGAGATGGGTTCGCGGCGCACGCACGAGGAGGCCGCGGTCGCCGCAGCTCGCTCGGCCATCATCGGCGGGTTCGCCAGCACGTCCAACCTCGAGGCGGGCCGACGCTACGGACTCCCGACCGTGGGCACCGCGGCACACTCCTTCACGCTCCTGCACGACTCCGAGCGCGCGGCCTTCGAGGCCCAGGTCGCCTCCCTCGGTCGGGGGACCTCGCTGCTCGTCGACACGTACGACGTCGAACAGGGCGTGCGGACCGCCGTCGAGGTGGCGGGACCCGAGCTCGGCGCCGTCCGGCTCGATTCCGGCGACCTCGTCGCCCAGGCGCGCTGGGTGCGCGAGCTCCTCGACGACCTCGGCAACCACAACACCAAGATCGTGGTGACGTCCGACCTCGACGAGTTCGCCATCGGGCTCCTCGCGGCGGCTCCCGTCGACTCCTACGGTGTCGGGACCTCCCTCGTCACCGGTTCCGGCGCACCGACCGCGGGCATGGTCTACAAGCTGGTGAGCCGGCAGGACGACGACGGCACCTTCGTCTCCGTCGCCAAGGCCGCCACGAACAAGGCATCCGTCGGGGGGCTCAAGCACGCGCTGCGACGCCTCGACGCGCACGGCACGGCGGAGGCGGAGGTCGTGGGCATCGGGATCAGGCCGAACGACGACGGCAACGACCGGCCCCTGATGCACGAGTTCGTCCGGGACGGCGTCGTCCTGCCCGGGTGGACCGGGCCCGAGGCGGTCGTCCGCGCCGCGGAGTGCCACCGCCAGTCCCTTGCGGAGCTGCCCGGAGCCGTGCGGCGCCTGCAGCGCGGCGAACCAGTCATCCCCACCGAGTACGAGGAGGCACCATGACGCGCGCACTGATCATCGTGGACGTGCAGAACGACTTCTGCGAGGGCGGCTCGCTCGCCGTCCAGGGCGGCGCCCAGGTGGCGGCCGACATCAGCGACCACATCGACGAGCAGGCCGGGTCGTACGACTACATCGTCGCCACCCAGGACTGGCACATCGACCCGGGCAGCCACTTCTCCGAGACACCCGACTTCATCGACTCCTGGCCCGTCCACTGCGTCGCCGACACGAAGGGCTCGGACTTCCACCGCGACCTCGACACCGAGAGCATCGACGCCGTGTTCCGCAAGGGACAGTTCGAGGCCGCCTATTCCGGTTTCGAGGGCGTGAAGGCGCCCGACGACGAAGTGCCGACAGGCGAGCAGAAGCTCGGCGGCGGAGCAGTGGACATCGACGAGGACCCACTGACCCTCGACGACTGGCTACGCGACCACGAGGTCGACGACGTCGTCATCGCCGGTCTCGCCACCGACTACTGCGTCCGCGCCACGGCCCTGGACGCGCTGCAGGCCGGCTACTCGGTCACCGTGATGGCGGACCTCACCCGGGGCGTGCACGAGGACAGGTCCGAGGAAGCACTGGACGAATTGGAGTCGGCGGGCATCGAGCTGGTGCGCTAGCTTTCCGAACGAAAAAGGCCGGGCTGGTCTTCCAGCCCGGCCTTTTTCGTCCGCTCCTGCTTCCTTCCTGCTGCTTCTTTCCTGCTACTTCTTCCCGATGAACCAGTCCTGCAGCTTCTGCAGCCGCCGCTGGAGCTGGTCCTCGTTGGCCTGCGCCACGGCCGGTCCGCCGCACTGACGGCGCAGCTCGGTATGGACCTGGCCGTGCGGCATGCCGGTGCGGGCTGCCCAGGCCGAGACGTTCTTGGCGAGCTGCCCCCGCAGTTCCGTGAGCTGACGGTGGTCCACTACGACCGGCTCAGCGGCAGGCGCCGCCATCGGCCTGGTCTTCCGGCGGGACTGCTGTTCCTGCTGGCGCTGGCGCAGGAGCTGGCCCACCTGATCGGCGTCGAGCAGTCCGGGGATCCCGAGGAAGTCGAGTTCCTCCTCGCTGCCCATCTCGCCGCCGGTGCCGAACTCGCCGCCGTCGAACAGGACCCGGTCGAAGGAGGCCTGTGACTCGAGGGCCTCGAACTTCTGCTTGGTGAGGGAGTCCGATGCCTTGTCCTCGCGGTTCGCCGCCTCCATGAGGCCGTCCTCGAGGCCGAACCCCTCGTCATCCTTCTCGGGCCGGTCCAGGGCGTGGTCGCGTTCGAGTTCGAGCTGGTTGGCGAGCGCCATGAGGTTGGGCACCGAGGGCAGGAAGATCGACGCCGTCTCCCCGCGTCGTCGGGCACGGACGTAGCGGCCGACGGCCTGCGCGAAGAACAGCGGCGTCGCGGTCGACGTCGCATAGACGCCGACGGCGAGGCGCGGGACGTCGACGCCCTCGGACACCATGCGGACCGCGACCATCCACCGCTTGTCGCCGTCGGAGAACTCCTCGATCTTCGAGGACGCCTTCGCGTCGTCCGAGAGGATGACCGTCGGGGACTCCCCCGTGATCCGCTTGAGCTGACCGGCATACGCGCGGGCGTCGTCGTGGTCCGTCGCGATCACGAGGCCACCGGCGTCGTGCACCGTACGTCGCACCTCGGTGAGCCGCTTGTCGGCGGCGGCGAGGACCGCGGGGATCCACTCACCGGCGGGGTTGAGCGCCGTCCGCCAGGCCTGAGCCGTGATGTCCTTGGTGACCGCGGCCTCGCCGAGCGACGCGGCCATCTCCTCACCGCCGCTGGTGCGCCAGCGCATCTGGCCCGAGTAGGCCATGAACATGACCGGACGCACCACGTGGTCCCGGAGTGCCTGGCCGTAGCCGTAGGTGTAGTCGGCGCGCGAACGGCGGATGCCGTCGCGGTCCTCGGCGTACTCGACGAAGGGGATGGCGGCCGTGTCGGAGCGGAAGGGCGTCCCGGTGAGCGCCAGGCGCCGCGCGGCCGGTTCGAAGGCCTCCCGGATGCCGTCACCCCAGGACAGCGCGTCGCCGCCGTGGTGGATCTCGTCGAGGATCACGAGGGTACGGGCGGCTTCGGTCTTGGCGCGGTGCAGCATCGGCTTGCTGGCGACCTGCGCGTAGGTCACGGCGACACCGATGAAGGCACCACCGTGGCGGCCGTCCGCGTTCTTGAAGTTGGGGTCGATCGCAAGGCCCACCCGTGCAGCGGCGTCGGCCCACTGGCGCTTGAGGTGGTCCGTCGGGGCGACGACGGTGATCCGGTTGACGATGCCGCGGTCCACGAGCTCCGTGGCCACCCTCAGGGCGAAGGTCGTCTTACCAGCGCCGGGGGTCGCCACGGCGAGGAAGTCGCTCGGTGATTCCCGGAAATACTTCTCCAGCGCTTCGCTCTGCCACTGGCGCAGCTTGGGGGCGGTCCCCCATGCTGCGCGCTCCGGATATGCGGGGGGCAGGGCTGCGCCGGCACCGAACAGGGTGTCACTACTCACGCCGGGACAGTACCTTCCATTGACTTGCTGGGGGTGAGGCCGGGGCCGGCATCAGAGAACCTGGCCCCTCTCAGACCCGAAACTATACCTGCTGTCGTGAACACCCACAGAGCCAGCCAGATCGCAACAAAGGTCGGCACGTGTCCCGGGTTCGAGGGGTCGTGCAGGAGTGCGAAGAGGGCTCCCGCGCCCGCCGTCCCCACGACTCCACCGAGCTGGTCGGAGATCTGGAGCGCCGCGGAATTGCGTCCCTGCTCACTCTCCGCGGAGAGCTTCAGCACCAGGACGGACGCGCTCGAGAGCGCCATTCCCATGGCGGACCCCGCCACGCCCCACGCCGTGACCAGGACCCAGAGGGGAGCTTCGACGGCGGCGGCAAGGACGAATCCGCCAAGCGACAGCGACAGCACGGACGATCCGGCGACGAGCAGCCACTGCCGGCCGAACGTCACCCGTGCCTGGACGAAGGACCCCGCACTCCAGCCGAGAGCAGCGGAGCTCAGGGTCAGGCCGGCGGTTCCGGGATCGATGCCGCGGGAACTGACCAGCATGAGCGGGATGAAGGCCTCGACCCCGAAGAACGCGACATTCACGATCCCGCGGGTGGCGATGATGCTGGGCAGTCCGCGCGCGAGGACCAGGGTGCCTTTCGGCAGGAGCGCCGGCAGGACCATGAGGACGACGACGATCCCGGCGGCCGCCAGCAGCACGAAGCCGGTCACCGTCGCGGCACTCGGACTCTCCGTGTCGGCGAGCCGGACGACAGCCCACTGCGCGGCGAACACTCCACCGGCGAGCGCGAAGCCCCGCACCACGCGCGCCGCAGCGGAACCGGCCTCGGGCGACTCGATCGGCCCGAGGCCCCTCGTCTTCGGCCACACGATGACGACGGCGGCAAGCACGATGGGCGACACACCGAGGAACACCCAGCGCCAGCCGAACTGCTCGGTCACGAATCCCGCGATCACCGGACCGATGAGCCCCGGCACCACCCAGGCGGCCGCCAGCCACCCGAACACCACGGGCTGCGCCCGCTGGGGGAAGGCCCTGCCGATGACGACGTAGACCGCCACGATCATGAAGCCGCCGCCGAGACCGGACACCGCGCGGCCGACCGTGACGAGCCAGAAATCCGGCGCCGCTCCTGCTGCGAGCAGTCCGAGGATCATGAGGGACAGCCCGACGGCGAGGGCGGGCCGGGGCCCCTTCCGGTCACACCACGAGCCGGCGACGACGGTCCCCAGCAGCGATGCCGTCAGGTACATCGAGAACGCAAGCCCGTAGCTCGACTCGCCGGACAGTTCCCGGGCCACCGAGGGCATGGCGGTGACGACCGCCATCGCCTCGAAGGCGGCGCACGTGATGATCGCGAGGATCCCGATGATGAGCGGGCGCAGTTCGGGCGACACTGCCCGGGCGGCCTTGTTCGCGGTCTTCTTCATGGCACCTTGTGTTCTGCTGGGCGGTGGCCGTACGGGGCCGCGGTCTCAGCCCCGACGACGTATGAGGGGTTCACCTACCCGCTGGATCCTGCGGGGGCAGGAGGAACGGAAGCCCCGGCGTGCGCTGTTGCTCGCGGAGCCGGGGCTCGCCTGGCCTGCCGCCCCTTCCGAGGATGGCGGGGGGTCAGCCCTTCGGCTTGTCGTCACCCGGGCGGAGGCCGTTGTAGATCTCCTTGCATTCGGGGCAGACCGGGAACTTTTCGGGATCGCGTCCCGGGGTCCAGACCTTGCCGCAGAGCGCGATCACGGGCTCGCCAGTGAAGGCCGACTCCATGATCTTCTCCTTGCGCACGTAGTGCGCGAAGCGCTCCGAGTCGCCTGGCTCGACTTCCTGGCGTACTTCCTCACGTTCGATGGTCGCCGTGGAGCCGCCGGTGCCGGTATCGAGGGGATCGTTTGCGAAGGGATCTGCGGGCATAGTCATGGCTTCAGTCTATCGCTCGGCGGCTTGGCGGACAGGGGTGCAGGGCAGTTCGCAGTTGCGGGAATTCCGTGGCGGGATCATGCTTGGGGGCCGGACGGGTATTCCCCGGTGCCGGTTCTCCCACGGCCCCTGGCTCGCATTCAACCTGCTTTCGACCTGATATCCACATATTCCCGACTAACCCGATGATGTCGGTGGTGGACACGAGAATAGGAGCATGCGGACCCCGTTCGAGCAATTGATGGAAATGCAGCGGATATCCTCCCGGATAACCGAACTGAGTGCCGAGAAAGCACGGATCGACGCCGACATCGCCCGCGCCGCCGCCGAACTGCGCGAAGTCTTCACAGAACGCATCCTCCAGGGCTCCTACACGCCCCACCGGCACACCAACCTCGCCGACACCACCACCGCAAGCGAAATAGCCTGCCTCCTCCGCATCTCCGAACGCAGCGCCCACCGGCTCGTCCAACACTCCGTGTTGCTGGTCGACTACCACCCGAAAACTCTGGACGCCCTGCATGCAGGCACCATTTCCTGGGCGCACGCCACAACCCTCCTCTACGAATACGCCGCCTTACCGTCCGGCGTCGCCGCCGCTATGGAAGAAGCCCTGCTACCCATTGCAGCCGATACCACCGTCCCGCGCCTGGCCCACCGCGCCCGGAAACTACGAACCCAGCTCCACCCCACCAGCCTCCACGACCGCGCCCGCACCGCCACCGAGGACCGCCGCGTGGACCTCGAACCCGCGGACGACGCCATGGCCTGGCTGCACATCCACCTCCCCGCCACCGACGCCACCGCCATCGACACCCGCCTCACCACCACCGCCCGGAATCTGCAGACACCCACCGAACACCGCACCCTGCCCCAACTTCGCACCGACATCCTCACCGACCTGCTCCTCACCAGGTACACCCCCGACTACACCTGTCTCTGCCGCCTAACCCCCACAGACAGCTCCCGCCCAGACCTCGGACCAGACGCCGGTGCTGGTGGCTCTGACGGCGGCTCTGGTGATGGTGCCGTCTGTCGGTGCGGGGCGATCGGCCACGAACACCCGGACGCGTACCGGGTGCAGGCTCACATCAACGTCACCGTCCCGGTCCTGACCCTGCTCGGCCTCGACGACGCACCAGCGGACCTCGAGGGCTACGGACCCATCCCCGCGAACACGGCGCGCCACCTCGCAGCCCACGCACCCTCCTTCACCCGGCTCCTCACCCACCCCGAAACCGGAGCCGTCCTCAGCGTCGGACGCACCACCTACACTGTGCCCGCAGACCTCAAGAAATGGTTACGCGTCCGCGACCGCACCTGCCGGCACCCCGGCTGCAACACCCCCGCCTCACGCTGCGAACTCGACCACACCACCCCCTGGTCCCACCACGGCACAACAGCCCACAACAACCTCGCCCACCTCTGCCGCAAACACCACATGCTCAAAACCGAAGGTGTCTGGCACTACACCCAGCCCATTCCCGGCACCATCACCGCAACCTCGCCAGCCGGCAAAACCTACACCACCACCCCGGACCCGCCACCCTTCTGACCACCTCGGGAAGGGTTGTCCTGGACGTGCATGGCGTCGGCGAGGTGCAACTCTTTTCGCTCCCGCTCCCGCTCCCGCTCCCGGAGACCATCCTCAGCGGGCAGGGGCCTCGCAACCGATGCCGGTCGGATTCTCGATGCAGTTCTGGCTCACGTTGTGCCCCTGGGTGCGCCAGATGCTCATCAGATGAGGTACCGAAACGACTGCGGCCTCACCGGCCACCGGTTGGAATGGCCCGCCGTCCACGGAGTAGTCGCCGGCGAAGAACGTGGTCAACGTGAGGTTGAAGTCCCCTGTCCGGGCGTACTGGTGGCTCGTGGGCGTCTCAGTGTCGAAGGCGTCGCCCTGCACCGGACCGCCAGGCGTGGTGGTCGTCGCGCTTGTGCCGTCCCCGTAGTTCCACTGGTACGCGACTGGGCGGGCCTTCAGCACTATGGTGGCGTCCTGGAACTCGAAGGTGAACTCCTGCTCGCGCGCCTCTGCGTAGACGTTCGAATGTGCGTTCCTCAGACCGAAGTTCGACGGCTGGGAAACGATCACAGAGGCAAGGACTGGCTGCTTCTGGAACTCCGCGAGGGTGATGACGATGGGCGCCTCCTCCGGCGCTGCAACTCCCTCGACGGGCGGCTCGAGCGGCTCCCCCGGGTACATGCACGACGAGCGGCCGGTGGGTGTCTGGGTTGCCGGTTGGACGTTACCGTTCACCTCGATCCAGTTGACGAGTACCCCATCGTCTTGGGCATCGCACTGGGCGTTCATCTGAGGACAGGTCAGCGGGTTCAGCACATCCTGCTCACCAGCGGTGCACGCCCGCTCGTAGACATAGCTGATCCCGTCGTCTTGGGGAAGAGCAGCTGGTTGAGCTGCTGGTTGAGCAGGATCTAACCCTGAAGCGCTCCCCAGTGCAGGTCGGAGTGGCAATTCTGACTTAGCGATGCGGATGATATTCGATGCTTTCGCAGTATTATCGCCGAGTCGGACGTCGTTGTCTCCGGCTAATGACGGTGCAGCGTTTATCAGTGCACAAGATAGATGAAGGACAATCGCAGCAGCGAAACGCAATCCCGGGTTAGCCATCATCCCGTCCCTTCAGGCGCCCCGAAATCGAGCATTACCCAATGCTCATCCTCGAATATTGCAAAAATAACATTTACTTGAGACTCTCGCTCGGGATCATTCGATTCTAGTTCCCCCGATTGTGAGAAGACTTGCGAAGCTCCTTGTTCGACTTGCACGATGGCACTTATGGAACCCTGGGTATTCACCAAGAAATCCGTCGAAAAATTAGTGGCCTTGGTCGTGCCTCCGACAATCCATCCGCCAGATGTGTAGACCTGAGACACCGCACTCGTGACGTTCGCGCAGGTCCTGCATCCGGGGTCGGTCACCGCTTCAAAGGGTGCCCAGTCATTCGTCTCGTAGCCGTACGAGAACAGCTCCAGCCAGTACTTCGTGAAGGCCTCCAGGCCCTCTTTCGAATTCTCGTCCGCAAGTGCCGGCTTCACGGGAACCGGAATGTCAGCAGCCGGACCTGCCGACGAAGCAGGCGACGGTTCAGCACTCGAGGAGGCCGTCGCTGATGCGGACGCCTCCGCTGTTGTAGGTGCTGAAGTGGACGAAGGCGGGTTCTGCGTCTCGTTGGCGGACGGGTCCCCATCGCCCTGGCATCCTGTCAGGAGCATCAACGCAATCGCGGCCCCCGCCGGCAATGCTGCCCGACAAGGACGGCCACCTGTACGCATCAAGAACACGCAACTCCCCCGTCACCATCGACCAGCTACCCGGAATGGCCCCCAGCATAGCCCTCGGCCCCTTCCACCACGAGGGGTTATACACAGGTTCGGGAGGACAGGGAGCCCCGCCGTCGCGGTCGTCCTCTTCGGGCCGGTGGGAGCTACCTGAACTCAGCTGTCACGCACGGTTGCCGACGCCCCGGGGTCAGTTCCGGGAAGAACGGAGGCGGGCAGGCGGGAGGCGCAGCGACAAGCAGGGAGAGCACAGCCGTCAGCGGTTGGCCGACACCGACAGCAGAAGCTCCGGAGCCCTCCGGTCGTACCAGCGGCCGCCCGTCCGAATCCCGACGACCAGCAGGATTCCGCCGAGCACCACGCCGGCCAGCAGGGTCAGCCAACCGAACAGTGCTCGCCCCGTGACGAAATACGCGACGGTCAGGGCGATCTCCGGCAACGCCAGCAGCAGCAGCACGATCCACCCCACCATCTGCACCGCGAACATCGTGAAGCTGGTCCCCGGCGGCGTCTTGAAGGCGCTCTCGCCGGGCAGGGGGACGTTGTAGGTGTACCTCGCCGACACGACGCTGGACAGCCCGGCCCCGGTGAGCAGGACGCCGATCGCCAGGCCCAGCATCACCGGCAGATCCTCGGCCCGTCCTGTGAGCAGCAAGGGCAGCGCCGTGAACACCAGTGTGACCGGCAGCGCGAAGACCAGAAGGGCAGCGGCGCGGCCCAGACGGTCGTCCCTGCCCTTGACCCCGGTCGAGACGTGCAGGCTGAACGCGGTGTTGTCGTAGGAGATATCGGCGGCGATCGACCAGGCCAGGAGGAAGGCGGTCATGGGACCGAGGAAGGCGAAGGCGCCGTCGGACCCTCCGCCCGAGAAGTACAGAATCACCGCCAGGAAGGGGATCACCACGAGCGAGGCGAAGTACCGCGGATCCCTGAACCAGTAGGTGAGCGCCCGCGCTGCCACGGCACCGGCGGGTGTCGCGGGGAACCGGCCGAACCATCCGATCCTTCCACCGGCCCGCTTGGCGACGGCGTTATAGGGAGGAGTGACGAGCGCGCGGCTGAGGGTGCGGCTCCACAGCACCAGGAAAAGCACCAGGGTGATCACGCCGATCAGGAAACGCACGACGGCGAGCGCCGGGTGGCCGGCAGCGATGTCGGCCGGGGCCGCCCACAGCGCGCCCAGCGGAGTCCATGCGAGGACGTCGGCGAGGGACGCGGCGAAGCCGGGCGAGTTCTGGAAACCCGCTGTCACTCCCCCGATGATCGGTCCGAGGAAGATCAGCGGGATGAACGCGACGATGCCGTTCACGTCCTTGAAGCGACGGGATCCCGTGATGGAGGACACGGCCGTCGTGACGAGTCGTGACGCGACCACACACAGGAGGACCGCGACGAGGCCGCAGACCAGCGCGGCCAGGGCGGCCGCCGGGTAGCGGATCCAGGTGGTGACCTGTGCCAGGGCGGCGATCAGTGTCACCACGCCGGGGACGCCGAGCAGGCCACCGAGGACGAGTCCTGCGATCAGGTGGCGCATCGGGATCGCGAACGTCACGAAGCGCGCCGGGTCGAGGGTCATGTCGATGCCGGTGGCCGCGATGGGGATGATGATCCACCCGAGCACCGCCGCGGAGCCGCCGACCACCAGAACGGTCCGGATGAGTTCGAGGTCGGCGCTGCCGAGGAACACGAGGCCGACGACGAGGACCGACAGGAACCCCAGCCCGTAGAGACCGCCCAGGATCACGCCGATGAGTTGCGCCGTGCTCCGCCGGAGAGAATTCCGCAGCAGGAGGAGCTTCAGCCTCAGGAGGTGCGCAACCACGACAGCCCTTCCGACGTGGTGCGTCCACCGACCAGTTCGACGAAGCGGTCCTCGAGCGTCGCATCGCCCCGGACCTCGTCGACCGTTCCCGCAGCGAGGACGGTGCCCGCCGCGATGACGGCGACGTGGTCGCACATGCGCTGCACGAGATCCATGACGTGGCTGGAGACGATGACAGATCCTCCGGACTGCACGTAGCCGCCGAGGATGTCCCGGATGTTGGCGGCCGACACCGGGTCGACGGACTCGAAGGGCTCGTCGAGCACCAGCAGCCTCGGAGCGTGGATCAGGGCCGATGCCAGGGCGATCTTCTTCGTCATGCCCGCCGAGTAGTCCACCACCAGTGTCCCGGCATCGTTCGTGAGATCCAGGGCACGCAGGAGGTCGCCGGTCCGCCCGACCACGGTCTCACGGTCCATTCCCCGCAGCAGCCCGGCATACGTGACGAGCTGCTCGCCGGTCAGCCGGTCGAAGAGGCGGACGCCGTCGGGCAGGATGCCCATTAGCTTCTTGGCTTCGAGCGGCCGCTCCCAGACGTCCACCCCGTGCACGAGGGCCTGCCCGAAGTCCGGGCGCAGCAGCCCCGTCGCCATCGAGAGCGTGGTGGTCTTGCCGGCGCCGTTCGGCCCGACGAGCCCGTAGAAGGATCCGGGCGGCACCTCGAGGTGGACGCCGTTGACGGCGATCTTCTCACTGAAGCGCTTGGCCAGCCCACGGATGCTCAGCGCTGCCGTACCCGGCCCGGCCTGGGCATCGTTCGCATCGGACGGCGGTGGGACGAGGGAACTCATGCCCCCAAGCTAGCAACGCGCGCCGGGACCCCTCGTCATCCCAAAGGAGGAAAGACCCGGGTCAGAACCCGCCGGCGCGCTCGTACTGCGGGACGGGCGACAGGTCGTGACCCAGCTCGTGCGCGGCACGCATCCACCAGTGCGGATCACGCAGGGCGGCCCGAGCGACCAGGACGACGTCGGCCCGCTCGTTGCGAATCACCTCGTCCGCCTGCCGGGCGTCACTGATCAGACCTACCGCACCGGTCGGTACGCCGGAGGACCGCACCTCCTCGGCGAGCGACACCTGGTATCCGGGTCCCACGGGGATGGACGCCGATGGCACGGCTCCGCCGGACGAGACGTCGACGAAGTCCACACCCTCCTCGGCTGCGCGCTTCGCGAGCCTCGCCGACACCGCGCCGTCGAGCCCACCCTCGGTCCAGTCCGACGCCGAGATGCGCAGCAGCAGCGGCATCGACTCCGGGATGGCCCGCCGCACCTCGCGGATCACCTCGAGGGTCAGCCGGAAGCGGGCTTCCTCCGAGCCGCCCCAGCCGTCCGTCCGAGTGTTGACCAATGGCGACAGGAACTGGTGCAGGAGGTATCCGTGCGCGGCGTGGATCTCCATCGTGTCGAACCCGGCGCCGACGGCGAGCGCGGCAGCCGCACCGAAGTCCCGGATCACCTTCTCGATGTCCTCCTCGGTCATGGCACGTGGCGCCGCGTACCTGCCGAACGCCTCGTCCGTGGGACCGAGCGTCTGCCAGCCGCCCTCCGACTCGGGCACCGAGTCGTGCTGACCGCTGAAGGGCCAGTAGGTGGACGCCTTGCGCCCGGCGTGCGCGAGCTGCAAGGCGGTCTTCGTCCCGATGGCACTGTGCTCGTGGATGAAGTCGTTGATGCGCCGCCACGCGTCCGCCTGCTCCTGCGTGTAGATGCCGGCGTCGCGCGGGCTGATCATCCCCTCGTGGCTGACAGCGGCGGCCTCGGTGATGATCAGTGCCGCTCCGCCTGTCGCGAACTGCCCCAGGTGCACGAGGTGCCAATCGGTCGGCACCCCGGGAGCGACCGCGGGCTCGCAGGAGTACTGGCACATGGCCGCCACCCAGCCGCGGTGCGCGAGGTCGAGGGAACGGAGCGTGATCGGATCGAAGAGTCCGGATGTTCCGGTCGATGCAGCTGCGGGCGTCATGTCATCCTCCAGGGCGAGGGATCGGACAGATCGGGTGGGCGGGGTCAGGTCGATCGGGTGGGAACGGGAATCGGGACAGGGCCCGTCCCGACCGAACGATTCTTAGAACAGGGCCCGGGCCAGCGCGCTGCGCGCCTTGGTCACGCGCGGATCGGTGACACCGACGACGTCGAACAGCTCCAGAAGTCGCTTGCGTGCCGTCTCCTTATCCTCGCCGGACGTCCGCCCGATGAACGCGATGATGCGGTTGAACGCATCGTCGACATGACCTCCCGTGAGGTCGAGGTCGGCGACCTCGAGCTGCGCATCGACCGCATCGGGCTCGTCGGCCCCGCGCTGCCGCACCTCCGCCGCATCGAGGTCCTGGACGCGCTGCATCAGCTCCACCTGGGCGAGCCCGGCCTTGGCATCGGCGTCGGCGGGCTGCTCGGCGAGAGCGCGCCGGTACGCTGCCGCGGCGGCAGGGTAGTCGCCCTTCTCGATGGCGTCGAACGCCTCCTGGTGCAGGGGCGGCAGCGGCGGCTCCTCCCCGGCGGCGGGGCCCGACTGGGAGCCGTCGTTCAATGTCCCGGTCACGCCGTTGGCCTCGGCGACCTTCATGAGTTCGTCGAGGTAGGCGCGGATCTGGGCATCGGGAAGGGCGCCCTCGAACAACGGCACGGGCTGGCCCTTGACGACGGCGACCACGGTGGGCGCGCCCTGCGCCTGGAACGCCTGGGCGATCTGCGGCTGCGTCTGCAGGTCGACGTTGGCCAGCAGGATCCGGCCGTCGAACTCCACGACGGCGGCCTCGAGCACGGCGGTCACCTGGTTCGACTGCTCGCTCCAGGTCGCACGGAGGTTCACGACGACGGGCACCTGCGCCGAGAGCTGCACCAGCTGCGGGAACGTCTGCTCCGTGACCTCGACGATGTACGGGCTCGGGGCGGCCGGAGCCTGCCGTGCGGCGGCCGGTCGCGCTGCCGCGTCGGCACGCGCCTTGAGGGCGGACAGGTCCACCGCTCCCCTGAGGTTCATGCTCGACGGCGGCATTCCGCCCCGCTGTGCTGGTGTGGACAATGCTCTGCCTTTCTCTGACTGCTGCTGGTGGAAGCTCGGGGTGCGTCCGGCTCAGCGGAGCTTGGCGGACAGCAACTGCTGGGCGGCGCCGATGACCCGGATCTTATCGTCGCTGCCGGCCGGGGGTACGTACATCATCACGGCCTCACCGTAGTTGACGTCGATGCCCTTCCGGCTGCTCTCCTTGCCGGTCAGCGCCTTGTACACCGTCCCCTTGAGGTCGATGGTGCCGCCGAACTTCGGCACGCTGGAGTACTTGTGCGTGAGGTAGCCGAAGACCATGGCCCCGCCGTCGCCCGTCTGGAGGGCCTGCGTGCGGTCGGCCTCGGCCGCGTGGCTGAACGTGATGTTGGCCGCCTTGTTGCCGGGATCGGCCACCACCCCGGCCTGGAACTCGGTGATCGCCTCGGCGAAGGAGTTCTCCTCGAACTTCTCGGCATGGTCCCCGGACGGTTTGGTGAGAAGGTCGGCGATGGAGGCGACGGCGTCCTGCGGAGCCGTCGCGAGTGTTCCGGACTCGTCGAGCGGCACCGGGCCGGTCGCGCCGGGAGCGGGAGGCGAGGGGAACGTGCTGCCGGGGAGCATCTGGACGGCGGAGACCAGTCGATAGTTCTCGCGCGGCGTGTCCTGGACCAGCAGCAGTGCCTGCGGCACGGGATTCTCGTCGCCCTGCGTGAGCGCGACGATCGTCCGCGGCCACTCGGCGTCGGTGGGGATCATGTCGAGCAGGACGGGGTCGGCGGCCACCGGCGGCGGGACCGCGGCCTTCTTGTCCTTCGCCCGCACCGCGTAGGCACCGGTGCGGAGGTCCAGCGCCCCGCCATCGACACGCGCGGCGAGACGCTTCGCGTCGGAATCGGCATCGCCGTCGGCCACCACCGCGGCGACCGCTCCCAGGATCCGCTCGAGCTGGCTGTCGAGGACGACGGGCGGGCCGCTGGCCTTGCTGCCGGCCGACGGGGCTCCCGCAGCGGCGGTGTCGGTTGCGGTGGCTGATGCGGTGGGCTCAGCAGAAGGCGACGTGGTCGCCATCCCGGGTGCGATCCCCAGGAGCGATCCGGCGCCGACCAACCCAGCGACGACCAGGACGGAACCGGGAGCGGCAAATGCGGCCCCGCCAGGCCTGTCGGCCTGCGCTTGCCTGCGGGCGTAGGCCCGGGTGCCCTCCACCGCGTCGGCGTTCCGGCCACCGCGGTTGCGGGGGGTGAGGAAGAGGAGCGCGATGCCCAGGACGACGACGAGCGCACCGCCGATGATCAGCGGGAGCGCGAACGGGGTGGACTGGTCGTTGGGGCGCGTGACGGACACCTGCGTCGGGGCGGGCTTTTCGCCGTCGGAGGCAAGGAGGATGGACCAGTCGCCCTCGGCGGGCTCGCTCCAGCGGTAGGTCAGCGTCCCGTCACCGGGTTCCTCGCTGATCCACAGGTCACTGCCGCTGGGATCGGGCACGGAGTCCTCACCTTCGGAATACTCCGAGGTGAGCGTGTCCTCGCTGGTGCCTGTGACGCTCAGGTGCGCGGCGTCGCCTACCCAGGCCTCGACGTCCGAGGACCGCCCGACGGCCAGGGTGAACGGACCCTCCGCGTCCACCGTCACCTCGACCGATCCGCCCGCACCGTCGCGCGCGCCGGGCTCGATCACCGTGACCGGTGCAGCGCGGGCATCCTGGGCAACACTCGCGGTCACCGTCTCGGCGGGAGCCCAGACGGTCCGCTGACCGATGCCGAGGAGCATCAGCAGGAGCCCTGCCACGATGATCGGTACTGCTGTCTTTCCGCGCACTGATTGCCTATCGTCGTCCGTTACGGCGGACCACGTGGCCCCTTCCGCTCTGAGGCCGGCGCAGCGGATGCCGCGACACAGCGCATTCAGGAATAGCTCTTCAATGGTAACGAAGTTCGTCCGGCACGCCCCGCCGTACGCGGAGCCTTCCGGCCCGATGGCCGTCGGAACCGTGACGGGAGCCGCCTCGGGGGATCACGCCTCGACGGCGCGAAGCACGGCGCGTCAAGTACCTCGCCCGCCGGCCACCGGCTGTTAGGGTTTCGCTAGTCGGACCCTAACAGCGGTAGCAGCACCGCTCACGTGAAAGCAGAGCTCTTCGTTGACAGACCACCAGGACGTTCCGCTCGATCAGCCGCTCCCGCGGCCCGAGCCCGTCGGGACCAGCGACGACGGGCAGTCCAACGGTGGACAGCCGACCATCGTGACACCTCCCCCGTCGACCCTGCGGTCGCTCTTCTCCCTCGCGCGCAGGTCGCTTCCCGCGGCCCAGCCACGGCCGCGCTTCGAATTCCCCCCTGAACTCGAGCCTGCTGCCGTCGCCGTGGATCCCGATGTGACGCTCACCGACGAACGGCTGAAGTTCGGCGGCGGGTACCCGAGGACCATGCGGTCCCACCCCATCCACTTCGGCTTCATGATGAGCGTGGGCGTGGGCCTTGCCCTTCTCGCCTTCTTCATCATCACGAACGTGGGCCAACTGCTCGTCTGGATCGGAGCGGCGCTCTTCATCGCCCTCGGACTGGATCCGATCGTGCGGTGGCTCGAGACCAAGGGAGTACCGCGTCCGGTGGGGATCGCCGCGTCCCTCTCGATCCTCGTCGGCTTCGTGGCAGGCTTCTTCGCCCTCCTCATCCCGACGATCGTCAGCCAGACCTCCCAGATCGCCGACCGGGGACCGGGCTACGCGGACGACTTCCTGAACTCCGAGTTCTTCACCGGGCTGGACGCACAGTTCCAGCTGCGGGACCGCGTCACCTCGGAGATCGACAAGTTCTTCACCAACAGCGAGGCGGTGGGCGGGATCTTCGGCGGCGTGCTCGGCGTCGGAACGGTGATTCTTAACGCCCTGTTCGGCACCCTGGTGATCCTGGTCCTCGCGCTGTACTTCCTCGCGTCGCTACCAGGGATGAAGAAGTGGGCGTACCGGCTCGCCCCCCGCTCGCGCCGGCCCCGCGTGGAGGTCCTGTCGGAGGAGATCACCCGCAGCGTCGGCATGTACGTCATCGGCCAGGCATGCGTCGCACTCCTCAACGGGACCTTCGCGTTCATCGTGATGACCATCGCGAACGTCCCGTTCTCTGTGCTGCTGGCGTTCGTCGTCGCGCTGCTGGCCTTCATACCGCTGGTCGGCGGGACCATCGCGGCGGTCCTCGTCAGCCTGATCGCGCTCACGGTCGGCTGGCACACAGCGCTCCTGTTCGCCATCCCCTACATCGCCTACCTGCAGTTCGAGGCGTATTTCATCTCCCCCCGCATCATGCAGCGCGCCGTCGCCGTACCCGGGGCGGTAGCGGTCATCGCCGTGATCGCCGGCGGAAGCCTCCTCGGCGTCCTCGGTGCCCTGATCGCCATCCCGACGGCGGCGGCCGTCATGCTGCTCCTCAAGGAAGTCTTCATCGCCCGCCAGGACAGCCAGTAGCAGGACCGATCCCCCCGCAGCGAAGCCCGAGGTCCAGGTCCAGCCTGAACTCCCCTTTCAGCCCGCCTTCACTGGCGACGGGGCGACGGCGGCAGGTCCCGTCCAGTGCGAGGGCAGGGGAAGCGCGACGTCGGGGCGCACGACGCCCACGATCTCGTTAAGTGCCCGGGCCGCGTACTTCTCCCCCACCCAGAGGTGCTTCGCACCGTCGATCCCGGTCACGTCGGCCTGCGGGACACGGGAGAACCGTTCCGCTGCGTCGTCCGGGACCAGGTAGTCGTCGAACTCGGGAACCAGTACCTTCAGGGGCAGCCCGCTCGCGCCCCAGGCGTCGAGGTCGGCGTCGCCTGCCCGGTGCAGCGGCGGCGAGAGCAGGATGGCCCCTTCGATGAGCTCGGCCACCGGGTCCTGGGCGCCGTACTTGAGGCACAGCTCGGTGCCGAAGGACCAGCCCACGAGCCAGATGTTGTGGAGTCCCTGCGCCACGGCCCAGTCGACCGCCGCCTGCAGGTCCAGGCGTTCGCCCTCTCCGCCGTCGAACGTACCCTCGCTGCAGCCCCGGGGGGAGCAGGTGCCGCGCGTGTTGAACCGCAGGACCGCGACGTCGGCGAGGGCGGGGAGGCGGAAGGACGCTTTCCGATACACGTGGGAGTCCATGAATCCGCCGTGCGTGGGCAGCGGGTGGAGCGTCACGAGGGTGGCCTTCGGGTTCCGTCCCTCGGGTGCGGCGAATTCGCCCACGAGGGTCAGCCCGTCCGCGGTGAGCAGCTCGATGTCGCGGCGATCGGCGGGTAGCACCGTCGATGCCCTGATCTCTACCGGTTCGTCGCTCGTCGTGAAGGTGTACTCGGGGGTATCGCTGGCCATTCCACCAGTCTAGGTCGGGTGGGGGGCGAGCCCGGCGCGTGCACCGGGGCTCAGTAGCGGAAGCTGCGCGTCTGCCAGCACCTCACGTGCCAGTGCCGCCGGTCCGCGATCGCCGTCTCGGGCCCGAACAGCGAGTCCTCACGCCACACCACGAGGTGCGCGACCCCGGGCACGATCGCCGAGTTGCAGCCGGGGCAGGTGTAGGTCTTGGCCGCGTTCCGCTCGGTGATGCGCCGGACCGACCATTCGCCGTCGGGCGCGGACTCGCGCAGCGGCAGGCCGGCACGCGCGCGTTCGAGGTCGATGTCCGGCGGCGGGGCCCACTTGCTCCGCGCGCTGCTGCCGGGCCGGCTGGGTCGGTTGGAGCGGGGCACCGCTCCAGTCTGCCTGACCCGGGCCCGTCCGTGGAATCGGCACGAGCCCCGGGCGGAGCACGCGTTCACGAAACGGGCCTCCCCGGTGCGAACCCGCACCGGGAGAGGCCCGTTTCGCTGTTGCCCTGCTAGCAGCGGCTGGCCCGCTGCTCTGAGGTGGCGGGGTTGTTGTAACAGGTGTCACCGGTTCCGCGGGTACTCGTCGTCACGATCGGCTGTCCGGGCGCGCTGGTTTCGGTCACGATCGGGTCCATGTCCTCCCGGGTCACGGTGACCGCGGGATCGGCCGGAGTCCTAACTTCCTGCACATCATCGGTGGTCGCACCGTCCGTGACGGTTACCTCAGGGTCGGTGGCTGTGCAGACCGTGCTCACCAGGTCCGGCCCGGCGAGCGTCTGCTCGTCGATCTGCAACGGGCCCGGCTGCTCGAGGGTCGTCACCAACGGGGCAAGGGCTGTTTCGTTGACGGTTATCCGCGGGTTAGCGGCAACAGGAAATACCACCAGCACCAGTGGGGCTGTCGTGTTGAGCGCGTACCGGTAGGTGGTCACCGTGGTCGTCACGGTCCTCGTCCGCGGGATGGAGACGGTCTGCGTGCGCGTCGTCGCCTGCGTCGTGGTCCTGGTGAACGACGTGGGCTGCGTGGTGGTGGCACAGGATTCCTGCTGCTGGGTCGAAGTGAAGACCTCGGTCACCGGCGTGGTCGTCGTGGTGACGGTCTCCCGCGGCTGGCTCGTCGTGGTGACACGCTCCTGCGGGGTCGTGACCGTGGTGATCACGGTCGTCGGCGTCGTGGTGGTGGTGACGACGGTCCGCTCGCACCGCTCGACGGGCTTGGCAGACCGGTCGTCGTTGAGGCGCTTGCAGTTCCGCGTGCCGGGTGCCTCGGTGCTGATGGGCGTCCCGCGCTCGGTGCGGGTGGTCGTCACCGGTGTGCCGGCGACGACCGCCGGGACCGCCGTGGACTCCCCGGCATCGATCTCCTCGGAGCTGACCGAGGGGGTGCCACGACGCTCGGTCTCCACCACGACAGGATCTCCGACATCACGCGTCTCCGTCTCGGTCGTCGCTTCACCCGATGGTGTGGGGGGCGAATCGACGACTGTCGGAGAGCCGGAAGGCACCGCATCGCTGTACGTCGTCTCGGGTGCGCCGGACACGATGGGCGATACGGTCCTCGTGGTGACGATGCACCGGTCCTCGCTCTGCGTGGCCGCTTCTGTATAGACACCGCCGGCCTCGAGGCACGTGTGCGCCCGGGTGTGGGTGGCGTTGGCCGCCTGCGCGAGGGGCCCGACGGCACCGCCGACGAGCAGCCCGGCGGCGGCAAGACCTGTAATGAACCTGCGTGATCTCATGGGGATGTCCTGCCTCGCATCGCTGCGGGTAGTGGGCATTTCGTGCTGGAGGAAAAGCGATCCCCGTGTTCCGAAGAGTCCGCCGGAACGGAGCCGCCTTCCTGAGTGTCATATCGCGCGGCAGAACGGACAACACTTGCCCGTCACTCGTCTTTGCCCGGGTAACCACGCAGCCGCCAGGGGCAGCACTCGCTCGTGGAAGCCATTCCACGTGAAAGGCGGATCGCGTCCCCGGATCTTCCGGCACCGCCCCGGGCACTGCCGGCAGGTCGGGGCGCGGCCCCGCCGACCCCTAGAATGGACAGGTCCTACCGCCGGCGGCTCGGCTGCCCGTAGCGTGCTGTAGGGATGTCCCCCGCAGTAGATCCGAAGGTTGCCCGTGCGTTTAGTGATAGCCCGCTGCTCCGTCGACTACGTCGGTCGCCTCCGGGCGCATCTCCCGCTCGCCACCCGGCTCCTCATGGTGAAGTCGGACGGCTCCGTCCTGGTCCATTCCGACGGCGGTTCCTACAAGCCGCTCAACTGGATGAGCCCGCCCGCGACCCTCCGGGTGAGCGAGCCCGACGACGCCGACCGTGCCGACGGCATCACCGAGGTCTGGACGGTGCAGAACGCCAAGAGCGACGATCGGCTCGTCATCAACATCCGCGAGCAGCTGCACGATTCCTCGCACGACCTCGGCGTCGATCCCGGCCTCGTCAAGGACGGCGTCGAGGCGGACCTCCAGCGGCTCCTCGCCGAGCAGATCGAGCTCCTCGGAGCCGGGTTCACCTTGATCCGCCGCGAGTACATGACGGCCATCGGTCCCGTGGACATCCTCGCCCGGGACGGGGAGGGCCGCACGGTGGCGATCGAGCTGAAGCGCCGCGGGGACATCGACGGCGTCGAGCAGCTCACGCGGTACCTCGAACTGCTCAACCGCGATCCGCTCATGGCTCCTGTCCGCGGGGTCTTCGCCGCACAGCAGATCAAGCCGCAGGCCCGGGTGCTCGCCACGGACCGTGGCATCGACTGCCTCACGCTGGACTACGACGCCATGCGGGGAGTCGACGACAGCGCATCCCGCCTGTTCTAGAACGCACGGCACCGGCAGGCCTAGAACCGGACGGCCAGGAATCCCACGGGCCCGGAATCGGACGGGCCTAGAATCGGACCATGGCCCTCTCGAGCGGAACACCCACTGCCCTGTCCGGACGACTGGTGACCGACGCGGGGATCGTCGACGACGGCGTGCTGCGCTGGGACGGTTCACGCATCACCGAGGCGGGACAGGCTGCGGGCGGCGCCCCTGCGGAGAGGCTGCCCGAAGGCTTCCTCATCCTCCCGGGACTCATCGACCTCCACTGCCACGGTGCGGGCGGCGGGGACTTCACCTCGGGCTCCCCTGCCGACGTCGAGGCGGCGACAACGTATCTGCACCGCAGCGGAACGACGACGCTGCTCGCCAGCACCTGCGCTGCACCGCTGGAGGACCTCGAGGCCGCCTTCGGGAGGCTCGCCGCGGCGACCGAGGCCGGGCTGGTCGCCGGCATCCACGCCGAAGGACCCTTCCTCTCCCGGGAGCGCAACGGCGCCCACGACCCTGCGTTCCTCCTCCTGCCGACGCAGGAGGACGTCGCCCGGCTCGTCGCCGCGGGTAGGGGGCACCTCACCTCGATGACCTACGCCCCGGAACTGCCCGGCAGTGACGTCCTCGTCTACGAACTCGTCACGCACGGCGTCATCCCGTCCATCGGGCACACGGACAGCTCCACGGAGGAGACCACCGCGGCCCTCGACCTCATCAACGAGGAACTGAGCTCCACCGGCTTCGAGGGGTTCAGCGGGCGGCCGACAGCCACGCACCTGTTCAACGCGATGCCCGTGATCCACCACCGCTCCCCCGGCCCCGTACCGTTGCTCCTGCAGCGCGCCAGGGCCGGCGAGATCGCCGTCGAACTCATCGCCGACAACGTGCACCTGCACCCCGAGACGGTACGCATGGCCTTCACCATCGCGGGGTCGGAGAACATCTGCCTCGTCAGTGACTCGACGGCAGCTGCAGGGTGCGCGTTCGGCACCTACCGGCTGGGACGGAGCGAGATCGCCATCGTCGGGAACTCCGCCGTCCTGACGGCGTCGGGGGCGCTGGCCGGCGGTGCCGCGAGCCTGCTCGACGTGGTGCGCTGCACGGTGGAGGCAGGAGTCCCCGCGGAGGATGCCGTCCGCTCCGCGACGGCAGTGCCGGCGGGCGTCCTGGGACTGGCCGATGAAGTGGGAAGCCTGCGGAGCGGGCTCCGCGCCGACGCCCTGGTGGTCTCCCCCGACCTGCAGCTGAAGGGTGTGCTGCGAGGCGGGACCTGGGTCCGACCGCTCGAATATTAGATCGAATCCCGGGCCGTCCACCAGGCCGGCGTCCCTGCCCGTGCGCGCTGCCCCGCGGTCCACCTCGTGCGGGCCATGGACACCGTCAGCGCCAGGTGCCGATGCCGATCACAGGACCGGCCTCGATCCAGGAGGAGAGTCCCGCGTAGACGTCGTACTTCATGGCCAGGTCGAAGGACTTGCCCTCGTAGGCCAGCTGGACGATGATCGCCCCCGGCTGGATCCGCACGCGCTCCGCTTCGGTGGGCGCCCGCCAGCCTTCCACCTCGAGGGAACTCCGGAGGAAACGGAACTTGGGGATAGGGCTCAGCGACAGAAGGCTGAGCCATTCCAGGTTCTTGTCCGTATAACGACAAACCCCCACCCGCCAGCCCTTGGGAGGGAGGCGGATGGGGGCGTCGAAAGTGCCGAGGGCACGGTTGAGCTGATAGCGACGGAGCAGGAAGGCGCCGATCACGAGCACGAGCAGGCCGAAGACGACCGCAAGGCAGATGAACGTCACACCCAGTGCCTCCATGCTGGGAACCCTAGACGGATTCCGGAGTCACCGAACCGCCGACCCTGGCGTTGTCCGCCACGATCACGACCCGGTTCGAGTCGACGGAGAAGAAGCCCCCGTCCACACCGACCACCAGGCGTTCGCCGTCGACCGGGTCCACCGAGAGCTCACCCGCTTCGAGGATCGCCAGGATCGGAGCGTGGCCGGGAAGGATCCCGATCTGCCCGTTGGCGGTGCGTGCGTTGACCGTGCGCGCCGCGCCCGACCACACGAAGTGGTCGGCCGCGACGATTTCGACCTCGAGTTCGCCGTGCGATGCCATCAGCGTTACTTACCGGTCTGGGCTTGGATCTTGGCCCACTGGCGCTCGACGTCGTCGAGGCCACCGATGTTGAAGAACGCCTGCTCCGCGATGTGGTCGAGGTCGCCGTTGCAGATGGCCGCGAAGCCTTCGATGGTGTCCTTGATGGAGACCGTCGAGCCCTCGACGCCGGTGAACTGCTTGGCGGTGTAGGTGTTTTGCGAGAGGAACTGCTGGATACGGCGCGCACGCGCGACGATGACCTTGTCCTCTTCGCTGAGCTCGTCGATACCGAGGATCGCGATGATGTCCTGCAGTTCCTTGTTCTTCTGGAGGATCTGCTTCACGCGCACGGCCGTGTTGTAGTGGTCGTGCCCGATGTACTGCGGGTCCAGGATGCGCGAGGTCGACGCGAGCGGGTCCACGGCCGGGTAGAGGCCACGGGATGCGATCTCGCGGGAGAGCTCGGTGGTCGCATCGAGGTGCGCGAACGTGGTTGCCGGAGCCGGGTCGGTGTAGTCGTCGGCAGGGACGTAGATCGCCTGCATGGACGTGATCGAGTGACCCTTGGTCGAGGTGATGCGCTCCTGCAGGAGGCCCATCTCGTCGGCCAGGTTGGGCTGGTACCCCACGGCGGACGGCATGCGGCCGAGGAGGGTCGACACCTCAGAGCCTGCCTGGGTGAAGCGGAAAATGTTGTCGATGAAGAGCAGCACGTCCTGGTTCTGCACATCGCGGAAGTACTCCGCCATGGTCAGCGCCGAGAGGGCCACGCGGAGGCGCGTTCCCGGCGGCTCGTCCATCTGGCCGAACACGAGGGCGGTGTCCTTGAGCACGCCGGCCTCTTCCATCTCGACCCAGAGGTCATTTCCTTCACGGGTGCGCTCACCGACACCGGCGAACACCGAGGTGCCACCGAAGTTGCGGGCGACACGGGTGATCATCTCCTGGATGAGGACGGTCTTACCGACGCCCGCACCACCGAAGAGGCCGATCTTTCCACCCTTGATGTACGGGGTCAGGAGGTCGATCACCTTGATGCCCGTCTCGAGCATCTCGGTGGAACCTTCCAGCGACGCGAAGGACGGTGCCTTGCGGTGGATCGGCCAGCGCTCGCTGATCTCGAGTGCGGACTCCTCGACGTCGAGCGGCTTGCCCAGGACGTTGAAGATGTGACCCTTCACGCCGTCGCCGACAGGCACGGAGATGGGGGCGCCGGTGTCCTGCACTACGGTGCCGCGGACGAGTCCGTCGGTGGCCTGCAGCGAGATGGCGCGTACGAGGTTCTCACCCAGGTGCTGCGAGGTCTCGAAGGTGATCAGGCGGGTCACACCGTTGAGAGTGACCTCGGTGGTGAGCGCGTTGTACATTGCGGGGATTGCGTCGGCCGGGAACTCGACGTCGACAACCGGGCCGATGACACGTGCAATACGGCCGGTGGCGCCGGGGGCAACTGAGTCCGTACCGTGTTCAACAGTCTGGGCAGTCATCTCTCTCACTTCATTTACGTAGATGGCGTGGAAACAAGTCTAGCTATGCACCCGGCGCCCGCGAGGACCCGGATGGGGTGTCAGGAGGCGTTCAGCGCATCCGCGCCGGCCACGATCTCCGAGAGCTCCTGGGTGATCTCCGCCTGGCGGGCGGTGTTGCGCAGACGCGTGTACTTCTTGATGAGCTCGGTCGCGTTGTCGCCTGCCGACTTCATGGCCCGCTGGCGCGCAGCGAGTTCGCTCGCCGCTGCCTGCAGCATGGCGGCGAAGATGCGCGCTTCGATGTACCGCGGGAGGAGCGCGTCCAGGACCTGCTCGGGCTCCGGCTCGTACTCGTAGAGGGGAAGGAGTTCGCCGTCCTGCGACTCGTCCTCGTCGACCACCTCGAGCGGGAGCAGGCGCATGACGGACGGCTCCTGCACGACCATGGAGCGGAACTTCGTGTAGACGACGTGGATCTCGTCCACGCCACCGTCCTCGTAGTCCTTCAGGAAGGTGGACAGGAGCGCCTCACCGACCTCTCGGGCGACGCTGAACTCGGGAGCATCGGTGCCTCCGGTCCAGATCTTCTCGTAGGCGCGGCCACGGAAGTCGAAGTACGACTGGGCCTTGCGTCCGATCAGGTATGCCTGGATCTCCTTGCCCTCGGAGCGGAGCGTCTCGAAGAGCCCCTCCGCCTGCTTCAGGGCACTGGCCGAGTACGAACCGGCGAGGCCGCGATCGGAGGCCATGACCAGCACGGCTGCGCGCCGCACCTGACCGTGCTCGGTGGTCAGCGGGTGGTCGATCTCCGTCTGCGACGCCACGGCCGAGACGGCACGTGTGATCGCGTTCGCGTACGGCAGCGCAGCGGCGACACGCGTACGTGCCTTGCCGATGCGAGAAGTCGCGATCAGTTCCATCGCCTTGAAGATCTTCCGCGTCGACGTGGTCGAGGCGATCTTCTGGCGGTAGACCCGGATCTGGGCTCCCATTCTTGTCCTTTCCTTCGCTCCCGGTGGGGGAAGCGATCAGGCCAGGGTCCTGCACGCCGGGAGGGGTCGGGCCCCTCCCGGCAGCAGATCCTCTAGCGCTTGTGCCTGACGATCTTTTCCTGCTCGACCGAATCGGCGTCGATCGCTTGGTGCTCCTCGTGACCGGGGTGGATGCCGTTACCGTGACCGAAGAAGCCCTGCTTGAAGTTCGTGATCTGCGTCTTCAGCTCCTCGACGGTCGAGTCCTCGAGCTTGCCGGTCTGGGCGAGCGTGGTGAGGATCGGCGAGGTGTGGCCGAGGTGCTCCAGGAACTCCGTCTCGAAGCGGTTGATGTCCTCGACCGGTACGTCGTCGAGGTGTCCGTTCGTTCCGGCCCAGATGGAGACGACCTGCTGCTCCACCGGCATCGGCGAGTACTGACCCTGCTTGAGCAGTTCCATCAGGCGGGCACCGCGTGTCAGCTGCTGGCGTGACGCCGCATCCAGGTCGGAGGCGAACATCGCGAAGGCCTGCATGTCGCGGTACTGGGCCAGGTCGAGCTTCAACGTGCCCGAAACCTTCTTCATCGACTTCACCTGTGCGGCACCGCCCACGCGGGACACCGACACACCGACGTCCACGGCGGGGCGCTGGTTGGCGTTGAACAGGTCCGACTGCAGGAAGATCTGGCCGTCGGTGATGGAGATGACGTTGGTCGGGATGTAGGCAGACACGTCGTTCGCCTTCGTCTCGACGAGCGGGAGCCCCGTCATCGAGCCTGCACCGAGCTCGTCGGAGAGCTTCGCGCAGCGCTCGAGGAGGCGGGAGTGCAGGTAGAACACGTCGCCCGGGTAAGCTTCACGTCCCGGCGGGCGCCGGAGCAGCAGGGACACCGCACGGTAGGCCTCTGCCTGCTTGGACAGGTCGTCGAACACGATGAGGACGTGCTTGCCGCCGTACATCCAGTGCTGGCCGATGGCCGAACCGGCGTAGGGGGCGAGGTACTTGAAGCCCGCGGGGTCGGAGGCGGGAGACGCGACAATGGTCGTGTACTCCAGCGCACCCTTGTCCTCGAGGGTCTGGCGGACGGCTGCGATGGTCGAAGCCTTCTGGCCGATCGCCACGTAGATGCAGCGGACCTGCTTGTTCACGTCGCCCGAAGCCCAGTTGGCCTTCTGGTTGATGATCGTGTCCACGGCGATGGCTGTCTTGCCGGTCTGGCGGTCACCGATGATCAGCTGACGCTGGCCGCGGCCGATCGGGATCATCGCGTCGATGGCCTTGAGCCCGGTCTGCATGGGCTCGTGCACCGACTTGCGCTGCGTGACGCCAGGAGCCTGGGTCTCGAGCGCGCGGCGTCCTTCGGCGACGATCTCGCCGAGGTCGTCGATGGGCTGGCCGAGGGGGTCGACCACGCGGCCGAGGAACGCGTCGCCGACGGGAACGGAGAGGATCTCGCCCGTGCGGTGTACTTCCTGGCCTTCTTCGATTCCGTTGTAGTCACCGAGGACGACGACACCGATTTCACGGGTGTCGAGGTTCTGGGCGAGTCCGAGCGTGCCGTCCTCGAACCGCAGCAGCTCATTGGCCATGACGGAGGGAAGACCCTCGACACGGGCAATGCCGTCACTGGCGGTGGTGACGCGTCCGACTTCGACGCGCTCCGCGTTTCCGGGCTCGTAGGACGCCGCAAAGTCGTTCAACGCACTACGGACGTCTTCGGCGTTGATGGTCAATTCGGCCATCTCAGTCCCTGCTCTCCTGTGTTGTGATCACCAGATGCGTGGCGACCGGGGTGTGATTCAGTGGGTGTGACAAGGCGCGCGCGCCTATCCCGCCAGTCTGCGGCGGAGTTCGGACAAGCGCGTGACCACGGTGGAGTCGACCATTTCGTCTCCGACGCTGACACGGACTCCCCCGATGAGTGAGGGATCGACGTTCACATTGACCTTGAGCTCGCGGCCGTACATCACGTTCAGCCCGGCTTCCAGCCGTTCGAGCTGGCTTGCCGTCAGCGGACGGGTGACGCTGACGTTGGCAATCCAGCGCTGCTGGCGTGCGGCGACGAGTTCGAGGAACCTCTCGACGAGGGCCGCCGGCTTCAGTCCGCGCGGTGCCCGCACGGCCTGCGCGATGAGGAGCCTGCCGGCAGGTCCTGCCTGGGGAACGAGCTTCAGGCCGAGTGCGACCTTCGACTCCGGCGCCGCCTGCGCTTCGGACAGGGCGCGCTGCAGCGCGTGGTTCGAGGCGACTACCTGCATGAAGGAGTACAGCTCGTTCTCGAGCTGGTCCAGGCCCTCCACCCCGCTGCCCTGCTCGGCGACCGAGATCACCACGGTCGCCGCGAGGGTCTCCAGGGCGTCCCCGATGTCGCGTGCGTTGGCCCAGCGCTGGCTGACGAGGTCCTTGACCACGTCCGCTGCGTCGGGCGAGACGCGACCGGCGATGAGCTGGTCGACCAGCACGGCCTTGTCCTTGCCCGTGCGGGACGGATCGGTCAGCGCGCGGCGGAGCCCGGCATTGCTGTCGAGGATCGCCAGCACGCCGAACAGGTCCTCGGCCAATGCGAGGGTTGCGCCCGGCAGTCGGGACTCCAGTCCTTCACGGACCGTTGCCAGGGAGACGCTCGATACTCCTGCCATTACTTCGCTGCACCTGCGCTTTGCGACGACGTCTCGAGGTCGGCGAGGAAGCGGTCGATCACGCGCGCCGAACGGGCGTCGTCCGCGAGGGACTCCCCGACGATGCGGCTTGCGAGATCCGTGGCGAGCGTACCGACCTCGGCGCGGAGCGAGACCACGGCGGCCTGGCGCTCGGCTTCGATCTGCACGTGCGCCTGCTCCGAGATGCGTGCCGACTCGGCAGCAGCCTTCTCCTTGAGGTCCGCGAGGATCTGCGCACCTTCGGCACGGGCTTCCTCACGGATCCGGTTGGCCTCGGTGCGAGCCTCCACGAGCTGCTGCTTGTACTCGTCGAGCGCCGCGTTGGCCTGGGCCTGGGCGGCCTCGGCCTTAGCGATACCGCCTTCGATCGCCTCCGTACGCGCTGCGAAGGTCTTCTCGAACGCCGGCATGACGAACTTGATGACGATGAACATCAGCACGGCGAAGCCGGCAAGCGTTACAAGGAATTCCCACCAGTTCGGTGCGAGCGGGCTCGATCCCTCTTCCGCCGCCATAATTGCTGCGTTAAGCATTTTTCACCCGTCTTTCTTCAACGTGTCTTCGATCGATCTGGACGGGGTGTCAGGCGCCGATGACGAAGGCGAAGACGAGACCCAGGATCGCGAGGGCTTCGGTCAGTGCCAGACCGAGGAAGGCGATGGGCTGGAGGACACGCTGTGCCTCAGGCTGGCGAGCTACGCCATTGATGTAGGCCGCGAACACGAGACCGACACCGATACCACCGCCGATTGCGGAGAGACCGTATCCAACGAGGTTGAGGCTACCCTGTACTTCCATTGTGTTCCTTTCAAGATGCCGCTTGCTGCGACAGGTTGTTTGGGATCATCCCCGACGGGGAAGACTTGTGTGAATCAGTGGGCGTCGGCGTGCAGTGCGCCTTCGATGTAGATCGCGGCGAGCAGCGTGAAGACGTAGGCCTGGAGGATCATGATCAGCGCCTCGAGCATGTACATGGCGACGGCTCCGACGAGGACCAGGACGCTCGTACCCTGCAGCAGGATGTTGCCGGTGGAGACCATGTACTCGATCGCGGAGCCCGCCAGGGTCACGATGAGGTGACCGGCGAGCATCGTCGCGAAGAGTCGCAGTGAGTGGGTGACCGGGCGGACGATGAAGTTCGAGATGATCTCGATCGGCACGACGATCGGCAGGATGTACCAGGGAACACCCGAGGGGACGACGGCCAGCTTGAAGTAGCGCAGACCGTGCTTCTTCACGCCGATGCCCACCCACAGGAGGTAGAAGATCGCCGCGATGGCGTAGGCGCTGCCCGGGTGGGAGAAGCTCGGCAGCTGCAGGAACGGGATGGCGCCGAAAATGTTGTTCACCAGCACGAAGAAGAAGGCCGTGAACAGCCAGGGGACGTACTTCAGGAAGTCCCTGCCGCCGATGATGTCCTTGCCGATGGAGTTGCGAACGAAGCCGTAGGCCGACTCACCGAGGAACTGCACCTTTCCCGGAACCAGCTGCTGGCGGCGGGATGCGACGAGGAAGAAGGTCGCAATGAGGATCACGGACAGGACGACCATGAGCATCTGCTTGCCGAAGCCGGGGTCGAACCAGACGCCGTAGGAGTCACCCCAGGGGAGGATGTCCCGGTAGTGGGTGTCCTCGATCGTCGGGGCTACGAATCCCTCTTCGGTAGTTGCGGCCGGGAGCGCAAGCGCGATCAACGCGTTTCCTCTCTGCAGTGTCCATCGTTGGGCAAGATCTGTTCGGCCGCAGCGTGACTGGTCCGACTCTTTAAGTTATGGGGATTCACTCGCGTTCAGCCTCGGTCCCGGGCACGGTCCGCCCGCCTCGCGGCTTCGGGGTGTGGTTCCGGGTGAGGTTGTGCATGTGGGAGAGGTAGAAACCCCCTGCTGCACCTAAGAACGCTCCCGCCAGCACCAACCAGCGCATGTCGAGGAGATTATCCAGCCCCCAGCCTATCAAACTCCACACCGCGATCCCGCCAATCATGTAGCTGAAGACGGCGATGCCGGCGTTGTACCCGCCGTTGGAATAGCGCGCGTCCACGTCCTGGGGCGGCGTTCCGGGACCCTCGTCCGGGTCGGGCGTGATGCGGGCCACGTCAGCGTCCTTCCGTGGGATCGGCAGACGGCGCTGCGCCCGCCGGCGCGTCCGGCGCCGCGTCGTCGTACAGGGGTGTCCTCAGGCGGGAGAACGCGAAGACCTCCGCCACCTGCCAGGCGACGACGGTCGCGAGTGCTCCGGTGAAGAACCAGGTGCGGTCGAGCCAGCCCGGCGTCCCGAGGAGGAACAGGACGGCGGCGAATCCGACGACCTTGATCGCGTAGGTGACGGCGAAGAGCCCGAGCGCCCCGGAGGGATTGGTCCTGCCGGTGAAATGCCCGATCAGGAGACTTATGCCGAAGAAGGCGACCACCAGCGCCGCACCGAACAGCACGCTTGCACCGGCTGCGGAGGAGGTCGCGAGGGTCGCGGCGACCGCGAGCACCAGGGCGATCGCCCCGCCTGCAGCGGCGCTCCTCGCGAGGATGCGCAGCCAGGGGGACGCCGTGGCCTCCGCCGCGGCCACGAGGGGCTGGGCTCCGTTCGCCGGGTGCTCCGGTCGTGGCACGTGCTGGTCCGCTCTGTCGGCTGCGCCGTCCGGCGCCCTGCTGGCCCTCCGCCGACGGCGTCGGGAGGGTGGTGCGGATGCGCATGGAGAACACGCCGCACCGGCGCCTGAAATTCTACCGCACGGCGGACGGCACTCCCGGAGCTGTCAGGGCGTGGCAGCCGTACGGCGACGGGCGAGCGCGCGGAAGATCCGCGGAGAGTAGAGGTACAGGGCGACGACGGCGGCGGCGAAGAGCGAGGCGGAGACCGCCAGTGGCGCCGCTGCAGTGGCGAGCACGAAGCCGGCCGCCCCCGTCAGAGCGGACAGGATGCTGACGAGGAGTGACACCTGCACGTGGCTGAGGCCGGTGTCGGTGAGCCGCTGGTACACATGCTGCCGGTGGGCGGTGTAGAGGCGCTCACCGCGGCGGGCCCGGCGGACGAAGGTGGTGAACGTGTCCGCGAGGTAGATCAGCACGGGCGAGAGCAGGTATTCGAGGTAGACACCCGCCAGCAGGCCGGTCACGGCGATCGCGGCGACGGACGCCCCCAGGAGGTAGCTGCCGACGTCCCCGAGGAAGACGAATCCCCGGCCGAGGTTCCAGGGCAGGAACCCGGCGAACGCCGCGGCGACCACGAGCCCCGCGACCGTCAGCCACAGTTGGTCGCTCAGCACGCCGGCGTAGGAGTAGAAGAGCCCGACGACGAGGCCGTGCATGCCCGAGATGCCGTTGATCCCGTCCATGAAGTTGGCGGCGTTGATGTAGGTGGCGACGGCGATCGCGCCGATGGGCACCCACCAGTAGCTGCTCTCGTCGATGGTGGTGGCGAGCGCCGCGGTACCGACGGCACCGATCAGGAGCTGCGCGGAGGCGCGGACCCGGATCGGCAGGCCGCGGAAGTCCTCCATCCACCCGAGAACGGCCGATGCCCCCACCATGCAGATGATGACCAGGATCAGCGACCGGTCGACGGCGACGAGGCCGGTCGCGAGCGAGAGCACCAGGGCGACGAGGATCGCCACCGCTACCGCCACCCCCATCCCGCGGATCACGACGGTGCTGTGCGAGGAGCGGTGGTTCGGTATGTCGATGACGCCCAGCCGCTTCAGCAGGGGCTTCACGACGGTGGGCAGCGCGAGCGACAGCCCCAGCGCGACGGCGCCGACGACTGCCAGGAGCGCCGTCACGAGTGTCCTCCGCCCGCCCGCAAGGGCGTCGGGTGCGAGGGCGTCGGGTGCGGGGTCGTCGGGTGCGCCGCCGTCGCGCCCTGTCCGTCGTGCCGGACGGCCCCCGGCCCGATGGAACCCTCGGGCGAACCGTCGGAGGGACCCCCCGGGGATCCGTCGGACGGGGCGATGCTGCGGCGGCCGTCCCCGAATCCGCCCTCGTCCTTCCACTCCGCGAGGCTGAGTTGCTGCGGATCGAGCGGCGCCACGGAGGTGTGCGAGATCTTGGGGTGCAGGGGCCGGGAATCGTTCTCCCCGACGCCGATCAGGTCCTCGTGCATCTTCTCGCCCGGCCGCAGACCCGTGAAGACGATGTCGATGTCCTTGCCGGACATCGCGATCATGCGCTGGGCGACGTCGAGGATCCGGACGGGCTCGCCCATGTCGAGGATGAGCACCTCCCCTCCCCTGCCGATCGCCCCGGCCTGGACCACGAGCTGGCAGGCCTCCGGGATGGTCATGAAGAACCGCGTGACCTCGGGATCGGTGACCGTGATCGGGCCGCCCGTGCGGATCTGCTCGGTGAAGAGCGGGAGCATCGAGCCACGGCTCCCGATGACGTTCCCGAAGCGTACGGACACGTACTTCTGACCCGTCCGCTCCGCATGCCAGGACGTGAGCTTCTCCGCGACGCGCTTGGAATGGCCCAGGACGCTCGTGGGATCGGCCGCCTTGTCCGTCGAGATGTTGACGAAGTTGGTGACGCCGACGGCTGCGGATGCCCGAAGGACGTTGAGGGAGCCCTGGACGTTCGTCTTCCAGGCCTCCTCCGGATACTGCTCGAGCAGCGATACGTGCTTGAGCGCTGCGGCGTGGAAGACGACCTGCGGCCTGCGGTCCTCGAAGATGTTCAGGAGCGCGTCCGCGTCACGGATGTCGGCCAGGACGGTGTCGCGGCCGGTCAGCAGGCCGCGGCCTGTGAGGGAGATCTGCGTCGACTGGAGCCCGGTCTCGTCGCGGTCCAGCATGATGAGCTCGGCCGGCGCGAAGCCGGACAGCTGGCGGCACAGCTCGGATCCGATCGAGCCGCCGGCACCGGTCACGAGCACGCGCTTGCCGGTGATGTAGCCGGCCACCTCGTCGGGGTGGATGTCGACGGGGCGCCGCCCGATGAGGTCCTCCACCGCGACCTCACGGAAGTCCGCGATGCCGGCACCCGCCGCGCCGAGCATGTCGCGCAGGGGCGGCAGGACCAGCACCTTGATGCCGAGTCCCTCCACCAGGTCCGAGACCCGGCGCACCTGGGACGCCTCGACGTCGGCAAAGGCGATGACCAGGGCCGATGCCTGCGTCCGGACTGCGACCTCCCGCAGGTCGTCAATCCTGCCGAGGACGGGCACGGTGGACAGCCGGAGATGCTTCTTGGCGGGGTCGTCGTCGATCAGGCCGACGGGGAAATAGGGGGACTCGGGATCCTGCATCATGCGGACCACGAGGGAGTTGCCGAGGAAACCGGCACCGTAGATCAGTGTGCGCTGCGCGTCCTCTCCCGGTTTGGCCTTGCTCTCCACGTACATGCGCTTGAGGTAGCGCGTCGCCGCGAGGAACATGCACGCGAAGGGGAAGGCGATGACGCCGATGCTTCGCGGGACCTCGATGACGGTGAAGAACGCGACGCTGACGAGCACCAGGATCACGGCGACGAGGACGGCGACGATCACCAGCAGTTTCGCCTCGTGGAAGCTGCCGAAGCTGTATCTTCCCCGGTACAGGGCGAAGCTGAGGCCCACCACCAGTTGCGCGACGACGGCCACCGCGCAGAAGGTCGCGATGCCGGCGACGTTGATCTCCTTCACCAGCAGCTCGTAGCGCAGGATCAGCGCGAGGACGATGGCCACGATCCAGGCCGCCGCATCGAGCAGGTACTGCGACCACAGCCAGATCGCCGGCTTGTCCCCGGAGGGAGTTCCGGCAGAGCCTGGTGTCCGGGTGGAAGCCCGGCCTTCGTTGAGTCCCATGATTCCTAACAGTGTCATGCAGACCACCACCGCGTTCCCCCGAGGTGCGGCCGCCGGGGCCCGGCACCGGGAGGGCAGGGCCGGTCCGGCCGGGGGTGGAACACGGTGTAATAGACTGCTATTACCCGAGAATACTAACTGCACCGCCTGTGCCGGGCCTGTTGGCACAGCCCTGGCGCGGCCCGGAAGGAACACGTTGCACGTCCCCGACGCCGGCACTCCGCGCGTGTTCATCGTGATCACCACCTTCAACCGGGCCGCACATCTCGCGGATCTCCTCGACTCCGTCGCTGCCCTCGACCCGGCACCGTCCGGAGTCGTCGTCGTCGACAACGCGAGCATCGACGGCACCGCGCAGCTCCTCGCGGAGGTCGACCTGTCGGTTCCGGTCCTCGTGCACCGACCGGCCCGGAACCTCGGAGGCGCGGGTGGATTCGCCGCCGGCGTGGCCCGCGCCCTCGACGAGGGTGCCGACTGGCTGTGGCTGATGGACGACGACGTCGTCGTCCTGCCCGACGCCCTCGCGTCCTTCGAGCCCTGGATGCACCGCTATTCCTGCATCCACGGCCGCCGGTACGACACCGAGGGACGGCCGTTCTTCTGGCAGCACACCCTCAACGAGTTCCTCGGCGTCCACCTGCCCGTCCGCGGGGACGTCTTCGCGCAGTCACCGGTCTTCCATACGAACGTGGGCTGTTTCGAGGGCATGCTGGTGGCCGCCTCCGTGGTGCGTGAGATCGGGCTGCCCGACGCGCGGTTCTTCCTCAACGGCGACGACCTCACCTACGGCTGGCTCATCGCGCAGCGGTACCCGGTGGCGTATGTCGACGCCTTCGTCCTGCGGAAGAACCGCGCGCAGCGCCAGGTGGACCTCGGGGTCCGGCACCTGAACGACTCGAGCGACCTGTCACGGTTCTGCGGCATGCGCAATCGCGGCTACCTCGCGCGCTATCTCCGGCTCCATGGCCGCTATCACCGCGCCGGATTCGGCGCCGGGACCGTCCTGACCGCGGCGAAGGAGCTCCTGCGGCTGGTCGCCGTCGAGCGATCCCTCTCCGGAGCGTCCTCCCTCTGGCGCGGCTGGCGGGCCTCGCGAGTCATCCTGCGCGACCCGGACTGGACGCCCGAGCCGCCGCTCTCCCTGCCCGGCGCGTCCGGCTCGATCGGGTCCGCTGCATGAGCTGGCTGGTCCTTGGCGGTTCCGGTTTCGTCGGGTCCGCGGTGCTCCGCGCGCTCCGCTCCTCCGGGATCGAAGCCGTCGCCGCTGCAGCGCCGCGCCTCACGGCGACGGCGGGCACCGCGGATGCCGTCAGCGAGGCCGCGGCACGCATCGACACCGCGGAGCTGGAGGCGATGCTGCAGGGCCACGAGGTCGTGGTCAACGCGGCCGGTCTCGCCACTCCCTCCGCGTCCGGCGGAGCGGACCTGCTGGGCGCGAACGCCCTGCTGCCCGCCGTCGTCGCCCGTGCCGCAGCAGCCGCGGGAGTCCGGCGCTTCCTCCACCTCAGCAGTGCTGCCGTGCAGGGCAGGACGCCGATGCTCGACGAGACGGACACCGTCCGCCCCTTCTCCGCCTATTCACGCAGCAAGGCCCTCGGGGAACAGGCACTCGCCCTGGTGGCGGCCGGTCTCCCCGACCTGTCGGTGGTCACCATCCGTGCCACGTCCGTGCAGGGGCGGGGCAGGCCGACGACGGCGGCGCTGGCGCGGCTCG
This sequence comes from Arthrobacter pasteuri, assembly GCF_054510955.1. NCBI lineage: Bacteria > Bacillati > Actinomycetota > Actinomycetes > Micrococcales > Micrococcaceae > Arthrobacter > Arthrobacter pasteuri. The sequence continues at coordinate 750,884 of NZ_JBTNDO010000001.1, forward strand.
CCCGCTCCCCCCTCGCCTCGGTGGCCGCTCCCGGCAGCGCCCGGTCCCCCGTCACGTCCGTCGAGGCCCTCGCCGACCTGGTCCTCTCCGTCGGCCGGCACGAGGGACCGGTACCGCCCAGGGTGCTCCAGCCCTGGGAGGGGCTCACCGTCCGTACCGTCCTCGAAGCCGCCGGGGGGCGACCCCGGGTGCTGCCTGCAGCGCTCTGCCGGCTCGCGGTCGGGAGCGGGTACGCAGTGTCGTCCGTGCTGCGCGGACGCCTGGATGGTTCTGTCCGCCGCGTCGAGCTGATGTGGTTCGGCCAGGACCAGGTGCCGGGATGGGCTGCGGCTCAGCATATCGTCCCGGAAGCGCGGGCGCGCGACGTCCTTGCCGGGGCACAGCAGGATCGGACCGGACCGGACGGGCCTACCGGACCGGGTGCCGAGGGGTCCCGGGAGGACCCGGGTCCGCACGCGGGACCGCAGGACGCCCCCCGCACCTGACGCGCGTCAGCGGCCGGAGGGCGCCTGGCCTACGTCATTCCCGGCGTCGGTCCCGGCGTCCGTCGCGGCATTCCCGCCGCGACCGTCGATACCGACGACGTCCGGGATGACCTCCCGGAGCCGCTCCAGCGGGAGGGTCCCCTGGCGGACGACGCGCAGGACCTCGCCCGTCGCGTCGACGATGGTCGACCCCGAACCGTCGGCGGCCGTCCGCGGTCCGGCGTCGAGGTAGACGGCTACGGATTCGGCGAGCTGCGCGGCCGCGTCGGCTGCCGTGGTCGCAGCGGGCTGACCGGTCCGGTTCGCGGACGACACGGCCAGCGGACCGGTGATGGTGAGCAGCTCGAGCGCGACGGCGTCGTCCGGCATGCGGAGTGCCACGGTTCCCATCGTGTCGCCGAGGTCCCAGGTGAGGGATGGCTGGGCATGGCAGATCAGCGTCAGGCCCCCGGGCCAGAACGCCTCGGCGAGCCTCCGTGCGTCCGGGTGGATGTCCGTCGCGAGTCCGTCCAGCGTCTGGATCCGGGGGATGAGGACGGGCGGGGGCATGTTCCGGCCACGGCCCTTGGAGGCGAGGAGGGTGGCGACGGCCTGCGGGGAGAACGCGTCGGCACCGATCCCGTAGACGGTGTCGGTGGGCAGGACGATGCACTGCTTGAGCGACACCGCCCGCTGGGCAGCCGTCAGCCCCTCTCTGCGTTGGACGGGATCGGAGCAGTCGTAGCTGGTGGTCACGAACCCATCTTTCCATTCGTGCGCGGCGCTCCGCACCTCGGGAGGCGGCGCGGCCTTCCCGGTCAGGACGACGGCGGCGGACCGAAGCCCGTCCCCCGGAGGCCCGCCGAATAGGCGGCGAACCAGGCCCGCAGTCCCTTGATGTCACGCTGCGTGACGAACCAGTAGGGGAAGCCGATGACGTCCGCGCCGAACCACCGGAGGTTACGGTACTTGCGGGCCAGGTAGGCCCGGTTGCGGAAATAGGAGAACCGCTTGAAGTCGCCCTCGGGGATGACCGGCGTGATGAAGCCGCCGAAGATCGGCTTCATCTCCGACCAGGTCGCCGGGTGGCGGACGGCCACCGTCGCCAGCGTCCCGTACGTCAGGCCCGCCTTCCGCACGCGTGCCAGGAAGTCCACCTCGTCGCCGCGGATGAAGAACTTCATGTCGGGCAGTCCGATCTTCGCGAACACGTCGGCCCGGACCAGCGCACCGTTGAAGAAGTGCACCATGCCGGGCAGGTAGCCCATCGGCTCCAGCTTCGCCCGGTCGTTCGTGAGGAGACCGTTGATCCGGAAGTTGAAGGACAGGCGCGTGGGATCCGAGGTCGCGGCGACGAGGGGGCTCACGATATCGAGGTCGTGCTCGTGCGCCGCGCGGAGCAGTTCGGCGAGGCAGCGCTCGTCCTCGGGGTGGCCGTCGTCGTCCATGAGCCAGATCCATCGGGCGCCGCTCGCGATCGCCGCCAGGATGGCGAAGGCGAAGCCGCCGGCACCGCCGAGGTTGGCTTCCGAACGGAGGTAGTGGATACTCCCGGCCGCGGCGTCGACGACGGCTGTCGCGGGCTTCGTGCCCGAGTCGACCAGGGCCACGGTCGCGATCGGCGCGCTCTGCGCCGCGAGGGACCGCAGGAGCTGGGCGAGCTCCTCGTGCCGGTCGTAGGTGACGGCCGCGACCGCGACGGTATCACCCGACATGCCGGCGCCCCTGTCGGCCCCGGTGTCGGCCGCTCCTCCAGTGTTCATTTCTCCGGTGCCCATTTCTCCGGCGTCCATTTCTCCGGCGTCCATGGCGGATCCGGTCATCGGCTTTCCTTTCCGGTCGTGTCCAGCGACACGCTGTCGGAGCCGAGCACGGCGCTCGTCGCGCGGTCCCGACCGTTGAGGTCCTGATGCGTGCGGATCGTGCTCCACAGACCCGACTGCCGGAGGAACGCGGCCACCCAGGGCGCCTGCACCTCCGCATGCTCCATGACGAAGTAGCCGCCCGGGCGGAGGAGGCGCGCCGCGGAGGAGGCAGCGGCCCGGGGCAGCTCCATCCCGTCCGCTCCCCCGCCGTAGAGCGCCATCTGCGGATCGTGCTCGGCCACCTCGGGCTCGTTGGGGACGGCGTCCGCGGGGATGTACGGCGGGTTGGACACGACGATGTCGAACGATCCGTTGTGCGCGGGGAGGGCCGTCGCGAGGTCACCGCGGGTCAGGTGCACCCCGAACCGCTCCAGGTTGGGCGCAGCCCAGGCCAGTGCGAGGTCGCTGAGTTCCACGGCATGGACGCTGGCGCCGGGCACCTCGTCGGCGACGGCCGCGGCGATCGCGCCCGACCCGGTGCCCAGGTCCACGATCTTCGGGGCCTCGAGGCCTGCCGCATGGTCGATCACGAGCTGCGCGACGGTCTCGGTCTCGGGCCGCGGCACGAAGACCCCGGGGCCGACCGCCAGGTCGATGCGCCGGAAATGGGCCGTACCCGTGAGGTGCTGCAGCGGAACGCGCCGGGCCCGCTCGTCGACGAGTGCGTCGAAGCCGTCGGGTACCGCCGCACCGGTCAGGGCAAGGGCCCGGAGCCTGCCGCGGGAGACACCCAGCAGGTGGGCGGCCAGGAGTTCCGCGTCGACGCGGGGACTGGGAACACCCGCCTCCCGGAGCTGCCGCTCTGCCGCCCGCAGGGCCTCCTCCACGCCTACTCTTCCGTGCCGATGGCGTCCAGGCGGGCCTGCTCGTCCATCTCGATCGCGGACTGCACCACGGGCTCGAGTTCGCCGTTCATGACCGCGTCGAGGTTGTAGGCCTTATAGCCCGTCCGGTGGTCGGCGATCCGGTTCTCGGGGTAGTTGTAGGTACGGATGCGCTCCGAGCGGTCCATGGTGCGGATCTGCGACTTCCGAATGTCGGAGTTCGCGGCGTCGATCTTCTCCTGCTCGTGCGCGAGGATGCGGGACCGGAGGACGCGCATGGCGGCTTCACGGTTCTGCAGCTGCGACTTCTCGTTCTGCATCGCGACGACGATCCCGGTGGGGAGGTGGGTGATGCGCACGGCGGAGTCGGTCGTGTTCACCGACTGCCCGCCGGGGCCAGAGGACCGGTAGACGTCGATCTTCAGGTCGTTCTGGCTGATCTCGACCTCCTCCGGCTCGTCGACCTCGGGCAGGACGAGGACACCCGCGGCCGAGGTGTGGATACGGCCCTGCGACTCGGTGACGGGCACGCGCTGCACACGGTGCACGCCGCCCTCGAACTTGAGCCGGGCGTAGACGCCCTCGGCGGGATCGTTCGAGGACCCCTTGATGGCCATCTGGACGTCCTTGTAGCCGCCCAGGTCGGACTCGTTGGCCGAGATGAGCTCGGTCTTCCAGCCACGCGACTCGGCGTAGCGCGCGTACATGCGGAGCAGGTCGCCGGCGAACAGCGCGGCCTCGTCGCCACCCTCGCCGCCCTTGACCTCGATGATGACGTTGCGGCCGTCGTTGGGATCCCTCGGGATCAGGAGCCGGCGCAGGCGCTCCTGCGCGGTGGCGAGTTGCTCCTCGAGCACGGGCACCTCGGCGGCGAACTCGGGGTCCTCGGACGCCATCTCGCGGGCCGCCTCGAGGTCGTCGTTCAGCGCGCTCCAGCGGTTGTGCGCATCGACGATGCGGCCGAGCTCCGCGTACCGGCGGCCGAGCTTCCGGGCCAGCGCCTGGTCGGCGTGCACCGCGGGGTCGGCGAGCTGATCCTGCAGCTCGGAGTGTTCGTCGAGCAGTCCCTGGATGGACTCAAACATCGGGTGTACCTCTTTCGGCTGTTACAGCCAGTCTACGAAGGACGAGACGGCAGACATGACCGGAATCCCTCGCGGAAGCCGGTCATCTGTGTCATCTCGGCGCCGGATGCTGTTCCCGGCCGGTCTTAACCAGAAAACCGCCCTGGAACCGGCCACCGGGCCCGAACCCCCGCAGGCTCTGCGCCTGCGGGAGGTCCGTGCTTCGGGGCCGCGTTCCGGGCGGTTCCGGAGGGACTAGTCGGAATCCTTGGAGCCCAGGGTGGTCTTCTGGACCTGCATCAGGAACTCGACGTTGGACTGCGTCTCCCGGATCTTGTTGGTGAGCAGCTCCAGCGCCTGCTGGGTCTCCAGACCCGACAGCACACGGCGCAGCTTCCACATGATCTTGACCTCGTCGGGCGAGAGCAGGTTCTCCTCGCGGCGCGTGCCCGAGGCGTTGACGTCGACGGCGGGGAAGATGCGCTTGTCGGCGAGGTTGCGCGACAGGCGGAGCTCCATGTTGCCGGTGCCCTTGAACTCCTCGAAGATGACCTCGTCCATCTTGGATCCGGTCTCCACCAGTGCGGTGGCGAGGATGGTGAGCGAGCCACCGTTCTCGATGTTGCGCGCAGCACCGAAGAAGCGCTTCGGCGGGTAGAGAGCAGCCGAGTCGACACCGCCCGAGAGGATGCGGCCCGACGCCGGAGCGGCGAGGTTGTACGCACGGCCGAGACGCGTCATCGAATCGAGCAGCACGACGACGTCCATGCCCATCTCCACGAGGCGCTTGGCGCGCTCGATGGAGAGCTCCGCGACCGTGGTGTGGTCGTCGGCCGGACGGTCGAAGGTCGAGGCGATGACCTCACCCTTCACGGTCCGCTGCATGTCGGTGACTTCCTCGGGACGCTCGTCCACCAGGACCATCATGAGGTGGACCTCAGGATTGTTGATCGTGATGGCGTTGGCGATCGACTGCAGGATGAGCGTCTTGCCGGCCTTCGGCGGCGAGACGATCAGGCCGCGCTGGCCCTTGCCGATCGGAGCCACGAGGTCGATCACGCGGGGACCGATCTTCTTGGGGTCGGTCTCGAGGCGCAGGCGGTCCGAGGGGTAGAGGGGCACGAGCTTCGCGAACTCGACGCGGTCCTTCAAATCCTCGGCGGGCTTGCCGTTCACCGAGGTGACGCGGACGAGCGCGTTGAACTTCTGGCGTGCGCTGGCCTGGGTCTCGCCCTCGCGGGGTGCCCGGATCGCACCGACGACGGCGTCGCCCTTGCGCAGGTTGTGCTTCTTGACCTGCGCGAGCGACACGTAGACGTCGTTCGGGCCCGGCAGGTAGCCGGAGGTGCGGACGAAAGCGTAGTTCTCGAGGACGTCGAGGATGCCCGCGACGGGCAGCAGGACGTCGTCCTCGGTGACCTCGACGTCGTCGACGTCGGGCTGGTTGCGGCCGCGGCGGCGGTCGTTGCGCTCGTTGCGGTCCCGGAACCGGCTGTTGCGGTCCTCGGTGGGGGCGGAGCCGTTGCGGTTCGCGCGGTTGCGGCGGTTGCGTCCGCGGCCCTCGTCATCGTTCGCACCGTTTCCGCGGTTGTCGCTGCGCTCGCTGCCGTTGCGCCCGGCGTCGTTCTGGCTCTCGCCGTTCGCGTTGCCGTTCGAGTTGCCGTTCGCGTTGCCGTTCGAGCGGTCCTCGTCGCGTCCGTTGCGTGAGCGGCTGCGGCGCTCGTTGCGGTCGCCGCGGCCTTCGCCCTGGTCGGCCGGGGCATCGCCCTGGGCGTCACCCTGCTGCCCGTTCTGGGCGTCGTTCTGCTGGCCGTTCTGGCCGGCCTGCACGTCGGAACGGTCCTCGCCGCGGCGGCTGCGGCGGTTGCGCTGGTTGCGGCCCCCGTTGTCGCGGTCATTGTCGCGCTCGCCGCGGTCCTGCTGCTCGCCGTCGGCGGAGTCCGCGGCATCGCGCGAAGGAGCGGTATCGCCGACGGGGGCTTCGGCCTGGTCGCCGGCGTCGGCGGCGGGCGCGGACACGACACCGTCGCTGCCGGCCCGGCGGTTACGGTTCCGGGTGCGCGGCTGGCGCTCGGCCGGAGCGGACTGCTCGTCGGAAGCACGGCCGCCGGCGGCCTCGGCCGGGGCCTCAGCTGCGGGACGCTCCGCGTCGGCGCTGCGCTCGGTGCGGACCGCGGCGACCTTGGGGCGGTCGGCGACGGCGGAACCGCGCTGGTGGTCGGAGATCGCGGACACGAGGTCGCTCTTGCGCATCCTCGATCCGCCGGTGATCCCGAGCTGGCCGGCCAGGGCCTGGAGCTGTGCGAGCTTCAGGCCCGCAAGGCCGCTGCTCTTGGAAGTTGTTGCGCCGGTTGCTTCAGCGTCTTGGGTTGCCACACCTGGTAACAGGTCAGTGGTGTCAGTCACGAAGGATCCTTCCCCCTCGTCGGGCGGCCACCTGATCGGTGGTCCGCGGTGGTTTGCCCCGTGCCGCAGGTCAAAGCAGGCGGGGTTCAGCCGAGCCGGAGACGATCCGGCAGGCCGGGTGTGCTGGAAGCCTGAGGATGTCGATGGGCGGGAGGAGAAGTCCGCACGCACAAAGATAAGGTCGGAGGCTACACCGGAGGCGGTGCTGCTGCTGATGGAACCTGCAGTGTCGCGGCGGTCCGAAGAAGAGGACGGCCAGCTCAACAGAAGCACACAATGCCTGTTGGAGTCTTTCACGTTTCAACAGACGCAGTAATTCCGCCTGGGCGGTTACTACCCTTGGTGCACTCCTACTTTAGCACCTTCCCGCTCCACTGCTAGCCGGAGAACCCGCCAGATCCCCGGCGTGTCGCCCTGTCCGACCAGTGCGCGCACGGCGTCCTCCGCCTTGAGGGCCCCGGCCTCGCCCACGGCGAGGGTCAGGACGCTCGGCCCTGCCCCGGAGATGGTACTGGCGAAACCGGCGGCCCGCAGTCCGCGCAGGAGGGTGGCGCTGGGTAGCATGGCCGGCGCGCGGTAGTCCTGGTGCAGCGAGTCCTGCGTGGCGAAGAACAGCAGCGACGGATCGGCACCGAGGGCGTGCACCAGGAGGGCTGCGCGTCCGGCATTCGCCGCGGCGCTGCGGTGGGAGACCGACGGCGGGAGGAGCGCCCGGGCGCTCTCCGTGGACAGTGCCAGATCCGGTACGGCGAGCACGGGGATGACGTCCGGGTGCACCTCCACACGTGTGCTGTGGTAGGCCCTGCCGCTCTCCCACGAGATCGCCAGGGCTCCCATCAGGGCAGGCGCGACGTTGTCCGGGTGGCCCTCGATCGTGGCTGCCCACTGCAGGAGGTGCTCGGCGTCGAGCTGTTCGCCGACGGGGAGCAGGGCGTTGCCGGCGAGGACTCCGGCGACGATCGCGGACGCCGAGGAGCCCATCCCCCTGCCGTGCGGGATGACGTTCGTGGTGTCGAGTTCGAGTCCGGGCGCACGGCGCCCCGCGCGATGCAGGGTGCTGATGAGCGAGCTCGCGACGAGGTGGGTCTCGTCGGTCGGGAGGGCCTCGGCGCCCTCCCCCGTGGGGCGCACCGTCGTGGATCCCGACGTCGTCGTGCGGACACGCACGGTGTCGTGCAGGGTCAGCGCGAGGCCCAGGGTGTCGAAGCCGGGTCCGAGGTTCGCACTCGTGGCCGGTACCCGGACGACGATGTCCTGGCCGGCCTCGACCGTCGGGAGGTCGAGCACGTTCGACGACGCGGGTGCCGCGTGCAGGCCCGCCATGTCAGTCTTCGAGCCCGAGCGCCGCAGCGACGCTCACGACGTCGAACTCCACCTTGGTCGGTTCTACATCCGAACCGTCCGCGGTGCGCAGCGCCCACTGCGGATCCTTGAGGCCATGGCCCGTAACGGTGATGACGATCGTCTTGCCCGTCGGGACGAGGCCTTCCGCGTGTTTCTTGATGAGCCCGGCGACACCGGCGGCGGACGCGGGTTCGACGAAGACGCCCTCCCGCGAGGACAGCCAGCGGTGCGCGGCGAGGATCTCGTCGTCCGTCACGGCCTCGATGAGGCCGCCGGACTCGTCCCGCGCCGCGACCGCGAAGTCCCAGGACGCCGGGTTGCCGATCCGGATGGCGGTGGCGATGGTGTCCGGCTCGGTGATCGGGTGACCCTTGACGAGCGGCGATGCACCCTCCGCCTGGAATCCCCACATGATCGGCGTGCGGGTCGCGACGGCGGGAAGCTCCCCGGCGTGCATCGAGGCGTAGGGCGCCGCGTACTCCTTGTAGCCCTTCCAGTACGCGCTGATGTTCCCGGCGTTCCCGACGGGCATGAGGTGGTAGTCCGGCGCGTCGCCGAGCGTGTCGACGACCTCGAAGGCCGCCGTCTTCTGGCCTTCGAGCCGTGCCGGGTTCACCGAGTTCACGAGGAACACGGGGTACGCCTCAGCGAGCTTCCGGGCCACGTCGAGGCAGTTGTCGAAGTTGCCGTTGACCTGCAGGAGCTGGGCTCCGTGGGCGATCGCCTGGCTGAGCTTGCCCATGGAGATCTTGCCGTCCGGCACGAGGACGGCGCACGTGATACCGGCCTGCGTGGCGTACGCGGCGGCGGAGGCGGAGGTGTTGCCCGTCGAGGCGCAGACCACGGCCTTCGCACCGGCGGCGACGGCGGCCGTCATGGCCATGGTCATCCCGCGGTCCTTGAAGGAACCCGTGGGGTTCATGCCCTCGACCTTCAGGTAGACGGCCGAGCCCGTCAGCTCGGACAGGTGCCGGGCGTGCACGAGCGGCGTTCCGCCCTCGCCGAGGGTGATGACCTCGGTGGCGTCCGTGACTGGCAGGCGTTCGGCGTATTCGCGGATGACTCCGCGCCACTGGTGGGCCACTTAGATTCCCTCTACTCGAAGAACGGATGAGACGGCGGTGATGACATCGAGCGCGGCGACCTGCTTAACGGTCGCGGCGAGGGACGCCTCGGGTGCGCGGTGCGTGACGATGCGCAGCTCGGCGGTCGTACCGCCGTCGGGCCCGCCCTGATGGATGCGCTGGCGCATGGTCTCGATGGACACGCCGTTCTCGGCGAAGATCTGAGCGATGCGCGCGAGGACGCCCGGCTGGTCCGCGACCTCCAGCCCGATGCAGTAGCTCGTGCGCACGGTGTCGATGCTCAGCGCCGGAACGTGACCGGTGGTGGTCTCCGTCCGTCCCGGGCCGCCCAGCACCATGCGGCGTGCGGCGCTGACGACGTCTCCGAGCACGGCCGACGCGGTCGGGGTGCCGCCCGCGCCCTGGCCGTAGAACATGAGCTCGCCGGCATTCTCCGCCTCGATGAAGACGGCGTTGAAGGCTCCGCGGACCGCGGCCAGCGGGTGGGACCTCGGCAGCAGCGTCGGGTGCACGCGTACGCCGGCGCCCGCGGATCCGGCGTCGTCGGTCAGCAGCTCGGCGATGGCCAGGAGCTTGATGACGTAGCCGTCCTCGGCGGCGGCCGCGATGTCGTCGGCCGTGACGGCCGTGATGCCCTCGCAGAAGACGTTCTCGAGGCCGAAGCGCGTGTGGAAGGACAGCGATGCGAGGATGGCGGCCTTCGCGGCGGCGTCGTGGCCCTCGACGTCGGCGGTCGGGTCCGCCTCTGCGTAGCCGAGGTCCTGGGCCGCCTTGAGGGCATCGGCGAAGGACGCGCCGGTGGTGTCCATCTGGTCGAGGATGTAGTTCGTGGTGCCGTTGACGATCCCGAGGACGCGCGTGATGCGGTCGCCGGAGAGGCTGTCCTGGATGGGCCGCAGGATCGGGACTGCGCCGGCGACGGCGGCCTCGTAGGACAGCTGGACCCCCGCGGCGTCCGCCTTCTCGTAGAGTTCCGGTCCGTCCTGGGCCAGGAGTGCCTTGTTGCCGCTGACGACGGTCGCTCCGTGCTCGATCGCGCGGAGGATCAGGGACTTGGCAGGCTCGATGCCGCCCATCAGTTCGATCACGATGTCCGCGTCCTCGACGAGCGCCTCGGCGTCGAGCGTGAGGAGTCCGGCAGGGAGGTCGACGTCACGCCGGGCGTCGAGCGTGCGGACCGCGATCCCGATGAGTTCGAGCGGGGCTCCGACACGGCGGCCGAGGTTCTCCGCGTCCTCGAGGAGGATGCGGGCTACCTGCGAGCCGACGTTGCCGCAGCCGAGCAGGGCTACGCGCAGGGGCTGTGCGGGGGGCGTTGCTGGTGAGTTCATGCGGTCCGTGGTGCTCCTGAATCCGTGGCTGGCAATGCGGGTTCGCGCTGGACGTCCCTGCGGAACAGGTCCTCCTCGGTCTCACCGCGCACGATGAGCCGGGCAGCACCGTCGGCCACCGCCACGACGGGCGGGCGCGTCAGGTAGTTGTAGTTGCTCGACAGCACCCAGCAGTAGGCTCCGGTGCCCGGGACGGCGAGGAGGTCGCCCGCTCCGGTGTCATCCGGGAGGTAGACGTCCCTCACCACAATGTCACCGCTCTCGCAGTGTTTTCCAACCACACGGGAGAGCACGGGGCTCGCCTCCGGGGTCCTCGAGGCCAGAACGGCCGAGTAATCCGCGCCGTAGAGCACCGGACGGGCGTTGTCGCTCATGCCCCCGTCCACCGACACATAGCGTCGCGGATGCGTAACGGAGGTGTCCGCCACCACCTCGGACCCGTTCGCGGCCGCGTCGACGCGCACCGTCTTCGTGGTGCCCGCGGTGTAGAGGGTGAAGGTCGTCGGGCCCACGATGGCGCGGCCCGGCTCGATCGAGATCCGGGGCACGCGCAGTCCCAGCTCGCGGCAGGTGGCACCGACGACGGCGGCCATGGCGCGCGCGATCTCTGCCGCGGGGCGCGGCTCGTCGGCCTCGGTGTAGGCGATGCCGTAGCCGCCGCCGAGGTCGAGTTCCGCGAGTTCGACTCCGTGGCGGTCGCGGACTCCGGCCAGGAATCCCAGCAGCCGCTGCGCCGCGAGTTCGAAGCCCTCGGGCTCGAAGATCTGCGACCCGATGTGGCAGTGCACGCCGAGGAGGTTGATGCCGGGGTGGGCCAGGGCGTCCGCGACGGCGCGCGCGGCGGGCGAGGAGGCATCGCCATCGCCCCCGTCCGCCTGTCCCGGACCCTGCTCGGTGGTCAGGGAGAGCCCGAACTTCTGGTCCTCGTGGGCCGTCGCGATGAACTCGTGCGTGTGCGCGTGGACCCCCGGCGTGAGGCGGAGCATGACGTTGGCCTGGCGGCCCCGCTGCAGGGCGAGGTCCCCGACGAGGGCGACCTCCTGGAGGCTGTCGACGACGATCCGTCCGAGATCCGCGTCGATGGCGCGGGTGATCTCCGCCGCCGACTTGTTGTTCCCGTGGAGCCCGAGCCGGGAGCCGGGCAGGCCGGCACGGAGGGCCACGGCGAGCTCGCCGCCGGAGCACGTGTCGAGGCCGAGCCCTTCCTCGCGTACCCAGTGCGCGACCTCCGTGCAGAGGAAGGACTTGCCCGCGTAGAACACGTCCACTCCCCCGCAGAGGTCCCGGAACGCGTCGTCGAACGCGTCGCGGAAGGTGGCCGCACGGGTGCGGAAGTCACCCTCGGACACGACGAACAGGGGGGTGCCGTACTGCCGGGCGAGCTCGGTCACGGGGATCCCGTCGACCTGCAGCACGCCGTCCGGTCCGCGGTCCACGTCCTCGGCCCACAGCTTGGCGTCGAGCCGGGCCGGGTCGACGGGAACGGACAGCCACTCCGGGGCGAGCGGGGATGCTTCGGCGGCCACGGCTACATCCTCTCCGGCGCGGACACGCCGAGGAGGTCCAGGCCGTTCGCCAGGACCTGCTGCGTCGCGTTGTTCAGCCACAGGCGCGAGCGGTGCACGTCCTCGACCGCGGCGTCACCGAGCGGTGCCACGCGGCAGGCGTCGTACCAGCGGTGGTAGGTCCCCGCGATGACCTCCAGGTGCCGCGCCACGCGGTGCGGCTCGCGGAAGGTCGCGGACTGCGCGACGACGCCGGGGAACTGGCCGAGCGCAGCCAGCAGTTCGCCCTCGGTGGGGTGGCTCAGTGACGCGGCGTCGAAGGTGCTGGTGTCCACTCCGGCGGACACGGCATTGCGTGCGACGGCGTGCGTCCGGGCATGCGCGTACTGCACGTAGAACACGGGGTTCTCGTTGGTGTTCTTCCGCAGTAGCTCGGGATCGATGGACATGGCCGAGTCGGCCGGCGACCGTCCGAGGGAGTAGCGCAACGCGTCCTTGCCGAGCCAGTCGAGCAGGTCCCGCAGCTCGATGATGTTGCCGGCGCGCTTGGAGAGCCGGGCGCCGTTCACGGACACCATCTGGCCGATGAGGACCTGGATGTTCTCCTCCATGTCGTCGCCGGCGCAGGCCGCGATGGCCTTGAGGCGACCGATGTAGCCGTGGTGGTCCGCTCCGAGGAGGTAGATCTTCTCGGGGAAGCCCCGGTCCTTCTTGGAGAGGTAGTACGCAGCGTCGGAGGCGAAGTACGTGGGCTCGCCGTTGGCCCTGATGAGAACGCGGTCCTTATCATCGCCGAAGTCGGTCGTGCGGAGCCAGACGGCGCCGTCCTCGTCGAACACGTGGCCCTGCTCGCGCAGGCGGTCGACAGCCTGCTCCACGGCGCCGCCGTCGTGCAGTGCGGACTCGGAGAAGAACACGTCGAAGTGCACTCCGAAGTCCGCCAGCGTCTCCTTGATATCGGCCATCTGTGCCTCGTAGGCGAGGGCGCGCACGATCGGGAGCGCGGTGTCGTCGTCTAGGTCCGCGACCTCGGGGCGGTCGGCGAGGACGGAGCGGCCTAGATCGGCGATGTACTGGCCGGGGTAACCGCCCTCCGGCGTCGGTCGGCCCTTGATGGTCGCAAGCACGGAGGCTGCGAAGTTGTTCATCTGGGTGCCGGCGTCATTGATGTAGTACTCCGTGGTCACCTGTGCACCGCTGGCCCGGAGTACGCGCGCGATGGAATCACCGAGGGCGGCCCACCGCGTGTGGGCGAGGTGCAGCGGACCCGTCGGGTTGGCCGATACGAACTCCATGTTGATGGTGTGGCCCGCGAGTGCCTCGTTGGTGCCGTAGGCGGGGCCGGCCTCGACGATCGTGCGGGCCAGCTCGCCCGCGGCCCCGGCGTCGAGCGTGATGTTGAGGAAGCCCGGACCGGCGATGTCGACGCTCTTCACGCCAACGATCGCGGCGAGGCGGTCGCTCAGGAGCTGGGCGAAGGCCCGCGGGTTCATGCCCGCCTTCTTGCCGAGCTGGAGGGCGATGTTCGTCGCCCAGTCGCCGTGCTCCCGGTTCTTGGGTCGCTCCACCCGCACCTCGGAGGGGAGGTCGATGCTGAGGTCACCCGCCTCGACGGCGGCCTTCAGGCATGCGGATATAGCGGCAGAGAGTTCTTCGGGAGTCACCCGTCAAGCATAGCGACACGGGCCGCGGCACCCTGATTTTCGTGACGCGGCTCAACTCGCGCTGCCCGGTCGCCCGGCTCCGGGAGCGGCCGGGACCGGGCGGAACAGTCCGCGGGGCTGTCAGAAACGAACCATCGGTGGAACGCTGGACTGATTCCGCACGTTACTTTCAGATTCAACCATTCCTGTGCGGAGTCCGCCGCACCCCGACGACCACCAGGAGCACGCAGTGACCAGAACAGGCCCGGCCGGCACACCCGTTGACAGTTCCGATGACAGATCCGCGGCCCCACCCGCCGCCATGACGTCCAGCACGACGTCCCGACCCGGAATGACCGGCCGGACCGCCTTCCCCGCGCACAAGCGCGTGCTGACAGCACTCGCCGCCGTGTCGATCCTCGGTGCCGCGGGCTGTGCGGGCGCCGAGGCCGGAACGCCGGCAGGGACCGCTGCGGATGCTCCCGCCGCCACCGGACCGGAGGAGTCGGCGGCCGCCGGACCGATGGAGACCGGAGCTGCCGGGGCCGCCGCCGGCGAGCAGGCCTACAGGGACGGCACCTACACCTCGACGGGTTCCTACCAGTCACCCGCAGGACCGGAGGAAGTGGGCGTGACCCTCACACTCGAGGCCGACGTCGTCACTGCCGTCACGGTCGAACCGAAACCCGACAACCCGACCACGAGGGAGTACCAGGGGCGCTTCGCGGGGGGCATCTCGGACGCCATCGTCGGGAAGAAGCTCGACGAACTCTCCGTCGACAAGGTGGCGGGTTCCTCGCTGACCAGCGGTGGCTTCAACGATGCGACCGGCAAGATCAAGAGCGAAGCCGGGCTCTAGGCGCGGCATGACCGCCTCCTTCGGCTTCGACGCGATCGGCACCCGCTGGCGCGTGGACTGTACCGCGCCGCTGGCGCCGGAGCAGACAAGGGACCTGCTGCGCCTCGTGGAGGAGTACGACGGGCTCTACTCGCGCTTCCGGAGCGACTCGGGAGTCACAGCGCTCGCGGCCGACGGCGGTCAGCTCGCCCTGCCGGACCACGGTGCACGGCTCGGCGGGCTCCTGCGTACTCTCTACGACCTCACCGACGGCGGTGTCTCACCCCTCGTCGGGGACCGGCTGGCGGCCTCGGGGTACGACGCCGCCTACTCCTTCACCGTGACGGCGGAGCCGGCGCCGGCACGCGCGTGGGACGACGTCCTGCAGTGGACGGGCCAGGGCATCACCCTGCGCGAGCCGGCCCTCCTGGACGTCGGTGCGGCGGGCAAGGGCCAGCTCGTGGACCTCCTGCTGGAAAGCCTCGTCGCCGCGGGCCACGAGGACGTGATCGTGGACGCCGGCGGCGATATGCGGCGAACCGGCTCCGACGCCATCACCGTCGCCCTCGAGCATCCCTACGATCCGTCGTCCGCCATCGGGACCGTCCGCCTGGGCTCCGCGGCGCTCTGCGCGTCCGCGTCCAACCGCAGGGTGTGGGGCGACGGGCTGCACCACATCCTCGATGCCCGCACGGGCCGCTGCGTCGACACGGTCGTCGCGACATGGGTCCTCGCGGAGGACGCCATGACCGCCGACGGACTGTGCACCGCCCTCTTCGTCACCGACCCCGCGGCGCTCGCTGAGGCCTTCACGTTCGACTACGTCGTGGTGTACTCGGACGGACGCGCCCGCTATTCCGCCCCCCTCGCAGGAGCCCTGTTCCGATGACCGCACGACTCGACGCCCTGCTGGGCCGCCTGACCATGTACCGGCTGACGCTGGCCCTGCTCCTGGTCCTGACCGTCGAGGCCCTCGTGCTGTCGCTGGCGGGCCTCCTCGCGTTCTCGCCGGCCGAACTCGGCGGGACCCTCCTCGCCGCCGTCGGCGGAACGATCATCGGCACACGGCTCCTGGCCCTTATCCTGCGGCTGCGTCCGCACGGGGACTCGTCGCTCATCACGGGACTGATCGTGTTCCTCATCATGTTCCCGTCGGGTACCACGGCCGGCCTCGGCGGCATCCTGGTGGCCGGCATAGCCGCCGGAGCGTCGAAGTTCCTGCTGGCCTTCCGGGGGCGGCACATCTTCAACCCCGCCGCGACGGGCGCCGTCGTCGCGACCCTGCTGGGAGTGGGGGCAGCGGGATGGTGGGTCGCCAACGCCTACATGCTCCCCGTCGTCGCCGTCGGCGCCGCCCTCCTCCTCTACCGGACGCGGAAGCTCTCCATGGCCGCGGTGTTCCTCGTCGTGGGCATCGGCATCCTGCTCGTCGGACTGGTGCAGGGCGGCATGAGTCCCGCCGCGGGCCTGCAGCTGGTCCTCACGTCGTACCCCCTCCTGTTCCTCGTGGGGTTCATGATGACCGAGCCGCTCACCCTGCCGCCGCTTCGCTGGCAGCAATGGCTGTTCGCCGCGATCGTCGCCACCGTCCTCGCGCTCCAGCTGTCCATCGGTCCGGTCTTCCTCGGCCCGGAGTTCGCCCTGGTCATCGGCAACGCGGGAGCCTTCCTCCTAGGCCAGCGGCGCGGCGTGCGGCTGTCCTTCGCCGGCGCGCGGCCGCTCACACCGACCAGCACCGAACTCGTCTTCGAGCCCTCGCGGCCCGTGCGCTTCCGTGCCGGCCAGTACATGGAGCTCAGCATGCCGCACCGCGACGCCGACGGGCGCGGCAGCCGCAGGGTCTTCAGCATCACGTCCGCACCGCAGGACACCGCGGTCACGTTCGGTGTCCGGACCACGGAATCGGGCAGCTCCTTCAAGAAGGCACTCCTCGAGCTGCCCAGGGAGGCCCGCATCACCGGCACCCTCGTGGGCGGCGATTTCTGCCTGCCGCGCGACCGGTCGGTGCCCCTGCTGCTCGCGGCCGGAGGGATCGGCGTGACGCCGTTCATCAGCCAGCTACGGGACCTGGCCGCGCGCGGCGAGGAACGCGACGTCGTCCTCGCCTACGTCGTCCGGAGCAAGGAGGACATCGCGTTCCGGGACGAGCTGGCCGACCTCGGCACCCGCGTGGTGCTGTTCGTGCCCGGCGGGGAGGCCCCGGACCTGCCCGGCACCTGGACCTACGGGGGCCCGGCTCCTGATGCGGAGAGCCTCCTCGCCGCCGTGCCGGACCTCAGGAAGCGCAGGGTGCTCGTCTCGGGCTCGCCGAAGCTCATCGGCGAGATCCGCGCGGAAGTCCGCAAGGCCGGCGTTGCACGCGTGCGCACGGACGCCTTCCTGGGCTACTGACCGCCCGTCCGCCGCCGCGTTTTCCGGGAGAAGCACTACCTGCTAAGCTCGATGAGTCCCTTACGGATCCGGGAGTTCCCGTGTCTGCCTTCGTAGCTCAGGGGATAGAGCGTCTGCCTCCGGAGCAGAAGGTCGTAGGTTCGAATCCTATCGAGGGCACCCCGACTCACGCAGAGTCCACCGCCGTCGGCCACCAGGCCGGCGGCGGTTCTGTTTTCGGTGGGCTCCACAGCACGCGCCCCGCCGGGGCCGGACGGGATCGCGGACAGCTTTCGTCCGCTTCCCGTCGTACCGTGGTGGCATGATCGAGACCTCGGCCCGCCTGCTGCAGCTCCTCTCCCTCCTGCAGCTGCGGCGCGAGTGGACCGGCCCGGCCCTGGCCCAGCGCATGGACGTCACGGAACGCACCGTACGGCGGGACATCGGGAAGCTGCGCACGCTGGGCTACCCCATCAACGCCTCCCCCGGCATTGCCGGCGGGTACCAGCTCGGCGCCGGTGCCCAGCTCCCCCCGCTCCTGCTTGACGACGACGAGGCGCTCGCCGTCGCGATCGGGCTGACGGCGGTCACGGCCAGCCCGGTCTCGGGCGTGGGCGAAGCCTCCGTCCGTGCGCTCACCAAGCTCGAGCAGGTCCTGCCTCCCCGCCTTCGGCCCCGCTTCTCGGGGCTGCGGTCCGCAGTGACCCGGATGGCGGCCGCCAGCACACCCGTCGATCCCGAGGTGCTCACCGCCCTCTCCGCAGCCATCACCGAACGCCGCTGCGTCGCGTTCCGGTACGACCGGCACGACGGCGAATCATCCCGGCGGGTCGTCGAGCCGTACCGCCTCGTGGACACGGGCCGGCGCTGGTACCTCGTGGCCTTCGACCGCGAGCGCGAGGGCTGGCGGACCTTCCGGGTGGACAGATGCCGGAGCGTGCCCCTGGCGAGGGACCGTTTCGTGCCCCGGCCGCTGCCGGCGCCGGACCTCGCCGTCTACGTCCAGGAGTCCATCACGCGGTCGCCCTTCTCCTATGACGCCGTCATCCGGTTCTCCGCGCCCCTGAGCGAGCTGGAGGCACACGTCCCCGCGACCACGGGGACCCTCGAGGCGGACGGCGAGGAGCACACGCTGCTCCGGGCGGGCTTCGACTCCCTCGATTTCCCGCTGGCCTACCTCGCGAGCTGGGACATCGACTTCGAGGTCATCGAGCCCGCCGCGATGCGCGAGCGCGCCCTCGTGATCGCCGACCGCCTGCGCCGCTCAGCCCGAGGACCCGGACAGGACGGGACCGGACAGGACGGAGCCGGTGCCGTCGGCAAGGCAAGCCCCGGCCGACAGTGAACGCAGGCCTGCCGGTCGGTGCGACGAACTAGACTGGTAGGCAACTATGGCACTGACAATCTCCTACCCCGCGGACCTTCCCGTCTCGGAACGCCGGGCAGACATCATGGCTGCCATCGCAGCGAACCAGGTCACCATCATCGCCGGCGAGACCGGGTCCGGGAAGACGACGCAGATCCCCAAGATGTGCCTCGAACTCGGCCTGGCCGAGCACGGGCTGATCGGCCACACCCAGCCCCGGCGGCTCGCGGCCCGGACCGTCGCCGAGCGTATCGCCGAGGAACTCCAGGTGGACCTCGGCGAGGAGGTCGGCTACCAGGTCCGCTTCACGGGTTCGGTGGGCCGGAAGACGAAGATCAAGCTGATGACCGACGGCATCCTGCTCGCCGAGATCCAGCACGATCGGATGCTGCGCAAGTACAGCACCATCATCATCGACGAGGCCCACGAGCGCAGCCTCAACATCGACTTCATCCTCGGGTACCTTCGGCGCATCCTGCCCGAGCGGCCCGACCTCAAGGTCATCATCACGTCGGCGACCATCGACCCGGAACGCTTCGCGGCCCACTTCGCCGCCGATGCCGCCATCGAGGACTCCTCGCCCGCACCCATCATCGAGGTCTCCGGGCGCACCTACCCCGTGGAGATCCGGTACCGTCCGCTCGACCAGCCGCCGGGCGGACTCGACGACGGCGACGGCGGCGCGGACAGCGAGCTGGAGGAGGAGCGCGACCCGCTCGATGCCGTGTGCGACGCCGTGGACGAACTCTCGCTCGAGGCTCCCGGCGACATCCTCGTGTTCTTCTCCGGCGAGCGCGAGATCCGCGACGCCGCCGACGCCCTCCGGGCCCGCATCCAGTCCACGTCCCGCCTGCGTGGCACGGAGGTCCTGCCCCTGTTCGCCCGGCTCTCGCTCGAGGAGCAGCACCGCGTCTTCCGCCCCACGGGCAGCCACCGCCGCATCGTGCTCGCGACGAACGTCGCCGAGACGTCGCTGACGGTCCCCGGGATCAAGTACGTGATCGACACGGGGACCGCGCGTATCTCCCGCTACTCCCACCGGACGAAGGTGCAGCGCCTGCCGATCGAGCGCGTCTCGCAGGCCTCGGCGAACCAGCGGTCGGGCCGCAGCGGACGCGTCTCGAACGGGATCGCGATCCGCCTCTACTCGGAGGAGGACTTCGCCTCGCGCAGGCCCTTCACCGAGCCCGAGATCCTGCGGACGAGCCTCGCGGCGGTCATCCTCCAGATGGCCGCGATGGGCGTCACGCGGAGTCCGAAGGACATCGCCGAGTTCCCCTTCGTCGAGCCTCCCGAGACCAAGGCCATCAACGACGGCGTCACCCTGCTGCGCGAACTCGGGGCACTGAAGGACGACGGCAGCCTGTCCGCCGTGGGCCGGAAGCTCGCCCAGCTCCCCGTCGACCCCCGCCTCGGCCGCATGATCGTCGAGGCCGGCTCGCGTGGTTCCGTCAAGGAGGTCATGGTCCTCGCCGCGGCACTGACCATCCAGGATCCGCGCGAGCGGCCCTCCGCGGACCAGCCTGCCAAACAGCAGCAGGCGGCCGAGAAGCACAAGCGCTTCGTCGACGAGAACTCCGACTTCACCGCCTACCTCAACCTCTGGCGCTACCTCCAGGAGAAGCAGGACGAGCTCTCCTCCACCCAGTTCCGGAAGCTGTGCCGGACCGAGTTCATCAACTACCTGCGCGTGCGGGAGTGGCAGGACCTCTTCCAGCAGCTGCGCCAGCTCGCGAAGCCCCTCGGCATCACCCTGCCGGCCGGTCCCGTGGATCCCGTGGGACTCCACGAGCAGATCCACATCAGCCTGCTCTCGGGCCTGCTGAGCAACATCGGGCTCTACGACCAGCGCAAGCGCGAGTACGCGGGAGCGCGCGGAACGCGTTTCGCCGTCTTCCCCGGGTCGGCGCTCTTCAAGAAGTCACCCGACTGGGTCATGGCCGCCGAGCTCGTGGAGACCTCGCGGCTATGGGCCCGCGTCGTCGCGCGCATCGACCCGCTGTGGGCGGAGCAGGTCGCCCCGCACCTCGTGAAGCGCACCTACAGCGAGCCCCACTGGTCGAAGAAGATGGGTGCCGTGATGGCCTACGAGAAGGTCACGCTCTACGGCGTGCCGATCGTGCCGCAGCGCCGCATCAATTACGGCCGGATCGACCGCGAGGTCGCCCGTGAGCTGTTCATCCGCCATGCCCTCGTCGAAGGCGACTGGAAGACGCACCACACCTTCTTCAGCCGCAACCAGGCCCGGCTCGCCGAGGTGGAGGAACTGGAGAACCGCCTGCGCCGGCGCGACCTGCGCGTGGACGACGAGACGCTCTTCGAGTTCTACGACCAGCGGATCGGCCCCGACGTGGTGTCCGAGAGGCACTTCGACTCCTGGTGGAAGACGGCCCGGCAGGACCGCCCCGACCTTCTCGACTTCGACCCGGAGAAGCTTCTCAGCGAGGATGCCGCGGAGCTCGACGAGGAGGCCTTCCCGAGCGTATGGCACCAGGCAGGCTTCGAGCTGCCCCTGGCCTACGAGTTCTCACCCCTGACCCCGGGTGCGCACGACGGCGTCACGGTGACCATCCCCGTCCTGTTCCTCAACCAGCTCGACCCGAAACCCTTCCGCTGGCAGATCCCGGGCCAGCGCGTCGACCTCGTCACAGCCCTGATCAAGTCCCTGCCGAAACAGGTTCGGAAGAACTTCGTGCCCGCTCCGGATGTCGCCCGGGCGGCGGTCGCCACCCTCGAGTCGGACTTCGACCCCGCGCAGGACGACCTCGAGGCATCCCTCGAACTCGCCCTGCGGCGCCTGCGCGGACACGTCATCCCGCCGGGATCGTGGAACTGGTCGGCCGTCCCCCAGCACCTGCTGCTGATGTTCCGTATCGTCGACGCGGGCGGCCGGGTGCTCGACGAGTCACGCGACCTCGAGTCGCTGAAGGAATCCCTGGCGCCGGCGGTGAGCCGCGCCATCGCGCAGTCCCTCGGCGCCACTCCGGGCAGTACACGGCCTGCAGGAGGACCCGGGCGCGGCGGTGGCCGCGGGAAGGGTGCCACCGGCCCTGCCGGTCGCGGCGACAACGGCAGCCATCCCTCGGGGCGGGGATCCGGGCGCACCGCCGGCGCAGCGGACGCGCAGCCGGCAGGCGGGGCGTCCTCCTCGCCCGGCACGCCCCGCGGAGGTGTCGCCGTGGCGCCCGCCGTGGCCGAGCGGACCGGCGAGAAGACCTGGGTGTTCGGAACCCTCGAACGGGAGGTGTCCCGCACCGTCGCCGGCCACCGCGTCACGGGTTTCCCCGCTCTCGTCGACGAGGGCTCTTCCGTGGGCCTGAGGGTCTTCCCCACGGCGGGTGAGCAGGCCGCCGCGATGCGCGCCGGCATCATCAGGCTCCTCTCCCTGCGCATTCCGAGCCCGGCCAAGTACGTGCTCGAGCATCTGAGCAACACGGAGAAGCTCACGTTCAGCCAGAACCCGCACGGCAGTGTCGCGGAACTGATCCGGGACTGCTCCCTGGCAGCGATCGACAAGCTCGTGCCGGAGGAGCTGCCCTGGACCGAGGATGCCTTTTCCCGGTTGTACGAGGAGGTCCGCGCCGAACTGATCGACACGGTCTTCACGGTGACGGCAACGGTCGAGAACGTGCTCTCCAGCAACCGGCGTATCCAGAAGCAGCTGAAGGGCACCACGAGTCTCGCGCTGATCACGGCCCTCAACGACATCCGGAGCCAGCTCGAGCACCTCGTCTACCCCGGCTTCGTGGCGGCGACGGGCTATGCGCAGCTCTTCCACCTGCCCCGGTACCTCAAGGCCATCGAGGTGCGGCTGGAGAAGCTGCCGACCAACGTGCAGCGCGACGGCGTCGGCATGGCCGCCGTCCAGCGGCTGGAGGACGAGTACGACGACGCCGTCGCGTCCCTCGCGGCCGGACGGCACCGCCCCGCCGCGCTCACCCGCGTCCGCTGGATGATCGAGGAGCTCCGCGTCAGCCTGTTCGCGCAGGATCTGGGCACGGCCTACTCGGTGTCCGAGAAGCGGGTGCGGACAGCGCTCAACGAGGCACTCGCGGCGACGCGCTGACAGGTACTCGTCAGCCGGGTATGGAGTCGTCGTGCCCGGCGTCCCGCAGTGCACTGCGGAGAGCCTCGGCGGCCCGGTCCATCGCGGCGGGATCGGGTGCCAGGTCCACCCTCTTGACGTCGAAGTCCTCCGGCGACTGGGTCGGCCAGACGTGGACGTGGAGGTGGGGCACCTCGTAGCCCTCGAGCAGGACCCCCACACGCCGGGCCCCGAAAGCCTTCTGCTGCGCCTGGCCGATCGTCTGCGCGACGGCCATCACCGTCGACAGGGTTCCGGGGTCGGCCTCCAGCCAGTGCTCGATCTCCCGGCGCGGCACCACGAGCGTGTGGCCGGGGGTGATGGGCGCGATCGTGAGGAACGCGACGACGTCGTCGTCCTGCCACACGAACCGCCCGGGCACCTCGCCGTCGATGATCCGGGTGAAAAGCGTCGCCATCGGTCCTCCTGGTCGGAATGCGGAATGAACGCCCCTGTGCGAGGGGCTCCCCGGCAGCTGGACGCTGCCACGCAGGGGTGGCGGTACGGGGCGTCCTGGGTTCATGTTCCGACGCTACCGTGCCGTCCTGCGACGGGCCAGCACCGGCGTCAGGGGCCAGGGCCCGTCCGTGGTTCCTGCGGCGCTCCTGCCGTACGCCACGTGTCCAGTGCGATCACCACTCCCAGGACGACGAGGGACAGCGCGACGGACGCGAGGGTGTCGGTGAGCCAGTGGTAGCCGAGGTAGAGCCGGCTCACCACCTGCGCGGCGATGCCGCCCAACGCGGCAAGGAACCCGGCGAGCACCGCACCGAGTCGCCTGCGGCGGGAGAACACGACGAACGCTCCGACGAGCAGGAAGTCGGAGGCTCCCAGGACGTGGCCGGAGGGGAAGGAGGACGTGCTGTCGACACCGAGCAGCATCGCCCCCGTTGGCGGGCGGGTACGGTCCACGAGGTGCGTGATCACTGTGGCAAGGACCACTCCCGCGCTCATGGCGCCGGCCAGGAGCAGGGGGCGCCAGATGTGGCGTGCCCTGAGAATCCAGACCGCGGTCACCACCACGACGACGATCGGCATGACGACGGGGCCGAAGACGATGGCCAGGACCACCATCACCACGGTCACCGCCGCTACGCGATGGCCGACGAACCACGAATGGACCGGCCCGTCCAGCGTGGCCAGGTCATCCTTCTGCAGCACATCACCCAGGGTCAGGAAGAAGAAGCCGCTGCCGGCCAGGACCAGGACGACCGCCGTGCTGTAGAGCAGCTTCCGCGCCCGGGCGCTGACCCGGCGCTCCTCGGCCACGACCTTCCCGTGGAGGAACCGACGGGCCTTCGCGGGAAGCGGCCGCGCGGCCACAGCACTCCCGTTCCCCTCAGCCGCCCGTCACCACGGGCAGCCCCTGCGTCGTCGACCACTGGGACCAGGAGCCGGGAAACAGCGCCGCGTCGATTCCCGCGATCTCGAGGGCCGCGATCTCGTGGGCGGCGGTGATGCCCGAACCGCAGTAGACCGCGACCCTCCCGCGGTCGGCGCCCAGCGCGGCGAAGCGGCGCCGGAGCTCCTCGACGGGCCGGAAGCGCCTGTCCTCGCCCAGATTGTCCGCGGTGGGTGCGCTGACGGCCCCGGGGACATGGCCGGCCTGCGGGTCGACCGGCTCATGCTCGCCCCGGAAGCGTTCCCCGGCGCGGGCGTCGAGGAGGACGTCGACTCCCGCCGGCTCGAGGAGGTCGGGGATCGAGACCACCGGCATGTGGCCCGAGGAGAGGTGGACGCTGCCCACGCAGTGCCGCTCCTCCCCGCCCTCGACGTCGAACCCGGCCGCACGCCAGGTCGTGAGGCCGCCGTCGAGCAGGCGGACCGATGCGAACCCGGCATCACGCAGGAGCCACCAAAGGCGCGCGGCGGCGAGGTTGCCCGAGTCGTCGTACGCGACGACCGTGTCACCGTCGTCGAGCCCCCACTGGCGGGCCGCTTCCTGCAGGGCATCGGCGTCCGGAAGCGGATGGCGGCCGAGACCCGGCCCGCCGGGAGCGCACAGCTGCGTCTCCAGGTCCACATAGACGGCGCCGGGTATGTGGGCCGCTCGGTAATGCTCGTGGCCGGAGGGGTCGCCCAGGGACCAGCGAACATCGAGCAGGAGAGTCTGCGCACCGGAGGTCATCCGGTCCTGCAGCTCCTGCACATCCATCAGAGTCTTCATCGAGATCTCCTGTCGGGACGGGCGACCGGGACGCGGTGGTGACCGCGCCCGGTCCTGATGCACGCCAGTCCACCACACGGCGCTCCGGACACCAAGGGGCCGTTCGGCCGACACGCCTTTCGTCGCCGTCCCCTTCCGGGTGCGTGCGTCCAGATGCAGCGGAAGGACCCAGCTGCCCGTCCTGCCCTTCATCGCGGGGAGGACGGCGGGCAGCAGAGGCCGCCTCAGATCTCGATGCTCTCGCGGACCGTGAGGTGGCCGAAGGTCGTGCCGTACCGCGAACCGAGGCGTGTCACGTGGCCCTCGACCATGCCCAGTCCGGTGTCGTTGAGGAGGGCGTCGTGGATCTGGAACGCGCGGGGCGCACGGACCGAGACGACGAAGTCCACCACTTCCGCCAGTTTCGACCACGGCGCATGCACGGGGACGAGGAGGGTGTCGACGTCGATGCCCTCCGGCACGATGAACGAGTCACCGGGATGGTAGACGCCGCCGATCAGGAAGCCCACGTTGGCGACGAGCGGGATCAGCGGATGGATGAGCGCGTGCTGTCCGCCGAAGGACCGCACCCCGAACCCCGCGGCGGAGAACTCCTCGCCGCCGGCCACGGCGTGGACCCGCTCCCCTGCGGCGTCGCCCAGGCCCTCGCGGACGGCGTCGGCCACGCCCTGCGGTGCCCACAGGTCCACTGACGTGTTCCGGGACAGCACCTCGACGACCCTGTCCAGGTCGATGTGGTCCGGGTGCTCGTGGGTGACCAGGACGGCGCCGGCACCCTCGAGGGCTTCCTCGACCTCGGAGAACGTTCCCGGGTCGATGACGAGTACGCGCCCGTCCTGCTCGAGCCGGACACAGGAATGGGTGAACTTCGTCAGCAGCATGGGCCCAGACTACCCGCGGCGGCGCTGATAATCTTGACTCTGATCCAGGGCCGCCGAGTGCCCGCGGAAAGGGTAGGACATGACGCCTGAGGCGACATCCGAGGCAGTACCGACGGCAGTCTCCGGGCCGGTCCCGGTGTCGAGCCCGGACCCGGACCCGGCGCCGCAGGCCGCCCGCAAGGAGCAGCGCGTCACGCGCCAGCGGCGGGCCGTCAGCGCCGCCCTCGACGTGCTGGCGGACTTCGTCAGCACGCAGGAGCTCCACCGGGTGCTGCACGACCGCGGGGAATCGGTGTCCCTCGCCACCACCTACCGCATCCTCCAGTCCATGGCCGACGACGGTCTGGTGGACGTGCTGCGCAACGGTGACAACGAGGCCGTCTACCGCCGGTGCGCCGTCGAGCACCACCACCACCACCTGCTGTGCCGGAACTGCGGACGGGCCGTGGAAGTCGAGGCGCCCGCCGTCGAGCAGTGGGCCGCGCGCATCGCCGCAGAACACGGGT
This sequence comes from Arthrobacter pasteuri, assembly GCF_054510955.1. Lineage (NCBI taxonomy): Bacteria > Bacillati > Actinomycetota > Actinomycetes > Micrococcales > Micrococcaceae > Arthrobacter > Arthrobacter pasteuri. Next base: position 776,627 of record NZ_JBTNDO010000001.1, read on the forward strand.
TCACCGATGCCGCCCACACGGTCGAGATCTACGGTGTCTGTCCGGACTGTGCTGCGCTCACAGCACAGTCCTGACATCGCCGTCCGGACAGCAGGACAGCCTGTGCACTCCCTGCCGGGGACGGGAAGGCACACCTCGCGCACCCACACGGCGCTGACGACGTCGGTGCCGTCGATTACGCTGGAACCGTGACGCCTTCCGACAGCTCCGCCGCCGTGGAGCCGAGCACCCCCGCAGCCGGGTCCGGCACCCGCGAGGACTCCGGTCGCCTCGATGACCTGGTCGAGGCAGTGCGCTGCTACCGCAACGCGGAGAGCTTCATGCGCGGCAAGAGCCGCGATTCGATGCACCTGGGGAAGACGGACATGACGGCCCTGCGCCTGATGCTCCGCGCAGGGCAGGCGGGACGCCCTCTCACCGCGGCCGCACTGGCGCGCGAGCTCCAGATCTCCACCGCCGCCACCACCGTCCTGATCGACCGCCTCGAGAAGAGCGGCCACGCCGAGAGGCGACGGAGCGGAACCGACGGACGCTCCATCGAGATCTGGCCCACGGCCGCGACGGACGACGAGGTGCGCTCGACCATGGGCACGATGCACGAGCGGATGATGGAGATCGCGGGCGCCCTCTCGCCCGAGGAGAGCGACACCATCCGCCGTTTCCTCGACGCCCTGGGGAAGGCCATGCTCGAACTGGACTTCCCGTTCCCGCAGCAGGAACGCTCCGGGGCCTGAGCTCCCGTCCCGGCAAGTAGGGAGATACAGCGCTTACCTAGAGAGCTGAACTACTAGATGGTCTAAACTGTAGCCATGGAACCTTCGGATGCACGGCAGGGAGCCGGCTACTGGTACCCCCCGTCCGGAGAAGGAACGGCCGGCAGGGCCGCGACCGGGGTAGACGTACTCAACGCGCTGAGGGCCTACCGCACCGTGGAGAGCGGACTCCGGCGAAGCCTCAGCCAGCGGCTGAACGTCAACGAGACCGACCTCGCCGCGCTCCGCTACCTCCTCGCCGTCTGGCAGCAGGACCAGGGAGCGAGCCCCAAGGAACTTGCACTCGCACTCGGCATCTCGAGCGCCTCGACGACCCTCGTGATCGACCGCCTCGAAAGGGCCGGCTACATCCGCAGGCGCCGTCATCCCGTCGATCGCCGCGCCGTCATCCTCGAGCCCGGAGAGAAGGCCACCGACGAGTTCCAGGCAGCCTTCGACATCGAGAAACGGGGAGTCCTGGCGGCGGCCGACAACCTCACCCGCGAGGAGACGGAGACCGTCACCCGCTTCCTGCGCAACATGGAGCAGGCCATCACCGACGCGGTCGGCCAGCCGGACCGCGTCCCCGGCTCCTGAGGCCGAGTCCCTGCCCGTCGGCCCGCACCCCGGGACCACGAATCGGATCCGGTCGGGTCCGCATCCGGGGCTCCTGGTTCAGGAGGCCGTCGGCACCGCGGGTCGCCCGACCGGTTCGCCCATTCGCAGATTCGTGGACCTCCGCGCCGATCTCCGCGAGCCGATGAACCGGCACACGAGGTAGATCGCGAAGGAGATCGTGGTCACGTAGGGGCTGATCGGGATGCGGCCCCCGAGCGCCAGCAGGATGCCGCCCACCACGGAGGTGCAGGCGAACACCACGCTGAGCAGGACGGCGGGACCGGGAGCCGAGGTGACCTTCAGTGCCGCGGCGGCCGGCGTGATGAGAAGCGCGAGGACCAGGAGCGCTCCGACGACCTGGATGGACAGCGCCACCGAGATCCCCAGCAGCACCATGAAGAGGATCGAGAGTGCCCGCACGGGCACCCCGCGTGCCTCGGCGAGGTCGGCGTCGGCACTGGCGAAGGTGAGGGGCCGCCAGATCGCGGCCAGTGCGAGGATGACGACGACGGCGCACCCGACGAGCAGGTTGAGCTGCACGTCGTCGACCGAGACGATCTGCCCGGTGAGCAGACCGAACTTGTTGGCAGCGCGCCCCTCGTACAGGGCGAGGAACAGGATCCCCAGACCGAGGCCGAAGGGCATGACGACGCCGATGATGGAGTTCCTGTCGCGTGCCCGGATCCCCATCAGCCCGAGGACGAGGGCGGCGAGGACGGACCCGACGAGCGAACCGGCGACCACGTTGGCTCCTGCCAGGAGCGCGAAGGCGGCGCCTGCGAAGGAGAGTTCGGCGATGCCGTGGACCGCGAAGGCGAGGTCCCGCATCATCACGAACATCCCGATGAGACCCCCGAGCAGGCCCAGGACCGCTCCGGCGATCAGCGAGTTCCGGACGAGGGGCAGCAGCTGCGCGTAGTTGTCGAAGGTGAAGATGGCGCTGAAGATCTCCTGGAGGTCCATGGCCTAGCCGCTCTCGTGGTGGTGGGTGGTGGCATCGGGCAGTCCGACGACCACGATCCGGCCGTTGCTGTGCAGGACCTCGACGGGGCTGTCGTAGAGCTCCGAGAGCACCTCGCTGGTCATGACCTCGGCAGGTGAGCCGACGCGGAACCTGCCGTCCGCGAGGTAGAGCACGCGGTCCACGTAGTCGATCACGGGGTTGATCTCGTGGGTGACGAACACGACGGCGCTGTTCTTCTCCCGGCGCTGCCGGTCGATGAGGGCGCTGACCGCCTGCTGGTGGTTCAGGTCCAGCGACAGCAGGGGCTCGTCGCACAGGAGCACCGCCGGGTCGGTGGCGAGAGCCTGGGCCGCGCGCAGCCGCTGCTGCTCGCCGCCCGACAGCAGCCCCACGGGGGCGTCCGCGTAGGACTCGGCACCGACGTCGCGCAGGAGCCTGTCCACCTTCTCGTCGTAGTGTCGGTTCCGCATCCTCAGGCCCCACCGGTGGCCGTCGACGCCCAGACCCACGAGGTCCCGGGCCCGGAGCGGGGTCTCGGGCGGGAAGGACTTCTGCTGCGGGATGTAGCCGAGGTTCCGGCTGCCGCGGCTGATGGGCCGGCCGGCGATGGTCGCCGTGCCGGTGTCGAGCGGCTGCAGGCCCAGGAGAACCTTCAGGAAACTCGTCTTCCCCGACCCGTTGGGGCCGAGCACGGCGAAGAATTCACCGGGCAGGATGTCGAGGTCCAGTCCCTCCCACAACGTCCGGTCGCCGAAGGACAGCGCTGCACCGCGCAGGCTGATCGCCACCGGTGTTCCGCCTGCCCCGTCCGGGGAGGCCTGGCGGGGCATCGTCGAGGTCATGCGGTGCGGCTTCCAGTCTGTCGGGGTTCAGGAGTGCATCGGGCGTACAGGATGGGGGGACGCCCTCCGGAAGGGACTCCCTCAGGAAGCGAGGGCGGCCGCGATACTCTCCGTGTTGGCGGTCATCCAGGAGACGTAGTCCTCGCCCTCGGGCAGTGTCTCGGTGAAGTCGAGGACGGGGAGGCCTGCGCCGTCGGCCGCGGCGCGTACCGCTTCCGTCTGCGATCCTTCCGTCTGCCCATTGTAGGCAAGGAAGGCGAGGGTCCCACCGGACACGAGCGTCTTCATGTCCTGGAGCACAGCGACCGGGACATCCGTCTCCTCCTCGATGGCCTCGCTGAATTCCTCCGGTGTCACGTTCTCGAGGCCCGCCGCCTCCAGAAGGTAGACGGGGACCGGCTCGGTCACGGCGACCCGTCCCCCGGATCCGTCCGAGGCGAGGGCGGCGAGCCGGTCCTGGATCGGCTGGAGCTGCGCGGCGAAGGCGTCCGCCCGCTCGCGGTACGCTTCGGCGTTGTCCCCGTCCAGCCGGCCGAGCTCCTCGGCGATGGCGTCGGCGAGCCCCACCATCGCAGGGAGGTCGTACCAGACGTGCTCGTTGAATGTCCCGTGGGCGTGCTCCTCCTCGGCGTGCTCCCCGGCCTCGTCCGTGTGCTCCGTCGACCCCTCGGCCTCCTCCAGACCTGATACCTCGACGGCGCTGAGCACCGTCTCCACGCCCGTCTCGTCGGCGAGCCTGCCGAGGAATGCGTCGTAGCCTCCGCCGTTCTCGACCACGAGGTCGGCCCCGGACACCGACAGCTTGTCCTGCACGGTCGGCTCGTAGGAGTGGGGGTCCTGGCTGAGGCTGGTGACGATGGCCGTCACCTCGACGTCGTCCCCGCCGACGGCTGCGGCGATGTCCCCGTACACGTTCGTGGGGGTCACGATCGTGAGCGCACCGTCGCCGGCGCCGGAGGACCCTGCGGCCCCGGGCCCGCCGTCCCCGCACGCGACGAGGCCGAGGGTTGAGACCGCCAGGAGGGCGGGCGCGGCGAGACGGCGGGAAAGGGGCATCAGGACCTCGATCAGACTAATGAGAACAGTTTACGTTAGCGGATCGAGCATAGCCCGTATGCGAATGGTTCGCATCTCCGCGGGCTGGCCTCAGGCGACGGGGGTCTCCGTCCCGTTGACGCCCTCGCCCGTCCTCCGCGCACCCTGGTTCTGCGTCGCATCCCGGATCTCGCCGATGAGCTGCTCGATCACGTCCTCCAGGAAGAGCACGCCGCGGGTGGACCCGTCCGGTCCGAGGACGCGCGCCAGGTGCGAGCCCGTCCGCTGCATCACGGCGAGGGCGTCCTCGATCTCGTCCTGGAGCGACAGGTTGGCGAGCGTGCGGACCTTGTTCTCCGTGATGGGCCTGCGGTACATCGCCTGGGGCATCGACATGATGTCCTTCAGGTGCATGTAGCCGGTGAGGTTGCCGCGCTCGTCCACCATCACGAAGCGGGAGAACCCGGTGCGTCCCACCGCCCGCTCGAAATCCTCCGGAGTCGCGTCGGTCCGGACGGTGACGAGCTCGCTGAGGGGAACCATCGTGGTCTCGGCGGTCTGGCCGGAGAACTCGAGCGCACTGGTGATGAGCCCGGACTCGTCCTCGACCAGGCCGCTCTTCGTGGATTCCTCGACGATCGACTGCACCTCCTCGAGCGTATAGGTCGAGGAGACCTCGTCCTTCGGCTCCACCCGGAGGGCACGCAGGATGTGGTTGGCCGTCCAGTTGAGCGAGGAGATCACGGGGTGGACGACCTTAGCGATCAGGACGAGCGGCGGCGCCAGGAGCAGCGCCGCCTTGTCGGCGACTGAGACCGAGATGTTCTTGGGCACCATCTCGCCGAACGTCACGTGGAGGAAGGTGACCAGCATCAGGGCCAGTGCGAAGGCGACACCGTCCGCCAGCCCCTCCGGCACCCCGACGGCTTCGAACGGCACGACGAACAGGTGGTGGATCGCCGGTTCGGCGACCTGCAGGATCAGCAGCGAACACACCGTGATGCCCAGCTGGGAGCAGGCGAGCATGAGGGACACGTGCTCCATGGCCCAGATCGTGGTCCTGGCGCGCTTCGACCCGGCCTCGGCGAGAGGTTCGATCTGGCTGCGGCGCGCGGACATCACCGCGAACTCGGACCCGACGAAGAAGGCGTTGCCCATCAGGAGGACAACGAGCCACAGAATTCCTGCCCAGTCGCTCATCGGTCGTCCTTCCCTGATGCAGTACTGCCGGCGAGGGCGGGTCGCGGCCCGTCATGCGTGCGGGCGCTCAGTGCGACCGACTGGTGTTCGGGGACGACGGCGCTGTCGGCTGCCACCCCGTCGGGGCTGTCCACATGGGCCTCCGCAGGTTTCGGGGCCGGCCGGAACTGGACGCGGTCGATCCGGCGCCCGTCCATGCGCTCGACCGTGAGGGTGCCCGCCGGGAGCTCGACGCGGTCGCCCGGCGCCGCGACACGGCCGAGTTCGGCCATGATGAACCCGGCGACGGTCTCGTAGCCGGCGTCGTCCGGTACCACGAGCCCGGGAATCTGCACCGTGACCTCGTCGGGACGCATGAGCCCCGGGAAGTACCAGTCTCCCGTGGCGCTCTGCAGCACGCCCGGCTTCAGCTTGTCGTGCTCGTCCTTGACCTCGCCGACGATCTCCTCGACCAGGTCCTCGAGAGTGGCGACACCGGCGGTGCCCCCGTACTCGTCGAGCACGACGGCGAGCTGGAGGTTCGCCTCACGGAGCTCACGGAGGAGGGAATCGAGGTGCACGGTCTCGGGGACGCGCAGGACATCGGTCATGATGGTGCCGGCGGGGAGCTCCGCGCGCTTGTGCCGGGGTACCGCGACGGCCTTCTTGACGTGGACGACCCCCCGGATGTCATCGGCGGAGTCCCCGATGAGCGGAAACCGCGAGTAGCCGGTGCGCCGTGCGGCCTCGACGACGTCGGCCACGGTCTGGTCGGAGTCGATGACCTCCATGCGGATGCGCGGCGTCATGACGTCGGCGGCCGTCCGCTCCGAGAAGCTGAACGTCCGTGCGAGGAAGGTGGCCGTGCCCTGGTCCAGCGTGCCCATCTCGGCGGACCGGCGCACGAGCGACGAGAGCTCCGACGGCGTCCTCGCACCCGAGATCTCCTCCTTGGCCTCCAGGCCGAAGACGTTGAGGATGCGGTTCGAGAAGCCGTTGAGCACGACGATGGCCGGCTTGAAGACGGCCGTGAACACCAGCTGCGGACGGGCCAGCGCCCGGCCGACCCGGAAGGGCAGCGAGATGGAGAGGTTCTTGGGAACGAGTTCGCCGATGAGCATCGACAGCAGTGTCGCCAGGACCATCGCGATGACGATGGACGTCGAGGCCACCATCGCCTCCGACAGGCCGAGCGCGCCCAGGGGCGTCTCGAGGAGCTGCCCGACGGACGGTTCCATCACGTAGCCCGTGAGCAGCGTGGTGAGGGTGATGCCCAGCTGGCAGCTCGAGAGCTGGGTGGACAGCGACTTCAGGCACCGCAGCAGCGGCTCGGCCTTCGTGTCGCCCTCGTCGACGGCGCGCTGCACATAGGTCTGGTCGAGCGCGACGAGCGCGAACTCGACGGCCACGAAGAACCCCGTTCCGAGGACGAGGAGGAGGCCGACGGCCAGGTAGAGCCATTCCACCGCTACATCCCCTCCTCGGTCACGCCGGGTCGGGGATGCAGCGGTCCGCGTCTGAGGGGGTCCGCGGCGTCCGACGGGAGAAGCGCTGCGCCCTGGTCGGGACCGGCGTCGGCCGGGCGTCCCGCAGTGGGCTCGGGCAGCGGATGGGCAAGAGGAGAGGGTAAGCCGGCGTCGAGCCGGCCCCTAGAAGGACTGTCCATAAGAAGATCAGTTTACCGGCTCGGGCGCCGCCCGCCACACGAATCCCGAAGCTGTACGCCGATCGCGTACAACCGGGCTACCAGCTCTGCTGGAGCGGCCGCCCCTCCTCGTAGCCCGCCGCCGACTGCACGCCCACCACGGCACGCTCGCGGAACTCCGCGAGCGATGCCGCACCGGCGTAGGTCATCGAACTGCGCACGCCGGCCGTGATCATGTCGAGGAGGTCCTCCACGCCCGGCCGGGCGGGATCGAGGTACATCTTCGAGGTGGAGATCCCCTCCTCGAAGAGGCCCTTGCGGGCCCGGGCGAACACGTCGTCGCGCCGCGTCCGGTTCTGCACCGCGCGCGCCGACGCCATGCCGAAGCTCTCCTTGTACCGGCGCCCGTTGCTGTCGGCCTGCAGGTCACCGGGGCTCTCGTAGGTTCCCGCGAACCAGGAGCCGATCATGACCTGGCTCGCACCGGCGGCCAGGGCCAGGGCGACGTCGCGCGGGTACCGCACGCCGCCGTCGGCCCACACATGGGCGCCGAGTTCGGCCGCCGCCTGGGCGCACTCGTGGACGGCGGAGAACTGCGGGCGTCCGACGGCGGTCATCATGCGCGTGGTGCACATGGCACCCGGGCCGACGCCGACCTTGATGATGGAGGCACCCGCGGCGACGAGGTCGCGCACGCCGTCGGCGCTGACCACGTTGCCGGCGACGATGGGGACCTTCGGATCGAGGCCGCGGACGACGGCGAGTGCGTCGAGCATCTTGCGCTGGTGGCCGTGGGCGGTGTCGACGACGAGGACATCGACACCGGCGTCCAGCAGCGCCGCGGCCTTGGCCTCCACGTCACCGTTGATGCCCACCGCCGCCGCTACGCGGAGCTTCCCCGCCGCATCGAGCGCCGGCTCGTAGATGGTGGAACGGAGCGCACCTGTCCGCGTCATGACGCCCTGCAGGACGCCGTCCCGCACCACCGGCGCCAGGGGGGCGCGGGCACCGTCGAGGTCCTCGAAGGCCTTCTGCAGGGCCACGGCGGGATTGTCGTCGAACAGCGACGCCTCGAAGGCGGCCGGGGCCGGGCGCATCACGGACTCGAGGGAGGCGAAGCGATCCACCTCCTCGCAGTCGGCCGCGCTGACCACGCCCACGCAGACGCCGCCGTCGACGACGAGCACGGCGCCGTGGGCGCGCTTGTACATGAGGTGGAGCGCATCGATCACGGTGTTGCCGGGCTGCAGCTTCAGCGGCGTCTCGAAGACAGGGTGGCGGTCCTTCACCCACGACGTGACTTCGGCGATCACCTCGACGGGGACGTCCTGCGGCAGGACGCCGATGCCACCGCGCCGCGCCATCGTCTCGACCATGCGCCGACCGGTCACCGCCGTCATGTTGGCGACGACCAGCGGGATCGTGGTGCCCGTCCCGTCGTCCGACGAGAGATCGACGTCGAAGCGGGAGATGACCTCGGACGACGACGGTACGAGGAAGACGTCGGAGTAGGTGAGGTCGGTGGTGGGCGGGTTGATGAAGCGCATGGTTCTCCCTGGATCGACGGCCGCAACGACGGCCGCACAGAGTATAGTGCCTTCCCGCCTGCCGTCCCATTCTCCGCTGCACTCCGCGTGGCATCCGAGGAGGTTCACAGGGCGGCGTATGCCGCTCCGGGACACGCCCTGATTGGCTTGTTTGTTGCTCGTGTCACTACACTTGGACAGGGTCCAGACACGGCTTTGCGCCGATCCTGACGACCGCACCGCGCTCAGGGCAACTTACGGAAGAGGCGTATACCAAGTGCCAGAACAAACCAGCCACCGTCTACCTGAAGAGTTCGGCGGGAACGAGTGGCTTGTTGATGAACTCTACGAACAGTTCCAGAAGGACCGCCACTCGGTCGACAAGAAGTGGTGGGACCTGTTCGATTCGTTCGACGCAGACGATACAGCAGCAGGGAACGACCGCACTGCAGCGGACGAACCCGCCGACCCCGCACTGGCACCGACGGCCACGCCTCCAGCGGCCCCGTCATCGAATGGTGGCACACCGCCCGCACCGGCTGCCCCCGCCCCCGCGCATCCCCCGACGAAGGAACTCCCGGTCGTGAGGACCGAGGTCGCCGCACCCAAGGCCTCGGGCGAGAGCCCCGCGAGCACGCAGCAGAGCGGCAAGCCCCCCGTGGCGAACGAACCGGCGAAGAAGCCGGATACGTCGCGGGACGACAAGCCCGCCACTCCCCCCATCCCGGCACAGCTTCCCGCCTCGGACCGCAATGCCGAGATGGAGGAGAACAAGGTCAGCGTGCTGCGGGGGCCCGCCAAGGCGATCTCCACCAACATGGAAGCCAGCCTGAGCGTCCCCACCGCGACGAGCGTCCGCGCCATCCCGGCCAAGCTGCTGATCGACAACCGCGTGGTCATCAACAGCAACCTGGCCCGCGCCCGCGGCGGCAAGGTCTCCTTCACGCACCTCATCGGCTATGCGATCATCCGGGCCCTCGCCCAGTTCCCGTCGCAGAACGTCTACTACGACGTCATCGACGGCAAGCCCTCGGCGGTGCAGCCCGCCCACGTGAACTTCGGCCTCGCGATCGACATGCCGAAGCCCGACGGAACGCGTTCGCTCGTGGTGCCGAACATCAAGAAGGCCGAGACCATGAACTTCTCGGAGTTCTGGCACGCCTACGAGGAGCTCGTGAAGAAGGCGCGCGCCGGCAAGCTCGGTGCCGACGACTACGCGGGCACCACGGTGTCCCTGACCAACCCCGGCGGCATCGGTACCGTGCACTCGGTCCCGCGCCTGTCCAAGGGCCAGGCCTGCATCATCGGGGCGGGCGCCCTCGAGTACCCGGCCGAGTTCCAGGGCTCCAGTGAGAAGACCCTGGCCAAGCATGCGATCAGCAAGACCATCACGCTGACCTCGACGTACGACCACCGCGTCATCCAGGGTGCGGGCAGCGGCGAGTTCCTGCGCATCATCCACCAGCTGCTGCTGGGCGAGCAGGGCTTCTACGACGAGATCTTCGAGTCGCTGCGCATCCCCTACGAGCCCGTGCGCTGGAGCGCCGACATCCAGGTCGATCCGATGGACGAGATCAACAAGGTCGCCCGGATCCAGCAGCTCATCCACGCGTACCGCGTGCGCGGCCACCTCATGGCGGACACGAACCCGCTGGAGTACGTCCAGCGCAAGCACGCCGACCTGGACATCCGCACCCACGGCCTCACGCTGTGGGACCTCGACCGCGAGTGGCCCACCGGCGGTTTCGGCGGCCAGCCGATGCTCAAGTTCCGCGACATGCTCGGCGTCCTGCGCGACGCCTACTGCCGCACCACCGGCATCGAGTACATGCACCTGCAGGACCCCGCCGAGCGGCAGTGGTTCCAGGAGGAGCTCGAGCACCCCTATCTGAAGCCGAGCCGCGAGGAGCAGCTGCGCATCCTGCACAAGCTGAACTCGGCGGAGGCCTTCGAGACGTTCCTGCAGACGAAGTTCGTCGGACAGAAGCGTTTCTCCCTCGAGGGTGGGGAATCCCTGATCCCACTGCTCGACGCCGTGCTCTCCGGTGCGGCCGACGACGGCCTCGACGAGGTCGCCATCGGCATGGCGCACCGCGGCCGCCTGAACGTGCTCACCAACATCGCCGGCAAGACCTACGCCCAGGTCTTCCGTGAATTCGAGGGCACTCAGGATCCGCGGTCCGTGCAGGGCTCGGGCGACGTGAAGTACCACCTCGGCACCGAGGGGACGTTCACCTCCGACGCCGGGAACGAGACCAAGGTCTACCTCGCCGCGAATCCGTCGCACCTCGAGGCCGTCGATCCCGTGCTCGAGGGCATCGTCCGGGCGAAGCAGGACCTCCTCGACCAGCACGACAGCTTCCCCGTGCTGCCGATCCTCATCCACGGCGATGCGGCCTTCGCGGGCCAGGGTGTCGTGGCGGAGACCCTCAACCTGTCGCAGCTCCGCGGCTACCGCACCGGCGGCACCATCCACGTGATCGTGAACAACCAGGTGGGCTTCACCACGAGCCCGACGTCGTCGCGTTCCTCGGTGTACTCCACCGACGTCGCGAAGATGGTCCAGGCTCCCGTGTTCCACGTGAACGGCGACGATCCCGAGGCCGTGGTCCGCGTGGCCCAGCTGGCCTACCAGTTCCGCCAGCGGTTCAACAAGGACGTCGTCATCGACATGGTCTGCTACCGCCGTCGCGGCCACAACGAGGGCGATGACCCCTCGATGACCCAGCCCATGATGTACAACCTGATCGAGGCGAAGCGCTCGGTCCGCAAGCTGTACACCGAGGCCCTGATCGGCCGCGGCGACATCACGCAGGAAGAGGCGGAGCAGGCCCTGCGCGACTACCAGGAGCGCCTCGAGCGCGTCTTCGCCGAGACCCACGCGGCCCAGACGTCGCCAATCCCGGTCGTCACCAAGGACCCGAAGGCCGTGTCGGACATCGAGCGGCCCTACGCGCAGCAGTCCTCGGACGGCGGCGGGGCCGCCGCACAGCAGACGGCGATCAGCGCCGAGACGCTGGCGCACATCGGTGCAGCGCACATCGCGATCCCCGAGGGCTTCACGGTCCACCCGAAGCTCAAGGCACTGCTCGAGAAGCGTGAGCAGATGTCCCGTGAGGGCGGCATCGACTGGGGCTTCGGCGAGGTGGCCGCCTTCGGGTCGCTCCTGATGGAGGGTGTGCCCGTGCGGCTCGCCGGCCAGGACTCGCGCCGGGGCACCTTCGTGCAGCGGCACGCGGTGTTCCACGACCGGGCGACCGGCCACGAATGGCTGCCGCTGGACGACCTCAGCAAGGACCAGGCCAAGTTCTGGGTCTACGACTCCTCCCTGAGCGAGTACGCGGCCATGGGCTTCGAGTACGGCTACTCCGTGGAGCGACCCGACGCGCTCGTGATCTGGGAGGCGCAGTTCGGTGACTTCGTCAACGGCGCGCAGACCATCATCGACGAGTTCATCAGCTCCGCGGAGCAGAAGTGGGGACAGCGTTCCTCGCTCGTCCTGATGCTGCCCCACGGCTACGAGGGCCAGGGTCCCGACCACTCCTCCGCACGCATCGAGCGCTTCCTGCAGATGTGTGCAGAGGAGAACATGGTGGTCGCGAACCCGAGCAGTGCCGCCTCGCACTTCCACCTGCTGCGTCAGCACGCCTACCGCCGCCCGCGGAAGCCGCTCGTGATCTTCACCCCCAAGCAGTTGCTGCGCCTCAAGGCAGCGGCGAGTCCGGTGGAGGACTTCACGCAGGGCACCTTCCAGCCCGTCATCCCCGACACGCTCGGAACGCCGGGCAACGACGTCGAACGCGTCATCCTGGTGTCCGGACGGCTCTACTACGATCTGCTGTCCTCCCGGCAGAAGCTCGACGACGGCAAGACGGCCATCGTCCGCGTGGAGCAGCTGTACCCGCTCCCGCTGGACGAGATCCAGGCCGCCCTCGCCACCTACCCCAACGCGGAGATCGTGTGGGCGCAGGACGAGCCGGCGAACCAGGGACCGTGGCCCTTCATCGGGCTCAACCTGCCCCAGGAGCTCGACCGGCGCGTGCGCCTGGCCTCGCGCCCGGCATCCGCGTCGACCGCCACGGGCTCGGCCAAGAGCCACGCGGTGGAGCAGGAACTCCTCATCAAGAGGGCGTTCGGCCGGCAATAGCAGGCCATCAGTATGATGTTGGGTGGGGCTTCGGGCCCCACCCGATGTCTTTAAGGGCGTGCGCGGGTTTACCGGCAGCCCGGCACCATCCGACGACCAGCACACCGAGGGACCAGTGGAACAACGCAGAATCCGGCTAGCAGCAGTGGGCGACGAACTCCTCGCGGGGCTCGGTGATCCGCGGGCACTGGGCTGGATTGGACGCGTGATGGCCCGGACCCGGCCGGACAACGCCTTCGTCGAGGCCTACAGCCTCGCGGCTCCCGGCGAGGGTACGGAGTCCCTCGCGAACCGCTGGCTCCAGGAGGCCGGGCGCCGCTTCGGCGACGGGTTCGAGAACCGCCTCGTCATCGGCCTGTCGGACCGCGACCTCGACCTCGAGCTGTCGACCGCGAGGAGCCGGCTCAATCTCGCCAACATCCTCGACGGCGCGGCACAGATAAGCGTCAAGGTCCTCGTCGTCGGCCCCCCGCCGGGCCTCGACGCCGAACGCAACCGCCGCCTCGCCGACCTGTCCGCGGCCTTCGGCGATGTGACCACGCGACGCAAGCACGTCTTCGTCGACACCTTCACCCCGCTGCTCGCGCACGAGCAGTGGCGCCACGACCTCGCCGCGAACGGCGGCACGCCGGGCCAGGCCGGATACGGCCTCATCGCCTGGCTCGTCCTGCACCGCGGGTGGTTCCAGTGGCTCGACGTGCCCGCTCCCGAGTAGCGGTACGCTGCAGGAAGCCCCCGGGACACGCGTCCCGGGGGCTTTTGTGTTCCTCAGCGACCCCATGTTTCCCTCCGGTAACGGTTGGGTTATCACTGGCTCACTGAGTGTCCGCAGGCAACGATCTGCCGTTATGCTGTCCGAGTGTGATTGCCGTCACTGCCGCAATCCGCCTTGGGGGACCTTCCTGCGTTCCTCGCGCCAAGCACAGTAAGGACTATCGAATGCGTAATAAGCGCACTAAGACGCTCGCCGCACTGTCCATCGGAACGCTCATGCTGAGCGCCTGCGGATCGGCGGGCGGTACAGCCGAGACACCGGCATCGGAGGGTGCGACGGAGAACCTCGCCTCGACGATCAACATCGCGATCAGCCAGGCACCGACCGGCTACAACGGCAACACGGCCAGCACCAACGCGGTCTACAACACCTACGTGGACAACCTGACCTCGAGCGGTTTCGCTGCCTTCGCCGCCAATGGCAACCTGGAGCCCAACGAGGAGTTCGGGACCTACGAGAAGACCAGCGACGACCCGCTGACGATCAAGTACACGATCAACGAGAACGCGGTCTGGTCCGACGGCACGCCGATCGACTACGACGACGTCCTGCTGAGCTGGGCGGCCCTGTCCGGCACGCACCCGAGCGGTGAGAAGGATCCCGAGACGGGCGCCGAGGCCGATCTCTTCCAGGCGGCCTCCACCAACGGGTTCGCCTCCATGGAGCAGATCGAGGGCGAGCCCGGTGCCAAGGAGTTCGAGGCCGTCTTCACGGAGCCGTACGCCGACTGGGAAGCACTGTTCACCACCGGCGTCTTCATGCCCGCCCACATCGCCGCCGAGCAGGCCGGGCTGTCCGCCGAGGGCGACGGCGCCGAACTCGTCGAAGCCATCCAGAACGACGACCGTGCGGCGCTGGCCCCGGTCGCCGAGTTCTGGAACACCGGCTGGAACTACGAGGCCGACCTGCCGACGCTCCCCGACACGGCGATCCTCCCCGCCTCCGGCCCGTACAAGCTGGACAACGCGACCGACGGCACCCTGACGCTCGTCAAGAACGACAAGTACTGGGGCGAGGAGCGTGCCGGCAAGACGGACTCGATCGTCTTCAAGACCATCGTCGACGAGGAAGCCGTCCAGGCACTGCAGAACGGCGACGTCGACATCATCGAGCCTTCCAGCCCGACGATCGACACGAAGGCGGCCCTCGAGCAGATCGGCGAGACCGTCACGGTGGACACCGGGCAGTCGCTGACCTTCTCGCACGTGGACCTCGACCAGCGTGCCGGTGCAGTCTTCGAGGACCTCAAGGTGCGCCAGGCCTTCGCGAAGTGCGTCCCGAGGGCCGACATGGTCGACAAGTTCGTGACCCCCATCGATCCCGAGGGTTCGGTCATGAACCTGCACGAGTACCAGCCGGCGCAGTCCGACTACGAGACGGTCCTCGAGGGGGCACCCGCCGCAGAGGGTGACGGGACCGCCGACATCGAGGGCGCCAAGGCGCTGCTCGCCGAGGCCGGCAAGACCCAGCCCGTCAAGGTCAGCCTGATGTTCGCCTCCACGAGCCAGCTGCGCGCCGACATGGTCGCGCTGATCAAGGACTCCTGCGACAAGGCAGGCTTCGAGATCGTCCCGCAGCCCGAGGCCGAGTGGAGCGCCAAGCTCTCGCAGCCAGGCGCCTGGGACGCGGTCGTCTTCGGCTGGGCAGGCTCCGGCCTCGTGGCCTCGGGCCAGTCCATCTACATCACCGGCGGTGAGCAGAACTTCGGCGGCTACAGCGATCCCGAGGTGGACCGCCTCTGGGATGAGATCGTCACGAGCACCGACTCCGAGGCGGTCGTCCCGCTGAAGACCGAACTCGAGCAGCGCCTCGCCGAGACGCAGTACAACGTGGTCCTCTACGCCAACCCGAACATCGCGGGCTACTCCTCGAAGCTCGAGGGCGTGGAACTCAACCCGACGCAGACCGGCATCACCTGGAATGCCTACAGCTGGACGAAGCAGGCCTGATTGCATCATCCGGAGAACGCATGAGGACGGGCAGGCCCTCGGGCCTGCCCGTCCCTGTGCCCGGCCGCGCCACCGCCTGCACCGTTTCCTAGGAGCCCCTCCGTGTTCTACTTCATCGTCAAGCGCACCATCATCTCGTTCTTCATCATGCTCGCGGCGACCACGCTGATGTACTTCCTCACCATCTCGTCGGGCGATCCCTTCGAGGACCTCGGCGAGACCAGTGGCCCCGAGAAGGCCGCCACCATCGCGGCACGTACCGCGGCGATGAACCTGGACGTCCCGCCCATCCCCCGGTACTTCCTGTGGCTGCAGGACATCGGCCACTGCATCGTCCCCGGCGGCGTGAGCTGCACGCTCGGCCAGGACCGCACGGGCGCCGCCGTCCTCCCCCAGCTCGAGAACGCCATGGGGTCGACGCTGCGCCTCGTCATCATCGCAACCGTGCTCGCCCTCGTCCTCGGCGTCGTCGTCGGCATCGTCACCGCGATCCGGCAGTACAGCACCTTCGACTACTCCGTCACCTTCCTCTCCTTCCTGCTGTTCTCGCTGCCCCTGTTCTGGCTCTCGACGCTGCTCAAGCAGTACCTGGCGATCGACCTCAACACCTGGCTGGCGAATCCGCAGTTCCCCTATCTGACGATCGCCCTCATCGGGGTGGTCTCCGGCGTCGTCTGGGCCGTCGTCGTGGGTGGCGACCGCAGGCGCAGGGCGACCGTCTTCGGCATCGCCGCGGTCGTCACCGCGCTCGCCCTGTACCTCCTGCTCGTCACCGGCTGGTTCGTCACGCCGGGCCTCGGCGTCGTCGGGATGCTCGTGTCGGCAGCAGGGGTCGCCGTGCTCTGGACCGCCCTGCTGGCGGGCTTCCGCCGCCGCCGCGTGCTGCACGCGGCCCTCGCGGCCGCAGGGGTGGCCTTCGCCGGCTACCTCCTCTCCATCCCCCTGCTCGACGATCCGAACTGGCTCCTGGTGCTCGCGCTCGTCGGAGGAACCGCCGTCGTCGCGTATGTGGTCGCCGGCGCGGTGGGCGGTCCGTTCCGGGCGCAGGCGGCGAAGATCGGCGCCGTGATCGCCGTGTCCGTCGGTCTGCTGATCGTGCTCGACCGCCTCCTCCAGGCCTACCCGACGCTCTCCGCGAAGGCGGGCGGACGGCCCATCCCGACCACCGGCTCCCAGTCGGCCAACCTCGCCGGGACCTTCTGGGAGATCAACCTGGACTACGCGCTGCACCTCATCCTGCCGACCATCGCCCTGACCCTGATCTCGTTCGCCACCTACACGCGGTACACCAGGGCCAGCCAGCTCGACGTCATGAACCAGGACTACATCCGCACCGCCCGGGCCAAGGGCCTGAGCGAGCGGACCGTCCTCGTGAAGCACGCCTTCCGCAACGCGATGATCCCCATCACCACCCTGATGGCCTTCGACTTCGCCGGTGTCCTGGGCGGCGCCGTCATCACCGAGCAGGTCTTCGGCTGGAACGGCATGGGCAACATGTTCGTCGAGGGCATCAACCACGTCGACCCGGGCCCCGTCATGGCCTTCTTCCTCGTCGTCGGAACGGCCGCCGTGCTGTTCAACATGCTCGCCGACATCGCCTACGCGTTCCTCGATCCGCGCATCACCCTGAGCTAGGACATCCCATGAGCACGAACGACAAGATGCGGGACGATTCCCGCACGTCCCTGGAGCTGTCGGAGATGACCCTCCAGAGCCAGGACAACGACATCGCGACCGCCGCCCCCACCCGGGAGCAGACGGACCGCATCCGCACCACCGAGGCCAAGAGCCAGGGGCGCCTGATCCGCGAGCGGTTCTTCCGCCACAAGGGTGCCCTCGCGGGCATCGCCCTGCTGGTGCTGATCTTCCTCCTCGCCTTCAGCTCGATCGGGTTCGCAGGGATCCCCGGCTGGTGGAACAAGGACTACGACGTCCTCGCCGCGCGCTTCAACGAGGGACGCCCCACGCTGACGCTCTGGCCCTTCAGCCTCGGGGAGCACCCGTTCGGCCAGGACGTCCTCGGCCGCGACTACTTCGCGCTCACCATGCGCGGCATCCAGACCTCCCTCATCATCGCGTTCATCGTCGGGCTGGTGGCCATGGTCATCGGCACGACGGTGGGGGCGGTCGCGGGATACTTCCGCGGCTGGACCGAAGCGTTCCTCATGCGCATCACCGACGTCGTCATCACCATCCCCACGGTGGTCATCGCCGCGGCGGTCGCCGGCATCGTGGCGAAGAACGGCATCATCCCCTTCGCGATCTTCCTCGGCCTCGTCACCTGGACCGGCCTCGCGCGGCTCGTGCGCGGCGAGTTCCTGTCGCTGCGCGAGAAGGAGTTCGTCGAGTCGGCGAAGTCCGTCGGCGCGAGCTCGGCCCGCATCATCTTCCGGCACATCCTGCCCAACACGGTCGGCGTCATCATCGTGTCGACGACGCTGGCGATCTCCGGCGCCATCCTCCTCGAGACGGGCCTGAGCTTCCTCGGCCTCGGCGTCACGGCGCCCGACACCTCGCTCGGCAAGGCCATCAACGACAACCGCTCGGCCCTCACCGTGCGACCGTGGCTGTTCCTCTGGCCCGGAGCGTTCATCATCGGCATCGCCCTGGCCGTCAACTTCATCGGTGACGGCCTGCGCGACGCGTTCGACCCCAAGCAGACAAGGGTGAAGCAATGAGTTCCAGTTCCGTCATTCTCTCGGACGAGCAGGCTCCGGTCGCCGACGGCCCCATCCTCGCGGTCCGGGGTCTCGGCGTCGAGTTCAACGTCGACAACGAATGGGTCATGGCCGCGGAGGACGTCTCCTACGAGATCCATCCCGGCGAGATCCTGGCGATCGTCGGTGAATCCGGATCCGGCAAGAGCATGTCCTCCATGGCCCTGCTCGGCCTGCTCCCCCGCAACGGCCGCTCGACCGGCAGTGCCAAGATGCTCGGCCGGGAACTGATCGGTGCGCCGCAGGGCACCCTCCGGCGGGTCCGCGGCAACGAGATCGCGATGATCTTCCAAGAACCCATGACGGCGCTGAATCCTGTGCTGACGGTGGGTGAGCAGATCCGGGAGGCCGTCGAACAGCACACGGAGCTGTCACCGGCCGAGGCGAAGAAGCGTGCCATCGAGCTGCTCCGCATGGTGGAGATCCCCGAGCCCGACCGCCGCTACGACAACTTCCCGCACCAGTTCTCGGGCGGCCAGCGCCAGCGCGCGATGATCGCCATCGCCCTGGCGAACGATCCGATGCTCCTCATCGCCGACGAACCCACGACGGCGCTCGACGTCACGGTGCAGGCGGAGGTGCTCGACCTCCTGCGCAAGCTCAACAAGAGGCTCAACAGCGCCGTGCTGCTCATCACCCACGACATGGGAGTGGTCGCCGACCTCGCCGACCACGTCGTCGTCATGGAGCGCGGGCGGATCGTCGAGGCCGCGCCGACGGCGCAGCTGTTCGCCGCCCCGGCCGAGGCCTACACGAGGCAGCTCCTCGGAGCGGTCCCCCACCTCGGGTCGAAGGTGGGCGGCGTCCTCTCCGACGTCGAGGTGGTGGACGGGCGCCTGAGCATCCACGAGGAGTACGCGGAGGCAGCCGTGCGCGCGCAGGAGACGCACAGGGCGTCGGGCGTGGTGCCGGCGCTCGAGCTCCTGAACGTGGACATCGAGTACCCGGGCCGGTTCCGCCAGCCCCCCTTCAAGGCGGTCTCCGGCGTCTCGCTGACCATCCAACCGGGCGAGGTCCTGGGCCTGGTCGGCGAATCCGGCTCGGGCAAGTCGACGATCGCCCGTGCCGTGACCGGGCTCATCAAGACCTCCGGGGGCAGGGTCAGCATCGGCGGCACCGACATCACGGACCTCAGTGCCCGCCAGCTCCTGCCGCTGCGCAAGAAGTTCGCGATCGTGTTCCAGGACCCCGCGGCGTCGCTGAACCCTCGACTGTCCATCGGCGACAGCATCGGCGAGCCCCTGCTCCTCCATGAGAAGCCGGGCCGCGCCGAGCTCGACCGGCGCGTGGCGGCCCTGCTGGAGGACGTGCAGCTGCCGGTCGCGTTCCGCAACCGGTATCCCCACGAACTCTCGGGCGGGCAGCGCCAGCGTGTCGGCATAGCCCGGGCGCTGTCCCTCCGTCCGGACCTGCTGGTGGCCGACGAACCGACGTCGGCCCTGGACGTGTCCGTGCAGGCACGGGTCCTGGACCTGCTGCAGGAACTGCAGCGGGAGCGCGGCTTCGCGTGCCTGTTCGTGAGCCACGACCTCGCCGTCGTCGAACTGCTCGCGAGCCACATCGCGGTCCTCAACAAGGGCACGCTGGTGGAGCAGGGCAGTACGGAGCAGATCCTGAAGTACCCGCGCGATCCCTACACGCGGCGCCTGCTCGCGGCAGCCCCGGTGCCGGATCCGGCCGAGCAGTCGCTCCGCCGGGAGCAGCGCTCGGCCATCCTCGCGGCGGGCGCCGAGTAGCGGCAGAGCGGGTACACGGCAGACTCGGAAGGGAACCCTCCACGGAGGGTTCCCTTCCGAGTCCGCGGCGTGCGCCGGGCCCGCCTCAGTGGCGGAAGACGACCTTGCCGAACACGTCGCCGTCGAGCATGCGCTGGAAGCCCTGTGCCGCGTCGTCGAGGGGCAGGACCGTGTCGATGACGGGGCGCACCCCCGTGGCCACGAGGAAGCGCGTCAGCCGGACGAGTTCCTCCCGGGTCCCCATGGTGGAACCCAGCACGCGCAGCTGGAGGAAGAACACCCGGTTGAGGTCCGCCGACGGGGCCGGACCGCTCGTCGCGCCACAGGTCACCACGGTCCCGCCGGGCACGAGGGACTTCAGCGAGTGGGCCCACGTGGCCTCCCCCACCGAATCGAAGACCACGTCGACGCGTTCCGGCAGCCGCCCCCCTGCGTCGAACACCTGCTCGGCGCCGAGTCCGAGCGCCCGCTGCCGCTTGGCCTCGCTGCGGCTCGTCGCCCAGACCCGGAACCCCGCTGCGGAGGCCAGGGCGACCAGCGCGGAGGCGACGCCGCCTCCCGCGCCCTGCACGAGCACCGTGGACCCGGGCGCTGCCGGCGACACCGTGAACAGCATGCGGTACGCGGTGAGCCACGCGGTGGGAAGGCAGGCCGCCTCCTCGAAGGACAGTGCGGCGGGCTTGGGCACCAGGTTCCGCTCGGGCACCCACACGTAGTCGGCCATGGTGCCGGGGTAGCGCTCGGACAGGAGGGAGCGCTTCGGGTCGAGCGTCTCGTCACCGCGCCAGTCGGGCGAGGACACGACGCCGTGCACGATCACCTCGTTGCCGTCGTCGTCGACCCCTGCGGCGTCGCACCCGAGCACCATGGGCAGGCGGTCCTCCGGCAGGCCCACACCCTTCAGCGACCACAGGTCGTGGTGGTTGAGGCAGGACGCCACCACCCTCACCCGTACGAAGCCCGAAGGTGCGTCGGGTAGCTCGAGGTCGCCGACGGTGAGTCCGGCGAGCGGATCGTCTCCCGACTGGGTTGCTGCATAGGCGGCGCGCATACATAAGCTCCTTCGGTCACGGATGTCCACCCATCCTAGGGGCAGGCCGCGGGGCGCCGGACGGCGCCCTCCGGCCCTGCGCCTGCCGCTGTTTAGGTGACGCCCGTTGCAGTATGGGAGACTTGGGTGCAGTTCTGCACGACTACAGTGCCTGAAGAAAAAAGGAGGCAGCCATGAGCAAGCGAGCACGCAAGCGTCGCGACCGGAAGCGTGGTGGCGCAAACCACGGTAAGCGCCCCAACACCTGAGTCCAGGCGTTATCCCGCTGCACCAGCAGCAAACGAAAGAACCTCCGGGCCGTCACGGCTCCGGAGGTTCTTTTGTCTCTGCACCCAGGCAGCGCACCCAGGCAGGAGCGCGTCAGTGGTCGACGGTCCTGAGGTGGCTGATGCGGTCGAGGATGCTCGTCTTCAGGGTCGACGGCGCAACCTCGGTGCAGGACCGCTTCACGACCGACCGGATCACGCACTCGAGGTCGTGTTCCTCGGCGCACTCCGGGCAACCCTCCAGGTGGTCCTTGATCTCCACGAGGTCCTGGTGGGACAGCGCGCCGTCCAGGTACTCGTACAGCCGTTCAATCCTCGAGTCGGCGCAATCGCCCATGCTCTCGCAATCGCTCATTTCTCCATCTCCTGTTCCTTGCCCGCTGCACCCGTCGCGACCCGGGTCCTGGTACCAGCACCTGCGCCGGTACCGAGGCCCCGTTCGTGCGCGTACTCGGCGAGGAGTTCGCGCAGCAGCTTGCGGCCGCGATGCAGCCGGGACATGACGGTCCCGATGGGCGTGTTCATGATTTCCGATATTTCCTTGTACGCGAAGCCTTCGACGTCCGAGAAGTACACCGCGAGCCGGAATTCCTCCGGAATGGCCTGCAGGGCGCTCTTGACGTCGGAATCCGGCAGGTGGTCCAGCGCCTCGGCCTCGGCCGAGCGGAGACCGGTGGACGTGTGTTCGGCGGCCTTCGCCAGCTGCCAGTCCTCGATGGTGTCCGAGTGCGACTGCAGGGGCTCGCGCTGCCGCTTGCGGTACAGGTTGATGTAGGTGTTCGTGAGGATGCGGTACAGCCACGCCTTCAGGTTGGTACCCGGCTTGTACTGGTGGAAGGCCGAGAACGCCTTGGTGTAGGCCTCCTGCACCAGGTCCTCCGCGTCACTGGGGTTCCGGGCCATGCGCATGGCGGCCGAGTAGAGCTGGTCGACGTACTGCATGGCGTCGCGCTCGAATCGTGCCTTGCGGTCGGCTTCCGACTCCGTGGACACGTCCAGCTGGTCGTCTTCGGCCTGGCTGCTACCTGCGGGGGCTGTTGTATTCATCGTCCCAAAGTCTACGCGTCCGCGCGGCCGCACGGCCGGGGCAGCGTCCCGCTGGATCGACGTCGAGAGCTGGAAATCCGGTCTTTCGACCGTGGCCGTCCGTATACCCGTCATGCGCACCCATCTCCCGTTCCGGTTTCCTCCACGCCTTCTCCAACCCGCCCGCGGGTTCCCTTATTCCTGCAGCCCTCCTGCTGACCTCCTGCCACATTCCTCCTGCATTCCCCCGGTGTTCCTCCTGTGTTCCTCCTTGTCCTCCCCGTAGTTCTCCCCGTGCGCCGTCCGTCGCCGCCGTCCTCCCCGCAATCCGGGCGTCCGGGACGACCGCGGGATCGCACGGTCTCCGGAGGCGTGCAAAACTAGTTCCAGCGTGCTCCGCAGAACAAAACCCGATGCCCGGCGAATCGCGCCGGCAACCAGGAGGCAGTTGTGACCCTTGTCCGCGTAATAGCCCGACCCTTGATCGCCAGCGGTTTCGTGTTCTCCGGTATCGACCGGCTCCGCACCGCGGGTACCACGGCCCCGCAGCTCAAGCCCGTCCTCGCCGGCATCACGAGGGTCGTCCCCTCGGCCGCCGCGGTCACCGGCAACGAGAAGCTCGTGGGCCAGGTGCTGGGCGGCACCCAGGTCGCGGCATCGCTCCTGCTCGGCATCGGTCGGTTCTCCCGGGTCGCGGCCCTCCTCCTGACGGTGACGGCAACGGTGAACACGCTCGTCGACTACCGGTCGGCGGACGCCTCGACACCCGAGGGCAAGAAGGCACGCCGCTCGCAGCTGCTCAAGAACCTCTCGCTGATCGGCGCCGTCCTGCTGGCCACCGTCGACACGAACGGCCGTCCCGGGATCGCCTGGCGCGCCGAGCACCTCGCCGTGGGCGCCCGGAAGAACGCCCTGGGCCTGGGCAAGGACGCGCGCAAGCAGCTGAAGAAGGCCGACAAGGTCGTGCGCAAGACCGCTGCCGACGTCGTCGGTTCATAAGCTCGATGACAGCGTCTCCAGGCGGGGTGTCCGACCAGACCATGTGGCGGGCGCCCCGCCTGAGCCGTCCCGTGAATGCCGACATCTCGGTTCCCGGTTCGAAATCCCTGACCAACCGCTACCTCGTGCTCGCCGCCCTCGCCGACGGGCCATGCGTGATCCGGCGGCCCCTGCACTCCCGAGACTCCGCCCTGATGGTCGCCGCGCTGCACGCCCTCGGCGCGGTCATCGACGAGGTGCCCGGCGACGGCGACTTCGGCCCGGACCTGCGCGTCACTCCCCTGCCGGGCGGAGACGGCTCCACGCGTGCCCGGACGGTCGACTGCGGCCTCGCCGGCACGGTCATGCGCTTCGTACCGCCCCTCGCCGGTCTCGTCGCCGGCACCACCACCTTCGACGGCGATCCGCACGCGCGCCGCCGCCCCATGGGAAGCATCGTCGCCGCCCTGCGGGGACTCGGCGTCCCGGTCGACGACGGCGGGTCCGGCTCGCTGCCGTTCGCCGTCCGGGGCGAGGGCGACATCCGCGGGGGCCACCTCGTCATCGACGCCTCGGCGTCCTCGCAGTTCGTGTCGGCCCTGCTCCTGGTGGGCGCCCGCTTCACCGAGGGACTGCACCTCGAACACGTCGGCAAGCCGGTGCCGAGCCTCGACCACATCCGCATGACGGTGGAGACGCTGCGCTCCGTCGGGGTGGCGGTCGACGATTCCGTCCCGAACCACTGGCGTGTCTCCCCGGGCCCGATCGCGGCCTTCGACGTCGCCGTCGAACCCGACCTCTCCAACGCCGGGCCCTTCCTCGCCGCGGCGGTCGTCACCGGCGGTACCGTCCGCGTGCGGAACTGGCCCGCGGACACCACACAGGTGGGCGACGAATGGCGGCGCATCCTCCCCCTCATGGGCGCGGCCGCGGTCCTCGACGGCGACGTGCTCACCGTGACGGGTGGGGCCTCGATCAGTGGAGGGACGTTCGCCGACACCTCCGAACTCGCCCCCACGGTCGCGGCGCTCTGCGCGCTGGCGGAGACACCGTCGGTCCTCACCGGCATCGCCCACCTCCGCGGGCACGAGACGGACCGCCTCGCAGCACTCGTGGCGGAGATCAACGGGCTCGGCGGGGACGCAGAGGAGACGGCCGACGGCCTCGTGATCCGGCCCGCACCCCTCCACGGAGGGGTCTTCCGCACCTACGAGGACCACCGCATGGCGACCGCCGGGGCCATAATCGGCCTGGCCGTCGACGGCGTCGAGGTGGAGAACATCGGCACCACGGCCAAGACGATGCCGGAATTCCCGGAGCTCTGGGCGGCCGTCACCGGCACCGCCGGAGCGAAGGGTCCCGGGGCCTCCGGCGCCCCGGGACCCGCGGCGGCATCCGCATGAGCGAGGCCGGCAACCGCCGCGGCTCACGGTCCTGGGACGAGTCCGACGTCCGGATCCGCCCGAACAAGAAGGGGTCCCGTCCGCGCACCAAGAACCGTCCCGCCTACGAGGACGCCGTGCTGGGCCGTGTGGTGACCGTGGACCGCGGGCGCTACACCACCGTGGTCGACGAGGACACCCCGGACGAGCGCATCGTCATCGCCGCGCGCGCACGGGAACTGCGCCGCAGCGCCGTCGTCGCCGGTGACCTCGTCTCCCTCGTCGGCGACCTCTCCGGAGGACCCGACTCCCTCGCGCGCCTCGTGCGCATCGAGGACCGCCGGACGGTCCTCCGCCGCAGCGCGGACGACACGGACCCGGTGGAACGCGTGGTGGTCGCGAACGCGGACCAGCTCGTGATCGTCGTCGCGGCGGCCAACCCGGAACCGAGGACCGGCTTCATCGACCGGGCGCTCGTCGCCGCCTACGACGCGGGCATCGAACCGCTGCTGTGCATCACGAAGGCCGACCTCCGCGACCCCGTTGCCCTGCTCGCCAACTACGAGCACCTCGACCTCCGCGTCATCATCAGCCGGACCGACGAGAGCGTGGGGATCGAGGCCACGTCCGACGACGGCGAGTCCGCCCGGCTCTCGCACGGAGCCGTCGACGCCCTGCGCGACCAGCTCGACGGACAGGTGAGCGTGCTGCTCGGACACTCCGGTGTCGGCAAGTCGACCATGGTCAACGCCCTCACCGGCTCCTCCCGGGCGACGGGCGGCGTGAACGCGGTGACGGGCCGCGGTCGTCATACGTCCTCGTCGGCCCTCGCCCTCAAGGCCGCCGACGCCGCGCCCGGGACCTGGATCATCGACACCCCGGGCATCCGGTCCTTCGGGCTGGCGCACGTGGACGCCGACCGGATCCTGAAGGCGTTCCCCGATCTCGAGCCGGGGACGGAGCGCTGCGAACGCGGCTGCCGCCACGACGACAACGCCGTCGACTGCGGACTGGACAGCTACGTGGACGAGGGGCTCGCCGGGGATTCGGGCCCGGTGCGGCTCGCCAGCCTGCGCCGCCTGCTGACCGCCGGGACCGCCGACCCGCGGGGCAGTGCCTCCGACGCCAAGGAGCTCGGCCAGCAGTAAGGCCAGCAGTGAGTGGTCCGAGGGGACCGGAAAGACTGCTAGGCTGAAAGCTGTTGTTGTTTGCGCATTAAATTTCAAGCCTTGACCCTCCACCTGGAGTTCGACAGCTTTTGACGATAAGCGAGTAACGAACACCACGATGAGCCCCGAACGTCGGGACGCTCTCCCAGGTAAGGAAATACGACATGGCTACTGGCACAGTGAAATGGTTCAACGCCGAAAAGGGCTTCGGCTTCATCGCTCCCGAGGACGGCGGCGCTGACGTGTTCGCCCACTTCTCCGCGATCAACTCGAACGGCTACCGTTCCCTCGAAGAGAACCAGAAGGTCAACTTCGAGACCACCCAGGGCCCCAAGGGACCCCAGGCCGAGAACATCACCGTTCTCTGATTCTCTCCCGGCTGCTCCTGTAGCCCGGATCCGGAAGCCACCGCGCGGCGCGAGCCCGCGGTGGCTTTCTGCTGTCCGGACCAGCCCCCTCACCCCCGCGCCGCCGGGCGGGATGTGCCTGCAGAGACGATAGGTTGAACGGTATGAGTTTCACGCAGGGCTACAACGATGACCTCCGCCTCGCCCACATCATGGCCGACTCGGTGGACGACCAGACGATGGCGCGCTTCAAGGCGCTCGACCTCCGGGTCGAGACCAAGCCTGACCTCACTCCGGTCACAGACGCCGACAAGAGTGCCGAGGAAGCGATCCGCGGACAGCTCTCCCGGGCCCGGCCACGCGATGCGGTGCTCGGTGAGGAGTTCGGCAGTTCGGGCTCCGGTTCGCGCCGCTGGGTCATCGATCCCATCGACGGCACCAAGAACTTCGTCCGGGGCGTGCCGGTCTGGGCCACCCTGATCTCCCTGATCGACGACGGGAAGCCCGTGGTCGGCGTCGTGAGCGCACCGGCGCTGGGCAAGCGGTGGTGGGCGGCGGACGGCACCGGCGCCTATACCGGCAAGTCCCTCGCGGCGGCGCAACGCCTGCGGGTGTCGAACGTCTCGCGGCTCGGCGACGCGTCCCTGTCCTACTCGAGCCTGTCCGGCTGGCGCCAACGGGGATCCCTGGCCGAGTTCGTGAACCTGACCGACCGCGTCTGGCGCACCCGCGCCTACGGCGACTTCTGGTCCTACTGCCTGGTGGCGGAGGGCGCGGTGGACATCGCGTGCGAACCGGAGCTCAACCTGTACGACATGGCGGCACTGGTGCCGATCGTGACCGAGGCAGGGGGCCGCTTCACCTCCCTCGACGGCGAGGACGGCCCCTTCGGAGGCAACGCCCTGGCGACCAACGGAACCCTGCACAGCGAGGTCCTGCGCACCCTCAACCCCGATGTGGATGACCTGCTCTAGCAGCACCGCCGGCTCCTGGAGCCCGTCGTGGTGAGGGGAGGGCCGAGGCTGGACGAGGAGCGGCGCCGCGACATGGCCCGCGCCTACCTCTCCGGAGCAGGGCGGTACGACCGCGTGCGTCCCGGATATCCGGCGCAGGTCGGCGACTGGGTCGTCCCCGACGGTGCCCGCCGCGCCGCGGACATCGGCGCCGGCACGGGCCTCTTCACCGGCCTGCTGGTGGAGCGCGGTCTCGGAGTGACGGCAGTGGACCCGTCGGAGGACATGCTCGCCGTCCTCTCGACCCGGCTGCCGGAGGTCCCCGTAGTCCAGGGCACCGCGGAACACTCGCACCTGCCCGGCGGCTCGATGGACCTGATCACGCTCGCGCAGACCTGGCACTGGTGCGACCACGCGGCGACGGTGCGGGAGGCCGCGCGCGTCCTGGCCCCCGGAGGCCGGATCGCCCTCGTCTGGAACCAGCTCGACGTCTCGCTCCCCTGGGTGCATCGCCTGTCCCGCATCATGCACGCCGGGGACGTCTTCTCCCCGGCGTACCGGCCGGACTTCGGACCGGGCTTCGCCACTCCCGAGGACCTGCTCGTGCACTGGACCCAGGAACTGCGGGTGCCCGACGTCGTCGACCTCGCGCGGTCCCGCAGCTACTACCAGCGGGCCTCGCCGGCCCTGCAGCAGCGTGTGGAGTCGAACCTGCGGTGGTACCTCACCGACTACCTCGCCTTCGAGCCCGATGCCCTCCTCCGCATCCCGTACTACACGCATGCCTGGCGCACCTCCCTGCTCCACACCTAGTTTTCGGCATGCCTAAACGCTATTTTTAGGTATGCCTCAAAATCAGCTGCGTGGGCGGTCGGGCAGGACGGCCGCATGGTGCGTCGCCGTGGTGTTGCTCGCCGGGTGCGCGGCCACCGCGGCACCAGGGGCCCCGGCGGACGACCGCCCCCTCGTCCTCACGACCTTCTCGGTCCTCGCCGATCTCGCCGACACCGTCGGCGGAGGCCACGTCCGCGTGGAATCGATCACCAAGGTGGGCGCCGAGATCCACGGCTACGAGCCGACGCCGTCCGATCTCGTGAGGGCGCAGGATGCGGACCTCATCCTCGACAACGGGCTCGGCCTCGAGCGCTGGTTCGAGCGCTTCCTGCAGGCGGTCGATGCTCCCCACGCCGTCCTGTCCGACGGCGTGGAGCCCGTCGACATCCGCTCCGGCGACTACGCCGGACTCGCCAACCCGCACGCGTGGATGTCCCCCCGGGCAGCCCAGACCTACGTGGACAACACCGTGGAGGCGCTCTCCGGCCTCGCTCCGGAGCATGCCGCCGACTTCGAGGCCAACGGCCTGCGGCTGAAGGACGACCTCGAGGACCTGCTGACGAGCTTCCGGGAGGAACTCGACGCGGCCGACACCGCCGCGCTCGTGACCTGCGAGGGAGCCTTCTCGTACCTGGCGCGCGACGCAGGCCTGCAGGAGGCGTTCATCTGGCCGGTCAACTCCGACACCGAGGGCACCCCGCGCCAGGTCCGCGACGTCATCGGCTTCGTGGAGGAGAACCGCGTGCCGACCGTCTTCTGCGAATCCACGGTCAACCCCTCGGCGCAGGAACAGGTGGCCCTCGCCACGGGTGCAGAGCTCGGCGGCACGCTCTACGTCGACTCGCTCTCGGAAGCGGACGGCCCCGTGCCGACCTTCCTCGAACTCATCCGCTACGACCTCCGGACCATCGCGGAAGGACTCGCCCGATGACCGCCCTCGACCTCCCCGCAACCGCGCCCGCGCTCGGCGTCCGGAACCTCAGCGTGAGCTACAACGACGTCCACGCGCTCGACGACGTCACGATGGGCCTCGGCGCCGGAAGGATCTGCGGACTCATCGGCGTCAACGGCTCCGGCAAGTCGACGCTCTTCAAAGCGCTCATGGGACTCGTGGTCCCCCGGGACGGCAGCGTCGAGCTCTTCGGCATGTCCACCGCGAGCGCCCGGAAGCAGGGCCTCGTGGCCTACATGCCGCAGGCCGAGGAGGTCGACTGGACGTTCCCGGTGTCCGTGTCCGACGTCGTCGCCATGGGGCTCTACGGACGCCTGGGTGCCGCCCGCCGCCTGCGGGCGGCGGACCGGGTGGCCGTGGACGACGCCCTCGAGCGGGTGGGCCTCACCGGGCTTCGGAAACGCCAGATCGGCCAGCTGTCCGGCGGACAGCGCAAGCGGGTCTTCATTGCGCGCAGCATCGCCCAGGACGCGCGGCTGCTCCTCCTCGACGAGCCCTTCGCAGGAGTGGACCGGGCGAGCGAACGCACGATGACGGCCCTCCTGAAGGTGCTGCGGGACGAGGGACGCTCGGTGCTGGTGTCCACCCACGACCTTGCCGGTGTGCCCGAACTGTGCGACGAGGCCGTCCTCCTGCACCGGCGCGTGCTGGCCCAGGGCGATCCGTTGGAGGTGCTGACGCACGGCAACCTCGCACTCGCCTTCGGCCCGGTGCCGGCGGCGCCGACCGCCCCCTTTGTCGCCCCCTCCGTCGCCACCTCCGTCGCACCGGCGGGTCCAGCCGCACGTCCTCCAGCTCACACTGCGCCTTCCGACTCGGCTCCCAGCGCACCTCCCGCCGCCCCGAACAAAGAGTCCTGACATGGATGTCCTCACCTTCCTGCTCGAACCGCTGCAGTACGGATTCCTCACCCGGGCCCTCGCCGTCACCGTCGCCGCGGCCGTGGTAGCGGCCGTGCTCTCCTGCTGGCTCATCCTCATGGGCTGGTCCCTCATGGGCGATGCCGTGTCGCACGCGGTCCTGCCCGGAGTGGCCCTCGCGTACATCCTCGGCATCCCGTTCTCCATCGGCGCCTTCGTCTTCGGCGCCGGTGCTGTCGCGCTCATCGGGATCGTCCGGTCCACCACCAAGCTGAAGGCGGACACGGTGATCGGTGTGGTGTTCACCGCCCTGTTCGCCACCGGACTGGCCATCGTCTCGGCCACGCCCTCGCAGGTCGACCTGATGCACATCCTGTTCGGCAACGTCCTCGGTGTCTCCACCGGCGAGGTCTGGCAGGTGCTCGTCCTCGGCGCAGGAACCCTCGCGATCCTCCTGTTCAAGCGGCGCGACCTGACCCTGCTGGCCTTCGACCGCACGCACGCCCACGTGATCGGACTCAACACCAGGAGGCTGTCGGCCCTGCTGCTCGGACTGCTCGCCCTCACCGTCGTGGTCGGGCTCCAGGCCGTCGGAATCATCCTCGTCGTGGCCATGCTCATCACGCCGGGGGCCACCGCGTTCCTCCTGTCCCGCAGTTTCGACCGGATGCTGGTGATCGCCGTCGTGCTCACCGTGGCCGCGTCCGTCGCCGGGATCTACGCGAGCTACTACCTCGACATCTCCACGGGCGCCGCCGTGGTGCTGTGCCAGGCGCTGGTCTTCACCGCCGTCTACCTCTTCGCCCGGCCCGACGGGGTGCTGTGGCAGGCCCGACGGCGGCGTGCGGCCAGGTCCGGGGCCGGGCGGACCGCGTCCAGGTCCGGGGCCGGGCGGACCGCGTCCAGGTCCGGGGCCGGGCGCGAGTCCGGGAGTAGCGTCGCCCGAGCCGCTGCCGGAATCCCGCCCACCGATATGCCTACAGGTATGCCTACAGGTATGCCTGCCGGTATCCCTGCCGCCCGTATCCCTGCCGCCGGCGCCCCGGCAGCGCCCCCGCCCACGTCCCGAACGTCCGACGCGGCACTGCCCGGCGACGCCTGATGGCGGGCCGCAGGGGCGCCGTGCTCAGCATAGAATCCACGAGCGTCCAGGACTACGTGAAGGCGATCTACGCCTTCACCGAGTGGCAGGGCGACGCCATCACCGCGACGCACCTCGCGACACGCCTCTCGGTCGCCAACTCGTCCGTCACCGGGATGGTCGCCAAGCTCGTGGACCTCGGGCTGGCGCATCACCGCAAGTACGGGCCCATCAGCCTCACTCCGTCCGGGCAGGCACTCGCCCTCGCCATGGTCCGCAGGCACCGGCTCATCGAGACGTTCCTCGTGACCGAGCTGGGCTACGGCTGGGACGAGGTGCACGACGAGGCGGAGCTGCTCGAACACACCGTCTCCGACGCCTTCATCGAGCGTCTGGACGCGAAGCTGGGCCACCCCCGCCGCGACCCGCACGGCGACCCGATCCCGGGCGCGGACGGCTCCGTCCGGTATCCGTCCGCGCATCGGCTCGACGGCCTGGACGACGGCCATGCGGGCCGGCTGGTGCGGGTGAGCGACGACGACCCGGACGTCCTGCGTTTCCTCGACCGGAACGGCATCGCGCTCGACGACGACCTGCTGCTGGCCCAGCGCGCCGCCGGATCCCTCCTGGACCTTCGCCTCGGTACCGAAGCCTCCGCACCGCACCTCGCGGTGGACACGACCCTGGCCCGGTCCCTGTGGATCGAGAGCACCGCACCCCACGAGGGGTGCACCATCGGTGCCCACCGCTGACGCGCCCACCGAACGAGCGGGACCCGCGGCACCCACTGCACCGCCGGGACCCGCGGCACCCACTACACCGCCGGGACCCAGCACACCCCCGGGACGGTGGCAGATCGCCCTCGCCGGGGTGCCGCTCCTAGACTGGTCGGAATGCCGTGCCCCGATGTCCCTGATACCCCGGAAGGGAGTACCCGATGACCACCCTCGGACTTGAGGAGGAGTACCTGCTCCTCGACCCAGTGTCAGGACTGCCCGAACATCGCGCCACCGAGGTGCAGGGGTTGCTCGAGTCCACGCCGGAGATCAGCCGCGACGAGATCCAGCGCGAGCTGCTGTCCTGCCAGATCGAGACGGCGACTCCCGTCTGCGAGACCCTGACCCAGGCGGAGGAGTCCCTGCTGAATTTCCGCCGGAAGTTCGCGGACGCCGCAGCGGGCGTCGGAACCGTCGGAGCCGCGACCGGGACGGCGCCCTGGATCCGGCAGGCGTACCCGGAACTGACCGACAAGCAGCGTTACGAGGATCTTCGAGCCAGCGCGCCGGGTATCGTGGGCGACCAGTTCGTCAACGGCCTGCACGTGCACGTCGGCGTGCCCGACCAGGAGCGCGGCATCCAGGCCCTCAACCGCATCCGCCCCTGGATACCGCTGCTCACCGCGCTCAGCGTCAATTCGCCGTACTGGCTCGGCCGGGACAGCGGCTTCGACAGCTGGCGGGTGGTCCACTACCGCCGCTGGGCCGTCCAGGGCATAGCTCCCTACTTCGCCGATGCAGCCGACTACGAGCGGCGCATCACGCGGCTCGGCACCACCGGCGCCATCCTCGACCGCGGGGTCCTGACCTGGGTGGCGCGCCTCTCGGACCACTACCCCACGCTCGAGCTCAGGGCCTGCGACGTGCAGCTCGAGGCGCAGGACTCCGTGCTCCTCGGCGCCCTGACCCGGGCGCTGGTGGTCACGGCCCTCGGCGAGGCCGAAGCGGACACGCCGCCCGTCGTCCCGGACCCCGAACTGCTCGATGCCGCCCTGTGGCAGGCCGCGCGCGACGGGCTGGAACACCACCTCGTGGACTGTGCGACGGCGGAACGGGTTCCCGCCGGAGAGCATCTCGCAGCCTTCCTCGAGCACATCGGCCCGGCTCTCGACGCCGAGGGCGACACCGCCTGGGTGAAGGCGGGCCTCGCGACGGTGGACGGACGTGGCACGGGCGCCACCCGCCAGCGCCAGGCGATGCGCGAGGGCGGACTGGAGGCCCTGCTGTCCCTGTACGGGCGGACCCTCACCTTCGAACCCTAGGGCCCGCCGGTCGGGCACGTGGGCCGTCAGCGCTCCCGGGTGTCACGCCGCAGCAGGCCGACGATCAGGCACAGGAGTCCGAGCAGGAGGGGCACGAGGGTGAAGAGGGTGTGCGTGCCGCCCAGGTAGCTCATCACGAAGATGTAGACGAACGTCCCGCCGACGAGGATCCAGCCGAGCACGATCAGGGCCCGGCCCCGGTGGGGCGGAGGCAGCGGCGGGAGCCACGGGGGTGGCCGGTCGGTCCAGCTCATTGCCCAAGTGTAGTTGCCGCTCCCCGCCGCATGACCCGGTCCGCGGTCAGTAGGAGGGCGCGGCCGGGAGGCTCATGTAGTGCTCGAGGGTGGGCAGTCCGTGGATGCGCATCTCCGAGGAGATCGTCGTGCCGACGTACCGCAGGTGCCAGGGCTCGTAGGAGTATCCGGTGACCGAGGTGGACCCCTGCGGATAGCGGACGATGAATCCGTACCGCCAGGCGTTCCTGGCCGCCCAGTCTCCTGCCGGCGTCGTCGCGAAGCACTCCTGCAGACCGCAGGCCCCGTTCGGGTTTCCGATGTCGACGGCGAGGCCGGTCTGGTGTTCACTGAAGCCCGGGCGCGCCGAGATGAGGTCGGCCGTCGCCTGGCCGTACTGGTTCACGTACGAGGCATACAGGGAGGCCTGCGTGTCGTAGGAGCGGTAGCCGCTGACCGGGACCATCCCGATACCACTGGCGCGCGCGTCCGCGAGCAGCCGCGCGAACTGCTGGGCGGCGTCACTGCGGAGCAGGGGACCCTCGACCCCCACGAGCGGCCCGGGGACATGGCGTGCCGGGTTCAGCTGCCGGCGCTTGTTGACGACGACGAACACCGACGCGGCGACGTCGATGTCCCGGGCGATCCGCGCTCCGCCTGCAGGGGACCACGAGATGACCCCGCGCTGGTACCGCTGGCTGCAGGCACCCGCGGCGCACGACTCGTCGGACACAGGGTAGCCGAGGGCGCCGTTCTCGTAGCGGGTGGAGGCCCAGGCCGCGCGGATCGCGCCGACGGAGATCCGCGCGCCGGTTGACGGCGACCAGATGATCGACCCGCCCTGGTAGTTCTGGTAGCACCCGCCGCCGCGCAGCCCGCAGACCTCGTCCGTGGTCGGATAGCCCAGCTGCCCGTTCTCGAATCCCGAGCGCGCCCAGGCCCCACGGATCGCGCCCCACGTGGGCCGTCCGCCGGTGGCCGGGGACCAGTGGACCGAGCCGCCCTGGAAGCTCTGGTAGCACCCGCCGTTCCTCAGCCCGCAGACCTCGGATCCCGTGGGATAGCCGAGCTTGCCGTTCTCCCAGCCGGTCCGGGCCCAGGCGGCGCGGATGCCACCCCACGTCGGCTGGGCACCGGTGGCCGGGGACCAGTGGATCGAGCCGGCCTGGAAGCTCCGGTAGCAGCCGCCGCCGCGCAGCCCGCAGGTCTCCGGGGACGTGGGGGCTCCGAGGCGTCCGGACGCACCGCCGAGTTGAGCGTACTTCGCGTCGATCGCCGTCACCGCCTGGGCCGCCGGCGCTGCGACGACGGAGCCCGCCAGGAGCAACACACAGGTCAGCATGGCGAGCAGGTACGCGACGATGCGCCTCATGATGACCCCTCGGACTCGACGACCCTGCTCACAGGGTAGGCGCCCCGGACAGCGGCGACAAGACTTCGGCAGCAGGAGCCGGAGACGACGAAGCGCCCCGCCGGGTACCGGCGAGGCGCTTCGTGGTGGTGGAGATGGCGGGAATTGAACCCGCGTCCGATGCAGTGTAGTCAGGGCTTCTCCGGGCGCAGTTCGCGTCGGTTTTTCTCGGCTTCAGCCATCGTGCAAACAAGTGGCTGCCAAGCCCAGTTGTATAAAAGTCCCCCCGGTCCCTACAACGAGGACCGGGAGCAGTGGCCCTCTAAATGACGCCAGTATCCGGGGCGAGAGCAAACCCGGGCTGACGGACTAGCTAGGCTGCTTAGGCAGCGAGAGCGAAGTCAGTGCGCTTTTGTTCGGCACTTATTGTTTTACAAGGAGCGTTTACGAGATAACCCTGTATCCTCGGCCCGCTTCCCCTGTCGCGACTAACATCGTCGAAACCTGTCATCCCCATGTTCAGTTATCAAGTGATTCCTGTACCGCTCATCCTACCGGTCGAGCGACTCCTCAACTCTACAGCACGTCCGTCCCGCCGTTCCGGCGCTTCGCCAGCAGAGAACACTACTGTCCCAGCTGGAGTCCCAGGACGACGACCGGCGACTGCCAGAGGCGGACGACGACGAAGGCGAGCGTGACGAAGGCGATGCCGAGGGCTGCCAGGGCCGTGGTGCCGGCCTGCCTGCGGCGGAAGCTCCACCAGAAGATCGCCGCGTTGAGGAGGAGCAGCACCGGGGAGATCCACACGAGGGCCTGAGCGAAGAAGACGTAGACGAGGAAGACGAACGGGATCAGCGAGAGGATCCCGACCGGGACCACGACCATCAGGAGGACCAGGTCGATGAGCGCGCCGAGGGTCACCCACCACGGGCGCCTGTAGGTCAGCTCGGACGGCTCCGGCTCGTCGTCGTGCTCCTGGGCTTCCCAGAAGACATCGCTCACGCGCCGAGATTCTTCTCGCGCATCGCACGCAGTGCCTCGCGGTTGTCCTGCTTCTCGCGCAGGGTCTGGCGCTTGTCGTAGTCGCGCTTGCCCCGCGCCACCGCGATCTCCACCTTGGCCCGGCCATTGAGGAAGTAGAGCTGCAGCGGGACGAGGGTGAAGCCGGACTCGCGGATCTTCTGCGAGATCTTCGTGAGTTCCTCGCGGTGCAGGAGCAGCTTCCTCCTCCGGCGGGCCGCATGGTTCGTCCAGCTGCCCTGCGAATACTCCGAGATGTGGATGCCCTCCAGCCAGAGTTCGTCGCCGTAGAAGACCGCGTAGCCGTCCACGAGGGAGGCGCGACCCGCCCGCAGGGACTTCACCTCGGTCCCCATCAGGGCGAGGCCGGCCTCGTAGGTGTCGAGCACGGCGTAGTCGTGGAAGGCCTTCCGATTGGTGGCCACCACTTTCCGGCCACTTTCCTTCGGCACGGCAATACTCCTTCGACGCTGCTGCGGACGGCGGTCCGCGGGAGGACAGTGCCTTCCATCCTACGACCTAGAGCAGGCCCATCGGGTCCACGAGGGTGCCGTTCAGCATCGTCTCGAAGTGCAGATGGCATCCGGTCGAGTTGCCCGTGGTTCCGGTGTAGCCGATCAGCTGGCCGGCACTCACACGCTGCCCGACCGAGACGAGGAAGTTCGTCAGGTGGTAGTAGTTCGTCGCGAGCACATTGCCGCCCACCACCCCGTGGTTGAGCACGATCCGGTTGCCCGCTCCGGGCAGGACGTTCGAGTCCGCGTACCAGACCTCCCCGGCCGCGGGCGCGTAGAGCGGCGTTCCGCAGCCCACGCCGTAGTCGACGCCGGTGTGCATGTACCCGCCGGTGCCGTTGAAGTCGATGGTGCCCACCGGCGTCGGACGCCAGCCGAATCCCGAGCTGATCGGGCCGCTCACCGGGGAGTTCAGCCCGAATCCTCGGGGGTCCGGCGCGGGATCCGCCGGGGCGAGGGCGGGCGGCTCGGGGATCACGGGGGCAACCGGCTCCACGATCTGCGGCTGGACGGGAGCAGGAACCGGCCGGTTCGCGGCTTCGGCCTCCGCTTTCCGGCGCGCGGTCTCCGCAGCTGCGACGGCCTCGGCTTCCGCCTGGCGACGGGCCTGCTCGGCGGCCGCCGCGGCTTCCGCCTCGGCACGCAGGCGTGCCTGCTCCGCTTTCTGGCGGGCTTCCTCCGCTTTCTGGCGGGCTTCCTCCGCCTTCCGGGCTTCCTCGATCAGGCGGCGCTGGCGCTCCGCAATGTCCGCGTTCACCTGCTGCTGGGCCTGCTCGACACCGGCGAGCTTCGCCTCGATGACGGGTTTCTGTTTCTGCAGCGTGGCGGACAACGCCGACGTGTCGGCCACGAGCTTGTCCACCCTGGCTTTCTCGCTCGCTGCCTGGTCGCGTGCCGACTGCTCGGCCGCAAGGGCGGCGTCGGCCTTCTCCTTGAGCTCGGTGATCTCGGCCTCCACGGCCTCGAGTCGGGCCTGGCTGTTGGCGTTCGTGGCGTTCTGCTCCGAGAGGCGCTGCATCGCCGCGTTCTGGCTGCGCAGCGCCTGGTCCACCATGTCCATCGACTCGGTGAAGTCCTCGACGCCCTCCGCGCCGAGGAGCAGCGACACATTCGTAGGGATTCCACCGTTCTTGTAGGCCTCCGTTGCGATCTGTCCGATGACCTCGCGCGTCCGGTCCATCTCCTGCCGGTCGGCGCGGAGTTCCTCGGTGATCTTGTTCCGGGTCTCCTGCGCCAGCTCGACGCGGACGGCCAGCGCCCCGACCTCGCCGGTGGCGGCCTCGACCTTGCCCTGAGCATCCGCGAGGGACTGCTGCGCCGCGGGAAGCTCCGCCTGGTAGGTCTTCAGTGCACCGATGGTCTCGGCGATGTCCGCGTCCAGGTACTCCATGGACTGCTGCACTTCCGCGACCTCATTCTCGAGGGCACTCTTGCGGTCGTCGAGTTCATCCGCGACGACCGGCGTGCTGAACCCGAGGGCGAGTGCGACGACGAGGGCGATCGAACTGCCCGCGGTGCCACGCACCACCAAGGCCCGCTTGTCCTGCCGGGCCCACCAGGTTGCTGGCGGGCGCACGTGGTCCCTCGCACTGAGCGGCATGCTGTCAGACCTTTACGTATCGTCGAAGGGTGAGCAGGGATGAGAGTCCCGCGAGGACGGCTCCGAGCAGGATCAGCACCGGGACCAGGATCAGCACCTGCTGGGACGAGATGAACGCCGTCTGGGGGAAGGTGTTCGCGAGCCAGCCGTCGATCACGAACCTCGACGCCCCCCACAGGGCGGCAGACGCCAGCACGGCGCCGATGACGGCGGCGATCACGCCCTCCAGGATGAAAGGCAGCTGGATGACGGCCTTCGACGCCCCGACGAGGCGCATGATGCCGGTCTCCCTGCGGCGGCTGAAGGCCGAGAGCCGGATGGTCGTCGCGATCAGCAGGATGGCGCAGAACGTCATGACGCCTGCGATCGCCAGTGCGACCACGGAGGCCCAGTTCATGTACCGGAAGATCGCCTCGAGGAAGTCCCGCTGATCGCTCACCGCGTCCACGCCCGGCTCCGACGAGAAGGCCTCGTCGATGACCTCGTACTTCTCGGCGTCGACCAGGCTGACGCGGAAGGACTCGGGGAGCTGGTCCGCGGTGACGGAATCGACGATCGGCGAGTTGGCGAACTGGTCGCGGAAGTGGGCGAGCGCCTCGTCCTGCGACTCGTAGGTCACGGTGTCGACGTACGGGGCGAACTGCTCGGATTCGAGTTTTGCCTGGATTGCTGCCCGCTGGTCCTCGGTCACGGGTCCGGTGGCGCAGCTGGTCTCCGAGGAGTTGTCGACGCAGAGGTAGAGGGTGACCTGGACGCGGTCGTACCAGTACCCCTTCATCTGATTGATCTGCAGCTGGAACAGCCCGGCCGCACCGACGAAGGTCAGCGAGATGAAGGTCACGAGGATCACGGAAGTGACCATCGACAGGTTCCGGCGGATGCCCGAGCCGATCTCGGACAGGATGAACGCGAGCCTCATCCGGCCATCGCTTCGGCCTCGCCGATGTAGATGCCCTGGGCGTCGTCGCGCACCACGGATCCCCCGCGGAGTTCGACGACGCGCTTGCGCATCGTGTTCACGATGTCGTCGTCGTGCGTGGCCATGACCACGGTGGTGCCGTTCTGGTTGATCTTGTCGAGGACCTTCATGATGCCCATGGAGGTCGTCGGGTCGAGGTTCCCGGTGGGCTCGTCGGCGAGGAGGATGCCGGGCCGGTTCACGATGGCGCGCGCGATCGCGACGCGCTGCTGCTCGCCGCCGGAGAGTTCATGCGGCATGCGGTTGTTCTTGCCCTCGAGGCCGACGGTCGCGAGGACGTCGGGCACTGTCTCCCGGATGACGGCGCGGCTCTTCCCGATGACCTGCATCGCGAACGCGACGTTGGCGAAGACCGTCTTGTTGGGCAGCAGGCGGAAGTCCTGGAACACGACACCGATCCCGCGGCGGAGGCGGGGTACGCGCCAGCTGGGGATGTTGGCGACGTTCTGGCCGGCCACGTAGACCGCACCCCTCGTCGCCCGGTCCTCCTTGAGCACGAGGCGGATGAAGGTCGACTTGCCGGAGCCCGAGGCGCCGACGAGGAAGACGAACTCACCGCGGTCCACGTCGAGGGAGACGGCATCGAGGGCGGGCTGCGACTTGGAGTCGTAGGTCTTCGTGACGTTGTCGAATCGGATCATGATCACTCTGCGCCCATGGTGTCCGCCGGTACGGGCATTTGCTGGGGGAAGGAAGCGCCGGCTCCTCGACT
Source organism: Arthrobacter pasteuri (assembly GCF_054510955.1). Classification (NCBI taxonomy): domain Bacteria; kingdom Bacillati; phylum Actinomycetota; class Actinomycetes; order Micrococcales; family Micrococcaceae; genus Arthrobacter; species Arthrobacter pasteuri. Next base: position 815,859 of record NZ_JBTNDO010000001.1, read on the forward strand.
ATAACGACGGCATCACGAGGCGCCCATTACCCCGGCGGTGTGTCGCACGCAAGAGCTCCACCCTCCGACAGGTGGTGGAGCGCCGGATTCGCGTAGCGGCTAGGCAGCGTCGTTGCGGTTGTTGGTGCGCCAGCGGATGCCGGCATCGATGAAATCGTCGATCTCGCCGTCGAAGACCGCCGAGGTATTGCCCACCTCGTGGTTGGTGCGGAGGTCCTTGACCATCTGGTAAGGGTTGAGGACGTAGGAGCGCATCTGGTCGCCCCAGGATGCCTTCACGTCGCCGGCGAACGCCTTCTTCTCCGCGTCCTCCTGTTCCTTCTTGAGGAGCAGGAGCCGGGACTGGAGCACGCGCATCGCCGCGGCGCGGTTCTGGATCTGCGACTTCTCGTTCTGCATCGACACCACGAGTCCCGTGGGGAGGTGGGTCAGGCGGACGGCGGAGTCGGTGGTGTTGACGGACTGCCCGCCGGGGCCGGACGAGCGGAAGACGTCGACGCGGATCTCGTTGTCCGGGACCTCGATGACGTCCGTCTGCTCGATGAGGGGGATGACCTCGACGGCGGCGAAGGACGTCTGCCGGCGGCCCTGGTTGTCGAAGGGGCTGATGCGGACGAGGCGGTGCGTCCCGGCCTCGACCGACAAGGTGCCGAAGGCGTAGGGCGCCTTGACCTCGAACGTCGCGGACTTCAGGCCCGCCTCCTCCGCGTAGGAGGTGTCGAGGACCTGCGTCGGGTAGCCGTGGCGTTCGGCCCAGCGGAGGTACATGCGCAGGAGCATCTCGGCGAAGTCGGCGGCATCCACTCCCCCGGCTCCCGAGCGGATCGTGACCACGGCTTCCCGCTCGTCCCACTCCCCGGCCAGCAGCGTGACGATCTCGAGGTCGTCGAGGGACCTGCTCAGCGAGACGAGCTCCTTCTCGGCTTCGGCGAGGGAGTCCTCGTCGCCTTCGTCCTGCGCGAGCTCCACGAGGACCTCGAGGTCGTCGATGCGGCTCTCGAGGGTCTCGAGACGCTCGAGGGCGGACTGCCGGTAGGACAGCTTGGAGGTCACCTTCTGGGCGGCAGCGGGATCGTCCCAGAGGTCGGGGGCGCCGGCTTCCTCGCTCAGTTCCTCGATGTCCTTGCGGATTCCCTCGACATCGGAGACCTGCTCGATGGACTGGTACTTGGCGCGCAGGGCGCGGATCTCTGCGGGAAAATCAGTGGTTGCCATGGTTCTTCCAGCCTACGTCATCGGCAGCGGGCGGCATCTGACGGCCGCGGGCGCGATCGGGCTGCAGCGGGCGCGATCGGGCGGCAGCGGCGCGTCACCGGGTCAGTTCCGCGCGCGCGTCAGACTGCGCCACGATCGGGATCCCGGCGGGCACGAGGAAATTCACGATGGGCGGGCGCACGACGGCGGTGAGGACGACCCGGGCGGTGCGTCCGTCGGGTGCACCCGTCGCGGGGTCGATGGCCAGCTGCTCGAAACGGGCAGCCGCACCGGTGGCCGCCAGGTAGCCGGCTGTCGACTCCTCGACGCCGGAGCCCTGCAGGACGGGCAGCGGCGGCGTCGCGCCGGCCCCGCCGGCCCCGACGGGGATGCTGTAGTTGTCGGCGGCGGCGAGGGCAGCGCCGTCGGCAGCCGATAACAGCTTCTTGTGCTCTATATAAACGGCCGAGACGGCGAGCACCACGGTGACGACGAGCAGCGAGATGAGGAGGTATCCGATGATCAGGACCCCGACCTGCCCGTCCTCCGCCCCGTCCTTCCCCTCTGCCTGTCGCCGCGACATCAGCCGAACCGCTCGACGATCTGGGTCGAGGTCGCATCCACGGTCGCGGCGGAGGCATGGGATCCGGCGATACCGGGGATCAGTGGCAGGGGTACCTCGAGGCGCACGACGACGGTCACGGTCGAGCCCGGCGCCAGGCATTCCTCGCTGCAGGCGATGTCCACGGCAGCCTGGTCCTCGCTGTACCCGAAATCGGACAGGGCTATGCGCACCGCCTGCCGCGCCCGTGCGTCCGCCGCCTGAGGTGTCGGTGCGTCCACATAGACCTTCGCGGCCTGGTCGGCGGCACCAACGACGGCGAACGATCCGCCCTGCAACTGACCCATGGTCAGCACGAGGTAGACGACCGGGACCAGCAGCATGACGCCGAGGAACACGAACTCCACGACGGCGTTGCCGTCCTCTCCGCTCAGGGGTGCCCTGCGTGCAGCCAGCCGCCGTCGCTCGCGTCCGGGAGTCCTCCCGTGCTTCCTGCCGCGTTTCCGATGCCGGAGCGGTGCCGACACCGCCTCACGATGGAAGGGCTGCATGTCCATGCACCTCCAGTGCGCCGGCCGGCCCGATCAGGCCCAGGACGGGCAGGGGCGCCCGGACCACCACTTCGAGCATCCGGACACCACCGACCGTGCTCTCAGCGACCGTGATGTCCGACCCGTAGGAATCGGCCAGGGAACCACGGATCAGCTCCTCCGTGCGCCCCACCGCGTCCCGGGGGCTGCGGTCGGCAAGCGTGCCGTAGCGGGCGCCGGACGAGGCCGCGTCGATGAGCGTATTGCGCACATGGAGGACGAGCGTCAGCTGGACGATCGCGAGAAAGATGACCGTCAGGAGACCGCCGATCAGGGCGAAATCGACGACGGCAGCACCGCGCTCGGAATCCCCGCCCGGGCGGGCGGCGGCGTGCTGTGTGCGCGGTCGGACTCCCACCTAGGGTGAGACCTGGTCGATCGCCTGGTTGAACAGGCCCTCGAGGGCGGGCCCGGCGATGGCCAGGAGCGCGGCGACGAGGACGGCGGACATGAGCGTGATCATCACCCAGCCCGGCACGTCGCCCCGTTCGCGTTCGCCGTCGTCCGGGGGCCGGAGCAGGGCGGTGACCGCCACGAGTACCAGGAGTACGATGCGCGATGCACTGGTCATGATCTTCATGGAAGTGCTCCTTCTTGTGGTTGTCGGTGGTCAGAAGCCGAGGTTGATCAGTGCGATTCCCGGATACACGGCGAAGAGGACGGTCAGAGGAAGGACCCCGAAGACCAGCGGGACCATCATCGCGATCTCCTTCCTGCCGGCGGATTCCATCAGCTCGCGCTTGGCGAGGTCCCGGACGTCCTGGGCCTGGGCGCGCAGCACGTCCGCGAGGGGCGTACCCCGCTGGACGGCGACGGTGATGCCGTCGACGAAACGGGAGAGCGGGGCGAGACGGGTCCGGTGTGAGAACTCCTGCAGGGCGTCGACGAGCGGCTTCCCGGCCCGGGTCGCTGCGAGGACGAGGGCGAATTCACCGGCCAGCTCGCCGGACGCCGTCCTGCAGATGCGCTCGAGCGCGCCCGTCGTACTCTCCCCAGCGGAGACTGCCAGCGCCATCAGCTCCGCGAGGCTCGGGAACTCGGCGAGCATCCGCGCCTCGCGCCGCCTGATGTCGGACGACAGGACGTAATCCCGTCCGACGAACCCCATCACGGCACAGGCGAGGATGATGACGACGGCAAGGGGGATATTCGCCGAACCCGACGCCGCCAGGAGGACCATGACCAGTGTCGACCCGGCGAGTCCGCCTGCAGCCCACAGGAGTTGCTGGGCCCGGAAGTCCGTGATCGTCTGGCCCCGCCCCGCCTGGGCGAGCCTCCGGGCGAGCGTTGCCGCCGCCGGGTTGAAGCGGTGGGACCAGGAGACGGCGTCGGCCAGCAGGGGACGGAGGATGCGCTCGAGCGGCCCGAAGGGCGTGACGTTGGCCGGTGACTCGGAGAGGAGCCTGGACCGCGAATCCACCGCACGCAGTTGCGGCGCCACGCGCTGCGTCAGCGTGGGGGGCCGCATGGCCGGCAACCGCACGACCACCAGCCAGAGGCCCGTCCCGAGGACGATCCCGCAGAGTGCGGCCAGAGCAGTGGCCGGATTCATTGGAGCACCCGCTCGTCCTCAGGCAGTGCCCCGATCCGCAGCATCACGCGGTAGCAGACGATCGAGACCAGGAGCCCGCCAAGGAGGACCACGGCTCCACCTGCGGAATTGTAGGCCCGCACGGCTTCCGGTCTGGTCGACAGGAGCAGCAGCACGAACCACGGAGCAGCGACAGCCAGCCGGGCAGCATTGACGGTCCAGGACTGCCGGGCCTCCAGCTCGCTGCGCGTCCGCGCCGCGTCCCGCAGGAACTCGGACAGGGTGCCGAGCAACCGGCCCAGGTCCGAGCCACCCACCTCGCGAGTCATGCGGAGTGCCTCGACGATCCGGTCGGCCACCGGATCCGCCAGCCGGTCCTTGAGGCGGTTCAGCGCATCGTCGAACCGTCCGCCCGCACGATAGTCCACGGCGAACGCCCGGAACGCGGGTCGCAGTTCGAGCGGGCCCTTCTCTCCCAACTGGATCAGCGCTTCCGGAAGCGACAATCCGGCCCGGATAGCGGAGCGGAGGTGGTCCACCACGTCGGGCCACAGTTCGCGCAGCGAGGCCGCACGCCGGGCGGCACGCCACCTCACGATCGAGAACGGCAGGAACCCGCCGAACAGCGCGAAGCACAGCGCGATCGGAGCGGAACCGGTCAGGACGAAGCCGATGAGCAGCACCACCACGGCCACGGCGCCGCACGAGGCTATCAGGCCGTTCGATGAGACCCGCTCGACCCCCGCCCGCAGGAGAAGGTCGTCGAGCAGACGCCGCCGGGCGGGAACCCTGCGCTCCTTCGGCGGCCGCTCCCAGAAGGACCACCACACGAGGAATAGACCGGTACCGAGGGCGACACCGAGCGCGGTGCTCATGCGCGAACTCCGAGGAGGGCCGACAAGTCGACTCCCGCGGCGGCGAATTTCTCCTCTGCCGGCATGCCGCTGGCCGTCAGCTGCAGGTTCCCGTCGATGCTCCTGAAGACGGAGGAGGATTCGATGACACCGTTCTCGACGCGGCGGCCCAGCGCCATGATCTCCATGACCCTGCGCTGCCCACCGGAGAGCCGTGCGCAGTGCACCACGAGGTCGATGCACGATGCCACCGTGGGCACGACGAAGCTGCTGGAGATGTTCTGCCCTGCGAGGAGCGGCAGCGTGCAGATCTTGGTCACCGCATCATGGGCGCTGTTCGCATGGACGCTGCACATCCCCGGAAGACCCGATAACGCTCAGGGACAATGCAGGCGTAGTATGAGCGTATGAGTGAAGCGTTCATCTACTGCCGGATCAGTCAGGATCGGTCTGGGGAGGGACTTGGGGTTCAACGCCAAGAGCAGGATTGCAGGCAGCTAGCCGACAGCTTGGGCCTGCGTGTAGCGAGAGTTTTCATCGACAATGACATCTCCGCGTATGGACGCGCCAAGCGCCCGGCGTACCAGTCGATGCTCCGAGCAATTGAACGGGCAGAGGCATCGGCGATCATCAGCTGGCACACTGACCGCCTGCATCGAAACATGATGGAGCTGGAAAGCTATATCGAGGTTTGCGAAGCCGCTGGCGCTACAACTTACACCGTGAAAGCTGGGCGCTTCGACCTAGCCACCAGTTCCGGCCGGATGGTGGCAAGGATGCTCGGTTCCTCCGCTCGGTACGAGTCTGATTTGAAAAGCGAACGCATCAGGCGTTCGATTGAGCAGAACGCCAGGGCCGGGAAATGGACGGGCGGAGCCCGTCCATTCGGTTGGGAGTTCATAGATGGGAAGCCTCTTCTCGCGCCGGTCGAGAGCGAGGTCGTCGCGGAGATTTTCAACTACGTTCTCCGCGGCGGCAGCCTCGGGTCGAAAGTCAAGAGCATGAATGACCTGGGAATCAGGACTTCGATGGGAAATGACTGGACCTATGCAACTCTGCGGCAGCTGATTCTCCGTCCTCGGAATGCCGGCCTCGCTGAGTGGAAGGGCGAGATTGTCGGGCCTTCTGAGTTCCCCGCAATAGTCGGGGAAGACGTATGGCGGGCAGCGTGCTCGATTTTGAAAGACCCAAGCCGACGCAGGTCTCAGACCAATAAGGCAAAGTACTTGCTGGCAGGGATCGCGACCTGCGTGTGTGGCTCCGTAGTGCGGTCGGGACTCACCACCCTCCGCGACGGAACCAAACACCGACACTACCGTTGCAAGGAGTCAGGCACGGGACATGTCGGCAAGCGGATCACCTTTGTAGACGATGTGGTGAACCGCTGGGCGATAGCGTGGAGAGCGGCCGCTTCAGCAAACGCGGAACTTCAGCCCGTCGAGATCGACACCTCTCCCCTTGAGACCGAGATCATCGCTCTGCGGCGCCGTCTCGACGACGTCGCTATAGAAGCCGCCGACGGCGGCATCACTATGTCGCAATTGGCCACTGTATCTCGAAGGATTCAGGACAATTTGGAACGACTGGAGGCCGAGATGATTGCCGCGAGGCTGACGCCCGCTGCTCCTCCGTCGGCCTTCCCGACCCTAGTCGAGCCGATTATTGGGAGTAAGCACGCAGACGAGTGGTTCGCCCTACCGATCGACGATCGGCGTGATTGGGTGCGAAAGACCTTAGACGTAACCCTTCTGCCTCATGGGGCAGGGAGCACGAAGGTCTTCAACCCTGACACCGTGCGCGTCCTGCCACGGGGTTTCCCGATTCCTCGCACTTCCGATGAGCAACACGCCGCACGACGCCGATCTGGTCTTGATCAGACCCATTGACAGCAGCTTGCGGACGGCAAAGGTGCCGCAAACCTCTGCATGGCATCAGACCTAGGTAACGGCGGGCAGTATCACCGTTACCGGGGGGGCGATCTCAGTGGACCAGATTTAGGGGGCCCATTCGGTAGGTAGCTAACTAGGAAGGCTTGCCACGCTGTCTACCTGGATGAGGATGGCGCGACGTGGTGGTTGCCCAGCACGCGCCACTCTCGTCGTTGATGAGCAGGCCACCGAGCTCGACATGGGGAGAAGGCCCTAGTCAACCCCTGGAACGGCCGGGGATTTGCGGGATATCTAACTCCTAGGTGGACAAGCGGCTCATCACATACATGCCCAAGGCTTCCCAATTGAGCAAAACGAGTGGGTCACTTTTTCGCCACAGACCCACCTGCGGAGATTTCCCTGCCGTCCTCGCACCTAAGCTAAATAGCGGAGACGCGCTTCCGGAAAATGTTCTGCCGATGCCATGCGAAATAGACCGAGCTACCCGCACTCCACTTGGCGCACTGGTTGCCGGAAAGGTGCTGCTGAAAGTACTCGCTGAGTACTGGGCTCTGCTCAAGCAGCGCGCTTCCCTGAAGGGCACCGGATGCCGTGACCGTGACCAGACCCAGCTCGAACAGCTGATCACAACCGAGTCTGCACGCTGCCATCGCAATATGCTGGAAGTCGTGGCGCTCGTCGTCCGTGCACTGCGCGCGCAGTTTTATGTGCGCAGCTACTAAAAATTCACTATCAAACTCACGTAGGCAGAGTGCGCAGATCCCGGCTGCGTCGGACTTCACCCGCAGCGCGAGTTCCCGTTGCTCTAGACGTCTCTTACTCAAAGTACGAGCGTCGGTCGGCCCCGCACTCGGTGTGACCCCAGCATCCTCCGCCTCGGAGTAGTCCGACCGAATAGCCAAAAACCTTAGAGCCCTTTCGCTCTGCAGTTCGTCAAGCACCCTGAAGTCTTGGATATAATCTTTTCCTCCTTCACCTATGGCTGCCAGCAGCTCGACCGCTGCGCGGTCGATCGCGTACGGGTCCTCGAGCCCCATGATGTATTTGAAAGGTCGGCCGTCCACTGCCGTGCCCCAAAGGTGCTCAGCTAGGTCCGCATCGGTGAACGTCCCGATCACACGCGCCACCGCAAACAGACGCTTCTTTGCGGAGAACACGACAACGTCGCCCGCCGCAACTGAGGACCACCGATTGGGCGGTGCAGGCAGTCCTGTTGTTTGAGTCGCTGTCAGGTGCCGGCCGTTCCGTTCCCTGACTCCCCAAAAGCTGCAGCTACCCATATTGGTGCCGCCTCGCAAGTTGGATATCGAATCAACCGTTGCTAACACCGAATCCGTTAGGTCAACCGGCTCAACGACCGTCTTGTTGTAGTTGGCGCGAGCGAAATGATCCGCACACGGAAGAAATATAACCCTAGACACTTGCCCCCCTCGCAATCTCTGCCAAGTATAGGGCGACACGAGCCACGGATCGGGGCCTGGAGCGCATTGAAGTCAATCTACTGCAGAGCAACCCGCGGATAGGTGAGCGCCTTGGTTTCGCCGGAACGACCGGTTGAGCGGTCCTGCTTCAACCCGCTGCGGGATCACCATTGCGGCTCGGAGGAGCCAGCGCTGAAACGCGACCATCCGGCCCCAAGCGGTCAGAACGGCCGACACATGGCACTCATCTATCACCTATGCTCCTATATTGGGAACCGCGTACTACCGCCCATATTGCAGAACACCTTCCGAGGGCAGCCGATCAAGCCATGAGAGTGACGTCGTGGTTCTACAGAACACTCAGCACGGGCCGTAGGACCGCTCCTGGTTGCGATGACCCATGACAACAAGTAGGAAACAAGGACGGAAGATGATGAGCGGATACAAAGCGGTGCCTGAGCCGCTCTGGCAAAAGATTGAAAAATTTAACCACTCGTTCCAAATTGGTGTCTCCAAAACGTACAGCCGCGAGTCATTGGACGAAGGAAAGCTTGCGAGCCTCGGTATCGCCGATTTCGCCAGCGCCATGAATATCGATGCTGTCATCGTCCCTGACGTAGATGCAGGACGTTGGTCCGCATGGAACGTAGAGGGAAGGGAGGTCCTGCGTCCTGACCTTCCGAAGGTATCGAGGTCCTCCGTTTCCTGGGTCTATCCGTACGGCAATAAGAGCGCCTCGCAGGTGCCGGCATATCGGACCCGCTTGGTCACGCCCAGAGAGACGCTCCACGGACATGGCTATTCAATCGCGGTCATGGGCAGCGCAGCACAGGATGAGGCCCGCCTCGCCTTCCGAGTGCAGCGGGTGTTTGGGCCGGGAACAAGCAAAGATGACCCTGACCTCCTGATGTCACTGAGCCTACTGAGAGAGAACGTCGGGTCTGCAGACGTGATACCGGCAGACATGGACATTAAGGACTGGATCCATCACCAGGAGATCAGCTGGACGCTACTTCCCCCGGGGCAACGGGGGAATCCCATCTTCTCCGAGATCGTCAAGCGGCTAGATCTCGATCCGAATTCTGCGCGCACTCAGACAGCGAAACAACGAAACGAAGCAATTTGGTCTCTCAGTCCTCAGGCAGTTGCCGTCGGAAACGGCAACTTCTCTCGTTACGTTGCGTATATATTCCGGGATGATCTCGTCGTCCTTGAAAATCTTACTTACGGCAACGCTCTATACGTAATGTATGAGAACTGGCAAGCGCTGAGCCAGCGGAGCCGCCTAGATCTGCTTGCGGACCCCGCTGCGGATTACACGCGCATCGTCCACGCGGGGCGATGGATCAGTCAGCTCCGCAAAGTCGTGCAGGCATCGCGCAAACGTAAGTCCTGAGTGCTCGCTTGGTCGGCAAGTACTGCCCACCGACAGCTTCCGACTGCGTGTGCGATGTTTGCATCTAACGAACACGACGTATGCAAAGCAGCGGTGAAAATCGGTTGAACCGGTGATACCGGGTACATTTCCTTAAGGGCAACCGGCACACATTCGCGTTGGTGCTAGACCAGCGGGTTGCTTCACCGCATGCTGATCCCCAAACACCCTGCCTACAAGCAAGTGCTACCACGACCACATTCCATCTGAATAGGGCACATCGAATAGCTGTTTCACACCTCGGAGGAAGAATGGCACTAAGATCGAACGTCGAAAGCGACATCTTGAAGACTGTCAATACCAAGCTCACTACGACAGAACGAAACGACGGCGCCATCGAAAGCGTTCCTGATCCGTCGAAAATGGGCTACTCGGAAGGCTTGTACCTTCCGTCCACGTACCTGTATGCGGACATGGCCAACTCATCGGGTTTGGTCGCTATCTCCCCACCAGACACGGTAGCTCGAGTTATGAAGGCGTATCTCTCAGTCAGCACCAGGATCATCCGGGAGAACCACGGCCATATTCGCAGCTTCGATGGTGATCGTGTGATGGGCGTTTATGCCGGAACAGGTAGGTACGACCGTGCCGTGAAATCAGCGATGCAGATTAAATGGGCCATGCGAAATCTCGTTGAGCCAGCCATCTCAAAACAGTTCAATTCTATTCGCACGAATGGATGGCAGCTTAGGCATGGTTGTGGTATTGCCAGCGGTAAGTCTCTCTTGGTTCGAGCCGGATTTCGAGGCAGCGACGATATGATTTCGATCGGACTGGCCCCTAATCTCGCTGCAAAGTTCAGCGACGAGCGTCAAGGAAAGTACTCGACTTTGATAGAAGCAAACACTTATAAAAAATTGACCGAAAGTTGGAGAACCAGTAAGGGGGCAGATATGTGGAAAGGCCCGTTCACATACTCAATGGCCGGCAAGAATTACTCTTACTATAAGTCCTCCTATTCTTCATCGTTCTAATGAAGTGGCACAGACGAACTGAGGAAAGCATCAGTGCGCAGCCGGACACAAGTACGCCGACAAAGGACAAGGAGGCTCTTGACACGGCCTGGAAGATCCACGCAGCGGTCGTGGATTGGACGGGCAAAGTGGATGCGAAGGCCTCATTCGCCTTCACCTTACAGTCCGCGGCTTTGGGAGTTGCAGTTGCTCTTTCCGCGGATACCCGAATGTTCGGCGCTCTTGAGGGCCCTTGGCAAAACATCACCTACATAGTCGCATGTTTCTCACTGATATGCGGAGCTGGGTGTTCTATGTGGGTGGTAATACCTCGACTTCGCATGATTCACGTTAGAAAAGAATGGCCAGATAACTTCATTTACTTCGGACATTTGAAGTTCTGGGAGGCTGAGAACCTGCAGGAAAAAATCCGTGAGGCTGACATGCTTACAGTAGTAAGTAATCAGATCGTGAGAATGAGTAAGATCGCGTGGGCAAAACATATAGTGGTCAAGATATCGATGATTCTTGCGTCTATCGGCGGCCTCAGCCTACTGCTCTGTGCCGTATTGCTGCGAACGGGGATAACCTGGTGAAAGTGTCGAGCTCACACACCGAATTTGGGACGGGTTGCCTCAGCTCATAGGCAACCGTCTTCAGTACTGTTCTTATCAGACGGACTGTCCTCGGACGAAGGTGTCGCTGAATCATTTCTTTGAAGTCGAAACTACTGCGTTCAACAATGCCGCCTTATGGCTTCCCCGGAACTTCTAATCCTCGCCATCTCCTAGTGCGCCACCTGTGACTGGAGACCTCATCAACCAGCCCTGTGCGGACTCCGGGACCTCCAAGTACAACCAGTCAGCCACGTCTGAAAGCATCAGTGCTAGCCCGTAATTCAGGACCCGTCTTGACTCCTCGCGGTAATGGGTGCCATCCTGCAATACTTCACTTACTGAATCTGTAACGGCGAATGTTTCCAGATTTGTAGTGACCAGGCCGGTTACCAGACTCGGCATCGCTGGGTTGAACAGCGCGCTGCCGCTGAGTCCACCGGGAGCTGGAATGCTCATTTCACCCGCAAGGTAGCTGGAGCCCGCTGGGGACTCGTATTGCAAGAACCTCTGAAAGTGACCTTTGAACATGCGAGGGGTCGGGCTGACTGCTGTGTCCGCGCCGGGTCCCTCCGATGGGTATCCGAAGGTCATGAAGTCGTCACCAACATTCCAGTCACCGACTCCGTCCTGAAACGCCGTTTCCGGGCCGCCATCGCCCGCTCTGTGGTCGAAGGAGCCTTCAGCGATCAGGACGGCGAGGTCGGCAGTGGGGTGCGTCCGAATCTCTTTCACGTTCAAGTTCCGGCGGACACCGGAGAGCTCGACCACGTAGGAGCCATCGGCATGAACACAGTGCTTCGCTGTAAGCAGTACGTCATCACGTCGGAACATAAAGCACGACCCGGTGAATGTTCGTTCGCCGGACTCCTGAACACGATAGATGATGCCGGTGGCCAGGGCTGGAGAGAAGGACATGGGATTAGTTTCCTACTGTTTTGGTCTGGTGTGGCGCGCCTTTGAGACTGGGGAGACAGTCAGACGCGGCGAACCGTCCTGCTGAGGCGTTCACTCGCCACGGATCAGCTTGCATCAACTGACTCTCACCTCAGCTTGGGCTGTTCTTTTGACGTGCAGAATCTCGCGACAACTCGCGGGAGAGCTTCGAACTATCGGACTCAACCAAGCGTCGGAGGGCACAGAGTGCGAAATATGCAGACAGCGAACTTTTCACTATCGGCCAGCGCGCCTTCAGTTGAGCCACAAATGGCTCCAGTGCTCTGACGTCACCGCACCTTGCCCGGGCAAAGGAGATCCTCGAAGACTTCCTTGACGGCGTGTATCTTTGGCCAGCACCGACACCAAATTTGAGCGGCAGGGCAACAGCGTCGGCAACCAGTCCGCGCAGAGGAAGCATTGCTGCACTAGTAAGAGCGGATTCAAAAATTGCCCTGGCTCGCTTTTTCCGGCGTTACGGCTCCTTCATGTACATTCACTGTCCACCGATCCAAGCACTCTCTACCGCCTGCCAATCAAAGGCGACATCTTTCTGACGGGTCCACGTGTTCCAGAACTGAGGGTCATCGGACCGAGGTCGGTGTTCGGCGTCAAGATCGCTGATTTCAACCATCGTGGGAACGGCGGTCGCCCACCCAAGGAGAATAGCTTGCCTGGAGGGCAAGCTCGGCAGCTCTCGAAGAAGATCCCCCAACGCATCAGGTACGAGCCTAGAAACGAGGCGTTGATCTTGGTCATTGACCAACCGGTGCAGAATGAACGAGTTGCACTGGGACAATACGGTGGCTGATAGTTCGGACGGACGCTGGGAGGACAGCACCAAACCCACGCCAAACTTTCGGCCCTCTCGAGCGATTCGCTCAATTGCTTCGCGACACAGATCGTGCGTCGCTGGCACATCAGCCGTGCGAGACGCGGAAGAAACGAATGTGTGCGCTTCCTCAAGAACAAGTACTGTAGGAAGTATTTCGTTGCTCACTCTCGTTATGTACTGCGACGCCTCCATAATTACGCGCGAAAGCACGGAGACGACGGTATGCAGGACGTCGGAAGCTAGTAGTGACAAGTCAATAACAACAACCTCACCGTTAGTCCCGCGCTCATCTCCTATTGTGTCAGTTAGCCAGTCCGTTAGAGATACTCCATCTTCAGGGCAGATTACGTCTCGAAGTCGAGCGTCGGTCAGGATACTCCTCAACCTAGTGGCGAGCGATCCCACATAACCACTGGCACCCGCGAACTCAGCGCGACGGGATAAAGCCTCGACATGGCTTATGAGCGAAGACAAGTCAAAAGGCGAAGGCGCGTCCTCGCTTATTGATCCGAGAATTAGTTCATCTGATAAATCCTCGAGGGCCGTTGTAAGCTCGGATATCACTCTGTCGATATCTATCGGCGAGTATATTCTGAATCTATCACTGCCCTGCCGGCTGAGGACCATCTGGCTGATTACGTCGATCAAACTAGCAAGGCGCTCCCGATGGATGTCCTCATCATATCGCCCCATTGAATCCCGAAGAACCGACAACAGTTCAGTTATGCCAAAGTGCTTGCCCACTGTGGCATATGAAGGGGGATCCGCTTTCTTGACCAAGAATATGCTGAGAAAGCCGCTCAGCTCCTGAGCCAGAACGCTCGTCGAGGAGTCGCCGGGTTGTAGTGAGTTGCGAAGGTTACGGAGCGCTTGTAATAGCAAAGGGCGCTGCACCTGTGGCGACGCTCGGGAAATCGCGGCCCATTCAGCACCCGACCAAAGCCAAGCAGGAACGGTGAGCTGCTTTTCGCCTTCATCCTCCATGGGCACTGGCCGAAATACGCGCACTTTAGAGGCAACGTCATCGAACGATTTCGAGTATTCACCATTCGGATCAAGAATTATAAAGCGCGCGTGTGGCGGAGCGTCGGGCACATGCATGTGTGCCTTTGCGGCCTCTAGCGACCAGCGAATAAGTCCAGCGACCGTGCAACTCTTGCCACTCCCCGTGTTTCCGAGCACCGCCAAGTGCCGGCCGAAAAGCTTATCTGGGTCGACGAAGACGTCAACATCTGCAGCGAGGGGGGATGTTCCAATCTTCAGGCGTGCCGCCGGGTCAGCTGTTTGCGCTATGGCCCGAAGCTGTCGAGCGGTGGGTACTAGCACAGAAGCTCCAACCGAGGGATAGCTCACGATCCCTCGAATGAGTTCAGGCTCTTCCAACCCGTCGTTCGACCGCCACCGAAGAGTGCCTAGAGGCGCTAGGCGTAAGCGCCGAGCCGAGTACGGCATGTCAACCAGGGAGGCGTCCTTCTTGTATTCCCTTGCCAGCGAGCGGTCTCGATCCACGCCTACCCACTTGACAGTGCCGATCAGGTAGCCCACCTCGTTTGGTATGAGGACCCATCCATTTATCCTCGGAAACCTTTGGAGCGTGGATGAATTCAGCGCGGTCGCTTGAGGCGCGTCATGAGAAAGTGCCACGCTTATCTCGTCAGGAGATACTGAGTCGACAGAACCGACTACCTGCGACGCCGTGAAATCAATCAACCTCCTCATAGCAGGGCCGATCCCTCATCCGATTCATCTTGTAGACTCCCCATTCGCATGGAGGCCCGGTATTGGGCGTCTAGGAGCTCCTCGCTCACACCCGACGGCAACAGCCGAACAATATCGTCTAGGGATCCGACTTCATGCCCGATTAGCATTGTCGTTTGTCCGGTCGGGCAGTACGTTTGCACAAAACTCTCGATAGTCTTCGAATTATCCCTACTGATAACAACCAAGTGAGTTGAAGGAATTCGTAACATGTCAGAAATTATTCTATTTATATGCGAATCGCCATATCCATAGCCGTATGTGAACAACACGGAGTTTGGGCGGCAGATTGAAGCCGCAAAATCTCGAAAGAGTTCAGCGTACGGATAGGCGAGTGTCTCGACATCTTTTGCAGGATTGGGGTAGATTGCCACCGCCTCGGACGGTTTTTCCGGGATAGCGTCGGTTGACCCAAATGCTACCGGCGCCCTAACGACTTCGCCCTTACTGTATCTCCAGTCTAGGGACCCATGCAGCTTTGAATACCTAATCACGCCTTCAAGGTAGCGCGGCTCCCCCCGCAATCCAGGGGGAGAGTATGTCATATCTATATCAAGTCGAGATGAGCTGAATCTCGGCTCAAGTGTGCCGACGAATCGGTCTATCAATCTGAGACCCATTAGATCCGCGGAGTATTCCAGAAGGCGGTCGTAATTCGTTGTATATAGATTCAGCCGGTCTCGTCCAGCCTCGCGAGTGGAGAACGGCGCGAGAAAGCGTTGCAGAAGCTTCTTGGATTCCCATGCCGCTCTATCCGGCCGCTCCATCTTGAGCTTCAGGTCGCGCTCAAAGGCACTCACTTCAGCCATCAAATCGGTGAAGACTGAATCGATATCCTCTTGGAGAGAGGCTGCTGCCGCATCTCTCCCTAAGACTTTGACGCCCTCAAGGAGTGCGAGTGCGGATCGAATCTCATCCTCGAGGTTTGGCTCGCGATGCGTATTACTCGCGGCTCGGCTCGCATGAGCTCGCAGTGCTGCCCCGTGCTCCTCATTTTTGAGCTCGACATGACGATTCATCGTCGGGGGGAACGTGCTGCCGAGTGACCCTGCGATGGCGGCACTCAAGCCGTTGCCAATAAGCAGAGCCTCGTGTTCAACCTGCAGGAGTGCTGCCAGCCACGACTCGATCTTCCGTCGGTTCACCGGTTCAAAAACGAGGGCAAGATCATCCCCCTCAGCCACTACGTCATTTCCCATACGGACGAGCCCCGCTGGAAGAGGAGAGTCCTCCCTGGCTGCAAGTCCGGCACCCTCAGTAACTGTCATCGCGCTCCCCCATATTTCAGTGCTAGATCGGCTGCGACGATGCAACCGCTGGCATCATGTCCTTCTCCGTGTGCAGAAAGTTGCCCACCGATAAGCGTAGTCGGGACTACCCCTCACACCGACCGCTGAATGGCCTTGCCTGACCGGCCCCCATCGGGCCCGGGATGGTGGGCTAACGAAGTGATGTTCAGCCGAGAGCCCTCGCAACGTCATATCCGGCCGATTTGGAAAGGTTATTTCGCGCCCGGTCGTACCGGCGCGTGGTGCGAGGATCGGCGTGGCCCATGCTGTCCTGCAGATCGTGCAGGGCAGTTCCCGCGTCCAGTGCGATCGTGGCAAAAGCGTGTCGGAGACTGTGCGGACTGATCTCCCCCTCAATGCCCGCCACGCGGGCCAGCCGCTGCACTGTACGGAACGCCTCAGAGGGTGCCCATCGCTTGCCGGTGGCCGTCGTGAAGATCGGCAGGCCCATGCCTGCCGCTGTCACCAGATCCTGCCCCGTGGTCCCGAGATAGGTGTTCAGCGCTTCCACGGCGGGGGCCGGCACGGCCACCTTTGCCACCGTGCCACCCTTGCGCCGGACCGTCAGTGTCCGGTGCCCAGCATCGTGCCCGTAGTCCGCCGTGCTGGCATTGAGCGCCTCGCTGACACGGATGCCGGTAAACATGAGCAGCGCCACGAGTGCGTGGGATCGGGGGCCGTCGGCTCGCGCCGCCTCGAGCAAGGCGCGTGCCTGGCCCTTGCTTAGCCCCTGTGTGGCCGAGTGGTCCGCCGAGACCTTGGGACGGGTCACCAGATCAACAGGATTGATGGAGACCACACCAGCGGATGCCGCGTAGCGGTAGAAGCTGGAGACCGCCGCAAGCTTCTGTGCCACGGTGGCCGGCGCCCCGGTCAGCGTGTGCCGATACCCGTCGATATGGACCCGCTCGACGCCGAGCAGATCCAGCCCACGTCCATCGAGCCACCCACAGAACTGCCCGAGGTTGCGTCGGTACGCCCGCAGAGTGTGTTCCGATCCTGGGAGCGAGAGCTCCCACGCTGCGAGGGTGCGCCCATGACGGGTGACATTGGTGTTGTCGATGATGACGCTGATATCCATATCCACATGATAACTGACATTATCGTGTGGCCCCCCTTATGAATGCGAGTCCTGTTCGCTGTCACCCGGATCTGCTTTTGGTGGATCAGGGTTTCCACGCCTCCACCCAAAATCCAACTCAGCGGCTACATCGCGTTCACGGTAGTACAGCGGGTTCCCCTCCGCTTCGAGGCTGCTGAGCAGCTGCACTGCATCCAGACGCACAGGTGGGAGTTGAGGCTGTGTTCTAGACTTGCGGTTCGCTTGTCGTGTTATCCAGGTGCCGCACGCATGCCACAAAGAAGCGCCGACTAGGATCATGCTTCCAGTACCAATCATGAGTAACGCCTCGCGAAGAGTAATCAGGTCGAACAGGAGTACTGCAAGCGGTTCAGGGTCTGTCACTGCAGGGACGAAAGCTGACAAAGCAAGTGCGAAAAAGGCCAGAGATCGGGCGAGATCTCTCCTTATAGACGCTGTGTTCGCCTTATCCTCGCCCTGTGCTCGCTCGTAGCGCAGCACATCAGCCCACTGCTTCTCCCAGTTCTCCAGATTGAGACGGAGGTGCTCGCGATGAGTCTCTATCTCATGAATAGAGGGAGGCCGTGATATCCCTTCCGAGGGAACGGCCCGGCTGAAGGAACCTGGGATAACCTCGCGAGAGTCGGGCGCGCTCTTACGCCGCGGCAGCTCGTCAGAGCCAGAATCGTCAACAGCCCTTGGCAGGTTCACAGTGGTACGCTCCCTCGCTCGAGAGGCTACCAGTGTGGCCAGTCGTGGTGGTCGTGTTCCGGAAATAGCTGCCTCTGCTACCGCTGGCGCAACCGAAGCTCCCCCAATGAAGGGGTGGAGGGCCCCTAGTGCCGAGGACCACTGCTCTCCTATCGCCCGCACCGTGTGCTTTACCTGCCGGGGGGGGAGGGGCAAGCGGATTCATCGTCTCCCCCGGTCGTAATAGCGCTTTTCAATGCGGGCAGGATAGAAAGCTTTCCCGCTTGCACGCGGAATGATGGGCAATCGCGGAATTTGGCTCCGCAGACCTGGGATGCAACCCGTACTACTGCGTGCTTGTGCGCTCAGTCATGTCATCCGACGACAACGCCACTAACCATGTGGCGAACGGGAATCCTGCTGGATTCCAAGCTGCTTAAGCGTCGATCGTGCCGTCCTATCCAGTAGGCACTTTCCCTGCGCGGACCACTTCGCGGAAGCCCATGCGAAGGCCAATGACCCATTTCAGGCGCTCGGCCTGAGCGAGCGGCGCTAGCTGTGCGTGCGCGTCCTTGCGCGTAGATACCGCGTCTCTGATGACTCTCGAGATCTTCGAGTCAATGATCTCGAGGTCTTTATAGATGACTTCGAGGTCTACTTCGGAGCGGTGCAGCAGGTCAGCCGTCCCTATATAGGCGCTGGCCAGTGTCGCTTGTGCGCTAGCCAGGTCCTTCGGGCTCGGGGCCATGAGCTGCGTCTTGAAACGTGCGGCATCTTCGCGAAGCTGGGCGCGAACGTACGCCGGAAGAGGAAGTGAAGCACGCCATGGCCCTGAGAGACCGTTGTTGGCCAGAACCCAGCGGGCGTGGCTTTCGGTCGGCGTGCGTGACCGCGAAACTCGTGCTTCCTTCAAATAGATGTCGTCCGCTCGTAGGACTGGAACGGTTCCGGACATGCTCGTTTTTCGGTCCTCCTGAAGATTCTCTTGGTACAGGATCTGAAGCGTCCTCATGGCATTCACAATCGTGCCCGCTCCTGGCACCCACAGTAGGAATCGGAGTGTTCGACCCGCGTGCGATGGGCGTCCTGAAGCATCAACGACCAGATTCAACGTTGGGCATTCGATGCAGGATGACCACGGGCTCGCATCATGACCGCACTCTGGGCGAGGTGTGCGGGTCTTTCGTACGATGCGTATCGGATCGTCGAACGCGCCTCGTTCTTGCTCAGTTAACGCGAACCCCGCGAGTTCGGGTTCTTCGAGCACGGCGCGGACAACTAAGGCGGTGTCACGTTGCATGCGCCGCGAGGCTTCGAGAGCGGCCGGTGAGTCCGAATCGGCCATAACGAGTTTCAGGTCATCCAAGTTCGGGTGACCGTGCAGGGATTGGACGCGGCGGACAACTCGCGCCGTGACCGGATCCGTCATTAGCCGATCGTAGATGAGAGTTATCTGCAATCCGCGGGTGAGCTCCTCATTAGCCTCCTGCAGAAAGCCGGATTGATCAGTTAGGTCATCGAGGCTGTCGTCCACGGTGCCAAGCGCCGAGTCTAGTGCTCTCCGAGCCGTTAGCACGGTGTCGAATTGCGTAGTCACACCCGTGATTCCAGGGTCCGTTTGGATACCGAGGTTCCCGGTAGCGCCACCGTCGATGAGCCACAGGCTGCGTGTACGTCCCAGATTCCCCCCCGCACCGCTTCCGGTAGGATCCACGGGACGCGCGATGCCGAGCCGGACGGTCGGCAGCATTGGAGGCAGGGCTGTGCTGGCGCGAAGGGCCGTCGAGAAGTTAAGAGCGGACGCGTCTATCGGCT
Organism: Arthrobacter pasteuri; assembly: GCF_054510955.1. Taxonomy (NCBI): domain Bacteria; kingdom Bacillati; phylum Actinomycetota; class Actinomycetes; order Micrococcales; family Micrococcaceae; genus Arthrobacter; species Arthrobacter pasteuri. The sequence continues at coordinate 835,306 of NZ_JBTNDO010000001.1, forward strand.
GAAGCGGTGGGGCCGCGATAAACGACTGATCTATGTGAGCCGTTATCCCGACATAACCGGAAAGCCAAAGATCTGACGAGACGAAGACGTGCTCTCGATGCCAGCCGCTCTCGCGGAGGGAACCAAGTCTGCCTGCGAATACCTTGTAGTCCTGCGCGAGGAATACGCGCGGTGCGAGCCACACCAGCCCTCCAATGGACACGAAGAACGCAATGATCGCGTACGCCCATATCCAGGCACCGAGGACCGGCGCGAAGGCTAAGCCAATGCTCACAGATGCTGAAACGGGTACCAGAGACACAATGACTGCGACGAGCAGATGACGCACGGAGCGCTGTCGATTCGTCAGCAGTTCATACAGATCCTCTAGGGCCGTAACAAGCTCTTGATCAGACCCGGGCCGACGGATTGCGATCCACGCATTGACTAGGCCGCCGCCACTCACCGAGACGATCTTTCGAACATCCTGCCACTGTCCCGCTGCGACAACCGCCAGCAACGCCCCGATAGCAGCAATGGCAGCCCGGTATCCGCCGCCAGACAGATAAACAACAATTCTCTGTGGCGAAGTCGTCATTCCATCTCTCATTCGCGGGTGATGCGACCGCGGTGCGGGCCCTGTCCTGCTAGGTCTGACAGGAATCCTCTTGGGGGCATGGATGCCGTCATCCAACCGGGCCCCGATTGCTCCCCGCAGGTGTATTCATCCAAGCACCCCCCACGGTCTCTTGATGAGACCTGTGAGCGCCTTCAGCCTGCTTACATCATCAACGCGTCGAGCCTAGTCGCTTGTGCTTGTGGAACCCGCTCTCCATGGTCGCTTTCATGGCTTGATCTTGCCTCGTGGATCGTGGCCAGCAATGCAATTCGCGGCGGACGTTGAAAGCAAGTTAGGCACAGGCTCCCTCCTGTTCCCTACCACTCCCCCAACGGAGGGAGCGGCAAGGCCGGCTTCCTCCTCGAGGTCCATTGCCTTCAACCCATGACCGCAGGGAATACCAGCCACCGCTTTCCACCTCGATCTGCGTATAGCGGTCTCTACTTCGCCCAAGACGATCGGTGCGCCTCGAAGTAGTCATGCGATGCAGCCAGGGAGGACCAACTCTTGATGGTGCGGCCCACGGCGTGATTGTTCGCGTAGGTCCGGGCAGAGTCGTCGGTCAAACGCTTCGTGCCCGCAACTTTCCCCTGTGAGGAAACGACAATCATGCCGCGTTCGTACAACTCGTCACAGCCGAACCTGCACGCCAGCATGGCGACGGCGGGGATGTCCGCCTTTTCCTGAGGGGTGCATAGACTGCGCTTTTTGATGTGTGCAGCCACCAGAAAGTCTCTGGAGAAGGTGCGGCCGCACAGCAGACAGTCCCCTTCCACACCAGGCAGAAGGTACTGGCGCAGGTACTGCTGTTCTGTCCGGCGCTTCCCGATGTACTCGGACTCCATCGCTTCGAACTCTTTCAGCACGGTCTGCGTAGCAGCCGGGGTAGGCTCCGGCGGGGGCGTGGCCCCGTGATCCTCCAAGTAGTTGAGTATTGGATCGCTTTGCTGAGAGGTAAGTACGGAGAACTCCCGTGTTGGAAGGGGAAGCTCCCCGAGTACTTCCTTGAGGTCGTCGTACGATACGTCGGCGTCCTCCGGCTGGTTGAAGGAGTACATGAACTCCCACGATGCCTTGTCGCCGTTCGCTGTGGTCTTTCTCTCCCACAGTGAATCCGCGAGACTCTGGCTGCGGAACTTGTGGGTGACACGTGCCGTCTTGAAGACCCTGTTGCCACCTGTGAAGAGCACGACGTCGCCCGCGGTGATTCTGTTCCATCGGCTTTCCATCTGGCCGCGTTCTCCCCGGGTAGTACCCCACACCGGCACCGCGCCAGAAGGATGCAGGATCGCCAGCTGTTCCTGGTCACCGGCGCTTAGATGTTGTTGCGTAGCCGTGAGGGAGATAGGGCTTTCGACTGTCTTTGCGTAGTTCCTTTTTCCCTCACGATTTCCGGCGGGTTGGACGATCACTAGGGGCAAGACGACTCTCGATTCTATGAGGGGTACTTTGCGCGATTGATGGCTATCTTGTTGCTGATTGCGCTGGGCAGGTCAACCTGCGTCGCGCGGGCGATGTAGTGGAGGTAGATGAAGACATCGGCGATCTCGGCCGCAACCTTGTCCCTGTTGCTCTGCTCGCCAAGCCATTGTTCAACTTGGGCGTCGGGAATCCACTGTAAAAGCTCCGTAAGCTCACCCACCTCTTTCACAAGGGCGAGCATGAGGCTGCGCGGTAGGTGGTGCTGCTGCCACCCGCGGTCAGCAGCGAATTCGTCGAGGGTCTCCGCGATGTCAGAGAAGTCCATAACGCTATTGACTCACACTCCTGCAGCAACGCGGCGTTCTGCGGTCGGCTGAGGCGGTCGCCCGGGAACTTCAGTCACGGCGGCGGGGAGGAGGACGGGCACGTTGCATACCCGTCCTCCTTGAATCGACCACAGTAGTCACCCGATATTCTTGCCGATACCGATACCGATACCGATACCGATTCCGATTCCGATACCGGTGCCGGTGTCGGAATCTTTGGTGGTGCGGCGCCCGTTCATGCCAGCTTTTGGGTTGATTGTTGAGTGGTCACCGATGATGGGCACACGTCGAGCGACCGGTACTTCCGTATCTCTTACCGCCGTGTTGACGGTGGTGACACCGGGCATCCATCTATCTCGCCTCTGCCCCCGGGGCAGGATGCGGCGTCCTTCATTTCGCGTTGATCATTGCTGATGGGGCAGCATCGCTAGGGCTAAACGATGGCACGCACCAATCAGTGCATGATGGCGGTCGGCGGCAGCGCGGGTGACGAGGTGTTACCTGGCGGCCGCGTGCATCGCCGTGGCCGGCCGGTGTAGCGCAAGAGGTGACAGTCCGTGAGCTTCTGCAAATTCCCGTTCAGCCACAGTCACACGACCACAGGCGACGAGACTCCGTTCATCCCCTGTGAGTTCCTTCAGCTCCTTGCGGGCCTCCGTCACCCGCCAGTGCTCCTCTGCGGGAAGTGCTTGCAGGTGGCTTGGCCGGACGCACAGCGTGACACTGCAGATATGGTCGATCTCGTACCCATCAGGGATCGGGCCGACAAAGCGATCGTAAGCCCATCTGTGGGCTCGAACTTCCTTGCGCCCGCCGCCGACGTAAAGCTTGGGGTACTTGTCGTAGGTCTTGGTCGCGGTCCACATCCAGCAGCCGTACTCGTCCGGCACGATCCGCCGCGCGAACTTCTCATCCGGCGGCAACATCCGGGTTGTCGTGAGAGCGGTCGTGCCGAGAGCATCACGACGCTTTCTGTGCTTCGGGCACAGCTCAGCGATTTTCACGGTGATTTCGCATTCCAGGACCGAGCAAGTGCGGGGCGTTCCCGCCTGTTCGCCCTTCCTGAGCGACGCATCCTGTCCGATGGCCCTTGCTTTGCCGTGCTCATCGTTGTACTTTGACCGTCCGGCTGACACCGACGTAGCCAACGATCGAGGAACAGGGTAGCTGAGTACTACGGCCCGCTTCTGCCCGTGGCGGTGAGTAGAGGCTTGCTCCTTCGCGCTGATCGTTGTTGCAGTGGCCTTCGTTCCTGCGAGGCGCAGGACGTGGGCCGGGGAGTCACCGCGCTGGGCGCTGTTGAAGTACGCGTGTGTTGTCATTTTTGTCTTTCGTGTCTGCGTCACATGGACGAGTCCGGGCACGGCTGTGCCCGGCACTATCAATGGGTCGTCGCCCGGGTAGATGGGTTCCGGGGCAGGTGGGCAGGAGCCGCGAGGCGTATGCCCGGGTAAATCCCAATCCCACGTAAAGGCATTGCTTTCGCTCGCCTTTATTAGATTGCGGTCTAGAACGGAGGCGCTCCGTCCCCCCACGGCGCAGGGAACCGTGCTCCAGTCAGCCACCAAAGCTCCTCGTCCAGAGGCCATGGACGCACCCCCAGCGGTACGTAGGCGCCGGGGGGAGGGGCTACAGGGCCACTTGGGCAAGTCAACTGCTGCACAGAGGAGTTGTTGAACCGATACCGGGTCAGGAGGAAGCCCGCAGCGCGTGCGTCGCTCCAGTGCTTTGAAACGGTTGCGGCCCGTACACCAAGGCTGGCAGCAAGACCCGCCCCGCTCTGCACGGTGACTCCTGAACCATCCGCAGTTTCGAGAGTCGCCAGCATCGTTCTCTTGGTTCCCTCATGTAGTCCCGATGCTTCCAGTCCGGAGATGAAGATTTCCCGGCAGAAGTGATTGGGTGGTGCGATACCCGCGGAGCTCTGCAGCCTGTGCAGGAACCAAATCGGGAGATGTCTCTCACACTCATGCTCGCCCGTGCCGCCGTGCGTCGCGCCCTGCCCTGCAGATTGTTCAACCCAGCTACATGTCTTCGCCGAGCCCGCAGTACCATCGGCCGTCATCGCCGTTGTTGCCGTCGACCCCGGCTGCACTTCCATAGCTGGCATCCCCGGCCGCCGATCCCGGTCCGTCACCGCTCCTGAGTCTTGGGGTAGGGCAGCATCCCGCTGCACATGATGATTTGTTTTCATTCGAGAGGCAGTCTCCCCTGCCCAAAGTAAGTTCAACGTTCTGCTTTCTGTTCGTAGTTCAGCTTGTCGATGTGCGAGCAGCCCACTGGTCTGGGCTGGTCGGTTCAGGAGTGTCACTCACATATGGGTAAAGACTGTCGCGTACGGGGATGTGGACACTGGATACCCCTTGAGTCGGAAGTCCCCGAAGACTTCGATCGCTGCCCGTCTTCCCCGGGGGTCTCCGGCGGAAGCCGCCATGGGCCTCAACCGCGACCTTCGATGCCTCCACCTGAGGAAAGAGCACAATGATCCGCCCTCACCGCATGTCCAGCGTGAGTATCGAGCAGCTTCTACTGGTGAAAGAGTGTCGCCGGCGACGATGTGGACACCGAGCGAGGTGTAACCTCCGTCACACACCGATTCCAGATACGGAATCGGTGAGCACTTGAACTCGACCCTTATGGATGGCCGTCTGCCGATGAGCATTGGTATTTGGTCGACGCGTCCCGCCGATTGATCCGGCGGTGGACCGCCCTTCAGTAATATCGGGCAGACCGCTGTTCAGGGCGATCAGCATGTCCAGGCTCTCGGCCTCGCGGACCTCGCCGACGATCAGGCGGTCCGGCCGCATCCTGAGGGCCTCCTTGACGAGGCGCCGCAGGGGTATCTCCCCATGGCCCTCGAGGTTGGGCTGCCGGCACTGCAGACCGACGACATCCCGCAGGGGAAGCTGCAGTTCGAAGATCTCCTCGACCGTGATGACCCGTTCCCGGGCGCCGATCGACGCTCCGAGGCAGTTGAGCAGCGTCGTCTTGCCGGCCTGCGTCGCGCCGGAGACGAGGATGTTGAGGCCGCTGGCAACTGCGGCGCCGAGGAACCGCGCCGCCTGCGGGGACAGCGAGCCCAGTTCGACGAGGTGTTCGAGCCTCGATGCACGCGCGATGAACTTCCTGATATTCACCGACCAGTGCTTGCGGGTGACGTCCGGAATCACCACGTGGAGGCGGGACCCGTCCGGAAGGGAGGCATCGACGAAGGGCGAGGACAGGTCGAGGCGACGCCCGGACGACTTCAGCATCTTCTCGACCAGATCCCGCACCTGCTGGTCCGTCAGCGTCAGCGCCGTGAGCTCGGATTCGCCGTTCCGCGCGACGTACACCTCCGAGGGCGCATTGATCCAGATCTCCTCGACGGACGAATCGTCGAGGTAGGGCTGCAGGACCCCGAATCCGGCGACGGCGTCGTAGATCTGCCGGCGCGCGACGTCGATCCTTCCCAACGGCGGAAGGACGCCCCGGAGGGACCGCTCCTCGTAGTCGGCGATCGCGTCATTCACCAGGAGCTGCACTTCGGAGCTCTGCAGTGAGGGGTCCAGACCGCGTCTGCGGATGAGTTCGCGTACCTCGCCCTCGACCAGGCGCACAGCATCCATGGATACCTCCGCATCCGCACGCCGACGCTGGCGTGACGGCCGAAGCCCGATGGCTCCCGCCGCTCCACACCCTACTGAACGCCGACCGGCGCGACTAGACGCTCGAGGCTCTGTGCATAAGTACGAGACCCGCAGGAACGTGCCGCTTATCACGCTCCATACGCATCAACACGCCGGGCGGAATGCCGGGGCAGCCGCAGGTTTTACCTAAGATTCCGCTTTCACATCCGAAACGTGAGTCCCATTCGTAACAGATATGTAGTCTTCTCGAGATTCACTCAGCTGGCTGACGCCCGGATTCTGCTGGAGAAACCCGTGACCTTGCCCTCCCCCACCCGGCTACTGTGCGCCGCTCTACTGTCCTTCGGTCTCCTGGGCAGTGCGGTTCCTGCAGTAGCCAACGACGCCGTGCCGGCGCCGTCCCCCTCCACGACGGCCGTTACGGCCGCCCCATCCGAGGCTCCGGTGCCGGCTCCTGCTCCGGCTCCGGCTCCGGCCATCGCTCCGAGTGCGGCACCCGCTCCGGTTGCGACCGCGGCTCCCGCCACGCCGGCTCCGGCCGACACGGGTGCGACGCCGACGGCTCAGCCGAGCGAGAGCGCAGCGGTGACCGCCGATACGCCCCCCGCGGCGCAGGACAAGGTCACGTCCTTCGTTCCGGACCTGAACTGGAACCCGCTCGAGGACCCGGACTCGAACGCCCGGTACGGGGAACACTTCGCGCAGCCCGTCACCCCGCTGAAGTCGGCGTCGCCCCTGAGCACCGACGGCAGCGCCGGGGCAGCGGCGATCGCGCCGCGGTACGGAGAGTTCAAGGTCACCCTGGTCACGGTGCAACTGTCGGGGAAGACAGTTGCCGATACCGATGCGATCAATATGACGGCGGCTCGCAACTCGATCACCAGCGCCAACTCGTACTGGAGGTCGGCTTCCGCCGGACGCCTGTCGATCACGAAGGTGAACGAGTACCGCCACAAGTCGGCGGCGAGGATCACCGACTCCTACGGCACGATCATGGCGACCGTGACGAAGGAACTGAACTGGCAGTACCGCTCCTACGAATCCCTGGTCATCTTCGTCCCGCACGCGGACCTCAACTACAACGGGTCCTGGGGGATCCTCGGTGGAGGCTTCACGGACAGCGCCACCAGCGGCCGCGTGATCATGCCGTACCCCTCGGCCCTCACGAACAACGTCGTGACGCACGAGTTCGGCCACGTCCTCGGGCTGCACCACGCGAACTCGCTGGCCTGCACCAACGGACGCTCCGACGTCCCCCGGTCGGGAGGATCATGGGCCGATTCGGCCTGCTGGTCCGCCGAGTACAGCGATACGACCGACCTCATGGGGTACGCCCAGGTCAGCCTGCCCTTGATCAACCCCTTCCTCTGGGAGTACGGCGGCTTCGGACGCGGCGACGAGATCCAGGACCTCGGCAAGGTGACCGACTCCCGCCAGGTAGCCCTCCGCCCCTGGGCGGGAACAGCCAGCAACCGCGCGGCGAAGTTCACGGACCCCGTGAGTGGCGAGGTCTACTACCTCGAACTGCGGGCCCCTGAGGGCTACGACGCGCAGACGGCCATCAACGGCAACCGCGGGGTCAAGATCACCAAGCAGGACATCCTCGGCTGGGCCGGGAATGCCTCCATCGTGCTCACGCCCAACAGCCGGGTCTCGGGCTGGGGCAACACCTCCCTGGCGTGGCAGGCGGGACAGACCTTCACCACGCACTCCGGCACGAAGATCCGCATCGATTCCGTCAGCAACACGGAGGCCCGCGTCACGATCGACCCCGTCCAGTCGGTGGTGAGTGTGGCGGGTCCGTTGGTGCAGGCCTCGGCTGCGCGGACCCCGGCGATCGGCAACCCGATCTCGTCCCTGGTCTGCGGGATCAGCCAGGGCGGCTGCTACCAGAACTACCAGTACGGGCAGGTGCACTGGACCAAGGCCACCGGAGCCCATGCCACGCAGGGAGCCGTGAACGGTGCCTGGGGCAGGTCCGGCTGGGAGAAGGGCTCCCTCGGCTACCCGGTCACCGACCTGACCTGCGGGCTCAAGAACAGCGGATGCGTGCAGTCCTTCCAGAAGGGCAACATCTACTGGTCCCCGCTCACCGGAGCGGCGCTGACCCTCGGAGCGATCGACGGCACCTGGAGTTCCCTCGGCCGTGAGAACAGCACCCTGGGCTACCCCACCGGCAACGAGGCCTGCGGGCTGGTCGACGGCGGCTGCTACCAGAACTTCCAGGGCGGCCAGATCCACTGGAGCGCGGCATCGGGCGCCTCCGCGACCTGGGGAGCCTTCGGCAGGGCCTGGGGCCAGACCGGCTGGGAGCAGGGCTCCCTGGGCTACCCCACCGGCAACGAGGTCTGCGGGCTGGTCAACGCCGGCTGCTACCAGAACTTCCAGGGCGGCAAGATGCACCGGTCCTCGACCACCGGCGCCTACATCACCAGCGGCACCATCAGCGCCGCGTGGGCCGCCAGCGGCTGGGAACAGGGCCGCGTCGGCTACCCCACCAGCAACGCCATCTGCGGACTCGTCAACGGCGGCTGCCTCCAGACCTTCCAGAAGGGCAACATCTACACCTCCCCGGCATCGGGAACAGCCATCACTACCGGCGCGATCGACAGCACCTGGAGTGCACTGGGCCGCGAAAAGGGCAAACTCGGCTACCCCACCGCGAACGAAGTCTGCGGGATCACCAACGGCGGCTGCTACCAGAACTTCCAGGGCGGCCAGATCCACTGGTCCCCCACCACCGGAGCGAACCCCACCTACGGCACCATCGGAGCCGCCTGGCGCTCCACCGGCTGGGAAACCGGAACCCTGGGCTACCCCACCAGCGGCGAGATCTGCGGACTCACCAACGGCGGCTGCTACCAGAACTTCCAGAAGGGCCAGATCCACTGGTCCCCCACCACCGGCGCCTACGCCACCCGCGGCGTGTTCAACAACGCCTGGGGGAACACCCGCTGGGAAGCCGGAAGCCTGGGCTACCCCACCAGCAACCAGGCCTGCGGACTGATCAACAGCGGCTGCTACCAGAACTTCCAGGGCGGCCAGATCCACTGGTCCCCCACCACCGGCGCCCACCCCACCAGCGGCGCCATCGGAGCCGCCTGGCGCGCCACCGGCTGGGAAAAAGGCACCCTCGGCTACCCCACCACCGACGAAACCTGCACCACCACCACCAAGACCTGCACCCAGAAATTCCAGAAAGGCCAACTCACCTGGTCCCCCACCCGCGGCGTCACCCGCTCCTAACCCCCACCAGGCGCTCCATCCCGTTGACGATGAGGACTTTCGACATGCACCCGTTTTCCCTGACAGCCAAGCTGGCGACCGCGGCCTTTCTCGGGGCCCTGACGCTCGCGCCGTTGCCGGCGGTCGCCTCGGAGCCGACTCTTCCGTCTCCGCTCACCCAGCCCGGTCCGACGGCCGAACCGTCAGCGCCTACTACCGGGGCGCAGACCGATGCCGGGGAGGCGGGAACGGCTGACAACGCACCTACCGCTGACCCCGTTCCGGCGGCAGAGCCGGCACCGGCTCCGTCCGCGTCACCGGAGGCGGACGCAGAGACGCCGGAGAAACCGGATGCGGTGACGCCGGTACCAGCGGCGCCGGTATCGCCGGACGCCGTCCTGCCCAGGGACGGTGCGGCGTCCGTCGCGTCCCCCTCGGCGGCCGACGCACTCCGCGGTCGGGGCAACGCCCACATGGGCCAGGGGCTGGAGCGGATCTCGGCGACAGGCAACGCCCAGGTCGCAGCACCCCTGCTGTCCCAGCAGTCATCGACGGACCAGTCCGGTGGGCTGGCGGCCACGTGGCGCCCGGCGGGCATCCAGGGGATGGATGTCAGCAGCCATCAGGGCACCGTCGACTGGCGCACTGCCCGGGTCCAGGGGTCGGAGTTCGCCTATGTGAAGGCGACGGAAGGCACTGGGTACGTCAACCCGTTCTACTCCCAGCAGTACAAGGGGGCGGCGGACGCGGGCATGATCCGCGGGGCATACCACTTCGCCATCCCGACGACGGGATCCTCCGGAGCCGAGCAGGCCACCTATTTCGTGCGTAACGGCGGAGGCTGGTCGGCAGACGGACGGACGCTCCCTCCGCTCCTGGACATCGAATACAACCCCTACCCTTCGCTCGGCAATTCCTGCTACAACATGTCGGCGGCGCAGATGGTCGCGTGGCTTCGGGACTTCTCCTCGACGGTGCGCGCGCTGACCGGCCGTGTGCCCATGATCTATACGACGACGGACTGGTGGGCCACGTGCACCGGCAATTCGGGCGCGTTCGCTGATCATCCCCTCCATATCGCCGCCTACGGGCAGACATCGGCGGGCCTGCTGCCCAACGGGTGGTCGTCCTATGCGGTGTGGCAGTACAGCAGCACCGGCCCCTTCGTCGGAGACTCCAACGTCTGGCGCGGAACGGCAGCCGAGCTGTCCGCCTTCGCCGTCAACTCGCAGGTCCAGTCGGTGGTGAGTGTGGCGGGTCCGTTGGTGCAGGCCTCGGCTGCGCGGACCCCGGCGATCGGCAACCCGATCTCGTCCCTGGTCTGCGGGATCAGCCAGGGCGGCTGCTACCAGAACTACCAGTACGGGCAGGTGCACTGGACCAAGGCCACCGGAGCCCATGCCACGCAGGGAGCCGTGAACGGTGCCTGGGGCAGGTCCGGCTGGGAGAAGGGCTCCCTCGGCTACCCGGTCACCGACCTGACCTGCGGGCTCAAGAACAGCGGATGCGTGCAGTCCTTCCAGAAGGGCAACATCTACTGGTCCCCGCTCACCGGAGCGGCGCTGACCCTCGGAGCGATCGACGGCACCTGGAGTTCCCTCGGCCGTGAGAACAGCACCCTGGGCTACCCCACCGGCAACGAGGCCTGCGGGCTGGTCGACGGCGGCTGCTACCAGAACTTCCAGGGCGGCCAGATCCACTGGAGCGCGGCATCGGGCGCCTCCGCGACCTGGGGAGCCTTCGGCAGGGCCTGGGGCCAGACCGGCTGGGAGCAGGGCTCCCTGGGCTACCCCACCGGCAACGAGGTCTGCGGGCTGGTCAACGCCGGCTGCTACCAGAACTTCCAGGGCGGCAAGATGCACCGGTCCTCGACCACCGGCGCCTACATCACCAGCGGCACCATCAGCGCCGCGTGGGCCGCCAGCGGCTGGGAACAGGGCCGCGTCGGCTACCCCACCAGCAACGCCATCTGCGGACTCGTCAACGGCGGCTGCCTCCAGACCTTCCAGAAGGGCAACATCTACACCTCCCCGGCATCGGGAACAGCCATCACTACCGGCGCGATCGACAGCACCTGGAGTGCACTGGGCCGCGAAAAGGGCAAACTCGGCTACCCCACCGCGAACGAAGTCTGCGGGATCACCAACGGCGGCTGCTACCAGAACTTCCAGGGCGGCCAGATCCACTGGTCCCCCACCACCGGAGCGAACCCCACCTACGGCACCATCGGAGCCGCCTGGCGCTCCACCGGCTGGGAAACCGGAACCCTGGGCTACCCCACCAGCGGCGAGATCTGCGGACTCACCAACGGCGGCTGCTACCAGAACTTCCAGAAGGGCCAGATCCACTGGTCCCCCACCACCGGCGCCTACGCCACCCGCGGCGTGTTCAACAACGCCTGGGGGAACACCCGCTGGGAAGCCGGAAGCCTGGGCTACCCCACCAGCAACCAGGCCTGCGGACTGATCAACAGCGGCTGCTACCAGAACTTCCAGGGCGGCCAGATCCACTGGTCCCCCACCACCGGCGCCCACCCCACCAGCGGCGCCATCGGAGCCGCCTGGCGCGCCACCGGCTGGGAAAAAGGCACCCTCGGCTACCCCACCACCGACGAAACCTGCACCACCACCACCAAGACCTGCACCCAGAAATTCCAGAAAGGCCAACTCACCTGGTCCCCCACCCGCGGCGTCACCCGCTCCTAACCCCCACCAGGCGCTCCATCCCGGGCACCCGTCAGATTGTGCCCGGGATGGACCGCATCGCTATGATCGGGGCTTATGTCCCCAAGTGATCCGCCCGAGTCCGCGGCTGAACCCGCGCAGGTGAAGGGCGGACGAACCCAGGGCAAAGGACTGCCGGCGGTAGGCGGAGCGTCGGTCATCGCCGCAGGTGCGAGTTACCTGATCCTCTTCCTCGCGGCGCGTGCGCTCAGCCCGGAACAGAACGCCCAGTTCCTCACCTTCTGGGCCGTCCTGTTCCTCATCCTCGGCATCATCGCGGGCATCATCAACGAGTTCACCCGTGCCGTCCGGACGGCAGCGACGGACACCGGGCGACCAGCGCACGGTGCGGCCGTCTTCCCCCTCGGATTGCTGATCGGAGGTGGCGGAGCAGTGCTGATCGCTGCGACCTCACCGCTCTGGGCGCCGTCGATCCTGCCGGACGACACGATCCTGCTGGTCGCTGTCCTCTCGGTGGCCTCCGTCGCCTATGCCGGCCACTGTTCCCTGGCGGGGGCGGCTGGAGGGTCGCAGCGGTGGTCGCTGTTCGCCGGACTCGCCGCCTCCGAAGCGGTGCTGCGCCTGCTCCTCGTCGTCGTCGTCGTACTCACCGTGTCCACGCGGGTCGGGCTGGAGGCCGCCAGTGCTGCCGGTGCGCTGACTTGGCTGCTCATCCTCCTGTTCGCACCGTCGTCACGGTCGGCGGTCCGCGCACGAGCCGACGTGGGCACAGCGGCCCTCCTGGCCAACACCGGCCATGCCATGCTGTCGGCCGCGGCCACGGCCGCTCTCATCACCGGGTTCCCCATCCTGCTGCGCCTGACGACACCCCTCGAGCAGTACGCCGGCGCGGCGCCCCTCATCCTCGCGATCTCCCTCACCCGCGCGCCGATCATGATTCCCCTCCAGGCCTTCCAGTCGGTGCTCATCTCACGCTTCGTCGGCGTGACGGGCACGGCTCTCGTCCGGGCCATCGCCCTTCCCGCCGCGGCATTGCTCGCCCTCGGCGTCGTCGGGGCAGTAGCGGCCGGCCTGCTCGGGCCCTGGATCATGCTGGTCTTCGGACCCGCCTACGTCGTCGCACCCCTGGCCATGGCAGCCCTGACCTTCGCCGGGTGCCTGATGGCCGTGCTGACCGTGACGGGAACCGCGTGCCTCGCGCGAGGTGCGCACACCGCCTACTCGATGGGCTGGCTGACGGCGACCGCAGCCACCTTCCTCCTGCTCCTGCTGCCCGGTTCCCTGGAGTCTCGGGTGATTCTCAGCCTGGTGCTGGGCCCCGTCGTAGGAGCCCTCGTCCACCTCACGGCCCTCCTGACCTCCACCGGGCGTCGGAAAGCCGAAACCTCAGCGGAAGAAGGTATCGGACGGTGACAACCGGACCCCTCGTCAGCGTGATCGTGCCCGTCTACAACAGTGCCTCGACGATCGAGCGCGCCCTTGCCAGCGTGATCGCCCAGAGTTATGAGAGCTGGGAACTGCTGGTCATCGACGATGCCTCGACCGACGACTCCGCCCGGCGTGCCCGGGCCCTTGCAGCGAGCGTCCCGGACCGGCCGGTGCGCGTCATCGACTCCCCGGAGAACCGCGGCAGCTCCGCTGCCAGGAACACGGGTCTCGACGCGGCGGCCGGCGAGTTCGTCGCCTTCCTCGACGCCGACGACGAGTTGCTGCCCGACTACCTCGAAGCGCTGACGAGCGCCTGCGACGCGGATACCGACATCGTGGTGTGCGGCCACGTCGTATCCGTGGATGGTTCCGAGGAGCGCCCGCGCTCGAGCCGCAATGCCGGGCGGATGGATGGGCGCACGGCACTTCGCGCGGCACTGGCGGATCGCATCACGCCGTTCCCCTGGGACAAGCTGTACCGCCGGAGCCTGTTCGACGGCCTTCGCTACCCGGAAGGCCTCAAGCGGTTCGAGGACATGGTGGTGAACCTCGCCCTCTACCCCCGGGCCAGGCACGTCATCGTCCTGCAGCGCCCCCTCTACCGCTACCGGATCTCCGCGGGCTCCCTCACCTGGGGCAGGGTGCCGTCCAGGGAGGACGTGGGGCAAGCCCTCACCTACCTCGACCTCCATCTCGACGCCGCCTTCCGGCGCGGTCGGTTCCGGGCGCCGTACCAGGCGCTCCTGACGCTCCTGACGCTCCTCACCGCACAGAGCGCCGCGACATCCGGCTCCACCGCAACGGGAGGACGTTCCCTCCGGCAGTACGGGGCGGACCTGCCGCTCGGCCGCCTGGCGGACTGCGCCAGGGCGCGTCCCGACCTCGCCGCAGCGGGGGTACTCCTCAAGGCGGCACCCGCGCTGTTCGGGTCGGTGTACCGGCGCTACGCGCGGCGTTCCTACGGCGCGGAGTAGACGGAGCGCACACCCGGCCAGCCGGGTCCGCCCGCCCCGGTGGGGTAGATTAGAAGTCATGCCCAAAGCGCCCTACTCCCGCGCCCTCGTCATCATGCCCGCATGGAACGAGGCTCAGACCGTAGGCAACACGGTCCGTGAAACGCTCGCCATGGAGCAGCATTACGACGTGCTCGTCGTCGACGACGGATCCTCCGACAGGACTGCGGCCGAGGCGGAGGCCGCCGGCGCCACCGTCCTGCGGCTGCCCTTCAACCTCGGTGTCGGCGGAGCCATGCGCGCCGGCTTCAAGTACGCCGCCCGCAGCGGCTACGACGCCGTCGTCCAGGTGGACGCCGACGGCCAGCACGACCCCCGTGATATCGAGCGGGTGCTCCGGGGGCTGGAGAACGCCGACATCTCCATCGGTGCGCGCTTCGCCGAACGCGGCGAATACCGGGTGTCGGGGCCCCGCAAATGGGCCATGCAGTTCCTCGCGGGGGTCATCTCCTCCCTCGCCAGGACGCGCCTGACGGATGTGACCAGCGGCTTCCGGGCGGCCAATACCCGGGCCATCGCCCAGTACCTCGACCACTACCCGGCGGAGTACCTCGGCGACACCATCGATTCGCTGGTCGTCGCCATCAAATCGGGCTGCCGGGTGGTCCAGGTCCCCGTGGAGATGCGCGTCCGCCAGGGCGGCACTCCGAGCCACAATCCGACCAAGGCGGCGATCTACCTCGGCCGCTCCGTCTTCGCCCTGCTGTTCGCCCTGACACGCAGGAAATCCGGCCCAGTCCACCTCATGGGAGCCTGACTCTTGGAAACCATCGCCGCCTTCGTGCTGGCCATCATCATCGTCGCGGTCATCCTCGACCTCCTGCGGCGCAAGAAGATCCGGGAGAAGTACGCCGCCCTCTGGCTGATCGTGGGCGCAGCGACAGTGGTGCTCGGCGCGTTCCCCCAGCTGCTGGCCATCGCGGCGGAAGCCGTGGGCGTCGAGGTCCCCTCGAACCTGCTGTTCGCCCTCGGAATCCTCTTCGTGCTCGGCGTGCTGCTGCACCTCTCCGTCGAAATCTCCTCGGTCGAGGACGAGACACGGGCCCTCGCCGAGGAAGTGGCGATCCTGCGGGCCCAGCTCGAGGCCCTTGCCCCTGAGCGCGCCCTCCCTTCCGACAAGGGAGCCGCCGGGGCACTCGCGGCACCGGGAAAGAACCGCGTTCCGGAGCACGGATCTTCAGTCCCGGAGCATGGATCTTCAGGAGGGAAGGGCGCATCCGCCGCGCACCCTCCGCAGAAGCAGAAACACCCCTGACATCACGATGCCCGGCGGAACCCTCCGCCCCACCCACCACGGAAGGCCGGCCTACCCATGCCACTGGACATTTTCATCCCCTACTGGGGAGATCCCGGCTATCTCAAGGAGACCGTCCGGAGTGTCCTGGCGCAGGACTCCGCCGACTGGCGGCTGACCGTCGTCGACGACGCGTACCCCGACCTCACGGTGAAGGAATACTTCGACGGGATCGACGACGAGCGGATCACCTACATCCGCAAGGAGCAGAACGAAGGCATCACCGCGAACTACCGGACCTGCGTCTCGCTGGCGACGGAAGAGCTGATGACGATCCTCGGCTGCGACGACGTCCTCCTGCCGAACTATGTCGACACGATCCTCGCCGCGCACCGGCGGTTCCCCGAAGCGGCGATCCTCCAGCCGGGCGTGCGGATCATCGACGAGGCAGGCACCGTCGTGACGACCCTCGCCGACACGGCCAAGCAAAAGCTGGTCCGCCCGCGCGGTACCGGACTCCAGCTCGTCTCGGGCGAGTCGATCGCGGCGAACCTGATGCACGGAGACTGGCTGTACTGGCCCTCCCTCGCATTCCGCACCGCCAAGATCCGCGAGGTCGACTTCCGTGAGGGCTTCCCCATCATCCAGGACCTCGCCCTGGTGATGGACATGATCTACAAGGGGGACCAGTTGCTCATCGAGCCCACGGTGTGCTTCTCCTACCGGCGCCATTCGGCCAGCGCCTCGTCCTCCAAGCTCGTCGACGGTTCCCGGTTCGCCGGGGAGCGCGAGTACTTCAGCCTCGCTGCCCGCCAGGCGAAGGAACTCGACTGGAGGCGCGCTGAACGCGCCGCCCGGCTCCGCCTCACCTCCCGGGCCCACGCTGCGTCCCTGCTGCCCGGCGCCCTCCTCAGCCGCAACCACACCGCAGCGAAGGCGCTCGCGCGCCACATCTTCGGCCTCTAACGGCCCCTTCAGGAAGGCTCACATGACCCATGCCCCACGTTCCGGCGCGCCGGAACAGACAGTCCTCGTCACCGGCGGAGCCGGCTTCATCGGGACCGCCATCTCCAGCGCCCTGGCGGCCTCCTTCGGCCGCGTCGTCGTCGTCGACAACCTCCACCCCCAGATCCACGAGACGGGCGAGCGTCCGGAGGAACTCCACGCATCGGCGGAGCTGGTCCGCGGCGACATCACCGACGCCGGCGTCTGGGACAGCGTCCTTGCCACGGTGACCCCCGACGTCATCATCCACCTGGCCGCCGAGACCGGCACGGGGCAATCCCTCGAAGAGTCGACGCGGCACACGATGACCAACGTCGTCGGCACCTCGCAAATGCTCGATGCGCTCAACCGCCACAAGAAGCTGCCGCGCCGCATCGTGCTCTCGAGCAGCCGCGCCGTGTACGGGGAGGGCGCCTGGCGCCGCACGGGAGCGGACGCGCTCTTCTACCCGGGCCAGCGCACCAGCGCGACGCTCGACCAGGCCCAGTGGGACTTCCCCGACGCCGAGCCGACAGCGATGAAGGCCTCCGACGTCTTCCCTGCCCCGGTGAGCGTGTACGGGGCCACCAAGCTCGCCCAGGAGAACATCCTCGTGGCGTGGGGCAAGTCCTACGGCGTCGAGACGGCCGTCCTCCGGCTCCAGAACGTCTACGGGCCGGGCCAGTCGCTCATCAACCCCTACACCGGCATCATGTCGCTGTTCTGCAGGATGGCAAAGTCCGGCACCTCCATCCCCCTGTACGAGGACGGCGAGGTCCGCCGCGACTTCATCCTGATCGACGACGTCGCCTCGGCCCTCGTGGCCGCAGCGACCTCCCCGACCGTCAGCGACACGCCCCTCGATATCGGCTCCGGTGAGTTCCAGACGATCGGAACCGCTGCGGCGATCATCGCGGGGTACTACGGCGCCCCGGAACCCCACGTCACCGGCCAGTACCGGCAGGGCGACGTGCGACACGCCTGGGCCGATGTCAGCGCGGCCAACGAGGTACTCGGCTGGACCCCGCAGTACAACTTGGAGCAGGGCATCACCCGGCTCGCCCAGTGGATCGATTCCCAGGCCAACGTCCAGCCCGCATAACCGCCGGGCCGGGCCCGGGCACCCCGGGCCGACGGCCCCGGCAACACCACAGGAAAGTCCCCGCGCAGTGCGCGGGGACTTTCCTGTATCCGGAGACATTCCCTGTTCACGGGACTCCTGCCGGCCGGCCCACTCCCGGACGGGCCGGCCCGCAGGAGGTGGTGTCGCGGCGGCCCTAGGGGTCGATGATGAAACGGGTGTCCGGCGCCTCGGCGCGGATGGAGTCCACCACGCCGTCGACCGTGCTCGGCCCGCCGGACAGCGGGAACATGTTGAGTGACAGCTTCCAGCTGCCCTCGGTGTAGGTACCGCTGAGTCCGCTGTACCACTGCTGGGCCAGAATAGGGTGGAAGACGCTCCCGTCCTCGGTGGTGACGTAGATTGCCGGTTCGCCGTTCCCCTGCTCGACGGCCCTGAGCAGGCTCTGGACATGGGCGGGCACCTCAGCCAGGACTTTCTGCTGGTCGGCGACCTCCTGGGCCGCTGCCGACGTCCCCAGCGGCGTGTGCCCCCAGGCCAGGGGGGCGGCGCCGAACAGCTGCGTCGCTGCCAGCGCCGCCAGGACCGACGCCACGACGCCGGGCAGCCGGACGGTGGACGAAGCAGGGAGCGGACGGCGCTGCTGCCGCCGCCGGTCCATCAGGACCATCAGCGCCACGGCAGCGAGGACCAGCGCGACGAGTTCGAACGCGATCAGGAACTTGAGGACGTAGTAGGACAGCTTGCCCGCCTCGAGGAGCTGGACTCCGCCGAGCCACACCGCGAAGAGAGTCCCCGCGGTAAGGACGAGAAGGGGCAGTCGCATCCGCGGCAGGGAGCCCGCCCGATGCATCCGGAGCGCCAGGATCGAGAGTACCGCGCAGAGCACGAACACTGCCGTGGTTTCGACGACCTCGGGCCGGGGCACTCCCCCGGTCGCCCCGATGACCGTCTTCACCTCGATCGCCGAGATCTGCCGGAGCGCGAGACCCACCCCCGCAAGCGTCAGCACCACTGTGAGCAGCGCAGCGGCCCACCCGCTCCGGGAGGCACGCCAGCGGACCCTGCGCCGCGGCAGGAACAGAATCAGCGGAAGGGGCGCCAGAAACACGAGGAGCAGCACCCAGTTCTGGGCCACACCGACCGCCGACCCGCCCAGAGCCGCCAGCGGCAGGGGAAGCAGCGGCTTTTCCATGGTGAACGCCACAAGCACCGCCGAGACCACGAGCGCGACCCCCAGGTAGAAGTTCGGGAACCCGTGGTGGTAGGCCATCGCGCCGGGCCCGAACAACCACCCGGCCGACACGGCGGAGAGCACCGGGAGCGCAACCCCGGGCCGCCTGCGCATGGCCGGCAGGGACACCAGCCCGGCGGAGACGAGAACCGCCGACAGCACTGTCACCACCGCGCTGAGGCGGGCGAAGGCGACGACGGCGGCCTCGGGTCCGAGCGCCCCGGGACCGCAGACGAGCTGGGACAGCGTCGCCAGCACCGCGTGGAAGCCCTGCGGATAGTCCTGGAAGGACCATCTGCTGCCGTCCGCGGCGACGCCCAGCAGGGGGATCACGCGATCCCGGGCCTGCAGGGTGGAGTACATGGTGAAGTGCGAGGCGTTGTCCCAGCTGAGCGAGAGCAGCGACAGCGCCTTCCCGGCGGTGCCTGCAGTCAGCGCCGGAAGCTGGGTGATGACGGCCGCGGCACCGGTCACGATCGGCAACGCATCGAGCGGTGTGAGCTCCGGCAGCAGGCGGTGGAGCTCGCCGGGCCGCCCCGAGGCCCAGGCCACCCAGGAAGCAAGCACGCCGAGCGCCGTTGCCAGCAGGAACGTTCCGTAGTCCACGACGGCGAACAGCCCGGGAACCCACCACAGCAGGGGAACGAATCCCAGCACCGGCGGGAGGATCAGCAGGATACGCCGGGACAGGGAAGCTGAGGTCGGAAGGGCAAGCAGAATCAGCCCGAGCACGATGATCATCGCAGGGCCCTCGAGGAAGCCTGTAAGGCGCAGGGCCACGACGGCGAGGAACGCTCCGGCGCCTGCGGCGCCCGGGATGAGAACACGTGCCGTGCCTGCGGGCTGGGGCCGAACCTCGGTGACCGGGAGGCTCACCCTCCGGTCGCTTGGATCTCGACAACCTTCGACTGCTGCGCCACGAGCGGGTCGCCCTGCTGCCCTGCGGGAACCGTTCCCTCGGGCTGCGCCGCCTCGGAGGGCACGGCTCCTGCCGGGGGTTCGGTCTGCCGGGGCTCGGCCTTCTTCCCGTGCCGGCGTACGGCGCGCATCACGGGCCGCTCGACCAGCAGCCAGCTCGCGATCCCCGCCGCGATCGTGAGAACCGCGGCCACGAGCATGTACACGACGAGCCCTCGCTCATGGACGCCGTACACCGCGAGCAGCTGCTGGATCGGGAAGGCGTAGATGTAGACGCCGTAGGAGACGTCGTTCTTCCGGATCAGCATCGGCGAGGGCAGCAGCGTCGAGATCCAGAGGGTCGCATACGCGATGAAGACAGCCGACGCGGCGCCGCCCCAGCCCGGTACGAGGGCCGTGACCGCCACGGCGGCCGCGGCGGAGGCGGCTCCCGGGAGCCAGTGGATGCCAATCCGGTCCTTCCACGCCAGGACGACGGCTCCGCCGAGGAAGAAGGGCAGCAGGCGGAACAGCAGGTCGAAGTCGAAGTTCCCCTGGGTGAAGGGAGCGACGTCCTCCACCGACGCATGGACGATCACGCTGGCGACGAAGAGGATGGTCAGGGGCCACGGAAACTTGCGGATGATCGCG
Source organism: Arthrobacter pasteuri (assembly GCF_054510955.1). Taxonomy (NCBI): domain Bacteria; kingdom Bacillati; phylum Actinomycetota; class Actinomycetes; order Micrococcales; family Micrococcaceae; genus Arthrobacter; species Arthrobacter pasteuri. The sequence goes on from NZ_JBTNDO010000001.1 coordinate 855,712, forward strand.
AAGATCCCCAAAAAGGCGAGGACCGCGTAGCAGTAGAACTCGTAGTAGAGGCTCCACAGCGAGCCGTTCCACGCACCCGGGTAGGGGACGCCCGCGGGCGTCCCTGCGACGTCGTACCGCAGCATTTTCAGCCCGAGGTTGGAGAAGACGTAGTTGAAGGGCGTCGTACCTGTCGTGAAGAAGCCGTCGAGACTGCCCTTGGCGGCGAGGTACCCGAGCGGGGCGAAGAAGCCCGCGACGACGACGAGGCAGACGATGAAGGCCGGCATGATGCGGGCGACGCGGTGCACCAGGTACTCCCCCAGGGAGTGGCTGAACCGGCTTGCGGTGATGAGGTACCCGCTGACGACGAAGAACCCGGCCACGGCCCACCCTCCGAGGGTGTCCCCGGCGAAGGCTGGTTCCTCGGGGCGTCCCGACAGGGGCCAGCTGTGATGCACGAGCACCGCCAGCGCGAGCACCAGGCGGATCAGGTTCAGGCTGTTGTTCCGGGTATCGAACGGTCGGCCGAACCAGAGTCCGGACGGCTTTTTACTCCGTGGCACAATCTCTCCATCAGCACGACCGACACTAGGGCAACCCAGTCATCCTACCCCGGAGTCCCCGCCCGGCCTCCGGGACGATTTGGCGCCACGGTGACGCGAGGCAATAATGCGCAGTATGCGTGGAATCATCCTTGCCGGGGGTACCGGCTCCAGACTGCATCCGATCACCCTGGGAATCAGCAAGCAGCTCGTACCCGTGTACGACAAGCCGATGATCTACTATCCGCTGTCCACGCTCATCCTTGCGGGCATCAGGGACATCCTCATCATCACGACGCCGCAGGACGCGGACCAGTTCCGGCGCCTGCTGGGCGACGGGAGCAGGTTCGGTGTCTCCCTCACGTACGTCCAGCAGCCCTCTCCCGATGGCCTCGCCCAGGCGTTCATCCTCGGCGCGGACCACATCGGGGATGATTCCGTGGCCCTCGTCCTGGGGGACAACATCTTCTACGGGCAGGGCATGGGAACGCAGCTGCGTCGTTTCGCGCAGGTGGACGGTGGTGCCGTGTTCGGCTACTGGGTGGCTGATCCCACGGCGTACGGAGTCGTCGAGTTCGACGAGACGGGGAAGGCTCTCTCCCTCGAGGAGAAGCCGGCCAATCCGAAGAGCAACTACGCGGTCCCCGGCCTTTATTTCTACGACAACCACGTGGTCGAGATCGCCCGCGACCTCAAGCCCTCACCCCGCGGGGAACTGGAGATCACGGACATCAACCGCGTGTACCTGGAAGCCGGCAAGCTGCAGGTGGACATCCTCCCCCGCGGGACCGCCTGGCTCGACACCGGTACTTTCGATTCCCTGAGTGACGCATCGAACTTCATCCGGACGGTGGAGCACCGGCAGGGGCTGAAGATCGGAGCCCCCGAGGAGATCGCGTGGCGGCAGGGGTTCCTGAACGATGCCGAACTCGAGGCGATCGCCACGCCGCTCGTGAAGAGCGGCTACGGATCCTATCTGCTGTCCCTGCTGGCGACGTCGTCCAACTGACCGTCCGCGGCGCTCGTCGCCCTCGTGCCGGCGGATCTGCAGCCCGGTAGACCCTACTTCCGGCAGGCCTCGACCTGCGGGCCTAGTCCTGACAGACGGTGACCTCGTAGAGCTTGGCTGCGCCCTGCTCATCGACGAGACGGACCGCATCGGAGTCCTCGAGGTCGTCGAGGCCCGGGAACAGCTGCGACGCCCCGTTCTCGACGAGGTACTGGGTACCGAAGTCGAGGACGTGGGATACGCCCGTCTCGCGGACGGCAGCACAGGCCTCCTCGTCCGTGGCCGCATCGCCCAGGGACTCCGCGACCTCCATCACGGCCGGTGACTGGGTCTCGAAGAGATGGTAGGAGAGCACCTTGCGCCCGGTGAACGCGAAGGCGAGAGTGCTGCCGTTCCATGGGTTGCCCGCGATGACCGCGTCCTCCGGCAGGGTCTCCTCGGCGCGCTCGAGGAGGGAGTACTCGTCGGAGGAGACGATGGACGTGGGTGTGTCCCGGAGGTAGTAGAGCTCTCCCCCTTCCAGATACGTCTCGAGCGGCTTCGTCTGGGTCGCCGAGGCCACCAGGACGGCCACGACTCCCAGTCCCGCCAGCGACGCAGCCCCACGGACCAGCGCGGGCCGCGAGCGGACTCCGCGTGCAAGCGACGTACCGACGGATGTTCGTCGGACGACGTCGCCCAGCCACGCCAGCACGGCACCTGTCCCGATCGCACCGAACACGACGCCGAACATCGGCAGCAGTGCCGCCAGGCGGTTGGTGTCCGCATACCAGATCCCGGTGAGCACAGCGCGCCATGGCCCCCGCTCCAGCCCGGCGTCGACGACGTAGAGATAGCCGACCAGCGCGAAGCTCACCAGCAGCCACCGCTGCTCGCCGCGGCGCAGGAGGTGGATCATCCCGGCTCCCGCGAGCAGGGACACGGTGAGCGACACCAGGGGGAAGCCCATGGGCGAGTACGCCAGCACCTCTCCGACGGCGCCTCCGGGGGTCTGGTGCGGCCCCCATACGTCGTAGGGCACCGGACGGAGCTTGAGCCACAGGAGGATGGACACGCCCAGCGCGACCAGGCCGAGGACCGCCCTGAGGACGGCGCTCGCCCTCGCCGAGCGGATCCTGCTTCCGGCCCTCCTCCTCGTGACGAGGGCGACGACGAGAGCAGGGAAGCCGAACAGCACGAGGCTGTTGACCGAGCTCATGTGCGACAGCGCCAGCGCGGCGACCGCGATGAGGACCACCAGGACCGCCGGGAGCGTGGGGACGGCCAGGTGCCGGCCCATTCCCAGGAAGAGGAGGACCGCCCCGAGAGCGGCCGGCAGGAGGGCAACGGACAGCATGTAGGGGAAGAGGGGCCCCCACACCATCATGAGGTAGGGGAACCCGATGAAGGCGGCGGAGAGGACCCCGGCGGAGAGGAGGACGACCCTGTTCCGGCCTGCGACCACCCTCGCCAGGAGGACGACGGACAGGGGCCACACGACCGCCGCGACGACGATGTTCAGCGCGTTGACGGCGACCGGGACGGATGTGCCCGTCCCCTGCACGACCAGGGCGGCCAGGGCATGCCAGGCAGCGGGATAGATCGCCGCCGCACCCGAGTTGCCCGTCATCTCGCCCAGGGTGAGTGATGAGCCGTCACCGGTGGAGACGATGTACTCCACGGCGTTCAGGTGGAACACGTTGTCGAAGCGCTGGGCGATGTTCTCCGGGTTCCCGATCAGCGTGACCGTGCGCCAGGCGATGAGGCCGGAGCCGACCAGGAACCCCGCCCCTGCCGCTCCAAGGACTCCCCACCCGTCGGGGGCCGGGGTCCCTGCTTCAGCCTCGACCCGCGAGCGTCGCGTCAGGAAGTAGCCTCCAGCGGAAAAGATCAGCGCTCCCCCGGCAACGAGCCAGATCGACCACGGGATACCGACCAGTGAGCCGAGCACAGCAGCTACACCCGCCGTGGCCACTGTCAGGAGCGGCGCCACGCCGACCGCGGCCAGCCGACGGAAACCGAGCGAGAGCGCCAGAAGCAGTCCCGGCAGGATGGTCACCAGCACGGTCACCGCCAAAATCGGCGCGATCGACCACCAAGACACATTTCCTCCATCGGCAGCACGAAGGCCGCATTGTTTCAACCGGGTGGCTCGACGGGCGCACAGCGCTCTCGCCGCCGGGGACTAGTTGGACCGGAGCCGCTTGATGACGTCGCGGACCGGGCCATCCATGAGCACGTTGCCGTGATCGAGCAGGACACCCCGCTCGCAGATCTTGGCGACCATGTCGAGATCGTGACTCACGACCACGAGCGTCTTGCCCTCCGCCGCCAGCTCCCGGATCCTGGCGATGCACTTCTTCTGGAACGGTTCGTCGCCGACGGCGAGGATCTCATCGATCAGGAACACTTCCGGATCGGTGTGGACTGCCACGGCGAATGCCAGCCGGAGGTACATGCCGGACGAATAGAACTTGACCTCGGTATCGATGAACTGGCCGATTTCCGAGAACTCGACGATCGAGTCGAACTTGGCCTCGATCTCGTCCCGGTCCATCCCGAGGATCGCCCCATTGAGGTAGACGTTGTCCCTCCCACTGAGATCGGGGTGGAACCCCGCTCCGACCTCGATGAGGCCGGCCACCCTTCCCCGGGTCCGTACGGATCCCGAGTCCGGGCGCATCACTCCGGACATGTGCTTGAGGAGCGTCGACTTGCCCGACCCGTTGAACCCCAGGAGCGCTACGGACTCCCCCTGTTCGACCGTCAGGGACACGTCCGACAGCGCGTGGAAACGCTCGGACAGGTCCCCCTTCCGGCCCTTCATGAGCCAGACGAACGCTTCCTTCATGGAACGGGTGTGGCGGAGGACGAACTGCTTGTTGACGTTGCGTATCTCGATGGCGGTGGTCATCACAACTCCTGGGCGAAACGGCCCTCGAGCCGACGGAAGACGAGCTGGCCGATGATCAGCATCAGCCCCGACGTGACGAGCGCGACCGGGATCCACAGTGAGAGGAGGTTCGGCGGGATCGCTTCGGCCCTCTCGGTGGTCGGTAGCCAGAACGCGAAGTGGAACGTCTCCACCGCCACGGTGATCGGATTGAGCTGGTAGATCGTGAAGAAGGTGTCGCCCAGCTTGTCCCGGACCAGGAGCCACGGGTAGAGGACCGGCGAGGCCCACGTCGCCACCATCAGCAGCATGTCCACGAGGTTCTCCGCGTCCCTGAAATACACGTTCACCGCGCCGAAGAGAAGCCCCAGTCCGATCGCGAACATCGTCACGATGAGGAAACCGGCGCACGCCGCTGCCAGCTGGAGGATGGTCGGCGACCATCCGGAGAACAGGCACGCCACGACGAGGATGATGATCTGGGGCACGAAATGCACCGCCGACACCCAGGTCGACGCGATCGGGAACAGCTCACGCGGAAGATAGATCTTCTTGATGAGCCCACCGTTCGACACGATCGCTCGCGATGCGTTGCCGAGCGCCTCGTTGAAGTAGTTGATGAGGACGATGCCGGAGAACAGGTAGATGGCGTAGTTGGGCAGGCCGGCCGGGTTCCGCTCGCTCTGTTCGAGGCCGAGGAACACGCCCAGTGCGATGTAGAACACCACGAACTGCACACCCGGCTTCACGTAGGACCACAGCAGCCCCAGCACCGATCCCCGGTACCGCACCCGGAGCTCCTTCTGGACGAGCAGCTTCAGCAGGTAGCGGGAGCGGACGACGTCGCGCAGGCCGTGGCCGTAGCCCGGCACCACGAGGTCGGCCCGCGATGCGCCTCCCGATCCGGCCCTGTCCGACACACCAGTCACAGGACCGACTTCCCTACTCCTTCGGCCGGGTGTGCGTTCTCGAAGGTCTGTGCCCAGGCCTGCTGCGACGTGAACTCCGGCAGCGCCTTCTGGTAGTCCTCGGCGAGGGTGTCCCACCGGGCCAGGAGACGCTGATGCAGGATCATGCTGCGCTTCAGCATGGACTGGAACTGATCCGAGTCCCGCTTGTACCAGGACGCGCCGGACCCGTCGGCCGACGAGACGAGGGCGGAGTCGAGCTGCGACAGCCGCCACCACCGTGCGTCCATGGCGGGTACGTTCGCTTCGGGCTGGACGCCGGCTTCGGGGCGCGCAGGACGCATCTGCCGCAGTGCGCCCGTACCGGCCTTGATCAGTGCGCCCTTGAGGGTGCGCGGCGGGGCGGGTTTGATGCCCCGTTTCGGCGGCTTGACCCTCTTCACCTCCGGGAACTCGGCGATGTTCTTGCTGACGCGGGCGTCATCGAACTCAGCCCTGCGCCTCCGGATCTCGGGCAGCTTCGCACCGATGGTGCTGTGGAGGTGTGACGGTCCGTCGAGGAGGTCCTCCAGCGCGTTGAGGCGGAGTTCGACCGCCGAGTACTGCATGGAGAGCAGGTGGCGGACGTCGACCATGAAGCTTTCCCGCGGCATCCGGCCACCGTGCTTGTAGGGCGAGTAGAGCATGGCGGCCAGCCAGCGGTTGCGCTGGTGGTAGTAGGCCTGCCAGTCGATCGTGTCGTCCTTCTCGGTCCACGGCATGTGCCAGACGGCAGCACCGGGCAGCGAGACGGTGCGGAAGCCGTGGGCCTTGGCGCGGATACCGTACTCGGCGTCGTCCCACTTGATGAACACGGGCAGCGCCAGACCGATCTCACGGATGATGCTGGTCGGGATCAGGCACATCCACCAGCCGTTGAAGTCGACGTCGATCCTGCGGTGCATCCAGGGCGTGGTGCGGAGGTTGCTCGCCGAGAAGTCGTGGGCTTCGCGCGTGTTGGTGACGGGCCCCCAGAAGTAGCGGTACTCGTTGATCTCCTCGCCGAAGCTGTGGAGCACGGAGCGCTCGTACAGGTTGAACATGTGGCCACCGACGATGGTCGGCTTGCGGGTGAAGTCCGCGAAGTTGGCGGCCCTCAGGATTCCCTCGGTCTCGACCAGCACGTCGTCGTCCAACAGGATCACGTACTTGCTGCGGCCGTCGTTGACCGTCTCGTGCATCCCGCGCGCGAAGCCGCCCGAGCCGCCGAGGTTGCCCTGTTCGAGGAGCGTGAACTTGTCGCCGAGGCGGGCAGCGGCCTCGTCGAATCCGTCCTGGTCCCGCACCTTCTGGGTGCCCTGATCGGTGATGATGAGGCGGTCCAGTACGTCGAGCAGTTCTTCGGACTCGGCGAAGGTCGACAGGTGGCGGACGCAGTAGTCGGGGCGGTTGAAGGTCGTCACCGCGATGGAGATGGATCCGGCGTCGAAGTCCTCGGGCTGCGGGACAGCCCACTCGGCCCGCTTCAGCGTGACGTCGGTGTCGAGGGCCACGAGGTCGAACCAGTACCAGCCGCCGTCGCCGAAGGCCGTGACGGGCAGGTCGATGCTGGCAGGTTCCTCTGCGCCGACCTGGATGCTCTCCACGCGATTCGAGGTCCCGCGTGCGTTGGAGCGGTAGATGACGACGGTCGCGTCTCCATCGACCTCCACCAGCAGGCGCACCTGCGACACGTCCGTGTGCGCACGCCAGTAGCTCGCGGGGAACGCGTTGAAGTAGGTGCCGAACGAGACCCGGCGGTAGGCCGGAAGCTGCAGCTGACGCCTGTCGACGATGAAATCGGACCGCTGGGCGCGGTGCTGGGCCACGACGGCCGTCGTGCCCGCCCCGGTCCGCTCGGTACGGTGCTGCTCATCGACGACCCTCTGTGCGGCATTGAAGTCCACGTAGAGGGGCAGTGTGTCGGTGTCGCCGTCCGTGGGGAACACGACCCGGTGCACCGTCTTCCAAACCGTTGCGCTGTCCTGTTCCATGACGGCCTCCTTGACCTCTGACGTGGCGCTCATGCGTCCACTCCGCCGCTCTCGAACGTCTGGCCGCTCGTGAAGTGGGGGGTGATCTTGTTGTCGAACATGGAGAGGGCCGATCCGATGGCCATGTGCATGTCGAGGTATTTGTAGGTTCCCAGGCGTCCGCCGAAGAGCACCGACTTCTCGCCCTTCGCAAGGTCGCGGTACGCCAGCAGCTTCGCCCGGTCGTCCGACGTGTTGATCGGGTAGTACGGCTCGTCGCCCTTCTCGGCGAAGCGCGAGTACTCCCGCATGATGACCGTCGCGTCCTTCGTGTAGTCCCGTTCGGGGTGGAAGTGACGGAACTCATGGACCCGGGTGAAGGCCGCGTCCTCATCGGGGTAGTTCATGACCGAGCAGCCCTGGAAGTCCTCGATGGGCAGGACCTCCTCCTCGAGGTCGATGGTGCGCCAGGAGAGGTCGCCCTCGGCGAAGTCGAAGTAGCGGTCGACAGGCCCGGTGTAGACGACCGGCACCTGCCCGAGCGTCGTCGACCGTGAGTACTCGTGGCCCTCGTCGAAGAAGTCCGTATTCAGCTGCACGTCGATGTTCGGGTGGTCCGCCATCCGCTCGATCCATGCCGTGTAGCCGTTGACCGGCAGGCCTTCGTACTTGTCGTTGAAGTACCGGTTGTCGTAGGTGTAGCGCACGGGGAGGCGGGAGATGATCTCGGCCGGCAGGTCCTTGGGGTCGGTCTGCCACTGCTTGCCCGTGTAGTACTTGATGAATGCCTCGTACAGGGGCCGACCGATGAGCTGGATGCCCTTGTCGTTCAGGTTCTGGGGGTCCGTGCCGGCGAGCTCGCCCGCCTGCTCCTGGATGAGGGCGCGGGCCTCCGCCGGCCCGAGGGCGGAACGGAAGAACTGGTTGATGGTGCCGAGGTTGATCGGCATCGGGTAGACCTCGCCCTTGTGGCGGGTGTAGACCTTGTGCACGTAGTTCGTGAACTCGGTGAAGTTGTGGACGTAGTCCCACACGCGCTCGTTCGAGGTGTGGAAGAGGTGCGCGCCGTACCGGTGCACCTCGATGCCGGTCCGGGCCTCGTTCTCGCTGTACGCGTTGCCCCCGATGTGGTGGCGGCGGTCGAGGACGGCTACTTTGAGGCCGAGTTGGGTGGCCGCCCGTTCCGCTATGGTCAGGCCGAAAAAGCCCGATCCAACGACGACGAGATCAACGTTCACAGATACTCCTGATTGATTTGAACTACAGACATGCCCGCTCAAGGCTACCCGACACGGCGCGTGGGCTTTCCACCGGCCGCCGCCTCCGGCGGCGGGCCGAGCGCGTGGATGAGGCGCCCCCGGACGTGTGCGGGGTGACCGCGATGGTGGCCTACGCCGATTTCAGCACCGCGGTATCGGCGATGCGCTCCTCGAATCGGGAGACCATCGTGCGCCAGTAGGTGGCACTGATGTGGTTGTTGTCGATGTAGACGTACACGTTGCCGATGATCGGCGGGCAGACATCCCCCGGGCACACCAGATCGTTCATGTCGACGGAGGTGTACAGCGCTGTGCCGGGGTCGAAGGACTCCAGCGGAGAGACGGCCGGGAGCACGCGGTCCCTGTCCGGGGTGCACAGTTCCAGGGCGTCCGCGTTCTCCTCCGTGCACTCGGGCATGTTGAAGTCGAAGCGCGGATTGTCGCGGACTCCGATCACTTCGATGCCCCTGTCGGTGAACCGCTGCACGGTGCGCCCGAAGTCCGGCATCAGGGTCTCCGCGCTCGAGCCGAACTGGGTCCTCGTCGCGATGGTGAACACCGCATCAGGAGCCAGGTCCTCGATGTAGGCCGCGGACCGTTCGTAGAACTCCGCGCATTCGGGGGTAACCCCTCCTCCCGCGGGGCCGAAGGGGCAGCCGAGCGAGATCAGGTCGATCACGGTCCAGTTGTACTTCTCCGCGAGCGCGACGACCGCCGTCGACATGTGCTGGGCATGGCTGTTCCCCACCACGACCACGGTCTTGCTCGCCTCCCCTTCGGCGAGCCGCTGGGTGCAGGAAGCCGCAAGCTCGGAGGGGATGGATGTCGACTCGACGCTGCACGCGTCGAGCCGGGGGAAGTCACCGCGGATGGTGCTCAGCTCCGGCAGGATCACGGCGTCCTCGGAGACCTCGTCGGTGTACCCGGGCAGCAGGGAGACGGCGCCGGGGTTGTCGGCGCTCGTCTGCGATTCGGCCTGCTCCGCCTGCAGGCGGATGACCTGCTGCCACCCGGCCAGCGGCGCGGCGACCATTCCGAGACAGATCATCAGGACGAGAACGGCACGACGACGACGCCGGTCGGCCCAGGTCAGTGCGCGCATCGGACGCTCGACGAAACGCATCGTCAGGTGTGCCAGGACGAGGGACACGCCGATCACCAGGAAACCGCCCAGCACACCCGGCGATGCCCTGTCCTGCCAGATCAGGGCCAGCACCAGGACGGGCCAGTGCCACAGGTAAAGGGCGTAGGACAGGTCTCCCACCTTGACCAGCGGCCGGGAGGACAGGAGGCGGTCCGCTCCGACGGCGCTGTCCGTCTGCCCGGCGACGATCACCAGTGCGGCCGCGACCAACGGCCACAGCGCGACGTAGCCCGGGAACTGGCCCTGCACGTCGAGGACGAAGCCGCCGCTGAGCATCGCCGCGACGCCTACCCAGCCCGCGACGACCCGCACGAAGCGCGGCAGCCGCAGAAACGGCAGTGCCAGTGCCAGCAGCGTCCCGAAGGCGAACTCCCACAGACGGGCCCGCGTATCGAAGTACGCGAAGGCCTGGTTGGTGTAGGTCTCCCAGACCGAGAACGCCAGCGACCCCACGAAGAGCAGGCCGAAGACGAGGAAGACGACACCCCGGAACTTCAACCGGAATCGCCGCGCCATCACCGCACTCGTGAGGAACAGGAGTGGCCAGAGGATGAACACCTGGCCCTGGACCGAGAGCGACCAGAAGTGCTGCAGCGGGCTGGCCTGGCTGTGGTCGCTGGCGTAGTAGTCGACGGCGTTGGAGGCTAGGACCCAGTTCTGGGCGTAGAAGAGGGAAGCCCAAGACTGCTCGATGACGTCGGACCAGCGCGACTGCGGAACCAGCACGTAGCTCGCGCCGAGTATCCCCAGAATCACGACGACGACGGCAGGCAGGAGGCGCTTGAACTGGTGCAGCCAGTGCCGCCCCAGCTCTAGGGGCCGCCCCGACTCCACTTTGCGGAGGAACGAGAGAGCCAGCAGGAAAGCCGAGATCAGCAGGAAGACATCCACGCCTCCGGACACCCGCCCGAACCAGACGTGGTAGGACACCACCATCAGGACGGCCAGGGCACGCAGGCCCTGCACCTCCGGCCGGAAGCCGCGGTCGGCCCCCGTCCCGCCGCCACGGGGCGCGGCAGGACGGCTCGCTTCAAGGATTGCCATTGCAGGCTTTCAGAGTAGACACGAGGACCGATTGTACCGGCGGCATCTGCGCAAATCCTCCAATCAGGGAGACGGCTTGGCGGGCGTGTGGCCGTCGCCGGCGCAGTCCCTGTTATCCACACAGCCGTCCAGTTTCCGCGGCCCCACCCCCGGTCCCTCTAGCCTCGGACGAAGCCATCGCCCAGGAGGTCCCCGTGGAGTTGCACGTCACCCTCGCGAGCGGTCCTCCGACGGGGTTCCCTTCCCGGGAGATCGTCGTCGACACCGACGCCCTCCCCACGGGTGCCGCCCTGGCCGACCGCCTTGCAGCTGCCGGCTACCTCGGTCCGTTCGCCGTCGACGGCGTCCCGCTCACCACGTTGGTCCCGCACGTCGGTGGGCTGGTGGACGGTGCGATCATCGTCTCGGGTAGCCGCGCCGAGGAGGGCTCTCCTGCACCCGTTCCCCCTCTGGTCTTCGTCGTCCATTCGGGTCCCGACGCCGGCCAGGTGATCCCACTCACGCGGGGCAGCTACACCATCGGCCGCAGCGGAAGCGACATCGTAGTCTCCGATCCGGCGGTGTCCAGGAACCATGCCCTCCTCACCGTGACGGAGGACTCCATCGTCCTCGAGGACCTGGGCTCGGTGAACGGGACATTCGTCGACGGGGAGGGCATCACCCGCGCCCCCATCACGGTGGCGGCGAACCTTCGTCTCGGAGCGAGCCGATGCCGTATCGAACTCATCGACGACGAGGGGTGGAAGGCCGCACCCACCCCGGATCTCCTCGAACCGTTGCCCGTCGGCCCGGACCTGCCCCACCGGCCGTCGCGTGTCCTGGTCCTGACGGCACTGTTGCCGCTCGTCGTCGGTGTCCTCCTGGCACTGACGACCGGCATGTGGTTCTTCCTCGCCTTCAGTGCCCTGTCCGCTGCCACGGGCCTGGTTCCCCTGCTGACGTACCGCCGTTCCGCCCGGATCTTCGAGCCCGCCGTGCATCGCGCTGCCGAGCAGGACAGGGTACGGCGCGCACGGGTGGTTCCCGATCCCGGACAGACTGCCCTCGACGCCCTGCGGGCCTGCCGGCAAGGACCCCGACGACCCGGCGGACCACCTCCGGCCCCGGACGTGCTCCTGCTGCGGCTCGGGACCGCACACCAGCCGGCGCACCTTTCGGTGGGCAGGGACAAAGAATCCTTCGCCCCGCCGATCCTCCCCGATCTGCCGTTGGTCCTGCACTGCACACGCCGCGGACAGGAGACCGGCGGGCAGGATTTCACCATCGTCGGGGACACCGGGGCGGTGCAGGCGCTGGCCCGCGCCGTCCTGCTCCAGCTGGCCCACCCCGAATCGGGCGCCCCGCCCGTGCTCTGCTGGGGATCTGCAGCGGACGTTCCGCACTCCGCCCGGTTCCTTCCCAATGTCCGCCTGACGCGGGACCCCGTCGTGCTGGCCCCGCTCATCGGGCAGGCAGGCGTGCGCCTGGTGCTCCAGTTCTCCCCCGACCTCCCCCACCTTCCGCGGGCGCCGGGCGTGTTCGTCGTCCGTTTCGCCGGCGAGCGGGGCAGCCCCGCGAGCGCGTCGGGGAGCCACGCAGCAGCGGGAGGGGCCATGGCCGGAGCAGGCATGACCCTTGCTGCGGGCGGTGCCCGCGCCCGGATCGACGGGCGGGAGTACGACGTCCTTCCCGATGGCGTGTCTGCCCGGACGTTCGAACGGGCAGCTCGCACCCTTGCCCGGGCAGCAGCGGGCGCCGCGCGGCCTGCTGCGTCCGGCGCTGCGGCGGGGAAGGTCGCCGTCCCACCGCGATCCGCTTCCCTGTGGTCCCGCCGGGGAAGCCCTGATGACCTGGCGACGACCGCCCCAGGCCGGTGGTCCTCGGCACACGTCCAAAGCCCGAGGGCATATCTCGGTGAATCGGGTTCCGGCCCGCTGTCCATCGACCTCGTCCGGGACGGTCCGCACCTCCTGGTCGCCGGTACGACCGGTTCCGGGAAATCGGAGTTCCTGAGGACGTTCGTGCTCGGACTCGCCCTCGACCAGGCTCCCGAGCATCTGGCGCTGCTCCTGATCGATTACAAGGGCGGGTCCGGCCTCGGCATCCTCGCGGCGCTGCCGCACTGCGTCGGATGCCTGACCGATCTGTCGACCGAGTCGACCGGACGTGCCCTGATCTCACTCCGCGCGGAGCTCCGGCGCCGCGAGCAGCTGTGCGCCGAGCACGGCGCCTACGGCCTGGTGGAGCTGCGCCGGGCGTCCCCGTCGTCGTGTCCGCCGCGACTGGTCGTCGTGATCGACGAATTCCGGATGCTGAGCGACGAGGTTCCGACCGCAGTCCCGGACCTCATGAAGATCGCCGCGCTCGGCAGGTCACTCGGGGTCCATCTCGTGCTCGCCACCCAGCGGGCGCAGGGTGCGGTCACGCCCGACATCAGGGCGAACATCACCTCGTCCGTCCTCCTGAGGGTCCAGACGGCCGGGGAATCGCAGGATCTGCTCGGGTCCGCGGCGGCAGCAGACATCTCCATCGATCTTCCGGGCAGGGCGTTCCTGCGCCGTGGGACCGAACCCCCGATCGCCTTCCAGGTGGCGTCGTGCTCGTACCTGTCTGCACCGGCGGGTTCTCCCGGCTGGCAGGATCTTGCTGCCTATCTCGGAGGCGGCCATCGGAACGGTCCTCGACCCGCGGCCGATGATCCCGCTCCTCCTGTCGACGGCACCGTCGACGGCGCGGCCGGGATCGGCAGCCGCGACCCATCGGACACCGCGGAGCACGGCGACACCGCGGAGCACAGCATTCTTCAGCGGGCAGCCGGGAACATCGCCGCAGCCGCACTCCGGCATGCCGCTCCATCGGGTCCCCGTCACCCCGTGCTGCCGCCCCTGCCCGCAATGCTCTCCCCCGCCGGGTGTTCCGCGTTCCTGCCGGCCGACCCGCCGTCATCGGCGGCCTCTCCGCGTCCCGCCGCCATCGCGCTCGGCGTCGCCGACTTCCCCGACCGCCAGGAGCAACGCCTCCTGCAGTGGCGGCCGGGAGACCATTCCCACCTGGCGTTCGTCGGACTCCCCGGCAGTGGAGCGAACAAGGCCCTCGGGTCGGCCGTGGTGTCCCTGCTGTCCGACCCGCACGTACACCTGTACCTGCTCGATGGGGACGGGACCCTGGCGGGCCACGCCTTCAGCCTCCGGGTCGGCGCCCATGTGCAGCCCCACGAGACGAAGCGGGCCGCCCGGGTGCTCGAGCGGCTGTCCGCCCTGCCCGTGGGCCGACAGGACGACAAATCCTTCATCGTCCTCGTGATCACCGGGTGGGGACGGTGGAGCAGCCAGTTCCGCACCGGCAGGGCCGCACACGCGGAGGACGATCTGCACGCCGTCGTCCGGGACGGCGCCCGGAGCGGAGTGACGGTACTCGTCGACGGCGACCGCGACCTCACCTCGTCACGGTTCTTCGCCCTGCTGCCGAACCGCGTCTACCTGCCCCTCGGTGCACATGCGGAAATGACGATGACCTGGCCGAAGCTGCCGCCGGTCGACGCCGTGGCAGGACGGGGTCTCGTGCAGGGGAGGATCACGGGAAGCTGGGGTGACGGAGCATGCCAGCTGGTCCTGGACCCCGGGACCGTTCTGCTTCCGGATGGCCCTCCCGCCAGGCCTCCCTTTCCGGTACACCCCCTGCCACTCTCTGTCCCCCTCGGACGACTCGCTGCGCGCAGGGAGGCCGGGACGGAGTGCGGGGGGCTGCTGCTGGGAGTGTCCGGCGACGACCTGCGCCCCTACTGCGTCAACGTGCGGCCCGGTGAGGTCTACCTGGTGCTCGGACACGCGTCGTCGGGACGCACCAACGCCCTGCGGGTCCTTGCGGCCTCGGCCGCCCTTCCTCCGCGGCGTGCTGTCCTGGCGCCACCGGAGGGCGCCGGGCGGGAGGAGGCGGCGGCCTTCTGGCGGGGAATCGCGGAACGCCGGGCCCGTGCTGCCCCTCCGGAGCGCTGCATCCTGGTGGTCGACGACGCCGACCAGCTGCCCGGCGACGCCCAGCAGGCACTGTCGGGGCTCGTCGCCTCCGGTGCCGCCGCGGTGCTGTCCGCTCCACCGAACCACGCGCTGCTGGCTCGCGTGCCGCTCTCGCTCCTGGCCCGCGGGACGGGCCGCGGCTTCGTCCTGTCGCCGAGATCACCCGGGGACGGCGACTTCTTCGGGGTACGGCTGGATGTCGACGGGACCCCGATCCCCGGGAGGGGCTATGCCTGCGATCCCGCGCACGTCGTCGAGGTCCAGGTAGCGCTTGCTCCGGGCGCTGACGCGGCGGGACCTGACGAACCTGACGGACCTACAGCGTCCTATCGTTCCCGATCGTCCGCACCGTGAAGTCGACGACGGGTTTCGTGAACAGGGTCACGATGATCGCGGCGGCGGGGACCAGCAGCAGCAGTCCGATGACCGGGTTGCCGGACGAGAAGTAGGGGAAGGCGAGGATGACCAGGAAGAGCTGGACGACGAGGGACGGCGAACGCGCCCACCGGAAGCCCGCCGTGAGCGTCCTGGCAAGAGCGCCCAGGAACGCCGCGACCAGCAGCAACAGGACGACGAGGAAGGCCGAACTTCCGACCGAGACGGGGTCGGCCCCGAAGATCGCCGCGACGGAGCCTGCTGCGAGTACGACGAGTGCGACCGCCTCGAGTATCAGGACTGCGGCTATCAGGAGGACGCCGGGTGGTCGGTTCGAGGGATCCGGGGCTGGGTCTGTGGCCACCATCGAACCCTACCCGACCGCGTCGGGACGGTCCGCGCAGTGTAAAGGATGGGTCGCTGTGACATACCCCTCACGCATGAATCCAAATAGAACGATAAACCCCTTGTTTACGCGTTGGTAACGTGACAGCCTTAAATGCAGTGCAAACCCGGGGGCCGAAGTCGGCCCCTTTACTATGAGCCCCCTCGTGAATGTTTTCACAAACATACGAGAAGCGAGGCTAGAGGAGAATGTGATCACCATGGATTGGCGTAGTCGCGCGGCCTGTCTGGACAAGGACCCGGAGCTGTTCTTCCCGGTCGGCAACACCGGACCGGCGCTTCTTCAGATCGAGGAAGCGAAGAGCGTCTGCCGCCGCTGTCAGGTACAGGACACCTGCCTGCAGTGGGCCATCGAATCCGGGCAGGATGCCGGAGTGTGGGGTGGACTGAGTGAGGACGAGCGCCGTGCGCTCAAGCGTCGGGCCGCCAGGGCGCGCCGCGCCTCATGATCGACGCCGGGGCGTACCCGGCGTAGCCAGGCAGTTGGATGGATGACGAAGGGCCGCCTCCGGGCGGCCCTTCGTCGTTCCCTGGAGCGGACGCCCGCGGTCAGCTTCCCTGGTTGAGGCGCAGGTCCGTCTCGAGAGTGACGGAGGTACCGCCGCCGGGGCGGGTGCTCCATTCGATGGTCCCGCCCAGCTCACTCGTGACGAGGGTCCGGACGATCTGCAGGCCCAGTCCCTCCGCGTGCCCGCCGGCCGGCAGTCCTACGCCGTCGTCCTCGATCGTCACACGGAGGATCTCCTCGCCATCGGCCTCGGTCCGGCGGTTGGCCATGAGCCAGACCGTTCCGGCCCGTCCGGACAGTCCGTGTTCGACCGCATTCGTGACGAGTTCGTTGATCACGAGGGCCAGCGGCGTCGCGAGGTCGCTGGGGAGTTCCCCGAAATCGCCGCTCCGTTCCGTGCGCACCGCCTGGGACGGCGACGCGACTTCCGCTGACAGGCGGAACTGGCGGGAGATGAGCTCGTCGAAGTCCACACTCTGCGCAAGACCCTGCGACAACGTCTCGTGCACCAGGGCGATGGTCGACACGCGGCGCATAGCCTGTTCGAGGCCGAGCTTGCCCTCCTCGCTGACCATCCTGCGGGACTGCATCCGCAGGAGCGCCGCCACGGTCTGCAGGTTGTTCTTCACCCGGTGGTGGATCTCACGGATGGTCGCGTCCTTGGACACGAGCTCCATCTCCCGGCGCCGCAGCTCGGAGACGTCCCGGCACAGCACGAGTGCTCCGAAGCGCTCCTTCTCGTCCCGCAGGGGGATGGCGCGCAACGACAGGCTGACCCCGCGGGAGCCGATCTCAGTGCGCCAGGGCATGCGTCCCGTCACGACCAGGGGAAGGGTCTCGTCGACCATCCGCCGATCCTTCAGGAGGCCCGTCGTGATCTCCGCGAGCGGCCGGCCCTCGAGGGTCTCGACGTCGCCCAGCCGGCGGAAGGCCGAGACGCCGTTCGGACTGGCGTACTGGACGATGCCGTCGACGTCGAGCCGGATCAGCCCGTCGCCCACGCGGGGGGCGCCGCGCCGCGACCCGGTCGGCGTTGCGAAATCGGGCCACAGGCCCAGGGTCCCCATCCGCAGCAGGTCGTAGGCGCACTGCCGGTACGTCAGCTCCAGCCGGGACGGCATCCTCGAACTGGACAGGTCCATGTGGGTCGTGACGACGGCGAGCGTCCGGCCGTTACGGACCATCGGGACGGCCTCGACGCGCATCGCCATCTCCGTGGTCCAGTTCGTCTCGCCGGAGCGCTCGATCTTCTGGGACTCCCAGGCGAGATCGACGAGCGGCTGCAGGTCCGCACGGATGCGCTCCCCCACGAAGTCGCTGTGGAAGACGGTGTGCGACGTGGACGGCCGGGCGTGGGCGAGCGCCACATAGCCGCCCCCGTCGAGGGGGAACCAGAGCGCGAGGTCCGCGAACGCCAGGTCGGCCACCATCTGCCAGTCCCCCACCAGGAGGTGGAGCCACTCGGCATCACCGGGCTCGAACCCTGTGTACTCGCGGATGGGGTCAGTGAAGATAGCCATGGAATCTCTCTATTGCTCGGGTGCTCGGGGCCGACACGGCGGCAGGCTCCCACTCCCGGCGACGAACCGGACCTGCGGGACGGGGTGCCGCAGGTCCAGTCTGTCACTCCCGATCCACTGACGCTGGCCGGAGGGGCTCCCGGGCTACCGCACGATGGAGCGCAGGAGACGGAGAGCCACCGAGAGCGACGAGATGTCGTCCTTCTCCAGCCTGTTCACTTCGGCGAACATGTTGCTCGCACGCTGCAGCTGGTCCGCGTTCTGCTCCTGCCACGCGAGCAGCCGCTCCCCGGCGTCGTGGTCCTGCATGTCGCTGGTGGCCCGCATGACCGCCACGCAGATGTCGGCGACCGTCGAGTAGAGGTCGTCGCGCAGGGCCGCCCGGGCGAGGGCCCGCCAGCGGTCGGTCCTCGGCAGCTTCGTGATCCGCTCGAGCAGGTCGTCGACCTCGAAACGGTCGTAGACCGCGTAGTAGACCTTGGCGATGTTCTCCACCGGTTCGTCGACCCGGCGTGTGCTGTACGCGATGTCCAGCAGGGGGAAGGACTCGAACTGCTCGGCCCAGTGGCGGCCGAGTTCCTGCGGCAGGTTCCACGCCCTCGCCGTCGCCATGCCGTCGCGTGCCCGCTCGAGGTCGCAGCCCCGCAGGTACTCCGAGAGCCGTGCCCTGAACGGAGCCACGAGCGGCTTGAAGGCGTCGATGTCCTCGTTCACCGATGAGCCCGGCTCCACGTGGTTCACGAACCAGCGCACCCCCCGGTCCAGGAGACGGCGCAGGTCCAGATGGACCGTGGTCCAGTGATCCGTCGGGAAGTCCGCTGGGAGGACCGCGAGCGCATCGACGGTCTCGTCCAGCGAGTAGATCTCCCGCAGGGCCACGAAGGCCCTCGCCACCACCGGTTCGGGCACCGAGGTCTCTTCGATCACGCGGAAGGCGAAGGTGATCCCACCGAGGTTGATGATGTCGTTGGCGACGACGGTGGAGATGATCTCCCGGCGCAGGGGGTGCGTGTCGAGCAGGTCATCGAACCGCTCCACCAGCTGCCGGGGGAAGTACCGGCGGAGGGTGCCCCTGAAGTAGGGATCGTCGGCGAGCGCGCTAGCCGAGAGGACCCTCGTCAGCTCGATCTTCGCGTAGGCCGCGAGCACCGAGAGTTCGGGCGAGGTGAGCCCTCGCCCGGTGTCGGCCCTCCTGCGGAGTTCGGCGGTCGTCGGCAGCGCTTCGAGGTTCCGGTCGAGGTCCGCCTTCTTCTCGAGCCAGTCCATCATCCGTTCGTAGCTCGGGCTCCATTCGACGACCCTCTGGCGGTCGTTCAGCAGGAGGACGTTCTGGTCGATGTTGTCCTGCAGCACGAGGTGCGCCACCTCGTCGGTCATCGAGTGCAGGAACTCCGCCCGCTCCTCCGGCTGCAGGCGCCCGGCGCGCACCATCCGGTCGACGAAGATCTTGATGTTGACCTCGTGGTCCGAGCAGTCGACGCCGGCGCTGTTGTCGATGGCGTCGGTGTTGAGGAGGACCCCGGACAGCGCAGCCTCGATACGGCCCCGCTGGGTCATGCCCAGGTTGCCGCCCTCACCCACGACGCGGGCGCGCAGTTCGCTGCCGTTCACGCGGATGGCATCGTTCGCCCGGTCGCCGACGTCGCCGTTCGTCTCGTCCGTGGCCTTCACGTAGGTGCCGATGCCGCCGTTGTAGAGCAGGTCCGCGGGCGCCCGGAGGATCGCCCGGAGCAGTTCCGGCGGGCTGAGCTTGGTCACTCCGGCGTCGAGCCCGAGGGCCTCGGCCACCTCCGGAGAGATGGGGATGGACTTGGCCTGCCGCGGATACACGCCGCCGCCGGAGCTGATGAGGGTGCTGTCGTAGTCCTCCCAGCTGGACCGGGGAAGGTCGAACAGGCGACGGCGCTCGGCGAAGGACGTCGCGGCATCCGGGTTCGGGTCGAGGAAGATGTGGCGGTGGTCGAAGGCGGCGAGCAGCCGGATGTGTTCGGACAGGAGCATCCCGTTCCCGAAGACGTCCCCGCTCATGTCGCCGACGCCCACCACGGTGAAGTCGTCGGTTTGCGTGTCGACGTCGAATTCGCTGAAGTGCCGCTTCACCGACTCCCAGGCGCCCCGCGCCGTGATGCCCATCGCCTTGTGGTCGTAGCCGACGGATCCGCCGGAGGCGAAGGCGTCACCGAGCCAGAAGTCGTACTCGGCCGACAGCTCGTTGGCGATGTCGGAGAACGACGCCGTTCCCTTGTCGGCTGCGACGACGAGGTAGGTGTCGTCGTCGTCGTGCCGTACGACGCGCGCCGGCGGCAGGACCGACTCGGTCGTGCCGTTCGTGATGACGTTGTCGGTGATGTCGAGCAGCCCGCGGATGAACGTGCGGTAGCTTGCCTGGCCCTCCGCGAGCCAGGCCTGGCGGTCGACCGTCGGATCGGGGAGCTGCTTCGCGAAGAAACCACCCTTCGCGCCGGTCGGCACGATGACCGCGTTCTTCACGGTCTGGGCCTTCACGAGGCCGAGGACCTCGGTGCGGAAGTCCTCGCGCCGGTCGGACCAGCGCAGGCCGCCGCGGGCGACCTTGCCGAAGCGGAGGTGCACGCCTTCGACCTGCGGCGAGTATACCCAGATCTCGAACTTGGGCCTCGGGAACGGGGCTCCGTCGATCCGGGCGGTGTCGAACTTGAAACTGACGTGCCGCTTGTCCTGGAAGTAGTTCGTCCGAAGGGTCGCCTCGATGAGGTTCGCGAACGTTCGCAGGACGCGGTCGGCGTCGAGCGTCGGAACGGCCTCGAGTCCCGTGTCCAGTGCCGCCCGTGCGGCGCCCATGGCCGCCGCCCTGTCGCCCTCGAGGTCGGGATCGAAGCGCGCGGTGAACAGGGCCACGAGGGCTCGGCTGACGACCGCGTTCCGCCGCAGGGTATCGGCGACGAAGCCGTAGGAGTTCGTGTTGCCCATCTGGCGCATGTACTTGGCGTAGGCGCGGAGGATCAGCACCTGGCGCCAGCCGAGCTGTTCGCTCAGGACGAGCCGGTCGAACGCGTCGGACTCGCTGTTTCCGGTGACCGCGGCGCCGAACGCCTCCTGCAGCAGGGCCGCCGTCCCGAGGGGTGAGATCTCGGCGGGGTACTTCAGGCCGAGGTCGTACAGGAAGAACGATCGGCCGTCCGACCGCGTGATGCCGAACGGCCGCTCGTCGAGCACCTCGAGGCCCAGGTTGTGGAAGTAGGGAAGGATCTGCGTCAGACTCTTCGCCTCGGTGAGGTAGAGCTTGAGCCGCGCATCCGCGGCGCTCCCGGGCTCGTGGCGCTCCGGCACGTACACGTGGAGCTGGGGTACTCCGGCCCCCGCTTCGGCGAGCTGTTCGAACCGGGCGATGTCCTCCAGCGCGTCCTCGACCTCGTAGTCCACGCGGTAGCTGGGCGGGAAGGACTCCGCCCACAGGGCAGCGAGCCGATGCGCCGTGTCCTGCTCGAAACGCTCCTGGGCGACCTCGACGACGCCCTCGGGCCACGAGCGGGCAGCCCGTACGAGGCGCCGCTCGAGCTGCACGGCATCGACGTCGGGGACTTCCGCACCCCTCTGCAGCCGGATGCGGAAGAACAGCCGCGCGAGGGCGGATTCGCTCATCCGCGCCTCGTAATCGATGGTGTCGGCGTCGAGCGCCGCCCGCAGTTCCTCCTCGATGCGCAACCGCACGCTCGTTGTGTAGCGGTCGCGGGGCAGGTAGACGAGGGCGGACATGAAGCGCCCGTAGACGTCCGGGCGCAGGAACAGCCGCGTGCGCCTGCGCTCCTGCAGCCGGAGGATCCCGAGAGCGGTGGAGACCAGGTCGGAGACCTCGATCTGGAACAGTTCGTCGCGGGGATACGTCTCGAGGATGGACAGCAGGTCCTTCCCGGAGTGGGAGTCGGACGGGAATCCGCAGCGCCGCAGGACCTCGGTGACCTTGTCGCGGACGAGCGGCACGTTCCGCACCGAGCCCGTGTAGGCGCTGGTCGCGAACAGGCCGATGAAGCGGCGCTCACCGTTCACATTCCCCCGGGCATCGAAGCTCTTGATGCCGATGTAGTCCAGGTACGCGGCCCGGTGCACCGTCGACCGCGAGTTGGCCTTCGTGATGACGAGGACGCGGCGCTCCCGCGCCTTGGCCCTGCCTGCTCCCGTGAGTCGCTGGAGCTGCCCGCCCCCGATTGCGTGCCGGAGCAGCCCGAGGCCGGTTCCTTCCCGGACGCGGAGGGCGTCGGCGCCTGCCTCGTCGGTCACGAGGTCGTATTCCTTGTAGCCGAGGAAGGTGAAGTTCCCGCTGTCGAGCCATTGCAGAAGTTCCTGCGCCTGCCGCAGGTCGGGGATGTCCTCCGCACCCGCGATCGAGCTGAGGGACGCTTCGATGGAGCGGACCTGATCGCGCATGGCGGGCCAGTCCTCCACGGCAGACCGGACATCCCCCAGCACGCGGTGGAGTCCGTCGATGACGGACTCCTTGGCAGCCGTGTCCGGAAGACGCGCGACCTCCACCGAGATCCAGGACTCGATGTGCGCGGAGTGGCCCGCCAGCCCGGCCAACTCGCCCATGTCGGGGAGCGCGGCCGTGTCGCCGCTCGAGGCTCCCGCCGTCGACGGGACGCGCTCGAGCGCCGCGAGCGTCGACGCTCCGTCCTCCCGCACCGCGAGGAACGTCGGGTGGACGACGAGCTGGATCGCGGCGTTCTGGTGGACCAGCTCCGCGGTGACGGAGTCCACCAGGAAGGGCATGTCGTCCGTGACGATCATGACCACGCTCGCATTGCCCTGGTCCATCACACCGATGGCGGCGGTTCCCGGCTGCCGGGATTCGGCGAGGTCGCGGTGCGCGAAGGCGCGCTGGCGGAGGTCGGTGAGGAGGTATCCGGCGGCATCTTCGCGCGCGAGATGCTCGAAGTAGTGCTCTACGAAACCCTCCCGCGCAGTGTCCGAGCTTGACTGATCCGTTGTCCTGGATCCAGACGACATGGGAAGGGCCTCCGTAACGAAATTAAAGGCCGCGCCATTGCGACCTCTTACCGTGGAAGCCTATCCGTGTTGCCCGAAAACTTCACGTTACGCAGGAGCCGCCCGGGCCCGCGCGGGGACCTCTCCTCGATCGGCACCCCGGCGAGCGCCGCGATCGCGTGGCGCAGCGGTGAGCCGGGCGCCGTTTCGAGCAGCGCGGTACCCGCCAGGAGAGCCTCGTCGGCGGCCGCGACGTCGACGGGCAGGAAAGCGGAGATCCCGGCGGCCGGCCCGAAGCGCTCCCACGCGTCCCGCAACTGGGTCTCCGGGCCACGTCCGACGGCGGCGGCCCGCACCTTGTTGAACACCACCCGGGGGATAGCCGTCGGGACGATGTCGGCGAGTTCGGCGAGCGCCTTCACCAGGCGTGGAACACCGATTGCGTCCGCTCCCCCGACGGCGATGACGGAGTCCGCCAGCTCCAGGCACCGGAGGGCTGCACCGTTGCGGCGCGGCGTGAGGGTGTCGAAACTCAGTTCCTCGTCGGCCTCGATGCAGAAGCCGCAGTCGACGATGGTGACCTCCGCGAGCGACCGGGCGGCCTCCAGGACCCGGCCGAGGGCCGCGGGACGCAGTTCGGGCCAGCGGTCCGGCCTGGTGATGCCGGTCAGCACCCGCAGGCGTCCCCCCTTGATGGCCACGCTCACCGCGGTCCGGCCGAGTGCCGCCCCGCCGAACCCGCCCTGGTCCGCGATCCGGCAGGCCTGGGCGAGACCAGCCGATTCATCGAGCAACCCGAGCGAGGCGCCGACGCTCGCACCGTAGGTGTCGGCATCGACCAGCAGGACCGAGGTTCCCGCCGCGGCGAGTTCCGCTGCCATGTTGACGGCCACGGTCGTGCGTCCCGGACCGCCGGGTGGCCCCCAGACCGCCACGATGCGACCGTCCGGGGGGCCGTCGGCCGGCCCGTCCCCGACAGGGACGGGCGAGGGCGCCGCCTCCGGGACGTCGAGCGGATCCGCATAGGCGAGGGATCCCCGGGGGCGGGCCGACGCGTCGAACCTCTCGACCGCTCGCGAGACCGCGTCGGCGAGCGCTGCGGGATCGGCCGTGGACGCCACGTACTCGATCCCCTCGATGGCGGGGGCCGCCGGACCGTCGGTCAGGGCGACGATCACGACGCCTGCGAAGCGCAGTCTGTCGGTCAGGGACGCAGTGAGCTCGGCGGCGCCGGGCGCGATGATGGCCGCCCGTGCAAGACCCGTCTGGCACGCGGCCATGAGTTCGGTGAGCTCCTCGCACCGGCGCACGACGGTGACCGGTCCGCGGAGCTGCTCGAGGCCCGGGACGTACGCGTTCGCCAGCGACCCGAGCGTGATGACGGGGATGTTCACGAACCGGCGCCCGGATTCAGGACGACGGCGATGCGGGCGTCGTTGGAGAGGGCGTCGAGCAGTTCGGGCATGGCCTCGTCGTCCACGAGCACCTGCACGAGGGTGGAGGCACTCGCCCCGAGGGCCGACTCCCCCACCGTCAGTTCGGAGACTTCTGCGGCCTCGAGGAGCAACCGGGGCTGGTCGTAGGAGTTCGTGTCGGTCCGGAGGGAGACCCAGACATCGACGCGGTCGCCGGCAGCGGTCCCGGTGGGCAGCGGATCCTCGACGCTCAGGCCGACGGGCTTCCGGTCCAGGTCATCGGCGATGCCGACGGCGGCCGCCGGAACGAGTTCCCCCTGGGTGACGAGCCTCGTGAGAACCGCGTTCTCGGGTATCCCCTCGGACACCCGGAGGTAGGCGCCTGTCGAGTCACCGAGGCGGACGGGCACGGCGACGAGGTCTTCGGGCGACAGCGCGGTCCCGACAGCGATGTCCTGCCGGGCCGAGTACACGTCCGTGGTCCTGTCCTGGCTTGTGAGAAGCGCGATGACGCCGGCGGTGGAGGCGAGCACCAGGAGCACTCCGATGAGGAGACGGGGGTCCTTCCAGGACGGCTTCCTCAGCCGGGCCGCGCCCTGCACGTCCGTGGTACGCGTATCGGTCGTCACTGTTGCTCCCAAAGGACCGGTGCCGCCCCTGATGGGCGCTCCCGACGGCAATTCTTGTGGACGACGGGCGCAAAAGGAACCGACCGGCGGCAAATCGGGCCCAAGTGTGGAAATCCCCGTCAAACGACACCGCCGGTGGCAGACTGGAGTCGTACCGGAAGAACCAGGAAAGGCGGACCCGTGGCCGAGCGGCGTTTCCTCACCCTCGCCGATGTCGGTGAGGTGCTCAACATCAGCTCTTCGCAGACGTACGCCCTCGTCCGCTCCGGCGAGCTGCCCGCCATCCAGGTGGGTGGGCGGGGCCAGTGGCGCGTCGAGACACGGGTACTCGAGGAGTACATCGCGAAGGCGTACGAGAAGACCGCGTCCGCGCTCAGGACCGAAGCCGACAGCCCACTCGTCTGACCGTCCCTGCCCCTGCTTGCAGCCGGGCTCCACTGCTGTCCGCGGCGCCCGGCGTCGGGGATGCCTACTCCGTCTGCGCGGCTGACTCGAGCGTGTCGATGGATGCGAAGGGCACCGTGAGGACCTCCCGGATATTCGCCGAACGCCTCTCGTCCCCTGGATCGACAAGTCCCAGGTCCAGGAAGTCGGCACCCACCCGGTCGATGACGCCCGCGTAACGCGAGGACGGCGACGCCACCCAGAGCGCCACGTGTGCCCTGTCCCGCGACAGGGCCCGCAGTGCCGAT
Source organism: Arthrobacter pasteuri (assembly GCF_054510955.1). NCBI lineage: Bacteria > Bacillati > Actinomycetota > Actinomycetes > Micrococcales > Micrococcaceae > Arthrobacter > Arthrobacter pasteuri. The sequence goes on from NZ_JBTNDO010000001.1 coordinate 880,964, forward strand.
CCCAGTCCGAGCTTCGCCTCGATCCCCGCGAGCGGCTGGCCCACGCTGCGCCCCAGGCTCCGAAAAACCTGCACTGACGACAGCGGCACGATGACCGACCGCTCCTCCACCGCCAGGGCGATCCATTGCGAGCCGACATTCGTCAGGACGCCCCTCAGCGAACGGCCTCCCTTGGTCGACACCCCGACCGGCCGTCCCGTCTGGCCGGTCAACCGCTGCAGCAGCGTCACGCGCGCTTGCTCCGCGCGCGTGCGGTCCCTGACCTCGCTCTCCTGTCGGGCGTCCGTCGCGGCCTGCAGCTGCGACTCCAGATCCTGGAAAAGGGCATCCCACCGCATGCCCACAACGTAGAGCCCCCTATAGCCGGCGTCAACAACACCAGTGAGTACCACTAAATAAACTGAACCTAGACAAACTTTATCAAATTACATCAAACTAGTGGAAGAGAGGGGGCGTCCCATGAAGAGCTCGGACGCAGTACAGGCCGGCATCATCCTGGCGTGCGGAGTCGTGTCGGCCGCGGCTGGAGGAGCCCTGTCCCGTTCCCGGCGAGCGCCAGGGCGGGGACTGGAAGATGTCCTCGGCGTGGGTCTGTCACTGCTCGGCGTGGTGATCGTCGGCTTGTGGCTCCTCACGCTGGCAGTGGCGGTCATCGCCGAAATCCTCGAGCGACGAGGCCTGGTGACCGCCGGGGCGTTCGCCGGACAGTGTGCTCCCGCGTTCATGCGGCGGCTGGCCGCTGCTCTCATGGGAGTCCAGCTCCTGGCGGTGCCCGCGGTGGCGCAGGCAGCACCCGGCAGTCCCGATACAGGTACGGGATCCGCCGTCACCGGGCCCGCGGTTCTCCCTGCAGCACGGTCGGCGTCCGGCGCCGGGACCGGAGCCGACACATCCGGTCGCCCAGGATCTCCCTATTGGTCGCCGCTCGCTACCTCCACACGTGCGGACGGACAGGACGGACAGGACGGAGAGGAAGTGCCGCCCGGACCGCCGGTTCCCATGGCACCCGTCTCGCCCGTGTCGCCCACCTCGGAACCGGTGCCCACCTCGGAACCGGCACCCGTGTCGCCCGCGTGGGAACCGGCACCCGCGTCGCCCACCTCGGAACCGGCGCCCGCGTCGCCTACCTCGGAGCCGGCACCCGTGTCGCCCGCGTGGGAACCGGCGCCGATGCCTTCCGAGGGAGGGCTTCTGGTCCGGCCGGACACCAGGAGGACCGCCCCGGCGGAGGTCGTCGTGGCTCCCGGTGATTCACTCTGGTCCATCGCCGCGCGCCGACTCGGTCCGCTGGCTACAGCAGCCGACATAGCGGAAGCGTGGCCTGCCTGGTTCGACGCGAACCGGCCCGTCATCGGCGACGATCCCTCGCTCCTCCTGCCGGGCCAGGTCCTGCAGGCGCCCTCGCCCTGAACCCGCGCCTTCAGGCGCAGCCGACCCATGCCGAGCACCACGTCGCGCACCCGTCGCGCATCACCGCATCGAGCGCGGCAAGCACACCCGTGCTTTCCGCGCACCCTGCCCATAGGAGGAACCAGGCAGGACGTCGCCTGCCACAACAGCAAGGAGAGGACATCCCGTGCCTGCCGTAACCCGTCTTCGCCCAGCCGCCCTGCTCGCCGAGGCCGGCGGGGCGCCTCGCCCGGCACCGCCGTCCCCTGGCAGGCCTGCCGCGGCCGGCCCCGCCACGATCCTCCAGCTGAGGCCGTCAGCCGAACCTGCAGCGCCACCGGATTCCTCAGCACCGGCGGAGCTTTCGGCCTCTCCCGCGCGGACCGGGACCACACCGGACAGGATGCGGGAAGGGACTCCTCCGTGGGAAGCCGACCCCGACTCGTCACAGCGCATCTCGGGTATCGCCCGGTCGGTTGCCCAGGGGGCACTGGAAGTGCTGGGAGGATCGCGCCCCCTGCAGCAGATGGCGCGCTGGCTCGACCCCGAGAACTACGAACGGCTCCAACTGCGGGCGAACCTCGTGCGGTGCATCGGTACGGCCAGGAGCGCAGGCCGCGGGGATCCACGGCCGAGCGCCGACCGGCACATCGTGGTGCGCTCGGCCCGGGTGTGCCCGATCAGCCCCGGCGTCTACGAGGCCTCCGTCGTCACCTTCGACCAGAAACGGGTCCGCGCCGTCGCTCTTCGGATAGAGCAACGGCGCGGAGCGTGGCGGGTCACCGCCCTCGAGATCGGCTGACTACTTCTTCCGGGACTTCTTGCCCCCCGCGGGCTCGGCCTGGACCTTGTTCCGCTCCACGTGCATCTCGGCGTCGCCCTGGGCGTTCGGCGCCGTGAAGTTGAGGGTGGCCGGCTTCGCCGGTGCGTCGAGTCCCGCGGCCTTGATGGTGGGGGCCTGCACCACGCCCCGCCCGTCGGTCACTCCCGGGAGTCCGGTCTGCGCAGGAGCGGAGACCTCGACGTCGAGGTTGAAGAGGTACCCGATGCTCTCCTCGCGGATCGACTCCATCATCGCCTGGAAGAGGATGAAGCCCTCGCGCTGGTACTCGACCAGCGGATCCCTCTGGGCCATGGCCCGGAGGCCGATGCCCTCCTTGAGGTAATCCATCTCGTAGAGGTGCTCCTGCCACTTCCTGCCGATGACGGACAGGACCACGCGTCGTTCCAGCTCACGCATCGTCTGCTCGCCGAGGGCCTCTTCCCGCGCCTGGTATGCGAGCTTGGCGTCGGAGAGGATCTCGTCGTGCAGGAAATCACGGGTCAGCTTGGACTTGCCGCCCGCCTCCTCGATGACCTCGTCGGCGGTCAGCGTGATCGGGTACAGCGTCCTGAGGTTCGTCCACAGGAGCTCGTAATCCCAGTCGTCGCCGTGGCCCTGTTCCGTCGCCTCGTCGACCATCGCGGTGATGACGTCCTCGAGGAAGAACTGGACCTTCTCCTTGAGGTCGCCGCCCTCGAGGATCCTGCGGCGGTCGCCATAGATGGCTTCGCGCTGGCGGTTCAGGACGTCGTCGTACTTCAGGACGTTCTTGCGCTGCTCGGCGTTGCGCCCCTCGACCTGGCCCTGTGCGTTCTCGATCGCCTTGGAGACCAGCTTCGATTCGAGGGCGACGTCGTCCGGCATGGTGGCGCTGTTCATGATGCGCTCGGCGCCGCCGGAGTTGAACAGCCGCATGAGGTCGTCCGTGAGCGACAGGTAGAAGCGGGATCGGCCGGGGTCGCCCTGGCGGCCCGAGCGTCCACGCAACTGGTTGTCGATGCGGCGCGACTCGTGCCGCTCCGTACCGAGCACGTAGAGGCCGCCGAGTTCGCGGACCTCCTCCTGCTCGGCCTTGACCGCTTCCTTCGCCGCTTCGAGGGCCGCGGGCCACCTGGCCTCGTACTCCTCCGGGTTGTCCGCCGGATCGAGCCCCATCTTCTCCAGTGCCGCGACAGCGTTGAACTCGGCGTTGCCGCCGAGCATGATGTCGGTGCCACGCCCGGCCATGTTGGTGGCGACGGTGACCGCGCCCTTGCGACCGGCCTGCGCGATGATGGCCGCTTCGCGTGCGTGGTTCTTCGCGTTCAGCACCTCGTGGCGGACTCCCGCCTTCGCGAGCTGCTTCGACAGGTATTCACTCTTCTCGACGCTCGTGGTTCCGACGAGGACCGGCTGGCCGGTCTCGTGCCGCTCGACGATGTCCTTCACCACGGCGTCGAACTTGGCGACCTCGTTCTTGTAGATGAGGTCCGAGAGGTCCTTGCGGGCCATCTCCTTGTTCGTCGGAATGGGTACCACACCGAGCTTGTAGGTGGACATGAATTCGGCGGCCTCGGTCTCGGCGGTACCGGTCATGCCCGAGAGCTTCTCGTAGAGGCGGAAGTAGTTCTGCAGCGTCACGGTGGCGAGGGTCTGGTTCTCGGCCTTGATCTCCACACCCTCCTTCGCCTCGATGGCCTGGTGCATGCCCTCGTTGTAGCGCCGGCCGGCGAGGATCCGGCCGGTGTGCTCATCGACGATCATGACCTCGCCGTTCAGGACGACGTAGTCCTTGTCGCGCTTGAACAGCTCCTTCGCCTTGATGGCGTTGTTCAGGAAGCCGATCAGCGGCGTGTTGGCGGACTCGTACAGGTTGGAGATGCCGAGGTAGTCCTCGACCTTCTCGATGCCGTCCTCGAGCACGCCGACGGTGCGCTTCTTCTCGTCCACCTCGTAGTCCGCTTCGACGGAGAGCTTCTGGACGACCTTCGCGAACTCGTTGTACCAGCGGTTGACGTCGCCGGATGCCTGGCCGCTGATGATGAGCGGTGTGCGGGCCTCGTCGATGAGGATCGAATCGACCTCGTCGACGATCGCAAAGTTGTGTCCGCGCTGCACGAGTTCGGCGGCGCTCCAGGCCATGTTGTCGCGGAGGTAGTCGAACCCGAACTCGTTGTTCGTGCCGTAGGTGATGTCGGCGGCGTACTGTTCGCGGCGCGTCGCGGGATCCTGCTTGGAGAGGATGCATCCGCTCGTCAGGCCGAGGAAGCGGTAGACGCGGCCCATGAGGTCCGACTGGTACTCGGCGAGGTAGTCGTTCACCGTGACGACGTGGACACCCTTGCCTGTCAGGGCGTTGAGGTAGGCGGGCGCGGTCGCCACGAGGGTCTTGCCCTCACCGGTCTTCATCTCCGCGATGTTGCCCAGGTGGAGGGCGGCGCCGCCCATCAGCTGGACATCGAAGTGGCGGAGCCCGAGCGTCCGGCTCGACGCCTCCCGCACGGCGGCGAAGGCTTCCGGAAGCAGGTCGTCGAGGGTCGCGCCGTCGGCGTAGCGCTTCTTGAGCCGGTCGGTCTCGCCACGCAGCTCCGCGTCGGACATCTCCCGGAATTCGTCCTCGAGGACATTGATCGCGTCAGCGTAGTTGCGGAGTCGCTTCAGTGTCTTCTTATCGCCGGTGCGTAGTACTCGTTCAAGAAGTGATGGCACTGGTATTTACTCCCAATCTGATGCTGCCCAAAGATGGCGTGTCTAGTCTACGTGAGCGACGTTCGGTGCCCCGTTTTGGTTCCCCCCGCGCCACCATGCGACGACATGGGACTGCGTGTCCGCTCAGAGTAGCCTGCCGACCTGCGTGGAGAGCGAGGACGCGAGATTCCCCCGGTCCTCGACGACGACGGCGTCGAGCCCCAGCCACCGGGCGAGCAGGCACAGTTCCTCGGCGAGTTCCGCAGATGTGTCGGAGGGAGCGCCGGGCTCGGCGTGGCTGGCGCGCACCATCAGGCGGCCCGCCGACCGGTCGGCCTTGAGGTCCACCCGGGCGGCGATGCAGTCGCGGAGGAGGAAGGGCAGGACGTAGTAGCCGTGGATGCGCCGCTCGGCCGGGGTGTAGATCTCGATGCGGTAGTGGAAGTCGAAGAGCCTGTGCAGCCGGTCGCGTTCGAAGACGAGGGAGTCGAAGGGACTCAGGAGGGCCCTTCCCCGTGCCTGGCGCGGCAGGGCTGCCGCCGGGTGGAGGTACCACGGCTCGGATCCGCCGTCCACGGATGCGGTGTGCAGGGACCCCGCGGCCACGAGGTCGTCGAGGACGGCACGTGTCTCGCGCACCGGGGTACGGAAGTAGTCCGCCACGGAGCGGGCGGGGGCTACGCCGAGGGCTCCTACCGCCCGCTCGGCCAGCACGGTGAGGGCGTGCGTCCTGTCGGGCTCCTCGACGGCGAGGCCCGGATCCGGGAGCACGTCGGCGATGGGTGCATAGAGCCGCTCGAACTGGGCCGTCCGGCCCGCCGACCCCACCGTCCCCTTGGCGAAGAGGTCTTCCAGCACACGTTTGGCCGCCGTCCACCGCCACCCCCAGCCTTCGGCGGGCCGCCCGGTATCGGCACCCAGCAGTCGCTGGATGCTCGACGCGGTGAGCGGCGTGCCGTGACCGAGGAGGTCGAGGATGGACGACTCGAGGTCCTGCCGCAGCGCAGCCGGCACGCTGGCCGCTCCCATCCAGGTCCGGCGCTGCCAGACGCGCAGGTGCGGGAACAGCTCGGGCGCGACGAGGCTCGCCTCATGGGCCCAGTACTCCACCAGCCGCCGGGGTGCCCGGGAGTACAGCGCGTCGAGGTGCGCGGGATCATAGGAACCGAGGCGGGAGAACAGGGGCAGGTAGTGCGACCGGGCGAGGACGTTCACCGAATCGATCTGGAGTACCTGCAGCCGTTGGACTGCGATGGCGACGGCCCGGCGCGACGGCGGCGCCTCGAGGCGCGGACGGTGCAGGCCCTGGGCGGCGAGGAGGATGCGTCGGGCCTGGGCGGTCGTGAGGTTCGGCATGGACTCCGGCATGGAACTGCCCCCGCGCGGTGCGTGGAGGCAGTTCCGGGTATGCGGTCGATAGGTTGTCGGGTGGCGGGTTGATCGGCGCGACCGGGGTGCCCGGTGCGCGGGACACTAGGCGGAAGCGGCTTCCTTGGCGCGGTAGGCCAGGAGTTCCTCGTGGGGCTCCTCGGTTCCCTCCGCGCATTTCGCGTCGAGCGTGATCACGCCGTAGGTCCAGGCCTGCCTCCGGTAGACCACCGAGGGGGCGCCGGTGGCGGAATCGATGAAGAGGTAGAAATCGTGCCCGACGAGCTCCATGTTGTCGACGGCATCGTCCAGGGTCATCGGTATCCCCGAGAAGACCTTGCGGCGGATCAGGACCGGTGAGTCCCCGGCAGGGACGTCATCGGGGGACGAATAGGCGTCGAGGTTCTCGGACTGGGTATCCGGCTCGTGCGACGTCGGTTCGATGGCGGGGGTCTCGAGATAGAGGGGCTGCGTCGGGTCCGCCGGCTCCAGACCGGCTGTTGCGGCGCCGACGGCCACCGGCGTGTGCCGGCCGTGGTGGACCTTGCGCCGGTCACGGGCCCGCCGGAGACGCTCGAGGAGTTTGCCGTAGGCGAGGTCGAACGCGGCGAATTTGTCGGCCGCCGTAGCCTCTGCCCGAACCACCGGGCCCCTGCAGAGCACCGTCAGTTCGACCGTGAGCGAGGTATCCGCCATGCGTGCGCTGGTTTCCTTGGTGATCTTCGCATCGATGCGCTGTACCTTGTCGCCGAGCTGCTCTATCTTGTCGATCTTCTCCGTCGCGTACTCACGGAAACGGTCCGATACCGCCAGGTTTCGACCATTGATCACAAACTCCATGGTGCCCTCCACATCGCTAGCTGACACGACGGCAGCCGAGGCGTTTCATAGAGCCGCCGCCGACGGGTACGTGTCATCACTGTGTCGTACCCGTACTTCACGTTAGATCACGGCTGTCCTTTATTCATCCTTCGGCGCTCCGAATCTTCCGGTAGCTTGCCGGACGTCGGGTGAGGCACTAGGGGCGGCGCGTGGCAGGTCCGGAGAGGGTGGCCGGGTCAGGTCGTCGGGCCGGGACCCGCGTCCGCAGAACCTCCGGCAGGTGATGACGTCGCGGCGATCACCACGGCTCCGAGCACCTGGGCCCCCTGCTGGACGAGCACGCGATGCACCTCGCCGATGGTCGCTCCCGTGGTGAGGACGTCGTCGACGATGATGCACTCCCGTCCGGCGAGGCGGGTCCGGGTGTATCTGGCCGGGGCCATCGAGCCGAGGACGTTCGCGCGCCGATGCCGACGTCCGAGTCCTTTCTGCCCGCCGCCCGGCCCGGAGCCTGCCGCGGCCAGGGCCGCGAGCGCCGGCACTCCGCCGTGGAGCAGGGCGGCAGAAAGCCGAACCAGCTCCGAACGCTGCCGGACGACCGGCGCGAGGACTGCACCCGCAGGCAGATGGCCGCCGCGGTCCAGCCGGGACAGGAGGAGTATCAGCGGGTCGTACCCGCGTCGCTGCCGGGATGAAGCCCGGGTCGGAACGGGCACGATCAGGACCGGCCCGGACGTGCGCCGCCCGTCCCCGGCTCCCGAGACTCCCTGATGCAGCGCGCCGGCCAGGGCAGCGGCGACGGGAGCGGCCAGGTCCGCGTGACCGTGGTCCTTGTAGGCCAGCAGCACGACCGACACGGCCCGACCGTACCGTCCGGCTGCGAGTACGGGCAGCGGGCCGTAGGACGGCCCGTTCTGGTCCGGCGTCCCGCCCGCGGTCCGCGTCCCAGCCTGTGCTGGGCCTCGCTCGACGTCGGGAAGGGACTCGGCCCCGGTCTCGGCGGAAAAGGGCCGCGCCGTGGCGCTGCGGAAGAGCCCAAGGCATGCCGGGCAGAGCGACGTGTCCCACTGGCCGCAGAGCACGCACGACGACGGCAGGACGAGGGCGCCGAAGTCTGCAAGGGCACCTACTGTCCGCTGGTAGGCCCGTCCGAAGACGACACGGTCGAGGAGCGGAGCGAAACCGGTGGAACGCATGACCCAAGGCCATCACGCCTGCACGGCGGATCGCGGCCCGACAACCGCTATGTGGACGGTCCTACCCCGGGAAGGCCGGATCGACCACGGCCAGCTGCTCATCCACCCAGCTGTTGCCGATGCGTCGGTACAGCGTGCCGGCGGCCTGCACATAGAAGGTGTCTTCTGCGTCGGACCCGGCGCTGATACCGAGGACGCCGTCGAGCGCGGCCATCGTCTCCTGTTCGCCGTTCAGCTGCAGGATGACCGGGGTGGCCTCCTCGTTCGCACCCGTCGAGGACGCCACGATCGCGCTCTGGCCTGCCCACTTGGCCGTGTCGATGGTCCCGTCCGTCGGCAGCGAAAGAGGGGTGGTGAGCGATTGTGGCACTCCTTCGGTGGAGCGGGTGACGCCGGCCACCAGCACCTCGCCGACGCCGTCGCGGTCCGTCACCATCAGTGCGCGCGAGCCGTCACGCGAGATCCGCAGTTCCTTCACCTTCCTGTCCCCGAGCCATCCCGCCGCGAGCTTCGCGGCGTTCGCCTCGGTTCCGCCCGGAGGAATCGCAAGGACCTCGCTGCGTCCTCCGGCCGCCCTGGTGGTCCACACCCAGTTGTCCGGATCGAAGGAGGGCTGGGTGAGGGCGCTGCCCTTGGCGACCGCCCGGGCCTGGCTGCCCGGCGCCGTGACGAACAGGGATGTCCCGGCGGAGTTCACGAACGCGTAGGCACTGCCGGAGACCGAGGTGGCCGGATCGCGCGGCTGGGACCCGGCCACCGAGGGCAGCCCCTCGATCGGTACGACGGCCCCGTTGCGCACCCGCACGAGCTCATTGCCTGCGATCGCGACCTGCTCGCCCCCGACGTCGGGAGCCAGCTCGGGGACGACGAGCTCGGGCGAGGTGGCACCGAGTTCGATCGGCTGGCCGCTGGTCATCTCCACCGACGTGACGTCGTTGAGGCCGAGCAGGTTGGCCTGGAGTTGCTGGTTCATCTGCTGCAGGCCGAGGCTGGTGGCGTTCTCCAGGACCTCCGAGGAGAGCTCCACCGATGCCGTGCCCGAGGTGATCGGCACGGAGTCCCGCGCGAGGGTCACCCCTTCGGGGAAGGCGCTGGTCACCGAGCCCTGCAGGTACGGCGCCGGACCGGCCAGCATCGCACCGACGATCCTCGCCGTCACCCCTGTCCTCCGGACGAACCAGCGGGCATCGGGGACCCAGTAACGGTAGTTGCTGCTGTAGAAGTAGAGGCTGTGGGAGAGCAGGAGGTCCCGGGCGCTGCTCTGGGCGAGCATGATGCCGTCCGGGACCTCACCGATCCGCCACTCACCGTTGACCTGGGCCATCCGTACTCCGAGGGTCTCCGTCGCCGGGACGGGACTGTTGGTCCGCACTCCCCTGGCGTCGATCGTCCCCGTCGTCTCCAGCTGGATCTGGTACACCCCCTCGGCCTCGCGCTTCTCCACGCGTGGATCGGACCGGAACAGGACGATTCGTTCCTCGGGATCCCAGGACTGCGCCAGTTCCGGCGTGAGGAACTGGCGTGCCACGCTGTAGCCGTCACCTGCACCGGTTCCGGCCGTGATGAAGTCGCGGAGGATCCGCTCGGGTGTGGCACCGGGCGCCGGGCCCTCGGGATCGAAGGCGGGCGCGACGGCGTCGGCCCCTGCCTCGGTGGCCGCGATCACGCCCACGGGTCCCTTCGTCGGAATGGCCGAACAGCCTCCGAGCACCAGCAGGCAGACAGCGACCAGGGCGGCAAGGACAACCGCCGGCACCTGGCGTGCGGGGCGGGGACTCCCGGACCGGCCGTCCGGCATGGTGCTACTGCGTCGCACTGCTCTCCCTCGCTCCGTCGCCGGCATCGTCCTGTGAATCCACTCGTGCATCCATCCCCGTATCCATCCCCGCATCCGTCGGCAGGTGCTGCCCGACCCGGGTCAGCTGCGAGCCCGAAACCGGCGGCAGTGCCAGGGGCGACGATGCCAGGACGATGCCCTGGCGACGCGGCAGCGTGAGCCGGAAGCAGGCTCCCTCGCCGGGCATGCCCCATGCCTCGAGCCAGGCACTGTGGAGCCGGGCGTCCTCCGTCGCGATGGACAGCCCCAGGCCGCTGCCTCCCGTGGTGCGTGCCCGCGCCGGGTCGGCCCGCCAGAACCTGTCGAAGACGCGTGAAGCCTCGAGCGTGGTCATCCCGATGCCGTAGTCGCGCACGGCGACGGCGACGGCTTCCGGGTTGCACGCGATGTAGATCTCCACCGGCCTCGCTTCCCCGTGCTCGAGGGCGTTCACGATCAGGTTGCGGAGGATGCGGTCGATGCGGCGCGCATCCGCGTCCACGATGCAGCTCGTCTCGGCCGACACGATGCGGAGGTCCGACCCGAGCCGCTCGGCGAGCGGATGCGCTCCCTCGATGGCGTGCTCGACGAGCTGGACGATGTCCACCGATTCCGCCTCCAGCACGGCAGCACCGGCATCGAACCGGGAGATTTCGAGGAGGTCCGCGAGGAGGGCCTGGAAGCGCTCCACCTGGTCGAACAGGATCTCCGCGGATCGCTTGTTCACCGGATTGAACTCGTCGCGCGCGTCGAAGAGCACTTCGGCCGCCATCCGCACCGTGGTCAGTGGGGTCCGGAGTTCGTGCGAGACGTCCGACACGAAACGCTGCTGCATCTGCGACAGTTGCGCCAGCTGGGTGATCTGGTCCTGCAGGCTGCCCGCCATGTGGTTGAACGCGGCCCCCAGTCGGGCCACCTCGTCCTCCCCGCTGACCTCCATGCGTTCCTGCAACTGGCCCGACGCCAGCTTCTCCGAGACGGACGCCGCGTGGCTGACCGGCTGGACCACACTGCGGGTCACGTACCAGGTGATGGCGCCGATCACGAGCAGCAGCACGAGGCCCGCCAGCCACAGGACGCCATGGATGTAGTCGAGCGTGGACTGCATCGAGGACAGGTCGTAGTAGACGTACAGGGCGTAGGGGCTGCGCTCGGGCGGCAGTTGGACCTGCGTCCCGAAGGCGATCCCCGGCGCGTCCTGGTCGCCGTCCTGCGTGACGGGGATGGTCATGGGAGCCCAGTACACGTCCTGGCCGCTGCCGACCGCCGCCTGGAGGTCGGGCGGAAGCATGCCCGCGGTGGCGCCGTCCTGGCTCACGGTCGTCGGGATGAACAGTCCCTCGCCCCCCGAGATCGGGACCAGGATCGACTGCCGCGGCGCGTCCGTCTCGTTGCCCACCAGGGCATTGACCGAATCGAGCACCAGCCGGCTCGTCGTATCGCGGTCCGTGGCCGAGGAGTCCCGGAACACCGCTTTGGTGGAGGTCAGCGCCGAGGTGGCCTCGCCACTGAACTGGTCGAACCGCTCGTCGTAGAGCGCGCTCGCGATCTGGTTGGACAGGAAGCCTCCGACCGCGACGAAGGAGACGGAAGTGAGGAGCATCGTCGCGACGACGGTCCGGAACTGGAGCGACCTGCGCCAATGGCTCGCCACCGACCGCAGCATCGCCCGGGCCCGGGCCAGATCGATACCGGCCGGAGCGATACCGGCCGGAGCGACCGGAGCCGTCGCGGGATGCGAGGCCGGCGACGCACCGCCCAGGTCGTTGTCGTGGTCGTGGTCGTGGTCGTGGTCGTCCGGACGGTCCGCGTCCGGGACGGCAGACCTGGCCGCAGGCGCGGCCGAGACAGCCACTCCGGATCCGGACGCCGGAACCGACGGTCCGGGTCGGCGATCGGGGTCCGTCAGGGAAGCCGGCGGAGCACCCTTCCGGGGAGCGCGGCCGGCTGGGCCCTCCGGATCAGCCCTGTCCGGCCTTGTATCCGACACCACGCACCGTCAGGACGATCTCGGGTGCCTCGGGATCGCGTTCGATCTTCGAACGCAGCCGCTGCACGTGGACGTTGACGAGCCGGGTGTCGGCGGCGTGGCGGTACCCCCACACCTGCTCGAGGAGGAGCTCGCGCGTGAACACCTGCCAGGGTTTCCGGGCGAGGGCCACCAGCAGGTCGAATTCCAGCGGGGTCAGTGACACGCGCTCCCCGGCCCGCATGACCTCATGGCCGGCGACGTCGATGCTCACCTCGCCGATCCGCAGGGTCTCGGGAGCCTTCGATTCGGCGGGCCGCAGCCTCGCCCGCACTCGTGCCACGAGTTCGGCCGGCTTAAAGGGCTTGGGCACGTAGTCGTCGGCCCCCGATTCGAGTCCGCGCACGACGTCGGACGTGTCCGACTTCGCGGTCAGCATCACGATGGGGAGATCGGACTCGCTGCGGATCTGGCGGCACACCTCGATACCGTCCATCCCCGGAAGCATCAGGTCCAGCAACACGAGGTCCGGATGGGTGGAGCGGAAGACACCGAGCGCAGCTGCACCATCGGCGCAGAACACAGGGTCGAATCCGTCGTTGCGCAGGACGATGCCGATCATTTCGGACAGGGCTTCGTCGTCATCGATGACTAGTATGCGAGCCTTCATACCCCCATACTGTCCCATCGGGCGCGTAAAGTCCTGTCAGCCCCACCGGCGGAACTCCGGAGCGGCACGACATCCCGCCGGGCGCGGTTGGTCCGAATGGTGGCTTGCGTCACTATGATGCTGGAGGGGGATGCCTGCTGTATGCCTCGCGGAGTATCGACCGAGGGGGCGCCATGGGCCAGGGAAGTGATCGACCGAACGACGGGGAGCCTGAGGGCGGGTCAGGCGGGCAAGGCATCGGCGGAGCTCCGGCTCCCCACGCGGCGGAGAGCCAGACGGCGGAGAGCCAGGCGGCAGCACACCAGCCGGCAGCGCCGTGGCAGGCGCCCGGCGACCGACCGTCCGGTGACCGACCGTCCGGTGACCGAACGCCGGGTACGCCGACACCTCACGCATCGGGCCTGCCTGCGTCGACCTGGCCGCCCCCGGGCCCCTCGACCGGCGGCACTCCGTACGGCACCCGGGCCCCGAACCAGGGGTGGGGCGGCTACGCCTCTCCGGGGATGCAGCAGCCCGCCCCCTACGGTGGCTCGGCCTACCCTCCCCCCGCGTACCAGGCATCCAGCTACCAGGCGTCCAGCTACCAGGCATCCGGGTACCAGGCGCCCCCGAAGCCCGGCGTCATTCCACTGCGGCCGCTCGGTCTCGGCGAGATCCTCGACGGCGCCTTCCAGGCCTGCCGCAGGAACCCCGTCGCTACCTTCGGCAGCGCCATCCTGCTCCAGGCCGTCGTCACCCTGGCGACGGTCCTCCTGTTCGGCAACATCCTGTCGTCCATGGAGGTGTTCGAGTCGCAGAGCCCGACTTCGGAGGACCTCATCGGCGCCTTCGCCGGCTTCGGCGTCGCCGCCTCGGCGGCGGGAGTCGTGTCGGGGGCAGCCCTGCTGATCCTGCAGGGCATCCTCGTGATCCCGGTCGCCCGGGCCGTGATCAACCAGCGGACGTCCTTCGGGCAGGCCTGGCGCCTCGCCCGCGGCCGCATCCTCCCACTCTTCGGGTTCGGCCTCCTGTCCCTTGCCGCCGGGCTCCTGGGCCTGCTCCTCCTCGTCGGGATCTCGGCGCTGGCCATCGCGGGCCTCGAGGAGTATTCGGCCCTGGTCATCGTGCCGCTCGTGCTCGGCGTGGCCGTGGTGCTGGCCTGGGCGAGCACGAAACTCGTCGTCGCCCCGGCAGCCCTCATGCTCGAGGGAACCGGCCCCTGGACGTCCATCAAGCGGTCGTGGCAGCTGACCCGCGGGAACTGGTGGCGGACGTTCGGCATCATCGTGCTGACGAGCATCATCGTCTCGATCATCGCCTCCGTCATCTCCATGCCGCTCACCTTCGCCGTATCCCTCCTCGTCGGCTTCAGTTCCGCGGCGTCCTCCCCCGACGCACTGTCTTCGCTGCCGCTCATTGCCGCGACCCAGGCCATCGCTGCCCTCTTCACGGCCATCGGGTACGCCTTCCAGTCGGGCGTCACGTCACTGCTCTACGTCGACCTCCGCATGCGGCGGGAGGGGTTCGACGTCGTGCTGCTCCGCGAGCACGAGCAGTCGGCGGCAGGGCGGACGGACATGATCCCGGGCGGTATCACCTCCTTCGGCCACCGGCCCGGCGGTCCTGCGTGATGCCCCGGCGTGCCGCGGCAGCACCCGGGAGCCCCGGCACGAGCTGCCCGTGAGCACCGGGGCGCTCCGGTTCCTGGTACCGGACTCCGACGAAGCCCGCCGGCTCCTCGAGGAGGAACTGGCGAAGCCCGCCTACGTCGAGGCGCAGCCCAACCTCGTCGAACGCATCCTCGGCGACATCCTCCGGAGTATCGTGCGGCTCCTCGACGGCCTCGACGGCCTCGGGGCGGGGCCGGGGACGCTCGTCGTCGCGATCGGCGCCTCGCTCCTCATCCTCCTGGCCATCGTGCTCATCAGGCCGCGCCTCAACGCACGCGGCAGGAAACCGGAGGCCGGCGTCTTCGATGACGGAGGGAAGCGCTCCGGCGCCCACCACAGGAACAGGGCCGCCGGTCTCGCGCGGAGCGGAGACTGGAACGACGCCGTCGCGGAGCTGCTGCGCGCGATCATCCGCTCGGCGGAGGAGCGCCTCGTCCTCGAGGAGCACCCGGGCAGGACGGCGACGGAAGCAGGCGTCCAGCTCGGGGGCGTGTTCCCGCCCCTGTCCTCCGACGTCGCCTGGCTCGCCGACCTGTTCAACGAGACCCGTTACGGAAGCGGCACGGCCACGGACGAGGACTACCGGCGTGCCGCCGGCCTCGACGCGCGGCTGTCCTCCGAGCGGCCCCTGCCCGCCGGGGGCACGACTCCGCTGGTGGCCCCGCAGTGAAGTCCGGGGCGACGCCCCGCGCGCTGCACGGGGAGCAGGCGACCGAGCTGCCACCGGCCACGGAAAGCATGTCGGTGCGGCCCCGCACCGTGACCGGCGGCGGGGTGACCGGCAGCGGGGTGACCGGCAGCGAGGTGATGGGTGACGGCGGGAGTGCCCTGGCCACGGCCCGCTCGCGGCTGCGGCGCGCCCTCCCCCTCATCGTCGGCGCCGTCGTCCTCGCGGTGATCGTCCTGATCAACCTCCTGCCCGGGTCAGAGAAGGACGACCGCCCGCTGTCCCCCGGCAATCCCGGGCCCGAGGGCGCCCGGGCCGTGGCGGAGGTCCTCGCGGCGCAGGGCGTCGACGTCGTCCGGCCGGATTCGTTCGACGACGCGATGGAATCGCTCGGGACCGGACAGGCGACGCTGTTCCTCAACGACGCGCTCGGGTATCTCAGCGCCGGGCAGGTGGCGGACCTCACCGCAGCGGCGGGCCGCACGGTCCTCGCAGCACCCGGTGACCGACAGCTGACCGCGCTCGATGACGACTTCACGCTGCTCGGTCCGCTTCCCTTCGACCTCGGCGGCGACTCGCCGGCCCTGGCCGCCGACTGCCCCGACCCCGCCGCGTCGGCCGCTGGTACCGTCTCATCGACGGGCGAGGCCTACTCGGGGGGCACCGAATGCTTCCCGACGACGATCGACGGGAAGACGGGCGGCCTGTACGTCACGAGCGTCGACGGCTCGGTGGCCATCCTGGGCGCTCCGGCCATCCTCTCCAACGGATCCATCACCGACGAGGGGAATGCCGCACTGGCCCTGCAGGCGCTGGGCTCCTCCCCGACGCTCGTGTGGTTCGAGCCGACGGGAGCGGACGTCGCCTCGAGCGGCGAGGGTATCGACCCCTTCACCCTCCTGCCGGACTGGCTCGACTACCTGCTCGTGTGGCTCCTCGCCTGCTCGGTCCTCGCCATGGTGTGGCGCGGGCGCCGGCTGGGACCGCTGGCGGTCGAGCCGTTGCCCGTCGTCGTGCGCGCCGCCGAGACCGCGGAGGGGCGTGCGCGCCTCTACCAGGACTCCCGCTCCGTGGCGCATGCCGCGGCCACCCTGCGGGCGGCGACGCTCACCCGCATGGCCCGACGCCTGCGGGTGGACCGCTCGGCGTCCCCGGGAGAGGTCCTCGAGGCGGCCGCACGCCACGGCGGACGGCCCCGGGCCGAGCTGGAACAGCGACTGCTCCACTACACACCGACCACGAATCGTGAGCTTGTGCTCTGGGCACAGGAGATCCTCGACCTCGAGAAGGAGATTCCATGATGAACCCATCCGAAGGCCTGCAGGACGGGACGCCGCAGGCGTCTCAGGGGGCCCCGACGGGCGGAGCGCACCACGCGACCCGCGTCGAGGAACGGGCACCGGAGACGTCCCGGCGGGCAGCGTCCGACGGCGAGTCCGCCCGCGCAGCGCTCCTGCGGGTGCGCGCGGAGGTCGGCAAGTCGATCGTCGGGCAGGACCCGGCCGTCACGGGACTGCTGATCGGACTCCTGGCCGACGGGCACGTCCTGCTGGAGGGAGTCCCGGGCGTCGCCAAGACGCTGCTCGTGAGGACCCTCGCCACTGCCCTGGACCTCGACACCAAGCGCGTCCAGTTCACGCCGGACCTCATGCCCGGCGACATCACGGGCTCGCTCATCTACGACTCCAGCACCTCGGAGTTCGCGTTCCGGGAGGGACCGGTCTTCACGAACATCCTCCTCGCCGACGAGATCAACCGCACTCCGCCCAAGACGCAGGCATCCCTCCTGGAGGCCATGGAGGAGCGCCAGGTATCGGTCGACGGCGTCTCGCGCCGGCTGCCGGCGCCGTTCCTCGTCGCGGCGACCCAGAACCCGGTGGAGTACGAGGGGACCTATCCCCTGCCCGAGGCGCAGCTCGACCGCTTCCTCCTCAAGCTCACCGTCCCGCTTCCCGGGCGCGACGACGAGATCGAGGTCGTCCGCCGCCACAGCGTCGGCTTCGACCCCCGCAACCTCGGGGCGGCCGGTGTCCGGCCGGTCGCAGGGGCCGAGGACATCGAGCATGCCCGGGCGGCAGTGGCCCGGGTGGCCATCGCGCCCGAGGTGCTCGCCTACATCGTCGACCTCGTGCGCGCGACGAGGTCGTCGCCGTCGTTCCAGCTCGGCGTCTCCCCGCGCGGTGCCACAGCCCTGCTCAACACCTCGCGTGCGTGGGCGTGGCTCTCGGGCCGGTCCTTCGTGACGCCCGACGACGTGAAGGCACTTACCCTTCCCGCGCTCCGGCACCGCGTCGCGCTGAGGCCCGAGGCCCAGATGGACGGCGTCGAGGTCGACGACGTCCTCCGCGGCATCCTCGGCACCGTCCCCGTCCCGCGCTAGGGCCCCACGCGCTCCGCCGGCCCTGCCCGATCAGAGAGGAATCCCCTTGGTCATCACCGGCCGCCTCGTCCTCCTGGCGCTGCTCGGCGTCCTTCCCGTGGTCCTGAACCCGGGCGCGACATCGATCCTGCTGTGGGCCGGCATCCTCGCCGCCCTTGCCGGACTCGACCTGGCGCTCGCCGCCTCGCCGCGCCGGATCGGACTCGTGCGCACGCTGCCCGACAGCGTCCGGCTGGGTGAGCAGTGCCGCAGCTCCCTGGTCCTGCGCAACGACACCTCACGCCGGCTCCGGGTGACAGTGCGCGAGGCGTGGCAGCCGTCGGCGGGAGCGGCCGACCCCGAGCAGTCCGTCCGGGTGCCTCCCGGCAAGGCGCGACGCATGACGGTCACCCTGCTCCCCGCGCGGCGCGGCATCCTCCGGGTGGAGACCGTCGCCCTGCGGAGCACCGGCCCGCTCGGCGTCGCTGCCCGGCAGGTCACGGTCCCGGCACCGGGCGTGCTCAGGGTGCTCCCGCCGTTCCACTCGAAGCGGCACCTCCCGTCCAAACTCCGTCGACTGCGCGAACTCGACGGCCAGTCCGCGGTCCAGATCCGCGGTGCGGGCACCGAGTTCGATTCCCTGCGGGACTACGTCCGCGGCGACGACGTGCGCTCGATCGACTGGCGGGCCACCGCACGACGCCGCGACACGGTCGTGCGGACGTGGCGCCCGGAGCGCGACCGGCGCGTCGTGGTCGTCCTCGACACATCCCGTACCTCCGCTGCGAGGATCCTCGACGAGCCTCGGCTGGACACGGGCATCGAAGCCGCGCTGTTGCTCTCCGTCCTCGCCGAGCGTGGCGGGGACAAGGCGCACTTCCTGGCCTTCGACCGCAGGCTCCGTGCACGCGTGGACTCGACCGCCAAGGGGAACCTCCTGGGTTCCCTCGTGAACGCCATGGCACCCCTCGAACCCGAACTCATCGAGGCGGACTGGTCCCGTGTGCCGGCGCAGGTGCGTGCGGCGTCCGCCCACCGGTCACTCGTGGTGCTGTTGACATCGCTGGACTCGGGCGCCGTGGAGGAGGGCCTGCTGCCGGCACTGCCGGGACTCACCCGACGCCACGTCGTCGTGGTCGCGTCGGTACGGGACCCGAGGCTCGAGGAGATGAGCGTCGACCGGTCGACGGCCGCGGCGACCTTCCGCGCCGCGGCCGCGGAACGTGCACTGCTGGACCGCGCGGCCGTGGCCCACCAGATCCGCCTCCTCGGCGCCGAGGTCGTGGACGCGGTGCCCGCGGACCTCCCGCCGCAACTCGCCGACGCCTACATCCGCCTCAAGGCCGCCGGGCGCCTGTGACGGCCTGCTACGGCCCGCCGCGTGGTTGACTGGTGGTCCGAGCGAAGGAAGGCGACCCCATGGCCTCGATCTACCAGGACGCGATGGGCAGCGACTTCGGCCGCCTGCAGCCCGAACTGCGCGAGTACTTCGGGCTCTCCGCGGAGAGCGGCCTCTCCGGCCACGGCCGCGGGATCTTCGACGTCGCCGGCTGCCCCGCCTGGTTCGCGCGGCCGGCGTTCCGGCTCACCGCCCTCGAGAACGCCTTCTTCCCCGAGTACAACAGCAACGTACCGTTCACCATCAGCAACTACCCCCACGTCGACCCGTTCGGGCGGCCGGCCCTCACGGCCAGGCGCGAGCTCGACTTCGGCACGACGCGGCGGGTCTTCGAGGACACGACCTCGCTGCAGGACGGTGTCCTCACGGACTACGTCGGCAGGTACCGGCGGATGGCGACGCTCCTGACGTGCTCCGCCACCGACGACGGGCACATCCGGATGGTCTCCTCGCGGACGCGCGTCTTCGCAGGCCTGCGGCTGCCCCTGCCCGACGCCCTCGGTGCGCTCGCCTACGTGGAGCAGTGGTGGGACGAGGCCGCCGGGGAGTTCCGGATCAGCACCCGGGTGGTGCACCGCCAGCTCGGGACGCTGCTCGTCTACGCCGGACGCTTCGACTACGTCCTCGAGGAGTTCGACGGCGTCCTTCCCGCCGAGGCCACCCCTCGGCGCTGGGAGCGACGCGTCTGACCGGACGGACCTGCAGGCCGGCGCGCTCGATCAGCCTTCGGCGCGGACCTGATCCAGGGCATCAGCCACCTGTGCCAGGCGGGTGAGGGCCCGCACGGCGTCGGACGGTGACAGGGCGGCCAGTCCGGGCGGCGTTGTCACCGTCACCGCGGCGAGCGCCGACACGGGCAGCCCGACCCGCCGCCACGCGGCCAGCACCGACTCCACGAGGACGCGAACCTGCGGAAGGGTCGCCTCGGGCTGCAGGATCGCGAGCTCCAACTGCCTCCCGGACTCGACGTCCTCCGCGAGCGCTTCCCAGCGCCGGTCGGAGATGCCGCGCAGGGGCAGGGACAGCGCGGAGGCCGCACTGGACCGCGCCGCATCGAGGGCGGTGTCGCCGCTTCCCGCAACCAGAACGGTGCCGGCGGCTCCGGCCGCCACGGCCGACGCCGTCACGAGGTCCCAGGCTTCCGTCGCTTCACGCCGGTCGACCGCACGGAGGGTACGGTAACCGCTCGCGGTGGGAACCCGTCCCGCCAGGACGGCGTCGGCGTCGGGCTCGTCGAGCTGCAGCAGCAGCTGGGCTCCCCGGGCCACGGAAGCGACCCGGCGCACCAGGTCCGCCGCCCCCGCCGCGAGCGACTCGTAGAGCTCGCGCCGGGCGCCGGAGTCGATCAGGACGCGTTCACCGTTGTGCAGGTGGGCACCGGCAGCGAGCGACAGGGGTCCGTGCAGGTGCAGTTTCAGGCGTGGCGCGGGACTCTCCTCGGCGCCGGCGACATCGCCGAGCGCGTTGATGTCGGACGACAGCGCGGACTCGGCACGCCGCTGGTCCTTGCCCGGCCGCTGGACGAGCCGCCACCCGTGGGGCTGCAGGTCGAAGGGCAGCTCGACGAGGACGCCGAGGGTCCGGCCGACGGCATCGCTCCCCGGTCCGCGCGCTGGCAGTGACGGGAGGAAGGGAAGGTTCGCCGCTCCCCCGAGCTCGCCGCGCACGGCGCGGTTCGCCTCCAGGGGGTCGCTTCCCGGCCAGTCGCCGGCAGCTGTGGCGCCGACCGCGCGGCGGTCGTCGTCCGCGGCGGCGTCAGGCACCGGTCTCCTCGGCAAGGCGATCGTCGGCACTGCGTTGGTCGGCACTGCGGCGGTCGGCAGCGGATCCCTGTGCACCGGACCCCTCGGCACCCGAGACGTCCGCACGGGGATGTCCGGCCGCCGAGGAGGACGCAGGAGCCTGGGTCGGGTCTGCTGCGGGCTTGCGGTTCTCGGAGATCGCCTGATGGTGGCGGATCACCTCGGAGATGATGAAGTTGAGGAACTTCTCGGCGAACGCCGGATCGAGCTGCGCCTCCTCGGCAAGCATGCGGAGACGTGCGATCTGGGCGGCTTCGCGCTGCGGGTCGCCCGCGGGCAGGTCGTGCTCGGCCTTCAGGTGTCCCACCCGCTGCGTCGCCTTGAAGCGCTCGGCCAGGAGGTAGACGAGGGTGGCGTCGATGTTGTCGATCGAGCTCCTCACCGACAGGAGTTCGGCCATTACCTCGGGGGCCACGCCTCCGGTGAGGGAACTGGCTGCCGGGTCGAAGCCACTGCGTGGGTGCGTCATGACTCCAGTCAAGCAGAACCCGGCGGGCGTCCGGAAACTGCGACTAGCCCTGCGCCGTCACCAGTTCCGGGCGGAGGACGGAGCGCGCCGAGTCGATGGTCGCCTGCCCCAGCACGCGCGTCCCCTGGTACAGCACCACGGTCTGGCCGGGCGCGACGCCGCGCATCGGCTCCACCAGGCGCACCAGAAGCTGCTGCGTCCCGTCCTCCGCCACCTCGACGCAGGCGCGTGCGGCCACGGGATCGCCGTGCGCACGGACCTGGGCCATGCAGTCGAACTCCCCGCCCGTGCCCACCTCGTCGATGGGCAGCCCGGCCCAGGACACCTTGATGCCCCGCATCTCGTCGATGGCGAGCAGATGCTCCGGCCCCACGACGACCTCGTTCTGCTTGGGGCGGATCTCGAGCACGAAGCGCGGCTTCCCATCCGCGGCAGGGGTGCCCAGCTTGAGTCCGCGCCGCTGGCCGACGGTGAAGGCGTTGGCGCCGGGGTGGCTGCCGATCCTCTGCCCGTCGACGTCCACGATGTCGCCCTCCGACAGGTCGATGCGCTCCTCGAGCCAGCCGCGCGTGTCCCCGTCGGGGATGAAGCAGATGTCGTGGCTGTCGGGCTTGTTCGCGACGGACAGTCCCCGGCGCTCGGCCTCGGCCCGGACCTCCGCCTTCGACGGCGTCTCGGCGAGCGGGAACATGGAGTGCCGGAGCTGCTCGTGGGTCAGGACGCCGAGCACGTAGGACTGGTCCTTCGCCCAGTCGGCCGCGCGGTGCAGCTCGGGGTTGCCGTCCGCGTCCTCGATGACCTTCGCGTAATGCCCGGTGCACACGGCGTCGAAGCCCAGGGCGAGCGCCTTCTCGAGCAGGGCCGCGAACTTGATGCGCTCGTTGCACCGCATGCAGGGATTGGGCGTGCGCCCCGCCGCATACTCCGCGATGAAGTCGTCGACGACGTCCTCCTTGAAGCGCTCGGAGAAGTCCCAGACGTAGTACGGGATGCCGAGGATGTCGCAGGCGCGCCAGGCGTCCCGCGAGTCCTCGATGGTGCAGCACCCCCGGCTGCCCGTGCGGAGTGTTCCCGGCATCCGGGAGAGCGCAAGGTGGACGCCGACGACGTCGTGCCCTGCCTCGACTGCACGCGCGGCCGCCACTGCGGAGTCGACGCCGCCGCTCATCGCTGCCAGTACCCTCATGATGAAAAACCCGTTCCTGCAGTTCGAATGGTTGATGCGTGTCCTGCCATGCCCGCCTTCCGGGCACGGGCATACGCGCCTCCGATGGCGGCCACCACGGCGTCAACGTCGGCGGCCGTGGATGTATGCCCGAGGCTGAACCGCTGCGCGCCGCGCGCCTCGTCCTCCGTCAGTCCCATGGCCAGCAGGACGTGGGAGGGCCGCGGGACGCCGGCCGTGCAGGCGGAGCCCGTGGAGGACTCGATCCCCGCGAGGTCGAGCAGGAACAGGAGCGAATCCCCCTCGCACCCCGGGAAGGTGAAGTGGACGTTGCCGGGGAGCCGCGCCCCCTCGGGGGCAGGATGCCCGACACCGCGCAGCACCGCGTCCGGGACCTCCCGGCGGATGCCGTCGATCAGGCGGTCCCTCAGCGCGGCGAGGCGGGGTACCTCCTCGCGCAGGTGGGTGATGGCGTCGTCGGCCGCAGCGGCGAACGCGGCGATGCCGGCGCCGTCGAGCGTTCCCGACCGGATGTCCCGCTCCTGCCCGCCGCCGTGCTGGACCGGTGTGAGGGTGACGGCGCGGCCCACGAGGAGGACGCCTACCCCTACGGGTCCGCCGATCTTGTGCGCGCTGACGGCCATGGTGGCGAGCCCGGACTCCGCGAACGACAACGGGATGGACCCGAACGCCTGCACTGCGTCGCTGTGCACGGGGACGCCGTACCGGGCGGCCTCGGTCACGACGGCATGGATCGGCTGGACGGTCCCCACCTCGTTGTTGGCCCACATGACGGTCACGAGCGCGGTCCGCTCGGGCGCCTCGGCCAGCGCGTCCCGCAGCGCATCGAGGGAGACGACGCCGGTCGCGTCGACGGGCAGCCACACCACCTCGGCACCCTCGTGCCGCTCCAGCCACTCGACGGTGTCCTGGACGGCATGGTGCTCCACCGTGCTGCAGAGGATGCGCGTGCGGGCCGGGTCGGCCGACCGCCGCGCCCAGTAGAGGCCCTTGATGGCGAGGTTGTCCGCTTCGGTGCCGCCGGAGGTGAAGATGACCTCCGATGCGGAGGCGCCCGCGGCCGCGGCGATCGTCTCCCGGGCTTCCTCCACCGACCGCCGGGCACGGCGGCCCGAGCCGTGGAGGGAGGAGGGATTTCCGCTCCGGCTGAGTTCGCGGGTGAGTGCGGCGAGCGCCGGCGCCGAGATCGGCGTGGTCGCCGCGTGATCGACATACACGGGCACGTATCGATTCTACGGGCGCCACGCCGTCCCGCCGATTTCCGTGGTGCCCGTCACGGACAGGGCGCCGGTCGGCGTGTCCGGCCCGTGCCGGTGGAGCGGTGGTAGAACTGCAGGGTGGACAGTCAAGCAACGGCTCCTTCCCCCAGCGCCCCCGTCCCGGTGTTCCGGCACGGAGTGCACGCGTTCGGTTCCCGGACCATCGATTTCGACCGCCAGGTCGCACTCATGGCGGTCATCAACCGGACTCCGGACTCCTTCTACGACGGCGGGGCGACCTTCGCGCTCCAGGCAGCAGTGGACGCGTCCCTGAGTGCGGTCGGCGACGGCGCCGACTGGGTGGACATCGGCGGAGCACCCTTCTCGCCCGGCGACCCGATCCCGGCGTCCGAGGAGGCCGACCGGATCGTCCCCGTCATCAGCGCCGTGCGCGCGGCGTCCGACGTCATCATCTCCGCCGATACGTTCCTGCCCGACGTGGCCCGGCAGGCGCTCGCGGCAGGGGCGAACGTGGTCAATGACACCACCGGGCTGCGGGACCCGGACATGGCGGCCGTGGTGGCCGACGCCGGCGCGCACCTGATCATCACCCACAGCCTCGCGGAACCCCGCACGGTGTATCCGAGGCCCTCCTACGACGACGTGGTCCGCGAGATCGTGGAGTTCCTCCTCCGCAAGGTGGACGACGCCGTCCGGCTGGGCATCCCGGAGGACCGGATCCTGCTGGATCCGGGGCACGACCTCAACAAGAACACGCTGCATTCACTGGAGATCACCCGCCGGTTCGCCGAGATCGCCGGGCTGGGCTTCCCCACCGTGGCTGCGGTGTCCAACAAGGATTTCATCGGCGAGACCCTGGACCGGCCCAAGCGCGAACGCGTGGAGGGGTCCCTCGCGGCGGCAGTGATCTGCATCCTCGGCGGAGCCCGCGTGGTCCGGATGCACAACGTCCCGGCATCTCGGGCGGCCATCGACCTCACCGAAGCAGTCCTCGGCTGGCGGCGACCCGCCTACCTCCGCCACAACATGGGCGACGTCAACGCGCCGGCCGAGCCATGATCACCGCCCTGGTCCCGGCCTCGGCGGACCCCCTCGACGACGGCGCGCTCCACCGGATCTACGCGTATCCCGCCGATCCCCCCACCGACAGGCCGTACGTCCGCTTCAACTTCATCGCGGCCGCCGACGGCGCCGCGACGAGCGGAGGCCTCTCCGCCGGACTCGGGAACGACGGCGACCAGCGGATCTTCACCGTCCTGCGACGCCTCGCGGACGTGGTCCTGGTGGGAGCCGGGACAGTGCGCGCGGAGGGTTACGAGGGCGACCTCGTCGACGACGCCGCACGCGCCTGGCGCTCCGCGAGGGGACTCGCGCCGCATCCCGCGGTCGCGGTCATCTCCGGCAGCCTTGACCTCGATCCCGGCGCGGGCTTCTTCCGCAGCGCTCCGGTGCGTCCGGTCATCCTCACCAGCAGGGACGCGCCGGCGGGAAAGCGGGAGGCGCTCGCGGCTGTCGCCGACATCGTCACCTGCGGACCGGACACGGTGCAGGTACCCGCGATCCTCGCCGAACTCGGCCGGCGAGGACTCACGAAGGTCCTGTGTGAAGGAGGCCCTTCCGTCCTGGGGAGCTTCACCCGTGCGGGCGCCGTCGACGAACTGTGCCTCTCGATCAGCCCCCTGCTCGCCGGCGGTGACGGTCCCCGGATCTCCGTCGGCGCGAGCCCCGCGACTCCCGTCGCGCTGACGCTGTCCTCCCTCCTGACGGAGGATGGCGCTCTCTACACGCTGTACCGTCGCGCGGCCTGATACCGCGCCTGTCCGGCGGTCTCCGCCGCTGCACGCAGGCACCCGGGCGCCGTGGAGTCCCGTGCGGCCTGATCCCGCTGCCCTGGCTCGTGAATCCGGGGTGAACTCTTTGCGAGCGTGCTCCGTTGTACCTGAGCGCCCGCACCCGTCGGGCGCACCGCAGCTTCTGCTTTGGTGCGGACCGTTCGCGCCTTTAGTCTCGACTTGTACTGCAGCGCTGCCGCACCACAGCGAGCGGTCGCGATCGGAACCGCAGGAACCCCAGGAAAGGCCGGATCGATGGCAGAGGCACCACGGAAGTCGTACTACGACGTCCTCGGCGTGCCCCCGGAAGCCGACATCAAGGTCATCAAGGATGCCTACCGTCGGGCAGCACGCGCCGTGCACCCCGACCTCGGCGGCAGCGCCGAGCAGTTCCACGACGTCGTCGTCGCCTACGAGACACTGAGTGATCCCCAGCGACGGGAGCGTTACGACGCCGACACCGGGCGCACCCGTCCCTCGTCGGCCGGCACTGCGTCTGCGGCGGGAAGCAGCCGTTCGCCGTCGGGCCCTCGCCCTTCGGCCGGGACACGGGTCGAGGACGAGGACGCCGCGAAGTCCCCACCGGATTACCTGCCGCCGTTCTCGCCGTCGGCTCCGCCTGCCGTTCCCCTGATTCTCGCGGGACGCCAGGTCCACGGGTCTCCACGACAGCCCGGGATGTTCGCGCGCAGGTCGTCGGGTGTCCGTGCGCGCATCGATGGCGAGCTGCGCACTGCGGCCCTGCTCGACCGGGCACTGCTGCCCACCTACCCCGCGGCCCGCCTGGTCAACGGTCTCGAATTCGATGACCGCGAGAAGACGGCGGCCGGGCATGTCCTGCTCGCCGGGTACAGGATGGCCGTGATCGACTCGTTCACGGCGGCCCCGGGAAATTTCGCCTGGGACGGCAGGTCGTTGCGCCATCAGGGCCGTTCCGTCGACCTCCCGCTGCCCCGGACCGTCCGCGCGGTGCAGGACCTGTTTCCCGAATACAACGTCGCCGGGTGGGTGGTGATCCATGGGGCGCCCGACAATCCCTTCGCGCCGGTGATCGACGTCCCACCCGGATTCGACCGGTCCTCGACCGCCGTCGTGCAGGTCGTGAATGCCGGCACCGCCGTCCGCACCCTCCGGTCCTTCCTGGCCTCCGGTCCCGCACCGAACGTGGTGCAGCTGCCGGTGCTCGCGCGCCTGCTGGCGTCCGCAGGGAGCTAGGTCGGCCGGAAGCTAGGATGGAGCGGTGTTCCGCATCCTTTTCCATACTCCAGAAATACCGGGCAACACCGGCGCGGCCATCCGCCTCGCTGCCGTGGCCGGCGCGGAGCTCCACCTCGTGGAACCACTGGGGTTCAGCCTCGAGGACTCCAAGCTGAAGCGAGCCGGGCTCGACTACCACGACCTCACGGTGCTGCACGTCCACGCGAGCCTCGACGAGGCATGGACCGCCCTGCAGCCCGAGCGGGTCTTCGCCTATACCTCGGACGGGGACGTCTCGTACACGGACATCGCCTACCAGCCGACCGACGTCCTGCTCTTCGGCCGCGAATCCGACGGCCTTCCACACGACGTCAAGCACGACAGCCACATCACGTCGAGGGTCCGCGTCCCGATGCTCCCCTCGCGCCGCTCGCTCAACCTCGCCAACACAGCATCCATCGTCCTCTACGAAGCCTGGCGCCAACAGGGCTTCGCGGGCGCCCAGCGATGATCCACTCCTAGGAGCCCCGATGCCCGCTCGCCATGCCGCAACCCTGCCCGACGGTGGAGCGGAGGACTACGACCGCCTTGCTCCGGCCGTATGGAACCCGGTGAGCAACGCCGTCGTCGCCGCTGCCGACGTCCTCGTGGGCGAGCGCGTACTCGACGTCTTCGCCGGGACCGGCTCGGGAACCGTCCCCGCCGCGCAGCTCGCGGGACCGGACGGGCATGTCGACGCCGTCGACCGCTCGTCGGCGATGCTCGACCTCGCCGAGGCGAAGACCGAGGCACTCGGGCTGGACAACGTGTCCTTCCACCGCGCGGACCCGGCGCACTGGGAGCCAGAGGCACCCTACGACGCCGTCATCAGCTGCTACGGCATCTTCCTCCTCGATGACATGGACGCGGGGATGGACCGCATCGTCCGCCTGCTGCGCCCCGGCGGAAGGATCGCGGTGAGCGCGTGGGACGACGGCGCGCTCGAGCCGTTCGGCGAGATCCTCCTCGATACCCTCCGGACCACCCCGCACGGCGGATCGGCCTGCGACTCCCCTGCGCCGGTCTTCGTGGACAACTGCAGGAGGCTTGCCTCCGTCGACCGTCTGCAGGAATGGCTCGGCGCCCGGGGCCTGACGGAGATCACCATCGGGAAGCTGGGGCTGGCCGCGCCTCTCGAGCCGGAGTACGCATGGTCGCTCGCGCTCGGCAGCGGCTACCGCGGACTGCTGCCGGAGGCCCCCGAGGCCCTCGAGCAGGTCCGGCGTGCCTTCGTGGAGCGCCTCGGCGGGGATTTCGTCCTCAACGCGGACTCGCTCATCGCCGTCGGGTCCTACCTGCCGGAGGGCTAGTCCCGCGCGGAACCATCCGGGGGCCGTCCTGCTGCGAATGACAGGTGTCAGCGCGAGAGCGGAACACGGGAGGGGTGGTGGGATGGTGATTGTGCAGCAGGCACGGGTACGAAACCCACAGCGGGACACTCCTTCCATCGTTCGGCCTGGGCCTCACGGCGCTTTATGCTGGAGCCCTATGGAAACGCCACGAGCAAGCCGGGTCAGCCCCCCAGCGGCCCCAGCGGACGAGCTGGCCGTCGATCCCAGCATCGGTCCCACCCTGACTGATCTGCTGTTGCGGATCGCACGGCAGGACCGTACCGCGTTCGCCCTCTTCTACGAGCAGACGTCGAAACGCGTCTACGGCCTGGCCCGCCGGGTGCTCATCGACCCGGACCTGAGCGAGGACGCGACGCAGGAGGTCTACCTCCAGGTGTGGAACACCGCCGACCGCTTCAATCCTGCGCTGGGTAGCCCGATGGCGTGGCTCATGACGCTCGCCCACCGCCGCGCCGTCGACAAGGTGCGATCGGAGCAGAGCGCCACCGACCGGGAAGCCCGCTACGGAGCGGCGACGCAGACGATCGATCACGACGACGTCGTCGACACGGTGACCCAGCGC
Source organism: Arthrobacter pasteuri (assembly GCF_054510955.1). Lineage (NCBI taxonomy): Bacteria > Bacillati > Actinomycetota > Actinomycetes > Micrococcales > Micrococcaceae > Arthrobacter > Arthrobacter pasteuri. The sequence continues at coordinate 909,417 of NZ_JBTNDO010000001.1, forward strand.
CTCGAAGCGGAGAGCGTGGTCAGGTGCCTGGACACACTCACCGAGACCCAGCGGGAATCGGTGAAACTGGCCTACTACGGTGGGCTCACCTACCGCGAGGTGGCCGAGAGACTCGGCGTCGCGGTGCCGACCATCAAATCGAGGATCCGTGACGGATTGCTCCGACTCAAGACCTGTTTGGGGGTGAGCTGAGATGCAGGACAAGGATATGAACAGACAATTCGCTGACGACCTCCAGACGGACCTGGCACGCGGCCACGTCCTCGAGTGGGCCGAACTCTACGCGCTGGATGCCATCAGCGCGGACGAACGCCTGGTTCTCGAGACGTTCCTGGAGGACGCCGGTCCGGCGATCAGTGCCACGTTCGCCGATCGCGTCCGTACCGGCCGCGAGACGATCACCTCCGCCTATGCCGTCGACCAGATCGAGCCGCCGGCGGACTTGTTCGAGCGAATCGTCGCGCAGCTTCCGGCGGTCGCGGACGGCGACGCGGGACCGAGTCAGCCGCTTCGCCCGCAGTCCCCCGGGTCGGCCGGCCCTGCCGGTCCCTCGGCGGAGGTGACCGGTCAGGACGAACTGGCGCAGCGCCGCTCGGCCAAGGCCTCGCTGTCCTCGCGTGCCGGGCGCTGGGTCGTCGCCGCAGCCGCGGCAGCCGTCATCGCCGTGGGCGGAGTCACCATCGCCCAGAACCTCCAGCAGACCACCGTCGAGCAGGAGGTCCTGCAGGCGTCCGACGTCCGAACGCAGCAGCTGACCCTGGCGGCCGGTGGTGTCGCGGACCTGGCGGTGTCCGGAGAGAAGAATGCAGCAGTCGTGACCCTGAGCGGTGTTCCCGCCCCGGCCGAAGGCTATGTCTACCAAATGTGGCGCATCCCCGCCGACGGAACGTCGCCGGTCTCCGAGGGCACGATGTCCGGAGAGGACGTCGCGGGGACCAAGGTCACCGAACTCACGGACATCAGCGGGTACACCGCGATCGCCATCACGGTCGAGCCCGAGGGCGGTTCGGCGGCACCGACCCTGCCGATCGTCGCTCAGATCCCGCTCGGGGCCTGATCCGACCGAGCCCTGATCCGAACAGAGAACAGTCCGGCCTCCGTCCAAGCATGGGCGGGGGCCGGACTTTTCTCTGTTCGGCCCGCCCGGCCTGGTCTTCGTGCCCCACCTCGTCTGCACTGGCCCCTGTCTCAGGACCGCTAGAAGCCTGCGATCGTCTCGTCGGTGTTGATACCGACAACATGGAAGGACTCGGCGCTGCACCCTTCGGGCAGTCCGCCGCGCCGGGCGTTGTCCCGCAGGATGGCCCGGACCCTCGACTGCATCCGATCCACGTCGGGATGCTGGCTGCGGTGCGCGGTGATGGCCGCGATCTTCCGGTCCTCCGACCCCGTCACGTCGACGTAGCGGTTCTCGAGGTGGGCCGGTCCCCCGTAGAACCACAGCCAGGGAACCCGGAAGCTCCTGAGCCCGGCCGCCTCTAGTTCGGGATAGGCGAAGGGGTTCTCCACGGCCGGGTAGATGGCTCTCGTGACCGCCTCCCCGCAGGCGAGGTGGTCCGGGTGGCTCTTCTGGATCCGGTCCCAGCTCCGTTCCGGGTGCATGGACACCACGATGTCCGGGCGGACCTCCCGCATCCGGCGCACGATCTGGCGTATCACGCCGTCCGTCGGTTCGAGGTAGCCGTCCGGCTCCCCCAGGAAGGTGACGTCGCTGACGCCGACGATCTCCGCCGCGGCCCGCTGCTCCGCGCGGCGGAGGGACGCGATACCCGGGCGGTCCTCGTCGGAGAACCCGCCGGCGTCACCGTCGGTCAGGATGCAATAGCTGACGGACACACCGGCGGCGGTCCATCCGGCAATGGTGGCAGCTGCCCCGAAGTCGATGTCGTCGGGGTGCGCGGCGAAGACCAGTACGCGTTCGGGGGCGGATCCCCTGTCATCCACCACGTCCTACAGGCCGCGCTTTCGGATCTCCTCGGTGGCCTGGGGCAGCACCGTGAAGAGGTCCCCGACGATGCCGAAATCGGCGATCTCGAAGACGGGAGAGTCGGCGTCCTTGTTGATCGCGACGATCACCCTGGACGTCTGCATCCCTGCCTTCTGCTGGATGGCCCCCGATATCCCCGCCGAGATGTACAGCTGCGGCGACACGGTCTTGCCCGTCTGTCCGATCTGTGCCGAGTGTTCGATCCAACCCGCGTCGGTCGCAGCCCTCGACGCCCCGACAGCACCGCCGAGTGCATCGGCCAGGTCCTCCAGCGGCCCGAAGTTCCCGTCGACGCCGCGGCCGCCGGCGACGATCACCCGCGCCTCGGTCAGTTCGGGCCTGCCGCTGACCGGCTTCTCGACCCGGCCGGTGACGCGTGCTGCAGCCGGCGGCAGCACGACGGGAATCCGTACCTCACGCGGCGAGGACGGAAGGCCTGCTGCGGCTGCCTCCACGCTGTTGGGTTTGATCGTGAGGATCGGGACGTCGGTCGTCACGCGACAGTCGACCGTGTAGGAGCCGGCGAAATCCGACTTCGTGGCCGTGAGGTCGCTGCTGAGCCCGACGACGTCCGTGATCACACCGGACTCGAGCCGGACGCCTGCGCGCGCCGCGATCTCCTTCGACTCGTAGGAGTTGCCCAGCAGGACGATGTCCGCACCGGCTGCGCGCACGGCACCCTCGAGGAACGCGGCCTTGCCTGCCACGAGCACCTCGGAGACGGCCCCGTCGGGCCGGTAGACCTCCTGCACACCGTACGACCCGACGCCGTCGAGGTACGCCGGGCCCGCGTCGTCAGCGAGGGCGACGGCGACGTCGCCGAGGGAAGCCCCCAGGGAGAGGAGCTCCCTCTCGCTCTTGGCGAGGCTTGCTCCGGGATGGTCCAGGAATACGAGGACGGTAGTCATGGGAAGAGTCTCCTGCAACGGTTGGTGCGGCGAAGGACGGACTAGAGGAGTTTCTGTCCCGCGAGGAAGTCGACGAGCCTGATACCGGCGTCGCCCTCGTCGGTGATGACGATCCCCTGGCTGCGCGGCGGCCTCGGGGCTGCCGCCTCGATCCTCGTCCAGGAACCGGCGAAGCCGACATCATCCGGCTGAAGCCCCACGTCGGCGAGTGAGAGGACCTGGATCTGCTTCTTCTTCGCGGCCATGATGCCCTTGAAATTCGGGTACCGGGGCTCGTTGATCTGGTCCGTCACGGATACCAGCGCCGGCAGGGGCGCTTCGACGGTTTCGGCGAAGGTGTCGTTGTCGCGGCGCGCGGCGATCTTCCAGCCGCCGTCCTCATGCGTCAGGTCGAGCGACGCCGCGAAGGTCACCTGGGGCAGGGCGAGCCGCTCGGCGAGCTGCGCAGGGACGAGGGAGGTCTCACCGTCCGTGGACGCCATGCCCGTGAGGATGAGATCGAACGGTCCGGCGTGCTGCAGGAGGGCGGCGAGGGCCCTGGAGGTGGCCGAGGCATCGGATCCGCTCAGTGCCTCGTCCGTGAGGTGCACTCCGTCATCGGCGCCGATCTGGAGGGACTTCTTGACCGCTCCGACCGCGGCCGGGGGGCCCATCGTGAGGGCCGTGACGCGGTGGCCGGCAGCCGCTCCCCCGTGGGCCTCGACGAGCTGGAGGGCTGCTTCGAGCGCGTACTCGTCCAGTTCGGAGAGAATGCTCTCGGCGCGTACCGTCGTCAGGTCGTCGCTGCTGATGTGGCGGTCGAACTGAGCATCGGGAACATGCTTCACGAGGACCGCGATGCGCAGTCCTGGAGCTGGAGCCTCGTCCATTGATGACCTTCCTCGTTCGGGGATCTTCCCATCGACTAGCTAACCATAGGTGACGTCGGCGTCCGCCCGGCGTCCCGCCGTCGTCCTGCCCCTGGCCCGTGACGCGCTCGAGGCGGTCCCGGCTCCGGGACCGCCTCGAGCGCGTTGTTCACCTGTATGCAGACCCGTCGGGCCGGCCTACGGGGTCGGCGCCTGCGCGAGCGTGACCTCCACCGTGCGGGACTCTCCTCCGCGCGTGAGCTCCACCGGTACCTGCTGTCCCACCGTCTGGAACCGCACCGCAGCCGTCAGGGACTCCGGGTCGCTGACGGCGAAGTTCCCCACCTTGGTGATGACGTCGCCCACCTGCAGCGCGGCATCCTCCGCAGGTGAATCCGGTTCGACCGACTCGACCAGCGCGCCGGATGAGAAGGTGGAGGTGCTCTGGGACCCGTCACCGGAGGCCGGCGTGACGCTGACCCCCAGGAACCCGTGGGTCGCCTCACCGTTCGCGATGATCTCCCTCGCGATGCGGTCCGCATAGTTGATCGGGATCGAGAAGCCCACGCCGATGTTGCCGGTGGACTCGCCGGAACCGGCCGATGCGATCGCCACGTTCACGCCGATGATCTTTCCGTCCGCGTCCACGAGCGCACCGCCCGAGTTGCCCTGGTTGATTGCGGCGTCGGTCTGGATGACGTTGAGGTAGATCGAGCCCTGTGCCTGCGTCTGCTGCGATCCGGAGCCGCCCGGCGGAAGGAAGTTGAAGCCTTCGCCGTCCTGGGACTCCGTGCTGTCCGACGAATCCTCCGGCACTGCCGAGGACGCCACGCTGATCGTCCTGTTCAGGGTGGAGACGATGCCGTCGGTGACCGTTCCGCTCAGTCCGAGCGGGGCACCGATGGCAATCGCGGTGTCACCGACGTTCAGCTCGTCCGAGTTCCCGAGGGTTGCCGCGGTCAGGTCGGATGCGTCGATCTTGATGACAGCGAGATCACTCAGGGGGTCCGTTCCGACGACCGTGGCCGGGAAGACGCGTCCGTCGTTGAGCTTGACCTCGACGGTCGGGTCGGACACCTGCCCGCCCAGAGTGACGACGTGGGTGTTCGTGAGGATGTGTCCGTCCGTGTCGAGGATGATGCCCGATCCGGAGCCGCTCGAGCTGCCGCCGCTGACGGCGATCGTGACGACGCTCGGCGAGGCCGTCACCGCAGCCCCCGTGATGGTGTTGACGTCCTCGGTGTTGTTCACCACGATCGACTCGGGCGCGCCCTGGGACGTGCTGACGGGCGAGCTGTCATCGAGCACGGTGTAGGCGGCCGTCGCCGCGCCGCCGCCGATGAGCCCGGCAACGAGGACTCCTGCGGCGAAGGTCGCGAGTCCCACGCGCTTGCGCTCCCTCGTCCCCGCTCGTCCGCCCGCATGCTGCGGGGCGGACGGGTAACTGCCGCTCTGTCCGCCGTAGAAGGGCTGGTGTCCCGCATAGGCAGGATGAGGAGCGTCCTGGGAGAAGTCCTGGTGCTGGACCCCCTGCGCAGGACCGGAAACGGCGGGATGCTGCGCGGTAGGTGTGTCGGTGACCGGCTGGACCGTCGTGTCCGGAGAGCCCTCGGGCGCCCGTCCCGCGTCGTGCTGACCGTTCCGACCCGTCCCCCATGACGGCGGGTTGGACGGCTGTGGAGGAAGGGGGCGATCTGCGGCGCCCGGGGTACCCGGCTGCTCGTTCATGGGAGGTCCTTTCGTTGCTGTTGACCACATCATGGCAACCTTCGCTGAGCCTCAAGCATGCGTTTGCTGTGCGGTTTCTGAGAAGTTGCTGTCGCTTGGTCCAGTACCACCGACGGCACCAGGACCGCGACTCCCCCAGTATCCCTTGCCCGCCGCGCCGCTGCGGGGGGCAGGGCCGTTCGGGCCACGAGCGATCCTGCCGGCCGCCGTCATGCTAGGGGTGCAGGTCTTACCGGCGGGAAGCAGTGGGTGTCGTCGCCGCGCTTTCGCTAGAGGCATAGGGGCGGTGGTGGACGCTCCCGAACCCCGACCATAGAATCGGGAAGACAGGGAGCCTCCGGCGTCCGCCGACCCCAGTCACGGGACCGGTAGGGTCCGGGGGACGTGCTGAAGGGTCGAAAATGCGAATGATGAGCAGGCGCATCCGCGTCTCTGCTGTCCTGGGTGCCGTCGTGGCGATCCCGCTGGTCTCGAGTGCGGCGGCTTTCGCCGATGAGCCGATCACCTTCCCGTCCGGGGACTATGTCACCGACACTGCGGGAGTCCTCAGTCCGAGCGAGGAGAGCGAGCTCGAGGCGGCGATCGAGGACCTGCGGTCGCAGGAGGGCTTCACGGTCCGGGTCGCCTACGTCGATGCCTTCGAGAACCCGACGGATCGCAACCAGTGGGCCACGACCACGGCCCAGCTCAATGACCAGACCTCGAACGAGGGGCTTCTGGCGATCGCCGTCGAGCAGGGAGCCGCGTCCTACGTGGTGGGGAGCGGCTCGGCCATCGGCGGACAGGGCCAGGACATCTACAGCCAGTTCATCGGGCCCGAGCTGCAGCAGGGCAGGGACTTCGCAGGGGCCGGACTCGCCGCGGTGCAGGGCACCGAGGAAGCACTGTCGGGCAGTTCCGCGGGCGGCTCCACCGGAGAGGAGAACCCGACGGGAAGCACCGGTTCGACCGGCGGCAGCGCCCTCGGTGGCCTCGCCCTCGTAGGCGGACTCGTCGCCGTGGCCGGCGCCGGCGGGTACATGCTGCTCAAGAACCGCGGCGGCAACAACGCGCAGCGCAAACGTGAGGAGTACGGCTACGGGCCGGTACCCTCCGCCAGTGGCGAGGTGGTTGATCCGCTCGCCTCCCTGAGCGTCGAGGACCTGCGCAAGCGCGCCGGGAGCCTGCTCGTAGCGGCCGACGACGCCATCAAGTCCAGCGAGCAGGAGCTGGGCTTCGCGGAAGCCCAGTACGGCAGTGAGGCCATCACCACGTTCTCGCAGGACATAGCGGCCGCGAAACAGCACATGGGTGAGTCCTTCAAGCTGCAGCAGCAGCTCGACGACCACATCCCGGACACCGAGCAGCAGCAGCGCCAGTGGCTCGGGGAGATCATCCGCCGCTGCGACGACGTGAATGCCTCGCTGCAGGCGCACAAGGAGGACTTCGACGCCTTGCGCGAGCTCGAGCGCAACGCCCCCGAGGCGCTCCGCAGGGCGCAGTCCGCCGCTGCGGACGCGGGCCGACGGTTCGCGGCGGCCGAGCAGTCCCTCCGGTCGCTCCAGGGCCGCTACCTCGAGACGGCCACCTCCCAGGTCGCCGACAACATCGAGCAGGCGCGGGAGCGGCTCTCCTTCGTCGACAGCGCCGCGCAGGAAGCGCAGTCGCGGATGGCCGGTGGTGACACCGGACGGGCCGTCGTCGCGGTGCGCGCCGCCGAGGAGGCGGTCCACCAGAGCACTGTCCTCCTCGACGCCATCGACAAGCGGGCCGACGAACTGGCAGTGGCCGAGCGGGAACTCGAACGGGCGCTGCCCGAGGCGGAGCAGGACCTCGCCCAGGCTGCAGCGATGGACCGCGCAGGCCAGTACCGCGATCTCGCCGGTCCCGTCGCGGCTCTTCAGGCCGCCGTGACGACCGTGCGGCAGGAGCGCCAGAACGCGCGCAGCAACCCGCTCGCCCTGCTGCAGCGCCTCGAAGCCGCTCACGCCCAGCTCGACGCCGCCCTCGGCGGTGTCCGCGACCAGGCGGAGAACTCACGTCGCGCCCAGGACTCGCTCCAGCACGCGATCATCGCCGCGCAGTCGAGCATCTCGGGCACGGCCGACTACATCCGGGCGCGCCGTGGCGGCGTCGGCAGTGAGGCACGCACGCGACTCGCCGAGGCCGAACGCAACCTCGACTACGCCGTCGATCTCCAGCGATCCGATCCCGTGACGGCCCTGTCGCACGCCCAGCAGGCAGCGATGCTGGCCGATCAGGCCGCCCAGCTGGCCGAGCAGGACGTGGACGGCTTCGGCCGGGGCCGCATGGGCATGGGCGGTATGTACGGCGGCAGGGGGGACGGCATGGGCGGCGCCCTGCTCGGCGGCATCCTGCTCGGGTCCATCCTCAATGGCGGCGGGGGCTTCGGCGGCGGGTTCGGCGGAAGCTACGGCGGCGGCGATGGCGGGGGCGGTGGATTCGGCGGTGACGGCGGGAGCTTCGGCGGCGGCGGCTTCGGCGGGTTCGACGGCGGCGGCGGCGGCTTCGGCGACTTTGGGGGCGGCGGCGGCGACTTCTAGGCCACTTCGCCGGTTCCACCAGCAGGACGCACTATTCCGAAGAATCGAAAGGGAAATCAATGGTAAAGCAGTCAATTTTCGGCAGGATCGCCCAGCTCACGCGGGCCAACATCAACGCGCTGATCGACCAGGCGGAGGATCCGCAGAAGATGCTCGACCAGATGGTCCGCGACTTCACGAACAGCATCGCCGAGGCCGAGAGCGCCGTCGCACAGACCATCGGCAACCTCCGCATGATGCAGGACGACTACAACGAGGACATCGAGAACGCCCGCAGCTGGGGCAACAAGGCGCTCGCGGCCTCCCGCAAGGCCGACGAGTACCGCGCGTCCGGCGACACGGCGGATGCCCAGAAGTTCGACAACCTGGCCAAGGTGGCCATCCAGCGCCAGATCGCCGCGGAGAACGAGGCGAAGGGCGCCGAGCCGACCATCGCGTCGCAGACCGAGATCGTCGACAAGCTCAAGGACGGCCTCAACCAGATGAAGGGCAAGCTCGGCGAACTGACGACCAAGCGCGACCAGCTCATCGCCCGCGCGCGCACCGCGCAGGCGCAGCAGCAGGTGCACGACGCCGTCAAGAGCATCGACTTCATGGACCCGACGAGCGAGGTGGGCCGCTTCGAGGAGAAGATCCGGCGCGAGGAGGCCAGGGTCCTCGGGCAGCAGGAGCTCGCTTCGTCGAGCCTGGATGCGCAGTTCGAGAGCCTGGAGGACCTCGGCGAGCAGACCGAGATCGAGGCGCGCCTCGCCGCGCTCAAGTCCGGCGCCGGCACGCGGTCCGCGATCGGTCAGGGTGCGACCACCGAGACGCCGGCCGGCACTCCCCAGACCACGGGCGAGACCACCTACTGATCCGCGGATCAACTCCGCGAATCAACTCCGCGAATCAACTCCGCGGACCACGTCAGCGGATCGAGTAAGGGAACTGCGGCCTTCCGGCCGTGGTTCCCTTCCTCTTAACGGGGATCACCGCTGGGGGCGCCCGGGTAGATTGAGGGCATGGCTGTGACACTGGTGTGGTTCCGCGACGATCTCCGCATATCCGATAACCCGGCGCTCGCCGCAGCTGCGGACAGCGGGGACGACGTCGTCGCCTGTTACGTCCTCGACGAGGACACGGCGGGCATCCGCCCCTTGGGCGGTGCCTCGAAGTGGTGGCTGCACCACTCACTCGCGGCCCTGGCGGCGACGCTCGCCGACCTCGGCATACCCCTCGTCCTCCGTCGGGGAGCGGCAGCGGATGTGCTCCCCCGGGTCGTCGCGGAGTCCTCGGCCCGCGCCGTCGTGTGGAACCGGCGCTACGGGCTGGCGGAGCGCACCACCGACGCGGCGCTGAAGGCATCCCTGGCGGACCACGGGGTCGAGGCGACGAGCTACCAGGCCAACCTGATGTACGAACCGTGGGAGGTCACCTCGGGGACGGGAGGGGCGTACAAGGTCTTCACACCGTTCTGGAGGGCCTGCCTGGCGTCGCGGACCCCCCGGAAGCCCCTCCCGGCGCCCGGGTCCCTGCACGGGCCCCAACTCGCGTCCGACGACCTCGACGCCCTGGGACTCCTTCCGTCCCCCGACTGGGCGCAGGGCCTCCGCGACACGTGGACACCCGGCGAGGCGGGGGCGCACGCGCGGCTGGACGACTTCCTCGACAGGGCCCGCGGCTACAAGGACAACCGCAACCTGCCCGCCGTCGATGGCACCAGCATGCTCTCGCCCCACCTGCGGTTCGGGGAGATCAGCCCGTTCGAGGTCTGGCATGCCGCCCAGGACTCCAAGGACCCTTCGACGGCCGAGGACATCCGCGTCTTCGGCTCCGAGCTCGGCTGGCGCGAGTTCAGCTGGCAGCTGCTGTACTTCCACCCCGAACTGGCGACCGTGAACTACCGTCCCGAGTTCAACGCCTTCGCGTGGGAGACCTCGACGCAGTCCGAGCTCGAGGCGTGGCAGCGTGGACGGACCGGCTATCCCCTGATCGACGCCGGGATGCGCCAGATGTGGGAGATCGGCTGGATGCACAACCGCGTCCGCATGGCGACGGCGTCCTTCCTCATCAAGAACCTCATGATCGACTGGCGCGTCGGTGAGAAGTGGTTCTGGGACTGCCTGGTGGACGCGGACGCTGCGTCGAACGCCGCGAGCTGGCAGTGGGTCGCGGGCTCCGGCGCCGATGCCAGCCCCTACTTCCGCATCTTCAACCCCGTGCTGCAGAGCAAGAAATTCGATCCCGCAGGGAAGTACCTCGTGCGGTTCGTGCCGGAACTGGCGGACGCGGACAACGTCCACGAACCGTGGAAGGGTGCGGCGCCCGGTTACCCGGAACCCGTCGTCGACCTCAAGGAGAGCCGTGAGCGGGCACTGAGCGCGTACAAAGCCCTGTCGGAGAACTGACACCCGGCGCTTCCTCCAGGGCCCGCCCCGGGGGAAGCGCCGGGCACGACACGTGGCATGGCGCCGGGCACGGAGAAAGCGGGCACAGCAAAAAGTCCGGCCCACCAGTGGTGGGCCGGACTTTTCTTTGTTGCGGGGACAGGATTTGAACCTGTGACCTCTGGGTTATGAGCCCAGCGAGCTACCGAACTGCTCCACCCCGCGGCGTGTAACCAACGTTACCGGCCGCGGGGCGTGAAGGCAAATCGGGCTGCTGCCTGCCCTCCCGGGCTACTGCCCCGTGCCCGCCGAGACGCGTTCCTCGGCGTCGAGCGCCCGCTGGAGTGCGTCCTGCAGGCGGTCCTGGGCTTCACCGTAGGCGGCGAAGTCGCCGGCCGCGAGCGCCGCGTTCCCGTCCTGGATCGCTTTGTTCGCATCGTCGAGCGCGGTCCGGAGGTCCGCCGCCGGATCGTCCGTCCCGGGGGTTCCCCCTGTGGACGGGGTGGGTGTCGGCGTCGGCGTTGCACCTTCGCCGCCTTCCTCGGCAGGGGGCGCTGCAGGATCCTCGGGCGTCTCGCCGACGTTCTCGCTGTCACCCGTCGTCGCCCCGGAGTCTCCACCGAAGACCTGGTCGAGCGCCTCGTCGAGCGTCGGCGCGAAGCCGACGTTGTCGCCGAAGCTCACGAGCACCCGCCGCAGGACGGGGAAGGACGAGCTGCCCGAGGACTGCACGTACACGGGCTGCACGTAGGCGATCCCGCCACCGATGGGCAGGGTCAGCAGGTTGCCGTTGATGACCTCCGATGCACCCTGGCGCAGCAGGTTGAGCTCCTGCGACACCGTGGTGTCCGAGTTGAAGAGGTTCTGCGCCTGGCCGGGGCCCACCACGGAGTCCCGTCCCGAACTGTCCAGCAGCGTGAGCCGGCCGTAGTTCTCGCTCTTGACGCCGTCCTCGCCGGTGCCGGCGTCGCCGTTCGCCGCCAGGAACCCGTAGAGCACGTTCCGCGGCGTCTGGCCCGTGGGCACGAAGGGGATGTACGGCGTGGTCAGCGAGAACGCGGCCTCGTCCTGGTTCGGCATCTGCAGCGTAAGGTAGAACGGCGGCTGGCGGTCCGTCGCCGCGGTCGTCGCCGCACCCTCGGCGCTCTCCTCCGGATCGGCCGGGACGTTCCAGGCCTCACTGTTGTTGTAGAACTCGTCCGTCGTGGTGACATGGTAGCGGGCGAGTAGTTCGCGCTGCACCTTGAAGAGGTCCTCGGGGTAGCGCACGTGCGCCATGAGGTCCGCCGACATGTCGCTGTAGGGCTTCAGCGAGGACGGGTACACGTTCTGCCAGGACTTCAGGACGGGATCCTGGTCGTCCCAGGCATACAGGTCGACCGAGCCGTCGTACGCGTCGACGGTCGCCTTGACTGCGTTCCGGATGTAGTTGACCTGCTCGGCGGGGAGAGCCGTGGCGAGGCCCTCCGCCGTTTGCGAGTCCTGCGTCGCGGACTCCAGTTCCTGCTGCGTCGAGTACGGGAAGTTGGCGCTGGTGGTGTACCCGTCGATGATCCACTTCACCCTGCCGTCGACGATCGCCGGGTAGCTGTTGCCGTCGAGCGTCAGGTAGGGAGCGAGCTTGCGGACACGGTCCACGGGGTCACGGTCGTAGAGAATCTGCGACTCGCTGTTGACCTGGTTGGAGAGCAGGAGGTCCGTCGACTGGAACTTCAGCGCGTAGACGAGGCGGTTGAAGGCATTGCCGACGTCCGGTCCGCCGTCGCCGTCGAACGTGGTGCGCGACTCGTCCTCCGAGTTCTCGTTCTGCGGGCGGTCGATCTCGGCAGGAGCCTGTCCGTCCGGCGCTCCGACGACCGAGTACTCGGGAGAGTCCTCCCCGAAGTAGATGCGGGGCTCGTAGGTGGACTCGTCGCCGAGCACACCGGTCGAGGGGATGCCCGACTGCAGGAAGGACGGGCGGCCGTCCGGCTCGACCGTCGAACCGGCGGCGGCGACCACTCCGTAGCCGTGGGTGTAGAAGGCGTGCTCGTTGACCCAGCCCTCCGGCACACCGTTGGTGTCCAGTTCCCGCACGGCGATGACCGTGTCCTGGACCTCGCCGTCGATCTCGTAGCGGTCCACGTTGAGGGTCTCGGGGAACTGGTAGTACTGGCGGAACTGCTGGAGCTGGCTGAAGGCGTCGGAGACCAGGTTCGGGTCGAGCAGGCGGATGTTCGCCGTGGTCTCCCCGTCGTCGCCCAGTGCGCCGGCCTGGGGTACGTCCTCGGGGTTGTACGCCTCGACCTCGACCTGGTCGAGGCCGTAGGCCTCGCGGGTCAGGTTGATGTTCCGGTCGATGTACTCGCCCTCGAGGCTGAGTTCCGACGGACGCACCTGGAAGCGCTGCACGATGGCGGGGTAGACGCCGCCCGCGAGCAGGGCCGTGATGATGAGCATCGCCGTACCGATCAGCGGCAGGCGCCAGCGGCCGATGAACGCCGATGCGACGAACAGCACCGCCACGATGACGGCGGCGACGGCGAGGATCGCCTTGGTGGGGATCACCGCGTTGACGTCGGTGTAGAGCGCGCCGGCCCAGGTGCCCTGATTCAGCAGCGTGTCGTAGCGGTCCAGCCAGTAGTTGACGCCCTGTAGGACCAGGAAGAGGGCCGCGACGACGGCGATCTGCACGCGGGCTGCCTTCGTGGTGAACAGGCCCTTCTCCTCGAGCCGGATCCCGCCGTACAGGTAGTGGGTGAGGACGGTGGCGATCGCGCTGATGATGACCACGCTGATGAGGAAGCCCGTCACGAAGCTGAGGAATGGCAGCGTGAACATGTAGAACCCGTAGTCCATCCCGAACTCGGGGTCGGACTTGCCGAAAGGAACCCGGTGCAGGAAGAGCAGCACCTCCTGCCACTGCGAGGAGGCGGCGGTACCCGCGAAGGCTCCGAGGACCACGGGGATACCGAGCATCAGCAGGCGCCGGATCGGCTCGAGCTGCGCCTGGTAGCGGTTCAGGTTGTCCTGGATGGCGCTGTCGGGCGCGTAGATGGGCCTGCTGTGGAACGCGATGCGCAGGCTGAAGTACACGGCCCCGGCCATGATGAGGAACGCGACGACGAACAGCACGATCCGGGACAGGTTCTCCGTGACGAAGACCTCGAGGAACCCGAGTTGCTGGTACCAGAGGACGTCCGCGTAGACCTGGGACAGATAGACGAAGGCGATGACGATCACCGCCACGACGATGATCGTCGGGATCAGCGGGCTGCGGCGCCGGCCTAGTGAAGCACTTGCTGGGCTCGGCCTACTGCCGAACGGACGGTCTGGTCCGGATGTCACATCTACCTCATCGTTAGCTGCTGCGGGTCACGATGACCGGTATCCCCTTCGCTCCCCGGCCCGGGACGGGCAGAAGACAGCGCGCAGGTCCGCCCTTCGTGTTTTCATTCTGCCCTGTTCACGCTCAGGCGGACCAATTAGGTTCCCGCGGGCGGCCGACCGGCCAGGATCGTCATCCAACCGTGTCATCCGTGGGCCGCGGCCTGCTGCGATCCGCCGTCCTGCCGGTTCAGCAGGACGGCAGCCCCGCCGGGTCCCCGCCTGCACCCAGGGCCTCGACGGCGTCGAAGGCCTCGTCGAGGGTCGACACCTTCACCACGGTCAGTCCGTCGGGGATGTGGCCGACGACGTCATCGCAGTTCCCCTCGGGAGCCAGGAAGAAGTCCGCGCCAGCGGCACGTGCTGCCACGAGCTTCTGGGCGATCCCGCCGATCCGGCCGACGGCACCGGTGGAATCGATCGTCCCGGTCCCCGCGAAGTGCCTGCCGCCGGTGAGATCCCCTTCCGTGAGGGTGTCGACGATACCGAGCGCGAACATCATGCCGGCGGACGGACCTCCCACATTGTTGAGCTGGATGGTCACGTCGAACGGGAAGTCGAAGGTGGACGCGAGCAGGATGCCCAGCTGGAAGTTCCCTTCCTCCGACTGCCTGGGTGTCACGGAGACCTCGTCCCCGACTCCGTCCCGGGTGATCGACAGGGTGGCCGGCGCTCCTCCGGCGTCCCGCAGTGCCGATCGCAGGCTCTCGATGTTCTCGATCTCCTCGCCGTCGATCGCGCGCAGGACGTCCCCTTCTTCCAGGACCCCGTCGGACGGGGAACCCGCGGCCAGTCCCGCGACCGACAGTTCCTCGGTGAAGGCGATGTCCTGGTGGGACAGCGCAGCGGCGATCGCGGATTCCTGCGACGACGTCATCGCCACCGCATTCTGCTCCTGCACGTCGGACGACGTCGTTCCCTCGGGATAGACCAGCTGCTCGGGCCGGACGTTCTCGTCGGGATCTGCCCAGGCCCGGAACGTGTCGAGGACGTTCACCTGTCCGTTCGGTCCGCCGCTCACGTACACCGTCGTGAGGTCCAGTTCGCCCTGCGGCGGGAAGCTCTCCCTGCCCTCGACGTGGATGAGGGGCTGTCCGTCGATCTCACCGATGGTGTTGAACGTCGGCCCGGGCGACTCGATGACATAGGGCGACGGCAGGAGGACCGCGGCTGCGCACAGAACGACGGCGAGGCCCCCGGACACCGCCATCGCGCGGAAGCGCGGGTCCCTGGGCCGGGAGGGCTCCTCGGGGGTGTAGGTCTCGAAGTGGACAGGCTGCGTCACTGTGCTTCTCTCTGTAGGGCGCGGATCTCTGGAGGGCGCTGAGGTCGCATGCCGTGCGCTGGGCGATCAGCACCATACCGGCACAACCAGAGTAGCCCTGCACCGACCCTGGATGTCTGGGACCCCGTCCCTCAGCATGCACCGCTCCTGCACGGCTCCGCACGGCTCCGGGCGGCTTTGCCCTCAGCGAACGACCCACGGCACGAGGGACACCGGCACGGCCCGGCCGGTAGCGTGTCTTCCACAGCCGGCAGGAGTGGTCATGCCCTCCCGCCCGGACCCGCCAAGCTACTCCCAGGACCGGTGGTATCAGTGACCAACCCATCCAACCCCTCGAACGGCGACGACGACACGCCCCAGGACCCCCTGTCCGAGATGCTGTCGAAGATGTTCGGCGGCGGGGCCGGCGGCTTCGATCCCCAGGAGATCGCGAAGATGTTCGGCGGCGGAGCCGGCGGCTTCGATCCCCAGGAGCTCGCGAAGGCGGCAGGCCTGTCTTCCGACCCCGCCGCCATGGCCATGATCATGCAGCAGGTCCAGGCGATGTTCTCCACGCCCAGCGAGGGCCCCGTCAACTGGCAGATGGCCCACGACCAGGCGCGCCGTGTCGCCGCGTCGGACAACGACCCCTCGGTCACGTCGCTGCAGCGTCGGAGCGTCGATGAGGCCCTGAAACTCGCCGAGCTGTGGCTGGACCCGGTCACCGACTTCCCGAGCACGGGTCAGCTCGGACGCGCCTGGTCGCGCGCGGAGTGGGTCGAGGCCACCATGTCCACATGGCGCCGTCTCACCGAGCCCGTCGCCACGAGCATCGCCAAGGCCCTGTCCGACGTCATCTCCGAGCAGCTCCCCGAGGAGATGAAGTCGATGATGGGCATGATGGGCGGCCCTGCCTCGATGCTCCAGAACGTGGGCGGCGCGATGTTCGGCATGCAGCTCGGGCAGGCCGTCGGTGCGCTCTCCAAGGACGTCGTCGGGTCGACGGACATCGGCGTCCCCCTCGCCGAGGGACGGATGGCCCTGCTGCCCGCCAACGTCGCGGCCTTCGGTGCGGGCCTCGACATCCCCGAACAGGAGGTCCAGCTCTTCCTCGCAGTCCGCGAGGCGGCCCACGTCCGGCTGTTCACGCACATTCCGTGGCTCACAGGTCACCTCCTCGGCAGCATCGAGCGGTACGCGAGGGGCATCCACATCGACATGGGCAAGATCGAGGAGGCCGCACGGGACATCGACCCGACCAATCCCGAGAGCCTGCAGGGTGCCCTCTCGCAGGGCGTGTTCATGCCCGAACGGACCCCCGAGCAGGACGCCGCACTCGTGCGGCTCGAGACCACGCTCGCCCTCGTCGAGGGCTGGGTCGACCAGCTCACGGCGGCCGCCGCAGCGAACCTCCCCTCCGCCGCCGCGCTGCGCGAGATGGTCCGGCGCCGCCGGGCGACGGGCGGACCGGCCGAGCATGCGTTCGCATCCCTCGTCGGGCTGGAGCTGAGGCCGCGCCGTCTGCGTGATGCATCCGCGCTCTGGTCGCTCCTGACCGAGGAGCGCGGCATCGAAGGGCGCGACGCCCTGTGGCAGCACCCCGACCTGCTTCCCACGGCAGAGGACCTCGATGACCCCGCCGGATTCTCCGAGCGCCGGCGGCTGATCGAATCCTCCGACGCCGACGTCGATGCCGCACTGGAGCGCCTCCTGTCCGGCGGCTTCGAGCCGAAGGACGAGGACGCCGCTGGTGGCGAGGGCTCCGGCGAGGCCACCAAAGACACGCCTGCAGCCGATACCGACAGCGGCACCGGGCCGTCGAGCGCCTCCGACGAGGGACCGGACACCGAGGACGGGCCCGCGGACGGCAGCGGCAGCCGCTGACGCCGGTCCTGCCCGCGCTCGTCCTGCTGCGTCGGCCTTTGGGCTGAGCGGAGGCGCGGGTCCGCGGACCGCGTCCGGTCAGAAGTCCTCCTGCCCACCCGTCAGGCTGCGCTGCGCCGCGAAGGCCGCCCCGTCCAGGAAGGCCTTGGCCGTCTCGGTCCGCGGGTAGGTCGTGAGCAGGTCCCAGAAGGCGGCGTTGTGCGAGGGCTCGATCAGGTGTGCCATCTCGTGCAGGATCACGTAGTCCACGACCCAGTCGGGCATCCCCTGGAGCTTGTGGGACAAGCGGACGGAACGGTGGGCAGGGGTGGCGGACGCCCACCGCGAATTCTGGTTGGTCACCCATCCGATGGTCGCCGGCACTCCCCTGCCGCCCAGGTACTGCTCCGCGAGCCGCTCCGCCCGCTGGAGCAGCGCAGGCACGGGCCGGTCGTCATCGATGGCGGGGGCGTCGAAGTACTTGGCCGACATCCGCTCCACCATGCGCTCGACCCAATGGCGCTCCTGGCTCGCGGAGAAGTGGCCCGGGATGAAGACCCGCAGGACGCCGTCCCGGATGTCGGCGCTCACGGTCCGCTTGCGCCGCGCCGACCGTCGAACCTCGACCGGCAGCCGCGCCGGGCCCGGCGGTCCGGCGGCCTCAGGCGTTGTCACTGATGATCTCGAGCACGGCCTCGCCGTACCGCTCGAGCTTCGCGGATCCCACGCCTGCCAGTTCACCGAGCTCGTCCAGAGTCTGTGGTTTCGCCTCCGCGATGGCGACCAGCGTGGCGTCGGTGAAGACGACGAACGCGGGCACGTCCTTCTCCCGGGCCTCGACGAGCCGCCAGGCGCGGAGCGCTTCGAACGTCTGTTCCTCGTAGCTCGCAGGACAGTCGTTGCAGCGGCCGATCTTCCGCTCCGACCCGGTGAGGAGGGGCCGCTTGCACACCCGGCAGACGGCGGGCGACGACGCCTTGCGGTTGGTCTTCGCCCGCGGCTGACGGAAGGATGCCTGGCCGGCGGTCGCCGGGCGCAGCGCATCGAGGAAGCGTGAGGGCTTCCTGCTGGCCCGTCCGCCCGGCGAGCGCGAGGTCGACCAGGAGAGGGAGAGGTGGATGCGGGCACGGGTGATGCCGACATACAGGAGCCGGCGTTCCTCGTCGATGGCCTCCTGGGTGTCGGCGAACGAGATGGGCATGAGCCCTTCGCTCAGCCCGACGAGGAAGACGGCGTCCCACTCGAGCCCCTTGGCGGAGTGCAGCGATGCCAGAGTGACTCCCTGCACAGTCGGAGCGTGCTGGGCAGCGGCCCGCTCTTCGAGTTCGGCGACGAACAGCTGCAGGGTGAAGGCCTCCGGTCCGCGAACCCGGTTGAGTTCGTCGGCCAGCCCGACGAGGGCGGCGAGCGACTCCCACTTCTCCCGGACGGCACCGGAGTTCTGGGGTGCGACGGAGGTGTAGCCGAGCGAGGCGAGGACGTCGCGCACCTGCTGGGGGACGTCGTCGTCGCCCTGGGTACGTGCCGCAGCGCGCAGCTGCAGCAGGGCGTCGCGGACCTCGCGTCGCTGGAAGAACCTCTCGCCGCCGCGCAGTTGGTAGCCGATGCCTGCGCTTGCCAGTGCCTGCTCGTATGCCTCCGACTGGCCGTTGGTGCGGTACAGGATGGCGATCTCGCTGGCCTTCACGCCCTGGTCGAGCAGGACGCCGATGCGCCTCGCGCACTCCGCGGCCTCGCCCTCGTCGTCGCTGCACTCGGTGAAGACCGGTTCGGGACCCGACGGGCGCTGCGCGACGAGCTCCAGCGGGGCGGACCACGTGGTCCCCACCGCATGCCGGTCGGCCTCGCTGCTCCGCGCCGCCAGCAGGGTGTTGGCAGCGCGCACCACCTGCGGGGTCGAGCGGTAGTCGCGGACCAGTCTCACCACCTGCGCGCCCTCGTAGCGCTTGGTGAAGTCGAGCAGGTGCCGCGACGTCGCTCCCGTGAACGAGTAGATGGTCTGGCTGGCGTCGCCGACGACGCACAGCTCACGCCGTTCCCCCAGCCACAGGTCGAGCAGGCGCTGCTGGAGCGGCGAGACGTCCTGGTACTCGTCGACCACGAAATGCCGGTACTGGGCCCGGACCGTGGCCGCGACCTTCTCATCCTCCTCGAGGATGGCGACCGTGGTCAGCAGGACGTCCTCGAAGTCGATGAGGTTGCGGTCGATCTTGAGGTCCTCGTAGGCCGAGAAGATCCGGGAGACGGTGGTGAGATCCATCCCTGCCGGTTCCGCCCGGCCCGCGGCCGCGGCCGAGTACGCGTCCGGCGTCAGCATGGAGACCTTCGCCCATTCGATCTCCGCCGCGACGTCGCGGATGGCGGCGCGGTCGGTCGACAGGCGCAGCCGCCGCGCCGACTCGGCGATCAGTTGTGCCTTGTGGTCGACCAGCGCCGGCAGGGGCCCCCCGACGGCCTGCGGCCAGAAGTACTGCAGCTGGCGAAGTGCTGCGGCATGGAAGGTCCTGGCCTGCACTCCGCCCGCTCCGAGGTCGCGGAGCCGCGTGCGCATCTCGGCCGCCGCGCGCGCCGTGAACGTCACGGCGAGTACCTGCTGCGGCTTGTAGACACCGGTGTGGACGCCATAGGCGATGCGGTGCGTGATGGCGCGCGTCTTGCCCGTGCCTGCTCCGGCAAGGACGCAGAGCGGACCCGTGAGGGTGCTCGCCACCGTCCGCTGTTCGTCGTCGAGCCCCTCGAGGATGCTGTCCTCGAGCAGTAGTCCGGACACTAGGGACGGCCCTCCGACGGCTCCTCGTCGAGCGGCCCGCCGTACCAGCGCTCGATCAGGGCGCGGGCAATGGACACGCCGCCGGCGACCGCGATCTTCCCGTCGCGCACCTCGGTGAACAGTTGCTCCCGCGTGAACCACCGCAGCGAGCGCATCTCCTCGCGGTCGGGTACTGCATCGGTCGTCACCGCCCGCGCGGTGAAGCCCAGCATGAGCGACGCCGGGAAGGGCCAGGGCTGCGACCCGAGGTACTGCGGGGACTGGACCTCGATACCGGATTCCTCCCCGACCTCGCGGATGACCGCGGCTTCGAGCGACTCACCCGGCTCCACGAAACCGGCGAGGGTCGAGAACCGGTCCTCGGGCCAGGCGACGGCGGACCCGAGCAGCAGCCGGTCGTCGTCGTCGATCACGGACACGATGATCGCCGCGTCGGTGCGCGGGTAGTGCTCGGAATCGTCCTTGGGGCACAGGCGCACCCACCCGGCGGCGCGCGGCTCCGTTCCGGTGCCGCACCGGGGGCAGTGGGTGTGCGTGCTGTGCCAGTTGGCGATGGCGGCGGCCTGGACGAACAGCCCCGTGTCGCGGGCGTCCAGAGACGCGGCGATCTCCCGCAGCCCCAGCCACTGGTCGACGGGGGCGATACCAGGATCCTCGTCGGCGAAGACCGCGAGCACGACCCTGCGTCCGGCATCCGCTGCGCCCTCGTTGATGCGGCCGAGATAGACGACCAGCTCGGGCCGCTGGATGTCACGGGGCGGAACGAGCCGGAGCGCGCTCCCCTCCACCGGCGCCTTCCCGCGGGCGAGCGGGAGGACCAGGGTGTCGGGCGAGGCCCACAGGGTGTCGAGGAAGTCCTCGGTGGTCCTCGAGTCGCCGTCGCGGTCGGAATCCGCCCGCGACAGCGGAAGCGATCCGAGGGGTGGCAGCACAAGGGTCCGGAGCGGATCGGTCATGGTTCTACGGTACGTTCTCGCTCTCCCAAAACCCATTTCGAGGGGCGGGTGTGGAGGACCGGTACGGCAGTGAAGACGAGTAGTGCATCTGGCGACTCGCCGCGCCGGAACGGTGTGGCCCGGGCGCGGACGGCCTACGGTGGACTTTGTGAAACGGACACCCATGGAACTTGCTGCCATCGCCAGCGCCGCGGTACCTGGCCTGGCTCCGACCGGCGTCGCCGGCGCTCCCGACGATGCAGCCGACTTCGACTCCGCACTGCTGGTCGACGACGCAGGGAAACAGTGGAGGGTCCGCTCGCCCAGGCACCCCGAGGCCAGCATGCGCCTCGAGACCGAACTGCAGGCCCTCCGTGCCTTCACGCCTGCGGTCAAGGCGGAGCTGCCGTTCCTGATCCCCCACATGGCCGGAAGTGTGCGCCAGGGCGAGCTCAGCACTTTCGTCTACTCCCATCTCACCGGGACCACGCGTCCCCTGGAAGGGCTCACCGCCGGCGGACGCCGGATGGCGCAGGAACTCGGGCGCGTCATGGCCGCGATCCACGAGCTGCCGAAGGACATGGTGCAGCGCGCTGACCTGCCCAGCTACGAAGCGAACGAGTACCGGCAGCGCAAGTTGAACGAACTCGATCAGGCGGCCACGACCGGGAAGATCCCGTCCATCCTGCTGCGCCGGTGGGAGCATGCCCTCGAGGACGTCGCCCTGTGGCGGTTCAGCCCGACGGTGGTGCACGGCGACCTGCACGAGGACCACCTCCTGATTGCTGCCGGCCGGGTGTCCGCCGTGACCGGCTGGACCGACCTGTGCATCGGTGATCCCGCGGAGGACTTCGCGTGGCTCGCCGCCGCCGAGGACACCGCCTTCGTCGACGCGGTCTACGCGGCATACACCGAGGCACGGACGACCGCCGTGGACCCCCACCTGTCCCGCCGTGCCGCACTCGCTGCCGAGTTCGCGCTGGCGCAATGGCTCGTGCGCGGGGTCGCCCTCGAGGACGCCGCAATGGTCCACGAGGCGGAGGACATGCTCGCCACCCTCGAGGAGGATGTCGAGTCGATCGAGTACGAACAGCGCGAAGCCGCCGAGCGCGCACGGCAGGCCCACGAGGAGCGCCTCGAGTGGGGCAACGAGCTGGGGACCGACGACCACTACCCCGTGGGACAGGAGGAGCGGTCCGGAGCCTACGAGGTGTCGGGCCATACCTCCCCCGCATTCGGGACCGCCATCGACGGCGGCTCCGGGCACCGTTCGGGCGACGGCGGCGAGGACCTCGGTGTGTCACCGCACGAGGACATCGACAGCCGTGGCGGAGCCCAGCCCGGAAGGACCGGCAGCTCGGCCTACGATCCCGACGCAGACCACGCGCCGCACCGTACGGCCGGCCACTCGTCGGACCACTCGTCGGACCACTCGTCGGACCACTCGTCGGACCACTTGTCGGACCACCCGTCACTGCACCCCACGGCCCACCCGGACAAGTACGCCGACCACACGGACGAGCACTCCGCCAGCCACACCGCTGACCACTCCGACCACTCCGACCGTTCGGGCCGCGGGGGCGACGACCGCGGAACCCCGTCGGGATCGTCCCTCGCCTATGCGCGCCTTACGGCCGGGCGCCAGCGGACTGCAGGCTCGTCCTCCAAGGTCACGCTGCTGAGGAGCAGCGACGCCGGAGCGGGCTCGCCCGATGACACCGCGACCACGGCCCTGCCCATCGTGTCCTTCGGCAGCTGATCAGGACGTCGCCGCGGCGTCGGCGGCGGCGATGATCCTCTCGAGTTCCGCTGCGTCGGCGAGGTCGTGGGGCCGCACCACCAGGTTGTCCGCCACGTAGAAGAACGCTGCGCGCACCTTCTCGAGCGGGACGTCCTTCAGCCGGGACCAGGCCAGGCGGTAGACGGCCAGCTGAACGGCCTTGGCAGCGCGCCGGTCCGGAGCGGGAGGACGGCCCGTCTTCCAGTCGATCAGGTCCCAGCCGCCGTCAGCATCCCGGAAGACAGCATCGATCCGCCCGCGCACGACGATGCTGCCGATCTTCGTCTCGATCGGGGCCTCGATCGCCGCCGGTTCCCGCAGCGCCCATTCGGACTGCTCGAAGATCGCGGCCATGTCGTTCAGCCCGAGCGTCTCGTCGACGTACGCATCGGCGCCGCCCGGGTACTCGCCGAGGTCGAGCATCCCTCCGGCTCCGTAGAACTCCTCGATCCAGGCGTGGAACGCGGTGCCCTTGCGCGCCGCCGATCCCGGCCTGCGCGGAAGCGGCCGCCGCAGCTGCTGCATGACCGCGTCCGGGTCCTCGCGCAGTTCCACGAGCGTCGATGCCGAGATGTGTGAGGGCAGCGTGAGCGGCAACCGTTCGCGTTCGCGTGCCTGCCGGGCCAGCGCGAGGCGGACCTCCCGCCCCCAACGCCCTTCGTCACCGTCGACCTCGGCACCCACGCCGACGTCGTCGCCCTGCACGGTTGGCGCGGCGGCCTGCGCGAGGACGGCCTGTGCAGCGCGCTCCATCGGACCCCGGCGGGAGCCGAGCGGATCGAAGGGCCAGGTCGCCCTCTCGGGGCTGGCGTTCGCCGGGTTCGCGTCGCCCTCGTGGTCCTCCGGGAGCCAGTACGGCATGGTGTAACCAGCGGTTCCCGACTCCGCGAGGGCAAGGAGCTCCAGCAGGTAGGACGAGGGCCCCGACGGCCGGGACCGCCCGCCGCCCCACGCCGACGATGTGCAGACCAGCGCATGCTTGGCGCGCGTGAACGCGACGTAGCCCAGTCTGCGCTCCTCCCGCTCCGCATGCGCGCGGGCTTCGTCCGTGAAGTCCTTCTCGCTGGCGAGCCACTCCTTCTGGTCCTGCTGTTCCCAGTCCCACTGCGGCAGCTCGGGAGCATCGCCCCGCAGCGGCCAGGGGATCGCCGAATCCCCGCTGCTCCAGCGGGAGTCCTTGCCGCTCGGGAACGAGCCGTCGTTGAGGCCCGGCACGAAGACCACGTCCCATTCCAGGCCCTTCGAGGCGTGGACGGTCAGGAGTTGCACGGCGTCCCTGCTCGCTTCGAGCTGCGTCACGGGCAGGCCGTCCTCCTCCTGGTCCGCCGCCTCGAGCCAGGCGAGGAACGCCGGAAGATCCACCCGCTCCGCTGTGGACACGAAGCCCGCGACGGCCTCCGTGAAGGCGTCGAGGTTCCGGCGTGCCTCGTGGATGCCCACGCCCGGTTTCGCCGCCACCTCGATGTCCAAAAGGATGGTGCGCTCCACTTCCCCGATCATGCTGCCGAGGTCGTCCCCGACGAACCCCCGGAGACTCCGCAGCTCGTGCCGGAGCACATCGAGGCGCCGGCGTGCCGTGTCACTGAGGGTCCTGCCCGCGAACGAGACCCAGCCCACCGGGGGCAGGTAATCCACGGCTTCGACCAGGCTTCCCGCCTCGGCCAGGTCGGGAGCCACCACGGCGTCGCGGCTCTGGCCGTCGTCGAACTCCTCCTCCGCTCCGCTGCCGCGCCGGAACATGGCCTCCCGTGTGCGGGCGAGCTGCCTCGACCAGTCACCCAGCGCCATCAGGTCGGCCGTTCCCAGCCGCCAGCGCGCCCCCGAGAGGAGCCTCAGCATCGAGTCCGACCGATCGGGGTCGCCGAGCACCCGCAGGGTCGCCAGCAGGTCGACGATCTCCGGTGTGCGCAGCAGCCCGCCCAGACCCACCACCTGCACGGGGACCCCGGCCCGTTCCAGTTCCCGCCGGATCGGGTCGAACTGCTTGCGCCCCCTGCAGAGAACGGCCATGGTCGGTCGGAGGGGCGTGCCGTCGTCGTCGGTCTCGAAACTGCGCCGGCGCTGGCGCAGGACCTCCCGCGCTACCGCCTCGGCTTCACTCAGCGAGGGGGCGCGCCCTGCCGGAGTGCCCTCCTCGCGGGAGTCTCCGGCCACGGGGGCGTCGGTGAGGAAGCGCCCGAGCAGGACCTCACCGAGGGGGGCCTTCGGACGCGCCACCAGTCCGGGGACCTGCTGGACCGCCGTGTTCCTGAGCCACGGCGCCGGTACGTTGAGGGGCGCCGAGACCGCGTTCGCGGCCTCGAGGATCGACGTCGAGTTCCGCCAGGCGACCGAGAGGTGCGCTATGTCGGACGGCGCCCGCCCTTCAGCGGTCACGCGCGGGAAGGCGGTCCGGAACGTGGTGAGCTGTCCTGCCGAGGCCCCGCGGAATCCGTAGATCGACTGGTGCGGGTCGCCCACCGCGGTGACGGACCGGCCGTCGGCGAACAGCCTGGAGAACAGCACCATCTGGGCGTGCGACGTGTCCTGGAACTCGTCGAGAAGCACCACCCTGTACTTCTCGCGTTCCATCTCCCCCGCCTCGGGGATGTCCCGGGCGATCCGCGCCGCCAGGGACACCAGGTCGCCGAAATCGAGCTGGCGGCGGGCGAGCTTGGCGGCGGCGTAGCGTTCCGCGAGTTCGGTGACGGTGATGCGCGTGCGCAGCTTGTTGATCAGGTCGTGCACCTTCTGGGCCGCGGCCCGGGTGGAACCCGCGACGTAGGGCTGGGCGAGGACGTACTCGATATGGCGGCGGAGTTCGTCCCGCACGGTGGACGGACTGACGAGGTGCTCGGCACACTCGCCCGCCATGTCGAGCACCGCCTTCACCAGGGTGCTCTTCGCGGCGGTGAAGTGCTCCCACTCGCCGTCGTAGGCTTCGACGACGGAAGAGGCCAGTTGCCAGGACTGGGCGGTGCCGAGCATCACGGAGTCGCGTTCGACCCCGATGCGCAGGCCGTAGTCCTGGACGATGCCGTTCGCGAAGGAGTGGTAGGTGGAGATGGCCGGGTCGAGCCGGTCCAGAGCATCGACGCCCGACGCAGCGGCGTCGTCCTCGCCCAGCGCGGCGTAGAGCTGCGCCAGCCGCTGCCGGACGCGCGATGCGAGTTCGCCGGCGGCCTTGCGGGTGAACGTGACCCCCAGGATCTGCTCGGGCCGCACGAGCCCGTTGGCGACGAGCCAGACGACCCTGTCCGCCATGGTCTTGGTCTTGCCCGAACCCGCTCCGGCGATCACCAGGAGAGGTTCCAGCGGCGCCTCGATGACGCGGGCCTGGTCCTCCGTCGGGTACTGCACGGGAGAATCCGGATCGGTGTGCAGCAGTTCCGCCAGCCGGCGGGCGGAGTACGTCGGGGTCGGATGAACGTTGCCCACTACTGGGTCACCTGCTTGCCTTCTTCGCACAACGGACAGATCTCGGGCAGGCGGCAGCCGCTTCCACCGAATCCGGAGCGCCGTGGGTCGTGGATCGTGTCGAACGTCGCGGCCGCCATGAGCGATGCGGCGTCCTCGATCATGGTCCTCGCCCAGGTGTCCTCCGGGCCGACGGGCGGCTGCTCCTGCACGGCGATGCCCTTGGACTTGGTACCCAGCTGGACCAGGGACGCCCCTCCCGGCACCGCCGGCCCGCCATTCTCCGCAGCTTCTGCCGCGGCCTCGCCGCCGTCCGGCTCGGCCCCGTCGAGGAGCGCGCCGGAGGCGACGGCCGTCTGGTAGGCGGCAAGCTGCGGGTGCCGTGCGATCTCGGCTCCCACGGGCGAGCTCTTCCCCGTCTTCAGGTCGACGACGACGAAGCGGCCGTCCGCATCGAGCTCGAGCCGGTCGATCTGGCCGCGCAGCCGGGCGATCCTCTCCGCGCCGTCGATGCGCACGTCGAGGTCCACGGAGAAGTCGACCTCCGTGGCCTTCAGGGTCCGCCCTGCCTGCCGCATCCACAGCACGTACGCGGCGAGCTTGCGGACCATGCCCTCCGCGCGTCGGAAGTCGGCCTGGCCTTCCCAGGTGTCCCGGATGCCCAGCTGCGGCCAGCGTCGTTCGAGTTCCCGGACGTACTCGTTGCCGCTGGCCTCCGGCATGTCCTGCGCGATCTGGTGAACCAGGGTGCCGAGCGACCGGGCGAAATCGGTGGTCCGCTCTCCCCCTGCCGCGGAGACGAACCAGCTCAGGGGCGAGGTGAGCACGGAATCGACCTTCGACGGGGACACCGGGATGGGCTGGTCCTCGGGGACGACGGGCTCGTCGCTGCTCATGCCGAGGACACCCCACCACTGCGCAGGATGGGCTCCCGGCACCGGCGGGTCCAGCGAGGCCATGCGGCCGAGGTGACGCACGGCCTCTCCGGACAGCGCAGCAGCGGCGGAGGGGTCCTGGGCGAACTTGCGCAGCTCGGCCACCAGTGCGCGCAGCGTCACCGGGCGCAGCACCTCGGTGCGGGCCCTCTCGGCGGTACCGGCGGGCAGCGGGTCGAGCACGTCGAGGAACTGGGAGGGCTGCTCGTCCTGGGAGGAGACGGCGCAGCACACCAGCTCCTGGGTGGCACGGGAGACCGCGAGGGAGAACGTGCGCAGCTCGTCGAAACGGATGTCCTGCAGCAGCGACACGGGATCGCGGGTGCTACGGAACGATTCGCCGAAGTCGAGCAATGCCCGCAGCTCCCCCGACCCGAGGAGTTCGCCGCGCAGTCTCAGGTTCGGCCAGACGCCGTCCTGCACTCCCGCGACGATCACCAGCGGCCAGTGCCGGCCCGCGGCGCTCGCGGGCGTGAGCACCGACACCGACGCCTGGCGCGTGGTGCGCTGGGTGAGGGTGTCCATTGGGATGTCCTGGCTGAGGATGTAGTCGAGGAACAGCTCGGGGTCCGCTCCCGGCATCTGCTCGACGAAGCGCTCCGCCGTGTGGAACAGGGCCATCATGGCGTCGAGGTCACGATCCGCACGGGCAGATGACGGCCCCTCGGACAGGGCTGTCCCGGACCACTGCTGCGCCAGACCGGATGTGGACCAGAGCGCCCACAGGACGGCCTCCGGGTCGCTCCCGGGGTCGTCGACGGCTGCCTTACCGGCCTCCAGCATCCGGTGGAGCCGCCGGACGGGCGCACCCTCGGAGGGCAGGGCGGCGATCTCGTCGGGCGCGGCGAACAGGGCCGTCAGCAGTTCGTCACTCGTGCGGCCCCCACCCTGCTGGAGTTCGTTGCGGCGCAGGATCTGGCGCAGGCGGCGGAGCTCGAGGCTGCCGGCACCGCCGATCCGTGACGTGAGCAGGGAGATACACAGTTCGGTATCCAGGTCCGCTCGTCCCACGACCACCGCATACAGGTCCAGCAGCGGACGGACGGCCGGTTCCTCGCGGATCGCGGTCTCGGCGGCTGGCACGTTCACGGCGATACCCTGCGCTGTCAGGAAGCGCTGGACCGCGGACACCTGCGCACCGTTCCGCACGATCACGGCGATGTCATCCAGGCTGCGCCCGCCGAAAAGATGCGCTTCGAGTACACGCTGCGTGATGAAACGCTGCTCGTGGAAGGCACTGTCGAGGACGTGGGCGGACACCGTTGCCTCTCCCAGCGCCGGATCCCCCTCCGTGCCCTCGAGCGCGCCATCCGGCTGCGACCGGTAGGCGGTGCTCACGCCCGTGGTCGCGATTCGGGCGGCGACGTTGCCCCAGGCCGCGGCCAGGCGGCCCTGCAGGGTCAGTGATGCGGGCAGTGTCACCGTCGTGAGTGCGCGACGCCGGAACAGGGTGTCCAGGCGCCCCGTGAGTTCGGGACGGGCACCGCGGAAGCCCTGCGCCACCGTGTCGGGGCAGGAGGTGACGACGACGTCCTTGCCTGTTCCGATCAGTCCCAGCAGTGCGTGGACGGCGGGGTTCGCCTCCTGGTAGTCGTCCACGAGGATGAGTTGCAGGCGTGTCCGCTCCTGGTCGAGGAAATCGCGGTCGGTCTCGAGGATCTCCCGCGCGGCCGTGAGGATCCCGGCGGGATCGAAGGCCTCGGGCATGCGGAGATCGAGGACGTCGCGGTACTCACGGTAGAGCGCCGCTGCCGCTACCCAGTCCGGCCGGTCGAAACGCTCGCCCCAGGCCGCCAGGTCGTCGGCGGGCACACCGTACTCGCTCACGCGGTCGAACAGATCACGGATCTCCTGCCGGAAGCCCCGGGTCGGCAGGGCGAGGGCCAGGCTCGCCGGCCACTCGAGCCCGGGAGCACCGTCGCGTCCATGTCCGGACAGGAGTTCCTTGATGATGAGGTCCTGTTCCGCCCCCGACAGCAGGCGCGGGGCGCGCGTGATGCCGGGGGTCCGTCCTTCGGCCTTGGCCCGTCGGATGAGGTCGAAGGCGTAGGAGGCCCAGGTGCGGGCAGGAGCGGTACTGATGCTGCGGTCGAGCTTCGCGGTGAGTTCGTCGCGCAGCCGCGTCGCCGCCGCACGCGTCGGGCCGAGGAGGAGCAGACCTTCGGGCTCGACGGTCCCTGCCCCGATCCGGCGCACCGCGAAGTCCGTGAGCAGGGAGGATTTCCCGCTCCCGGGAGCACCGAGGACCAGCACCTGGCCCGGAACGTGCACCAACGATTCGAGGACGGCCCGGTAGCCCGTCGAGGGATCGGGGGGCCCGCCCGGAACGTCGCCGGAGAGCGACGGCGGAGCATCGTGGAGAGTGCTGGTCATGTACCTAGCCCATCACATCCCACGGACAAACGAAGGACACGCAACGGGTGTCCCGCGCTACAGTCCGGCGCGCCGGAGGGACGCGCCGACGTCGGCGATCCGCCCCTGTTCGTCAGGAGCGGGCCACCACCGGGCGCCCGACAGGTCGACCCGGTAATCCCCCGGGTCACCCGAGCCCGACGGCAGGGACAGCGGAGTCCCCTCCTCGTCGTAGTGGTGCCGGGCGGACAGTGCCAACCCCCGGGGAGGATGACCACCGGCTCGCAGGATGCGCCACCAGGGAACGTCCCGCGTGCTCCGGGACAGCGCCCGTCCGACCTGGCGCGGTCCGCCGCATTCGAGGAGCTCCGCCACGTCACCGTAGGTCAGGACCCTGCCCTCGGGAACCAGCTCCGCGACGGTCAGGACGGCCTCGGCATAGGCCCCCGGATCGATGCGACCGGCGCCTGCAGGGCGCACAGCGGAACCGGCGTGCGGATTCACGACAGGGGCG
Source organism: Arthrobacter pasteuri (assembly GCF_054510955.1). Taxonomy (NCBI): domain Bacteria; kingdom Bacillati; phylum Actinomycetota; class Actinomycetes; order Micrococcales; family Micrococcaceae; genus Arthrobacter; species Arthrobacter pasteuri. The sequence continues at coordinate 938,972 of NZ_JBTNDO010000001.1, forward strand.
CCCGCAGGATCCGCTGCGACGGCGCCCTGGCGGAACAGGCCCTGTCCGACGGCTCGTGGATGCATGCGCCAACCCTAGCCCGCCGGCACGCGCCGGAGGGGTGGCATCAATTGGTCGGACCCTGCCGATACCGTGATGCCATGAAGAGCTGGCATGAGAGTCCACACGCCGCCTTCGATCTGGAGACGACGGGACGTGATCCGCTGACGGCGCGCATCGTCACCGCGACCATCATCCTCGTCGACGGTGACGGCGAGGTACTGGAACACCACGAATGGCTGGCCGATCCGGGTATCGGGATCCCGGACGGCGCCGCCGCCATCCATGGCATCACCACGGAGCACGCGCGAACCCACGGGCTGCCCGCCGTCGACGTGGTCCACGGCATCTCGGCGGTCCTCGCGAGGCTCTTCACGGCCGGCGTGCCCGTGCTCGCCTACAACGCCCGGTACGACTTCACGGTGCTCGCGCAGGAGGGCCGGCGCCACGGCGTCGAGACACCCCGGCCGTCGCCCGTCGTCGACCCGTTCATCATGGACAAGCAGGCGGACCGCTACCGGCGCGGCAAGCGGACGCTGACCGCGCTCTGTGAGCACTACGGCATCCGCTTCGAGCACGCCCACACCTCCGCCGCGGACGTGCTCGCGACGCTGCAGGTAGGGCGGGTCCTCGCGGAGCAGTACGCGTTCCTGCGGCGGCCCGCCGCGGACCTGCATGCGTCGCTGGTCGTCTGGGCGGACCGACAGGCGGCGAGCTTCGAGGAGTACCTCCGGAGGACGGAACCCGACGCCGTCATCGAGCGTGCCTGGCCGGTCATCGAACCCGCCATCCAGCCGGTCAGTGGATCCGGCAGTGAACCCGTCGGCCCAGTCCGTGGATGCGTCAGCGAGTCCGGCAGCGAGCCGCTCAGCGCATCCTGTGGCGCGCCGCAGGGCGAGCCGGCCCCGGCCGCCACGACGGCCGTGCCCGCTGCCCGACCCGCCTAGTCGACCGGTACCGCTGCCGCTGCTGCCTGCGCCGCAGCCGGAAGCGCCGCGTGGACGCGCTCCATCGCGGCGTCGTCGTGCGCTGCCGAGAGGAACCACGCCTCGTACACCGACGGCGGCAGGTAGACGCCGGAGTCGAGCATGGAGTGGAAGAACGGCCCGTAGCGGAAGGCCTCCTGGCCCTGCGCGTCGGCGTAGTTCCGCACGCCGTGCTCCGCGGTGCCGAACGCGACGCTGAAGAGGTTCCCTGCCCGCTGGATGGAATGGTCGACGCCGGCCCTGGAGAGTTCGGCGGACAGCGCCTCACTGACCTCGAGCGAGCGTGCATCGACGTGGCGGTAGACCTCGTCCGTGGCTGCGGTGAGGGTGGCGACGCCTGCGGCCATGGCGAGCGGGTTGCCCGACAGGGTGCCCGCCTGGTAGACGGGTCCGATCGGTGCGAGGTAGTTCATGACGTCTGCGCGGCCACCGAGCGCGGCCGCCGGGATACCGCCGCCGATGACCTTGCCGAAGGTCAGCAGGTCCGGTGTCCAGGGGTGCTCCGCGTCGTCGGCGCCGCCGGTGAGTTTCCAGTACCCGCCCGCGTGCGTTCGGAAGCCGGTCATGACCTCGTCCACGATGAACAGGGCGCCGTGTTCGGAGGTGATGCGGCTCAGGAAGGCGTTGAACCCGGGCGCCGGCGTCACCACGCCCATGTTGGCGGGAGCGGCCTCCGTGATGACGGCGGCGATGTGCTCGCCGTGCGCGCGGAAGGCCTCCTCGACGGCTTCGACGTCGTTGTAGGGCAGCACCAGGGTCTCCGCGGTCGTGGCCTCCGTGACCCCGGCGGATCCGGGCAGCGCCAGGGTCGCGACGCCCGATCCGGCCGACGCGAGAAGGCTGTCCACGTGCCCGTGGTAGCAGCCGGCGAACTTCACGATGAGGTTGCGTGAGGTGAAGCCGCGGGCCAGTCGAACCGCCGTCATGGTCGCCTCGGTGCCGGTGGAGACCATGCGGAGGAGTTCGACGGCGGGCACCCGCTCCTTCACGAGCTGCGCCAGGTCCGCCTCGGCGGGCGTCGAGGCGCCGAAGGTGAGCCCGTGGTCGACGGCGCGGTGGACGGCCGCGATCACGTCGGGGTGGGAGTGGCCGAGCAGGGCGGGTCCCCATGAGCAGACGAGGTCGACGTACTCCTGGCCGTCGGCATCGGTGACGTACGCTCCGTGGGCGTCGACGAGGAAGCGGGGAGTCCCGCCGACCGAGCCGAAGGCACGCACCGGCGAGTTGACGCCGCCGGGCATGAGGGCGCGTGCGCGTTCGTACAGGTTCTCAGAGGTGGTCATGGTGGTCCCTTAGCTGCAGTTCTGGTTCTAGTGGTTGGTCTCGCCGAGCCAGGGCGCAAGCTCCGAGGCCCAGTAGGTGAGGATCATCTGTGCACCGGCGCGCTTGATGCCGAGGACCGATTCCTCGATGGCACGCCTCCGGTCGATCCACCCGTTCGCGGCAGCGGCCTCGATCATCGCGTACTCCCCCGAGATCTGGTACGCCGCGACAGGAACGGGCGACATGGCGGCCACGTCGGCCAGGACGTCCAGGTAACTCATCGCGGGCTTGACCATCACCATGTCGGCGCCCTCCTCGATGTCCAGTTCCACCTCGAGGATCGCCTCCCGGCGGTTCGCCGCGTCCATCTGGTAGGTCCGGCGGTCGCCGGTGAGCTGTGAGTCCACGGCCTCCCGGAACGGTCCGTAGAAGGCCGAGGCGTACTTCGCGGCGTAGGCGAGCACCACCGTGTCCTGGTACCCGGCTCCGTCCAGCGCCTGCCGGATGACGGCGACCTGGCCGTCCATCATGCCGGACGGTCCCAGGACGTGGGCGCCGGCCCTCGCCTGCTCGACGGCCATCTGCGCATAGAGCGCCAGTGTCGCGTCGTTGTCCACGGACCCGTCGTCCGCCAGCACCCCGCAGTGGCCGTGGTCGGTGAACTCGTCGAGGCAGACATCGCTCATCACGACGAGCGAGTCCCCCACTTCGGCGCGGACGTCGGCGATGGCCCTGTTGAGGACGCCGTCGGGGTCGATGCCGGCGCTGCCGGTCGCGTCCCGGCGTTCCGGGATGCCGAAGAGCATGATGCCGCCGACCCCGCGCTCGACCGCCTCCGCTGCCGCCCGCTTCAGCGAGTCCGTCGTGTGCTGCACGACGCCCGGCATGGACAGGATGGGCGAGGGCTCGCTGAGGCCCTCCCGGATGAACGCCGGCAGGATGAGCTCGGACGGATGGACCCGGTACTCGGCCACCATGCGCCGCAGGGCAGGTGTCGAACGCAGCCTCCGTGGCCGGTGCTGGGGGAAACTCATGGCTGATCTCCGTTCAGTGGTGCGGGTGCGGGTCCGGGTCGGTGCCGCGAGAAGGCTTCGCCGACGGCGAGGGCGATCCCCTCCGGTGTCGGGTCCGCTGCCGTCGCTTCCGGCTCCCATCCCTGCGTCCGCAGGGCAGCGGCCGTCGTGCGTCCGATGGCGACCGGAAGGAAGTCCAGCGGCCCGGCGTCCAGCCTTTCATGAAACTGCCGGACGGCGCTCGGTGCGGTGAACACGACGGCCGGCTGGACTCCGGCCGCTGCAAGTGCCGCGAGCTCCGTCCAGGTCATCAGCGGAGGCCTCGCTCCGGACTCCTCCACGCCGGGGACACGTCGCCCCGGAAATCCGGGATAGGGCACGGTGCGGTATGCCTCGACCCTCCTGACGGCCCACCCGCGGTCGGCGAGGCCTGCGCGAAGGTCGTCGGGAGCGAGATCGGCCTGCGGGACGAGCACGGCGCCGTCCCCGCGCGGGAATCCCCGCAGGAGACCGGCTGCCGAGGCGGCCTGGGGCACCAGCTGCACCGGGATGCCGGCGTCCGCGAGCAGGCGCGCGGTGGTGGAACCGACGGCGGCGACGCGCACCCGTCCGGAGCGGACCAGGTCGGCGAGCGCTGTGCCACGGGAAGCGGCGACCATGCCGAGGGCCTGGACGGCATTGCCGCTGGTCACCACGAGCCACTGGTACTCGCCCCTGCCGAGGGCCCCCAGTTCGGCGGCCACGGCGTCCACGTCGGCGGGCAGCTCGGTGTCCGTCAGGGGCAGTGCGTAGGTCGCCATACCTGCTGCGGAGAGTGCGGCGGCGATGCGGACGGCCCGCGCGGGATGCCGGAGGACGATCACCGTGTCCCGATCCTTCGCCACGCGCTCGCTAGCTGTTCAGCGGCGCGATGTCGGCAGCACCTGCGGCGAGCAGGTCCTCGGCGAGGTAGAGCCCCAGCTGCGCGGCGGCGACGGCGTCCGTGGCCGGAGCGGAGCGTGTTCTCCGGAGGATCGAGCGGCCGTCCGGGCTGCAGACCACGGCCTCGAGTGCGAGTTCGTCACCCCGCAGGTGCGCGAGGGCTCCGATCGGCGCTGCACACCCGGCCTCGAGCTGCAGCAGGACCGCGCGTTCCGCGGTTACCGCCAGTCGTGTCGGCAGGTGGTCGTAGGCAGCGAGGGCTTCGCGTACCCGCGGCGTCGCCTCGGTCTCGCGGCATTCGACGGCGAGGGCGCCCTGCCCGGCCGCGGGCAGCATGACGTCGGTGTCGATCAGCTCGGTGATGGCGTCGTCGCGTCCCAGCCGCCGCAGTCCCGCCGCGGCGAGGACGACGGCGTCGAGGTCCCCCGGCGCCCCGGGGACGAGTCCGGCGACGCGCCCCAGCCGTGTGTCCACGTTCCCGCGGATGTCGACGACGTCGAGCCCCGGCCGTGCGGCGCGGAGCTGCGCGGCGCGACGCGGCGACCCGGTACCCACGCGGGCCCCGTCGGGAAGGGTGGCCAGCGTGAGCCCGTCCCGTGCGCACAGGGCGTCCCGGACATCCTCACGCTCGGGCACCGCAGCCACGGTGAGCCCGGGTGCCGGAAGGGTGGGGAGGTCCTTGAGCGAGTGCACGGCGATGTCGCACCGCTCCTCGAGCAGGGCATCGCGGAGGGCTGCGACGAAGACGCCGGTGCCACCGATCTGCGAGAGGGATCCCTTCAGGACGTCACCCTCGGTCCGGACCCGCACGAGTTCGTAGGGAAGGTCTGCGAGGCCGGAGACCTTCTTCGCCACCGTCGTCGTCTGCGTCATCGCGAGGGCACTGCCCCGCGTTCCGACCCGGATACCTGCAGCCATCACATCTCCGGGTTGGGAAGCGGCGTCCCCACGGTCGAATCGACGGCCGCGATCGTCGGCTTCTCGCCGCGCCGGTTGGCGCAGCAGTTCGGCCGGCAGACGTCGTACCAGGGACCGAGGGCCGTGGCGGCCGGGCGGTCGGCGATGTTGTTGTCGATGGTGCGCTCGAGGATGAGGTCGACCAGGCCCTCGACGAACTTCCGGTGGGTACCGGGGGTAGGGACGCGGTCCGCGACGATACCGAGTTCGCCGCAGGTCTCCATCGCCTCCGTGTCGAGGTCCCAGGCCACCTCCATGTGGTCGGAGACGAATCCGAGCGGGACGATGACGACGCCGCGCGTGCCGTCCTCGTAGCGGTCGCGGAGCGCATCGCTGATGTCCGGTTCGAGCCACGGGATGTGCGGTGCGCCGGACCGGGACTGGTACACGAGGGACCATTCGACGCCCGCGGCGTCCGGGATCCTGTCGAGTACGGCCTGCGCCGTCGCGAGGTGCTGCGCCACGTAGGCGCCCTCCTCGTGGACAGGGCCGCCCTCGCCGTTCCGCGGTCCCGCGGCCTCGGCGTCGCCCATCGGGATCGAGTGGGTGGAGAACATGATGTGGACGGGGGCGTCCGGCGTGCCCTGCCCGGCCAGACCGGCGCGGACCCTGGCGAGGCCCTCGGTCACGCCCTCGACGAACGGCTCGACGAAGCCCGGGTGGTCGAAGTACTGGCGGACCTTGTCCACCTCGAGCCGGCCTTCGAGCCCGGTCTTCACGAGCGCCATACCGAGGTCCTCACGGTACTGGCGGCAGCTCGAATAGCAGGAGTAGGCACTCGTGGTGACGGCCAGCACCTTGCGGTGCCCGGCGTCGTACGCCTCCTGCAGGGTGTCGGCGATGAAGGGCTCCCAGTTGCGGTTGCCCCAGTAGACCGGCAGGTCGATACCGCGGCGGCGCAGTTCGGCCTCCATGGCTGCCCGGAGCGCCCGGTTCTGCCCGTTGATGGGGCTCACGCCGCCGAAGGCACGGTAGTGGTGCGAGACGGCCTCGAGGCGCTCGTCGGGGATGCCCCGACCTCGGGTGACGTTGCGCAGGAAGGGGATGACGTCGTCCTGCCCCTCGGGTCCACCGAAGGAGGCGAGCACGATGGCGTCGTACGCCTTCGGCGCCATCCGGCCGGACTCGTCCACTCCCTCGAGGGGGTCGAATGTATGCGCGGTCATCGCAGCACCTCGGCGATCTCGGCGGCGGCGATCCGCCGGCCGGTGTAGAAGGGGACTTCCTCGCGGACGTGGCGGCGCGCCTCGGTCTCCCGGAGGTAGCGCATGAGGTCCACGAGGTCCACGAGTTCGGGAGCCTCGAGCGCGAGGATCCATTCGTAGTCGTTCAGGGCGAAGGAGGAGACCGTGTTGGAGATGACCTGCGGGTACTTGCGACCCTTCATGCCGTGATCCGTGAGCATCTCGCGGCGCTCCTCCATCGGGAGGATGTACCAGTCGTAGGACCGGACGAACGGGTAGACGCAGACCCACTCGGCGGGGGCCACTCCGCGGGAGAACGCCGGGCTGTGGGACTTGGAGAACTCGGCGTCGCGGTGGACGCCCATGGCCGACCAGACCATGGTGGTGCCGGCGAACAGCGCGGTCCGGCGCAAGGCGCGGACCGCCGACTGGAGATCCTCGGGGCGGGGCCCGTGCAGCCAGACCAGGACGTCGGCGTCGGCCCGCATGGCCGAGACGTCGTAGAAGCCGCGGAGCACGACACCGTCCTCGGCAAAGGATGCGACGACGTCGTCGAGCGCGGTACCGGACTCCGCCGGCGCGGTTCCCCGCTTGAAGACGGTCCAGAGTGTGTAGAACAGCTCACCGGGGGCTTCGGCGCCCTCTCCGGTCTGCTGAGGAGCGTGGGCGGGTTTGCTACCGGTGAGCTCAGTCATGGCACTAGTTTGCCCCCTGCCCGGAGGCGAACCGAAATCCTCCACTTCTACAGGGCGTAGAAGAGATGAACGTCACACCTGCCCGGCGGGTCCGTCCCCTGCGGGGGTCTCGGCGGGGGTCTCGACGGGGGTCTCGACGGAGGTCTCGACGGACACGTCGGCGAGGGCGTCGGCGAGGGCCGCTGCGCGCGCACGGGCATCGTCGATGACGGACACCAGGCCCGTGCCGGCGAGCCATCCGCCGGTCACCGCGAGGGCCGCCGACCGGCCGGCGACGAGCGCCCGGATCCGGCCGACCCGCTCCCGGTGGCCGACGGAGGCGTGGGGCAGTGCCCCGGCCCAGCGCACCACGTCCCAGTCGAGCACGTCCGCGTCGCGGATGGGGACGCCGAGGAGGGTCGAGGCGTCGGCGAGCGCGTGCCGGTAGAGGACATCGTCGGGCGTGGCCAGTCCGACGTCGGCAGGGGTGTCCCCCACCCGACCGAACGACAGGCGCAGGACGTGCGAGCCCGGGCCGGCCTGGTCGCGCAGCCACGCCCACTTGGCGGTGGCGTGGGTCAGGGCCTTGGCGGCGACACCCTGGACGCCGCGGGCCACGAGGACGCCGGTGCCCCGGGGACGGGCGTCGAGTTCCGGCACGTCGACGATCAGGGTGACGAGCGCGACCCCGGGTACCGGGTCGGGCCGCTCCGTGGCGATGGCGGGGATGACCGGGGCGAGGAGGTCGACGGCGGCCCGGCCCTCGGTGGCGACGAGGACGCCGTCCGCCCGGATGTGCCGCGTCAGCGTCGAGTGCTCCGTCGTCACGGTCCAGCCCCCGCCGGAGGACGATATCGCCGTGACCTGTTCGCCGGTGCGCAGGTCGGCGCCGCTCGCGCGGAGCTCCTGCACGAGGGCGTCCCGGAGCTGGGCCATGCCTCCGACGAGGCCGCCGACCGCGGCACCGGCCGGAGCCGCCTTCCGGAGCGCCCCGGCTGCCGCCCCCAGCGACCCGAGACGTGCCATGGTGGCACGCAGGCCGGGCGCGACGGAATCGACGTCGAGGTCGTCGGGGTCCGCGGAGAAGACACCACCCGCGACGGGCGCCACGAGCCGGTTGAGGACCTCGTCCCCCATGCGGGTCCGGACCAGTTCACCGAGGCTGACCTTGCTGCGGGTCGCTAGGGGCCCCACCGGCAGGACCCGGTCGAGGGATGCCCGCAGGGCTCCGGCGCGGCCGATCACGGCAAGGGTCCCCGGATCTGAGGGGTCTGCGGGGATGCCGAGCACGCCCGACGTGGGCAGTGGCTGCGCGGATGCCCCGAGGTCCTTCCCGGGGAGCTGCACCCAGGCACCGCTGGCGTCGGGAGACACGATGCGGCCGCCCAGCCCCAGTTCGTCCGCGAGCGCCGGGACGGTGGCGGACCGCGTCGAGAAGGACTCGGCGCCGCTGTCGAGCTGCAGGCCCCCGAGCATGCGTCCGTCCACCGTGCCACCGAATCGGCCGGATCGCTCGAGCACGGTGACGGAGACCCCCCGCTGCAGGAGCGTCCGCGCGGCGACCAGGCCCCCGATGCCCCCGCCGACCACCACCGCGGTGCGGCGCCCGGTCCGCTCCGGAGCCCCGGCGTCCCCGTGCTGTTCCGCCTGCAGGCCCTCGCTCCCGGTGCCCTTCGTCATGCCTACGGCTCCACCGAGTGGATGAGCTCGACGACGCGGGTGAGGACCGCGGGATCCGTGTCCGGCGGTACGCCGTGGCCGAGGTTCACCACGTGCCCCGGAGCCGATGCGCCGGCGGCGAGCACGTCCCGGACGTGCTGTTCCAGGACGGGCCAGGGAGCGGTCAGCAGCGCCGGGTCGATGTTGCCCTGGAGCGGCACGCGGCCTCCGAGGCGACGGCTGGCCTCGTCGAGGGGCAGGCGGTAGTCGACGCCGATCACGTCCACCCCCACCTCGTGCATGGCCACGAGCAGTTCGGAGGTGCCGGTGCCGAAGTGGATCAGGGGTGCGCCGAACCCGCGGACGTGGTCCAGTGCGCGGCGCGATGCCGGCGCCACGTGGCGGCGGTAGTCGGCCAGTCCCAGCGAGCCGGCCCAGGAGTCGAACAGCTGTGCCGCACTGGCGCCGGCCTCCAGCTGCGCGCGGAGGAACATGCCGGAGGCGTCCGCCGCCCAGTCGGTGAGGGCGCGCCAGGTCTCGGGGTCGGCATGCATCATGGTGCGGGGGCCGAGGTGGTCGCGTGACGGCCTGCCCTCGACCATGTAGGCGGCCAGGGTGAACGGTGCGCCGGCGAACCCGATCAGTGGCGTGGAGCCGAGCTGGGCGACGGTGAGTGCGACGGCCTGGCGGATGGGTTCGAGCGCCTCGTCCGTCAGCGTGGGAAGGGCGGCGACGTCGGCCGCGGAACGGATGGGCGCGCCGAGGACGGGGCCCACGCCCGGGACGATGTCCACATCGACGCCGGCGAGCTTGAGCGGGATCACGATGTCGGAGAAGAAGATGCCGGCGTCGACGTCGTGCCGGCGCACCGGCTGGAGGGTGATCTCGGACGCCATCTCCGGATCCAGGCATGACTCGAGCATGTTGGTGCCCTCGCGGAGCGCACGGTACTCAGGGAGGGACCGCCCCGCCTGCCGCATGAACCACACAGGGCGCCGGCGCGGGGTCTGCCCCCGGTAGGCGGAGATGAGTGCCGAGCCGGACGTGCGTCCGTCGACCAGCGGGTGCGTTGCTCCAAGGTCCATACCGCCGATTCTGCCGAAGATCGCTGCGGATGGTTAACCGGGGGCCGGCGCCCGCCCATGCGCGTGGCTAACATCACCTCTGCGATGGAGGGGCAGAATCCCGCAGGAATCCGGGGATTGCAAGCCCTGGTAAGGATTGCCTGTCCAGTGGCGAGGCCCTGTTCTCGGTATGATTGCAGGGTTGTGGTACTTCTTTCACTTGTAGCGACACACTCGAACGTGGACCTGGAAACGGTCGCCCGACTCAGCGTCGGGGCGCCCCAGGTCCCTTCCGCCGTGCTCGCCGACGACAGGGCCGTCTCCGGCGCCGTCGTCCTGGCAACGTGCAACCGCTTCGAGATCTACGCCGAGGCCCCCTCCGACGACGACGTGGAGGCCGCCCGGTCCGCGATCGTCTCGACCATCAGCGAGTACTCCGGTATCCCCGAGCAGTCGGTGTCCTCGTCCTTCGAGACACACACCGGCCAGGACGTCGCGGAGCACCTGTTCGCCGTCGGCGCCGGACTCGACTCCGCCGTGATCGGCGAACGCGAGATCGCCGGCCAGGTCCGCCGCGCACTCATCGACGCCCAGGGCTCCGGCGCTGCCAGCGGCGGCCTCGTACGACTCTTCCAGGCCGCATCGAAGACCGCCAAGGACGTCGGAGCCCAGACGGCGCTCGGCAGTCGGGGCCGCTCGATCGTCTCCGTGGCCCTGGAACTGGCCGGGGACATCTCCGAGGACGCCGACTGGTCGGCCAAGACCGTGGTCGTGTTCGGCACCGGAGCCTACGCGGGCGCGACGATGGCCGCCCTCAGGGAGAGGGGCTGCACGGACATCTCGGTGTTCTCCTCCTCGGGACGCGCCGAGGCCTTCGTGGCGACCCGCGGCGGGACAGCGGTGGCCGCCGCGGACCTGCCCGGCGCCATGCGACGCGCCGATGTGGTCATCGGCTGCAGCGGGAGCGACGCACGCATCGACGCCGCGGACATCGAACGCATCCGCACCGGCAGCAACCGCCCGCTCGTCATCATCGACCTCGCCCTCAGCCACGACTTCGACCCCGCCGTCGGGACGCTCGCGGGCGTGGAGCTCATCACCCTCGAATCCGTCCGGGCCGCCGCCCCCGAGGAACAGGCCGATGCGCTCACCCAGGCGAGCGACCTGGTGCGGGAGGCCGCGCGTTCCTTCCAGGAGCAGCAGAACACCCGCGCCATGAACGCGGCGATCGTCGCGCTGCGCCGGCACACCCAGGCCGTCCTCGACTCCGAGATGGAACGCGTCCGGGCACAGCACGGGTGCACCGCCGCTGCCGAGGAAGTCGAGTTCGCCCTGCGGCGCATGGTCCGCCAGCTCCTGCACGTGCCGACCGTCCGGGCACGCGAGCTCGCCGCCGAGGGACGCCAGGACGACTACACCGCAGCCCTCGAGGCCCTGTACGGGATCGACGTCGCACCCGCCGGGAAGGTACCCGCGGAGCAGTCTGCAGCAGCAACCGGTTCAGGGTCGGCCGTCAGGTCCGACGCCGTCGTCCTGGCCGCCGGACCCTCCTCCCACCCGCATGTCCACGCGCACACCGATGGCGCCGCATGTCCCGTGGACCACGAACGGCCCGCCGAGAGCGCCTAGCCGCCCGCCCTGCACCTCCCCCGCAGTCCCCCCGCAGTTCCCATGGCTGGAGTCCCCAGGGCTGGAGCGCCCTGCACGACGGGACGGGGACGGGACTAGTAGGTCAGTTTCCCCGGTTCGATCCTGCGCACCCACTCGAGAATCCCGCCGTCCACGGACCGCACGTCCGGGTGGCCCTGCGCGCGGAGGAACCGGACGACGTCGGCGGAGCGGACACCCGACTTGCAGTGGACGAGGACCGTCCGGGTGCTGTCGACCGCCGCGTCACCGTCGAGGATGGTGTTCTTCGGGACCAGCACCGCGCCGTCGATGCTCACGATCGCGTACTCCTCGGGGTTGCGGACATCCAGCAGGTCGAAGTCGGCCTCCCCGACCGACCGTGCCGCGAGGAGCCCCGCGAGCTCGTCCACCGACACGGTCGGGACCGGCTCCTGGGCCGTGCCCGTGTCCGCCGGGCCGGCGGCGGGCATGCCGCAGAACTGCTCGTAGTCGATGAGCTCGGTGATCCGGGAGGCCGTCGGATCCGGCCGCACCCGCAACTCCCGCCAGCTCATGTCCAGCGCGTTGAACACCAGCACCCTGCCGAGCAGCGTGGTCCCCACTCCGGTGATCAGTTTGATCGCCTCGTTGACCATGACGGACCCGATCTGCGCGCACAGGACACCGAGCACCCCGCCCTCCGCGCAGGATGGCACGGATCCGGGCGGCGGCGCCTCCGGGTAGAGGTCGCGGTAGGTGGGGCCGCGGTCCTGCCAGAAGACACTGACCTGCCCGTCGAAGCGGAGGATGGAACCCCACACGTAGGGCTTGCCGAGGATCGCCGCGGCGTCGTTCACGAGGTAGCGCGTGGCGAAGTTGTCCGTGCCGTCGATGATCAGGTCGTACCCGCCGAACAGCGCCAGCGCGTTCGACCGGTCGAGCCGTTCCTGGTGCAGGATCACCTCGACCAGCGGATTGAGCTCCAGGATGCTGTCCCGCGCCGACTCGGCCTTCGACCGACCGAGGTCCGGCATGCCGTGGATCACCTGGCGCTGCAGGTTCGAGAGCTCGACGTCGTCGTCGTCCACGATGCCGAGCGTGCCCACTCCCGCAGCCGCGAGGTAGAGCAGCGCCGGCGAACCGAGCCCGCCTGCGCCGATCACGAGTACACGCGCATTCCGGAGCCGCAGCTGCGCGTCGACGCCGAAACCGGGGATGATGAGGTGCCGCGAGTACCGCAGCGTCTCGTCCTGGGTCAGGGTGCCGCTCGCGCCCACGAGCGGCGGCAATCCGCCCGACGCCGACAGCGACGACGGCGGAGCCTCGGGGCTCTCCGTGGCGGAGCGGCCCGCCGGCGCATCCGCTGGGGCCGGCGAGGACGGGAAAGCAGTCATGCCCAAGGGTATTCCGCAGGACAGCGGCCGGGCCAGCGCAGGGCCCCGCGAGCCCGCCCGGCGTCGCCGGTGGCCGCCCGCAGTGGCCGCCGCAGTCGCCTTCTGCCGGCTGCATCGCGAGCGCGGAGGGCCGATGCCGTGTGGGGTCGGTGGGTAAACTGGGCGGACGTCCCTGACCTTTGAACCGAGGATCGCCCCACGTGAGTGATGAACCGACCGCCGCAGGAAAAGCCCCCCGGCTGCCGCGAGACGAGCGCCGGCGCCAGCTCCTGGCGGCTGCGCAGGAGGTCTTCGTGGGCAACGGGTACCACGGTGCGGCCATGGACGACATCGCCGTGGCGGCCAAGGTCAGCAAGCCCGTGCTCTACCAGCACTTCCCCGGCAAGCGGGACCTCTACCTCGCGCTGCTCGACAGTCATCTCGCGGAGCTGACGCAGCTGCTCGTCGACGCGATCCGCTCGACGGACGACAACAAGCTGCGCGTGCACGCGACCATGCGGGCCTACTTCCAGTTCATCGCGCAGGACAGCAAGGCGCACCGGCTCGTCTTCGAATCGGACATCAGCAACGAACCCGATGTCAGCCGCCGCCTCGAGGAGTTCAATGCGCATTTCGCCAACGCGATCGCCGGGGTGATCGCCGGTGACACCCAGCTGTCCATGGTGGAGGCGACGCTGCTGGGACGCGGCCTCGCGGGCATGGCCCAGATCAGTGCGCGCTACTGGCTGGAGACCGACGGCAGCCTCGACATCGATGCCGCGGCGGAGCTGATCTACCGTTTAGCTTGGCGCGGAATCAGCCGCTTCCCCAAGGAGATCTAGGGTAGGTTTCGGTACGAATCACAGGTTCACTACACAGGAGGCATGCGCCGTGGAAGTCAAGATCGGTATCCAGAACGTCAACCGGGAGATCATCCTCGAGTCCTCCGAGAGCGCGGATGCGATTGCCGAACTGGTGTCCCAGGCGATGAGCAGCGGTTCCGAGCTGCGCCTCAAGGACTCCAAGGGCCGCCAGGTCATCGTCCCGACATCCGTCCTCGGCTACGTCGAGATCGGTGCGGAGGAGACGCGGCGCGTCGGCTTCGGCGCGCTCTAGTCCCGGCAGTCCCGAGGAGACCCGCGGTGGACGGCGCATGCCGCCGCCGCGGGTCTTTTCGTGCCTGCACTTCCGAGTGCAGGCCCTGCCATGCCTGGCCTATGCGGTGAGCCCCAGTGCGCTCATGCGACGCGAGTGGTTGCGGGTCAGCTGGGAGAAGAGGGCTGTCGTGTGCTGCGTGGAGTGCGCCTCGTCCTCGAACAGCAGGCCCGCGAGGTTCTCGCGTTCGATGCCCACCCGCTGAGCCTGCGTGAGCGCCTCGCCCACGAGCCTCCGCCCCCAGAGCGCCAGCCGCGAGGCGAGCCGCGGGTCCTCGGACAGTGCTTCCTTCAGGCGTCGCTGCAGGTGCGCGGCGCCCTCACCCGAGTTGATCGTGCTGATGAGCTCGCGGGTGCGCGGGTCCAGGCTGTCCGCCAGGGCCCGGTAGAAATCGCCGGAGAACGCGTCCAGGACATAGGCCTTCATGAGGGACTCGTACCAGTCTCCCGGGCGGGTGCGCTCATGGAAGGCGTCGACGGACGCCTGGAACGGCGCCATGGCATCCTCCACCGCGACGCCCAGCTGCGAGAGGAAGCGGCCCACCAGTTCGAAGTGCTCGAATTCCTGCACCGCGAGACGCGCCAGGTTCGCCCGGTCCGCGAGGCTGGGTGAGAACCGCGCATCCGATGAGAGCCGCTCGAAGCCCGACAGTTCGCCGTAGGCGATGACGCCGAGCAGATCGGCGACGAAGCGCGCGTAGCGGGGGTCGGTGAGGGCGTCCCCGGCAACCCCGGCTGATCCGGCAGGAGCAGATCCGGCAGCAGCCGATCCAGCGGCACCTGATGCGGCAGCATCCGACTCAGAGCCCGCCGGCGCGGGCGCTCCCGGCGAGCCGAAGGACGCGGTGCGGTGCGGCTCGGTGGCGGAGAGGGCCGTACTGTCGGAGGAGCCGTTGTTCATTCTGCAAGAGTACGCAATCAAAGGCCCGGGGCAACCTGCAGGACGGCGTCCGGGTCTGTTGCGGGACGCCGTCCGCGGTCTATGCTGGCCGTCCGGGTCACGAGGGTCCCATCCTGCAGGCGAAGGGCGCGGACACGCGACAGCGGCGGGTCCTGAGGGCGGTCGAGTCCCTCCGCACATCCGCTTCCTGACTGCACGTCCGGGCTCCCGCGCGGCGGAGCGTGCCCGATGTCCGGGGCGTGCATTACCGTAGGCCTGTGCCAGCACAGCATATGGACCTCCGGGACCGCGAGTCCCACCAGCGCCTCGCCGAGTCGCTCCGGGCGCTGCGCGAGGAACTCGACATCCGCGAGGACTTCCCCGATGTCGTCCTGCAGGAAGCTGCGGACGCGGTAGCGGCCCACCAACTCCCGTCCGCCGACCTTCGGGACATTCCGTTCCTCACGATCGATCCGCCGGGCTCCACGGACCTGGACCAGGCCGTGCACCTCGCGCGCGGCAGTGCGTCCGGCGGAGGGAGCGACGCGGGCTACGAGGTCTGGTACGCCATCGCCGACGTCCCGCTGTTCGTCCGCCCGGGCGGTGCCACCGACGGCGAGGCCCGGCTTCGCGGCCAGACCCTGTACGCACCGGACGGCCGGATCTCCCTCCACCCCGAGGTCATCTCCGAGGACGCGGCGAGCCTGCTTCCCGGCAGGGACCGCCCCGCGTTCGTCTGGCATTTCCATCTGGACGCCGAGGCCGTCGTCCAGTCCGCCTCCGTGCGCAGGGCTGTGGTGCGCAGTCGGCGCCAGCTCACCTATGCGGAGGTCCAGTCGGACATCGATGCCGGTACCGCCGACGAGCAGCTCACCCTGCTCCGCGAGATCGGGATCCGGCGCCTCCAGCAGGAACTCAAGCGTGGCGGAGCAAGCCTCAACCTGCCGCGCCAGGAGATCACGCACGACGGCGAGACCTACGGCATCCTCACCGAGCCCGCCCTGCCGTGCGAGGACTGGAACGCGCAGATCTCCCTGATGACGGGGATGGCCGCGGCGCGCATGATGATCGACGGCGGCATCGGCATCCTGCGCACCATGCCCGAGCCCGACGAGGGGGCGCTCGGCAAGTTCCGCCGCCAGTCCGAAGCACTCGAGCACCCGTGGCCGGCGGACATGCCCTACGGCGCCTTCCTGCGGACGCTCGACGTCACCGACCCGCGGCAGCTCGCCCTCATGCACGCCGCGGCCTCGCTCTTCCGGGGTGCCGGCTACACCGCGTTCGACGGCGAGGTGCCCGACGCCGTCGTGCAGTCGGCCATCGCCGCCCCCTACGCGCACGCCACCGCTCCCCTCCGCCGCCTGGTGGACCGCTTCGTGCTCGTGACCTGCGCGTCGCTGTGCGCGGGCGAGGAGGTCCCCGGCTGGGTCCGGGCCGCACTGCCGGACCTCAATGCGCTGATGGCGTCCTCCAACCAGATCGCATCCCGGCTGGATTCCGGGGCCATGGATGCCGTGCAGGCCGCGCTGCTGAGCAACCGGATCGGCGAGGCGTTCTCGGCCGTCGTCCTGCAGGGGTCACCGCCCGCCGTCGAGGACGCACCCGGTAAGCAGGCACCGCGCCTGTCCGGGACGGTGCAGGTCACCGAACCGCCGCTCGAGGCGAAGTGCTACGGCGAGCTGGTGGCAGGTGAGCGCGTCACGGTGGTGCTGCTGGAGGCCGACATCGTGCGCCGGCGCCTCCGCTTCGAGGTCAAACCGAAGGACGCGCCTCTCCGGGGCCTGCAATGACGCCGGAAACGGGCGGGCAGGGTAGTGTTTAACGCGTAGTAATGGATGCCCGGTCGTTATCATTCGTCGATAACCCGCAGTACCTACTCGATCCCGAGTTTTCCCGCAGGCGCAGGTCTCCTCCGCAGCCCGCACGCAGTTGCAAGCCCGCGATCGGCTTCCACTGGACGCCCTGCGCCCGCCGATACGCTCCGCACGGGACATTCTCCCGGCGTCGAGCCTCAGCGGCCGCAGAGCCTGAATGAACGGTAGAACGTGCACAACACACACCACACAGACACGACGGCAACCGACTCGCACCACCTCGTCGCCGACAATTCCTCCGACGTCATCGATGTCGAGGAGACCCTGGTCACCACCGAGGAGCCGCACGCAGCCGTCGCCGAGACCTTCGCGGACTTCAACGTCCGCCCGGACATCGTCGAGTCCCTCGCGGACGCCGGCATCACCCACCCCTTCCCCATCCAGGCGATGACTCTGTCGATCGCCCTCGGCGGCCACGACATCATCGGCCAGGCGAAGACGGGAACGGGCAAGACGCTCGGCTTCGGCATCCCCGCCATCCAGCGCGTCGTCGGCCCCGACGACGAAGGCTACGACAGGCTCCCGGTTCCCGGCGCACCGCAGGCCCTCGTCGTCGTCCCGACGCGCGAGCTCGCCGTCCAGGTCGCCAGCGACCTCACGACGGCGGCCAAGAAGCGCAACGCGCGCATCGTCACCATCTACGGCGGCCGTGCCTACGAGCCGCAGATCGAGGCCATCAAGAAGGGCGTCGAGATCGTGGTCGGCACGCCCGGCCGCCTGATCGACCTGTACCGGCAGAAGCTGCTGGTCCTCAAGAACGTGAAGATCGTCGTGCTGGACGAGGCTGACGAGATGCTGGACCTCGGCTTCCTACCCGACGTCGAGACCCTGATCGCCGCGACGCCGCCGGTACGCCAGACCCTCCTGTTCTCCGCGACCATGCCCGGCCCCGTCATCGCCATGGCGCGCCGCTACATGACGCAGCCCACCCACATCCGCGCCGCGGATCCCGAGGACGAGGGCATCACCAAGAAGGACATCCGCCAGGTCATCTACCGGGCGCACAACCTCGACAAGGCCGAGGTCGTGGCCCGCATCCTGCAGTCCCGGGGCCGCGGACGCGCCATCATCTTCTGCAAGACGAAGCGCACCGCCGCGAAGCTCTCCGAGGAACTCATCGACCGCGGTTTCGCGGCCGGAGCCATCCACGGGGATCTCGGCCAGGGCGCACGCGAGCAGGCACTGCGTGCCTTCCGCGGCGACAAGATCGACGTCCTCGTGGCGACCGAGGTCGCGGCACGCGGCATCGACGTCGAGGACATCACGCACGTCATCAACTACCAGTGCCCCGAGGACGAGAAGGCCTACCTGCACCGCGTGGGCCGTACGGGACGCGCCGGCAAGAAGGGCACGGCGGTCACGTTCGTCGACTGGGACGACGTGCCCCGCTGGGGCCTGATCAACAAGGCGCTCGGGCTCGATACACCGGAGCCGGTGGAGACCTACTCCTCGTCGCCGCACCTGTACACGGACCTGGACATCCCCGAGGGCACCAAGGGACGCCTCCCCCGGAAGGACCGCAAGCTCGCGGGCATCGATGCCGAGGTCCTCGAGGACCTCGGCGAGACCGGCAAGCGCGGCGGCGGGCACTCCGACGGTGGCAGGAACGACGGAACCAGGAACGACGGCGGCAGGAACGACGGCGGCCGCGGCCGTTCCGGTGACCGAGGACAGCGACGCGACGGTGCTGCCGGCGAGGGCTCGCGCGGTTCACGAGGCCGTGGACGCAGCGACAGCCGCAGCAGCGAGGCTCCTGCAGCGCCTGCGGCCGATGGCGTCGAGGGCGGACGCCGTCGACGGTCCGCCGGCGACGGTGAGGCCCCGGCGGGCGACCGCCAGCGCCGCAGCCGAACCCGCCGACGCAATGGCGAGGTCGTCGCGAAGCCTGCCGGCGGCGCAGAGGACTAGCCCTCGGTGACCGAGCTTCCTGCGCCGTCCGTACTGCCCGACTGGAGTGCGGACGGCGCCAACCTCGTGGTGCACGCGGACAACGCGGAATACCTGGCCACCCTGCCCGACGCTGCGTTCACGATGGTCTACGTCGACCCGCCCTTCAACACCGGCCGCGTGCAGCGCCGCCAGCAGACCACGATGGTCCGGGCGGCCGGAGGCACAGGCGATCGGGTGGGCTTCAAGGGCCTCTCCTACTCGACGGTCAAGGGCATGCTGGCGAGTTACGACGACGCGTTCGAGGACTACTGGGACTTCCTCGCGCCACGGCTCGCCGAGGCATGGCGGCTCCTCACGGACGACGGCACGCTCTACCTGCATCTCGACTACCGCGAGGTGCACTACGCCAAGGTCATGCTGGACGCCCTGTTCGGGCGCGACTGCTTCCTCAACGAGATCATCTGGGCCTACGACTACGGTGCACGGGCCAAGCGCAAGTGGCCCGCCAAGCACGACAACATCCTCGTGTACGTGAAGAACCCGTCCGGCTACTACTTCAACAGCGACGAGGTGGACCGGGAACCCTACATGGCCCCCGGCCTCGTGACCGCCGAGAAGGCTGCGCTCGGCAAGCTGCCGACCGACGTCTGGTGGCACACCATCGTGTCCCCGACCGGCCGCGAGAAGACGGGCTATCCGACGCAGAAGCCTGAGGGCCTATTACGTCGTGCAGTTGCGGCGAGCAGCCGCGAGGGCGACTGGGTGCTGGACTTCTTCGCGGGCTCGGGGACGCTCGGAGCGGTCGCGGGCAAGCTCGGCCGGCGCTTCGTCTGCGTGGACCGCAACCCCCAGGCCATCGACGTCATGCACGCCCGCCTGGCCCCATGGATCCGGGTCCCGCCGGGCAGTACGGCTAGCTGATCGGGGTCCCCGTCGCCAGCGACACGATGGCGTCGAGGACCTGCCCGCTCGTGACGTTCTCCCCGAGCAGGTTGGGTTTCCCGCTGCCGTGGTAGTCGCTGGAGCCCGTGACGAGGAGGCCGTTGGCGCGGGCGATTCTCCGCAGCTCCACCCGGGCCTCCTCCGGGTTGTCCCGGTGATCGATTTCCAGGCCCAGCAGCCCGGCGTCGATCATCTCGTCGATGACCGCGCCGCCCACGACGGCCCCGCGGTTGAACGCGGAGGGGTGCGCGAAGACGGGGACACCGCCCGCCTCCCGGATGAGGGACACTGCCTCCGCGGGGTGCGGCGCGTAGTGGCTGACCCAGTAGGGCGAGCGCGCTGTCAGGACGCGCTCGAACGCCTCCGACCGGGTGGTCACGACTCCCAGCGTGATCAGCGCATCCGCGATGTGCGGGCGCCCCACGGTCGCACCCTCGGTCACATGCTCCTCCACCAGGTCCCAGGTGATGGGGAAGTCCGCGGACATGAGCTCGACCATGCGACGGGCCCGGGTGAGCCGGGCGGTGCGGGATCTCCCGATCTCCTTCCGCAGGCCGGCATGCTCCGGGTCGTGCAGGTAGGACAGCACATGCACGCTGATGCCGGTGTCGGTGCGGCAGGAGACCTCCATGCCGGGGACGAACGTGATGCCGTGCGCCGCGGCCGCCGCGGCGGCGCGCTCCCAGCCGGCCGTGGAGTCGTGGTCGGTGAGTGCGACGGCGTCGAGGCCCGCGGCCGCCGCGGACGCGATCAGGACGTCGGGGTCCTCGGTGCCGTCGGAGACGTTGGAGTGGGTGTGCAGATCGATTCTCACCGGATCCAATCTACGCGCCGTTCCCGGCTCCGTCCGGCACCGGCGCCCCGCCCTGCGGGAGGCCCGGACTTTCCCGCGGCGCGGCGACGGTGAGACGATGACGGGGTGAGCACCGACGACACCGCATCCGCAGCCCGAAATCCCACCGACTCGCCGGAGGGCCAGCCGCTGTCAGACCGCAACGACAACCGCTCCCAGCGGCCCGACTCCGACGCTTTCAAGGCGTTCATGGCCGGCAGCTGGGCGCCGGCCTCGGAGGAGCTCCCTGACACGGCTCCCGTCGCCGCCCATGCGGCCCGCCGTCGTCGTGCCATCTCCGACCGCTTCCCCGGCGAGCGCCTCGTCATCCCGGCCGGGCCCTTCAAGGTCCGCTCCAACGACACCGACTATCGATACCGCCCGCACTCCGGCTTCGCGCACCTGACCGGTCTCGGGCTCGACCACGAGCCCGACGCCGTCCTCGTCCTCGAGCCCGTCGATCCGGGAACGGGCGACGACGGCGGGAATCACGCGGCCACCCTGTACTTCCGGGAACTGGCGGGCCGCGACAGCGCCGAGTTCTACGCGAACGCCCGCTACGGCGGCTTCTGGATCGGCGAGCGCCTCTCGATGGCGCAGATCCGGGCACAGCTCGCCCTCGAGACAGCGGACCTCGCCGACCTCGAGGTCGCCATCACCAAGGACGCCGGCGTTGCCGCGATCGGCGGCGTGAGCATCCGCCTGCTGCGCGAGGTCGACTTCAACGCGGATGCGCTCGTCGACACCTCCCGCATCAACACGGGCGTGGACCTCGAGAAGGCCGACGCCCTCGACGCCGTGCTCGCCGAAGCCCTGTCCGAGCTGAGGCTCATCAAGGACGCCTGGGAGATCGAGCAGATGGAAGCCGCCGTCTCGGCTACCGTCAACGGTTTCCACGAAGTCGTCCGGGCCCTTCCCCGCGCCATCACGCACCCGCGCGGCGAGCGCGTGGTCGAAGGCGCGTTCTTCGCCCGGGCCCGCGAGGAGGGCAACGACCTCGGCTACGACACTATCGCCGCGTCGGGGAACAACGCCACCACGCTGCACTGGATCCGCAACACGGGCACCCTCAGGGCCGGCGAGCTACTCCTGCTCGACGCCGGGGTCGAGGCGGAGAGCCTCTACACCGCCGACATCACCCGGACCCTGCCCGTCAACGGGCGCTACACGGATATCCAGCGGAAGGTCTACCAGGCCGTGCTCGATGCCGCCGACGCCGGTTTCGCCGCCGCGCAACCCGGCCGCAGGTTCCGCGAGGTCCACCTCGCGGCCGTCACCGTGCTGGCGGAGAACCTGGACCGGTGGGGCCTCCTGCCGGTGTCCCTCGAGGAGGCGCTGGCACCGGAGGGCCAGCACCACCGCCGCTGGATGCCGCACGGCACGAGCCACCACCTCGGCATGGACGTCCACGACTGCGCGCAGGCCAAGCGCGACCTGTACCTGGACGGCGTCCTCACGGAGGGCATGGTGTTCACCATCGAACCCGGCCTCTACTTCAAGGCCGAGGACCTCGCCGTCCCGGAGGAGTACCGCGGGATCGGTGTGCGCATCGAGGACGACATCCTGATGACGGCGAACGGCCCGGTCAACCTCAGTGCGGCCCTCCCCCGCGATCCGGACGATGTCGAGGACTGGATGGCCGGCGTCTGGGGCAGCGAGTAGGCGCCGCGCCCGGACGATGCGGGCCCGGGCCGGAGACGGCCAGGAACGGAAAAGGCAGGGACCAGAGGGTCCCTGCCTTTTCCGTTCCGGCCTGTTGTCCGGCCGGTGCCGTCCGATCCTCAGCGGATCAGCGCGGACCTCCGGCGGCGGAGGAGCCGTGCGGCCCTGCTTCCTGGCCGTCGGCGTCCTGTCCGGTGGATGCCCTGGGCGTACCGGTCCCCGACGTCGGCGCGACGGGAGAGTCCTCCACGCGCACACCGTACTGGGGCCGTCCATCCGGAAGATCGGGGAACTGTCCCCTGCGAGGCCCACTGGCGCCGGGACCGGCGGTCTCGCCCTCCGCCGTCCCGGGCTGCTGCGGCTGCTGAGGCTGCTGAGGCTGCTGAGGCTGCTGTTGGCCGGTGTAGGGGTCGTTCCACGACGCCGGGCGCTCGGGCGCCTGCTGCGGAGCATGCCCCGGTGCTGTGCCCCACGACGAGGAATTCGCCCCGGGGTGCTGCGCCTGCCCGTTCATGGGCAGCTGCTGGAGCAGGCGACGGGCGTCCCCTGCAAGGCTGGGATCCACGATGATGTCGTAGCTCGTCGCGATCACCTGGCTCGTGGAGGTGAAGTCGCGCTTGCCGCGCTGGACCGCGTACGTGATGACGCCGAAGAGCAGCCAGAAGATGGCGCCCAGGGCGATCGAGGAGGAGATGGTGCTGCCCGCCTCGCTGCCGGCGAAGAGGCTCAGGATCAGTCCCACGAACAGTCCGAACCAGGCTCCCGTCGCGGCACTGGCGAGCGCGACGCGCGGGTAGCTGAGGCGGCCGGTGACGCGTTCCACCGTCTTGAGGTCGTTGCCGACGATGGCCACGCGCTCCACGGCGAACTTGTTGTCGGCGAGGTAGTCCACGGCTTTCTGCGCGTCGAGGTAGCCGGTGTACCGGCCGATGGTCTCGCCCGAAGGCAACACCCGGCCCAGGTCGCGGGATGCAGTGGTTCCAAGTGGTGGTGTCGACATACGTCCATTCTCCCGTACCGCTCCCGCCGATGGGAGGCGGTACGCCGGAGGTGAACTCCCGGGCTGCCCGGCGCCCGTCCGCAGGGCGGAGCCTGAGTCGGCCGGCGTGCGTCTTCCGCCGGTACGATGCCCTCCCTGCGCGCCACGCCGGATAGCCTAGAGCAGTGACTACCAACCCGACACGCGTCTTCGTCGCCCGACTGCTGGGCCTCGATGTCTTCGATCCGCTGGGCGACCGCCTGGGCAGGCTGCGGGACGCCGTCGTGCTCGACCGCGGCCCGACCAGGACACCGCAGGTGGTGGGCCTCGTGGTCGAGGTCCCCGGCAAGAAACGCGTCTTCGTGCCCATGACCCGCGTCACCTCGATGGACCCGTCCCAGATCATCTGCACCGGCCTCGTCAACCTCCGCCGCTTCGAGCAGCGCGGCGCGGAGATGCTGGTCGTGGCCGAGCTCTTCGACCGCCGCCTCACCCTGCGCGACGGCAGCGGCAGCGCCGTCGTCGAGGACATCGCGATGGAGCGCAACCGTGCAGGCGACTGGCACGTCTCCCAGCTGTTCGTGCGACGCGGCGGGTCTACCTCTCCCCTGCGCGGGCTCCGCCGCGGCGGCGAGCGACTCATCATCGGCTGGCTCGACGCCTTCCACGGGACGACGGACGAACCGCAGGGCGCCACCCAGTTCGTCGCCCAGCACGACGACCTCAAGCCCGCCGACTTCGCCGACGCGCTGCACGAGATGAACGACAAGCGGCGCATCGAGGTGGCCGGAGAACTCCAGGACGACCGCCTTGCGGACGTCCTCCAGGAACTGCCCGACGACGACCAGGTCCAGATCCTCCAGTCACTGACGCGCGAGCGTGCGGCGGACGTCCTCGAGGAGATGGACCCCGACGACGCGGCCGACCTTCTCAACGAGCTCCCCGAGGCGCAGAAGGAGGAGCTCCTCCAGCTCATGGAACCCGACGACGCCGAGGACGTACGCCGGCTGCTCGAGTACGAGGAGGACACCGCGGGTTCCCTCATGACCACGGTGCCGGTCATCCTCCCGCCCGAGGCGACCGTCGCCGAGGCCCTCGCGCACGTCCGGCGCGAGGAACTGACACCGGCCCTCGCATCGTCCATCTTCGTGTGCCGGCCTCCACTCGAGACACCGACAGGGCGCTACCTCGGCGTGGTCCACATCCAGCAGCTGCTGCGCTACCCGCCGCCGGAGCCGCTCGGCAACATCATCGACACGGACCTCGAGGCCGTGGGCGACCAGGCGAACGTGAGCGAGGTATCGAGGATCCTCGCCACCTACAACCTGAACTCGCTGCCGGTGGTGAACACCGACGGCAGGCTGGTGGGTGCCGTGACCGTCGACGACGTGCTGGACCACCTGCTGCCCGACGACTGGCGGGCACAGGACGACAACTCCGCAGCGAAACGAGGTGACCGCCGTGGTTGAGAAGATCCGATCGAATTCACGCGGACTCGACACCCCCCGGGAGGCGCGCAAGCGCCTCCTCCCGCGCCTGCGGCCGAACCCGGACCGCTTCGGCAGCGGCACGGAGAACATCGCCCGCTTCATGGGTACCCCGCAGTTCCTCTTCTACATGACGGTCTTCGTCGCGGTCTGGCTGACGTGGAACACCGTCGCTCCCGAGAACCTGCGCTTCGACAGCGCGGCGCTCGGGTTCACGGCACTGACCCTGATGCTCTCCCTGCAGGCCTCCTATGCCGCACCGCTGCTGCTGCTCGCGCAGAACCGCCAGGACGACCGCGACCGCGTCTCCATGCGTGAGGACCGCCAGCGGGCGGAGCGGAACCTGTCCGACACCGAGTACCTGACGCGGGAGATCGCGGAGCTGCGCATCGCCCTGCGCGAGGTGGCGACACGCGACTACGTCCGCTCCGAGCTCCGCTCCATCCTCGAGGAACTCCTCGAGACGACCGACGGCCAGGAGCTGACCCTGCAGAAACGCAAGCCCCGGAAGCCGTCGGAGAACACCGTGGCGATGCCGAAGGTCCAGCCCGCCGGGAGGAAACCCGTCCGGTGAGCCCCCTACCCGACGAGGAGGCCGTCCGGACGGCCCTCACCACGGTGATCGACCCCGAACTGCGCCGCCCCATCACCGAACTCGGCATGCTCGAGTCCGTGTCCATCACGGGACGGACGGTGCGGATCCGGGTCCTGCTGACGATCGCCGGCTGCCCCCTGCGCGACACGATCACGCAGGACGCCGAAGCCGCCCTGTCCGCCGTCGACGGCGTGGAGCACGTCGAGGTCGAACTCGGCGTCATGGACCAGGTACAGCGCGACGCGCTGAAGGAGCAGCTGAGGGGCGCCGGTGGCCGCCGAGGCATCCCCTTCAACGACCCATCGTCGCTCACGCGCGTCTATGCGGTGGCGAGCGGCAAGGGCGGTGTCGGCAAATCCAGCGTGACCGTGAACCTGGCGGCCGCCATGGCCGCGCAGGGGCTACGGGTGGGCATCGTGGACGCCGATGTGTACGGCTTCTCCGTCCCCGCCCTCCTGGGCATCACGCAGCAGCCCACGCGCGTCGACGAGCTCATCCTGCCGCCGGTCGCTCACGGTGTGAAGGTGATCTCCATCGGTATGTTCGTGGAGGGCAACCAGCCCATCTCCTGGCGGGGTCCCATGCTGCATCGCGCACTCGAGCAGTTCCTCACGGACGTCTACTTCGGTGACCTGGACGCCCTGTTCCTCGACCTTCCCCCGGGGACGGGCGACATCGCCATCTCCGTTGCACAGTTGCTGCCGTCGTCCGAGCTCCTGGTCGTCACGACGCCGCAGAGTGCTGCTGCCGACGTCGCCGAACGGGCCGGTGCCATGGCCGCGCAGACGGGGCAGCGCGTGGCCGGGGTGATCGAGAACATGTCCTGGCTCGAGCTGCCCGACGGCGGGCGGCTCGAGCTCTTCGGCGCGGGGGGCGGGAGCACGCTCTCCGCGAGGCTGTCGGCCACGCTGGGCACGGAGATCCCCCTGCTGGGCAGCATCCCGCTGGACGTCGCCCTGCGGGAAGGTGGCGATGCCGGCACTCCCCTCGTCCTGGGCGGAGGGACCTCGACGGCCCGAGCCGAGCTGACGGCGATCGCTTCGACGCTCACCCGCCGCCCGCGCGGCCTGGACGGCCTGAGGCTGCCGGTCAGCCTCCGCTGACACGGGGCAAGCCCTCTGCTAGGTCGCTTCGAGGTCGTAGGGCGCGGCCTGCCCGGCTTCGAGGCGCGGCCCGATCGGTACGGCCGGGGGGCGGCGGGCGACGACGGGTGCAGGCGCAGCGGGCCCGGACTGGGGGGCGCCACCGCTGACAGGCTTGAAGACGTCCTCGATGTCGTCGAGGAGCGCTTCCTTGATGATGCGGCGGGGGTCGTACTGGCGGGGGTCGAGCTTGCGCCAGTCGACCTCGTCCAGTTCCGGACCGACTTCTTCCCGGAGTTGCTCACGGGCTCCCGTGGCCATGCGGCGCAGGCCCTTCACGAGCCGGGCGAGTTGGGCTGCGTACTCCGGAAGCCGCTCCGGGCCGAGCACCACGACGGCGATGAACGCCAGGACCACGAGTTCGAGGCCGTTGATTCCCAACACGTGAAAAGACTACCTTCCCGGCCAGTGCCGGCCACATTCGCCCGCGCCGCACGAGCGCGCGGGACAGGAGCTGTGGCGCCCTGCCGTCCGCGTCGCCGCAGGGTCGCCTACCCGTTCTCCCCGGGATGCGTGATCATCGAGAGGCCGCGGAGAATCCGCTCCATCATGGAGTCCTCCTGGACCTGCGGCGCCAGGGCCAGCTGGGCATGCTCCGCCGTGACGAGCTGGCTGAGCGTCTGCGGCATCTCCGCGGCGGGCAGGGTCGAGACCACGGTGTAGGTGACGGACGGCGAGTCGAGCACCACCTGCCATGGTTCGCCGGAACGGACCCAGACGTCGCGCTCGGCGCCGCCGATGTGCTCGAAGCCGTCAGCCGTCACGATGTTGCCGGTCACGGCGTTCAACGGGAGGGCGCCGGCGTCGCGAACCCCGCTGACCTTCCGCTGTTCGTAGACGGTGACCGTGTCGCCGTCGTTCTCGAGGACGATCTCCAGGGTCGGCCTGCCTGCGACCGTGATGCCCTCGGCGCTCTGCAGCCGGAAACCGAGGGATTCGAGCTCAGGGCAGTACCAGCCTCCGGACCGGAGGGTCTCCAGCTGGTCGGTGTCCAGGTAGGTGGGCGTCTGCGACGCGACGGACTCCCAGCGCGCCTGCAGTGCGGTGGCTCCGGTCGCCGCTCCTTCGGCAGTGACGGACCGCGCCTCGGAGCCCATGACGTAGGCGCTCGCGAGGATGGCGGTGGCGACGGCGGCCGATGCACCGACGGCGGTGAGCACCGTCCGGCCACGGGGAGCGGCCCGCGCGTGGTAGTCGCGCACGAAGGCCGCACTGGAACCCGTCCGGGCCTCATGCAGGCCGGTATCCAGGCCGGTATCCAGGCCGGTATTCAGGCCGGCGGTGGAGCCGAAGGCGGACGACAGGAGCCTGCGCTGGAGGTCCGGATCCGGGGCCGGGCTCCGCAGGCCCAGCAGGGCGCTCTTGAGGCTCCGGAGGCGCGAGACCGTCGCGGCACACGACGCACAGCGTGCGACATGCTGCTCTACGGCGATCCGGCGCCGGTCGGACAGCTCACCGTCCACGAGGTCCTGCAGGGAGCGATGGGGATGAAGCATCGTTCCTAACCCAGGCCGGCGATCCGTGGGACGCCCAGGGCGGCACCGTTCCCGCCCGGCTTCCGCGGGTCGCGGTGGGCGAGCTTCTCCCGCAGCATCGTCCGGCCACGGTGGATACGCGAGCGGACGGTCCCGAGCTTGACGCCGAGGACCTGCGCCACCTCGTCGTACGCCAGGCCCTCGAGGTCGCACAGCACGACGGCGGCGCGGAAGTCCGGCGGAAGTTCCTCCAGGGCTGCCTGCACGTCGATGTCCAGGTTGTTGAATTCGAAGCTGCGCTCGGGGCCGGGGTGCTTGCTCGGCAGCCTGCTCTCGGCTTCCTCCGTCAGTCCGTCGAACCGGATGCGGGTCTTGCGCCGCGCCTGGTCGAGGAACAGGTTGGTGGTGATGCGGTGCAGCCAGCCGTCGAGCGTTCCCGGCTTGAAGTTCGCCAGTGAACGGAAGACCCTCACGAAGACTTCCTGCGTGAGGTCCTCGGCATCGAACTTGTTGCCGGTGAGGCGGTAGGCCAGGCGGTAGACCTTCGGCGAGTAGTTGGTGACGACTTCCTCCCAGGACGGCGCCACCCACGGATTGCCGTGCTCATCGAGGAGAGGCACATCCGCTCCGGGAACGGCCTCCATGGCGGCCTCTGCCGCCTTCACGCTAGACATCATCTACCCCTTCTCGCCACGCATCCCGAACAGGTCCTACCCCGCGGCTGCCACGGCTGCGGTGGTACCGGGGATTCGGGGCCGTGCTCATGCTGGATGTCCCGAGAAGGAAGTCTTTCGCACCAAGCTGGGAACTGGCTGGCAGATCTCTGCGGTGTACCCGCCCCGGGGACGCCGGGCCCGCTATGCTCGCCTGCGCGCTCGCCCGCATGGAAGTCGGGCTGCGCCGCACAGTAGTGTTGGGGCGGGGCGCCCGCACCCCGGGGTGCACCGCCTCCCGGGGTGCACCGCCTCCCGGGGTGCACCGCCTCCCGGGGTGCACCGCCTCCCGGGGTGCACCGCCTCCCGGGGTGCACCGCCTCCCATCACCACTGCCCGTAACCACTTCAAGTAACCACAGAACGGATGTTCATGGCCGCCGACAAACACAGCAGCTGGTCCTACACCGAAGGACTCCCCGACGAGGACGACATCCTGCTTCGGGCGCGCGACCGCTCCCACGAGCTCGGCGTCGCCCCCGTCACGCCTGCCGTCGGCGCAGCACTCACCGTCCTCGCGGCAGCCTCCAAGGCGAGCACCGCGGTCGAGGTGGGTGCCGGAGCCGGGGTGTCGGGAGTCTGCCTGCTGAGGGGCCTTGGGCGGAATGCGGTCCTGACGACCATCGATTCCGACGTCGACCATCTCCGGGCCGCCCGGGAGGCCTACTCCGAGGCCGGCATCCCCTCGAACCGCACACGCACCATCTCGGGGCGCGCGGCCGATGTGCTGCCGCGCCTGACGGATGCCGCCTACGACCTGGTGTTCATCGACGCCGACAAGCCGGGCCTGCCGGTCTACGTCGAGCAGGCGACGCGCCTGCTCAAGGACGGCGGCATCATGATCATCAACGACGCGCTGGACCAGGACCGGGTGGCGGAACCCGCCGTGCGCGAGCAGTCGACCAATACGCTCCGCCAGGTCGGGAAGATGATCCGTGAGAACGAGGCCCTCGTCTCGGCACTCGTGCCCACGGGCACCGGGCTCCTGCTCGCGGTGAAGCAGCGCGCCTAGCGGCGGGCGGGCGGCGCCTGCCGCCTGCCCCGACGGCTGGACCAGGAGACCGGGACTCCCGGTTCGGATGGCCTAGGTGGTGACCGGTTCGGACGGCCTAGGTGGTGACGGTGAGCAGGCAGTCCTTGAGCTTGCCCGCTTCCTCAGCGTTGAGTTCGACGACAAGGCGTCCGCCGCCATCGATCGGCACCCGCATGATGAGGCTGCGCCCCTCCTTGGTGACTTCCATCGGTCCATCGCCGGTACGCGGTTTCATGGCAGCCATGGGGGTGTCCCTTTCAACAGGGCGCGACCGCGATCAGCGGCAGCGCGACAGTAAACAGTGCGCCGGCCGGTAGCCCAAAGGTCCGGCGGTGCACGTCATCACCTTCATTATTCAGCACAAGCCCTGCACCTGCTAATTCAGGTGCGGCGTGGATCACACTCAGGGTGGATAATCCCCATCCGGTCCGGACGGGGACCAGCCCCACAGCCAATCCACCCAGAAGAACTGCAGCAGCACCGATACCGGCAGCAGCACCCACAGGATGCGGATCCCGAAGCGGCTGCCGGCGACGGCAAGCGCCAGAGGGAACAGCGGGAACAGGATCCGCCACGTGCTCGACTGCGGATCCCAGAACGCCCCGAGGTACAGCAGGTAGCCCGCGCACCAGGCACCGGCGACCAGCCCCGTCGAGCGCACGGCGGGCGCGAGGAAGAGCGCGACGACGCCCAGGAGCAGGCCCGCGACGACCAGCACGGCCGCGGCGGGACCCACGATGGCGGCCGGCGCCTCGAGCCACGGCGCGAAGGGGACCAGTGCCTCACCACGCCATGCGGTCTCGGTCGCCACATAGGCGTTCCGCTGCCCCGTGACGGCCCAGGCGATCAGCGGCCAGGCGACAGCGCCGAGCGACGAGACCACCCCCAGCAGGAACACGGGCAGCACCGGCTGTGCCGGCGGTCCACCGCGGACGGCTCTGCGCCGGACGGTTCGGAGGGCGGCAAGGAACAGGACCCCCACCGCGATGGCGAAGGGCACCCCGGTCGGCCGTGCAAGGCACATCAGGACGACGACGGGCATCGCCGCGTAGTACCGGCCCGTGGACACCAGGTACAGCGCGGAGGCGAGGAGCAGCAGGTGCAAGGACTCCGCGTACGGAACCTGGAGGATGGCGGAGACGGGCGCGAAGGACACGACGGCGACGCCTGCGAGCGCCGCCCGGTGGTCCGACCCGAGGCGGAAGAGCCGGTAGATCACGAGCGATGCACCCGCCGCAGCGGCCACGGACACGAGAGGCGCGAGGAGCCCCCAGCCCAGGCCGGTGGCGGCGTCGAGGACCCGGACGAGTCCCGGGTAGAGCGGGTAGAACGCCCACTGGTTGTGGCTCACGACGCCCAGCGCGTCCCGCGGCAGGTCCGTCGGATAGCCCTCGGTGAAGATGCGTTCGTACCAGCCGCTGTCCCAGTAGTTGATGAACGTGCCGTACGAGGGGGCCGGACCGGACCAGGGGCTGGGGCCCTGACGTGCCGCGGCGAGCAGGAGGATCCCGGTCGAGACGAGGCGACCGACGGCGAAGACCGCCAGGACCTGCAGGGACCAGTGCGCGTGCCACTGTGCGGACCGGTGCGCCCGGGCCGGCACCACGCGGCTCACGGGCCGACGGGGCCGGAGGGTTCAGCCGCGCCGGCCTCACCGGGAACGGCCGCCGAAGGCCGGCCCTGCTGCGGCTCGGCCCGGACCCAGCAGTCCCGCAGGTGGTCATCCACGTAGCCCGTGGCCTGGAGCATCGCGTACGCGGTCGTGGGTCCCACGAAGCGGAAGCCGAGTCCTCGGAGTTCCCGGGCCAGCGCCGTGCTCTCGGGGGTGATGGCCGGGACGTCCGCGAGGGTGGCGGGCGCGGGCCCGGGGACCGGCCGGTGGCTCTCGAGGACGGAGCCGAGGGTGGTCCCGTTCGGGAGCGCGAGCA
This sequence comes from Arthrobacter pasteuri, assembly GCF_054510955.1. Taxonomy (NCBI): domain Bacteria; kingdom Bacillati; phylum Actinomycetota; class Actinomycetes; order Micrococcales; family Micrococcaceae; genus Arthrobacter; species Arthrobacter pasteuri. Next base: position 970,298 of record NZ_JBTNDO010000001.1, read on the forward strand.
GGGCACGGGCGTTCGCGATCGTCGCCTCGATCTTCTGCCGGTTCCGCACGATGCCCGCATCGTCCATCAGCCGCTCGATGTCCTGCGCGCCGAAGCCCGCGACGACGGCGGGATCGAAGCCGGCGAAGGCCCGGCGGAACGCCTCGCGCTTCCGCAGGATCGTGATCCAGCTCAGGCCCGACTGGAACGCTTCGAGGCTCAGCCGTTCGAACAGGCCTGCCTCACCGAATACGGGCCGCCCCCACTCCTCGTCGTGGTACTTCTCGTACTCCTCGCTCGACACCGCCCAGCCGCAGCGCCGCCGGCCATCGGATCCGGGAACCGCCCCGCTCATCCCGCGTCCTTGACCGCGAGCTGCGAGCGCAGGTCCCGGATGACCGCGTCCCGCTCCTCGAGCGCCGCGGTCAGCCGGTCCAGGACCTCGTCCACCTGGTCCATCCGGTACCCGCGCAGTCCGAGGCCGAAACGGACAGCGTCGACGTCGCGGGCCGAGGGCGTGTCGGGAAGGAGGACGGGCGGCAGCGAGGCCACCGGCTCCACCAGACCCATGCCGCCGCCCCGCAGGGAGTCGTCGTGGTGCCCGGCGGGACCGGCACCGGAGGCGGCCCGCAGACCGGGCCCGATGTGCTGGAAGGGCGCCGGCAACGGGCGACCCGAAGCAAGGACCGCTGTTGCTCCCATCAGCAGGATGGCGAGGATCACCAGGAAGATAGTCACACCGCAATGGTGCCAGAGCGGTCCCGGGAGGGTCAGGACCGGGGTCAGGACGGGTGGTCGTGGCCCGCCGATGCCGCGACGATCCGCACGGCCTCCTCTGCGGTGTCGACGAGCTGCAGCAGCGAGAGATCCTTCTCGGACACGGTTCCTTCCGCGAGCAGCGTGCCTTTGATCCAGTCGATGAGGGGGCGCCAGTAGTCGACGCCGATTAGCACGATGGGGAAGGATGTCACCTTGCCGGTCTGCACGAGCGTCATCGCCTCGAACAGCTCGTCAAGGGTGCCGAACCCGCCCGGCAGGACCACGAAGCCGCTCGCGTACTTGACGAACATGGTCTTGCGGGCGAAGAAGTAGCGGAAGTTGATGCCGAGGTCCACCCACTCGTTCATGCCCTGTTCGAACGGCAGCTCGATGCCCAGCCCCACCGACGTCCCGCCGGCCTCACAGGCGCCCTTGTTGGCAGCCTCCATGGCGCCGGGGCCACCCCCGGTGATGACGGCGAAGCCGGATTGCACCAGCCTCCGGCCCACCTCCTCGCCGATCGCATAGTAGGCCGAGCTCCGCGCCGTCCGGGCCGATCCGAAGACGCTGATGGCGGGGCCGAGGTCGGCGAGGGTCCCGAAGCCCTCCACGAACTCGCTCTGGATGCGCAGCACGCGCCAGGGGTCGGTGCGGGTGAAGCCCTTGGTGTCGTCCGCGTCGAGGAGCATGTTGTCCGACTGCGGCACCGTCGCCTGGGCGCGGCGCAGCTCCACGGAGCCCTTCCGCCTGGTCGCCCTGCCCGCCCCGTTGCTCGCCCCCGGTGGGCGGGCGCCGAACAGACCGCCGTCCTCGGCGGAGGGCTGGGGGGAACCTGTGCCGGCGACGTCGTCGTACAGAGGGGGGCGAGCGTCGTCGCTTGCCGCGGGGTGCTGGGAGGGAGACATTTACCTAGGCTAACCAACAGCCGGCGCCCCGGGGGTTTTGGTTGCTCTTCAATCACGATCACGGCTCTTCCCCTGCCCCGTATCGCCCGCGAGGAATAGTTCGCTAGATTTCTTCCATGACAAGTGAACAGCAACCGACTGTGCCCGCGGCCTCGGGAAGCGCCCTCGTCTCCCTCAAGAACGTGAACAAGCATTTCGGGGAGCTGCACGTTCTCCGGGACATCAATCTCGAGGTCGCCCGCGGCGAGGTCGTCGTTGTCATCGGCCCCTCCGGTTCCGGGAAATCGACGCTCTGCCGCGCGATCAACCGCCTCGAGACGATCGACGACGGCGAGATCACCATCGATGGCAAGGTGCTTCCCGCCGAAGGGAAAGCCCTCGCGAAGCTCCGCGCGGACGTCGGCATGGTCTTCCAGTCGTTCAACCTCTTCGCCCACAAGTCCATCCTCGAGAACGTCACGCTCGGCCCGGTGAAGGTGCGGGGCATGAAGAGCGGTGCGGCAAAGGACCTGGCGATGTCCCTGCTCAAGCGCGTCGGTGTCGACAACCAGGCGCAGAAGCTCCCGGCCCAGCTGTCCGGCGGCCAGCAGCAGCGTGTAGCGATCGCCCGGGCGCTGGCCATGCAACCGAAGGTGATGCTGTTCGACGAGCCCACGTCCGCGCTCGACCCCGAGATGATCAACGAGGTCCTCGACGCCATGGTGGCCCTCGCCAAGGAGGGCATGACGATGATCGTGGTGACCCATGAGATGGGCTTCGCCCGCAAGGCCGCCGATCGTGTGATCTTCATGGCCGACGGTCAGATCATGGAGCAGGCGACGCCCGAGGAATTCTTCACCAACCCGCAGAGCGACCGCGCCAAGGACTTCCTCGGCAAGATCCTCTCCCACTGACCCCTGTATCCGAAGAGGCCACCGGCCGCAACGCAAGGAGAACCAATGCAGAAGACCCGATACGCAGCAGCCGCGGTGGCTGCCATCGCAGCACTGACACTGTCCGCCTGTGGTGGCGGCAGCGCCGAGAGCGAGGGCGGCGAGACCGGTGAGGCCGGCGGTGAGACCGTCCGCATCGGCATCAAGTTCGACCAGCCCGGCCTCGGCTACGACGAGGGCGGCTCCTACTCCGGTTTCGACGTCGACGTGGCCAAGTACGTGGCAGGCGAGCTCGGGTTCACCGAGGACCAGATCGAGTTCGTGGAAGCCCCGTCCGCTAACCGTGAGAACCTGCTGTCCAACAACCAGGTGGACATGATCTTCGCGACGTACTCCATCACCGACACCCGCAAGGAGACGGTGGACTTCGCCGGCCCGTACTTCGTCGCCGGCCAGGACCTCCTCGTCCCCACGGACAGCGACATCACCGGGCCCGAGGACCTCGAGGGCAAGAACCTGTGCTCGGTGACCGGCTCCACCTCGGCCCAGAAGATCAAGGACCAGTACCCCGGCGTGCAGCTCGTCGAGCAGCCGGGCTACGCCGAGTGCGTCACCGCGATGGGCGGCGGCCAGATCGACGCCGTCACCACCGACGACATCATCCTCGCCGGCCTCGCCGCGCAGGAGGCCAACGCCGGCAAGTTCAAGGTGGTCGGCAACACGTTCTCGGAGGAGAACTACGGAGTCGGGCTCCCCAAGGGCAGCGACAAGTGCGAGGACATCAACGCGGCCATCACCAAGATGATCGACGACGGTGCCTGGGAAGAGGCGATCACCAAGAACACCGAGGGTGCCGACTACACCTACAACGCGGAGCTGAACCCGCCGACCCCGGCGCCCTGCGCCTAGCATTCCGCCCATTGGTGGGGTGGTCCGTCCGGACCGCCCCGCCAATGCCGTGTTCCCCACCAGGAAAGAGGTGAACCGTGGAGAACTACCTGTCGCTGTTCGAGACCTACAACGTGCCCGCCGCGTTCTGGGTCAATATCCAGTTGTCCTTCTGGGCAGCCATCTGGGCCCTGGCCATCGGCACGGTGCTGGCCCTGTTCCGCATCTCCCCCATCCCGAGCCTGCAGCTGTTCGGTGCGGCGTACGTGAACATCTTCCGCAACACGCCGCTGACGATCATCCTCGCCTTCGGCTTCCTCGGACTGTTCTCCGTCATGCAGATCAGCCTCGCGAATGACCTCAACGTGAGCCTCTTCCGCATCGCCATCGTCGGCCTCTCGCTGTACCACGCCGCCTTCGTCTGCGAAGCGATCCGCAGCGGCGTCAACACGGTCCCCCTGGGCCAGGCCGAAGCCGCCCGTGCCATCGGCCTGAGCTTCCTGCCGGCAGCCCGGCTCATCATCCTGCCGCAGGCCTTCCGCGGAGCCATCGCCCCCCTCGGCAACGTCCTGATCGCCCTCATCAAGAACTCCACCGTCGCGGCCGCCGGTTCGGTCGCCACGGAATCGTCGGGCCTCATGAAGACCATGATCGAGTTCCGCTCGGACCTCGTCATCCCGATCTTCCTCACCTTCGCCCTCGGCTTCGTGATCCTGGTGATCCCCATCGGGCTGCTGACCACCTGGGCCTCACGGAAACTGGCGGTGGCACGATGAGCGCGCAGCAGGTCCTCTTCGACGCGCCCGGCCCGCGCGGGCGCCGCACCATCCTGATCGGGAACATCGTGGGCGCGCTGATCGTGCTCGGCATCCTCGCCTGGGTGATCTCCGCACTCGCCGACAAGGGCCAGCTCACGGCAGGCATGTGGACGCCCTTCCTCGAATCCCGGACGTGGGAGTTCTTCATCCTGCCCGGCCTGCTCAACACGCTGAAGGCGGCCGGCATCTCGATCGTCACCTCGGTACTGTTCGGCCTGGTCTTCGGCGTCGGACGCCTGTCGCACTCCGCGCCGATCCGCTGGATTGCCGGGATCGTCGTCGAATTCCTGCGTGCGGTGCCCGTGCTGCTCATGATGATCTTCTTCTGGCTGGCCCTCGGCAGCTCCGACTCCGTCAATCCGCAGGATGCCCCGTTGATCGCCGTGGTCATCGCCCTGACCCTCTACAACGGGTCGGTCATCGCGGAGCTGGTGCGCTCGGGCGTCCACGGGCTGCCGAAGGGCCAGCGCGAGGCAGGCATGGCGATCGGCCTGACGAGGAACCAGTCGCTGCGCAACATCGAGGTACCGCAGGCCCTCATCGCCATGCTGCCGGCGCTCATCAGCCAGTTCGTCGTGATCCTGAAGGACTCGGCCCTCGGCTTCATCATCACCTATCCGGAGCTGCTGCAGTTCACCCGGCGCCTCGGCGTGGGCGAGGGCAACGTGATCCCGTCCCTGTTCGTCGCAGCGGCGATCTTCATCCTCATCAACTTCGCCCTCTCCACCCTGGCCACCCGCCTCTCCGTCCTCCTGAGCTTCCGGACGAAGGGGCGCAAGCGGGCAGCCACGGGGTCCATCGCCCTGGATGCCTCCACCCCGGCTCCCACCTGAGCAGGTTCCGAGCAGCACGACGAGGAAGGGCCCGGCGAGTGCCGGGCCCTTCCTCGTGTTAGGGCCGGTCGAACCAGCCGGGTCAGGCTAGGGAGGGTCAGCCGCTCAGGACAGCCACGTGGTCAGGGCGCGGAGGCAGGCACGTACGGCGTCGGCATGCACGTGCTCGTCATCGGTGTGGGCCAGGAGCGCGTCGCCGGGTCCGAAGTTGACCGCCGGCACGCCGAGGGCGCTGAAACGTGCGACGTCGGTCCAGCCGTACTTGGGCTTGGGTTCGGCGCCGACCGCCGCCACGAAGGCGGCGGCCGCCGGGTGCTGGAGTCCGGGCCGCGCCCCCGCTGCGGCGTCCGTCCGCTCGACGGTGAAGCCTTCGAGCAGGGCCCGCACGTAGTCCTCGGCCTGCTCGGGGGTCTTGTCCGGGGCGAAGCGGTAGTTGACCTCGATCACCGTGCTGTCCGGGATCACGTTGCCCGCTGTGCCGCCGGTGATCTTCACCGCGTTCAGGCTCTCGCGGTAGTCGAGGCCGTCCACGTGGACGGTGGCGGGCTCGTGGTCGCGGAGCCGGACGAGGATCTCGGCGGCGCCGTGGATGGCGTTCTGCCCCATCCAGGCCCGGGCGGAGTGGGAGGCCTTGCCGGCGACCCGCACATCGAAGCGGGCCGTCCCGTTGCACCCGCCCTCCACGGTGCCGTCGGTGGGTTCCAGGAGCACCGCGAAGTCCGCCTTCAGCCACTCCGGATGGGAGGCGGCGACACGGCCGAGACCGCTGAGGGAGGCTTCGACCTCTTCGTGGTCGTAGAAGATGAACGTGATGTCGCGGGTGGGCTCCGTGAGGGCTGCCGCGAGCGCCAGCTGCACGGCGACGCCGCCCTTCATGTCGGTGGCCCCCCGTCCGAACAGCACGTCGCCCTCCCACGAGGAGGGGACGGTCCCCCTCGATCCGGGAACGGTCGGCAGCGGCACGGTGTCGATGTGCCCGGCCAGGATGACCCGTTCCGCCCGGCCGAGCCGTGTCCGCGCCATCACGCAGTCGCCGTCGCGCACCACTTCGAGGTGTTCCAGGCCGCGCAGCGCCCGCTCCACGGCGTCCGCGAGGACGGCCTCGTTTCCGGAGACGCTCTCGAAGTCGATCAGTCGGGCTGTCAGCTGGGCGACGTCGGAGGCCGGATCGAGGTCCGCCGATGGTGTCTGAATCATGCTGCAACCCTATCGCTCGGTAGACTGGTGCCCATGACTCCTCCCATGCCCAGCTCCCCCCTGCCCGGCGCGTCCCAGCGGACAGCCGGCGGTCTCGGCCTCGCCACGGTGGCCTCGGACGGCACCGTCCTGGACACCTGGTTCCCCGCCCCCTGGCTCGGTGAGGACCCGATGGACACCGCCGCGCGGCGGGACCTCCGTGCCACCCTGGAGTCCCTCGCCGGGTCCGGTGCGGACGACGTCCGCCGCGTCACCCAGCGCGTGGTCGATGTCACGGTGGATCCGGACGAGGCTCCGGCAGACACCCCGGATGCCTACCTGAGGCTCCACCTCCTCTCCCACCGGCTCGTCCAGCCCAACACCATCAACCTCGACGGGATCTTCGGACTCCTCGCCAACGTGGTGTGGACGAGTCATGGCCCTGCCGCCGTGCAGGGCTTCGAGACCGTCCGCGCGGGCCTGCGCGCCCGGGGGTCCGTGGCCGTCTACGGCGTCGACAAGTTCCCGCGCATGGTGGACTACGTGGTCCCGGCCGGCGTCCGGATCGCCGACGCGGACCGCGTCCGGCTCGGAGCCCACCTGGCCGACGGCACCACCGTGATGCACGAGGGCTTCGTGAACTTCAATGCCGGCACGCTCGGCACCTCGATGGTCGAGGGCCGCATCTCCGCGGGCGTCGTCGTCGGGAACGGGTCCGACGTCGGCGGCGGCGCCTCGATCATGGGCACGCTGTCCGGCGGCGGGAAGGAACGCATCACCATCGGTGAGCGCTGCCTGCTGGGCGCCGAGTCGGGGGTCGGCATCTCGCTCGGGGACGACTGCGTCGTCGAGGCCGGCCTCTACCTGACGGCGGGCACCAAGGTGACCCTGCAGGACGGCTCGCTCGTTAAGGCGAAGGACCTCTCGGGTGAGCCGGGCATCCTGTTCCTGCGCAACTCCGCCACGGGAGCCGTCGAGGCGCGCCCCCGCACCGGCGAGGGCATTGCCCTCAACCCGGCCCTGCACGCCAACTAGCTCATGTCGCCGAGGCCTCCCTCCGCTGCGGTCCGTCGTCGCCGTCGCCAGGTGCGCACGGGCGTCATGCTCGCTGCCCTGGTGGCGATCGTCACGGGCGGCGGCGTCCTGGTGGTCAACCAGCTGGAGGACAGCGAGGTCCTGGTCCGCGAGCGCTGCAGCGCGACCACGGGGACGGACACCTTCGAGCTCAGTCCGACGCAGGCAGGGAATGCCGCCCTGATCTCCGGTGTCGCCGTGGCCCGGGGGCTCCCGGCCCGCGCGGCGTCCATCGCGATCGCCACCGCGATCCAGGAGTCCCGCCTGGAGAACATCGACTACGGGGACGACGCCGGTCCGGACTCGCGCGGCCTGTTCCAGCAGCGGCCTTCGCAGGGATGGGGTACGGAGGAGCAGATCATGTCGCCCCTCTACGCCACCGGTGCCTTCTACGATGCCCTCGTCAAGATTCCCGGGTACGAGACGCTGCCCATCACCGAGGCTGCGCAGACCGTGCAGCGGTCGGCCCACCCGGAGGCGTACGCGGACCACGAGCCGGAAGGGCGTGCCTTCGCCTCCGCGCTGACGGGCAATTCCCCCGCGGCCCTCGACTGCACGCTGCACGAGCCGGACGGCGCCGGTGACCCCCTGGCGGTCTCGGCCGCGGCCGAGGAGGTCTTCGGACCGCTGGGAGGCGTCGTCGATGCCACGACGCTGACCCTGGATGTCTCGGGCACCAGCGGCTGGGCCGTCGCCCAGTGGGCGGTGGCGAACGCCTCCACCTTCTCCATCACGTCCGTGTCCCACTCCGGACAGCGGTGGGAAAGGGCCGACGGCGGGTGGACGGCGACGACGTCGGAGCCCGGCACCGTCACCGTCACCGTCGCCGGAGTCACGCCCTGACGGACCCAGGGACTCCGAGGCTCAGGCCAGCATCTTCACGACCGGCTCCACATAGCTGCGGAAGGAACGCTCGTCGTCGAACAGTTCCTGGCACATGAGGAGCTTGTCCGGCTCCACCCACCACGCGCGATGCACGCCGAGTGGCAGTTCGACGATCTGGAGCGAGAAGCGGCGGGCGGCACGGCCGAGCTCGAGCTCCCGCTCCTCGAGGATCCGTGCCAGGAGGTTCTCCATGGTGTCGGCACCCCGCGCGCCCGAGTGCAGGGCATACTCGGCGCACCGCTCCTCGGCCCAGGCCGTTGCGGCACCGAAGTGCGCCCTCATCAGCGCCTTGAGCGCTTCCATGCCGTCGAGGGCCTCCAGTCGCGGCGGCACGGGCAGCACGGCGTCGCTGATCGGGTGGCGGAGGAGGCTGTGCCACCACGCCTCCCATTCGACCCTCAACGTTCCGGGTCCTCCGGCGGGTTCGGTCAGGCGTCGGGTCTCGGCCCTCCGCACGGGAGGCACCACGGGCGGCAGGGCGGGATTGCCCACCCCCTGGAGCCCCGAGCAATCCCGCAGGTAGAGCGCTACGAGGAGCACTTCGGACGTGTCCACCGTGAAGTGCGCGCTGTAGCCGGTTTCGGAGTATGACATGGGCCTCCCTTGCACCAGTCAGGCTGCTCCTACAGTAGACCCCGGACCGACGGCGCTCCAGAGTCCCGGGCACGTTTCGGAGTGCGGCAGGGAAAGCACCTGCGGCACTCCGACCTAGGATGGAACCATGAAGATCCTCGTTACCGGTGGCAGCGGATACATCGGCTCGCACACCGTCCTGACCCTGCTCGAACACGGCCATGACGTCGTCGTCGTCGACAACCTCCTGAACTCCACCGAGACATCGCTCCAGCGGGTGGCCGCACTCGCGGGCCGCACGCCGACGTTCCACCAGGCGGACCTGCTCGACGAACCGCGCCTGCGCACCATCTTCGCCGAGGAGAAGGTCGACGCCGTCATCCACTTCGCAGGCCTGAAGGCGGTCGGCGAGTCGGTCGAGAAGCCCCTGTACTACTACTCCAACAACGTCGGTGGCACCCTGAGCCTGCTGCGCGTGATGGATGACGCCGACGTGCGCACCCTCGTCTTCAGCTCCTCCGCCACGGTGTACGGAGCGTCGGAGGAAGTCCCCCTCACCGAGAAGCTCCCCCTCGACGCCGTCAACCCGTACGGGCGCACCAAGGAACAGATCGAGGACATCCTGACTGATCTCGGGGCGGCCGACCCCCGGTGGAACATTGCCCTGCTGCGCTACTTCAACCCCGTGGGCGCGCATGCCTCGGGCACCATCGGCGAGGACCCGACCGGCGTCCCCAACAACCTGCTGCCGTTCGTGGCGCAGGTGGCCGTGGGACGGCGCGAGAAGGTGATGGTGTTCGGCAACGACTACCCGACACCCGACGGCACGGGCGTGCGCGACTACATCCACGTGGTCGACCTGGCGCAGGGGCACCTCGCCGCGCTCGACTACCTCGTGGCGCGCGGCGGCGTGCACACCTGGAACCTCGGCACAGGCAACGGCTCGTCCGTCCTCGAGGTCCTCACGGCGTTCTCCGCCGCGGTCGGCCGCGACATCCCCTACGAGTTCGCTCCCCGCCGGCCCGGCGACGCCGCGGTCAGCTACGCGGACCCGTCCTCGGCCCTCGCGGACCTCGGCTGGTCCGCGACCCGTACCCTCGCCGAGATGTGCGAGGACCACTGGCGCTGGCAGAAGAACAACCCGCAGGGCTACGCGACGGTCCAGGACGACTGACGCCGGGACACTCGGCCCCGGACCTGGCGGCCGAGCGTCCGGAGCAGCCAAGAACACGTTCGACGACGGCGGCCGCCCACCTGGGAAGGTGGGCGGCCGCCGTCGTTGCTGCCGGTGCCTGGGCGCCGGGGATCAGTTCGCGGGGTAGTGCCGCTCTCCCTCGCCCGTGTACAGCTGGCGCGGCCGTCCGATCTTCGTCTGCGGATCCTGCATCATCTCGCGCCACTGGGCGATCCAGCCGGGAAGGCGGCCGATCGCGAAGAGGACCGTGAACATCTTCTCCGGGAAGCCCATGGCCTTGTAGATGAGGCCGGTGTAGAAGTCGACGTTCGGGTAGAGCTTGCGCTCGATGAAGTAGTCGTCGGCCAGAGCCTTCTCCTCGAGCCGCATGGCGATGTCGAGCAGCTCGTCGTTGCCGCCGAGCTTGTTGAGGATGTCGTGGGCGGTGGCCTTGACGATCTTCGCGCGCGGGTCGTAGTTCTTGTAGACGCGGTGCCCGAAGCCCATGAGCTTCACGCCGTCTTCCTTCTTCTTGACCTTCTCCATGAAGTCCTCGGGCTGCATGCCCTTGGCCTGGATGTCGCGCAGCATGTTCAGCACGGCCTCATTGGCGCCGCCGTGCAGCGGGCCGAAGAGCGCGTTGATCCCGGCGGAGACCGAGGCGAACATGTTGGCGTTGGAACTGCCGACGAGGCGCACCGTGGAGGTGGAGCAGTTCTGCTCGTGGTCCGCGTGCAGGATGAGCAGCAGGTCCAGGGCCTTGACCATCATCGGGTCGAGGTCGTACGGCTCGGCGGGCAGGCCGAAGGAGAGCCGCAGGAAGTTCTCCACGAGGTTCATGGAGTTGTCCGGGTACAGCATCGGCTGGCCGATGGACTTCTTGTGTGCGTAGGCCGCGATGACGGGGAGCTTCGCCATGAGCCGGAACGTCGAGAGTTCCACCTGCTCGTCGTCGAAGGGGTCAAGGGAGTCCTGGTAGAAGGTGGACAGCGCCGAGACGGCCGAGGAGAGCACCGGCATGGGGTGCGCGTCACGGGGGAAGCCGCCGAAGAAGCCCTTCAGCTCCTCGTGCAGCAGGGTGTGGCGGCGGATGCGGCCGTCGAACGTGCTCAGCTCCTCGGGCGTCGGCAGGTTGCCGTAGATGAGGAGGTAGGACACCTCGAGGAAGCTGGAGTTCTTCGCGAGTTCCTCGATGGGGTATCCGCGGTAGCGCAGGATCCCGGCGTCGCCGTCGATGTAGGTGATCGCGGACGTGGTGGCCGCGGTGTTCATGAAGCCGGGGTCGAAGGTGACCTGGCCGGTCTGCTTCAGCAGTTTCGACACGTCGTAGCCGTTGTTGCCCTCGACAGCGGGCACCAGCGGCAGGCTGAGTTTCCCGCCGTCGTAGTGCAGGGAAGCAGCATTCTGCTCGGTCATTGATTCTCCTTCAGGAGCTGGAGCGAGGTCCTCGCCACGAATCATTCGCTACGCCGCAGGACAGGCGTCCCACCGGCATCGCACATTCAGCTGAAACGCTACCGTCAGCGGGCCACGATCACTAATCCTGCGTGCCTCCGCCCTGCAATGGCAAGGCCCCGGTCAGCGGGCGGTGGCGGCGAGCCGCGCGACCGCCGCCTCGATCCTCTCGTCACTGCCCGTGAGGGCGACGCGGATGAATCCTTCTCCCGCGTCGCCGTAGAACGTGCCGGGACCCGCCAGGATCCCGAGCCCGGCAAGCCACCCGATGGTGTCCCACGTGGGCTTCCCGTTCGATGCCCAGAGGTACAGGCCGGCCGCCGAGCCGCGGATCGTGAAGCCGGCGCCCTCCAGCGCGGGAACGAGCAGTGCGCGACGACGGCGGTACAGGTCCTTCTGCGCGGCCACGTGTGCATCGTCCCCGAGTGCCACGCGCATCGCTTCCTGCACGGGGTAGGGCACGATCATGCCGGCGTGCTTGCGCGAGTTGACGAGGCCGGCAACGATCGCCGGGTCCCCGGCCGTGAAGGCGGCCCGGTAGCCGGCGAGGTTGGACTGCTTGCTCAGCGAGTAGACGGCCAGCAGGAGTTCGTGGGAACCGCCGGAGACGCGGGGGTCGAGGATGCTGGGTACGGGCTCGCCGCCCTCCGCGGGGTCCCAGGGGCCCCAGCCGAGTTCCCCGTAGCATTCGTCGGAAGCCACGACGGCCCCGAGCGACCGGGCGTCGTCGACGATCGCCCGCAGGCCGTCGACGTCGAGCACCTCGCCCGTGGGGTTGCCGGGCGAGTTGATCCAGACGAGGCGCACACGGGCACGGACCTCTTCGGGAAGGTCGGCGAGGGAGTCGGACGCGACCGCCGTGGCCCCTGCGAGGTGGGCGCCGACGTCGTAGGTGGGGTACGCCACCGCGGGACGGACGACGACGTCGCCCTCCCCCAGTCCCAGCAACAGGGGCAGCCACGCGACGAGCTCCTTGGACCCCACGGTGGGCAGGATGTCCTCGGGGTCGAGCCCGGGCACTCCCCTGCGGCGCGCGAACCACGCGCTGATCGCTTCGCGCAGGGGGGGTGTGCCGTGGGTGGTCGGATATCCGTGTGCGTCGGCAGCCGCGGCGAGGGCGGCCTGGATGAGTTCCGGCGTGGGGTCGACAGGAGTCCCGATGGACAGGTTGACCACTCCGCCGGGGTGCTGCGCCGCGATGTCCTGGTAGGGCGCCATGGCGTCCCACGGGTAGTCGGGCAGGTGCAGGCCGAAGGACGTCGGCTCGTCGGCCGCCACCTAGGCGGGCTGGTTCTGGGGCGGCAGGGCCGCGATGATCGGGTGGTCGAAGCCCGTGTTGCCGACCTTCGCCGCTCCGCCGGGCGAGCCGAGGTCGTCGAAGAACTCGACGTTCGCCTTGTAGTACTCGGCCCACTGCTCGGGGGTGTCGTCCTCGTAGTAGATGGCCTCCACGGGACAGACGGGTTCGCAGGCGCCGCAGTCCACGCACTCATCGGGGTGGATGTAGAGCGACCGCTCACCTTCATAGATGCAGTCGACGGGGCACTCCTCGATACAGGCCTTGTCCTTGACATCCACGCATGGCTGCGCGATTACGTAGGTCACTTCCCACGCCTTTCTAGAGAACTGGGTCGGCTGCCGCACCCTCGGTGCGGTTCCCAGCTTAACGCAATGCTCCGCTGCGGCAGGACCACTGCAGCAGGCCACCGCGTGCCCCGCTCGGACCGGGAGGGGCCTACCCTTGATGGGTGCAGGATCCCTCAGCCTTCCTTGCGGCGCTTCCCCTCGACACCAGGGTGGTGGTGCGCCGCCGCGTCGCCGACGGGTTCAGCGACTCCCTGGGCGACCTCGTGGCGCGGGACGTGACCACGTGCACGGTGCGGACGCGCAGGGGCGACGATGTCGTCCTGCTCGCGGATGTCACGGCGGCACGGGCCGTACCGCCCGCGCCGCCCCGCCGGGCTCCGCGGCGCGCAGGGATTCCCGGGGACTCCTGATCCGGATCCGTCCCCCCGGCCGGGCGACTGACGCCGCCCGGCCGTGCAGTCAGCGTGCTGTGGGCCGGCGGAGCCGCGAAGGAGCGAGGACGACGGCGCAGAACGCCACCGCGGCGAGCGTCACGGCGAGGACGCCGAAGAGCCACACGTTGCCCGCGAAGGCCGAGCCCGGAGCGGTGGGCGATGACCCGGTGAGGATCAGCGTCTTCGACGACGTCGACAGCAGGGCCACCACGCCGTAGGCGACCGCCCCCGCCACCGCCGTCAGGACCACGTTCCTCGCCCAGAGCCCGCACAGCAGGAACAGGCTGCCCGCGAGCACGAGCGCAGCAAGCGCGCCGACGGGAAGGGGAACCCCTCCCACGAAGGCGAGGTGCCCGTGCAGGAGGGTGCCGAAGACGGCTGCGACGGTTCCGGCTCCCCCGGCGCCCACGACGGCTGCGGGCCGTGCAGGCGCCCGACGGGGTGACGGCGCACTCACCCGTGGGTCCGGTGCGGCAGGCGCGGGACGGGGACGGTCGTCCTCCGGGCTGCGCGTGGACGCGCCTGCTCCGGCCCTGTCCGCAAACGCCGGACGCCGGCCCTCCCCTGCTGGGGAGGTACCGGCGTCGTCGTAGGCCACTGTTCTGCTGGTGGTGCCGGCGCTAGGCGCGGGCGCGTGAACGCGAGGCGCGCATGCGCTCGTTGGCGTCGAGGATGACCTTGCGGATGCGGATGCTCTCCGGCGTGACCTCGACACACTCGTCCTCGCGGGCGAATTCGAGGGATTCCTCGAGCGTGAGGTTGCGCGGCGGGGTCAGGTTCTCGAAGGTGTCGGAGGACGCTGCACGCATGTTGGTGAGCTTCTTCTCCTTCGTGATGTTGACCTCCATGTCGTCGGCGCGGGAGTTCTCGCCGACGATCATGCCCTCGTACACCTCGGAGGTGGGCTGCACGAAGAAGGAGCCGCGCTCCTGCAGGTTGATCATGGCGAACGGGGTCACGACGCCGGCACGGTCGGCGATCATCGACCCGTTGGTGCGGTACTCGATGTCACCGGCCCACGGCTCGTAGCCCTCGGAGATCGACGCCGCGATGCCGGCACCGCGGGTGTCGGTCAGGAAGCGGGTGCGGAAGCCGATGAGGCCTCGCGCCGGGACGATGAACTCCATGCGAACCCATCCGGTGCCGTGGTTCGCCATGTTGGTCATCCGGCCCTTGCGGGCGGCCATGAGCTGGGTGACGCCGCCGAGGTACTCCTCGGGCACGTCGATGGTCATGTGCTCCATCGGCTCGTGGATCTTGCCGTCGATGGTCTTGGTGACCACCTGTGGCTTGCCGACCGTGAGCTCGAAACCCTCGCGTCGCATCTGCTCCACGAGGATGGCCAGCGCGAGCTCGCCACGTCCCTGGACCTCCCACGCGTCGGGACGCGCGGTCGGCAGGACACGGAGCGACACGTTGCCGATGAGCTCCTTGTCGAGGCGGTCCTTCACCTGGCGGGCCGTGACCTTGGCGCCCTTGACCTTGCCGGCGAGCGGCGAGGTGTTGATACCGATGGTCACGGAGATCGCGGGGTCGTCGACCGTGATGAGCGGCAGCGGCTGGGGGTTGTCGACGTCGGTGAGGGTCTCGCCGATGGTGATGCCCTCGATACCGGCGACGGCGACGATCTCGCCGGGTCCGGCGGAGTCGGTGGGAACACGGTCCAGCGCCTTGGTGGCGAGGAGTTCCGTGATCTTGACGGACTTGAGCTCACCGTTCTGGCGGGCCCAGGCGACGGTCTGGCCCTTGCGGAGCGTTCCGTTGAAGATGCGCAGCAGGGCGAGACGGCCGAGGAACGGCGACGCGTCCAGGTTGGTCACGTGTGCCTGCAGGACACCCTCGGGGTTGTAACGGGGTGCGGGGATGTGCTCGATGATCGTCTGGAACAGGGGCTCCAGGTTGTCGTTCGACGGCACGGTCCCGTCCGCGGGCTGCTCGAGCGACGCTGCACCGGCGCGGGCGGCGGCGTAGACGACGGGAACGTTGAGGATCGCGTCGAGGTCGAGGTCGGGGACCTCGTCCGCGAGGTCGGAGGCGAGGCCGAGGAGGAGGTCCATCGACTCGCTGACGACTTCCTCGATGCGGGAGTCGGGGCGGTCGGTCTTGTTGACCAGCAGGACCACGGGGAGCTTGGCCGCGAGGGCCTTGCGGAGGACGAAGCGGGTCTGGGGCAGCGGGCCCTCGGACGCGTCGACGAGGAGGACGACGCCGTCGACCATGGACAGGCCGCGCTCCACCTCGCCGCCGAAGTCGGCGTGGCCCGGGGTGTCGATGACGTTGATGGTGATCGTCTCGCCCTTGGCGGACGGGCCGTCGTAGAACACCGTGGTGTTCTTGGCGAGGATGGTGATGCCCTTCTCGCGCTCGAGGTCGCCCGAGTCCATGACGCGGTCGGCGACGTCGCCATGCGCAGCGAACGAGTTGGTCTGCTTCAGCATGGCGTCGACCAGGGTGGTTTTTCCGTGGTCAACGTGAGCCACGATGGCTACGTTGCGGAGATCGCTGCGGACAGCGGTGTTGCCTGTGGTTTCAGACATGCGTAAGGACTCAATTCAGTATCTACTGCGGGGAAATTGTCGGCGGCTGCAGTGCACGCCCTCTCACCAGTCTAGGCGAGAGGTAAAAACAGACCTAATGCGCAGGGCCGAGGGTGGCCCTTGTCCGCTCTCGGCGCACAAGGACGGCGGCCCTCCCGGGGGAGGGCCGCCGTCGTCGTTCGTGTTCCGCAGCCGCCGAATGCAACCGGGTAACGCAGCCGGGGAACGCAGCCGCCGGGTGACGGACCCGCTATGCGACCTCGGGGGGCAGGACGAGTCCGGCGCCCGGGATGGCCGCGAGCAGTGCCTGGGTGTAGGCGGTCCGGGGGTTGTCGAACACCTCGTCGGTGCTCCCCTGCTCCACGAGCCTGCCCTTCTGCATGACGGCGACATGATCGGCGATCTGCCGGACCACGGCGAGGTCGTGCGTGATGAAGAGGTAGCTGAGGCCGAGCTCCGACTGCAGGTCGGCGAGCAGGTTCAGGATCTGTGCCTGGACCAGCACGTCGAGGGCCGAGACGGCCTCGTCGCAGATGACCACTTCCGGATCGAGTGCCAGTGCGCGGGCGATCGCCACGCGCTGGCGCTGCCCGCCGGAGAGCTCGTTGGGGAAGCGCTGCATCATCGCGGAGGGCAGGGCCACCTGGTCGAGCAGCTCTCGCACCTTCTTCTCCCGGCTCTTCGCGGTTCCGACCCCGTGGACACGGAGCGGCTCCTCGATGGTCCGGTAGATGTTGTACATCGGGTCGAGCGAGCCGTAGGGGTCCTGGAAGATCGGCTGCACGCGGCGCCGGAAGTCGAACATCTCCTTCCGCCCGAGCGTGGTGATGTCCACGCCGTCGAAGCGGATGCTGCCCGACGTCGCCCCCTCCAGCCCGAGGACCATCTTCGCCACCGTCGACTTGCCCGAGCCGGACTCGCCGACGACGGCGGTGGTGGTGCCGCGCGCGATCGAGAAGGAGACCTTGTCCACGGCGGTGAAGTCGGTGGACTTGCCCCAGCTGCCGCGGATCTTGAAGACCTTTGTCAGGTCCTCGACCTCGATCACCCTGTCCGGCGCAGCGTCCTTCGCCGTGTTCTTCGCCGTGTTCATCGCCGTGTTCTTCGCTGCAGCGGGAGCCAGCAGGTCGCCGGTCTCGAGCCCGGCCTTCTTGGCCGACTCGATGCGGCGCGACGCGATCGACGGCGCCGAGGCCACGAGCTTCTGGGTGTACGGGTGGCGCGGGTTGGTCAGCAGCTCGAGCGCGGGACCGGCCTCGACGACCTGCCCCTTGTACATGACGATCACCTTGTGCGCCCGTTCGGCGGCGAGGCCGAGGTCGTGCGTGATGAGCAGCACGGCGGTGCCGAGCTCCTCGGTCATCGTGTCCAGGTGGTCCAGGATCTGCCGCTGCACGGTCACGTCCAGGGCCGACGTCGGCTCATCGGCGATGAGCAGGCGGGGCCGGCAGGACAGGCCGATCGCGATCAGGGCGCGCTGGCGCATACCGCCCGAGAACTCGTGCGGGTACTGGTTGGCGCGCGACCCGGCGTCGGGCAGTCCCGCCTCCGAGAGCACCTTCGCGACGTCCGAAGGACCGCTCGGCAGTCCGTTCGCACGAAGGGTCTCCCGGACCTGGAACCCGATCTTCCACACCGGGTTCAGGTTGGACATCGGGTCCTGCGGGACCATGCCGATCGACGACCCGCGGAGTTCGACGATGCGCTTCTCCGACGCGTGCGTGATGTCCTCGCCGTCGAAGATGATGCTGCCTTCGGAGACGCGCCCGTTGGCGGGCAGGAGGCCGATGGCGGCGAGTGCCGTCGTCGACTTCCCCGAGCCCGACTCCCCCACGATCGCGACGGTCTCGCCGGGCATCACGGTCAGGTGCGCCTTGCGCACCGCCGGGACGTCCCCGTTCGACGTCGCGAACGTGATGGCGAGGTCCCGGAGTTCGAGCAGCGGCTGGGGGCCGCCCGACGGCGTCGGAGCCCCATCGGTGGTGGGGGCGACGCGGTGGCCGCCCTGGTGGGTGCTCATCGAGGAGCTCATCGTTTGCGTGCCTTCGGATCGAGAGCGTCACGCAGGGCGTCGCCCAGCATGATGAAGCTCAGAACGGTGATCGACAGTGCGAGGCCCGGCCAGAAGATGGCCATCGGGTTGCTGCGCAGCGACGGCTTCGCCGAGAAGATGTCATTGCCCCAGGACATGACGTCCGGCGGGAGTCCGATGCCGAGGAAGGACAGCGTGGACTCGGCCACGATGAACGTACCCAGCGAGATCGTCGCGATGACGATGACCGGTGCGAGCGCGTTCGGGATGACGTGCTTGACGAGGGCGCCCAGGGGCGAGACTCCGAGCGACCGGGCTGCCGTGACGAAGTCGGCGTTGCGCACCTCGATGACGGCCGCCCGGGTGATGCGGGCGATCTGCGGCCAGCCGAACGCCACGAGGATGACGACGAGCGTCCAGACGTTGCGGTTCTGCTGGAACACGGGGAGCTGCACGACGACGATCGCACCGAGGATGAGCGGCAGGGCGAAGAAGATGTCACCGACGCGGGCGAGGATGGCATCGACCCAACCGCCGAAGAACCCGGCCAGTGCACCGATGAGGCCGCCGATCAGGACCACGCCGAGCGTGGCGAACAGGCCTACGGTCAGCGAGGACTGGGTGCCGTGCACCACGCGGGAGAGGATGTCGCAGCCCTGGACGGTGAAGCCGAGCGGGTGCCCGGGGGCGGGACCGCCGTCGGAGTTCTCGAGCAGGCAGTTCTCGTTCGGCGGCTCGTTCGTGAAGAGCCCGGGGAACAGCGCCACGAAGATGACCGCGAGGATCAGGATCGCGCTGATGATGAACAGCGGCTGCTTCCGCAGGCTCCGCCATGCCTCGCCCCAGAGGCTGCGGGGCGCGGCGTCGGACACGGCGCTGTCCGTGGCCCGTACCGGCGTCTCGTCGAGGTCGGCGACGAAGTGCTCGATCGGGTAGGGGGACGTCTTGGTGCGCGCGGCCGATGCCGTCGTGGACGCCGGGCGGAATGTCGGAGAGGCGGATGGTGATGTTGGTTCAGGCATATCGAATCCTTGGGTCCAGCCACGCGTACAGGAGATCCACCAGCAGGTTCGCGAGGCAGAAGATGAGGATCAGGAACGTGACGATCGAGACGACCATCGGTCCGTCCCCGTTCAACACGGCGCGGTAGAGGGTGTTGCCGACGCCGTTGACGTTGAAGATCCCTTCGGTGACGATCGCGCCGCCCATGAGGGCGCCGAGGTCGGCGCCGAGGAAGGTCACGACAGGGATCAGCGAGTTGCGGAGGACGTGCACGACGACGACCCGCTTGCGGCTGAGGCCCTTGGCCGTCGCCGTCCGCACGTAGTCGGCATTCACGTTCTCGATGATGCTGGTGCGGGTCAGGCGCAGGACGTAGGCGAAGGACACCAGTCCGAGGACCACGGCCGGCAGCAGGAGTTCGCCGAACGTCGCGTCGCCGCTCACGGTCGGGTTGGTCCACTGCAGCTTGACACCGATGAGGAACTGCATCAGGAAGCCGAGCACGAAGATGGGCACGGCGATCACGATCAGGGACAGGACGAGGACCGAGGAGTCGAACAGCTTGCCCTTGCGCAGGCCCGCGACGAGGCCGAAGAGGATGCCGAAGACGGCCTCGATGACCAGTGCCATGATGGCGAGCCTCGCCGTGGTCGGGAAGACCTCGGCGATGATGGTCGCGATGGGGCGGCCGGAGAAGTTGGTGCCGAGGTCGAACGTCACCACACCCTTCAGGTACAGCAGGTACTGGATCCAGAAGGGCTGGTCGAGGTTGTACTGCTCACGCAGTCCGGCGACGACGGCAGGGGTACAGCCGCGCTCGCCGCAGATGGCGGCGGTGGCGTCGCCGGGAAGGCTGAAGACGAGGAAGTACACCAGCAGCGTGGCGCCGAGGAAGACGGGGATCAGCTGCAGGAAGCGTCGGACGATGTACCAGGCCATCAGCGCGCACCTCCCGGTGCGGCGTGCGTCCGGACGGGACGCAGGTGGGGAAGGCTCATGAGGTGTTGCACCTTTTCGTTGGAGCACGGAAAAGGGGCCTGCCCTGTGCCGGGCAGGCCCCGAGTCCGTTACGGGTTACTTGCCGGTGATGGCGTAGTAGAGCGGAACACCGTTCCAGCCGAACTCGACGTTGTCCACGTTGTTGCTCCAGCCGCCCTGGGCGACCTGGTACCACAGCGGGATGGCCGGGAGGTCCTCCAAGAGCTGCTCCTGGGCCTTGTTCATGGCCTCGTTGCCCTCCTCGACCGAGCCGGCCGCGAGTCCGTCGGTCAGCTCCTGGTCGAACTCAGGGTTGCTGTAGCGGGCATCGTTGGAACCGGCGCCGGTGGCGTAGATCGGTCCGAGGAAGTTGTACAGCGACGGGTAGTCGGCCTGCCAGCCGGCACGCAGGGCACCCGTGAGGGTCTCCTCCGTGGCTTCCGTACGCGCTTCCTTGAAGGTCGCGTACGGCTTGCCCGCGACCTCGATGCCCAGGTTGTTCTTGATGTTGTTCACCACGGCCTCGACCCACGTCTTGTGGTCGCCCTTGTCGGCGTTGTAGCCGATGGTCAGGGGCTGCGACTCGTCGTAGGGCGCGATCTTCTCGGCGTCGGCCCAGAGCTTCTTGGCCTCCTCCGGGTTGTACTCGAGGTTCTCGCTGCCCGGTAGGTCCGCGCTGTAGCCCTCGAGGACGGGAGCGGTGAAGTCCTTCGCAGGTTCACGACCGCCGTTGAAGATGACCTCGGTGATCTCGTCCCGGTTGATCGCCATCGACAGCGCCTGGCGCCGCAGCTTGCCCGCCTCACCCTCCCAGTTCGGGAGGTAGTACGGCACGGCGATGGTCTGGTTGCCCGCGTAGGGCGACTCGATGGAGCGCTCGCCGAGGTCGTTCTTGAAGTTCTTGATGTCGCTCGTCGGGATCGTCTTCAGCACGTCGAGGTTGTCCGAGATCAGGTCCTGGTACGCCGTCGTGTCGTTCTGGTAGATCTTGAACGTCACGCCGCCGTTCTGGGCGGCCTGCGGGCCTTCGTACTCGTCGTTCGGCACGAGTTCGATCTGCTGGTTGTGCTGCCAGGCGCCCTCGGAAGCGAACTTGTAGGGTCCGTTGCCGATCGGGTTCTCGCCGAAGGCTGCAGGGTCCTCGAGCGCGGCGGCGGGCAGCGGGAAGAACGCGCTGTAGCCCAGGCGCAGCGGCCAGTCGGACTCGGGCTGCGACAGCTTGACGGTGAACGTCCGGTCGTCGACGACGGTGAGGCCGCTCATGGTCTCCACGGTGGAGCCCTCGGCGCTGGCCTCGTCGTAGCCTTCGATGCTCTCGAAGAAGTAGCTCGAGAGCTGCGCGTTCTTCGCGGCGGCGCCGTAGTTCCAGGCGTCCACGAAGGAGCTCGCGGTGACGGGGTCACCGTTGGTGAAGGTCTTCCCTTCCTTGAGCGTGATCGTGTAGTTCTGGGCGTCCTCGGTCTCGATGGACTCCGCCATCTCGTTCTGGGACTTGCCGTCGGCGTCGTAGCTGACGAGGCCCGCGAAGATGAGGTCGAGGATCGCTCCGCCACCCACCTCGTTGGTGCTGGTGGGGATCAGCGGGTTCTGGGGCTCGGATCCGTCCACCACGATGACGGCGTCGGTGGTGCCGCCGCCCGTGCTGGATTCAGTGCTTCCGCCGCCGCATGCACTCAGCGACAGAACGGCGATGGCCGCGACGCTGAGCATTTGGGAAGTGCGCGTGAAACGCATTCCGCCTCCTAGTTATTTGGGTCGTTCCGGCGCTGATGTGGCCGGATAGTTGTCCCGCAGGTAGCGAGAGCCAACTCACACCGGAAGATTCTATGCCCGTTCTGTTGCTTCCCTGAACATCCTGCAGGGGGACGCTCCCAGCCGGCTTTCAGCTTCGGCATTGGTTCCCGTATTTCCGCAGGCCAGCGGGGAGAAGGGCGCGGCATCACGCTTTGGTAACGACTCCGGAGGCACGGGCAGGGCGACACCCGCCCGGCCGGGTAGGAGGCCCGGGTAGGAGGTAGGAACGGACAGCGCTACCGGGCGGCGTCCTCGCCTGCCCATGCCCTGGCGTAGAACAACGGGGACAGCGAGTTGAGCAGCTCGGTGTAGGAATCCGGGTCCATCCCCTGTGCCGAGCCGGCCGGGACATCGGGTGCGAAGGCGGACACGCCCAGCCCGGCCTCATGATCCTGCAGGGTCAGGCCGGCGGCCTCCAGGATCGTGGGGTACAGGTTCAGCTGGTCCACGCGAGGACGCAACCCGCCGCTGGTGTCCCCGCCCGGAACCCGGATCCGGTTGAAGACGGTGCGGTTCCCGTGGTCGTCCAGCTGCTCGTGGAACGCGTCACCGGCGCTCATGTGCTTGACGTGGTCGCCCGTGATCACCACGGCGGTGTCCTCGAGGTAGCCCTTCTCCTTCAGGTAGTCCACGAATCCGGCCACCTGCGTCATCGAGCAGGAGAACACGGAGGTGACCACGTTCTGGGTGTCCACCTCGCAGTAGTCGTAGACGTGCACCGGCTCGTGCGTGTCCAGGGTCAGCAGAGTCAGGTTGAACGGCTCGCCGGTCCGTTCCGCCTCGGCGTGCAGCCGGTCGATCTCGTCCCGGGCGTGGGACATCAGTCGTTCATCGCTCAGGCCCCAGTCGCTGCGGAAGCTCTCCTCCGACTCACCCGCGGCTCGCCAGTCGGAGAGGTCCTTCACCTCGGAGTAACCGTGGGTCCTCAGGAAGGTCTCCTTCGCGGCGAAGGAGGCATTGGCTCCACCCATGAAGACGCTGGTGTAGCCGTGCTTCTCCAGGACATCGCCCAGGCACGTGGCCCCGCCCAGATAGGTTTCGGTGTCACCGCCGAGGTCGTTCGAGGGGGCGCTGCTGCCCCCCGCGGTGTCGGCACCCTTCAGTGGGACGCCGCACTGGGTCCCGACGAGGCCGGCCATGGTCCAGCCGCCTCCCTGGTACTGCTGGAGATCCTCCACGTTCTGCCAGCCGTCGGCTGCCCGGGTGACCTCCTTGAGCGGGGCGAACGCGTCCTTCTCGAAGAGCTGGTCGTCCTCGAGGGTGGCCTCGCCGGACTCGAGGTAGATCAGGACCAGGTTGCGCTCGTCCGCGTCGCTGGTGACGGTCGGTTCCGCGTAGTAGTCCCCGAGGTCGTAGTCGGAGTTCGCCGCCCGGATGTAGTCCCCCATGCCCACCGTGGTGGAGAAGGCCGTGGCACCGCCGACGACCACCGCGGCCACCAGGGCGGTGGAGACGGTACGCAGGATCCACTGCCGCCGGCCCGGACGAAGGTCCTCACCCCTGCGGTGGCGCGCGCGGGGCCGGTCTTCGCCGCTCCGGCGGCGCACAGGGCGCAACTCGTCCCCACGGCGGCGCGTACGGCGCCGATAGTGCTGCCACAGGGCGATCCCGATGGTGATGAGCAGGGGCACGACACCGACCCCCAGGATGCCGACCCAGACGACGGGCCCGCCTCCGCCTTCGGTCTCCACGGAGACGAGGTTCATGAGCATCTGGCTGACGGAGATCGTGCCCCAGTAGAAGCGGATGCCTGCGGCGGCTGCGAGCAGCGCGAGTCCTGCCCAGATCAGGGCGTAGACCAGGACACGCCCCAGGACGACGCCGACCCGTCGGGTCACGTGAAGAATCCGGCCAGACATGCAACCCTCGCGTTCCAGATGCCCGGGGTTCCGCCGAACGCCCTTGACATCGGACCCGTTCTCGGGTCCATAGCAGACTAGTACCGTTACGCTACCCGTTCAATCGGGGCCGTGATGATGGGAATGACGATCCGGGTCGGCTAATCGGTCGACGCGAGGAGCTTGGCCCGCAGTTCGCGGCGTTCGCGCTGCTTGTCCGGATCCGGCAGCGGCACGGCCGCGAGCAGTCGCTGTGTGTAGGGGTCCTGGGGGCTGCGCAGGATCTGGTCGCGTGTGCCCTGCTCCACGATCCGGCCGCGCTTCATGACGCAGATGTAGTCGGCGAGCACATCGACGACCGCGAGGTCGTGCGTGACGAACAGGCAGGCGAACCCGAGCTCGCGCTGCAGGTTCTGGAAGAGCTCCAGGACCTTCGCCTGCACGGACACATCCAGGGCCGACGTCGGCTCGTCCGCGACCATCAGCTTCGGCTTGAGCGAGAGTGCGCGTGCGATGCCCACGCGCTGCTTCTGTCCGCCGGACAGTTCGTGGGGATAACGGTTCCGGTAGGAGCGCGGGAGCTCGACCTGGTCGAGGAGGCTCTCGATGCGCTTCTGCAGCTCACCGCCCTTGGCCTCGCCGGCCAGGAACATCGGCTCGCCGATGCTCTCACCGATGGGGAGCCGGGGATTCAGCGACGACGACGGATCCTGGAACACCATGCCGACATGGCGCCGCACCTTGACGAGTTCCTTCGAGGTGGGGCGGAAGCCCGAGATGTCGGTACCGACGACCTTCAGCGAACCCTCGGCGACCGGCAGCAGCCCGACCGCGGCCCGGCCGATCGTCGTCTTGCCCGAGCCCGACTCCCCGACGAGGCCGATGACCTGGCCCGGGTAGACGGTGAGGTTGGCTCCCTCGACGGCGCGGAACGCGGGGACCCTGCCCTGCTTGGGGTACTCGATGGCGACGTCGACGAGCTCGAGCACCGCGTCAGCGGCCGGGTGCGCCACCGCCTGGTCCTCGGAGAGCTGAGCCAGCACTTCATGCTCGCGTCGCTCGAGCTCGTCGCGGTCCACCGTCTGCAGTTCGGTGTGGGTCGCCGCCGCCAGCGCAGCGGTGATGTCGACGTCGTCGTTCCCGTCCCCCTGCCCCAGGTGGGGAACGGCGGCGAGAAGCTCCCGGGTGTAGTCGTGCTGCGGGTTGTTGAAGATCTGCTCCGCGGTGCCGGTCTCCACGATGCGCCCCTTGCGCATGACGGCGATCCGGTCGGCGAGATCCGCCACCACGCCCATGTCGTGCGTGATCAGGACGATCGCACTGTTGAGCTTGTTCCGCAGGTTGCGCATGAGGTCCAGGATCTCCGCCTGCACGGTGACGTCGAGGGCCGTCGTGGGCTCGTCCGCGATCAGGAGCTTGGGGTCGCAGGACAGGGACTGCGCGATCATCGCGCGCTGGCGCTGACCTCCGGAGAGCTGGTGGGGGTAGGACCGGAAGGCCTTGTCCGGATCCGGCAGCTCCACCAGCTGCAGCAGGCGGAGGGCACGCTGCTTCGCCTCGTCCGGCGAGATCTCGTTGTGCAGGCGCAGCGTCTCCACGATCTGGAAACCCACCGTGTAGACGGGGTTCAGTGCCGTCATGGGCTCCTGGAAGATGACCGCGACGTCGTTGCCGCGGATCTGGCGCAGCTTGGCGGGCGACATCGTGAGGACGGATGTGCCGTTGAGCAGCACCTCGCCCGTGACGCGGCTGTTGGAGGGCAACAGTCCGAGCAGGGACATGGAGCTGGCACTCTTGCCGGAGCCGGACTCCCCCACGATGGCGAGCACCTCGCCGGCTTTCACCTCGTAGTTGAGGTCGATGGCCGCCGGGACCCACTTCTTGTCGACGCCGAAGTCGACACTGAGGTTCCGCACCTCGAGGACGGGACCCTGGGACGACGACCGGTCCCCACCGGTGTCCCCGATGCCGCCGATGCCGCCGATGACCTGAGTACTCATGAGGAGATCTCCTTCGTGACGGAGACACCGCGGGATCGCGGGCACTCCTGGATTGCCGCGAGCGGCTGCAGTGCTGGGACTATGGAGCCATGGGACGCTCGATCGATGTGGCCGGGGCCACCGTTTTCAAGCCGCGCACGAGTGTATGGTTCACGGGCATCGCGGTGCTCATCGCCGGAGGTGGCCTGGTGTCCGTCGTCGCGGCCGAGGGACTGGCCGGCCTGCTGGCGGGCTGGCCGCTTCTCGGCATCGCATACGTCGGATGGTGGCTGTTCTGGTACCCGGCGGTGGTGTTCGCCGAGGACTCCGTCACGCTGCGCAATCCCCTGGCGACCGTCCGCGTACCCTGGGCTGCGCTGATCGACGTCGATACCAAGTACGCGCTCAAGCTGGTGACGCCGTCGGGCTCCTTCACGGCCTGGGCGGCACCCGCTCCCGGAGTCTGGGGAACCCACGCCGGCAAGCCCGAACACGTGACGAACCTGCCCTCCACGAGCTACGGCCCGGGCGGGTCGATCCGTCCGGGGGACCTCAAGAACACCGATTCGGGCTACGCCGCCTACCTGGTCCGCTCCCGCTGGCAGGACCTGGTGGAGAGCGGCGCCGTCGACGTCGACCAGCCGGCACCCGTGCGCCGCACATGGAACTGGCGGCACCTCGCCGCGGTCGCCCTGCTGCTCGCAGCGGCTGCCGTCTCGCTGAACCTGGCGCCCTAGCGACGTCCTCACGCGGCTGCGGGCTTCTCTGCGTCCTTGGCCCGCCCGGCATTGAACTTCTTCTGCCGCGGGTCGAAGGCATCGCGCAGACCGTCGCCGATGAAGTTGATGCAGAGGCAGATGAGGACGATGAACAGGCCGGGGAACCAGAACAGCCACGGACGCGTCTGGAAGGCTTCCTGGTTCTGGCTGATGATAAGGCCCAGGGAGACGTCCGGGGCCTTCACCCCGAAGCCGATGTAGCTCAGCGCCGTCTCGAGCAGGATGGCCGAGGACATGAGCAGCGTGGTGTTCACGATGATGACGCCGACCGCGTTGGGCAGGATGTGCTTGAAGATGATCCGCCTGTTGGATGCGCCTGCGATCTTGGCCGCGTCGACGAACTCGCGTTCACGGAGCGTCAGGAACTCACCGCGGACGAGCCGTGCGAGTCCGGTCCACAGCACGAGCCCGAGGAACAGGCCGAGGAGCCAGATCTGTGCCCCCGAGCCGACGTAGCGGTTGACAGCCTGGCCGAGCGTCGCAGCGGCGAGGACCACGGGGATGATGATGACGATGTCCGTGAAGCGCATCAGCACGGCTTCGGGCCAGCCGCGGAAGTACCCCGAGCAGGCACCTATCACGACGCCGACCAGGCCCGCGAGCACCCCGATGATGAACATGATGATGATCGAGTTCTGCGTCCCGCGCATCGTCATGGCGAAGTAGTCGCGTCCGATCGAGTCCTGGCCGAAGGGGTGCTCTCCCCAGCTGAACGGACCGGTGATGGTCGGCGCCCCGCCGCCGAGCAGGGGCAGGAACTCCGTGTGGTTGTACTTCCACCAGCCCGGTATCCCGGCGAAGCCCACCGAGGTGAACGCCATCACGAAGATGATGGCGAACACGACGAGGCTGATGATCGCGGCCGTGTTGTCGAAGAACTTCCGGCGGACGATCTGGCCCTGGGACAGGCCCTTGGCCTCGTGATCAGCGGCCGGCGTCGGACCCGCATCGGGCGTCGGATCCGCATCGGGCGTCTCATCGGCATGCACTGGTCCTGTGACCGTCGACGTCGAACGGTTCGGGAAGTCCGAGGGACTCTGCGTCGTCATGCTTTCACCCTTACGCGAGGATCGAGGAACGAATACACGATGTCGGCCACGAGGTTGAACACCAGAGCCAGGATGCCCGCCACTAGGAAGAAGCCCATGATGGGATCGGGGTCGGTGCGCTGCAGTGCCTGGACGAAGAGCTGCCCCATCCCGGCGAAGGCGAACACCTGCTCGGTGATGATGGCGCCGCCGATGAGCGCTCCGATGTCAAAGGCGACGAGCGTGGCCAGCGGGATGAGCGCGTTGCGGAAGGCATGGCGCATGACCACGGTCCGCTCGCTGAGTCCCTTCGCGCGGGCCGTGCGGATGTAGTCCATGTTCATGATCTCCAGCATGGAGGCGCGGGAGTACCGGCTGTAGCTCGCCAGCGAGGCGAGCAGCAGTGCGAGGGTCGGCAGCAGGAGGTGCGTGAACGTGTCCAGGCCGTTGACCCAGAACGTGCCGTCGAGGCCAGGAGTCTCGGCTCCCACCGTGGCGATAGGCCTCCCCCGCACGCGCGGGTTGCTGACGTAGGACGGCCACGTGACCATGAACCGGTCCACCACGATCAGGAAGCCCATCAGCAGGCCCGTCAGCGCTGCGGCCCGCATGCTCTGTCCGCGATCGTACCCGCCCATGAGGTAGCCGACGGCCATGCCCACGAGCACCGTGACGATCGCGAAGATCACGATCGTCCAGACGGTCGCGGCATTCAGGATCGGGTTGACGACGTAGTAGGCGACCAGGCCCAGCGCCACCATGATCAGGGCCGAGAACAGGGCCTTGCGGTTCCGCAGGCCCGCGGTGAGCAGCACGATGCCGAAGGCGATGCCGACTCCGGTGACGAGGATGATGACGGGTCCGAGCCCCGGGCTGGAGAACCAGTCGACAAGGTCGAGGACGAACAGGAGGGCCGCGGCGACGACGGCGCCCAGAACGAACGCCATGCCCTTGCGTTTCCACGACCTGCTCGCGAACAGCGCCCAGATGAGTCCACTGGCTATCGCCACGACGATGACGGTCGATCCGGGTATCTCGGGATCTGCGAGGAAGTTGTTGAACCCGATGGCGCCGAATTCCTTGAGCAGGACGGCCAGCCAGAAGATCGGGAGCGAGAAGAACAGGAAGGACATGAAGGTCACGCCGTAGTCCAGCCCGCTGTACTGCCGCAGGGCAGTGATGATGCCCAGGGAGATACCGATGATGATGGCGAGGACCGTGGCCGTGGTGACGAGCGTGATGGTGTTCCCCATGGCCCGCACGAGTGCCGTCGTGACGGCTTCCCCCTGGATGCTCGCACCGAGATCACACGTCGCGGCGAAGGGGACCAGGCATTTCGCGGCCCCTGCCAGCCAGCCGAAGTAGCGGAGGGGGGCCGGCGTGTTGAGGTCCAGGAGTTGGGTGCGCGCCTGGATGAGCTGCTCGCGGTTCGGCGCGTTGCTGGCGCGCAACTCCTCGAGAGGATCACCGGACAGGGCGGTGAGCTGGTAGACGATGAAGGACGCGCCCAGAAGGATGAGGACGGCCGTCACCAGACGCCGGACGATGTAGGTCACCATGGGTTTCGCGCCTCACGATCGGATGCGGGTGGGTGTTCCCGTGCTTTCGCTGAAGTGTAGTGGAGGGCCTGGAACCGGCGGTGCGGCGGCAGCACCCCTGCGCAAGAAAAGGCGCCGGGACGGGCGAGTTCCCCTGTCCCGGCGCCTCCTCACGGATCGAGTTCTTGTTCCAGAGGCTACTGGGCGATCTGCCAATCCCAGAAGTTCCACCAGACACCGGTCAGGTTCGGCATGTACTTGACGCCGCTGACGTTGTCGCTGTAGGCATTCATGCCCGGCACCTGGAACAGGGGCAGTCCGTACTTGGAGTCCCAGATCAGCTTGTCGATCTCGATCTGCAACTCGTCCTGCTTGTCCGGGTCCGTCTCGAGGACGAGCTGATCCATGAGCTCGTCGGCCTCCGGGCTCGAGAACCCGTTGAAGTTGGAGCCGGCCTCACTCTTGAAGATCTGCGGCACACCGGACACGCCCACACCTGTGTTGATCCAGCCGAAGATGGACGCGTCGTAGGTGCCGTTGCCGAGCGCAGCACTCCAGTCGGAGGCACCGAGTCCGCCGTCGACGATCTTGAAGCCGGCCTGCGAGGCCGACTCGGCGATCAGGGTGTAGGAGTTGAGGCGGTTCGGGTTGTCGCGGTTGTACATGATCCGCACCTCGGGAGTCGCCCCATCGAGCAGCTCCTTTGCGCCTTCGATGTCGACCTCGGCGTAGGCCTCCGAACCGTTGTTGGCCACGGTCTCCTCGTAGGGCTCCTGGTCGGCGAGGAAGAGCTGCGAGTCGAGCGGCGCGGCATCCGGGTTCAGCTTCTTGATGATGGAGTCCACCAGCTGCTGGCGGGGCACCGTCTTCATGAAGGCCTCGCGGACCTTCTCGTCGTCGAAGACGCCGCTGAAGTTGAGGTCGAGGTGGTCGTAGGACAGCTCGTTGCCGCGCACGAGGGTGACGCCCTCGAGCGCCTCGAGCTGCTCGGCGGTGTCCGCCGATGCCTGCGGCGCGATGATGTCCACTTCGCCGTTCTGCAGGGCCTGCACCTGTGCAGGAGCCTCACCGATGTAGCGGACGGTGATCTCATCCACCTTGGGAATGGGACCCCAGGTGTAGTCCTCGTTGCGTGTCAGCGTCATCGACTGGTCCGGGGTCATGGCCGACGCGATGAACGGGCCGTTCGAGAGGTACAGCGACGGATCGGTCGGCAGTGACTTGGTGTCGAAGCCCGAGTTCCAGAAGTCGGCCACGGCCTGCACCTCGGGACGCTCGACAGGTTTCTCGGGGTCGCCCGCCGGTGCGGTCTGGATGAGCTCGATGAGCGCGTCCTCGTCGGCCAGGCCGCCCTTCTCCGCCAGCACGTGGGCCGGGGTGTCGAGGCCACCCTCGTTCATGAGGCCGAAGGCGACCTGGTAGTCCGCGAAGGGCTTCGAGTAGTTGAGGGTGATCGAACGTCCGTCGTCGCCGATCTCCGGGAGTTCGGTCAGGGCGAGTCCGGTCGTGTCACCCGCGTAGTCGAAGTAGGTGGCACCCGATACGACTTCACCCGCCTCATCGGTGGTGGCGTCGTTGAAGTAGCCGGACTCGATGGCCCACTGCAGCAGCAGGTCGCCGCCGTCGACCGGTTCACCGTCGGACCAGCTGACGCCCTCGTTGACCGTGTACTTGACGCTGAGCGGGTCCTCGGACAGAACCTCGATGGAACCGAATTCCTCATTCGCTACCACTTCGAGGTTGTTGTCGATGTAGTTGAAGCCGGAGTGGGTCACATAGGCGATATTGCCGTTGATGTCCACGTTGCCTTCGGCGGTGCTCGCGTTGAACGAACTGAAGGCGTTCACCTCCACGACGCGGATGTTGCCGCCCGATGCTTCGCCCTCGGCACTCTCCTCGGGTGTTTCAGTACCCGTATTGGCAGCGCAGGCACTGAGTGCGAGCGCTGCAGCAGCAGCGACCCCCACAGCTTTGGAAGTACGTCCGAAACGCATTCCGCCTCCTATTTCCTAGTGTGGTTCCAGCTTCACGCGGTGTTGCATGACAGCCGACACGCGACCCCGGAGGGTGACGCCACTCACGTGTGCAAAAGCCTAGGGGCACTTTGTTACCAGTAGGTGTCCCTTGCCCGGACTGCTCCCGTGTTGTTATCGAGATGCAACCAAATACTTCCAGGCGTTTCCCCGCTGCTTTCCAACGGGACGTGGTGGCGCCCCCTGACGCCCGCTCCGTGCCGCCCCTTGATATCGTTCTCGACTCGGTGTTTTGCTAGGGAGAGCCGCCGGCGGCCGGAGCGGCTGCCTGTGGGGCGGGCGCGACGGGCCGCTGGGGAGGCTCAGCCGGGACGGACAGGGAGCATCATGGCGTGGCTTTTCGTGGACAGGCACGCAGCAGTCTGGGACGACGACGCGAGTGTCCAGGCCGCGATCGGAGCGCTCAAGGTACGGCTGGACCAGCACGCCGAGGTTCACCTGTCCATCCAGAGCAAGGGACTGAAGGGACCCGTGTTCGTCATCACCCGGGACACCGTGCTGAGTTCCCCGGAGCTGAGCAACCGCTTCAACGCGGACCTCTTCGCGGAGCTCACGACGCCGACCGCCCGGAACAGCCCGACGATCCACTGGTTCTCCGACGGCCGCGGATTCGTGTCGGAAACCACCAGCCGCATGTGGTGACCGGCGGGAAGCCCGCCGCTTAGTCTGGGGATCAGCTGCCCGCCGATCCTGAAGAGGAAGCCCATGCCCGACTCCACCCGTACGCTCCGCAAGCTGGGATTCCTCACCATCGGCCTGTTCGATCCGGCGGATCCGGCCGCGGGGCACGAATCGACACTGCAGATCATCGAACTCGGCGAGCGCCTGGGCTTCGACAGCGCCTGGCTGCGCCACCGCCATCTGCAGTTCGGCATCTCCTCCCCTATTGCGATGATGGCCGCCGCGAGCCAGCGCACCTCCCGGATCGAGATCGGAACAGCTGTGACTCCGCTGGGCTGGGAGAACCCCCTGCGCCTGGCCGAGGACCTCGCCACCGTCGACCTGCTCGCCGGCGGACGCATCAACCCGGGCCTGAGCGTAGGTGAGCCGATGCACTACGACACCGTGAAGCACGAGTTGTACGCGGACTCGTGGGAGGTGGAGGACTTCAGCTACGCGCGCGTGGAGCGGTTCGCCCGTCTGGTTGCAGGGGAACCGGTCCGGGCTTTCTCCGGCAGGCAGGGGGTCGTCGAGGAATTCTCCCACCGGGTCGAACCGCATTCGCCCGGGCTGCGGAAACGCCTCTGGTACGGTGCGGGAAGCAGGAAATCGGCCGTCTGGGCCGGGGCGAGCGGCTTCAACCTGCTCTCCAGCAGCGTCATCTTCCCCGAGCGCGATCAGGAACCGGATTTCGCCCGCATCCAGCAGGGCCAGATCCGTGCCTACCGCGAAGCGGCCGCCGCGTCATCCGATGCGCACGGATCGGCACGGGTATCGCAGGGCCTGGTGGTGATCCCGACCGATTCGGCGTCGTCGGACCAGCGGGAGAAGTACCAGCGGTACGTCGACCAACGCCTCCCCCGTACCCGCGCGCCTCAGGGGCCCAAAGGAATGCTGTTCGCCCCGGACCTCATTGGGACGAGCGATGAGATCGCCGAGAAGCTGTACGCCCACGCGGGGTTCCAGGAGGTCGACGAGGTCGCGTTCGCCCTGCCCTTCAGTTTCGACCACGAGGACTACGTCCAGATCCTCACCGACATCGCCGAAAAACTGGGGCCGGCCCTCGGCTGGACTCCATCGGGTGCTGGGCAGGGCGTCCGGTAGGTCGTTCGTTGCGGCGTGCGCAGCGGGAGTACACGCCGGCGGTGGCCATCATGATCCCCTATATTGCAGGTTGGTCGTGACGCTTCTCGTTCACATCCCCATCCATGTCCACCGCGGCACTCTCACGAGCGAAGCCGTGATCCTGCCTCTCATGGGCGGATCCCTCAACGCCGGAGCGTTCGGTGCCTAGTGGTTCATGAGTGCACTGTTCATCTCTGCCGTCATGTTCCGGGCACTGGAGCGCGTACCCCTTGTCCTCCGGGTCGCACTCATCGGGGGATCACGGTGGTCATCTACCTGTTCGGGGACGTCCTCACCCCGCTGCCCCTGTCGCTCGGGGTCGCCGGCGCGGCGCTCGTCTTCCTGCTCGCCGGCAAACCCTCCGGCAGGTCCGTACTCGGGTGAAAGCACCGATCCGGTTCGGCGCGGTGTGCCTTGCCGCGGGTGCCGCCCCTGTCCTCACCGGGACGTCAGCTCCACTGGACATGAAGTACAACGAGCTCGGTACGCCGGTCCTCAGTGTCGTCGTCGCGGTGCTGATCAGTTCCGGCCTCCTCCTGATCCTCGAGGGCGTGTTCTCCCGGCTGCCGGTATGGGTTCCAGCGATGTCCATGAAGCTCGCCGCGGGCTGCCTGATGGTGGTGCTGACCCACACATACGTGCTGTGGTTGCTCCCCGTTTCCGACACGGAACGGTCGTTCTGGGTACTGATCGCGGCACTGGTCCTGCCGTGGTCTGTGGCGATGATCCTCAACCGGACGCCGCTCTCTTCCATCCTTCTCGGAGCACCGCGCGCGACCTGACAGGACTTCTACCGGCCAGCCGCCGCATACACGCGAACCCAGTCCACTCGCATCTCGCCGGCGCCGTCAGCAGTGCTGTCCGGGAACCAGTCCAGCTGGAGCGTCTGGTGCATCGAACCGGGAGGCTGGTGCGCGGGGTCGTTGTCCTCGAACCACTTCACCCCATCGATGTAGCCGACGATCCCACGCGGGGACCAATCGACCGCGTAGTTGTGGAACGTCGTGACGTCCAGGCCGTTGAACGCCGCCGTCTGCGCATTCGAACAGCCATAGTGGTGGAAGAACTTGATGACGTTCCAGTCGCCCGTCGTCTCCGCAAAGTTGACTTCACCGTCGCAGGGCCAATTCTCACTGTCCGGCCACAGGATGGAGACCAGATGGTACTCATTGTCGCCGGACCCGGCAGCGCGGACTTCCCACCGCCCGTACTTCTGGCGTGCGAACTTCGCGCCCATGCCGGCAGTCGTGCCATCCGGAGTTCCGGTCATCACCATCTGGGAACCGTTCACGGTCACCTGTCGTGGACTCCGGATACCTTCGCCCACGTGCCCGACGCTGTTGTAGACACTCCACCTCGTCGCATCCGGCGCACCGATGTAATTGAACTCGTCGCCCGACACCGGTGTGCCCCAACCCTGGATCACCGCCGCCTCGGTAGACGCTGGCGCCTCAGGCGCGGTCGTCGCTGTAGTGCTTGCCGTTGTCGGAGTGATGAGTGCCGAGCCAATAAGAAGGGATGATGCAATAACTGCACTTTTACGCCACAGCATCAGGCTGCCCCCTGGCAATTCTCAAAAGCGGCGGTTGCGGTGAGGAAAAGGAACTCATCCGGGAAGTATCAGACCGGGTTCAGCGAGCGTCGACCCAGGAACGTCGACGACTGAATGCCAACTGTGCCAGACATTAGAGCAAAGTTTCCCACCCATCGAGCCGGCAGCAGGCGTCAAAGCGTCCCTTGGAGGCGTCGACGCGACCTGTTGACGGGAGTATTACGCGATAGCTAGGATTCACCCACTGCGCTGGGGAGCCCGACAAAGTAGCGGAAGGACCCCAACGATGAACCGCTTGACCCGCTTGATCCTCGCCTGCGGCGCAGTCTTGACCCTCGCCCTCACTGCCTCGCCAGCGCTGGCCGCGCCGCCGACCTTCTCGGGCAACAGCAACGGCGCCCTGGTGGAACGCCGCGATCTCAGCTTCCCGGACGGAACATATGACTATCACACCGTAACTCGCCAGTATGGCGGCTACTACTACACGACCAACAGCAGGGATCAGTCGACTTTTCAGGATGGCGACAGCCGGTCGTCGTTCGACTACAAGACGCAGTACACCGAGCTTGAGAACGTCACGAAGCTGACGAGTCAGAGCACGAGTACCGAGTATGGCGAGACGTGCCGCACGAACTCCCAGTTCGTAGTTGCCAACGATACGACACGCAGGGAGAACTCGCGTTCGAGCTGCTAGCTGGCGCGAAGACGAAACCGTGAGGCGCTACTCCGCTTGTATCGGAGCAGCGCCTTACGTCACGCCCGCGACCGCTGACCAGGGCTGCGGCGCAAGAACTCATCGATTCCTCCAGGCGGTTCCCGCGGACTCCCTGCGGACCCTCGACGGGTCACCATATCCGGACTTCAGACGGCTTCTGATCGACGCCGTGGTCCACCGGCTCCTTGAGAACCGATCGTCCCTAGCGCCTTAGCGAGCGGCCGATCTGCCGGATGGCGGCATCATAGGCCGCATCCCAGGTCCAGCCTGCCGCCGGCGCACCGGCCAGCTCCAGGGACACCAGTCCGTGGACCTGGCCCCACACAACGCCGACCATCGAGGCGATTTCATCATCCGCCGCTCCAGGCAACGCTGCGGCAACCGCGCCGAACAGCGGCGCGATCGACGGCTCAGCGGCAGCCGGGGTCGGCTGGCACGGCACTTGGCCGGCCAGTGGGCCGGCGAACATCAGCCCGTAGAGGATCGGATGCTCCAGCGCCCAGGTCCGGTAAGCCCGGCCCAATGCTTCGAGGCCGGCGGCGGCGGCCTCGTGCTGGGCGGCGGCGAAGGAAGCGAAGCCGTCATCCAGCACGGCGGTCAACAGCTCCGCCTTGCCTCCGAAGAGCGAATACACCGCCGTCGTCGACGTCCCGGCGGCAGCGGCAATAGTGCGCAGCGATA
This sequence comes from Arthrobacter pasteuri, assembly GCF_054510955.1. Lineage (NCBI taxonomy): Bacteria > Bacillati > Actinomycetota > Actinomycetes > Micrococcales > Micrococcaceae > Arthrobacter > Arthrobacter pasteuri. The sequence continues at coordinate 1,005,981 of NZ_JBTNDO010000001.1, forward strand.
CGGAGGCGGCGCCGTCGCGGGCGATGAGGAAGGCTGCGGTGTCGAGCAGCCTTCGACGCAGGGTCTCGTCGTGAACTATAGGTCTTGCCATCGGACCAGTATTCCATAACACTGTTCCATAACAACGTTATGGAAGGAGAGGTACATGTCCAAGCAAGTGCACGTGGGACGTTTCACCGCCGATCCCGAGGGTGGCCCGGTGACGGTCTTCCTGATCGGGATGCGTCCCAACCGGTGGTGGAAGTTCGGGAAGGTGGCACGGGTGGGGGCAGCCATGCCCAGGATGCTTGCCCATCTGGCCGCGACGCCGGAGGCGGGGCTGCTGAGCTACCAGCAATGGTTCGGGCGGACGACCATCATCGTCAGCTACTGGAAGAGCGCGGAGCATCTGCAACGGTTCGCGGCCGACCGGTCAGCGCCGCACCTCGAGCCGTGGCGCCGGTTCATGCGCGAATCAGCCGGCACCGGCGACGTCGGCGTGTGGCACGAAACCTACGAGACGATGCCGGGTGGCAGGGAAAGCGTGTACAGCGACATGCCGGTCTTCGGGCTGGCAGCGGCCGCCGGCCATGTAGCGGTGGGAGCGGGACTGAACACCGCCCGCCAGCGCCTGGAGGCTGACGGGGTCAGGCGGCGTCTGCCCGAATGAGCCACCTCCGCTGAAGAATCGCACATCGACCCGCCCCGCCTGGCAGACCACGCCCTGAGTCACAGGCGACCCCCATTTTCGGGCCGGACGGCTCTAGACGTTGAAGCGGAACTCCACGACGTCGCCGTCGGACATGACGTACTCCTTGCCCTCGATGCGCACCTTGCCGCGGGACTTGGCTTCGGCCATCGTCCGGGCCTCCATGAGGTCCTCGAAGTGGACGACCTCGGCCTTGATGAAGCCACGCTGGAAATCGGAGTGGATGACCCCCGCGGCCTCCGGGGCCGTGGCACCCTTCTTGATCGTCCAGGCGCGGGTCTCCTTGGGACCGGCGGTCAGGTAGGTCTGCAACCCGAGGGTATGGAACCCGACGCGTGCCAGCTGATCCAACCCCGACTCCTCCTGGCCGTTCATCTCGAGCATCTCGCGGGCCTCGGCCTCGTCGAGCTCCACGAGGTCGGCCTCGAGCTTGGCGTCGAGGAAGATGGCATCGGCGGGAGCCACGAGCCGGCGCAGCTCCTCCTGACGCTCCGGGTTCCCGAGCACCGCGTCATCGACGTTGAAGACGTAGATGAAGGGCTTGGCGGTCAGCAGGCTCAGCTCACGCAGGTGCTCCATCTCGAGCTTGTCGCTCTTCACGGAGGAGAAGATCGTGTCACCGCGTTCGAGGACGGCCTGGGCCGCCTGCATCGCGGCGAGCTGTGCGGCCTCGCGCTTCTTGATCTTCACTTCCTTCTCGACGCGCGGGATGGCCTTCTCGAGCGTCTGCAGGTCGGCGAGGATCAGCTCCGTGTTGATGGTCTCCATGTCGGAGCGCGGGTCGACCCTGCCGTCGACGTGGATGACGTCCGGGTCGTCGAACACGCGGATGACCTGCGCGATCGCCTCGGCCTCACGGATGTTCGCGAGGAACTGGTTGCCGAGGCCCTCGCCCTCGGAGGCTCCCTTGACGATGCCGGCGATGTCGACGAAGGAGACGGTGGCCGGCAGGATCTGCTTCGACCCGAAGACCTCGGCGAGCTGTGCAAGGCGCGGGTCGGGCAGGCTGACCACACCGACGTTCGGCTCGATGGTAGCGAACGGGTAGTTCGCCGCCAGGACGTTGTTGCGCGTCAGCGCGTTGAAGAGGGTTGATTTGCCGACGTTGGGCAGTCCGACGATGCCGATAGTAAGAGCCACGGGAGACAAGTCTACCGGGCGGCGGAGTGCCGTCCGGCGGTGTCGTGTCCGCCGAATGTCGGAGGTTCCTGCGACAGTGTGGACATGAGCACCACGGCCGTCCTCCTCGTTCTCCTCGCCTTCGTCCTCGGGAGCGCCGTTGGCGCGTTCCTGGTGGCGCGCTATCTCACCCCGCGCACGGCGCACCTCCGTGCCGAGCTCGACGATGCGACAGCGCGTCTCGGGAGAACGACGACGGACCTGGCGGCAGCCGTCGCCCAGCGCGACCTCCTGCAGCAGCACAACCGCGAGCTGACCGGCAAGACGTCCACGGACAACGACGTCCTGCGTGCGCTTGCGCCCGTCGCGGAGAAGCTGACCCAGGTCCAGCGGCAGGTGGGCCTGCTCGAGCGCGACCGCCTGGAACAGTACGGGCAGCTCGCCCGCCAGCTCGAGGAGGCACGCGAGGCGGATGCCCGACTCCTGTCGACGACGTCCTCGCTCGCGGGTGCCCTGCGGAGCAACAGCGCGCGCGGCCAGTGGGGTGAGGTCCAGTTGCGCCGCGTCGTGGAGGCGGCCGGCATGCTCTCCCGCGTGGACTTCCTGGAGCAGGTGTCCTTCAGCGCGGGCGACGGCGAGCGCGCCCGGCCGGACATGGTGGTGCAGCTTCCGGGCGACAAGCAACTGGTCATCGACGCCAAGGTACCCCTGACCGCCTTCCTCGCCGCGCAGGAGCTTGCGGGCACGGCCGGCAGCGACACCGACACGGCCGCGCTCGAGTCCCGGCGCGCCGAGTTGCTCCGGCAGCACGGCAAGGCGCTCCGCGCCCACATCGACGCCCTGGCGCGGAAGAAGTACTGGGAAGGCGCGGCGAACTCCCCCGAGCTGGTCATCTGCTTCATCCCGGTCGAGTCGGTGCTCTCCGAGGCCCTGCGCGCCGATCCCGAACTGCTCGACTACGCCTTCGGCCAGAACGTCGCACTTGCTTCACCGGTGTCCCTGCTCGGCATCCTCAAGGGTGCGGCCTTCAGCTGGCGGCAGGCCGTGCTCACCGACAACGCGCGCGAGCTCTTCGACCTGTCGAAGCAGCTGTACGAGCGCCTGGGCACGATGGGCGGGCATGTCACCCGTCTTGGAGCGTCCCTCAAGACCTCCGTGGAGCGCTACAACTCCTTCGTGGGCGCCCTCGAATCCCGTGTGCTTCCTACGGCCCGGCGCATCGGGGCGTTCGATTCGGCATCCCTCGACGTCGTCGATGCTGCGGCCGGGGGCGGTGCGGAGGAAGTCGCCGACGTGAGCATGCTCGGCACGGCCCGTGCACAGCGCGCCGGCACGCCGGGCAGCCCGGGCCAGGCCGCGATCGACGCCACTCCCCGCTCCCTGACGGCCCACGAGCTCCTCGACGGGACCGGCGGGTAGCCAGGCGCGCTCGCTACTGGTGCAGGGCTAGCCGTTGCTCGGCCTGCCGCAGCGAAGTGCCGTGAGAAGCACGACGAGCGACCGTCGTCGGCACCGGGCAGGGCCGATGACGGTCGCTCTGCGGCCTGCACGACAGACCTACGACGACCCGATCCGTTCATACCGGGTTCCCGTTCGTACCGGGGCAGGTGATGTCGCACCGGGTGGGACGTTACGCCCTCGCGTTGTTGCGACGGACTGCGTAGGTCCCGCCGGCTGCTGCCACAAGCACCAGACCACCGCCGAGGGCCATCATGCCGGCCGAGCCGGACGAAGGCTCGATGGCGACACCGGTGTCGGCTCCACCGGACGGCATTGCGCCCATCTGCGTCTTGACGAGGGTGCCGCACAGTGCAGGCGAGGTTGCTCCGAGGGGCAGCGCCGGGTCCAGATCACTGGGTGCGCTGAATGCCTCTGGTGCTGCCGGCGTCGTCGCGGGGTCCAACCCGTGAACGTTGAAGACCGCCGTACCGTTCTCCAGCGCCGCCATCGTGGCTGCGTCGATGGTGAAGGAACGCTGGATGGCGTAGGTCCCGCCCTGGCCGCCGAGTTGGAGATTGAGGGCCTCAGCAGGAGTTGTCGGCCCTGACGTGGTCACCGTCGCCAGGATGCCACCATAGCCGGGGGCGCTTTCCGTGACGCTGATGATGCCGTCACCATTGGCGTCGTTCGCTGCCGTCGGGCAGACGCCGGCCGCTCCGCCGTGGATGTGCTGTACGTGGGGGTAGGGCGCGCCCTGGAAGGTCTGGGCGAGGCCGGACACCTGCAGGTTGATCGTGGCCTGGTCACCGACGACATCAAGCGTGACGGTACCGGTGCCGGTGGTGCCGTTGAGTTGGCCGAGGGTTGACGAGTAGCTTCCGTCAGCGGCCATTGCTGGGGAACCTGCCAGAGCGACGGCGCTGATGGCGAGGGCGGGTACTGCGAGGAGGCGCATCTTGTTCATGGGATATACATCCTTCACTGTGCGATGAGAACGGAACCGGAGACGACTCCGTATAAGGGCGCTTCGCCATTGCTCGGTGCTTCCGAGCTGCGGACCCTGCTGAAGGTCCCGCCACGTAGTGCCCTCGTGCCTCATCATCCTTCAGCATTTCCGCCCAGGGCAGGACGCGTCCGGTTCCGGGATACCTCTTTACAAATGCAGGCTTCCGTCTGCGAGCTTCCACCTCGGCGAACAGGGTCTGCCCGTCAGATGACGAGCCTGGCGTAGACGACGTCGTGGACCGCGAACGTCCCGGTGGCAGGATCGTAGCCATCACAGGCGATGGGGCGGAGCCGGGAACCCCCGTCTTGCCGCACACAGTGGTCGTCGGGAACCCGTCCCAGTAAGTGCCCGGCGTGGTCGACGGTGAGGGCCGCCGTCGTCCCGTCCTCCCGCAGGTCTCGCGGAGATACTTCTTCCATCTTGTCGCAGCGTGATCGGTGGCCGCGCCCGGAGGATCAGTTGAGCGAGCGGTCCTGCCGCTGGCCCCTGCCGCCACGACCCTGCGACGGGTCGCCCATGGCCTTCAGGGCGGCCCGGATCTCCTTGGGCAGGGAGAAGATGATGTCCTCCTGGGCCGTCACGACCTCCTCGACCTGTCCGTAGCCGTACTCGGCGAGCAGTCGAAGCACGTCCTGCACGAGGTTCTCGGGCACGGAGGCGCCCGAGGAGATGCCCACGGTGGCCACGCCCTCGAACCACGACTCGTCGACCTCGTTGGCGAAGTCGACGCGGTGGGCTGCCTTGGCGCCGTACTCGAGCGCGACTTCCACCAGGCGGACGGAGTTCGAGGAGTTCGCGGACCCCACGACGATCACGAGGTCGGTCTGCGGCGCGATCTTCTTGATGGCCGCCTGGCGGTTCGACGTGGCGTAGCAGATGTCGTCGCTGGGCGGGTCCTGGAGGGTCGGGAAGCGCTCCTTGAGCAGGTTCACGGTCAGCATGGTCTCGTCGACGCTGAGGGTCGTCTGGGAGAGCCAGATGAGCCTCTCGGGGTCGCGGACCTGGACCTTGTCGACGTCCTCCGGGCCGTTGACGATCTGGATGTGCTCGGGGGCCTCGCCCGCCGTTCCCTCCACTTCCTCGTGGCCCTCGTGTCCGATCAGGAGGATGTCGAAGTCGTCGCGGGCGAAGCGCTGGGCCTCCTTGTGCACCTTGGTCACGAGGGGGCAGGTGGCGTCGATGGTCCGCAGTCCCCTGTCCTCCGCGGACTGCACGACGGCGGGTGAGACACCGTGGGCCGAGAAGACCACGAGGGCGCCCTCGGGGACCTCGTCGGTCTCGTCAACGAAGATGGCGCCCTTCGCCTCGAGCGTGGAGACGACGTGCAGGTTGTGCACGATCTGCTTGCGCACGTACACGGGCGGCCCGTAGTGCTCCAGTGCCTTCTCGACGGCGATGACGGCGCGGTCCACCCCGGCGCAGTAGCCGCGGGGTGCTGCGAGCAGTACCTTCTTCTCCCCGACCGGCGCGGCGGCGAGCACGTCCTCGGGAGAGCGTCGCCTGCGCGGGATGGTGGGCATGGGGACCTGAACGGTGGTACTGGTCATTCCCCGATTCTACCGGGTCGCCCGCGCGTCCCCGGGTCCGTCGGCCGCCGCTCCGCTGTGAGCTAAGCCCTACGCCCGCGACCGAAGGCGAGTTGCCCGACCATCCCGACCAGCAGGGCGACGATCCCGCCGACGACCACGGGCACGCTGGAATCCGCGAGGTCCGCTCCGGCCCGTTCTGCCAGGCCCCGGATGAACACGTCGGCGACGGCGCCCGTACCGGGTGCGCTGGTCGCGGCATCGGGCACCCAGTCCCCTGCGAGGATGCCGAGCAGACCGATGCCCACGAACCCGAGGCCCAGGAGCGCGAGCGTGGTACCCCGCCGTCGCGCGACAACGAGGGCGAGCAGCGCCAGCACCGCAGCACCCGCGAGGTACAGCCGCCAGTCCTGCACGACGTCGGCGATTCCCTGCAGGAGTCCGCCCCGCTCCAGGGATCCGACCTCGACCGTGGTGTCCTCCGGGATCGGGAAGTCCACACCCAGCCCCGCTCCGACGCTGTCCGCCACGAGCCCGATGACCGGCCCGAGATCGAGGGTCAGGACGGCGGGTGCCGATTCCGAGGGATCGGGCGCCTGCGCGAAGGTGATGGCGTGGGAAAGGCGGAGGGTCTCGGCCCAGGCGGCCGGATAACCGGACGAGCGGGTGACGGCTCCCGCGGCGTCCCGAACGAGTGGTTCGACGAAGGAACCGAGCTGCTCGGGCAGTTCGGTACCGGCCGTCGCCTCCTGCGCCAGTGACTCCGCGAGCGCCGCCTGGAAGTCGGCGTCGTCACCCAGCGGAGCCGCCAGCGCGATGAACCCGGACTCCTCCACGAGGTTCTCGTCGAGCCAGGCCGACACCAGTCCGCCCGAGGCGACGACGAGCGCGAGGAGGCCCAGGAGGGCAGAGACGAACGTCCGCATGGAATCCTTACTGGAGGTCGAACCTCCGATTATGCCCGCTCCGGCAACAGCCGGCACGGTGCGGCAGCGGGCGGTGCTGCCCACCTGGTCCTGCCCACCTGGTGCTGCCGGGCAGGATGCTGTGGGTCGGGGGTGGTAGAGATGGACAGTGCATTTTCCCGTGGAACACCGGGGGCAACCGCCTCCCCGAGGACAGGAGAACGATGACGAGCGAGGGAATCCGCATGCAGCCCGTTGCAGGGTCGCCCCGGCCGGCGTCGACCGTCCCGGCGACGGCGGCGGAGACGTCACCGGACGCGCCGTGGCCGCTCCATCTCCTGTCCGAGAAACTGAAGGCACATATCGAGCGCGCCCCCGCGGCCTGGGTCGAGGGGCAGGTCATCGAACTCAACCGCCGCGCGAGCATGTGCTACATCACGCTCCGCGATGTCGACTCGGAAGTATCCCTCTCCCTCTCGGTCTACGGCAGCGTGATGGACCGGGCCTCCGCGCCGCTGGATCGCGGTTCACGCGTCGTCGCCCGCCTCAAACCGGACTTCTGGGTCAAGACGGGACGCCTGTCGATGCAGACGGTCGACATCCGGCCCGTCGGGATCGGGGACCTCCTCGCCCGGATCGAGCGGCTGCGGCAGGCCCTGGCGTCCGAAGGACTGTTCGCTGCGACCCGCAAGAAGCAGCTGCCCCTTCTCCCCCACCGCATCGGGCTCATCACCGGCCGGGATTCCGACGCGATGAAAGACGTCATGCGCAACGCGGCGCTGCGGTGGCCCGCCGTCGAGTTCGAAGTGCGGGAAGTGGCCGTCCAGGGCGTCAGCAGCGTCGCGCAGGTCACCGCGGCGCTCGCCGAGCTGGACGCACACCCGCAGGTCGACGTGATCATCATCGCCCGTGGTGGCGGTGCTCTGGAGGACCTCCTGCCCTTCAGCGACGAATCCCTGGTGCGGGCCGTCGCCCTGGCCCGCACCCCGGTGGTCAGCGCGATCGGCCACGAGGCGGACCGCCCCCTGCTCGACGAGGTGGCCGACCTGCGCGCCTCGACGCCGACGGATGCAGCGAAGCGCGTGGTTCCCGATGTCACGGAGGAACTCGGCCGGATCGGCCAGGCGCGTGCCGCGCTCGAGCGGTCGATCCGGGTCCTGGTGCACCGCGAGAGCGAAAGCCTCGCCAACCTGAGGTCCCGCCCGTCGCTGGCACGACCGGAAGGGATGATCGACGTCCGCGAAGCAGACGTCGAGCGGCTTCGATCCCGCGCCCTGCGCTCCGTCTCCGCCGCGGTCGAGCGGGAGGCGGACTCCATCCATCACCTGCGCGAACGCGTCCGGTCCCTGTCGCCGCAGAAGACGCTGGACCGCGGGTACGCGGTGGTGCAGACGGCGGACGGGCACGTGGTCAGGGATCCCGAGGACGTGCGGCCCGGAGAGACACTGCGCATCAGGGTCGCCGCCGGGCAGTTCGGCGCGGTCGCCGGGGATGCGCCCACGCCGTCCGGCACGCGATGACCAGGGCCACCCGACAGTCCGCGGACCCCGCAGCCGGACACCAGACCACTCAGCAGACAAGGAAGACGCCATGAGCCAGACCGACCAGCCCGAGAACAACCAGCCGGACACCAGCCAGCCGGAAACACGCCGCCCCGAGGTGGACACGCTGTCCTACGAGCAGGCACGGGAAGAACTCGTGGCTGTCGTCGCCCGGCTCGAGGCCGGGGGCGTGAGCCTCGAGGAGTCGCTGGCCCTCTGGGAACGCGGCGAGGCCCTGGCCGATCGCTGTGAGGCGTGGCTGGAGGGAGCGAAGGTGAGGCTCGCGGCGGCGCGGGACAAGGCCGAACGGTAGCGGATCAGGACGCGGCGAGGCGCTTCTTCTCGGCCTCCACGTCGAAGGTCGCCGGCGGCCAGCTCAACTGCATGTCCTCCAGGGTCGCGGTGAGCAGATGCTGCACCGCGAGCCGGGCGTACCACTTGCGGTCGGCGGGGACCACGTACCACGGGGTGTCAGGCGTGCTCGTCCGCTCGATGGCCGTCTGGTAGGCCTCCTGGTATTGCTGCCAGTACCCGCGCTCGTCGACATCGCCGGGGTTGTACTTCCAGTACTTGTCCCTCCGTTCGAGCCGTTCGGCGAGCCGGGCCTTCTGCTCGTCCTTGCTGAGGTGCAGCATGACCTTCAGCACCCGGGTGCCGGACGCCGCGACCTCGTTCTCGAACGCCCGGATGGCCCCGTAGCGCTTCTCGACCTCATCGGCGGGCGAGAGGCCCCGCACGCGATGGACCAGGACGTCCTCGTACTGCGACCGGTCGAAGACCCCGATCATGCCCGCCTCAGGGAGCTGCCGACGGACCCGCCAGAGGAAGTCGTGGCTCCGTTCCGCCTCCGTAGGAGTCTTGAACGCGGAGTGCTGCACGCCCTGCGGATCGACCAGCCCGACGACGTGGCGGACGATCCCGCCCTTGCCCGAGGTGTCCATCCCCTGCAGGAGGAGCAGGACGGCGATGCCGCTTCCGGCGCGGCTCTCCGCGAAGAGTTTCTCCTGCAGCAATGAGAGGGCGTCCGCGCCGGCGGCGAGTGCAGCGATCCCGGCCTTCTTGCCGCCGTCGAACCCCGGCGTGGAGTGCGGGTCCACGGCGTGCAGTGCGAAGTCCGGGCCCGCCAGCAGGAGGCGCCGCAGCTCGGCGGTGTCGGCCGAGCTGCTGTCGGCTTTCGTGCTGGCTTTCGGTGCCATGGATCCTCCTGTGTCGGGCGTCCCGGGACGGTCAGGGCTTGTAGGTGGACAGGAAGTCGGCGAGCCTCCCGATCGCGTCCTCGATGACCTCCACGCTCGGCAGGGTCACCATGCGGAAGTGGTCCGTGTTGACCCAGTTGAACGCGCTGCCGTGGGAGATGAGGATCTTCTGCTGCTTGAGGAGGTCGAGGGCGAACTTCTCGTCGTCCTTGATGGGGTAGACCTCGGGATCCAGCTTGGGGAAGAGGTACAGGGCGCCCTGCGCCAGCTCGCAGCTCACGCCGGGAATCGCATTGAGCATCTGCGCAGCCTTGTCGCGCTGCTGCTTCAGGCGCCCCCCGGGCAGGATCAGGTCGTTGATGCTCTGGTAGCCGCCCAGCGCCGTCTGGATGGCGTGCTGTGCGGGGACGTTGGCGCACAGCCGCATGTTGGCCAGCAGGTTGATGCCCTCGATGTAGTTCGCGGCGTCGCGCTTGGGCCCGGAGATGGCCATCCAGCCGCTGCGGAACCCGGCGATGCGGTAGGCCTTCGAGAGGCCGCTGAAGGTCAGGCAGAGGACGTCGTCGCCGGCGACCGACGCAGCGTTGATGTGGACGGCGTCGTCGTACAGGATCTTCTCGTAGATCTCGTCGGCGAACAGGATGAGCCCGTGCTCGCGGGCGAGGCGGACGATCCCCTCGAGGATGGGCCGCGGGTACACCGACCCCGTCGGGTTGTTCGGGTTGATCAGGACGATGCCCTTGGTATCGGGGGTGATCTTCGAGGCCATGTCCTCGAGGTCCGGCCACCAGTGGCTGTCCTCGTCGCACAGGTAGTGGACGGGCGTGCCGCTGGCGAGGGCCACGGACGCGGTCCAGAGGGGGTAGTCCGGTGTCGGGATCAGGACCTCGTCGCCGGCGTTGAGCAGGGCCTGCATGGAGAGCGTGATGAGTTCGCTGACACCGTTGCCGAGGTAGACGTCGTCCACGTCGATCGAGTTGATCCCGCGGCTCTGGTAGTACTGCACCACGGCGGTGCGCGCGGAGAAGATGCCGCGGGAGTCGCTGTAGCCCTGGGCCTTCGGCAGGTTGCGGATCATGTCCACGAGGATGGCGTCGGGCGCTTCGAACCCGAAGGGCGCCGGGTTGCCGATGTTGAGCTTCAGGATCCGGTGGCCCTGGGCCTCCATGGTCATGGCGTGTTCGAGCAGCGGCCCCCGGATGTCGTAGAGGACGTTACGGAGTTTTTCCGACTGCTTGTACGTGGCCATCTGATCAGGATGCCACAGCGGGGGCCCGGTGCGGGGCATAGCAATGCCGAACACCGGGCCCCCGTTGAAACCGGTTCCGCAGACCTCAGCCGGCGAGTCCCTTCTCGGCCAGCCAGTCAGCAGCCGCGTCCGCCGGATTACGCTTCTCGTCTCCGCTGACCTCCCGGTTGAGCGACAGGAGATCCTCTGTGGTCAGCTGGGCCGACACCTCGTTGAGGACGTTCTGCGCCTCCTCGCCGACGGTCTCCGTGTTGACGAGCGGCAGGACCTGCTGGGCGATGAAATTGTTCTCCGGGTCCTCGAGGACCACCAGGTCGTTGTCCTCGATGGACGGCGTCGTCGTGTAGATGTCGGCTGCCTGCACGTCGTCGTTCAGCAGTGCCTGCAGCGTGACCTCGCCACCGCCGTCGTTGATGGCCTTGAAGCCGCCGGGCTCGCAGTCGTACTTCTCCTTGAGGCCGGGCAGGCCGTAGGCGCGTTCCTGGAAGGTGCTCGGTGCGCCGATCGTGATCTCCCCGCAGACCTCCGCGAGGTCCGCGATGGACTCGAGGCTGTACTTCTCCGCGGTTGCGGCCGTGACGACGAGCGCGTCCTTGTCCTCGGCCTGCGAGGGCTCGAGCACGCTGAGTTCGAGGTCGGGAGACTTGGCCGAGAGTGCGTCGGGAAGGGCCGCGAGGATGTCCTCGGCCGACTCGGCGGTGGCGGCGGGGTCGGCGAACAGCAGCAGGTTGCCGCTGTAGTCGGGCATGATGTCGACGGACCCGTCCTCGAGGGCGGAGTAGTAAATCTCACGTGAGCCGATGTTGGGTTTGGTCGTCGCCTCGACGCCGGCCGCTGTGAGTGCACCCGCGTAGATCTCGGCGATGATCTGGCTCTCGGGGAAATCAGCCGAACCGACGACGACGGACCCGCCTGCCGTGGCAGTCTCCGCTGTCTCGCCCTGCGGATCGCTGTTGGCCCCGCAGGCAGTCAGCGCCAGCGTGGCGGTGAGGCCGCCCGCCAGTCCCATCAAAGCGCGCCGTCCGGCGCGTTGTGCTGACAGGTTCTTCATGGTGTTCCTCCTTGTGCACTGGCGACGGCCTTCTGCCGGCCAGATCCTTGGGTCTTTCCCGGGCCGGACGTCCGCAGTCCCGGTGAGATGGCGAGCCTCTGGAGCAGTCCCATCAGCAGATCGACGGCGATCGCGAGGACGGTGATGACGACGGCGCCGCCGAAGAGGCGTCCGTAGTCCGCGAGCTGCGTTCCCTCGACGAGGAAGACCCCGAGTCCCCCCAGGTTGATGAAGGCGACGACGGCTGCGGTCGCGATCACCTGCAGGATGGCCGCGCGGACTCCGCCGAGGATGACCTGGAGCCCATTGGGTACCTCGACCCGGAACAGGATCTGCAGCTCGGTCATGCCCATGCTCCGGGCGGCGTCGACCACCGTGCGGTTGACCGACGAGATGCCGGCATAGACCCCACTCAGCAGCGGCGGCACGGCGAGCAGCACGAGCGCCCAGATGGGCGGCATGAGACCCAGGCCCGCGAGCAGCACGAAGAGGAACACCATGCCGAGCGTCGGCAGGGCGCGGAGGATTCCGACGCCGGAGACGATGGCGACGCGACCGCGCCCCGTATGCCCTACATAGAGGCCGATCGGGACGGCGATCGCCAGCGCGATGAGCATGGTCAGACCGGTGTACCCCAGGTGCTCGATGACGCGTGTCGGGATGCCGCGGTCCCCTTCCCAGTTGGCAGGAGCGGTCAGCCACTCTGCCATCTGCAGGAGGAGGTTGTCACTGGAGTAGTCCATCAGGCGCCCGCCACCTTCGCCTCGAGCGCGACGATCTCCTCCGCCGGCCTGCCGCCGGCGGGGGCCCTGCGCGTCCACGGGGTCAGCAGGCGTTCCGTGAGGACGAGGACGAGGTCCAGGACGAGCGCCAGCAGGAGGATGACGCCGATCCCGACGGCGATCTCGGTCGGGAAGGACCGGAACAGCCCGTCCGTGAACAGCGTCCCGAGGCTGGGGACGCCGATGAGCGCGCCGACGCTGACGAGTGAGATGTTCGTGACCGAGACCACGCGCAGTCCGGCGAACAGCACGGGCAGCGACAGCGGGAGGTCCACGGTCAGGAACCGGCGGACGGGCGTGTAGCCCATCGCGATGGCGGCCTGGCGTACGCCGTCGTCGATGGAGTTCAGTGCGTCGAGCGTGGACCGGACGAGGAGGGAGAAGGCGTAGATCGCCAGTGCAACGATGACGTTGACGGGGTCGATTACCTTGGTCCCGAGGACCACGGGGAGGAACACGAACATGGCGAGGGACGGGATGGTGTAGAGGATGGACGAGCCGGTCAGCAGGACGGATCCCACCACGGGATTCCTGCGGGCGAGCTGGGCCATCGGCACGGCGGCGAGGACGCCGAGGAGCAGCGGCACGATCGCCTGGAACAGGTGGAGGCGCGTGTGCAGCCAGACGAAATCGAGGTTTGCGAGGAACCAGTCCATGGCTAGACCGCCGTGTTGTGCTCGGCGCGGCCGCGGTCCAGCCGCGCGGATTCGATGAGTTCGAAGACCTCGGCGGCGCGGACGACGCCGATCGCCCGTCCGTCGTCGTCGACGGCCACGCCCAGGCCCGACGGCGAGGACAGGGCGGCGTCGAGCGCGCGCCGCAGGGTGTCCCCCCGCCGGTACAGGGATCCGCCGGGGACCGCGTCCGCCTGCCGGGTGATGCTGCCGCGGGTGGCCTGCGGGACCCATCCGTGGGGACGGCCGCCGGCATCCACCAGCAGGGTCCACGGCGAGCGCACCGAGACGGTGGGGTCCGCGAGGCGGTCCACCTCGATCGTCTCGACGGGGTGGATGGTCACGTTGCCGCCCTCCTGGAAGGAGAGGTGGCGGAACCCACGGTCACGTCCGACGAACCCCGCCACGAAATCGTCCACGGGTGCGCGGAGGATCTCCTCGGGCGCTGCGTACTGCGCGAGCCGGCCGCCGACGGCGAAGACGGCCACCTTGTCGCCGAGGATGGTCGCCTCGTCGATGTCGTGGGTCACGAACACGATGGTCTTCGCGAGGTCCCGCTGCAGGCGCAGCAGTTCCTCCTGCAGTTCGGCGCGGACCACGGGGTCCACCGCGCTGAAGGGCTCGTCCATGAGGAGGACGGGCGGATCGGCCGCGAGGGCGCGTGCCACTCCGACGCGCTGCTGCTGCCCGCCGGAGAGCTGGCCGGGATAGCGGCTCCCCAGGTCGGAGGACAGGCCGACGACGTCGAGCAGTTCCTGCGCACGCCTGCGGGCGTCGGCTTTCCCGACCCCGTTGAGGCGTGGCACCGTCGCGATGTTGTCGAGCACGGAACGGTGTGGCAGGAGGCCCGAGGACTGCATGACGTACCCCATGGAGCGCCGCAGTTCCGCGGCCTTCCCCTGCGATACGTCCTGGCCCTCGAGGAGGATCCGGCCGGAGGTGGGCTCGACCATCCTGTTGATCATGCGCAGCGATGTGGTCTTGCCGCAGCCGGACGGTCCGACGAACACGGTGATCCTGCCGCGGTCGATGTCCATGGTGAGGTCGTCCACGGCCGGGCGTCCGCCGTCGTAGGTCTTGGTGACGTTGAGGAACTCGATCATGGGGCGCTGGCCGGAAGCCTGGTGGGAGGATGTCATGGCAGCTGTGCCTTTCGTGGCAGGAGCTTCTCGGCCGGGCTGCACCCGCGGGCCGCACGAGGCGGTTCCGGCTTGCCGTCTGGATTTCTGCAGGCCCGGGGGCGCAGCGGTCAGTTCAAGCTGTCGGAGGTTCTGAGTCTAACCATGAGTTCGCAGCAGGCAAGACCGTGTATGGGTCCCGACTGCATTCCGCAGCCGGCTCCGGTGCGCCCTGCCCGCCCGGAGCCCCTCGAGCCGGCGCCCGAGCAGGTCGGAGCCCCCGGCCGACCCGGCATCGGTCCTACGGGGCACCCGTGACGAGGAATCGGACACCCATCACGGGGTCCTCGTCCAGGAACACGACCTCCGTGATGCCCTCGGCAGCGAGACGGGCGCGGAGGCGGTCCTGCAGGTCCGGCTGGTGCATCGCAAGCCCCCCGCCCAGGACCACCGGCCCCGGCACGCCGATCACGCTCGCGACGTCGAGGACGAGCCGGGTGAGGTCCGTGGCCGCACGGTCGACGATGTCCGCCGCGTCAGGGTGGCCGTCGCGCGCCGCATCGAAGACGGCCCTGGACTGTGCGGCCCAGTAGGTCCGTCCGGCCCCGGAGTGGAAGAGCCCGATCAGCTCGGTCGGGGTCCCCACGGCATTGAGGGCGAGGACGGCCTCGTCGAGCGCGTCCGGAAGCAGGCCGAGGTCGTTGCGGTGCAGTGTCCGCCGCACGGCTTCGCGCGCCACCCAGTAGCCGCTGCCCTCGTCACCGAGGAGGTAGCCCCACCCGCCGGAGCGCGCTTCCCTGCCGTCCTCCCCGACTCCCCAGGCGACGGATCCGGTACCGGCGATGACGGCGATGCCCACCCGTGCGCCTCCGGCGGCCAGGATCAGCCGCGTGTCGTGGACGACGTCGATCCCGGCTCCCGGCGCGTGGGGAGCGATCAGGGCTCGGAGTCGCTCGGCGTCCGCAGCGGTGTCCACTCCCCCGGATCCGGCAACGACGCGGTCGATCCCGCCGGCCTGCACCTCCGGCACGAGGTCGCGGAAGAGCCGGCCGAGGCTCCGGGCGGCTTCATCCTGCGTCACGTTCTGGACGTTGGCGCTTCCTGCCCTCGCCTCCGCGGCGAGCGTGCCGTTGCGCCACAGCACCCCATGGGTCTTGGAACCACCGATATCGAGGCCGACGACGACACGGGGCGCGCTGCCCGGGGCACCGTCAGCGGGGCCGTCCGGACGGGGACCGGAGGATGGGCTCGAAGGCTGCGACGCTGCGGTGTTCGACATGCCTACAGCCTACAAACAGGGGCGGCCACCCGAGACCGCTCGACCGCCGCCCGGTGACGGCGGGGCTACGGCGGGCACTGCTGAGGCCCGACGCCGGGCGGATGCAGGACGAGCGCCGACGAATCGGCGGAGGCCTACCGCGGGGCGCGGGTCCGGGAGACCAGTGACGCCGCAGCGAGCAGCGCGCACACTCCGCCGATCGCGAGTGCGAAGACGGTGACCGAGGCGTTCAGTCCCCAGATGCCGGCGGCCGCGCCGAGTCCGAGCACGGGTACGGCACTGCCGAGGTAGGTGAGGACGTACACGGCGCTCACCGTCTGGGCGTGCAGGGCCGGGTCGACCTTCACGGACACCTCGTTGAAGACGACGCGGAAGGCCATGCCCTGTCCGAACCCCGCCACGATGCATGCTCCGATCAGCAGCGGCAGGCTGCCCGTGGCCTCGGCGAGCGGCAGGAGCCCGATGCCGAGCGCCATGCCGGCGAGGCCCACCGGAACCACGAACCGGCCCCGGGGGGACAGCACCTGGCTGACGGCCGACGATCCGAGGACGAGCGCTGCGAGGAGGCCGATCAGTGGCCGGGAGGACGTGCCCGCGATGCCCGCGAACCAGGTGGGGGCCAGGCTCAGCGTGAAACCGAAGACGGCGAAGCTGAGGAATCCGACGGCCGAAGCGGTCCAGAAGGACCGGCGCGCATCCCGGGACACCGCCGGCCTGCGGGGGCGCAGGGCCGCGAGCGGTCGGTCCGCAGCCGCGGGCCGGATCGCAGGCCGTGCACGGAGCACCAGGAGCGGGACCAGGAGGCTGGCGAGCACCACGAGGTAGATGATGAACGGCGTGCGGGTCGGGGCCGGCAGGAGCGAGAGGAGTCCGCCGATCACGGGACCGGCAGCGACTCCCCCGGCCGAGGCCATCAGCGTGAACCTCGAGGCCCAGTCCGGCCGTGTCGGAAGGAGGTCGCGGAGGGCTGCGGCGCTCGCGCCCGTGGCGAGCGCGACCGCGCCTCCCTGCAGCGCGCGTCCCGCCGCCAGCATCGGCAGCGAGGTCGCGACAGCGAACAGTGCGGCGCCGAGCAGCCCCAGGACGATGGCGAGGACCAGCGCCGCGCGCCGTCCGATGTGATCCGACCAGTGGCCTGCCAGGACGAGCCCACCGATCAGCGCCACGACGTAGGACGAGAAGGCGACGGTGACGGCGAAGTCCGTCAGGCCGAGGCCGGCCTGGATGAGCGGATAGATCGGCGTGGCGAGGTTGGCCCCGATCAGGAGGGTGGAGATCACCGTCACGGCGAGCGCGAGGCGGGCGGCCAGGGATGCGTCCCAACTGCGGCGCCCGGTCGCTGTCGGCCTCATCCGGAGTTCGTTGAGAACGCTCATCCCACTTCTCCCTGCTCGTACGCGTTGGCGCTCGCCCGGGCGCGATTCACCCCGGACCTCTATAGGATGAGCTGGATCGACCGCCCTGCAAAGATGCAGGATGCTCTTTTGAGCGTTCTGCGCAACACAGGCAGAGCCGACTGACGGGAAGTGAGCTTCGTGAGCAAACTGGACAACCTCGACCTGCGCCTGCTGCTCGAGCTGGTGCGGGATCCCAGGGCCCAGGTGAGTGAGCTGAGCGAGGCCCTCGGCGTCGCCCGCAATACGGCGCAGAGCCGGATCCGCCGGCTCCTGCGCACCGGGGTGCTGCGTCGGAGCGGCCGCGAGCTCGACCTCGAGGCGCTCGGCTACGACGTCGTCGCTTTCGTCACCATCGAGGTCTCACACCGTGAGCTCGACGGGGTCATCGCCGGTCTGCGCACCCTCAATCAGGTGCTGGAGGTGCACGAGATCTCCGGCCGGGGCGATGTCTGGTGCCGCGTCGCCGCGACCGACACGCACAATCTGCAGGCGGCGCTGCGGTCGGTCCTGAAGATCAAGGGTGTGATCCGCACCGAGACGGTCCTCGCCCTCCACGAGCACATCCCCTACCGCACCGAGCCACTGCTCGAGCGGTTGGCGCACCTGCCCGACGACACCTGAATCGCTTTACCCGACCGCCTGCACCCAGCACCCAGCACCCAGCACCCAAGGAGCACCATGGCCCTGCCGAGGACCGACACGCGCGTGACCTATCCCCAGGGGGCCGTCGAATCGGCCTCCCGCGTCCTCCATGTCGAGGTCCGCGACGACGGCCGGTGCGCGGTCCTGCTGGACACCACGGCCTTCCATCCGGTGGACTCCGCCTGGCCGGACCAGGGGCCGGATCGCGGTGAACTCCGGGCAGGGTCGCGCACGTGGCCCGTGGCCGACTGCGTGGTGGGAGCCACCGACGGGACCACTCTGTACCTGGGCGATGAAGCGCCGGTGCGCAAGGGCGCGGAGGGCTGGGCCTTCGTCGTCGTGCACCTCGTCGACGGTGAGGGACCTGCCGAGGGCGACGACGTCGTCGTGCGGGTCGACAGCGCGCATCGCGCGGCCGTGTCCGCGGGTCACACCGGTTGCCACCTCGCCTCGCTGGCCCTGAACCGGGCCCTGGCCGGCCGGTGGAAGAAGGACGTGGCTCCGGACGCGCTCGGCGCACCGAACTTCGACGCACTGGCGATCGACACGACGGTCATCGGGGAGTTCGGCTCCGTGGACAGGTACCGCCTGGGCAAGTCCCTGCGGCGGAAGGGCTTCAGCGGGGAGGACCTCGACACGGATGCCGTCGCCGAGGCGGTGAACGCGACGCTCGCCGCGTGGACGGCGACTGGAGCGCCGATCGGCATCGAGACGGACGGAGCGGGCCTCACCGACCGTCGCCGGTGGATCTGCGTGCTCCCGGAGGAACGGGCGGAGATCCCCTGCGGCGGCACGCACCTGACCTCCCTCGCCGGGGTCGACGTCGCGGTGCAGCTCGAACTGTCGGACGCGGACGGCACGCCGGTCCTGCAGATGGATACGCGGGTCCGCCCGCCGGCGACGGCCTGAGGACGTCCCGTCCCG
This sequence comes from Arthrobacter pasteuri, assembly GCF_054510955.1. Classification (NCBI taxonomy): domain Bacteria; kingdom Bacillati; phylum Actinomycetota; class Actinomycetes; order Micrococcales; family Micrococcaceae; genus Arthrobacter; species Arthrobacter pasteuri. The sequence continues at coordinate 1,024,518 of NZ_JBTNDO010000001.1, forward strand.
GCGCCGGACGGGTGCAGGATGGGCGGGAGAGGACCGTGGCAATGCGCGTCCCTCCTGTTCCTAGCCGCTGTCACGCTCCCGCTCGGAGCCCAGGGTCCGGGCCTCGGCGAGGAACTGCTCGGCGATCTCCAGCCGGGACAGCGCCTCGCCGGCCCCGTGGGTGCCCGCAGGCCCCCGCCGGGCTCCCGCGATGAGGGTCAGGCTCACCGCTGCGGCGCGGCTCCGGAGGGCTGCGGGATCGACATGACGGTCGAAGGCCCGCAGGAACCGCAGCAGCGCGGAGGGTACGTGGGCGTAGCCGGCATGCAATCCGGGCAGGACGGCGATATGGCCGAGGAAGCAGCCCAGGTCGTCGACGAGGTGTCCCGGGCCAAGCGCATCGACGTCCAGGAGCCCTGACACCGCACCGTCCGTGATGAGGAGGTTGCCCTCGTAGAAGTCGCCGTGGGTCGGCACCACCGGGCCTGCATCGCTCGAGCGGACGAGGTCGTCGATCCCGGCGGCCAGCCGCCTGATCCGGGAAGCCTCTGCCGGCAGGGCGCCAACCGCGCCTTCGGCATAGTCCCGTACCCGGGTCGACCAGGGCTGACGCGCCGGCAGTCCGAGGACGGCGGGAGGCAGTGAGGTGAGGACCCGCACCAGCGCGGAAGGATCGACGTCGGACGCGCCGTCGCGCATGAGGAGCTCGGCGAGCGGTGCCCCCGGAGCGGGATGCATGGCGACGACATCCTGCAGGGGCTCACGGGCCAGCGCGGGTGCCGGGACACCTGCAGCGCGCAGCATACGGTGCCGTTCCGCGAGCGGCCCCGACTCGTGGCGGCGGAGCACCTTCAGGTAGCGGCGGTCGTTCCCGTTCCGGGCCAGGACCACGGCCCGACGGAGCGGCCGGTAGCTCCTGGTCTCGATCACGGTATCGGCGGGGTCATGCTCCGCGCCGAACGCGATGGGGGTGACGCCCAGGGGGTCGAGCGCCAACGGGAGGCCCGGCAACAGCGGATCGGCGGGATGCACCCAGACCGAGAGGGGGTCCGCGCCCCGGCGGTGGAACACCTCCACGCGGGCGGCGGGATGGGCGATGGAGCAGGACGTGATGCAGGCGTGCGTCGGCACAGGCACCGCGGCCCTCCGGCCGTGCCGGTCGGACGACCTGCGCACCTCGAGGGAGAAGATCCCTGTCACCCCGGCACCGGGCCGGTGGTGCAGCGGTCCCAGCTGCCAGGAGACCAGCTCCCACCCGGCGGCGGCGAGCGCAGAGCGAAGAAGCTCCGACGGGGCGTCCGATTCGAGGAACGCGATCGTCTCCTGCTCCCGGATGACGCGTGCCTCTCTCGCCCTCACGCTGCGCCTACGCGGGGGCTGCGGACTGCATCGGGGAGCGGCCCTGGCATTCCGGAGGTGTCAGGCGCGACGGCGCTGCAGCACGTCGTCGAGGTTGATGCGCCCGGTGGCGGGATGGGAATCGACCGATGCGTCCACGGTGCCGGCGGTATCCGCTGCGGTGTCGGCTGCGGTGTCGGCTGCTGCGGCGACGCGGGCAGCAGCTTCCGATGCCTTGATCGGTGTCCTGGTCGACGGCTTCGGCGCCTCGGGGAGGTCCAGGGGGGCCGGCGCCTGGCGTTCGGCCTTCGCCGCATCGACGTAGGTGGGACGGGGTACCTCGACGGGAGCCCACGCCGTCGCTCCTGCCGGCTGGGCCGCCTCGGAGGCTTCGGAGGCTTCGGCCGGCACTGCCTGGTCGCGGACCTCCACCACGGAGGAGCCCGCCGCGGCGAGCGCCGCCGTCCGCCGTTCCATGGCCGTCAGGGGCCGTTCAGCGGTCTCTTCGGCGTTGAACAGGGTGGTCGGGCGTTTCGGTGCAGGCGGGAACGCCGGAGGCACCTCGGCGCGGTCCGGTGCAGGTGCACGCACCGGTGCCATGGCATCGGCGAAGGCACGATTGACACGCGCCTCCCGGCTACGGACGGCGAGCAGCCTCAGGACCGCGACAGCCACAGCGGCGATGCCGACGCAGGCGAGGGGAACGAGGAGGGAGACGATGCCTACGGCTCCGAGGACGAGCGTCACGAGGGCGGCGCAGAGTGCGAGGAGTCCTACCAGCGCCACGGCGATGCGTCCCCACCGCGGCGTGAAGGGCCTGGGCGAAGGACCCGGCCGCGCAGCGGCTGGCGACGGGACCGTCGTCATGGAGTGCGGTTCCAGGGTCTCCCCCGGTCGTGCGGCATCGTCCTGCGGCGCGGTTCTTGTCATCATGCTCCCTCCAGGACTGCCCGTCCTGGCTTTCGGCGATCGGCGTCTGCTGCCGGCGGCCGCCGGCACGGTCTTTCGAAGGACGGACGGCGCTACCCACACCAGCCACAATCCGACGATTGCGGCGAGCACCAGCGAGCTATCCAGGGAGAAGACCACACCTAGAACCGTAGGAGCAGTTGCTCCCCTGCTCCCGCATTGATCCCGGTGTGTCGGCACGGAGTATGCCCCGGAGGGCATTTGAGCGTTCAGTCGGACCGGGTCTGCCGGCCCTCCAGCCACGGCTCCAGCAGGCCCCGCGGGACCTCCTCGGCGGTCAGGGCGAAGCTCCTGTGGTCCGCCCAGTGTCCTGCGATGTGGAGGTAGCGCGGGCGGAGCCCCTCATCCCGGAAGGAGAGTTTCTCCACGACCCGGAGGCTGGCGCGGTTCTCGGGGCGGATGTTGATCTCCATCCGGTGCAGTCCGAGGTCGCCGAAGCAGTAGTCGGTGGCAAGGGCGACCGCGGTGGGTGCGATTCCGCGTCCGGCCCGGTCGGAGTCCACCCAGTAGCCGAGCGTCGCCGTCATGGCGGACCCCCAGGTGATGCCGGAGACCGTCAGCTGGCCCACCAGTCGATCCTCCCGCCAGCCGGGCTCCTGCTCCGTGATCAGGAACGGCAAGGCCGATCCGGCCCGGGCCTGTGCCGACAGGGAGCGCACCATCTGGTGATAGGTGGGCAGGAACCCCTCGGGATCCGGATTGGATGCCTCCCAGGGCGCGAGCCACTGGGCGTTGCGGTGGCGCAACGCCGTCCAGGCCGCCTTGTCCCTGTGGCGGATAGGCCTCAGGGACAAGGCGCCTGTCCTCAGGGTCACGGGCCAGCTGCTCGCCGACCACATGGCGTGCTAGACCGAGATGTCTTTGCTGAAGTCCTTGATCCAGGCGCGGAGGCCCGGACCGAGGTCCTCGCGCTCCGATGCCAGCGTCACAACGGCCTTCAGGTAGCTCAGCTTGTCACCGGTGTCGTAGCGGCGGCCACGGAAGACGACGCCGTACACGCCGGACCCCTCGCCATCGGCGGCAGCAAGGGTCTGCAGCGCGTCCGTCAGCTGGATCTCGTCGCCACGGCCCGGCTTCGTGGTCTCGAGGACCTCGAACACCCGGGGGTGGAGCACGTAGCGCCCGATCACGGCGAGGTTCGACGGCGCGTCCTCGACGGAGGGCTTCTCCACGAGCTGGTTGACGCGGACATGGCTCTCGCCGTCGATCTCCGTGATGTCGGCACAGCCGTAGGCACTGATCTGTTCGGGATCCACCTCGATGAGGGCGATCACGGAGCCGCCCGTCTTGGCCTGGACGTCGATCATGGTCTCGAGCAGGGCATCCCGCTCGTCGATCAGGTCGTCACCGAGCAGGACGGCGAACGGCTCGTCGCCGACGTGCAGCTTGGCGCGGAGGACGGCGTGCCCCAGCCCCTTCGGATCGCCCTGGCGCAGGTAGTGGATGTCCCCGAGCTCGGACGGACGGCGTACCGCGGCGAGCTTGTCGTGGTCACCCTTGGCCTCGAGGGTCTGCTCGATGAAGGGGACGCGGTCGAAGTGGTCCTCGAGCGCGCGCTTGTTCCGCCCCGTGATCATCAGGACGTCGGACAGGCCCGCATCGACGGCCTCCTGGACGACGTACTGGATAGCCGGCTTGTCGACGACGGGCAGCATTTCCTTCGGCATCGCCTTGGTGGCGGGGAGGAAACGGGTCCCGAGGCCGGCCGCTGGGATAACGGCCTTCGTCACACGTGATTGCAAAGTCATGAAGACCACACTACATAACGGCCGCAGGATTCCCGGGTCGTTGTCACAATGGTGACATGACACCTCCCACTCGTGATACGGAGAAGGCCCGCTTGCGCGCCTCGCTGCGCAGTGCCCGTGGAGCCCTGGACCCTACGGACCGGCAGGACCAGTCACGGGCACTGGCCGGGGTCGTGGTCGAGTACGTCCGCAGTCTCCCCTCTGCCCCGAGCGGCACCCCGCGGCAGGGGCCGACCGTCGCCGCCTATCTCGGCGTCGACCCGGAGCCGGATACGGCGCCGCTGCTCGAGGAACTGCACGGCCTCGGCTTCGGCGTCGTCGTTCCCGTCTGCGAGCCGGAGTACCAGCTGTCCTGGGCGTCCTGGTTGCCCGGGATTCCCCTGCAGCGGTCGGTGCGCGCGCCCGTCCATGAACCGACAGGTGCGCGTTCCTCCTTCGACGAGGTGCCCGACGTGGCCGTCATCCTCGTACCGGCGCTGGCCGTGGACGGATCGGGCCACCGCCTCGGCCAGGGCGGGGGCTACTACGACCGCTTCCTGGCACGCTATCCGCTCGGCGCACCGGGAGCCGTCCCCCGGCTGGGCGTGGTGTACCGGCCAGAGGTCCTCCCGGCGGGCACCATCCCGTCCGGGCCCCACGACCAGCCGCTGGGCGGGGTCTTCACCCCGGACGGACTGCTTCGCTTCGGGACGGCCGGCTCGTCGGTGTAGACTGGCACTCGACCCCGGAGAGTGCCAACAGCAGTCGTCCGAAAGAGCCATCCGGGGACCGCGAAGTTCGTCCAGGAGGATTTCCATGCCCATGTACGCCTATGCCTGCAAGGACTGCGGCCACGCCTTCGACATCCAGCAGTCGTTCTCCGACGACTCCCTGACCGACTGCCCCGAATGCGGGGGAACGCTGCGCAAGAAGTTCAACAGCGTCGGAGTCGTCTTCAAGGGCTCGGGCTTCTACCGCACCGACTCGCGCGACACGAAGTCGAGCTCGGATGCCGGATCGTCCTCGACCACCAAGGCGCCGAGCACGACGGCGTCCTCCCCGTCCCCCGCTGCGGCGTCCCCGTCAGGCAAGGCTGCCGCGTCGTCCTGAGCCACGCGTCGTCCTGAGCAGGCGCGCTGTCCTGCACGAACCTGGCGGGCGCTGAGCGCCCGCGCGGGTTCCACGGGCCCGATGCCCACCCCGATGTCCACATAGCCCGGCCACCGGGGTCGCGTGCGGGTCCTGCCGCCTAGGGTCGGTTTATGACCCCGTCCACCCGCCTGCCACGGGCCCCGCTCCGGTACCGGCTCCGCCGGCTCGTGCACCGCCACAAGCGGCTCCTCGCCTGCCTGCTCCTCAGTGCTGCGGCGGGGGTCGCCGTCGAGGCGGCGGTGGGCGACGACCACCCGACGACGGCGGTGGTCAGCGCATCGCATGACCTCGCGGTCGGGACGATCCTGACGGAGGCCGACGTCGCCATCGTCCAGCTCCCCGAAGAGGCCCTCAGCAGGGACACCTTCAGCCTGCCCGAGCAGGTGCTGGGTCAGCAGCTGGCCGCTCCCCTGTCCCAGGGGTCACCCCTGGCTTCGACCGCCCTCGTGGGGGACGGACTCCTGACGGGCACTGCACCCGGCACCGTCGCGGTCCCCCTCCGGCCGGCCGATCCCGCCACCGTCCAGCTGCTCGCCCCGGGCCAACTCGTCGACGTGGTCCTCAGTACGGGCAACGGCTACGACGTCGCTGCGGAGTCCACCGTCCTGGCCCGCTCCGTCGCCGTGCTCTGGACGTCCCCGGGCGGTACCGGGAGCACCTGGCCCGGCGCCGGGGACGCAGGCGGGCTGGTGGTCGTCGCCGCCCGCACGGCCGACGCCGAGTCCCTCGCCGGATCCTCCAGCTCGGGCGACGTCCACCTCGTCCTGACCACCGGCCCCTGAACGCCTACGGCCGCCTACGGACTGGAGGACGCCTATGGCCGCCTACGGACTTGAGGACGCCTATTAACACTGCGACGGACACCGACGGACACCGACCGGTGATCAGCCCCAGTGCGGCGGACGCTGCTCCTTGAGCCACTCGTCGTGGTTGCTCTCGGCGTCTCCCCAAGACCGGGGATCGTCCTCGCCCGCGGTCCTCGGGATGACGGGCGACGAATCGCCGGCCTTGCCGGGCTCGCCGCCGGCGGTGATCCCGCCTTCTGGAGCCTGTTCGTCCTTCCGCATCCCGGCGGGGTCCTTTCGTGTTCGTGGCTGGTCCGGAGTCTCACGTGGCGGCAGCCCGATGAGGGCCGACGCACGCTCCGCGCAACCATCCGGGTCCGTGAAGACCTCGATGGTCCAGAGCGGCATGTACCGCCAGCCCATGCGTTCGAGGACCTGGGGTCGCAGGCGGCTGCGTTCCCGCACCGACATCGACCCGTAGCGGCCGGTGCCGTCCGATTCGATGGCCAGTGGAGCGGGGCGCTCGTCCTGGACTGCGGCGGCGCTCCCGTCCGCCCGGAGGTCCGCCGGCCGTACCGCGACGATGTCCAGGACGCCCGCGTAGTGGTCCCACACCTCTGCGCCGCGGTGCCGCAACCGGTCCACAAGGTCCGCCACCAGCGGATCCTCGTTGCTGCCTGAGGCAGCAGGGCTTCGCCCTGCGCCGCTGCCGAGTTCCCGCTGGAGCAGCTCGAAGAAGTCCAGGGCGCCCGTGGTGAGCCGGTCCGGATCCAGGTCGGACGGCTCGAAGCACGTCAGCACATGCTGCAGGCGCCGGGCCCTCGTCATCGCCATGACGAAGTTGCGGCGGCCGTCCGGGCCCGACAGCGGACCGAACGTGTGAAGTGCCCGTCCGTGCGGAGTCCGGCCGTACCCGAGCGAGAAGATGATGTCGTCGCGGACGAGGCCGCCCGCGCGCTCGACGGGGACGACACGGAATGCCTCCCTGCCCGGGGTGAAGAAGCCGGCGGCCCATGGGAACTCCGCCATCTGCATGCGGATGGCTTCCCCGACCCGGGCCGCGTGCCGGGCGCTGGCCGTCACGACGGCCAGGGAGAGGTTCGGGCGGCGGCGGATGTGCTCGAAGACGAGTTCGACGACCCGGTTCACCTCGACGGCGACGCTCTCCACGCCGTCGTGCTCGGAGCTCGGCATCCCGGTGCCGTTCGGAAGGTATTCGACCACGAGGCCGCGTCCTTCCCCCGTCACCTCGGAGGCCTGCGGAAGCCGGGAGAGCTTGCCGCCGTAGAACGATTCGCTGAGGTAGGTGTCCAGGGCCCGGTCGACACCGCGGTAGATCTCGGTGAGTCCGCGGACGGGCAGCACCTCGCGCAGGGAGTCGAAGGCACTGGGCAGGGGCTCGAGCGTGGACGCGCGGTCGGCGGACTGCACCTCGATGCTGAAGCGGGTGGGGCCGGCGAGGCGATCGTCGCCGAACACCAGGACCTGGGAGGCCCGCGCCACGCAGGGCACCGCACTCTGCAGCGACATCGACTCGCCGTCGAGGATGACGGCGGTGTCGAAGGTGTACCCCTCGGGAACGGCGCCACGGATCGTGAGCGGGCTGACCGCCCAGACGGGCAGCAGCGCAGCCACGAGGTCCCTGTGCAGGCCCGCGAAGACCTCGAGGGTGAGCGTACCGTCCTTGAGTTCCTGCCGCAGGCGAGCGGCGTCCTCCGGGTGGGCCTCCACCGCGGCGCGCCAGCGCTCAGCGAGCGTCCACCGGATACGGGCCGGCCCGGAAGCGACGTGGGCATCGTCCGCGAGGCGGTATTCGGCCTCCAGCCTGCGGAGGCTGTCGCCGTCCGACATGGCGAGGTAGTCGTCGCCGCTGATCATCGCCTCCAGGGCGGACTGCCACCAGGCGAGCTCGAGTTCGGGCCCCACGCGCTCGGCGGGGACCTCCCGCGCGGCGAGGTCGGCGAGCAGTTCACCGAGCCCCTGCTCGCGCATCTCGTCGAGCAGCAGCGTGCGCTCCGGCAGCGTCTCCAGGGTGTCCTTGTCCAGCGCGAGGTCGCGCAGGAGGGCTTCGAGGCCGTCCAGGTCGAGTGCGGCGAGGTCAGGGCTGCCCGCGGTGGGCCGCAGGATCGTGGTCAGCTCGGCGAGGAGGACCTCCACGGAGCGGTAGGACGTGTGGATCTCCGCCAGACCGGTCGGGACCGACGGGTGCCGTTCGGTGAGGGCGTAGCGGGTCCACAGCGTGCGCTGCTGCTGCACCTCGAGCAGGGAGGTGTGCAGGTCCGAGATGTGCACACCCGGACGGATGTACTCCTTGGCCACGCGCCGCAGCCTCGACCTCGTCATCGAGCTCATCTCGATGTCGCGTTCCTTGCGCCACGACGAAGGCGCCGTGGCGGAGATCAGGTCGGTGACGGGACGGTCGAAGATGTCCGACGTGAACTTGTCGAGGCTCTCCCGTACCGCGACCAGGAGTTCGAGCTGCTCGCCCCACTCCTTGAACGTTCCGCCGAGCGTGATGTGCGAATGCTCGGCGACGCGCTGCACCTTGCCCCGGAGCTCGGGGATCTCAGTGGACAACTGCTCCGCGAGGCCGTGCGCGTGCTCGGTCTCCTTGCGGTTGAGCAGTTGCGCCCCGTACCAGGGACTCTCGGTCGAGGCCTTGCTGAAGCTGCCCAGCTCGGCGGCCCGCTGGAGCCGCTCGGTCAGGTCCCTGCGGTCGGCGATGGAGTCGAGCACGCTGCGCTTGAGCCGCACCGTCGTGGACGGCGAGGGGTCGAGCGCGGTGAGTCCAGCGAGGGACTGCATGGCCTGGTAGGGCGAGCATCCCCAGCGGCTGCGGACGTTGTGGAGGCTCCGGACGTGCTCCATCAGCTGGTGGCGGTGTCCGGTCAGCGTGGCATGCAGCGTTTCCAGCTGCGGCTCGGCGGCCTTCTCGTTACGGACGAGGGCACGGATGACGGCCTCGCGCAGTTGCGTCGGACCTGTCTGGCTGCCCACCTGGAGCACGAGGGACCCGAGGTTCAGGCCGTCGAGGTCCTGCACGAATTCATTGAGACTGCCACGGCGCTCCGCCGCGACGACGACGCGCCTGCCGGCGGCCGCCGACCTGGCGGCCACGTTCAGGGCGGTCTGGGTCTGCCCTGTGCCCGGCGGGGTGGCGACGGCGACGCTGATGCCGGCGGAGGCGAGGTCGAGCACATCCTGCTGCGCCCGGTCCGCGTCGAGGATCATGAGTTCCTCGGCGGGGTCCCGCTCTTCGGCCGGAGGGAAGGACACGTCGTCGGCGCTCCCCGACAGGGCCGAGGCGGCTTCGGCGTCGCCCCTGGCCGAGGCCATGAGGGCGGCGAGGACCGGGTGGTCGGGGCGCAGGGCCGGATCGCCCCTGACGCCGGCGAGGTCGGCGAAGGTCGATACCAGGATCCGGTGTTCGACGGACATCCCGCGAACGTCTGCGCTCAGCGCACGCATGCGCTCCAGGACCGGGTGCGGATCGAAGCGTGCGGTGCCGTAGGCCAGCCGGGCGATGGCGGGAGGATCCACCTGGAGACCCTGGTGGTGGCGCAGGTGGCGCACGAGGGCAGGGTTCATCCGGGCCTGCTCGGTGATCTGCAGCTCGTAGTCGTCCTGCGACGGGTGCACCGTCAGGGAGACCGCCGTGAGGAGGATCGGTGCGTTCAGGGTCTCGGAGCGTCCGGAGTCGTCCACCGAACGCCACGACGCCGTGCCGGCCGCGAGGTACCCGACGTCGATACCGCGCTCGGTGCCTAGTTCGAAGATCTTCGCGCGCAGGGCACGGGCAGCGGCTTTCGCGGCGCTGTACTGGACGGGATCACGCAGGAGCGTCGACAGGCGCGTGCGGCGCCCGGCGAGGAGCTGCGCGAGTCCCGAGGGGTGCGCGTGGGTCAGGTCGATGCTCGTCCCGGCCGAGGGCCGGAAATGCAGCAGCGTATCCCCCATCGCCTGGGGTCCGAGGCCCTCGAGCCACGGCAGGAGGAAGTCCTGGGCGGCATCGTCGGACGGTGCCGGGCGCTGCTCCGACCGGGCGCCCTGTCGGTCCGCGTGCGGCTGATCCGCCGGCGTCCCTCCTGCATCCCGCTGGTCCTGCTCCGGCACGACCGCCTTCTTTCCTGCATTGTCACGTGCTGATCTCGACCAGATGGGCATGTCTTCCAAGCTATCCGAAAAGCGAACGGACCCCGCGGATAGCAACGCGGCCCGTGCGGACCGGAGTGGGTTTGATCCCGCTCCGGAGTCCGCCTACTCCCATTCGATGGTTCCCGGCGGCTTGCTCGTCACATCGAGGACCACGCGATTGACGCCGTCCACCTCATTGGTGATCCGGTTGGAGATCCGGGCCAGGAGGTCGTACGGCAGGCGCGACCAGTCGGCCGTCATGGCGTCCTCGCTCGATACCGGACGCAGCACGATCGGGTGGCCGTACGTGCGTCCGTCACCCTGGACACCGACGCTGCGTACGTCGGCGAGCAGGACGACCGGCATCTGCCACACCTCGTTGTCGAGCCCTGCCGCCGTGAGCTCGGCGCGGGCGATCGCGTCGGCCTTGCGCAGGAGCTCGAGGCGCTCCGCGGTCACGTCGCCGACGATGCGGATGCCGAGCCCCGGGCCGGGGAACGGCTGGCGTCCCACGATCTCCGCGGGCAGGCCGAGCTGGGCACCGACGGCGCGCACCTCGTCCTTGAAGAGGGTCCGGAGCGGTTCCACGAGCTCGAACTGCAGGTCCTCGGGCAGGCCTCCCACGTTGTGGTGGCTCTTGATGTTGGCGGCGCCTTCGCCTCCGCCCGATTCGACGACGTCGGGGTAGAGGGTGCCCTGCACCAGGAAGCGGATGGGCTCGCCCTCGGCTTCCGCCTCGCGCATGATGGCGCGTTCGGCCTCCTCGAACGCGCGGATGAACTCGCGCCCGATGATCTTGCGCTTGGTTTCCGGATCCGAGACGCCGGCGAGTGCGTCGAGGAACCGCTTCTGCTCGTTGGCGACGTAGAGCTTCACCCCGGTCGCTGCGACGAAGTCGCGCTCCACCTGCTCGGCCTCGCCCTCGCGGAGGAGTCCGTGGTCCACGAAGACGCAGGTGAGCTGGTCGCCGACCGCACGCTGCACGAGCGCGGCGGCGACGGCGGAGTCCACGCCTCCGGACAGTCCGCAGATCACGCGGGAGTCACCGATCTGCTCGCGGATGCGCTCCACCTGTTCCTCGAGGATGTTCCGCGTGGTCCAGTTCGGGTCGAGCCGCGCACCCCGGAAGAGGAAGTTCTCGATCACGGCCTGGCCGTGCTGGGAATGCTTGACCTCCGGGTGCCACTGCACGCCGTAGAGGCTCTTCTCCTCGTTCGCGAAGGCGGCCACCGGGGCGCCTGCGGTGCTGGCGAGGACGTCGAAGCCCTCAGGAGCGGACTGGACGCTGTCACCGTGGCTCATCCAGGCATTCTGGTGTTCGGGCGTGCCGCTGAGGATGGACCGGGCCTCGCCGTCGGACCGGACGTCCGTGGATCCGTATTCCCGCAGGCCCGTCTTCGCGACGGTGCCGCCGAGGGCGTTGGCCATGGCCTGGAAGCCGTAGCAGATCCCGAGGACGGGCACGCCGGCGTCGAACAGGTCCGCGTCCACCCGGGGCGCACCTTCCGCGTACACGCTGGAAGGACCACCGGAGAGGATGATGGCCGCGGGGTTCTTCGCGAGGATCTGCTCCGTGCTGAGCGTGTGCGGCACGATCTCGGAGTAGACGTCGGCCTCGCGGACGCGGCGTGCGATCAGCTGGGCGTACTGTGCGCCGTAGTCCACGACGAGGACAGGGCGGTGTTCAGAGCCGTTCTCGGGGGTAGTCACCCATCAACAATAGTCCGCGGGAACCGGCGCCGCACATTGATGAAGGGGCAGCGGGGCAGGTGGGGCTGCGGCCGTCAGTAACGGGGCGCGGCCTCGGGGTGCGCCGTGAGGTCGTCCTCGGCCTGGCGGTGGATCCGCTTCTCGACGACGAACGACAGCAGCGGCACCACGCCGCCGAGCGCGATGAGGACGAAGCGGCTGAACGGCCAGCGCAGAAACTGCCAGAGCCGGAAATCGGCGATAAGGTAGACCACGTACAGCCACCCGTGCACGATCAGCACCGCCGTCGACAGGTTGAAGCCGCCGGCCGTCTCCGCGACCACCTCAGGCAGGAACTGGAGGGGGGCACCGCCACCCGCGACGATCTCCGAGCCGAAACCGTACTTCGCGACCATCTCGACGACGACGAGCAGCAGCATGATGCCTGTGGCGTACGCGAGCACCTTGTAGAACGTCAGGGCCGAACGGATCTGTGCATGCGTGCCGCCGAACCGCCGCTTCGGTTTGCCCTTGGTCGGCATGCGGCCGGTTCCGGCAGGGTCGAGGGCTGGCTCAGTCACGGTGGGCACCGCTTTCATGGTCGGATACGGGGGTGGAGAGAACGACGGCGGGGTCGGCGGCGCCGGGATGGGCTGGGCGGGCTTCCTCGGCCGCGTCGGCCTCGTCCTCGAGCGTGCGGCGGTAGTCGTCGGCGACGAGGCGCCACCAGAGGAAGAACGCGAAGCCGGCGAAGACCACCCACTCCACGGCGTAGAAGATGTTCAGCCAGTTGACGGGCGTCTCCTGCGGCTGGGGGCCGACGACGACCTGCTCCAGTCCGGCCGCGAACGGGACCTCCACGCCGTCGACCGCCACGTCGGACGCCACGACGAAGGCCGCGTACGTGGAGAGGTCCCACAGGTTGGACAGCTCGGCCGTCGACAGGGTGGGGACCTGTCCTTCCACGGGACGCTGCACCTCGGGAGCCTCGGGCGGCAGCAGGCGTCCGACGACGGTGGCCGCACCCTGCTGCTCGGGCAGGGACGCGGCATCCCCGGCATCGGGCACCCACCCGAGGACCACGGGGATGACCGAGGCTCCGTCTGTGCGGTCCGGGGCTCCGGATCCGTCGACCTCGAAGGCCTGGAGGACCCAGAGGCCCTCCTCGTCACCGAGGAGCCGGTCCTGCACCAGGACCCGGGTATCGGCCAGGAAGGCGCCCTCCAACGAGACCATCTGGTCGGCGTTCGCAGCGGACAGCGGAGTCCCTGGCTGGAGGACACCGGTCAGGGAACGGACGTTCTCCGTGGTGCTCGGGGCGGGCGGCGGCGCCTCCCGCGAGGAGTTGAACTGCCACTGGCTGAGGAGCACGAAGACCGCGGCGATCGTCATCGCGAGGATCAGCGTGAGGATCCATCGAGGCTTGAGGGCGGTCTTCAACACCCCTTAAAGGTACTTCGTGCCGCTGTAGAACAACGAATGCCGCGGGCGCCGGAGGCCGCGGTCCGGCAGGTGCTCCAGCGGCCGGAAGCCACGGGAACAGCCCTGAGCGTCCGGGCCTAGTGGTCGAAGAACACCAGCGACGAGTTGATGAGTTCGGCGATGACCTCGGCGTCGTGCGCGCGGCGCAGGGACTCGCGGAAGTTCTCCTTGAAGAGGCTCCGCGCGATCGTGGCGAGCACTTCGAGGTGCTCGGAGAAGGACTGGGCCGGCGTCGCCATGAGGAGCACGAGCGTTGCCGGGCCGTCCACAGCACCGAAGTCGAGGCTGTACCCGAACCGCGTGACACCCACGGCGATCGAGGTCTGGTTGACGAATTCGCTGCGGGCGTGCGGGAGCCCGACCCCACCCGGGAGCCCCGTCGCCATCTGGTGCTCGCGCGAGTTGACCTGGTCGAGGAACGCCTGGAGGTCGGAGATGCGTCCTGCCTCGTGCATCCGTCCGGCGAGCTGCGCCGCGGCGTCCTCCTTCGAGGCAGCCTCCATCTCCAGGATCACGAGGTCGGGGGTGGTGAGTACGGCGTCGTGCAGCTCAAGGGACAGGTCGCTCACTGGATGCCTTTCGAAGTTCCGGCCAGCATCGGAGGTCCGGGAACCGGCCGCCGCGCACCGGCGGGGCCGCCGATTGCGGCCTCCCCCGACCCTTCTAGCTTAGCGGGACGATGTCGTGCACACCCATGCGGGCGCTGTCGGCGGAGATGTCGTCGGGCTGTTCCTGGCTGAGCCGCTCGGCAGCTACGCGGGCCTGGTAGTGCTTCACCTCGCGGTCCACCTGCTGGTCGCTCCAGCCGAGGAACGGCGCCATCAGGTCGGCGACCACCGGCGCGGCGGAGACCCCCCGGTCCCACGACTCGATGGAGATCCGCGTGCGGCGCGTGAGGACGTCGTCCACGTGCCGGGCGCCCTCGTGCGTGACGGCGAACACGACTTCGGCGCGCAGGTAGTCGTCCGCCCCCGGCAGCGGCTGCCCCAGTCCGGGATCCTGCCGGATGAGGTCCAGCACCTCGGTGGCCTGCGTGCCGAACCGCTGCAGGAGGTGCTCGACGCGCGCGACGTGCACGCCGGCGTCGTCGGCGAGCCGGGCGCGCATGTTCCACGCGGCCCGGTACCCCTCGGCGCCCAGCAGCGGCACGGTCTCCGTGCAGCTCTCGGGTACCTTCTCGTCGAGCGCGCGGGTGGCCTCGTCGACGGCGTCCTTGGCCATGACGCGGTAGGTGGTCCACTTGCCGCCGGCGACGACCACCAGCCCGGGGACGGGGTGCGCGACGACGTGCTCGCGGGACAGCTTGGCCGTCGAATCGTTCTCGCCGGCGAGCAGCGGACGCAGGCCCGCGTACACGCCCTCGACGTCCTCACGCGTCAGGGGCCGTTTGAGCACCCGGTTCACGTGTTCCAGCACGTAGTCGATGTCCTTCGAGGAGGCTGCGGGATGGGCCTTGTCGAGGTTCCAGTCCGTGTCGGTGGTGCCGATGATCCAGTGGCGGCCCCACGGGATGACGAACAGCACGGACTTTTCGGTGCGGAGGATGAGCCCGACCGTGGACTGGAAGCGGTCGCGCGGCACCACGAGGTGGATGCCCTTGGAGGCCCGTACCTTCAGCTGCCCGCGGTCGGTGACCATGGCCTGGGTCTCGTCGGTCCAGACACCCGTGGCGTTGACGACCTGCTTGGCGCGGATGGCGAACTCGTCGCCGCTCTCCTGGTCCCGGACCCGCGCGCCGACGACGCGCTCGCCTTCGCGGAGGAAGTCCACCACGCTGACGCGGTTCGCCGCCCGCGCGCCGTAGTGCTGGGCGGTGCGGACCATGTTGACCACGTACCGCGCGTCGTCGACCTGCGCGTCGTAGTAGCGGATAGAGCCGACCATCGCGTCGTCCTTGAGGCTCGGCGCCGCGCGCAGCGTGGCCTTCCGGCTTAGGTGCTTGTGGAAGGGGACCCCGCGCGAGTTGCCGCCGCTCATGCTCATCGCGTCGTAGAGGGCGATCCCGGCGCCGACGTAGGGACGCTCCACGAACCGTCTGGTCAGCGGGTACAGGAACGGGACCGGCTTCACGAGGTGGGGCGCGATGCGCTGGATCAGCAGCCCTCGTTCCTTGAGCGCTTCCTGGACCAGGGCGAAATCCAGCATCTCCAGGTAGCGCAGCCCGCCGTGGATCAGCTTGGACGACCGCGACGACGTCCCGGACGCCCAATCACGGGCTTCGACAATGCCGATGGAGAGACCGCGCGTGACGGCGTCGAGCGCAGCTCCGACGCCCACCACGCCTCCCCCGACGATCAGCAGGTCGAGTTCCTGCCCTGGCTCGGAGGTCGCCCTCAGCGCCCGGAGCGCGTCGTCACGGTTCTGCGGACTGAGTGCGCCGGATGCCATGGCCAGACCCTTCATTGGGAGGTTGAGCGCCCCTGGGGAGCTAGGCCAACTCTAATCCCATCAGTCGTTGGAGATATAGGGCGAGAGCACCACTTCTACCCGCTGGAACTCCTTGAGGTCCGAGTAACCGGTGGTGGCCATGGCCCGGCGCAACGCTCCGATCAGGTTCGATGTGCCGTCCGTGTGGTGGGACGGCCCCCACAGCACTTCCTGGAGGGGGCCGACCGTACCGATGTTGACCCTGTCGCCGCGCGGGAGTTCGTGGTGGTGCGCTTCCTGGCCCCAGTGCCAGCCCTTGCCGGGAGCCTCCTCCGCGCGGGCGAGCGCGGAACCGAGCATGACGGCGTCAGCACCCATGGCGATGGCCTTCACGATGTCACCGCTCGCACCCATCCCACCGTCGGCGATGACGTGCACGTACCGGCCACCGGACTCGTCCATGTAGTCCCGACGGGCACCGGCGACGTCGGCGATGGCCGAGGCGAGCGGCGAGTGGATGCCGAGGGCCCTGCGCGTCGTCGTCGTCGCTCCTCCGCCGAAGCCCACGAGCACGCCCGCGGCACCCGTGCGCATGAGGTGGAGCGCCGGGGTATAGCCGGCGGCGCCGCCGACGATCACCGGGACGTCGAGTTCGTAGATGAACTTCTTGAGGTCGAGCGGCTGCTCGTTCTTGGACACGTGCTCGGCGGAGACGGTGGTGCCGCGGATGACGAAGATGTCGACGCCGGCCGCGAGGACCGTCTTGTAGAACTGCTGGGTCCGCTGCGGCGTGAGCGAACCTGCGACCGTCACGCCGGCCTCACGGATCTCGGCCAGGCGGCTGGTGATGAGTTCGGCCTGGATCGGCGCGTCGTACAGCTCCTGCATGCGCCGGGTGGCCGCGGGGCTGAAGTTCTCGGTGCTGAGGCCGGCGATCTCGTCGAGGACCGGCTGGGGGTCCTCGTAGCGGGTCCAGAGCCCTTCGAGGTTGAGGACGCCGAGGCCGCCGAGCCGGCCCATCGCGATGGCCGTGGCCGGCGACATGGCCGAGTCCATCGGTGCCGCGACGACGGGCATCTCGAACTGGTAGGCGTCGATCTGCCAGTTCACGGAGACGTCGAGCGGATCACGGGTGCGCCGGGACGGCACCACCGCCACGTCGTCCAGCGAATATGCCCTGCGTCCGCGCTTGCCTCGGCCAATCTCGATCTCGTAAGTCACTGCTCTAGGTTAGCCGAGCGTCCCCGGCGGTATCGCCGTCTGGTCCTGACCCGACCCGCCGACACGTCCGGCAGCGGCGTAGCAGCGCTCGTCCGCCGCTGGACCTCGCGATGGACGGGGCCTCATCATCTACCGTTGGAGCACCGCTCGAAAAAACCTCTGAGCACGCGCTGCTTGCAGCGGGACAGGAACATCATGGCCGGCGAAACGACTCTCCAGGCACTTCTGCGCACCATGTCACCGGTGCTCAACGAGGGATCCTACGTGTTCTCGATCGTGGAGTCCGACATCCCTTCCGGCGTCCATCCGGTGGTCACGGTCCGTGAGAAGGAGGGCCTGGCCCTCGTGGTCGAGCAGAGCGAAGCCGACACTGCGGGGCTGTCCTACGAGTACGTGGCTGCATGGATCACCCTGGAAGTGCATTCCGCACTGGAGGCTGTCGGGCTGACCGCTGCGATCAGTAACGCCTTGACGGACGCCGGCATCAGCTGCAACGTCGTCGCCGGGTACACCCACGATCATCTGTTCGTGCAACACGACGGGGCACAGGACGCCCTGGCAGCCCTGCGCTCCCTCGGCTAGTTCCTGCTGCAGACCGAGCGGGCCGGCACGGCAGCCGGCACACCACGACGCATCGGCGGCGTCCACCCACGGCTCTCGCCCGCGATGTTTCCCGTATCGGCGCTCACCTGAGAAAGTAACGGCATGACCCTGGACATCGCGGCCTTCCGCGCGCACTTCCCTGCCCTACTCACCGGTACCGCCTATTTCGACGGCCCCGGCGGAACGCAGGCTCCCGCCGTCGTAGGAGCCGCGATAGCCGACGCCGTCACCGGGCCGCTGTCCAACCGCGGTTCCGGCATGGGCTCGGAGAGGAACGCCGAAGCGGCGGTCAGCGGATTCCGGGAGGCGATGGCCGACCTGCTTGCGGCGCATCCTCGCGGTGTCGTCTACGGGCGAAGCGCCACGCAGCTCACCTACGACTTCTCCCGCCACCTCGCCAAGACCTGGCAGCCGGGTGACGAGGTCGTCGTGTCACGCCTGGACCATGACTCCAATGTCCGCCCCTGGCTCCAGGCAGCCGACGCGGCCGGCGCTACCGTGCGCTGGATCGATTTCGACCCGGCGACCACGGAGATCGACGAAGCGTCCGTCGCAGCCGCGATCACCGTACGCACGAAGCTGGTGGCGATCACCGCCGCGTCGAACCTGCTCGGCACGAAACCGCCGGTGCGCCGCATCGCCGATGCCGCGCACGCGGTCGGTGCGCTGGTCTACGTGGACGGGGTGCACTACACCGCTCATGCGGCGGTCGACGTGAAGGCGCTGGCCGCTGACTTCTTCGCCTGCTCGCCCTACAAATTCCTCGGACCTCACTGCGGTGTCCTCGTGGCCGACCCGGAGCTGCTGGAGTCGCTGCAGCCGGACAAGCTGCTGCCGTCCACGAACGCGGTCCCTGAGCGGTTCGAGTTCGGCACCCTCCCGTACGAGATCATGGCCGGTGCCACGGCGGCCGTGGATTTCCTCGCCGCGATCGCTCCCGGTGCCGAGACCGGCCGCCGTGCGCGCCTTCTCGCATCCGCTCACGTGGTCGACGAGCACGAGCACGCGCTGCGCTCCCGCATCGAGGCAGGGCTGGCCGACCTGGGCGACGCCGTCACGCTGCACTCCAAAGCCGAGGATCGGACACCGACACTGCTGGTGACGTTCCCGGGCCGGTCCTCCGCGAACGCCTACCGATTCCTCGCGGATCGGAATATCCTCGCGCCGGCCGGTTCTTTCTACGCGTACGAAGCCTTCCGTCGCCTGGATCTCGAGGACAGCGCCGCCCTGCGGATCGGCCTGGCGCCGTACAACAACGACGACGACATCGACCGCCTCCTGGCCGCGCTCGGCGAATTCGTCGCTTCGTAGCGCGGAATGAGGTCTCAGCGACGATGTTCCTGACACTCTCACCACGCCAAGGCGGGTCTGAACTCGGAGTGATCCCTGTCGAGCTCGACGACTGTGGACTGCTGTACAGCAACGGGAGCGAAACTCGCACGCTCCCGGCTGACGTGCGCGACGTGCTCGCTACACAAACCTGTAGCTGAACGACTATCCGTCCGCGGCCAGGACGCTCAGAATATTGCCTGACGGGTCGGTGAACCAGGCAATGAGCGGCCCACCGTGCCGGTTCACACCCTTACTGTCCGTCATACCCTCGTAGTGGAGGAACTCCACACCCTTCGCGGTGAGTTCATCGACCGCGGTGTCCACATCCGCCACCGGGAAGTTCAGGACGGTGAACGACGCCGGTTCATGGGTGGCGCCCTTGGCATAGACGAGGACGCGGTGATCGGCGGCCAGATCGATCCACAGCATTCCGTGCTCTTCCGTGACACTCAGCCCCAGTACGCCCTCGTAGAACGCCTTCGCTTCCGGGATCTCCCGCACGGAGAAACCGCTGAATGCCTTCGCTGCATCGATCATGCGCCCAGTGTTCCACCACATCTCAACCGCTACCAGCCCCACAGGCAGGTCGATCACCTTCCACGGGCTGCCCGGCACACCGTGGACCTTCGGGTGCGCGCACTGCATCCGGTGACGGCCACTTCCCGCGCAGATCTCGACTACGTCTCAAGGAGGACATTCCTGGGAGGACGCACGTGACAGGAACCGCACATAAGCTCGGGCAATGGAGCAAGAGTCCCCGATCCAGGAGCGCTTCCGGAAGGTGATCGAACCCAAGGTGACGGCCCATCCTGTGAGCCTCGCACTCGACGGCCTGCACACCGGCCGCCGGTCCGATCCCGCGCGGAAGGGGCGCCTCGGCGTGCTGGTCGCCGGCGCGCTGGGAGCAGGGGCCGTCGCCGCATTCGCGTTGGGAGCGGCCCCCTTCATTCCGGCGACGGAGAGCGGTGTAACCGGCGGCGTCCTGGTGGGGTCCGCACTGGGGTGGGCCCTCGTGGCGGTGCTCTCAGTGAGGTTCAGTGACCAGCCGCAGCGATGGGCCGGGGCTCCCGCTCTGTTCCTGGGCGTGAGCGGCATACTCCTGGTGGCATTCGGCGCCCCGATGCAGGACGCACTCGCCTGGGTCTGGCCTCCGGCGCTGCTGGTGCTGGTGGTCTGGATGGCCGTCAAGATCCGGGCGGCAGCCGGCCGAAGCGTACGCGTGCTGCTCCATCCCGTGCTCGCGCTGCTCGTCCTCGCCTCGTTGGCGAGCGGGTACGAAACCGTGCGCGGAGCGGTGTCGGCGGCAAGTCCTCCCGATCAGGGGCAGTTGATCGACGTCGGAGGTCACCGCCTGTACCTGGACTGCACCGGCTCGGGCAGCCCTACCGTCGTGATCGAGCCAGGCGCGGGCCTGACGTCGTCGGATCTCGCCCTGATCGCGCCGACCGTGGCCCGGGACACTCGGGTGTGCGTCTACGACCGCGCGGGGCGTGGGTGGAGCGATCCGGCGACCACGGTGCAGGACGGCGCGCACATCACCGCCGACCTGCACACGCTGCTGCAGCGCGGGAACGAGCCCGGCCCTTACGTGTTAGCCGGGCACTCCTTCGGCGGTCTCTACGTCCTCACGTTCGCGGCCCGCTACCCCGAGGAGGTCGCCGGACTGGTGCTCGTGGACTCGACCGCGCCGGCAGCGGATCCGGTGCCCGAGCCCGCAGGGCCGATGCGCCCGGACGCGACGACCCGTCTCTCCGCGCTGGTCGGCGCAGCAGGGCGGCTCGGCATCGGCGGGCTCCTCCAGATGAACTCGGGCAGTCACCTGCGAAGCACGGTCGACGAATACCTTCTGGCCGCTTCCTCGGTACAGCAGGGCGCCGAACTGAAGACCTTCACCGACAAGCCCCTGGTCGTCCTCACGGCCGGCAGCGGTACCCGACCCGGATGGAACACGGCGCAGGACGCCCTTGCCACGCTGTCGACCAACAGCCTGCACCGCGTCGTCGACGGGGCGACGCACGGGTCCCTGCTCGGCGACGAGCGGCACGCCGCCGCAACCGCCCGGGGGATCCTCGATGCGGTCTCCGCAGTACGGACCGGGATCCCGCTCACCCCCTAGATCGACCGCGGTCACGACGCACGGGGAGCAGCACGCAAGCCGGCTCATCCGACGCGAACCGCGGGAAGACGGCCATCATCGGAGACTTATCCGCTTTCAGCTCCATGGAGGAGGCTTACGTTGCAGTCGATGGAGCAGAGACCGTGCTCGGAGAATGTCCAGATAGATCTGTATCCGGATGAGGCCGCTCTCGCAAGGGGCTTCGAGATGTGGAGCGGTGCACATCAGGGGGAAGTGCACCTCGTCCGTGGCAGTAACTGGATGGTCGTGGACGTGACTGGTGTGGCGACCGGGCAGCCAACTACCTGGGACATCGAACGCTTAGCCGGCGAGTTGCACGGTAATTACTCCGTCGCTGGCACATAGCCGATTGTGCACTCCCATCAGGACTGCAGGTGACCGCAACGGCGCTTATCGTCGTGCCATGGAACTTGCACCCCTGACGTCGGAGAACCTCGGCAGAGCAGTCAGGATCAGACTCCGGCCCGAACAGGAATCGTTCGTCGCACCGGTTGTGCACTCGATAGCCGAGGCTTATGTGACCCCTACAGCCTGGCCACGACTCGTGGTCGAAGGAGATGAGGTGCTGGCCTTCATCATGGGCAACTTCGATCCCGTCCACGAGATCGAAGCATTCCGTGCCGGCATCTGGCGACTCAATGTAGCCGCGTCCGCGCAAGGACGCGGCGTGGGACGGTTCGCCGTCGCTGCCTTGGAGGAGGAGGCGCGAGCACGCGGCGTGGAGCGCATCTCTGTCCTGTGGCAGCGCGGCGAACATGGTCCGGAGAAGTTCTACCTCAAGCTGGGTTTCGTTCCTACCGGAGAGGAACTCTTCGGAGAGGTGGTCGCGTTCAAGGACCTCAGCATCGGAGGAAAAGCGTCCCCCTAGGGGATCGTCCGCAACCACCAGACCCGCGAGGAGTCCCTCCCCGGGAGGCCGTACGCGGCGAAGGGGATGCGGGACGACTGCACGGCGAACCACCTCTATCCCAACGCGGCGGCGCGGGGCTACCGTAAGTGCATGTCAGGCCCTTCAGAGAATCCGCTCGACCACGACGCCGATACGACCGGCGTGCGCATGCGGGATGTGATGGGGCAGTTGCTCCAAAAGCTGAGATACGAGCCGACCGTGAAGCGCATTCGCGCCACGCTCGGCGGGCAGACCGTTGTCGACACCACGCGAGCGATGCTCGTGTGGGAGCCGCGCCGGGTCGTGCCCGGGTACGCCGTCCTGGAACAGGACATTCGCGCCGAGATATCGCTCGGCACGCCAGCGCCGCTCGCGGACAGTGCGGCTGGATTCATGCTTCCCGACCTGTCGAAGATCCCCGTGTTCGACCCACGTATCCCGTTCGATGTGCGCACGACGCAGGGCGAGCCGGTCGAGGTGCGCGTTGCGGGAACGGACGCCGTGGCAGCTGGATTCCGCGCGCGCGATCCCGGTCTCGCCGACTACGTGGTCCTCGCGTTCTCCGACTTCGAGAGCTGGTTCGAGGAAGACGACGAGATCATCAGCCATCCGCACGACCCGTACGGTCGCATCGACATTCGAGGTACCTCCCGGCACGTGCAGCTGATGCTCGACGGCCACATCCTCGCCGACACCACCCGAGCACGGATGCTGTTCGAGACGACCCTGCCTGCCCGGTACTACCTTCCGATCGAGGACGTCGTGGCGCCGCTCGAGCCCAGCTCGACCACGTCGATGTGCTCGTACAAAGGTCACGCGACCTGGTACTCCGCAATCGTCGGCGACAGGAAAGTGGATGACATCGCGTGGCAGTACAGGCACCCACTGAGTGACGCAGCCGACGTGCGGGACTACGTCGCGTTCCTCGACGAGCGACTCGACCTCGTCATCGACGGCGAGCAGCAGAAGCGTTCGCTCACTCCGTGGTCGTGACCTCCGTGGACGATCAGCCAACGAAGTGGACGATCAGCCAACGAAGTGGTTCGGCCTCGGTCCTCGTCAGCTGGAACTAGGCAGGTTTGGCATACGCGGCCGCGCTCATGATCTCATAAGCCACGAACGTCTCATCGTTCTCGACCCAGGCATCATGGCCCGCGGGGATCGAATACGCGTCGCCGGCGTGGATGGTGGTGCGGCTTCCGTCTTCCATTTCCACTTCCAGCGTTCCAGCGGTGCAGATCCCCAGGTGGTTGTTCTGGCAGCTCTCGGTGTGAACCACGGTCTTGATGGTCTCGGACCATCTCCAGCCGGGCTCGAAGGTGAACCTGCCCAGGGTGGTGTTGCCGAGGCTGACCACGTCGACTTCGGTCTTGGGTGGACGGCGCTTCTCATCGGGTTCGTTGAACGACTTCGTTTCGAGAGCATCGACAGCTATGGCGGGCATCTTGTCCTCCTCGGTGGGTCAGTTGTAACCGTTGATCCGGAGCAGAAGCCAGGCCCCGGGAATGAGGCCCGGCGGGACCGGTAGAGGCGCCCCGTCAGGGCCGAACGCTCGCGAGTGGGGCTAACAGCGTGCTCCCAGCCGTCACGGATGTCAACGGGGACGGGCGCCTCAACACCGTCGAAGGCGTACCGGCCTACCGGCCCGTCGTCGTGTCACTGGATAGGACCGGAGACACCACCCCGGCCGGCTTCCTTGACGTTGCGCATTTTCCGGTCTCTCAAGGAGGAAGACCTAGCACGTCAGCGACCCTGAAGGCGGCAGCGAACTGACTGCGGACCTGCCCGCCGGAGCCACAGACCCGGCCGTATGCGGCGTCCTGCGCTGACACCCTGACCGAACTAGCCGCTGCTGGGGGCTGCCAGTTCCAACCTCCCCCCGATGGAGCGCCGTGGGTTCTAGACGGTCTGCGCGGTCAACTTCGCCAGGGCGACCAGTTCCGCGATCTGAAGGGCATTGAGGGCTGCGCCTTTCCGGAGGTTGTCGCCGCTGATGAACATCGCCAGTCCCTTCCCTTCTGGTGCTCCCTCGTCGGCCCGGATCCGACCGACCAGAGAAACGTCGATCCCCGTCGCTTTCAACGGTGTCGGGACATCTGTGAGGGCGACGCCGGGCGCATCACTCAGGAGCTCGATGGCCCGTGCGACGGTGAGAGGCCTGGCGAACTCGGCGTTGACGGAAAGCGAATGTCCGGTGAAGACAGGCACGCGCGTGCAGGTGCCGCTGACGAGCAGATCTGGAAGCTCGAGGATCTTCCGGCTCTCGTTGCGGAGCTTCTGTTCCTCACTGGTTTCGAAGGAACCGTCCTCGACGATGTCGCCCGCGTAGGGAATGACGTTGAACGCGATCGTCTCGGCGAAGACCTTCTCCCCCGGGAAGTCGACTGACGAGCCGTCGTGCAGCAAATTCAGAAGGCCCTGCTCGGCAGCAGCTTCCACTTCGCGAACCAACCCCGGGCCGGCGCCGATCCCAGCACCGGATACCGCCTGGTACGTGCTGACGACCAGGCGTTGCAGTCCTGCTTCACGGTCGAGGACCTTCAAGGCTGGCATGGCGGCCATCGTCGTACAGTTCGGGTTGGCGATGATGCCCTTGCCGGCGTCGTCGACCGCGTGGGGGTTCACTTCACTGACCACCAGCGGAACATCGGGGTCCATGCGGAAGGCCGATGAATTGTCGATGACCGTTACTCCCGCAGCAGCAAACCGTGGGGCCAGGACCCGGGCCGTCGAGGCGCCGGCCGAGAAGATAGCGATGTCCAGCCCCGCCGGATCTGCGGTCTCAGCGTCTTCCACGAGAATCTCCCGATCACCCCAGGAGAGGGAGGTGCCTGCACTGCGAGCAGAAGCAAAGAAGCGTACTTCCGCAACGGGGAAGTCACGTTCGTGCAGCAGCTGCCTGACAAGAGTCCCGACCTGGCCTGTGGCCCCTACAACTCCGACACTGATTTTACGTACCACGAGAATCAACTCCACCGTCTACCGTCGCCCAGGATCCACGCGACCTGGACAGGTAGCTGGAAGGACATGCTTCGACCCGCTTGGAATGCATGCCATTCCCACCCTAACCAGTCCGGCAGGGCCAGGGCCCTTAGCCCACCTTGTGTTGCAGGAGATTGGCCGGAGTCGGTGTCGGCCGCTCGTTTTCGAGGTCGTGGACGTCCGCTGACTGAGCCGTCATGGGACATCGCTGCCGCCGCCCCACAGTCCGTGGTGCTGGCGGTCTAGGGTGAATGGATGGATGCAGCGACCGCAGTAATGCAAGCCCTGATCACCAGCGAGCAAGCTGGGTTGGTCATGGATTTTGACGGGGTACTCTCGCAGATCACCGATGATCCAGGCGCCAGCGAACTCTTGCCCGGCACGGGAGAGATCCTTGCCGGGCTGGCGGCTAAGCTCCCGGTCGTCGCCCTTCTCTCAGGACGGCCGGTCGCATTCCTTGCTGCACGAGCCAGCATCCCCGGAGTAGAGCTCTATGGTTCCTACGGGCTGGAGCACCTCACCGGTCACGGTATCGAGGTCGTACCGGAAGCACAGCAGTGGATGACGGCTGTCGAGGAAGCCACGGCGGTGTTGCACCAGCAGCTGGACGGCGTCGAAGGAATACATGTCGAGGACAAGTCCCTAGCAGTCGCCGTGCACTGGCGGCGCGCACCTGACAGGGACGGTGCCATGAAGCTCATTGCCCCGCTCATTCAGGGAGTCCTCGACACGTACGGGCTACGGCACGAACCCGGCAAGTTCGTGGAGGAACTCCGGATGCCGCTGGAGCAGGACAAAGGCACCGCTTTGCGGAGGATCATCAGCACGGAGAACCTTCAGACCGTCGCGTATGCGGGTGATGACCTTGGAGACCTGCCGGCCTTCGAAGCGGCAACCGCGGCGGGCGGGTACACGCTCGTCATCGACGGTCCCGACATGTCCCCGGAGGTGGGCACGATCGCCGGTGCCCATTTCGACCACCCGCAGGACTTCCAGTCCTGGCTGCGCAAACTGGGCCACGCCCTGCGTTAGCGACCGAGGGTTGCAGAGAACTCACCGCTCAGGCGATACCGAGGGCCAGGCGACCACCACTCCAAGCAGATGCTCCGTGCGGAAGGGATCCCTGAAGAGACTCTGTGCGGTTCCTGATGCTCATCGCATCACTCGACAGCACTACGTCCATGCTTCAGCTTCTCGCGAAGGCGCGGGCTAGGTGGGCGTAGCGGGTACGGAGCGAGGTGATCGCCCGTGCGACGAAGAGAGCTCCTGCTGCGAGCATGATGAACCCGCCTAGGATCAGGTACCAGGTGGTGGCACCCAGAAGCGAGAAGACTCCGGCCAGAGCGAGGGCCACGCCTGCGAGGGCATGAAGGATGATGTCGCGCGTTGATGTGGGTGGTGGTGATGGCCTTTGTCCGTGCGTCCCCATAGTCATGGGCTCGAGCTTATCGAGAGGCTCACTTGCCGATCGATTATCGGACAGAATGCGGCGGGCCTCTGGCAAGTCGCGGGGCCACGAAGCTCCCCCAGCAAGTTAACCTGCCGTTCCAAGCCCTGGTCATCGCCGTTCACTGAGGGACGACACCGTGAGGTGTGCACTGATGCCCCAAGCACGCTCCATCACAGCTCTTGAGATCGGTGCACTCAGTGTTGCTACCAGGGAATTGAGTCCGTTGTGTCCCGGAAGAAAAGTGTCATCGCTCTGACGACCACGGCAGCATTTCTACTGACAGCCGGTGGGGGAACCACCTCTGACGGTGAACCTGCCCCTACAGCGAGCGCAGGCAAGCCTTTGGTCATCTACACGAACTCAAGCTCGGAGGGACGGGGCGAATGGTTGCAGAAGGAGGCGGAGCAGGCCGGGTTCGATATCGAAATCGTCGGTTCCGGTGGCGGACGCGTTGCGCGAAGGTTGATCGCGGAGAAGAGCGATCCGGTTGCCGACGTCGTGTATGGGTTGAACAGCGTCTACTACGAGCAGCTCAAAAGCGACAACGTCCTTGAGCCCTACACGCCGAAGTGGTCTGCTGAGGTTGACGAATCCCTCGCCGACGCAGCGGACGAAAAGTCGTACTGGCCCCTGACAGAACAAGCCATTGTGCTGGTGTACAACGCAGACACGGTGTCCGAGGCTGATGCTCCGAAGGACTGGACGGACCTGTGGGGCAAGGATGAGTACAAGGACCGGTACGAGCGCGGCAGTGGGACGGAGGCAGCCACGACACAGCTTGTCATAGCGGGAATTCTCAGCCGGTACAAGGACGAGTCCGGCGAGCTCGGGGTGAGCGACGAGGGCTGGAGGCAGATCGACCAGTACTTCGAGAACGGTGTTTCCGCCGTCAGGGACCTGGACCTATTCGCCCGTTTCACCGCCGGCGAGGCCGACTTCGGCCAGATGCCTTCCTCCTCCATCCCCGGACGTGAAGAAACCTACGGTGTGACCTCCGGCGCGGTGAGTCCGAAAGTCGGGGTCCCCTACGCTGTGGAGCAGGTCGCACTCGTCAAAGGCTCGGACAACCAGGACGAGGCAAGGCAGTTCATTGACTGGTTCGGCAGCGGTGAAGTCCAGGGCGAATGGGCAGCTGAATTCGGCTCACTGCCGGTCAATGAAAAGGCACTCGAGAGCGCGAAGCCCGAGGTCGTCGAGTTCGACGAGCAGTTCACGCACCAGAAGATCGACTGGGCCTTCGTTCAGGAGAACCTCGGATCCTGGCTACAGAAGATCGAGATGGAATACATGCCCTAGCAACAGGGAAACGGATGCAACATTCCAGGAGTGCCCTGCCCATTCATGAAACGGTTGCTGGCGCGTCGTCCCGGATCGGGGATGGTAGGAACACATGGTCCGCCATCCGCTTGGCAATGGTGTCCCAGTGGTATTTCTTCAGCAGCCTCCGCAGCTGGGGCTGAAGATCGGAGCGGTCGAAACTGCGCAGGATCTCGCATGCGTCCGCGAAACCTGCGGCGTCGTCCCGGAGGTAGACGACGTGTCCGAACTCGGCGGCAACGTCCGGCACCCGGGTCGATATCACGGGCAGGTTGCAGGCCAGGTACTCCAGGGTCTTGGTGGGGCTTATCGAGCGTGTTTGATCGTTCAGCGCGAAGGGCATCAGTGCAACGTCGAACTCCGCCATCAACCGCGGCAGGTCCTCATAGCGCTGCTGTCCGAGATACGTGATGTTGGGTGCCTGCGGGAGCTGCCCGGGGTTGAGTTTCGCGAGGGGACCGATCATCCTGATTTCCCATGCGGGTAGTCGTTGCGCGAGGTCCGCGATCAGGTCGAGGTCGAGGCGTTCGTCGAGAACCCCTACGTACCCGGCGACGGGTGCCCTACCCGCTCTCGGCCGCGTTTCCGGGGTCCGGTATCGCGCCGGAGCGTAGTGTTCGGGGCTGACACCGCTGGGAAAGAATTCGGCGTCGTAGCGCCCCTGCTCGAGAACGGTCCGGTGCAGGGAGCGTCCTCCCGCGAGAACCACGTCCGCGCGGGCCAACGTGCGTAGATGCTGCTTGGCCAGGCCAGGGGCGGCATGCTTGAAGGAGGCCAGGTCATCCATGACGTCGTACACGATGGTCGTTGGCTGAAGTGCCAGGGCGATGTCCAGGGCCAGGGGCGTGTACAGCCACACCACTCGATCGCCCCGGGGAGGGCCGATGAGGTCCGGCAGTCGACGAACGTAGTCCGGAATCAGGTCTTCCTCGTATCCGACGTGGCGTCCATGCTCCGGAATTTCGAGCCAGACCCGCGTGAGGTTGTCGGACACTTTGGATGCCAGTCGGTGTTCGGTGACGCTCGACCCCGCCGGTGTCGCCGGTTCCTCCACGAACCAGGTCTTCCGGTGTCGGCCCAGGCGTGAGATGAGCTGTTGGGGACGCTGCCAGACCCCGTTCCAGCGCAGGTGAGACAGAACGATGAGTTCATCGTGCATTGACGGTCCTTTCGATGAATGGAGGGCCGGATTCGGCGAATACCCCGGTCCGGGTGGCTAGCGGGCCTCCCGACTGTTCTGCCCCTGGATTGCCATACGGTCGTGACGGGGCGGAAGGAGGGTAGAGGGTGATGGCCTCTGCCTGTTTTGCTGCCGCGTAACCGTGGCACCGGCCGGGAAAGGACGCATCGGCGGCCGGGTGCGGCAGGACCTTCAGGCCCTCCGACCCGGCGTACCGCCAGCCCGTTCCCAGTTCCTGAAGTGACCGGTGCTTGATGTCGTAGTAGCCCCGCGCTACCCCGAGCGCTGTTCCGGCGGCGCCGTGGGCCGCTGCTGCCAGGTGCAGGTGGAACCTCGAGGTGTACCACTGCTGTCCGGTCCGGGCGGGAAGCCCGTCGTTCCACAACTCGGCGAAGGAAACCAGATCCGCCTCGGACACCAGCCCCTCAAGTGCCTCGAACATCTGCCGGTCCGATCCGGGTAGCGCTTCGACATATCCGACTGTTTTCCCCTCATCAAGACAGTTCCTGATGCGTTCCCTGAGCAGGTTGGCCACCACGGCGAAGGACTCCGGACGGATGAGGTCCTGCTGAACGCAGATCATGACATCCCGGGCCTGGTGCGGGACTGGCGAAAACGGTGGAAGGTCCGTCGTGATGCCCAGAAACAGGTCATCCAGTCCGGCCGGCAGCCCGAAGCGGTGGGCGCTGGGCCTGTCCCGGCAGGAGACGTGGTCGAAGCTCTGCAGGGCGGGCGCCAGGTGCGGCAGGTCCTGGGACTCGGGAAGCAACCCCAGTCCCGTGCCGTAGAGGGCGGCCCCCGATAGCTGCCGGGCGGCTGCCATGCCGGCGACCACGCCGACCTGGTGCGGCCAGAGTGCGTTGATGTATCCGCCGCCCAGCAGGTGCATCGATCCTGCGCGGGTCAGCGGCTCGAAGTCCGTATCGGTTCCGCCCAGGACGAGCGATTCAACGAACACCCACACCCCGGCAGCGTCCCTCTGCGGGCTCCTGGCGCAAGCCCGCCACAGGGTATCGGTCACCAGAAGGCGCGGGTGCATACCCTGGAACAGGGCCTGAGCCGAAACGGGATGTGGGCAGTCCAGCACGACTGCCGCGTCGGGACGGACGCGGGCAAGGAATCGCAACCATCCGACAACAATTGCCTCGTCCCCGAAATTCGGGTGGCCCGCCGCAGAAACCAGATACACCACATCGCCCATGCGGCGACGCTAGTCCCACCACATGACAACCAAACGCCCTCAAGATGAACTCCCCCCAAACCGACAGGACCGCCCGCCGGACCAGCCTCTTTGCGTTCTCAGCGGGCACTCACGTTTCAAACCCACAGTGACTCGACGACTCCAGCGATGCCGATCAGAACCAGACTGCCGAACACGGATAGCGAGACAATGCTGGCAACCTTCGAGGTTCTTCTCAGCCTGCGAAGATCATCGTCCTTTCGGAAGGCAAACCTCACGGAGAAAGCAGCCATCATTGCCAGCACCGGCATTGAGAGGATGAGTGCGAGAAAGAATCCCAGTCCGTCCCAACCGCCGGCGTTCTCGGACAGGAACCACAGAGGAATGCCGATGACGAACGGCAGCACAGCCAGGATGAGCGCACGGTACCTGATCCACTCCCACATGACCGTCCCCCTTGAGAAGTGGTGGGAAGCCGGAACCGGCCTCCCACGATGCCTCATAACTCCTACTGCCATTCCGGCCAACGGACTCCCATCCGATGGTGCTGAGGACGATACAACTCCGGATCGCCATCCTTGAAGACTCGCGCACGCGGCTGCCTTTCCCGGCCGGATCATCATGCATCCCGAACGCCCGGCGGTAGTGCACGGCCGAGCCTCCTTCGGTTCTTCTTCGGTCTTACTTCGCTCTTTCCTCCAAATTCACTTAGGGAGAGATGCCAAGGTGGGTTCAATCAGTCATGCGGCATAGGGGTAGCAGGACCGATTGACGGCACGCGCGGCGCATCTCCCGGCTCGCTCGGACATGACGTCCGACCATGCTGAGGCTGCATCCTCGTAGCCCAGTACCAGTACCTGTTTCATCCGCACCATGTTCACCGCCTGTTGTGCTCTCATCAGGTTTTCATCCCGGCAGTCCCGCTCAGGGGGCGAGCTCTTTCTGTTGTCTCATCGATACAGGTCTCGCATAAGCTTCCGGTCTCATTCAAGGAGCTTCATCATGACCACTTCACCGGCACGCACTCACCGCAAGAGGAAGATCGCCGCTGTCACCGCCGTTCTCATCGTGGGAGGTAGCGGTGCGTTCGCGTTCTGGTCCTCGATGGGCGCCGGCACAGGATCTGTCAGCACCGGCACGAGCGCCCCCTTCACGGTCACCGCAGGCACCGCGACCGGGGGCGCGCTGACTCCCGGGGGTCCGACTCAGACCGTGCCGTTCACCGTCACGAACCCCGGCACCGGGTCGCAGAACCTCGCAGCAGTGACGGTCGCGGTCGCCGGGCCCGCCGGCACGGCCTGGACGGAGGTTACAGGGTGCTCGGCGTCGGATTACACGGTCGGCACACCACTCATCACTGCCGGCCAGATCGCATCCGGGGCCAGCGTGTCCGGAACGGTCACCGTCACCATGAACAACCTCACCACCAATCAGGACGCCTGCAAGAACGTGTCCGTCCCGCTGTACTTCAGCGCCCGCTGAACGCCCCGGGTGGGGCGCACGCTGCGTCCCACCCGACGCAGGCCACGACGCTCAAACACCACGATCCGTGGACCTCCACCTGAGCCAGGTGATGGTGATGCCAGGACAGCTACCTCCTACCGCGTGAAACCGACGAGCCGCCATGAATTCCAGGACTGATCTATCTGCCGCTCCGAACAGGTGGCGGTCACGTCGGGAGTCCTCGCGCCCATTTTTCGTGCCACTGGTCGCCGTCGTGCTCGCATTCATCATCAGCGCCGCACCCTTCCTTCCGTGCATGGTCGCCGCTTCCCCGGCAGCCCAGGCGGCCTACACCAGTGCCGGAACCGGAACAGGAAGCGCCACGACCGGATTCCTGGCCGCACCGACTGGCGTCACCGTCCCGTCGACCACCACCGGGGTTGTCCCTGTGTCCTGGACCGCGCCCGCCGGCGCCCTGACACCGCTCGCGTATCACGTGGTCCGCACTACCAACGGCGTTCGATCACCTGCCTGCGGAACGACGCCGGGCAGCACTATCGCGGCCACAAGCTGCACAGATTCTCCCCCGACGGCCGGCCCTCATACCTACACAGTGACGGCAATCCACAGATCCTGGACGTCGACGAGCAGTCCCAGTGGAAGTATCACGCTCACGGCCGGAAGACTCGCATTCACCGTTCAGCCCGGTGATGTCCCGGCGAACGGAACGATCACTCCTTCTGTACAGGTGGCATTGCAATCCACGCAAGGGGTACCCGTCCGGACGGCGAGTCAGCCCATCACCCTGGCAATCGGTGCAAATCCCGGCGGAAGCACCCTCACCGGCACCCTCACGGCCATGACCAACACCGACGGCATCGCGACTTTCAGCGACCTACGCCTCGACAAGCTAGGCACCGGGTACACGCTCGCCGCCACCAGCAGCGGCATCCCCGCAGCTATCAGCACGGGCTTCGCCGTGACCTCGTCGGTGTTCGTGTTCACCACCGCCGCGACGAACGGCATCGCATCAGCAACCGCAGGGCAAGGCCCCATCACGGTTCAGCGCGTCAACTCCGCCGGCGCACCCGTTACCGCTCCCGCAGGTGGATTGAGTCTCATCCTCGCATCCACCACAGCCGGAAGCGCGTCCTTCGCTGCCGCCCCCAACGGGCAGACCATCACGACCATCACCATCCCCGCCGGAGCCTCGAGCGCGACGTTCTACTACGGCGATACCAGGGCGGGTTCCCCCGTGGTCCGCGTCAGCGCAAACGGTGTGACCTCAGGGTCCCAGGCACAGACCGTCACCGCCGCTCCGGCCTCGAAACTGGCCTACACCACACAGCCCATCTCCGGGACGACCTCCACCACCGCGGACCTGGGGCCTCTCACCGTCCAGCTCCAGGATCCTTTCAACAACCCGGTGGTCGCGCCGGCTGCGGGAGTCCCTGTCAGCCTCGCCTCCACCACCACCGGAACCGCAGTGTTCTCCCCCACGCAGGGAGGGAGAGCCACCGCAGCCACTACCACCATCCCGTCAGGGTCCTCCACCCTCACCTTCTACTACGGTGATACACGCGCCGGTACCGCCACCATCAGCGCAACAGCCGGTGCTCTCCTGGCCGCGTCCCAGGCGATCACCCTGACCAGCCCGGTTGCCACACACCTGGCAATCACCAGTCCGACCATCACAGGCACCGCAACGGCAACCACAACCCTGGGCCCCATCACCGTCCAACTACGGGACGCTGCCGGGCTACCCGTCACGGCGCTCGGTCAAGGAACGACGCTGACCGTCGCCTCCACCTCTACAGGCACCACCAGGGTTTCCTCCACCCAGGGCGCGACGACCACGGGCACCATCACCGTTCCTGCCGGCGCCGCCAGCACCACGTTCTACTACAGCGACACACTGGCCGGCACGCCGACGGTCACCGTCGCCGCGACGGGTCTGACGAGTGCGAGCCAACAGGTCACCGTTCGCGCAGCCGCCCCGGCACGTCTGACCTACCTCACCGCACCCGCCAGAGGACAAGCGTCGAGCACCACGAACGTAGGACCGATGACGGTGCAGCTCGAGGACACCTTCGGCAACCCTTCCCCCGCCCCCGCAGGTGGAACCCTGCTCAACCTCACGTCGAACTCCACCGGCACGAGAATCTTCTCCACCATGCGCGGAACAACCACCAACACCCCGACCATCACCATCCCGGGAGCAGCAACGAGCACCACGCTGTACTACGCCGATACGCTCGCAGGAACACCCACCCTCACAGTCACCGGCGCGAACCTCACGCCCGCCGCTCAACAGCAGACCATCACCGCGGCCGCCCCGGCCCAGGTCCAGTTCCTGCAGAACCCCACCAACGTGCGCAAGGGCGTCCTCTTCTCCCCCACCATCACCGCAACCATCCTGGACCAGTTCGGCAACAGGACGACAAGTACCGCTGCCACAACACTCGAGCTCAGGACCAGCACAGGAGCAACGGGAGCCAGAGGCAACCTCGGCGGAAGCACCACGGTGAACGCCGTCAATGGCCTCGCCACCTTCAGTGGACTCACCGTCGGCGGACCGGCATCCGGCCCCTACGCGCTCCTGGTCACCAGCAGTCTCCTCACAAGCGGACTCAGTTCCGTCTTCACTGTGGGCTGACCAGCTCCTGCTACGTGTCCCCAGCCCGGAGATCAACTCCCGAGCTGTGGGCACGGTCTAGCTTTCATGGGGTGAGCGCAGAAAAATCAAGCATGGGTTCACCTCCGCGAAACCGCGATACGGTCCTGTTGAAGTACCCGCTCACGGGTAGGTTCCGGGCACGGAACAGCCCCGCGCGAAGAGTGCCGAGTCACGGCACGGACCTGATGGGAACGGCCTTCGCCATCGACTTCATCCCCGTGGATTCCTACGGGCGGTCAGCGCCCTGGAACTGGCGGGCAGTTGTGGCGACGGAACGACCGGAAGGATTTTTCGGGTTCGGTGCGACCGTCGTTGCACCCGGCACGGGCGCCGTCGTCATCGCCCACGACGGCGAAGACGACCACGAGGCCCGACGATCACAACTCACGCTCATCTCCTACATGGCGGGACAGGCGCAGCGCATCCAGCGGGGTGCGAGCGCGATCGCCGGCAATCACGTCGTGATCGCCCTCGGTGACGACGGCCCCTTCGTGCTGATCGCTCACCTGCGGAAGGACTCGGTCCGCGTCGGTGTCGGCGACCTGGTCGAAGCCGGTCAGGTGCTGGGCCAGGTAGGGAACTCAGGGAACAGCACACAACCGCATGTGCATGTGCAAGTCACCGACAGCACTCAATGGTCCCGGGCGCAGGCCGTGCCCATCGCCTTCGAGACCCCGGATGGCATCGAGCTACCGGGCGAGTTCCAGATCATCTGCGTGTCCTGAGGAGAGGCATCCGGACGCTTGGGTATTCCGTTCCCGAATCTCCGGTGAGGAACAGCGCCTCTCCGAAGCCCGCCGGGGTGCTCCTGCACAGGAGGGCGTCATGAAACCGCAGAGCTGTTCCGGGCAGTGGTCTTCACGCCGCAGTGATGACGAGGGCGGTGCTGTGACCGCCGAAGCCGAATGCGTTGGTGAGGGCAGTCTTCGAGCCGGCGCATCCGGTCGTGGTCTCGATGACGTTGAGGTTGATCTTCGGGTCCAGGTTTTCGAGATTGAGTGTGCCTGGCAGTAGTCCCGTCCGGAGGGCCTGGACGGTCACGATGGCACCGAGCGTGCCGGCTCCACCCAGCAGGTGTCCTGTCATGGACTTGGTGGACGTGACAGGCACATCCTCCCCGACGACAGCAGCGATGGCGCCTGCCTCCAGGAGGTCACCGACAGGAGTCGATGTTGCGTGCGCATGGATGAAGTCGACATCGGATCCGGAAAGCCCTGCCGCTGCAAGAGCTTTCTGCATGACGCGGTGCTGTATCGCCTGGTCGGCCGCCACGATGTCACCTGCATCGGACGTAACCGCGGCCCCGGCGATCCGCCCGAGAATCTCGACCCCACGCGCCCGGGCGAAATCTTCCCGTTCGAGGACGACGATGCCGGCACCCTCGGCCATCACGAACCCGTTCCGGTCCCGGTCGAAAGGCCGGGAAGCCCCGGTCGGATCATCGTTGCTCGTGGAGAGCGCCCGGAGCTGAGCGAAACCGCTGATCGCCAGCTCGTTCACGCAAGCATCGACTCCCCCAGCGACGACGACATCCACAGCACCCGAGGTGATCATCTCGACGCCCTGGGCGATCGCTTCAGCTCCGGAGGCGCAGGCACTCACTGGAGTGCGGGCCCCTCCCTGGGCGCCGATATCGATGGACACCCACGCAGAAGGACCATTGACCATCATGTGCGTCAACGTATGGGGGGAGACCCGGCGTGGACCGCCGTCATCCAGGTTCCGGACCTGCGACACCACCGTGCCCAGACCTCCGTAGCCGGATCCGATCACCACCGCGAGCCGGTCGGGATCAACGGCCGGCTGCCCGGCCTGGACCCATGCCTCACGCGATGCCACGAGTGCCAGATGCCCACAACGATCCATCCGCCGGTATTCCCTCGTCGACAGGAGAGTAGCGGGATCTGCGGCGACGAGCCCGGCTACGCGCACCGGCAGCTCCTGCGCCCACGGTTGGTCCAGGACCGTGATGCCCGACCGGCCCTCCACAAGCTCGTTCCAGGTCTGGGCGACCGTACCCCCGACAGGAGTCATGGCACCCATACCGGTCACTACAACCCCAACCGCCTTCGCAACCACAGGAACCCGTCCTCCTTCTGTTCAGACAACAAAACCGTTAACCCCGCCAGCAGCACGGCCAACCACGGAATAGAACCGGGGACCGCATACCCGCCTCGCGGGTAGGACGCCCGTTGCTGGAACGATCTCCGTCCCCCATCATCGCAGGGTCGGCCCGTGGCGGCACCGAGCATGAAGGGAACCTATGGAAGCGTGAACGGCACAGCATGGGTTCGAACAGACGGGTGAACCAGTAATGGAGTAGTAAGAGGGCATGATGCATGCCATATTCGACAGCCACTTCCACATCATCGACCCCAGTTTTCCGCTGATACCCAATGATGGGTACCTCCCTCCTGACTTCACCGTGGATCACTACCGCTCCCACACGGAGGCTCTGGGGATTTCCGGCGGCGTCGTCGTCTCGGGGTCCTTCCAGGGCTTCGAGCAGAGCTACCTGGTGCATGCCCTCGGAGAGCTCGGACCGGAATTTGTGAGTGTGGCGAATCTTCCTGCGGATATTCCTGACTCCGGGATAGAGGAACTGGCCGTGGCCGGTGTTCGAGCTGTGCGCTTCAACCTCTACCGTGGAGGGTCCGAGGGCATCAGCGAACTCCTACGGTTGAGCGCCCGGGTTGCGGCGGTCGCCGGTATGCACACCGAGCTCTATGTCGATGCGACGGATCTCGACGCGCTCGAACCGACGCTGGCACGGTTACCGCGGGTCAGCATCGATCACCTGGGAATGAGTGGGGCCAATCGGGAGGTTCTGCTCCGACTGGCGGAGAAAGGCCTGCGCGTGAAGGCGACGGGTTTCGGGCGCGTCACCCTGGACGTCGTCGAGGCCCTCCGCGCGGTTCACGCCGTCAACCCGACCGCGCTCATGTTCGGTTCCGACCTGCCGTCCACCCGGGCCAGGCGACCGTTCGCCGCCACCGATATCTCCCTCATTGCCGAAGCTCTCGGCGAGTCGGCTCTGCCGGCAGTGCTCCGCGAGAACGGACGGTCCTTCTACCGCATGGGATCCGGCATTGCGCCGGCGCTCGGGTCGGGGTGACAGGACTCGGACCGTTCCCCCGCGAGCCCGGGCCCCTACGTCCTCGGGGGCTTCGCCGTGATACCTCTGGTACACCCGCTACTCAGGCCGCCGGCTGTCGGATTCGGCTGGGTCGGACCGGACTTTCCGCAGGACGTCGGTGTGGCCGCCGAGTTCCGCCAGCTCGTGGGCCAACTCCTGAAGTTCGGCGCCACCGGCCATCAGACCTGTGAGTTGATCGAGTTCGATGTCCTTCTTGTCGTAGTAGCCGATGCTCCTGCCACGTTTGAGGAGCAGGAACCTGTCCCCCACCGGGTAGGCGTGGTGCGGGTTGTGGGTGATGAAGATGACGCCGAGGCCGCGCTCGCGTGCCTGCAGGATATAGCGGAGGACGACGCCGGACTGTTTCACGCCCAGTGCC
Organism: Arthrobacter pasteuri; assembly: GCF_054510955.1. Lineage (NCBI taxonomy): Bacteria > Bacillati > Actinomycetota > Actinomycetes > Micrococcales > Micrococcaceae > Arthrobacter > Arthrobacter pasteuri. The sequence continues at coordinate 1,062,066 of NZ_JBTNDO010000001.1, forward strand.
GCCGTCGGCTCGTCCAGGATCAACGCCTTGGCACCGAAGTGGACCGCACGCGCAATGGCCACGCACTGCCGCTCACCACCGGAGAGCTGACCGATGGGTTGGTTGACGTCGCGAAGGTCGATGCCCATGTCCGCCAGCTCCTTCTTGGTGACCTCCTTCATCCGCTTGACGTCCAGCCGCCTGAACAGCCCCTTGCCGACGGTCAGTTCCGAGCCCAGGAAGAAGTTGCGCCAGATGGGCATGAGCGGCACGACGGCAAGGTCCTGGTAGACCGAGGCGATGCCGGCATCAAGGGCCTCGCGGGGGCTGGCGAGTCTGCGCTCCTGGCCCAGAATCCTGAACGTCCCCTCGTCGTGCTGGTGCAGCCCGGCGATGATCTTGATCAGCGTGGACTTACCGGCGCCGTTGTCGCCGAGCACACAGGTCACCCGTCCTCGATCAACGGTCATGGTGACATCGCTCAGGGCGATGATGTTGCCGTAGTGCTTACCTACGCCGTCCAACTCCAAAAGGTGGTCAGGGGCAGGAGTCGGCGGGTTCTGTTCGTTGTGCGGCAGGGTCTGCTGATTGATCCGACCGGTGCTCATCGTGGCCGTGCCTTTCCTATTTCAGTTCCGCACGGCGTTTGACGATCAGGTTCACGATGGTGGCCAGCAGCAACATCAGGCCCAGGAAGAACTTGAACCAGTCGGGGTTCCACTCTGCGTAGACGATTCCCTTGTTGGCCATACCGAAGATGAAGGCCCCGATGGCCCCTCCGATCGCCGAGCCGTAGCCGCCTGTGAGCAGGCAACCGCCGATGACCGCCGCAATGATGTACAGGAATTCATTGCCGATACCCTCGCCGGACTGGACGGCGTCGAAAGCGAAGAGGTTGTGCATACCGAGCACCCAGCCGCAGAAGCCGACGCCCATGAAGAGCCCGATCTTGGTGGCCCTGACGGGTACGCCCACGGCGCGAGCCGCGTTCTCGTCTCCGCCCACGGCGAAGATCCAGTTGCCTATTCTCGTACGCAGCAGCAGCCAGGACGCAATCACCACGAGGACGATCCAGATGAGGATCGGGCTTTTCAGGTCCATGCCGCCGATGGTGAAGCTGCTGGCGAAGACAGCCCGGGCTGATTGGAAGCCATCCATCGAGGCGATCGACGGCGTGGCGACGCTGCCACCGATCAGCCTGGTCAGCGCCAGGTTCAGCCCTGTCAGCATGAGGAATGTGGCCAGGGTGACGATGAAACTCGGCAGTTTCGTCTTCATCAGGATCCAGCCGTTGACGAAACCGATCAGCAGGGAAACGATCAGGGCCAGACCGACGCCCACCCAGAGGTTCATGGAGAAATACCAGCTGAACAAGGATGCGGTCAGGGCCGAACTGATCACGGCGACACCGGCGGAAAGATCGAACTCCCCGCCGATCATCAGCAGTGACACGGCCACCGCCATGATGCCGAAGGTCGAAGAGCCGTAGAGCACCGTGGCGAAGGAGTTCGGCTGCAGGAACACAGGGGCGGCGGCCGAGAAAAAAATGAAGAGGACGATGGCGCCCACCAGGGCGCCGACTTCCGGACGGCCCAGCAGGTTCTGGACGACGGTGCGCCTGCCGACCCGTTCATCCAGCGTGGGATCTTCTATGAGTGTTGCCATGTACTTCTCCTCATCGGGCTGCTGCCGGGGACGGCCAGAGCTCCCCCGACGTCCTTGGGCGTCCTAGCGGATGCCCTCCTTCGCGAACTGGAGCACCGCTTCGGCGTTGGACCTGTCGACAATCGCCGGTCCGGTCAGGACCGGCTGCCCGCCACCGATCTGGAAACCGCCGCGGCTGGCCTCCCAGAGCGCATCTACAGAACCATAGCCCTGCAACCACGGCTGCTGGTCGACGGTGAACTGCACCCTGCCGTCGATGATGTTCTGGGCGAGCTCGCCATTCAGGTCGAAGGAAGCAACTTTCACCTCGTCCTGCAGATCCAGCGATTCCACGGCCTGAAGGATGGTCTGGGTGAAGGGTGCCCCCAGCCCGATGATGGCATCGACGTCCGAGGCAGCCTGCAGCTTCGCGGTCACCGTCGAAGAGACCTGGGTCATGTCCGTTCCCGTGACATAGACGATCTCACTACCGGGAACCTTCGATTTCACACCAGCACAGCGGGCCTCCTGTGCCACGTTGCCCTGCTCGTGGATCACGCAGATCGGGTGCGTACTGCCCTCTGCAGCCAGTTCGGCGCCCACTGTCGCGCCGGCTAGGCCTTCGTCCGAACCGAAGTGGGTGAAGGCTCCCATCTCCGCCGACACGTCTGCCCCGGAGTTGATACTGACGATCGGAATGCCGGCGTCAGAGGCGCTCTTCAGCGCATCCCTGAGCGCATCGGGCTTGGCCAGGGTGACGACGATTCCGTCGACGCCCTGATCGACGGCCTGCTGAACCAGCTGGGCCTGCCGCCCGCCTTCGGGGTCCGAGGTGTACAGCAGATCGACGTTGTCCTTCGCGGCCGCCTCCTCGGCTCCCTTACGCACGATGTCCCAGAACGTATCACCGGGACCGGCGTGGGTGATCATGGCGACCTTGATCTCCGGGGTGTCCGCCACCTGCCCGCCGCGATCCGCCTCTCCGGCGTCCGGATCCCGTCCGCCCTGTGACGAGCAGGCGCTCAGAGCCAGCGCAGGGACGACCACCGCGGCCACAACCCCTGCCCGCCAGGAAAACTTCTTCACTACCGATCTCCTTCTGATCTACATGCCAGGTCGAAGCCGGATGCTCCGATGCGTGGCCCGAACCTCGTGTAACTCGCTGCCTCGACCGGATGCCTATGCCGCCGCCCTGCCCGCTGCAGGCCTGGCGCCATTTCCCTGAAACCCGTCAGCCCTGAACGCGGTGGCGTGGGCCGGGTCTCGACGCCTGGTGCTCGATCGGTACGTACACCGCGTCTGTGGAGCCTCGCCCGGAAGATCGATGAACGTATCGGCTGCGCTGCCGGGAACAGGTTGCAATGGTTTCCGGGACCGCACCGGCGACGACGCCGACTGCGCAACGCCCTCAGCAATGAACGCTAGCAACGGTACCGACGCGACGCAGGCCCAAAGAATCACCCGGAGCACTAGCGGCACGCTGATCGGGTGCGCTACGGGGGCAAGGGTGGAGACACCGCTACCGGGAATGATCTCACGGTAGGACAGGAAGCACGGGTGTGCGGGGTCAAGCCGGAGCGGTCCAGCTTCTGGTGCTCGGCCAGAGCCGTCAGGACGGCGGACTCGTTCTGGTCCAACAGTTCCATCCCTCCGAGATTGATCCAAGCAACTGCCAAGTGGGCGGCGGGTGGGTCAAGCAGCAACACAAGCCTCCGGCTCGCCTCAGATGTGCAAGAGGCGATGGGCCGGGGGCATGATCAGGAGGAACACCCCCATACGCTGATCGCCCGGGGTCCCCACGGGAAGTGCTGAGCCCCGTGCCCGCCGAGCATCTCCTAGCGAAAGGCAGTCCCCGTGAGCACGTGCGATCCCTTGCCGCTGCCGTTTCCGATAGGTCGACCGATCGTTGGAGCGCCCATGGCAGGAGGACCTTCCACACCGGACCTGGTTGCTGCCGTCACCACCACGGGCGGCATGGGTTTCCTCGCCGGCGGATACAAGACCCCTCAGCAGCTCGCGGCCCAGATCACCGCCACGAGGGCGCTCACCGAGGGCCCCATCGGGGTGAACCTCTTCGTCGTCTCGGCCAACGACGTCGATGAGGATGAGCTCGAGGCATACCGGCAGGAACTGCAGCAGGACGCCGACCGGTACGGCACCCGCGTGGGCTCTCCCAGATGGGACGACGACTCCTGGAGCGCCAAGCTCCAGATCATCCGTGATCTGCGGCCCGAGGTGGTGTCGTTCACCTTCGGCTGCCCGGACACGGAGGTGTTGCACGAGCTCGTCCAGATGGGCATTCATACCGCCGTCACGGTCACCTCCGAGGCTGAGGCGCGCACGGCGGCTGAACGTGGAGTACAGGTCCTCATCGTGCAGGGCCCCGACGCCGGCGGTCACCGGGGTACCTTCGACCCGGCCGAGGAACCCGGCACCGATCCCCTTCCTGAATTGATCGGAACCATCAGGAAGGCAGTCGACCTGCCGCTCATTGCAGGAGGCGGCATCAGCACCCGAGAGCAGGTCCGGGCGATCCTCGACACCGGAGTGGCCGCCGTCCAGCTCGGCACCGCGCTGCTCCTGGCGGACGAGGCTGGAACGAACCCTGCCCACCGGTCAGCGCTCCAGGACCCCGCGTTCAGCGAGACGAAGGTCACCCGGGCGTTCACGGGCAGGCCGGCCCGGGGACTGCGGAACCGGTTCATGGATGACCATCCCAGAAGCGGTCACGCCTACCCGCAGATCCACTACATGACCGCGCCTCTGCGCGCCGCGGCAGCGGCTTCCTACGATCTGCAGGGACTGCATCTCTGGGCAGGCACCGGCTACCGCAACACCCGCACCGGATCAGCAGCGGGCATCATCGAAGCCCTCACCCCTTGAACCCGGAGAGCTTCCGCGGTCAGGCGTCCGGGAGCTGGCTCTCGAACATGCGGTAGTACCTGCCCCGCAGGGCCACGAGTTCGCGGTGCGTGCCGGATTCCACCACGCGGCCGTCCTCGAGCATGTACACCACGTCCGCCTTCTCGATCGTGGCGAGGCGGTGGCTGATCGCGATGATCGTCCGTGAGCGGTCGGCGAACAGACGCGTGAAGATCCGGTGCTCGGCCAGCGCGTCGATGGCCGACGTCGGCTCGTCCATCACGACGAAGGGCGCATCCCGGTAGAAGTTCCGTGCCATCGCGAGGCGCTGCCACTGCCCGCCCGACAGTCCGCTGCCTTTCCTGCCGCGGGGGTCCTCCATCCAGTTGCTGACGTAGCTGTCGAAGCCGCTCGGCATCTTCCCGATGAACTCCGCCGCCTCGGCGTCCTCAGCCGCCCGGCGCACGCGGTCGTCGTCGCGCGGTCCGTGGACGTCGCCGAAGTAGATGTTGTTCGCCGCCGTCGCGAACTCGTACCGCAGGAAGTCCTGCGACATGACGGCCAGGTGCCGGTGCCAGTCGCCGATACCGACCTCCCGCAGGTTCCGACCGTCGAGCAGCACCTCTCCCCTGCCCGGCTGGTACAGCCCTGCGAGCACCCGGATGAGCGTGGACTTCCCCGCACCGTTCTCGCCCACGATCGCGACGTGCGTGCCGCGCTCGAAGGACATGGAGATGCCCTTCAGCACCTCCGCCTCGCTGCCCGCGTAGGTGAAGGAGATGCCGCGGAGCTCGACGGCGGACGGCGGTGCGTCCAGCCGCCCGGGAGCCGCCGTGGACAGCGGGAAGTCCATGAACTGCTCGTAGTCCTTGAGGTTCGCGAGGTCCTCGTCGATCGAGCTGAGCGAGGACACGAGGTTGTTCGCGGTGCTGAGCGCCCGGCTCACGATCTGCTGCACGTAGAGGAACTGGCCCACCGGCTGGGCCCGCGCGATGATCTGCCCGACGATCCACACGAGCGCCAGCAGCTCGGCGCCGTACTGCACCGCATCCGCGAGGAGCTGCTTCGGGATGTAGCGTTTCTGGAAGTCCAGCCGCCGCTTCTCGTCGGCGTCCCGCAGCGTGGAGCGCAGGTCCATCAGATAGCGGACGATCCCGTAGAGGCGCATCTCGGCGATGTGCTGCGGCTTCATCAGGTTCGTCTCGATCATGCGCCGCTGCCGCCGCGAGTCCACCTGGGTGTTCCAGTGCGCCATCTGCTCCCGCGACAGCCGGAACTGCAGGTAGACGCTGGGGATGATCGCGACCAGGACGATGAGGGCGATCCACCAGCTGACGAGGAGCAGCGCGCCGATCGCCAGGACCACCGAGACGAGCTGCGTGAAGATCGCCGCGATGCGGTCGAGGACCCTCGCATAGGAGTCCGAGAAGCGGCGCGCCCGGTCGTAGAGGTCCACCGTCTCCTTGTCGTCGTACCGCCAGAACTCCAGGGCCAGGAAGCGCTCGTACATGCGGTCACCGACGATGGCGCCGACCCGGAAGCTCAGGACCTGCTGGATGTAGCGGTCGACGCTGGTGAAGGAGCCCCAGAGCAGTCCGAGGACGGCCGTGACGACCACGTAGGTGATCGCGGAGCGGCCGGCGTCGGGATCGCCCGCGTACGCAGCGGCGAGCGCCGTCGTCGTCAGGGAGGCGAAATAGGTGGTGACCAGCGGGAGGACAGCCGAGATGAGCGAACCGGCCACCTTCATGGCGACCGCACCGGGTGAGGCCTTCGCGCTGACCACCAGCACCTGGCCGACGGCGCGGGCGTACGGGCCGAGCCGGAGCTTGCGGCGGGCGGTGACCTCGGGCTGCGGGAGCCCGCTCATACGGCATCAGCCCCTCCCGGAAGGAGGGGCTGAGGAGACGCGGTCGCGTTACTTGGAGCCGTAGTTGGGTGCCTCGACCGTCATCTGGATGTCGTGCGGGTGGGATTCCTTGAGGCCCGCAGCCGTGATGCGGACGAACTTGCCCTTGGCCTTGAGCTCGGGGATGGTCCGGGCGCCGGTGTAGAACATGGTCTGCCGCAGGCCTCCCACGAGCTGGTACGCCACGGACGCGAGGGGTCCGCGGTACGCGACGCGTCCCTCGATGCCCTCGGGGATCAGCTTGTCGTCACCGGACACATCCGCCTGGAAGTAGCGGTCCTTGGAGTAGGACGTGTTCTTGCCGCGCGTCTGCATCGCGCCCAGCGAGCCCATGCCGCGGTAGGTCTTGAACTGCTTGCCGTTGACGAAGATCAACTCGCCGGGTGCCTCCGCCGAACCCGCCAGGAGCGAGCCGAGCATCACGGTGTCGGCGCCGGCCACGAGGGCCTTGCCGATGTCACCGGAGTACTGCAGGCCGCCGTCGGCGATGACGGGGACGCCCGCGGGGATGGCTGCCTTCGCGGATTCGTAGATCGCGGTGACCTGCGGGACGCCGACGCCCGCGACCACGCGGGTGGTGCAGATGGATCCCGGGCCCACGCCGACCTTGATGCCGTCGGCGCCGGCATCGATCAGGGCCTGTGCACCCTCGCGGGTGGCGGCCTGGCCACCGATGATGTCGACGTGCGCAACGGACTTCTCGGCCTTGAGGCGGGCGATCATCTCGAGCACCCCCGCGCTGTGCCCGTTGGCGGTGTCGACGAAGAGGGCGTCCACGCCCGCCTCGACGAGTGCCATGGCGCGCTCCCAGCCGTCGCCGAAGAAGCCGATGGCCGCGCCGACGCGGAGGCGTCCGTCGTCGTCCTTCGTGGACAGCGGGTACTGCTCGGCCTTCGTGAAGTCCTTGACGGTGATGAGGCCGCGCAGCACGCCCTCGTCGTCGACGAGGGGAAGCTTCTCGATCTTGTTCGTGGCGAGGAGATTGATGGCGTCGTCGCCACTGATGCCCACCCGCCCGGTGACGAGGGGCATCTTCGTCATGACGTCCTTGACCAGGATGCGCGGGAAGTCCCGCTCGAGGACGAAGCGCGTGTCGCGGTTGGTGACGATGCCGAGGAGGTGTCCGGTGGCGTCGACGACGGGCAGGCCGGAGACGCGGTAGTGGCCGCACAGCTCGTCGAGTTCCTGCAGGGTCGCATCCGGACCGATGGTCAGCGGGTTGGTGATCATCCCCGACTCGCTGCGCTTCACCCGGTCCACCTGATCCGCCTGGTCGGAGATGGACAGGTTGCGGTGGATGACGCCCAGGCCGCCCTGGCGGGCCATCGCCACGGCCATGCGGGACTCGGTCACGGTGTCCATGGCCGAGGAGAGCAGCGGTGTCTTCACCGTGATGCGCTTGGAGATGCGCGACGACGTGTCGGCCTCCGAGGGGATGACGTCCGTGTGACCGGGGAGCAGGAGGACATCGTCGTACGTCAGGCCGACGAATCCGAAGGGGTCGTGGGTTTCGTTCTGGCCGGACTGCTGGCTCACTGCTGCGCCTCTTTCGGTATCACCGGGTGGGGGTAGGGGCCTTCGGCTGGATGCGCCGGCGGGCTCTGACAGTCTAGAACGGATCACTGGGGTGCCCTATTCCGGTGACAGTGCTCACGTCACCAGCCGACCACGGACCGGAAGCGTTCCTCGAAGGCCGGGATCATGGTTTCGACGTAGGTCTTGCTGAGGTGGTCGCGGTCCATGTAGACGCGGACGTTCCCGATCACCCCGGAGCAGGTGGCCTCGGCGCAGACGAGGTCTGTCATGTCCAGGTGTCCGAGCCCGGGCAGGCGGTCCGCGACGGCCGCGAGGGGCGACGCCGGCGCCAGCGCCTCCGAGATGGGGACGTCGCAGGCGGACGGGTCGGCGGCGTTGAGCGCCGTGCACTCTGCCATGTCCTCCTCGAACCGGGGTGTGTCCCGGAGCCCGACGACGGGGATACCGGCTGCGAGAAGGGGCGCGATCCCCTCCTCGAACCCGGCGGGGACCTCCTCCGCCGGCGAACTCCAGTCCGTCCGCGTGCCGACGGTGAGCACGGCGTCGGGGGCGAGGCCGAGCGCGTAGTCGCGGGCGGCCTCATTGAAGGCGTGGCATTCGGGGTCCACCGTCGCCGGTGAGTCGACGAACCTGCAGTTGGGCCTGTGCACCGACACGGCGACCCAGTTGTTCGAGCCGGCCATCGCACCCACGGCCGTCATCCACATCTGCGAATGGGAGTCGCCGAGCACCAGGACGGTCCGTTCCGCGGTCGCCGCGTCGCCGGTCTGGACGCACGAGGACAGCAGCGGGTCGGCCGGCATCAGTGCCTCCGAGCAGGGTCCGTCGACGGCGGCCCACTCCGCGCCGAGACTGCTGGCCAGGGGCTTCACCAGCGCATCCTCGGCGCCGCGGAACTCGAAGCCGGGAGCCAGGGCCGCGGCACCCGGATTGTCTGCACGCGTCTGCTGCTCCACCGCCGCCTCCTGCGCCTGGACGCGGTACTCCCAGCCCGAGAGGGGCACGGCCACGAGGCCGAGGGCCAGCGCGGCCACGAGGCCGGTGCGCCTGCGCTTGAGGGACGGCCACGTCCAGGAGCGCACCGGTTCTTCGACGAAGCGGGTGGTGAGCACGGCCAGCACGAGCGAGGCCGCGATGACGAGGCCGCCGTCGAGCAACCCTGCCTCCTGTTCGTCCGCGACGATGAGCCAGATCACGAGGATGGGCCAGTGCCACAGGTACAGCGCATAGGACGCACTCCCGAGCCGGAGAACGGGCGGCGAGGACAGCCACCGATCGACGCCCGCGGGGCTGTCCGTCCGGCCGGCCACGATGACGGCCGCGGCCGCGAGGGTCGGCCAGAGCGCGATGTAGCCCGGGAACTGCTGCTGCACCTGCAGGAGGACGCCGCAGGCCAGCATCATGGTCACGCCTGCCCAGCCCAGCACGACCCTCACCCGCACGGGAAGGACGAGGCGGGGCAGCACCAGTGCCACCAGCGAACCGAGCGCGAACTCCCAGAGCCGGGCGCGGGTGTCGAAGTAGGCCGCGGCCTGGTCCGCTCCGGTCTGCCGGACGGAGAAGACGAGCGACAGCACGAAGACGGCACCGAACAGGGCGATCAGCACGGGCCGGAGACGCAGGCGCGTGCCGGCGACCACGACGGCGCACACCGCGAACAGGAGCGGCCAGAGCAGGAACACCTGCCCCTGGATGGAGAGCGACCAGAAGTGCTGCAGCGGGCTCGCCGCACTGTGGTCGAGGGCGTAGTAGTCCACGGCGTCACCCGCGAGCTGCCAGTTCTGCCGGTAGGTCAGCGACGCCCAGGTCTGATCGAAGACGGACCGCCAGCGCGAACTCGGGATGAAGACGGCGGTGGCCGCCAGGACGGACAGCAGGACGACGACGGCGGCGGGCAGCAGCCGCTTGAGCAGGCCCAGCCAGTACGCGGCAAGGGCGAGTGGCTGCCCGGACTCGAGGCGCCGCGTGAACGTGACGGTGAGGAGGAAGGCCGAGACGAGCAGGAACACGTCCACGCCGCCGGACACCCGCCCGAGCCACACGTGGTAGACCACGACCATGCTGACGGCCAGCGCGCGTAGTCCCTGGACCTCGGGCCGGAACCGGCGCTCAACCCGGCCGTCCGGACGTTTCCGGGCGGCCGGGGAGGGTGGGGCCTGCAGGGCGGAATCCACGCTGTTCCTCCTCGGAGGTCTGGAGAATGGGCGGACGCAAACCTCCAGTTTACCTTTCCGGAACCTGCCCTTGCGCTGGGGGCCCTCGGGGACCGATCCGCCGGTCGCCCGCGTAGCACGTACCCTAGAAGGAGTATCTCCCCGGGAACGCCGGGGACCACCTGAATGGAGCCGCCGGGTTCGCCGGCCGCGACGACGAACGTCTGACGGCCTGCGCCCCGTCTCCCCTCACCAACGAGAGAAACCTAATCTGTGAATAAAAGACCTGCCGCACTGAAAGCACCACGGGAACTGGCCAAGGGAGCCATGCGCATCGTCGCTCTCGGTGGCATCGGTGAGATTGGCAGAAACATGACCGTCTTCGAGTTCGACGGGAAGCTGCTGATCGTCGACTGTGGCGTCCTGTTCCCCGAGGAACACCAGCCGGGCGTGAACGTCATCCTCCCCGATTTCTCCTACATCCGCGACCGGCTCCAGGACGTCGTCGCCGTGGTGCTCACGCACGGGCACGAGGACCACATCGGCGCCGTTCCCTACCTCCTCAAGGAACGCGCGGACATCCCCCTGGTCGGTTCGAAGCTGACGCTCGCCTTCATCGAGGCAAAGCTCCAGGAACACCGCATCACCCCGAAGACCATCCAGGTCAAGGAGGGCGACCGCCGCACCATGGCCGGGTTCGACCTCGAGTTCGTCGCCGTGAACCACTCCATCCCGGACAGCCTCGCCGTCGCCATCCGCACCGCGGCCGGCACAGTGCTCCACACCGGCGACTTCAAGATGGACCAGTTCCCCCTGGACCGCCGCATCACGGACCTCGGCGCCTTCGCGCGCCTCGGCGCCGAGGGCGTGGACCTGTTCCTCACGGACTCCACGAACGCCGACGTCCCTGGTTTCACGACCTCCGAGAAGGACCTGGCACCGGCGATCGAGGCGGCATTCCGCTCGGCGCCGCGCAGGATCATCGTCTCCAGCTTCGCGAGCCACATCCACCGCATCCAGCAGATCATCGACACCGCCGAGCGCCACCGCCGCAAGGTGGCCTTCGTGGGCCGCTCGATGGTGCGCAACATGACCATCGCCGCGGACCTCGGCTACCTCAAGATCCCGCAGGGCCTCCTCGTCGACTTCAAGAAGCTCGAGCGCAGCGACGACCACAAGGTGGTCCTGATCTGCACCGGCTCGCAGGGTGAGCCCATGGCCGCCCTGTCGCGCATGGCCAACAACGACCACGCCATCCGCATCAGCGAGGGCGACACCGTGCTGCTGGCCAGCTCGCTCATCCCGGGCAACGAGAACGCCATCTACAGCATCATCAACGCCCTGACGGAGATCGGCGCCAACGTGGTCCACAAGGGCAACGCCAAGGTGCACGTCTCCGGCCATGCCAGCGCCGGCGAACTCGCGTACTGCTACAACATCGTCAAGCCGCGCAACGTCATGCCGGTGCACGGCGAGTGGCGCCACCTGCGGGCCAACTCGGCGATCGCGGTCGCGACGGGCGTCGATCCCCGCAATGTCGTCATCGCACAGGACGGCGTGACCGTCGACCTCGTGCGGGGCCGCGCCACGATCTCGGGCAAGGTTGAGGCCGGGCTCGTCTTCGTCGACGGCGACAGCGTCGGCGGCATCACCGAGGAGGACCTCGTGGAGCGCCGCCGCCTGGCGGAGGAGGGCGTCGTCACCGTCCTCGCGATCATCGACCCGGACAACGGTGACATCGTCGAGGCCCCCGAGTTCTTCACCAAGGGCTTCTCCTGCTCCGACGGGGACCTCGACAAGGCCGGCGCCGCCGTGGAGAAGGCGCTCCGCGATTCCGCGTCGAACCGTCAGAGCGGCCGCCGCCAGGATCCGGAGGACATCATCGAGCGGGCCACGGCCAACTGGATGCGCCGGTACTACAACCGCCAGCCGGTCGTCACGGCGATCGTCGTCGACGCCTGACCGAGCACCGACCCGACGCCCCGGCACCCGCGAGAGTGCCGGGGCGTCGTCGTCTCCCGGGCCGTCGTCGTGTTCCTGATCGTTCGAACGCGGGCCGCCGTGTCCAGGGCCGTCACAGCGGGCCGGATGCACAGCAGCACCCCGGCTCCGAGGAACCGGGGTGCTGCTGGTACTGCTATGTCACAGGTTGGGCCGGGGCCCGGGTGTCCTAGTGCGAGTGGCCGTGGCCCTCGTCGTCGGACTCCTCGGGCTTCTCGACCACGAGGGTTTCCGTGGTGAGCACCAGCGCCGCGATGGAGGCCGCGTTGCGCAGGGCGGAGCGCGTCACCTTCACGGGGTCGATGATGCCGGCATCCACGAGGTTCTCGTACTCGCCGGACGCGGCGTTGAAGCCGTGGCCGTCCTCGAGGTCGGAGACCTTCGCGACGACGACATAGCCTTCGTGGCCGGCGTTCTCCGCGATCCAGCGCAGCGGCTGTGCCAGCGCGCGGCGTACGAGGCCGACGGCGGTCGCAGCGTCGCCCTCGAGCGCCAGGACGTCGGGGTCGGTGTCCAGCGCCTTGCCGGCGTGGACCAGGGCCGAACCGCCACCGGCGACGATGCCCTCTTCGAGGGCTGCGCGCGTCGACGACACGGCGTCCTCGATGCGGTGCTTCTTCTCCTTGAGCTCGACCTCGGTGGCTGCGCCGACCTTGATGACGCCGATGCCGCCCGCGAGCTTCGCGAGGCGCTCCTGGAGCTTCTCACGGTCCCAGTCGGAATCGGTGCGCTCGACCTCGGCGCGGATCTGCGACACGCGGTCGGCGACGTCGGACTCGCTGCCGGTGCCGTCGACGATCGTGGTGGCGTCCTTGGTGACGGTGATCCGGCGAGCGGAACCGAGCACCTCGAGGCCGACCTGGTCCAGCTTCAGGCCGAGGTCGGGCGAGACGACCTGCGCACCGGTGAGCGTGGCGATGTCCTGCATCATGGCCTTGCGGCGGTCGCCGAAGCCCGGAGCCTTGACGGCGACGACGTTCAGGGTGCCGCGGATCTTGTTGACCACGAGCGTGGAGAGCGCTTCGCCCTCGATGTCCTCGGCGATGATGAACAGCGGCTTGCCGGCCTGCAGGGCCTTCTCGAGCAGCGGCAGGAATTCCTGCAGCGAGGAGATCTTGCCGGAGTTGATCAGGATGAGCGCGTCCTCGAGGACGGCTTCCTGACGCTCCGCGTCGGTGACGAAGTACGGCGAGAGGTAGCCCTTGTCGAACTGCATGCCCTCAGTGAGGACCAGTTCGGTCTGCGTGGAGGAGGACTCCTCGATGGTGATCACGCCATCCTTGCCGACCTTGTCGAAGGCCTCCGCGAGGAGGTCACCGACCTCGGTGCTCTGGGCGGAGATGGAGGCGACGTTCGCGGTCTGCTGACCGACGACCTCGCGGGCGTTCTCGAGCAGGCGCTTGGCGACGGCCTCGACCGACACCTCGATGCCGTGCTTGAGCGCACCCGGTGCGGCGCCTGCGGCCACGTTGCGGAGGCCCTCCTTGACCAGGGCCTGCGCCAGGACGGTCGCGGTGGTGGTTCCGTCACCGGCGACGTCGTTGGTCTTGGTGGCGACCTCCTTGGCCAGCTGCGCGCCGAGGTTCTCGTAGGGGTCGTCGAGCTCGACTTCGCGGGCGATCGTCACGCCGTCGTTCGTGATGGTGGGGGCGCCCCACTTCTTGTCGAGCACGACGTTGCGTCCGCGGGGGCCCAGCGTCACCTTGACGGTGTTCGCGAGCTTGTCCACGCCGGCCTCGAGGGCACGGCGGGCGGCGTCGTTGAATTCCAACTGCTTTGCCATTGTTGGTTCCTTTCAGGCTTGTGCAGCGAGAAAAACCCCGGCCACTGCGGGCCGGGGCTCTTCCAATCGGGTACTACTTGACGACGACTGCGAGGACGTCGCGGGCGGAGAGCACCAGGTACTCCTGGCCACCGTGCTTGACTTCGGTTCCGCCGTACTTCGAGTAGATGACGATGTCGCCCTCGGCGACGTCGACGGGGACGCGGTTGCCGTTGTCGTCGACGCGACCCGGTCCAACTGCTACGACTTCACCCTCCTGGGGCTTCTCCTTGGCCGTGTCCGGGATGACGAGGCCGGAAGCAGTGGTCTGCTCGGCTTCGAGGGGGCGGACGACAATGCGATCCTCAAGGGGCTTAATAGAGACCGACACTCGGGCTCTCCTTTGCGTTCGTTACCAATGGAATGAAGGCCCTCGGGCTGGGCGTGAACCGTCGTCGCGGTGCCGGCGAACGCTTCCCTCGGGATTAGCACCCACATGGAGTGAGTGCCAACTCCGACTGTATGCAACGGCTAGCACTCGGTCAAGGCGAGTGCCAGCCGTTGCACGTCTACCCCCCTCCTGTGAGCGACGTCACAGCCAATAGGTGATGCTTCGTTTGCGTAATTCTCGAGCGGCACTCTAGATTCGAGAAGGTAAGGCATTCCTTACTTCCGATCCCCGGCCTGCCGGCCCTTCCCTTCCCGGAGTTCACCCCATGGCACACCTGCGCTTCGCCGTCCTTTCCGCAGCCGCTGCGGCCACCCTGGCCCTGACCGCCTGCGGCGGTTCCTCCGAAGCTGCGGATGCCCCTGCGACGACGTCGACCGTCGCGATCGACCACGCGCAGGGCACCACGGAGGTGCCGGTGAACCCCGAGACCGTCTTCACCTTCGACCTCGGCGCACTCGACAGCCTGGACGCCCTGGGCATCGACGTTGACGGCGTACCGCAGGGAACCCTGCCCACCCAGCTGTCGGCCTATGAGGGCGGTGACATCACCGGCATCGGGTCCATGAAGGAACCCGACTTCGAGGCGATCGCCGCGGCCGACCCGGACCTGATCATCATCTCGAGCCGCGTCGCCGACTCCTACGACGAACTCTCGGAGATCGCGCCGACCATCGACCTGACCGTCGACGCCGCCGAGCCGATCGCGAGCTTCACCGCGCACACCGAATCCCTCGGCCGGATCTTCGGTGCCGAGGACGAGGTGGCGGAGCGCCTCGCGGCCCTCGACAGCAAGATCGCCGAGACGAAGGAAGCCGCGGCGTCCGCCGGAAACGGTCTGGTCCTCATGACCAGCGCTGGCGAGGTCACGGCGTACGGCGCCGGGTCCCGCTTCGGCCTGATCCACGATGTCCTCGGCGTCGAACCCGCTGCCGAGGTGAAGTCCGAGGGCACGCACGGCGAGGCCGTCTCCTTCGAGTACATCGCCGAGATCAACCCCGCCCACCTCTTCGTCATCGACCGTGACGCCGCCGTCGGCGAGGCCGGAGCCGCCGCCTCCGCCGTCCTGGACAACGAACTCGTCAACGGGACGGACGCCGCGAAGAACGACGCCGTCGCCTACCTCGACTCCGC
The DNA here is from genome assembly GCF_054510955.1 of Arthrobacter pasteuri. NCBI lineage: Bacteria > Bacillati > Actinomycetota > Actinomycetes > Micrococcales > Micrococcaceae > Arthrobacter > Arthrobacter pasteuri. Next base: position 1,077,494 of record NZ_JBTNDO010000001.1, read on the forward strand.
GAGCTGGTACCTGATCGGCTACGGCCTGAACAACCTCGACGCCATGGTCTCGGCCGTTCACGAGGCCGTCGCGGCCTGATCCGCCGCGCCGCACCTGCGGCGGGCGCCCCCATGGCAGCACTCTCCCTCCGGTCCCAGCGGCCGGCACAGCAGCGCGGTTCCCGATGGCCGGCCCTCTGGCCGGCCGGTGGAGCCGTGCTGCTGCTTGCCCTCATCAGCCTCTTCACCGGTGTCTCCGACGTCTCCCCCGACGACCTGCTCGCGGGCGACGCCGGCGTCTGGCAGACCTTCCTGGTGAGCCGGGTCCCCCGCACGCTCGCCATCGTCCTCGCGGGCGTCGCGCTCAGCATCGCCGGGTTCATCCTGCAGCTCATGGCCCGCAATCGATTCGTCGAGCCCTCGACCGTCGGCACCGTGGAATCCGCGACCGCCGGGATCCTCGTGGCGACACTGCTGCTGCCCGGTGCCCCGATCGTGGCCAAGATGGGCATCGCCGCAGTCTTCGCCCTGGCCGGGACCGCGCTCTTCCTGTCCGTCCTGCGGCGGATACCGCTGCGGAACACGCTGATCGTGCCCCTCGTCGGCATCATGCTCGGCGGGGTCATCTCGGCGGTGACCACGTTCTTCGCCTACCGCTTCGACCTGCTGCAGACCCTCAACACGTGGATGATCGGGGACTTCTCCGGACTCATCCGCGGCCGCTATGAGCTCCTCTGGATCGTCGCCGTCCTCGCCGTCGTGGGCTACGTGTGCGCCGACCGCTTCACCGTCGCGGGCATGGGCCAGGAGTTCACCACCAACCTGGGCCTGAACTACCGGCGCACCATGAACCTCGGTCTGGTGCTGGTCAGCCTCATCAGCGCCGTCGTCGTCGTGGTGGTCGGCTCCATCCCGTTCCTCGGGCTGATCGTCCCCAACCTCGTCTCCCTGCTGATCGGCGACAACGTGCGCCGTGCAGTCCCCTGGATCGCCGTGTTCGGCGCGGGCTTCGTCCTCCTCTGCGACATCCTCGGCCGCGTCATCCGCTTTCCCTACGAGGTGCCGGTGGGCGTGATCGTCTCGGTGGTGGGCAGTGCGCTGTTCATCGCCCTGCTCGTTCGGAGGAACGCCGGTGCGCGCTAGGACCAACGCCCTTCCCGCCGCCGTTGTGCAGTCCGGCCGCACGCCGGTCCGGTCACTCCCTCCCGCCTTCTGGCTGGTGGCGCTCGGGGTCACGGCGGCCGCCCTCATCGCGGCGTTCCTCCTCGTCGGACTCGAGGGCGACATCGCGTACGTGCTGCTACGCCGGCTCAACCGCGTCGGGGCGATGGTGCTCGTCGCCGTCGCGGTCGGGGTGTCCACCGTCCTGTTCCAGACCGTGACCGGCAACCGGATCCTGACGCCGTCGATCATGGGCCTGGACGCGCTCTACATCCTCATCCAGACCGCCCTGGCCTTCGCCCTCGGCGCCTCGACGCTCCTGACGCTCGCCGCACCGATCCGCTTCGCCGTCGAGGTCACCCTGATGGTTGCGTTCTCCTGGCTGCTCTACCGCTGGCTCTTCACGGGCGGAGGGCGCAGCCTGCACCTCCTGCTGCTCGTCGGCATCGTCTTCGGCGTCTTCTTCCGGGGCGCCTCGACACTGCTCCAGCGCCTGATGGACCCGAGCGAGTACATCATCCTGCAGGACCTGTTCTTCGCGAGTTTCAACCGCGTCGACCCGACCCTGCTGATCCTCTCCGCGATCGCCGTCAGTGGGCTGTGCATCCCGGCCTGGCGCCTGCGACACCGCCTCGATGTCCTGGCACTCGGTCGGGACACCGCCGTCGGTCTCGGCGTCGACTACCGGCGCACCGTGACGCTGGTCCTCGTCATCTGCTCGGTGCTCGTCGCCGTCTCCACCGCCCTGGTGGGTCCGGCCACGTTCTTCGGCCTGCTGGTCTCGGCGCTCGCCTACCAGTTGTGCAGCTCCTTCCGGCACGCTGCCGTGCTCCCTCTCGCCGTCCTGCTCGGCGTGATCGCCCTCGTCGGCGGCCAGCTCGTCCTCGAGCAGGTCTTCGAGTTCGACACGGCGCTCAGCATCGTCATCGAGTTCACGGGCGGCCTCGTCTTCCTCGCCCTCCTCATGAAAGGTCGCGTCCGGTGATCACCCTGAGTTCCGCCACCAAGCGCTACGGCACCGCGACGGTGGTCGACGACGTCAGCTGCTCCATCCCCCGGGGCGGCGTCACCTCGATCATCGGCCCCAACGGGGCCGGCAAGTCCACCCTGCTGTCCCTGATGAGCCGCCTGCTCCCGCTGGACGCCGGGACCGTGGAGGTGGACGGGCTGGACGTCAGCACGACGCCGGGACCCGCGCTCGCCAGGACGCTGTCCATCCTGCGTCAGGAGAACCAGCTCACGGTCCGCCTCTCGGTGCGGGACCTCGTGGGGTTCGGCCGGTTCCCGCACAACAACGGCCGGCCCACGGTGGCCGACCGGGAGCACATCGAGCGGGCCCTCGACTATCTCGACCTCACCGGCCTGGCGGACCGCTTCGTCGACGAGCTCTCGGGCGGGCAGCGCCAGAGGGCGTTCATCGCCATGGTGCTCGCACAGGACACCGACTACATCCTGCTCGACGAGCCGCTCAACAACCTGGACATGAAGCACTCCGTGGACATGATGCGCCTGCTCCGCCGGCTCGTGGACGACCTCGGGAAGACCGTGGTGCTCGTCATCCACGACATCAACTTCGCGTCCTGCTACTCCGACACGATCGTCGCGATGCGCGACGGCGCGATCATCCACCAGGGGACGCCCGAGGAAATCATGACGCCGCAGGTGCTGCAGGATGTGTACGACGTGGACATCCAGGTGGAGCACATCCGGGGCAACAGGATCGGCGTCTACTTCGCCTAGGCTGGCTGCATGGCTTCGGACAACATCGCGGACATCCTGACCCCCGAAGGCTGGGAGCTGGTGAACTCCCTCGGCCCCTACGCCGAAGCCGACAGTTTGCGGCTCACCGAGCGGCTGCGGAAGGCGGGCCACTCTCCCGACGCCGTCGCCGCCGCCCTTACCCAGTCGCGGCTGCGGGCGAAGGCTGCCGCCAAGTTCGGGCCCTTCGCCGAGCACATGGTCTTCACGTCGGCAGGGCTCGAGCAGGCCACGCGCCTGTCCGTCGCCGCGCGCCACGCGCAGCGCTTCGTCGACGCGGGACTGGTCACGGTCGCAGACCTCGGGTGCGGTCTCGGCGCCGACAGCATGGCCCTGGCCACCCTCGACCGCCGGGTCACCGCCGTCGAACTCGACGAGACGACCGCCGCCGCCGCGACCATGAACCTGCTGCCCTTCCCCAACGCCCGCGTCGTCAACGCCGACGCCTCGTCCGTGGACACGGCGGAGTACGACGGCGTCTGGCTGGACCCGGCGCGCAGGACGACGACGTCGTCGGGCACCTCCCGCCTCTTCGACCCGGAGGCGTTCTCGCCCCCGCTGTCCTTCGTCCAGGACCTCGCCGACAGCGGGAAGCCGGTGGGCGTGAAGATGGGCCCGGGCATGCCGCACGAGTCCATCCCGTCGGCCTGCGAGGCGCAGTGGGTCTCCGTGGACGGCGACGTCACGGAGGTGGCGCTGTGGTTCAACGCGCTCCGCCGCGAGGGCGTCCGCCGGGCCGCCCTCCTCCTCGGCCCGAGGGGGGCCGCGGAGATGGTGTCGGATGCGGAGTTCGGGAACGGCCCGACCGCCCCCGTCGGCGAGCCCGGCGGCTACCTGTACGAGCCGGACGGCGCCGTCATCCGCGCCGGACTCGTCGCGGACCTCGCCGCGGACCTGGGCGGGCACCTGCTGGATCCGATGATCGCCTACATCTGCGCGCCGTCGTTCACGGACACCCCGTTCGCCCGGGCGTACCGGGTGCTCGCGGTACGGCCTTACAACGTCAAGGCGCTCAAGGCCTGGGTCCGCTCCGAGGGCATCGGCGTCCTCGACATCAAGAAACGCGGCATCTCGGCCACGCCGGAGGACGTGCGCAAGCAGTTGCTGACCGGCTCCGGCAAGGGACGGAACAAGGCGACCCTGGTGCTCACGCGCATCGGCGACGAGCGCGTGGCCATCGTCGTCGAGCCCGTTCCGGCCTCCTAGCGGCACCGAGCCACACATTCTGCCCGGCCGCAACCGGCCCGCCACGCCCCCGCCCGCGCGCCTGCCTTCCTAGACTCGGGAGGACGAGAATACGGGACGAGCGGGAGGCAGCGCATGGCGAACGGTACAGCGGGATCATCGGAAGCACGGCACGGCGTGCTGTTTGACGTGGACGGCACCCTCGTGGACTCCAACTACCAGCACACCATCGCCTGGTGGCAGGCGTTCCGCCGCTTCGGCCACGACGTACCGCTGGCGGAGATCCACCGGGCCATCGGGATGGGCGGCGACAAGCTCGTGGCGCACCTCCTCGGTGACGACCGGGACACCGGGCAGGACGAGGAGCTCGACTCCACGCACGGCGCCGTCTTCTCCACCTACTGGCCGGCCCTGCGAGCCTTCGAAGGAGCAGCGGAACTCGTACGCCGGTGCGCGGACGACGGCCTCACAGTGGTCCTCGCGTCCTCCGCCTCGCAGCAGGAACTGGGCGTGCTCCGGGACATCATCGATGCGGACGAGGCCATCAGTGCGGCGACGAGCTCCTCGGATGCGGAGAACAGCAAGCCCTCCCCGGACATCCTGGAGGCGGCACTGGAGGCCGGCGGACTCGAGGCGGCGAATGCCGTGTTCGTCGGTGACTCCGTGTGGGACGTCCTCGCGGCGTCGGAGCTGAAGATCCCCACGATCGGCCTCGCCTCGGGCGGCACGAGCGATGCGGAGCTGCGCGAGGCAGGGGCCGTCGAGGTCTACAAGGACATCCGGGCGCTGCTCGACGCGTTCGACGGCGGAGCACTGCACCAGTTGGCGACGTCCTCCCCGGGAGCCTGAGCCGGGCCTGCGGCCCCTGCTAGTCCTCGCTGCTGAGGAGCCGTCGTCGGGCGCTCAGAAGCTCGACTTCGGGCCTCGCTGCAACGTATCGCTCCACCCGGTCCAGCACGTCCACCACATGCTGCCGGTCGCCTCCGACCACCCCCGCACCCACGACGGCCCGGCGGTGCAGGTCCTGGTGCCCGACTTCGGCGACGGACAGCTCGAACTTCCGGCGGAGGTCCGACACCAGCGGACGCACCACCGACCGCTTGCCCTTCAGCGAGTGCACGTCGCCGAGCAGGACGTCGAACTCGATGAACCCGATCCACATGGCGATACTCCTTGTCGTCCAGTGCCCCCGGGCCCGCTCCTGTCTGTGTACTGTAGCGGAGCCTCTCCACCCCATTCGCGGGAAAGAAGCGTAGGGTGGGGGGAGTTGTCTAGAAGAAGGCGGCTGTTTTCGGTTCTTCTCTTCGTTGCCCTGATGATTGCACCGGGTACCCAATAGCAGAGCACCATCCCCGATAGGGGCGTGCAGCATGAACGACCAGGAAGCCCTTCTTCCACAGCCATCCGCAGGTGGTCCCTCGACCCGCGCGGCCTCCGTCTCCAGTCCCAGCGCCGGCCCCGGCCGTACCCTGACGACTTCACCACTTTCTGCCGTCGCCTCCGCACCCTGATCCACTGCGTGCCGAGCCGACCCTCCCCGTCGCCCCCTCCTGACCGGCACTTCTTCGGCACCTGCTTCCAGCATCGCTTTCAGCACTTCTTTCACCACTGCTTGACACTGCAAAGGACCACCATGACGCAGCACATCGACGATTTCCTGCACGACTGCACCACCGTCACCGCCGACGGCTCGCTCGTATCCGTCGACGAGGTCGAGGGACTCTACCTGTACTGGCGCTCCCTCCGCGCCGCCGACTCCACGCCGGACCGCGTGGAGGATTCCACGGACGATTCCGCAGACGATTCCGCAGAGGATTCCACGGAGACTGCCGCCGTCCTCGACGCCCTGTACGCCCGTGGGGTGGAGCCGATCCAGCGGAACGGCGTAGATTACGTCGAGGGGCTCGTCCTGACGGGGCCGGTCATGGCCGAGTTCATCGTGGCCTGCGACTTCGTCGGAGCCTGGGGCCAGCCCGAGCTCTGGGACCTGGCCGCCGTGCGGGAAGTCGTCACAGCGTCGTAGAACCAGAAGGAGGTGCCATGGGCAGGAAGCCGACCGGTTCCCGCAGCACCCCTGCCCTGGCCGCGCTCACCGCGGCCGGCGTCGCCTTCACGGCCCGCCCCTACCAGCACGACGACGGCGTGTCCTCCTACGGGCTGGAAGCCGCCTCTGCACTGGGTGTCGACCCGGGCCGGGTCTTCAAGACGCTGATGACGAGCGTCGACGGGGCCCTCGTGGCCGCCGTCGTCCCCGTCAGCGGGTCGCTCGACCTCAAGGCCCTCGCCTCCGCGCTCGGCAGGCGGAAGGCCGTGATGGCCGACCCGGCCCTCGCCCAGCGTCGGACCGGATACGTCCTCGGCGGGATCTCCCCTCTCGGACAGCGGCAGCCATCACCCGTCGTCATCGACGCGTCCGTCCTCGACCATCCCACGGTCTTCGTGTCCGGGGGCCAGCGGGGGCTGGACATCGAGCTGTCACCCGCAGACCTCATCGCCGCTGCGCACGCGCTCACAGCACCCATCGCCGGGACCTGATCCCCGAGGAAGCGCTCGCCCGACGACACCGGCCGGGCCGGACCGAGGCGCGCCCCCGCCCGGATACCGGTCTCGGGACGACGCCTCACCGGACCCTGACTCGGGCCCGCCTAAGCGCTGATCCGGACGGCCCCACCCGACACCGTCATGCCCCCGGTCGGAGGAATATCGACTGTGATGACGGACGGGCGCCGGACGTCGGAACCCTGGTGCACGGTGAGCGTCGCCGGCGGTGCGACGTCTCCCCGTGCGCGGAGGTAGGCGCCGAGTGAGGCGGCGGCCGAACCCGTGGCAGGATCCTCCCGGACGCCGCCGGGCGGGAACGGGTTCCGGGCCTCGAAGACGTCCGGGCCGAGCCGGTGCACGACGGCGACCGTCGCACCCCACCCCTGCGCCATCATCAGTCCCTTGAGGCCGTCGTAGTCGTAGTCGAGCCGGCGCAGGACGGTGGCGTCGCGGACCGGCACGATCGGGTGGGTGTTGCCGGCGAAGGACAGCTGGAGGGGCAGGTCGGCCGACAAGTCCTCCACGGTGAGGCGGAGGTGCTGCAGGAGCTCGTCCCGGACGTCGTCGTCGATCCCCTCCACGCGCGGCTCCACGGTCACGAGGGAGGCGACGAAGCGACCACCCACCCGCGTGGTCCTCAGGTCGAGCGGGCCCACCGGCGTCGACAGGAGAATGTCCCCGGGCCCTCGCGGTCGGCGAGCGCGACCCCGGTCGCGATCGTCGCATGGCCGCAGATCGGGACCTCGGCCTCGGGGGCGAAGTAGCGGACCGTGGCCCTGCCCGGCGAGCGACGCGAGAGAAAAGCGCTCTCCGCATAGCCGAGCTCGGCCGCGATCCCCTGCATCTGACCGGCCGAGAGGCCATCGGCGTCGAGCACCACTCCGGCGGGATTGCCGCCGTCGGGCCGGTCGGTAAAGGCTGCGTAGCGGAGGATCTCCATGAAGCGATGCTAGCGCCCGCCGGCCGGCGTCCTCAGCTCTCGACCGCCGTGGGATCACCGGCGGAGGTGTTGGTCTTCCGGTTGATGAGCCACGTGATGAGCCAGAGGACGACGCCGATCGCCATCAGGCTGCCGGCGATCTGGTACTGGACGACGTCGCGACCCACCCACGGGCCGGCGAGGAACGCGCACAGGAGTGCCGCCACGAGGGGAAGCGGGCCGGGGGACGTGAAGAACACCTTGCGGTTGACGTCCCTCTTGCGACGCAGCACCACGCAGGCCACATTGACCACGGTGAAGACGCACAGGAGCAGGAAGGCCGTGGTGCCGGAGAGGTTGGCGACGATGTTGCTGTCGGGATCGCTGGTCACGTACAGGATCAGGCCCAGGGCGAGGATGGTCGAGAACGCGATACCGGCCCAGGGAGTACGGCGGCCCGGCAGCACCTTGGCGAGCGGGCGGGGCAGGACGTCCTGGCGCGCCATGCCGTAGATCAGGCGGCTGGCCATCAGCATGTTGATCAGGGCGGTGTTGGCGACGGCGAAGACGGCGAGGAAGGGGAAGATCCTGTCGATCGGGAAATCGGGCGACCCCTTGTGCACGACCTCGAGCAAGGCGGCGCCCTCGGCCTCCCGGATGCCCTCCAGTTCGGTGGGGCTCAGCACCGTGACGACGGAGACCGCGACCAGCATGTAGAGGATGACGGCGATCCCGAGCCCGGTCAGCATGGTGCGGGGGAAGATGCGCTCGGGGTTCTGGACCTCCTCGACCATGTTCACCGAGTCCTCGAAGCCGACCATCGCGAAGAAGGCGATGGAGGTCGCGGCGGTCACCGCGAGGAACATGCCCTTGTCCTGGTAGTCGGTGAACACGAAGATCTCGCCCACGTTGCCGGTGCCCTGCGCCATGGCGAGGAAGCCGACGCCGATCACGATGCACAGCGCCGTCATCTCGACGATCGTCAGCACCACGTTGAACTTGACGCTCTCGCCCACGCCGCGCAGGTTGATGACGGCGAGCAGCAGCATGAAGCCCAGGGCGACGGCGGTGATCACGCCCTGGCCGGGCATGCCCATCCAGCCGTTGACCTCGAGGCCGCCGAAGAAGTTCTGCGCCAGCACGTTCGCCGAGGTGGCGGCGCTGGTGATGCCCGAGCAGACGACGGCGAACGCCACCAGGAACGTGACGAAGTGGATGCCGAAGGCCTTGTGGGTGTAGAGGGCGGCACCGGCCGCCTGCGGATACTGCGTGACGAGCTCCAGGTAGGAGAACGCGGTCATCGTGGCGACGATGAAGGCGAGCAGGAAGGGCAGCCAGACCAGACCTCCGACGGTACCCGCCATGGTTCCGGTGACGGCGTAGACACCCGCTCCGAGGATGTCGCCGACGATGAACAGGAGGAGCAGTTTCGGCCCGAGGACCCGTTTCAGCTCCGGCTCCCCCCGTGCCGTGGTCGCGTCGGACACGTGCTCGGCAGAAGTACTCATGCTCGGCCTTCCCTCGGTTTTCCACCTCACTCTGGTACTGATCAGCCTCCTTAGCAAGGGGTGCGCCGGAGAGTGCCCTACCTGCCGATGATTTTCGGCGCTAGCATCCGTCCAAGAAGTACCAGGGGCCCATCGGGGCCGTTCCAGAACAGGAGTACCGCCATGGCTACCAGCGTCTTCATCAACCTTCCCGTCAGCGACCTCGCCCGGTCCAAGGACTTCTACACCAGCTTCGGCTGGACCCTCGACCCGAACTTCTCGAACGACGACGCCGGGGCCATCGTGATCAGCGACACCATCTACGTGATGATCCTGACGCACAGCCACTGGGCGCAGTTCACGGACAAGCCGGTCGCCGATGCCACGGCCACCTCCGCCGTCATCAACGCCATCAGCGTCGAGGAGCCCGCGCAGATCGACTCCCTCGTCGATCAGGCCATCGCCGCAGGGGCGGTCGAGGGCAAGGCACAGGACCTCGGCTTCATGCGCTCCCGCTCCTTCGCCGACCCGGACGGCCACAGCTGGGAGATCATGTGGATGGATCCCATCGCACAGACCGGAGACTGGGACGCCGTCCAGGCCAAGTACGGGGAACAGCAGCCTGCATGAAGTCCGATCCCCTGCCACTGAGGCCCGGGCGATCGATCCGCACGCCACGTGCGTCCGCGCCCGCCACGAGCACGGACGCGCTGTGGAGGCTGGTCCATGCGGAGCGTGCTGCCCTCGCCCGGGACCTTGCAACCCTCTCGCCGGCGGAATGGCGACACTCCACCCTGTGCGAGGGGTGGACGGTCGAGGAGGTGACGGCTCATCTTTCGGCCGGAGCGTCGATCGGGAGGTTGCAGTGGATCCGAAGCATGCTCCTCGCCGGCTTCCGCCCCTCCCTGCACAACCAGCGGAGGATGGTCGAGCACCGCGGAGCGTCCCCGGACGAGACGCTCGATCGGTTCCGGGCGGCGGTCGGCCTGTCCACGGCGCCGTCATCGGACCTGCCGGCCTACCTCGGCGAGGTGGTGGTGCACGCCCAGGACATCCGGCAGCCACTCGGCATCGCGACGCGGCCACGTATCGACGCCCTGCTGCCGGTGGCCCGCTTCTTCGTCGCCAGGAATTTCACGGTAGCGAGCCGCCGCAACGCGTCCGGACTGCGGCTGGAGGCGGACGATGCTCCGTTCGCCGTCGGCGACGGGCCGGACGTGCGCGGGAGCCTGCTCGCCCTCGTGATGTGCCTTGCCGGGCGTCCTGCCTATCTCGATGAACTCGAAGGGCCGGGAGTGCCGGTGCTGCAGGGGCGGATCGCCGGCGGGGACTGAGCCCGTCCTGTGGCCGTCGGCCGTACCTTCGTGCACGTGTTCAGCCGCCGAAAGCGCGTGTCGTCCTGCGACACGCCGGTTATCAGGGGCAGTGGCGCCGGAAACCCGTGCACGACGGCGCAGACACCACGCCCGGGGTCGCTGCGGCAGGAAGCACGGGTGCTGCAGGAACTGCCGCTGATCAGCGCCCGACACGCACCAGGAGCCGGTTCCACGGGGTAACCGGCTCCTGTTCTGTGCTTGTCCTAGTTCAGGGTGACGTAGTCATCGAGCCAGTCCTGCACGACGGGGATGTCCACGCGCTGGTACCCGCCGAGGTACCGGCAATTCCCGGTGTACGTGTAGCTCGTGACGGCCACGAGGTAGTCGTTCAGGAACACCGGGCCGCCCGAGTCACCAAAGCAGGTTCCGCCGCCGCCCCTGGTGTCGTTGGGGTTCCCCTGCAGCTGCAGGATCTGCGGCGTCAGCTTCTGGCCCGGCGACGAGGTGGTGCGGCGGATGAGCGGGTAGGACATGGGCTGGGGCTTCTGCGGCCCGGACTCCGGCTTGCGGACCTCCGTGCCATATCCGACGAGCTCGAAGATGGTGCTGTTGAGTGCGGGCGACCTGAACTGGTCGAGGTAGTCGAGCGGCGCAATGGTCGCCGGCTCGATGCCCGTGACCGGCTCGTCCAGGACGATGATGCCGACGTCGTTCCAGTTGGCGAGGTCCGTGAAGTCCGAGTACTGGTCGTGGGTGTAGGCGGTGCCGGACAGGTAGCCGGCGGCCGTGATTTCCTCGTCCGTGTAGCCGACGGAGGGATCTGCGGCGACCGGGAGCGGCGACGGTGGCGCCTCGGCCACCACGGAGTCGAATGTGACCGCCGTGCTGCCCAGGGTCCCTTCGGTGCAGTGCGCGGCGGTGATCAGGACCGTCGGCTCGATCAGGGTGGCGGAGCAGCGGAACCTGCCGGCGGCGTCGTAGAAGACGATCAGCCCGACATTGGGGTGTTCCTCGCCGTCCGGCTCGCCTCCGGTGATGGCGGAGGCGGGGGATGCTCCGACGGCGGTGAGGGCGATGGCCATCGATGCCAGCAGGGCGGAACTGCGGAGAAAACGTCTCATCATTGCGACCTTTCCAGGGGTGTGGTGGGTCGAGAGTACAGCCACAACTTCACCAGGGCCACGATTCCGCCTGAACCCGGTAAGGGCAATCTCCACGAACCGCCGCGCACCGATGGACTGGAATAGGCTTGCGGGATGGATTCCGCGCACGCCCTGTCCGAAAACCGCATTCGGGCGGAGCTCCGGTCCGCTCGCCGGGCGGCGACGCCGGACGCCGAGTGGGAGTCCTTCGAGGCGCGCTTCGACGCCGAGTTCCCCCGACTGCAGTCGCTCTTCCACCGCATCTACGGTCCCGACGCGGACACGGAACTGCTGCAGGTGGTGCTCGACGCCGCCGCGTCCTGGCAGGACCGTCCCGCGGACCTGAAGGCTCTCGACGCATCCCGGGCGATGGCCCCCGACTGGTTCTCCTCGAACCGGATGCTCGGCGGCGTCTGCTACGTGGACCTGTACGCGGGGAACCTGGCAGGACTGCGGGATCGCATCCCCTACTTCCGCGACCTCGGCCTGACGTACCTGCACCTAATGCCCCTGTTCCTGGCACCGGAGGAGAACTCCGACGGCGGGTACGCCGTCTCGAGCTACCGCGACGTCGACCCCTCACTCGGCACCATGGACGAACTCGCGGACCTCGCCCGGGAGCTGCGCGGCAACGGCATCGCCCTCGTGGTCGACTTCATCTTCAACCACACCTCGAACGAGCACGACTGGGCCCGCAAAGCCGTCGCCGGTGACCCCGAGTACCGGGACTTTTACTGGATCTACCCCGACCGGGACATGCCCGACGCCTACGAGCGGACCGTCCGGGAGATCTTCCCCGACGACCACCCGGGCTCGTTCGTGCAGCTCGAGGACGGGCGGTGGATCTGGGCGACCTTCCACTCGTTCCAGTGGGACCTCAACTACCGGAACCCGGCCGTGTTCCGGGCCATGGCCGGGGAGATGCTGTACCTCGCGAACCAGGGCGTCGACGTCGTGCGGATGGACGCCGTCGCCTTCATCTGGAAGCAGCTGGGCACCACCTGCGAGAGCCTGCCCGAAGCGCACCTGCTGCTGCAGGCCTTCAACGCCGTGTGCCGGCTCGCGGCTCCGTCGCTGCTGTTCAAGTCCGAGGCGATCGTGCACCCGGACGAAGTGGTGCAGTACATCGACCCGGGCGAGTGCCAGCTGAGCTACAACCCGCTGCAGATGGCGCTGATCTGGAATTCGCTCGCCACGCGGGAGGTGTCCCTGCTCGCCCAGGCCCTCGAACGCCGGCACGACATCCCCGACGGCACCGCCTGGGTCAACTACGTGCGCAGCCACGACGACATCGGCTGGACGTTCTCCGACGAGGACGCCGCCGAACTCGGCATCAACGGGCACGACCACCGCCGCTTCCTCAACGCCTTCTTCGTCGACCGGTTCCCCGACAGCTTCGCCCGCGGCGTCCCCTTCCAGGACAACCCCCGCACCGGTGACTGCCGCATCTCCGGCACCACGGCGTCCCTCGCCGGACTGGAGGCGGGCGACGGCGCCGCCGTCGCCCGGATCCTGCTCGCCCACTCGATCATCCTCAGCACCGGCGGTATCCCCCTGCTCTACCTCGGCGACGAGGTGGGCCAGCTCAACGACTACGGTTACCTCGACGATCCGGCCAAGGCCGAGGACAGCCGGTGGGTCGGCCGGCCCAGCTACCCCGCAGACCGCTACGCCACCCGGCAGGACACCGCGACGGACGCCGGAGCCATCTTCACGCGGCTCCGCCACCTCATCGACGTCCGGAAGAACACGCCGGAACTCGCCGGCGGACGGCTCGTGCCGTTCACCACGCACAACGCCCACGTCCTCGGCTACCAGCGCCCCGGCCTGCTCGACGCGCTTCAGGAACCAGAGTCGACCGTCGTCGTCTTGGCGAACTTCGCGGAGACCCCGCAGCACATCAGCGCCGAGACACTCTCCGGCCTGCCGGAGACGGCCCTGGAACTGCTCACCGGCGAGCCCACGCACCTGCGCACGGGCCTGACCCTCGAGCCGCACGGCGTGCGGTGGTTGAGGGCCTGAGGGCCGTCCGATACAGCCCGGGGCAGCCCGTGCGCTACGCCTGCCGGCGCGAGAACTCCCCGGCAGCCCGGACCTGCTCCGGTGTGGGCCGGACCCCGGTGTAGAGCACGAACTGCTCCTCCGCCTGCAGCGCGACCACCTCGGCACCTGTGATGACCGGCTTGCCCGCCTTCCGGGCGGCGAGGATCAGCGGCGTCTCGGACGGGGAGGCGACGACGTCGAACACCACCCGGGCGGCGTCGACGGCGGACTGCGGGAACGCGAGGGCATCCGCGTCCGCTCCTGCCATGCCAAGAGGGGTGACGTTGAGGATCAGGTCCGCCGTCGACTCCCCCACCTCCCGCTGCCAGTCGAAGCCGTAGAGCTCGGCGAGCGCCCGGCCGGTCCGCTCGTTGCGGGCCACGACCGTCACCCGGTTGAAGCCGGAGTCGCGCAGTGCAGCGACGACGGCCTTGGCCATGCCTCCGGATCCCTGCACGAGGACCGAGTGCGTCGTCGGCACGGCGTGCTCGCGCAGGAGCCGCTCCACCGCGAGGTAGTCCGTGTTGTAGGCGGTGAGGACGCCGTCATCGTTCACGATCGTGTTGACGGAGTCGATGGCCTTCGCCGAAGGGTCCAGGGCGTCCACGAGCTCGATGACGTCCTCCTTGAACGGCATCGAGACGGCGCAGCCCCGGATCCCGAGCCCGCGCAGGCCGGCGATGGCGGCCGGCAGGTCCGTGGTGGTGAACGCCTTGTAGATGTAGTTCAGCCCCAGCTCCTCGTAGAGGTAGTTGTGGAAGCGCGTCCCGATGTTGCTGGGCCGCGCGGCCAGGGAGATGCAGAGGGTCATGTCTTTGTTCAGGATGGGCACCCGCCCATTCTTCCAGCCGGACGGTCCAGCGGGCCACCACGCCCGCCCTGCACCCGCCCGCCAGGTACTAGCATTGGAACGAGTCTCTTCCGCGACGGCGCGATGCCGAGGCGCCCCCATCCCGCACCGTTCCAGGAGCAAGCCCTTGAAGATCGACTTTGCGCAGTCAGCCCAATCAACGCTCGGCGTCGAGTGGGAACTGGCCCTCGTGGACCGCTACAACGGCGAACTCGCCTCCGTGGCCGACGAGGTCCTGCGGGGCGTCAGTGCGAACCACCCGGAACTGCAGGACGACGACGAGCACCCGCACATCAAGCAGGAACTCCTGCTCAACACCGTCGAGCTCGTGACGGGGATCTGCACCACCGTCGAGGAAGCCAAGGAAGACCTGTCGCGCTCCCTCGCCGCCGTCCGCGAAGTCACCGACCCGATGGGCGTGGAGCTCTTCTGCGCCGGCTCACACCCCTTCAGTGCCCCCCGCGCGCAGCAGGTCACGGACAAGGAGCGGTACGCGAAGCTCATCGACCGCACGCAGTGGTGGGGCCGCCAGATGGTCATCTACGGGGTGCACGTGCACGTGGGACTCGATTCCCGCGACAAGGCACTGCCCGTGGTGGACGGCCTCACCAACTACTTCCCGCATTTCCAGGCGCTCTCGGCGTCGTCGCCGTTCTGGGGCGGCGAGGACACGGGCTACGCGTCGCAGCGCGCACTGATGTTCCAGCAGCTGCCCACGGCCGGCCTGCCGTTCCACTTCGACGACTGGAGCGGCTACGAGTCCTACGTCCAGGACATGTTCACCACGGGAGTGATCGACGCCGTCAGCGAGATCCGGTGGGACATCCGCCCGGTCGGCAATCTCGGCACCGTCGAGATGCGGGTGTGCGACGGACTCTCCACCCTCCGGGACGTCGGCGCCGTCGCGGCCCTGACCCAGTGCCTCGTCCACGAGTTCTCGGAGACCCTGGACGCCGGAGGCAGCATCCCGACCATGCAGCCGTGGCACATCCAGGAGAACAAGTGGAGGGCTGCCCGCTACGGGCTCGACGCCATCATCATCCTGGACGCCGAGGGCAACGAGAAGCTCGTCACCGAGCACCTCGTCGAGGTCCTCGACCGGCTCGAACCGATCGCCGCGAAGCTCGGCTGTAGCAGCGAGCTCGCGGACGTGGAGGGCATCCTGCAGCGCGGCGCCGGGTACCAGCGCCAGCGGCGCGTCGCGGAGGAGAACGACGGCGACCTCCGTGCCGTCGTGCTCGACATGGTGCAGCAGCTGCGCGAATAGGCGCCGGGGCGGGTCGGGGCGGGCCCGGTTCGCGCCCGGCCGCGCGATGACGCCCGGTCGGCGTACGGGTCAGCGTGACGGGGTCAGCGTGACCGGGTCAGCGTGACGGGGTCAGCGTGACCGGGCCGGCGTGACCGGGTCAGCGTGAGCCGCCGGTGAAGCGGTCGTCCGTCGTCGGGTTATCGGCCGGTGCGTCCTCGAGACCGAGGTTCGCGGCGAGTGTCTTCGGGGACGGATTGTCTGCCGGGACGACCTGGTTGGAGATGAGGTCGACCTCGTCCGCAGCGGTCAGCGGCCCGTCCTGGATCTGGCCGACGTCGGTCGGATCGATCCCCTCCGTGCTGCCGAGATCCTTCAGGTGATGTTCTTCAGTCGGCTGGTCCATGCTCCGAGCGTAGGCGCCGCCGCTCCTCCCCCGCAGCGGAGGCGCCGGCACTGCAGCCTGTTGCGGCTCCCGTCCGCGCGGTGTACCGCAGGAGTCCCGACGGCGGGACGTCCTTGGAGCCGGTGCTCAGCGGTTCGCCAGTACCAGCGCGTACCCGAAGGGCTCCAGCGTGACGTCGCCGACCACGGAATCCGCGATCAGGTCCCGCCCCTGCACGTCGACGCGGACGGACTCGGCACCGTGGTTGATGACGGCAAGCAGCCGTCCGCGCCGGATGGCTTCGACCATCGGCGGGAGTCCCTCGAGCACCGGCCGCACGTCCGCCGCCGCGAACAGGTGCCCGAGCACCTGCCGGGCACCGTCGCCGTCGGGGACGGTGGCGAGGTAGTAGGCGGCGCCTCTCCCGGAGCGGCGCGAGGTGAGCGCGGGCTTGCCGTGCTGTCGGCCTCCGTCGAACACCGCCAGGACCTCGGCGTCGACGGCGTGTGCCTCTTCGGCGAGCAGGGACCCCGCGAAGGCGAACCCGTCACCCGCTACCCGGGCGTGCTGCTGGCCCGGACCCGGCGAGCCCGGCGCGACCAGGGCACCGAAGTCCTCGACGACGATCCCCAGCAGGTCCCGCACCTGCGTGCCGAAGCCGCCGGGACGGAAGCTGTCGTTCCCGTCCACGACGTCGCTGAAGGCGGTGGCGAGCAGGTGCCCGCCCCCCTCGACGAACGCCGTGAGGTTCCCCGCTGCCGCCTCGGTGAGCAGGTAGAGGTGCGGGGCGACGACGACGTCGTACCGGGTTAGGTCGGCGGTGGGTGGCAGGATGTCCAGCTGGACATGGAGACGGTGTGCGGCGTCGTACCAGCCTCGCACCAGGGACAGGTAGTCGAGCGAGGTGGGGTGATCGGGGTTCTCGATGGCCCACCAGTTCTCCCAGTCGAGCAGGAGGGCTACCCTGGCGGAGCCGTCGTCGGCCGCGAGGTCCGGCAGGCGGCCGAGCTCGGCGCCGAGTGCCACCACCTCACGCCATGTGCGTGTCTGCGTCCCGGCGTGGGGCAGCATCCCGGAGTGGAACTTCTCGGCCCCCGCCCGGGACTGCCGCCATTGGAAGAACAGGACGCCGTCGGCTCCGCGCGCCACGGCCTGCATGCTCTGCGCCGCGAGCTGCCCGGGCGCCTTCGGGGCGTTGGAGGGGCGCCAGTTGACCGCGTTGGAGGCCTGCTCCATGAGCAGCCAGGGCGTCCCCGGCTTGAGGGACCGCATCAGGTCGCCGTGGAAGGCTCCTTCACGGAACCCCTCCGGATCATTGGGGTCCGGGTAGAGGTCGTCGCTGATGACATCCAGTTCCGGCGCCCATTGGGCGTAGTTCACGGGCTTGAACGCTCCCATGAAGTTCGTGGTGATCGGCTGCGTGGCGCCGGCCGCGCGGATGATGTCCCGCTCCATCCGGTAGCACTCGAGGAGCATGTCGGAGGTGAACCGGCGGTAGTCGAGCAGCTGCCCGGGGTTGTGGCTGTAGGGGGCGTGCCGGGGCGGGAAGACCTCGGCGAAGGATCCGTACCGCTGGGACCAGAACATGGTGCCCCACGCCTCGTTGAGCGCGTCGACCGAGCCGTACCGCTTCTCCAGCCAGCCGCGGAAGGCATCCCGGGCGGCATCCGAATAGTCCACGTTCAGGTGGCAGCCGTACTCGTTGTTCACATGCCAGAGGACGACGGCGGGGTGGTCGGCGTAGCGCTCGGCGATCCTCGTGACGAGGTCGGCGGCGAGTCTGCGGTAGGCGGGCGAGGACGGCGCGTAGTGCTGGCGGCTGCCGTGCCAGTAGGGCGTCCCGTTCTCGTCCGCGGCCAGCAT
This sequence comes from Arthrobacter pasteuri, assembly GCF_054510955.1. Classification (NCBI taxonomy): domain Bacteria; kingdom Bacillati; phylum Actinomycetota; class Actinomycetes; order Micrococcales; family Micrococcaceae; genus Arthrobacter; species Arthrobacter pasteuri. The sequence continues at coordinate 1,095,369 of NZ_JBTNDO010000001.1, forward strand.
CTCCGGGTAGGCGACGGTCGCCCATGGCGGGGGTGACGCCGTCGCGGTCGCCAGGTCCGCCGCGATCCCGCCGTCGTGCAGGAGGCCGATGATGCGGTCCAGCCAGTCGAAGTCGAACTCGTGCTCCGAGGGCTGGATGCGCGCCCAGGAGAAGATGCCGATGCTCACCATCGTGACGCCGGCCTCCTGCATGCGTGCTATGTCCTCGGGCCAGACCTCTTCGGGCCATTGCTCGGGATTGTAGTCGCCGCCGTAGTGCACTCGGACTCCAGGGGTTGTCGGTTCTTGGGACAGGGTTTCAGGTGCGGCGTTTCAGGTGCGGCGTTTCAGGTGCGGCGCTCGCGCACCGAGGTCGCCAGTGCCGCGAACACCAGGCACCCGACGGCCGGGACCACGAGTGGCGGCAGCTGCCAGGAGGCGATCGCCGCGAGGGCGACCGCCGCGACGAGCCAGAGGACCCCGGCCGGATCGCGGCGGACGTCGCGGACCCATTCCAGCCCGGCGGCCCGCCAGGACCCCGCGGCATGCCAGCGCGCCGTCGTTCCGGCGAGGCTCACCAGCACGGACGCGAGCAGGGCGACACCCAGCCCGAGGACGGCCTGCCAGCCCGGCAGGAGCCGGGAACCGGCGACGACGATGTCCAGCAGGAGGAGGGACACGGCGACGGCGACACCCAGTCCCACGAGCCACCCGGTCCTCAGAGCCGCCGTGAAGTCCGCGGCGAACTGCCGGAGCGGAGAGTCCTCGGCCCGCAGGAAGCGGTGGAGGTGGGCGGATCCTGCCGCGAACGCCGCGGGGATCGTGACGATCCCGAGACCGGCGATGCAGCACAGCACCCCCACCCAGAGGACCTCGCCGAAGAGGGCGAACTTCGCGGTCGCCCCGGGCCAGCGCAGGCTGCTGCCATCGGCGGCGGCTTCGCGCCCCCGAACCGCCTCGCGCTGGCGCCGGCTCATCCCTTGAGGCCCTGCGTTGCGACGCCGTCGACGAGGAAGCGCTGGAAGAGGATGAAGAACAGCATGACGGGCAGGAGGGCGAGCACGGAGATCGCGATCGTCGCACCGTAGTCCGAGGTGCTCGTCTGGTCGTTGAAGATGCGCAGCGCGAGCGGCAACGGGTACTTCTCCGGCGAGTTCAGGTACAGCAGCGGGCCCAGGAAATCGTTCCAGCTCCAGATGAAGGCGAAGATCGACGACGTGATGAGTGCGGGCTTGATCAGCGGCAGCGTGATGGAGAAGAAGATCCGGCCGTGGCCGCAGCCGTCGATCCGGGCGGCCTCGTCCAGCTCGCGCGGCAGGTTGCGGATGAACTGCACCATGAGGAACACGAAGAATGCTTCCGTGGCGAGGAACTTGCCGGCCAGCAGCGGCCAGAAGGTGTCGATCAGCCCCAGGTTCCGGAAGATGATGTACTGCGGGATGATCAGCACGTGGAACGGCAGGAGCAGGGTGCCGATCATGGCGGCGAACAGGATCTTGCTGCCGCGGAAATTGATCCGTGAGAAGGCGTACGCGGCCATCGACGACGAGATGACCGTGCCGATGACCGCGCCGACACCGAGCAGCAGGGAGTTGAGGAAGAACTTCCAGGTCGGGATGCCGGCGATGCCCTGCATCACCTTGACGAAGTTGTCGAAGGTGGGGTTCTCGGGGAAGAAGCCCTGGTTGCTGCCGAACTCGGAGTTGGGCTTCAGCGAGGCCGAGACCATCCACAGCAGCGGGTACAGCACGATCGCGGTCAGGGCGACGATGCTGATGATCCAGATGGCGGTCGGGATGTGGCGCCGCAAGGGGCGGCGCCGGGGCGCGTTCAGCGAGGGACCGTCGGGGTTCACGGGTACCGGAACGGCAGGGTTCGATTCGATGGTGGTCACTTGGAGTCTCCTGCGTAGTGGACCCAGCTCCTGGAGGTGCGGAACAGGATGAAGGCGAGGACGCCGACGGCGAGCAGCAGGACCCAGGCCATGGCGGACGCGTAGCCCATCTGGTTGTTGGCGAAGGCCCGTGTGTAGAGGTAGACCGTGTAGAAGTTCGTCGCACCGCCGGGGCCACCGGTTCCTGAACCGATGATGTACGCCGAGGCGAACACCTGGAAGGCATTGATCATCTCGAGCAGCAGGTTGAAGAAGATCACCGGCGAGAGCATCGGCACGGTCACGCTGAGGAACTTGCGCCAGGCGCGGGCACCGTCCACCGACGCCGCCTCGTACAGTTCCGCGGGGACCCCTTTGAGCCCGGCCAGGAAGATGACCATGGGGGCGCCGAACTGCCAGATGGCGAGGAGGATCATCATCGGCATGATGAGCGACGGGTTGCCGATCCACCCTCCGAGGTTGATACCGAAGAGGTTGAGCGTGCCGTCGACGGGCCCGTCGGTGGAGAACATGGCCCGCCACACGATGGCGATGCTGACGCTTGCCCCGATGAGGCTGGGGGCGTAGAACGCCGAGCGGAAGAAGCCGGTGCCGCGCGCCTTGTAGTTCAGGAGCATCGCCACACCGAGCGCTGCCGCGAGCTTGATGGGCGTGCCGACGAGGACGTAGATCAGGGTGATCCTCACCGAGCTCCAGAACTTCTCGTCCCCGGCCATGCGGGTGAGGTTCTCGAGCCCGGTCCACTCGGGAGCGGTGAAGAGGTTGTAGTCGGTGAACGCGAGGTAGAGCGACGCCACCATGGGGCCGAGGGTGAGGCCGATGAAGCCGAGCAGCCACGGGGAGAGGAAGACGTAACCCGCCACGGTGTCGCGGCTGCGGGAACGGCGGGGCCGGGGCGTGCCCGTCCGGCGGCGGGCCGCCGGACGGGCACCGGATTCGGCGGTGCGGGCTGTTGCCGGCGCGTGCGCCGAGTCCGTTGTCATGATGGAACTCCTCTGCCTAGCTACCGAGAGTGACGGAGGCTTCGTCGAAGAACTGCTTCGCCGCATCCTCCGGGGTCACGGCACCCAGGCCGATGGACTTGCCGAGGTCCCAGAAGGTCTGCTCGATGGCGCCGAAGCCGGCGACGGGTGCAGCCGGAGCGTCACCCATGCGGTCGGAGATGGAATCGAGGTAGTCCTTGACGGCCTTGTCCGGTCCTTCGAGGTTCGCACCCTCGAGCTGCGTCTCCGAGGCGGGGATGCCCAGTGTCGCACCGAAGGTCTCGCCGACCTCGGGGCTGTTGATGAGGAAGTCGACGAAGGCCGCCGCTGCCTCGGGGTGCTCGGTCGAGGAGGATGCAGCCTGCATCAGACCTACCTTGCGGTAGAGGTCCTTCTCATCCGGGTTGTCGGTGGGAGGGGCGACGATGGTGATCTCCTCGGCACCGGAGTCACCCAGGTAGCCGCCGAGGAAGTTGCTCCAGCTCATCTCGCTGGTGGTCAGGTTCCCACCGAAGCCGGAGACCGGGTTGATCTCCTCGAGCTTGCTCTGCGGAACCGTGACCTTGTCGCGGTTCGCCTGGCCCTCGGTCCAGTGCGCGGCGAGCTCCTCCTGCGTGAAGTTGAGCTCCCCTTGCTCGGTGAACAGCTCGCGGCCGTCCTGGCGCAGCTTCAGCTCGAGGTCCTGGATGCGCTGCGTGGTGTCGGTTCCTCCGTACACCTTGCCGCCCGTGGCCTCGGTCACGGATGCCATGTACGCGTCGTAGTCGTCCCAGCTCGTGCCGCCCTCGTAGGGTTCGACGCCGGCCTCGGCGAGCAGCGCCGGGTTCTGGAACACGGACCACGCGCTGTATCCGGTGGGGATGGCGAACGTGCCGTCCTCGAGCTTGCCGGTGGACAGCAGGCTCTCGTCGATGGCGTCGGTGGTGATGCCGTTGCCGAAGTAGTCCTCGAGGTTCAGCAGCAGGCCGTTGTCGCCGTACTGGCGGAGGTAGGTGTAGTCGAACTGCATGACGTCCGGCAGCCCACCGCCTGCAGCCTCGGTCTGGCGCTTCTCCCAGTACGAGGGGTAGTCGGTGAACGTGTCGTTGATCGTGATGTTCGGGAACTTCTCCTCGAACGCCGCGATGGCCTTGTCGTAGCGGGCGGCGCGATCGTCGTTGCCCCAGAACGTGTAGTTGAGGGTGATCTCTTCCTCGGTGTCCAGCGCTGCGGGTTCGCCACCGCCGCCGCCGCAACCGGTCAGGGCCAGGCCGGTGACGGCCAAGGCTGCAACGCCTGTCAGGGTGCGCCGTGAGAGTGTGCGGAACATCTTTGTCCTCCTGGAAAACTTCTTCGTCAGCCATCGTGGGACGCCTTGGGAAAGCGTTATCCCACAGCGTAGGTTGAATCGTATCAATGGTCAACAGCGTGATCCCGGCGACCTTGTCCGCGCTCTATCTTCGCCTATCGAAGCCGTGAAAGGATGCACCCCATGCCCCACTTCGATCTCCCCCTGTCCGAGCTGCGCAGCTACCTGCCCGAACGCGACGAACCCGCCGACTACGACGCCTTCTGGGACAAGACCCTCGCCGAGCAGCGCGGCCACGCCGCACCCCCGACCTTCGAGGAGGTCGACGCAGGGTACACGCAGCTGGTCACGGAGGACGTGACGTTCGCGGGCTACGACGGCCAGCCCGTGAAGGGCTGGCTGCTCACGCCCCGCCACCTTCCCGGCCCCCTGCCGACCGTCGTCACGTTCATCGGCTACGGCGGCGGGCGCGGCCTGCTCGGCGAGTGGACGGGCCTGCCCAGTGCCGGCTTCGCGCACTTCGTGATGGACCTCCGCGGACAGGGCTCGGGACACCGGACGGGCGACACGGCCGACGGGCCCCTGGCGGGTCCGCATCTGGGCGGCTTCATGACGCTCGGCGTCGAGCACCCCGAGACCTACTACTACCGCCGGCTCTTCGTCGATGCCGTCCACGCCGTCGAAGCCGCCCAGTCGCACCCCGCCGTCGATGCGTCCCGCGTGGTGATCTCCGGAGGCAGCCAGGGCGGTGGAATTACCCTCGCTGCGGCAGCCCTCACGCAGCGCGTGAACGACACCCCGCCCGTCGGCGCCATCGTGGACGTCCCGTTCCTCTCGCACATGCGGCGCGCCACCGAGATCGTCGACACCGCTCCCTACTCCGAGATCGCGAAGTACCTCGGGACGCGGCGGCACGACGTCGACCGTGTCTTCCGCACCCTCAGCTACTTCGACGGCGTCAACTTCGCGACGCGCAGCACCATTCCCGCGATGTTCTCGGTGGGTCTGCTCGACGACGTCTGCCCGCCGTCGTGCGTGTTCGCCGCGCACAACCACTACGCCGGGCCCAAACGCATGAAGGTGTACCCGTACAACGGGCACGAGCAGGGAGGCGCCTTCCAGGACGTCGAGCACCTCGCGTTCGTGCGGGAGCTCACCGGCTCCTGAGGCAGCGGCGACGTGCGACGCGGGCACCCGGCTGCGGGTCGGCGCAAGGGGCCGGTCCGGGTCAGCGCCCCTGGACGGCGCGGTCCTGGAACCAGCCAATCAGCTCGCGCAGGGCGGCGACGGACTCCTGCGGGTCGTTCCCGCCCTCGATGTCGGAGAAGGTCCTGCGGTACCCGGGGATGTCATCCACAGGCACCCCGGAGGCCGGCTCGTACGCCATGGTCCAGTCCGGGAACTGCCGTTCGTCGATGGTCTCCTGGAGAAGGATGTGGACGTCCAGGTGGCGTGGGTCGGCGGCGATGATGGACATGCGCTCACGCAGGACGTCGGCGGGGCCCTCGATGACCTGGAGGAATCGTCCGCTGCGGTAGAGCAGCATCCCCGTCAGGTGAGCACGGGCGTTGCTCTCCCGGCTGAGGGCCAGCAGGGCGTTGAGCTCCTCGTCCCTGAACGGGTGCGCCGAGGTGCTCGAGTAGACGATCGACAGCAGGTCGTTGGGGGTTCGGCTCACACGCTCCAATCTACCGGCCACGGGCGGGCCGAGCCCAGCGGCACGTCCTGGGCAGGCGGAGGCCTGCGGCACTCCGGACCGGCGCCGGAACTCCTCGATCGCGGGCGCCTTCCGCTCCCGGCCGACGCCGGCGATGCAGCGCGTACAAGCGCTGGAAACGGGTCCGGCAGGACCGCATGGTCGTACCGCACGCGATCCTGCCGGAGTCTCTGGCCGACGCCGCTACTGGAGCGTCGAGAGGATCACCGAACCCTGGTATCCGAGTTCGGTGCGGGCCTCCTCGGAGACCGTGCCGGGCCTGGTCCGCTGCAGCTGGTCGAGGAATGTCCCGAGGGCCCTGGCCGCGTTGCCCGCCTGGTCCCGTTCGACGGCGCGCTGTGCCTGATCCAGGGACGCTCGCAGCTGCTGCGCCGCAGATCCGGAGACGTCACCCGTCGAGATGAGCTGCTCGAACTGCCGCTGCAGGGCCGGAAGTGCGCCGGGCAGGAAGGCGTCGGGCACCGGCACGGCTGTGAGATCCGTGTCCGAGGCGAGGTAGAAGCTCGTGTATGCCGGCTGGTTGTAGGCCGTGTTCTGGCGGGCGATCTCGGCACGGTACTGGGGATCGTGCATCAGGGTGTACAGCTTCCGGTCCGTGACCTCGGTGCTCGTGAAGATCCGGATGGCGGAGCTGTCCGTGGTCCGCACCAGCAGCTCCTCGCGCCAGTCGCCGGTCACGTCGGCCACGAGCGAGGGGTTGCCCTTGGTGCCGTTGTTCGTGCGTGTACCGGTCGCCGTCAGCAGGCGTCCGCGTCTGGCGTCGTCGATGGTGGGAGTCTGGTCGCCGGCGCCGTTGACGAGTTGCGTGGTGCCGTCGGCAGCCCAGCGAATGCTCATGTTGGTTCCCGGGCCATTGCCGGGCAGGAGTTGGCCGGACGCCGAGCGCAGGCCCACGGCCCAGTTCTCGATGCCTCGCACCGAGGGATCGATGTCGCCGATCATGCCGCGCCCGGTGTCCTTGCCGGTGTAGCCGCCGAACAGGACCTCACCGTCGGACGCGTTCCGCATCGCCCAGCCGTAGGGTGCGCCCGTCGCTCCCTCATGGACGGAGAAGATCTCCTGGCCGGGGCGGTCCGGATCGATGTCCGTCACATGCATGGCGTCTCCGTGCCCCAGCTTCGCCTCCGTGCCGGGAGCGGCGCCGGCGGCGGGAAGCGTGTCGAAGGAGCTGTAGAGCAGAGAGCCGTCGTCATCGATGGTGGCGCTGCCGTAGACGATCTCCTGCCGTCCGTCGCCGTCGACGTCGGCTGCGCTCAGGGAGTGGAAGCCCTGGCCGGCCAGGGTGCCGAACTCCTCGCTGCTGCCCGTTCCGCTGTGCGGACCGTCGTTGAAGGGATTGGACATGGGCACGTGGCCGGAGTCCACCTGCCAGTCCTGCGTCAACCGCTCGCCGTCCCAGCTGTAGGCGACGATGTCAGCGCGCGTGTAGTAGCCGCGGGCGAAGACGGCGGAGGGATGCTCGCCGTCGAGGTAGGCGACGCCGGCGAGGAAGCGGTCCACCCGGTTGCCCGGCTCGATGCGCGCCATGGCGTAGTCGCCCCACAGCAGGCCGTCGTCCCCGCGGCCGGGCTCGTAGGGAACGGTCTCGAGCTCGGCACCGGTGGCACCCTCGAACACGCTCAGGTACTCGGGGCCGTCGACGATGAATCCCTCGAAGGCGCGGAGGGTGTTCCTCGCACTCCGGGACGGTGCATAGACGTCCATGAAATAGTCCGCCATCGCGCGGGCGTCGGCGTCGGACAGCGGGTAGTCGTACCGCTGCGCGATACCGAAGGCATCCTCCAGCGTCGCCGGCCAGTTCCCGGCGACGACCTCGGGGTGGTCCTGCCAGCCCTTGAACATCGTGACGACGTGGTCGTAGTAGCCCGCGGCACTCAGCCGGTAGTCGTCCCCCTGGGTGACTCCTGCGGCCAGGTCCGCCTCCGGCAGCGTCACGTAGCTCTCGGAGGTGACCTCGCCCGTGGGCCCGTAGGTGGTGGTCTTCGTGCCGGGGGCGGTCTTGAGCATCATCTCAGATCGGCCGTCGCCGTCGAAGTCCGACACCATGAACTGCGTGTAGTGGGCTCCGGAGCGGATATTGACGCCGAGGTCGACCCGGCTCAGCAGCCTCCCGTCGGCCGTGTAGGTGTCAATGTAGGTGTTGCCCGTGTATCCCACCTGGGATACGTCCTTCGCATTGGAGGGGTACCACTTGACGAAGTACTCGTACGAGCCGTCCCCGTCCACGTCCCCGACACTCATGTCGTTCGCCGAGTAGGTGTACGCCTCACCGGTCGGCGTCACGCCGTCGGCCGGCTTCGACAGTGCGAGGTCGGTGTAGGCCTGCGTCCAGGGGGTGACCTCGGCACTTGCCTCGACCTCCACGCCGTCAACGACGGCGCCGATGCTGTATCGCGCGCTCGCGGCGGCACCTGCATCGGTCACGGCCGTGTCGAGGTAGTTGGTGCTGTCCGTGACCGTGGCGATGGCCTCGCCGTTCCGGTACACCGTGAAGTCCGTCCCCGTGAGGCCGTCCGCCGTCGCGCCCGTCGCCTCCGTCGCCTTGAGCCGCCAGGAGAGGAAGACACCCTCAGGGGTGGCGGCGCCGACGAGTCCCCGGTCCAGGTACTCGAGCTGCACTCCCCCGATCGGAGCCGCGTTGCCGGGGCCGGGCCCCTGTGCCAGAGCGGGGACCGAGAGCCCACTGGGGGTGAGGAGAGTCCCTGTGGCGAGCGCCAGGCACGCCAAGACCGGTGTTTTCTTTGCCGAACTCATCATTGAATCCCTTGTTTGGAAAACGCTTTCCTCGTCACGCTACGATCAGGCTGCTGATTTCGTCAAGGGAGGGCGAAGAAAAAGGGAGCAGCCGCAGCTGCTCCCTTTCCCTGTGCTCGTGCTCGTGCTTGTGCGATCAGCCGCGCTCCGCGTGGTGGCCGGGCGCATGCTGTGCGATCAGGTCGCGGACCGGACCGTACAGCGGGTGTTCCGCGGGCAGGCCCGTGATCGACGTCGTCGCCTCGCCGGGCTCCTGGGTGGCCAGGATCTCGGCGAGGGCGGCGACCTCGGGATCGTCGGGAGCCGAGAAGGACAGCGCGGCCCGCATCGCCTCGAGCAGTGCCGCGGGGTGCACGCCGGTCTCGGCCAGCTCGGCGGCAGGCCCGACGAAACGCTCCTTGCGGCTCAGCTTCCGTAGCGGCGCCCTGCCGACGCGCACCACCGTGTCCGGAAGGTGCTGGTTCATGAAGCGCCGCAGGATCTTCTGCACATAGGCTTCCTGCTCCGCTTCGTCGAACCCGTGCTTGGCGACGAGCAACTGCTTCGTCTCGTCGAGCACGGCCCGCACCTTCGCGGCGATGGCGTCGTCCGCCATGGCGTCCGCGATCTTCTCGACCCCGGCCGCATAGCCGAAATAGGCTGCCGATGCATGGCCGGTGTTCACCGTGAACAGCTTCCGTTCGATGTACGGCTCGAGGTCGTCGACGTAAGTCGCCCCGGGAATCTCGGGCGCGTTCCCGTTGAAGGGGGTGCGGTCGATGACCCACTCGAAGAAGGTCTCCACGGTGACGTCGAGGCCCTGGCCCGCCGCCTGGTTGGGGACGATGCGGTCCACGGCGGTGTTGGCGAAGATGGCCCTGGAGGCGAGGTCCAGAGCGGCGCCGTCGTACGTCTGCTCGACTTCGCGGCGCAGGATGTCCGTCGCGTTGATGGCGTTCTCGCATGCCATCACCTGCAGTGGCGGCAGGTCCTCGCTCCGGCGGGCGATCGCTTGGGCGATCACCGGCGCGAGGAACTTCAGGACGTTCGGGCCCACCGCCGTGGTGACTATGTCGGCCGTCGCGATCTCACCGACGACGTCGTCCTCCTGGGACCGCGAGTTCAGGGCACGGTAGTTGTCGACCGTCTTGACCGCCGGGTCCTCGCCGACCTCGTGGACGTCGTAGCTCGGCGTCGAGGCGAGCTGGTCGATCAGGGCGTCCGCGACGTCGGCGAAGACCACCTCGTACCCGGCTTCGTGGAGCAGGAGACCCACGAAGCCGCGCCCGATGTTGCCGGCACCGAAATGTACTGCCTTCACTAGGCATTGACCTTTCCGAAGAGGGCGAGGACCTCGTCCACCGTCGTGGCCTCGTCGAGCTTGGCCACCTGCTCCTTGTCCGAGAAGACGCGGGCGATCGCGGACAGGATGGACAGGTGCTCGTTGTTGACGCCTGCGACGCCGACCACGAACTTCACCTGCTTGCCGTTCCAGTCGATGCCCTCTGGGTAGCGGACGATCGACACGGCGGAGCGGCGGATCAGGTCCTTGGCCGCGTTGGTGCCGTGCGGGATCGCGAGGAAGTTGCCCATGTAGGTGGGGACGGACTTCTCGCGCTCGTGCATCGCCGCGACGTAGCTGGAATCCACGGCACCCCGGTCGACCAGCAGGCGGCCGGCCTCGTTGATGGCGTCCTCCTGCGTCGTCGCCCGGCCGCGCAGGACCACGCTCTCCTCGGCGAGGACGTCATGGGAGGCGGTTCCGGCATCGGCGTCGGCTGCTACGCCGGCGGGCATCGGGGCCTTCGGGTCGACCCCGCCTTCGGCGGCAGCACTGGCACGCACCAGCTCGACGATCTCGTCGTAGCGGGGGCTGTTCATGAAGTTGTCGACGGAGACGTGCGTCGCGCTCCGCGTCAGGGGCTCGGCGCGGGCGGCGAGGTCCTGGTGCGTCACGACGACGTCGTAGTCGTCCTTCAGGCTGGCGATGGCCAGGTTCGAGACCTTGACGTCGGGGAAGCCGGCCGCCTTGATCTTGTTGCGCAGCACCGATGCGCCCATCGCCGAGGAGCCCATGCCGGCGTCGCAGGCGAACACGATGTTGCGGATGGGCCCGTCCGTGCCTGCCGAGGAGCGGAAGTTGCCGGCGACGGAGCTCTTCTTGCCCTTGAGGCCTTCCATCTTCGTGGCGGCGGCAGCAATGTCGCCGTCGTCCTGGTTCTTGCCGGTCTTGAGGATGACCGAGGCGACGAGGAAGGACACCGCCGTGGCGAGCAGGACGGCGAGGGCTACGCCGACGTAGCTTTCACGGGACGTCTGGGCGAGGACGGCGATGATGGATCCGGGGGCGGCAGGCGCCACCAGGCCGGAGTTCGTGATGCTCAGGGTCGCGATACCCGTCATGCCGCCGGCGATCGCTGCCACGATCAGCAGCGGGCGCATCAGCACGTACGGGAAGTAGATCTCGTGGATACCGCCCACGAAGTGGATGATGGCAGCACCGGACGCGGAGGCCTTTGCTGCGCCGCGACCGAAGAACATGTAGGCGAGCAGGATGCCGAGACCCGGACCCGGGTTGGCTTCGAGCAGGAACAGGATGGACTTGCCCTGCTCCAGCGACTGCTGGACGCCCAGTGGGGTGAGCACGCCGTGGTTGATGGCGTTGTTGAGGAACAGTACCTTCGCAGGCTCGATGAAGATGCTGGTGAGCGGCAGCAGACCGTTGTCGACCAGGAACTGGACGACGTTGCCCGCGCCGGTGCTGAAGGCCTGGACCAGCGGCGAGATGCCGTAGAACCCGAGGAGCGCCAGGAGGGCACCCCAGATGCCCGCGGAGAAGTTGTTGACGAGCATCTCGAAGCCGGGACGGATCTTGCCGTCCCACAGGGCGTCGATCTTCTTCATGGTCCAGCCACCCAGCGGGCCCATGATCATGGCTCCGATGAACATCGGGATGCCGGCGCCGACGATCACGCCCATGGTGGCGATCGAACCCACGACGCCGCCGCGCACGTCGTAGACCATCCGGCCGCCGGTGTAGGCGATCAGGAGGGGCAGCAGGTAGGTGATCATCGGTCCTACGAGCCCGACGTTCGCCACGCCGTCGGTCTCGCCGTATCCGCCCAGTTGCGGAACGGGCAGCCAGCCCTTCTCGATGAAGAGGGCCGTGACGATACCCCAGGCGATGAACGCACCGATGTTGGGCATGATCATCCCGGACAGGAACGTCCCGAATTTCTGCACGCGGACCCGGGCGCTGGTGCCGGACCTCGCTTCTAGTTGTGTTGCCACTTTTTTCCTTACCGTTGTCCCCGCAGCTCTGCGGGGAGGGATGGATTGTGAGGGAGAAGCGTCAGCTTGCCGACCGGCTGGAGATGCGCTGGAGCCATTCGAGGAAGAGCTTCAGTTCCGAACTGGAGAGCTGATCGGGGTGCGAGGCCTGCAGCGCGGCGTTGAGCGCTATGGCCGCCACGACCACCGAGGGCGTTCCCTCCGTGTCCGTGGTGGGATCGGCCTCGGAATCCGTGGCCACGGCCGAGATCACCGCCTCCCGGGTCATGGCGGACAACTCGAAGTTGCGCTTCGCCGCCGGTTCCGCGATCAGCATGAGCGTGACGCCGATGTTGGCGGCGAGCATGCTGCGCGCGGCTTCGTGCGGCGACACCACGAGACGGGCTGCGGCGGCCGCCCGCCCCAGCACCTCCTCGAGGAATGCCTCCGCGCTGGCCACCATCGATGGCCGGCGCTCGGGCTGGATGTTGCCGAACATCACCAGGTAGAGGTGCGGGTGGTCGAGGCCGAACTGCACATGGTTGTCCCAGTGCATCCGGAGGTCCTCGATGGGTTGTCCCGACGTCGGAAGGCCTCTCTCGGCGTCGAGGTACTCGGAGAAACCCTCGGCGACGACGGCGTCGAACAGGCCCTCCTTGTCACCGAAGTGGTGGTACAGGGTCGGAGCGGTGACCCGGGCGGCCTGGGTGATCTGGCGGGTCGATACGGGCTCCCCGTTGGACTCGGCGAGCAGTGCCGCGGCGGCCCTGAGGAGCCGAACCTTAGGCGCTGGTTCGCCTACTTTTTTCATGCCTGCTACCGTAGCACCTATAGCAGTGTTATATGAACTGGGTCACAGAAGTTTTTGCTTCAGGCGGCACAATGGTGCTAGACCGAGACCACACGGCAAGGAAACGAGGACGTTCAATGGAGAATTTCGCAGGGGTCGGAGTGAGCCCCGGACGCGTGATCGGCCCTATCCGCCATATGCCGAGATCGGTCAGCGAACCTCCCCCGGGTGAACGCCACGCCTTCGATACTCCTGAGGAGGCCGTCGCCGCCCTGAAGGCCGCCTCGAAGGCCGTCCAGGAGGAGCTCAAGCGCAGGGCGGGAATCGCCAAGGGTGACGCGCAGGCCGTCCTGCAGGCGACATCACTGATGGCGGCGGACCCCATGCTGCTGAAGTCCGCGACCAAGCTCATCAACAACGGCACCTCCCCCGCCCGCGCGGTCTGGGAGGCGGGCGCGTCCGTCGCCGAGATGCTCCACAACCTGGGCGGCTACATGGCGGAGCGCACCGCCGACGTCCTCGATGTGCGGTCCCGGATCGTCGCCGAACTCCGGGGGCTGCCCGCGCCGGGCATCCCGTCGTCGGACACGCCCTTCATCCTCGTCGCCGAGGACCTCGCCCCTGCCGACACGGCCACCCTGGACCCCACGCAGGTCCTCGCGCTCGTCACCTCTGGCGGCGGTCCGCAGTCGCACACGGCCATCATCGCCCGCTCACTCGGACTCCCCGCCGTCGTGGCCGCGTCCGGCGTCGACGACATCGCCGACGGCACGGTCGTCTTCGTGGATGGAACGGCCGGCACCCTCTCACTGGACCCCGGGGCGGAGGAGGAAGCTGCAGCCGAGGCCTACCGGACCGCCGCCGCGGCCCTCACGGTCTTCGACGGCGTCGGCGTGACCGCCGACGGGCACGAGGTTCCCCTGCTGGCCAACGTGGGTGGAGCGAAGGACGCCGTGAAGGCTGCCGAGGCGAAGGCGCAGGGTGTGGGCCTGCTCCGTACCGAGTTCTGCTTCCTCGAGCGGGACACGGAGCCGACGGCGGAGGAGCAGATCGAGGCGTACAAGGGCGTCTTCGACGCCTTCCCCGGCAAGAAGGTCGTGGTCCGCACGCTGGATGCCGGCGCCGACAAGCCACTCCCCTTCCTCACGGATTCCACGGAACCGAACCCGGCACTGGGTGTCCGCGGCTACCGCACCGACCTCACGTCCCCCGGGGTCCTCGAGCGCCAGCTCAGCGCCATCGCCGAGGCCGCCTCCCAGGCCACCGCGGACGTGTGGGTCATGGCGCCCATGATCTCCACGGCCGAGGAGGCCGCGGACTTCGCCAAGCTCTGCAGCAACGCGGGCCTGCAGACGCCCGGCGTCATGGTCGAGGTCCCGTCGGCCGCCCTGATGGCCGAGGCCATCCTCGGCGCGGTGTCCTTCGCGAGCCTCGGCACGAACGACCTCACGCAGTACACGATGGCCGCGGACCGTCAGCTCGGCTCCCTCGCCGCCCTCAACAACTCCTGGCAGCCCGCGGTCCTCCGTATGGTCAAGCTGACCGTGGAGGGCAGCGCCGCCGAAGGGCATGCGAAGCCCGTGGGTGTGTGCGGCGAGGCTGCAGCGGATCCCGCCCTCGCCGTCGTCCTCGTGGGACTCGGCGTCTCGACACTGTCCATGACCCCGCGGGCCCTCGCAGGCGTCGGCGCGGTCCTCAACAGCGTGAGTCTCGCCGAGGCGCAGCGGATCGCCGGCATCGCGGTAGCCGCACCGACGGCGGCGGAGGCTCGCTCGCGCGCCCGCGCCGAGCTGCCCGTCCTGGAACCGCTCGGGCTGTAGCGGACCGGAGCCGGGCCGGCGCGCTCCTGGCCGCCGGCCACGGGCCGTACCCTGCCCGGCAGCCCGTCGCGACGAGGGCGCGGCGTCCGAGCACGGGGCCGCCGGAACAGGCCCCGGCCTAGGGCCGGTCCACCCCTGCGGCTCCTCCGGCCGTCCGTGCCTGCCGGGCCGCCCTGGCGAACCCGGCGTCCGGCACCGGTCCGTCCGCTGTGAGGAGCGACCAGCCCCAGTCGAGGACGGCGCCGGCCCCCAGGTGCACCTCGTGGTGGAAGAACGGCGCCGCGCACAGCATGGGGGTGCCCGTGCTGCGGACGAACCACGGGGTGGGGCTTCCCGGGTTCTCGGCCGCCGGGACCATGAGCACCGATGCCGTCCGGGACCGGAGCCCCAGCCAGGGCCGCCTGCCCCCCATGGCCTCTGTCTCGGGAAGGGAACCGGTGCCGTCGGCCGATCCCGCGATGACCGCCGCTCCGTCGAACGACGCCGGGAGGCGCAGGAAGAACCCGCCGTAGCCCGCGTCCGGGCGGCCCGCCGTCGTCGGGCTGCCGAACGCGAGCGGACCCCCGCTGGTGTTGGCCCACCTGCTCCGCACGGAGGTGAGGATCCACTCGGAACCGGCGACGGTCAGGCTCTCCGCGTGCCAGCTCCGCTCCTCCGCCAGGAAGCTGCTCCCGTCCGCTGCGCACCAGTCGATGTGCTGGACCACCCCGTCCCGCTCGCGCGCCGTCCTGCGCACCCGCTGCGAGCCGTTGTTCGGCAGCTGCACGTAGCCCTGCCCGTCCCTGTAGGTGGGGCCGCCCCACAGGTTGACCGGGTGGGCCTGCCCGGCGACGGCGATGTTCGAGACGGCGATGCCGAGGCCCCAGTGCCAGGGGTGGTCCGCGGGCCGGTAGTCGCTGACGGGGAGCCCGCCGGGTGTCGGCACCGGATGCAGGAAGGGCCGGGGCGAATGCTGGGCCGGTTCTCCCGCGCCGTCGTGCAGGAGGCCGGCATCGCGCCCTTCCGCCGCCAGGGTCACCGGGTCGGTCATGACGGGCGGGCGGACAGGACCCCGGGCCGGCCCTCGATCACCTGCCCGGACAGGGTTCCGCGCAGCGCGGGGTCCGCCAGGTCCTCCCGCGTGACCCACCGGCCCTCCCGCGCGGAGGCATACATGCCGGTGACGATCTCCAGGGCGCGGGCCGGATGCGCCACGATGTCCGGCATGCCGTGCCCGGCGGTGAGCGACGCGTAGATTCCGGCGAAGAGGGCGTCGTGCCCGCTCGGCACCTCCTGCGCGGGCAGCGCCCAGGATGCCGCCGTCTCGTCGTCGACGTGGGGCGCCGGGGTGATGGTCCAGTGTGCGTGGCCGTGGCCGTACAGGTGCTCGAGCTCGATCGTCGCGTTCTCCGTGTCGATGCGGAGGAGGCTGGACTGCCGCGGCGCGAGGACCGTGGACACCACCGATGCGACGGCACCGGAGGCGAAGACGAGGGACGCGTGCGAGAGGTCCTCGGTTTCGACGTCGCGGTCGAGGCGCCACATCGTCGCGTGCACCGCGGACCACTCCCCCAGCAGGTACGCGAGCAGGTCCACCTGGTGGCTGCCATGGCTCAGCGTGGTACCCCCACCCTCCGTGGCCCAGGTCCCCCTCCACGGGACGGCGAAGTACTCGGCCGTCCGGTACCACTGCGTCTGGCAGAGCGCGGAGAGCGGGCGCCCGAGGACGCCCGAGTCCAGTAGCCCCTTCACATGGGCGGCCGCGGTTCCCGAGCGCTGCTGGAATACGACGGCGAGGCCCCGGTCCGCTGCGCGGCCGGCGTCGGCCATGGCATCGAGCTGGGCGAGGCTGAGTGCGGCGGGTTTCTCGACGACGACATGGGCACCTGCCGCGAAGGCGGCTGCCGCCTGCTCGGCATGGCCTCCCGGAGGCGTGCAGACGTGGAGGACGTCGATGCTCTCCCTCCTGAGGAGTTCCTCCAGCGACGGGTAGCGGGACGGCAGTCCGTATGCCTCGGCGAAGGCCGCGAGGTGGCTTTCGGACGGATCAGCGGCGGCGACCAGTTCCACGCCCGGCAGGAGGTGCAGGGCTTCGGCATGGAGGTGCGCCACTGCGCCGGTGCCCAGGATCGCGGCCCGCAGGGGCATCCGGACGGCAACGGCGGGTTCGGTGGCCGGACTCGACTGGGGCACGGATCCTCCAACAGGAACAGGATTGCGGTTCCGGAAACACTAACAGAGAAAGCGCTTACCGTGCGGGGTGCGGCAGCCCCGGTGCCATTCTGCGCCGTGCGAGAATGGCCCTTTCCGGAATTTCCCCGGGTGTCGCCAGAGCGGCCGATACCCACACCGTCAGGAGAGCAATGTCGGCACCGGCAAGCAAGAGTCCCGCGACGCTGCACGACGTCGCCAGGGAGGCCGGAGTCTCCCTGGCGACGGCGTCGCGCTCCCTGAACGGCAGTGCACGCAAGGTGAACGAGGACTACCGGCAGCGCGTCATCGAGGCGGCCCAGCGGCTCGGATACACGACCAATCTGTTCGCGCAGGCCGTGGCCAAGGGCAGCACCACCACCGTGGCCCTGCTCGTGGCCGACATCGCCGACCCCTACTTCTCCAGCATCGCGGCCGGTGTCATCGATGCGGCGAGCGAGGAACGGCTCGTGGTGACCATCGCCGTCACGGGCCGCGACGCGCAGCGCGAACTGGACACCGTGCGGGCACTGCGCGGACAGCGTCCCCGCGTGATGATCCTCGCCGGCTCCAGGACCACGGGGTCGGCGTTCGAGGTCCAGCTGCGGAGCGAGCTGTCCTCCTTCGAGGACACCGGCGGGAAGGTCGCCTTCATCAGCCAGGACGCAGCCCCCTTCGCGACGGTGCTCCTCGACAACCGGGGCGGGGCCCGGAACCTCGCGGTCGCGCTGGCGGAGCTAGGGTACCGGGACTTCGCCGTCATCGCCGGACCG
Organism: Arthrobacter pasteuri; assembly: GCF_054510955.1. Lineage (NCBI taxonomy): Bacteria > Bacillati > Actinomycetota > Actinomycetes > Micrococcales > Micrococcaceae > Arthrobacter > Arthrobacter pasteuri. The sequence goes on from NZ_JBTNDO010000001.1 coordinate 1,112,785, forward strand.
GCCGAAATCCGGACCGCCCAGGAACGTCTCGACGGTTTCTCGGCGGGACTGGCCGAGCACGGCATCTCCCTGCCGGCCGAGCGCATCGTCCACTCGGACTTCACCCGCGACGGCGGCTATCGCGGCACCCAGGAACTCCTGGCGTCAGGAGCACGGGTGGACCTGGTGTTCGCGGTCAACGACGTCATGGCCGTCGGCGTCGTGTCGGCACTGCGCGACGCCGGGATCGCGCCGGGAGAGGGAATCGGCGTCGCAGGCTTCGACGACATCCCGACGGTGCGGGACATCACGCCCGCCCTCACCACCGTCCGCATCCCCCTCGAGGACGTGGGCCGGCGCGCTCTTCAGCTCGCTACCGGATCGGCGTACAGCGCTTCGGATGCCGGCGACGGTCCGGGGCCCATCCCGACCGAGACGATCATCCGGGGCAGCACACCCCGGCGGTAGGCCCGGGGTCAGAGGGGCCGGATCGGGTCGGGGTCGACGTCCGGGGCCGCCAGCTTCACGACGTCGTCGAGGGGCAACTCGGCGACCTCGGCGACGGCCCTGATGTCCTCGCCGTGGCTGATGGCCTCCGCGACGGCCTCCTTCAACACCAGCTCAGCGCGGTCGAGCTCGAACTCGACATCCTCCTTGTCCGCTGCGGCAACGCGGATCTTCTGCAAATCGTTCTTCGTCATGGCGCTGCGGGTACCTTCCACATCGTGGATCAACGGCGGGACGGCGCCACCCCTCCGGACCTTACTGTCCGCGGACGCGGCGACGGTGACATCGTCGCGCCAATCCTATCCAGAGACCCGGCTGCAGGGTATGAAATCCTGGTCCGGACGCCTCACCACGCCAGGAACCGCCTGATCCCGCCCCTGCGGGAAGGCCACCGCAACATTCATTCCCGCACCAGCATCCGGTGCGCTTCCACACGGCGAGGATGGGACCAGCGGATCGTCGGCAACGCACGATCGTGGTCTAGCAGAAGGCCCGCAGCGCCGGGATCAAGCCTGGCCCAAACTTCGAGGCTACTGATGGATCCATACCCTCCCCCCCCCCCCCCCAACGAGTTGGGTGCGACGCTCGGTCGCATCCGCGGACTGGTACTGACGCAGGAGACGGCGCAGCATGCCGTGGACCTCCTTGCCCAGGTCGCGCAGGAGACGACACCGAACGCGTCGGGCGCCGGCGTCTCGCTCATCCATGAAGCACAGCGGACGAGTGTCGGGGCGACCGACGCCCTCGTGCGCACAGCCGATGACCTCCAGTACGGCCTGGGCGAGGGCCCGTGCCTGACGGCATGGTCCACCCGGTCGCCCGTGACCATCGAGGACACGTCCACCGACCAGCGGTTCCCGGGGTCGAAGGGGCGCTCTGTGATCAGCTTCCCTCTCGTGGAGGAACAGCGGGCGCTCATCAACGCGGCCGTCGTCGAATCCGGCTTCACGATCGGCGAGGTGTGGCTGCACTACTTCTCCCTGAGCGGCGAGGTCGACGAATACGAGGTCGAGGCCTACCTGGCGGGCCTCATGCCCCTGCCCTCCCTCGAGTGCGACCTGCTCGCCCTCGCGGTGAACGAGCTCATCGATGGACTTCCGCCGAGGCGGCGCGCTCCCTTCAGCGACGAACTCGTCCGCGCCCATGCGGGATCAGGAGACGCGGAGCAGTCCCGGCCCTGACCCGCGACTGCAGGGACATCCCCAGCTCCGTCCCATCGTGTCGGAGCTGCGGCGTACCCTCGTCGCATGGCAGAACGACCGGGATGGCACGGCATCCCACCCAGCGCCGACAGGTACCGTCCACCGCTCGAGCTCGAGGCACCGGAGAGCGGCATCACCGAGCCCCTCAGGTCGCCCGCGCTCTGGGTCGACCTCGACTACCCCGACGGCTCCACGCGGACGCAGAAGGGCTTCGCCATGGCCTGGACGGCGACAGCGGTCCTCGCGCAGTGGATCGAATACTCCCGGGCCCGCGAGGCGTGGGTGGACGCGGCGCGCTGCCGCCGCCGCGAGCTGAAGCCTCAGACCCGCGCTGCCTGACGGCTCCCTGCCGGCCGGGCTTCCTCCTGACGCCACTTCCGGCACTGCTCCGGCACTGCTCCCGGCGCCGCTCCCGGCACTGCCCCGTTACCGATCCGCGCACGCGGCCGGCTCCTGCCGCACCGGCTCCCTCGTAGAGTGGTCGCATGGACACGCCGCGCTCCCCCGCCCGGGTAGGGCCGCGTGGCTAGGGCGGCCGGCTGGCACGGACTCCCACCCACGACGCACCGGTTCGTACCCCCGCTCCAGCTGGAAGCGCCTACCGGCCCCATCACCGAGTCCATCTCCCCTGCCCCGGCGCTCTGGGTGGACCTCGAGTACCCGAACGGCTCACGGCAGACCGTGCGTGGATTCGCGATGGCGTGGACCGGCTCCGCCGTCCTCGCCCAGTGGGTCGAGTTCTCGATCGCTCGGGAAGCATGGGTCCGCCCCGACCAGTGCACGCGCCGCGACATCCCCCGCCGCACCGACGGCACCTGACCTTCCTCCTGGCTTATTGCCCCTCCCTGCTTCTTCCCCTACACTCTCGGTAAGCGCTTTCCGCGCTGCCGGAGCCAAGAGGAGCATCAATGTCGACGAGGACAATCGGAATCATCATGAACGGCGTCTCAGGACGGATGGGATACAGGCAGCACCTGGTCCGCTCCATCCTCGCCATCCGGGACCAGGGAGGAGTCCTCCTCTCCGACGGCAGCCGGGTCCAGGTGGAGCCGATACTGGTGGGCCGCAACGAGGCGAAGCTCGCCGAACTCGCCGCGAAGCACGGCATCGAGCACTACTCGACCGACCTGGACAGTGTCCTGGCGGACCCGACCTGGGAGATCTACGCGGACTTCCTCGTGACCAAAGCCCGGTCCGCGGCTATCCGGAAGGCCATCGCGGCCGGCAAGGCGATCTACACTGAGAAGCCCACGGCCGAGACGGCCGCGGATGCCCTCGAGCTCGCGAATCTCGCCGAAGCGACGGGCATCAAGAACGGCGTGGTGCACGACAAGCTGTACCTGCCGGGCATGCAGAAGCTCAAGCGCCTCGTGGACTCCGGATTCTTCGGCCGCATCCTCTCGGTGCGCGGCGAGTTCGGGTACTGGGTCTTCGAGGGCGGTTGGCAGGACGCCCAGCGCCCCAGCTGGAACTACCGCGCGGAGGACGGCGGCGGCATCGTCGTCGACATGTTCCCGCACTGGAGCTACGTCCTGGAGAACCTCTTCGGCAAGGTCGAGTCCGTCTACGCCCGCGCCGTCACGCACATCGACGAGCGCGTCGACGAACACGGCCGCCCCTACCGCGCCACCGCCGACGACGCCGCCTACGCCGTCTTCGAGCTGGAGGGCGGTATCGTCGCCCAGCTCAACTCGAGCTGGACCGTCCGGGTGAACCGCGACGAGCTCGTGCAGTTCCAGGTGGACGGCACGCACGGCTCGGCCGTCGTCGGACTGTTCGGCTGCAAGATCCAGCCGCGCAACGCCACGCCGAAGCCGGTCTGGAACCCGGACCTCGAGGACACGCACGACTACGACGCCGACTGGATCGACGTCCCCACCAACGAGGTGTTCGAGAACGGCTTCAAGACCCAGTGGGAGGAGTTCCTGCGCCACGTCCTGGAGGACGGGCCGCACCCGTACGACTTCCTCGCCGGTGCCCGCGGGATGTACCTCGCGGAACAGGGACTCGAGAGTTCCCGCTCCGGACGCCGCCTGGAACTGCAGGACGTGCGCACCGCCGTGCTCCCCCTCGAGGAAGCGATCACGCTGGCATGATCACCCTCGTCGATGCGGCGGGAGGCACCTCCGCCGTCGAACTCCGTCCCGCGCCGTCGTTCTCGAAGCCGACCGCACCCCTGTCCAGCCGGACCGTCTACGCGGCGGCACACGTGGTCCCCCGCACGACGGCGGAGAACGTGCCCGGCGCTCCCGCGGACCTCGACTGGGATGCGACCCTCGCGTTCCGGCACCACCTGTGGTCCTGGGGGCTCGGCGTCGCGGACGCGATGGACACCGCCCAGCGGAACATGGGGCTCGACCCCGCCGCGACCCGCGAACTCATCGCGCGCAGTGCAGCCGAGGCCCGTTCCGTCGGTGGCGCCCTCGTGGCCGGCGTGAACACCGACCACGTCGAGGACCGGGTGATCTCCCTCGACGCGGTGATCGACGCCTACAAGGACCAGCTCCACTTCACCGAGGACGCAGGCGCATCCGTGGTCCTGATGGCGAGCCGGCACCTCGCCCGCGCCGCGCGGACCGCCGAGGACTACCAGCGGGTGTACTCCGAGGTGCTCGCTGCGGCCGGTGCGCCCGTGATCCTGCACTGGCTCGGCAGCGCCTTCGACCCCGAGCTCGGGACCTACTTCGGCTCGGCGGACACGGACACGGCGTCCTCGACCCTGCTCAAGATCATCGCCAACTCCCCCGACAAGGTGGCGGGCGTCAAGATGAGCCTGCTCGATGCGGACTCCGAGCGGGCGGTCCGCGCACAGCTCAACGCTCCCGCGCGCATGTTCACCGGGGACGACTTCAACTACGTCTCCCTCATGGGCGGGGATTCATCGGGCTACTCCGATGCGCTCCTCGGCGCCTTCGCCGCGATCGGTCCGCACGCGTCGGCGGCCGTCCAGGCGCTCGACGCCGGCGACCGGGACGCGTACGCGCAGATCCTCGGACCCACCGAAGCGCTCTCGCGCCAGATCTTCGCGGCGCCGACGTTCTACTACAAGACCGGCGTGGCATTCCTCAGCTGGCTCAACGGGCACCAGCCCGGCGTCGGGATGGTCGGCGGGCTGCACGCGGCCCGCAGCCTGCCGCACCTGTCGGAGATCGTCCGTCTCGCCAACCACTGCGGGGCGCTCGAACAACCGGAGCTGGCCCGTGAACGCTGGCACGCACTGCTCCGCGTGAGCGGGGTGGCGGCATGACGCCGAACGAGCGCCTGTCGATCAACCAGGCCACCATCAAGTACGCCCCCCTTCGGGAAGCGCTGCGGGTGACCGCCGATGCCGGCATCACCAGCATCGGCCTGTGGCGGGATTCCGTGCAGGCGGCCTCGCTGCCCGAGGCCGCACGGCTCCTCGCGGATTCGGGACTGCGGTTCTCCAGCCTCTGCCGCGGCGGCTTCTTCACGGTGCCGGAGGGCCGGGCGCGCCGCGCCGCGATGGACGACAACCGCCGGGCGATCGAGGAGACCGCCCAGCTCGCGGCTGCCGGTGCTGCCGGCTCCGCCGCGGTCCTCGTCCTGGTCGCCGGCGGTATCCCGCAGGGATCGAAGGATCTCGCGGGAGCCCGCGCCATGGTGCAGGACGCCCTCGGGGAGCTGGCGTCCGACGCCCAGTCCGCAGGGGTGACCCTCGCCCTCGAACCGCTGCATCCGATGTACGCCTCCGACCGGGCCGTCATCTCCACGCTGAAGCAGGCCCTCGACCTCGCCTTGCCCTTCTCCTCCTCGGCGGTCGGAGTGGTCGTCGACACCTTCCACGTCTGGTGGGATCCGGAGCTGTTCGAGCAGGTCGCGCGGGCAGGTGCGGAGGGCCGGATCGCGAGTTACCAGGTCTGCGACTGGAAGACCCCCCTCGCCGCGGACGTCCTGCTGTCCCGCCACTATCCCGGCGACGGCGTCATCGACTTCGCTGCGATCACCCGTGCCGTGAAGGCGGCCGGATATGCCGGCGATATCGAAGTGGAGCTCTTCAACCAGGACATCTGGGACACCCCGCCGGCGGACGCCGTCGCGCGGACCATCGAGGGCTTCGAGGCGAACGTCGCGCTGCACCTAGGCTCCCTGAGCGGCGACGCCCGGCCGTAGCATCGGCTGTAGCATCGGCCCATGGAATCTACCGAGGTGATCCGGCGGTACTGGTCGTCGGTGTGGAGCAGGGACTGGAAGGCCGTCGGTCAGGTACTGGCCGCGGACGTGGAGGTGTTCTGGCCCGTCACGCGCGAGGTCATCCGCGGCCGGGACAATATGGTGGCCGTGAATTCCGAGCGTCCGAACGGCTGGAGCATCGACGTCCTGAACGTCTACGACGCCGGCGAGGTGGTGGTGTCCGAGGTCCAGGTGCCGCAGGAGGACGTCGGCATCTTCCGCGTCGTGTCGATCTGGACCGTGGCCGACGGCGTCATCAGCTCGGGCCGCGAGTACTGGACCCTGTACGGCGGGGATGAGGGCAGGGACTGGCGCCGCAGGTATGCGGACGTCGGCGACCTGCCCTCCTGAGGACCCGGCAGCAGCCGTTCGACCCGCCTGCGTTCCGACCTCGGCCGGGGCCCGGAACCTTCGCGCGGCACGCCGGGCGTGCCCGGTACTGGCCATACCCCCGGGGCACACCATATGCTAAGCATGCTGATGAATCAGCGCACGTATCCCACCAGCCAAGGAGGGCAAGATGAGCACGAAGGTCGAAGAAACCGTTGTAGTGAATCTTCCAGTGACGACCGTGTACAACCAGTGGACGCAGTTCGAGGAATTCCCGCACTTCATGGGCGGCATCAAGCAGATCACCCAGCTCAGCGACGACCGCCTCGAGTGGGTCGCGGAGATCGGCGGGATCCGCCGCCAGTGGGAAGCGCGAATCCTCGAGCAGGTACCGGACCGGAAGGTCTCCTGGGCGGCCACGGAGGGTGCGACCAACGCGGGCACCGTCTCCTTCGAGGACCTCGGCGGGACGACCCGCGTCAACCTGGTGCTGGAATACGAGCCCGAGGGACTCGTCGAGAAGATCGGCGACAAATTGAACGTGGTGGAGAACCAGGCAAAGGCCGATCTCCAGAAGTTCAAGGCATTCATCGAGTCGGAGAGCTACTCCACCGGCGCCTGGCGCGGCACCGTGGCCGGGCAGCCCGGGACCCCCACCGTCGCTGACGCGGAGCAGTCACGCGGCGACAGCGGCAAGGCCGGCGTGTCCGGCAAGGTTGCCGCAGGAGTAGGTGTCGCGGCGGCTGCCGCCGTCGCAGGAGTAGCCGCGGCAGCAGCGAGCAAGGGGAAGGAAGAGGAGACCGAGACCGAGATCTCCACCGTTCCGGCCACCGGAACCACCCCCCTCGCACCCGAGACCTCGCTCCCGGCGACCACCCCCGTCGGAAGTGACACGGACATCGACGCCGTTCCCGCCGTGGACGGGATCCCGGGCACGGGCGTCCCCTCGGACAGCCAGGGCCTCGAGGACGACACGCTGATCGACCCCGACCCGATCAACCGCCGGGGCACGCTCTAGTTCCAGTAGTTCCGCGGATGGGCCGGACTCCTTTCGGGGTCCGGCCCTTGCGCGTCCCGGGCCCCGACCTCCGCGGGATCGAGGCCGCATAGCCTTCCACCGCTGTTATTCCGCGTGGACGGGCTCCCCGGTGACGCGGTGGTCCGCGTGGTTCATGCCCTCGAGGATGAGCCGGGCGAGGTGCCCGTCGATGATGCTGTAGACCACGTTCCGAGCCTCCTTGCGGGTGGACACGAGGCCCGAGAGCCGCAGTTTGGCCAGGTGCTGGCTCACGGCCGTCCGGTTGGCTCCGGTGGACGCGACGAGGGTTCCGACGTCGGCCGGCCCCTGTGTGAGGAGCCACAGGATGTGGAGCCGTGTCGGGTCCGCGAGCATGCGGAAGGTGGCTGCGCCCGCCTCCAGCCGCTGGTGGTCCGGCGCGACCTGGTGGACCAGGCTCGGACCGGCTGCACGGCCGTTCGGCCCTGCGGCGCCCTGCTGCGGTGGATCACTCTCGCTGATGCTGTCCTCCCCCGCTCGCTACCGACTCCGGTCCACGCTACCGGCTCAGGGTGCCGCCGGTAGCGGCGGGCGCCTCGGCCGCCGCCGGCCAGGACACCAGGGCCGCGACGGTCCAGACGACGGCGATCGCGGCAAGGACGAAGGCCGCCGCCGGCAGGCCCGCCGCAGCACCGACCCAGCCGGCCACCGGGTAGGTCAGCATGAAGCAGGCGTGGGACAGGGAGAACTGCGCGGTGAAGACGTAGCTCCTCGTGGCATCGGTGGCGACGCGGCGCAGCAGGCGCGAGGACGGCATGCTGATCATCGACGTCCCGATGCCGAAGAGCACCCACAGACCGAGGAAGCTCCACCAGGGTGCTCCGTATCCCGCCACCAGGGCGGCTCCCAGGAGTCCGGGAGGAAGGAGCGCGGCACCCACCAGCATGAAGGTGCGGTCCGGTACCCGCTCGAGGATCCGTGGTGCGAGGAACGCGACGAGCATCGATCCCGCGCCGTACACGGCCAGGGCCAGCGCCACGTCGGTGTTGGTACCAGCGAAGAGGTCCCGCGCGTAGACGACGGTGTTGACCAGGACCATCGCGGTCGCTGCGGCGACCACCAGGTTCAGGGCCATCAGTCCGCGCAGGCTCGGGTTCCGGAGGAAGATGCGGGAGCCGAGCGTGGTGCGGTGCAGCAGCGACCCCTGGTTCCCGGCCGCCGGTATCCGGGGCAGGCGGGTGATGAGGACCAGGACGGCGGAGGCGAGGAACCCCAGCATCGTGCCCAGGAAGAGGTTCGAGAAGGACAGCACGGACAGCAGGGCCGCTGCGAGCAGCGGGCTGACGAGGGATTCGACGTCGTACGCCAGGCGGGACAGCGACAGGGCCTTCGTGTAGTCCTTCTCCTCGGGCAGCACGACCGGGATCAGGGCCTGGAACGCAGGCGTGAAGGTCGCCGAGGCCGACTGCAGGAGGAACACGAGGACGTAGACCTGCCACACCTGGTCCACGAAGGGAAGGCCCAGGGCGATGACGGCGCGTACCAGGTCCGCTCCGACCAGCACGCCCTTGCGGGGCAGGCGTTCCACCAGCGCCGCCATCACGGGGGCGACGAAGACGTAGGCGATCATCTTGATCGTCAGCGCGGTGCCGAGCACCGCTCCGGCGCGGTCGCCCGCCAGGTCGAAGGCCAGGAGGCCGAGCGCCACGGTGAGCAGTCCCGTGCCGAGCAGTGCCATCACCTGCGCGGTGAAGAGGTTGCGGTACGCGGTGTGGCGGAAGACGGAGAACATGGCCGGCCGTTCCAGTAGGGAGCAGTTCCACCAGTATAGGTGCATGACTGCGCACCTATTGACTGGACGGCCGACGGCGCCGAGCTCTCAGGCCTCCGGGAGGACGATGCTGGTGACCGGCAGGGACGGGTTCGTCCCGAAGGCGATGCCGCTCGGACGGCCGCCGTCCAGCACGATCTGCGCCCCGAGGGCGGCGACCATCGCCCCGTTGTCGGTGCAGAGCGACGGCGCCGGGACGGTCAGGGTGATTCCTGCGGCGGCGCACCGCTCCGCCGTGAGCTCGCGGAGTCTCCTGTTGGCTGCGACTCCACCGCCCAGCAGGAGGTTGGTGATGCCATGCTCCCGGCAGGCGAGGACGGCCTTGGACGTGATGATGTCCACGACGGCCTCCTGGAAGGACGCGGCGATGTCCGCGACGGGGACTTCCAGCCCTGCTGCCTCGTACTGCTCCACGGACCGGGCGACGGCGGTCTTGAGGCCGCTGAAGGACCAGTCGTAGCGATGCGGGCCCGGCTCCTCGGCCGTCCCCACGTACTTCGGCTGCGACAGGCCGCGAGGGAACCTGATGGCCTTCGGGTTCCCCTCCCGTGCCAGCCGATCGACGGCGGGGCCACCGGGATAGCCGAGGCCCAGGATGCGCGCCGTCTTGTCGTACGCCTCGCCTGCGGCGTCGTCGATCGTGGATCCCAGCAGTTCGACGTCACTCGCGATGTTCCCCACGCGCAGGATCTCGGTGTGTCCGCCGGAGACCAGGAGCGCGCCGAGGTCGGGCGGCAGGCCTCCGGCGAAGGTGCCGCCGACCATCCCGACGCCGACGTGGGCCACGAGGTGGTTGATGGCGTACAGCGGTTTGCCGGTGGCGACGGCGAGCGCCTTCGCCGCGGACACGCCGACCATGAGGGCACCCGAGAGGCCCGGCCCGGCCGTGACGGCGATGGCATCGATCTCGTCGAGGGTGACCCCCGCGTCGTCGAGCGCGGCCCGCAGGGTCGGCACGAACGCCTCGAGGTGCGCCCGGGAAGCGATCTCGGGGATGACGCCGCCGAACCGCACGTGCTCGTCCATCGAGGACGACACCGTATTGGTCAGCAACTGCGTGCCCCGGACGATGCCGACGCCGGTCTCGTCGCAGGAGGACTCGATGCCCAGGATCAGGGGACCGGGGGCATCCCCCGGAGTGGCCTGCTTCCCTGCGTGCTCGGTTCTCACTGCGCCTCTCCTTCGGCGGCCGGCAGGACGAGCCTCATGACCCAGGCGTCGATGCCGTCCCGGTAGTAGTTCCGCCGGGTGTGGATCTTCTGGAAACCGAACCGCGTGTACAGCTGCTGGGCGCGGGGATTGTCGGCGCGCACCTCCAGCATCACGTTGTCGGCGCCGCGCCGCCGGGCTTCGGCGAGCAGTTCGGTGAGCATCGTCCGTCCGATGCCCTGGCCCTCGAAGCGCGGCAGCACGCCGATGGTCTGGATGTCGGCCGTCGTGTCGATGACCATCAGGCCCGCGTATGCCACCGGGTCACCGTCGACCTCGGCCACGATGTAGCGGCGGGTGTCCGGCTGGAAGAACTCGGTGTAGAACATTTCGAGCGGCCAGGCGTCGGTCGGGAACAGTTCGTTCTCCAGCCGCCCGATGGTCTCGATGTCCTCGAAGGCCATATCCCGCACCGTGAACCCCGGGCCGTCGGGGCTCATACCGTCGCGGCTCATGCCGTCGGAGCTCATGCCGTCGCCCGCTTCCGTGGTCCGGGGACCTGGGCGTCGGATTCGCGCAGGTACAGCGGGGAGGTGTCCTGCAGCGCCTCCCCCGCGAGGAGTCGCAGCCGGGCCACGCGGCCGAGCGAGGCGGCGTCGGGATCCGCGAGGTCCCCGACCCCGTCGACGTCGTCCGGATACAGGGTCGCAGCCCGGCCCACGAGCGGCAGGCCCTTCGGCAGGCCGGCCGCCGGACCGACGTGGGGACCGTCGAGGAGTTCGGGCAGCTCCCGGTGTACGCCCGATCCGGGCCGCACCTCGTCGGCCGACGGCGAGCGGTACGCGGCCCAGTAGACCTCGCCCCGACGCGCGTCCGTTCCGACGAGGAAGTCGCTCCCTGCCGGGAGGGTGCCGCTCGCAGTGGCATCGAAGGCCAGTGCGTCGAGGCTCATGACGCCGTGAAGTGGTACGCCCCAGACGAAGGCGAGGGTCCGCGCGGTCACGAGCCCGGCCCGCAGTCCCGTGAAGGGGCCGGGGCCGACGCCCGCGACGACGGCATCGAGGTCCGCGCCGGCCACTCCTGCATCGGCCAGGATGCGTTGCACCGCCGGGGCGAGGACCTCGGCGTGGGAACGCGTGTCGGCGCTGCCGAACCGGGCGACGACGTCGTCGTCGCGCAGGAGCGCGACCGTGGCCGCGGCGGAGGTGTCGAGGGCGAGGAGAAGCACCCATCCAGCCTAGTCGAGCGGGAGTGCCGGCTGCCGTCCGCTCCAGCGCGGCCCGAAGCCCGAGAGGGTGACGGTGCGCACTTCGTCCTCGCCGTCGTCGTCGAAGTCCGTCACCGGACCGTCGGACGCCTCCTCGGTGCTTCCCAGCGGCCGCACGATGTCGACCCGCAGCCAGCTGTCGCTCAGGTGCTCCACCCGGCCGGCTCCCCATTCGATGACGGTGACGTTGGCGTCAATGGTGGCTTCGAGGTCGAGATCGTCGACGGCAGCCGCGCTGTCCAGCCGGTACGCGTCCACGTGGACGAGGCCCGGTCCGTCGCCCGTCGACGCGTGCTGGCGGGCGAGCACGAAGGTCGGCGAGATGATGCGGTCCCCGACGGACAGTCCCCGCCCCAGTCCCTGCGTGAAGGTCGTCTTGCCCGCGCCCAGCTCCCCCGACAGGACCAGGAGATCCGCCGGACGGAGGTGCGGGGCGAGCGCGGCGGCGAGCCCCTGCAGCTCGGCGGCGGAACCGACGGCGTACGTCCGTGACCACTCAGGCATCGCCATCACGGCCCGCCTCCTGTGCGCGGTCGATGTAGACGCGCTCGACGCGGCCGCTGATCCGGGTGACCACCTCGTAGTTGATGGTCTGCGCGGCGGCAGCCCAGTCCTCCACGGGGGGAGAGCCGCTTCCGCCGAACAGGACGGCACGCTTGCCCAGCGGGCTGTCCGGCGAGTCGACCAGGCCCGTGGTGCCGAAGTCGATGACGAGCTGGTCCATGGCGATGCGGCCGACCACGGGGTAGATCCGGTTGCCCACCAGGACGGGCGCGCCGGTCGCGATGCGCGGGACACCGTCGGCGTAGCCGACGGGGATGAGCCCGAGCGTTGTCGGCTTCTGCGTGCGGTACGCGTACCCGTAGGAGACGCCCTGGCCCGCGGGCACCTCCTTGCAGTTGGAGACGGTGGTGCTGAGCGTCATGACGGGCTGGAGTCCGAGATCGGCGGACCCCTGGTCGGAGAAGGGCGAGAGGCCGTAGATGCCGAGGCCCACGCGGACGAGGTCGAAATGGCAGTCCGGCCGCGAGAACGTGGCAGGGGTGTTGGCCAGATGGCGGACCTCGACGTCGATCCCCGCGTTCTCGGCGGCGGCGACGGCCTCGCGGAACGCCTGCACCTGCAGGTCGGTCTCCGGCCGCGCGGGTTCGTCGGCGACGGCGAGGTGGGAGAAGATCCCGACGACGCGGATCAGCCCCTCCTCCTGGTACTGCGCGGCCCTGCTGAGCAGGGCGTCCCACTTGTCCGGCGGACAGCCGTTGCGGCCCAGCCCGGTGTCGATCTTCAGGTGCACGATCGCGGGCCGCTCCAGTTCGCGGGCCGCCGCGGTGACGTGCTCCAGTTCCCACCCGGAGATCCCGAGGTCCAGCCCGTGCTCGACGCCGGCGATGAAGTCGGTCCCGGAGGTGTGCAGCCACGCGAGGATCGGTGCTTCGATGCCCGCCCTGCGCAGCCGGACGCCCTCGCTGACATGGGCGACCCCGAGCCAGGCCGCGCCCGCCTCGAGGGCCGCCCGCGCCACCGGAACAGCGCCGTGGCCGTACGCATCGGCCTTGACGACGGCCATGACGCGGGCCGGATGGGCGACCTCGCGGAGGTGGCGGATGTTGTGCCGCAGGGCGTCGAGGTCGATTTCTGCGGCACGTTCGGTGGAAGTCACTCAGCCCATTCTGCCAGTTCTCGATGGGGCGTCCCGGTAAACGCAGCCGTTCCGGAACGCCCGGATCCGGGTTGCGCGGCGGCAGCAGGGCAGGGAAGATCGACGACGTGTCCGAATCCCCGCCGAGCGGCTCCCCGTGCGTCCTCCCGGGTGACGACGGGCGGCCGTGCGGGCGCCCCTCCGCGGATACGCCCTTCGCGCTCTGTCCCGCCCACGTGGAGCTGGTCGTCGAGTGGGCCGGGTCGGAGTGGGGCACCACCGACCTGCTGCCGGCGCCCTGCCGCGCCTGCGGGTCGCGGCTCGGCGTGCGGTATCCGTCCGGCTGGGCGTGCGCGGCCTGCGAGTGGCGCGTCGGTGATGTCCTCGACGACGGACTGCCGCCCCCGCGCGTCGACGTGCTCTACTACATCCGCTTCCGGGACCGCGTCAAGATCGGGACGACGGCGGACCCGCGCCGGCGGCTGGCTCGGATCTGGCATGACGAGGTACTCGCATTCGAGCGCGGCGACCGGCTCGTCGAGCACCGCCGCCACGAGCAGTTCGCGGCCTGGCGCCTCGACCGCTCCGAGTGGTTCACGCTCGCACCCGAGGTGGAGGACCATATCGGCCGCCTCGCGGCGGGGGTGGACGATCCGTGGGCGCGCTACGCGCGCTGGCTGGGGGAAGCGGCCGGCATGCGCGGGTAGCCTGCCTCTCCGGCGGGTCCCCGTCACAGGGTGCCGGGCATCTCCCCTCGCCATCTGGGCGTGCGCGACGGCGACGCGTCGGAATGCCGGGCAATGGTCGCCGTCGCCCGGCGGACCGCCTCGACGGGCACGTCGGAGACCAGGTCCTCCAGGAAGGCGTACCGGCGCAGCCACTGCTTCCGGACGCCGTCGCGCCCCGCGCTGACCCGGCGCCACCAGTCGGCGATGTCACCCCAGCCGGGCGCGGCCAGTGAACCGCCCACGTGCTGCACGGACAGCGAGGCACAGAGGTTCGCGAAGCTGAGGCGGTCGGCGAGCCGGAAGCCCGCCAGGTCGCCCATGACGAATGCCGCGCCGAAGCAGTCGCCCGCCCCGGTCGGGTCGTAGGCGGAGACGGGCAGGGCGGGCACCCATTCCTCCTCGCCCGTCAGCGAATCGATGGCCATCGCACCCTGCTGGCCGACCGTCACGACGGCCACGGGCACGCGGTCGGCGAGGGAATAGAGGGCCGCCCAGGGGTCCTCCGTCCGGGTGTACGCCATCGCCTCACCGGCATTGGGCATGAACGCGTAGAAGTGCTCGAGCGAGGTGAGTGTCTCCGGCGCCCACTCCCCCGCCGGGTCCCAGCCGACGTCGCCGAACAGTTTGGTGCCACCGGCCGCGACCGACAGTGCCCACGGTTCCATCTCCTGTTCCAGCCCGACGATGGCGGCCCGGCACGACGGCGGTGTTCCGATCAGTTCCGTGGCGCGCAGGGGTGACGGGTGTCCGTGCGTGATCATCGAACGGTCATGGTGCACGGACAGGGACACCGTGACCGGGGAATGCCACTGCCCGAAGACACGGGACCGTGAGAGGTCCACGTGCTCCTGGTCCTTCAGCACGTCCCAGTTGAACTGGCCGTATCCGTCGTCGCCGAAGGCCGCAGAGAGGGTGGTGCGCAATCCCAGCCTGCTCGCGGCGATGGCCTGGTTGGCGATGCCGCCGGGCCCCGACCCCATGCCGTCGGTCCACACCTCCGTACCCGGGGACGGAAGCTGCTCCAGGCCGGTGAAGATGATGTCGAAGAACACCTGCCCGGCGAGCAGGAGGTCGAATTCGGGTCCGTCCGGGCCGCGCAGAGCCGCCAGCGGATCGAAGCGGTGCTGTTGGGACATGTACGGCACAATACTTGCAGAACGCCGGATGCGGGCGGCGGCACCGGAACATGCGGAGCCCGACGACGGCAGCTCCCGCGAGGGAGAACAGTCCACGACGGAAGCAGGACGAACCGTGCCCACAGCAAGCGGAACCGGTGCCACCCTGGTCATCGTCGGCGGCGGAGGCTTCCGGGTGCCCCTCGTGTACCGCGCCCTCGCCGACGGGCCGTTCGCCGGGCTCGTGTCCGACGTCGTCCTGCTCGACGCGCAGCCGGAGCGGGCGCATGCCATCGCCCGGGTGCTCGATGCCATGCCGACGGCCGGTGGCGGTCCCGCGCCGTCGGTCCGGGTGGAGGAACGCCTCGAGGAGGCCCTGCCCGGCGCGGACATCGTCTTCGCCGCGGTACGCAGCGGTGGGACGGAGGGACGCATCCTCGACGAGCGCGTGGCCCTGTCCGCCGGGCTGCTCGGGCAGGAGACCGTGGGCGCGGGCGGCATCTCCTATGCCCTGCGCTCCATCCCGGACATGATGTATGTCGCCGCTTCCATGCGCGACCTCGCACCGGACGCATGGCTCATCAACTTCACGAACCCCGCCGGGATGGTCACCGAGGCGGTCTCGACGGTCCTCGGCTCCAGGGTGATCGGCATCTGCGACTCGGCGTCGGGACTCATCACCCGGGCCGCGCGGGCGGCGCAAATGGACCTGCGGGGCTCACTCGCCGGCGTCGACTACGTAGGGCTGAACCACCTGGGCTGGCTCCGGGGGCTCGACGACGGCGGCGGCGACCGGCTCCCCGGCCTGCTCGCCGATCCGCAGCGCCTGTCCGGCTTCGAGGAAGGACGCCTGTTCGGTCCCGACCTCCTCCGGGTCCTCGGCGCCCTGCCTAACGAGTACCTGTTCTACTACTACTTCCACCGTGAGGCCCTGCTGTCGATCCGCAGCGCGGACCGGACGCGCGGGGAGATCCTCCGGGATCAGCAGCGCGGCCTCTATCCGAGCCTCGCTGCGGCCGGCGATCCGTTCGCCGTGTGGGAGGCGGCCCGGCGGGAACGGGAGTCCGGCTACCTCGCCGAGGCCCGTGCCGCGGACGAGGAGCGGGACGAGGCGGACCTCGCCGGTGGCGGCTACGAGCGCGTGGCCCTCCAGGTCATGCGGGCGCTGCTCACGGGCACGCGCTCGGAACTGGTCCTGAACGTCCGCAACGGGTCCACCCTCCCCGGGCTGCCGGAGGACGCCATCGTCGAGGTTCCGTCCGTCGTGGACACCGGCGGCGCACGGCCCCTTCCCGCCGCCCCCCTGACCCCGCACCAGCTCGGCCTCATGTCCGCCGTGAAGGCCGTCGAGCAGCAGACGATCCGGGCGGCGGTGCACCGGGACCGCGACTCCGCGCTGCGAGCCCTGGCCGGGCACCCCCTGGTCGATTCGTTCCACGCGGCGACGAGGGTCCTCACGGGCTACGAGGAGGCGTTCCCCGCGCTGAAGGCGTCCTGGGCCGGCTGAGCCTGCCCGCGTCACCTCTGCGCCCCTCAGGCGTCGCCGTGCACCTGACGCCGGACCGCCTCGACGCCGAACGGCAGCAGGGCCGTGTCCGTGGTGGCAGCGATCCAGGAGAAGCCCGCACCGGCGAGCAGTACGGCCCGGCCGGGTGTTCCGGCATAGGCGCCGGCCCGGATCCCGGCGGTGCTGCACGCACGGACGATCCTGCGGAGCGGTGCGCTGTCGCCGGTGGATGCCAGGAGGTCCTCGACGTCCAGTCCCAGGGCGAGCGACAGATCGAACGGACCGACGAAGATCATGTCAACCCCGGGCACGGAGGCGATCTCCTCGACGGCGTCGAGCGCTGCGGCGGTCTCGACCATCACCGCGCACAGCGGGACGTCGTGACGTCCGCCGTCGGACCCTGGACCGTACGCCGGCCGGCTGCCCTGCAGCGGACCCCAGCTGCGGGCACCGTGCGGCGGGTAGCGGCTCGCCGCGACAGCCGCTGCGGCGTCGGTCACGCTGCTGACCAGGGGGACGACGACGCCGTCAGCGCCCGCGTCGAGCGCCCTGCCGATCAGCGCGGCGTCGTTGGCCGCCACCCGCACGAGCATCGGGGCCGCGTCCGCCGACCGGTGACCGAGGGTGTCCCGGAGCGAGCGGTCGTCGAAGTGGCCGTGCTGCGCGTCGAGGCCCACCCAGCCGAGACCCGACCGCGCGAGTTCGTTGGTCAGGCGGGGTTCGCCTAGCGTGGCCCAGGCGCCGAGCAGCCGATCAGGGGACGGTGTGCCGGAAGTCATGCCCCCATTGTGTCCGACCCCGGGCAACGTGGCGCGAGGACGCCGGAGGGCGGGCCAGTGGTCCGGAGGGCGGGCCGGGACCGCTCTCCGGACCCGGGCATCAGGCGTCGAGCGCCCGTGCCCACAGGTTGATGTCCGAATCGACGGCGAACTCGTCGATGGCGCGCAGTTCCTCGGACGTGAAGTCGAGGTTCCGCACCGCCGCCAGGCTGTCCTCCAGCTGCCGCACGCTGGACGCGCCGATGAGCGCCGACGTGATGGGCGTGCCCTTGGCCTGGGGACGCAGGATCCAGGCGATCGCCATCTGGGCAAGGCTCTGTCCGCGCTGTTCCGCGATCCCGTTGAGTCCGCGCACGCGGCGGAGGTTGTCCTCCGACAGGTGGTCCTCCGACAGCGACTTGGAGGCGGCCGCCCGGGAATCCGCGGGCACGCCGTCGAGGTAGCGGCTCGTCAGCAGCCCCTGCGCGAGCGGGGAGAACGCGATCGATCCGGCGCCGACGGCCTCGAGGGCCTCGGGAAGGTTCGGGGTCCCGTTCTCCACCCAGCGGTTCAGCATCGAGTAGGAGGGCTGGTGGATGAGCAGCGGGGTGCCCAGATCCTTCAGGATCGCCGCGGCTTCCAGGGTGCGCTCCGGAGAGCAGGACGAGATGCCCGCGTACAGGGCACGGCCGGACCGGACGGCCGTGTCCAGGGCACCCATCGTCTCCTCGAGCGGGGTCCCGGGATCCGGGCGGTGGCTGTAGAAGATGTCGACGTAGTCGAGGCCCATCCGCTCGAGCGACTGGTCCAGGCTCGCCAGCAGGTACTTCCGCGAGCCGAAGTCGCCGTACGGGCCGGGCCACATGTCGTAGCCGGCCTTGCTGGAGATGACGAGTTCGTCGCGGAACGGCCGGAAGTCGTCCTTCAGGTGCCGCCCGAAATTGGTCTCGGCACTTCCATAGGGCGGCCCGTAGTTGTTGGCCAGGTCGAAGTGGGTGACGCCGAGGTCGAACGCCCGGCGCAGGATGGCCCGCTGCGTGTCGAAGGGCTTGTCGTCCCCGAAGTTGTGCCACAGGCCGAGGGACACGGCGGGCAGGTGCAGGCCGCTCTTTCCCACGCGGCGGTAGGGCATCTTCTCATAACGGTCTTCAGCGGGGTGGTAGGTCATCCCTTCATCCTAAGGTCGAGGACGAGCGACGCGTGGGGCGGGACCTGCACACCGTCGTCGAGCAGTCCGACGCCCTCGACCGTGGACAGCAGGACGTCCGCGTTCGCCCCGCCCACGGGTACGGTGACCGTCGAGTCGCCGAGGTTCAGGACGATGGCGGTGCTGCCGCGGTGCAGGACGATCCAGCGGTGCTCCTCGTCGAAGTCCACCGAGATGCTGCCGAAGTCGGCGTCATGCAGTTCGGGGCGGGTGCGGCGCAGGCGGATCAGGTCACGGTAAGTGGCGAGCAGTTCGGCGTGGTGCCCCTGCTCCGCCTCCGCCCAGTCCAGCTTCGCCGAGGCGAAGGTCGCGGGGTCCTGGGGGTTGGGGACGTCCTCGGGCTTCCAGCCCATGCGCTCAAACTCCTTCAAGCGCCCCTCGGCGGTGGCCCTGCCGAGTTCCGGCTCCGGGTGGGAGGTGAAGAACGGCCACGGCGTGGATGCGCCGTACTCCTCACCCATGAACAGCATCGGGGTGAAGGGGCCGAGGATGGTCAGGACGGCGGCCTGCGCGAGCTGCGCCGGGTTCAGCGTGGCGCTGATGCGGTCGCCGGCGGCGCGATTCCCGATCTGGTCGTGGTTCTGGGCGGCGACGACGAGCTGGAGGGGCGAGACGCGGGCCGGATCGATCTCGCGGCCGTGGTGGCGTTCCCGGAACGACGAGTAGGTCCCGTTGTGGAAGAAGCCCTTCTCCAGGACCTTCGCCAGGGCGCCGACCGAGTTGAAGTCGAGGTAGTACCCCTCGGTCTCCCCCGTGAGGTTGACGTGCACGGCGTGGTGGAAGTCGTCGCTCCACTGGCCCGCGAGGCCGTACCCTCCCACGTCGCGGCCCTGGATGAGCCGCGGGTTGTTGAGGTCCGACTCCGCGATCAGGAACAGCGGCTTGCCCAGTTCGGCAGCGCATTCGTCTGTGCGCTCGGCGAATTCCTCGAGGATGTGGACGGCGCGTTCGTCGTGCAGGGCGTGGACGGCGTCGAGGCGCAGGCCGTCCACGTGGTAGTCCGTGAACCACATGAGCAGGTTCTCGAGGACGTAGTCGCGCACCTCGTCCGACTGCGGTCCGTCGAGGTTCAGGGAGTCGCCCCACGTGTTCGACATCCCCTCCGTGAGGTACGGGCCGAAGAGGCCGAGGTAGTTCCCGCTCGGGCCCAGGTGGTTGTGGACGACGTCCTGGATGACGCCGAGGCCCTTCTGGTGGGCGGCGTCCACGAAGCGCTGGTAGGCGGCAGGCCCGCCGTAGGTCTCCTGGACGGCGTACCAGAGGACGCCGTCGTAACCCCAGTTGTGGGTGCCGTTGAAGGCGTTGACGGGCAGCAGCTCGACGTACTGCACGCCGAGGTCAACGAGGTGGTCCAGCTTGCCGATCGCGGCGTCGAGCGTCCCCTCCGGCGTGAAGGTGCCGAGGTGCATCTCGTAGATGACGCCGCCGTTGAGGCCGGGCGACTGCCAGGACTCGTCCTGCCAGTCGTGGGCGGACGCGTCGAAGGTGCGCGAGAGCTCGTGGACGCCGTCGGGCTGGCGGCGCGAGCGCGGATCGGGAACGGGTGTGTCGGAGCCGTTGACGAGGTAGCCGTAGGAGACGTCGTCGGTGGCCGTCGGGCCCTCCGTCGGGTGCCACCAGCCGCCCTCGCCCTGGGTCATGGGGTACTCGGTGCCGTCGGCGAAGAGGGTGAGGGACTCGGCGCGGGGCGCCCAGACGTCGAACGGTGAGCTCATGATGCGTCCTCCTGGACCAGTAGGGCTACGGGGAAGGTGGAGAAGATGTCGGCCGCGCGCACGGTGCCGCCGCGGACGGCGGCACCGGTGAGGGCGCAGGTGTAGCTGCCGGCTGGGAGCTCGATGGTCGTGCCACCCCATCCGCCGCGCTGCGCGAGTCCGTGGGGCAGGCGGGTGAGAAGCGCAACCGCTCCCCCGCGATCGAAGCCGAAGACGTGGTCCGCGGCTTCCCCGGACGCCGGGACGGCGGTGTAGCCGGTGAACAGTTCGGGGCGGTCCCGACGCAGTTTCAGTGCGCGGGTCACCACGAGCAGCTTCGCGTGCGCGTCGGCCCCGAGCTGGGGCAGTGCCCCGAAGTTGAGGTCGGTGAGCACCTGCCGGCGTGCGTCGTAGTCCACCTCGCGGCGGTTGTCCGGATCCACGAGGGAGGTGTCCCAGAACTCCGTGCCCTGGTACACGTCCGGGACGCCGGGCATGCTCAGCTGGAGCAGTTTCAGGCCGATGGAGTTCGACCATCCCGCCTGCTGGATGCGCTCGACGAAGGCCGTCAGAAGCGTGGACACGGCCTCGTCGTCGAACGCGGCGTCGACGGCGGCGTGCATTCCGCGCTCGAAGTCCTCGTCCGGCGCGGTCCAGTGGGTGCTGAGGTCGGCCTCACGCGAGGCCTTCTCCGCGTAGGCGTGGGCCCGTTCCCTGCTGAGCGGCCAGGCTCCGAGGATCGACTGCCAGAGCAGGGGCGCGAAGGTCGGATCCCCGATGGGTGCGAGCTCCTCGAGCTGCGCCAGGAGGCCGGTCCATTCGCCGGGGACCTCGGAGAGGACCGAGATCCGGGCGCGGGTGTCCTCGCTGCGCTTGGTGTCGTGCGTGCTGAGCGTGGTCATGGCCAGCGGGCTGTCCGTCTCACGCTCGAGCAGCCGCCGGTGGAGTTCCAGCGGATCCAGCGAGAAGATCGCAGGGTCGGCACCGACCTCGTTGAGCGAGACGAGCCGGGAGTAGCGGTAGAACGCCGTGTCCTCGACACCCTTGGCCATGACCATCCCCGAGGTCTGCTGGAACCGCCGTGCGAGTTCCGTCAGCTCGTGCGTACCGCCGGTCCCGTCCAGGAAGGGGTTGAGGAGCGGATGCAGCACGGTGATGGTGTCCGCGAGGTCGGGACGGCGCACCTGGGCATCCCGCACCGCCTCGGCGAGGTGGTCTGCGCCTCCCGGGAGGTAGCTGCGGTAGACGGGGAAGCAGGTCAGCAGTTCGGCGATCGCATCGGCCGCGGCCTCCGGGTCCAGCCCCGCGTCGGCGGGGACGAGCCGTGCCAGCCGCAGCACCTCGGAGCGGAGGATGCCGTCGGCGATGCCGCGCTTGGTCCCGTGGATCATCTTATGGAAGGGATCCACGGGCACGGACTGCGTGAGGACGTGCTCCCCGGCAGGATCGGTGAAGAGCCGGTCGATGTCGGCGAGCGCGTCGTAGCCGGTGGTGCCCTCGGTGGCCCAGTCCTCCGGGAGCTTCTCCCCCGGCTCGAGGATCTTCTCCACCAGGACGTAGGCGCCGCCGGTCAGGGTGAAGAGGTCGTCGAGGTAGCCCTTGGGGTCGGCGAGTCCGTCCGGGTGGTCGATGCGCAGGCCGTCCACGAGTCCCTCGTCGAACCACCGCTTCACCTCGCTGTGGCTCTCCTCGAACACCCACGGCACCTCGACGCGCAGGCCCGCAAGCGTGTTGACCCCGAAGAAGCGCCGGTAGTTCAGCTCGGTGTCGGCGCGGCGCCAGTTCACGAGTTCGTAGTGCTGGCGCGCGTGGACCTCGGCGCCCGTGTCACCGGGATGGGCTGTGCCCTCGGCGATCGGGTAGCGGTTGTCGTAGTAGTGCAGTTCGCCGTCGACGACGGTGAGCTGGTCGAGCTCGTCGTCGCCGTCGCCCAGGACCGGGACACGGATGCGCCCGTTCCCGGCGTCCCAGTCGACGTCGAAGGCCTCCGCCATGCGTGAGCCGCGGCCCTCCTTGAGGAGCTCCCACCACCACGCGTTGTCGGCCGGTGTCTCGATGCCCATGTGGTTCGGGACGATGTCCACCAGCACCCCCATGCCCGCGGCCCGGGCGGCCTTGCTGAGTGCGGCAAGGCCGCCGGGACCGCCGCGGTCGGGGTCGACGGCGGTGGGGTCCGTCACGTCGTAGCCGTGGCCGGACCCCTTCTCCGCGGTCAGGACCGGCGACAGGTACACCCAGTCCACTCCCAGGTCGTGCAGGTACGGCACCAGGGCCGCGGCCCGATGCAGGTCGAATTCGCTCCGGATCTGCAGCCGGTAGGTCGATTTCGGTGTCAACACGTGGAAGTCCTCCTGGGACGGTGGATGGGATGTACCTGTCGGGTGGTGCTAGGGGGTACCGGTCTTGGCGGTGACCTCGTTGGCGAGGATCGCCAGGGACGCCGCGACCGAGTGGTCGAGGTCCTCGACCTCCGCGTGTGCGCGCAGGACCACCATGGACTTCCCCTCGATGGAGATGACTGCCCCGGCGGGAATCGCCTCGGTGTCGGCGTACTTGCCGGCTGTGTCGATCACCTCGTCCCAGGAGGTCCCGTACTCGTCCGAGGGGATCGTGAAGTCCACGGCCTCGTCATGGGCGTTGAAGTACAGGAGGAAGTTGGCGTCGACGATGCGCTGTCCGCGCGCATCGCGGCCCTGGATTCCCTGCCCGTTCAGGAACACGCCGATCGAGCGGCCGAAGCCGCTGTTCCAGTCCTCGGGCGCCATGAGCTCGCCGGACGTGTCCAGCCACACGATGTCCGGCAGCGCCTCGCCCTCGCCGCGGCGCACGGGGCGCCCGTCGAAGAACCGGCGACGGCGGAACGTCGGGTGCTCGGACCGCAGGCGGTTGACGGCCGCGGTGAATTCGAGCAGCGGCTGGTCCATCTTGTCCCAGTGCACCCAGCTCAGTTCGGAGTCCTGGCAGTAGGTGTTGTTGTTGCCCTCCTGCGTCCGGCCCAGTTCGTCACCGTGGAGCAGCATCGGAACGCCCTGCGAGAGCAGGAGCGTCGCGATGAAGTTGCGCTGCTGCCGCACGCGGATGGCGAGCACCTCGGGATCGTCCGTCGGTCCCTCGATGCCGCCGTTCCAGGAGCGGTTATGCGATTCGCCGTCGTTGTTGTCCTCGCCGTTGGCTTCGTTGTGCTTCTCGTTGTAGGACACGAGGTCGCGCAGCGTGAAGCCGTCGTGGGCGGTGACGAAGTTGATGGACGCGACGGGGCGGCGCATCGAGTGCTCGTAGAGGTCGGCCGAGCCGGTCAGGCGCGAGGCGAACTCGCCGATGCTCGAGGGCTCTCCGCGCCAGAAGTCGCGGACCGTGTCGCGGTACTTGCCGTTCCATTCCGTCCACTGCGGCGGGAAGTTGCCCACCTGGTAGCCGCCGGGACCGACGTCCCAGGGCTCGGCGATGAGCTTGACCTGCGAGACGATCGGGTCCTGCTGCACGAGTTCGAAGAAGGCCGAGAGCCGGTCCACCTCGTAGAACTCGCGGGCGAGGGCAGAGGCGAGGTCGAAGCGGAAGCCGTCGACGTGCATCTCCGTGACCCAGTAGCGCAGCGAATCCATGAGCAGCTGCAGGGAGTGCGGGTTGCCGACATTGAGCGAGTTACCCGTACCCGTGGTGTCCATGTAGTACTGCTTGTCGTCCTCCACCAGGCGGTAGTAGGACGCATTGTCGATGCCGCGCATGGAGATCGTCGGGCCCATGTGGTTGCCCTCGGCTGTGTGGTTGTAGACCACGTCCAGGATGACCTCGATGCCGGCGAGGTGGAGTTCGCGCACCATGGCCTTGAACTCCTGGACCTGCTCGCCCTGGTCACCGGTGGAGGTGTACTTGTTGTGCGGCGCGAAGAAGCCGATGGTGTTGTAGCCCCAGTAGTTCGAGAGGCCCTTCTCCTGCAGCGTGCTGTCGTTGACGAACTGGTGCACGGGCATGAGCTCGATCGCCGTGACGCCGAGCTTCTGCAGGTGCGCGATCACGGAGGGGTGCGCGATGCCGGCGTAGGTGCCGCGCTGGTCCTCCGGCACATCCGGGTGCAGCTGGGTGAGGCCCTTGACGTGGGCCTCGTAGATGACGGACTGGTGGTAGGGCGTCCGCGGCATGCGGTCGCCGTCCCAGTTGAAGAAGGGGTTGACGACGACGCCAAGCATCATGTGCGGAGCGGAGTCCTCGTTGTTGACCGAGTGCTCGTCGCCGAAGTTGTAGCCGAACAGCGCCTGGTTCCAGTCGAGGTCCCCGGACACGGCTTTCGCGTACGGGTCCAGGAGGAGCTTGTTCGGGTTGCAGCGGTGTCCTTCGGCCGGGTTGTTGGGGCCGTGGACCCGGTAGCCGTACTTCTGTCCGGGGGTGACGTGCGGCAGGTAGCCGTGCCACACATAGCCGTCGACCTCCTTCAGTTCGACGCAGGTCTCCGTGCCGTCGTCGTCGAAGAGGCAGAGGACGACCAGGTCCGCCACCTCGCTGTACAGCGCGAAGTTCGTCCCCGTGCCGTCATAGGTCGCTCCCAGGGGATACGCGTCGCCGGGCCATAGTTCCATGAGTTCTCCTTGATGTCTTCTGCCGTGGATGCCTCGGGGGCTGCCACGGTGATACTCGCAGTCGCCGGGGTCCTCGGACCCCGTTTCCCTGCTTCATACATAGCGCATTCATCTGTCGGTGCGGTTAACTGCGTTCCTCACATCGCTAGGCGACGCTCCTCGAGGAGATCCGCGACGACCGCGCCGATGTCGGCGGGCAGGTCCGAGACGACCACCGGGCCGCGGAGTGCGGCGCGCCGGCCGGCGCTACCGTGGATCAGCGCCCCGGCCGCGGCGACTGCTGCCCACAGATCCTCCTGCGCGACGCCGATACGGCCTGCCGCGCCGTCGTCCTCCGCGAGGGTCGCTGCGAGCGCGCCGACGATCCCGGAGAGCGTATCCCCGGAACCGGCCGTGGCGAGCCAGGGCGTCGCGTCGGCCTGCACGAACAACGCCCCGGACGGCGCGGCGACGACCGTGGTGAACCCCTTGAGCAGCACCGTGGCGCCAGTCGTCTCGGCGGCCCGCAGCGCGAAGTGCGCGGGTTCGGCCTCGATCTCGGACCGCTCGGCATCGAGGCCGCGCTCGGCCAGCAGCTGGCACAGTTCCCCCGCATGGGGTGTCAGGATGACCTGGGGACCCACGCGCTCGGGTACGGCGCCGAGCGCTCCTGCATCGACGATCGTGGGCAGGCCCGAGGCGATGGCATCGACGGCGCGTTTGCGCTGGTCGTCGTCGTCCACGGCGCCGGGCCCGACGAGCCATGCCTGGGACCGGGCATCCGCGATGGAACCGCCGGAGGCCACGGCCTCCGGGTTCCGCTGGTGGATCAGGGCGGCGACGGGCTCCGGCCCGAGGTAGCGCACCATGCCGACCCCGGTCGCGAGGGCTGCGCCGACGGCCAGGGCGGCAGCTCCCGGGTAGCGGGCCGATCCGGCGGCCACGCCGAGGACGCCGCGCGAGTACTTGTGGTCCTGGGCACGGGGCGGGCGCAGCAGGGCGGCGGCGTCGGCGGCCAGCAGGGTCCGGGCCACGGGGACGAAGGAGGAGAAGTCGAGGCCGATGTCGACCACGTTCAGCTCGCCGGCCGCCACGGCGCCCTCCCCGATCAGGAGGCCGGGCTTCGCCGCTCCGAAGGTGACGGTCGCGTCGGCGGCGAGCACGGGCCCGTCCACCAGCCCGGAGTCCGTGCCGATGCCGCTGGGCAGGTCGCAGGCGACCACGATCGTGGAGCGCGTTCCACGCGGGCCGGCCGCGGCGTCGAAGGCCCCGACGAAGTCCGCGGCCGTTCCCCGGAGCCCTCCGCTGGCACCGGTCCCGAGGATCCCGTCGATCAGGACGTCGGCGGCCGCGGCATGGGCGGCGAGCTCGGACGGGTCGGCGTCGTCGAGCCGGACGGTCGTCCCGCCCGCGCGGACGAAGGCCTCGAGCGAGGCCGCGTGTACGCGGTCGGAGGTGAGGATCGCCGTCGCCGAGACGCCCCGGCGCAGGAGCCGCTCCCCCGCGTACAGGGCGTCGGCTCCGTTGTTGCCGCTCCCGGTGAGCACGACGGCGGTGGCTCCGTAAATGCCGCGCCCGTCGGCGCGCAGCAGGCCGAGGACGACGCCGAACAGCCCGTGGGCAGCCTTCTGCATCAGGGTATTCCCCTGGCCGGCGTCGATGAGTGGTGCCTCCGCAGAGCGGACGTCACCACCGGAAAAGGCTGAAAGCATATGATCGAGCTTAGCGTTAAGCGGGCCGATGATCAGTACGGTTACTATTTCTTGCCGGACGGGATGCGGCCTTCCGCGACGACCATGGCTGTGGCAAGGCCCCCGTCGTGGCTAATGGAGAGGTGCCAGGTCTCGACGCCCCGGGCCCGAGCGGCGTCGGCCACGGTCCCGTCGATGACCACGGACGGCGCACCGGCCTCGTCGACCGCGATGGTGCAGTGCTGCCAGTTCATGCCCGACGGCGCACCGAGGGCCTTCGCGATGGCTTCCTTGGCGGCGAAGCGGGCAGCCAGGGACCGGGTGTTGAGCCCGCGTTCGGACGGCACGAAGAGCCGCTCGACGAGGGCGGGGGTCCGCTCCAGCTGCTGCCGGAAGCGTTCGATGTCCACGACGTCGACTCCGATGCCGACGATCATGCGGCGCACCGACGGAGTGCCGCCGCGGAGAACCGCGGCGGCACCGGGACCGGACTATTCAACGGTGACCGACTTCGCCAGGTTGCGCGGCTGGTCGACGTCGTAGCCCTTGGCGCTGGCCAGGGCGAGCGCGAAGATCTGCAGCGGGACCGTGGTGAGCAGCGGTGCGAGGAGCGTCGGGGACGCCGGCACGTAGAAGACATGCTCGGAGTAGGCCTCGACCGAGGTGTCGCCCTGCTCCGCGATGACGATCGTGACGGCACCGCGCGCGCGGATCTCCTGGACGTTGGAGACCACCTTGGCGTGCAGGGAATCCCGTGCGCGCGGGGACGGCATGACGACCACGACGGGCTGGCCCTCCTCGATGAGCGCGATCGGACCGTGCTTGAGTTCTCCGGCGGCGAAGCCCTCGGCATGGATGTAGGCGAGCTCCTTGAGCTTGAGTGCGCCCTCCATGGCCACGGGGAAGCCGACGTGGCGGCCGAGGAAGAGCACCGACTTCGCGTTCGCCATGTCCGCGCCGAGCTGCTTGATCTTGTCGGCGTCGTCGAGGATGGCCTGGATCTTGGCGGGGATCTCCGAGAGGTCCGCGAGCACGTCCGCGATCTCGTCACGGAACTTGTTGCCGCGCAGCTGGGCGAGGTACAGGCCCAGCAGGTAGGCCGCGGTGATCTGCGCGAGGAACGCCTTGGTCGAGGCGACGGCGATCTCGGGGCCGGCGTGCGTGTAGAGCACGGCGTCCGATTCGCGGGGGATCGTGGAGCCGTTGGTGTTGCAGATGGCGACGACCTTGGCGCCCTGCTCGCGGGCGTAGCGGACGGCCATGAGCGTGTCCATGGTCTCTCCGGACTGCGAGATGGCGACCACCAAGGTCTTCTCGTTCACGATCGGGTCGCGGTAGCGGAACTCGTGGGAGAGTTCCACTTCGGTGGGGATGCGGCACCAGTGCTCGATGGCGTACTTCGCCACCTGGCCGGCATAGGCGGAGGTGCCGCAGGCGAGCACGACGATCTTGTCGACGGAACGCAGGATCGACTCGTCGATGCGCAGTTCGTCGAGCACGAGCCTGCCCGAGACGTCGGACCGTCCGAGGAGCGTCTGGCCGACGGCGTCCGGCTGGTCGTGGATCTCCTTCTCCATGAAGGAGTCGAAGCCGCCCTTCTCGGCAGCGGCCGCGTCCCAGCTGACGTGGAACTCGGTGCCCTCGGCGGGTGCGCCGAGGAAGTCGGTGATGGTGACGTCGTCGGGCGTGATGGTGACGATCTGGTCCTGGCCGAGCTCGACGGCGCGGCGCGTGAAGTCGATGAAGCCCGAGACGTCGGAGCCGAGGAAGTTCTCGCCGTCGCCGAGTCCGACGACGAGCGGGGAGTTGCGGCGGCCGGCGACGACGGTACCCGGCTGGTCCTGGTGGATGGCGAGCAGGGTGAAGGCACCCTCGAGGCGCTGGCAGGCCTGCTGCAGGGCCAGGGTCAGGAGGTCGCCCTGGGCGCCGCTCTCGATGAGTCCGCGGTAGAGGTAGCCCACGAGCCCGGCAGCGACCTCGGTGTCCGTGTCC
The DNA here is from genome assembly GCF_054510955.1 of Arthrobacter pasteuri. Lineage (NCBI taxonomy): Bacteria > Bacillati > Actinomycetota > Actinomycetes > Micrococcales > Micrococcaceae > Arthrobacter > Arthrobacter pasteuri. Next base: position 1,141,122 of record NZ_JBTNDO010000001.1, read on the forward strand.
GAGATGAAGGTCAGGCCCTCGCCCGTGAGTTCGGCCTTGAGCTCGGCATAGTTCTCGATGATCCCGTTGTGGATCAGTGCGAGCTTCCCGCCGTCGGCCAGGTGGGGGTGCGCGTTCTGGTCGGTGGGTCCACCGTGCGTCGCCCACCGCGTGTGACCGATACCGGTCAGCGAGCGGGGCAGCGGATCGGCGGCCAGCTCCTCCACGAGGTTCGTCAGCTTGCCGGCCTTCTTACGGGACTCGATGCCGTCGGCGGTGATCACCGCCACTCCCGCGGAGTCGTACCCGCGGTACTCGAGGCGCCGGAGGCCCTCCATGACGACGTCGAGCGCTCCGTGCTGCCCGTCGGCCGACTCCTGGTCGCTCGACGGAGCGACGGAATCCAGCACCGACGTTCCCTGGCCGTGGTCCCGGCCTACGTATCCCACAATTCCACACATGGCATCAAGCCTACCGGTGGCTTCGTTTGTTAATGCGCAGGGCACCGGGCAGAATCGATGGGTGAGTGAGAGAAGCACGGGGACGCAGCAGGCCACCAGTGCCGAATCCATCACACCCTTCGTCGAGCTGGACCGCCAGATGTGGTCGCGCCTGTCCAACGAGATCGAGAGTCCGCTCAACGTCGAGGACGTGCAGCGCCTTCAGGGACTCGGGGACACCCTGAACCTCGACGAGGTGCGCGAGGTGTACCTTCCCCTCTCCCGCCTGCTGAACCTCTACACCGCAGCGGCGGGGCAACTTCATGCGGCCACAAACACGTTCCTCGGGGAGACGACCACCAGGACCCCCTTCGTGATCGGCGTCGCCGGATCCGTGGCAGTGGGCAAGTCCACGACGGCGAGGGTGCTCCGCGAACTGCTGCGGCGCTGGCCCGACACCCCGGATGTGGAACTCATCACCACCGACGGCTTCCTCTACCCCAACGCCGAGCTCGAGCGGCGCGGACTCATGCAGCGCAAGGGCTTCCCGGAGTCCTACGACCGGCGTCGCCTGCTCCGTTTCGTCAGTGAGATCAAGAGCGGGGCGGCTGAGGTGCGCGCCCCCTCGTACTCGCACCTCACGTACGACATCGTCCCCGGACGGGAAGTGGTGGTCCGGCGGCCCGACGTCCTGATCGTCGAGGGCCTCAACGTCCTCGCGCCCGCACGTCCACGACCCGACGGCATCACCGGCCTGGCCCTCAGCGACTTCTTCGACTTCTCCATCTACGTCGATGCGAAGACCACCCACATCGAGCAGTGGTACATCGACCGCTTCCAGTCCCTGCGGTCCGGCGCCTTCGCCGACCCGGAGTCCTACTTCCACCGGTACGCGAACCTCACGGACGAGGAAGCCCGCCAGACCGCCAAGGGCATCTGGGAGCGCATCAACGAACCCAACCTCGTGGCCAACGTGCTGCCCACGCGCGGCCGCGCGCAGCTCGTCCTGACCAAGGACGCCGACCACTCCGTCCGCCGCATGCTCCTTCGAAAGACCTGACCGTGCGCGTCATGCCGTGCGCGGTCCTGACCACTTCGTAGGTATCGGGCCTTCCGCAATCGGGTCCGGATCAGAGCCCGGGATCCAGGGGCACGCCGGTCTCCTCCGCCAGGGCCTGGAGGAGCCGGTCCTGGAACGCGACGTCGTGTACCGCTCGATGCGGCTCGCGCCGCCGTCGGTGGTACCAGTACCCCCCGCTCGTGAGGGCGTCGGGATCGTCACCCGTCGCGAGCCATACCTGGGTCTGGTGGCCGAGCTCGAGGTCGTCGGGTGCGTTGGGCCCACCCATCCTGGTCGGAACCCAGCCGGGGTCCACCGCGTTGCCGAGCAGTCGGGGGTGCAGGCGGGCGAGCGCGACGGCGAGCGTCGTCACGAAGAGCTTGCTGTCCCCGTAGGAGCCGGGCACGCCCCCGCGCCAGTCCACGCCCTCGAGCGACGCGCGCCCGCCGTAGTGGGAGCCGCTGCTCAGGTAGACGTGGCGCCGCGGACCCTTGAGCAGCGCGGTCAGGAGGTAGGGCGCGATGACGTTGACGGGGAAGACCGCCCGCCCGCTCCAGACCCCTGCGTTGTGGATCACCGCGTCCAGCGGCTCCGCCCCGTCCAGTTCTGCCGCGATGCGCAGCACTGCATCCCGGTCCTCGAAATCCCCCAGCACCAGGCCTGCCCCTCGCCGGGTGAGGTCCTCGAGGGCGGCCGCCCGGTCCTGGTTGCGGGCGTGCACCACGACGTCGTGTCCGTTCCCGAGCAGCATCTCAGCTGCTGCCCGCCCGAGCCCGTCGGCGGAGCCGGTGACCAGGATCCTCATGCTCGTGCCGCCTTTCGAGTTGCTGACGCACTCTTCATCGGAGCTGCTCCTCGCCAGGAACAGGTCCCCCGCCGGCTCGTCCGGCCGCCGGCGATCAGCCTAGGGTCCCGCGTGCCGACGGCGCACCGCAAGACCGAACGAACGTCTCGGGGTCTGCAGCGCTGCTGGTGCATGCCCTCCATGCGGTCTGCGTCAGGCGCCGCGGCGGGCTTCCGCGGGCGCAGTCCGGGCGGTCCCACCTGCATCGGACACGCGCGGGGTCCCCTCGCCGTGCGAGCGGTAGCGCCAGAGGCCGATCCCGACGACGACGGCGGCCAGAGCCAGCGAGAGCAGGAGCGACTCCCGGGTCGTGTCCAGGACGAGCATGCCGACCAGCAGTGCGACGATGCTGACGATGGCCACCCAGGTCAGGTACGGGAAGAACCACATCCGCAACTGGAGGGACTGGGCGGACGCGCCCATCCTGCGGCGGAGGATCAGCTGCGAGGCGGCGATCACGAGCCACACGAACAGGGCGATCGCTCCCGAGGTGTTGACCAGGAAGAGGAAGACCGTGTCCGGAGCGATGTAGTTCAGGCCGACGGTGATGAAGCCGACGACCGTGGAGGCCAGCACTGCAGCGGCCGGGACACCCCGCTTCGAGATGCGCATCCAGGCACTCGGGGCGTCGCCCCGGTGGGAGAGCGAGAACAGCATGCGGCTGGCCGTGTAGAGGCCGGAGTTGAGGCAGGACAGCACGGAGGTCAGCACGACGATGTCCATGATGGTGCCGGCCCCGGGGATTCCGAAGAGGTCGATCACCGCGACATACGGGCTCTTGGCCACGGAGGCCGAGTTCCACGGCAGCAGGGTGACCACGACGGCGATCGACCCGATGTAGAAGACCAGGATGCGCCAGACGGTGGATTTCACGGCCTTCTTGACCGCGTCCACCGGGTTCTCGGATTCGCCGGCCGCGATGGTCGCGATTTCGGCGCCGAAGAAGGAGAAGACGACCACCAGGATGCCCGCCAGCACCGCGCCCGGCCCGTTGGGCAGGAAGCCTCCGTTGCCGACCAGATTATCCAGCCCAGGGGCAGGAACGCCGGGGACGAGCCCCAGGATCGCCGCGAGGCCGAACAGCAGGAACAGCACGATGGCGGTGACCTTGATGGACGCGAACCAGAACTCGAACTCGCCGAAGGACTTCACTGAACCGAGGTTGGTGAGGGTGAGGAGGACCATCAGGAGCAGCGCCCAGACCCACTGGTCGATGCCCGGCACCCAGCGGTGCATGATGGCGGCGCCGGCCGTGGCCTCGATACCGAGGACGATGATCCAGAACCAGGCGTAGAGCCAGCCGATGCTGAACCCCGCCCAGCGACCCAGCGCCTTGTCCGCGTAGGTGGAGAAGGAGCCGGTCTCCGGGTTGGCTGCTGCCATCTCGCCCAGCATGCGCATGACGAGGATGACCACCAGTCCTGCGGCCAGGTAAGCGACCAGGATCCCCGGACCGGCCTGCTGGATGGCGGCACCGGATCCGACGAAGAGTCCGGCTCCGATCACGCCGGCAATGGCGATCATCGACAGGTGCCGCGGTTTCAGGGATTTCGACAGCTGGTGGTCAGCGGGCATGGAAGGGCCGTTCTTCGGAGGGGAGTCGGACCGGCTACGGCGGAGTTCGCGGTGCTGCGGGTCACGGGACGTTCTACCCTAGACCGCCGGCCGCGGGATCGAGAAACGATCCAGGGAGCCAGGACTTGCGGATGGGGCTCGCCTGGGCAGTCCCTCGTAGACTGGTCCTCCCACCGTCCCGAGGAGTTCTGTTGTGCCGTATCGCAGTAAGGACCTACTTCAGCAGTGGGTACATGAGTTCGCCGCGACCGGCGCGACCCTGAAGAGCGTCATCGAGGTACTCCGGCACGACGGCGGAGCAGGTGCCGATACAGGGCTGGTGGTGATGCGGATGACCGACCTGCCGTCGGACGTCTACCTTTACCCCGTCTCTCCTGGTAACCCGACGTGGGAAGTCAACTTCGGACCGCGCGAGCGCGACCTCACGATGAGCGCAGGGAAACTCCGCGACCTTGCGAAGGAGTTGACCGAGGCGGCAGCGCTGTGTGAGTTCTTCGAACTCAAGTCGGCACAGCACGCCTCGGCGTCGGGGCGTACTGCGGTGCCGGCTCCGTAGCACCCCACCTGCCGCACCCGACCGGCCGGGACACGGTCCCCTGTCCACGGCCGAAGCTCACCGCCGGACCGGACGGCGTCGTCCTTGTCCTCCCCCGGCATCGGACGGACACTGGGAGCGTGCAGGACGTCGAGGTTTCTGCTGTGACTCTGGAACGGGTCGCCGCATCAGCGATCCAGGCTGATCAGCCGGTGCACGTACTGGACCATGAGTTCCGACCGTTCGGACTGTCCCCGGCCAACATGACGACCGGTGGACTGTGGCAACTGCGGGGTACTGCCGCCGACAGCCGGGGCTACCGTACGTTCCACGCCGTGCTCAAAGTGGTCTGCACTCCCCCTGGTCGAACATCTCGACGAGGAAAGCGCCGGCATCTGGATGGAGGACGTCCGGGAGGATCCCGCGCCGGCGTGGGATGCCGGGCGCTACGCGCACATGGCCTGTCTTCTGGGGCGGCTGGCAGGTGTGCCGGGGGCTCCGATGGGAGTCAGGCGGGACCTGGCAGACTTCGTGGCAGGCCCCGGGAAGCATGTTTTCATCCCCCTGCTCCGTTCGGGGATGCTGTTGCTCGCAGGACGGGTCAATGACGGGCTCATGGATGGCGCGATGCCGCCTGTGCTCGCTCCTGGCTGCGTGGACGCCTACGTACAGGGACTGAGAACGGAAGGCGCCCGCTCTCCCCGGCCCTCGTGCGGCGCGGCGTCGCGATCTCCATGACGATCCAGAGCGGGCTGTCCGCCCTGTTCCCCCGCAGCTGGACGAACGGGTCACGAAGGAGCTCCGCGCTCTCGTGCACGCCCGGGCCGGCATGGCACGCTTCCTCATCGACGAGCCCGCGGCATCCGCACTGTGACACCCGCGGGACGGCAGTAGCGGGACGACGACGAGCATCGGGGCCCGGGCGGTCCTCGATGCTCCCTCCTGCGTGAGCCGACCTGGGATCTCCAGGCGGAGGTGTCACAGAACTCCTGCGGGCGGTGTCTTGATGATGTCGATGAAATTCCGAAGGAGGGCATGATGTCTGGAACGGTGCGTGTAGTGGTGATCGGTGGCGGGTATGCCGGAGTGATGGCGGCGAACCGGGCTGCCGGAGGCAAGCCTGGTGCAGCTCCTGTCGAGGTGGTCCTGCTCGATCCGGGGACGCAGTTCACCGAGCGGATCCGGCTGCACCAGGTCGGCGCGGGGGGCCGGGATACGGCAGGGGTGGACTGGGCAGAGGTGCTGCACCCGCGGGTGCGTCGCGTGCAGGCCCGGGCGCTGAGCATCGACTCCGGGAACCGGCTGATCCGGGGCGACCATGAGCCCCTCCGTTTCGACTGGCTGGTCTATGCCGTCGGCAGTGGGGAACAGCCGGCGTCCCTGTTGTCGGTGGCGAATCGGGCAGCAGCAGGATCGACACGGGAAGCAATCGCCGGGCTGGCTCCGGGCTCGGCTGTGACGGTGGCCGGGGCCGGCCCGACCGGGGTGGAAGTGGCGAGCGCGCTGGCGGTGGCACGCCCCGACCTGCTCATCACGGTCGTTGCGCCATCGGGCCTGACGCACCCGCTCACCGGCCGGCACGCGGTGGCCCGCCGCCTGCAGCACCTGGGGATCTCCGTTGAGGCAGGGGTGGTGGATCCGGTCACCGGGACGGTCACGTCCGACGGGCGCTGCCGTCCTTCCGCCCCTGCAACGATCTGGACGGCAGGGCTCGCCGTGCCGTCCCTGGCTTCGGACAGCGGACTTCCAGTGGACGGGGACGGGCGGCTCCTGGTGGACGTGACCCTCACCGTGCCGGGGCACGAACGCATCATCGGTGCCGGCGACGCTGTGCGTGTCACCGGAGCTGCCGGGGCGCACCTCCGCGCCTCGTGTGCGGCGGCCATCCCGCTGGGGGCCCACGCCGCCGACACCGTGCTCGCCCACCTGTCCGGCGGCGCACCCTCGTCCATCGACATCGGTTATCTCGTGCAGTGCCTCGATCTGGGCGCCGGGCGAGGACACCTGCAGTTCGTGCACCCGGACGACGCGCCCCGCGTCGTGGCACTCTCCGGACGGGGTGCGGGGTGGGTCAAGGAACAGGTCTGCCGGATGACCGTGGCGTGGCTGGCCAGGGAGGCCCGCAGACCGGGGTCCTTTCGAGGGCCTGCGGGCCCGGCCGTGCCCGTAGGCTGATGCCTGTGGCACCCATGACGGAGCAGGACGAGTTGTTCGCCGCCCACCGCTCCATGGTGTTCGCCATCGCCTACGAGATCCTCGGCACCCGCGCCGACGCCGAGGACGTCGTCCAGGACACCTACCTGCGCTGGGCGGGGGTGGACCTGGCCGCGGTCCGCACCCCCGGTCCTACCTCGCGGCCGTCGCCACCCGCACGGCGCTCAACGCGGTGCGGACGGTGGCCCGCCGTCGGGAGGACTATCCCGGGCCCTGGTTGCCGGAGCCCCTGGTGGCGGAGGGAGACACCCCGGAGCAGCACCTCCTGATGCAGGAGCAGCTCAGCTACGCCCTGTCGGTGCTGCTGCAGCAGACCACGCCGGAGCAACGCGCCGTGTTTCTGCTGCACGACGTCTTCGGGTTGCCCTACCAGGCCATCGCCGAGGCGGTCGGCAGGAATGCGGCGGCGGTCCGGCAGATCGCCGTCCGCGCCCGGGCCCGGCTCACCGCCGTCGACCGCACGGTGCTGAGCGCCGAAAGCACCACCGTGGCCCTCACCGCGTTCCTGGACGCGCTGGTCACCGGGGATCTCCAGGCCCTGATGGACGTGCTGGCCCCCGACGCGGTCCTGCTGTCCGACGGCGGCGGCAAGGTCGTCGCGGCCCGCAAGCCCATTCTGGGAGCAGAGGCCATCGCGGCGTTCCTGCTGAAGATCGCCCGTACCCCGGTGCCGCACATGCGCGTGGACATCGGCTCGCTCAACGGTGGCCCGGGAATCCTCATCCGCTCAGGGGATGACCTCGAACTGACCCTCGCTGTGGCCCTGGATCACCGGCGCAGGATCACCGGCATCTACCTCGTGCGCAATCCCGACAAGCTGCGCCGGCCGGCGACCGCCACCGCGCGGCGGGGCGTCCCCACGACCGGCGGTGGCCCATAGCAGGTCCTCCCACGTGAGCGGAACCGGCTGTGCCCTTGTCCTCGAGGTCCGTCCTGCGGAAGCTGGGATGACGACACCCGCCCGGTCAGACCAGGAAAGAGGTACCTTCCGTGACACAGCTTGGCTTCCACTGTTCGCATGAACAACTCGGGCCCCGGCAACTCCTCGACAACGTGAAGAAGGCGGAGGACGCCGGCTTCACCGCCGCGATGTGCTCGGACCACCTGAGTCCGTGGAGCGAACGCCAGGGCGAGTCGGGCTTCGCCTGGACGTGGCTGGGGTCCGCGCTCGAGGCCACGTCGCTCTCGCTCGGAGTCGTGACCGCGCCGGGCCAGAGATACCACCCGGTCATCACCGCCCAGGCTATCGCCACCGTGGAGCTGATGTATCCCGGCAGGTTCTGGGCGGCGCTCGGCAGCGGGGAGGCGATGAACGAGCACATCACGGGTCAGAGGTGGCCTTCCAAACCGGAACGCAAAGCGCGCCTCGCAGAGTGCGTCGACATCATCCGGGCGCTCCTGACAGGGGAAGAGGTCAGCCATCAGGGCCTGGTCACGGTCGACCGGGCGAGAGTATGGTCGCTGCCCGACACTCCGCCGCCTCTTATCGGAGCGGCAGTCACCCGGGAAACCGCCGCCTGGGTGGCCTCGTGGGCCGACGGTCTCGCGACGATCCTCCAGCCGATGGACGAGCTGCGGAAGGTCATCGGCGCCTACCGGGACGCAGGGGGCCGCGGCGACGTCGTCATCCAGACCCAGGTGAGCGTGGCGCCCAGCCGCGAGGAGGCTCTGTCCATCGCCCACGATCAGTGGCGGACGAATGTCTTTCCGCCACCCCTGTGCTGGGACCTCGAGACTGCGGAGCACTACGACCAGGCAGCCGAGCACGTCACCCCCGCTGCCGTGGCCGAGTCCGTCTTCGTCACCGACGACCCCGGCCAACTCGTCGATCTCCTCGACGCGATCTCGGAGCAGGGGGCCGACCGGATCTACCTGCACAACGTCGGCAAGGAGCAGGATTTCTTCCTTGCAACGATGGCAGAGCAGGTACTGCCCCAACTGGACATCACCCCACGACAGACTCCGGAGGTCGCCGTACCCGGTTCCTGATGCCGGTTGCCGGCTCCCCCTACCGGCCTTCTGGCTGCCTTCCTATACTTGCGCCATGGCAATGTCATTGCTGTTCGGCGTGATTGCTTCCAGCGCCCTGATAGTGGGCGCATTCATCGGGTTGCGTTTCGAACTGCCCAAGCGCGTTCTGGCGATCCTCCTCTCCTTCGCCGCTGGATCACTGATCACGGCCCTGACCTTCGAACTCTTCGAGGACGCCTTCGAGCAAGGGGGCATCTGGCGTGCAGCGGTCGGTCTGCTCGCGGGCGCCGTGGTCTTCACGGCCCTGAGCGCGTTCCTCGACCGCTGGGCGCAGCAGGGTGACCGATCCGTCCCGGCGGACGAGTACGAGGGCAGCCCCAAACTCGACACCGATGCTGCTGCCTCGGACCGCTCCCCCACGACGGCGTCCACCCGCGGTGCGGCGGGCCTGGCCCTCCTGGCCGCAGTCACCCTCGACGGCGTTCCCGAGAACATCGCCCTGGGCGTCGCGCTCGGCGGAGGGACGGGCGGACTGGCTCTGCTGGCCGCGATCTTCGTCTCCAACCTGCCCGAAGCACTCGTGGGCGCGTCGTCGATGCGCAGCCAGGGCAAGTCCTCTCGGACGATCCTCGGCCTCTGGGGCATCTGCGCGGTGTTACTGGTCATCGCTGTCGTCGTCGGTGCCGGACCGCTCTCGGGTGCCGACCCGGAGACCATTTCGCTGCCCTTGGCTTTCGCGGCGGGAGCGGTCATCGCCTCGCTGGCCGACACCCTCATGCCGGAAGCCTACGAACACGGCGGGCCGGCAGTAGCCCTCAGCACCGCCGCCGGATTCGTCCTCTCCTTCATTCTGTCCCTCATGTGACGCGCGCCGCGCGCAAAAACCAAGCGAGCTTACTAGCATGGAGGTGATGGCCGCCATCGCATCAGGACGAACGGCCGTTGCATTTGGTCTCACCCATCCTTCGACGGCTGCTGCACGAACAAGCTTCAGTAGTCACTGCAAGCATCACTCACATACTTAACTGGGAGAACAATCATGACCACAGCAAACACCCACGGCGCGGGCACCCGCACCAACGTCCAGAAAGCAGCCCTCGCCGTCGGCGCGGTCTTCCTGCTCGTCGGGCTCCTCGGGTTCATCCCTGGTATCACCAGCCAGTACGACCGGCTCAGCTTCGCCGGGCACGAGTCCGGCGCCATGCTCCTCGGCCTGTTCCAGGTCTCGGTCCTGCACAACATCGTGCATCTGCTCTTCGGTGCCGCCGGCATCGCCATGGCCCGCACCATCAGCGGAGCACGTTCCTACCTGCTGTACGGGGGCATCATCTACCTCGTCCTGTGGATCTACGGACTGGTCATCGACCAGAACTCCGCCGGCAACTTCGTGCCCCTCAACGGAGCGGACAACTGGCTCCACTTCCTCCTCGGCGTCGGCATGATCGCCCTGGCCCTGCTCCTTACCCGCGGGCGTGACCGCAAGGCAACGCACGCCTGACCTGAACCGTCAAGGTGAAGCGCGAAAGCGCACCGATGAGGCTCCGGGATATACATTTCGGAGCCTCATCCGCGTCCGGGAACTTATCGGGTGGGGAACGAAGACGGCTTACTATACGGTTTGTCCATGACCTCACCGCGCCGGTTCGACACCATCACGATCATCTTCAATCCGAACAGCACCGGAGATGCCCCGACGCTCGCAGCTGAGCTCCGTAATGAACTGGTGCCCGCGCTGCCCGGGTCGGAGGTGATACTGCAGCCCACGGAGCACGCAGGGCATGCGATCGATCTGGCCCGAGAGGCGGCTTCGGGACCGAACGCCCTGGTCGTCTCGGTCAGTGGTGACGGCGGGTACAACGAGGTCGTCAACGGCGTACTGGCCGGCGGCAGGGACGATGCCGTGTGCGCGGTCCTCGCGGCGGGCAACGCGAACGACCACCGCCGCGTGACGGGGCGCAAGCCGCTGGCCGAGGCCATCATCGAGGGCCAGGTCCGCAGGATCGACGTCCTGCGCCTGAGCCTGGACGCACCGGGAGCAGAACCGGTCCACGCCCATTCCTACATCGGCTTCGGGCTGACACCGGTCATGGCGATCGACCTGGAGAAAGGGAGCAAGGGCGCCCTGAAGGAGATGTTCTCGGTCGCGCGCACCTTCCGGAAGTTCAAGCCCTTCGAGATTCGCCTGAGTGACGGGAAACGCCAGAAGTTCGACAGCCTGATCTTCGCGAACATCGCCCAGATGGCGAAGTACGCGACGCTGAGCGAAGCCGACGAGCAACCGACCGACGGCCAGTTCGAGGTCATCCTCTTCCCGCACGCGGCCAAGTGGCGGATCCTGCTGACTGCCGTGCGAGCAGCCACGAAGGGGTTGGGAGACCAGCCGAGCTATTCCCGGTACCGGTTCTCGACGCTCAAGCCCATGCCGTACCAGATCGACGGGGAAGTGAAATCCGTGGAAGCGGACACCGTCATCACCATCGAGAGCGTCCCGCGAGCCATGTCGACCCTCGGTTGATCATCGACTCTCGCCGGGCCGCAGCACACCGCTCTGTCCGCGCGTCCAGGCTTCCGGCCTGCCCGCTCCCGACCACGATCCCGACCCCGACAGGAAACTGATCCGCCCGTGGCCCTCCGATCCGCCAGGTACCTCCCGCCTGCCCTCCTGCCTGCCCTCCTCCCCCGTGGGACGGGGCGGACAGCGAGCAGCCGGTCGATCGAGGGTGAAGGGGAGCTGTACCGGTTGCATCGGCACGTCAGGGCGGGAGATCCCGTGCCAGAACCGGCGTTCGTGCTGGTCCACGGCATCGGGATGTCGCACCGGTACTTCGATCGCCTGCAGGCCGAGCTGCTCGATCACGGTGATGTCGTGGTCTTCGATCTTCCTGGTTTCGGTGGCACTCCCCGGCCGTCGCGTCGATTGGGAGTGGCGGACTACGCGCACCTGATGGGGCAGGCTCTCGAGCAGGCCCGGCTGTCGTCGTGCGTCCTCGTGGGGCATTCGATGGGCGCACAGTTCGTCACGGAGCTGGCGCTGCAACGCCCCGATCTCGTCTCGGCGGTCGTCCTCATGGGTCCGGTCACCGATACGGCTCATCCCTCCGCCGTCCGGAATGCCGTGGCGCTGGCAGTGGACAGCCTTCTGGAGACACCGTCCACCAATCTGCTCGTCGCCGGTGCGTACCTTCGGTGCGGCATCCGCTGGTACCTGACCGAGCTGCCCGTGATGCTCGGCTATCGCCTCGATGATCGGCTTGCCCGGGTGGTCCAGCCCGTCCTGATACTCCGCGGAAGCATCGACCCGATTTCCCGACGGGCCTGGTGCGGGCGGCTCGGCAGAGCAGCCCGCCGCGCGATGGTGGTGGAGGTACCCGGCCAACCGCACGGCGCACACCGCGGCGCTGCACCTCGGGTCGCCCGGGAGATCAGGCAGTTCCTCGGCCGCTACTCCGCCGCAGTTCCGGAGGACCACCGGCACGCACCGGAGACGCAACTCCGCGGATGAGGACGGCGACGACCGGCCGCACGCACAGCGGGGCTCGGACGGCAAGGGCTGTCGGCAGCCCCAGCACGGCCCTTGCACAAGCCTCGCTCATGCAGAATGGAGCACTGGGACGCGTGCTAGGAGGAGCCTGTGAGCTTTGAAGACCTTGATCGGGTGGTAGCTGCGGCACGGAAGGACACCGCTGCTTCACTCGATGACCCGTCTGCCAGTATCGACCCGCCGGAGGAACTCCAGAGCGCAGTGGCATCGGCGATCAGCAACGGCGAGTCCCTGGCCGCGGTCGCTGCCATCGCCGACCTGTCGCCTCTGGCGGCGCTCGACGTGCTGGAGCGGCACGGCCCCCAGGCGAGCCCGGCCTCACCTGTCAACTGATCCGACCGACTGATCCGACCGACTGATCTGCCCGGCTGTCCCGGTGCACCGCTTCGCGGGTGTCAGGTCTCGAGCATGTCCCGCAGGTCGAGTTCCTCATTGACTTCCTCGAGCCGGAATTCGGTCTCGGGATGCGCCTCGCCGTCGGTCGCGTACTCGAAGTCCAGCTCACGGTGGACCTTGCTGTTCAACACCTCGACCTGCTCCGTCGGCAGGGAGCCGACGTCGGGGAATGCCTCGTGGGGCGCGATCCTGCTTTTCATAACCATCCATTTCCCACTGAGTCGACGAAAGCGCCATGCCGGGCATCCGCAGCGGCAGGAACGGGAGCGCCGCCACTGATTGTAGGCATACCGGAAGCCGTCCATCGGCCGCGGGGTGGTGCACTCCGTGAATCCTGAACCAATCTTGAGCGGAGGGTGCGCATCGACGTCGACCCGGCGGGAGCCAGGCCCGCCGAAGATCTCACAGCGGTCCGGGGCCTCGGATAGGTGAACGTCACGGAGCGTTTACGCAGCACGCAAGGACCGGAAATGCGCGCTCACTAGCGTCAGGGGAAAGCAGGACCACCCATCCCCTGGAGGACTCCGTGAGCATTGACGAAGCATCATCGCCCCTGGCCGCCGCGCCGGCAGCTCCGGCGAGCGCGCCGCCGCTGGGGCACCGCAGCGGCCGCTGGATCGACAACTGGGACGCCGAGGACACCACGCAGTGGAACAGCGTCGGCAAGTCCATCGCCAAGCGGAACCTCCAGTGGTCCATCGCCTGCGAATTCCTCGGCTTCGTGGTCTGGCAGCTCTGGTCGATCGTCGTCGTGTACCTGCCCGCGGCAGGCTTCACCTTCTCGACGTCGCAGATCTTCTGGCTGATCTCCATGCCGTCCCTCGTCGGGGCCACCCTCCGCATCCCCTACACCTTCATGGTGCCGAGGTTCGGCGGCAGGAACTGGACCATCATCTCGGCCCTCCTGCTCCTGATCCCGACGATCGGACTCGCGCTCTGCGTCTCGAACCCGGAGACTCCGTTCGGCGTGATGCTCGCCGTTGCGGCGCTCGCCGGCTTCGGCGGCGGCAACTTCGCAAGCTCGATGGCGAACATCACCTTCTTCTACCCCGCTCGCGAGAAGGGCTGGGCCCTGGGCCTGAATGCCGCGGGCGGCAACCTCGGTGCGGCCGTCGCCCAGCTCGTGGTCCCGGTCGCCGTCGTGCTCGGTGCCGCGGCCACCCTGAACCTGCCGCTCGCCGGCCTGCTCTGGGTGCCACTGATCCTGGTCGCCGCCTTCGGCGCCTGGAAGTACATGGACAACCTCTCCAGCGCCAAGAGCGACCTCGCCGGTTCACTGGCCGCCGTCCGCGAACCGCACCTGTGGATCATGGCGCTGCTCTACATCGGCACCTTCGGGTCCTTCATCGGTTTCGCGGGTGTCTTCCCGAAGCTGATCGCCGATACCTTCCCCACCTTCTCCACGATCGCCATGGGCCCGGTCACGCTGGGCCTGGCCTTCCTAGGTCCCTTGGTCGGTTCCCTCGCCCGGCCCTTCGGCGGGCGCCTCGCGGACCGGTTCGGCGGAGCACTCATCACCGTCGGGGCGTTCGCCGTCATGGCGGCTGTCGCCCTCGCCGTCGTCTGGACACTCCCGCTGGCCAACTTCTGGCTCTTCCTCGGCCTGTTCCTCGTGCTCTTCGCCGCCGCCGGATCGGGCAACGGCGCCACCTACCGGATGATCCCGGTGATCTTCGCCCGGCGCGGTGCCGCCGCAGGATCTGCGGAGCTGCGTGAATCCGTCAGCACGGCCCGCAAGTCGGCGGCGGCCCTCGGCCTCATCTCGGCGGTCGGCGCCTACGGCGGCTTCCTCATCCCGCAGGTCCTCAACGCCTCGAAGGGCGCCTCCGGAAGCTACGACGGCGCGTTCTACGGGTTCGTCGGCGGCTACGTCCTGATGCTCGCCGTGACCTGGTTCTTCTACCTCCGCCGCTCCTCGACGCTCGGCAAGGTCTGACCGGTGGAGCAGGCCGGGACCGGGCAGCAGACGCACTGCCCCTACTGCGCCCTCCAGTGCGCCATGACCGTCACGGCGAGCCACAGCCACGGCAGGAACGACGGCGTGACGGTCACCGGGCGGGAGTTCCCCACCAACCGCGGCGGGTTGTGCCGGAAGGGCTGGTCCGCCGCGGACCTGCTCAGCCACCCGGACCGGCTCACCGCCCCCCTGGTGCGCGGCGCCGACGGCGTGCTGCGGGAAGCGGGGTGGGATGCCGTGCTGCACCTGATCGCCGACCGGGTCCGCAGCATCCAGGCGGATTCCGGCCGGGACTCGGTCGCGGTGTTCGGCGGCGGCGGCCTCACCAATGAGAAGGCCTACACGCTCGGCAAGTTCGCCCGGCTCGCGCTCCGCACATCCCGCATCGACTACAACGGCCGGTTCTGCATGTCGTCGGCGGCAGCGGCCGGGAACCGCGCGTTCGGCGTCGACCGCGGCCTCCCCTTCCCCCTGGAGGACCTCGACGCCGCGTCCGTGGTCCTGCTCCTCGGCTCGAACACCGCGGACACCATGCCGCCGTTCGTCCAGCACCTCCGGGGAGCGCAGGCCGCCGCGGGCCTGGTCGTCGTCGACCCACGGCGCTCCGCCACCGCCCGCCTGACCGACCAGGGCAAGGGCGTCCACCTCCAGCCCACGCCCGGCACGGACCTCGCGCTCCTCCTCGGCCTCGCGCACGTGGTGGTCGCCGAGGGCCTCGAGGACCGCCGCTACCTCGCAGCACGGACCAGCGGGTACGACGACGTCGCACGAGGGCTGGCCCGCTGGTGGCCCGAGCGCGTGCAAGGCATCACGGGCGTCCCCTCCTCCGCCATCCGGGCGACGGCGAGGCTCCTGGCGCAGGGAGCGCGCAGCGGAGCACAGGGCGGCCCTGGTGCCTACATCCTCACCGGGAGGGGCATCGAGCAGCACGCGGACGGCACCGACACGACCACCGCGGCGATCAACCTCGCGCTCCTCCTCGGCCTGCCCGGCACACCGCACAGCGGCTACGGGACACTGACGGGCCAGGGCAACGGGCAGGGCGGCAGGGAACACGGCCAGAAGGCGGACCAGCTGCCCGGCTACCGGAAGATCACCGACCCTGCGGCCCGCGCGCACGTCGCCGCGGTCTGGGGGGTGCCCGAGGACGCCATCCCCGGGCCCGGACTGCCCGCCGTCGAACTCCTCGCCTCCCTTGGCCAGCCGGGCGGCACCCGCTGCCTCTTCGTGCACGGTGCCAACATTGCGGTATCGGCACCGAATGCCTCGGCGGTGATCGACGGACTCAAGTCGCTCGACCTCCTCGTCGTCTCGGACTTCTTCCTGTCCGAGACCGCAGCACTGGCCGACATCGTGCTGCCCGTCCTCCAGTGGGCCGAGGAGGAGGGCACGGTGACGAATCTCGAGGGCCGGGTCCTGCGCCGACGAGCAGCCGTTCCCCCTCCCGCCGGCGCCCGGAGCGAACTGTGGCTGATGCAGGAACTCGCCCGCCTGCTCGATGCTCCGTCGCTCTTCAGCGACGACCCGGCGACGATGTTCGACGAACTCGCCCGCGCCAGCGCCGGCGGGATCGCCGACTACTCCGGACTCGACTACAGCGTGCTCGACGGCGGAGCGGCCGCGTACTGGCCCTACCCCGCGGGGAGCACCGGCACTCCGCGCCTGTTCCTCGACGCGTTCGCCCATCCGACCGGACGCGCCGTGCTGGTGCCGGTGGCTCCTCGGTCGACCGCCCTCGACGCGCGGGTCCCTGCCCCGCTCCTGCTCGCCACGGGCCGACTGCTCGAGCACTACCAGTCCGGGACGCAGACCCGGCGGGTCCCCGAACTGCTCGCCGCCCAGCCGACGGCACGCCTGCAGCTCCATCCCGCCACCGCCCAGGACCTCGGCATCGCGCAGGGCGACCCCGTCGTCGTCACCAGCACCCACGGCGAGGCCCGGGCGCTGGCGGACCTCACGTCCGACATCCGCCAGGACACCGTCTTCCTCGCCTTCCACTACGCGGAGGCGGAGAGCGCCAACCGGCTCACGGGAAGCGCCACTGATCCGGTCTCGGGCATGCCCGAGTTCAAGACGACACCGGTCCGGGTCTCGTCCCTGTACACCCGCGTATTCACCGACCAGCTGGAGGCCATCGCATGAGCAACGCCGACATCCCTGTTCCGGAACGGATCGTCGTCGTGGGCTTCGGGCCCGTCGCCGCGCGGCTCATCGAGCACCTCGAGCCGCTCGTCGCCGCAGGACGTGTGGCGTTGACGGTGATCGGCCAGGAGCAGGACGCCGCCTACAACCGGGTGCTCGTCGCCGACGTCGCAGTGGGCCGCACAGGGGAGTCCGCCATCCGGCTCGCCGACGCGGCGGCGCTGATCGCTTCGGGTGTCGACGTCCGGCTCGGCGCCCGTGCAACGAGGGTGGACCGGCCCTTCCGGCGGGTCCTGCTCGACGACGGACAGGCCATCGGCTACGACCGCCTGGTCCTCGCCACCGGGTCACGCCCTCTCCTGCCGCGGCTCGAGGGGCTCCACGACGAGCTCCCACTCCCGCCGGGCGTGAGCTTCCTCCGGGACCTCTCCGACGCGCGAGCCGTGTCGGCGGCCCTGGCCGCGCGGCAGCGCATCGTGGTGCTGGGCGGAGGCATCCTCGGCATCGAGGCGGCCCTGGCCGCCGCCGAGGAAGGAGGACGCGTCACGCTCGTCCACAACGGCAGGGCTCCCATGGAGCGGTTCCTCGGTGAGGGCGCACGGGTCCTGGCCGCGGCCCTGACCAGGGCCGGCATCACCGTGGTGGCCGGCACGTCCACGGGCATCACCCTCGCGGACGGGCGCTTCTCGGGTCTCACTCTCGAGGGCGGATCCCGGGTCGACGGCGGCGCCCTCGTGCTCGCCTGCGGCGTGAGGCCGCGTACCGAACTCGCCGACGGGTGCGACCTTCCTACTGCCGCCGGGATCCTCGTGGACCACGAACTCCGCGCACTCGACACCCGGGACATCTGGGCGATCGGCGACTGCGCCGAGGTGCGCTGCTGGGACGGTTCCTGCCCGGCGTGCACCGGTGTCACTACTCCGCAGGGGCTGATCGGCCCTGGCTGGCAGCAGGCGGACCAGCTCGGTCGAGCCTTCGCGGCGGACCTGTCCGGTGTCCCCGCCGCCGCCGTCGGCCCGCCCGACCGGCGGGACGCCGTCCTGGTCCTCAAGGCCCGCGGTGTCGACGCCGTGACCGCGGGCGAGACCGACGCCGATCCGTGGACGGTGGATCCGGGCCTCGCCGTCGCCGTCTGGGCGGACCCGGGGCACGGTCGCTACGCGAAGATGGTCACGCGCGACGGCGTCCTGACGGGCCTCGTGTGCGTGGGCATGCCGCGGACCGGCGCGGAACTGGTGCTGCTCTTCGAACGCGGCAGCGAACTCCCCGCCGATCGCTCCAGCCTCCTGCGGCTGGACAGCATGGAGGGTGCGAACGCTGCACGGCCGCCAGGACCCGATGCGACCCTGTGCCGGTGCGCGGGGATCACGCGGGGCAGGGTGCAGGAGTCCGTCCACTCGGGCTGCGCCACGGTGCAGGACGTCTCGGTGGGCACGCGGGCCGGAACCGGCTGCGGGGGCTGCCACGACGACATCAGGGCCGTCATCGAGCAGCACTTCGCCGTGGCATCGTGACAGGCATCGTGGCCGGGTGGACCAAGGGGGGTGGACCAGACGGGTGGAACGCGCGGGTGGGACGCGCACGGAGGGCGGCCGCGTGATGCAGGCAGGACGGACCGCGAGCGCGGCCGGCACCTACACGTGCAGCCGGTACCCGCGCTTGACCACGGTCTCGACCAGGCCGGGGTCCGGCAGGGACTTCCGCAGCCGGTTCACGTTCATGTCGAGGGCATGGCCGGCACCGGTGTGCGCGAGGAGGTGCGTCAGCGCATCACGGCTGAGGACGGCACCGCGCGCCGACAGCAGCGCCTTGAACAGCACGAGCTGCGCGGGCGCCAGCTCCACCTGGACCTCGTCCACCCGGACGGACCTGCCCCGCACCTCCACGTAACCGGAGCGGGTCCGGAGCTGCTCGACGTGGTGTTCGGCGAGGTGGTCGCAGACCAGGCGGATCAGGGCGCCCATGCGGTAGCGGTCGGGCACGATGGGCTCGATGCCGGCGTCGAGCAGGGGCTGAGCGGTGACCGGCCCGACGGCGGCCGCGAGGACGCTCCGGCGGAACCGCTGGATCAGTTCCTCCTGCAGTCCCTGCTCCGCGGCCGTGTTGAATAGCGCGTCCACGGCGGGGGCGCTCGTGAAGGTGACGCAGTCCAGCTGCCCGGCGCAGACGGCCTCGATCAGCCTCGGCAGCCGCTCGGAACCCTCGGGCTTGATCCAGCGGTACGGCGTGACGGTGAGCAGGGTCGCGCCCGCCGCGCGGAGCCGGGCCAGCTGGTGCGCGTCGGCGTAGGCGTGCAGCTGCACGCCTATGGTGAGGCCTGAAAGGTCCTGCTGCAGCAGCTCGTCGACCAGCGTCGCCGTCGTCTCGTCCGAACTGATGCCGACGTCGTCGAGCCCCGCCGCGCGCACGGCTCCCCGGGCCTTCGGCCCGCGCACGTAGATGCGGCCGTTTCCCAGGACGTCCAGCAGGTCGTCGCCGAGCCCGGCGGCATCCGCCGCCTCGAACCAGCGGCGCATGCCGTAGGCGGTCGTGATGATAAAGAGGTCCGGGCGGGCCGCCACCATGGCATCGGTGTCGGAGAGCAGTTCCACGTCCTCGGCGATGGGCGCGATCTTCAGGGCCGGTGCGTGGAACACCGAGGCGCCGCGACGCTCGAGGGCGTCGATCAGGTCCCCCGAGCGGCGGTCCGACGTCACACCGATACGGAAGCCGGCCAGCTGCCCTCCCGACCCGTCCAGGCGGATCGCCTCGGTCATGACGCCAGCGATTCGGTCAGGCGGGCGAGGTGCGCGGCACCGCCCTGCAGGTCGAGGCCCACACGCACCACCTCCCCGATCACGAGCACGGCGGGGGACTGGCACCGCGCGGCACCCGCCGCCGTGACGATCGTGGCGAGGGTGCCCGCCGTCGTGCGCTGGGACGCGCTGTACCCGCGCTCGACGACGGCGACCGGCATGTCCGGGCGCATCCCGGCGCGGCCGAGGCCGGCGACGAGCTGCGGAAGCGTGGAGACGCCCATGAGGATCACGATGGTCCCGCCGAGGCCGGCCAGGTGCTCGTGCTCCTCGTCGCTCAGCGGAGCGTGGCCGGACACCACCGTGAACAGGTGGCTGACGCCCCGGTGGGTGACCGGGATACCGGCGGCAGCGGGGACGGAGATCGCCGAGCTGACACCGGGCACCACGCGGCACGGAACCCGGGCCGCAAGGCATGCCGCGAGCTCCTCGCTCCCCCGTCCGAAGACGAAGGGATCGCCGCCCTTGAGGCGGACCACGGAGTTGCCCTCGAGCGCATAGCGGACCAGGAGATCGTTGATGCCGGCCTGCGGCACGCGGTGGTGACCCGGCAGCTTCCCGACGTCCACGAGCTCCGCCGCCGGGGCGAGCTCCGCGAGCGCGTCGGTCGGGGCGAGCCTGTCGTACAGGACGACGTCGGCCTCGCGGAGCGCCGCGGCCGCATCGAGGGTCAGGAGTCCGAGTGCGCCCGGCCCGCCACCGACGAGGGTCACGGTGCCACTCCCCTGCGCGGCTGCCTCCCGCACGAAGAGTGCGCCGCTGCGGCGGCACCGCTCGCGCAGAGCGTCCACTGCACCGTCCGAGTTGTCCGGGCCGTTCGCGTCTCCGACCAGGACGGTAAGCGCGG
The DNA here is from genome assembly GCF_054510955.1 of Arthrobacter pasteuri. NCBI lineage: Bacteria > Bacillati > Actinomycetota > Actinomycetes > Micrococcales > Micrococcaceae > Arthrobacter > Arthrobacter pasteuri. The sequence continues at coordinate 1,161,418 of NZ_JBTNDO010000001.1, forward strand.
CGCCACAGAGCACCGCGTCCGTGCCGGCCTCCGCAGTCTCCCGCCGGTCGACGTCGGCCCCTGCGGCCCTGTAGCGGGCCACGGCCCTGCGCGAGGCCCGCTCGGCCCCGAGGACCACCACGCGGCGCCCGGCCAGATCGATCTCGAGTTGCATGGTTCAGCCCTCGGTTCCTGGTGCGGTTCCTGCTGCGGAGCGGACGGGGATCGCCGCTCCGAGGTTCGTGCGCCGGGCCTGCGCCTCGATCTCGGCGGGGGTGGCCGGTCGCCGCTGGCCGCGCTCCTCGACGAGGACGATCGACTGGTCCGCGGCGTCCGGAGCGTTGACGAAGGACCGGAAGCGGCGGAGCCGGTCGGGGTCCTTGAGCGTTGCAGCCCACTCGTCCTCGTAGTGCTCCACATGGCGGGCCATCGCCGCCTCGAGGTCCTCGGCGATGCCGAGGGAGTCATGGATGACCACGTCGCGCACGTGGTCGAGGCCGCCGTCGAGGTCGTCCATCCAGCGGGCCGTGCGCTGCATGCGGTCGGCGGTGCGGATGTAGTACATGAGGTACCGGTCGATGTAGCGGATGAGCGTCTCGCCGTCGAGGTCCTGGGCGAGGAGCTGTGCGTGAGCGGGCTGGAAGCCGCCGTTGCCGCCGACGTAGAGGTTCCAGCCCTGGTCGGTGGCGATGACGCCGACGTCCTTCCCCCGGGCTTCCGCACATTCCCGTGCGCATCCGGAGACGCCCATCTTGAACTTGTGGGGGGCGCGGAGCCCGCGGTAGCGCAGTTCGAGGTCGATGGCCATGCCCACCGAGTCCTGCACGCCGAACCGGCACCAGGTGGAGCCGACGCACGACTTCACGTTGCGCAGGGCCTTGCCGTAGGCCTGGCCGGATTCGAAGCCCGCCTCCACGAGGATCTTCCAGATCTCCGGGAGCTGTTCGAGACGCGCGCCGAAGAGGTCGATCCGCAGGGCCCCGGTGAGTTTCACGTACAGGCCGAACTGCTCGGCGACCTGCGCGATGACGGCGAGCTTCTGGGGAGTGATCTCCCCGCCCGGGATGCGCGGCACCACCGAGTAGGTGCCGTTGCGCTGCATGTTGGCCAGCGCGCGGTCGTTCGTGTCCTGCAGCGTGCCGCGGCCGGCGTCGAGCACGTATTCCCCACGCTGCGTGGCCAGGATCGAGCCGATGGCGGGCTTGCAGATGTCGCAGCCGTGGCCGGCCTTCGCCTCATCCGACGCCCCGAAGCGGCGGATGATGTCCTGGAAGGAGGCGAGGTCGAGCGCCTGGATGGCCTCGAACAGTTCGGGCCGTGACATCGCGAAGTGCTCGCAGATGCCCTTCGAGACGGTGCGTCCGGCCTTCGTGAGCTCGCTGTCGAGCAGCTTCTTGAGCATCGGCACGCACGAGCCGCACTGGGTCCCGGCACGCGAGCACGCCTTGAGCGACGGCATGTCGAGCGCCGGCTCCTCGGCGCCGTCCCCCGTCCCGTGCACCGCGGAGCGGCAGGCGCCGGCGGTGACGTTGTTGCAGGAGCAGAGGATGACGTCGTCGGGCAGGTCGGACTGCGGAGCCTCGCCGCCACCGGCGGAGGAGAGGTAGGCTCCGGGTTCGGCGGGCAGCTCGCGGCCCAGCAGGGGCCGGAGGGCCGAGTAGGGCGCGGCGTCGCCGACGAAGATGCCGCCGAGCAGCGTCCGGGCATCGTCCGTGACCACGAGCTTCTGGTACAGGCCCCTCGCCGGGTCGGCGTAGACGATCTCGAGGCTGCCAGGAGTCTCCGCGAGCGCGTCACCGAAGCTCGCGACCTCGACGCCGGAGAGCTTGAGCTTGGTCGCGGTGTCGAAGCCCGGGAAGTAGGACAGGCCGCCGAGGATGCCGTCCGCACAGACCTCGGCCATGGCGTTCGCCGGTGCCACCAGGCCCATGCTGACGCCCTCGTAGCTCGCCACCTCGCCGATCGCCCACACGCCCGGCAGGGCGGTCTCGCAGGCTGCGCTGATGACGACGCCGCCGCGGGGCGCCACCTCGAGCCCGGCCTCCCTTGCAAGTTCGTCGCGCGGCCGGATACCCACGGCGAACACCACGAGGTCGGCGGGGAGGACGGATCCGTCACTCAGCGCGACGCCGGTGACCCGCCCGCCGTCGTCCGTCTCGATGGAGGTCGGCGCACCGCCGCAGTGGATGCCCAGGCCCTTCGCCTCGATGAGGCGCCCGAGTGCCTGTCCGCCGCCCTGGTCGAGCTGTGCGTTCATGAGCCAGCCGGCCCGGTTGACCACGGTCGACTCGGCGCCGAGCTGCTGCAATCCTCCGGCCGCCTCGAGGCCGAGGAGCCCGCCGCCGATGACGACGGCGCGCGGGGCCCGGCCGAGGCCGGCGGCGAGCCGGGCGGTCTCCGTGCGGAGCCACTGGACGTCGTCGAGCGTGCGGTAGACCGCCGCGTGCTCGCCGCCCGGCAGGGGCAGCCGTACGGCGTCCGATCCGGTGGCGAGGACCACGTCGTCGTAGGCGTACTTCTCACCGGAGGCGCCCACGACGCACCGCGCTGCGAGGTCGAGACGGACCGCCCGCTCGCCGGTGACGAGCCGGATGGCAGGTTCGCGCCACATGAGCTGTTCCCCGAGGCTGAGGTCCACGTCGCCGGTCAGCGCGCTGCTCAGCGCCACGCGGTCATAGGGCGCGTGCGCTTCCTCGGTGAGCACGGTGACGGAGAGGCCGTCGGTGCCGCGCCGCCAGAGGGCCTCGACGAACCGGTGCGCTGCAGGTCCCCCGCCCACGACGACGATGCGCCGTTCGGGCGCTGCGGGAACGCCCCCGGAGGGCCGTGATGATCGGTTCTCGCTCATGGTGTGCCTTCCATCCGGGCCGGGGTGGTCCCGCGTCTGGTTCCACCGTACGGAGGGGCAATTACTCCTGTGTGTCGCGGATGTATCGCAAAGTTAACTTCGGGCTCACGGGCCGGCGCTGGGCCGGTGAGGTGCAAGTTACCCGGGCGCAACAGCCCCGGGACCTGGGCGACACGTCCCCGGCCTAGCGTTGTGCTCAACGCACCGGACCCCGACATCAACACCCGACATCAGCACTCGACATCAGCAGGAGAACGCCATGACCGAACTCGTACTCCAGCGCCCCACCGCCGTCTCGGCCTGGGTGGCCGTCTGCAGTCTCGATGACCTCGAGGAGTGCTGGGGCGAGGCCGCGCTCGTCGGCGGGGAGCAGATCGCCCTGTTCCGGCTCCCGGGGAACCTGGTCCACGCCGTCGGCAACATCGATCCCCGCACGCAGGCCGCCGTCATGGCCCGGGGCATCGTCGGCTCGCGCGGTGCAGCGCCGACCATCGCCTCCCCGCTGCACAAGGAGATCTACGATCTCGCCACCGGTGCCTGCCTCTCGGGTGGACAGGGACTCCGGGCGTATCCGGTGCGATGCGTGGACGGCGTGGTCGAAGTGGGTGTGCTCGAGGTGGGCCCTGTCGAAGCGCGCGGTGCCGCCTGAGCGCGCACGTCCCTTCCGTCAATGTTTCAATGGCTGCCATGACCGCGCCTTCCAGCACCGCCCCCGTCCTCATCGCCTGCGCACACGGTACCGACAACGAGCAGGGACGCCGCGAGATCGACGCCGTGCGGGCCGGGATCTCCGCGTTGCGTCCGGGGCTCGACGTGCTCGAGGCGTACGTCGACGTGCAGGTGCCCGATCTGGTGGACGTCGTGGCGTCGCTCCCGCCGGACCGGCCGGCCGTCATCGTCCCGCTGCTGCTGTCCGTCGGCTACCACGTGAAGGTGGACATCGCGCGGGCCGCTGCGAGCAGGCCGGGAACCGTGTCCGCCCTTCCGCTGGGACCGGATCCGCGCCTCGCCTCCGTCCTGCAGCAGCGCCTCACCGAGGCGGGCGTGGCCGATGGTGATGCCGTGGTCCTCGCCGCCGCAGGGTCGTCCGACGCGTGCGCTGCCGAGGACGTCGCGGAGGTCCTCGCGGTCCTCGCGGAACTCCGGACGGGTCCGGTGCGCCCGGGCTTCGGGTCGAAGGCCTCGCCGTCCGTCCCCGAGGCCGTCGCGGCCTATCGCGGGGGCCAGGAGCCGGGTCCGGTCGCCCTCGCCTCCTACCTGCTCGCTCCCGGGTACTTCCACGACCAGCTGGCGAAGGCTGGCGCCGACGTCATCAGCGCTCCCCTGCTGCCGAGTCCCGTCATCGCCAAGATCGCGCTCAGCCGGTACGATGACGCCGTCGCGGGCCTCGGACTCGCTCAGCAGGGAGGAACCTGCCAGCGGCCGTGCCGCGCGCTCGTGTCGTCGTGTGTCCGAAGCGGTTCAGCCCAGCCCGTCTGATGCTGCCCGGGCCGCTGCTTCGACCCGTTCGGCGTGTCGCCTGCGTTCCTCAGCGCCTCCGGCCCCGCTAATCGGGTCGCCGGCCCACGTCCCCGAAGTAGCCGAGTTCCGCGGAGGCCACGTGCTTCACGAGGCCCAGCAGGTTGGTGCCCGGGGGCGCCAGGGGCCTGCGGATGTCGTACTCGCCGAGGCCGTTCCGCCCGTTGTGCTGGTGTTCATCGTGCAGTGGTCGGCGACAGGCTTACTTACCGGGGCATGAGTAGTCGTAATCGAGTCCGCCCGAGACGTACTGCGTCACAGTGACCGTACTGTCGGGCGTCAGTCCAGGCAGAGAACAATTCGACTTCGCTCCGCGCAAGGTCCTCGCGCCTGCAAGCCAGCTCGGCAGTCCTTCGAGGGAGCTGCCGGGTGGCACAGTTCCGGCGATAGCTCCCCACTGATAACCGGTCGAGTAGATCCCGACGCCGGCGCCGATGTCCTCGAAGTAATCAGCCATTCCTTCAAGGTCCGCCCGGTTCAGGCTTGGGCCGTCGAGGTCCGGGTTGCTGCTTGTGCCGCTTTGCCAGCTATTGCCCGTCTCCACGTCCAGCCACCAGAAATATGAGCCGGGGTTGGAAAGCGGCTTTGTAGCCTCCAGTCGCTTCGCGTCCTGATGGGCCCTTACGTAGCCGTACATGTAGGAGCAGGCGCGGTTGACTGGAGCCGGCTGGTCGGCTTTTACTCGCGCACATGTTCCATAGGGATTGCCAACCAACACGCCGTCGTCATTCTTGTTGGACGACGGCCACCAGGAGCCGGCATGTCCTGGGTTGGCGGTATTCACGTATAGGGCAACCTTCGGTTGCCCAGTTTCTACGGAATTCGTCGTAGCTCCCTCGGCCCAAGGAAGTTGCGCGGAGAGGCAAGGGTTGGTGTTGTTAGCCAGTCCGCCGTTCACGCCCACGATCGCAAATGCTGCCGAGCTGGGAAGGGGCTTGTCGCATTGGGGCCAGGACACGTCATTACCCACCGAGTCTGCAGTTCCCGATGACGGGCCAGCTGCCACCGGAGCCGTTCCTGTGACCGTTAGTCCAAGAAGTGCCAGGAACGTGCATGCCGTCTTCATCCCGAAACTAGCCATGCCCAACGGTACGTCTGCCAGCGACATGACACGCCGTCGTCGGTCGTCGGGCTTCGGCCGTCACGCCGGTCCCCACCTACGGTCCCGGGCGGGGCAGCGCGGGCGCGGTGACCGCTTAGGACGACCGGGCCACCCGAACCACGGGGGCACGCCTCAGGCGACAGGCTCCAGAGAGAGGCGCTCCTGCACGGTGGCAGCGAGTTCCTCGGCGATGCGCTGGGCCGTCTCGGTATCGGCGGCCTCGACCATGACGCGGACGACCGGCTCGGTGCCTGAGGGACGCAGCAGGACCCGCCCGGTTTCGCCGAGGATCTGCTCCGCCTCGCGGACGGCCTCCTGCACTCCCTCGTCCGAGGTGGCCGCCGTGCGGTCCACGCCACGTACGTTGATGAGCACCTGCGGGAGTTTCGTCATGACGGCCGCGAGTTCCTTGAGGCTCTTGCCCGTCGCTGCGATGCGCGCGGCGAGCTGCAGGCCGGTGAGGACGCCGTCACCGGTCGTCGCATACTCGGCGAAGATCACGTGGCCGGACTGTTCGCCGCCGAGGCTGTAGTCGCCGTCGCGCATGCCCTCGAGGACGTAGCGGTCCCCGACGCCGGTCTCCTTGATGGAGATGCCGGCCTCGCGCAGGGCGATCTTCAGCCCGAGGTTGCTCATCACGGTGGCCACGAGGGTGTCGTCCTTGAGTTTCCCGGCGTCCTTCATGGCCAGCGCCATGACGGCCATGATCTGGTCGCCGTCCACGATCGTGCCCTCGTGGTCGACGGCGAGGCAGCGGTCGGCGTCGCCGTCGTGGGCGATGCCGAGGTCCGCTCCGTGCTCGAGCACGGCGGCCTGGAGCTGCTCGAGGTGCGTGGAGCCGTAGCCGTCGTTGATGTTCACGCCGTCCGGGTCCGCACCGATGACCACGATGTCCGCGCCGGCGTTTTTGAACACCTCCGGGGAGCAGCCGCTCGCCGCACCGTGGGCGCAGTCGAGCACCACCTTCAGCCCGTCGAGGGGGTGCGGGATGGTCTGGAGCAGGTGGACCACGTAGCGGTCCTCGGCGTCGGCGAAGCGCCGGATCCGGCCTACGTCGCCGGCGACGGGGCGGCGGCGTGGACTGGACATCTCGGCCTCGATGGCGTCTTCGAGCGCGTCGCTGAGCTTCTTGCCGCCGCGGGCGAGGAACTTGATGCCGTTGTCCGGGGCCGGGTTGTGGGAAGCGGAGATCATGACGCCGAAGTCGGCGTCCAGGTCGGCGACGAGGAACGCCGCGGCGGGCGTCGGCAGCACGCCGGCGTCGTAGACGTCGACCCCGGAGCTCGCGAGGCCCGCTTCGACGGCAGCGGCGATGAACTCGCCGCTGATTCGGGGGTCGCGGGCGATCACGGCGGTGGGCCGTCGATCACCGTCGACCGCGTTGTGGCCCAGCACGACGGCGGCCGCCTGGGCCAGCTGCAGGGAGAGTTCCGCCGTGATCAGGCCGTTGGCCAGGCCGCGCACACCATCGGTGCCGAATAACTTGCTCATCGTGGATCATCCTAAGTGAAGAACATGAGACCGCTCAGGTGGGTCCCCAACAGGTTAAAGCACGATGCCCGCCCGGAACCCCGGACGGGCATCAGCGCGTGTCCCTACAAGACGAAAGAATGTGACCCAGCCCGCGCTCTGGAGCGTGGAGCCAAGAGGCAATTTTCGCCGAGGGGACCCAAGCGGAATCGCGCCTGCGATTCCGCTTGGGGAAGGCGAAAATTACCTCTTGGAGTACTGAGGCGCCTTGCGTGCCTTCTTGAGACCGGCCTTCTTGCGCTCGATGACGCGGGCGTCACGGGTCAGGAAGCCTGCCTTCTTGAGGGCGGGGCGGTTGTTCTCGCGGTCGATCTCGTTCAGCGTGCGCGCAACACCGAGGCGAAGAGCACCGGCCTGGCCGGAGGGCCCACCACCGTGGATGCGGGCGATGACGTCGTACGCGCCGTCGAGCTCGAGGAGCTTGAACGGGTCGTTGACTTCCTGCTGGTGCAGCTTGTTCGGGAAGTAGTCAGCGAGCTCGCGCCCGTTGACGATCCACTTGCCGGTGCCGGGGACGAGGCGCACGCGGGCGACTGCTTCCTTGCGGCGTCCAACGGCTCCGCCGCCGACGGTCAGCGCGGGGCGCTCCTTCGCGGTGGTCTCGCTGGCCTCGGTGGACTCTGAGGTGTAGCTCGTAAGCTCCTCAGTAGGTTCATTCAGCTCTTCAGGGTTCTGAGCCACGGTTCTCCTTGAATTAATTTCTTAGTGTGTGGTGGCCAGGACTACTGGGCGACCTGGGTGATTTCGAACGTCTTGGGCTGCTGTGCGGCGTGGGGGTGCTCAGCACCGCGGTAGACCTTCAGCTTTCCGATCTGCTGGGCTGCCAGCGAGTTCTTGGGAAGCATGCCGCGGATAGCCTTCTCGACTGCGCGCTCCGGGTTCTTGTCCAGGAGTTCCACGTAGCTGGTGGACTTCAGGCCGCCCGGGTAACCCGAGTGGCGGTAGGCGCGCTTCTGCTCGAGCTTGGAGCCGGTGAGGGCTACCTTTTCAGCGTTGATGATGATGACGAAATCGCCCATGTCCATGTGGGGAGCGAAGGTCGGCTTGTGCTTTCCGCGGAGCAGGATTGCGGTCTGGCTGGCAAGACGGCCGAGGACGACGTCGGTTGCATCGATTACGTGCCACTGGCGGCTGATGTCGCCTGGCTTCGGGGTGTACGTACGCACGGTTATGGCCTTCGTTTCTATTTCGGTGTCGCCCGCATCTACGGAAACCTCCGTGCCCGCGGGCTCAGCTTATTCATGCGTTACCGGAACTTCAGGTGAGGGCTGAAATACGACCAGTTATCCCGTAAATCTCGGCTCCGCCCCCGGGCCAGGTGGTTCTGCAACTGAACCGCTCCGAGAGGCGCAGACGTATCGAGCTGGGATACGCACAACGACTACCAAGATTAGCCTGCCGGCATGCCTCAGGTCAAAATGGCGGCGACGTCGGCTGGGCGGGTGATCCGGGCACATCTCGGCGGGCTTCCAGCTTTGGTGTACTCGCACGCCGCAGGGCGAAGTACCTGCCGCTGGTCTCGGACCACTTGCGTGCGGGGAGCGGTTGCCCGGTTAAACGCAGGTTCTCCGCAGGAGAAGGTCCAAAGGATGAAGCTTCCCTCAGGTTCGCCTCGATTCAAGCGTTCACCGCCGAATCGGCGATTAGGTTTCTGCTCAGAGCTGGCACGGGGCCAGCCCCCTCGGACCTTCCGTCCACGGTTCGTCCACTCTAAACAAGGAGCTCATCATGATCGCACTGTTCGCTACCCTCTCGACCGTCCTCCACACCGCCAAGGCCCGCCTCGCCAACGAGGAAAAGGGCGCGACCATGGTCGAGTACGGCCTGATGGTGGCCCTCATCGCCATCATCGCCATCGGCGGTGTCTCCCTGATCGGGCCCGCCCTTGAGACGATGTTCACGGACATCGCCGGCGATCTCTGATCCTTCACGTCCGATGGCTCCGACGGCAACGTTGGAGCCATCGCCGTCTTCGCATCCGCCGGCAGGATCATTCCCAGAGCAAGGACCGAACTATGCGCCGATTGCGCAACGAGCGTGGGGCCGTCGCCATCGAAATGGCGCTAGTCCTACCAGTCCTCCTGATCATTCTCCTCGGCATCCTCGAATTCGGTCGGGTCCTGAACGTTCAGGTCTCCCTTACTCAAGCAGCACGAGAGGGCGCCCGTCATGCGGCAATCCACTACAACGACGGCACTCTGGACGTCGAGGGGACGGCGCTTGCCGCCGCTCCGGCACTCGCTGGCCTTCCCGTGACCGTGGATGATAACGCCGGCGCGTGTGATACGGACCTCAACGTCACCGTGACAACCAACGTGTCACTGCCTTCGATGTCCGGATTCCTGGACGCCGGACTCTTCCCGATGAACCTTGAGGGGATAGGGGTCATGCGATGCGGCGGATGAATCAGAAGCGCCACACAGCAGTCGCAAGGGACGAGCAGGGGGCAGTCGCTGTGATCGTAGCTCTCATGATGGTGGCCCTCCTAGGGATGGGGGCCCTCGCCGTCGACGTCGGTGCAATGTACGTGGAGAAGGCTCAACTCCAGAACGGAGCGGACGCTTCTGCGCTCGCCATCGCTCAGGACTGCTCAGGGGGAGGTTGCGGCACCTTCACGACCACTGGGCAGAACTTTGCGAATTGGAACGCCGGCGATACGACCAGCGGCATCACGTCCATTACCTTCCCGACAGCAACCAGCGTGCGGGTGGAGACCAACGCCCGTGAGGCGGGAACGGGTGCGGACCACTTCTCACTCAGCTTTGCGCGTGTCCTTGGGTTTGAAAACACGGACATCACGGCTGCTGCAACAGCGAGCTGGGGAGCGCCTACCGGAGGAAGCTCCCTCCCCTGGACCGTCAGCGAGTGCATCTTCCGCCAGTCCCTGAGTGCGTCGCAGCGCGCGCAGCTTGATTCCACGGGGAACTTTGTGGGTGATCCCGTTCCGACACACATCCTCCTGCGTTACGACACCGGCGCACCGCTGTATCCCGGATGCGCAGACCCGTATCGGCCCGGTGGATTCGGTTGGCTGGACCTCGACGGTTCTGGATGCTCGGCCGCTGTGGTTGCCCCGGGAATTGTGAGCGGTGATACGGGAAATAGCCTCCCAAACGTATGCAAGTCCCAACTTCCGACCCTCACCGTGGATCCGGTCCTGATTCCCCTATTCAACTCGGCGTCGGGCACGGGAACCAAAGCCAACTACTCGCTGATCGGCTTTGCCGCCTTCCAAGTCACGGGTTACAAGTTCGGCGGCGCCCCTTCGGAGACCAGTCTCGACCCCCTCGCACCCAACTGCACCGGAAGCTGCCGTGGAATCCAGGGATTCTTCACGCGCTTCGTCTCGCTCGATGAAGGCCTCGTGACCTCGCCCACCGCACCCAATTTCGGCGCCTCCGTCGTCGGCCTGTCCGACTAGGACCGGCCGTGACCTCTCGTACCACTTCCCCTCGTCACTGCAGGAGCTATACACCGTGAAGACACGTCTCATTGGAGGGCTGGCAGCGCTCGTACTGGCAGTCCTCGGCACCACGCTCCTGGTCCTCTACGTGGGAGCAGCCGACAGCCGCGCACAGGAGGGACTCGACCCCACCGAGGTCCTCGTGGTCAGCGAGCGCATCCCCGCCGGGACGCCCGTCGAGGAGCTGCAGGACCTCGTTGCTACGGAGTCCCTCGTGAAGTCCGCCGTCGCTCCCCGGGCACTGACCACCCTCGACGGCCAGGAGAACAAGATCACCGCCATCGACCTCCTGCCCGGCGAGCAGCTTCTCGCAGAGAGGCTCGTCGCGCCCGAGGATTTCAGCCCGGGCACCGTGCCAGTCCCGGACGGTCTCGAGGAAGTCACCATCCTGCTCGCTCCCGAGCGGATGCTGGGCAGCCGCATCACGGCCGGCGACCGGGTCGGCGTCTACATCTCGGGCGAGCTCGAGGAAGAGGCGCCCGATTGGAAGCGGTTGCCCGAAGAGATCTTCGGCTTGAAGGAGCACACGAACCTCAGTCTGCAGAACGTCCTGGTCACCGCCGTCCAGCAGGCGGCGCCGGAGACGGAGGACTCCGCAGGCGCCGGCTCGGACGCGGTCACCATGCCGAATGGATCCGCCTTCGTGACCCTCGCACTGGATGACCTCAATGCGGGCAAGGTCATATTCGGGGCCGAGTTCGGCAGTATCTGGTTCACCAAGGAGTCGGATACCTCCGAAGAAGTGGATATCCCGGTCATCACCATCCCGGAGGTCCTCAAATGAGCAGGTTCGTGATCATCACCGCGGTGAGGGACTTCGAGAGTCGTGTCCGGCAGGCGATTGTGGGCGTGCTGCCCGGGGACCTGCAGACACTTCCACCCGAAGCCGTCCTCCTCTCTCCCGATGCCCTCCTGCAACAGGTTTCCGGCGGTCAGCCCGACGTCCTGATCTTCGGGCCGGGTGTGCGGCCCGACGACGGGTTGGCCCTCGCGTCGATCTTCGACCTTCAGTACCCGGAGATCAGCCTCGTTCTCGCCGCACCGGCGACGCCCGATCTCATGCTGGGAGCCATGCGGGCCGGCATCCGCGACGTCATCAGTGCCGAGATCGACCTTGGTGACCTGCAGGCACTCCTCCAGCGTGCATCCACGGCAGCCGAACGGCGCCGGCGGAACAGCGGACAGCAGTCCGAGACGAACGACATGCGCGGACGCGTCATCTCCGTCATGTCGCCCAAGGGCGGCGTTGGCAAGACAACCGTGGCCACCAACCTCGCGATCGGGCTGGGCAAGATCGACCCGATGAGTGTGGTACTCCTCGACCTCGACCTACAGTTCGGTGACGTGGCCACCGGCCTTATGCTGGAACCGGAACACAGCATCACGGAGGCCGTGCACGGTGCGGCTGCCCAGGACTCGATGGTCCTCAAGGCGTTCCTGACCGTCCACCCCGCCGGGATCTACGCGCTCTGCGCACCGCGGTCCCCTGCGGACTCCGACTACATCACCGCCGAACATGTCAGCCGTCTCATTAACCAGCTCGCCACGCAATTCCGTTACGTCGTCGTGGATACCGCGCCCGGACTGGGCGAGCATTGCCTCGCGACCCTGGAACTCGCCACGGATGGTGTATGGATCTGTGGCATGGACGTACCCAGCGTGCGCGGCCTCCACAAGTGCTTCAGCGTGCTCAGCGAGCTGCAGCTCCTTCCTCAGAACCGGCACACCGTCCTCAACTTCGCCGACCGGAAGGCCGGCCTGAGCGTCCGTGACGTCGAAGCGACCCTCGGCGTTCCCGTGGACGTCGTCGTCCCCCGGTCGAGAAATCTTCCCTTCTCCACCAACCGGGGGATTCCGGTCCTGCAGGGCACCACGAAGGATGCCGCCTACCGCGGGCTCCAGAAGCTCGTCGATCGTTTCGATCCCGCCGTTGTGGCCGAGGCCCAACGGAAGGCGCACCGGCGGGCGGTGATCGCGTGAAGCTCTCGGAACGCATGAACCAGGTGACCGCAGCCTCCGACTCCCCCACCGCCGCGGCTCCGGTGATCGAACCCGATCCGTCGAGGCCGTTCGCCCCGATCGTCGCCCCAGCGGCGGCTACTGCAACCGTCCCCGTCGCACTTACACTGGCGCCCTCGACTCTTTCGGCACGGGTCGCCGGTCCTGCGGGAGCTCTGCCCGGACACCGGCCCCAGGCAGCCGTTCCGGTCGTCGATGCCCTCGCAGGGCTTAAGCAGCGCGCGGCCGCGGCACTCTTCGATCGCATGGGTAGTCGCTTCGGGGATGCGTCGGTGTCGGACGAGGAACTGCGGAAGACGGCAAAGGAGGAGTTGTCCGCCGTCATCGACGAGGAGCAGGTTCCGCTGTCCCCGGAGGAACGGCGCCGGCTGATCCGCGAGATCGCGGATGAGGTCATGGGCTATGGTCCCTTGCAGCGTCTACTCGAGGACCCCTCGATCACGGAGATCATGGTCAACAGCTCCGAGCAAATCTACGTGGAGCGCAAGGGAAAACTCACCCTGACCGACCTGCGCTTCACGTCGGACGACCACCTCCGGCAGGTCATCGAGCGGATCGTGTCCAAGGTGGGCCGCCGGATCGACGAATCGTCGCCTCTCGTCGATGCGCGGCTCGAGGACGGTTCGCGCGTCAATGCGGTCATTCCACCCCTCGCCGTGAATGGTCCCTCGCTCACCATCCGAAAATTTGCACAGGTTCCCATCACGGTCCATGACCTCCTGGGCTGGGGGTCGCTGACACCGGAAATGGCGGAACTCCTTGAGGCGTGCGTCAAGGCCCGCCTCAACATCATCGTCTCGGGTGGAACCGGCACGGGTAAGACCACGATGCTCAACGTCGTATCCGGCTTCATCCCCGACGACGATCGTATCGTCACCATCGAAGATGCTGTGGAACTGCAGCTGCAGCAGGCGCACGTCGTCCGGCTGGAGAGTCGTCCTGCCAACATCGAAGGCAAGGGCGCCGTAGGTATACGCGAACTGCTCAAGAACTCCCTCCGGATGCGCCCTGACAGGATCATTGTCGGCGAGTGCCGAGGCGGCGAAGCCCTCGACATGCTGCAGGCCATGAACACGGGCCACGATGGTTCCCTGTCCACCGTGCATGCCAATTCCCCTCGTGATGCGATCGCCCGGCTGGAGACCCTCGTCCTCATGGCCGGCATGGATCTTCCCCTCCGGGCGATTCGCGAGCAGATCGCTTCCGCAGTGGACCTCATCATCCAGTTGACGCGTATGCGCGACGGAAGCAGGCGCGTCACCCATGTCACGGAGGTTCAGGGTATGGAGGGGGAGATCGTGACACTTCAGGATGCCTTCCTCTTCGACTATTCCGCGGGGATGGACGCGCAGGGGCGATTCCTCGGCCGGCCCCTGGCGACCGGCATTCGTCCCCGTTTCCTGGACCGTTTCGACGAATTGGGGATTCACGTATCGCCTGGAGTCTTCGCTACGATGCAGCATCCGGTGGGGCGGCGATGATCCTCTCGCCCGTGGTCCTGGGGTTCGGGATACTTCTGTGCTTCGTCTCGCTACTGCTGCTGTTCGTCGTGGTTTTGAAGCCGCGGGCAGGAGCGATTCCATTGAGTCGCAGGCGCCCCGACGTGCCCCAGGAGCTGTCCGTCTTCAGCCGGGTTAGTTCGTCGACAGTAGGAGCGGTGGACGACGCGCTCGGCAAATCGGGCGGACTGTACGGTAAGGATTTGCTGTACGACGCGGGTGTGAAGATGAGGCCCGCAGACTTCACCGTCTTCATCCTGTCGATATCCCTCGTCGCAGGACTCCTCATAGGATTTCTCTCCCATGCGGTGCTTGGACTCCTTGTCGCCTGCGTCGGGCCGATCATTGCCCGCGTGGTGCTGTCCATCAGGAGGGACAAGCGCAGGGCCCGCTTCGACGCCCAGCTTCCTGACACCATCCAGACGCTCATCGGCGGGCTACGGGCCGGACACAGCGTGATGCGCGCCATCGATGCCGTGGCAGCTGAGGCCGAGGAGCCGGCATCGGAGGAACTCGCGCGAATCGTCAACGAGACGCGTATTGGCAAGGATTCGCACCTCGCCATCGAGGAAGCAGCTGCCCGTATGGACAGCGAGGACTTCCGCTGGATCGCGCAGGCCATCCAGATCCACCGTGAAGTAGGAGGAGACCTTGCCGAAGTCCTTGAGCACGTCCTCGAGACCATTCGGGAGCGGAGCCAGATTAAGGGCCAGGTGCGGGCACTCAGCGCTGAAGGCAAGATGTCCGCCTACATCCTGATGGGTCTGCCGGTCGGTATCGCGCTGCTGTTCGGCGTGATCAATCCTCCCTACATCCTCATGCTGGTCGAAAATATCCTCGGCTTCGTCATGATCGGCGCTTCGGCTGTCATGTATGCCATCGGCGGCTTCTGGCTCAGTCGCATTATCAAGATCAAGTTCTAGGGGCCCGCATTGTCACTCTTCGTCTGGTGCGCTGCTGCATCCATCGTCTTCCCCGTGGCCTACCTCGGCTGGTCCTTCTCCACGTCCGACCGCAAATCCGTGCTCGCAATTCACGCCAATTTGAATCACGGTATTGGTGAGCGCGGCGACCAGTCCCGGGACGCATCGTCAGCCCTTACGGTGATCGCGCGCAAACTGACACCGGAAGGCTATATCGCCAAAATCGATGGATGGCTCGCGCTTGCAGGGAGACCCGCCTCCATGCCGCTCGAGAAGCTCATCGTCGCAAAACCGGCGCTGGCCCTGATCGGTGCTGCTTTCGGTCTCCTCCTCTTCAGCAGAGCCCCAGGTGGGGGAATTGTCGCCCTTGGATTGTTCGTCACGATCTTCTTCTACTTCGTACCGGATCTGCTGGTGTGTAACACCGGCATCAAGCGCCAGGAAGCGATCCAGACAGAACTGCCGGACACCCTGGACCAGATGCTGATCTCGGTCGAGGCGGGGCTCGGCTTCGAGGCCGCCATGGCACGAGCGGCCGCGAACGGTAAGGGCCCGATGGCGCAGGAGCTCATGCGGACCCTGCAGGATCTCCAGGTAGGGCGCCCGCGCCGTGAGGCGTACCAGGCCCTCGCCCAGCGGTCGTCTGTCCAGGACCTGAAGAGCTTTGTCAGCGCGATCATCCAGGCCGACAAATACGGGATCGGTATCGCGAAGGTCCTGCGCGCGCAGGCGAAGCAGTCGCGGGTCAAACGGCGTCAGCGTGCTGAGGAGAAGGCTATGAAGCTGCCCGTAAAGGTGTTGTTTCCCCTACTCGTCTTCATCTTCCCGGTGATGTTCATCGTGATCCTGGGCCCCGCCGTCATCAACGTCATTGGCACCTTCAAAGGAATTTGAGCGGCGAAGCTATAACTCCGCCGTAATAGCTTCGTCCGCCCATGGAGGCCTTCCTCAAAAGCCCACAGTATTCATGGTCGAACCCCGAACAGGAAAGTAATTGCGCAGTTATCCGTCAGCATCAGCCGGTTTCCGGCCAATGGTCAGATCCCGGAAGTAGCCTGACATGGTGCTACCGAATGTCGCCCCGATGGTCCTCCCTCTCGTGGACCTTGCTGTCCTCTCCCAGCTGGAGCGGCAGCTGAACGACCCCGTGCCTGCCCGGGCGTTCGCGCGCGACTACATCACAGGATTCGAGACACGCTACCTTCGCCTCACCAGCTCCATCGGCACAGTGGACCTCCCCGCTGCCCTCGACGCCGCCCTCAGTCTGCGCAACTCGTCCGCCATGGTCGGCGCCGCACGGCTCTCCGCAATGGCCGCGGATTTGGAGACGGCTGTCACCTCAGCAGACCTGGAGACCGCGCGAGCAACACTGCCCGAGATCGAACGGTGCGGGCTGGACACCATCAACGAGCTTGAGGTCCGGTACCTCGCGTCCACCTGAGCGGCGATTCAGGTACGGCAGGCGTCAACCGGTAGCCCACACCACGCACGGTCTGCAGCCAGCGGGGGTTCTTCGGGTCCTCGTCCAGCTTCCGCCGGAGGTTGCCGATGTGCACCTCGATGGCTCGCTCGTCCGAGTCGCTGATGTAGGCGTCCTCGCCGTAGTAGTCACCACGCACCACCCGCACCAGATCGGCCTTCGTCCTCACCGCACCGTTGCTCTTCAGCATTTCGTGCAGCAGGTCGAACTCGCTGCGCGTGAGCGGCAGGTCGGCCCCGTCCAGGAGGACCGTGCGGGCCGCAGCATTGAGGACCAGCCCGTTGTGCTCCAGCGACGACGACGCCTCAGACACCGGAGCGGACGGTGCGGCAACAGCTACCGCAGGGGCTGCAGTGCCGGCGTGGGCAACCCCCACAGGCTCGGGAACGGCCCGTGGGCGCCGCAGCATGGCAGCGATGCGGGCGCGAAGCTCCCGCGGACGGAACGGCTTGGTGAGGTAGTCGTCCGCGCCGAGCTGCAGGGCCGTGAGGGTGTCCAGCTCGTCACCGCGCGACGTCAGCATGACCACGTAGCAGTTGCTGGAGCTCCGGATGCGTCGGAGCACCTCGTATCCGTCGATGTCCGGCAGCCCGACATCGACCGTCACCACGGTCGCGTCGTGCTCGCGGACCAGGTCGACGCCGGCCCTTCCGCTGGGTGCCACGTGGACGTCGAATCCCGACTGCCGCAGGACGGCCGCCACGAGATTTCGCACATCGGCGTCATCCTCAATGACTACCGCTACGCCCGGATCGCTCATTCGGTTCCTACCCCCATGTGACCTGCGCTGCTGCGCGCTCGACTCGTCATAAATCCCATTGTGCATGCCCGCGCACCGGAATTACGCCGCCTTCCGGTGCAAAACGCGTTACAAGGGACATAATGTGAGGCAGTACGTAGGTCTCAGCGTCGGAAAGTTCTCTATCATGTGGTCTCTCATCTTTCCTTGGATAGTGCGTGCCTAGGGATGCTAGTGCGGTTCGTCTGCGCGCAATGGCATCGAGGTTCACCATCAACCGCTCCGTTGTGCTCTGCCAGATCCCCCTCACCGTGATCGTCGTCGTCATCGGCGTTACGGCGCCGGTCCTCCGGCCCGGCCTCATGTCGAATCCGACATTCGACCTCGGTTTTTCGATGATCCTGCTCCTGCTGGCCCTGAGCGTCGCAGTCCCGTGGCGTGTGCTCCCGCGCGGCAGCCTGCTGGCGGTGCCCGTTCTCGACTTCGTCGCCATCGCCCTGCTTCGGGCCGGTGCCGCGGAGACCCAGCCGGCCCTCGGCGTCCTGGCCGTCTTTCCCGTGCTCTGGCTCATGCGCTCCTCGCTGCCCGCCTGGGCCGCACTCAGCCTCACCGTGGCCGGCTCCCTCCTGGTGACCGCCTGGCCGATACTAAGCACCTTCGATCCGTCTCGCATGCGCTCGTATCTCGGAATCCTGCTCCTCCCGATCGTGATGCTCTGCATCGCCGTGACCATCCGCGTCATGACTCTCAGCGCCCGGGCGCGCGAGCTGGAGATCGAGCGCAAGGACCGTGAGCTCAACGACCTGCTGCGCGCGGCCATGGACCGTGAACGGGTCCTGACCGCAATACTCGACACCGTCGACGTCGGGCTCACCGCCGTAGATGCACACGGCAACACCACGCTCACGAACCGCCAACAGGAACTGTTCAACCGGCTCGCAACAGGGCACGACGAAACACACCGCTCCCTCTACTTCGGCCCGGACCGCACCACGCCGCTCCCCCTGGAGAAAAGGCCGATATACCGCGCCCTCACTGGCCAGACCTATGCCGACGAGCTCATCTGGGTAGGCGAGGGCGACGCGCAGCGCGCGCTCTCTACGGCGGCCCGACCTATCAAGAATGCCGATGGCCGTATCGCCGGTGCACTGATCGTGTGCAGTGACGTGACCGAACTCGTCGAGGCGGTCACCGCCAAGGACGCCTTTATCTCGAACATCTCCCATGAGTTCCACGCCCCCCTCACGTCTGTGCTCGGCTACCTCGAACTGGTCATGGAGGACGAGCACCCGCTGCCCAACCATCTGCGAGGGTATGTGGACGTCGCCGGCCGCAACGCGGAACGTGTCCTGCACCTCGTGGCCGACCTGCTGTCCACTGCAGGGGATAAGGTTCGGGTCCATCCCCGCCCGGTGGACCTGGCCGCCCTCATCGAGATGAGCGTGAGGTCGAACCGGCTCCGGGCTCAGAGGAATAAGGTGAAGCTCCAGAGCGATGCCCAGAACCCGCTCTGGACGCTGATCGATCCACTGCGGATCTCCCAGGTACTCGACAATCTCGTGTCCAATGCGATCAAGTACTCCCCCGGCGGCGGTGTGGTGAGCATCCATGCGGAGGAAACGGAGACGTGCATCAACCTGCACGTCGAGGACAGTGGCATGGGCATGACGGAGCAGGAGGTTCGGCAGGTGTTCTCGCGCTTCTACCGGACCCCGGCGGCACGGCGTGCCGACATCGAAGGGGCGGGCCTCGGACTCGCTATCACCAAGTCCATCGTGGAGAGCCACGGCGGGGCCATCTCCTGCGTCAGCTCGCCGGGCAAGGGAAGCCGTTTCACCGTCACGCTGCCGGTCGACGGCGATGTCAGTCGGGTACCCCGGGATTCTATGGAGGAGTCCGTCTAGGTGGTCCTCGCCCTTTCCATAGCCGTCCTCTCCGCCTCCCTCTGCTATGCGCTGTTCGCCCTCGCCGGCAGGGATCCGCGCACGGTCCTCCCCACGACCTGGCGGGTTCCCATGGCGCTGCTGGCAGGAATCCTCGCGGGGGCCGGCAGTGCTGTCACAGGGGCATCGTGGAACCTGCCACTCGTCGTCGCCCTCGCGGCCTTCGGCGTCGTACTAGGAGCGATCGACGCGCGTTCCAAGCTGTTGCCGAACGCAGTCCTCCTGCGGTTCCTGGCGATCACGGTGCCCCTGCTGCTCCTGGCGGGAGTAGCAACGGGCGACTGGCGCAGCCTGTTGGGGGCCGCAGCAGGAGGTGCGTGCCTCTTCGTCGTCTATCTCCTGCTCGCCCTGATCTCACCGGCAGGCATGGGGATGGGCGATGTGAAGCTCGCAGCCGTCCTCGGACTGTTCGGCGGGTGGGCGGGTGCCGGGGCCTGGATGGGGACACTCCTCGGTGGGTTCCTCCTCGGTGGGCTCGCCGGAATCGGAGTGCTCCTGCTACGTCGCGGATCGCGCAACTCGACCTTCCCGTTCGGCCCCGGCATGCTGCTCGCCGCCCTGGCGAGCTTCGTCCTGCTCGGCCAGTCATCCTAAGACAGGGTGTTGGTGGTGGAGCCCGCTTCGGGGGTTCTGCTTACTGAACGCGCTGAGGGCCAGCGCGTGCTTACTGGCTGTAGGGCCCGGTCTGATTGCTTGAGGAAGATTGTGTCCGGAGCCTGACGGCCGTAACGTTTCGGATCACACAGCGCACCGCCCCTTCCCTGCTCGTGCGAAGACCGCGCTCAAGTTGTCCACATAGGCCTCAGAGCGCAGGTAATAGTACGTGTGTTCGATAAATTGGGGCATGGCCATCGCCCCGATCGAGCGCTTCGCGCATACTCCGACCTCACTCGAGTCGGCGTGTGCGGTTCTCACGGAGTGCGCCCGGGAGGTGAGCCGGCAGAGCCGGGTCATGTCCCGGCCGGAAGCGCTGCAGCTCATCATCGACATCGAACAGGCCTCGAGGATCGTGGACCATCTGCAGATCCTCGCCGCACGCTTGGCCGAAGAGCACTACCGGGTCGATGAACCTGATCTTGGCAGTACGTCCGGGGCTGCGTCGCTCCTGGTTCGGGCGGAACAAGCCATCTGCGCTGATGCCCCGCCTCCAGCCGGTTCCAACACCGCTTCCTCAGGTACCGCCTCCTTCGACGCGGCGTCCGGCACCTCGGGGACCTCGGGCGCCGCTTCCTCGGACCCCGAATTGTCCGTCCGTCACGGCGCCCTGTCGTCCGCATGGGGTACGGGGACGGGAGCAGCAGCGGACGGGTTCAGGGATTGTGCGGACTTCCTGCGCGGGACCCTCGGGATCAGCCGTGCCGAGGCCCGACGCCGGCTTGCCCTAGCCGAACTGGTGCTACCCCGCACCTCCCCCATGGGCGCGGCACTGCCGGCCCGGCTGGAAACCCTGGGCGCGGTGACGAGAGCTGCCCTGGTGAGCGGTCGGGCCGCGACGATCGTGTCCCAGGCCCTGCAGCGGGTCCAGTCCTTCGCGACCCCGGAGCAGCTCGGCTCCATGGAGGAGAACCTCACCCGGCAGGCGGTGGAGTCCGACGAGGACATTCTCCGGGTCCTGGCCAGCCGCTGGGAGGGCGTCCTCGACCAGGACGGGCAGGAACCCACCGACAGAGTCCTCCGGGCACGCCAGGGCGTGTTCCTCAAGGGCCGCCGCCACGGCCTGCACGTCCTGGAAATCGGCGCCACCGACGAGCAGTTCGAACACCTCGCCACCGTCATGAACACCGCCACCAACCCCAGAGCACTCAACGGTCACGTCATCGGTGCCGATGCTGGTACTGCAGGGAACGACACCGGGCCAGGCTCAGGCCCAGACTTGGGCAACGACTTCGGCGGGGGTTCGGGTACGGGTGTGTTCGGTGATCCGGAGGGTGCGACGAGGGCCCAACTGCTGCTGGAGGGACTGGTCGGCGCCTGCAGGATCGCCCTGAGCACGGGCGGTCTTCCCGCGACCGGCGGTCACCGGCCCCAGGTAATGGTCACCATCGACTACCAGGACCTCCTCGGCCACACACAGCACCCCGGACAAGCGGTCTTCGCCGAGCAGGCCAGCGCCCGGACCATCTGACAGATCGCCTGCGACGCGGACATCATCCCGATCGTCCTCGGTGGAGCGGGCCAGGTCCTGGACCTCGGGAGGGCCCAACGCCTCTTCCCACCCCACCTGCGCCGGGCACTGGTCGCCCGGGACAAGGGTTGCGCCTTCCCGGACTGCACCATCCCCGCCAGTTGGTGCGAAGCCCACCACATCGACCCCTGGTCCAAAGGCGGGAGAACCAGTATCGCCAACGGGGTGCTGCTGTGCTCGAGACACCACCACCTCATCCACCAGGGCCACTGGAAAATTGAACCCCGAGACGGCATCCCCTGGTTCCACGCACCAGGGCACCCCGGCGGGGCAGGCACACCCAGGAGAAACACGTATTGGCTGGCCGGACAGGTTATCGACGACCGACTCCACCAACTCGGCGAAGCGCTGGCACGCGCAGAAATCTTGCAAAGGAACCGCTCCCCCACCGGCATCGGCCCGACCCCAGCTAGTCGGCGTCCTCCGCCGCACCGCTTCCCGACTGAGGCTCCAGGTGCCCGGCGTTCCTCCGGGAACGCGTCAGTTCAGCCCGATCGGCAAGTTCCTCATCGCCGGGGTAGGCGATCTCCTCGAGCACGAGCGGATGCGGAGCGGCCAGGATGGACCGAGCGTCCTTGAGGCGGGCTGCGAGCCTCTCCGCCAGCCACACCGGCGGCAGCTCTCCCGAACCCACACGCAACGTCGACCCGATGAGTGCACGGACCATGTTGTGGCAGAAGGCATCCGCCTGCACGGTGGCGTTGATGACGCCGTCGTGCCCGCGGACGAACTCGTAGCGCTGCAGTTCCCGGATG
Organism: Arthrobacter pasteuri; assembly: GCF_054510955.1. Taxonomy (NCBI): domain Bacteria; kingdom Bacillati; phylum Actinomycetota; class Actinomycetes; order Micrococcales; family Micrococcaceae; genus Arthrobacter; species Arthrobacter pasteuri. The sequence goes on from NZ_JBTNDO010000001.1 coordinate 1,183,401, forward strand.
GTCGTGGCCCCCACCCGGGGCTTGCAGAACGCAGCAAAATCCTGCATCCCGAGCAGGTGAGCCGCACCCTCGTTGAGCAGCGCCACATCCAGTGCAGCCGGGTGCCACAGCGTGGTGTGGCGGCGCAGCGGGTCCTGCCCGGCCACGGTATCGGCGATGCCGTAGCTGTAGCGGCGCCAGAGCGCGGAGAAGCGCGCATCGAAACCGGCAGGTGCGCGGGTGGCGGAACGCACGACGACGGCGGGTACGGAGTTCCGGATGGAGCGGCCGCGTCCCGTCATGCCATCGGTCAGTTCACGGTTGATGGTGCCGGTCAGTCGGCGCAGGAAGGCGTCGGCAGGGTCGACGTCACGGCCCCGCGGCATGCCCTCCCACTCGGCCTGGGTCAGGTCGACGTGGGCCACCTGGCCGCGGGCATGGACACCGGCGTCGGTCCGTCCACCGACGGTGAGGCGCGCCTGCCGGCGCAGGAGGGTGAAGAGGGCACCTTCGAGGATGCCCTGGACGGTGATGAGCCCGGGCTGCAGGGCCCAGCCCGAGAAGGGCGCGCCGTCGTAGGAGATGTCGAGGCGGACCCGGACACGCAAAAGCCCGCCATCCCCGGAAGGGATGGCGGGCTCGAGCGTGGTCATGGCGTACGACGGAGGGGAAGAATTACTTCTTCTCGTCCTCGACGGTGCCTTCGACGACGACGACCTCATCTTCGGCGCCGGCTTCGGCGTCGATCGTGGTGTCCTCGGCTGCGACATCGTCGGCAGCGGGTGCCGAATCGACCGACTCGACAGCCTCAGCCGTCTCAGGAACCTCTACGGACTCGGCGGCCGGTTCTGCAGCAGCGGCGGGAGCCTTGGCCTGCTCGGCCTCGGCGACGACGGACTGCTTGGCGGACATGGGCTCCAGCACCAGTTCGATGACGGCCATGGGAGCGTTGTCGCCCTTGCGGTTGCCGATCTTCGTGATGCGGGTGTAGCCACCCTCGCGGTTCGCAACAGCGGGGGCGATGTCCGTGAACAGCTCGTGGACGATGCTCTTGCTGCTGATGACACCGAGGACGCGACGACGCGACGCCAGGTCGCCCTTCTTCGCGAACGTGATGAGACGCTCGGCGTAGGGGCGGAGGCGCTTGGCCTTCGTCACCGTAGTGGTGATGCGCTTGTGCTCGAACAGTGAGGCGGCCAGGTTGGCGAGCATCAGGCGTTCGTGCGCCGGACCGCCTCCGAGGCGTGGGCCCTTAGTGGGTGTGGGCATGGTGATTTCTCCTCATTAGGTGTCCGTCCCGCCGCCTTCCGGCGACGGGCGGACAGATAGCGTTTTAGAGCTCTTCGTCGCCGTAGGCGGCGTCGTCCTCTTCGATGGCAGCAGCGCGGGCGGCAAGGTCGAAACCTGGAGGGGAATCCTTCAGGGAGAGACCGAGCTCGACGAGCTTCGCCTTGACCTCGTCGATGGACTTCGCACCGAAGTTGCGGATGTCCATGAGGTCGGCCTCGGAGCGTGCAACGAGTTCACCCACGGAGTGGATGCCCTCGCGCTTGAGGCAGTTGTACGAGCGGACCGTGAGTTCGAGGTCCTCGATCGGCAGCGCCATGTCGGCAGCAAGCGCTGCGTCGGTGGGCGAAGGACCGATCTCGATGCCCTCGGCGGCGGTGTTCAGCTCGCGGGCGAGTCCGAACAGCTCCACCAGGGTGGTGCCGGCGGAAGCGACGGCGTCGCGCGGGGCGATGGCGTCCTTCGTCTCGACGTCGACGATCAGCTTGTCGAAGTCGGTGCGCTGCTCAACACGGGTCGCTTCCACGCGGAAGGTGACCTTCAGCACCGGCGAGTAGATGGAGTCGACCGGGATGCGGCCGATCTCCGAGTCGCCGGACTTGTTCTGAGAGGCGGACACGTAACCGCGGCCACGCTCGATGGTCAGTTCGAGCTCGAACTTGCCCTTCGAGTTGAGGGTCGCGATGTGGAGGTCCGGGTTGTGGAACTCGACGCCTGCGGGAGGCGCGATGTCCGCAGCGGTGACGACGCCGGGACCCTGCTTGCGCAGGTAGGCGACGACGGGCTCGTCGTGCTCCGAGGAGACGGCAAGATTCTTGATGTTCAGGATGATCTCGGTGACATCCTCCTTCACCCCGGGAACCGTGGTGAATTCGTGCAGCACGCCGTCGATGCGGATGCTGGTCACGGCAGCACCGGGGATCGAGGACAGGAGGGTACGGCGGAGGGAGTTGCCGAGGGTATAGCCGAAGCCGGGCTCGAGGGGCTCGATGACGAACCGCGAGCGGTTGTCGGCGACTACTTCTTCAGTCAGGGTGGGGCGCTGTGCAATAAGCACGTACATTTCCTTTCAGGAAGCATCCGCTATATGACGCTTCTAAATGGGTGGGACTGCGGGTCGGCCGGCTCGAAAGCTACTGGAACGGCACCGAACCGCCCTGCCGGAACATCTCGGTTCCTTCAGGGCGGCACGGTGACCGGGAGAGCAGATTAGACGCGGCGGCGCTTGGGCGGGCGGCAGCCGTTGTGAGCGCTGGGGGTGACGTCCGAGATGGAGCCGACCTCGAGGCCGGTGGCCTGCAGCGAACGGATGGCGGTTTCGCGACCCGATCCCGGTCCCTTCACGAAGACGTCGACCTTCTTGACGCCGTGCTCCTGGGCACGCTTCGCAGCAGCTTCTGCAGCCATCTGCGCAGCGAACGGGGTGGACTTGCGTGAGCCCTTGAAGCCAACCTCACCGGCGGAGGCCCAGGAGATGACTGCTCCGCTGGGGTCCGTGATGGACACGATGGTGTTGTTGAAGGTGCTCTTGATGTGCGCCTGGCCGAGCGCGATGTTCTTCTTATCCTTGCGACGCGGCTTACGCACCGCTCCACGAGTCTTGGGGGGCATTACTTCTCCTACGAAGGTATTGGGTAAAGCATTGAGTGGGACGAAATTCCCGCCGGAGCTTCTGCAAGGAGCGATCCGGATAGCGGGAGTCCCCTGGAAAGGGGCCTCCGCCGGCGAGGGTTCCCTGGCGTGACGAGCGCTAGCGAGTCACGTTAGGGAGCCGGTGGGGAACTAGCGTCCGACCTTCTTCTTGCCTGCGACCGTACGCTTCGGGCCCTTGCGGGTACGGGCGTTGGTCTTCGTACGCTGTCCACGTACGGGAAGGCCGCGGCGGTGCCGAATGCCTTCGTAGCTGCCGATCTCGACCTTGCGGCGGATGTCGGCTGCAACCTCACGGCGGAGGTCACCCTCGACCTTGAAGCTGCCTTCGATGTAGTCGCGGAGCTGGACCAGCTCGGCGTCGGTGAGGTCCTTGACGCGCGTGTTCGGGGAGATCCCCGTGTCGACGAGCGTCTTCTCTGCACGGGTCTTGCCCACGCCGTAGATATAGGTAAGCGCGATGACTACCCGCTTTTCACGGGGGATGTCTACGCCAGCGAGACGTGCCATAGTGGCGGTGCTCCTTTGGTGTTACCGGAGGTCTGAAGCAGAGCGTCCACGGAACGGGTGTTCCGGTCCCCGGCCTCCGTGCCGGGGGTGTACGTCCCTTCGGGACGCTGTTCTGCCGTGAAATGTACTTCTACGCGTGGGAAGAACCTCTGGAAGAGGTTCTTAGCCCTGGCGCTGCTTGTGGCGCGGGTTCTCGCAGATGACGAGAACGTTGCCTTTGCGGCGGACCACCTGGCACTTCTCGCAGATCCGCTTCACGCTCGGGTTGACCTTCATGGTTTTCCTTCGAGTTGATTCTTATTTGTAGCGGTAGACAATACGGCCCCGGGTGAGGTCGTACGGGCTGAGTTCCACTACGACCCGGTCCTCAGGAAGGATTCGAATGTAGTGCTGGCGCATCTTTCCCGAGATGTGGGCGAGAACAATGTGTCCGTTGGCCAACTCAACGCGGAACATCGCGTTGGGCAGCGCCTCGTTCACAGTGCCTTCAATCTCAATGACACCGTCTTTCTTGGCCATATCCTCCGCTAACGTCTATGCCCGCCACTTGCATGGCGGACGGGTTTGGGGTTTTGATTGTCAGACCCGCCGGGAGCCGGAGCTCGGACGGGAAGGTCTTCAGAGCCCAATTGGGCACGAAAAGCAGAGACAACCAACAGACAACTCTACGCTACTGTCCCCGGATCGTTAAATCGGACGGCAGGATCCGCCCCGCTGCCGCACCAGGCGCTACCGGGAACGACGAAGGTCCCGCACCGGAGTGCGGGACCTTCGTTCGTCATCGGGAGCCGAGCTGTCAGCCGGCCAAGGGAGCGGGAGTGACGCCGAGCGGCTCGAGCCGCGAGGCTCCCCCGTCCGGGGCCGACAGGACCCAGATACCGCCGTCGTGCACTGCGACGCTGTGCTCCCACTGCGAGGCGCGCTTCCCGTCCGTGGTGACCACGGTCCAGTCGTCGTCGAGCACTGCGGTTTCCAGTCCTCCCTGCACGAGCATCGGCTCGATGGCGAGGCAGAGTCCGGGCCTGACCTTTGGACCGCGGTTCGCGCTGCGGAAGTTCAGGACGTCGGGCGCCTGGTGCATCTGCGTCCCGATGCCATGGCCCACGTAGTCCTCGAGGATCCCGAGGGCGGGTCCGGGGACCGACGAGACGTAGTCGTCGATCGCGGCGCCGATGTCACCGACGAAACGGGCGGAGGCCAGTGCCGCGATACCGCGCCACATCGCCTCCTCGGTGACGTCGGAGAGCCGCACGTCCTCGGGCCGCTGTGACCCGACGATCACGGTGCGCGCCGAGTCGGAGTGCCACCCGCGCACGACGGCGCCGCCGTCGATCGAGATGATGTCCCCGTCCTGCAGCACGTAGCCGCCGGGGATCCCGTGGACGACCTCGTGGTTGACCGAGGTGCAGATGCTGGCCGGGAAGCCGTGGTAGCCGAGGAAGTTCGACGTGGCGCCCTCCTCGCCGAGGACCTCCTCGAAGACCTCATTGAGCTGGGCCGTGGTGACACCGATCTTGGCCGCTGCGACGGTGCGGTCGAGTGCCGTGGAGAGCACCCGGCCGGCCTCGCGCATCACGAGCATCTGGCTGGTCGTCTTGTACTCGACCTTCGGCTGGCGGAACATTCCCAAGAGTCCTAGCTCGCTACCTTGAGCGCTGCCATGACGCGCTCGGTGACCTCGTCGATCGCCCCGATGCCGTCGACCTTGGTGACGATGCCGCGCTCGTCGTACCGGGACACCACGGCTTCGGTCTGGTCGTGGTAGAGCCCGAGTCGGTGGCGGATGACCTGCTCGTTGTCGTCCGAACGGCCGTCCAGCTTCGCCCGACCGAGGAGCCGCTTCACGAGCTCCTCGTCATCGGCGGTCAGTTGCAACACCACATCGAGTTCGAGCTCGTTCTCGCGGAGGATGTCGTCGAGTTCGGCGACCTGCGACGCGGTGCGCGGGTACCCGTCGAGGAGGAAGCCGTCCTGGACGTCGTCGGCCGCGAGGCGGTCGCGGACCATGCTGTTCGTGACGCTGTCGGGGACGAAGTCACCGGCATCCATGTACTTCTTGGCCTCGAGACCGAGGGGCGTCTCACGCTTCACGTTGTCGCGGAAGATGTCGCCGGTCGAGATGGCCACGACGTCGAGGCGGTCCGAGATCCGCGCGGCCTGGGTGCCCTTGCCGGATCCGGGGGGACCGATGATCAGCATTCTCGTCAACGCAACAACCCTTCGTAGTGACGCTGCTGGAGCTGAGCGTCAATCTGCTTTACCGTCTCGAGTCCCACGCCCACCATGATGAGGATCGAGGTGCCGCCGAACGGGAAGTTCTGGTTGGCACCGATGGCCACCAGCGCGATCAGCGGGATCAGGGCAACAAGGCCCAGGTAGATGGCACCCGGGAGCGTGATGCGCGAGAGCACGTACTGGAGGTACTCGGCCGTGGGACGCCCGGCGCGGATGCCGGGGATGAACCCACCGTACTTCTTCATGTTCTCGGACACCTCGTCCGGGTTGAACGTGATGGCCACGTAGAAGTAGGTGAAGAACACGATGAGCAGGAAGTACAGCGCCATGTACAGCGGGTGGTCTCCGCTGGTCAGGTAGGTGGTGATCCAGTTGACCCAGCCGGCCGGGGCCGTGCCGTCCTGCGGGGTGTTGAACTGTGCGATCAGGCTCGGCAGGTAGAGCATCGAGGACGCGAAGATCACGGGGATGACACCGGCCATGTTGACCTTGATCGGGATGTAGGTGCTGCTGCCGCCCAGCGTGCGGCGGCCCACCATGCGCTTGGCGTACTGGACCGGGATGCGTCGCTGCGACTGCTCCACGAAGATCACGAGGGCGACGACGACGACGCCCATGAGCAGGACGAAGGTGAACACCGTGGCGCCCTGGGTGCGGAGGATCTCGCCGAGCGAGGTGGGGAAACCGGCGGCGATGGCCGTGAAGATGAGCAGCGACATGCCGTTGCCCACGCCACGTTCGGTGATGAGTTCACCCATCCACATGATGAGTCCGGTACCGGCAGTGAGCGTGATGATCAGCAGGATGATGGTGATCAGTGAATCGTTCGGGATCAGGGGCACCGGGCAGTTGCCGAGCAGTGCGCCCGAGCGGGCGAGCGAGACCAGGGTGGTGGCGTTGAGCAGGCCCAGCGCGATGGTCAGGTAGCGCGTGTACTGGGTCAGCCTCGACTGGCCCTGGGCACCTTCCTCGTGCAGTTCCTGGAAGCGGGGAATGACCACCCGGAGGAGCTGCGTGATGATGCTGGCCGTGATGTACGGCATGATCCCCAGCGCGAAGATGGAGACCTGGAGCAGGGCTCCCCCGCTGAAGAGGTTCACGAACTGGTAGAGGCCGCCCTCGGTGTTGCCCAGAGCGAGGCACTGCTGCACGTTTCCGTAGTCGACGCCGGGAGCGGGGATGAAGGCTCCGAGGCGGAAGATGGCAATGATTCCCAGCGTGAACAACAGCTTGCGCCGCAAGTCTGGCGTCCGGAATGCCCGGCCAATAGCGCTAAGCAAGCGTCCTCCTGAAGGTCTGTTGGTCCTGTGGCGGACCCTACACAACAACCGAGTCTAACGGTTGGTCACCCGTGGCAGAGCACCGGCGGGTGTGGTGGCCTGAGCCGAAAAAAGACTCCTGGTGGGCTGATACAGCCCTGCCCACCAAGAGTCTAGTTCCAAAGTGCCGCCGATCACAGCCAACCCCTCCCCCAGCGCGCCGGGGAAGGGGTGGCAGGAGACCTACAGCTCGGTGACGGTCCCGCCGGCTGCGACGATCTTCTCTGCAGCGGATGCGGAGAAGGCGTCGGCCGAGACGTTCACAGCCACGGTGATGTCGCCGGTCCCCAGCACCTTGACGGGCTGGTTCTTGCGGACGGCACCGTTCGCCACCAGGCTTTCCACCGTGACGTCGCCGCCAGCGGGGTAAAGCTCGGAGAGCTTGTCCAGGTTCACGACCTGGAACTCGACGCGGAACGGGTTCTTGAAGCCGCGCAGCTTGGGAAGGCGCATGTGCAGCGGCAGCTGGCCGCCGGCAAATCCTGCCTTCACCTGGTAGCGGGCTGCAGTTCCCTTGGTACCACGGCCTGCGGTCTTACCCTTCGAACCCTCACCACGGCCAACACGGGTCTTCGCCGTCTTGGCTCCGGGTGCGGGGCGCAGGTGGTGGACCTTGAGGGCGTGGACGCGCTCTGCTTTTGCCTCGGGTGCGGCCGAAGCCGCGGTGTTGTTCTCTGCCATTAGTTGGCCTCCTCAACCTTCAAGAGGTGCGGAACCGTGTTGATCATGCCAACGGTGACGGCGTCGGCTTCACGGACCACGGTGTGGCCGATCCGCTTGAGGCCGAGCGACCGCAGCGTGTCGCGCTGGTTCTGCTTGCCGCCAATGGCGGACTTGATCTGGGTGATCTCGAGCTGCGCCGAGCTCACGCGCACGTTCTTCGGTGTGATCGCGGTCATTACGCACCTGTCTTCTGAGCTGCGATTGCGCGCAGCATCTGGTGGGATGCGACCTCGTCGAGGGGCAGGCCACGGCGGGCCGCGACTGCCTGGGGCTCTTCGAGGCGCTTCAGCGCGTCAACGGTGGCGTGAACGATGTTGATGGCGTTCGCGGAACCGAGCGACTTGGAGAGGACGTCGTGGATGCCGACGCACTCCAGTACCGCACGCACCGGACCACCGGCGATAACGCCGGTACCCGGGGAGGCGGGACGGAGAAGAACGACGCCTGCAGCCGCCTCGCCCTGCACCAGGTGCGGGACGGTGCCACCGATGCGCGGAACGCGGAACATCGTCTTCTTGGCTTCCTCGACGGCCTTCTGGATGGCGGAGGGAACTTCCTTCGCCTTTCCGTAGCCGACGCCGACCATGCCGTTGCCGTCGCCTACCACCACGAGGGCGGTGAAGCTGAAGCGGCGGCCGCCCTTGACGACCTTGGCGACACGGTTGATGGTGACGACGCGCTCAATGAACTTGTCCTTGTCGTCATTACGTCCGCCGTCGCGTCCGCCGTCACGGCCACCACGGCCGCGCTCGCCGCCGCGGGAGTTGCCGCCACGCTCGCCACCACGGGCGTTGCCGCGGCGGTTGGCGTCAGCCGACGCGGTGTCAGTTGCACCTGCAGCCGGAGCTTCGGCCGCGGGCTGCTCTGTAGCCGTATTCAATGGGGCTTCCTTTGCCTTGTTTTCCTCGGTCACAGTGCCAGCCCACCTTCACGTGCGCCGTCTGCGATTGCTGCAACGCGACCGTGGTACTTGTTGCCGCCGCGGTCGAAGACGACAGCTTCGACACCGACAGCCTTGGCACGCTCTGCAACGAGTTCGCCAACGCGCTTGGCCTTGGCGGTCTTGTCACCGTCGAATGCACGGAGGTCCGCTTCGAGGGTGGAGGCTGATGCTACGGTCACGCCCTTGGTGTCGTCGACGACCTGCACGAATACGTGGCGGGCCGAACGGTTGACGACCAGGCGGGGACGGACAGCCGTACCCGAGACGCGCTTGCGTACACGGAGGTGGCGGCGTCCACGCGAGGCGGACTTGCTCTTCGAGCTGCGCTTCTTGTTGATGCTCAGACCCATGGTTACTTACCAGCCTTTCCGACCTTGCGGCGGATGATCTCGCCTGCGTAGCGGATGCCCTTGCCCTTGTAGGGGTCAGGCTTGCGCAGCTTGCGGATGGTTGCAGCGACCTCGCCGACCTGCTGCTTGTTGATGCCTGCGACCGAGAGCTTGGTGGGGCTGTCGACGGTCAGGGTGATGCCCTCGGGAGCCTTGACGGCGACCGGGTGGCTGTAACCCAGAGCGAATTCCAGGTCGCTGCCCTTGGCCTGCACACGGTAACCCGTGCCCACGATCTCAAGGTTCTTCTTGTAGCCCTCGGTGACTCCGACAATCATGTTGGAGATCAGCGTGCGGGTGAGGCCGTGGAGCGACCGCGACTCGCGCTCGTCGTTCGGGCGCGCGACGGTCAGGGTGCCCTCGTTCAAGGAGACCTCGATGGGGCTGGGAACCGTGTGGCTCAGCTCGCCCTTCGAGCCCTTGACGGTGACCTCGTTGCCGTTGACTGCGACCTCGACACCGGCGGGAACGGCGATGGGGAGACGTCCAATACGTGACATTATTCTTTCCCTTTCCCGTTACCAGACGTAGGCGAGGACTTCCCCACCCACACCCTTCTTGGATGCCTGGCGGTCGGTGAGCAGACCGGAGGACGTGGACAGGATGGCGATGCCGAGGCCGCCGAGCACGTGGGGCAGGTTCGTGGACTTGGCGTACACGCGCAGACCGGGCTTGGAGATACGGCGGATGCCGGCGATGGAGCGCTGGCGGTCCGGTCCGAACTTGAGGTCGATGGTCAGCTTCTTGCCGACCTCCGCTTCCTCTTCCTTCCAGCCGGCGATGTAGCCTTCGGCCTTCAGAATGTCCGCAACGCGGGCCTTCAACTTGCTGTATGGCATGGACACGGAGTCGTGGTAAGCCGAGTTTGCATTGCGCAGACGCGTGAGCATGTCTGCGACAGGATCTGTCATTGTCATGTGGGCTCTTGCCCTTCCTCGAAACGGTTTCCGGGCTCCGGACGGCACTCAGGGTGCCGGCTGGAGAGGACCTGCAACGTAGTTAGATTAATCTTCGGATTTGAAGGGGAAGCCGAGCGCCTTGAGGAGCGCGCGGCCCTCGGCGTCGGTCTTGGCGGTCGTGACGACGGTGATGTCCATGCCACGTACGCGGTCGATACGGTCCTGGTCGATCTCGTGGAACATGGACTGCTCCGTGAGGCCGAACGTGTAGTTGCCGTTGCCGTCGAACTGCTTGCCGTTGAGTCCGCGGAAGTCGCGGATACGGGGCAGGGCGAGGGAGATCAGGCGGTCCGTGAATTCCCACATGCGGTCGCCACGCAGGGTAGCGTGCGCACCGATGGGCATTCCTTCTCGGAGCTTGAACTGCGCGATGGACTTGCGGGCCTTGGTGACCTGCGGCTTCTGGCCCGTGATCGCGGTGAGGTCCTTGACGGCCCCGTCGATCAGCTTGGAGTCCTTGGCGGCGTCACCGACACCCATGTTCACGACGACCTTGACCAGGCGCGGGACCTGATTGACGTTGGAGTAGTTGAACTCCTCCTGCAGGGTTGCCTTGATCTCGGAGGCGTAGCGCGCCTTCAGGCGGGGAAGAACCCGGGCTTCTGTGGTTTCGACAGTCATTACAGATCCTTCCCTGATGACTTGGCCACGCGGATGCGGACGACGCGCTCGCGGCCGTCGCGCTCGACGGTCTCGGTGCGGTATCCGACGCGGGTCGGCTTCTTGGTCTCGGGATCGACGACGGCGACGTTGCTGATGTGCACGGGTGCCTCGACAACTTCGATGCCACCGGTCGTGGTGCCGCGCTGCGACTGCCCGACCTTGGTGTGCTTCGTGATCCGGTTGATGCCTTCCACGAGGACGCGGTTGGTCTCGGGGAACACCTTCAGTACCTTGCCCTGCTTGCCGCGGTCTCCGCCGCGGTCCTGCTTGGCTCCGGTGATGACCTGGACGAGGTCACCCTTCTTGATCTTGAGCTTTGTCTTCTGTGCCATGGACTACAGCACCTCCGGCGCCAGCGAGATGATCTTCATGAAACGCTTGTCGCGGAGCTCGCGACCGACAGGGCCGAAGATACGGGTACCGCGGGGGTCGCCGTCGTTCTTCAGGATCACTGCTGCGTTCTCGTCAAACTTGATGTAGGAACCATCCGCGCGGCGGCGTTCCTTCTTGGTGCGGACGATGACCGCCTTGACGACGTCACCCTTCTTGACGTTGCCGCCGGGGATCGCGTCCTTCACGGTGGCGACGATGACGTCGCCGATGCCTGCGTAGCGGCGCCCGGATCCTCCGAGAACACGGATGGTCAAGATTTCCTTGGCCCCCGTGTTGTCGGCGACCTTTAGCCGCGACTCCTGCTGAATCACTTATTACTCCTGTCGTCGCGCCGGTTCTCTCATCGAGCCTTGCGGAACGGATATGGGTGGGCCCCGTAATACTGGTACTCAGCACGTGCACGCCGGGCGCGCGGCTGTGCGTGGATCCTTTGCACAGCGGATTTGTGATGAACAAGATTATCGGGCTTTTGCCTATTTGCCCGGTGTGAAGGAAACCCCCGAAGGGATGCCCCGCAAGCGGAAGTCCTGGGCAGGAGACCCTGCGGAGGAACCCTCGTGAGGGCATGCGCCAGCCCACCAGACAGACAAGGTTCTTATCGTATCGCGAAGACGCCCCGGACGCGAAATCGCGTCCGGGGCATCTGCTGCTGTGCCGGCGGGCCGGCATGCTGCTCGGGTGTTGCTACTTGGCCTTCTCGATGACCTCGACCAGGCGCCACCGCTTGGTAGCGGACAGCGGGCGGGTCTCGCTGATCAGGACCATGTCGCCGATGCCGGCGATGTTCTCCTCGTCGTGCGCCTTGACCTTGGAGCTGCGGCGGAGCACCTTGCCGTACAGGGCGTGCTTCACGCGGTCCTCGACCTCGACGACGATCGTCTTCTCCATCTTGTCCGAGACGACGTAGCCACGGCGTACCTTGCGGTAGCCGCGCGAGTTGGCGTCGTGGACGGCCTTCTCGGTTCCTACGGTCGTTTCGCTCTGCTGCTCACTCATTTGGCGTCCTCCTCAGAAGCCTCGGTGTCCACGGAAGGTTCGTCCTTCGTGGAGGCCTTCTTGGCTTTCTTGGGCTTGTCCGCCTTCGCGGGCTTCGCTTCCTCGACGGGAGCTTCGACCTCGGGACGGATACCCAGTTCACGCTCACGCAGCACCGTGTAGATGCGTGCGATGTCGCGCTTCACCGAACGAAGGCGACCGTGGCTTTCGAGCTGGCCGGTGGCCGACTGGAAACGGAGGTTGAACAGCTCCTCCTTGGCCTTGCGCAGTTCTTCCACCAGACGGTCCTTATCGAAGCCGTCCAGCTGGTCTGTTGCCAGTTCCTTTGAACCCAGAGCCATAACTATTCACCACCCTCACGACGCACGATGCGTGCCTTCAACGGCAGCTTGTGGATCGCGAGGCGCAGGGCTTCGCGGGCTACCTCTTCGGAAACACCGGACAGTTCGAAGAGAACCCGTCCCGGCTTGACGTTGGCCACCCACCACTCGGGAGAACCCTTACCGGAACCCATGCGGGTCTCGGCAGGCTTCTTGGTCAACGGGCGGTCCGGATAGATGTTGATCCAGACCTTTCCGCCACGCTTGATGTGGCGGGTCATGGCGATACGAGCGGACTCGATCTGGCGGTTGGTGACGTATGCCGGGCTCAGAGCCTGGATACCCCATTCGCCAAAGCTGACCTCGGTACCGCCGGTTGCAGCGCCGGAACGACCCGGGTGGTGCTGCTTACGGAACTTGACTCGACGTGGGATAAGCATTTAAGCCTGTCCTCCTTCAGTCGCAGCGGGAGCTGCGGCGGTCTCGGCGGGTGCCGAAGCACCCTGGCCCTCGGAGCGCTCGGGAGCACGACGACGACGGTCTCCGCCGCGGTCGCCACCACGGTCGGCGCCGGCAGGGCCACGGCCCGGACGGTCTCCACCGCGGCCACGGGAGGGAGCTGCCGCAGCCTGGGCTGCGAGTTCCTTCGCCGTGACGTCACCCTTGTAGATCCAGACCTTCACGCCGATGCGGCCGAAGGTGGTCTTCGCTTCGAAGAAGCCGTAGTCGATGTTGGCGCGGAGCGTGTGCAGGGGAACGCGTCCCTCGCGGTAGAACTCCGAGCGGCTCATCTCGGCGCCACCCAGGCGACCGGAGCACTGGACACGGATGCCCTTGGCGCCGGCACGCTGTGCGGACTGCATGGCCTTCTTCATCGCGCGGCGGAAGGCCACGCGGGAGGAAAGCTGCTCGGCGATGCCCTGGGCGACGAGCTGAGCCTCCATCTCGGGGTTCTTGACCTCGAGGATGTTCAGCTGGACCTGCTTGCCGGTGAGCTTCTCGAGCTCGCCGCGGATGCGGTCTGCCTCTGCTCCACGGCGGCCGATGACGATGCCGGGACGTGCCGTGTGGATGTCCACGCGGACGCGGTCGCGGGTGCGCTCGATCTCGACCTTCGCGATGCCGGCCCGGTCCATGCCGGTCGACATGAGCTGGCGGATCTTGATGTCTTCGCGGACGAAGTCACGGTAGCGCTGGCCCGGCTTGTTGCTGTCGGCGAACCAGTGTGACCTGTGGTCGGTGGTGATGCCGAGTCGGAACCCGTGCGGGTTTACTTTCTGTCCCACTTAGCGGACCTCCACTTTCTCAGGGGTAGCGACGACAACCGTGATGTGGCTGGTCCGCTTGTTGATGCGGAACGCGCGGCCCTGGGCACGCGGACGGAACCGCTTCATCGTGGGGCCTTCATCGACGAATGCTTCGCTGATAATGAGGTTGTCCTCGTCGAAGGCAACGCCGTCACGGTCCGCGAGAACGCGGGCGTTGGCGACTGCCGACTGGACCACCTTGAAAACCGGCTCCGAAGCAACCTGTGGGGCAAACTTCAGAATAGCCAGAGCCTCATTCGCCTGCTTACCACGAACAAGGTTGACGACGCGCCGGGCCTTCATAGGCGTTACGCGGATATGACGCGCAATAGCCTTGGCTTCCATTGCTTTCCTTCTCTCGTCTTAGCCGTAAGAGCAGCGCCTAGCGGCGCTTGCCCTTGCGGTCGTCCTTAACATGGCCGCGGAAAGTCCGCGTGGGAGCGAATTCGCCGAGCTTGTGCCCGACCATCGACTCGGTGACAAACACCGGGATGTGCTTGCGTCCGTCGTGCACCGCGATCGTGTGCCCGAGCATGTCGGGGACGATCATGGAGCGGCGGGACCACGTCTTGATGACGTTCTTCGTGCCCGATTCGTTCTCGCGAGCGACCTTTACGTAAAGGTGCTGATCGACGAAGGGGCCTTTCTTCAGGCTGCGTGGCATGTCTCCAGGCTCCTATCGCTTGTTCTTGCCGGAACGACGGCGACGCACGATGAGTGAGTCGCTCTCTTTGTTGGGGCGACGGGTACGGCCTTCGGCCTTACCGTTCGGGTTGACCGGGTGGCGTCCACCGGAGGTCTTGCCCTCGCCACCACCGTGCGGGTGGTCGACCGGGTTCATGGCGACACCGCGGACGGTCGGGCGGATGCCCTTCCAGCGGTTACGGCCGGCCTTGCCCCAGTTGATGTTCGACTGCTCGGCGTTGCCGACCTCGCCGATCGTCGCGCGGCAGCGGACGTCGACGTTGCGGATCTCACCGGAGGGCAGTCGCAGCTGGGCGAAGCGGCCTTCCTTGGCGACGAGCTGTACCGACGCACCGGCGGAGCGTGCCATCTTCGCGCCGCCGCCTGGGCGGAGCTCGACGGCGTGGATGACGGTACCCACGGGGATGTTGCGCAGCGGCAGGTTGTTGCCGGGCTTGATGTCAGCCCCGGCGCCGGCCTCGACGAAGTCGCCCTGCTTGAGCTTGTTCGGCGCGACGATGTAGCGCTTGGTGCCGTCGACGTAGTGCAGGAGGGCAATGCGCGCGGTGCGGTTGGGATCGTACTCGATCTCGGCAACGCGGGCGTCGACGCCGTCCTTGTCGTGGCGGCGGAAGTCGATCAGACGGTACTGACGCTTGTGTCCACCACCCTTGTGGCGGGTCGTGATCTTACCGGTGTTGTTACGTCCACCCTTCTTGGGGAGCGGACGAACCAACGACTTTTCCGGCGTCGATCGGGTGATTTCAGCGAAGTCGGCAACGCTCGAGCCACGACGGCCCGGGGTTGTCGGCTTGTATTTACGGATTCCCATAACTCAATTCCTCGTTAAAGTGGTCTCCGCTCTAGGAGAGCGGACCGCCGAAGATGTCGATCGAGCCCTCTTTGAGGGACACGATGGCACGCTTGGTGCCCTTGCGCTGGCCCCAGCCGAACTTGGTGCGCTTGCGCTTGCCAACCCGGTTGATGGTGTTGATCGAATCGACCTTCACGGAGAAGATCTTCTCGACCGCCAGCTTGATCTCTTCCTTGTTCGAGCGCGGGTCGACGAGGAAGGTGTACTTGCCTTCGTCGATCAGGCCGTAGCTCTTCTCCGAGACGACGGGTGCAATGACGACGTCGCGCGGATCCTTTGCGATGGTGCCGCTCACTTGGCATCCTCCTCGGAGATGGCGTCAGCCGATCCGACGAACTGCTCGTAGGCGGCCTGGGTGAAGATCACGTCGTCGGACACCAGCACGTCGTACGTGTTGAGCTGGTCTACGTAGAGGACGTGTACTGCGGGTACGTTGCGCACCGACAGTGCGGCGACATCGTTGGCACGCTCGATGACGACGAGCAGGCGGGGCCGCTCGGAGATCGCACGCAGGGTCTCGATGGCACCCTTGGTCGACGGCTTGTCACCGGTGACCAGGGACTCGAGGACGTGGATACGGCCGTTGCGTGCCCGGTCGGAGAGTGCACCGCGGAGGGCGGCGGCAATCATCTTCTTGGGGGTGCGCTGGCTGTAGTCGCGGGGCGTCGGTCCGTGGACGATGCCACCGCCGGTCATCTGAGGGGCGCGGATCGAACCCTGGCGGGCGCGACCGGTTCCCTTCTGCTTGAACGGCTTGCGGCCTGCGCCGCTCACCTCGGCGCGGGTCTTCGTCTTGTGCGTACCCTGACGGGCAGCCGCAAGCTGGGCCACGACGACCTGGTGCAGCAGGGGGATGTTGGTCTGTGCATCGAAGATCTCCGCGGGGAGATCGACCTTTACAGTGTTGGCAGCCATTTGGCTATGCTCCCTTCACGGCGGTGCGTACGAGGACGACCTGGCCGCGGGCGCCGGGGACGGCACCCTTGATCAGCAGCAGCGACTTCTCTGCGTCGACAGCGTGAACCTTGAGGTTCAGCGTGGTCTGACGAACGGCGCCCATGCGGCCTGCCATTTTCATTCCACGGAAGACGCGGCTGGGGGTGGATGCTCCACCGATGGAACCGGGCTTGCGGTGGTTCTTGTGAGCACCGTGCGAGGCTCCAACACCGTGGAAACCGTGGCGCTTCATGACACCGGCGAAACCCTTGCCCTTGGTGGTGCCGATGACGTCGACCGTCTGGCCGGCTTCGAACATCTCCACGGAGAGTTCCTGACCGAGCGAGTAGGAGTCGGCGTCGGACGTCCGCAGCTCGACCACGTGACGGCGGGGCGTGACGCCTGCCTTCTCGAAGTGGCCGGCGAGCGGCTTGGTGACCTTGCGGGGATCGATCTGGCCGAAGCCGATCTGGACGGCGGTGTAGCCGTCCTTGTCCGCGCTGAGGAGCTGGGTGATGACGTTGGAGTCGGCCTGGACGACCGTGACCGGGATGAGGATGTTGTTCTCGTCCCAGACCTGGGTCATGCCGAGCTTGATGCCCAGCAGGCCCTTGACCTGGCGCGTAAGTGAAGTAGACATGTGTATCCGCTCTCCCTTACAGCTTGATTTCGATGTTCACGTCCGCGGGCAAGTCGAGACGCATCAGCGAATCGACGGCCTTGGGCGTGGGATCAATGATGTCGATCAGACGCTTGTGAGTACGCATTTCGAAGTGCTCACGGCTGTCCTTGTACTTGTGCGGGGACCGGATGACAACGAAAACGTTCTTCTCCGTGGGCAGGGGCACGGGGCCTACTACCGTTGCGCCTGCGCGCGTCACCGTCTCAACGATCTTCCGTGCTGAAACATCAATGACCTCGTGGTCATATGACTTCAGCCGGATGCGGATTTTCTGTCCCGCCATGGCGTCTCGACTCTCTCTCTACATAACTGCCTGGGCAGTTCCGGTACGTACGTACATTTCCTGCGTCCGTTGTGCGACGCTTCCTGAGCAGGCTGAATCCGGAAGCAATCCGGGTTCCTCACCCTGCCAGAGCTCCGACCCCCGCGCTCGGGCGTGTCGCTTTTCCTAGACACACACGGTCCGCGAATTCCGGCCGAGCCGAACGGGGTGGATTATATTTGGGCCGCACGTGCCGGCGGACCAGATCCCTGCATCAGGCATTATCCTGACCGGGAGAAGGTCTCAGACCGCGCGCGCGAGCGCTTGAACAACTTATCCAGTGTGGCAGAGACGCCGGGATAACGCCAATCGGGAGGTCCCTGCCACTCCCCTGCCCGACGATCCGGGCCGGGCGCTCCCTTCCCGCCCCGAGCCGGCTGCCCGGACTGGAGCACCGACACAGAAAGGGCCCCGCTGCATCAGCAGCGGGGCCCTTCCGGAAATCACTTCGGCAGTCGGAGGACTACTTCAGGATCTTGGTGACACGTCCCGAACCAACGGTGCGGCCGCCTTCACGGATGGCGAAGCCGAGGCCCTCTTCCATGGCGATGGGCTGGATGAGCGCAACGGTCATCTCAGTGTTGTCGCCGGGCATAACCATTTCGGTGCCCTCGGGGAGGGTGATGACGCCGGTTACGTCCGTCGTGCGGAAGTAGAACTGCGGGCGGTAGTTCGAGTAGAACGGGTTGTGACGCCCGCCCTCGTCCTTGGCCAGGATGTAGACGTTGGCCTCGAAGTCGGTGTGAGGGGTGATGGAACCCGGCTTCACGATGACCTGGCCGCGCTCTACGTCCTCGCGCTTGATGCCGCGGAGGAGCAGACCACAGTTCTCGCCTGCCCAGGCTTCGTCGAGCTGCTTGTGGAACATCTCGATACCGGTGACCGTGGTCTTCTGGACCGGACGGATACCGACGATCTCGACCTCGGAGTTGATGGCGAGGGTTCCTCGCTCGGCGCGACCGGTGACGACGGTTCCACGACCGGTGATCGTGAAGACGTCCTCGACGGGCATGAGGAAGGGCTTGTCCTTGTCGCGCACGGGGTCCGGCACGTTGTTGTCGACAGCTTCCATCAGTTCCTCGACGGACTTGACCCACTCGGGGTCGCCTTCGAGGGCCTTGAGGCCGGAGACGCGGACTACAGGAGCCTCGTCGCCGTCGAAGCCCTGCGAGCTGAGCAGTTCGCGGACCTCCATCTCGACGAGGTCCAGGAGCTCCTCGTCGTCGACCATGTCGGACTTGTTCAGCGCGACCAGCAGGTAGGGAACGCCGACCTGGCGGGCGAGCAGAACGTGCTCGCGGGTCTGGGCCATCGGACCGTCGGTGGCGGCGACAACGAGGATGGCACCATCCATCTGGGCCGCACCGGTGATCATGTTCTTGATGTAGTCAGCGTGGCCGGGAGCGTCTACGTGTGCGTAGTGGCGCTTCTCGGTCTGGTACTCAACATGCGAGATGTTGATGGTGATGCCGCGCTGCTTCTCCTCGGGAGCCGAGTCGATCGACGCGAAGTCACGCTGCTCGTTGAGAGTGGGGTACTTGTCGTACAGCACCTTGGAAATGGCAGCCGTCAACGTGGTCTTACCATGGTCGACGTGACCGATGGTGCCGATGTTAACGTGCGGCTTAGTCCGCTCGAACTTTGCCTTCGCCACGGGTTCCTCCTAGAACGTTTGAGAAGAATTGCTTCCCAGCCGCGCTTTTCGCAGCTGAAACTCATGCAAGTCTACTGGGGGCTTTTGGTTTTGATGAAATTGCTGTGCGCTGCCGGCCCGACCGGGCCGGCAGCTGGAGAGGGGGCCGACCTGCCCTTCGACAGGCCGGCTCTCTCCGGAAATCCCGTTTCCGGGAGGGGGCTTACTCGCCGCGCGTCTTCTGGATGATCTCGTCGGCTACTGCCTTCGGGACCTCCGAGTAGCTGTTGAACTGCATCGAGTACACGGCGCGACCCTGGGTCTTCGACCGCAGGTCACCGATGTAACCGAACATCCCGGACAGCGGAACGAAGGCACGGATGACCTTCACGCCGCTGGCGTCCTCCATCGACTGCATCTGTCCACGGCGGGAGTTGAGGTCACCGATGACTTCACCCATGTATTCCTCAGGGGTGCGCACCTCGACGTCCATCAGCGGCTCGAGCAGGACGGGCTGCGCCATCCGAGCGGCTTCCTTGAACGCCATACGTCCGGCGATCTTGAAGGCCATTTCGGAGGAGTCGACGTCGTGGTAGGCGCCGTCGAGCAGCGTCGCCTTGATGCCGACGACCGGGTAACCGGCCAGCACGCCGTCGTTGAGTGCGTCCTGGATGCCGGCGTCGACACTCGGGATGTACTCGCGGGGAACGCGTCCACCGGTGACCTTGTTGTCGAACGCGTACAGAACGCCTTCTTCAACCTCCATCGGCTCGATCGCGATCTGGATCTTCGCGAACTGGCCGGAACCACCGGTCTGCTTCTTGTGCGTGTAGTCGTGCTTGGCGACGGGACGCTTGATGGTTTCGCGGTAGGCGACCTGCGGCTTGCCCACGTTCGCCTCGACCTTGAACTCGCGGCGCATGCGGTCCACCAGGATGTCCAGGTGGAGCTCGCCCATGCCGGCGATGATCGTCTGTCCGGTGTCCTCGTTGAGGGACACCTGGAAGGTGGGATCCTCGGCCGAGAGCTTCTGGATGGCCGTGGAGAGCTTCTCCTGGTCACCCTTCGTCTTGGGCTCGATGGCCACCGAGATCACGGGAGCCGGGAAGCTCATGGACTCGAGGACGATCTGGTTCGCCGAGTCGGACAGGGTGTCACCGGTGGTGGTGTCCTTCAGGCCGATCGCTGCGTAGATGTGGCCGGCAAGGGCTTCCTCGACGGGAATCTCCTTGTTGGCGTGCATCTGGAACAGCTTGCCGATGCGCTCCTTCTTGGACTTCGTCGAGTTGGTCACCTGCGTGCCGGCGGACACCTGGCCCGAGTACACGCGGATGAACGTCAGCTGACCGAAGAACGGGTGCGTCGCGACCTTGAACGCGAGAGCCGAGAAGGGCTCCTCCGTGCTGGGCTTGCGCGTCAGCTCGGTCTCTTCGTCCCGGGGATCGTGGCCGATCATCGGGGGGACGTCGAGGGGCGAGGGCAGGTAGTCGATGACGGCGTCGAGCATCGGCTGCACTCCGCGGTTCTTGAACGCGGAACCGCAGAGGATCGGGTAGAGCTCGGAGTTGATCGTCATCTTGCGGATGCCGGCCTTCAGCTCCTCGATGGAGATCTCTTCACCCTCGAGGTACTTGTTCATGAGCTCGTCGGAGGACTCCGCGACGGTCTCGACGAGCGTCGCGCGGTACTCCTCGGCCTTCTCCTGGAGATCGGCGGGGATCTCCTGGACCTCGTACTTCGCGCCCATGGTCACGTCACCCTTGGCATCGCCGGGCCAGACGAGGGCCCGCATGTGGAGCAGGTCGACGACGCCGATGAAGTCGTTCTCGGCGCCGATCGGGAGCTGCAGCACGAGGGGCTTGGCGCCCAGACGGCTGATGATGGTGTCGACGGTGAAGTAGAAGTCGGCGCCCAGCTTGTCCATCTTGTTGACGAAGCAGATGCGGGGCACTTCGTACTTGTCGGCCTGGCGCCAGACGGTCTCCGACTGGGGCTCGACGCCCTCCTTGCCGTCGAACACGGCGACGGCGCCGTCGAGGACGCGCAGTGAGCGCTCGACCTCGACGGTGAAGTCGACGTGCCCGGGGGTGTCGATGATGTTGATCTGGTTGTTCTCCCAGAAGCAGGTCACGGCGGCAGACGTGATGGTGATGCCGCGCTCCTTCTCCTGTTCCATCCAGTCGGTGGTGGAGGCGCCGTCGTGCGTCTCACCGATCTTGTGGTTTACACCCGTGTAGAACAGGATGCGCTCGGTAGTGGTGGTCTTGCCGGCATCGATGTGGGCCATGATGCCGATGTTGCGGACCTTGTTGAGGTCGGTAAGCACGTCCTGTGCCACGGTGTCTCCCTTATTACGAAAATGGAGTTCTGCTGGACCGCCGGCCGGGCCGTCCCTGGTGGGGTCGCGGCCCGGCCGGCAGATCTGCTACCAGCGGTAGTGTGCGAAGGCCTTGTTCGACTCGGCCATCTTGTGCGTGTCCTCGCGGCGCTTGACTGCGGCGCCGAGACCGTTGGAAGCGTCCAGGATCTCGTTCTGGAGGCGCTCGGTCATGGTCTTCTCGCGGCGGGCCTTGGAGTAGCCGACCAGCCAGCGAAGGGCCAGGGCGGTCGAACGACCGGGCTTGACCTCGACGGGGACCTGGTAGGTGGCTCCACCGACGCGGCGTGAACGGACCTCGAGGGTCGGCTTCACGTTGTCCATGGCCTTCTTGAGGGCTGCCACGGGGTCGCCGCCGGACTTGGCGCGTGCGCCTTCGAGGGCACCGTAGACGATGCGCTCTGCAGTGGACTTCTTGCCGTCGACGAGCACCTTGTTGATCAGCTGCGTGACCAGGGGTGAACCGTAGACGGGATCGAGTACGAGCGGCCGCTTGGGGGCCGGGCCCTTACGAGGCATATTACTTCTTCTCCATCTTTGCGCCGTAGCGGCTGCGAGCCTGCTTGCGGTTCTTCACGCCCTGGGTGTCGAGCGCGCCACGGATGATCTTGTATCGGACACCGGGAAGGTCCTTCACACGTCCGCCGCGCACGAGCACGATGGAGTGTTCCTGAAGGTTGTGACCGACGCCGGGGATGTAGGCGGTAACTTCGATGCCACCGTTGAGGCGCACGCGGGCGACCTTGCGGAGAGCCGAGTTCGGCTTCTTCGGGGTGGTGGTGTAGACGCGGGTGCAAACGCCGCGCTTCATGGGGCTGCCCTTGAGTGCGGGCGCCTTGGTCTTGGAGACCTTAGGTGACCGGCCCTTGCGGACCAGCTGGTTAATCGTAGGCACTTTCGTGTTCTCCGTAATGTCAGAAGATGAGATCCCTGTCGCCCTACTCCGCGGTTGCGGCCGCTTCGCAGGGCCGCGCCATCCGGGGGTCGGGATGATCAGTCGTTTGGCGCACCACCAACGAACAAGCTGCCGCAAAACGACTGTAGGCGTGCGAAAATGTGGCATTCGTTGTACAACTTACGTACAACGCGGAGATACGTTTCGCAACGCCGATCCTTTGCCACACAAACAATTGGTTCCAAGTCTACCAGAGATCGGGCACGCCCCGTCGCGCACCCCGCTCCCCCTGTGGTAGGGCGACGACGGGGGGACGGGAAAGGCCCCGGACCGTGGAGTCCGGGGCCTTTCCGTCCGACAGGGTTACATCAGCGGAAGTCGCTGTTGCCCATGTCGTAGTCGTCCAGCGGGATCGCATGGAACTCGGGGCTCAGGCCGCCCTCGACACCGGCGTAGTCGAAGTCGCTGAACGCGCTCGGACCGGTGAAGAGGTTCGCCTTGGCTTCCTCGGTGGGCTCGACCGTGACCTTCGTGTAGCGGTCCAGGCCGGTACCGGCCGGGATGAGCTTACCGATGATGACGTTCTCCTTGAGGCCCAGCAGCGGATCGCTCTTGCCCTCCATGGCGGCCTGCGTGAGGACACGCGTGGTCTCCTGGAAGGAAGCGGCCGACAGCCACGACTCGGTGGCGAGCGACGCCTTGGTGATACCCATGAGCTCGGGACGGCCGGAGGCCGGCTTCTTGCCCTCGGATACCACGCGACGGTTCTCGTCCTCGAAGCGGCGACGCTCGGCCAGCTCACCGGGGAGCAGGTCCGACTCGCCGGACTCGATCACGGTGACGCGACGCAGCATCTGGCGGACGATGACCTCCACGTGCTTGTCGTGGATGCCCACACCCTGGCTGCGGTACACGCGCTGGACCTCGTCCACCAGGAATTCCTGTGCCTTGCGGGGGCCCAGGATACGCAGGATCTGCTTCGGGTCGACCGCACCGAAGACGAGCTGCTGCCCGACCTCGACGTGGTCGCCGTCGGCGACCAGGAGACGTGCACGCCGGAGGACCGGGTACGCGATCTCCTCGGAGCCATCATCCGGGGTGACCACCAGGCGAAGCTGCTTCTCGGCATCCTCGACCGTGACGCGCCCTGCGACCTCGGAGATCGGGGCGACACCCTTGGGGGTACGCGCCTCGAAGAGCTCCTGGATACGGGGCAGACCCTGGGTGATGTCCTCCGCCGATGCGACACCACCGGTGTGGAAGGTACGCATGGTCAGCTGGGTACCGGGCTCACCGATCGACTGTGCGGCGATGATGCCGACGGCCTCTCCGATGTCCACGGTCTTGCCGGTCGCGAGCGAACGGCCGTAGCACAGCGCACAGGTTCCGACGCTGGACTCACAGGTGAGCACGGAGCGGACCTTGATCTCGGCGATACCGGCCTCGAACAGTTCACCGATGAGAACGTCCCCGACGTCGGAGCCCGCGGCAGCGAGCACCTCCCCCTTGGAATCGACGACGTCGGTGGCCAGCGTACGTGCGTACGCCGAGTTCTCGACCTCCTCGTGCAGCACCAGCTCGCCATCGGCGTTCGGCACGGCGATGGTGACCTTCAGGCCACGCTCGGTACCGCAGTCGTCCTCGCGGACGATGACGTCCTGCGAGACGTCGACCAGGCGTCGGGTCAGGTAGCCCGAGTTGGCCGTACGCAGGGCGGTGTCGGCGAGGCCCTTACGGGCACCGTGCGTCGCGATGAAGTACTCCAGGACCGACAGGCCCTCGCGGTACGAGGACTTGATCGGGCGAGGGATGATCTCACCCTTCGGGTTGGCCACGAGGCCACGGATACCGGCGATCTGGCGGACCTGCAGCCAGTTACCACGGGCACCGGAGGACACCATGCGGTTGATGGTGTTGTCCTTCGGCATCGCGTCGCGCATGGATGCGGCAACCTCGTTGGTCGCCTTGTTCCAGATGTCGATGAGCTCCTGGCGGCGCTCCTCGTCGGCGATGAGGCCCTTGTCGAACTGCGACTGGACCTTGGCCGCCTGCGTCTCGTAGCCCTCCATGATGCCGGCCTTGTTGATCGGCGCGGAGATGTCCGAGATGGCGACGGTGACGCCCGAGCGGGTCGCCCAGTAGAAACCGGCATCCTTCAGGTTGTCCAGCGTTGCCGCCGTGACGACCTTCGGGTAGCGCTCGGCCAAATCGTTGACGATCGTCGAGAGCTGGCCCTTGTCCGCGACCTTCTCCACCCAGGGGTAGTCCAGGGGAAGCGTCTCGTTGAAGAGCACCTGTCCGAGCGAGGTCTCGATCAGCGCCGGCGTACCGGGCTCCCAGCCCTCGGGAGCCTCGATGTCGGCGCTCGGCACGAAGTTGTCCACGCGGATCCGGACCACCGAGTTGAGGTGGAGCGAGCCCATGTCGAACGCCATGATCGCCTCGGCGACGCTGGTGAAGACGCGGCCTTCGCCGGCACTTCCCTCACGCTTGGTGGTGAGGTGGTGCAGACCGATGATCATGTCCTGCGAGGGCAGGGTGACCGGACGGCCGTCGGACGGCTTGAGGATGTTGTTCGAGGAGAGCATCAGGATGCGCGCCTCGGCCTGGGCCTCGGGGCTCAGCGGCAGGTGGACTGCCATCTGGTCGCCGTCGAAATCCGCGTTGAACGCACCACAGACCAGCGGGTGCAGCTGGAGGGCCTTGCCTTCCACCAGCTGCGGCTCGAACGCCTGGATGCCGAGGCGGTGCAGGGTAGGTGCACGGTTCAGCAGCACGGGGTGCTCGGTGATGATCTCTTCGAGGACGTCCCACACCTGGGGGCGGTAACGCTCGACCATGCGCTTGGCGCTCTTGATGTTCTGCGCGTGGTTGAGGTCCACCAGGCGCTTCATCACGAACGGCTTGAAGAGCTCCAGGGCCATCTGCTTGGGCAGACCACACTGGTGCAGCTTCAGCTGCGGGCCGACGACGATGACCGAACGGCCCGAGTAGTCGACGCGCTTGCCGAGGAGGTTCTGGCGGAAACGACCCTGCTTGCCCTTGAGCATGTCCGAGAGGGACTTCAGGGGACGGTTGCCCGGTCCGGTGACCGGACGGCCGCGGCGGCCGTTGTCGAACAGGGAATCGACCGCTTCCTGCAGCATGCGCTTCTCGTTGTTCACGATGATCTCGGGGGCTCCGAGGTCGAGCAGGCGCTTGAGGCGGTTGTTCCGGTTGATGACGCGGCGGTACAGGTCGTTGAGGTCGGACGTCGCGAAACGGCCACCGTCGAGCTGGACCATCGGGCGCAGTTCCGGCGGGATCACCGGCACGGCGTCGAGGACCATGCCCAGGGGGCTGTTCGTCGTCGTCAGGAACGCGTTGACCACCTTGAGGCGCTTCAGGGCGCGCGTCTTCCGCTGGCCCTTGCCGTTCTGGATGATGTCGCGCAGCATCTCTGCCTCGGCAGGCATGTCGAAGTTCTCGAGGCGCTTCTTGATCGCCTCGGCTCCCATGGAGCCCTCGAAGTACAGGCCGTAGCGGTCGCGCAGCTCGCGGTAGAGTCCTTCGTCGCCCTCGAGGTCTGCGACCTTCAGGGTCTTGAAACGCTCCCACACCTGGACCAGGCGCTCGATGTCGGCGTCCGCGCGCTTGCGGACGTTCGCCATCTGGCGGTCGGCCGAGTCGCGTGCCTTCTTCTTGTCAGCAGCCTTGGCGCCTTCGCCCTCGAGACGGGCGAGCTCGTCCTCGAGGTCCTTGGCGATCGCGGCGATGTCGGAGTCGCGCTGGTCCGTCATCTGCTTCTTCTCGAGGTCGTGCTCGGCCTGGAGGTTCGGCAGTTCGGCGTGGCGGTTCTCCTCGTCGACCGACGTGATCATATAGGCCGCGAAGTAGATGACCTTCTCGAGGTCCTTCGGAGCCAGGTCGAGGAGGTAGCCGAGGCGCGAGGGGACGCCCTTGAAGTACCAGATGTGGGTGACGGGAGCAGCAAGCTCGATGTGGCCCATGCGCTCACGGCGCACCTTGGCACGGGTCACCTCGACGCCGCAGCGCTCACAGATGATGCCCTTGAAGCGCACGCGCTTGTACTTGCCGCAGTAGCACTCCCAGTCACGGGAAGGGCCGAAGATCTTCTCGCAGAAGAGGCCGTCCTTCTCGGGCTTGAGCGTGCGGTAGTTGATGGTTTCCGGCTTCTTGACCTCGCCGTAAGACCAGCCGCGGATTTCGTCCGCGGTGGCAAGGCCGATTCGCATGAGGCCGAAGGAGGATTCGCTGGACATAGGGTCCCTGTTCTCTCTTTGTTCTCTAAATTCTTGAAGTCTTGGGGGTGCGGCGGGGAGTGGAGTCCCCCACCGGTCCAGGAGGTGCCCGGAGGAAGGCGGCTTCGATATTTCAATGCCGCCCGGCGGTCGCAGAAATTCCGTCGCCGCCGTTCCGGGTACCGGACTGGACCGGTCGGGTGGAACCTAGACTTCCTCGACAGAACTCGGCTCGGCCCGTGAGAGGTCGATGCCCAGTTCCTCCGCGGCCCGGAACACTTCTTCATCCGAGTCACGCATTTCAATCGTGGTGCCGTCGGTGGAGAGGACTTCCACGTTCAGGCAGAGCGACTGCATTTCCTTGATCAAGACCTTGAAGGACTCGGGAACGCCCGGCTCGGGGATGTTCTCGCCCTTGACGATGGCCTCGTACACCTTGACGCGTCCGTGGATGTCGTCCGACTTGATGGTGAGGAGTTCCTGCAGCGTGTAGGCCGCACCGTAGGCCTCGAGGGCCCACACTTCCATCTCACCGAAACGCTGTCCGCCGAACTGTGCCTTACCACCCAGCGGCTGCTGCGTGATCATGGAGTACGGGCCGGTGGAGCGCGCGTGGATCTTGTCGTCCACCAGGTGGTGAAGCTTCAGGATGTACATGTAGCCGACGGAGATCGGGTCCGGGAACGGCTCGCCGGAGCGGCCGTCGAACAGGCGCGCCTTGCCGGACTCGCCGATGAGGCGCTGTCCGTCACGGGTGACGTTCGTGGATCCGAGGAGACCGACGATCTCGTCCTCGGTGGCGCCGTCGAACACGGGGGTCGCGACGGTGGTCGAGGAGATCTCCCGCGGAAGGTTCGGGAGGTTCTTCATCCACTCGGGCTCGCCCTCGATCTTCCAGCCCTGCTTGGCTGCCCAGCCGAGGTGGATCTCGAGGACCTGGCCGACGTTCATGCGTCCGGGGACGCCGAGCGGGTTCAGGACGATGTCGACGGGGGTGCCGTCCTCGAGGAACGGCATGTCCTCGATCGGGAGGATCTTGGAGATGACGCCCTTGTTGCCGTGGCGGCCTGCGAGCTTGTCACCGTCCGTGATCTTGCGCTTCTGTGCCACGTAGACGCGGACCAGCTGGTTGACGCCCGGGGGCAGCTCGTCGTCGTTGTCGCGGTCGAAGATGCGCACGCCGATGACCGTTCCGGACTCGCCGTGGGGAACCTTCAGCGAGGTGTCGCGGACTTCGCGGCTCTTCTCACCGAAGATGGCGCGCAGCAGGCGCTCCTCGGGGGTCAGCTCGGTCTCACCCTTGGGGGTGACACGGCCTACGAGGATGTCGCCGGCTTCGACCTCGGCACCGATGTGGATGATGCCGCGCTCGTCGAGCGCCCCGAGGACCTCTTCGGAGACGTTCGGGATGTCACGCGTGATCTCCTCGGCACCGAGCTTGGTGTCGCGGGCATCGACTTCGTGCTCCTCGATGTGGATCGAGGTCAGGACATCGTCGGAGACGATGCGCTGCGACAGGATGATCGCGTCCTCGAAGTTGTGACCCTCCCAGGACATGAAGGCCACGAGCATGTTCTTGCCCAGCGCGAGCTCACCCTGGTCCGTGGACGGACCGTCGGCGATGATCGAGTTGTACTCGAGGCGGTCGCCCTCGGAGACCAGGACGCGCTGGTTGTACGCGTTGCCCTGGTTCGAGCGGGCGAACTTCATGATCGGGTAGTTCGTCTCGGTGCCGTCGTCGTTGAGGACGCTGACCAGGTCGGCCGACACCTCCTTGACCACGCCTGCCTTCGTCGCGGTGACGGCGTCACCGGCGTCGACGGCCGCGTTCTTCTCCATGCCGGTGCCCACGAGGGGACGCTCGGAACGGAGCAGGGGCACGGCCTGGCG
The DNA here is from genome assembly GCF_054510955.1 of Arthrobacter pasteuri. NCBI lineage: Bacteria > Bacillati > Actinomycetota > Actinomycetes > Micrococcales > Micrococcaceae > Arthrobacter > Arthrobacter pasteuri. The sequence goes on from NZ_JBTNDO010000001.1 coordinate 1,211,608, forward strand.
CTGCATGTTCGCACCCATGAGGGCGCGGTTGGCGTCGTCGTGCTCCAGGAACGGGATCATCGCGGTTGCGACGGACACCATCTGGCGCGGGGAGACGTCCATGTACTCGACCTCGGCGGGCTCGACGAGCACGGGCTCGCCGGAACCACCACGCGTCCGCACGAGGACCATGTCCTCCGTGAACGTGTTGTCCGCACCGAGGGGCGCATTCGCCTGGGCGATGAGGCGCTCCACCTCGTCGTCGGCGGTCAGGTAGTCGATCTGGTCGGTGACGATGCCGTCGACGACCTTGCGGTACGGGGTCTCGATGAAGCCGAACGCGTTGATGCGGCCGTACGAGGCGAGCGAACCGATGAGGCCGATGTTCGGGCCTTCAGGGGTCTCGATCGGGCACATGCGTCCGTAGTGCGACGGGTGGACGTCACGGACTTCCATGCCTGCGCGGTCACGGGAGAGACCACCCGGGCCCAGCGCGGACAGGCGACGCTTGTGCGTCAGGCCGGCGAGCGGGTTGTTCTGGTCCATGAACTGCGACAGCTGGGAGGTTCCGAAGAACTCCTTGATGGCGGCCACGACGGGACGGATGTTGATCAGGGTCTGCGGCGTGATGGCCTCGACGTCCTGGGTGGTCATCCGCTCGCGGACGACGCGCTCCATGCGGGACAGGCCCGTGCGGACCTGGTTCTCGATGAGCTCGCCCACGGCGCGGATGCGGCGGTTGCCGAAGTGGTCGATGTCGTCGACCTCGACGCGGAGCTCGACGTCCCCGCCGTCGCGCTTGCCGCCGAGGGTCTTGTCACCGGCGTGCAGGGCGACCAGGAACTTGATCATCGCGACGATGTCGTCGATGTTCAGCACCGAGGCGTCGGAGTCCGTGAGGTCCTTGTCGATGCCGAGCTTGCGGTTGATCTTGTACCGGCCGACCTTGGCGAGGTCGTAGCGCTTCGGGTTGAAGTACAGGTTGTCCAGGAGTGTCTGGGCAGCCTCGACCGTGGGGGGCTCGCCCGGACGCAGCTTGCGGTAGATGTCGAGGAGGGCGTCCTCGCGGGTCTCCGTCGCGTCCTTCTCCATGGTGGCGCGGATGGAGTCGTACTGGCCGAACTCCTCCAGGATCTGGCCTTCGGTCCAGCCGAGGGCCTTCAGCAGCACGGTGACCGACTGCTTGCGCTTGCGGTCGAGGCGGACGCCGACCTGGTCGCGCTTGTCGATCTCGAGCTCGAACCAGGCACCACGCGACGGGATGATCTTCGCGCTGAAGATGTCCTTGTCGCTGGTCTTGTCCGCGGTGCGCTCGAAGTAGGCACCGGGCGAACGGACGAGCTGCGAGACGACGACACGCTCGGTGCCGTTGATGACGAAGGTGCCCTTGTCGGTCATGAGGGGGAAGTCACCCATGAACACGGTCTGCTGCTTGATCTCGCCCGTGTTGTTGTTCATGAACTCGGCCTTGACGTACAGCGGGGCGGAGTAGGTCGCGTCGCGATCCTTGCACTCGGCCATCGTGTACTTGGGGTCTGCGAATTCAGGCTCGGAGAAGCTCAGGGACATGGTGCCCTGGAAGTCCTCGATCGGGGAGATCTCTTCGAAGATGTCGGCCAACCCGGAGGTCGTGGCTACACCCTGCAGCCCCTTCTCCAGCGCTTCCTCAACGCGGGCCTTCCAGCGCTCGTTGCCGACGAGCCAGTCGAAGCTGTCCGTCTGGAGGGCGAGAAGATTAGGAACTTCAAGCGGTTCGTGAATCTTTGCGAATGAGAGCCGGGGTGCGGCGCCGTCGGCGTCGACCTGGCTGGTAGCGGTTGCATTATTAGAGGTGCTCGGGGCGACCAAGAGGGATCCTTCCACAGACCGTCAGGCTTGTCAGCGCATTCGCCTCAGCACCGCCACCGCAGTATGCTGCGGGGATCTCAGTGCCCACCAGTGTCCGCCCGCGTGACCCCAACCAGATGGCCAGGTCGAACAACGAGAGCAGAGCAAAGCCCACCGCTATATGAAGGCTGAGGTTAAGAGGGAAGACGCAAAGACCTACACTACGGCATGCGCAGCGTAAAGTCCACTAGCCCCTCTCCCCTCTTCGCGTCAAGCCCACCACGCCTGGTGGGGACGACGTCCTGCCGGTAGCATCCGGCGGCCGGGGTCCGTCCTAGCCGGCGGCGGGCTCCGGCAGCGGCCCCGTGCTGGTGTCGCCGCGCAGCCGCTTGACGATGAGTTCCGCGCTGATGAGGCACATGGGGATGCCGATGCCGGGGACCGTCGAACTCCCCGCATAGAAGAGGTTGCCGACCTTCGCGCTGCGGTTCGAGCCGCGGAAGAACGCGCTCTGCTTCAGGATGTGCGCCGGCCCGAGCGACGTACCGCGCCACGCATTGAGGTCGTCGGCGAAGTCCTGCGGACCGTAGCTGCGGCGGACGACGATGCGCTCGACGAGATCGGGGATCCCTGCCCACTCCGAGATCTGGCCGATGACGGCGTCGGCCAGGTCCTCGACCCTCGCGTCTCCCCCGCGCTCGAGTCCTCCCCTGCCGATCGTGACGTCCGCCGGGATGGGCACGAGGACGAACACGTTCTCGTGGCCCTCCGGGGCCACGGAACCGTCCGTGGCACTCGGTCGGCACACGTACAGCGACGCCGGTGACGGCACGGAGGTCTCCTTGCCGAAGATGCGCCCGAAGTTGTCGCGCCAGTCCGTGGTGAACAGCAGGGTGTGGTGTTCGAGCTGCGGCAGGCTTCCCCGGACGCCCAGGTAGAGGAGCAGCGCGCTGGGGCCGGGCACGCGCTTCTGCCAGTACCCCTCCGGGTACGTCTGCAGGTCCGCCGGCAGCATCGTGGTCTCGGTGTGGTGGAGGTCCGCGGCGGACACGACGATGTCGGCACCGATGGACGCCGTCGTCCCGCCCATGCGGTAGGTGACTCCGCGCACCGTCGCGGCCCGGCGGTCGAGGGGGGACCTCCCCGGCGTCCGGGGCTCGGTGTCGATCGAGACGACGTCGGCGCCGGTCCGGATCTCGACGCCGGCGGCGACCGCGACCCGGCGCATCGCGTCGATGAGGGTGCTGAAGCCGCCCATCGGGTAGAGCACGCCGTCGTCGAGGTCGAGGTGGCTCATCAGGTGGTACATGCTCGGCGCGTCGAAGGGCGAGCTGCCGAGGAACACGGCCGGATAGCCGAGGATCTGCTGGATGCGCGGATCCTGAAAGCGCTTCTCGACGAAGGACTGCAGCGGCTGGAGGAGCAGCGACCCGATCCGCGGCAGCCGCCTGAGGACGTCGGGCCGGACGAAGGGCAGGAAGGACTGGAAGGTCGAGTAGAGGAAACGCTTCTTGGCGATCTCGTAGGCGTCCTCCGCGGAGTCGAGGTACTCCGACAGCTGCTCACCGGCGCCGGCCTCGAGGGATTCGAAGAGCTTGGTGACGGCCTCCCGGTCCGCGGGGACGTCGACCGCTCCCCCGGCCTCGAAGAGGACGCGGTAGCCGGGGTCGAGCTTCACGAGGTCGAGCTGCTCCGCGGCGCTCGTGCCCATCAGCCGGAAGAAGTGGTCGATCACCTCGGGCATCAGGTACCAGGACGGGCCGGTGTCGAAGCGGAAACCACCCTGCTCCCAGGAACCGGCTCGGCCGCCCACCTGTCCGCGCTTCTCCAGGAGGGTGACGCTGTGCCCTTCACGGGCCAGCAGGGCCGACGTCGCGAGCCCGCCGATCCCGCCGCCGATGACGACGACGTCCTTGCCTGCGACGCGTATCCGCCCGTTCTGCTGGGGTGTCATGCCGACCTCTCCTGCGCGGCGAGTTCCGGTACCGCGCGACCGGTGACGGCTTGCGCCATGATGCGGAGCTTGACCGGGGCGGGGACCCGGACCCGCGCCCGGAGGAGTTCGTCGGCCGGCGTGCGACGCAGCCTGGCGGCGAGCTCGGTGAACAGTCCCTGCGCGAGGGTGACGGCGCGTCGCGGCGTCGGGGGCAGGCCCGGGAGGGCTGCGGCCGAGATGCGCAGGTCGCGGTCGATGTCGTCCAGGAGGCGGATCTTGTCCGCCTCCGTGAAGCTCCCCGGCCGCACGCCCGGGAAGTAGCTGCGGCCGAGGGTGGAGAAGTCCTCGGCGAGGTCCCGGAGGAAGTTGATCTTCTGGAAGGCGGCGCCGAGGTGCCTCGCGCCCTCCACGAGCACGGCGTCCTCCTCCGGCGTCACGGTCCGGCCGACGAGGAAGGCGCGCAGGCACATCAGCCCGACGACCTCCGCGGACCCGTAGACGTACAGGTCGAAGGACTCCTGGGTGTGCTCGCTCCGGGTGAGGTCGGCGCGCATGGAGGCGAAGAAGGGCCGGGTGAGGTCGACGCCGATGCCCGTGGCCCGAGCCGTGAGGGCGAAGGCATGCACGACCAGGTTCGTGCTGTAGCCGGTGGTCATGGCCGTCTCGGTGTCGCGCTCGAGGTCGTCGAGGAGCCGCCCCACCTCGTCCACCGACAGCCCCGCTCCGGCAGCGGCGCCGTCCACGACCTCGTCGGCGACGCGCACCAGTGCGTACACGGACTCGATGGAGGCGCGCGTGCTGCGGTCGAGGATGCGCGAGGCCATGCCGAAGGACGTCGAGTAGCAGCGGATGACCTCCGCGGAGGTCCTGAGCGCTGCCGCGTTGTAGCGTGCGAGCGGATCGTTCATGCCCACTCAGTGCACCCTGTCCACGACGGCCGTCACCACGGGGTGGAGGGCGGACCGCAGTGCGGAGGGCACGACGTCGGAGTCGAGGTGGGTGCGGGCCCGGGCGGCGTACTCGGCGGCGAGGCTCGAGGAGTAGTCCTTGGCGCCGCTGTCGACGAGGATGCGCCGGACGAAGTCGGCGTCCGCCGCCGACATCCCGGGACTGCCGACGAGGGCCGAGATGTCGTCCCACTCCGGCCGCGCGGAGACGTAGGACAGGAGTGCGGTCCGCTTGCCCTCGCGCAGGTCGCCCCAGTTCGTCTTCCCGGTGCGCGTCTCGTTGCCGAAGACGCCGAGCAGGTCGTCGGCGATCTGGTAGGCGATACCGGCGTCCCGCCCGAAATCGCCGAGGCGGGCGATGAGCTCCTCATCCGCGCCGGCGAGGACGGCACCTGCCTGCAGGGGCCCCTCGAAGGAGTAGACGGAGGTCTTGAGCCGGGCCATGTCGACGATGGCCTCGACGGACGGCATGGCCGGATCCAGGGAGGTCTCGATGTCGAGGAACTCCCCCGCGGCCGACGCGAAGACCGCCTCGTCGAGGATGTCCCCGAGCCGGCGCCGGACGGCGGGGGGCGCCTCGACCCGCTCGAGCAGCCGGTAGGCGTTGGAGAGCGCCAGGTCCCCGGCAATGACCCCGGCGGAGAGGCCGACGTGGTGCGCACCCTCGGGTGACATGCCTGCCCCCTCGGCGAGGGCGCGGTAACGGCCGGAGACGTTCGGGATCCCGCGGCGGATGAAGTCGCGATCGATCACGTCGTCGTGCACGATCAGGGCCGTATGGAGCAGCTCGAAGGCCGCACCGACCTCGGCCGCATTGGCGAGGTCGCGTCCGCCGAGCATCTGGTAGGCGGACATCACCATGCGGGGCCGGAACCGCTTCCCGCCGGCGGTACACCGCTCGAGGGTCGCCCAGAGGGCGTGGTACCCCGGTCCGATCCTCGCGGCGCGGGCCTTGGACTCCTCGAAGAACCGATCGAGCGCACTCTCGACCTGTTCGAGCCCGGCGGGCTCCACCAGCAGAGTGTCCATGTCCATAGGTAAAGTAAACAACGGATACGGCGCCCTGACGACACGTGGGGTGTATACCGCCGGGCCGCTCGCCCGGCTGGAGCGAACCCCGCGTACCGAACGGACGATCAGCGAAAAGAGTGCCACGATGGCGAGCGAAGCAGGATGCACGGCGCAGCGTACGGGCGTTGACGGCGGTGCGGGTCCGGAGACCGAGGTCGTGGTGCTGCTCGCCGAGGACGGCACCCCCGTCGGAACGCACTCCAAGGCGACCGTCCACACGCTCGACACCCCCCTGCACCTGGCCTTCTCCACACACGTGTTCGACGACGCCGGGCGCATCCTCGTCACGCGCCGCGCCCTGGGCAAGAAGGCCTGGCCCGGCGTCTGGACAAACTCCTTCTGCGGGCACCCGGCACCGGACGAGCCGTTCGAGGACGCGGTCCACCGGCGCGCGACCCAGGAGCTCGGCTTCAGGGTCACGGACATTCGAGCCGCGCTGCCGGATTTCAGGTATCGCGCGGTGGACGCCTCGGGCATCGTCGAGAACGAGATCTGCCCCGTCTACACGGCCGTGGCGGACAGTCCCGTGGCTCCGCTGCCGGCCGAGGTCATGGACTACCAGTGGGTCGACGCCCGCGAACTCGTCCGTGCTGTCACGGCGACGCCGTGGGCGTTCAGTCCCTGGCTCACCCTGCAGCTCCCCCTGCTCTACCCCCAGGGCGCCGACGGACCCGGACCCCGCGACGTCCCCTGATGCCCGGCGCGGCGGAAGCGCCACCGAAAAGTCCTAGTCTGGTAGCGGCACTATTTCAACGACGAAAGAGAGTTCCACCATGGCGACACCCACGCCATCCCCCGACGACGTCGTCCTCGTCGGCGGCGCCCGCACACCCCTCGGGCGCCTCAACGGGCAGCTCGCCTCCTTCACCGCCGTCGAGCTCGGCGCACTGGCCATTGCGGGAGCGCTGGAGCGCGCGGGCGTCGCTGCCTCCGCCGTGGACGCCGTCATCATGGGTCACGTGGTCCAGGCCGGCTGCGGCCAGAACCCGGCCCGCCAGTCCGCGGTGAAGGCGGGCATCCCCTGGAACGTCCCGGCCGTCACCGTCAACAAGGTCTGCCTCTCGGGCCTCACCGCCGTGATCGACGCCGCCCGCCTGATCCGCGGCGGCGAGGCGCGCGTCGTCGTCGCCGGCGGCCAGGAGTCGATGACCCGCGGACCCCACCTGCTGCCCGGCTCCCGCCAGGGCTGGACCTACGGGTCCATGGCCGCCCTCGACTCGGTGGCGCACGACGGCCTGACCGATGCGTTCGACGACGAGTCGATGGGAGCCTCGACGGAGCGTGGGAACGTGCGCCTCGAGATCGACCGCACGGCCCAGGACGCGGTCGCTGCGGCGTCGCACCAGCGGGCGGCCGCCGCGACGGACAGCGGCGTGCTGGCCGAGGAGATCGTCCCGGTCCGGGTGCCGCAGCGCAAGGGCGACGACGTCGTCCTCACCAGCGACGAGGGCATCCGCCCGGCCACGACCGTCGAGTCCCTCGCGAAGCTCAGGCCGGCGTTCGACCCGGACGGCGCGATCACGGCGGGCAACTCCTCGCCCCTGTCCGACGGCGCCGCGGCGCTCGTCGTGACCACGCGCTCCTACGCCGAGGAATCCGGACTGACGGTGCTGGCCGTCGTCGGCCGGCCGGGCCAGGTCGCGGGACCGGACAACACGCTCCACTCCCAGCCGTCCGAGGCGATCAAGCAGGCCCTCGGACGGGCCGGCTGGACGACCGGCGACCTCGACTTCATCGAGATCAACGAGGCGTTCGGGTCCGTGGCCGTCCAGTCCCTCAAGGACCTCGACTACCCGCTCGAGAAGTGCAACATCCACGGCGGGGCGATCGCACTCGGCCACCCCATCGGTGCCTCCGGGGCACGGCTCGCCCTCCACGCCGCGCTGGAGCTGGCACGACGGGGAACCGGCAGGTCCGCGGTGAGCCTCTGCGGCGGCGGCGGCCAGGGTGAAGCACTCCTCCTCTGGCGCTGACCGCTCCGGCCCGGAACACGAAAGAGCCCCGCTTCGCGAGAAGCGGGGCTCTTTCGTGTACTGCAGCAGCACCGGCCTTCGCCGGGCTGCGGGTGCAGCGGGTGTTACTTGAGGGTGACGGTGGCGCCGGCGGCCTCGAGGGCCTCCTTGGCCTTGTCTGCGGCTTCCTTGGTGACGCCCTCGAGGACGGCCTTGGGGGCGCTGTCGACAACGTCCTTGGCTTCCTTCAGGCCCAGCGAGGTGAGGGCGCGAACTTCCTTGATCACTGCGATCTTCTTGTCGCCTGCAGCCTCGAGGACGACGTCGAACGAGGTCTGCTCCTCTTCGGCGGCTTCGCCGGCTCCGCCACCGGCGGGGCCTGCAACTGCAACTGCAGCAGCGGTGACATCGAAGGTCTCCTCGAACAGCTTTACGAAGTCCGAGAGTTCAATGATGGACAGTTCCTTGAAAGCTTCAATGAGCTCTTCGTTGGTGAGCTTCGCCATGGGAGGCGTCCTTCCTTTAGTGGTGCACTGCACCGGAGTGTGGGGATCGAAGGGAAACTAGTTCGCTTCGGTTGCTGCGGCTTCCTCGGCGGGAGCCTCCGCGGCAGCTTCTGCAGGAGCAGCGGCTTCCTCGGCAGCAGGAGCGTCAGCGTCGGCTGCAGGTGCAGCGCCGCTTCCCTCCTCGAGCTTGATGCGCAGTGCATCGACGGTGCGGGCCAGGGCGGACATCGGCGCCTTGAGGACACCGGCCACCCGGGCGAGCTGGAGTTCGCGCGACTCGAGGGCTGCGAGGGCAACGACCTCGGATGCGTCGAGGGCCTTGCCCTCGAAGATTCCAGTCTTGATGACGAGCTTCGGGTTGGCTTTCGCGAAATCCGTGAGGCTCTTGGCCGCAGCAACGGCGTCACCCTTGATGAAGGCGATCGCGGTGGGTCCGGACAGCTGGCCATCGAACGCGTCGATGCCGGCTTCCTTCGCCGCAATGCCGGTCAAGGTGTTCTTGACGACGGAGAACTTGGTGTCCGCGCCAAGGGCACGGCGCAGTTCCTTGAGCTGAGCAACAGTGAGCCCGCGGTATTCGGTCAGGACAGCCGCGGTGGAGTCCTTGAAATCGGTGGTGATCTCGTCCACTGCAGAAACCTTTGTTGGCGTTGCCATAACCCTCCTTCCGGGGAATATGCGCCGGTCTTCCAGCTCCAATAAAAAACGCCCCGCGCAGATGCACGGGGCCTTGCTCGACACGGGCACAAGCCGGTGGAGAGGAGCTTCGTTCACCTGCGTAGGCCGTCCCTCACGGGAACTTTCGGATCCTGTTCCTCTTCCGGGCCGCGCAGGAGTGCACTGCAGGAAGTGGAGATGGATCGACCGACGGTCTTTGGTAGTCAAAGCCTACGTGACGCCGCGGCTTCGGCCAAATCCGCGCTAGCCGAGGGTCTTCTGCCATCCGGCCGTGCGGCCCGACGGCCGGAAGCCGAGAGCGACGTTCACGGCGAGCATGTGGGAGTTCTCCTCGGCGTTCCAGGTGTAGATGCGCTGTGCCGTCGGCCATTCATCGAGCACGCGCCGCAGGTTCGCCGCCTTGAGCCACAGGCCCAGTCTGTGCCCGCGGTGCGCGGCGAGCACCAGGGTGTCCTCCTGGTAGACCACGGCGGGCTTCGACACGGACCGGTCGAGGATGGTGTGCCCGACGAGTTGCCCGCTCGCCGTGTGGCGGACGGCGCAGACCAGGCTCGAGGTGCCGGCCGTCCGGGCGCGGTCCTCCTCCCGGCGGATGCGGCCGGCGTCCCACGCCTCCTCCTCCTGGGAGAAGCCGCCGAGCGGCGGATCGGTGCTCATCTTCCGGCGCAGGAGCGAATAGTCGTCGATGAGGTCCGCCGGGCAGCTGTCCGTCCATTCCACGAGTTCGTAGTCCCCGGAGCCCGCGGCGCGCGCTTCGCGCTCCTGCCCCGCGATGCCGTCCCGCCCACCCTGCACGCCGGCGAGGTGGAGGACGCTCTGCCGATCCACCTGCACCAGCTCGAATCCCGAACGCACGGCAAGGATGGCCGACGGATCCGACGCCGGGAACGAGCCGGCGCCGGAGGCCGGCACGAGGACCGGCCCAGCTTCCGGCCCGTCGTCGACGCGCGCGTCGCTCCAGGCCATGGCGATGGAGCGGCCCCGGTCCGCCATCTCCTGCTCCGCGAAGGCAAGGAGCGCCGTGGCGATCCCCTGCCTGCGGTGGGACGGCAGGACCTCGATCTGCACGACGGCGCTCCGCAGGTTGTCCCTGGGCGGGATGTCGATGCCCACGTTCGCGACGATGCGCCCGCGATCCCTCGCGACGCCCAGGACGAACCCACGGTCCGCCGTCGACTGGCCCCTGACGAGCCGCTCCGCCGGATCCATGCAGTGGTCGTCATGGCCCCAGATCGCGTGCTCGACGGCGTCCGACACGCGGGCACTCTCTGCGAAGTCGTTCCCCTCCGGCTCCGCGAGCGTTGCGGGAACGCGGAGCGGGCCGATGCTGATCGCCGTCATGCGCCGAGCATAGCCCTACCGGTCGGGGCGTCGGCCGGGCTGGACGCTTAAACGCAGAAGCCCCGCGGCTCGTGCCACGGGGCTTCTGCAGGGATCCGCCTTAGGAGGCGAAGACCTTGGTGACGTTCGGGTCGACGGGGATACCGGGACCGAAGGTGGTCGAGACCGTTGCCTTCTGGATGTAGCGCCCCTTCGAAGCCGAAGGCTTCAGTCGGAGGATCTCCTCGAGCGCTGCAGCGTAGTTCTCCCCCAGCTTCTGCTCGTCGAAGGAGACCTTGCCGATGATGAAGTGGAGGTTGGAGTGCTTGTCGACGCGGAAGTCGATCTTTCCACCCTTGATGTCGGTGACAGCCTTGGCGACGTCCGCCGTGACCGTACCGGTCTTCGGGTTCGGCATCAGGTTACGGGGGCCGAGGATCTTTCCGAGGCGTCCCACCTTGCCCATGAGGTCAGGGGTTGCAACCGCGGCGTCGAAGTCGGTCCAGCCGCCGGAGACCTTCTCGATCATGTCGTCGGAGCCGACGAAGTCAGCGCCGGCCGCGATGGCCGCCTCTGCCTTCTCGCCGGTCGCGAAGACCAGGACACGGGCGGTCTTGCCGGTGCCGTGGGGAAGGTTCACGGTGCCGCGGACCATCTGGTCCGCCTTGCGAGGGTCCACTCCGAGACGGAAGGACACCTCGACCGTGGCGTCGAACTTGGAAGGGTTGGATTCCTTCGCGAGGACTACCGCTTCGAGGGGGGCGTACTGCTTGTCCGCCTCGATCTTCGCGGCAGCGTCCTTGTATGCTTTGCTGCGCTGTGCCATCTGCTTGTTCTCCTTATGCAGTCGTGGTCTGCGGACCGCGCCGGGCCCTGCCACTCACGCCGTCGTCCGCGGGATGCGGCGCCGTCGTGCTGTGAAATGGTGGTGTGCCCTGCCCGGCAGTGCCGGACGGAGCGGGAGGGAGGGGTATTAGCCCTCGACCGTGATGCCCATGGAGCGGGCGGTGCCGGCGATGATCTTGGCAGCTGCCTGGACGTCGTTGGCGTTGAGGTCTTCCATCTTCATGGTGGCGATCTCTTCGACCTGGGCGTTGGTCAGCTTCGCAACCTTGACGGTGTGCGGCGTGCCCGAGCCCTTGGCGACTCCGGCTGCCTTCTTGATCAGCTCGGCTGCCGGCGGGGTCTTCGTGATGAAGGTGAACGAGCGGTCCTCGTACACCGTGATCTCCACGGGGATGACGTTTCCGCGCTGGGATTCCGTGGCGGCGTTGTATGCCTTGCAGAATTCCATGATGTTGACACCGTGCTGGCCAAGTGCGGGACCAATCGGAGGAGCCGGGTTGGCGGCGCCTGCATTGATCTGCAGCTTGATGAGGCCGGTGACCTTTTTCTTGGGGGCCATGAAAGGGTCCTTCTCTTGCATTGCGTTCCCGCGGGACAGGAGCGTCCCGCAGGGTTGTGGCCGTCATGGCGTGACGGCCTTCACGACGCTTCCCGGCCAAGCACGCCGGGACTCGTCGAAGCTTTACTGGATCTTGGTGACCTGGTTGTACGAGAGCGTGACCGGGGTCTCGCGCTCGAAGATCGAGACGAGCACGACGAGCTGCTGCGACTCGTGCTTGATCTCGGAGATCGTCGCCGGAAGGGTCTCGAAGGGGCCCTCGTTGACGGTGACGGACTCGCCGACCTCGAAGTTGACGGTGGCGGGCGTGAACTGCGGCTGCACCGGCTTGCCCGACTCGGCGTCGGTGTGGACGATCGTGTGCTCGAGCATCGAGAACACCTCGTTGAGGCTCAGCGGGACCGGGTTGTGGGCGTTGCCCACAAAGCCGGTGACGCCCGGCGTGTGACGGACGGCACCCCAGGACTCGTCGGTGAGCTCCATGCGGACCAGCACGTAGCCGGGGATGCGCACGCGGTTGACGATCTTCCGCGTGGTGTTCTTGATCTCGACGACCTCTTCCATCGGCACCTGGATCTCGAAGATGTAATCTTCCATGTCCAGCGTCTGGATGCGGGTCTCGAGGTTCGCCTTCACGCGGTTCTCGTAGCCTGCGTAGGAGTGGATGACATACCAGTCACCCTCCTGGCGGCGGAGCCTGGCCTTGAAGGCGGCAACGGGGTCCTCGGCAGGAGCTTCCTCCGAAGCCTCCTCGGCCTCGTCCGCGTCGGATGCGGCAGCTTCGTCGACGGCGTCCGAGGCGGTGGCCTCGATCTCGTCGTCGTCGGCATCCGCGTCGTCGTCGGTCTCGTCGGCCTCCACGTCGTCGGCGAGGAACCCGTCCTCGGCGGCGACATCGGTGGCGGCAGGGTAGTCAGCCGCATCGGAGTCGTCCGCAGGCACGTCGGGGTCGAAGGCGTCGACCTCCGCCTCCGTTCCGTACTCCTCGTTCTCCAGACCATCTTCGGGAGTGATCTGCCGTTCGAGTTCTTGCTCGGACACCTAGCCGCCTGCTTTCTGACATTCTTCGAAAGTTGTTCTGCTTGCCTGTACTCGACCCGTCACCCCAACAGCGGTGCCGGAACATGCATTCCCGGAGGACGGCGTCAGTTGTCGCCGAAGACCCACACTGCGCCGGCCCCGAACAGGAGGTCCAGGGCGGTCACGAGGAGCATCATGATGACCACGAAGACGAGGACGGTGATGGTGAACCGGACCAGTTCCCGGCGGGTGGGCGTGACGACCTTCCCGAGTTCCGCGAAGACCTGGCGGATGAACAGCATGATGCGTCCGAAGAACCCGCGCTGGGGAGCCTTGTTCTCGGAAGGGCTTCCCTTGGAGCTGCTCGCAGCCGTATCGGTCACCGTCAACCTCATCAATCTGTGTGGTGTTCCAGCCGGACCACCAGTGGCGCCCCCAGCTGATCATGTTTACCGCCGCGCGGGGCCTGTGCCTGCGCCGGGGCTTCGTGATCTGTTTCTGCCGGGCCTTCGCGATCCATCCGCGAAGGCCACGCGCAGGGCAGACAGGACTCGAACCTGCAACCTGCGGTTTTGGAGACCGCTGCGCTACCAATTGCGCCACTACCCTTTGGTTCGAAACCGGTACAGCTTCCACTCCGGCCTGCCCGGTGCGGGCACGAACCATCATGGTGTTTCAACACCGAGGAACAAGTCTACGCAATCACCGCCGGAACGTCGAACCGGGACACTCGGGCCGTGCTCCGGAGGGGGTTGACTGCCCCCGGGCCGCCCCCGAACGGGCTCGGCCCGGAGGCGGCCGTGACGCGGGGATACGACGCGGGGACACCCGATGCGGTTCCGGGCGGGGGCCACCGCCTAAGCTGGAAGCTGCCACGAAGACCTCACGGAACGGGACCCGATGAACGCGACGACCGACGACTCCACCCGCGCAGCCCTCCCCCGGATCTCCCGGCGGATCGGCTCGATCGCGGAGTCCGCAACGCTGGCCGTGGATGCGAAGGCGAAGGCCCTCAAGGCTGCGGGCCGGCCCGTCATCGGTTTCGGTGCCGGCGAACCGGACTTCCCGACGCCGGACTACATCGTCGATGCCGCGATCGCCGCCGCCCGCCAGCCCCGTTTCCACCGCTACTCGCCCGCCGGCGGCCTTCCCGAGCTCAGGCAGGCCATTGCGGAGAAGACGCTGCGGGATTCCGGCTACGCCGTCGATCCCGCCCAGGTGCTCGTGACCAACGGCGGCAAGCAGGCTGTCTACGAGTCCTTCGCCACCCTCCTCGACCCGGGCGACGAGGTCCTCGTCCCCACGCCGTTCTGGACCACCTATCCGGAGGCCATCCGCCTCGCGGGCGGCGTACCGGTCGAGGTGTTCGCCGGGCCCGAGCAGGGATACCTCGTGACCGTGGACCAGCTCGAGGCGGCGCTGACACCACGCACGAAGGTGCTGCTGTTCGTCTCGCCGTCGAACCCGACCGGAGCGGTGTACGGTGCCGACGCCGTCCGCGAGATCGGCGAGTGGGCAGCGGCACGCGGGCTGTGGGTGGTGACGGACGAGATCTACGAGCACCTGACGTACGACGGCGTGCCCTTCACGTCGATCGCGACGGCTGCTCCCTCCCTCGGCGACAGGGTGGTCATCCTGAACGGCGTGGCCAAGACGTATGCGATGACCGGCTGGCGCGTGGGCTGGATGGTCGGTCCGAAGGACCTCGTCAAGGCTGCGACGAACCTGCAGTCGCACGCGACGTCGAACGTGTCGAACGTGCCCCAGATGGCGGCCCTCGCCGCTGTCTCCGGGCCGCTGACGGCGGTCGACGAGATGAAGGTGGCCTTCGACCGCCGCCGTCGTGCCATGGTGTCGGCTCTGAACGAGATCGAGGGCGTCGAGTGCCCCACCCCGCACGGAGCCTTCTACGCCTACGCGGACGTGCGGCCGCTGCTCGGCCGGAGCTTCGACGGCGTCACCCCCGCCACGTCCGCCGATCTCGCCGCGCTGATCCTGGAGAAGGTCGAGGTCGCCGTCGTGCCCGGTGAGGCCTTCGGGCCGAGCGGCTACCTGCGCCTGTCCTACGCGCTCGGCGACGAGGATCTCGCGACGGGTGTGGGACGCCTGCAGGAGTTCCTCGGTTCCGCCAGGTAGGCAGCCGGCACCTTTTCAGAGCAGCTTGCGCTCCGTCGCCCAGCGCGTGAGTTCGTGCCGCGAGGACAGCTGCAGCTTCCGGAGCACGGCCGAAACATGCGTCTCAACGGTCTTCACGGAGATGAAGAGTTCCTTCGCCGTCTCCTTGTAGCTGTAGCCGCGCGCGATGAGCCGCATGACTTCGAGTTCGCGTGCCGAGAGGCGGTCGAGTTCGTCGTCGACGGCGACCGAGGCGGTCCCGAACGCATCCAGGACGAAACCGGCGAGCCGCGGGGAGAAGACGGCGTCCCCCGAGGCGATGCGCTGCACCGCGTCGGTGATCTCGGGACCGGAGATGGTCTTGGTGACGTAGCCGCGCGCTCCCGCACGTATGACGGCGACGACGTCCTCCGCCGAGTCCGAGACGCTGAGGGCCAGGAAGCGCGACGTCGTGCCGAGGGCGCTGCAGCGGTGGATGACCTCCGCTCCCCCGCCGCCGCGGCCGCCGGGCAGGTGGACGTCGAGCAGGACGACGTCGGGCGCCGTGGCACCGATCACCGCTTCCGCCTCCTCGACCGTCGCTGCCTCGCCGAGGACCCGGATCACGGGCCCGAGCGCGGCGCGGAGGCCGGAGCGGAAGATCCCGTGATCGTCGACGATGACCACGGACACCGTTCCCGGTACTGCCGCGTCCGCAGGTAGGTTCTCGCTGTCCATGTGCTTCCTCTTCCTCACCGTTTCCCGGCCGTCGTTCCCTCTGTCACGCCCCTGTCGGGCTCTGTTGTCGCCCCGTGGTGGCCTACGCGGCGCTTCCGGCTTGCCGCGGCAGCCGGAGCCGCACCTCGGTGCCGTCCCCGTCGCTGCGGAGCTCGGAGGATCCTCCATGGCGGAGCATCCTGCTGGTGATGGATTCCCGGATCCCGAGGCGGTCCGCCGGGACGGCTGCCGGGTCGAAGCCACTGCCCCTGTCCCGAACGAACACCTCCACGGAGTCCGGGCCCGCCTCGAGGTAGACGGAGACGGCGCCTCCCGCGTGCTTCGCCGCGTTCAGCATCGCTTCCCTCGCTGCCTGCGCCAGGGCGTCCTCGCCCGCTCCCAGCGCTGCATCACCGACGGCGACGACCGTGACCGGGTGCCCGTAGCGGTCCTCGATCTCGCCCGCCATCCCGCGGAGGCGTTCGGCGAGGCTGCCGGGGTCCCTCGCCGGATCGGCGAACAGCCACTGGCGCAGTTCCCGCTCCTGCGCACGCGCCAGGCGCAGCACGTCCGTCTCGGAGTCCGCGCGGTTCTGGATGAGCGCGAGGGTCTGCAGGACGGAGTCGTGCAGGTGGGCCGCGATCTCGGCACGCTCCGTCTCCCGCACGCGGGCCGCCCGCTCCGTCTCCAGGTCGCGCCAGAACTTGAGGCCCCACGGCGCGAGGACCAGGACGACGCCGGCGAGGACGGCGAGCACCGCGACGAGGGTGGCCATGGTCAGCGTCCACGAGCCGCTGCTGGACAGGGCGACGAGCACGCCGGCGATGACGAGCACGATGCCCGCGAGCAGGCGCAGCGCCCCGCCGGCCCGTCCGGCCCCCGCACGGTTCATGACCCGGGCCCGGCGCACGTCGTCGAGCTGGGACCATGCGAGGGCGGCGCCGGTCGCCACGACGGCGATCGGGACGAGGAAGCCCCAGTTCACCGGCAGCCCCAGCAACTGCACCACGATCACGGCCGCCGCGACCAGCAGCACCGTTCCGAACAGGACCTCCCGCCGGCCGGCGCGCAGCGTCCGCTCGCGCCATGACTCGGCGTCGAAGGGGCTTGCCGCCGGACGGGATGCGGCCGCGCCGGTCCGGGCGTCCGGCCGTATCCGCCCGTTCTTCGTGCCGACGTCCTGCATGAAGGCGGCCGGGCCTGTCGGCCGTCCGTGCTCCGCGGCCTTATCGGCGGCCGTCGGGACGAAGATCCAGAGCCACGCGTACAGGAAGACCCCGGCGCCGGACGCGAGGGTCAGCATGGCCATGCCGATGCGGACCCAGGAGCGTTGGATCCCGAGGTGCACGGCGAGCCCGGCGCAGACGCCGGCGATCACGCCGTCGGATCTGCGCAGCAGCGGGGGTCTCATACCCCCATCCAAGCACGACGGCGGGCGCTCGGGGCCGCTCCCCGATGCCAATCAGGGTGTAATCAGGGTCCGCTCAGGGTAGGCCCCGATAGTCGCGTCCGGCCGCCGCCGGAAGGATAGGAGCATGACTTCAGCACCCTCACCAGGCGGGCCGTCCTGGCAGCACGAACCGGCCGCATCGCATCAGGCGGAACGTCCCGCCTCGTCCTCGTTCTTCCGCTGGATCCGGGGCCTCGACATCACCCGGACGCCGGACCGCTGGGTGGGAGGTGTCGCAGGTGGCGTCGCCCGCCGCACGGGCCTCGACCTGGCCCTCGTCCGCGGCCTGATCGTGGTCCTCTCGGTCTTCGGCGGCATCGGCGTCCTGCTGTACGGGCTGGCCTGGGCGCTGCTCCCGGAACCCGACGGGCGCATCCATGTCGAGCAGGCCGGACGGGGCTCCTGGAGTTCCGGGCTGACGGGAGCCGCCGTGCTCGTGGCGATCGGCCTGTGGCGCCCGGACGTCTCCGCCCATGATGGCGGAGCCGGCGGCCTGCTGTGGACGCTGTTCTGGATCGGGGCCGTCGT
This sequence comes from Arthrobacter pasteuri, assembly GCF_054510955.1. Taxonomy (NCBI): domain Bacteria; kingdom Bacillati; phylum Actinomycetota; class Actinomycetes; order Micrococcales; family Micrococcaceae; genus Arthrobacter; species Arthrobacter pasteuri. The sequence continues at coordinate 1,229,038 of NZ_JBTNDO010000001.1, forward strand.
CCTCTTCGTCTACTGGATTGTCAATCGCTCCGGCAGGGGCGGCGCCCGTCCCGGGACCCCGTACCCGGGCCCCACCGGCGGTGGAGCCGGCCAGCCGCAGCCCTTCGGCCCGATGCCCTACGGGGCGGCGGAACCCCCGGTGTCACCGGCGCCCGCCCCTTCCAGCGAGCCGTCCGGCCCCGGCGACGGACAGTCAGGAGCATCCGGAGCGTTCGCATTCACCGGGGACCGTGCCGTATCCAGCCGCGGAGACGTCGACGGCGATCCCGCCCAGGATTCCCCCGATGCGTCTGCGCAGCCCTCCTCGCAGCCCTCTCCGCCGTTCTCCCGGGGAACCGAGACGGAGTCCTACCCGCAGCCCTACACGCAGACCTATCCGCTGCCCTACCAGCCGGCGCCGTGGGCCGCGGGATCGGGTTATTCGGGGGCCGACGCCGCGTGGTCCCAGGACCCGGGGGGACCGGCAAGCGTCCCGCCGGCCATCCGGGACCACCGAGCCACCCGCATCCGGCCCTCCGGATCCGTGACGGCCCTCCTTCTCGGCGGGGCGACCATCACCGCAGCGGTCCTCCTCGTACTGGACTACACGCGCATCCTCGACGTCGCCAATGCTGCCGCTGTGGCGCTCGCGGCAGCCGCCATCGTGCTCGCGCTCGGCATCGTCGGACTGGGCGTGCGGGGACGGAGCTCGGGTCTCGTGGGTGTCACCGCGGCGTTGGCGACCCTCGGCGCGCTCATCGCGTCCCTCACTCTCGTCGGCGGCTCCTGGGTCGTCGCGCAGGAGACGAGGACCACGCCGACATCGCTCCGGACGGCGTCCGACGGCTACAGCGTCATGGCAGCCCAGGCCACGATCGACCTCGCCGGCCTGCCCTCACCCGCACGGGACGTCGTGGTCCCGGTGAACTCCTTCGCCAGCGACGTCACCGTCATCGTTCCGCGGAACGTGCCCGTCGAGGTACGCACCCGGATGGCCCTCGCCAATGCGGACGCCCTGGGAGCGACGGCCGACCCGGACACCCTGTCGCCCGCCTTCCGGGGCGACGGAGGCGTCCTCCAGTTGGGCAGGGGCGATCTGAACCCCGAAGCCACGGGAGCCGCCCTGATCCTCGATGTAAGGGGCGCCCTGAGCAACCTCACCATCCTCACCGCAACCGATACCGGCACCGATACCGGCATTGATACCGGCACCGATGGCACCTTCCCGCCGCAGAGCACCGGCACCACCGATACAGGAGACACACCATGAGCACCTCGATCACCGGACCGGAACGCCGCCCGCGCGTCGTCACCATCGTGTGGGGGGCGGTGATCCTCGCGGTCGCCGGCCTGGTCCTGCTCGGCCAGTTCGTCGCACTCGACATCGACCCCGTGGTGGTGGCGCTCGGCCTGCTCATCGGAGTCGGACTGTCGCTCGTCGCCGGGGGGATCCTGTCCCTGCGGACCCGCACGACGACCGACAGCCAGGACGACGACGCAGTCCACGCTCCGGAATACTGAGCGGATCCCGACCACGCCAGAGCCATCCGCTCCTGCCCTATCCCTTCCAGGCTCCTCGAAGCCTCGTCCCGACCCCCTCCCTGATCGAAAGGCACTCCGATGCAACCCCTCTACAGCTTCCTCCGCTCCTCCCCCATCAAGCGGGCTCCCGGCGGCATCCTCGGCGGTATCGCCTCAGGCATCGCCCGACAGTACGGCTGGCGCGTGAGCTACGTGCGCATCGTGATGCTGCTCAGCTTCCTCCTCCCGTTCATCGGCCTTCCGCTCTACCTGGTCCTGTGGCTCCTGCTGCCCAAGACCGACGGCAGCATCGCCCTGGAGCAGCTCCTCACGCATCGTTAGGGACCGCGCTGCACGAACGAAGGGGCATCCGCATTTTCCGCGGATGCCCCTTCCTCCTGCCTCCGGGACCGCGGTGGACCTGCAAGGATGGAAGCCGTGCCGAAGACCTCTGCCCCCCGCGGCTTCCCCCGCCTGCTCATCGCGTCCTGCGCGTTCCTCTTCGTCTCCGGCTACTTCGTGGTGCGATTCCCGGACGTGGAAGGCGCGAGCTATGCGTCCTACGGCTTCAACCTGCTGATCGCGCTGCCGGCGTTCATCGCCCTGGTGCGCCAGTTCGGCGGTGCCCGCGGCGCGGCAGCACTGGTGGCGGTGTCCGTCTTCGGCTACCTGATCGAAGGATTCGGCGTCGCGACGGGCGTGCCCTACGGCGATTTCCACTACGGGGATCCGCTGGGTCCCACGATCCTCGGCCTCGTGCCGTACCTGCTGCCCCTCTCCTACGTCCCGCTGGTGATCGGCGCGGTAGCCGTGGTGTCGGGCACCGGGACGGCCCTGCGCAGGATCGTCCTCGGTGGACTGCTGCTGGTCCTCATCGACGGCGTCCTGGATCCGGGCGCCGTGGCCCTCGGCTTCTGGATCTGGGAGGACGGCGGCCCCTACTACGGGGTCCCGCTCTCGAACTACGGCGGGTGGCTCCTCTCGGGGCTTATCGCCTCGGCGCTCGTCACCTGGATCGGGGGCCGTCGCCTCACGGACCGCGCGCTGCGACCGGGCCTGCTCGACAGCCTGCTCGTCTCGATGTTCCTGTGGCTGGGTGTCTGCATCTTCTCGGGGCTCGTCTTCCCCGCCGTGCTCGCTGCCGGGCTGATCGTCCTGCTGGTCCGCCGACGTCTGCAGCTCGCGCATGCTATCGACCCTGCGCCTGCAACCGCGACAGCACACGCCGCGCCCGCCTGACCGGCGCCGGGCGGGCTGCACCCCTGCCGGTGGGGATCAGGAAGCCCGCAGCGGTGCGAAGGTTGCGCCGTCGTTGCGGGAGACCTGGACACCGTCGGCGGTGGCGACCCAGATCCCGGTGGTGCCGTCGTCGTCCCGGACCACGGCGATGGCGATGGCGATGGCGGCAGGCTCCCCGTCGAGGGCCCCGGCGAGGCTGTGGGCAGGGATGTCCTCGGCGGTGACGGTCCAGTGGTGCCCCTCGGTACTCGTCAGGATCCGGCCTTCGTAACCGACGAGGTCCGTGCCGACCACGGCGAGCGCGTGGAAGTCCGTTTCGCCCTGCCTGGCCACGGGGGTCCAGGTGTTTCCCTGGTCCGTCGGGGTGATGAGGCCGACAGGGTCGGGCAGGTCGGTGCCGGGTCCGGGATGGCCGGACGCGTAGAGGGTGCCGTCCGTACTGGTGGGGCTCATGAGGTCGCTGCTCGGGCCCACCTGTTCTGCAGGGGACCGGGAGACGTCGAAGAGTCCGTCGTGGGTGGCCAACAGCACGGGAATCCCGCCCAGGGTAGAAGGTGCGGGCCTGTCAGAGGCCCTCGAGGAGGCCGGCCATCGTGTCGATCTCGGCCTGCTGCGTCTCCACGATGGTCTCCGCGAGCTGGACCGCTTCGGGGTTCCGGCCACTGTCGATCTCGTCCTGTGCCATGCCGATCGCTCCCTCGTGATGGGCGGTCATGGACTCGAGGAACAGGCGTGATGCTTCGTCTCCCTCGGCGGCGTCGAGTTCGGACATCTGGTCGTCGCTCATCATGCCGTCCATCGATCCGGAATCCGAGTGCATGTCGTGGCCTTCCATGCCGCCCTTGGCACCCTCGGCTTCGATGGGCTCACCCCAGGACTCGAGCCAGCCGGTCATCGTGCCCATCTCCGGCCCCTGCGCGTCCTTGATGGTGGTCGCGAGGTCCACGACGTCGGAGCTGATGCCGTCCTTGGCGAGCATCATCTCGCTCATCTCGACGGCCTGCCGGTGGTGCGGGATCATCGTCTGCGCGAACAGGACGTCCGCGTCGTTGTGCTCCTCCGACGCGGCGTCCTCGCCGGAGGTGGGCACGGACGCGTCGGAGGTCGGTGCGGAGGCATCGCTGGTGTGGGTGGTGTGGGTCTCGCTGCCGCCCGAGGAACCACACGCCGTGAGGGTGAGGGCTGCGGCGAGGGTCAGTGCTGAAACGGAACGGTAGTGCTTCATGATGTCCGGGATCCTTCGGTACGTGGCTGTATCAGCGTCGGGTGCCCCTGGGGGCCGCGGGTGCCCCGCGCCGGGACAGGGTGCGGGGCCGTCCAGACATGCATGGCGAGGACCCCGATGATGACCGGGGCTAGGCCGAGGAGGCCGAGGGCGGTGCGTGACAGCGATGAGGACGTACGGTTCCTGGTCACCGTCCGCTTCCTTCCTGCCCTGTCGGGTCCTTGGTCGTCGCCCGGTGCACGGGCGTCGATCCAGCGTAGCGAGATGACGGTGAGCGGCCCAACCGGGCCGTTCCCGATGCCTCCAGTGGAGAGGGAGCAGACGACGAGACACAGGAGCAGGACATGGCCGAGTCACCCGACCGCCCCGGCGGCCACGCCGAGCCGCCCAGGAAGCCTTCACCCCGCCCACCCTCGGCACCGGCATCGTCCAGTCCGAGCGCCTCGCCGATCCTGCACGCCGGCGCCGCTCTGCTCGTGCTCGTCGTCGCCCTTGTCCTCTCCATCGACAAGCCGCGCGGACTCACCGGTTCGGGCAGGCCCGCCCGGTGGTCGCCGTTCCCCCGCGACAGGCGAAACGCCGGCTCAGGCGGGAGACCCTAGACGGGACAGCAGCTTTTGCGTGGACATCATCGCCCCGCCGAGGACGGCCGGCAGACCACCCCCGGGGTGGACCGACGCGCCGACGCGCCAGAGCCACGGCCGCAGCGGATCCGAGTAGCCCGGGACGTGGAAGGGGCCGCTCAGCCAGGCCGGATGGACGGCTCCGTAGAGCGCACCGCCCGCGGAACCGTGCTCGCCGAAGTAGCCCGGATCCAGGATCTCGTAGGCCTCGAAGTACTCCTCGACGGGCTCGGGCAGCCCCAGCACGCGCGTGGTCCGGTCCAGTTCGCGGCGCACGAAGGGATCCTCGAGGGAGTAGCTCCTGCCGTTCGCCGGAGCGGTGAGGAGCAGTGCGAGGGTCGCCGATGCATTCGGGTAGACGCCGTGGGCCGGGTAGTAGTTGGCGAAGGCCATGGTCTGCTCCGGCTCGTCCCCGGCTTCGAGGCTGGCATAGAGCGCCGCGGGATCGTCCGGCAGGATCACGCCGTGGCGCGCGGTCCCCTCCGGGAGCGGTTCGGCGAGGACGGCGTAGATCCCGACGGCCGAGCAGGTGAGCTTCCTCGGTGTGCGCGGGCGCCGGCCCGCCAGCAGACCGGCGAGCCGGGAGGAATCGAGCCCGCTGACGACGGCGTCGGCCGGGTAGGTCCCAACGGCGGTGACCACTCGCCGTCGCCCGATGCGCTGCACCGGCTCACCCGTGCGGATCTCCACGCCGGCGTCGACGGCCAGCCGTTCCAGGGCCAGCACCAGCTCGTAGACGCCACCCTCGGGGATCCAGACGCCGTCGTTCGCCATGATCGCGGGCAGGCTCGCGTACAGGGCGGGCGTGCGGGTGGGGCTGACACCCGCGTTGAGGGTGTGGATCGCGATGACCTCGCGCAGTCCCTCGGGCAGCCAGGGCAGGCTGTCGAGGTAGCTCCGGGTGGTGAGCCGGCGCCCGTACAGTCCCGCCAGCCGGGCCAGCGCGGGATACGCGGCCTGCTCCAGCGGTCCCGTGGTCAGCAGGCTCGAGACGTCGCCGCCGAGGATGCCGTGCTCGGCGGCGAAGCGCACCCACGCCGCGTGCCAGGGGTGACCCGCCGGGACAGGCAGGGCGCACTCCTCGCCCCGGTAGTAGTAGGTGCCGACCTCCGGCAGCCGCTCCAGGCGGAGGGCCGCGACGTCCGCAGCGCTCGCGGCACCGGGCGCAGCGACGGCGTCGAGCCGGCGGAGGAGTTCCTCCCAGACGCCCGGGAAGGTGAACAGGGACGGACCGGTGTCCATGCACTGTCCCGCCACCTCCACGCGGCGGCTCTTCCCGCCCACACGTCCGGCGGCCTCGAGCAGGGTCACGCTGTGGCCCGCCCGTCCGAGGAGCGCCGCGGCAGTCAGTCCGCCGATCCCGCCCCCGACGACGACGACGCGGCTCACCGGTACAGGCCCAGCGTCAGGGCGGCCACGAGCTGCACGCCCGCCACGGTCCCGGCCACGTAGGGGAAGGCGATGGAGTACCGGTACAGCCGGTGGCCCGTCTCGGGGCGCGGGTCGCGGTACAGGCCCAGGAGCAGCCAACCGGCGATGAGCACGTTCACCACGGCCACCGGGATGTTGACGAGCGCGAAGCACACTGTCGCCGCAGCCCACCACGCACCGCTCCAGGCCACGACCCCGCGGGCGCCCAGCCTGACCGCCGTCGTGGTGATGCCCACTCCCCTGTCCTCGTCGATGTCCTGCACGGCATCGTAGGTGTGCTTGGCCGCGCTCCAGGCCATCAGGCCGATCGCGGCAGCCCAGACCGGCTCCTCGCCGAGGGCGTAGGGCACGAAGACCAGGGGGAAGGCGTAGGCCGCGTTGCTGATCGAATCGAGGAAGGGCCGCGCCTTGAAGCGCAGCGGAGGCGCGGAGTAGAAGACGAAGACGAGCGCGTACAGCGCGATCCAGGCGAGTGCCGCCGGGGGCAGCGTCGCCACGAACCAGGCGAGGAACGGCACGTTGGTGACGAGGACCCAGAGCCAGATGGCCCGGACCTCGGTGGCCCGGATGCGGGCGCCCTCGAGCGATCCCTTGCGCGGGTTCAGGGCGTCGGTGTCCTGGTCGAAGATGTCGTTCACACCGTAGATGAGCAGGTTGAACGGCAGCGTGAGCCAGACCAGGAGGGCGAGGACACCCCCGTCCCAGAACGTCCCGGTGAGCCACATGCCGACGACGCCGGTGCCCAGGGTGTTGATCCAGAGGACCGGCCGGGAGATATGGACCGTGCGCAGCGCCGCTGGCGCGAAACCTGCCTGGGGCACTGCTGTGTCCTCCTCGGACCGGCGGGGACGCAACGGACGGGTCTGGGCCGCCCGTGCGCCGGGTGCCCCCAGCCTACGTGGTTCCGGGGGTCGGTCCGGCGACGGGGGTTACGGGCCGATGTGACGTAGTCGGGTGGGCTTCCCCGGTGTGTCTAGAATCATAGCTGGGCCCGACGGTGTGCTCCTGAAGCATCATCCACCCCTCGTCGAAGGAACCCCAGACCATATGAAGATCGGAATCCTCACCAGCGGCGGCGACTGCCCCGGGCTGAACGCCGTCATCCGCGGCGCCGTCCTCAAGGGCATCAAGACGCACGACCAGGAGTTCGTCGGATTCCGTGACGGCTGGCGCGGGGTCGTCGAGGGGAACATCATCGACCTCCCCAGGCACGCGGTGAGGGGTATCTCGAAGCAGGGCGGCACGATCCTCGGGACCTCCCGCACCAATCCCTTCGAGGGCAAGGGCGGGGCGGAGGCCATCAAGGAGAACATGGCGCGTCTGGGCATCGACGCGATGATCGCGATCGGCGGCGAAGGCACCCTCGCGGCAGCGAAGCGGCTCACGGACCTCGGCCTGAAGATCGTCGGAGTCCCCAAGACCGTCGACAACGACCTCGACGCCACCGACTACACCTTCGGTTTCGACACGGCCGTCCAGATCGCGACCGAGGCCATCGACCGGCTCCGCACCACGGGCGAGTCCCACAGCCGCTGCATGATCGCGGAGGTCATGGGCCGGCACGTGGGCTGGATCGCCCTGCACGCCGGCATGGCGTCCGGCGCCCACGCCATCCTGATCCCAGAGCAGCAGACCAGCATCGAGCAGATCGCCGAGTGGGTCTCGACCGCGAACGCCCGAGGACGCGCGCCCCTCGTCGTCGTCGCAGAGGGCTTCGTGCCCTCCCACCTGGAGCAGGCGCACTCCGAGCGCGGCCTGGACACGTTCGGCCGCCCCCGCCTGGGCGGCATCGCCGACCAGCTCGCGCCGGAACTGGAAGCACGCACGGGCATCGAGACCCGCGCGACCATCCTCGGCCACATCCAGCGTGGCGGCGTCCCGACGTCGTTCGACCGCGTACTCGCCACCCGTCTCGGGATGGCCGCCGTCGATTCCGTGAAGGACGAACTGTGGGGCACCATGGTCTCGCTCCACGGCACCGAGATCGCACATGTCGGCTTCGAGGCGGCGCTCGGCAACCTCAAGCGGGTTCCGCAGCACCGCTACGACGAAGCCGCGATCCTGTTCGGCTGAGGTCCCCGTGGAACTCGACCCCGGGACGGTCTCGATCATCCAGCTCGCCTGGTCGCGTCTGCTGGGGCTCGACGACGGCGCCCTCGCCGACGGCGGCGAGGGCCGCCTGTACAGCATCGACGACGACGCCCCGGTCCTGACCTTCGTGACGCTGTTCGGCCGGGAGGTCCTGCGGGGTCCGGCATGGGCCGTCGACGCGGGGAGGCACCTGCCGGCCCTGGAACTGCGCAGCTCCTCGACCCTGCTCACGCTCAGCCGGGACCACGGCGGGCGCGGCCTCGGCGAGGCGCAGCTCTACTTCTGCGACGCCCTGCCCGGGTTCGAGGGTCCGCCGGCCGTCGTGTCCAGCGAGGCCGGCCTCGTCCGGGCGCTCGAGCGGCGGTGCCCGCCCGACGACGTCGCCGAGGCGCACCTCAGCGGCGTGGAGCACCCGTTCGTCCTCGTCGACGAGGGCGACCAGGAGACCGACGAACCGACTCCCCTGGCCGGCGCGGGCTACGACATCTGGGAGGGCATCCTGGCCCATCTCGCGGTCCTCACACCCCCGGAGCATCGACGGAAGGGCCACGCCCAGCGCGTCACCGCGGTCGCCGTCGAGGAGGCCATGGCCGCGGGCCTGATCCCGCAGTGGAGTGCCAGGACCGACAACACCGCGTCCCAGCGGACTGCCCGCCGTGCAGGGTTCGCCTTCGCCGGAACGCAGACGTCGGTGCTGCTCGACACCTGACCCGCTTCGGGATGAGATCGGCGCGGGTATCCGGGGTGCGGTGTTCGCGCTGCGCCAGGGACGCCGCCGTGCACGGACCGATGCCGCCGCCCCGGGCTTCCTGCCTTCCCCGACCTCTCCTCGGGCGGCCCCGTGGCCAATACGCCCCGACAGGCGCATGCTTAGCTGTCCCGGCGCGCCACGGAGTGGGCCCTGTAGGCAGCGGCGGGCAGAACTAGCCGAACAGCTCGACGAGCTCCGTCCGGCCGAACATCTCGGCAGCGGCACGCGCGGAGGGGGTCCCCGCGTCAGGGTCCGCCCCGGCGTCGACGAGGAGCCGGACCACGTCCGTGTGTCCCTTGAAGACGGCGCCCGCCAGGGGTGTCTGTCCGCGGTCGTTGGGCTGGTCGGCATCGGCGCCGCGCCCCAGGAGGTCGCGCACGATGGCCGGGTGCCCGTTGTAGGCGGCGAGCATGAGCAGGCTGTCACCGGCCGAGTTGGTCAGCGTGAACGGCACTCCTGCGTCGAGGTACCGCGCCAGCAGCGCGCTGTCCCCCTGGCGGGCAGCATCGAACAGCGCGTGGGCAAGGGCGATCGCGGCCGCCGCACCCGTATCGTCGTCGGTTACGCCCGGTCCCGCGTCATTGTCCCTACCCGCACCGCCATCGGTCCCGGCGCTCATCGCGGCCCCTTCAGGAATCCCGTCGCCCGCCCGACGACCTGCCCGGCGTCCGGTGCCACGATGACCTCCTGGCCGGCGGCGTACATCTCCTCGCCGTCCTGCACCACCAGGTCAGCCGAGGCATCGGCGGAACGCTTGAGCACGGCGAGGGCGATGGGGCCCATCTCGTAGTGGTGACCGACCGATGTCACGCGGCCCACGGTGCGGCCCTCGCTGAGGACGGCGCTCCCTGCCGCCGGGAGCGTGTGCTGGCTGCCGTCGAGGTGGAGGAAGGTCAGGCGGCGTGGCGGGTGACCGAGGTTGTGGACGCGGGCGATGGTCTCCTGCCCCTTGTAGCACCCCTTCGCGAGGTGTACGGCGGTGCGCAGCAGGTCGAGTTCGTGCGGGATCGTCTTCTCATCCGTCTCGAAGCCGTGTCGGGGCCGCCAGGCGGCTATGCGCAGGGCCTCGGCCGCGAGCGAACCGGCGAGGGCGAGCCCCGAGGACGTGACCGCCGCTTCCAGGCCGTCGCGCGGCACGAGGTACTCGAACCAGGGCCGTTCCCGTCCGGGGTGTCCGGCGTCGTCGACCGTCGAGTAGGCATAACCTCCGGACCCGGTGGAGGGCCAGGGATCGTCCCAGACGAGGACGTCGTCGCCCAGTTCGGGCAGGGCCCGGGTCGCGCCGAGGACAGCCCATGCGTCGGTGGCGTCCGTGACCTCGACGCGGAGCATGAACTTCATGCGCTCGAGCCAGGCGGCGAGCGGTGCCGCCTCGCTCCCCTCGCTGATGAGCCAGGCGACGGCGCCGTCGTCCACGACATGGACCGAGTGCTCGATGCGGCCCTGCACGGTGAGGAGCAGCGTCTCGGAGCTCTGTCCGGGCTGGAGGCCGAGGAGCAGCTGCGAGGACAGGGTGTTGAGCCAGCTGAGGCGATCGGGACCGGAAACCGTCACGACGCCGCGGTGCGAGAGGTCGACGACGGCCTGGCCGTCGGCGAGGAGACGCTGTTCACGGAAGGGGTCGCCGTAGTGGGCGGCGACGCCGGCGTCCGGTCCGCCACCCTCGACGGCACCGGCACGGCTCAGGAGGGGACTTGGGATCATGACGGTATAACGCCTTCCGGGCAGGACTATTCCTGCGTCAGCTGATGGCATGCGGCGGAGCCGTACGTAGGTACACGACCACGCGAGGACGTGACGGCAGGTGCTCCGGTCAGGAGGCTTTCCTCAGGATGGCGGAGGCGTGGGCCTCGAGCGAGTTGCCGTCCGCCGCGACGTCCCAGCGCCAGTACAGGTTGCCCTCGACGAGTCCGAACAGGCGGGTGGCGGCGGTGTACTCCTTGGAGTGCTGGCCGCGCATCACGAGGTCGGTGCTGAGCTGGATCTGCGGACCCTTGATGCTTCCGTAGTAGAGCTCGGCGATACCGCCGGGGTGGACGATGGTGGCGGTGATGTCGAAGCCGCCGGCGTCATTGCGGAACTGCTCGACCTCGTCGGCGGTCTTCAGGGCCGGGACGATGTCCGCGGGGCTCAGGCCGGGGCCGACGTCGGCGTCGTTCAGTTTGCGGTCGAGCGCCCAGAAGCCCGTTTCGACGGAGAGCGGCCGCAACTGCGAGCCCTGCTCGTCGATGAGCCAGGACTTGGCGCTGTACTGCAGGTACGGGAGTCCGTTCTGCGAGAACACGACGCGCTGCGAGAAGCGCTCCGAGTCCGCGGTGCCCTCACCGAGCATCCCGGTCCCCTCCCAGGTTCCGAGGAGCCACGACAGTGGGACGAGCTCGGGTGTCAGGTCGGTGGGCAGGTCAATCGACATGGGTACTCCGGGGTCAGTCGGCTACTTCTGGCCCTTGTACAGGCGCGTGATGACGAGGGCTGCGAAACCCGCCATGCCGAGACCGGCGACGACCAGCAGCGAGATGAAGAAGATTTCAAGAGCGAGGATGGACATGCTCCCATCCTAACGCCCGCTCCGGACAGCACGGGACGCAGGACCGGAGGGCACGAATGCCCTGATCCGAGCTTAGGACAGGAGGAGCTTGTCGAGGAAGTAGACCACGGAGCCGATCGCGAGCACCGGGGTGACGCCCGCCGCCACGGCTGCGACGGGGTCCAGCGGCGCCTCGCGGCCGACCAGGAGCCGCCGCGTCCCGGCGATGACGGCGCCGCAGGCGAGTCCCACCACTGCCGCGGCGAGCGCGGGCACGTCGGTGAACAGCAGTGCGCCGAGGGGCCCGGCGAGTGTCGCGAGGGCGACGGCGGCAGGTGCCACGAGCCGGTCCGGGAGCGGCAGGAGGGAGACCGCGATCGCGACGAGGATGCTGACCCCGGTCACGAGCATCATGCCGGAATCGGCCGCGTTGGCGGCCAGGCGGTCCGCTGCGGCCCAGCCCGAGCCCATGCCGACGGCGATCACCCCCGCACTGGCTCCGAGGGTGGACTCCAGGCGGTGGCTCTGGCCCGTCCCGCGCAGGAGCTGGATCATGAAGACCGCTCCGACGCCGAGCGCCACGGACGCCGGGAACCAGGTCAGGAAGGCCGGCCCGGGCACCGTGGCCGCCAGGACCACGGCGAGCAGGGCACTGAGCCCGATGGCCGCCGACTGGCTCTTCCTGGCGGGGACGCGGAGGATGGCGGGCCACCCGATGGCGGCCAGGATGCACGCCGCACCTGCGGTGATGGCGGTGATGAGCGGGGAGGCGTACGAGGACGCGACGATGGCGCCTGCCGCCACGGCCGCGGCTCCGGCCGCGGTGGCCACGCTCGTCCTCTTCACTCCAGCAATACTGCCCTACCGGTACTGAGGACGGGAAAACCGGCCCGCGCCGGGCAGGACGCGCACGTGCGTCCGATCACACGCCTGCGGCTATACTTGTCGAAATCTCTACCGCCCTCGAGACCGGTTCCGGGAACGAGGGCACCGCTGCCCGATGATGCGCATACCCGATCCGTGGAGGACCCATGCCGCACATCCTGATGCTCACCAACACCACCGGCTCGTCGGTCGACATCCTGCCGGCCCTCGAACTGCTCAACCACAAGGTGCACATCCTCGCGGCCGAGCCCACGGCACTCCTCGAGACCGAACCCTGCGATGTCGTCCTGGTGGACGCGCGCAAGGACCTGGTCGGCGCCCGGTCCCTCACCCAGCTCCTCAAGGCCACCGGCCTGAGCGCGCCCCTGGTCCTCGTCCTCACCGAGGGCGGCATGGCAGCGGTGGCGGCCAACTGGCTGGCGGACGACGTGGTCCTCGACTCGGCGGGCCCTGCAGAAGTGGAGGCGCGGCTGCGCCTCGTCATCGCGCGGTCGACGGCGGCGAGCGAGGAGACGAGCACCGAGATCCATGCGTCCGGCGTCGTGATCGACGAAGCCAGCTACACGGCGAGGGTCGGCGGCGAGCCCCTGAACCTGACGTACAAGGAGTTCGAGCTCCTCAAGTACCTGGCGCAGCATCCGGGCCGCGTCTTCACCCGGGACCAGCTCCTGCACGAGGTGTGGGGCTACGACTACTACGGCGGCACGCGCACCGTCGACGTCCATGTCCGGCGCCTGCGGGCGAAACTGGGAGCGGACCATGAGCAGCTGATCGGCACGGTGCGGAACGTCGGGTACCGCTTCACGCTGACCCGCCTGCCGGAGGATCGCAGCCCGGTCAACCAGGACGCCTGACACGACACCACGAAGACACCACGCGAAAGCCCCCTCCACCTGCTGGTGAAGGGGGCTTTCGCGTATCCGGACCGAAAGGCCGGACCCTGGTGGAGGACATACGGGTCGAACGTATCGCGGGCACCCCACTGGTGCATCCCCCTCGAGCAGTTACCGACACTACCCCATGCCGGCTGGTCGGCCAAACCGCGGGAAAGGAGCGGGGACTAGGCTGGGCGCATGACAGCCGCGCAGCACGCCCCCACCTGGTCCGTCGACAGGGTCGTGGGCGCCCCTTCGCCCGCCGCCCTCGAGGAGATACACCGCCTCGCATCAGCCGCCACCGAGGCGGACGGGAATCCGCCCCTGTCCGAACAGACCCTGGTGACCCTCCGGGCGCAGGACGCCGGGGGCCGGCTGCTGGTCGTCACAGCACGGAACTCCGGGCAGCAGGAGAGTGAACTGGCGGGCGTGGCCGTCATCACCCGCGGCACCGAGGACGGCGCAGTGCTCGAACTCGTCGTCGCCCCCGACGGCCGTGGCGAGGGCGCCGGAACCGCGCTCATCGAGGCCGTCCTGGCCGAGGGCATCCCCGGCCTCCGGGGATGGTCCCACGGGAACCACTCCGCCGCCGCCGACCTCGCCGCGCGCTTCGGCTTCGAACCCGTGCGGGAGCTGTGGCGCATGCGCCTGACGCGTGCCGCCGTCGAACAGTCCGTCCCCGCCCTGCAGCTTCCCGAGGGAGTGGCCCTGCGCGCGTTCGTCCGGGGCCGGGACGAGGAGGCGTGGCTGGCAGCCAACGCGGCTGCGTTCGCCCACCACCCCGAACAGGGCGCCACAACGCGCGCCGACCTCGAGGCGCGGATGGACGAGGACTGGTTCGACGCCGACGGGTTCCTGCTGGCGGTGCGCGAGGAGGACGGCTCACTGCTCGGCTTCCACTGGACGAAGATCCATCCCGGCATCGGCGCACACCCGCCCATGGGCGAGGTGTACGTTGTCGGCGTCACTCCGGAAGCCCAGGGCATGGGCCTCGGCAAGGCCCTCACGATCGCCGGCATCGAATACCTCCACGGCAAGGGACTGCAGGCCATCATGCTGTACGTCGACGCCGACAACACCGCCGCCGTCGCCCTGTACCGGAAGCTCGGCTTCACCCGCTGGGACGTGGACGTCATGTACGCGGGCAAGGCGCCGCAACCCACCTTGTAAGGTTATTTTCGAGGCGCCTCCCGGCTGGACCGAGCGGCGCACTCGCTCACGCCCGCCCACGCCGCAGGAGACGCAATGGATTCAGAGACAAAACGCCGGGGAGCGTCACTGTACGGATCTTCCGAGACGGCGCCGGCCCGGGCGACCCAGGACCGCATCGACATCCCGGACTTCGCCCCCAGCCTCCTGCCGTCCGGCGACATCCGGCCGGACCGCTTCCTGGACCGCGAGATCAGCTGGCTCGACTTCAACGCCCGCGTCCTCGAACTCGCGGAGGACCCCGACCTCTTCCTCCTCGAGCGCGTCAGCTTCCTGTCCATCTTCGCGTCCAACCTGGACGAGTTCTTCATGGTGCGCGTCGCCGGCCTGAAACGCCGCATCGCCACGGGCCTGGCAGTCCCCTCCGCGGCCGGCCTGAGCCCCATCGAGCAGCTCGAGAAGATCATGCAGGACGGCTACCAGCTGCAGAAGCGCCACGCGGCCGTCTTCGCCGAGCACATCCGGCCGGCCCTCGCCCGGGAGCAGATCCACCTCACCACGTGGGAGGAGCTCGACCAGCCTGCCAGGGCCGAGCTGCACAAGATCTTCGCCGAGAAGGTCTTCCCGATCCTCACGCCCCTCGCCGTGGACCCCGCGCACCCCTTCCCCTACATCTCCGGACTGTCCCTGAACCTCGCCGTCGTGGTGCGCAACCCGATCAGCGAGAAAGAGCTGTTCGCACGTGTCAAGGTGCCCGACCAGCTGCCGCGCCTGATGTCCGTCGACGGACCCCGCGCCGGCAACGTGGCCGGACGCGTCGCGCGCTTCATCCCGCTGGAGGAGGTCATCGCCGTCCACCTGGACCAGCTCTTCCCCGGCATGGAGGTCCTCGAACACCACCTGTTCCGCGTCACGCGCAACGAGGACCTCGAGGTCGAGGAGGACGACGCCGAGAACCTCCTGCAGGCGCTCGAGAAGGAGCTGCTGCGGCGCCGCTTCGGCCCGCCCGTGCGCCTCGAGGTGACCACGGACATCAACCCGAGCATCCGGGCGCTCCTGTCCCGCGAACTCGGCGTCGAGGAGGACGAGGTCTACAACCTGCCCGCTCCCCTCGACCTGCGCGGGCTCAGCGTCATCGCCGGTATCGACCGCGGCGACCTCCACTACCCCAAGCACGTCCCGCACACGAGCCGGTACCTCAACGAGAGCGAGACCTCCAAGGCCGCGAACGTGTTCGCGGCGATGCGCCGCCGGGACATCCTGCTGCACCACCCGTACGACTCGTTCTCGACGTCGGTCCAGGCCTTCCTGGAGCAGGCCGCCGCCGACCCGAAGGTGCAGGCGATCAAGCAGACCCTGTACCGGACGTCGGGCGACTCCCCCATCGTCGACGCCCTGATCGACGCCGCCGAGGCGGGCAAGCAGGTCCTCGCGCTCGTGGAGATCAAAGCCCGCTTCGACGAGCAGGCGAACATCTCCTGGGCCCGGAAGCTCGAGCAGGCCGGCGTGCACGTGGTCTACGGGATCGTGGGCCTCAAGACGCACTGCAAGCTCTCGCTCGTGGTGCGGCAGGAGATCGACGGGCTGCGGCGCTACTGCCACATCGGCACGGGCAACTACCACCCGCGCACCGCCCGGTACTACGAGGACCTCGGGCTGCTCACGGCCAACGAGCAGGTGGGCCAGGACCTGTCGCGCCTGTTCAACCAGCTCTCCGGGTACGCGCCGAAGTCCACCTTCAAGCGGCTCCTCGTCGCTCCGCGCTCCGTGCGCTCGGGCCTGATCGACCGCATCGAGCGTGAGATCGCCAACAAGCATGCCGGACTCGCGGCGCGCGTGGTCATCAAGGTCAACTCGATGGTCGACGAGGCGATCATCGACTCGCTGTACCGCGCATCCCAGGCGGGCGTCCAGGTCGACGTGATCGTCCGCGGCATCTGCTCGGTGCGACCGGGCGTCCCGGGCCTCAGCGAGAACGTGACCGTCCGCTCCGTCCTCGGGCGCTTCCTGGAGCACTCCCGCGTGTTCGCCTTCGCGAACGGCGGCGAACCGGCGGTCTTCATCGGCTCGGCCGACATGATGCACCGCAACCTGGACCGCCGCGTCGAGGCCCTCGTGCAGCTCAGCTCCCCCGAGGACATCTCCTACCTGATGACCCTCATGGACCGCTACATGAACCCCGCGGTCTCCAGCTGGCACCTCGACGAGACCGGCTGCTGGACGCGTCACCACAAGGACGACGTCGGCGCGCCGCTCGAGGACATCCAGTCCTGGCTGCTCGCCTCCCGGGCCCGCCAGCGTGCGGTGTCACGCCGCTGATGGCCACCCCGACGAAGGCCGCCCCCGCCGCCGAGGCGCAGGCAAGCGGTACCGCCGTGGTCGCTGCCGGAACGCTCTGCTGGCGCATCGGGAAAGGTGAACTCGAGCTCCTCATCATCCACCGTCCCCGCTACAAGGACTGGTCCTGGCCGAAGGGCAAGCTCGATCCGGGCGAGACGACGCCCGAGTGCGCCGTCCGTGAGACGTTCGAGGAGGTGGGGCTGAGCGTCACGCTCGGCATCCCGCTCGCCACGATCAACTACCCGGTGTCCTCCGGCGACAAGGCCGTGCACTACTGGGCGGCCCGGGCCGAGCGGCTGATCGCCGCCCCGGACGGGAAGGAAGTGGACCGGGCCGAATGGGTGTCGCCGGAGAAGGCACGTGAACTGCTGTCCAATCCGTCCGACATCGAACCCCTCGACGCCCTCGTCGAAGCTCACCGGGCGAAGGACCTGCAGACCTGGCCGCTGATCGTCGTCCGGCACGCGAAGGCGAAACCCCGGTCCTCGTGGAGCAGGGCCGAGGGCGAGCGGCCGCTGGCCGCGACCGGCCGGCGGCAGGCCGTCGCGGTGAGCCGGCTGCTACAGGCCTGGAGCCCCGAGCGCGTGGTGAGCAGCCCCTGGGAGCGCTGCGTCCAGACCATCTCCCCCTACGTGCACCAGCGCAGCGCGAAGCTGAAGCTCGTGGACGCCCTCACCGAGCACGACGCCGCCCGCAGGCCGGGGCGTGCCCGGACCGCCGTCGAGCGGGTCTTCGACAAGCGCCGCCCGGTCGTCCTCTGCACGCATCGCCCGGTGCTCCCCCTCGTGTTCTCGGTCCTGGGCAGCCACATGACCAGCAGGCTGCGAAAGCTCCTCCCCGCCCACGACCCCTACCTCGCGCCGGGCGAGGCCGTCATCTGCCAGGTCAGCAGCCTCGACCCCGGACGCATCGTCTCGGTGGAGCAGTTCCGCGCCTACGACGACTGACCCCGGATTCGCCGGGGACCACTCCTGCGGCGGGTACAGCCGCGTCGGTCATCGGAGTATCACCGGCGGTCCCGCCCACGTTCACGCTTCGTTCACGCCCGGTCCCTAGAGTCGGGTGCTCATGCAGGGCACGCAGCGGAGGACAGGAGCACCGAGATGGCCGATGTGAAGGGCGTCGTGCGGGGACTCGCACCGCATGAGATCGAGGAACTCCACAGAATCGGGCCGGCAGGGCCGCTGACGCCCCGCCTTCTGCACGCCATCGACCGCGCCGCCGGTGGCCCGGGCGAGGGCCGCGGATACTACGTGTACGGCCGGCATGCCGACGCCGGCCGGCCGCGCCCGTTCGTACTCCGCGAGGACGTGCGCAACGAGCTCTTCGGCGTCCGCTCCTAGCCCGGGCACTCGGCACGCGGTGCTCGGTGCTCGGTGCTGGTACACCGGTCGGGGATCATGGGGGGATGACGATCCGACGGCGACCGGGGAACGCGCTGTGACGCTGTCCACGGGCGTGGTGACCCGACTCGTTCGTACCGCACCCGGGACAGACCTCCCGCCGCCGGGCGCGCTGCTCGGGACGCTCGACCACATCGAACGTGAGCGCGCCGGACGTTTCGCCGATCCGTCCCAGGCAGCACGGTTCATGACCGGGCGCTCTGCGTTGCGGGACCTCGCGGCCGAGCTGCTCGGCGTCGACCCCGCGCGTCTCCTGTCGGACTTCACCTGCCCGCGATGCTCCCCCGACGGTGGGGCAGACCATGGGCGGCCCGGCTACCTGATCGACGGCGACCCGGTCCCCCTGGCATTGAGCCTTTCCCGCGCCCCGGGCTTCGCGCTGCTCGGCGTCCTCCTTCAGGGCGGGCTCGCTCCCGGCGACGGCCAGGGCCTCGGTGTGGACGTCACGGCGGTCTCCGGGGTGCGGTTCGACGGTTTCGACGACGTGGCGCTGACGCTGCGCGAGCGACGATCGGTCCGGGACATGCCCCCGGCCGATCGGGACGACGCACGGGCACGGCTCTGGGCGCGGAAGGAGGCGCTTGCCAAGGCCCTCGGGTCGGGCTTTAGCACGGGCGCGGGTTCCGGCGCTCTGGACCCGGGTGATCTCGAGGTCCTCGACGACGCACGGATCACCGACCTGCGCGAGATCGACGGGGTCCTGCTCGCCGAGGAGGGCCTGGCCGCCGCCGTTGCCGTGACCACCGACCATCCGGTGACCACCGACCCTCCCGTGACCACCGCCATCGATCGGCTGTCCGTTCCGGTGCGAGCCGGCCGTCGGACGGCGGGCCCCTCCTAGAGGGACGGCAGTGCCTCGGCGAACAGCCAGGGGCCCAGGAGTCCCTCGACGTCGACGTCCGGCAGGGCACGGGCCGCGAGCGCGAGGAAGTCGGGCGTCGTGACCGAGCCGAACCGGTGCTCCGCGGACCAGGAGCGGAGGACCCCGAAGAAGGCGTCGTCGCCGGCTGCGGCGCGGAGTGCATGCAGCGTGAGGGCGCCTCGCTTGTAGACGCGGTCGTCGAACATGTCCGCGGCCCCCGGGTTCCCGAGCACCAGGTCCTGCGCTTCCCGGGTGAGCCGCTCGTGCGTGGACCGCGCGTGCGCATCCGCCGTCGTGGCACCGCTCGCCTCGGACCAGAGCCACTCGGCGTAGCAGGCGAACCCCTCGTGCAGCCAGATGTCCTGCCAGCGGGCCGTGGTGACGGCGTTGCCGAACCACTGGTGCGCTAGTTCATGAGCGACCAGGCGCTGGGCGTCCCAGCCCTGGTCGAGGTGGTTGCGCCCGATGATGGACAGCGTCTGCGCCTCGAGCGGGATCTCCAGCTCGTCGTCCGTGACCACCACGAGGTACTGCGGGAACGGGTAGGGTCCGAAGCGCTCCTCGAAGGCCGCCATCATCTCGTGGTGGCGACCGAGGGCGACCCTCGCCGCGGGCGCGAGGCCCGCGGGTACGGCCGCGTACTGCGGCACGGGGCGTCCCGGCTCCCGCGCGGTGGCATGTCGGGGCAGGCTGACGGCGGGCTGCGCGGGATCGTTCAGCGCCACGAGGTCGTACCGCCCGATCTGCGCGGTCGCGAGGTAGGTGGCCATCGGCTCGGCCTGCTCGTACACCCAGGTGGTCCGGCTGGACTTGGCGATGCGCGAGACCAGGACGCCGTTGCAGACGGCGCGGTAGCCGGCGTCGGTGGTCACGGTGAAGCGGTAGGCCGCCTTCTGCGACGGATGGTCGTTGCAGGGGAACCAGGACGGTGCTCCCGTGGGCTGTCCTGCCACGAGGACGCCGTCGGTCAGTTCCTCCCAGCCGACGTCCCCCCACACCCCGCTGATGGGCGCGGGGCTCCCCTCGTAGCGGATGTCGAGCCGCAGCTCGGCGTCGTACGGCACGGGGTCGCGGAAGGCGATTACGAGCTTGCCCGCCCGTTCCTTGAACGAGCGCACGCGCACCGTGTCGGAGGTGACCTTGGTGGTGCGCAGGCCGCTCAGATCCAGCTCGAGCTGATGCAGTTCGCGGTGCGCCGTCATCGTCAGGACCGCGCGCCCCGCGAGGCGATTGCTGGCGAGCTTGTAGTCGAGGGTGAGGTCGTAGTGCTGGACGCGGTACGCGGTGCTGCCGTTGGCCGGGGTGTAGGGATCGGGCGCGAGGCGTTCGGGGCTACTGCTCACGCACCGGCCCCGGCCCGGTCCACGAGCTGACCGGGTTCCCCATCCAGTAGGTGCCGGCGGGTACGGTCTCACCCCGCATGACGAGGGACGCCGGGCCCACGGTGGCACCGGAGTCGATGTCGGCGGCGGGCAGGATCACACTGTGCGGGCCGAGGGTCGCCCCTGCTGCGAGCTCGACGGTGTCCATGCTCATGATCCTGTCATGGAAGAGGTGCGTCTGCACCACGCATCCCCGGTTGACGGTGGACCCCGCTCCCAGCGTCACGAGGTCCGCCTCGGGGAGCCAGTAGCTCTCGCACCAGACGCCCTGCCCGATCCTCGAGCCGAGGGCACGCAGCCACCACACCAGGGCGGGGGTACCGCTGGCGGCCCGGGCGAACCACGGCGCGCTCACGCTCTCGATGAAGGTGTCCACCACCTCGTTCCGCCAGATGAACGAACTCCACAGGGGGTGCTCCCCCGCCTGGATGCGTCCCACGAGCAGCCACTTCGCGAGGACGGCGCTGCCCGCGGCGACGGCCCCGAGGGCCATGAACACGACGCCGCTGAGCAGGGCCGCGACCGTGTGGCCGGCCTCCAGGGCCAGGGCGTCGAAGATCACCAGCGCGCCTGCCGCGATCATCACGGTGAGGATGATCGGCACGATCCGGCACAGTTCCCAGAAGGCACGGGCGGCCTTGAGCCGTGCGGGTGGCTGGAAGGTGCGGCTCTGGTCGCCCGTCACTGCGAGGCGGCGCAGGCGCGAGGGCGGGCTGCCCAACCAGGAGCTGCCGGCCTTGGCCTTTGCGGGTGTCGCCGAGAGCACGGCGACGAGCGAGTTCTTCGGGACGCGCCGGCCGGGCGAGGTCATGCCCGAGTTGCCGAGGAAGGCCCGCCTGCCGATCTTCGCGGGAGCGATGTGCAGGTATCCGCCGCCCAGTTCGTACGAGGCCACCATGGTGTCGTCGGCGAGGAACGCCCCCTTGCCGATCGTGGTCATGCTCGGGATCAGGAGGACCGTGGACGCTTCGACGTTCCTGCCCACGCGGGCGCCGAGGAGACGGAGCCAGACCGGCGTGATGAGGCTCGCGTACAGGGGGAAGAGGAGGTCGCGGGCCATGTCGAGTGTGCGTTCGGTGGCCCAGATCTGCCACCCGATGCGGCTGCGCACCGGGTAGTGCCCCTCGCGCAGGCCCACGCCGAGCAACCGCACGGTCACGAGGACGAGGAGCGCGTTGACCAAGAGCCAGAGGACCGCGGCGAGCACGACGGGACCGACGAGCGTGGGCCACACGGCGGAGAGCGACGCCGCGCCGCGGAGGGCGGCGACCACGGGCAGGGACGCGACGACGGCGGCGACGAAGGGGATGAGGGCCAGGGCCCCCGCTGCTCCCGCGAAGGCCAGGAAGGCCATCCGCGCGCGCAGGGGTGAGCGCCGCGGCGGGGCATCCGGCCAGTCCTGCTTGGCGCGACCCGCTCGGGTCGCGGGCGAGCCGGAGTAGAGCTGGCCGGCCTTCACCGCGCCCTGCACCGCGGATCCGGGCGCCACCTCGGCCCCGGCGCCGATCCTCGTCCCCGGCATGAGGGTGCTGCGGGCGCCGACGAGTGCCCCTGCTCCGATGCCGATGGTGCCGATGTGGACCCGGTCGCCGTCGATCCACCACCCGGAGAGGTCGACCTCCGGCTCCACCGAGGCTCCTGCCCCGAGGGTGAGGAAGCCTGTCACGGGCGGCACGGAGTGGAGGTCGACGTCGGGCCCGATCCGCGCACCCAGCGCCCTCGCGTACACGGGCACCCAGGGGGCGCTCGCGAGGCCGACGGCACCGACGCTGTCCGAGATCTGCTCCGCGAGCCAGAGGCGCAGGTGCACCTTCCCGGAGCGTGGGTAGACACCCGGCCGGACGTCGCGGAGCAGCATACGGGCGGCGGCGACGGACAGTGCCATGCGGCCGAACGGACTGACGAAGACGAGCCAGGACACGGCGAGCCAGGTCCACGGCAGGGTCGGGGCCGCGGTGAGGATGCCGAGGCCCGCCAGGACGTTCGTGGCGATCATGGCGTAGGTGAACCACCGCATGCCCGCGAGGAACTGCAGCGGGATGCCCATGACGGTCTGGAAGACCTGCGACTTCCGGGCGGTGCGCCGCACGGCCCGGACAGGGGCGGCGGGCTGCTCGCCGCCGTCGCCCGTGCTCGCCGCGAAGGCCGCGAGCGCGCCGAGCCGTGGATGCGCGTAGACGTCCGCGACGGTGACGACGGGGTAGCGTCCACGGATCAGGGACACCAGCCGGGCGGCCGCGAGGGATCCGCCGCCGTGCAGGAAGAAGTCGGCGTCCTCGTCGGCCGGGACGGTGCCAAGGACGGCCGCCCATTGGTCGGCGATCCACTGCACGCGCGGGTCGAGGTCCTCGAGCGCCGTCGCGTCCCCGGTCTCCCCTGTGCCTGCCAGGGGCCAGGGCAGCGCGTTCCGGTCCACCTTGCCGCTGGTCTTGGTGGGCAGCGCGTCGGTGACGGTCAGGAGGGGGACGAGGGCCGCGGGGAGCTGCTCGACCAGCAGGGCGCGGAGGACCGCGAGGTCGGGGGCGGAGGCCGCCACCAGGTATCCGACGAGCAGCTGGTTGCCCGACGGCGTCGTCCGGACGGCGGCGGCCGCCCCGGCGATCCCGGGGAGGGCCTGCAGCGCGGCGTCGACCTCGCCGAGCTCGATGCGCCGTCCGCCGAGTTTGACCTGGTCGTCCGCCCGGCCCACGAACACGAGCCCGGCCGCCTCGAGTCTCACGAGGTCGCCCGAGCGGTAGGCCCGGTCCCAGCCGAGTGTCGGCATGGGCGCGTACTTCTCGGCATCCTTCGCGGGGTCGAGGTACCGCGCGAGGCCCACTCCCCCGATGATGAGTTCCCCGACGGCTCCCTCGGGGACGGGGACGCCGGACTCGTCCACGACGGCGAGGTCCCAACCGTCGAGCGGCAGGCCGATCCGTACGGGTCCGTCCCCGCCGAGGCGGGCGGCGCAGGCGACGACGGTCGCCTCCGTGGGACCGTAGGTGTTCCACACCTCGCGGTCGTGCACGGCGAGGCGCTGTGCGAGTTCCGGCGGGCACGCTTCGCCGCCGAAGATGAGGAGCCGCACGTTCTCGAGCGCGTCCGCGGGCCACAGGGCGGCGAGCGTCGGCACCGTGGAGACGACGGTGATGCCGCGCGCGATCAGCCAGGGACCGAGGTCGACGCCGGTCCGCACGAGCGCGCGGGGCGCCGGAACGAGGCACGCCCCGTAGCGCCAGGCCAGCCACATCTCCTCGCACGAGGCATCGAACGCGACGGACAGGCCGGCCAGCACGCGGTCCGCGGGCCCGATCGGCTCCCGCTGCAGGAACAGGCGGGCCTCGGCGTCGACGAACGCCGCCGCCGAGCGGTGCGTCACGGCCACGCCCTTCGGTGTCCCGGTGGACCCGGAGGTGAAGATGATCCAGGCGTCGTCGTCGGGCGTGGGTTCTCCTCCGACCCCCCGGGAGGGCCCGGCGGGGGTCAGCGCGAGGCCTTCCCCGACGACGACGGCGGCCCGCGACTCGGCGAAGACGACGTGCGCGCGCTCGTCGGGGTCGTCGGCGTCGACAGGCACGTAGGCCGCACCCGCCGCGAGCACGCCGAGGATCGCGATGTAGAGCTCGTTGGTGCCCGAGGGCAGGCGGACGCCGACGGTATCGCCGCGTCCCACCCCTGCTCCCCGCAGTGTTCCTGCGAACGTCTCCGCAGCGGTGACCAGCTCCGCGTAGCTGAGCGCGGAGGTGCCGTCATCGAGCGCGGAGGCGCTGGGGTGCGCCCTGGCCGTGGCGTGCAGGATGTCGAGCAGCGTCCGGGGGTCGGGCGCGAGTCCGGAGGCGGCGAACTGCGCCGGCCGGGCTGCAGGACGGCTGGCCGGATCGACGGAGGGCGCAGTGTGGGGTGGGGGGATGGTCACGGCTGGAGTCTTCCGGTGCAAGGTGAACGGCAGGTGACCGGCATCGTCGGCTGTCCCGGTCCGCGCAGTCTACCGGCAGTTCCCCTGCGCTCCGCGTTCTAGACTTGCTGGGTGAGCACCCCCATTCCCACCCCCTACGAGGATCTGCTGCGCGACGTGATGGCGAACGGCGCGGCGAAGAGCGACAGGACGGGCACCGGGACCCGGAGCGTCTTCGGCCGGCAGTTGCGGTTCGACCTGCGCGAGTCCTTCCCGCTCATCACCACCAAGCGCGTGCACTTCAAGTCCGTGGCCCTCGAGCTGCTCTGGTTCCTCCGCGGTGACTCGAACGTCCGCTGGCTCCAGGAGCGCGGCGTGTCCATCTGGGACGAGTGGGCGGACGACGACGGCGAGCTCGGCCCGGTCTACGGCGTCCAGTGGCGTTCGTGGCCGACGCCCGACGGCGGGCACATCGACCAGATCGCCCAGGTCGTCGAGGCGCTCAAGACGAACCCCGACTCGCGCCGGCACCTCGTCTCGGCCTGGAACGTCTCGGAGATCGCCGACATGGCGCTGCCGCCCTGCCACGTGTTCTTCCAGTTCTACGTGACGCCCGGTGTCGACGGCGGTCCGGGCAGGCTGTCCTGCCAGCTGTACCAGCGGTCGGCGGACACCTTCCTCGGCGTCCCGTTCAACATCGCCTCCTATGCACTGCTGACCCTGATGGTCGCCCAGCAGACCGGCCTGGAACCGGGCGAGTTCATCTGGACCGGCGGCGACGTCCACGTGTACGACAACCACGTGGAGCAGGTCGCCGAGCAACTGTCCCGCGAGCCGTACCCGTACCCGCGGATCGAGCTGAAGCGGAAGCCCGCCAGCATCTTCGACTACACCCTGGAGGATTTCGACGTGGTCGACTACCAGCACCACCCTGCCATCAAGGCTCCGGTGGCGGTATGAGCGAGCTCCGCGCTCCCGCCCTGAGCGTGCCCGATGCCGTCCGATCACTGCCCGTGATCGGCATGATCTGGGCGCAGACCGAGAACGGTGTGATCGGCAGGGACGGCGGGATCCCCTGGCACCTGCCGGAGGACCTGGCACACTTTCGGGCCACGACGACGGGGCACCCCGTGATCATGGGCCGCCGCACCTGGGAGTCCTTCCCCGAGAAGTTCCGGCCCCTGCCGGACCGCACCAACATCGTCCTCTCCGGATCCGGCACCGTCGACCTGCCGGGCGCGATCGTCGTCGACTCCCTGGACGCCGCCTTCGAGGCCGCGCAGGCCAGTCCGGGGGCCGAGGAGATCTGGGTCATCGGCGGCGGCCGGGTCTACGCGGCCGCACTGCCCCGTGCCAACGCCGCACTCGTCACCGTCGTCGAGTCCTCGGAGGAGGGCGATACCGTTGCTCCCGCCCTCGGTCAGGACTGGACGCTCGCCGCGCTGACCCCCGAGTCCGGCTGGCTGGAAGCCTCCAGCGGAACCCGCTACCGCATCAGCCTCTGGACCCGGCAGGACTGAGCGGGGCCCGCTATGGCTCGCCCAGCCCTGCCCGGCCCGCGCGAGGCCCGAGTCACAAAGGGGACCGGACGGGATCCTCGCGCCTAAACTGGAGGGCATGACTTCAGTACCCGAGAGTTCCGCCCTGCCGTCCGTCGGATTCGTGGGATGGCGCGGCATGGTGGGCTCGGTCCTCATGCAGCGGCTCCAGGACGAGGGCGACTTCGCCCGCATCAACCCCGTGTTCTTCTCGACGTCGGCCGCCGGGGGCGCAGCACCCTCGTTCGCCGACGGCGCCGGTACGCTCCAGGACGCCTACGACGTCGAGACCCTCGCCAAGCTGCCGATCATCGTGACCGCCCAGGGCGGCGACTACACCTCCGAGGTCTACCCGAAGCTGCGCGATGCCGGCTGGTCGGGCCTCTGGCTCGACGCCGCATCGACCCTGCGGATGGAGCAGGACAGCATCATCGTGCTCGACCCGGTCAACCGGTCCGCCATCGACGCCGGCCTCGCGAGCGGTGTCCGCGACTTCATCGGCGGCAACTGCACGGTCTCCTGCATGCTCATGGGCCTGGGTGGGCTCTTCCGCAACGGACTCGTGGAGTGGGGCACCTCCATGACCTACCAGGCTGCCTCTGGTGGAGGCGCCCGGCACATGCGCGAGCTCCTCAACCAGTTCGGAGCGCTGCACGGCACCGTCGCCATGAACCTGGACGACCCCGCGTCGGCGATCCTCGACATCGACCGCGCCATCCTCGCGAAGCAGCGGCACCCCAGCCTCGAGGCCGGCCAGTTCGGGGTCCCCCTCGCCGGGTCGGTCATCCCCTGGATCGACAGCGACCTCGGCAACGGGCAGTCGAAGGAGGAGTGGAAGGCCGGCGCGGAGACCAACAAGATCCTCGGCACCGACACCCGCATCCCCTTCGACGGCCTGTGCGTCCGCGTGGGCGCCATGCGCTCGCACTCCCAGGCACTGACCCTCAAGCTGACCCAGGACCTGCCGGTCAGCGAGATCGAGTCCCTTCTCGCCGCGGACAACGAGTGGGTGCGCGTCATCCCCAACACGAAGGCGGACACGCTCGCCGGTCTGACGCCGGTCGCAGCCACAGGCTCGCTGGAGATCCCCGTGGGACGCGTCCGCAAGCTCGAGATGGGCCCGGACTACATCAGTGCCTTCACCGTGGGCGACCAGCTGCTGTGGGGCGCGGCCGAGCCGCTCCGCCGGATGCTGATGATCGCCACCGGCAACCTCTAGTCCTGCTGGCGGCCCGCCGGCGCGGACGCCTGATAGTTCAGGGCGGTGGCGACGTCGCGGAGCCGCACATTGCTGTCGTTGGACATCTGCTTGAGGCGCCCGAACGCCTCCTCGCTGCTGCACCGGTACCGGCCCATGAGGATGCCCTTCGCCTGGTCGATGACACCCCGGGACACGAGCGCCTCCTGCAGCTGCTCCACCTCCCGGCGGGCGGAGTGGTAGAGGCTGGAGTGCGCCATGGCGGTCGCTGCGTACTCTACGAAACGGCGTGACGTCTCGGTCGAGGTGCCGGTCCCGGTTCCCGGCGAGGTCCCCGTCGACGACTCCTGCAGGTAGCCGAGCACCTTGACGAGGTCCTCTCGATAGTCGGTGATATCATCCACCTGCTGCAGGATCGCGACCAGCGCACCGTCGTCGTCGAGCACCGGGATGTTGACGGGGCTCCAGTACCGCTCCAGGAAAGCACCCGGCCGGGCGGGGTCGGGGATGTCGTAGCGGTGGATGTGCATGCTGTCGCGCTGCCTGGTCGAGATCACGCGTTCGAGCGACTGGCGCATGGTGCGTGCGGGAGCGTCGTCGGACTGCAGCGGGTTCTCGGGGAAGACCTCGAACGCCTGACGCCCGATGAGGTCCTCCCGGGCCATGCCCGTCGCCTCCGCGAAGGCCGTGTTGACGTCCAGGATGACGAAGTCCGGGTCCATGAGGGAGTAGGCCAGGGTCGTCGCCTCGAAAGTACTCGCGCGAAGGGCTTCAGCCGCACCGACGGGGCGACACTGCGCGACGTGCTGCTGCTCGGGCATTCCGCTCCCCTGTTCCGCCATTCCGGTCCTCCTCGCCCGCAGCGATCCTCCACCGGGCCAGTGGCGTGCGATCGCACGGACATCCGATGCTATCCAGTATTCCGGACATTCCGCCGGTGCATCGCGCGGTTGCCGCGGAGCGGGAAAAGGTCGGTGCGCACCGGCAGGATGTGCGCATGGACCCCGTGAACGCAGACACCATCCTCAAGCGCTTCTTCGCGGGCAGCAGCCACGTGCGGCACCCGGAGAGCCTCCTGCGGTACGAACGGGTGCAGGGCCACCTCCGGGACTACCTGGAGCACGTCGCCGTCGCCGGCCTGGCGCCCGCGGACTGGGAGCTGCTCGAGCTGGAGCGCCAGTTCGGCACGGCGGAGCCGTACGTCCAGGTGATGGGTGCCCGTGAACTGCTGCATGCCCTGCCGGGCTTCCTCGCGGTCCCCCAGCTCCTCCCGGACTTCCACGACCGCCTCGCCCAGATCAGCGTGGCCTCCCGCCTGGCACAGTGGCTGTGCTCGCGGCGGCTCGTCCGGCAGGAGGACAGCTGGGACGACGTCGTCCTCACGCGTGCCGCCGCCGAGCAGGCCCGCCGCTCCCCTGTGCTCTAGGGGTACTGGGCCCGGCCGGCCCGATCCGGGCTGCTCAGAGCTTGCAGTTGATGAGCAGGGGCTCCGGTTCCAGCCGGATGCCGAACGCGCGTTCCACGCCGTCCCGCACGAGCCCGGCAACAGCCAGGAGGTCCGACGCCGAGGCACCTCCCCTGTTGGTGACGGCCAACGTGTGCTTGGTAGACAGCGATGCCCGCCCTCCTGCCGCTGCATGCCCATCGTCGTCGGCGAGGCCGAAGCCCTTCGAGAACCCGGCATGCTCGATCAGCCAGGCCGCACTGAGCTTCACCTGGCCGTCGGCACCGGACGGATAGCGGGGAGCCTCGTCCGGCAGGCGGTCCGCGACCTCCTGCGCGACGATCGGGTTGGTGAAGAACGATCCCGTGCTCCAGGTGTCCGGATCGGGGGCGTCGAGCACCATGCCCTTGCCCGCCCGAAGCTTCAGCACCTCGCGGCGCACGTCGTTCGCGTAGGCGCGGGCGCCCACCTCGATCCCCAGGGCCCGTGCGAGCTCCGCGTACCGGACCGGCTTGCTCTTGCGGCCCAGTCCCAGCTGAAACTCGACCGACAGCACCACGTAGCGCGGCGACCCGTCGACGGTACTGCGCTTGAGGAGTGAGTCCCGGTAGCCGAACTCCAGCTCGAAATTGGTGAAGCTCCTGATGCTGTCCGTCTCGCGGTCGTACGTCCGTACGGTGGCGATGGTCTGGGACACGTCCGTTCCGTAGGCCCCGACGTTCTGGACGGGCGTGGCCCCGGTGGAGCCGGGGATGCCCGAGAGGGCTTCGAGCCCGGAGAACGCATGCAGCACCGTGTACCGGACGAGCTCGTCCCAGTCCTGCCCTGCCTGCGCCTTGACCATGACGCCGCCGCACGTGGCGTCGTCGTCGTTCACCGTGAAGCCCGTGGAGGTGATGTGGACGACCGTCCCGTCGAAACCGTCGTCACCGATGAGGAGGTTCGAGCCCCCGCTGATGATCAGGAGCGGCTCCCCCGCGGCGTCGGCGGCACGGACCGCCTCGACGATCCCGGCTTCCGTGGACGCTGCCACGAGAGTACGCGCAGGCCCTCCCACGCGGGCCGTCGTGAGGTCGGCGAGGCGTGTGCCCGTCGCGGGGACGGTCACGGGAGTTTCACCACGGCCTGGGCCTTGACCAGGACTTTCTGTCCGGCGAACGTCACGGTGAGGTCGATGCGCGCGGTCGACCGTTCGGTGTCGATCGCACCGACGACGCCGGTCACCTCGACGACCGCGCCGGGCTCGCCGGGCAGCGCCGTCGTGTCCTCGACGATCACCGGCTTGGTGAAGCGCGTCTGGTAGTCGACGACGGCGGCCGGGTCACCGATCCAGTCGGTCACGAGTTGCACTGCCGCACCCATCGTGAACATCCCGTGCGCGATGACGCCGGGGAGCCCGACGCCCTCCGCGAAGGACTGGTTCCAGTGGATCGGGTTGAGGTCTCCTGAGGCACCGGCGTACCGCACGAGGTCCTGCCGGGTGATACCGATCGTGGTAGAGCCGATCTGCTGGCCGACCTCGAGGGAATCTGTTGACACTGCCATGGTTACTGGTCCTCTCCGCGCACGAGAAGGGATGACGTCGACGTGGCCGTCGGCTCGCCGTCGACGGTCGAGATCTCGGCGCGCGTGGTGATCATCGCTCCGCCGCCCATGGCGCGCACCTGGTCGACGTGCAGTTCGGCGACGAGTTCGTCTCCGGCGAGGATGGGGCGGTGGTGGACGAAGCGCTGGTCGGCGTGGACCACGCGGGTGAAATCGATGCCTGCGTCCGGGTCATTGATGAGCTGGGCGTCGGCGCGCTGGGCCACGATGACGGCGAACGTGGGCGGGGCGAGGAGGTCCCGGTACCCGAGCGCTGCCGCAGCATCGACGTCGTAGTGCGCCGGGTGCGTGGCCTTGACGGCCCTGGCGAAGTCGCGGATGGCCTCGCGTCCCACGGAGTAGGTGTCTCCCGCGGGATAGCTGCGTCCCTGCAGGTCTGGGTCGATGGTCATGGATCCTCCGGTGGAAGCGTCGGGCGTTGCTGGTAGTCCTGCTGCGGAATCTGGGGCCGGTCGGCGCTCCGGTCAGTGCGTGTCCGTCCTGCGGCGCCGGACGTCGCGTGAGCGGACGACCATGCCTGCGAGATGGCACACCATGCCGACCACGATGACCGGGACGCCCGTGAAGACGAGACCGGACCGGTCCGTCGCGGCACCGACCACGGCGATGAGGATGCCGATCGCCGTGGTCACCAGTGCCGAGACCACCAGCCTTCGGTACAGGTCCGAGCCGGTCTCCCAGGGCGTATTCAGCATGATCCGATTCTACGGCCGTCAGGGCCGATGCTCAGAAAAGGGCCTCCTGGACGGCGGGGACCGGCGTGCTGAAGTGGCCGAAGCGCAGCCGCCTGCCCTTGAGCTGGGCGAGGTCTGCCACGAACACCAGGTCCGCTCCGTCGATCGAGACGAGGGCAGACGGGCCGATCAGCTCCCGGATGGTGAACCCGTGCCGCCCGCTCCCGAGGGGCTGCGGGTACGGCTGCAGTCCGCTGAGGCCGAGGACGGCGGACCATGACGGCGGCGGATCGAACTCCTCGTACACCACCTCGAAGCCGTCGATCCCGATGCCGCCCTCGAGCAGCCCCCGGGCTGCCAGTGCGAAGCCGTCATTGATGGATTCGAGTCGCGCGAAGGGCAGCGGCGCGCAGAGGGATGCCGCCTTGGCCCCGGACCTCACGGCCTGCTGCAGCCCGACGGTCCGGGTCACCTCGTCCTCGAGGATCCTGACGATCCTCCCGTCGGCGGCATGGGCGACGAACTGCGCGACGACGGCGCCCTGTTCCACGAGACGCGCCCGCTTCCGCGGATCCGACGCGGTGCCGACCTTGCTCGAACCATCCGCGAACGTCGCGACGTACAGCCAGTGGGGCTGGTCGAGGTAGCGTTTGAGCCCGGCCGGAGCGATGCCGGAGCGATGGATGTCGTGCATGAAACGGACGTCGTCCTGGGCGAAGCACCGGCCGCACTGGTAGCCGCGCTCGGCCGGCGCCTGGTCCGCGCAGTGCACCCGGGTCCGGTCGTCGCGCCCGTGGACGCGCTGGAACCCCAGGCAGAACCTACCCTCCAGGACCTCGAAGGCCAGCTTCCTCCCCGGGAGGTCGAGATCCCACGTCCCGTCGTCGTGCGCCCCGCCCTCGGGGACCGGTGCCCCGGACGCGCCTGCCGGGGGCACGGGATACAGCGACAGGACGGGCTCCGAGGCATGCCAGGCCACACCGCTGCAGAGGTAGGCCGGGTTCGTTCCTCCAGCCTGGATAGGCGGAGTCGCGGTGAGGTCCTGCGAGAACCCGGCCACCTCAGGCGAGCACCTTGCTGAGGTCGTAGGCCGCGGGGATGTCGAGCTGCTCGAAGGTGCAGGAGCGCGCCTCGCGGTCGGGCCTCCAGCGTTCGAACTGCACCGTGTGGCGGAAGCGGTCTCCCTCCATCTGGTCGTACCGCACCTCGACGACCCGCCGGGGCTGCAGCCGGATGTAGGACACGTCCTTCGCGGAGGCGAAGCGGTTGCGGTCGGTCGCGCCGAGTTCGACCTCGCCGCCGGCGTCACGCATCACGTCGGGCTCCAGGTCGTCCACGAGCTCGAGGCGCCGCTTGTCGGAGAAGGCCGAGATGCCGCCCACGTTCCGCAGCTCGCCGTCGTCGTCGTACAGACCGAGCAGCAGCGAGCCGACACCCTTGCCGGACTTGTGCACCCGGTACCCGAGCACCACGACGTCCGCGCTGCGGTGGTGCTTGACCTTGAGCATGAGCCGCTTGTTCGGTCCGTACGCCGCCGCGAGGGGCTTCGCCACGACGCCGTCCAGCCCGGCCCCCTCGAACTCGACGAGCCAGCGCCGCGCGAGCTCGACGTCGTGCGTGACCTGCGACAGGTGGACCGGCGCGGAGAAGGACTCCCCGATCCCCTGGAGTGCCGTCCGCCGCTCGCGGAAGGGGACGTCCGTCAGGTCGTCGTCGTCGATGCCGAGGAGGTCGAAGGCGATGAACGACGACGGCGTCTGCGCCGCCAAAAGGCGCACCCTGCTCTCCGCCGGGTGGATGCGCTGGGACAGGGCCTCCCAGTCCAGCCTCTCCGCACCGTGCTCGCCCTGCCGCACCACGATCTCGCCGTCGACGACGCAGCGCCCGGGGAGGTTCTCGAGCAGCGCGTCGACGAGTTCGGGGAAGTACCGGGTGAGCATCTTCGAGCCGCGGCTGCCGATCTCGCAGGTGCCGTCCTCGATCCTCACGATCGCCCGGAAGCCGTCCCATTTCGGCTCGTAGAGCAGTCCGCCCGGAACACTGTCCGGCTCGGGGACGGCGTCCACGGCCTTCGCCAGCATCGGCTGGACGGGGAACGGCTGGCCCGTCATGCCATGACCCCGCCTCGGTGCGGGTCTTGGACTTTCGTGCCTGGGGCGTCGTCTCCGGACATGCTGCTCTCCCGTGGGTAGGGCATGGGCTGTCCGCTGTGACAGCGGGCATTATTAACAAACGGTTAACGAACGGCATCATACTGCGCTAGAAATGTCTGATGAAGCTGAAAGCCCCGGCACCGGCGCGGGTCCTCCCCGGGTTCTTCCGCGTCCCCTTCGCCGTGGCGGCCTCCGTCACCGTCTTCACGGTGGGAACGGCCGTGGCTTTCGACCTGCCGCTGCGTGACCCGGACGGTTTCCTGGGTCCCAGCTACATCCGCCTGCCCTTTCTCCTGGCCGCGATGATCCTGGTCGACGTCGCCTCGCGGACGCTGCTCAAGCGGCCCTCCTCGCGGAACTTCCTCGGCCTGGCTGCTGCCGAGTTCCGCCGTCGATGGTCCGGACCACGACTGGTGGCCAGCTCGGTGGGAATCCTCACCTTCTACCTCGCATACGTCTCGTACCGCAACATGAAGAGCTTCCTGCCCTTCATCCGTGACCGGGTGATGGATCCCCTTCTCCAGCAGAGCGATCGATGGTTCACCGGTGGCAGCCATCCCGGGGATGTACTCCAGGATGCTCTCGGAACAGGACTGAGCGCCCACGTCCTGTCCGCCGTGTATGTGTCCTACCTCTATCTCGTCCCGCTGTCCGTTGCCGCTGCCCTCGCCTGCTCCAAGCAACTGTCCCGCGGGGCCTGGTACGTCAGCGCGCTGTCCTTCAACTGGATCCTCGGCGCGGCAAGCTATTACGCGCTGCCCTCCCTGGGACCGATCTTCGTCGAGCGGATCCACTACACGGACCTGCCCCACACCGCCGTGACGGACCTTCATGAATCCCTGTACCGGAGTCGGCTGCGGGTTCTCTCCGATCCCCATGCCACGGACTCCATGCACGGCATCGCGGCCTTCGCTTCCCTTCACGTGTCGGTGGTCTTCACTGCCGCCCTGATCGCGCACCTGGTCCGTCTGCCGCTGGTCCTCCGGGTCGTCCTCTGGATCTACGTCCTGCTCACCGCCCTCGCCACCGTCTACTTCGGGTGGCACTACCTCGTCGACGTCGTGGCCGGTGCCGCCATCGGCGCACTCGCGACCTGGCTGGCAGGACTCGCCACATCCGGGTCGGCACACGCTGAACAGCAGGTGGAGCGGCAGTCACTGACGATCGGCCTGCGTGCCTGAAGCACCTGCTGGATCGTCTTTGCCTGGCGAGCCATTCCCGGATCTTCGGCGTGCATGTCCGGAGCACATCCTTGGCACACGCCCTCGTGGGCCCGATGATGGGTTCGCAGGTGGCGCCACATCCGGGGGCGCCGCAGACCGGGAAGGGGTACGCCGTGCGGGTCGAGTACACGCAGGAATTCTGGGACGACCGCTACCGGCAGCGCCCGAGGATCTGGAGCGGCAGGCCCAACCGACAGCTCGTGGCCGTGGCGGAGCATCTGCCGCCGGGTAAGGCACTCGACGTCGGTTGCGGGGAAGGAGCGGACGCCGCCTGGCTCGCCTCCCGCGGCTGGCATGTCCTGGGTATCGACGTGTCCGACGTCGCACTCTCCCGCGCCCGCGCCCACGCGGAAGACCTCGATACCTCCGTCGCGGAACGCCTCGAGTTCCGGCAGGTGGACCTGCTGGCCTCGCCGGAGCTCCCCGATGGCCTGGACCTCGTCTCCACCCAGTTCCTGCACCTTCCCGAACCGGAGCGCTCACGCATCTTCGGCGCGCTGGCGTCCCTCGTCGGCGTCGGGGGGACGCTGCTGATCGTCGGTCACGATCCCTCGGACCTCCGCACCGGGATTCCGCGGCCGCCCCAGCCCGAACTCTTCTACACGCCGCAGGAAATCGCAGCCCTGCTCGACGACGCCTGGGACATCCGGACCTGCGAGTCCCGCCCGCGTACCGAGCGCACGGGGGACGGCTCTGACGTCACCGTCCACGATGCGGTGCTCCAGGCGGTACGGATCCGCTGAGGCATCCGCAAGGGCCCGGAGGGAGCAGGCGGGGCATGTTCTCCCTCCGGACTCATCGGTAGCCTCGACAGATGCAGTGGATCAGCGACAGGTACGTCAATTTCGCCAGCATCATCGATGATGCGACGCTGGCGCAGAACCGGATGACGAGCTCGATGCCGTTCGTGTACCCGCACTTCGCCTCCATGCCGGACGCCCACCTCGGCCTGGGATGCGCCGTCGGCTCGGTCCTGCCGACCCTCGGGGCGATCATCCCCGCAGCGGTCGGCGTCGACATCGGCTGCGGGATGGTCGCGGTGCGCACCGACTACTCCGCCCGCGACATCGCACGCCTTGATCGCCGTGTCCTGCGCGAGGCGATCGAACGGGCCGTCCCCCTCTCGGCCGGCAACAACAACAAGCGGGTGAGCGCCTCGGCCGAGCCCCGCATCGACTCCCTCGAACGCGACGCGCGCTCGGCCGGCTTCGACCCGTCCAGCTACGTGAAGGCATGGCGCCTGCAGCTCGGCACGCTCGGTTCGGGCAACCACTTCATCGAGGTGTCCCTCGATGAAGTGGACGACGTGTGGCTCTTCCTGCACTCCGGGTCACGGGGCATCGGGAACCGCATCGCGCAGCGGCATATCACGGCAGCCCAGGACTACTGCGCTGCCCGGTCGATCTCCCTGCCGCACCGGGACCTCGCGCACCTCGAGGAGGGCACGCCGGAATTCGATCGCTACATCGGCGAACTGATGTGGGCGCAGAAATTCGCGCTGCTCAACCGCGAGGAGATGATGGACCGCGTGGTCCGCCAGTTCACCTCCTGGGTCGGCAAACCGGTGGAGGAGCGCGAACGCATCAACTGCCACCACAACTACACCCAACGGGAGACGCACTACGGCAAGGATGTGTGGCTGTCCCGCAAGGGAGCCATCGCCGCCGACGCCGGGCGTCCCGGGCTGATCCCCGGTTCGATGGGCACGCGGTCCTACGTGGTCACGGGCAGGGGCAACCGGGAGGCGATGGATTCGGCCCCGCACGGGGCTGGACGCGAGTACTCCCGCAACGCTGCCCGCCGGACGTTCACACAGGACCAGCTCCGTGCCGCCATGCGGGGCATCGAATTCCGGGACACCCCGGCGTTCCTCGACGAGATCCCCGCAGCCTATAAGGACATCGATGCCGTCATGCAGGATGCGAAGGACCTGGTGGAGATCCGCCACACGCTGCGCCAGATCATCAATGTGAAGGGCGACTGAGGCTGGCTGCATCCCGGCCCTACGCACCGGTAACGGGAGTGGCGGCGGTTAGGCTGGCGCCATGTCCATCCCGACCGTTCCGCCGACGTCGGACCCGATCCTCGTGGAGCTCGCGTCCGACGCTCCGCAGTGGTGGGAGATCGTCGGCGCCCTCGCTCCGGTCGCGGTGCTCATCGCGGCGGTCCTGGCGGCCGGAACGGCCTTCGCGACCCTCCAGCAGCGCGCGACGGCGGACCGGGCCGCCCTGGAGCAGAAGAGGCGCGCCGACGACCGCGCCGAATGGTGGCGCAGGACGCAGTGGGCGATCGACGCCGCGACCTCCCTCGACCCGATCCGCCAGGAAGCAGGAGTGGAGGCACTCCTCCAGCTCTCGTACAGCGACCTGGCCACCGAGGAGGACCGCCTGATCCTCGATGCGATCTGGGTGAACAACCCGGTGGCCAATCCGGAGGACCCCGATGCTGGACTGGCCGACGGCGGTGCCGGACAATGAGACGAGGATGAGGACAAGGAGAGCAGCGATGACCGATACAGCACGCGTGCGACAAGCCCCGTCCGGGCAGGCGGGCTACCGGCGGCCCGCCGATACCCCGAGGGTGACAGCGGCGAAGGCACGTCTTCGGGTCGCACTCGACCAGCAACTGGGCCGCAAGACCCCGCAATCCGTCAAGGATGCAGCAGAAGGCAAGCGGTAGCCCTCCTCCAGCCCTTGGGATCGAGGCATCAGATCGAAGCATCAGGATGAAGCCCGGCAGGCACGACTGCCGGGCTTCGTCGTTTCCGGCATCCGGAAAACGAAAAAGGCCCCGGAACCGTAGTTCCGGGGCCTTGTCCGTAGCGGTGGTGGGACTCGATCCCACGACCTCACGATTATGAGTCGTGCGCTCTAACCAGCTGAGCTACACCGCCCTAAATGAGGCTGCCCGCACCGATCGGATGATCGTCACGGGCCCCTCATTTACGAGCCCCCCACCGGAATCGATCCGGTGACCTCGTTCTTACCAAGAACGCGCTCTACCACTGAGCTAGGGGGGCAACAGCAAGAAACTTTACCAGTTCCGAGCCGCTGGTGCGAAATCGACAACCGCCCCATGAGGGACGGACCCCGGATTCCGCATCGGACCCGTGCAGTGCACGGGTCCGACGGGGTTTCGCCTAGCTAGTTCCTACCACTGCTCGGACTGCGCGGTGGAGCGTCCTGTTCCGGCTCCGGCGCCCTTCGCGTGGCGGGGCTTGCGGTTGGCGTCGCCCGAAAATCGGGTGTCGCCGTCACGCTTCGGGAAGTCCTTCTTGAAGGGCTTCTTGAACTCGCCCGCACCGCGGTTGCCCGCGGGCTTGCGTCCCTTGTCGAGCTCGAGGTGGATGAGCTCGCCGCCGATGCGCGTCCTGGAGAGCGCGCGCAGCTGGTCGGTCGTCAGGTCCGCGGGCAGCTCCACCAGGCTGTGGTCCGCACGGATGTCGATGCCGCCGATCTGCGAGGAGGACAGGCCACCCTCGTTGGCGATGGCGCCGACGATCGAGCCCGGCATCACGCGCTGGCGACGTCCCACCGCGATGCGGTAGGTGGCGTTGCCCTCGGTGAGCGTGCGCGTCGGGCCGCGGGAGCCGAAGGCATCCTTGCGTCCCTCGGCACGCTCGCGCTGTCCGGCGGGAGCGACGGGGATGTCCTGCACGAGGATCGGCTGGCCGCCCTGCGCCATGACGGCAAGGGCTGCAGCGATCTCGTTAGCGGGCACGTCGTGCTCACGCTCGTAGGTGGCGATCAGGTCGCGGAACAGCGCGACCTCCTTGCCGGCCAGCGTCTGCGTGATCTTGTCCGCGAACTTGCTGAGGCGCAGCTCGTTGATCTTCTCGGTGGAGGGCAGCTGCATCTGCTCGACGGGCTGGCGCGTGGCCTTCTCGATCGAACGGAGCAGGTACTTCTCACGCGGGGTGATGAAGAGGATCGCGTCACCGGAACGGCCTGCACGGCCGGTACGGCCGATGCGGTGCACGTAGGACTCGGTGTCGTTCGGGATGTCGTAGTTCACGACGAGCGAGATGCGCTCCACGTCGAGACCGCGGGCTGCAACGTCCGTGGCGACGAGGATGTCGATCTTGCCTTCGCGCAGCGCCTCGACCGTGCGCTCGCGCTGCTGCTGGGGAATGTCTCCGTTGATGGCTGCGGCTGTGAAGCCCCGTGAACGCAACTTGTCCGCCAGGTCTTCGGTGGCCGCCTTGGTACGGACGAAGGCGATGATGCCGTCGTAGTCCTCGACCTCAAGGATGCGGGTCATCGCGTCGAGCTTGTGCGGGCCCATGACCTGCAGGTAGCGCTGACGCGTGTTGGTGCCGGTCGTCGTCTTGCCCTTGACCGAGATCTCGGCCGGATCGTTCAGGTACTTCTTGGCGATACGGCGGATGGCCGGGGGCATGGTCGCGGAGAACAGTGCAACCTGCTTCTCCGCCGGCGTGGAGGCGAGGATCTTCTCGACATCCTCGGCGAAGCCCATGCGCAGCATCTCGTCAGCCTCGTCGAGCACGACGTACTCGAGGTTCGAGAGGTCCAGTGAACCCTTCTCGATGTGGTCGATGACGCGGCCGGGGGTACCGACGACGACCTGCGCTCCGCGGCGGAGCCCGTTGAGCTGGGGGCCGTAGGGCGATCCGCCGTAGACGGGGAGGACGGTGAAGCCCTCCATGTGCTTGGCGTAGGACGTGAACGCGTCGGCTACCTGCAGCGCGAGCTCGCGGGTCGGTGCTAGCACCAGGACCTGCGTGTTCTTGCTGGGTCCGCCGTTGACGTCGGCCAGTTCCGCCATCTTGGACAGCGCGGGCACGGCGAACGCAGCGGTCTTGCCGGTGCCGGTCTGCGCCAGCCCGACGACGTCGCGGCCTTCGAGCAGCGCGGGGATGGTCGCTGCCTGGATGGGTGAGGGCTTCTCGTAGCCGAGGTCGGTCAGCGCCGCGAGGATGCGGCCGTCGAGGTTCAGCTCGGTGAAGCGGATATCCACGCCGTCGTCGTCGGACTCTGCTGCGGGAACCGCTGCGGTGGTCTCGGTGACGAGGGTGGTATCGGTGATCTGCTCGGACAGGTTTTCAGGCACGGAAGAATTCCTTCAGGTAGGTGCCGGACGGCCTGACAGGAAGGAGCCTGCAGTGCCGAATGAACATGGAAATCCGGCACTGTTTCAATCCCGAGGCCGAACTTCCTCGTCACACCGTGGTCTCTGCTCTCTCAGCAGTGATGTGTGACTTTTCTTCTAGCCGGCGCTCCCTGATGAATCTGCTCGCGAGTCTGTGCTCCGAGCCCCAACACAACCTATCCGGCCCTAAGGGGCGGAAATAAAGGGAATACCGGTGTGGGGGATATATCCAGTCTACTGCACGACGGGGTCGATCGGTTCCATCCCGGGTCCTCCGGGAGGTGACCTTCGGCACGTCAGGCCGGCAAGGCGGCTCTCAGTGCCCTCAGCGCGGCCTTGCGGACCTGCGGGGTGAGCGTGAGGTGCCCTGCGGCCGCGGCGTCGAGCAGCCTCTGCGCCCGCGGCTCGTCGAGGCCCGCGTGGACCTGCGCCGCGGTGACGCCGTGGTCGGGGACGCTGGCCACCCGGATGGTGTCGCCGGCGACGATACTGCCCTTCGTCACGACGCTCAGGTAGGTGCCCACGCGGTTCGCCTCCGCGAAGCGCTTCACCCAGGACTTCTCGCCGAGGTACCGGGCGAAGTTCACGCAGGGCGTCCGGGGCATGGTCACTTCGAGCACCACCTGCTCCCCCACGCGCCAGCGCTCGCCGATGACGGCGGAGGAGGCGTCGATGCCCGCCACGCGGAGGTTCTCACCGAACAGGCCCGGCGTCACCTCGCGACCCAGCTGCTGCGACCAGAAGTCGGCGTCGTCCTGCGCGTAGGCGTAGAGGGCCTTCGTGGGTCCGCCATGGTGCTTGCGGCTCGCCTGGACGTCGCCGGTCAGGCCCAGCGGATGCACGTTCACCGGCCCGTCGACCGCCCGTTTGTCGATCGCGGTGACACCGGTCGAGTCCCGCGTGGGAAGGAGCTCGTGCACGCGACAGATGGCGAGGAGGGTGCCGGTGGTCATGGCGACCATCCTAGGGGCACCTCGCCGGCCTCCCCGTCACGGCTCGAACCGGTAGCCCATGCCACTCTCGGTCACGAAGTAGCGGGGAGCACCCGGATCGGGTTCGAGCTTCTTCCGCAGTTGCGCCAGGTACACCCGGAGGTACTGGACGTCCTTCGCATACGCCGGGCCCCAGACGTCGAGGAGGAGCTGCTGCTGCGAGACGAGCCGGCCCGGATGCGCGATCAGGCGGTCCACGATCTTCCACTCCGTGGGCGTGAGCCGGATGTCCCTGCCGTCCTTCAGCACACGGCGGGCTCCGGCGTCGAGCGTGAAGTCGGGTGTCTCGATGACCGGCGCGTCGGCGTCCGCCGCCGCACGCCGGCTGGCCGCGCGGAGACGTGCGAGCAGTTCGTCGAGGCCGAACGGCTTCGTCACGTAGTCGTCGGCGCCTGCGTCGAGGGCCTCGACCTTGTCCCGCGAGCCGTGCCGGGCAGACAGCACGATGATGTGCACCTGCGACCAGCCGCGGATCCGACGGATGACATCCACTCCGTCGATGTCCGGCAGCCCGAGGTCCAGCACGATGATGTCCGGGTGGTGTTCGGACGCGGCCGCGAGTGCCGTCTCGCCGTCGACCGCCGTCACGCACTGGTACCCGTGGGCGCGGAGGTTGATCTCCAGGGCGCGGAGGAGCTGCGGTTCGTCGTCGACGACGAGCACCCGCGTCACAGCTCCACGATCCCCGTCGAGATGGGCAGGCGGACGACGAGCGTCAGGCCGCCGCCGGGGGTCTGCTCGGCGTCGAGCACGCCGCCCATGACCTCCGTGAATCCCTTGGCCACCGCCAGCCCGAGCCCGACGCCGGCCCCCGACGGAGCGTCGTCGAGCCGCTGGAACGGGCGGAACATGGCGTCGACGTCGTCCCGGGACACACCGTGTCCGTGGTCGATGACGCGCAGCTCGCTGGCCGGGAAACCGTGGATCAGGGCCTTCCCGGTACCACCCACGGATGCGGTGACCTCGACCGGAGAATTGGGCGCGTACTTCACCGCGTTCTCCACGATGTTCGCGACCACGCGCTCCAGCAGCCCGGAGTCCCCCTCGATGGCGGGCAGGTTCGGCGGGATGTGCACGCGGACACGGTCCTCGGGCACGTTGGCGAGGGCAGGCCCGACGACGTCGATCCACCTCAGTGGCCGGACGTGCGCGTCCACCGCGTCTCCGGTGATACGCGACATGTCCAGCAGGTTGTTGACGAGCGCGTCCAGCCTGTCCGAGTAGTCCTCGATGGTCTCCAGCAGTTCGTCCTCGTCCTCCTGGGAGAACGTCACGTCGGATTGCCGGAGGCTGCTGACGGCGAGCTTGATCCCGGCGAGGGGCGTCCGCAGGTCGTGCGACACCGAGCGCAGGATCGCCGTGCGCATGACGTTGCCCTCGACGAGCCTCTGGTTGGTGCGTGTGCTCGCGAGGAGTTCCTGCCGCTGCAGCATCGAGCGGAGCTGACCGGCGAATGCCGTCAGCAGTCCGCGCTCGCGCGCCGAGAGGTGGTGCCCGTAGAGCGCGAGGATGAAATCGCCGTCGACCGCCTCGACCGTGGTCGCGGCGTCAATCGTCCAGCGGTCCGCGTCGCTTGTCTGCGGGGCGGCAGCCGTTCCGGCCCCTGTCCTGGCGCCCGCAGTGGTTGCCGCAGCGGTTGCCGCAGTGGTTGCCACCGCCCCTCCGGGGACGACTCCCGAGAGGGCAGGGCCGGGCACCGGTGGGCGCACGGCCAGGGCCTTGCGCTCCATCCTTCCAGCGCCCGGCGCCCCGTCCTGCGTGGCCTTGCCCTGCACATCGCCGCCCCGCGTGCCGCCCGCGTGGTCGTCGGACCCGTCGCCGGCCTTCTGCCCCGAGGAGCTGACGAGCCCGAACAGTGCCACGGCATCGACGTCGAACTGGGTCTGGACGTGGCGCAGGAAGCCCTGGAGCGTGTCCTCCTCGGCCAGTGCGCCACGCGCGAGTTCTCCGAGCAGGGCGGCCTCCTGCTGCGCCAGGGCCGCTTCCCGGGACCGGCGCGCCGACAGCCCGACGACGAGCGACACCGTTACCGCGACGGCGATGAAGATCAGCACTGTGATGACGTTCTCGGCATCCGAGATCTCGAGGGAACCGAAGGGCTCCGTCGAGGTGTAGTTCAGGATGATGCTGCTCCACAGGGCGCCGAGCAGCGCGGGCCAGAGGCCGCCGATCAGGGCGACGGCGATGACCCCGGCGAGCTGGAAGAGGACGTCGACCGCGAGGAGCGAAGTGCCGACCGTGAAGACGGCCGTCTCGAGCAGCGGTGGCAGGACCAGCGCGACGGCGCAGCCCGCGGCGAACCGCGGGCGGCTGACCGGAGCCGCGAGGGTGCGCCGCGCCGCGGTGACCATCAGCGGTTGCCGCGGAAGGCGCCGTCGTCGAGCCGGCCGTGCAGGGCGCCGGACGGGCGGCCCCTGCCCGTGCTGCCGCCTGCCGTGGCCTGCTCCCCGACCTGTGGACGCACTGCGCGGTGCGAGTGCATCGCTGGCTCCGGGCGTACCGCCCGCAGCGTCCGCGACAGGAGGACCCAGAACACGGTGACGGCGAGCGCGCAGAACACGCCGGCGCTGGAGGCCATGAGCCAGCCGTTCACCAGCTGGGAATCGAGGTCGTCCGCACCCAACGCCACACCGATCGTCTTGGGCGAGTAGATGAAGACCAGGAGGGTGAGCACGAAGAGTACGGCCGCCGTCGTGCGGTGTGCGCGCAGTTCCCTGGGGAGCCCGGCGGCCTGGCCTGCGAGGACCGCCAGGACCACGACGATCCAGACCCAGTGGTGCGACCACGAGATCGGTGAGATGAGCAGCATGAGCAGCGACGTCATGGCGATCGGCAGGAACCGGTCCGCGCGCCGTCGGGCCTCGCGGATGATGTAGGCGGTCGCGGCCACGAGCAGCAGTGAGATGAGCAGCCACGGAATGGTGGAGGGGAAGTCGGGGCCCAGGAAGTGGAGGATGGCACCGCGGATGGAAAGGTTGTCCACATAGCCCTCGCCGCCGATCCGGCCGGTGTCCCGCAGCATCTGCAGCCAGTATGTCGCAGACTCGGCCGGCAGCAGGAGGAAACCGAGCGCGATGGTCCCGAAGAAGCCGGCTGCCATGGTGAACAGCTGCTTCCACTCGCCGCGCACGAGGAAGTACAGGCCGAAGACCAGCGGCGTCAGCTTGATGCCGGCCGCGATGCCCGTGAGCAGTCCGGTGGGCATCCGGCGGTGCGGTCCCGAGAGGAGGTCGGCGGCGATCATCGCGAAGAGCAGGATGTTGACCTGCGAGAAGGCCATGGTCTCGCGCCACGGGCCGAGGAGGCAGACGAGCCCGGTTCCGGCGATCGCCAGCGGTAGTGCCGTGGGGTGCATCACCACGTCCCGTACGGTGCGGAAACCGCCGAGGTACCGCGTGACCAGCAGGGACGTCGCGGCTGCGATGAGGATCGACAGCCACACGAAGAGCATGGCGCCGGTCTCTGCGCTGACGAGCGTGAGCACCGTGAAGGCCAGCGCCGCGAACGGCGGATACGTGAAGAGGAGCGACCCCTCGCCCTCGCCGAAGGAGCGCGTGTACAGCGAGCCGTCACCGTCGACCACGGACTGCCCGCCCATGCGGTACACCCGGAAATCGAGGCCGATGACGTCGGCCCAGGCGAACGCCCAGGCCACCAGGGCCCAGGCCACTGCCACTGCGGCGACAAGGCCCAGCGCGCGGACTCCTGCCGCGGTACTGCGCTGGCTCATGCTTTCCTTCCGATGGACAGGGTGCGGTCACCGGTCCCGGCGACCCGGAGAACGGCTCATCCAGTGTAGGCACGGCTCCAGGGGAGGCACCCGCGTGCGGATATGGTGGAAATCACCCCGACCCCTGCGAAAGGCCGACCCATGTCCTCCCCCAGCGGCACCACCCCGCCCGCTCCCGCCACAGCCATCACCAACGCCCACGTCGTCCCGATCGACGGTGAGCCCTTCGACGGCACGGTCGTCGTCGAGGACGGGCGCATCACGGCGCTCGGTCCCGCCGTTCCCGTGCCCGAGGGCGCCACCGTCATCGACGCGGCAGGAAAGTGGCTGCTCCCCGGGTTCGTGGACGCCCATGTGCACCTGGGCACGCACGAAGAGGGCGAGGGTACAGCCGGGGACGACACCAATGAGATGACCGAGCCGAACACGGCCGGCGTCCGGGCGATCGACGCCATCA
Source organism: Arthrobacter pasteuri (assembly GCF_054510955.1). Taxonomy (NCBI): domain Bacteria; kingdom Bacillati; phylum Actinomycetota; class Actinomycetes; order Micrococcales; family Micrococcaceae; genus Arthrobacter; species Arthrobacter pasteuri. The sequence goes on from NZ_JBTNDO010000001.1 coordinate 1,273,318, forward strand.
ACCCCTACGACCCCGGGTTCGACGACGCGCTCGCGGGCGGGGTCACCACCGTGAACGTCAACCCCGGCTCCGGCAATCCGATCGGCGGGCTCGCCGTCGCCCTCCACACGCACGGGCGCTACCTCGAGGAGATGGTGCTGCGCTCCCCCAGCGGACTGAAGTCGGCACTGGGCGAGAACCCGAAGCGCGTCTACGGCGGCAAGGGCAAGATGCCGTCGACCCGCCTCGGCACCGCACTCGTCATCCGCGAGGCGTTCATGAAGGCCCAGAACTACATGGGCAAGGCCGACGAGAACGCGCGCGACCCGCACCTCGAGGCCCTGGCCATGGTGCTGCGGCGCGAGATCCCCTGGCGCCAGCACGCGCACCGCGCCGACGACATCGCGACAGCCCTCCGCATCGCCGACGAGTTCGGGTACGACCTCGTCCTCGACCACGGCACCGAGGCGCACCTGCTCGGCGACGTCCTCGCGGAACGCGGAACCCCCGTCCTGATCGGCCCCCTGTTCACCACGAAGTCCAAGGTGGAGCTGCGCGGCCGCTCCATCGCCAACCCCGGCAAGCTCGCGAGGGCCGGCGTCGAGATCTCGATCATCACCGACCACCCCGTCATCCCGATCAACTTCCTGGTGCACCAGGCTACCCTGGCGATCAAGGAGGGCCTCGACCGGGAGACCGCGCTGCGCTCCATCACCATCAACCCCGCGAAGGTCCTCGGCCTGGCGGACCGCCTCGGCTCGCTGGCCGTCGGGAAGGACGCGGACCTGGTGCTCTGGAGCGGCGATCCGCTCGATGTGATGCAGCGCGCCCTGCAGGTGTGGATCGGCGGCACCGAGGTCTACTCCTACGACACCGAGACGCGCAGCGGCACCGTCGCTCCCCGGGGCTAGGAAGCCTTCCCGATGAGTCCGCGCAAGGATCCCCTGCCGCCCCGGCCGTTCCCGCTGCGGGCCGCGATCGTCCTGTGGCTCGTGATCGCGGTGCTGCTGCTCATCGCGGCGGGAACGTTCATCACCTCGGCCGCGGTGCAGGACCTCGACCGCGCAGGGTTCATCGGGCTCGGCACGCTCCTCGGGGCACTCGCCATCCTGCAGTTGCTCCTCCTGCTCCCGCTGCGCCGGGGCAGAAGGAGCGCCCGGGAGCTGCTGAGCACCATCGGCATCATCGCGGGAGTGCCCGTCGTCGTCCGCGGAACGCCGGGCCTGTCCCTGATCGCCGTCGGGATGCTGGTCGCGGTGCTGCTCCTGTGGCTGCCGCAGAGCAGCGCCTTCTTCCAGCAGACCCAGCCGAAGGAGAGGAAGCGCTTCCGGCTGCCGGGGTCGCGCTAGCCGCTCTGCTGGGTCCGGGCACCCGGCGCGGCGGCACAGACCCGGGGCGGCGCACCACCGGGTCCAGGCACCCGGCGCGGCGGCGACCCAGCTCCGGACACACGGAAGGCCCCTCCCACCGGAGGGGCCTTCCGCAGAGGACAGCCGGCGCAGCGAGAGCTAGCGCAGGGAGGAGATGGCCTGCTCGAGGTCGCCGATCAGGTCCTCGATGTCCTCGATGCCGACGGACAGCCGGATCAGGTTCTCGGGAACCGCGAGCTCCGTGCCCTTGACCGACGCGTGCGTCATGTCGGAGGGGTAGTTCATCAGCGACTCGATGCCGCCGAGGGACTCCGCGAGGATGAAGACGTGCGTCGACTCCGCCACCTTCTTGGCCGCCTCCGCCCCGCCCTTGAAGGTCACGGAGATCATGCCGCCGAAGTCCTTCATCTGCGCTGCGGCGAGGTCGTGGCCCGGGTGCTCGGGCAGCCCGGGGTAGTACACGCGCTCCACCTCGTCCTGCTCCAGCAGCCAGCGCGCGATCGCCGTGGCGTTCGACGAGTGACGGTCCATGCGGACCCCGAGGGTCTTGAGTCCGCGCGTGGTGAGCCAGGCCTCCATGGGGGCGGACACGGCTCCGACGGCGAACTGCACGAAACCGATCTTCTCGGCGAGCTCGTCGTCGTTCACGACGACGGCCCCGCCGCTGGCGTCCGAGTGCCCGCCGATGTACTTGGTCGTCGAGTGCACGACGACGTCGGCACCGAACGTCAGCGGCTGCTGCAGGTACGGCGACGCGAACGTGTTGTCCACGACGAGCAGGGCGCCGGCGTCGTGCGCGAGCTGGGCGGTCGCGGCGATGTCGGTGATCTTCATCATGGGGTTCGACGGCGTCTCGACCCACACCATCTTCGTGTTGTTCGCCGCGATGGCCGCCTGGACCGCAGCGGTGTCCGCCATGTCCACGGCGGTGTTGGTGATGCCCCACTGGGACAGGACGCGGTCGATCAGTCGGTAGGTTCCACCGTAGGCGTCGTTCCCGAGGACGATGTGGTCGCCCGGGCGGAGCGCGGCCCGGATGAGCGCGTCTTCGGCGGCGAGGCCGGACGAGAAGCTGAAGGCGCGCTTGCCGCCCTCGAGCGCCGCGATCTGGGTCTGCAGCGCATCCCGGGTGGGGTTGGTGCCGCGCCCGTACTCGTACCCGTTGCGCAGCTTGCCGATGCCGTCCTGCGCGAAGGTGGTGGTCTGGTAGAGGGGCGGGATCACCGCTCCGGTCGTGGGGTCGGGGGTCTGACCTGCGTGGACGGCTCGGGTGTTGAAGCCCTGGTCGTTCGAGTGCGTCACGATGCTCCTGGAATTCGGATCGGGTTGTTACTTGCTCACATATGTCAGCAAGTCATGGCGCGTAAGAATTCCCACCGGGGACCCGACGAACGTCACCATCAGCGTGTCGCTGTCCTGGAGCCGCTCGCGCGCCGTGCCGATGGATTCGAGCGACCCGATCAGGGGCAGCTTCCCGTCCATGTGCTGCGAGATCTTGTCGGTGAGCTTCGCCTCGCCGTGGAAGATCTTCGCCGTCAGGGAACGCTCGTCGACCGAGCCCAGCACCTCGCCCATCTTCACGGGCGGCTCCTGGGACAGCACCGGGATGCTGGAGACGCCGTACTCGTCCATGATCGAGATGACGTCGCGGACCGTCTCGGAGGGGTGCGTGTGGACGAGGTCCGGCAGGGAGCCGCTCTTGGCCCGCAGCACGTCGCCGACGCTCGCGTCCTCGCCGCTGTCCATGAAGCCGTAGGACCTCATCCAGTCGTCGTTGAAGATCTTGCCGAGGTAGCCGCGGCCGCCGTCGGGCAGGAGGACCACGACGACGTCGTCGGCCGTCAGGTCCTTCGCGACGCGGAGGGCGGCGACGACGGCCATGCCGCAGGACCCGCCGACCAGCAGGCCCTCCTCGCGGGCGAGCCGGCGGGTCATCTCGAAGCTTTCGGCATCGGTGACGGCGTGGATCTCGTCGGGGATGGACGGGTCGTAGGAGTCCGGCCACATGTCCTCGCCGACGCCCTCCACGAAGTAGGGGCGCCCGGTGCCGCCCGAGTAGATCGAGCCCTCCGGGTCGGCGCCGACGATGCGCACGGGGCCGCCCTCCCGGTCCGCGGAGATCTCCTTCAGGTACCGCCCCGTGCCCGTGATGGTGCCGCCCGTGCCGACGCCCGTGACGAAGTGCGTGAGCTTGCCGTCGGTGTCGTTCCAGATCTCGGGGCCGGTGGTCTCGTAGTGGCTCAGTGGCCCGTTCTGGTTCGAGAACTGGTCCGGCTTGTAGGCGCCGGGGATCTCGCGGACCAGGCGGTCGGAGACGCCGTAGTAGGACTGCGGGCTGTCGGGGGCGACGGCGGTCGGCGTGACGACGACCTCCGCGCCGTAGGCCTTGAGGACGTTGCGCTTGTCCTCGCCCACCTTGTCGGGCACCACGAACACGCACTTGTAGCCGCGCTGCTGGGCGACGAGGGCGAGCCCGACACCGGTGTTGCCGGAGGTCGGTTCGACGATGGTGCCGCCGGGCTTGATCTTGCCCTCGGCCTCCGCGGCGTCGATGATCTTCGCCGCGATGCGGTCCTTCACCGACCCGCCGGGGTTGAGGTATTCGACCTTCGCGAGGACGGTGGCTGCGATGCCGTCGGTGACGGAGTTGAGCTTGACGAGCGGGGTGTTGCCGATCAGGTCAACAATGGAATTGGCGTACTTCATGCCTACAACGCTACCGGCTGGTGCCCCGACCTCCATGCCGCCGTTACGCCGCAGGACGTCCTCGCGCGGACGAGGGTCGCAGCGCAGCACTCCCGGGCGTCCGTGCCATACTGTCCGGCGGAACGGAGACCGCCCTTGAACCTTCGCAGTGCATCCCGCGCGATCCTGCCGGTCCTCGCGGCGCTCTGCGTCGGAACCGGCGGGCTGCCCGGTTCGGACCTTGCGGAACTGTGGGCGCGCATCTGGCCGATCCTGCTCTTCGTGGCGGCCATGACGGTGGCCACCGACCTCCTCTTCGCTGCCGGGGTCTTCGAGAAGATCATCGCGGCCTCGGCCCGCGCGGCCGGTGGCCGGACCCTGGTCCTGTGGCTCGTGACGGTCCTCCTCGCCGTGGCCTGCACGGTGTTCTTCTCGCTGGACACGACGGCCGTGCTGCTCACTCCGCTCGTGGTGCTCCTCGCCCGCAGGGCCGGACTGCCGCCATTGCCGTTCGCAGTGACGATCGTCTGGCTCGCCAATACCGCGTCGCTGTTCCTGCCGGTATCCAACCTGACCAACCTGCTGGTCCAGGAAGGGCTGCAGCTCAGTCCGGTGCAGTTCGCGGGCCTCGTGGTCGGCCCTGCGCTGGTCGGGGTCGTCGTACCTGCGCCGTCCTGCTGCTGATCTTCCGCCGGCAGCTCTCGGGACGGTTCTCCCTCGCCCCTGCCCGCCCCGCCGAGGATCGCGTGCTGCTGCGCTGCGGGTACGCGGTCCTCGCACTCCTCCTGCCGGCCCTGGTCAGCGGGCTACCGGTCGCACTGAGCGCGACCCTCGCCGCAGTGATCCTGGCCGTCCTCTTCGCGGTCCGTCGGCCCGGCACGTTGACGGTGAAGATGCTCCCCGTCGCTCCGCTCGTCCTCGCACTCAGCCTCTTCGTTCTCGTCACCGCCGCGCACGCACAGGGCCTCGACACCTTCATCGCCCCCGCGGCAGGTACCGGCGAGGACTTCCCGGACCTGCTGCGGCTGGCCGCCGTAGGAGCGGCCGGAGCGAACGCCGTCAACAACCTGCCCGCATATCTCGCCCTCGAGCCGTCCGCCGCCTCCCCGATACGCCTCGCCACCCTGCTCGTCGGGGTGAACCTCGGGCCCCTCGTCACTCCCTGGGGCTCCCTTGCGACACTCCTGTGGGCCGAGCGGCTGCGATCTCTGGGCCTGTCCATCCGCTGGGTGCCCTTCGGCCTCGCCGGGTTGCTGGTGACGGCGCTGACGCTGCCGTCCGCCGTCCTCGTGCTCTCCTGGGGCTGATGAGCCTAGGCTGGAACGGTAAGCCGCCTGCCGATGAGGAGAACCCCCATGACGAACACCTACCGCATCGCGGTCATAGCCGGCGACGGCATCGGCAAGGAAGTCATGCCGGAGGGCCTGCGGGCACTCCAGGCGGCCGCGGACGCCTACGGCTTCGCGGTGGACGCGGTGGAGTTCGACTACGCCAGCGCCGACTACTACCTGGAGCACGGCCAGATGCTGCCCGACGGCTGGTTCGAGGAACTGCGCAGCTTCGACGCGATCTTCTTCGGCGCCGTGGGCTGGCCCGACGTCGTGCCCGACCACGTGTCCCTGTGGGGCAGCCTGCTGCAGTTCCGGCGCCACTTCGACCAGTACGTCAACCTGCGCCCGGTGAGGCTGCTGCCCGGGATCACCAGTCCCCTCGCCGGCAGGAAGCCCGGCGACGTGGATTTCTACGTGGTCCGCGAGAACACCGAGGGCGAGTACTCGAGCGTCGGGGGCAGGATGTTCGAGGGCACAGACCGCGAGACGGTCATCCAGGACACCGTCATGACCCGCACGGGCGTGGACCGCATCCTGAAGTACGCCTTCGAGCTCGCGCAGAAGCGCGGGAAGAAGCACCTCACGTCCGCGACGAAGAGCAACGGCATCTCGATCACCATGCCGTACTGGGACGAGCGCGTGGAGGCGATGGCGGGCAGGTACGACGACGTGCGCGTGGACAAGTTCCACATCGACATCCTCTGTGCGAACTTCGTGCTCCACCCCGACTGGTTCGACGTCGTCGTGGCGAGCAACCTCTTCGGGGACATCCTCTCCGACCTGGGACCGGCCTGCACCGGCACCATCGGCGTGGCGCCCAGCGGGAACATCAATCCGGACCGCACCTTTCCCAGCCTCTTCGAGCCGGTCCACGGCTCCGCGCCGGACATCGCGGGCAAGGGCATCGCGAACCCGGTGGGACAGATCTGGAGCGCGTCGATGATGCTGGACCACCTCGGCGAGACGGAGGCTGCCGCCGGGATCCTGGGCGCCATCGAGTCCGTGCTGGCCGCCGGCGGCGGTGCGCTGACGCGGGACCTGGGCGGCACAGGCACGACGGCGTCGCTCGGCGGGACCATCGCCTCGGTCATCGCGGGGACGCCCTAGCGTCCCGGGCCCTCCGTGGACAGCTCCCACTGGCGGGCTCCCGCCTCGGCTGCGCCGAGGGATTCGACCACGCTCCGGGTGCGCTCCCGGACCGCCGCCTCCTGCTCCGGCGACGAGCAGGCGCCGGCCGGCTGATCGGGTGCCAGTGAACACCAGCGATAGGGCCCGGCGACGATCAGCGACGGCAGCCAGTCGAGCCCGGAGACCGACCAGGCGCCCGTGTCATCCCTGCTGAGGCGGGCCCGGACCATCAGTCCCTCGTTGTTGACGTCATAGGTGGGCGACAGTTCGGTCACCCCGTTCCCCAAGCCGTAGACGATCCACGTGCCGTTGTACTTCTCGATGGGCAGGACCGAGTGGGTGTGGTGTCCGTAGATGAAGTCCACCTCGCCGCTGTCGGCGAGCGCGTGCGCCACCTCGGTCTGCTGGGCATTCGGTACGGAGGCGTATTCGTCTCCGGCATGCAGTGCCGCGACCACGATGTCCGCTCCCTGCTCCCTGGCGGCCCTGGCCTTGGCGATCATCGTGGCCGTGTCGAGCATGTCCACCCGCCAGGGCTGGTCGGGCACCAGCCCGTTGAGACCGTAGGTCGCTTCGATGACGGCCACCTTCGCCTCCGGCTGGTCGAGGATCAGGGCCTTCTCCGCATCGGCGGCGCTTGCATAGGAACCCGTGTGCCGAAGGCCGGCCGCGTCCAGGGCCGCGAGCGAACGCTCCACGCCCTCCGGGCCCCAGTCCATCGAATGGTTGCTGGCAGTGGTGCAGGCGTCGTACCCGACCTCCTGCGCGGCGCGGACGATCTGCGGGGGGACGTTGAACTGCGGGTACCCCGAGAAGGGCCCTTCCGGGTCGGCCACCGGGGTCTCCAGATGGCAGATTCCCAGCGTCCCGGCCGCGAGGTAGGGGCGCTGCCCCGCAAGAAGCGGCTCGAAATCGAGCGGAAGCTTTCCCGTCACCGCCGCATCAGCTGCGGCCTGCTCCCACAGTTGCGGATGCACCAGGAGGTCGCCCGTGAGCACGATCCCGATGCAGTCCTCGCAGACCTGGGACTGCGTCGGGGACGACGACGGGGACGGCGTTGCCGGAGCGGCCGGCGTCGAACTCTCTGCCACGTCCCCGGGCCCGTCCGCCGTGCATCCACCGCACAGCAGGGCCAGCCCCAGGAGGACGCCGAGACCCCTGCCCGCGCTCGGCACGGGACGCGGACGCCTGGCCGCCGGGCGCGGGATCTTCCCCGCCCGGACCCTCCGCACCTTTGCCATCTGCTGTTCCTTCCAACTCTTCCACCGGACTGCCCGATGGTACCCCTGCGGAACCCCGAGCATGACACGCCGTCGGGCACGGGACCGCAGGGGCCTCGTGGGACGATTGACGCATGAGCATCGCCCCCGCCGCCGTTTCCCCGGGCGCGGAAGCTGCGGAATGGATTCCCGACGGCCCGTACAACCTGGCAGGGACGGTGGGCACACTGCAGTGCGGCCCGCACGACCCCTCGTTCATCATCCAGGGCCCTGATCGCTGGCTCGCCTTCCGGACGAGCGACGGGCCGGTCACGCTCGCGCTGCGGCAGCGCGGCTCGCTGAACGACAGCCGCATCCAGGCCACGGCGTGGGGGTCGGGTGCCGCCCGGGCTCTCGAGTCCCTTCCGCGCCTGCTCGGCGCGGAGGACGACTGGAGCGCCTTCGACAGCCCCTCGTTCCGGGCCGGCCTGCCCGAGCTCGCCCGCAAGGGCCGGTACCTCGACCCGGGGCTACGGCTGCCGGCGTCGCGCCGCATGCTCGATACGGTGGCCCGGGCGATCCTCGAACAGAAGGTTACGGGCATCGAGGCCAAGCGCGCCTGGCGCTACCTGCTCACGCGGTACGGGGACGCCGCTCCTGGTGCAGGAGAATTCGCCCCCGCGACGCTCCGCCTACCCCCGACCGCGGAACAGTGGCGTCGCGTCCCCTCCTGGGACTGGCACAAGGCCGGAGTGGACTCGAAGCGCTCGGCGACCATCCTCAAGGCCGCCCTCGTGGCGAGCGGGCTGGAGCGCCTCGCTTCACTGCCGGGTGGGGAGGCCGTGCGCGCCGGCCTGCGGTCCGTTCCCGGCATCGGCGTGTGGACGGTGGCGGAAGTGGTGCAGCGCACGCACGGCTGCCCCGACTCCATCTCGGTGGGCGACTACCACCTCGCGGCCTATGTGGGCGCGGCCCTCACCGGCCGGCGGACCGACGACGCCGGGATGATCGAGCTGCTCGAACCCTGGAGGGGGCAGCGCCAGCGCGTCGTCCGGTCGCTCTACTCGAGCGGCTTCCGCAAGCCGACCTTCGGGCCCCGCCTGTCCCCGGAGGACCATCGGCGGCGCTAGGACGCAGGAATGCGGCGGACGAACGAGCACCGCTAGGGTTGAGGGATGACCCAACCCGTAGACGTCACTGCAGTGTTCACCCCCCTCGACGGCGAGTTCTTCCGCGTGAAGCTCGCCCTCGACATCGCCATCGAACAGGTGGTGCAGGAGCCCGGCTGTATCCGGTACGAGATCACGGACGCGCAGGAGGACCGCATCGTCCTCACGGAGCAGTGGGAGTCCACCGAACTCCTGGACACGCACCTGCGCGGACCTGCCGTGCAGGACCTCAACGAATCGCTGAGCGCGCTGCTGGCCAAACCTGTCGATGTGGTTCGTTCGGACCAGGCGGCCTGATCCCTCCACGCAAGAGCCCCGCACTCATCGAGTGCGGGGCTCTTCTGGCCTCGGGAAGGCTACTGCGCGTCCTCGGCCGGGCTTCCGCCCTGGGCCTGCTGCTGCGCGATCTGCTCGTGCACCGCCTTCATGTCCAGTCCCTTGACGGCGTCGACGAGTTCGCCGAACTGCGTCGCGTTGAGGGCACCGGGCTGGGAGAAGACGAGGACCTTCTCGCGGAACGCCATGAGCGTCGGGATGGAGGTGATTCCTGCGGCCGCGGCGAGCGATTGCTCCGCCTCGGTGTCGACCTTCGCAAAGGTGACGTCCTCGTGCTGCTGCGAGACGGCGTCGTACACCGGCGCGAACTGCTTGCACGGCCCGCACCAGTCGGCCCAGAAATCGACGAACACGATGTCGTTGCCCTCGATGGTTTCCGGGAAGCTTGCCTCAGTGATATTGATTGTCGACATCCCTTAACGCTAGCGACCGCTGCCGGACCTGTCAGGCCTGTTCGCTACCGATGAAGTGACCACCCGTTCTCACGCTCCCACCGGAGGCTCGCATGACCGACACCTACGACCTCGCACGATTCGTCCACGCGCAGGAGGCCTCCGGCACCTATGAGCAGGCCCTTGCCGAGCTGCGGAAAGGCCGGAAGATGGGGCACTGGATGTGGTTCGTCTTCCCGCAGGTGGCAGGACTCGGCAGCAGCCCGACGTCTGTCCGGTACGCCATCGGCTCGATCGACGAGGCCCGCGCCTACCTGGCGCATACGCTGCTCGGACCCCGGCTGATGGAGAGCGTCCACACCCTCCTCAACCTGGAGGGAAGCGATCCGGTCGCGGTGCTCGGCGGGATCGACGCCCGCAAGCTGCAGTCCTCCATGACGCTCTTCCACCGGGCCGGCCCCCAGGAACCGTGGTTCAAGGCCGTGCTCGACCGGTACTACGCGGGCGAGGAGGACCGGGCGACGACGTCGATCCTCGACGGCTGACGCCGTCGCTCCCGCAAGCGGGCTGCCGGAAGAAGGACTGCTTCTCCTCGGCAAGGACCGGTGCGGGCTGTGAGTGGGTGGTCGCTCGGGTACTCCTGGGGGTGTGGTTCAGACGGTGTGGTTCAGGCGGTGTGGTTCAGTTTTTCGATGATCGGCAGAGCGGCCGCGAGCGTGGCGCGCTCGTCCTCGTCGAGCTGGTCCAGCAGTGCGGCCACGCGCTCGTTGCGGCGCCGGCTGGCTGCCTCCCAGGCCGCCCGGCCCGTGTCCGTGAGCTGGACGAGGACACCCCGCGAGTCGGTAGGATCCGGCTGCCGGAGGACGAGGCCGGCCTGTTCGAGCTTGATGATCTGCTCGGTCGCCGAGGGGACGCGGATACCGAGGTTGGCGGCGACACGGCTCACCCGGAGCGGTTCCTCCGCGGCCATGCTGAGGGTGCTCATCTGCATGGTGGTCAGCTCCCCGTCGCCGTCCATGGAGCGGCTGAGGTACACGGCGTGCCGCAGGGTGGTGCGGAAGGACTGCGCGAGGGCCAGCAACCGCACATCGGTGGAGAGGCTCATAGTTAGGCAGCCTAACATCATCGCGATGACCAGGCAAGCCGATAGCGGCGCAAGCTGGTGTGGGCAGGACGTAGAGTGCCAGAAAGCGCCGACGCGGCGCGGAGGACCGAATGGAGGCATCCGAGTGGCATCGAGCGTAGTTCTCCCCGTCGTCGATCCACTCGCCTTCCTTGCCGGCAGCTGGTCGACCCACCGCCACCTGCTGGACCGCCCGAGCGGCACGGAGGGGATCTTCACGGGCATCACGACCTTCACGCCTGACGGCGACGGGCTGCTGTGGGAGGAGGAGGGCACCGTGTCCTGGCCCTCCTTCCAGGGGCCCGCCTCCCGCTCCTACCGGGTCACGGCCCAGGGCGCGACGATGGCGATCCACTTCCCGGACGGGCGGTTGCTCTGCCGGCTCGACCTCGGCAGTGGCAGGGCACACGACGAGCACTGGTGTTCTCCGGACACCTACCTCGTCGACTTCCGGATCCCCTCGCTCGGCATCGTCGAATACTCCTGGGACGTCACCGGACCGGCGAAGGACCACCTGCTGACGACGACGCTCACCCGCCAGGACTGAAACGCCGCTCAGGCCCTCGCCCGACGGAAGCCTTCGGCACGCTCCCGCGGTCTGGACTTCAGCGCCGGCAGTTCGAACAGCAGGTTGACCGAGGCGTGCTCCCTCGTCGAGTACATCCAGGCGAGGCCGAGCGGCACTCCGACGCCTCCGAGGAGCAGCAGGGGGAACACGAACCACTCCCCCGCCAGGCCGACGCGATCGGCGAGCGCGAGCGTGATCATGATCGGTCCGAGGTGCGCGACGTAGAAGACGATCGAGTAGCGCCCGACGAACTCGAGGGCCTTCGTCGCCCGGGTGGATCCCAGCCGCGGGAAGAGCCAGCAGACGACGACCAGTCCACCCAGGACTCCCCAGGCGTACTCCGTGCGATACAGGACGTTCCGGTCGACCACGTTGAACACGCCCACGGCAACTGCCGAGGCCGCTCCCGCACCGAGCAACCAGCGATTCGCAGGAGCCCGCTCCAGCAACCGGGGATGCACGGCACACCAGGCCCCCAGGAAGAAGAACGCTGCGAGGAAGGCCATCGTCTCGAGCCGACTGCCGTCGGGTAGCACCAGCGAGCCCACCAGTCCGATACCTGACGCAACGAGCGGCGAGATGTGCCGGAGCGGGTAGGCGAACGCGTAGAAGGCGAGAATGAACCAGAGGTACCAGAGGTAGGTCGGTGCGAGGTAGAGGATCTGCGCCACGCTGCCGGGACCGAGGTCGCCGCTCGCCGCCAGGATGATCAGCGACCACAGGACATACGGCCATGCGACCAGGGAGACCTTGCCGGCGAGGTACTCACGCCAGGGTTTCGCGACCGATCGCGGCAGCAGGATCCCCGAGAGGAACATCAGGACGGGCATCCGGAAGGGCTCGAGGAAGAGGTTGAACCCGTCGATACCGGCAGTGGAGCCGCCGGCGACCCGGAGGGACTCCCCCGCATGCAGCACGACGACGAGGAGGATGGCGACGCCGCGCAGGCTGTCCAGCCAGCCGATCCGCGAACCGGGCGTAGTGCTGATGGCGGCCTCCCCGTCGACTCGAGAACTCCTGAGCATGAGTACTGAAGCTTCGTGGACGACGCCCGCGTGGATGGCCCGCGGTCATGATGTGGACGAAATCGACGACGGGGTAAGGATCGCAGATCACGAGGCGACTGCGGTGGCTATCAGGTGCGGAGCACGGCTCCTCAGGTCAGGACAGAAGGGCCCGCTCCAGTGGAGCGGGCCCTTCTGTCCGGTGGGCAATCCCGCGCCCGGACACCGTCGCGGACCGGGCGCGGGAGTCACTGTCGGCTAGAACCTGGCCTTGTTGATGAGTTCCTGGGCGCGCTCCGGGAAGAACACACCCGCGCGGGGCCCTCCGTTGCAGGTGCCGCCCGACTCGCCCGGAGCCTTGAGCCAGAGGAAGGCATCGACGTTCGGGACTCCGGAGCTGAGGGTCGGCAGCTTCCCGAGCCCTGCCCGGTCGGGTTGCACCATGTGGTTTGCTGTGGCCACACCGTTCCGGCTCGTGTCCACAATCATCTTCCACGGGAGCTTGGAAGCCGCGATGACCCTGTTCCCGTAGTCGATGATGGAGGCGTTCGAGCTGTAGGCGGACACGTTCACGCTGATGCCGTCGATGGTGACTCCTGCCGGGATGACCCGCTTGATGCGGTTCGCCACCTCGGACGCGTCGATCCAGTTCGAAGCGTCGACGTAGACCTTCGCCTTCGGGTTTGCCTTGAGCTTCTGCACCGCGTACCTGAGGGACTCGATGCGCTCCGTCTGTTGGGCGGCCGGCAGGTCTCCGAGGTGGCCGAGCGCATCGGGCACAACGGAGACGATGACGGGAGCGGTGCCGATCCCAACGGCGAGGCCGTCGATCCATGCCCGGTATGCCGCGAGGTTCGCAGCACCGCCGGAGGAGTAGCTGCCGACGCCCCGGATCGGGACGTTGTAGGCCAGCAGGCTCACCACCTTCCCATTCGCAGCCGTTACCCGCTGCCGGGCCGCGGCCTGGACTTCGGCCGGGGTGCCGCCTGCGAACCAATGGGCCGTCGGAGTGGATTTCAGGATGTCGAACCCGGCAAACTGGTCGACCTGTCCTGGACCGTCGTACAGGACCCCCGTGGTCGTGGAAACGGGGTTGTTGCAACCGGGGCTGTTGCAGCAGGAACAGTGAGGTTCTGTTCGACCGAGCTGAGGCGCAGGGCACCCCAGGCGTAGGAACCCGCGGGGGGGGTCCATCGAACACCATCAGTCGAAGTTCGTAGACGCCCGACGGGAGTGCTGGGAGGCTGAGGTTCTGGGTCGTCGTCCCGGTGAGGTCCCGGCCCTCCACGAACACGTCCGCTTTCCGGACGTTGTTCTGCCACGCTTCGACGTAGACGACCTTGTTTCCCTGGGTCCCCGACGGGGAGGTGATGGTCACGGCGAGAGGCGTCGGCTTCCCGGCAGCCGCAGATCCGTAGCGGATCGACCCGTCCCACGTGGCGGGGGCCGTGGTGGGTGATGGGCTGGGGCTGGGGCTGGGCGCGGGCGCGGGCGCATCCGTGTCGTTCGCCTCGATCCATGCTTCGACGGCCGTGAGCCGCTGAGCCAGGCAGGCCGTTTCTGCAGTTGTACAAGGGGCAGTGAAGTCGGTGGCCGCCGCAGCGCCGGAGGCGCTGAGCATCACCCCGACCACTGCCAGAGCAAGAACCTTCATGGATCTGAGACGCATCGTGCTTCCTTAGGTGAGCCGCGGGTCCGACGCTCGAGAAAGCTTCGAACCCAGCAGAATCCGGACCTGAGCCAGCCGGATGAATTCCGAGAAAACGACATATTCTGTGACCGCTGTTACGTATGATCCGGATGTGACAGCACATTCTTGGGCAAGACCTACGGGTGTCATCGGGATCCGCAGCCCGGCATCCCCGGGGCCGGTTGCGGGTCGTGAACCTTTTGTGGCGGCACGACGGAGCAGGTCATGCAGGTGTTCGTGAGGTGTTGGATGCCGGTATCGCTGTCTGCGGAGCGGTCACCAAGGGTCTTCGTGCGCCCGTCGGACCGGCCCGGAGGCGTGGGATTCGACAGCCGCACGGCGGCATCCCCCGCATTAGGCGTGGGAGTGCGACGGATTCCGCTGCGCTGCGGACAATCCCGGAACCCCTCTGTTCATGCCGGCTGCGGGACGTGCAAGGAGTCCGACCAACGATCTCTCCTTGCTGTGGCAGATAAGGGATTCGAACCAGAATCCACTCCCGATATGGGCAAAGTGTAGGGAAGGAGTGGGTGCGACCAACCAGGACGCGCAGGACCTACCATGCGACTGACGCTAGCGGCCACCAACGACGAAAGCGCCCACCCCACGAGGAGGAGGGCGCTTTCGTGCTGGGGTCTAGCTCTGCGGCGGGTAAGCGGAGACGACGAGATTGTAGGCCTGTGCGAGGTCCGTCAGGCTGTACCTGCCGGCGTCATTCCCCACCTCTTCGGCGATGGCTTTGAGTAGGGCGTTGTGTGCTTCGTAGCGTGCGTCTTCGGCCATGGTGTCCCTCGATGAGTAGCGGTTGGGTTCCCTGCACGGTAGCAGGGACGGAAGCCGGCATTGAGTCATGGCGAGAAGGCTCGGTGTGGCACGACGCGATCCCACCCGCTTGACGCACCATCGCATGCTCAACAGATTCCAGCACGCCGTTCGTGACGGAGTTCACCCCGATGCCGACGAATACGTTTGCCCTAGATCGCGCTGTCCCACAAGCGAGTGTGGGCAAATGGTGGGCATGAGCATGAACGTTTAAACACGAGAGGCCGGTACTTCCGCTATATCTAGCGGAAGTACCGGCCTCTCCTTGCTGTGGCAGATGAGGGATTCGAACCCCCGTAGGCGTTGCCAGCTGATTTACAGTCAGCCCCCTTTGGCCGCTCGGGTAATCTGCCGAACGTCTTCGTAGGAAGACTGCCCGCAGCAAGCGCGGGCAAGACAACTTTACAGACAAACCGCTCCAGTGACGAATCGGGCGGAGCATCACAGCCCCGCGGCCACCCTGCGCTCGATCTGGGCATAGAATCCGTCGGCCTGTTCGGGCGTGACCATCTGCAGCAGCACCGCCCCGTCGAGGTCCGCACGGACGCCGGCGAGCCGCTCCGCCGAGGAGGTCGCTCCGCCCGCAGTGACGGTCGATGCGACGTCCGGTGACAGCTGCGGGCGGGGTCCGAGGATCAGGTCGCGAGCCTCGTAGCCGGAGGAGTCCGAGAAATCTGAGGAGTCCGAGCCGACGACCACCGCCCGCGGGACTGCGAATGCGGGTGCTGCGGCAAGGCCGGTCACGGATGCCGCCGCTGCCGCGGCGAGGAAGGATCCTGCCACCGCCCTGCGGAGGCGGACCCGGTAGCGGCGGCGTGGCGTCGTGAACATCGTTTCGGCTCCTCTGGTGCGGTATTTGACTCCTACCGTGCCACCCGACGGTGTGTGCACCCCCGGTGAGGACTGGCACGGAGCTGTGAACCGTTCGGCGCCCGGCACAGGGGTTGCGGATACTCTTGATGCAAGAAACCCAACCACCCCGAGGAGGCACCGTGGCGAGCGAATCCACGTTCGACGTCGTAAGCAAAGTGGACAAGCAGGAGGTCGCCAACGCGCTCAACCAGGCGCAGAAGGAGATCGCCCAGCGGTACGACTTCAAGGGAGTCGGCGCCGAAGTGGACTTCAGCGGCGAGAAGATCCTCATGAAGGCCAACTCGGAGGAGCGCGTCCTGGCCGTGCTCGATGTCCTGCAGTCCAAGATGATCAAGCGCGGCATCTCCCTGAAGTCCCTCGACACCGGCGAGCCCTACCCGTCCGGCAAGGAGTTCCGTCTGGAGACCTCCATCAGGGAGGGCATCGCCCAGGACATCGCCAAGAAGATCAACAAGCTCATCCGCGACGAGGGCCCGAAGGGCGTCAAGTCACAAATCCAGGGTGACGAGCTGCGCGTCAGCTCCAAGTCCCGCGACGACCTGCAGGCCACCATGGCCCTGCTGAAGAACTTTGACGAAGCCGACCTGCAGTTCGTCAACATGCGCTAGGTTCCGCAACGGGCATTACTGACACCGGATGTTCGAGGGCGGTGCGCCTGGCCACCGCCCTCGCAGCGATGAACCACCCAGGGAGCGACGATCGCTCCAACGGCAGGCCGGCTCCCCCGCGGCAGGTAGTGACCGGCAGCGCACGAGTACCGCGGGGCCGGCCACCTAGCCGATGGGCCGAGAACCCAAGTATCAGCCGAATAGCCCGGGTATCAAATCCCGAGTAATTCGGGTATCAGCGGCTGGCGACACCCCAGCGATCGGGGTTTAAGCTGAAATTCATCGGGCAGTACCTCTGAATTCACCCTTTATTCACCGGGTATTCGAAGGTCCAGCTCGAAGGACGGGCTCTCGGGACGGCTTCGGTCGCTTCGAGGGCGGAGGAACCGCCGTCGACCAGGTCTGTTGGGGACCCCTCCTGGCTCTAACCAGCTGCCGCGGGCCGCCACGCCCATTCCATCCGTAAGACGGTGAATTCCTTGTCAGTTAGCGTTCCTGATTCCCGCACGCTCCGGAGCGGGACTATGCAGGCTCCGCGAGCGTCGGTCAGCGCCGTCATCCCCACACTCAACGAAGCGATGAATCTTCCGTGGGTGCTTTGTCGGATGCCAGCTTACGTGGACGAGGTCGTCATCGTCGACGGCCGATCGGTCGATTTCACCGTGGAGATCGCCCGGGCGCTTCGCGCCGACGTCGCCGTGGTGGCCGAACCCCGTGCAGGGAAAGGGACCGCCGCCCGTGCAGGCCTCCGTATCGCTGAGGTGCCGAGCCTGGAACTCAGCCGGATATCCGGGAATTCGAACCTCCAGACCTTCCGGGACGGGTGGCGCGTGCTCCGCACCCTCGGCCGCGAGTGCATCGCCTGGGATGCTCCGACAGCAGGAGCCCGCCCGGAAGCCCTCCGGCGCGTCAAGCACACCTACCCGAGTGTTCGTTCCCCCGCACACCCACCGATCCGCAAAGCGTTCTTGCAGTGCCACATGAGGTAGGAGAGCTCCATGGCCAGTGAAATACCCACCGTTTCCGTTGTCATCTGCACATACACGGAGAAGCGTCTGAGCCTTCTGGCCAAGGTCGTCGACTCCGTCCGGGTCCAGTCGCTCCCCCCGGAACAGATCATCGTCGTCGTCGACCACAACGAGGACCTGTACAAGCGCCTCATCATGGACTTCCAGGACGTGGTGCTGGTCGAGAGCGGGGGCCAGCCGGGACTCGCCGGTGCTCGCAACACCGGGGCGAGCATCGCGACCGCGGAGATCATCGCCTTCCTCGACGACGACGCCGAAGCAGCGCCGGACTGGCTGGAGCGCCTGTCCGCCTTCTACGACGATCCCGATGTACTCGCCGTCGGAGGGCGCGTCGACCCCGTGTGGGAGGCGGCCCGCCCCGCTCACTTCGGCGAGGAACTCGATTGGATCATCGGATGCAGCCACCGGGGTATGCCACGCGTGGCCACCGAGGTCCGGAACCTGATCGGTGCGAACATGTCCTTCCGCCGCGAGGTGCTGGAGCACGTCGGCGGCTTCAATCACGATCTCGGCCGACAGGCAGTCAAGCCGCTCGGCTGTGAGGAGACGGAGATTTGTATCCGTGCGAGCCTCGCACTGCCCGGAGCCCGGATCGTCTACGACCCTATGGCCGTGGTGAACCACCATGTGCCCGCAGCCAGGGGGACGCTGAACTACATGCTGGCGCGCGCCTGGTCGGAAGGGCTGTCGAAGGCGCAGGTGAGCCACCTCGTCGGGCACAAGCGGGCTCTTCGATCGGAGCGCTCGTACGTGCGCAGAATCCTTCCTCGGGCGGTACTGTCCGGGATCCGGGACTGGGGGTCAGGGAACGACCCGGCCGGACTCAGCCGGGCGGGCGCCGTCCTCGCGGTTCTGGCATGTACGACCGGCGGGTATCTCCGGGGACGACAGCTCGCCCACGCCGCGACTTTCCGGACTGAAGGCGCACCGCCCCAGAACGCGCCATGGAGAACGGTCACCTGAGCGAAGGCACGATCCCGGTCCTCCGGTAGCCCGGTGGTGCCGGACCGGGCGCCCTCGGCTGCCGGGAGGAGGACGGCGTCAGCGGAGCGGACGGCCCGCCATGCCCTCGAGGCGCGCGATGCGCTCGCCCATCGGCGGGTGGGTGGCGAACAGTCGGCCCATGCCGCCACCCTTGAACGGGTTGGCGATCATGAGGTGCGAGGTGTTCACGAGGCGCTGCTCCTGCGGCAGCGGAGCACGCTGGGTGCCGGTCTCGAGCTTCCGGAGCGCCGAGGCGAGCGCCAGGGGATCGTCCGTCAGGGCCGCGCCGTCCTCGTCGGCGTCGTACTCGCGGGTGCGGCCGATGGCTGTCTGGACGAGGCCCGCGGCCAACGGGGCGAGGATGGCGAGGAGCAGCGCGCCGATGGCACTGCCTCCCTGGTTCCGGTTGCCGCCCATCATGCCGGTGAAGGCGAACATCTGGGCAACCGAGGTGATCACGCCCGCGACGGCGGCAGCGATGGATCCGGTGAGGATGTCACGGTTGTAGACGTGCATGAGCTCGTGTCCGAGGACGCCGCGCAGTTCCCGCTCGTTGAGCAGCTGCAGGATGCCCTGGGTGCAGCACACCGCGGAGTTCTCCGGGTTACGACCGGTGGCGAAGGCGTTCGGGGCCAGAGTCGGCGAGACGTAGAGCCGGGGCATCGGCTTACCGGCACGCGCGCTGAGCTCCCGGACGATTCGGTACATGGCGGGCGCCTGCTGCTCGGTGACCTCGACGGCGCCCATGCTGCGGATGGCGATCTTGTCGCTGTTCCAGTAGCTGTACGCGATCGACCCGACGCCGAACAGGGCGAAGATCCAGATGAACGACGAGCTGCCCGTCGCGCCGGCGATCACTGCGCCGAAGACGAGGAAGATCCCCATGAGGGCGCCGAACAACAACGCCGTCTTCGCACCGTTGAAATGGTTGTGCACTGTCACTCCTTGGCATGTAGCGGCCCGGTGGCCCATCGGTACAACGGTGGGTCGGAGCGGGGTGTTCCAATCATCGTACGGTTCCGCACTGCACGGCGGCTGGGAAAAGGGCGGCGTGGAAGCGGCGGTCAGGGCTCCGGACGGCGGGAGTCGTACTGCGCGAACCGAGGCTGCCAGCGGGCGACAGCGAGCACCAGCACGACACACGCGATGCCTCCGACGACGGCGGTCCACCCCTCCCCCAGCCACGCGGCCTGCCCGCCGGCCACCATGTCCCCCAGGCGGGGACCACCCGCGACGACGACGATGAACACGCCCTGCAGGCGCCCGCGCATCGCGTCCGGCGTGGCTGACTGCAGGATGGTGTTGCGAAACACGCTACTGACGGAATCGGCGATGCCTGCCAGCACCAGGCAGGCCGCCGCGGGCAGCACCCACGCCGACAGTTCTCCCTCGCCGGGAACCGCCGGCGACGACGAACTCGCCATGACGACCACGAGCCCGAAGCCGGCCACCGACGCACCCCACCCGACGATCGACCAGATGACGGCCTGGCCGTGCTTGTGGATCCGGCCGAGCGGTCCGGAGAACAGGCCCGCCAGCACCGACCCGAAGGCGGCGGAGGCGAGCAGGATGCCCACGGTCAGTTCGCCCCCGCCGATGAGCACCGCGCCGACGGCGGGCAGCAGCGCGCGCGGCTGGGAGGTGATCATGGCGACGAGGTCGAGGATGAAGGTCATGCGGATGTTCGGCCGCGTGCCGAGGAAGCGGAAGCCTTCGAGTACCGTGGCGAGGCCCGCCCGCCGGGTGGGTCCCTCGGGTGGCAGGGGCGGGAGGCGGAAGACGGCCCACAGCGCGAACGTGAAGGTGACGACGTCGACCGTGTAGGTCCAGGCGTAGCCCACTTGTGCCACGAGGAGACCGGCGAGCAGCGGGCCGACGGTGAACGCGAGGCCGAAGGTGATCATGCTCAGCGCGTTCGCCGCGGGCAGCAGTGCCGGGCGGACGAGGCGCGGGATGATCGAGCTGCGTGTGGGCTGGTTGATGCCGGCGGCCCCCGACTGGATGGCGACCAGGATGTACAGCAGCCAGACGCTGTCGGCACCCAGCCAGGCCTGGGCCGCAATGGCCATGGTGGTGCCCCACAGCGCCAGGCTCGAGAAGAGTGCCACCGTGCGCCGATCCTGCGCATCGGCGACCGCACCGCCGTAGAGGCCCGCGACGACGAGCGGCACCAGGGCGAAGAGGCTGAGCAGCCCGACGCTGAGGGTCGACTGCGTGAGCGAGTAGATCTGCAGGCTCACGGCCACGAGGGTGAGCTGCGTGCCGATGGCGGAGAGCGCCGTGCCGATGTAGAGCCGGCGGAATGCCGGGGACTCCCTCAGCGGGGTGATGTCGGCGAGGAGTCTGGGCACGGGGAGAGTCTAGCCGGGCACTGGTTCGCACCAGCAACCAAACCGCGGCTCAGGCGGCGTCGCGCTCCCCCGCTTCGAGGGCGCGGTCGATCTCCTGCAGCACACGCGTGTCCGCGATGGGGCGGAAGTGGCCCATCGTGTCGAGCTGGATGTTGCGTGCACCCTCCACGAAACTGCCGCCCGGGATATGCGGATCGAACCGGCCGTAGATCGAGGTGATGTGCGCATTGATCTCGAGGTTGGCGAGCAGCGCCCGCAGGGTCCGGTCCCGGGGGGAGAAGGCGCGGATGCTCGGCAGGAGGAAGAAGTTGGCATAGATGGAGCCGGAGAACGGCGTATTGATCGCCACCAGGCGGGTGATGCGGGGAGCGATGCTTGACATGGTCATGAGGAACTTGCCGATCAGTCCGCCCTTGCTGTGCGCGACGACGACGACATCGGTGAGGTCGTGCTCCTCGAGATAGCCGGCGGCCAGCAGGGCCATGGCTTCCACGGTACCGCGGTTGTAGCCCAGCTTCTGCACCACGTGGACCGGATGGCCGGCCCGGTGCAGGTGGTCGGCGATCGGCCGCATGAACTGCCATGTCTCGTAGATGCCCGGGATGAGCAGCACGGGAACCTTGCCCTCGGGCGCTCCCGGCGCAGGCGTGAGATACCGTGCCGGGTCCTCCCGGAGGATGAAGCCGTGCACCTGCCAGAAACCCACATAGGCGTAGTCCAGCGTCCAGGCCCAGCCACGCTCGAGGAGATTCACGCTCTCCACCGTACCGACCGGACGGGCCGCGTGGTGTGCAAGTTAGCCGCGCCTTATTATGACTTACTCAGATTTACTGGTTGACTCGGGGCATGACGCAGACAGCCAGCACCCCCGAGGCCCGTGAGGCCCGGTGGTCGGAGGCACTGCACTCCTCCCACCGGAGGGTGACGCGCCAGCGCCTCGCCGTCCTTGCCGCCGTCGAGCAGTCACCACATGCCACCGCCGATGACGCCGCGGCCGCGGTCCGCGCCGCCCTGCCGCACATCACCGTGCAGTCGGTCTACGTGATCCTGGCCGACCTCACCGACCTCGGCCTCCTGCGCCGCATCGACACGCCGCACTCCCCCGCCCGGTACGAGACCCGTGTGGGCGACAACCACCACCACGCCGTCTGCACCGGCTGCGGCCGGATTGAGGACGTCGACTGCGCCGTGGGACACGCCCCCTGCCTGACTCCCGAGTGGTCGCCCGGAGCGCACCGCATGACCATCCAGATCGCCGAGGTCCTCTACCAGGGCCTCTGCGACGACTGCCGCTCGGCAGCCCCCAGCCCCCAACCACCCGTATCCCACGAATAGGAGCACTATGTCCGCGAACTTCAGCACCACGCAGTCCGGCGCCCCCGTCATCGATGACAGCAACTCGTCCGTCCTCGGCCGCGACGGCGCCATCCCGCTGACTGACCACTACCTCGTCGAGAAGCTCGCCCAGTTCAACCGCGAGCGCGTCCCCGAGCGCGTGGTGCACGCCAAGGGCGGCGGAGCCTTCGGTGTCTTCGAGACCACCGAGGACGTCAGCATGTACACCCGCGCGGCGCTCTTCCAGCAGGGCACGACGACGGAGACCCTCCTCCGCTTCTCCTCCGTGGCCGGCGAGCAGGGTTCGCCCGACACGTGGCGCGACCCCCGCGGCTTCGCGCTCAAGTTCTACACCTCCGAGGGCAACTACGACCTCGTGGGCAACAACACCCCGGTGTTCTTCATCCGCGACGGCATCAAGTTCCCCGACTTCATCCACTCGCAGAAGCGCCTCCCCGGCACCAACCTGCGCGACGCCGACATGCAGTGGGACTTCTGGACCCTGAGCCCCGAATCAGCACACCAGGTGACCTGGCTGATGGGCGACCGCGGCCTGCCGAACTCCTGGCGCACCATGAACGGCTACGGCTCGCACACCTACATGTGGATCAACGAGTCCAACGAGAAGTTCTGGGTCAAGTACCATTTCAAGTCCAACCAGGGCCACGAGGTCCTCACCGTCGACGAGGCCGAGTCGCTGGCCGGCTCGGACGCGGACCACCACCTGCGCGACCTGTCCGAGAACATCGCGAAGGGCAACCACCCGAGCTGGGACCTCAAGGTCCAGATCATGCCCTACGACGACGCGAAGACGTACCGCTTCAACCCGTTCGACCTCACCAAGGTGTGGCCGCAGGGCGACTACCCGCTCATCCCGGTCGGCAAGCTCACGCTGAACCGCAACCCGGAGAACTACTTCGCGCAGATCGAGCAGGCCACCTTCGCGCCGTCGAACTTCGTGCCCGGCATCGCCGCGAGCCCGGACCGCATGCTGCAGGCCCGTATCTTCTCCTACGCGGACGCCCACCGCTACCGCGTGGGTACCAACCACGCGCAGCTGCCGGTGAACATGCCGAAGAACGAGGTGCGCAACTACTCGAAGGACGGCTCCGGCCGCTACCACTTCAACTCCGCCTCCACCCCGGTGTACGCACCGAACTCGGTGGGCGGACCCGCCGCGGACCCCGCACAGTACGGTGCGCACGGCGGCTGGGAGAACGACGGTGACCTCGTCCGCGCGGCGCACTCGCTGCACGCGGAGGACGACGACTTCGACCAGGCCGGCACGCTGTACCGCGAGGTGTTCGACGACGCCCAGCGCGCCCGCTTCCTCGAGACGATCACCGGCGCGGTCGGCGGCGTGAAGAGCGACGAGATCCGTGCCCGGGCCGTGCAGTACTGGGCCAACGTGGATGCCGAGCTCGGCGCGAAGCTCGCCGCGAACCTCGGACATGGCATCACGCCGGCCACCGAGTCGGAAGCAGCCCTCTACTAGAAGATCCGCACCGGCTCCACTTCAGGAACCGCGGCAGGAACCACCGCAGGAACGGCACGAACACCCGCACGAACGAAGGGCGGACCTCCGGGTCCGCCCTTCCGCGTATGCACCGCAGGACCCGGCGGTTCGCCACGTGGTGCCGGGCTCTCCTAGGCTGGGGGGATGCCATTCCTGCCCTGCGCCGAACTCCACCTGCACATCGAAGGGACCCTGGAGCCGGACCTCATCTTCGAGCTCGCCGCCCGCAACGGGATCGAGCTCCCCTACGCCGATACCGCGGACCTCGCCGCCCGGTACGCGTTCACCGACCTGCAGTCATTCCTGGACCTGTACTACGCCAACATGGACGTGCTGCGCACGGAACAGGACTTCGCCGACATGACGCGTGCGTACCTGCGCCGCGCCGCCGCCGCCGGTGTGCGCCACGCCGAGATCATGATGGACCCGCAGGCCCACCTCGCCCGCGGCGTCACCCTCGAGACGTGCGTGAACGGAGTGGCCGGGGCCCTCGCCACGAGCGAGGCCGACTTCGGCGTCAGCACGGCGCTCATCGCCGCGTTCCTCCGCGACCGTCCGGCCGCGGAGGCGCTCGAGGTTCTGCAGGACCTTCTCGCGATGGATGCCCCCATCATCGGTATCGGTCTGGATTCCGCGGAGGTGGGATATCCGCCGTCACTCTTCGCCGAGGTGTACGACCGTGCCCGCGGCGCCGGACTGAAGTGCATCGCGCACGCAGGCGAGGAGGGCCCGCCCGCCTACGTCTGGGAGGCACTCGACGTCCTGCGGGTGGACCGGCTGGACCACGGCATCCGCTGCATGGAGGACGAGGCCCTCGTGGAGCGGCTCGTCCTCGACCGCGTACCGCTGACAGTCTGCCCGCTCTCGAATGTCCGGCTCCGCGCCGTCGACACCCTGCCGGACCATCCCCTGCCGGAGATGCTGGCCCGCGGCCTGAACGTGTCCGTGAACTCGGACGATCCTGCCTACTTCGGCGGCTACGTCGACGACAACTTCGCTGCGCTGGGGAGGGCCTTCGGGCTGGGAGTGGACCAACTCGCGACGCTCGCCGGGAACTCCTTCCGGTCCGCGTTCCTCGACGGGGAACGCCGTGCGGCACTGCTGGCCGAGGTGGAGGCCTGGCGGGCCGCGGAGCAGTCCGGCACCGCCTGACTCCGGACGGTGCCGCCATACGGCGGGAGGCCCCGGCTGTGCTTTCCTTCACATCCGAGGGAATCCATTGGTCCCGCGGAAAGGGCCGGTGATACCTTGCGGCCATGGACACCACGACGCACCGCCCCGAGCTCGACGACGCCGACCTGATCGTCCGGCACTCCGTGCTGGAGGACGTCCTCGGGATCGTCACGGGCACGTTCACGGTGTCCCTCGGCCTGTTCCTGCTCAAGACGAGCGGCGCGGTCACCGGCGGTACGGCCGGCCTCGCCCTGCTGCTGAGCTACGTGGGAGGAGTCCCCTTCAGCGTCCTGTTCTTCGCCGTGAACGTGCCCTTCTTCGCCCTGGCGGTGTGGAAGAAGGGCTGGGACTTCACCCTCCGCACCATGGCGGCGGTCGCCCTCGTGTCGGGCCTGTCCTACCTGCACCCGCTGGCGCTCGGCGGGCTGACACTCGACCCGCTCTACGCCGCCCTCGCCGGCAACCTGCTGGCCGGGGTCGGACTCCTCATCCTCTTCCGGCACAAGGCGAGCCTCGGCGGTTTCAACATCCTCGCGCTGATCCTCCAGGAACGGCTGCACTGGCGAGCAGGGTACGTGCAGATGGCGCTGGACACGGGCATCATCCTCGCCGCCTTCACCGTCGTCGAGCCGGCGACCGTCCTGCTGTCCGCGATCGGTGCCGTGCTGCTCAACCTCGTGCTGGCCCTCAACCACAGGCCGGGGCGCTACCTCGGCGCGTAGCGCTCCTGGCCACCCGCGCCCTACACGGGGACGGGCTCCCGTTCCTTCTCCTTCCGCAGGAGCTTGGCACCCTCGACGTCGACGTCGGGCAGGATCCGTCCGAGCCATGCGGGCAGCCACCACGCATGCCTGCCCAGGAGGTACATCGCTGCCGGGACCAGCGTCATACGGACCACGAACGCGTCCAGCAGCACCCCGAAGGCGAGCCCGAACCCGATGGGGCGGACCATGGCCAGGTGCGAGAACACGAAACCCGCGAAGACGGAGACCATGATGATGGCCGCGGCCGTGACCACACGCGCCCCGTGGCTGAAGCCGATGCGCACCGCGGCCTTGGGGTCGTCGCCGTGGACGAACGCCTCGCGCATACCGGACACCAGGAACATCTGGTAGTCCATGGCGAGCCCGAAGAGCACCCCGATCAGGATGATCGGGAGGAAGCTCAGGATCGGCCCCGGGTTCGTGACGCCGAAGAAGCCGCCCAGCCAGCCCCACTGGTAGATGGCGACCGTGGCACCGAAGCTCGCGAGCAGCGAGAGCAGGAAGCCCGCGGTCGCGATGATGGGCACGAGGATCGAGCGGAAGACCAGCAGCAGCAGGATCAGGGACAGCCCGACGACGATACCGAGGTAGACCGGCAGCGCCTCCATGAGTTTGGCCGAAACATCGATGTTGGCGGCGGTCTGGCCGGTGACGGCGATGGGAACGCCGGTCTGCTCCTCGAATTCGCCGGTCGAGTTCCGCAGGTCGCGGACGAGGTTCTCCGTGGGCTCGCTGGCCGGACCCTCCTCCGGGATGACCTGGAAGATCGCCGTGCGGCCGTCCTCGCTCACCGTCGCGGGTATGGAGGCGGCCACGCCGGGGACCTCGCGCAGCAGGTCGTTGACGTCCAGCTGCAGGTTCGTGAGCTCCGCCTCGTCGGCCGTCTCGGGCAGGGACCCGACGACGATCAGCGGCCCGTTGGTTCCTGCACCGAACTTCTCGCCGATGGTGCTGTAGGCCTGGAACGCCGTCGAGTCGGCGGGCTCCGTGCCGCCGTCGGGCAGCCCTACGCGCAGTTGCGCGGCAGGAACGGCGATGACGCCCAGCAGGACCACCCCGGCGAGGACCGTCAGGACGGGCTTCCGGGTCACGAGTCCGCCCCAGCCCGCGCCGTTCGCCGCGCGCTGGTCCGCGAGGGACGTCCCGCTGTCGCTGTCCAGGGGAACCGCAGCCGAGTGCTTGTGGCCGCGCGCCTTGTCCCAGCGGCGCTTCGAGATGATCCGCCGCCCCAGCAGGGCGAGAAGGGCCGGTGTGAGGGTCAGCGCCACGAGCACCGAGACGGCGACCGTACCGGCAGCCGACAGACCCATCACGGTCAGGAACGGCAGCCCGGGGACCGCCAGCGCCGCCAGCGCAACGATCACCGTGATGCCTGCGAAGAGGACCGCATTGCCTGCCGTTCCGGTCGCGCGGGCGATCGACTCCTGCATCTCCATGCCGTGCAGCAGCTGCGTCCGGTGACGGTTCACGATGAACAGTGAGTAGTCGATGCCGACGGCGAGGCCGAGCATCAGGGCGAGAACCGGCGAGATGCTGTTCAGCTCGACGACGCCCGAGAGTGCGAACGTGATGCCCACGCCCACACCGACGCCCACGATAGCCATGAGGAGCGGCAGGCCGGCAGCGATCAGCGTACCGAGCATGACGATCAGGACGGCGGCGGCGACGGCCAGGCCGAGGGCCTCCGTGGCCCCGACGATGCCGGAGACGTCCTCGACGATCTCCTTGCTGTAATCGACGGTCACGCCTGCGGACTCGGCCTCGGCGGCCTGCTCCTGCACGCTTTCCCGCAGTTCCGGCGAGACGCTGTTGATCTGCTGGTCGAACTGGACGCTGGCGACGGCCGTGGAGCTGTCCTCGGACAGGAGGCGCACGCCGGAGGTGGCGTCCACCTGCCGTTGTCCGAGGTCGAGCTGGGCCCTGCTCGACTCGAGCCGCTCGCGTCCGGCTTCGAGTTCCGTCCGGCTGGCGTCGAGTTGGGCCTGTCCCTGCTGGAGCTGCTCCTCGATGGCTGCGACGCGTGCCGGACGGAGCAGACGGCGGGCCTGCTCGAACTGGGCGCGCTGCTGGTCGAGCTGTGCCTGCCCCTGCTCGAGCTGCGCCTCGCCCGCGCTCAGTTGCTGCTCCCCCGCCTCGAGCTCGGCACGTCCTGACTCGAGGTCCTTGACTCCGGCCGCCTGCTGGTCCGCCACGTCGAACGGGTCGACGACGTCCCGGACGCCGTCGAGCCCGGAGATGGCGGCCAGTGCGGACTGGACGCCGTCGCGCTGCTCCGCCGAGAACGCGGCCCCGTCGTCGGTGGCGAAGACGACCGTGCCCGTGCCGCCCACGGCCTCGGGCAGTTCCTCCCGCAACCGGTCGGAGATGCGCTGCGACTCGGTGCCGGGGATCGTGAAGTTGTTCGTCAGGGTGCCGGAGAAGGCGACGGCGGCGCCCCCCACCGCGAGCATGATCGCGAGCCAGGCGGAAATGACCCACCATCGCCTGCGGAAGGCGAACGAGCCGAGCCGGTAGAGCAGAAAAGCCATGGAGGAGTCCTTGCGGGGAGTCGGGAAGCGGAAGGGTCAGGAACCGGCAGGGAGGCCGTCGAGGACGGCGACGGGATCGGCGAAGCCGTCCCGCAGCATGGTCAGGGAAGCGAGGATGCGTGCCTCGAGCTGCTTCCCGGAGTCGTCGCCCGACTCCGGCGTACTCGCCGCCCAGTCCCGCATCGCGGCTTTCGTGCAGGACAGCACGCATCCGACGAGGGCCGAGAGGTAGAGATCCGGCGCGGCGGCCCCGAGGCGGCGGCGCAGTGCCCCGACGATCCGGGTTTCGGCGCGCTCCCACGCATGGAGCTGGGCGCGCAGGAGATCGGGATTCGTGTCCGCCATGCGGAAGAGTTCGCCGTGCAGCGACAGGCCCTCCATCCTCGTCGTCTCGCTGAAGGAGCGCACGATGGAGTCGAACAGCGGCTCGTCGGAGGGCATCTGCCCGAAGACCTCGAGCGCCAGCTCGAGGAACGTGTCGGTGCGGACGGTCAGCGCATCCTCTGCGCTGTGGAAGTAGTTGAAGAACGTCCGGCGTGAGACACCGGCGCGTCCTGCGATCTGGTCGACGGTGAAGGCCCCCGGGCCGACGGACCGTGCGAGGTCGAAGGCCGCGTCGGCGATCGCGCGGCGCGTGTCGACCTTGTTCTGCTCGCGGCGCCCCAGCGGCTCCGCATTGTCGGTTGTACTCAGCACGGACCAAGCCTAGATGGGAAATTGCACACTGTGCAACAAAGGCGGTTGCAGGGTTTTCCCTCGTGACCCGTTCCTGCCGGGCGTACTCTGGCCCAGGCACCCACCCTCGACCACGGAGGCTCTCCATGAAGACCATCACCCTCGGCTCCGGCCTCGACGTCTCCCGGCTCGGCCTGGGCTGCATGGGGATGTCCGCGTTCTACACGGGCAGTGGCAAGGACGACGCCGGCGCGACGAAGACCATCCACCGCGCCCTCGATCTCGGCGTCACCTTCTTCGACACCGCGGAGATCTACGGTCCCTACACGAACGAGGAGCTGCTGGGCCGCGCCCTCCGGGGCAGGCGCGACGACGCCGTGATCGCGACGAAGTTCGGGACGATCCGCCACACGTCCGGGGATGCCCGGGGCCTGGACGGCAGCCCGGAGAATGTGCGGCTCTCGGTCGAAGGATCCCTCAAGCGCCTGGCGACCGATTCCATCGACCTCTACTACCAGCACCGCATGGACCCCTCCGTGCCGGTCGAGGACACCATGGGTGCGCTGGCCGAACTGGTCCAGGAGGGCAAGATCCAGCACATCGGCCTCTCCGAGGCAGCACCGGAGACCATCCGCAGGGCGCACGCGGTCCACCCGGTGACAGCGCTGCAGACGGAGTACTCACTGTGGAGCAGGGATCCCGAAGCCGAGATCCTCCCGCTGGTGCGCGAGCTCGGTATCGGCTTCGTGCCCTACTCCCCACTCGGCAGGGGGTTCCTGACCGGGACCATCCGCTCGGTCGACCAGCTCGACGAGACGGACTTCCGCCGCAACAATCCCCGTTTCGCGGGAGAGAACCTGCAGGCGAACATCCGGATCGTGGAACAGGTGGACGACGTCGCACGCCAACTCGACGCCACTCCCGGGCAGGTCGCCCTGGCATGGCTCCTGGCGCAGGGAGACGATATCGCCCCCATCCCCGGCACCAAGCAGGTGCGCTACCTCGAGGAGAACGTCGCGGCCGACGCCCTGGTCCTCACGGAGGCCCAGCTCGCACAGCTCGGTGCCGTCGCTGCTCCCGTCGGGGACCGCTACGAGGACATGTCCGCCGTCGACCGCTAGCCGGAGCGGAGCACAGGGGGTCCGCAAGGGCCAGCTTTGCGCCCGGGACCGCCGTTCCCGGTGATAGACCGTAAGAATTCCTGCTGATTCACCGGGGGTCCGCCACGACCCGCTGGACCGGTTGACCCCCGACGACGCCGGTGCGCGCGGTGGTGCGGTCCATCGTGTTCGAGGAGGGCGCCGTCGACTTCCTCGCAGCCGTGACCACGAGCCTCCCGACGGTCACCTCGGTTACCCTTCTCCGTCCTGCTCCTCGCCGTGCAGCAGACGGCGGGCTCCCTCACCCCGGTGGTCTTCGACCAGTTCATCGGCAGGACCTCGAACCAGCTGTATTTCGGCTTTTTCATCGGCTCCACCGCCTTCTCCTTCCTCGTCCGGAGGTCATCCTGCGTACCTATGAGCGATGGGGTGAGGACTTCGCGGACCACCTCGTGGGCATGTTCGCCCTCGCCATCGTGGACGAGCGCCGCGAGCGCGGGGTAATGGCCCGGGACCGGCTCGGCATCAAATCCCTCTACGTGGCGGACCTGCCGGGACGGCTGCGCTTCGCGTCGACCCTTCCTGCCCTCGTGGCGGGTGGAGGAATCGACACCTCGATCGACGAGGTAGGACTCCACCACTACCTGAGCTGCCACTCGATCGTCCCTGCACCGCGGACCATCCTGCGCGGAGTGCGGAAGGTACCCCCTGCGACGGTGCGGGTCATCGACGCCGCCTCGTGTCGGACGTACCCGTGGGCGTACTCCTCTCGGGTGGCGTCGACTCGAGCCTGATCGTCGCACTCCTCGCGGAACTCGGCCAGGAGGGACTGACACCTTCAGCATCGCCTTCGACGGTGTTGGCGGCGAGGAGGGTGGTGCAGTCCGGCCAGGGGGCGGATGGGGTCTTCGCGGGCTACGCCTACCATTAGTGGTATGCCGACACCGACGTCAGCAGGGCCCTGTTGGAGGCGCACCTGGGCGCACCCGGCGCGGAGACCGCCCTCGACGCCGTCCTGCGGCTCGACACGCACCTGCTGCTGGTCGATGACCCCGTGAAGCGCGTGGACAGCATGACCATGGCGTGGGGACTCGAGGCCCGCGTCCCCTTCCTCGACCAGGACCTCGTCAGCCTCGCGGCCCAGTGCCCGCCGAGTTGAAAGCAACACAGGGCGGCAAGGGCATCATCAAGGACATCACCCGCAAGGTCATCCCGGCAGAGGTGATCGACCGGCCCAAGGGCTACTTCCCGGTGCCACCGGTCAAGTACCTCGCCGAGCCGCTCCTCTCGACGCTCTGCGACGCCCTGCGGGCCCCCGAGGTGAAGGACCGCGGGCTCTTCCGCACCGACTACGTGGATCTCCTGCTGGATGAACCGAACGGGCACTACAGCCCCGGAGGAAACAACATGCTGTGGCAGCTGGACGTGCTGGAACTCTGGCTGCAACGCCACGGCATCAGGGGGTGACGCGTCGGCCGAAAGGTCCCGTCAGTCACCGGATGTTGTCAGCGCCGGCCGGTGCGGCGCACAGGAAGGCTGCCCGTGTTCGCCAGCTCCTCCGCCACTGCCAGGAGTTTGGCGTTCGTCTCGGTGGACACCCGCACGAGCATGATGAACGCCTGTCCTGCCGTGACGCCGTACCGCTCCATCAGGATGCCCTTCGCCTGGCCGATCAAGTCCCGTGAGGCAACGGCATCCTTGAACTGGTGGAGTTTCTGCGCGTCGGCGAAGGCGACGGCGGCGTGGGAGGCGACGAGCAGCCCCACGTACTCGGACTCGTCGCTGAAGGCATGCGCCGAGCGGCCGATGAGGTTCAGTGCGCCGAGGTTGTCCCCCTCGACGAAGAGCTGGAAGGAGAGCATGCTGCCCGCGCCCGCTGCGGCCGCCTCCGCGGAGAACGCAGGCCACCGGTCCTCGTTGTGCATGTCGGGCACGCGGACGGTCTGTTCCTCGTAGGCAGCGCTCATGCAGGGCCCTTCGCCGGTGCGCTCCTGCAGTTCGTCGATCGTCCGCGCGAGGGCCCCTGACGCAGCACGGGATTCGACCCGGCGGCGCCCGAGCATCACGGTGATCGAACCCTCGTCGGCGCCGGGAACCAGGGGGATCGCGGCCCGCACCAGGTGCTCCAGGACAGCGTCCTCGCTGTCCTCCCGCTGGAGGGACCGGGCGAGTTCGCTCAGCTTTCCGGCGACGTCGTCCTGCGGCATGCTCCAGGCGTCGTCGCGGACCGGAGGTGCGTCATCCGTGGCCATGGCAGCCCCCCCCTGCTCGATCGACACCGTCCTCGGGGCGGAAGCCCCCAGTGGCCGCAGACATCACGGTACCAGCGACGACCGCCGCCCGGGGCCGATGTTCACCCACCGCTGTACTATCTCCTCATGGGTTCGCACCACCACCACGCCCCCTCCGCGGCGGCCGGCCGCAGGCCGTTGGTCGGCGCGCTCGTGATCACGCTCTGCGTCTTCGTCCTGCAGGTCATCGGGGCGCTGTGGACCGGCAGCCTGGCGCTGCTCTTCGATTCGGTGCACGTCCTGACCGACGCGGCCGGCCTCGCGATGGCCCTCGGGGCCGTCTCGCTCTCGGTTCGTCCCGCCACGCCTCGGCGTTCGTGGGGTTTCCGTCGGGCGGAGGTCATCGCCGCACTGCTGCAGGCAGCGTTCCTGCTGGCGGTCGGGACCTACGTGGTCATTGAGGGAGTACGACGCCTGATCTCACCCGAGGACGTGGCCGCACCGGAGATGATCGTCTTCGGCGCCGTCGGCCTGGCCGGGAATCTCGCCGCCCTCGCCCTGCTTGCACGACACCGCGCCGCCAGTTTCAATCTGAGGGCCGCGTTCCTCGAAGTGCTCAACGACGCACTGGGGTCGGTGGCCGTCATTGCCGCCGCCGTCGTCATCGCCCTGACAGGTTGGATGCGTGCGGACGCCGTCGTCGCCCTCCTCATCGGTGCGCTCATCATCCCGCGCACCCTGACGCTGCTGCGCGAGACGATCGACGTCCTCCTCGAGTCCACGCCGGTCGGGATCGACCTCGAGGAGGTGCGCGCCCACATCGCCCGCCTTCCCCAGGTCCGGGACGTCCACGACCTGCACATCACCCAGATCGCCTCCGGCCTGCCCGTCCTCACGGCGCACATCGTCGTCGACGACGGCTGCTACCGGGACGGCTCGGCCCACGCCGTCCTCGACCAGCTTCAGGAATGCGTCGGCCAGCACTTCGACGTGAGCATCGACCATTCCACGTTCCAGATCGAGCCGCTGGGCCACGTGCCCCACGAGACGGAGCTGAGCCACTGATGCCGGAGACCCTGGCCTCGATGACCGTGACCTCGACCTCGGTGCTGGAGCGTGTGGGAACGGCCCTGTCGGACCCGACCCGCGTGCGGGTCCTGGTGGCCCTGCGGGACGCACCGGCGTATCCCAGTGAACTGGCCGAGGCCCTGGGCGTGAGCCGCCAGAGCCTGTCCAACCACCTCTCGTGCCTGCGCGGGTGCGGTCTCGTCGTGTCCGTCCCCGAGGGGAGACGCTCGCGCTACGAACTCGTGGATCCGAAGCTCGGCCACGCCCTCACCGACCTCCTCGGGATCGTGCTGGCGGTCGACCCGCAGCACCAGGACCACAGGTTTCAGGACCACAGGCATCAGGACCACAGGCATCAGGACCACAGGCATCAGGACCACGGGCACCGAACGACTCCTGCAGGCGCAGGGGGCCAGGGGGACGATCTGAACTGCTCCCCGGGCCCCCTCCCTAGCCCATCAGCCTCGAGCGGATGAGGAACCGCTTGCCCTCCGGAGCTTCGACGGAGAATCCGCTCCCCCTGCCCTGCACCACATCGACGGTGAGGTGGGTGTGGCGCCAGTACTCGAACTGCTCCCGCGACATCCAGAACTCGATGAGGCGGGGGGCGTCGTCGTCCGCAGGGCCGGCGGCGTCTCCGCCGCCGCGCCCGTCCGCACGTCCCGACCCCGCGGAGATGTCGAGGACGCCGAGGAGGATGTCCGCCTCGGCGGTGAGGAACTCCCCGGCGGGATAGCACATCGGTGACGAGCCGTCACAGCACCCGCCCGACTGATGGAACATCAGGGGCCCGTGGATGAGCCACAGCTTGTCCAGCAGCTCGACGGCGCTCGTCGTCAGCGCCACCCGGGAAGCGACCTCCCCCGGGATGGTCACCGAGGCCTCGACGGTCATCGCATCTCCTAGAAGAACCCGAGCTTGGATTCCGAGTAGCTGACCAGCAGGTTCTTGGTCTGCTGGTAGTGGTCCAGCATCATGGCGTGGTTCTCCCGGCCGATGCCGGAGGACTTGTAGCCCCCGAACGCTGCACCCGCGGGATAGGCGTGGTAGTTGTTCACCCAGACCCTGCCCGCCTGGATCTCCCGGCCGGCTCGATAGGCCACGTTCCCGTTCCTCGACCAGACACCGGCTCCGAGCCCGTACAGCGTGTCGTTGGCGATCTCCATGGCCTCGGCGTAGTCGTTGAAGCGCGTCACGGACACGACCGGCCCGAAGATCTCCTCCTGGAACACCCGCATGCTGTTGGTGCCCTCGAACACCGTGGGCTTCACGTAGTAGCCCTCGGCGAGGTCGCCGTCGAGCACATTCCGCTCGCCCCCGATGAGGACCTTCGCGCCCTCCTGGGCGCCGATGTCCATGTAGGACAGGATCTTCTCGAGCTGGTCGTTGGACGCCTGGGCGCCCACCTGCGTCTCCGTGTCGAGCGGGTTGCCCTGCACCATCTTCCCCACGCGGGCGATCGCGTCGGACATGAACGAGTCGTAGATGGAGCCCTGCACGAGGGCCCGGGACGGGCACGTGCAGACCTCGCCCTGGTTGAACGCGAAGAGCGCGAAGCCCTCGAGGGCCTTGTCGTAGAACGGGTCGTTGCTGTCCGCGACGTCCGAGAAGAAGATGTTGGGGCTCTTGCCGCCGAGCTCCAGCGTGACGGGGATCAGGTTCTGGCTCGCGTACTGGCTGATCAGGCGCCCCGTGGTCGTCTCACCGGTGAACGCGATCTTGCGGATGCGCTTGCTCGAGGCCAGCGGTTTGCCCGCCTCGACACCGAACCCGTTGACGACGTTCACGACGCCCGCGGGCAGGATGTCGCTGAGGAGCTCCATGAGCACCAGGATGGACGACGGCGTCTGCTCGGCCGGCTTCAGTACGACGGCGTTCCCCGCGGCGATAGCGGGGGCGAGCTTCCAGGTGGCCATGAGGATCGGGAAGTTCCAGGGGATGATCTGTCCAACGACGCCGAGCGGTTCGTGGTAGTGGTACGCCGTCATGTCGTCGTCGAGCTGTGACAGGCGCCCTTCCTGCGCGCGGATGGCGCTGGCGAAGTACCGGAAGTGGTCGGCCGCGAGCGGTATGTCGGCGGCGAGGGTCTCACGCACCGGCTTGCCGTTGTCCCAGGTCTCGGCGACGGCAAGCATTTCGAGGTTCGCCTCGATGCGGTCCGCGATGCGGTTGAGGACCGAGGCCCTCTCGGCGACCGAGGTCTTGCCCCAGGCGGGAGCGGCCTTGTGTGCGGCATCGAGCGCGAGCTCGATGTCCTCGGCAGTGCCGCGGGCGACCTCGCAGAAGCTCTTGCCCGTCACGGGAGAGATGTTCTCGAAATACTGGCCCTTGATCGGGGCGACCCATTCACCGCCGATCCAGTTCTCGTACCTCGGCTTGAAACTGACCTTCGAACCGTCCTGGCCGGGCTGGGCGTAAACAGGCATCGTCGAACTCCTTGAACTCCGTGAATGCGGGACGTCGTCGTCCCTGATCCACAGCGTAGGAGCCCGATAGTTGCAGCAACGTTGCACACGGGCGTTCCTTGCGGCCACCCGAGGCCACCGTGCGGGCCGAGCGGTGGCCTAGCCCTGCCCGGGCGTGGCCCCTGCTGCAGCCTCGACCGGCTGGGACGCGTCCGTCGCAGCGGATCCTGTCTCGGACACGGTGCCGGGATCGGCGAGGGTTTCAGCCGAGGGATCGGCGGGGGTTTCGGCCGAGGGATCGGTCGGGGTTTCGGGGTCGCCGCACGACGGATCGGAAGGGTCGGTGTCCTCGCCAGGGGCCGGTTCAGTTCCGGGCGCCGGTTCAGTTCCAGGCGCCGCTTCAGTTCCGGGGGTCGGAGATGTGCCCGGCACTGGAGTTCCGGCGGTCGGGTCCGTGCCGGGTGCGGAAGGAACCGATGGGGGTTCAGGCTTCGCTGAAGCCGGAGCCGAGGTCCCCGGTGGTGCGGGATCCGTTGTCGCCGCATCATCTGCCGACGGGTCCGGAGTCGACGGGTCAGTGTCGCAGGACGGAGCCGGTGCAGGGTCCGGGGTCGGCGTCGGGTCGGGAGTCGGATCGGGGGTGGGGTCCGGAGCCGGTGCGGGGTCGGGAGTCGGATCCGGGATGGGATCCGGAGCCGGTGCGGGGTCGGGAGTCGGGGTCGGAGTCGATTCCGGGTCCGGGGTCGGCGCCGGGGTGGGATCCACAGGCTTCGTAGCGTCCGGGCCGGAAGGGTCTGTCGGAGCCGACTGTGGCGGCGTCAACGGGCTGGACTTCGGCGGGGTCGACTTCGGCGGGGTCGACTTCGGCGGGGTCGACTTCGGCGGGGTCGACTTCGGCGGGGTCGACTTCGGCGGGGTCGACTTCGGCGGGGTCGACTTCGGCGGGATCGGCGGCTTGGCCGGTGGCGTCGGCTTGGCCGGTGGCGTCGGCTGCTGTGGGACCGATGGGCTGGAGGCCCCCGGAACGGTCGACCCCGGATTGTCGGGCTTCGACGGCGCGCTCGGGGCGGTCGTAGGGGCGCCACCGTCTGCGGCAGCAGGCAGCTTCGGTGCACTGGGAGCCGGGCCGGGCACGTTCGGCGTCGCAGGCTTGGAGGGCGGCTGCCCCCCGGAGCCGACGATTCCCGAAGGACCGGACGCCACGGGGAACGCACCGGGTTCCGTGGCCGGTGCCTGCTGATCCGGGCGGGTGGAGGATTGCGCCCAGGCCGGGATGTCG
This sequence comes from Arthrobacter pasteuri, assembly GCF_054510955.1. Classification (NCBI taxonomy): domain Bacteria; kingdom Bacillati; phylum Actinomycetota; class Actinomycetes; order Micrococcales; family Micrococcaceae; genus Arthrobacter; species Arthrobacter pasteuri. Next base: position 1,310,032 of record NZ_JBTNDO010000001.1, read on the forward strand.
GATGCACTGCTGCCGCCCGGCGAGTAGTCCTTCAGCTCGCCCTTGCGCTCTCCATGCCGGGTGGACACCAGCTGCCACCGCGCGGGGTCGACATGTTCGCCGTCGAGGATGGTCTCGAAGTGCAGGTGGCAGCCGGTCGAAGAACCCGTCGAGCCCACTTCGGCGATGGGGTCACCGCTGTTGACGGTGTCCCCCTCCACGACCGAGATCCCCGAAAGGTGGTTGTAGGTCGTGATGAGGCCGTTGCCGTGATCGACCTCGACCCGGTTGCCGCCTCCCCACGGGTGCCAGCCGACGGCACGCACTGTGCCGGCATCGGCCGCGTAGACCGGTGTGCCACAGGGGGCGGCGTAGTCCTGGCCCGTGTGGAATTCTCCCGCCTCCCCCGTGATGGGGCTCACGCGGAACCCGAAGGAGGAACTCGCGGCGAGCGCGTCGAGGGGTGCGAACAGCTTGCCCGCGGGCGGTCGTTGCGTGGAGGCCGCGGCCGTCGCGTCACGATCCGCCCCGGCTTCGCTTCCTGCGGGCTTTGGGGCCGCCGTCGTGTGCGGCCCTACCGCGTCGAGAGCATCGAGGCTGTCGAGCGGCGCGAGCAGGGAGGCTCCCACGACGCCCGTCGGAAGGTCGCCATCCTGGAGGACTGCGGTATGACGCAGGGCGTCGGGCGCCACGGCCGACGCCGACTCCCACGACTGCGGGACGATCCCCTGGAATCCGACGAAGCAGACCACCATGGCAAGGCTTGCATTCATTTTCGTGCGGGAGGTACGGACGATACGCCCCCTGGGTGTTCCCGGGTGCTGGCCAGCCTGCGTCACGAAATTCCCCTTGTAGTGGTGCGTCCGGTGGCCGGTCCCCAGGGCTGCTCTGCCCGCCGGATCGTCGGTCACCATGGTCAACGGTAGCCCGACCACAGGCTTGTCGCGACGAATTATCACGATCCGCTACCAAAATTTCGGAGAACTTGAGCCGGACGACGGTGTGGCTGAGAGTTCCGCCTCGAGCCACTCCACGTGCGCGACGACCGCAGCCCGCTTCGGGGACCGCCCGGGTAGGACCCGCAGCGCGACCTGCCATGCCTCGGCGTCGTACTCCGCCTCGGCGAGGGCAAGGTACTGCAGCACCGTGTCCGGCGCCCCGTCGTTGAGGACGGCGTCCCGCAGCAGCGCCGACACCTCGCCGCGCAGGCGCACGATGGACGGTGCCTGTGAGCGGGGAAGCACCGGTCCGCGGTAGATCTCGAGCGCCATGCGGTGTGCGCCGCGGTGCAGGTAGTTCAGGACCTGGACGGCGTCCACGACCAGTTCGGTGGGCAGGCGGTACGGCCGGGACTGGGGGACGATCGCCCCGCCATGCCCCGCCAGGACCTTGCGCAGCCGCAGCATCTCGGCGCGGACCGTGGTGACCGATGCGTCCTCGGGGTAGGCCATGATCGCGAGCTGGTCGGCGGTCAGGCCCTCCGGATGCAGGGCCAGGAGCGTCAGCAGTTCCGCATGGCGGGGACTGAGGTCCAGCGCCGCCCCTCCTGCATGCACCACGCCGTGATCCGTGCCGAGGATCTGGAGGCTGTTCCGGTACAGGGCCGCCGGGGTACAGGCCGAGCGGCGCCGCTTCGCTCCCGGTAGCCGGCTCCTGAGCCGGTGGATGCTCAGGTGCGCCTCGGCTGCGGCAACTGCAGCCTCGACGAGCGACAGCGTGGAGGCGGCGACGGCGTCGGCCGTTCCCGTGATGTCGATGACGCCGAGCACCGTACCCGAGTCGGGGTCGCGGAGGGGCACGGCCGTGCAGCTCCACGGGTGGGCCAGGGGGCTGAAGTGCTCGGCTCCCGCTATCTGCACGCTGCGCTCGAGTGCCAGCGCGGTGCCCGGCGCACTGGTGCCGACGCTCGCCTCGGACCAGTCCGTGCCGGCCATGAACAGCATGCCTTCGGCCCGGCGCCTCAGTTCACGGTCGCCGTCCACCCACAGCAGCCGGCCGTTCTCGTCTCCCACCGCGACGAGCATTCCCGACTCCAGGCTCGGCTGCACGAGCAGGCGGTCGATGACGGGCATGATCGCGGCGAGGGGATGCCCCTGACGGTACGCCTCGAGATCCTCCTCCGAACAGAACAGCCGGGCGCGCGCCGTGGCGGGATTCGGCAGGAGGGCCAGCGACCGGAGCCAGGAGTCGTGCACGACGCCGCGCAGGTTCCCATTCACGCCCTCCCCCTGGCCCAGTGCCTCGTGGGCGGCGAAGGCCTCCCGCTGCAGGACGTCGGAGGAGAGCTCCCCTACGGGAATGGAACGGGACGGCGACATCGGCACTCCGCTTCGTGATCGTCCCGTGACTGGGGACAGGCCACAGTGTAGCGGGACTATTCGCCGCGAGAAATGCCCACCATGTCCTCACGGGGCACGAGCTTCACGCGCTCGCGGACGAGTTCCGCGTTGCCCGACGTGTTCACGAAGTTGGCTCCCAGCTTCAGCTCGTGGGCGTCCAGCTTGAGCCAGCCCTCCCAGGTCGTGTATCGCACGCCGCGCTCCGAGAGGAGGTTGATGATCGCGTCCTCGGACGGGTCCTCGGCGGGAGGAAGATTGAGCCGGTCCTCGAGAAGGAACCCGATGGTCTCCAGCGCGTCACCCTTCGTATGCCCGATGAGGCCCACCGGCCCACGCTTGATCCACCCTGTGGCGTAGATCCCCGGGACGGGCTTGCCGTCCTCGTCGATGACGCGTCCGCCCTCGTTCGGGATGACGCCGCGCTTGTCGTCGAAACCGACCTCGGGCAATTCGGAGCCGAAGTACCCGATGGCCCGGTAGACGGCCTGGACGGGGTAATCGATGAACTCGCCCGTTCCGCGGACGTTGCCGTCCCCGGTCAGTTCCGTGCGCTCGAACTTCATGCCCGCGACCTTGCCGGGCGTCTCGGGCGAGTCGTAGACCTCCACGGGCGAATGCAGGAAGTGGAGGTGCAGGCGTCGGGAAGCACCCGTCGGCTCATCCTCCACCAGCCAGTTGGTGAGGGTCTTGACCATCGTCTTGGTCTGGTTGTTCGTCGCGATCTGCTCCTCGGAGCCCGCGTCGAAGTCGAAATCCTCGGGGTAGAGGACGATGTCGACGTCGCGTGTGTGGGAGAGTTCGCGGAGTTCGAGCGGGGTGAACTTCACCTGGGCCGGCCCGCGCCGGCCGAACACGTGGACGTCGGTCACCGGCGAGGACTTCAGGCCCTGGTAGACGTTGTCCGGGATCTCGGTGGAGAGGAGATCGTCGGCGTGCTTCGAGAGGATGCGAGCGACGTCGAGGGCGACGTTGCCATTGCCGATCACCGCAATCTCCTTCGCCTCGAGAGGCCAGTCGCGGCTGACGTCGGGGTGGCCGTCGTACCAGGAGACGAAGTCGGCACCTCCGAAGGAGCCCTCGAGACCGATACCCGGGATGTCCAGGTCGGCGTCCCGGATGGCGCCCGTCGCGAAGATCACGGCGTCGTAGAAGCGGCGGAAGTCGGACAGCGTGAGGTCCCGGCCGTAGTTGACGTTGCCGAGGAAGCGGATGTCCCCGCGGTCCAGCACCTTGTGCAGGGCGTTCACGATGCCCTTGATGCGGGGGTGGTCAGGAGCAACCCCGTAACGGATCAGGCCATAGGGTGCCGGGTACTGGTCGAAGAGATCGATGCTCACGGAGAAATCGCCGCCCTGCACCTCGTTCGACTTCGTCAGGATGTCGGCGGCGTAGACGCCTGCCGGACCGGCGCCGATGATCGCGACCCGCAGCGGTCGTGCCGCAGCTGAGGTAGACACTGATTAGCCTTCTTCCCGGGATGCTCCTGGTGGATAGCGTTGCGCAGAATAAGCGCACGCTTCCCTATTCTAAATGCCGGCACGCGACACCGCCGAAAACAGTGGCAGGGATCTCGTCCCCTGTGCGCAGGTCGGGAGGGAATAAAGGCCGGTCGGGGCGGGTTCCCGACCTCGTGACTGGAACAGGCGAAAAGACTCAGCGGCCCGCGAGGAGCGAGAACTCGGTCGGTATCCTCTTCGGCATCGGCGCCTACGGGCTCTGGGGTCTGCTGCCGCTGTACTTCCTCGTCCTGGCGCCGGCCGGTCCGATCGAGATCGTCGCCAACCGCGTGCTCTGGTCCCTGCTCTTCTGCGCACTCCTCCTGACGGTCCTGCGCTCCTGGCGGCCGGTGCTCGCCGCCCTGCGCACCCCGCGGATCGTCGGGACGCTCGCGGTCGCGGCGCTCCTGATCGCCGTCAACTGGTTCGTGTACACCTACAGCGTCACCACGGGACAGGCCATCGAGGCCGCCCTGGGCTACTTCATCAATCCCATCGTCTCGGTGCTGCTGGGCGTGATCGTGCTGCGCGAGAAGCTGCGGCCTCTGCAGTGGACGGCGATCGGCATGGGTCTGCTGGCGGTGGTCGTCCTGGCCGTCGGATACGGGGCCGTGCCCTGGATCGCCCTCTCCCTCGCCTTCTCCTTCGGCCTGTACGGCTTCGCCAAGAAGAAGGTGGGCTCGCGCGTGGATGCGGTGACGAGCCTCAGCATCGAGACGGCGGCCCTGGCGCCGATCGCAGCGGCGGTCATGCTCTGGCTCGGGTCGACCGGTGATGCGACCCTGCTGACCGAGGGGACGGGCCACTTCTGGATCATGGCCGCGTCGGGTGTCATCACCGCCGTCCCGCTGATCTTCTTCGGTGCTGCGGCCCGCCGCCTGCCCCTGACCACCATCGGGCTCCTCCAGTACCTCGCCCCCGTGCTCCAGTTCGTTCTCGCACTGCTGGTCCTCCATGAGGAGATGCCCTTCGAACGGTGGGTCGGCTTCGGCCTCGTATGGACGGGCCTCATCCTCCTGACCGTCGACATGCTGCGGACCGTCCGCCGCCAGCCACGGCCTGCGAAGGCACCCGAACCGGCAGCGACGGCGGCCTGAGGACGCGTCCCGGCGGCCATAGCACCGCCCTAGCGCCCCGCCGGTCAGTCCGGGATCGGGGGCCGGACGGACGCCCCGGGCACCGCGCCGTCCGCGGGCCCGGCACCGAGGTATGCCGCGTTGAAGCGCGACAGCAGGCCGACGAGGTCGACGACGTCGGCCGGGTCCCAGCCCTCGAGCTGCCGGCGGAAGGCCCTGCGCCGAGTCCCGCGCGCCCGCTCCACCCTGCGCACACCCTCCTCCGTCAGTGCCACCGGATGGGAACGCTCATCGTCACCGGCCCTGCCGCGTTCCACGAGGCCCAGCCGCTGCAACGCCGCCACATGTCCGCTCACTGCGGATTTGCTCATGCCCAGCGTCGCCGCCAGGTCGGTGACCCTGCAGGTCCGTGCGATGCGCACCGCGGTCAGGACGCTGTACGCGGCCGGTTCCATCCCGGGGTCGATATCGCGCGCGAGGACCCGGCACACCAGTTGCTCGCTGCGGCACATCGCAGCCGCCTTCTCCTCGACCGCGTCGAGCGCGGCGCGGCGGGGATCATCCCTTCCTGCCCCTTCATCGCGTCCCTCCATGACCGAATAGTAGGCATGCGGGAGGGCACCGGCACCCTATTGTGACGGCATTACCGCCCTGATGACTGCGGGACAGCGGTGGCAGCAGTCTGTTGCCGGCGCCGATCACGAGGAGGCCCGCATCGGCCGGCCATCTCGGACAGTCCCCGGCGGACGCGGGGGCGGCACAGCCGGGAGCGCTGTGGAGTCGGTTCACTCCTCCGCAGCGCTTCCGGCCGTGCCGCCTCTTACGTCCAGCTATTCCGGTCCGCTCCTCCGGGCCGTTCTGCCCGGGCCCATATACCCGGGCCCATATACCCGGCCTTTTAGTCCCGGGGTGCGGAGCCCTTGGTGATCACTTCCTGGCGGAAGAATGCCGGGTTGATCCGCGACCACACCAGCATCAGCACCACTCCGAGCAGGATGACTCCGATGCCGAGGATGAACACCATGCCGACACCGAACAGCTCCGACCCGGAACCGTACTCGGGATCCATGGAGTCGACGGCCGTCTTGAAGAACATGACCAGCAGGATCACGCCGCCGAGCAGCGGTGCCAGGAACCGGAAGAACGTGTGGCGGATGCTCGAGAACGCCTGCGCCCGGAAGTACCAGACGCACGCCAGGGCGGTGATGCCGTAGTAGAAGCAGATCATCAGGCCGAGGGCCGTGATGGTGTCCCAGAGGGCGTTCTCGGAGACCAGCCGGGTGAACACGTAGAAACCGGCGGCGGCGAGGGCCGCGGCGACGGTCGCGAAGCTCGGCGACTTGTGCTGCGGGCTGATCCGCCCGTAGCCCTCGGGCAGGGCCTTGTAGTGGCCCATCGCCAGCAGCGTGCGCGCCGGGGAGACGAACGTAGACTGCAGGGACGCGGCCGAGGAACTGAGCACGGCCATGGACATGAGGATGGCGAAGGGGCCCATGACGGGACCTGCGAGCGCCGCGAAGATGCTCTCCTGGTTGTCCGGGTTGCCCGCTCCCAGTTCGCCCTCGCCCACTCCGGAGAAGGCGAGGGTCGCGAGCGCGACCGTGAGGTAGATGACCACGATGACGAAGACGGTCAGCGCACCCGCGCGGCCCGGTGTCTTCTTCGGGTTGGTGGTCTCCTCGCTCATCGTGAGGGTCACGTCCCATCCCCAGTAGATGAAGATCGAGAGCGACACTCCCGCGGCGAAGGCGGAGAAGGATCCGACGGCGAACGGGTTGAACCACTCCGCACTGATGGGCGTCGCGTCGAAGGCGGTGCCGTCGGCGACATGGAGGAAGGCTGCGATCGCGAACCAGGCCAGGACCACGAGTTGGAAGGTGACGAGCACGTACTGGACCGTCTTCGTGGCCTCCATCCCGCGGTACGAGACGTAGCAGGCGAGGGCGATGAACACGAGTGTCGTCGCGATGTTCACCGGCAGGTTCAGCGTGAGGTCCGCGATGGCGGGATCGTTCAGCAGCTGGGAGAGCATCAGGTAGAAGAAGTCCACCGCGACGGCGGCGAGGTTGGACAGCACGATCACGGTGGCGGCAACACTCGCCCAGCCGCTGATCCAGCCGACCCAGGGCCCGAAGGCCCGCGTGGCCCAGGTGAAGGACGTCCCGGAGTCCGGCATGGAGTTGTTCAGCTCGCGGTAGCCGAGGGCCACGAGCAGCATGGGGATGAAGCCCACCAGGAAGATGGCCGGGAGGTTGACCCCCACCTCCGCGACGGTCGGACCGAGGGCTGCGGTCAGGGTGTAGGCGGGGGCCACGGAGGACACCCCGATCACGACGGCGCCCAGCAACCCTACGGTCCCGGAGTCCAGGCCCTTGCTGCTGAGTCCTGTTCCCCTTTGTGTTGTCTCGTCGATACTCATGCGTCCGCCTCTGTGGGTAAGGCGCCCGGGCCGGAAGTGGCGCCGGGCGTTGCGTACGTACGCGGGACGACGACCATGGGGATGGTCAGCGCACGTAGGATCTTGTTGGCCGTCGAGCCGAGGAAGATGCGCATGTGCTGCGCGAGGCGGCTCGATCCGACGAGCAGCACCTCCCCCTCGTCCCAGGCCAGGGCCTCGATGGCCTCCTCGACGGAGGCGCCTCGCGCGGTCTCGACGCTGACGCGTCCACCTGCCGCGAGGGACGACGCCGCCTCCGCCAGCCGCAGGTTCGCCTCGTCCTCCGCCTCGGCGGAATCCGGCCCGGCGTCGAGCGAGACGAGGGACACGAGCCGCAGGGGCAGCCCGCGGCGGCGGGCCGAGGAGACGGCGACGGAGATGACGTCGTCGGCGCCCGCCCTCCGTCCGACGGCGCAGGTGAGCCGTGTGACCGGATCGGTGCGCCGGTAGGACCTGGGAGCTAGGGCAACCGGCACCGGGGACGCATGCAGGAGGCTGCGCGCCACATTGCCGACATTGAACCGGGCGGCGAGCCCGCGTGAACTCGCGCCGATCACGATCAGGGACGCCTCGGTGTCCTCGGCCGCCTGGATGAGGCCCTCCGCGTTCGATTCGGCCCGGACGACGACGCCGCGTGCGGAGACGTCGTCGGGCACGAGGGCGAGCCCCTGGTCCATCCACTCCCGCATCTGCTCGGACAGGAGGCTGTCGAAGCCCTTGCCCGGCGGGTAGGCCCCGGCGTAGGGCGAGTGCTCGGGCGTGACGAGGACGAGGTCCAGGGTGGCGTCCTGTCGGCGCGCAAGGGCGACCGCCAGGCAGACGGCGTCGTGCCCGCGCTCGTCCGCCGTATAGCCGACGATATAGCGCACCTCAGGATTCCCGGCCGGACGCTGCGGACTGCAGTCCAGAGGCGAGCGCACGGTGGATGGCCGCGGCCGTGCGCTGTCCCATCCGGATGGCGCCGTCGACGTGCTGGTAGCCCTCGGCGGCGATGTCGGAGCAGGACCAGTAGATGGGACCGACCGGCGTGCGCTGGTCGCGTCCGTAGCGGTGCAGACCGCCGAGGTCGAAGCTCGACGCGTACGCGCCGCGCGTCCACTCCTCCGAGGCCCAGTCGGACTCGTAGTACACCTCGGGTTCGAGCGCCTGGGGGCCGAGGAACCCGGCGATCGAGGCGAGGATCCGTTCACGGCGCTCGTGCGGGGCGAGTTCGAACATCGCGTCGGCCTTCTCGTCCGAGATGAAGCCGACCAGGGTGCCGCGCGGGTCCTCGTGGTTGGTGTTGTCGTAGACCTCCTGGACGATCGAGTCGGCGCTGAACCCGGTTCCGGAGAGGCCTTCCTCGCGCCAGAACGGCGTGGCGTAGACGGCATGCACCTTGATCACGAGGCCCAGCGACTGGTGCTGGTGCATCTGGTGCTGCCGGCGCGGCAGCGGCGGCTCGTAGCTGATGCGCGAGTAGAGGTTGGGCGGAACGGCGACGACGGCGTACCGCGCGTTGACGGTCACCGTGTCCGAGACGACGGTGACTCCCTCCGCACTGTCACGCCCGTCCATGCCGCTCCAGCGGAGGGTGCGGACCGGACTCGAGAGGACCACGTCCTCCCCCAGTTCCGCGGCCATGCGCTCGGACACGGACTGCATGCCGCCGATGACGCGCTTGTCGAGGATGAAGTCCTCGTCCACGAGGTTCGAGAACGAGCCGGCGGTCGCTGCCATGAGGATCGCCTGCAGTGTGGAGAAGGAGTGGGCGGGCTTGGTCAGCATGCCACCGGCGATGAACAGGCCGATATTGTTGCAGGCCTCCTCGTCGTCCGACTGCTGCCGCAGCCAGTGGTGGAAGGAGATGGTGTCCAGGGCTCGGGCGTCGGGGTGGTTCCAGGGCGCTTCGGGTCCCGCCTCCGCCACGAGGCGGTCCAGGAGGGTGATGAGGCGCTCCATCTCCTCCCGCGTGTAGTCGCTGACGGGGAACATCTCCCCCGTATAGCGGACCGGCTTCCCGTCGGGGCCGATGTAGACGGAGTCGCCCTCGCGGTAGCGGGAGAACGTCCCCAGCCCCAGTTCGTCGAGGAGTCCGATGAGGGCGGTCTGGTCCGGGGAGACCCACTGGCCCCCGACCTCGATGACGGCACCGTCGATGACGTCGGTGTGCGTCCGACCGCCTACACGCTCCCGCGCCTCGACCACGGCGACCGAATGGCCGGCCTTCCTCAGTTCCCGTGCGGCGGTGAGGCCGGACGGCCCCGCTCCGATGACGACGACGTCGCGCTCGATGATCTTCACGTGTTCCTCCCGGGCCCGCATGACGCAGGCCACTAAATGAATGCCGTTCATTATTTCGCCCTACTATAGCCATGGGTGCCTCCGGAGGGAAGGGCGCGCCCGTAGAGTTAACGCCACCGCAACAGGGAGCAGGATCCATGACCGCAGCTTCATCGGCACCCCGGCGAGCGGGGCGGCCGCCACGCAGCGTCCTCTCGAGGAACCGCATCACCGCGGCGGCCCTCGACCTCATCGCCGCCGAGGGCTATGAGGGGCTGACGATGTCGGCCCTCGCCCGAAGGCTGCGCGTGGCACCCTCGGCCCTCTACAACCACGCCGAGTCGAAGCAGGAAGTGCTCCGGTGGGTGCAGGACCATGTCATGACCATGGTGGATTTCACCGCTTTCGCGGACGAGCCGTGGGACGAGGCCGTCCGGCAGTGGGCCTGGTCCTACCGGGAGGTCTTCGCGCGGCACGCGCCCCTGATCCCCGTCATCGCCGTCCTGCCGGTGACGGATGCCGCCGAGACCCTGCGCATGTACGAGGAGGTGGCCCAGGGCTTCCTGCGGGCGGGCTGGCCGGAGGACCGGATCGTACCGGCGATCGTCGCGCTGGAGTCCTTCATCTACGGCTCGGCGCTCGACGTGGCCGCACCGGGCGACATCTTCGACTCGGGCGCCCTGGCCCACCAGTTCCCCGTCTTCACCTCCGCGGTGCGCCACGCCACGGATGCGGCGGGCGCCGAAGGCACTGCCGACGCCGCCTTCCGCGCAGGGCTCGACGGCATGATCGCCGGCCTGCGCCAGCAGCTGGCGGCCTACTCGTCCTGACGCGCTACTCGTCCCGAGTCGCTATTCGTCCTGACGCGCGGGTCGGACGAGCTGTCCCATCCGGTACGCGGTGGAGTGCAGCACGTCGGAGAACGTGTCGCCGTCGCTGTCGAGCCAGTCGGTCAGCGCGATCTCGAACACCAGGACGCCGTACCGCGCCACCAGGCGTGCTTCAGGTCCGCCCACGCCCTGCCCCGCGAGCGCCTCGGCGACGACCCCTGCAAGGATGACGTTCTTCAGCAGCTCGCGTTCGCGCAGGCCCTGGTCCGAGCCGATGAGGGCACGCCGGGCCTGCAGTGCGGGCCTCCAGTCCTCGAACGGCCCGGCTGCCACCGCCTCGAACCCGTGCATCACGATCCCGAGCGGTGACAGGAATGCGGGAGCGCCGGCTACGAGGGGGGCGACGACCGCGGGGAGTTCCCGGTCTCGCAGGAAGAGCACCTCGCGCTTGTCCGGGAAGTGGCGGAAGAACGTGCGGGTCGTGAGGCCCGCACGGGCGGCGATCTCGGGGACGGACGTCGCCGCGTAGCCCTGTTCGGTGAAGAGCTCGAGTGCCGCACGTTCGAGGCGCAGCGCTGCGCCCGGTGCCCATCGACTCATGCGCCCACCCTAACCGATGACACGACATGCCGTCGCTTCGCAATGAAGACACACCGTGTCATCACACTTTGGTGCAACACCGGAAGAGCGGAATCGACCGTCCCCAAGGAGTCCCGGCCGTCGAGTGGAAGGGCGTCCCGCTCCGGATGCTGACGGCGCGACGGCTCATGAGCCTACTGATTGCTAGAAGGACTAGCTTTACGGATGCCGAGCTAGCTGTTACGGTCTGAGGACGGTCAAGCAACGGCCTACCCCTTTTGTCGATTATTCGAGGTTCGTCATGTCTGTTGCCCCTCTCTCCCCAGCCCCCTCGCAGCACGCGGAGTACGGCTCCCGGAGTGCCTGGTCGGACCTGGACGCCGTGGACTTCGCCCCTGCGCCGGGTTCGCCCGCTGCCCCCGGCCCGGTCGTTCCTGATGTCCCGCACGACCTGTCCGCCCTGTCCACCCGCGAGCTCCGCGTCCTGTGCAACCAGTTGTACCGCGTGCTGGACACCGATTTCCCACCCTTCGGCCTGCAGGAAGACTACGAAGCCGTGGTCGAGGTCCTCGCCGACCGGGAGGCCCGGGCGGCCGAACGCTCCGAGAGCGAGAAGCTGCGCGAGAAGTTCCGTGACAATCTGGTGAGCTCGCGCTTCGAGCTCTTCCACGACGGGATCATGGTGGGATACGTGAAGTACGACATGCGGGCAGGACGCATCCGCCTGCTGGAGACCGTCGTCGGTCCTGACCACCGCGGCTCCGGGCTTGAGCCCGTCCTGGTGCGGGAAGCCCTGCTGAACGCCCATCGCCGCCGACTCGCGCCGATCCCGTACTGCAGGCACGCACAGGCCTTCCTGGCCGAGAACCCGCAGTTCCGGGCGCTCATCCCGGTGGGCTGACAGCCCGTCAATGCAAGAAGGCCCGCAGCAGCGCTGCGGGCCTTCTTCGTGCTCGGTCGTCAGCCGGCATTCACCATACGGATGGCGTTCGTCAGCACGTCGAGGCCGTCCGCCAGCAGCTCGTCGGTGATGACGAGCGGCGGCAGCAGGCGGACGACGTTGCCGTACGTCCCGCAGGTCAGGATGATGACGCCCTCACGCAGGCACAGTGCCGCGATCGCCTTCGTCGCGTCGGCGTTGGGCGCCTTGCTCCCGCGCTCCACGAACTCGATCGCGAGCATCCCGCCGCGGCCCCGGAGCTCACCGACGATACTGTCGTCGCCCAGCTCGGCCTGCAGGGCGGCGAAACGCTCCGTGACCTGGGCCTCGATGTGCCGGGCGCGGCCGGCGAGGTCCTGTTCCTTCATGGAGGAGATCGCCCCCAGCGCGGCTGCGCACGCCACGGGATTGCCGCCGTAGGTGCCGCCGAGCCCGCCGGCGTGGACGGAGTCGAGCAGGTCCGCCCGGCCCGTGATGGCCGAGAGCGGCAGGCCGCCGGCAATGCCCTTCGCCATCGTGATGATGTCCGGCACCACGCCCTCGTGGTTCACCGCGAACCACTCGCCGGTGCGGCAGAAGCCCGACTGGACCTCGTCCGCGATGAAGACGACACCGTTGGCCTTGGCCCACTCGGCCAGGGCAGGGAGGAAACCGTCCGCGGGGACGATGAAGCCACCCTCGCCCTGCACGGGCTCGATGATGATCGCGGCGACCGACGAGGCGCCGATCTGCTTCTCGATCATCGTGATGGCGCGCTGCGCCGCTTCGGGCCCCGTGATCGCGGGGTTCTCCTCGCGGAACGGGTAGCTCATCGGCACGCGGTAGATCTCGGGGGCGAACGGACCGAAGTTGGTCTTGTAGGGCATGGCCTTGGCCGTCAGTGCCATCGTCAGGTTGGTGCGGCCGTGGTACGCGTGGTCGAACGCGACGACGGCATCCCTGCCGGTGGCCAGGCGTGCCACCTTGACCGCGTTCTCCACGGCCTCGGCGCCCGAGTTGAACAGGACGGTGCGCTTCTCGAAGTCGCCGGGGGTCAGCTCGTTGAGCTGTTCGGCGACGGCGATGTAGCCCTCGTAGGGCGTGACCATGAAGCAGGTGTGGGTGAAGTGCTCAGCCTGCTCCTTCACGGCCCCGACGACGGCGGGATCGGAGGCTCCGACGGTCGTCACGGCGATGCCCGAGCCGAAGTCGATGAAGGAGTTGCCGTCGACGTCGTGGATCACGCCGCCGTCGGCATCCGCGACGTAGACGGGGACGGTCGAGGCGACACCCTTGGCGACGACGGCGGCGCGCCGGGCGGCGAGTTCCGTGGACTTGGGGCCGGGGAAGTCACCGTTGATGCGGCGCTTCTGCTCGAGCCGAAAGCTCGGCGCGACCGCGCCGGAAGGAGTTGCGTACGTTGTCATGCGAGTTCCTTATCTAAACGGGACGATCAGACGTCGAGCACGCTCATGACGTGCTTGATGCGGGTGTAGTCCTCCACGCCGTACATGGAGAGGTCCTTGCCGTAGCCGGAGTGCTTGAAGCCGCCGTGCGGCATCTCGGCGGTGAGCATGATGTGCGTGTTGATCCACACGGCGCCGAAATCGAGGTCGCGGGAGACGCGCATCGCGGTTCCGTGGTTCGAGGTCCAGACGCTGGAGGCGAGGGCGTAATCCACGCCGTTGGCGAGCTCGACCGCCTCCTCCTCCGTGGTGAACGTCTGGACGGTGAGGATCGGCCCGAAGGTCTCCTGCTGCACCACGGGGTCATCCTGGCGGGCGCCGGTGATGATGGTGGGTTCGAAGAAGTAGCCCTTCGTCCCCGCACGCTTGCCGCCGGTCGCGATGCTGCAGTGGGCGGGCAGCGCGTCGACGACCGCGTTGACGGCGTTGAAGTGGTTGATGTTGTTGAGCGGCCCGAAGTAGTTCTGGGAGTCGTCCTCGCTGCCCGTCGTCAGGGTGGCGGTGTGGGCGACCATGGCGGCGACGAGTTCGTCGTGCGCCTCCTCCTGCACGAGCACGCGGGTGATCGCGGTGCAGTCCTGGCCGGCGTTGAAGAACGCGAACTCCGTGATCGCCTCGGCGGTCTTCGCGAGGTCGGCGTCGGCGAAGACGATGGCGGGCGCCTTGCCGCCCAGCTCCAGGTGTGCCCGCTTGAGATCCTTGGCCGCGGCGGTCGCGACAGCGATCCCGGCACGCACGGATCCGGTGATCGACACGAGGCCGGGCACGGGGTGCTCGATCATCGCGGCGCCGGTCTCGCCCGTGCCGAGCACGATGTTCAGGACGCCGTCGGGCAGGATGCCCTGCGTGAGGCGCGCCAGCACGAGGGTGGACTCGGGCGTGGTGTCACTGGGCTTGAGCACGACGGTGTTCCCGGCGGCGAGCGCGGGGCCGATCTTCCAGATGGCCATGAGGAACGGGTAGTTCCACGGGGCCACCTGGGCGACGACGCCGATGGGCTCCCGGCGCACGAAAGAGGTGTGGCCTTCGAGGTACTCGCCCGCGGACTTGCCTTCGAGGATGCGCGCGGCGCCGGCGAAGAACCGCAGCTGGTCCGCTCCGGCGGCCACCTCCTCGGCCGCGATCATCTCGCGTACCTGGCCCGTGTTGCGGTGCTGTGCCTCGACGAGCTCGTCGCTGGCGGCCTCGACGGCGTCGGCGAGCCGAAGCAGCAGGAGCTGGCGCTGACTGGGCGTGGTCCGCTTCCAGGTCGTGAAGGCGCGTGCCGCGGCCTGCATGGCGTCGTCGACGTCCGCCGGGGTGGAGACCGGTGACTGCGCCACCACTTCTCCGTTGGTCGGGTTGACGATGTCCAGGAGTTCGGTCCCGGCCGGCGTCACGAACACGCCGTCGATGTAGTTCTGAAGGGTCTCAGCCACGCTGCAGTGCCTTTCACGAGGTGGAGTCCGCGGGCAATCCGGATCCGACCGGCCGCAGGTATCGAGACGACGGTACCGGGACGAGGTAACCTCCGCCACGTATATCTGCACAGCAGATACCCGAAGGTCCCGTGCAGAGGCACAGGCGGCCGTAAGCTGGCTCCATGGCCATCACCTTTCCCGACCTTCTGTGCGATCCTGCACTCGGACTCGTCGCGGAGGGCCGTTCCGAAGCCCCGGCCCACTCCATCCAGTGGGTTGCGGTGACGGAGCTCGAGGATCCCCGGCCTTTCCTCAACGGCGCGGAGGTGGTCCTCACGACGGGTGTCCGGCTCAAGACGGGAGCTGCGCAACGGGCCTTCGTACGGCGGGTGCACGAGGCGGGTGCGCTGGCCCTCGGTTTCGGCGTCGGCCTCACCCATCGGAGGATCCCGCCGGCCGTGCTGGCGGAGGCGGACGATGTCGGCCTGCCCGCCTTCCGGGTCCCCTACGAGACCCCCTTCATCGCCATCGGCAAGAAGGTGGCCGACGCCTTGTCTGCCGACCACTATGCGGGCCTCGAGAACCTCCTGGAGGGGCATGCCGTCCTCGCATCGGCGCTGCTCGGGGCAGGAGGCCTCGGCTCCCTCCTCGGCGAGCTCGCCAGGATGCTCGGCACCGACGTCGCCCTCTTCCAGTACGGTGCGCGTATCGCGGGTGCCCCGGACCCTGCCCGGCCGCGTGTGGATCCCCCCGAGTGGCACCGGCTCCCGATCGCCACGGGACTCAAGGACCGGTGCACCCTCGCCATCGCGGAACCGTACGGGCATGCGGCGATCGTCGACTACGCGCAGAGCCTGATCTCGGTCGAGCTCACCAACCAGGCCAGGAACCGCACCGGAGCGCGGACCGCGGCCGGCCAGCTGCTGGAGGACGTGGTGCGCGGCAGCCTCGCCGGGGCGGAAGCCGCAGCCAGGCTCGCCAGTTCGGGCATCGACACCTCGTCCCGGCACAGCGTGCTGATCGTCGACGTCGCGTCGGGGCAACGCCGTGCGCTGCGGACGCTCCCCCTGCCCGACGGCTGGGACAGTGCCGCCGCCGCACTCGTGGACGAACGGCTCGTGCTCGTCCTTCCGGCAGGCGCCGCACCCGAGCCGGCGGACCTGAGCCGGTACCTGCACGGCGCCGGCCTCACCTCGCGCATCGGCGTCGGCGGGGCCTACGCGCAGCCGAACGGGCTGCGCTGGAGCTACTTCGAGGCACGCGAGGCGCTGCAGCGCGGCCAGTCCGTGAACCTCGCGGACCGGCTGAGCATCACCTCCCTGCTGATGTCGAGCGCCGACGTGCCCCTCGCCGACCTCGCCGGCGAGACCCTGAAACCCCTCGAGGCCTTCGACGAGGCGCACGGCGCAGGCCTCCTCGCCACCCTCCAGCGCTACCTCGACCTCGACGGCTCGGTCGCCGCCGTCGCCGCCGACCTCGACCTGCACCGCAACACCATCCGCTACCGGCTGCAGCAGGTCGTGACACTGACCGGGTACGATCCGGCGGTCACCGCGGACCGCGTCCACCTGTACCTCGCCCTCCGCGTGCGCGCTCTCGGCTGACCCGATCGGCACCCGTTCGCCACATCCGAGCGCGGCGGCACGGGAGGGAGGATAGCTCATGCAATAGTTGGACCTATCTACACCGGTCTCACAGTTCTTCGGGGGTATACATGCCAGTGCTTCATGCCGACGAGTGGGACCTGGAGGAGCTCGCCCGCCAGACGGCCCTGCAGGACTACCGGCTTCCTTACGGCGAGACCGACGGCGCCCCGGTGGACAGGCCCGACTACGAGACTCCCCCGGAGCTCCTCAACCTCGTGAAGCTCGCCGTACGGGTCAGCGGCATGGACGCGGGCGTCATCAACATCATCACCGCGGACCAGCAGCACCAGATCGCCGCCGTGGGGGTGGATGCAGGCGTCTGCTCGCGGGAGGACTCGATGTGCTCGAAGGTCTTCCGGTCCGGCTCCATCACCGCGCTCGCCGACGCGTCCCTCGACCCGCGCTTCGCCGACAACCCCTTCGTCAACGGCCGGATCGCGGACGTGCGGGCGTACGCGTCCGTTCCACTCGTCACCGGGAGCGGGTACGCGCTCGGTACCCTCTGCGTCTTCTCCCTCCGGGCGATCGGCTTCGGAGCGGAACAGCGGGAAGGACTCGAGATCCTCGCCCGGCAGGTGGTCGAGGTCCTCGAACTGCAGCTCACGACCCGCCAGCTGGTTGAAGCCCTCGAGGTGGTGCGCCGCAGCAACGAGGACCTCGCGGGCTTCGCCGCACGCGTCAGCCACGACCTGAAGAACCCCCTGACGGCGATCCTGGGCTACACGGAACTCAGCGAACAGGACGACGACGTCGAACCCTCGGGACCGGCGGCGCGCTACCTGAGCATCATCCGCGGCAGTGCCAGCCGGATGCTGTCCACGGTCGAGGAGGTCCTCGAATTCTCCCGGATCGGCGGGGCGATCAGCCGCCGGACGGTCCGCCTGGGCACGATGATGAACGCCGTCCTGCAGGACGTCCTGCCGCTCAGCAACGCCTACGATGCCGTCGTGTCGGTGCAGGACGCGCAGCTGCTGGTGGATCAGGCGCAGGTCACCGCACTCCTGCAGAACCTCGTCTCCAACGCCATCAAGTACTCGGCGGAGGGCAGGCCTCCGCGCATCGAGGTCCTTGCGAGCGTCGGCGAGACGCAGGTGCTGCGCGTCGTCGACCACGGCAGGGGCATCCCTGCGGAGGACCGGACGAGGGCCCTGGAGCCGCTCGTGCGCCTGCAGCGTGACGGTGATCCCGCGGGCAGCGGCATCGGCCTCGCGACCTGCACGCGGATCGCGGCCGCACACGGGGGCTCGATCAGCCTGACGGAGACGCCGGGCGGCGGCACGACCGTGACCGTGGACCTCGGCCCTGCAGCCTGACGCGGGCGTCAGCCTCCCGGGCTCCCGTGCCCCTACCGCTCCTGCGACTGCAGCTGCTGATTCTGGCCGGCGTATGCGAGCGGAAGACGGAACGTGAACGTCGAGCCCTCTCCCTCGACGCTCCGGCAGCTGATGGTGCCGCCATGGCGCTCCACGATCGCCTTCGAGATGGCGAGGCCGAGCCCGACCCCGGGGATGGCCGCGTTGCGTGCCGCCGAGGTCCGGAAGAACTTCGAGAAGACACCGCGGAGCTCCTCGGCGGACATGCCGCTGCCCTGGTCCGTCACGCTGCACTCCACCTCGCCGTCGACCTCCGCAGCGCGGACCGTCACGCGTCCTCCGCCGGGTGAGTACTTGACGGCGTTCGAGAGCAGGTTGTCGAGCACCTGACCGATCCGCGACGCGTCGCACAACGCCATAAGGCCTGGCTCCGTGGAGTCCTCGAAACGCACCTGGGGGTTGATGTTGCGCTCCCTGGCGTTGGCCACCCGCTGGACGACCAGTTCGGACAGATCCGTGGGAACGGGCGTGATCTCCGGTGAACCCTCGGCCGTCGAGAGCAGGTCCACCACGAGCTTGTGGAGACGCTCCGAGTTACGCGACACCACCTCGAGGCCGGAGGCGACCTCGGGCTGGAGGTCGGGCATACCGGTGAGAAGTTCGAGGTAACCCCGGATCGCGGTCAGGGGGGTCCGCAGTTCGTGGGACACCGTGGCCACGAACTCGTCCTTCGCGTTCAGTGCGGTGACGAGTTCGGTGACGTCGTTGAACGTCACGACCGAACCCTCCCGGAAGCCGGTTTGGTTGGTCATGAGGCGCGACGACGTCGAGAGCACCCTCTGGTGCGGCCGCTCGCCCCACCAGAGCAGGTAATCGGAGAAGACCTGGCCCTCGGCGGCGCGCCGCGTCGGTCGCCGCGCCTCGGGCATGGCCGACTGGCCGTCCTGCTGGAAAATTTGGAGGTCCGCCTCGGGGGTGTCGCCGGTACCGCCCGCGAGCGCCCGGAACTGCTCGAGCTTGCGGTTCGTGAGCATGGGACGTCCGGCCTCGTCCACGGCGATCAGTCCGATGTCCACGCTGTTGACCACGGTCTCCAGCAGTCGCTCGCGCCGCGCGCTCTCCTTCAAAAGGACCTGCAGGGCTCGGTCCTTCTCCTCCACGACCGCCTGCTGCGCCATCATGCTCGCCGTCATGACACGGATGGTCACGCCGATGGCGAGCATGATGAACGGCAGGAGAATGGACTGGGTCAGGGACTCCAGGTTCACCGCTGCATCAGTGACGAAGACCGGTGCCCAGACGATGCCGAGCGTGGCGAGGAAGCCCACCGCGAGGGCGGCGCGCGGGTAGAGCCCGGAGGCCGCCAGCCAGATCACGGGGAACACCGCCAGGAGGCCCACGCCGGTGATGACCGTGCCGGCGCCGTGGCGCATGAGTCCGATGGGGATGAAATCGAGGAGCGGGATGACCAGGAAGGTGGCGTGGGGAAGGCGGTCCCAGGGCACGAGCACGCACACGGCCAGCAGCACGACCTGCAGTCCCACGCCGATCAGGAAGGACTGGCTCGCCAGGAGGTCGCGGTGGAACAGGAAGCCCCCGACGACGATCAGCAGGACCGTAAGTGAGAGCGGCAGCTGGCTGAGGACGACACGCATCCTAAGGGTCAGTTCGTGGAACTGCCGGGTGTTGAGCGTGAGGTAGGACAGCACTCTGTCCATCGGCTGATCCCCCTGTCCGTCGTCGAGCCGTTCCGCCGCTGCTTGACGGGGCAGGCGTCCATCGGCGCGCCGGCTTCCACAGAATAGCGCGGGAGCCCGAGTATTACGGGTGCCGAAAGTGCCGCTGCACCTCAAGATCACATCAAGTTCGCTGCAACTACCCGCTGATCGGAGCGAAGCTCCGTCATTGGTCCGGACGACCCTGCGGCGTAGCGTTTAATGAGGACCATGACTGCCGCCCCGGAGACACGCCGTGCACTGGTTGTTGAGGACGACGTAGATATTCGGGGGCTGCTCGTGCAGATCCTGAAGCGTGAGGGCTTCGAGGTGGCCGAGGCCTCCACGGCACGCGAAGGACTCGAGAAGGCCCGTGCAGGGGCCGACCTCATCACGCTCGACCTCAACCTGCCCGACGGCGACGGCGTGGAGGTCTGCCGTGCAGTCCGTGAGTTCTCCGACGCCTACATCCTGATGATCACGGCCCGTACGGACGAGATCGAGCGCCTGACCGGCCTCGAGACCGGCGCGGACGACTACATCAGCAAGCCCTTCAGTCCGCGCGAGCTCGTCGCCCGCATCAACTCCCTCTTCCGCCGCCAGAGCCGCCAGGCGGCCGTCGACGTCGCCAACGCCGACGAGCGCCAGCGCGCCGCGGAGGTCCAGAAGAACCTCCTCCCCCGCGCCGACCTGCGAATCCAGGACTACGAGCTCGCCGGGCGGTTCCGACCGTCGCGCAGCGTCGGGGGTGACTTCTACGACTGGTACGGCACGCCGGACGGACTGCACCTCACCGTCGCGGACGCGATGGGCAAGGGCATGGGTGCCGCGCTGATCGCAGCGACCGTCCGCGCGATCATGCGGTCCGTGGCGCCCCAGCCGAGCATCGAGACCGCCTTCGCGACGGCGGCGCGCGCGACGGAGGCGGACCTCGAGCAGACCAGCTCGTTCGTCACGCTCTTCCACGGGCGCCTCGATGCCGCCACCGGCGTCGTCGGATATGTCGACGCGGGCCATGGCCTCGCGCTGCATGTCGCGGCCGACGGTGGGGTCACGCGGCTCTCGTCGGGCGGACCACCCGTCGGTGCGTGGCCGGACCAGGCGTGGCCGCCCGGCACGGTCAGCCTCCGGCCCGGCGACTCCCTGGCCATCGTGAGCGACGGCCTGCTGGACATCTATGAGACGGTGGACCAGTTCACCGAGGCGGTGGCGGGCGTCATCACGGCCGCCTCCAGCGCGGAGGACGCCTGCGCGGTCCTGCTGGACATGGCCGACGTGCCCGAGGTGGCCGACGACGTCACCGTCGTCGTCCTCCAGCGCCTGCAGGGCTGACCGGCGCCGGGGAGCGACGCCGCTCCCAGGGACACCCCACAACACTTCAGGAACGCGGACAGGGATCGGAAGAGGACGTACACATGGAATTCACCACGCAGGACAAGGGACGCTACACCGAGGTGTCGGCCAGCGGCCGCCTGAACATGGTCGCGGCGCCCAAGCTGCGCGAGGTCATCGACCAGGTGGTCAGCGCGGGCGGCAAGCGGATCGTCGTCAACCTCGCGGACACCAGCTTCATGGATTCCTCCGGCCTCGGCGCGCTGATCGGCTGCCTCAAGCTCGCCCGGCAGTCGGGCGGGGACCTGCGCATCGCCGCCGTGCAGCCGCAGGTCAACATGGTGCTCGAACTGACCAGCATGCACCGCGTCCTGACGCCGCACGCAACACCCGAAGAAGCCTTCCTCAATGACTGACATCCTGGCCCGGCGCACCCTCGAGAAGCCGGCGGGCGAGCAGGCGATCGAGGACCTGCACGGCATCCTGGACCAGCTGTGGCTCGACGCGGCCTTCGTGCCCGCGCTGGACCAGATGGCCTTCACCACCGCCGTGATCGAGGCCGCCAGCAACGTGGTGCAGCACGGCGTCCCCGAGGCCGGGTGCGACCTCCTCCTCGGAGTCGACCTCACCGTCGCCACCGGACGCCTCCGTGCGGTCATCAGCGAGATCGGGGCCGCGCCACTCGACCCGGTGCCCGACCTCGACGGACCACCCCCGACCTCCGACCCGGACGCGCTGCTCGAGGACTACGACGAATCCGGCCGCGGACTGTCGATGATCCGGGCACTCGTCACCACGGTCACGGTCGAACGCCAGGGCGATACGAACGTGTGGGTCCTGTCCCGGGACTCCGGCGCAGGGAACTGACCCCCTCGCGGCGTCCGCCCCGCTAGGGCAGTGGCGGCCGCCCCAGGAACGCCGCGATGTCCGCATAGACCGCCCGGGACTCCGGCAGGCGCGGCAACGCAGGGAAGACGTGGAACCCGCCCGGGTAGACCTTCAGGGTGACGTCGGCGCCGACGGCGACCGCCCTGTCCCGGAACACGGTCGCGTCCGCCATGCACACGTCGCGGGTGCCCTGGTAGATGCGCGTGGCCGGCACCGTGGCCAGCAGATCATCAGGGGCGCATGCGGGGCTGATCAGCGGTGTCCTCGGATCGTCGCCCCGGGCCCACCACAGCCCGGCCTGCACGCCACCGGCCACGGAGAGCATCGGGTCGACGGCGTCGTACTTCGGGATGGAGGGATTGGTGGCCGTGACGTCGAGCCACGGGGAGAACGCGACGATCCGGCCGGGCGCGGGCAGGCCGGCGTCGCGGAAGGCCCACGGCTGGGCGATGGCGAGCGCGCCGCCGGCGGAATCCCCCATCAGCGTCACCTCATCGGGCGCCGCGGTGCGCAGCACCTCACGGTAGACGCTCACCAGATAGGGAAAAGCCTCGCGGTAGGTGCTCTCCGGAGCGAGGCGGTAGAGGGGAACGGTCACCGCGGCGCCCGTGCGCCTGGTCAGCTCGGCGATGATCCACCAGTGCGGGCGGCTGAGTTCGTTGATGTAGATGCCGCCATGCGTGTAGACGATGTGCGACCGCGTGGCCCCGCGGAGCGGGCGGACCGTGATCGTGCGCACGCCGTCGACCCGCTTCTCCTGGACGGTATGGGTCTGCCTGAAGGTCCACGGGATGGCGGCCGTCGACGGGTAGGTCCGGCCCGGGTACTTCGAGTTCACCCAGTCGGTGCCGGTCAGGTTCCTCTTGGTGGGGAGGAAGCCGATCAGCCGGGACGCGAGGCGCATCGGCCGTGAGCCGTCCTTCGCACTCGGTTCGATCGCCTTCGTGCCTGCTGCGTATCCGCGGGTCATGGGCACAGCCTAGGGGAACCGAAGCCGGCGCCGCCTCTGTCATGCTGGTCAGGGCCCTTCTGCCGCCCGTCGATCTGCCGTCCGTCGACGAACAGGCGCAGCGCCCGGCCGCACCCGTTCCGGTCCGCCGAAGGAAGAGATGGATACCGCTTCGCACATTGCCCTCGCCGCCGACCTCCTCGGCGTCTTCTTCTTCGCTGTCTCCGGCTCCCTGCTGGCGGCGCGCAAGGGCTTCGACATCGTCGGTTCGCTCCTCCTCGCCTCACTCGCATCACTGGGTGGCGGTGTGGCCCGGGACCTCATCATCGACGTTCCACCAGCGGCCTTCACCACTCCCGCCTACCTGCTGCCTCCGCTCCTCGCCACCGTGCTCGTCTACTTCGTCTTCTCCGGCGTGGAGCGCGTCAAGCGGGTCCTAGTGATCTTCGACGCCGCCGGACTCGCCCTGTTCTGCATCACCGGTACGATCAAGGCACTCGAGGTCGGGCTGAATCCCGTGTCCGCGGTCCTGCTCGGGGTGACCACCGCCGTCGGCGGAGGCCTGCTGCGCGACGTCGTCGCCAACGAGATCCCGCAGCTCTTCGACCCGCGCGACATCTACGCCCTGCCCGCACTGCTCGGCGCCGTCGTCGTCACCGCGCTGTACCTGACGGGGACCTTCACGCTCCTCACGGGCACCGTGGCGGCGTCGCTCGTGTTCACCCTGCGTGTCCTCGCCTGGCGCTACGGCTGGCACGCCCCGCTCGCAGCAAGGACGTCCACCGTACGGAGGTGATCCGGGCGCGGGGCGCGGCGGCTAGGATGGGAGCATCCCCACCACCACTCCTGGAGTACTCGTGACTGAGCTGTTTGCCGACAAATTCCGCGCCCTCGTGCCCTCGTACTTCGAGGGCGAGTGGGCCGAGGAGGACGGCCTGTCCGACGCCGAGCTCGCCCAGATGCTCGAGGGCAAGGACTTCGAACTGCCCCTGGCGCTCCGCGAGTTCTACCGTGCGGTCGGAGCCACCGAGGACATCATGGAGGCCTATCATTTCTTCTGGGATCCCGACGAGCTGGAGATCGAGGACGGCTTCCTGCTGTTCCTCGAGGACGAGGACGAGCAGTTCACGTGGGGCATGAGGGCGGACCAGCTGGACGTGCCGGACCCCATCGTCTGGCGGCGTAACAACGCGCGGGGCGAGTGGCAGAGCGAAGAGGGCACGTTCAGCGAATACGTGCTCGACCTGTTCGAGTGGGTCTTCGAGGAGGACGACGAGGACTGATGGAGTTCGCCCACCACGCCCCCGAGGGTTACCAGTGCCCGTTCTGCGACCTGGCACGCGACGACTTCAGCAACCCGAAGAACCTGTGCCGCCCCGGCGACGTCATCTACTCGGACGACCTCGTGCTGGCGTTCATCGCCTCCCACGGCTTCGAGCCGAACCCCGGCCACGTCCTCATCACCCCGCGCGCGCACGTCGAACTGCTCTATGAACTGCCCGACGACGTCGCTGCCCGCATCATGACCCTCACACGCGACATCGCGATCGCCATCAAGCGGGCATGGACCCCCGACGGCGTCTCCACGCGGCAGCACAACGAGCCCGCCGGCAGCCAGCACGTCTGGCACTACCACCAGCACGTCCTCCCCCGCTGGCACGACGACGGCTTCTACTTCACGCCGAAGCGGCCGATCGTCGACCCTGCAATCAGGGCACGGAAGGCCGACGAACTGAGGGCTTTCCTCCCCGCGGCGTAGCCCCGCCCGTACCGTTCCCGGCCCCCCGTTCCCGGCGCTGCAGGCCCCGCCGAGACCTGCTGACGCAGCTTCGTGCACGGGTTTTGGGCAACAAGAGCGTGTCCTACGACGACACGCCGGTTATCAGAGTCAGTTGCCCAGTAAAGCCGTGCACGAGACCACACGTGGCGCCGATATCAGCGGATGGGTCGGCGCCCGAGGGCCTTGAAGACCATGGCGAGAAGCTCCTCCGGCTGGAACATGACGTCCTCGTAGCAGAAGCGAAGCACGGTGTAGCCGCCGATGACAGTCATGTTGTTCCGCATGCGATCGCGCCGGACTGCCCGCCGGTCCGAGTGAAATGCGGCACCGTCGATCTCCACGACGAGGCATTCCTCGACCAGGAAGTCGACCCGCCCCACGCCCGCTATCCGGACCTGGGAGCGAACACCGAGACCGGCCCCGCGCAGCAGCAGCCGCGTGACGACCTCGATCGGTGATTCGCCGGTGAGGTCGACCGATGCCAAGGCTGCGCGAGCCCTGCCGTTGCGCTTTCCAGGCAGCCGAGACTCGAGGAACGCCGCCACGGTGTCACCGCGTCGGAGAGCACACTCGACCATCGGGACCGACTCGTCGGCATGGCGGCACTGCAGCACGTGCACCAGCACGTCGGCCAAGCCGACGAGTGGCAGCCGAGGGTGCGGAGGAACGGTGACGACGCGATGGTTGATGCAGCCGGCGACCGAGCGGGTCGGCCGGCTGACATGCACGCCGATCGCGGGCCGGACGCGCCACAGCCCGTAGTGGACCGCGGCGGAGACGCACGTGAGCCGTGCTCCGGCACCCACCGCCTGGATGAACTCCGGTGGCGCGCCGGGGAGGGCCAGGACCCCCCGGCGAACGCGGAGAAGCCTGCCGTCGCCGATAGCGCGCTCGATCACCCGCTCCCCCACCCCGCGCTTCAGCAGGGCACCCGTGGACGCCACACCGCCCGATACCGCGAGAATCTGCTCGATCGTCATGGACCAACCCAAGAGGCTGCCGCCCGTGATCGGCGCTGGACCCACGGCTATGTGGGCGGGCCGCGGGTACAGCGACATACGGATGTCGCTGCCAATGGGAGGGTAGGGGCGGCGACACGTGAGGGTGCGGCGTCGTGCACGCGTTTCGCCATGAAGGACGCGTGTCGTCCCGGGACACGCCGGTTATCAGCGACACTTCCGTGAGAAAGCCGTGCAGGAAGCCGCAGGAACGACGGCGAGGCGCACGACGAAGGCGCAGGAACGACGGGCGCGGCAGCCGCGGGAGGGGCTAGACGTCCCTGCTGACGACGGCCTGCGCGAAGCTCGCCAGTGCCTGCTTGACCGTGCTGTCCGGCAGGGGCTCGAGGGCGGCCACGGCGTCATCGGCCCACTGCTGCGCCACGGCCCACGCCTCCTGCGTCTGGGGGTGGGAGCGAACGGCTTCGACGGCGTCCGCGAGCGCCTCGTCCGAGGAGAGGTCGCTGTCGACGAGGGCGATGACATCGGCCGCCGACGCATCCCCCGCGGCCGCGGCGCGGCGCAGCAGGATGACCGGCAGGGTGGGGACGCCCTCGCGCAGGTCCGTGCCGGGCGCCTTGCCCGACGTGACCTTCAGGCCGGTGACGTCGATGACGTCGTCGGCGAGCTGGAACGCGACACCGACCTTCTCCCCGTAGGAGACCATGACGTCGACCACCTCGGGCGGGGTGTCCGCGAACAGGGCTCCGAGCTGGCCCGACGCCGCCACGAGCGAGCCGGTCTTGTCCGCGATCACGGAGAGGTAGTGCTCGAGGTCGTCCTGGCCGTCACGCGGGCCGACGGTCTCATGCAGCTGGCCCAGGCACAGCCGCTCGAAGGTACGGGCCTGGATGCCGAGGGCCTCGCCGCCGAGTTCGGAGACGAGGATCGATGCCCGGGCGAAGATGAGGTCGCCGGTGAGGATGGCGACGGAGTTGCCCCACACCTCGTGCGCGGTGGGTGCGCCCCGGCGGTACGGCGCGGAGTCCATGACGTCGTCGTGGTACAGCGTGGCGAGGTGCGTCAGTTCGACGACGACGGCCGCCTGGACCACCTTGGCATGGGTCGGGTTGCCGAGGTGGGAGGCGAGGATGGTGAGGAGGGGGCGGATGCGCTTGCCGCCGGCCTCGACCAGGTGGCGGCTCGTGGCATCGGCCAGGGGATCCGAGTGGGCGATGGCTCCGCGAAGCTGCTTCTCCACCTCGGCGAGGCATGACGAGACGGACGGCCCCAGGTCCGGGTCCTCGGCGATGAGGGCGAAGCCGGGAGGCAGACGCAGGGCGTCGGCGTCGTCCGGGATGTCCGCCGTGTCCAGCGCGCTGTTCGGACCCACGCTGGTCCACCCGGAGTTGAAGGATTGTGTCACGGTCTAAGACTAACCAAGTGGGGCGGCGCTTTGCGCACGCAGGTAGCCCGTCAGGGACGGCTGGTTGGAGGTGGGCGGCACGAGCGACTCGAGCAGGTGGATGACGCGGTCCTCGAACCCGCGGCCGCCGGCGTCGGTCAGGTTGGCGAGCATGCGCACCACGAACCGCATCAGCACGGGCACCGGCATGCCGGTGCGCAGCGCCAGCGAGAGGATCGCGGGCTTGCCGATTAGCTGCGCGAAGACGCGTCCGAGCGTGAAGTGGCTGCCCCACTGCTCCCGCACGTACGGCGCGTACCCGGACATCACCTGGTCGCGCCCGAGCGGCGACGCCACGCCCTGGGCCCTCGCGATGAACTCGGCCGCGTAGCGTGCGGATTCCATCGCGTAGGAGATGCCCTCGCCGTTGAACGGGGACACCATGCCGCCGGCGTCGCCGAGGAGCAGCAGCCCGGGGCTGTAGTGCGGCGTGCGGTTGAAGCCCATGGGCAGGGCCGCACCGCGGATCTCGCCCACCTGGTTCGCCGGCGTGAAACCCCATTCGGGCGGCATGCCCGCGGTCCAGTCGCGCAGGACCTGCTTGTAGTCGAGCTTCCCGAACTCCGCGGACGAGTTGAGGATGCCGAGGCCCACGTTGGACGTGCCGTCGCCGACGCCGAAGACCCAGCCGTAGCCCGGCAGCGGCTTCCCGGTGGCGTCCGGGAGTTCCAGCCACCCTTCCATCCAGTCGTCGTTCGTCCGGGGGCTCGTGAAGTAGGTCCGGACGGCGACGCCGAGGGGCCGGTCGTCGCGCTTCTGCAGTCCGAGGCTGACGGCGGTGCGCGTCGAGTTGCCGTCGGCGGCGAGGACGACGTCGGCGGTGAAGGTGCGCGTGTCGCCCGTCTTGCGCCCGTCGGCGTCGAGCAGGTTCGCGGTCACCCCGGTGACCCGGTCGGCGTCGTCGCGCAGCGCGGAGGAGACGGAGTGGCCCTCGAGGATCGTGGCTCCGGCGGCCCGGGCGTGCTGCGCGAGTGCCTCGTCGAAGCCGAGGCGCGTGCGGACCAGGCCGTAGTCGGGGAAGTCGCTCAGCTCGGGCCAGGGCACCTCGACGGTGCGCTTGCCCGCGATGAGGCGGAGCCCCTTGTTGCGGCGCCACCCCTCGCTCTCGTCGTGCGGGAGGCCGAGGAGCTGCAGTTCCCGTGTGGCGCGGGGGGTCAGGCCGTCGCCGCACACCTTTTCGCGGGGGAAGTACGTCTTCTCGAGGACCGTGACCTCGATGCCGGCGCTCGCCAGGTAGTAGGCCGCCGTGGAGCCGGCGGGGCCGGCCCCGACGATGAGCACGGACATCTAGACGGCCGCCGAGGTGCGGCGCAGGCGGACCTGCCCCGGCAGGAGCGGCTCCTCGCCGGGCGCCGCGGGCGCCTTGGTGGCGCGGTGGACGGCGACGATGCCGCCGTTGAGGTTCCGGTATTCGACGTCGTTCCAGCCGCTCGCGCTGATCCACGCCGCGAGCTCGTCCTGGTTCGGCCAGGCACGGATGGACTCGGCGAGGTAGACGTACGCGTCGGGGTTCGAGCTCACCTTGCGGGCGATCGCCGGGAGCGCCCGCATCAGGTACTCGGTGTACGTGGTGCGCCAGAGCGCGACGGTGGGCGAGGAGAACTCCGCGATGACCAGGCGGCCGCCCGGGCGCGTGACGCGGAGCATCTCCGCCAGGGCCTTCTGCGGCTCGTGGACGTTGCGGAGCCCGAAGGAGATGGTGCTCGCATCGAAGGAGTTGTCCGCGAACGGCAGGTTCGTGGCGTCGCCGGCGACGAAGTCGATGTCCGGCCGCCTGCGCTTGCCCACCTTCAGCATGCCGAGCGAGAAGTCGCAGGCCACGACGTCGATCCCGGCGTCCGCGTACGGCTCACTCGAGGTGCCGGTGCCGGCCGCGAGGTCGAGCACGCGCTGGCCCGGTTCGGCCCCGACCGCGTCGACGACGATGCGACGCCAGCGGCGGGTCTGCCCCAGCGACAGGACGTCGTTGACGACGTCGTACTTGGGGGCCACGTCGTCGAACATGGCCGCTACTTCGTCAGGGCGCTTCTCCAGGGATGCACGATTCACCCGCTCATTGTCTCAAACAAACACCCCGCACCTAATCGGCGCCGATCCCCGATCCCGGCGGCGCCGGGCAGCCCCGGCCGGGCCTCGCGGGACGTGCCCAAGCTCACGGTCCGGCACGGATGCGGCGTGGAGCCGCGGAGTACGCTTGGAGCATCATGAGCACTCCGTCCCTCACCGCGCTGACGCCTGCGCCCGGACACTCCCGCGGGCTCCGCAGCATCACGGTGGGACGCGGCGCCATGGATCCCCGGTCCGGCCTCCTCGAGTACGTGGTGCGCAACGATGCCCACACCTGGATCCGTCGCGGCGGCGGGCTCGTCGCCTACGGGGAGACGGCGAGATTCACCGGAACGGGGCCGGACCGCTTCACGCAGGCCCAGGAATGGTGGCGCCGCGAACTCGCCGGCGCGGAGGTCCTGGACGAGCTGGGCGTCCCCGGCTCCGGCCTCATCGCCTTCGGGTCCTTCGCCTTCTCCAAGACCTCCCCGCACGAATCGCGCCTGATCGTCCCGGAGGTGGTGGTCGGCTGCAGCGAGGGAAGGAGCTGGCTGACCTACATCACGGACGACGCCGAGGCCGAGTTGAGCGCCTCCGCGGCGGAAGCGGCACTCGCCGCCTACCTCGCCGCCCCCGACGCCGACCGCTCCCCCAGCCCCGGTGACAGCCTGGGCCCGGGCGTCCTCAGCGAGGACCAGTACAAGCTCGCCGTCGCGGAGGGCGTGAAGCACGTGCAGGCCGGTGAGCTGAGCAAACTCGTGCTGGCGCGCGACGTCGTCGCGCACCTCGAGACGCCGGTGGCCACCGCCCAGGTGCTGCGCGAGCTCGCCGTGCGGTACGAGGACTGCTGGACGTACGCCGTCGACGGACTCATCGGCTCCACCCCGGAGATGCTCATCAAGGTGGAGGACAACACGGCCCGCGCGCGGGTCCTCGCCGGCACCCTCGACCGGGCCGATGCTCCTGACGGCGATCCCGGTTACGCCGACCGCGTCCTAGCCGGATCGGAGAAGCAGCTCCACGAGCACCAGATCGCCATCGACTCGCTCACCGAGACCCTCGAGCCCTTCACGAGCTCCATGACCTCACACAGCGAGCCCTTCGTCCTGCAGCTACCGAACGTCTGGCACCTCGCCTCGGACGTCACGGCCCAGCTCGCCCCCGACGACGCCGGCCAGGTCCCCACGTCGCTGGCCCTGGTCCAGGCGCTGCACCCCACCGCGGCGGTCTGCGGGACGCCCACGACCGTCGCCGGAGCCCTCATCCGCGAACTGGAACACCTCGAGCGCGGCCCCTACGCGGGGCCCGTGGGCTGGATCGACGCCGGCGGCAACGGTGAATGGGGTATCGCCCTGCGCGGAGCGGTCATCGAAGCGCCCACCCGCGTCCGGCTGTATGCGGGCTGCGGCATCGTGGAGGGCTCCCAGCCCGAGGCCGAGCTGGCCGAGACGTGGAGCAAGTTCCGGCCCATGACCGAGGCCCTCGGGCTCGGGCCCTCACGCGGGACTCTGGTTACCAATAGGCAATAGCTGTAGCCTGTGATGCACATCTCCCTTTCGTCGCTAGAATCAGCAGGACCTTTTTTCCGTTCCATTCCGCCCGTCCAAGTGAGGTATCCATGTTTTCCAAGAAATCCGCAATGCTGGCCGCGATGGCCGCCGGCGCCCTCGCGCTGAGCGCCTGCGGCGGAGGTTCCGAAGACGCCGGCTCCGGCTCCAGCGCCGGCTCCGCCGAGGAGAGCGGCCTGAACCTCGTCTCCGAGGGCTCGCTGACCGTCTGCTCCGACATCCCCTACCCGCCCTTCGAGTTCGAAGAGAACGGCGAGTACACCGGCTTCGACATGGACCTCATGAAGGAGATCGCCTCGGGCCTTGATCTCGAGCTCGCCGTCCAGGACGTCGAGTTCAACGGCCTCCAGAGCGGCGCCGTCCTCGCCGCCCGCCAGTGCGACATCGGGGCCAGCGCGGTCACGATCACCGAGGAGCGCATGGCGAACCTCGCGTTCTCGGACCCGTACTACGACTCGCTGCAGTCCCTCCTCGTTCCCGCGGATTCCGACATCGCCTCGATCGACGACCTCGCCGGCAAGAAGGTCGGCGTCCAGCAGGGCACCACCGGCGAGACCTACGCCACGGAGAACGCGCCCGAGGCAGAGCTGGTCGCGTTCCCCTCGGACGCCGAGATGTACGCCGCGATCCAGGCGGGCAACGTCGACGCCCTCCTGCAGGACCTCCCGGTCAACATCGGCCACACCGAGGACGGCTCCTTCACCATCGCCGAGGAGTACCCCACGGACGAGCAGTACGGCTTCATCATGGCGAAGGACGGCAGCGAGGCGCTGGTCACCGCCGTCAACGAGCAGCTCACCACGCTCCGCGACAACGGCAAGTACCAGGAAATCTACGACGCCTACTTCGCGGAGTAATACACCCCCTGCCCGCGCGGCGCCGGACGTCCTGGACACCGGCGCCGCACGGGTGCCACTTCCCGAAGGAAGGTAGTCCCCCCGCGTGAAACGATCGACACGCAGGCGCCTGATCCAGGGCGTCCTCTACGCGGTATTCGCCGCCGTAGTCCTCCTCATCGTCCTCGCCGCCGACTGGGCGAAGATCCGATCCAACTTCTTCGACCTCGACGTCGCCGCCGCCTCCTTCCCGGAGATCATCACGATCGCCGCGAAGAACACCGTCGTCTACACGGCCATCGCCTTTCTCGGCGGATTGCTCCTCGGGCTCATCCTCGCCCTCATGAAGCTCTCGCCGGTCCTGCCGTACCGCTGGCTCGCCACCGGCTACATCGAGCTCTTCCGTGGCCTTCCCGCCCTGCTGGTGATCTTCGCCTTCGCCTACGCGGTGCCCATCGCCTTCCAGTGGCGTCCGCCAGGTGGCAACGCGGGTGCGGGCCTGATCGCCCTCATCATCGTCTCCTCGGCCTACATCGCGGAGACGATCCGCGCCGGCATCGAGGCGGTGCCCAAGGGACAGGTGGAGGCCGCCCGCTCACTCGGCATGAACTCCGCGTGGACCATGGTGACCGTCGTCCTCCCCCAGGCCTTCCGGATCATCACGCCTCCCCTGACCAACGAGCTCGTGATCCTCATCAAGGACACGTCCCTCCTGTTCATCGCAGGTATGGCCATCGGCGACCGTGAGCTGACCACGTTCTCGCGCGACGCCCTGACCAGCCAGGCGAACGCGACGCCGCTCGTGGTGGCCGCGGCGATGTACCTGATCATCACGCTGCCGCTGACCCAGCTGGTCGCGAAGCTCGAACGACACAACAAGAGAGGCCGGTGATTCCGGTGTCCCATCCAGCATCGGGTGCCACGGCACCGGGCTCGACGGCGGCTGTGCCGGCCATCGAGGTCCGGGCGCTCTGCAAGACCTTCGGCAGCAACGAGGTGCTCAAGGGCATCGACTTCCACGTGGACCAGGGCGAGGTGGTGTGCGTGATCGGCCCCTCGGGCTCCGGCAAGTCGACCCTGCTCCGCTGCGTGAACCGGCTCGAGGAACCCACCACGGGCACGGTGATGGTGGAGGGCATCGACATCACGGACAGCGAGACGGACCTCGACGGTGTGCGCACGCGTATCGGCATGGTCTTCCAGCAGTTCAACCTCTTCCCCCACCTCACGGTCCTGAAGAACCTGACCCTCGCACAGCAGCGTGCCAAGCGGCGCAGCAAGTCCGAGGCCACGGAGATCGCGCGGAGGAATCTCGCCAAGGTGGGCCTCGCCGAGAAGGCCGACGCCTTCCCCGCACAGCTCTCCGGTGGCCAGCAGCAGCGAGTCGCCATCGCACGCGCGCTCTCCATGGACCCTGACATGATGCTCTTCGACGAGCCCACCAGCGCGCTGGACCCCGAGCTCGTCGGTGACGTCCTCGAGGTCATGAAGGATCTCGCGAAGGAGGGCATGACCATGATGGTGGTCACGCACGAGATGGGATTCGCCCGCGAGGTCGGCGACCGCGTCGTCTTCATGGACGGCGGCGTCGTCGTCGAGCAGGGCAAGCCCGAGGACGTCCTCGGGAACCCGCAGCACGAGCGGACGAAACTGTTCCTGTCGAAGGTGCTCTAGCCGGGCACCGGCCGGGCACCGTCGGCCACCGCATGGCGGATTCGGGCGTGGAGGTCCCGGAGCGTACTGCGGTCCGTCCAGACCTCGAGGATGGAGCGGCCC
Source organism: Arthrobacter pasteuri (assembly GCF_054510955.1). NCBI lineage: Bacteria > Bacillati > Actinomycetota > Actinomycetes > Micrococcales > Micrococcaceae > Arthrobacter > Arthrobacter pasteuri. The sequence continues at coordinate 1,343,067 of NZ_JBTNDO010000001.1, forward strand.
CGAATGGGCCGCTCCATCGCCGTATCCAGCTCCTCCAGCGTGGTCGCCCGCTCGTAGTGCAGCCCGTACGCAGCGGCGAGCGCGGCGAGGTCCACGGTGTGCGGCGTCCCGAACAGGCGCTCGACGGCGGCCCCGTACCGCTCCGTGGTCGCCTCCGCGCCGTGCTCGAGGAGACCGAAGATGCCCCCGCCGCCGTCGTTGAGCACCACGATGTGGAGGTCCGGCTGCGGTTCGCCGCTGCCGAGGAGCAGCCCGCCGACGTCGTGCAGGAACGTCAGGTCGCCCAGCAGCACGCGGGTCGGGATCCCGGCGGCGAGCGCCACGCCCGTCGCCGTCGAGACGGTGCCGTCGATCCCGGCCAGTCCCCGGTTGGCGAAGACCTCGAGGGGGTGCCAGTCGGTCGCGGCGACGAGGTCGACGTCCCGGATGGGGTTGGAGGAGCCGAGCACCAGGTTCCCGTCCGTGTGCTCCCACACCGCGTCGGCGACATGCAGGCCGGTGATGCGGTCCTCGTCCGCCAGCAGGGACTGGACGGCGGCTTCCGCCGTCGCTCCCGCCTCCCGCCACGAGCGGAGCCAGCCGTCCTCGCCGCGTCCCGCGAACTCCAGCAGCTCGGGCAGGGTTTCGATGATGCGCTCGGTGCGCCGGCCCTCCTCGAACCAGGCCACCGGCGCGGGCAGGTACAGGGCGTGCTCGACGTCGGCCCGGGCGAGGAGCGCGGTGACCGGACGGGACAGCGTGGGGCGGCCGAAGGTCACCACGCGCGTGATGGCCGGGCCGAGGTGTTCGAGCAGCAGCCGGTAGGGGGCGATTGCGCTGGCTCCGAAGCGCGCGTTCGACGACGGTTCGGCGAGCAGCGGGAGCCCCAGGTGCGCGGCGAAGACCGCGGCCAGCTCTCCCGCTCCGTGTCCGGCGACGACGACGGTCCGGGTACCGTCGCGCTGCCCGGTCACCGGCGCCGGGGCCCCCGTCGCTGCAGCCGGACCCGCCGCGGGTCCGGCTAACGGGGCCGCGGCGGGACCGGGCGTCGCGCCGGAGGGCACGAGCGGATCGCGGTAGGCGAGGTTCAGGTGCACCGGCCCGGGCGGCTGGGTGGGCGCGCCGTTCACCGGCCGTCCGAGGGCGGCCCGCAGGGCGTCCGTGATCGGGCCGGTCGGATCCTCACCGGCTCCCAGGTCGAGACCCGCCCGCACGTGCACGCCGAACAGGTCCGGCTGCACGGTGGTCTGGTTGGCGCCGGTCCCCCGCAGCTCGCCGGGACGATCGGCGGACACCACCACCAGGGGGACCGCTGCATGGTTGGCCTCCATGACGGCCGGCAGCAGCTCCCCCACTGCCGTCCCCGACGTCGTCACCACGGCGGCGGGGCGCTGGGCGCCGAGTGCGAGACCCAGGGCGGTGAAGGCGGCCGACCTCTCGTCGATGCGCACGTGCAGTCGGACGCGGCCCGCGGCCTCCGCGTCGGACAGCGCGTAGGCAAGGGGTGCGCTGCGGGAGCCGGGCGCGACGACGACGTCCACGACACCGCCTGCCACGAGGGCTGCGACCGCGCGGGCGGCCGAGGCGGCGGAGTCGAGCGGAGCGGGAGGGGGCGTCGCTGGTGTCGTCACGGTCCCATCCTTCCACCCGGATGCGGGCGCACCCCCTCGCAGGAAGGGGTGCGCCCGCGTCCGGGTATCCGGCGAGGACGCCTAGGCGCGGTAGACCTGCACCACGGAGGGCCGGGGAAGCGCTGCCTGGCCCTTGCCGGGCGTGCTTCCGGACGGCACGTAATCGGGGAAGAAGGAGCGCTGGTCCGTCCAGCTCCCGTCCTCACCCGGGTGCTGCACGGCGACGAAGACCGTGCCCTCCTGGTCATGGATGATCGGCCCGCACGTCTCTGCGTCCCGCGGCACCGCGAGGAACTGCTCCACGCGCCCCCGCTCCGCTCCTTCGAGGCCCACCTTGAACAGGCCGTCGTTGAAGCCCACCGTGCCCGGCTGGCCGTCGGTGGAGATCCACAGGTTGCCCTGGGAGTCGAAGGCCACGTTGTCGGGGCAGGAGATCGGCGAGACCTTGTCCTTCGGGTAGCCGCCGAAGTACGTCGCCGGGTTGCGTGCAGGGTCGCCGCAGACGAGGAGCAGGTTCCAGGTGAAGCGGGTACCCGACGCGTTGCCGCCCGCCTCGATCAGTTCGACCACGTGGCCGTCGCGGTTCTGCGTGCGCGGGTTCGCCTCGTCCGCGAGGGCGTTGGAGCCCACTCCACGGTTGGTGTTATTGGTGCAGGCGACGTAGACCTTGCCCGTGAGGGGGTTCGGTTCCACATCCTCGCAGCGGTCCATCTTGGTGGCGCCCATTCTGTCGGCGGCGAGGCGCGTGAAGACGGCGACCTCCGCGGCCGTCATGCCGGCGACCACGGACCGGTTGTCGATGAGGAGCGGCAGCCACTCGCCGACGCCGTCGAACGCGCCGTCCGAGGGCAGCCTGCCGCTCCCGTCGATCTCGGCGACCGAGTCGCCCTGGAAGCGTGCGACGTAGAGCGAGCCCTCGCTCAGCAGCGTCATGTTGGCCTTGCGCGCGGCCGCGCTCGTGCCCGGCTGGACGGTGTTGGTCGACACGAACTTGTACAGGTAATCGAAGCGCTCGTCGTCGCCCATGTACGCGACGACGCGGCCGTCGGACGCGACGGTCACATTCGCGCCCTCGTGCTTGAAACGGCCCATCGCGCTGTGCTTCTTGGGCGTGGAGGTGGGGTCGAAGGGATCGACCTCGACGATGTAGCCGAAGCGGTGCTTCTCGTTCTCGTAGCCGGCGTTGCGCGTGTCCCACCGTGCCTCGTCGATCTCCCAGCCGCGCGCCGTCGGACGGTTGGTGAGGCCGTAGCGGCGATCGCCGTCGCTGGTGCCGGTGGCCACGAAGTAGCCGTTGAAGTTCTCCTCACCCGAGAGGATGGTGCCCCAGGGCGTGGTGCCGCCGGCGCAGTTCCCGAGCGTGCCGAGGATGGTGCGGCCCGCGGGGTCGTCCTTCGTCTTCAGCAGGTCCGACCCGGCGGCGGGGCCGGTCACGTCGTACGGGGTGGTGGTCAGGTAGCGACGGTTGAGCGGGGCACCCTGGACGTAGGACCACGGCTTGTTCCTGTTCTTGCGCTCGAGCTCGACGACGGACAGCCCGTGGGCGGCCTTGCCGATGCCCCGCACTTCCGCGGCGGGCAGGGTCGGCGGCACCATGATGGTCTCGTTCGTGTACTCGTGGTTTGCGAAGAGCACCGCGCGGCGGCCCTTGCTGCCCTCGATCTCGAGGACGTCGGTGTAGTCGCAGTTGTAGCCGAACTGCAGCGCCTGCGCCGCAGCGCTCTGGCGCTCGGCGTCGAAGGCCGGGGAGTTGGCGAACAGCGGATCACCCCAGCGGATCACCGGCTTCCAGCCGTAGCCCTGCGGCACGGTCATGGCGTCCACGGAGGCGTCGACCGGGGCGATGGGGTCGAACGGCAGGTTGCTCTTCAGGTACCCCGTGCCGGGGGGCGGAGCGGCCTGGGCCGAGCCGGCCCCGGTCTGCATGCCGACGAGGAGGGTCAGCGCACCGGCGGCACCGGCGCCGAGCGCACTGCGGCGGGAAAATTCGCTCGAGACGATGTCGCGGAAGTAGTTGTTGGTGGAGGTGTTGCACACCGCGTCGGAGCACGCGTTGTCGCACTTCAGCGCACAGGTGACGGCGCTGCGCTTTCCCTGGGTGTGGCCGAGCATCGGTAGCAGGCGGCGCGGAGTTTCAGTCATGGGGTGGTACCTCTCGCAGGATGAACGTCATTCGCTCCTACCCTGCCGAGCACACCTGAACAGCCGCGGTGCGTCGCGGTGAACGCCGCGTGAACGCCGCCCTAACACGAGTGTCGGCGCCGGTCTCGGGACCGGCACCGATCCACCTGTCTCAGGCCGCCGGGAGGCCTGCGTCCTGGAAGCCGCCGTCGATCTGCAGCGGGAGGGCCCGCCCCAGCTGCCGCTCCCGTGCCGCATGCACGAACGCGTCGAACAGCGCGGTCTCCGTGGGGCTCTGCTCGGGGTGCCACTGGACGCCGATGCGGAAGCGGTCGGCGGGGAACTCGATGGCCTCGATGATGCCGTCCCTGCTGGCGCGACGGGTCCATGTCCCAGCCTCCGACGACGATCACTCCGTCGAGCCGTGGCAGCAGCTGCTCGACGACGCCGCCGTCGGTTCCCTGCCGCGGCAGCAGGACGGGTTGACATCCAACGTAGTACTTCGTTGTTGTGGCCACGTTTCGGACAGGTGAGGACTCCGTATCGCTTCCAGCCCCGGTCAGCGCTGCTCTGCCGCGGCGAGCACCGCATAGCAGCGACGCAGGCGTTCCAGCCACGCCAGCCTCCTGTCGGGGGCTGCGGCGAAGTGGAGCAGCTTCTCCCTGGAGACCTCCACGTCCCGTACGGGGAGCACTCCTGCCAGCGGCACGAGCGACGCGTCGGTGACGTCACCGGCCATGAGGGACACCGTCGCCAGGCCGCAGGCGTAGGGCAGCTCCGGCAGGGTGGCGGCGAGGGCGACGCCGGCCCGGATGCCGACGGAGGTGTCGAGAGCGGAACTGACGACGGCGGGAAGGCCCGCGCGGCCGATGATGTCGAGCGCCCGGCGCACGCCCCCGAGCGGCGGCGCCTTGATGACGAGGAGGTCGGCCGCGTCCTCCCGGGCGACGCGCAGCGGGTCGTCCTGGCGCCGCACGCTCTCGTCCGCCGCCACCAGGACCCGATGGCCGCGGCGGCGCAGCTCGAGCCTCACCGCCCGCAGGCCGGCGATGTCCGCGACCGGCTGCTCGACGTACTGCAGGTCGAACGGCGCCAGCGCGTCGAGGGCCGTGAGCGCCTGGCCGACCTCCCACCCGCCGTTGGCGTCCACCTTGATCCCTGCCCCCGGGAGGAGCCGGCGCACTTCGGCGACGCGGGCGACGTCGTCCGCCAGGTCCTGCCCCTTCTCCGCCACCTTCACCTTCACAGCGCCGACGGCGCCGAAACGGGACAGCACCCCTTCGACCGCGGCAGGTCCCACCGCGGGGACCGTCGCGTTGACGGGCACCGACGCGCGGATCGGGTCCGGGAAGCCGTGCCAGGCCGCTTCGACGGCAGAAGCGAGCCATGGAACGGACTCGGCGTCGTCGTACTCGAGGAACGGACAGAACTCGCCCCACCCTGCCGGCCCCCGGATCAGGAGGGCCTCACGCACCAGGACGCCCCGGAACCTCACCCGCATGGGGACCGACACCACGTACGCCGACGCCTCGATCTCCTCCAGCGGAGGCAGCGGAAGGGGAACCGGCGGAGCCATCGGTTGCATCTGCACGACCTCAGGTTACGGGAGCGCCCGCTCGCCCGGAGGTCGCGGGGCGGCGGAACTCGCAGGATCGTATGGAACCATGGGGTCGATGACCCCGCAGCGCACCCCTTCCCGGCAGGCGCGGGCAGCACGCTCGCCGCTGCTCTTCGTGCTGGCCGCCCTCGCCTGCGCGGCGGCGCTCGGCTGGACCTACTGGGCCTTCGTCCGGACCACCACGGGCCAGTTCGCCGACGAATCCGCGTGGCGCGAGGCAGGAGTCGCAGCGCCCGACACGCAGCTGCCGTTCCTGCGGTTCCTGGACTCGCTGCCCACCATCTCGGCGGTCCTCGCGACCGCCGCCATCCTGTTCGTGGCCTTCGGACGCAGGCGGTATGCCGCCGCCCTGACGGCCGTCGCCGTCATCGCGGCGTCCAACCTGACCACGCAGATCCTCAAGAACCTCGTCTTCGACAGGCCCGACCGGGGTGTCGACACCCTGGACTTCAATTCATTACCGTCAGGGCATACAACGCTCGCGGCGTCCGCCGCTGCCGCCGTCTTCATCATCGCCACGCCCCGCTGGCGCCCCTTCGCCGCAGCGGCAGGCGGGGGCTACTCCGTCCTCGCCGGCGCTGCCACCTTCCTCAACCTGTGGCACCGCCCGGCCGACGTCGTGGCAGCCCTCCTCGTCGTGGGGACCTGGACGCTGGTCGGAGGCCTGATCATCATGCGCACCGGGAACACCTGGAATACATGGCAGGGTTTCGGTGCGCACTGGGCGTCCTCGCGCGGCTGGCTCCTCCTGTGCTGGGTGCTCGGGCTCGGCAGCCTGGCGCTGTCCGCCGCCCTCTACCTCTCCGTCCAGGCCGTCGGCCCCGCGCCCACACCCGGGACGGCGGGCGTGCCCCTGTTCTTCTGGTCGGGCCTCACGTGCATCGTCGGCGTCGGCTTCGCCCTCGCGGCCTCGGTCGGCTGGCTCTTCGCCGCCCAGGCGCGGACGACGGCGGCTCGGACGGGGGCGTAACACCCTCGGGGCCCCTCCGCACGCCCTTTCCGTAGCCCGCTTTTCCTGTTGAAGAGCCGAGGTGACGGTGCAACGCTGGCCGGACCAGCGACGGAAGAGGCGGACGATGAAAGCCATGGTGTACCGCGGGCCCTACAAGATCCGGGTCGAGGAAAAGCCCATGCCGAAGATCGAGCACCCGAACGATGCGATCGTCCGCGTCACGACCGCGGCGATCTGCGGCTCTGACCTGCACCTGTACCACGGCATGATGCCGGACACCCGCGTGGGCACCACGTTCGGACACGAGTTCATCGGCGTGGTCGAGGAGGTGGGGTCCTCCGTCCAGAACCTCACACGAGGCGACCGCGTCATGGTCCCCTTCAACGTCTACTGCGGGTCCTGCTACTTCTGCGCACGCGGCCTGTACTCGAACTGCCACAACGTCAACCCGAACGCGACGGCGGTGGGCGGCATCTACGGCTACTCCCACACGACCGGGGGGTACGACGGCGGCCAGGCGGAGTTCGTGCGCGTGCCCTTCGCCGACGTGGGGCCCGCGATCATCCCCGACTGGATGGACAGCGAGGACGCGGTGCTCCTCACGGACGCCCTCGCCACCGGGTACTTCGGCGCGCAGCTCGGCGACATCGTCGAGGGCGACACCGTGGTGGTGTTCGGCGCTGGACCCGTGGGCCTGTACGCCGCGAAGTCGGCGTGGCTCATGGGGGCCGGACGCGTGATCGTCGTCGACCACCTCGAATACCGGCTCGAGAAGGCCCGCACCTTCGCGCACGCCGAGACCTTCAACTTCGCCGAGTACGACGACATCGTGGTCGAGATGAAGAAGACCACGGACTGGTTGGGGGCGGACGTCGTGATCGACGCGGTGGGAGCGGAGGCGGACGGCAACTTCCTCCAGCAGGTGACCGGCACGAAGCTCAAGCTGCAGGGAGGCTCCCCCATCGCCCTGAACTGGGCGATCGACGCCGTACGCAAGGGCGGGACGGTATCGGTCGTCGGAGCCTATGGCCCGATCTTCAGTGCGGTGAAATTCGGTGATGCGCTCAACAAGGGCCTGACCCTGCGCATGAACCAGACGCCGGTGAAACGGCAGTGGCCGCGCCTCTTCGACCACATCCGCAACGGCTACCTCAAGCCCAGCGACATCGTCACCCACCGGATACCCCTCGAGGAGATCGCGGAGGGTTACCACATGTTCTCGGCGAAGCTCGACAACTGCATCAAGACGCTCGTCATCCCGACCCCCCGCTAGGAGATCACCGTGTCGTCCTCCACGCCGTCAACGCCCTACATCGCGAACAAGGCCCGGGACATCCCGACCGCCGAGGCGCTGCGCGCCCGTATCCCCGGCTGGGGTGTGGATCTCGACCCGAAGGACCGACCGTCGTTCCCGCGGGAGGTGTTCGACCCCGCCGGGACCGGGGCTCACTGGGACTACCCGGAAGAACAGCAGGGCGGAGAGGGTCGGGAGCGGTCGATCGAGCACAGCCGGCTGACCCCGGTCTTCGGCACGAGCGTCCCCCTGAAAGGCGTCTCCGGCAGCATCCGCCGCTACGCCTACCGCTACAGCGAGGGCCGCGCCGCGCACTGGCTCCTGCTCCTGCTCGGGGACCGCGTCGACGCATGGGGCTCCCACGTGGCATCCTTCGCCACACTGCGGCCCGACAACCCCATCACCGAGACAGGTGTCCTGTCCGAGGGGCGCAGGCACGGGCTGGCGTCGCGGTTCGGCGTGGGGCGCGCGGATGTCAATCACACGTGGATCGATCCGATCGTCGTCGGTGGTCCGTGGGTCGTCACGACGGCCGGCGCAGTCCTTGCCGCGCGCGCCATCGCCCGCCGCGGGCGGCACTGAGGCCCTCCTCGCCCGGTGATCGCCGGTGTCCGGCGGTGATCGCCCCGTCAGCGGCGCGCCGCGTCCGCCGGTTCCGGAGCGGCGCGCGGGATCCAGTACCAGAGGACTGCCGCGCCGAGGAAGCCCAGGGCGGCAGTCGCCCAGATCCCGACGGAGATTGTCGCCAGGGCGGTCACGAGCGAGAGGAGCGCCGGCCCGCCCATGGTCCCGGCGTCGGTGAGCAGGCGCCAGATCCCGAGGAACTGCGGGCGTCCGGGCGAGGGCGAGAAGTCCGCCCCGAGCGTCATGACGATGCCCGATCCGATGCCGTTGCCGAAGCCGATGAGCAGGGCGACGAGGAGCAGGCCCACCGCGTCGCCGGTCACCGGCAGCAGGGCGAGCGCGGTACCCATGATCAGCATGCACGGGACCGCGATCCAGCGGCGACCCTTGACGTCCATGACCTTGCCGGAGGGGTAGAAGATCAGCATGTCGATGGCGCCGGACAGCCCGTAGACCAGCGCTGTTGCGGACGCGTCCAGGCCGATGTCCTCCGCCCACAGCGGCAGCACCGCCTGGCGCGTGGCCCGGACCGCGGCGATGAGCAGCACACCGATCCCCACGGTGGCGAAGATCCGTGCGTGGCTGCGCAGAACCGAGCGCACTGTCGGCGCCGGTGAGGTATCCCCGGATCTCCGCACCGCGGGTCCGCTCCTGCCCGCCTCGAGTTGGGGCACCCGCCCGCTGAGTACTGCCGCGGCGAGGCTCGCCACACCTCCCACCCAGTACGCGCCGTCGAGCCCGAGCGCGCTCATGGCGAGGGCCGCGGCGAAGGGCCCGAGAAAGACGCCGATGCGCGTGACGCCTCCGAGCGTGGAGAGCGCACGGGCGCGGAAGTACGGCGGAACGGCCTCGGTGAGGTAGCTCTGCCGCGCGAGTCCGAACACTGCACCGGCCATGCCGACCATTCCGACGGCTGCCGCGAAGACCGGCAGTGTAGGTGCCCACAACGCCAGGAACATTGCCGCCGCGCACCAGAGCGCGGCGCCCACGAGTGCCTTCCGCTCACCGAACCGGGTGGCGATCAGGGTGGCCGGGACGTTGGCGGCCAGGGATCCGACGCCGGACAGCGTGATGACCAGGGCCGCCGTGGCGATGTCGGCGCCGAGGTCCCGTGCGGTCAGTGCGACGACCGGGAGGATGGCACCTGTTGCGACCCCGTAGAGCAGCGAGGGACCATACGCTCCCAGGGCGATCGAGCGGAGGTCGAAGGTTTCCTGGGGCACCCTTCAACCATAGTCCGCGTGCAGGAGCGCACGGCCTCCGGTCGGGAGGATGCGGGATCGACAGATGCTAGGCGTCGGCCTATTCTCCGCCGTCTCCGTCGACGATCCCCGAAGCGGAACACAGGTCCGGCGGCGGGTCGGCCTCCACGGCGCTGAAGGTCTGGCCCGAGTCTCCGGCACGCAGGATCGCCGGGTCCTCGTAGTCCGTCGCGCGGTCGTCGTCCTGGGAGTGCCAGGCCACGAGCTCGACGGGGTCCATCGGCGTCCCGTCCGCGAGCGGACCCGGAACGCGCGTCGCCACATCCGTCGCGACTGCTGGGTCGCTCAGGACGGCAACCCGCAGCGGCACCTCGGTGACATCACTCGGAGACACGGCATTCCCCTCCCTCGGGGTCGCGGCGCGTCCCCTGCATCGATCGTCCTCGCTCCCGAGCCGGTGTCAAGGGAACGCCTTCCCGGACAGCGGGCCGCCCCGGCAGGATGTCGGGCGAGCAGGATGTCAGGCGAGCAGGAGGCCTGCCCACAGGCCGAGGCCCGCTGCGGCGAGCGCCGTCCCTGCGGTCCCGGCACCGGACAGGAGGGCTGCGCGGACGCGGCCCGCCTGGATCAGGCGCACCGTCTCCGCACTCGCCGTGCTGAAGGTCGTGTATCCGCCGAGGAAGCCCGTCCCGCAGACGAGGGTCCACGTGGGCGGCAGTGCTGATGCGAGGACGAGCCCGGTGAGGAATCCCAGTAGGAGGGACCCGCTGATGTTGATCGCCATGGTGCCGACCGGAACGGGACCGCGGACGCGCGACCGGATGGCGCCGTCCAGCACGAAGCGCGCGACCGACCCGAGACCACCGGCGATGCCGAGCGCCAGCACGGAGACGACGCTCACGGCAGATTCTCCGGCAGATTCTCCGGCACATTCTCCGGTGCTGCCTCGGGCCGGGTACGGCTCCCGACGGCGATGCCCGCCGCCGTCGCGCCGAGCCCCACCAGCACGGAGACCGCGAGGTAGGTGACACCCTCGACCGCCCGACCTGCCCCGAGGAGGAGCGCGGAGTCGACGGCGAGCGCGCTGTACGTGGTGAATCCGCCGAGGAAGCCCGTGCCCAGGAGCAACCGCAGGGCACGGCGGCGCCCGTGGTCGGCGCCTCCCCGCGCAAGTGCCTCGAGGAGGAGGCCGAGGGCGAAGGCGCCCGCGATGTTGATCAGGAAGATCCCGAGCGGGAGCCCCTCGGGAGCAGGGAGTGCCGCGGCGATGCCGAAACGGGCGAGGGTTCCGCCCATGCCTCCGAGGAAGACGAGGCCGAGGTAGGCGGGCCGGACGTACGGTGGCACGTTCTGGCCCCGGCCCGGCACAGGCGCCCTGGACTCAGGCAACGGTCCGTGCAAGGAAGTCCAGGGTCAGGTCCCACGCGTCCGCGGCGGCGTCGGGCCGGTAGGCGAAACGGTTCGAGTCGTTGAAGAAGGCGTGGCCGGCACCCGGGTAGACCCTGGCCGTGAAGTCCACGCCGGCATCCGCCATGGCCGCGTCGAGAGCCGGCAGCGCGGTGATGAGCGCGTGGTCGTCCTGGCCGTAGAACGCCAGGACAGGAGCCTTGATACGGGCGAGTTCCTCGCCTGAGAAATGGGCGTGGCCGTAGAAGGGCACACAGGCGAGGAGCCTCGGCTCGTGCACGGCGAGCGAGAAGCTGTAGGTGCCGCCGAAGCAGAAGCCGGTGATGGCCACGCGTCCGCGCACGTCCGCGTCGTCGTACAGGAAGTCGAAGCAGGCCCGGACGCGCTCGATGGTGAGCGTGGCGAACTCGGCGTCCTGCAGCGGCGCCAGGAGGGCCCGGAGCTTCGGCTGGGCCCGGTTGCGTGCCTCCGCGTCCGGGCCGGCGATCGCCTCACCGATCCCCGCGGTGTTCTGCTCGGTGATCCCGTGGTCCGAGAGCAGGTCGGGAGCCACGACGACGTAGCCCTCCCGGGCGAATCGGTCTGCCACATCCCGGGTATGAGCGACGAGCCCCCAGACCTCGTGGAGGAGGATGAGACCGCCCTTCACGGGACCGTCGGGCCGCGCGACATAGGCGGACAGCGCGCCGTGAGCCGTCGCGACGTCCTGGAAGAAGCTCATTCGCCTAGGCTTGCACGCTTCTTGATGCTGCGCCAACCGCCGGCGCGGTTGGCTGCGATGATCGCCCGGAAGATCTCCCGCAGCGCGTCCTCGTCGAGCGGGCGGTCCTGGTACACGGCGACCGTCCGCCCCGTGGAGTTGGTGTGGCCGCCCGTGATGATGCCCCGGGGATCGGGTGCGAGGCCGCCGTCGTACAGGAAGACGTTGACATGGTCCTTCGTGGCGAGCAGGGCGCACACGTTCCCCTGGAGGACGAAGTAGGGCTGGCGCGTGCGCTTGATCGTCTCCTCCACCTCCGGATCCGCGTCGTGCACGAGGCGGCGGACGGCCCTGCAGATGTCCTGCTGCCAGGGCGGCAGCGCGGCGATGTAGTCGTCGATGCGGGGGTCGGGAGCTCCAGCCATGGGGCCAGTGTGCCAGCGCCGGCGATCGGCGGGAAGGGACCCGGGGCGGCCAGGTGGTGCCCGATGCGGTGGGCCGGACAGCACGGGAGTACTATCGGTGCCACCACAATCAGTCAACGACGACGGACGTGTGATGACCAGGTTCCTTGTTCCACTCGGCATGATCAGCTTGTCCCTCGGAATCCTCGCCCTCGCCGCGGGCGCCCGGGGCTACCCCCTCCTCCTGATCGTGACAGGCGGCCTTGTGCTCGCGCTGCTGTGCTTCAGGCGGGGCGGGAATTCCACCGCCTCCTCCCCTGCTCGCAGTTGCGCGGAATTCGCGATGCCTCCCGTCGGCGCATGTCCCCCGGAGCGCCTTCGTGAGGCGCGCGACCTTGCCGCGCGCGTCGTCGAGGAATCGAACGAGAGGGGCACGCCCCAGCGGCGTGATCCCTGACGGCGGTCCGCCGTCAGGCCGCGACTGGTCGATCGGGTTCCGATCCGCACAGGCCCTTCCTCGGCACCCTCTGCTCCTGTTGAGTGGCTGCATGAGAAGAGTCCTGATCCTCGGCGGCACCGCGTGGCTCGGCCGCGAGCTGGCAGCACAGCTCGCGGGCGGCGGTGACGCCGTCACGTGCCTTGCCCGCGGCGTAGCCGGCCGGCCCCCGTCCGGCGTGGTGTTCGTCGCGGCGGACCGCGCGGAGGCGGGCGCCTACGACGCCGTCCGCGGCACCGACTGGGATGAGGTCATCGAGCTCTCCTGGGACACCGCACAGGTCATCGGCGCCCTCGAGGTCCTCGCAGCGCGCGCCGCACACTGGACGCTCATCTCCTCCTGCTCCGTGTACGCGTCCGATGCCGGGCCGGGAGCGGACGAATCGGCGGCACTGGTGGAGGCGCATGATGGCGGCGGCGGCGACTACGCGCAGGCGAAGGTGCTGTGTGAGCGGGCGTCCGCCGCGGCCGTCGGGGACCGCCTCCTGATCGTCCGCTCCGGCCTGATCGCAGGGCCCGGGGACGGCAGCGACCGCTTCGGATACTGGGTCTCGCGTTGCGCCGCCGCAGGGGACCAGGACATCCTCGCGCCCGCCCTCGAGGGCCGGCACGTGCAGGTCATCGATGTCCGTGACCTGGCCGCGTGGACGATCCGCGCCGGGCGGCGCGCTGCGGAGCCTGCGGAAGACGCTCACGGACACGCTCGACGACGAACGCGCGCGTGGGCTCGAGCGCGACCGCAGGGCGGGGCTGTCCCGGGCCGAGGAAGGAGAGCTCCTGGTGAGACTGCGGGACCGGCCCGACGACGGCGGGTAGCCCCGGACTGCGGAAACCGCCGCGCTGCAGTTCGGCACCAACCAGCGCCGGCGCCTTGCCCCGGCACCCGACCAGGCCTACCCTGCGGGCAGGAACTCCGGGGACATGGAAGGAGGTCGACCGTGCGAACCGCGATGCCGGCCGTCCTGTGCGGGCTGATCCTCACCGCTCCGTCCTGTTCAGCGGTGTCCTGCACGGCCATCGCGGCCCTTCCGGGTCTGTCCATCACCCTGGCGGGAGGGCCGGCCGCGGTCACGGAACGCCTCGAGGTCTCGGTCTGCACCGACGGCGGCTGCAGCACGACCGGAGTGGACCTCGCGCCCGGGTCGACGACGACGGAGGAGACCTGCACCCCGGACGGCACCTGCAGCGCCGTCTCCACTCCGGACGGGACCCTGATCGGGTTCGCGGAACTCGACCTGCCCGAGGGTGAGGTGCGCACCGACGTGACCGTCCACCAGCGGGACGGACGCTCCGCCGTGTACGCGGCCACGGTCGTCCCGGCCATGGTGCATCCGAACGGTGAATACTGCGACGGCGGGGCGATCCAGGGGCGCCTCGTGCTCGATGACGCCGGGCTCCGCTCCGGCTAGCCCGGAACACTGCCCACCGCTCCGCGAGAGTACAGGAATCACCGCGGAACGGACGCTCGAGCGGTCATCCCTGCCGTCTCGTCGGCGACCGGCACGGGCACGCGTACCGGGTCGCCGACGGCGCTACAGGGCGGTGATGGTCCAGCCCGTGTGGTGGGTCTCCCCCGGGTGGAGGACCACGAGGTCCTCGCCCGTGGTGAAGGCCCCGGGCGGGCACGTCATGGGTTCCACGGCGAGTCCGAGCCGCGTGCTCTCGGGCTTCTTCGGGAGGTCCGCGGTGTGGATCTGCACCCACGGGCACGTGTCGTCCCACTCGATGGCGGCCCCGGTCCCGGAGGCCGGATCGGTGACCCGGACCGTGGCCCGGCCGGCGTCGTCGCGCGTCAGGTCGGTGAAGGCGTGGTCGATCTGCACGTCGCCGAGCGCGTGGGCCTCCCGGAAGTCGAACTTCGTGCCGGCGACGGGCTCCTTGGCCACGGGCAGCAGGCGATCGGGAGTGACGGTGAGGACCGTGGCGGCGGGCAGTTCGAGCACCCACGCGTCGAGCGGTGAGGGACCGGCGACGAGGTACGGGTGGGGGCATACTCCGTAGGGCGCTCGCCGCGATCCCGTGTTGAGGGCGGTGATGTCCGTCCGGAACCCCTCCGCGCCGACGCCGAAGCGTGCGTGCAGCGCGACCGTGAAGGGGTACGCCTCGGTCGGCTCGATGGTGCACCCCAGCGTCACGGCGGACTCCGTGTGCTCCACGAGGGTCCAGGGGATGTCGAACACCAGACCGTGGAGGGCCGCGCCGCGCTCGGGCTCGTTGATCGGCAGTTCGTAGGAGGCGCCGTCGAACGAGTAGCGCCCGTCCTCGATGCGGTTCGGCCAGGGCGCCACGAAGGCGCCCCGGAAATTGGGCATCTCCTCGTCGGCGCCGAAGCCGACCACGAGCGGCCGCCCCTCGTAGGTCAGTTCCCGGACAGCGGCACCGAGACCGAGGACGACGGCCGTGTAGCCGCCGCCCTCGATCCTGTATTCGGAAGGGCTCATGCGAGGGATACGGCCGTCCACGACACGGGGGGAAGCGTGATCGTGACGGCGCTGCCGTCGAGCTTCGCTGAGGTGTTGGTCTTCATGGTCACGCGCTCGGGCTCCTCGAGGGTGTTCTTGGCATATACGTCCGTATCGTACAGCGACTGCGCATCCACGGTGCTGAACCCGTCGAGCGCGGCGATGTCGATCGTCACGGTGGTCTCCTCGGTCTGCGAGCGGTTGACGAGGAAGACGGCGGTGGCACCCGTCGCGTCGTCGTGCGTCGCCACGGCGTCCACGAGCGACACGACGCCGTACTCGCTGGTCTGGTAGGTGCCGGCGTCGAGCTTGAGCTCGAGCACCGAACCCTGCGCGAGCTTCGAGGTGATGGCGAAGGGGAAGAACGTGGTCTGGCGCCAGGCGGGCCCGCCCGGCTCCGTCATGATCGGGGCGATCACATTGACGAGCTGCGCCAGCGACGCCGAGGTGACCCGGTCCGCGTGCTTGAGCAGGGAGATCATCAGGTTGCCGAACACGACGGCGTCCGCGACCGAGTAGCAGTCCTCGAGCAGGCGCGGGGCCACGGGCCAGTTGTCGAGGCCTTCGATCTTGTCGACGTTCTCGAAGCGGCTGATGTACCAGACGTTCCACTCGTCGAAGGAGATGTTGATGGTCTTCGAGCTGCCGCGGACGGCCTTCACGTGGTCAGCGGTGGCGACCACGGACTCGATGAAGGAGTCCATGTCCACGGCGGAGGCGAGGAACGAGCCGAGATCGCCGTTCTTCTCCTCGTAGTAGGCGTGGCAGGAGATGTAGTCGACGACGTCGTAGGTGTGCGAGAGCACGACGCGCTCCCATTCGCCGAAGGTCGGCATGTGCGCGCTGGAGGAGCCGCAGGCCACGAGTTCGATGGATGGGTCGAGCTGGCGCATCGCCCGGGCCGTGATGGCGGCCAGCTTGCCGTAGTCCTCCGCGGAACGGTGGCCGAGCTGCCACGGCCCGTCCATCTCGTTGCCCAGGCACCAGATCTTGACCTCGAACGGGTCGGGACGGCCGTTGGCCATGCGCTGGTCGGCGAGCGCGGTGCCCTTGGGCAGGTTCGAGTATTCGAGGAGCTCGAGGGCCTCGGGCGTGCCCCGCGTGCCGAGGTTCACGGCCAGCATGAGGTCGCTGTCGACCTTCTGCAGCCACGAGGCGAACTCGTGCATGCCCACCTGGTTGGTCTCCGTGGAGTGCCAGGCGAGGTCGAGGCGGGTGGGGCGCTGCTCGCGCGGTCCCACGCTGTCCTCCCAGCGGAAGCCGGAGACGAAGTTTCCTCCGGGGTAGCGGATGGTCGAGACGCCCATCTCCTTCACGAGTTCGATGACGTCCTGGCGGAAGCCCTCGTCGTCGGCGGTCGCGTGGCCGGGCTCGTAGATGCCGTCGTAGACGTGGCGTCCGAGGTGTTCGACGAACCCGCCGAAGATGTTGCGGTTGATGGGCCCGACCGTGAAGGAGGGGTCGAGAGTGAGGCGTGCGTTCTGCATCGGGCTACTTTCTGTACGGAGTGGCGTGCGGCGGGGTGGGGTGTGGGCTACTTGAGCGAGCCCAGCGACAACCCGCCCTGCCAGTACTTCTGGAGGGAGAGGAAGGCGATGATCAGCGGGATGATCGAGATGAAGGCACCCGTGGTGATCAGGTTCCACAGCGCCTCACCGCCGCTGCCGGCGTTGGACAGGGCCTGCCAGCCGTTGAGGCCGACCGTGACGGGCAGCAGCAGTGGGTCGCTGAGGACCGCGAGCGGGAGGAAGAAGTTGTTCCAGGTCCCGACGACGGACAGCAGGAGCACCGTCACGATGGCCGGGCGCAGCAGGGGAAGCGCGATCTGGAAGAACGTGCGGATCTCGCCCGCGCCGTCGATCCGTGCGGCGTCGAGGAGCTCGTCGGGTACCGCCTCCTGGGCGAAGACCCGCATGAGGTAGACACCGAAGGGGCTGAGCAGCGACGGCAGGATGACGGCCCAGATGGTGTTCACCAGGCCCACCGAGCTCAGGAGGACGAAGGTCGGGATGACGAGCGCCGTCAGGGGCACCATGACCGCCCCGAGCAGGATCCCGAAGAAGGCGGCCCGGCCGCGGAAGTTGTACTTCGCGAAGCCGTAGCCGGCGAGGACCGCCAGGATGGTGGCGCCGACGCCTCCGGAGATGGCGTAGAGGAACGAGTTGCCGAGCCAGCGCCAGTAGATGCCGTCCTGGCGCTCGAACAGGCCCTGGAGGTTGCTGAAGAAGTGGAATTCGTTGTCGAACCACAGGGGTCCGCCGGATCCGCCGAAGAGTCCCGCGGTGTCCTTGGTGCTCGCGACCGTCAGCCACCAGAGAGGGGTGATGAAGTAGATGACGAGGATCAGCAGGAAGATGTGCGAGCCGATGCGGGGGCCGCCGTTGCGGGCCCGGTTCCGTGATGCGGAGCCGCGGGCCTTCCGGCCGTCCTGCCGCTGTGGGGTGTCTGTGACGAGTGCCATGGCTTATTTCAGTCCGCTCTGCTTGCGGGTCAGGAAGAGGAAGATGAAGGAGAAGACGAACACGACGATGCCGAGCGCGAAGGAGATGGCGGAGGCGTAGTTGAACTGGCTGTAGGAGAAAGCCAGCGAGAAGGCGTACATGTTCGGTGTGTACGACGTGGGGATGGCTCCCTGCGCCACTCCCCTCAGGACCTGCGGTTCGGTGAAGAATTGGAGGGTGCCGATCAGCGCGAAGATCACCACCATGACCAGGGAGGACGAGATCATCGGGACCTTGATGCGCAGGGCGATCTGCCGGTCGGACGCGCCGTCGAGCACGGCCGCCTCGTAGATCCCCGGGTCGATGCCTCTCAGGGCGGCGTAGATGATGATCATGTAGTAGCCGGCCCACTGCCAGGTGACAATGTTCACGAGGCTGCCGAAGATGTTGTCCTGTGCCAGGAATTCCGGTGCAGCCAGTCCGAAGATGCTGAAGATGGAACTGGCCGGACCGAACCTCGGGCTGTAGAGGAAGCCCCACATCAGTGCGCCGATGACGACGGGGATCGCGTAGGGGATGAAGATCATGAGACGCGAGAACTTCGAGGCCCAGGTGGCCAGGTTGTCGAGGACGAGGGCCGCGACGAGAGCCACGAGCATCTGGGCCGGGATCATGATGAGGGCGAACTTCGCCACCGTGCCGAGGCCCTGGAGGAAGATCGGATCCGAAAACGCCTTGATGTAGTTGTCTCCGCCGACGAATTTGTTGCCCGTCGCGAGGGTGCTGGTGAACAGGCTCATCCGGAAGGCGTAGACCAGCGGAAGGATGAGGAAGGTCAGGAAGATGAGGGCGAAGGGCGCCACGAACAGCCACCCCCAGCGCTGCTTGCGCCGGTAGTTCCTGTCCGGGCGGTGCTTGACCTGGTGGGGTGCCTCGGCGGGGTGTGACGACGTCGGCGCGGTGGTCGTGGCCATGGTGGTCTTTCCTCGAGCTAGGGGAAGGATGTGCGGTGGACGGACTCCACCGGGAGCGGAGGGAAGGTGCCCGCCACGCAAGCGGGCACCTTCCGACGGCGGTCTACTTCAGGGTGAAGCCCTGCTCGGTCGCGTACTGCTCGAGCGAAGCCTGGAGGTCGTCGAGCGCCTGGCCGGCATCCTTCTCGCCCTGCACCATCGCGTAGAGCTGCTCGGTGAGCTGGTCGTAGGCGTAGTTCTGGAACGGGCTGAAGGTCGCGCCCTCGTAGCCTGCAGCAGCGTCGAGGAACACATCCTTGTTGATCTGCTGTCCGCCGAAGAACTCGTACTCCTTGTCGGCGAACTCCGGGGAGTCGAGGACCGGGGCGTAGGACGGGAAGAGCGCTCCCTTGTCCACACCGAGGTTCATGCCCTCCTCGTTGCCGAAAATGCCCATGGCGACCTTCGCTGCGAGCTCCTTGTCCTTGGCCTGCTCCGTGACGGCGAAGGTGGAGCCGCCCCAGTTCACCTGGACGGGGTTGGCCGCGTCCCACTGCGGCAGCGGTGCCGCACGCCAGACGGCGTCCGGATCGGCGTCGGACAGGCCCTGCAGGTAGCCGGGGCCCCAGGCTGCCGCCAGGTAGACGGCGTAGGAGCCGTCGACGAGCTTGGTGTTGTAGTCGGCCGTGAAGGCGTCATCGGTGGCGACGAGGCCGTCCTTCACGAGGCCGTCCCAGTACTCGAGGACCTTCTTGGCTCCCTCGTCGTTCACCTTGATGCCGATCTCCTGCGGGTTCGCGGAGTCGTACTCGAACGGAACGGAACCTGCCTGGGCGAAGAGCGCCTGGTTGAAGGCGCGTCCGTTGGTTGGGAAGTCGCCGATGACAGCGCCGCCGCCGGACTCCTTCAGCTTCCGGGCCGCTGCCTCGAACTCCTCCCACGTGGTGGGGACCTCGATGCCGGCCGCGTCGAAGAGGTCCTGGCGGTAGAGCATGCCCATGGGGCCGCCGTCGACCGGGATCGCGTAGACGGCGTCGCCGCTGCTCGCGTCTTCCCAGGCGCCCTCGGCGTAGTCCGCCTTAACGTCATTGGCACCGAACTCCGTGAGGTCCACGAGGGCATCGCGGATGGTGAAGCTGGAGAGGACCTCGGATTCGAGCTGGATGACGTCGGGGGCGCCGGAGCCGGACTCGATGGAGGTGGAGAACTTCGTGTACTCGTCGTTGCCCTGGCCCGCGTTGGTCCAGCAGATCTGGACGTCGTCGTTGGCGTTGTTGAACTGGTCGACGACCTCGTTGAACGCGGGGTACCAGGCCCAGACCGTGACCTGGGGTGCTTCGGCATTCACGATGGTGTTGGTGCAGGACGCCTCTTCCGAGCCGCCTCCCCCGCCGCTTCCGTTTCCTCCGGAGCAGCCGGTCAGTGCTACAGCAGTGGCGGCGACGATGCCTGCCGATGCCAGGAACTTGGCTTTCATATCTCTTGCTTCCTCTCGCGGTGATGTTCCACCGTGGTCCGCCCAGGGGCGGCCGGTCCGGGTGCTGCAGGGAGGAGGATCACTGTGGCAACAGATGCTGTGCCCGCTCGAATCTTCCTTGATCCGGGCCCGTCCTCCTGCAGATACACCTCGCTCAGCGAGGGTCTCCGCAAGTGCCGGTTCCGTCGTTTACATCGTTGTAGGTAAACGTTGTAGAGAAAGCATGCCGAGTGGGGTGGGTCACTGTCAAGCGGTGCTCCGATATTCTTTCGGAGAGGCCGACATTACCCGGGCAGGGCCGTGGACTCGCGCTCGATCACCCGGAAACGGGCCTCGAACTCCCGGGGAGCAGTGTCCTGCTCACTGCCGGAGATGCGCTCCTGGAGGACGCGCACGGCGGTATCGGCGATCTCGTCCCGGCCGGGATCGATCGTGGAGAGCGTCGGCAGGGAGTAGCGTCCCTCGTCGAGGTCGTCGAACCCGATGACGGCGACGTCGTCGGGTATCCGCCGCCCGGCCTCCTGCAGCACGCGCATCGCGCCGAGGGCCAGGGTGTCATTCATGCCGAACACGGCGTCGAACTCGACCCCGGACTCGAGCAGCTCCCGCATGGACGTGGCCCCGTTCGAACGATGCCACAGGGTCGTGTACCCCAGGAGCCGTGGATCGACCGGGATGCCGGCTTCCTCGAGCGCCTGCTCGTACCCGCGCAGGCGAAGGCCGGCGGAGCCGATCACCTCACCCTCGTGGGCGCCGACGACGGCGATCCGCCGCCTGCCCTTGGACAGCAGGTGCGCCGTGGCGGCACGCGCGGATTCGACGTTGCTCATCGTCACATGGTCCGTCGGACCGCCGAAGATCCGCTCTCCGAGGAGGACGAGCGGGAAGTTCACGTTCAGGTGGTGGGCGTCATCGTTGGACATGCCGAGGGGGCTGAACAGCAGCCCGTCGGTCATCTGGAGCCGGGGGCTGGAGAGGATCTCGAGCTCATGGGCGCGGTCTCCGCCCGTCTGCTCGATGAGGACCTTGAGGCCGCGCCGCTCGGCGGCCCGGATGATGGAGTCGGCCAGTTCCGCGAAGTAGCTCAGCGAGAGTTCGGGCACGGCCAGCCCGATCACGCCCGTCTTGCCCGAGCGCAGGCTGCGCGCCGAGAGGTTCGGGCTGTAGCCGAGTTCGGAGATGGCCTCCATGACCCGCTGCTTGGTGTCGGCGCGGATGTGCTGGTAGTCGTTGATGACATTCGAGACGGTCTTGATCGAGACACCGGCCGCCAGCGCGACGTCCTTCAGTGTGGCCGCCATGCCGCTCCCTCATCCTGCCGTGATGCCCTGTACGTCACGCGTGAGGCGAGTCTACAACGATGTAGGATGGCCGGGCACCGTTGACGAGGTGATGCAGCTTTCATCCATCGTCGTGATACCCATCGTCGCGATACCGGCCAGAGAAGGACCACCATGATCGAGGAACAGGTACGGGACCGGCTCAACTGGGCGGGGAACTACGAGTACCGTGCCCGGACGATCGAGCATCCCGCCTCTCTCGCCGACCTCCAGCGGGCGGTGGCCGGTGCCACGCGCGTGAGCGCGCTCGGCTCGCGCCACTCCTTCAACGACATCGCCGACAGCCCCGAGACCCTCGTGTCCCTGGACGTGCTCGACCCGGGCGTCGACGTCGACGAGCGTGCGCTCACCGTCACGGTCGGCGCCGGGGTCCGGTACGGCGTCCTCGCGGAGCACCTGCAGCGCCGCGGCTTCGCCCTCCACAACCTCGCCTCGCTCCCCCACATCTCGGTCGGCGGCGCCGTCGCCACGGCCACCCACGGGTCGGGGAACGCCAACGGCAACCTCGCCACCGCCGTCGTCGGGCTGGAGCTGGTCACCGCGTCCGGCGAGGTCCTGACCGTTCGAAAGGGGGACGCCGACTTCGACGGCATGGTGGTCGGCCTCGGCGCACTCGGTGTCGTTCACCGCGTGACCCTGCGCATCGAGCCCACCTTCGAGGTGCGCCAGGACGTGTTCACCGACGTCCCATGGGACGCGGTTCTCGCCGACTACGACGCCGCGACCTCGTCCGCCTACAGCGTCAGCCTGTTCACCGACTGGGCCGGGGACACCATCGGCCAGGCGTGGCTCAAGAGCAAAATGGACACCGGCTCCGACGCGCCGGCGCAGTTCTACGGCGGGGTTGCGGCGGACCGCGCCTACCACCCGGTGCCGGGCGTCGCCGCCGACCACTGCACGCAGCAGCTCGGCGTCCCCGGACCGTGGTCCGACCGCCTCGCGCACTTCCGCCTCGCCTTCACCCCCAGCAACGGCCAGGAACTGCAGACCGAGTACCTCGTGGGAAGCGAGCACGCCGTCGAGGCCATCCAGCGGATGCGCGAGCTCGCCCCACGGATCACGCCCCTGCTGCAGGTCTCGGAAGTGCGGTCGATGGCGGCGGACGAGCTGTGGCTCAGCACCAACTACCAGCGCCCCGGGATCGGGCTGCACTTCACCTGGAAGCCCCTGCAGGACGAGGTGGAGGCACTCCTGCCCGAGATCGAGGCCGCGCTCGCCCCGCTCCGGGCCCGTCCGCACTGGGGCAAGCTGTTCGCGGCCGAGGCCGCACAACTCGCGCCGCTCTACCCCCGCTTCGACGACTTCCGCGCGCTGGCCCTCCGCATGGACCCCGAGGGCAAGTTCCGCAACGCCTTCCTCGACCGTACGGTCTTCGGCACGACGCCGTAGGAGGGGACCACTACTGACCTACCTACCCTGCTCTCCATGGCAGGGATACCAACGACAAGGCCGGCGCCATACTCGCCCCCACGCTGGTACTCACCCTGGAATAGCAGGTCGCGGTCGGTATCCGACACCACGTGCCGGGACCAGTTCCCTCGGGATGCTGTCCCGGCACGTTCATGTCCGTCTGCTGACCCCGGTACAGTTCAGGCACCCTCCGGCTGCCAGTAGCGCAGCCCCCCGCTGGTGGTTCCGTCCCGGGCGACGTCGACCACGACGTACGGGAACGCCCGACGGTCCGATCGGTCAGGTCCGCGACCGCGGACGTCCGAACTCCAGGTGCCGGTGTTGGCGTACCGGGTGGGGCTCGACTCGAGGGCTGATTCGAGGGCCCGGTGGGTATGTGCCGAGACGTACCAGGCCACTGCGGCACCGTGCATCTCGAGGGTACGGGCGACGCGGACGGCTGCAGCGGGGGCGTCCTCCCTGACGACGTTCCGCCCGGCGGCCGCGAGCACCATCCGGGTCGCGGTGAGAGGGAGCGCCGACACCGTCCGGAACCGGGACAGCCGCGCCAGGTCGCGAACGGCCACCCGGTCGAGCGCGAGCCGCCGCGACTCGGTCTGCAACAACTGGTCGTACGCGTGCTCCCGGACGCGGAGTTCCGCACGCTCGGACGCCAAGCACGCACGCGCGACAGCCCCCACGCGGCTCAGGCGAGACCTGGACGGATTGTCGTGCCAGGCGGCGAGCGGTGGTAGGTCCAGCTCGTCGGTACCGTTGACCGCGGCACGGAGTACCTCAGGTATTCGGTGCAGCGCGTGGTGCTGGTGCCCGTGCTCCGCCACCAGCACGCGGGGCACGTGGAGGAACCATGGGTGCACCCGGACCCGTGTGGGCTCCACGGGTGACAGCAACGCCGACAGGCGTGCGGCGACCGAAGGCCGTGCCAGCTCCACGTCATGGTTCCCGCACACGAAGTGCAGCTGCAGGCCGCGCATGGCGCACGCTTTCAGCGCCCGGAAGGCGTCGAGGTGGCAGGACAGGATGGACTCGAGCCGGGCCAGGCTCTCCTCCTCGGTGAACCCGGCCAGTTCGAACGTGTCGCCGACGAACACGACGTGCTGCTGCGGACCGGAGGATGCAAGGACCTCGCGGCGCAGGAACTCGGACAATACCGTCCCGGGGGATCGGGGGTCGTCGTCCGACACGCCCAGGTGGAGGTCGCTGACGAGCAACCACCGCGCCGCGCCGCTCACAGGAGCAGTCCCATGACGCGGGGAAGAACGAGGAGGAGGTACATGATCCACATGATGGCGACGCCCCTGCGACTCACGGTCCCTGCCAGGTCGATCAGCACCCTGCCCGCCGAGCGCGTGCCCTGCACGTAGGGACGCTGATGGCGTCCGTCATGACGACGCACACCTGCCACGGCCGCAAAGCGGGGTAGAACATCGCCGGGAGCGAAGCGAGGCAGAACACCAGGACGAGCAGCGTGCCGAGCAGCATGTCGGGCAGCTGCGGAAGGTAGGCCGCTGTCCGTTCCGACGCGCCGGAATTCGAGCGTGACGAGGGTGAAGAGCAGAATCGCAGTCGCAAGCAGTCCCGCCACGTCGATGATCATGCTGCCGCCTCCTGCCGTGCGCGCGCCACGCACGCGAGGATGGTGATGACGCCCATCGTGACGACACACGCCTGCCACGTCCAGAGCGCGAGGTAGAACATCGCTGTCGACACCGCCGTGAGCGAGGCGAGGCCGAGTGCCAGGACGAGCAGCGCGCCGAGCGCCACGTCCTTCACGTGTATGAGTCGTACCAGTGCCTGTCCTGGGAGCAGGATGAGGACGGCTATCGCGGAGACCGCCTGCAGCGGTGCCGGCAGCCCGACGAGCGTCGCCAGCGACAGCGCGACGGCCAAGAGACCGAGCGCCAGGGTGCCCCGGCTGACGCCGCTCATCGCGCCACCGTGTAGGCGCGCGCATCGGCGTTGCTGAACGCGAGCTCCACGCCATCCTGCACGCTCAACCACTCCTCCAGCTCGGCGAACTCGCCCGCAGTGGTGTTGCCCTGAAGCACGAGGCTCGCCTCCGCGGAGCGCGTGAGCAGCACGACGCCGCCGGCAGGATTGTGCCGGATGTAGTCGTAGACAGCCGGGCCGCAGGTCACCGCCGCCAGGTCTTTCAGGCACAGGTCATTGATCGTCCGGTACCGGTTGTCGAGGTAGCCCTCGCTGCGCCACGGCGTCGGATTTGCAGCCGAGACGATCGCCGAACCCGGCTGCGCGATGCCCTGCACGGCAGCGATGGCGCTCATCTCATCGTCGGTGAAGACGTCATACCGGGCGTTCCCGAACCGGCCGGTCACTGTCAGCACGGCCAGCAGGAAGCAGATGAGAACAAGGGCCGCCGCGGCGCGGGAGGAAGGACGTGTGCCGCTGTCGGGAAGCAGGACCGAACACGCCTGCAGTGCGACGAAGGGCAGTGCGAACAGCGAGACGCGGATGAGCATCTCCCCGCCGTACGCCTGCGCGGGGAAGAGCATCAGGGGGGTGACGGCGAGGAGTACCACGCGGATATCGAGACGCCTTCGGCGCCAGTCCCGTAGCGCACCCACTGCGGCGAGCACCCACAGCACGAGGGTGAGAACCACCCGGATCTGCACCACGAGCACATGCCCGGCCGAGCCGGCCACGCGGTCGACGACGTTCGCTTCGGTCGCGGTCTGCAGTCCTGCGTCCGCCAGCGGCGGGTGCCCGACGAGGTAGGCACTCGCGGGGTAGAGAAGCCAGAGCGCCAGCACGACTGCCGTGATCAGAAGCAGCCGACTCGGCCAGATACGTCCACTCAGGGTGAGGGCGGTGATGGCAATGAGCAACATGAACGGTGTCAGTTGATGGCTCGCGCAGATGATGACGACGAGCAGGAGGGTCACCGCGAGGGCGCCCGTCCGGAACCTCGGCCGGGTCTCGGCGGCCGATCGCCCTCGCCACCACGACGCGAGCTCCACGCGGCCGAGGCCGTGGATCCTGGGCACCCGTGCCGCCAACGGGCCGACGACCAGCGCGATCACGACGAGATGCAGGAAGAAACCGAACGCCTGGGGGGACAGGTAGTCCTGGTCCTGCCAGTTGCCGAGGCAGAAGAGCCAGAGCGCAAGCCAGCGCCGTCGCGCATCGCGCGTCAGGTAGCCGGTCAGCACACCCATGGCAGCGAGCCACAAACCCATGTTGAGCACCGGTGCCCACAGAGCGAGGGTCATCGGGTCGAGTCCGGTCGCCCCGAGCACCGTCGCCAGGAGGGCGAAGAAACCCGGCCAGTTGAAGTACGCGTCGATGGACGGGTCGATCCCCTTGGTGCGCGAGAGGGCGTCGGCGATGCCGAGGTGGCGGAACGCGACCTCACCCCGCGGTACGTCCGTCACGAAGGCCGCGGTCCCGAAGAGCATGACCACGAGCACCACGACGAGCCAGATCATGACCGGGCGGCGCGCCGGGCCGGCGGCATCCCCCCGCAACGCCACGACGAAGGCAACGTTCAGCAGCAGGACCCCCACCCAGAACGGGTAGGGCAGCACGGCGACGAGCCCCAGGTCGCTGTCCACGGGCACAGCCACCGTGGAGGCGGCCCCCGCAGCGAGTGCCAGCGCCACGACGCCGGCCACTATACATAGCACATCGCGCGGCTTCCGGCGTCCGGCGGTGCGGTGGCTGGTTACATCCAGCGTGCTGGTCGTCATTGTGCGTCCTTCGTCAGGCGGCGGAGGACGGCGACCAGCCGGAGGCCGATCGCCACGGACCCGATGGAGAGCACCACGAGCCACGCCAAGGCCATCGCCGTGGCGCCCCTGTCGGCGGCCAAGAGCGCTGCGGCGCAGAGGGCGATGCCGAGCGCGAGGCCGACCGCGATCGCCTCCGCGTAACGACCGCGGGCCCGGCACACGGCGTTGTAGGCCTGCAGCACCGCGTATGCCACCACTCCGGTCGCCAACCATCGCAGGGCGCCGGCGGACGAATCGGCGTACCGCTCCCCCAGCAGGGTGAGCAGCGGGTGGGCGAAGAGGATGAGGACGGCAGCAGCCAGGCCTCCTACCGCGAGCGACCACCGGAGACTCGCCCAAGTGGTCGACACCAGACGGGCCGGTTCGCGGACCCCCTCCGAGAACTGGACGATGCCCATCAGCATCGGGGCGGTGTATGCAGCCCAGGCCATCATCCATGCGGGATACCAGTAGGCCGCGGCCTCCGGCGCCACCATGTGCGCGAGCAGCAGCGGCAGCACCAGCCCGGGGAGGCGCTCGGTGAGGGTGAGGAGTTGGTTCGGGATGCCCAGCGACAGCAGTGGGAGGCCGCTCGCGGCGCCCAAGGACGGTCGCGGCCGGTAACCGACCAGGCGTCGCAGTTGGACCGCACCGACGGCGCACGCCGTGATCGATCCAAGCCCCCAGCAGGCCATCAGCACGTCGGCGGACGCACCCTGCGCCTGCCACGCGACGAGCGCCGCGGCCGCAAGTGAGACCCCGCCGGCCAGGATGTACCTCGGGGTAGCGGTAGCACCTCGACCCAACGCCACGAGCGCCTGGTCCAGGACGATGGCGACGGTACCGGCGACGGCAGCCACGAGGAACGTGAGCCAGAAGAGCACCGATTCCGAGGACGTGTCCGGTGCAAGGGCGG
Source organism: Arthrobacter pasteuri (assembly GCF_054510955.1). Taxonomy (NCBI): domain Bacteria; kingdom Bacillati; phylum Actinomycetota; class Actinomycetes; order Micrococcales; family Micrococcaceae; genus Arthrobacter; species Arthrobacter pasteuri. The sequence goes on from NZ_JBTNDO010000001.1 coordinate 1,370,221, forward strand.
ACTGCAGCACGAGGTACCCAAGGGCCAACGCTGTGCCGGCCAGCCCAACGATGGCGAACGCCGCGTCCAGCACCCGCCCGGGCGGCTCACCTCGGCCTACCGCGACGATCACGGCGGACCCGGCGCCCAGCACGGCCAGCTGCGTGCAGATCATCACCGCCGACACCGCGGCCGCGGTAAGACCGATCTCACGATCCGCCGTGGCATTGGCCGCCACGACCCAGAAGGCGAAACCCGAGCCTGTCTGGGCGACCTTGCCCACGATGAGGCCGAGCGAGCTGCGCAGGGCGGAATGGCGGACGATCGCCGCATCCGCTACAGCGGGCCCGCGCCTAGTCCTCACGGCGCGAGACTCCCCTCGCCAGGCCCGCGTAGTTGTACCAGCAGAAAGCGACGTAGTAGCGCAGCCACCGGGGCTGACCTGCGACCAGGCTCAAGGCGCTACCCCGAACTGCTGCGGCGGCCGGCAGTAGCGCCAACCTCGCCCCGCGCCAGCCGTGCTTCCGGATCATCCGGCCCAGTCCCGTTCCGTCCATGAGGAACTGGTCGAGCGCGAAGTCGAAGTCGTCCGCGGCGAAGCGATGTTCGACCATGACCCGCTCCGACACCGCCGTTCGCAGCCCGGACTCCCGCATCCGCCACCGCAGCTCGATGTCCTCCCCCGACTTGAAGGAGTCGTCGAAACCCATGCCCAGCATCAGGTCCCGGTCGACGAGCGTCGCCACCAGCCCGAACCAATTCCGGCTGCGGCCGGTGCGGTGGTGATGCGCCAGCGCCTGTCCCCAGTAGCCCGGTCCAGCGACACTCTCCAGACCGGCCTGGAGGGCGTCGTAATTGCCCTCAACCAGCTCCGTGAGCAGGTCGGTGACCCCCGTGGACCCGAAGACGACGTCGGCGTCGCAGAGCAGGACCCACCGGGTGGTGCTGCTCTGCACGCCGAGCGTCCGTGCCCACGGCAGACCGCGGCCCTCGTCGCTCAGGACCCGGGCGCCGGCCGCGCGGGCGAGTTCGACGGTGCGGTCCGTGGACAGTCCGTCCACCAGGATGATCTCGGCGACACCGGACGCGCGCAGGGCCTCCAGACAGCGCGGAAGCAGTTGCTCAGCGTTGCGGGCCGGAACGACCGCAGTGACCTCGGCAGGGCTGTGACCCACGGTGCCCACCTCAGACCTGCTCGAGGACCGACGGCAGCAGCTCCTCAAGGTACCGGACGATATCGTCCGACGCCTCGTCGGCAGTGTACGCGGAGGGCACCTGCAGCAGGTGGCAGGGTCGTCCGTCGAGCGCCTTGCTCAGCACGTCCCCCTTCGCCGCGAAGTGCTCGCGCCATGGGACGACCGACGTAGCCGCCAGACCGGTGACAACCTGCTGCGAGAAGCCTGCCATCTCGATGTGGAAGTTGCCGATCATACGGTCGACCATCCACTCCTTCGACCGCTCGATGATCCGGGAGCGGGTGCCCTCGTAGCGCTCGATGTAGACGACGGCGGCGAGCGGGGCCGAGGTCGTCACGTCCTGCCCCGGGAACGCGGTCGCCGGTGCGACCATGCGGTGCTCGGGTGACCAGCGCCGGGAGAAGTCCGCGAGGCGCGGATAACGAATGACGTACGGATGCACCACGGTGGTGAGACGGCCGACGCTCTGGGAGAGCCGTGATGGGACGAGGGGCTTCCGGACACCTTCGAACAGATGCGGGTAGATGGTCCGGTGGTGGGGCTTGATGAACATCGGCTTCGCGTAGCCAAGCAGCCTGGCGTCCTCGGAGAGGAAGGCCCAGTCGTCGCCGATGAACGACCATCCCTCGCGCCGCATCAGCTTGGCGGCGGTGCTCGTCTTGCCGGTCCCTCCGGCGGCGGGAAGCGCGATCGCGTGACCCCGGTATGCCATCGTCGCCGCGTGGATCATTCCCGCTCCCCGACTGACCATGGCGGCGTCGAGAACAGGGACCACGGAGGTCAGCAGTTCGCCCGGCCCGTGGATGCGCCACTGGTCTGCGTCCCTCACGATCTGGACCCGATCGTCCTGGAAACGAACGCTGTTCTCCGTGTAGGCAAGCTCGTGCTCGAGCAGGCCGGCCTCGGGCATCGGTTCCGGCCGGTCATCGACGACGATGTCAGCCGGCCGTTCCGTGTCGGTGGCGAAGCACGCCAACATGCTCTTGAGCTGCATCGCTGCCGGTGCTTGTGCGTCGACGCGGATCGTGACGCGGCCGTGGATGTCGAAATACAGTGCCTCGGTCTGCGAGGTGCGCATGGTCGTCCCCTGTCTGGATGTGGTGTAGATCGGATCGTCGTGCTGGTGGGCGGTGTCAGCCGGGTCAGGCCACGCTTGTCACGGGAAGAACGCTTGTCGGATCAGTGGGCGTTCGGGGGAAGGTCACGTTGGCGTAGGCGTACTTCACGCGGCGCAGCGCCTCCGGGCGCGCGCCGGCAGTGGGTGCCTCCCAGAGAAGGCATTCATGGGCCATCGTCCCCAGCACCCGCCAGCCGTCCCTGAAAGTCTGGAGGTTCGACGCCCCGGAGATGCGGTCCAGTTCGAAGCTGGGGACCTCGGCGATCCTGAGGCCCGCCCTCGCGGCCCTGACGATCAGCTCCGTCTCGATTTCGAATCCGTCCGATTCCAGTTGCAGAATTTCCAGGCACTCCCGCCGGAACGCGATGTAGCCGTAGCAGAGATCGGAGTAGTTGCTGTGCAGAACAGCGTTGGCCAGCCCGGTCAGCGCGCGGTTTCCTGTCCGCCGCAGCCACGTCAGGTCCTCGGACCCTCCTCCGGTGACGTATCGGGAACCCTTGACGAAGTCGTAGTCGTGCTGGAGTGGGGAGACGAACCAGCCGATCTCCTGGGGATCCATGCTTCCATCGGCGTCCAGCATGACGATGATGTCACCCGTTGCCGCAGCAAATCCCGACCGGAGTGCGACACCCTTGCCCTTGCGCAGTTCATTGACCACGACGATATCGCTGCGCAGTGCCCGCGCGACCCCGACGGTATTGTCCGTGGAACGACCGTCGACAAGCACGACCTCGTCCACGTACAAAGGCATACGCCGCAGTACCCAAGGGATGTTTTGGGCCTCGTTCAAAGTTGGAATTACGACGCTTATCGACGCTCTCACCGGCACTGTCGCCGGTTTGGAGAACGAAATTGAGGGCTGGATGGAAATAGACAAATGCCTCACCACTTCATGGTGTGTAGGTTACTGCGGCCTCTGGAAGGCCCCGTTGGGGGGCCAGTGACCCCCGAGCATATAGTCGACCAAGCCGGCTAAACACCAGTAGCAGGTACTCGCTTTTATAGCGCTTCCTACTTGGGGAATTCCCCTGTACCGCAAGGGCTAGGGGTGCAGGAGTATCGCCGAGTGACCCGTTAGGTACAGGGGGGATTATCCCGCGAGCGCGTTAGGTAGAGGGGGTGCCGTTCCGCTGCAGGGCACAGTGCTCCCGCTTCGTGCCTTCGGGTTGATCGAGGAAAACGGCGCCCGAGTTCCAGGAGGTCCGGGGCAGGGCCTCGGTAACCCGTCCCTGCCGGCCCGGTGCTAGTGCTTGCGCGTGAGCCACTTCCAGTGTGCCAGCGTGCGCAGGCGGATGAGCAGGACCCGCGACTGCTCGGGACCGTACGGCAGGATGGGGATGGCCTTCGTCACGTCCAGGGACGCCTCATCCATCGCGAGGCGGGTCACGCGGACGGCGCTACGCATCTTGTTCATCTGCGTGATGACCTCGGCCACCGCCACGGGCTCGCCGTGGCCCGGCACGAAGACGTCGTAGAGGTCCTCCAGCGCCACCATCTTGCCGAGCGTCCGCACCCAGTCGGTGGGGAACGAGTCCTCGAACGCCGGGTCGGCGCCCTCCTCGACGAGGTCCCCCGTGAAGAGGACGTTGCCCGCTCCGACCAGGAGGTCGTGGTCGGTGTGGCCCCGGCCGAGGTGGAACAGGGTCACGGATACGCCGCCGAGGTCGAGGTCCACGGGTGTCCCCTCGACCAGGCGGTTGGCAGGCAGGACGTCCGTCTGGGCGCCGTCGCCCGCTCCCATCGCGGGTTCGACGGTGGCGACCAGGGTGCGCTGCTCCTCGCCGGTCTCTGCCTGCACCGTACCGCAGCGCGACGTCGCCCAGAACTCCTCGACGCCGCGCGAGGCGAAGTAGCTGTTGCCGAAGAAGTGGTCGGCATGGGCGTGCGTGTTGACGACGATCAGCGGCAGTTCCGTGATGCCCCGCACGTGCGCGAACACCTCGGCGGCTCCGAGGGGGCCCGCGCCGGTGTCCACGACGAGCGCCCGCTCCGCCCCGACGACGAGCCCGACATTCATCCGGAAACCAGCGGTGCGCAGCACGTAGATGCCCTGCCCCACCTCGCGCCAGGGGCTGAGGTTCTCGGTGGCGGGGACGACGGTGATCATGGGATCCTCTCGGTGGCGGCAGGACTACCAGTCTAGGTCGGCGTCCGCCGATTGCCTCCGGCTCCGCCGGTTACCCCTGGCTCCGCCGAAGGAGTGCCGCAGGCGCCGGGAATCAGCCGACCGCGGGCTCCGGCACCGGCCGGGGACGCTCGGGGATGCGGAACAGCGGCAGCGCGACATTGACCAGCGGCCCGATGAGGAGTGCGAAGGCCACCGTTCCGAGGCCCACCGATCCTCCGAGCAGCCAGCCGAGCAGCAGGACCGTGCCCTCGATCGCCGTCCGTACAAGCCAGATCGGCAGGCCGAAGCGGTCGTGGAGGCCGGTCATGAGGCCGTCGCGGGGCCCGGGGCCGAGCCGCGCGCCGATGTAGAGCCCGCTCGCGGTGGCCAGCAGCACCAGGCCACCCGTGAACAGCAGGATCCGCGCCCACAGCGGGCCCGGCTCGGCCAGGAGCGCCAGGCCCACCTCCGCGCTCGGTCCCACGAGCAGCGCGTTCAGGACGGTCCCGATGCCCGGGCGCTGCCTGAGCGGTATCCAGAGCAGCAGGACGACCAGGCCGATGATGTTGGTCATGAAACCGAACGGGATCCCGGTCCTGAGGGAGCCGCCCTGGCTGAGGACGTCCCACGGCGACACCCCGAGCGTGGCCCGGATCATCATGGCGAGCGAGAAGCCGTAGAGGAAGAGGCCGAGAAGGAGCTGCAGCCCGCGCCGGGCGCCGAGAAACGTCATTCCCCCAGTAGAGCCGTTGATTGGACTTACATCAAGATGCCAATCGTGGCATCGTGGCCCCATGATGGTTCTACCCGCCCGCCGCCTGGTCACGGAACTCGGTGCCTGGCGCTCCACCGGCCCCGCCTACGTCGCCCTGGCGGACCGCATCCGGCTGCTCACCCTGGACGGCCGGATCCCCCTCGGCACGCGGCTGCCGGCGGAGCGTGAGCTCGCCGTACAGCTCGCCGTCAGCCGCACCCTGGTGGCAGCGTCCTACGCGCGGCTCAGGTCTGCCGGCTACATCGAGAGCACACGGGGTTCGGGAAGCGTCGTCGCCATGCCCGGGCGCGGTGCCGCGCACGACGACGGCGGGACCGGCGTCGTCCTCGACCTCAGCAAGGCAACTCTTCCCGCAGCGCCCCAGGTCGGCGAGGCGGCAGCCAGGGCAGTCGCGGAGCTTCCCGCCTACCTGAATGCGAGCGGCTACGATCCGCACGGACTTCCGCGCCTGCGGCAGGCCCTCGCGGACCGGTACACGGCGCGCGGCGTCCCTACCGGTCCCCACCAGATCATGGTCACCCTCGGTGCACAGCACGCCATCGCGCTCCTCGCGCGAACCCTGCTGAAGCGCACCGACACAGTGCTCGTGGAGGCGCCCAGCTACCCCCACGCGTACGAGGCCCTCCGATCGGCCGGCCGGCGCCTCGTTCCCGTGGCGGTGGATGTGCACCGCGGCTGGGACGACGACGGACTCGACCAGGCTCTCCGGCGTGCGCAGCCGGCCCTGGCATATGTCATGCCCGACTTCCACAACCCGACCGGAGCCGTCATGCCCGCCGAGCAGCGGCAGAGGCTGATGGACGCGGCCGCACGGCAGGACACGGTCGTCATCGCCGACGAGACGATGGCCGAACTGCGCATCAACGGCAGTGCAGAACTCCCCCTTGCCGCCTACGGGCCGGCCGTCCTGATCGGATCCATGGGCAAGACGGTCTGGGGCGGGCTGCGCATCGGCTGGATCCGCGCGGGCGAGGAGCTGATCCACCGGCTCGTCCAGTCCCGGTACTCACAGGATCTGGGGACACCGATCCTCGAGCAGCTGATAGCACTCGAGATGCTCGGGAACTACGACGAGCTGCTGAGATTCCGTGCGGGCCAGCTCGCGGAGGGCCGCGGGAACCTCGAGTCGCTCCTGCGCGGGGTGCTGCCGGAGTGGGAGGTTCCGCACGTGACCGGCGGTCTGTGCACGTGGGTCAACCTCGGTGCGCCCGTCAGTTCGCAGCTCGCCCTCGCGGCCCGGGACCGGGGACTGCTGCTGGGAGCGGGGCCGCGCTTCGGCATCGGCGGGGTCTTCGAGCGCTTCCTCCGCGTCCCCTTCAGCTACCCGCTCGAGGACACACGCCAGGCCGTCGACATCCTGTCCTCCGCCTGGCACTCACTGGATCCGGGGGTGCCGGTCCGGGACGACTTCGCCCCGGCGCTGGTTTAGCGCCCCTACGGTCGTCGCATGAGTTCTCTCGAATTCACCTCACTGGTCGTCCTGCTGGCAGGTCGGCGGAGATGGTCCTAGCGATGTGTCTGGCCGCGGCCGCGCAGAAGATGAGCTGGCCGGGCACGTTCTCGAATCCGATGAAATGGAGCCCGCGTTGCGCGGCCTGGAATGCGGAGGTCACGGGAACGCCGCGGTCGTCGAGGACTTCGAGATGACCGAGGAGCGTTCCGAGGTCAGGGGCGTATCCCGTCGCAGCGATGATCCGGTCGACGTGCAGGCGTGAGCCGTCCACCAGCACCACACTTCCGACATCGAAGCCCGCCACCGCGGGGACGACGTTAATCCGGCCGGCCCTGATGGCGGCCAGGACCTCCGGGTCGACTCCGGCAGGGCTTGCCCCTGTCCGTTTCAGCTGGGTGAACGGTCCCTCCGCGGGGGTGGGCAGCCCATGACCGGATAGGTCACCAATGGTCAATTTTTGGATCACCCGCACCTGAGCGTCCCCCAGTCGGGGCGGGAGCTTCATCATTTGTTTGACGCCCGGCAGTGCTCCGAAGATGCGCGGCATGATGTTCGGCGGCGTGCGTACGGACAGGCTGACCGACGCGGCTCCTGCTGATTCGAGCTCACCGGCGATTTCGAAACCCGAGGTGCCCGATCCGATGACCAATACGGCCTGCCCGATGAACGGCTCGGGCCGGATGTAGTCGTAGGCGTGGATCAGGCGGTCCGCGACCAGTTCTAGTCCCGGCCATCGGGGCGTCCGGGGAGAGCTGTAGAGACCAGTGGCGACGATGACGTGCCGGGCCCGTAAGCGGCCGGCAGTTGAATCGAGAATCCAGCCGTCACTGGCTCGGTCGATGCGATGGACTTCAACTCCGGTCCTGAGATCGTCGACGTGCTCTGCAGCGTATGTCTCGAGGTATGCAATCTCCTGATCCCGGGTGGGAAAGACAGGAGTGTGGCGGGGATAAGCAGTTCCCGGGAACCGGGACATCCTGCGGCCGCTGTTCAGCCGCAATCCTTCGGGACGGTGTCGCCAGGAGGAGGCGACGGCGTCGGACTTGTCCACGACGACGGCGGTGATTCCACGGTTCTTGAGCGCCGCGGCCACAGAGAGACCGGCGGGCCCCGCGCCGATGATGATCGCCGGGTATACGTCCATGCCGGGTCTCCTTGCCTCGCTGGCCGGAGGTGCCTCCACAGTAGACCCGCACGCCCGGGGGCGTAAGCCCTGGGTCAAGGAAAACCGGCCCGTGGTGCCTCATCCACCTGACTCTCCCCGACCTGCCAGCCGCTCACGGGCGGGCGTCGCCGCGGGTTGCTTCACCGGATTGCGACCACTCGACCGGGCCGATGTCCTCGGCATCGGTGGCCCTTCGGGACCGAAACTGACGGAACAGATCCGCCGTCCAGGTTGTTGTACAGGGTGATGACGACACTCCAGGAACTGGATCTGACCTCTATCTCTCCTCCGCGTCTGTGGGTCCCCCGGCATGTGATGATCACGCGCGCTGCGGCGGATCTGCCGCATACCGCAGAGATCATCAGGCGTTGCGAGCGTGCGGGAGTCGAGGACATCCGGTTTCTGCCCGGAAACGCGCTTACAGGCCTCCGCGGCGCCAGCGAGCGCGAGACATATGCGTCGGCGAAGAACACGCTTGCGGTCGTCGTAGCCCCTCCCAGCGCGCTGAAGCCGCAGCCGATCCCACCGAGTGCTGACTGGCGGATCGATCTTGCCAAGGGCTGCCCCGCCCACTGCCAGTACTGCTACCTCGCCGGGTCCCTGCAGGGGCCGCCCGTGACCCGCGTGTACGCCAATATCGACGATGTGCTGGACGGGGTACGCACCCACTCCGGCAGGGGTTCGGTTACCCGCGGGACCCTGGAGCGGGGGAACGAGGGGACGACCTTCGAGATGTCCTGCTACACCGACCCACTCGGCATCGAGAGTGTCACCGGTTCGCTTGCTGCCGCCATCTCCCGCATCGGTTCGGGCGAGTTCGGCAGTGACGTGCAGATGCGGTTCACGACGAAGTTCGACGACGTCGGTGAGCTGGTGACCCTCGACCACGGGCGGCGGACGCGCGTCCGGTTCTCGGTCAATGCTGCAGAGGTGGCGAACCGGTTCGAAGGCGGAACTGCGCGAATGCCCGCGCGCCTCGCCGCTCTCCGCGCGGTGGCGGCCGCCGGCTACCGGGTGGGTCTGACGATCGCCCCCGTCATGCCCATCCCCGGCTGGCGGGAGCAGTACGGGGCACTGCTGGACGACATCTCCGGCGCGGTCGCCGGCATCGACGACCTCGATCTCACGGCCGAGATCATCACGCACCGCTTCACCCCCGCGAGCAAGGAGGTGCTGTTGGGGTGGTACCCGAAGACCAAGCTCGAGATGGACGAGGATCTGCGGAGCCAGAAGCGTTCGAAATTCGGCGGAGTGAAGTACGTGTACCCGAAGCAGACCATGGCGGAGATGCGGGAGTGGTTCACGGAGGAGCTCGAGCGGCGCCTACCGGCTGCTCGGCTGCTCTACTGGACCTGATCCGCAGGCACTCGTCCCGGTGGCCGGGTCTCTGGTGGCGCTCCGCGACCTGTGGTTGGATGTCCTTAGGTAACTTAGCAATCAGGCGGACCGTGGCGCACAGTGTCGTGGGCATCTGATTGGACGTGGTTCCTAGAAGGTCTCAGTCACATGCTCACTGCTCCGCTGCCCATCCTTTCCCCTCGTACGAGTCCGTCCGATCCATCTGCCCGCGCCGACACCGGTGGTCCCGGGTCCGTTGATGCGTTGCTGCTTCGTCTCGCTGACGGTGATGCGTCGGCGTTCACCGCACTGTATGAGTGCACCTCCCGCCGCGTGTACGGGCTTGTGCGCAGGGTGCTGGTGGACGCGGAGATGAGCGCCGAGACGACGCAGGACGTGTACCTCGCCCTCTGGCAGGGTGGAGCAGCCCGTTTCGATCCCGCCCTGGGCTCGGGGATGTCATGGATCCTGACACTCGCGCACCGCCGCGCGGTGGACAGGGTCCGCGCGGAGGAATCCCACCGCGTCAGGGATCTGACCTGGGGCATCAGGAACCGCGACGTCGACTACGACCAGGTCGCCGACGCCGTCGTCCAACGGACTGAGACCGACGCAGTCCGGGCGGGACTGGGCATGCTCTCCGCCGTGCAGCGGGAGGCCATCGATCTCGCGTACTACGCGGGCATGACCTACACCCAGGTCGCCGACCATCTGGGCATCCCCCTGCCGACGGCGAAGACCCGGATCCGCGACGGCATCAAACGCCTCAGCTCGTGCCTGCAGGAATCCGGCTGACCTCTTCCGGAGGGGACGTGGGACGTCACGCTGCCGGAGGGCGCCCGTCGAGGTGGTCCGCGAGGTAGGGCGCGGTGACGCTCGTCCCCGAGGCGAGCGCGGCAACCTGCTGCGGAGTCCCGGTGGCGACGATGCGGCCACCGGCCGAGCCGCCGCCGGGACCGAGGTCGACCACCCAGTCGGCCGCGGCGACGACGGCCATGGTGTGCTCCACGACGACGACCGTGTTGCCGGCCTCCACCAGCTTCCGTAGCTGGGCGAGGAGCAGGACGACATCCGCGGGGTGCAACCCCGTGGTCGGTTCGTCGAGCAGGTAGAGGGTGGAACCGCGCCGGGCACGCTGGAGTTCGGTCGCCAGTTTGATGCGCTGGGCCTCCCCTCCGGACAACTCGGTGGCCGGCTGGCCGAGCCGCAGGTAGCCGAGACCGACCTCCCGGAGCGTGGCGAGGGAACGGGCCGCGCCCGGGATATCGCCGAGGAAGCCCGCCGCGTCATCGACCGTCATCCCGAGGACATCGGCGATGGTGCGCCCGTTGAACCTCACCGACAGGGTTTCCTCGTTGTAGCGGGAACCGTGGCAGGTGGGGCAGGGCCCGTAGCTTCCGGGCAGGAAGAGGAGTTCGACCGACACGAAGCCTTCGCCCTGGCAGGTCTCGCACCGGCCGCCCTGCACATTGAAGGAGAACCGGCCCGCGCCGTAGCCCTCCGCCTTCGCGGCGGGCGTGGCCGCAAAGGCTTTCCGCACCGCGTCGAAGAGCCCTGTGTAGGTGGCGAGGTTGGAGCGCGGGGTCCGGCCGATCGGCTTCTGGTCCACGCTGACCAGGCGGTCGATGTTCTCGAGCCCGCTGATGCGTCCGACGACGGTGGCGGCGCGGTCCGCGATGTCGTCGGCCGGTTCGCCGTCGACCGGCGTGTCATCCCGCACATGGGCACCGACCGCCTCCGCCAGGACCTTGCTCACGAGGGTGGACTTTCCGGAGCCGGAGACACCGGTCACTGCTGTCAGCACCCCCACCGGGATCTCCGCGTCCAGCCCCCGGAGGTTGTGGCGGTGGATCCCCTCGAGCCGCAACCACGCGGCCGGCGTCCTCACCTCGCCCTGCCCGTCACGGGACGGCGCAGTCCCGGACAGGAAGGGTGCCGTCAGGGAGTCGGGGACCTGCGCGAGCCCGTCGGCGGGCCCGCTGTAGATGATGGTGCCTCCTCCCTCGCCGGCGAGCGGTCCGACATCGACGATCCAGTCCGACCGTCGGACGACATCCATGTTGTGCTCGACCACGAAGACGGTGTTCCCCGCGTCCTTCAGGGCCTCCAGCACGGCGAGGAGCGGCTCGACGTCGGCGGGATGCAAGCCTGCGGACGGCTCGTCGAGCACGTAGACCACGCCGAACAGGCCCGAACGGAGCTGCGTGGCGATCCGCAGCCGCTGCATCTCACCGGGCGAGAGCGTGGGTGTGGCCCGGTTGAGGCTCAGGTATCCCAGGCCGAGGTCGACCAGGACGCCCAGCCGCTGGACGAGGTCCCTGCTGATGGTGACGGACACCTCCGTACCCTCGCCCGAGGAGGAGGACCGGTGCGCGGCTGCCGGATGCTGGATCGTCGCTGCGGGCTCGAGCCGGGCCGCCAGCTCCCCCAGCGGCAACGCGTTGGCGTCCGCGATCGAGAGCCCGCCGAATGTCACGGCGAGCGCCTCCGGGCGCAATCCGCTGCCTCCGCACGCGCTGCAGGGCCCTGATTCCATGAAGGGCAGTACGCGGTCGCGCATCTGCTGGCTCTTGGAGTCGTGCAGCGTGTGCAGCACGTAGCTCTTCGCACTCCAAAACCGCCCCTTGTAGGGCTTGGCCACGCGGTCCCGCTGGGGAGTGACCTCGACGACGGGCTGCTCCTCGGTGAACAGGAGCCAGGCCCGTGCTTCCTCCGGAAGTTCGCGCCAGGGGACGTCGATGTCATGGCCGAGTTCGCTGACCACATCACGGAGGTTCTTGCCCTGCCAGGCACCGGGCCAGGCCGCGATGGCGCCTTCGCGGATCGTCAGGGAATCGTCGGGGACGAGCGTCTTCTCCGTCACGTCACGGGCGATCCCGAGTCCGTGGCAGCGGGGACATGCCCCGGCGGCCGTGTTGGGCGAGAACGCGTCCGACTCCAGCCTGCCAGGTGCATCCGCCGGGTACGTCCCCGCCCGTGAGTACAGCATGCGGAGGGAGTTCGAGAGCGTCGTCAGGGTGCCGACGGTGGAGCGGACGCTCGGCGTGCCGCGGCGCTGCTGGAGGGCGACAGCGGGAGGAAGCCCGGTGATCGACCCGACATGCGGCGTGTGCCCCTGCTGGATCAGCCTGCGCGCATAGGGAGCGACGGATTCGAGATAACGCCGCTGGGCTTCCGCGTAGATGGTCCCGAAGGCCAGCGAGGACTTCCCCGAGCCGGACACACCGGTGAAGGCGACCACGGCGTCCCTCGGGCAGTCGACGTCGATCCCGCGCAGGTTGTTCTCGCTCGCGCCGCGTACCCGGACGAACCCGTCCCGGACACTCGACAGCTGGGCAGGGGCGTCGTTCAACGATTCGATCACCAGTCCCACCCTACGGTCCTTCAGCCGCCCCGGAACACAGGCGCCGGATGGCGGATCACAGGACGCCCGGAATCGAAGTGGAAGGAGCCCTGCACCGGCGGATTCGCATCGGCCGGACGATGTCCCGCTCCTAGGGTGGTGGAATGGCTGATATCAAGGAAGAGTTCCCCACGCTGGACGACCTCAACCCTGACAACGACGCTGTCGCGCCCCTCCCGCCAGACACACGGGAAGGCCGACGATCACATGGACGGCGACGCTCTCGCCCTGGCTACCGAGCGCGAGGAAGTCGCTCTCGGCCTGAAGGACTACGTGCCGGACGACGTCCCGGACGCCACGGATCCGCTGCCCGAGGGCTCCGCACACGAGGCCGACCTGGCACAGCGGGGATTGCTCGGCGACCCCGACGACGCCTGATCGCTGATACCCGTCGCCGCGATCCCCTCCTCGAGGGGCGCGGCTACAGGTCGGCGAGCATCGCCCCCGGGTCCTCCATCGCGTCCGCGACGAAGCGCAGGAACCCACCCGCGGTCCCGCCGTCGCAGGCACGGTGGTCGAACGCGAGCGTCAGTTCGGTCACCTTGCGCACCGCGAGCTGCCCGTCCACGACCCAGGGACGATCGAGGATGCGGCCCAGGCCGAGGATCGCCGCCTCCGGGTAGTTGATGATCGCCGCACTGCCGTCGACGCCGAACACCCCGTAGTTGTTGAGGGTGAAGGTGCCCGAGGACAGGTCCGACGGCGACACTTCGCCCTCACGCGCACGGGCGGCAAGGCGGCGGATCTCCGCGTCGAGCTCGCGGGCGGACAGGGTGTCCGCCCGACGGATGCTGGGCACGACAAGTCCGCGGTCCGTTTGCGCGGCAATCCCGAGGTTGACGCCATCCACCCGCACCACCTCCTGCGTGCCGTCGTCGCCCGTCTCGACCCTGCTGTTCAGCTCCGGGTACCGGGCGAGGCCCGCGACCACGAAACGGGCCACGAAGGCCAGGATGCCGGGGACCGCGTCGGGCGTGCGTCGCTTCATCCCCTCACGCAGCTCGACGAGGGCCGTCACGTCGACATCGACCCAGACCGTGGCCTCCGGGATCTCGCGCCTGCTGCGGGTCACCGCGTCAGCGATGGTTCGGCGGACACCCCGTAGCGGTGTCCGCTCGAGCACGGCGAGCCCCGAGCGTGAATCGAGCGAACGCACCTGCGCAGGAGGGACGGAGACCTCGCCCGACGGCGGCCGGGCACCGGCCGGTTCGGCCGACCGCACCGCACCGGAGTGATCCTCCGATCGCGCGAGGGCCTGCTCCACGTCGCGGCGCAGGATGAGCCCCTCCTCCCCCGACCCGGGAACGGCATCCAGACGCAGTCCGTGATCCCGGGCAAGTTTTCGGACCAGCGGGGACACACAGAGAGACGCGAGCCCGCGGGCGAATGCCGTGGGAGCCGGTGCCATGGGAGCCGGTGCAGTCGGAGCCATCCCGGGGTCCGTGATCGTGGCCAGGTCGGTTGCAGGGGCGGACGCGGCAGGACGCCCACCCTTCCTGCGCGGACGCGTCCGCCCTCCCGTGAGGCCGCAGGTGGTCCCGTACCCGATCAGCACATTTCCCGAACCCGCACCGTCTACAGGCGGGTCGTCCGTCCCCCGGGCCGCGGGCGCGGGAACCCCCGCGTCCTCCCGCATCTCGGCCGCCGCCTGCTCGACGGATTCCCGCACGGACTCCCGCGTGGACTCCGGCGTGGACTCCGGCGTAATCTTTTCGCTCGGGGTCGGAGCGGAAGCCGGGGATTCGACACCCTCGGGGCGCACCGACAGGAACGGTGCCCCGACAGCCAGTACCTCCCCGGGCCTGCCGTGCAGGACAGCGACGGTACCCGCGAAGGGCGACGGAACCTCGACGACGGACTTCGCGGTCTCCACCTCGGCGACCGGCTGGTCGACGGCGACAGCATCGCCCTCGACGACGAGCCAGGACACGAGCTCCGCCTCGGTCAGGCCCTCCCCGAGGTCGGGAAGCGCGAAGACCAGGAGCTTCGGGGTGATGGTAGGCACGCTCACGGTCAGTCCTCCCACTGCAGGTCGTCCACGGCATCCAGGATGCGGTCGACGCTCGGCAGGTGGAAGTGCTCGAGCTTCGGGGAGGGGTACGGGATGTCGAAGCCGGTGACGCGGAGCACGGGTGCAGCGAGGGAATGGAAGCAGCGCTCCTGCACCCGTGCCACGATCTCCGAGGCGACCGAGGCGAAACCCGGGGCTTCGGCGACGACGACGGCGCGTCCGGTGCGTCGCACGCTCGCGCAGACGGTCTCGTCGTCGAACGGGACGATGGAACGGAGGTCGATGACCTCGATCGAGCGCCCCTCCTCGGCGGCAGCGGCAGCTGCTGCGAGAGCCGTCGGAACGGACGGGCCGTAGCTGATGAGGGTCGCGTCGGTTCCGGCACGGGCCACGACGGCGCGTCCGATGCGCCGGGGAGCCTGCCCGTCGTCGAAGGTTCGCCGGAGCTCCGCGAGGTCGACGTCCTCCCGCGACCAGTACAGCTTCTTCGGTTCCAGGAACACCACCGGATCCGGGAAGGCGATGGCCTCGCGCAGCAGGAAGTAGGCGTCGCGCACCGTCGCCGGAGCAAGCACCGTGAGGCCGGGCGTGTGCGCATAGTAGGCCTCGGACGAATCACAGTGGTGCTCGACCCCGCCGATACCCCCGGCGTAGGGGATCCGGATGACGATCGGCAGGTGCACCCTGCCCCGCGTGCGGTTGCGCATCTTCGCGACGTGGCTCACCACCTGCTCGAAGGCCGGGTAGGCGAAGGCATCGAACTGCATCTCGACCACGGGCCTCATGCCGTTCATGGCCATCCCCACGGCCATCCCCACGATGCCGGCCTCGGCGAGCGGCGTATCGAAGCAGCGATCCTCCCCGAACCTGGCGGTGAGGCCGTCGGTGATGCGGAAGACTCCGCCGAGCACGCCCACGTCCTCGCCGAACATCAGGACGGTCGGATCAGCCTCCATCGCATCCGCGAGCGCAGCATTGAGTGCCTGCGCGAAGGTCGAGGCGGCCTTCACCGGAACGGGCCGGGACCGGTGCGGGGAGCCCGCCAACGGTGCTTCCGTGGTCTGCGTCATGGCAGTTCACCCTCCGACTGGTCCCCGGTTCTCGCTGATCCGGCCTCAGCATCCCGCGCCAGTTCCTCCCGCAGCTGCTCCGCCTGCTCGCGTAGCTGGGATGTCTTCTCGGCGTACACGTACTCGAACAGCTGCGCCGGATTCACCTCGGCCTCCGTGCCCAGTTCCCTGCGGATGGTTGCGGCAATCGAATCCGCCGTGTCGGACAGGGCCTGCTCGCCCTCGTCGGTGAGCAGGTTCAGCCCGCGCAGGTAGGTGCGCATCCGCAGGATCGGGTCCCTGGGCACCCAGCGCTCGACGTCGTCGGCCGAGCGGTAGCGCGTGGCATCATCGGCGTTGGTATGGGCGTGCATCCGGTACGTGTGCGCCTCGATGAGCGAGGGTCCGCCGCCGTCGCGCGCGCGGTCCACCGCGGCTCCGAGCACGACGAGCAGGGCAGCGAGGTCGTTGCCGTCCACGCGCTCGCCGGGCATCCCGTAGCCGATCGCCTTGTGCGCGAGCGAGGGAGCGACCGTCTGGTGATCGAGAGGAACGGAGATCGCGAACTCGTTGTTCTGGATGAGGAACACCACGGGGACGTGGAAGACGGCCGCGAAGTTCATCGCCTCATGGAAGTCACCCTCGCTGGTCGCCCCGTCCCCGCACATCGCCAGGACCACGGTGGACTCACCGCGCAGCTTCGCCGCGTGGGCCACCCCGACGGCATGCAGCAGCTGGGTCGCGAGCGGCGTGGCCTGCGGTGCCACCCGATGCTCGTGCGGGTCGTAGCCGCCGTGCCAGTCGCCGCGCAGCAGGGAGAAGACCTGGAGCGGATCGATGCCACGGGTGATGACGGCGACGGTGTCGCGGTAGGTGGGGAAGAGCCAGTCCTCCTCGGCGAGGACGACGGCGGCGGCCACCTGGCAGGCCTCCTGGCCGTGCGACGAGGGATAGACCGCCAGGCGCCCCTGCCGGACGAGGGCGTTGGCCTGGTCATTGATGCGGCGGCCCGCGACGAGGCGCCCATAGGCGGTGAGCAGCAGTTCCCCGTCTGGCAGCGGGTAGCGGTCGTCGTGGATGTGGCATCCCTCCGGATCCACCAGCTGCACGGGCTTCGCCGACGGGAGCAGGGCGCTGTCCATGCCCGGCTGGGTTGCACCGGCCGACGCCTCCATGCTTCCGCGTCCATTCGTTGCCGTACTCATCCCGCCTCCATCTTCGGCCGCCGCGGCGGCTCTCCTACGGTGCGCCAGCGGTAGCTCCGGCGCTGGATGCTGTGTAGATCCAGTATGGGCAGGCGCCCCTTTTGTATCCATGGACTGCGGGAAGTGTGGATTATCGGGCGAAAAGCGCACTAGTGTTTGGACGAATCAGCAATGTGAGCTGTATTACACGGAGGAGTGTGGACACGTGGCGGATGGCAGCCTGGACGACGTCGATCGGAAGATCCTCGCCGAGCTCACGAGGGACGGCCGGCAGTCGGTCACCTCGGTGGCGGAACGCGTGCACATCTCCCGCGCACACGCCTATTCGCGGATCGCGAGGCTGACCGAGGACGGCGTCCTGACCCGGTTCACCGCGATCATCGATTACGCCAAGGCGGGGCTGCGGTCCTCCGCCTACGTCACGCTCAAGGTGCGGCAGGATTCGTGGCGGGAGCTCCAGGACAGCCTCCGGACCATCCCCGAGATCCACCACATCGCACTGGTGGGCGGCGACTTCGACGTGATCCTCCTGGTGCGGGCGGAAGACAATGTAGGGCTGCGACGCGTCATCTTCGACCAGCTGCAGTCGATGCCGGGCGTACTCGATACGCAGACGTTCCTCGTCTTCGAGGACCTCGACACGCGCTGAGTCCAGCTTCCTGAGACGACAATGCGGGAGAACAGCAAGCTCCTACCATTCGTTCCCGCTGTCGGGCTCGTCGTAGTCCGGCGTGTCGAGGGGCCCCTGCCTCCAACCGCGAGAGCCCAGCCCTCTCCGGGTACTCATCCAGAATCGGGCCCCGGATCTCGTCCCCTTCACGAGTGCAGAGCACTACCTGGTGCTATGGGTCACCGTCCTCATGACTCCAGAGCAGCACAGATATCCACCTGACGCCCAGAAGTACTCACCAAGGTGAAGACACCGGTGACGGGGTCAACGTTGTAGACGATGCGGCCTACGTACTGGGTGGCAGTGGGGCCAGCGGGCACATCAGAGGGGAACAGAATGAGGCCGTTGTGCCCTGTTCCCGTGACGGTCAGAGTTCCATCCTCATCGGTCTCTGTCCGTGTGACTGACCCGGCTGTCTTGAAAGTGATGGATTCCCCGGCGACGGGGTTTTCAGGGTCGGTTCCGTAGTTGGTGTAGGTCAGGACGACGTCATTGCCGACAGAAATCGTGCGGACCACGTTGCCCTGCTTGTCGGTGAACTCCCGCACCAGGGGGTCGCTGCCGGTGGCAGACAGTCCAAGGATGAAGTCCGGACAGCCGAGACCGGCGGGCAACAGGACATCCGGCTTCTCCTCTACCGCCGAAGCCGGCGGGGTGCTGATGGACAGGACTGCACCCAACAACACCGTCGGCAGGAGAGCGCGTTTCGTTGATGATTTCATGACCGTCTCTATTCATTGCATAAGCACAACAGAGGTGGACTCACAGCCCTGAGGTCTCAGTACGAGATGGTCTGATGCGGAGGGATAAGTCCTGATGACAGCTGGTCAGGCCAACTGCTCGTAGCGACGGCCGATCACGCCGACTGCTCAGCGTTCGGGCCACAACGGTCGCTCACCCTCAATAGGTGACGTACGGTTCAGAATGGCACTGGCTATGAGGAATGTCGAGATAGACGAACGGGTAATTAGCGACGTAGATCATCGGGCATCACAGCCCAATCACAGAGAAGATCAAGACCATCGACCTGCCCGGCCCCCGGACGATCGAGATCTCGCCGGGTGCCAAGGTCACCCTGACCGGCGTGTCGCCGACCGGTTAGACCGGACCGACGGTCACCTACGTCATCACCGGTTCCGCACATACCCTCACCCTGCCCGACGGCTCGCAGGAGATCAGGTCGATCGGAAGGAACCTTGTCAGGGTTCCCGAGACGGATGACCACTCCGAGGGCCTTTTCCTTACGGCGGGCAACGTCGACTTCGCCCTCAACGCGGACGGATCCGAGAAGCGGCTGTTCTCCGGGTCCGGCTCGGTGACGGACGTCTGCGCGGTACTCGCACCCTGACCTGCTCAGCACCTCCTCCGGGATTGCAGACACTTCAGGCGGTTGCTGGACGTGCCTGCAGCGCGCCAGGGTCCTAGCCACGGGTAGAAAGGAGCCGGGCAGCTTCTCCCGCATCGCGACGTCGATGCGGCCGTCGATGCGGCCGTCGATGCGGGCCGAGGACAGCGGCCCTACGCCTTGTTCAGCCCTGACCTGGAATCTTCCAGGGAAGCCCGCAGCCACTCGTACGCGCTGGCTTCCGAGGTGAAGAAACGGGTGGGGTGAACGGCTCGGCGGGCCCCCGCCGCCAGCACCTCGTCCATGGGGCCATCCCCCAGCAGTGCCGCCGCCACTACGAGCGCCTCCGCATTGAACGCAGCACGCGCACCCGGGTGAAGATCGACGATCTCGGTCATCTCGACGAGGATCGCGTAGGGGCGGCCGCCCGAGAGCTGCCTGCTCACGGCGAGGACGGACAGTGCGTCATCGGGAGTGATCGCCACGCGCGCAGCCCAGGCGAGGTGCTGGAGGTCCGATGCCACCAACCGGACCGTAGCCCTTCCGCCTGCTGCCGCCAGGCTTTCCATGGTCCCCCTTCGGACGAGGCCTCGACGGCCGCGCTTGCCGCACTGCCGCGGAGTGCGCGCGATGACGCCGGATGTGCCAGAAGATATCACGACGACCGGTCCGGGGGGACGCTTCCGGGGCGAGGGGTCAGCGCGAATGGGCGAGGGGTGTGGCTCTGCGGGCCGCCTTGGCAGCCGCGTCCGCCGCCCGGGCAGCCTCCGCCGCTTCCGCCACCTGCACGAGGTGACGCAGGGCAGCGGCCAGTTCGGGATTCGGACGTCCGGCGAGTTGTGAGTGCAGCCAGGCTGCCAGACGCTTCTCTCCGGCCGACTGCGGTGACGTCAATGATGGCAGGCGCCCCTCCTCCTCGAGGAAGTCGGCGATGCTCTCGACCTTCAGCCACACTGCACCGCTGTGGCTGCTGTCGCGCTGTTCCCGCGCGTGCAGCAGCCCCGCCTCCTGCAGGGCCAGGACGCGACCGGCACCCAGCCTCCCGGCCCGCACCGACTTCCGCTGCTCCTCGAGCCAGAGGGCGAGCCGGTGCTCACCGGGCGAGGCTGCGCGACCGGAGGGCTCCCGACCTTCGGCGGCGACGAAGGCCGTCAGGGCCCTCAGCCGGACCTCCCAGGATGTCGTCGCCATGGAATGGCCTCTCGAAAGCAGGAATCGGACGATCAGTAGTGAGTTTACTGATAAGTATGCTTACCAACTACATCTGACCGGTTCATGACGTCGGAACAGCACTGCAGGCCGCCCGGGTCCATGGGCCCGTCCCGCCTGCCGGGGTCACCGGACGCCGGAGCGTCAGTGGCAAGATGGGAGCCATGACCGCTGACGCCATCGCACTCGTTGTCCCCGTCCCGCCGCCGGCCAGGAAGGTGCCTCAGCTGCGCACGCACCACGGCGACACGTTCGTCGACTCCTACGAGTGGATGCGCGACAAGGAGAGCCCCGAGCTGATCGACTACCTCACGCGCGAGAACGAATACACCGACGCCGTCACGCGCCACCAGGAACCGCTACGGGAAGCGATCTTCGACGAGATCAGGGAACGGACGCAGGAGACCGACCTGTCGGTGCCGGCTCGCAAGAAGGGCTGGTGGTACTACTCGCGGACCGAGGAAGGGAAGCAGTACGGCATCCAGTGCCGGACTGCCGCAGAGGACACCGGCGATCTCAGCCGTGACTGGACGCCCCCCGAGGTCGTCCCCGGCCGGCCCGTTCCGGGCGAGCAGATCCTGCTCGACGGCAACGAACTCGCCGAGGGCAAGCCGTTCTTCTCCCTCGGGGGCCTGTCCGTCACCGAGGACGGCACGCTGCTCGCCTACTGCGAGGACAATGCCGGCGACGAGCGGTTCACGCTGCGCATCAAGAACCTCGAGACGGGAGAACTCCTCCCCGACGAGGTGCCGAACATCTTCTACGGGCTGTCCTTCTCCCCCGACGGTACGCGCGTCTACTACACGGTCGTCGATGACGCCTGGCGCCCCTACCAGGTGCGCGCGCACACGCTGGGTACTCCAGTCGCGGACGACGTCGTGGTGTACCAGGAGGACGACGTCGCGATGTGGACCGGCTTCGAGGTCTCCGCCGACCGCACACAGCTCCTCCTCAGCATCGGCTGCTCCGAGTACAGCGAGTACCGCGTCCTCGACCTCGCGAGGCCGGAGGACGGGCTGACCACGCTGATCTCCCGCGACGAGCGCATCCTGTACGACGCCGAGCCCGTCACCATCGGTGGCGCCCCGCACTACCTGCTGACGCATGACCGCAACGCGAAGAACTCGATGGTGAGCCTCGTCGCCGCGAGCGAGTTCGCACGCCCGCTCGCGGAGCAGCAGTGGACCACGGTCATCCCGCACGACGACGCCGTCCGGGTGAACGGTGTCGCGGTCACCCGCACCCACCTCGTGCTGTCCGTGCGCAAGGACACCATCGAGCGCGTGCAGGTCCTCCCGCTGGCCGGGCTCGGGACGGCGGGCCAGGAGCTGCCGACGGAACCGGACTTCGACGAGGAGCTCTTCTCGAGCAACCTCGCCAACGCCGAGTTCGACTCCCCGATCGTTCGGCTGTCCTACACCTCCTACCTCACGCCCCCGCGCGTCTACGACTACGTCCTCGAGGACGGCTCGCTGAAGCTGCGCAAGGAGACCGAGGTGCGCGGCGGGTACGACCCCGCCTCCTACGTCGCCGAGCGGCAGTGGGCGCCGGCCGCTGACGGCACCCTGATCCCGCTCTCGGTCGTCCGGCGTGCGGAGCTCGTCCCGGACGGCACGAACCCCGCGGTGATCTACGCGTATGGCAGCTACGAGGTCAGCATGGATCCGGGCTTCTCCATCGCGCGGCTGTCCCTGCTGGACCGCGGCATCATCTTCGTCACCGCGCACATCCGCGGCGGCGGTGAGATGGGCCGCAGCTGGTACGACCAGGGCAAGAAACTCGAGAAGAAGAACACCTTCACCGACTTCGTCGATGCCACCACCTACCTCGGCGCCTCCGGCTGGGTCGATCCCGGACGGATCGCCGCGATGGGCGGGTCCGCCGGCGGTCTGCTCATGGGCGCCGTCGCCAACCTCGCGCCTGAGAAGTACCGGGCGATCGTGGCGCAGGTGCCGTTCGTGGACGCCCTCACCACCATCCTCGACCCGGAGCTACCCCTCTCGGCGCTCGAGTGGGAGGAATGGGGCAACCCCATCACCGACCCCGAGGTGTACCGGTACATGAAGGAGTACACGCCGTACGAGAACGTGCGGCCGGTGGCGTACCCGCGCGTCGCGGCCGTCACGAGCTACAACGACACCCGGGTGCTCTACGTCGAACCGGCGAAGTGGGTGGCGCAGCTCCGCGAGACAACCACGGGCAGCGAGCCGATCGTCCTGAAGACCGAGATGGACGGCGGCCATGGCGGGGCCAGCGGGCGCTACTCCCGCTGGCGGGACGTCGCCTGGGACTACGCCTTCGCGGCGGATGCGGTGGGCGCCACCGAGGTGCTGGCGCGTTCCACCAGCTCCGTCGAGTAGATCACCGGCTCCGGGTGCGAGCCCGGAGCCTCGATCTCCTCGAGGAGCATGGAGCCGGCCTTCACGGCCATCTCCACCATGGGCTGGGTGATGGTGGTGAGGGGTGTCGGCGCGGTCTCCGCCACGGCATGGTTGTCGTATCCCATCAGGGCGATGTCCCCGGGGACCGTCCTGCCGGCAGCGTGGATGACGTCCAGGACCCCGAGCGCCATGAGGTCCGAGGCCGCGAAGATCCCGTCGATGTCGGGATGCTCGGCGAGCAGCCTGCGTGCCGCGGCCGCGGCGCCGTCGGTGGTGAAATCTGCATGGACCACCGGCCCTTTGGGGAGCCCTGCCTCGGCCAGGCCCTCCCTCCAGCCGCGGAGGCGGTCGACGGCGGCCGTCATGTCCGCGGGGCCCGCGACCGTCGCGAGGCGTCGTCGTCCGATGCCCGCGAGATGACGTGCGGCCAGCCGCCCGCCGCCCACGTTGTCGGTATCCACATACGTGACGTCGAACGCCATGTCCCACGGGCGTCCGATGAAGATGGTCGGCAGGCCGGTCTCGGCGAGTGACCTCGCCCAGGAGTCGGCCTTGTGGTGCGAGACGACGATGGCCCCGTCCACGTGCCCGCCCCGCAGGTAGCGCAGCGTGCGGGACGAGTCATCGTCGGTCCTCGACATCAGCAGCACCAGCTGCACGTCGGTCTCGCGGAGGGCCTCCGTGATGCCGGTGATGACGACGGCGAAGAACGGGTCCATCATGACGCGGACGTCAGGCTCCGGGATGACCAGGGCAATGGAGGACGTCCGGCGGGTCACGAGGCTGCGGGCGGCCCGGTTCGGGATGTATCCGAGGGCGACGACGGCGCGGTCCACCGCGGCCTGCGCTTCGGGGCTGACACGGTCCCCTCCGTTGATGGCGCGCGACGCGGTGGACCGCGACACCCCGGCGGCCACGGCGAGATCCTCGAGCGTGGGGCTCGTGCGAACTGCTGCGTGCCGCAGCGACCGGGGCGGGGACGTCTTCATCACCTCGACAATACGACACCCGCGCTTCCGCCGTCAGTCGCCGGGACGGCCGACGGGACGGTCGACGGGACGGGCGACGGGACCGCGTTGGAGGCCGCGACGCGTGCGTACCAGAGGGCGCTCGCCTTCGGTGTCCGCTCCTGCGTCCCGTAGTCCACACGGACCAGCCCGAAGCGCTGGTGGTACCCCCACGCCCACTCGAAGTTGTCCAGCAGGGACCAGGCCAGGTAGCCCCGGACGTCCACGCCGTCGTCGATCGCGTCCTTCATGGCCCGGAGGTGGACGTCGAAGAACGCGAGGCGGTCCTGGTCGTCCACGAAGCCCGACCCGTCGGGGACGTCGTCGTAGGCGGCTCCGTTCTCCGTGATGTAGATCGGGATGCCCGCAGGGCCGGTGTACTCGTCCTGCAGCCTGTTGAGCAGGCGGCGGAGACCGTCCGGCTGCACCTCCCAGTCCATCGCGGTGACCGGCAGGCCGCGCGCAACGGAGCGTACGCCGGAGGCGGCGACGTAGGGCGAGGAGACCGGGCGCTCGAGGGGCGCGTGGCCCTCCTGCGGCGTCGCCTCGTCCGACGCCGTCCTGGTCACGGCCTCGCCGTGGTAGTAGTTGACGCCCAGCACGTCGATCGGCGTGCCGATGATCTCCAGGTCGCCCTTCCGGATGGACTCGGTCAGCCCCAGGTGCTCGACGTCCCGCAGCACGTCCTCCGGATACGAGCCGCGCAGCACGGGGTCGAGGAAGATGCGGTTGAACTGGCCGTCGATGCGCCGGGCGGCGTCCCTGTCGTCCTCGCTGGTGGGATCGAGGGGATCGGGGACGGTGAGGTTCAGGGTGATGCCGAGCGTGGCGTCCCCGTCCCGGCGGCGCAGCTCCCGGGTTGCCAGCCCATGTGCGAGCAGCAGGTGGTGGGCGGCGGCGAGTGCCGCGGTCGGCTCCTGCCGTCCCGGCGCGTGCACGCCGGCCGCGTAGCCGAGGAACGCGGCGCACCAGGGTTCGTTGAGGGTCGTCCAGACCCGGACGCGGTCGCCGAGGGCCTCGTGCATCACCGCGGCGTACTCGGCGAAGCGGTAGGCGGTATCCCGATTCGTCCAGCCTCCCCTGTCCTCGAGGGCCTGCGGCAGGTCCCAGTGGTAGAGGGTGAGCCACGGCGTGATACCGGCCTCGAGGAGCTGGTCCACGAGGGTGGAGTAGAACCGGATCCCCTCGATGTTGGGCGTCACTCCGTCCGGCATGCAGCGCGACCAGGACGTCGAGAAGCGGTAGGCCTGCAGGTTGAGGCTCTTCATGAGCGCCACGTCCTCGGCGGACCGGTGGTAGTGGTCGCAGGCGACGTCGCCGTTGTGCGCGTCGGCCACCGCTCCCGGGACGCGGGAGAACGTGTCCCAGATGGACGGTCCCCTGCCGCCTTCGCGGGCGGCGCCCTCGATCTGGTAGGCGGCTGTCGCCGCGCCCCAGAGGAAGCCCTCGGGGAAGGTTCGTTCGGTGCTGCTCATCCTTTGACTGCTCCTTGCATGATTCCTGAAACGAGTTGGCGTCCCGCGACCGCGAAGAGGAGCAGCAGCGGGATGGTGGAGAGAACCGCTCCGGCGAGCACGATCGAGTAGTCGACGAAATGCGCGGCCTGGAGCAGCTGAAGCGCCACCGGGAGTGTGGGGTTGGACGGATCCAGCACGATGAACGGCCAGAAGAAGTTGGTCCACGTTGCGACGAACGTGAACAGTGCGAGCATCGCCGCCGCCGGTCGGGCCGCCGGAAGGCCAACGTACCAGAACGCCTGGATCATGGAGGCGCCGTCGATCCGCACGGCCTCGATCAGCTCGTCCGGCAGCGCGTCCCGCAGGTACTGGGTCATCCAGAAGACACCGAACGCCGTCACGACGCCGGGGACGATGACGGCCCAGAGCGAGCCGGTCCAGCCGAGCTTGGCCATGACGATGAACAGGGGTACCACCCCCAGCTGGGTGGGTACGGCCATCGTGGCAACCACGAACACCAGCAGTCCCTTGCTGCCCCGGAAGCGGAGCTTGGCGAAGGCGAAGCCGGCGAGGGTCGAGAACAGCACCACCGAGGCTGCGGTGACCGTGGAGACGATGATGCTGTTGCCGAGTGCCTTCCAGAACGGGATGCTGTCCAGCACGGTGGCGGCGTTGGCGAGGAAGTTGCCCCCGGGAATCAGGGGTACCCCCTTGCTGATCACCGAGCTGTCGTGGCTGCCCACCAGGAAGGACCACCACAGCGGGAACACGGAACCGAGGATCACCGCGCCGAGGAAGCCGTAGGTCAGGAACCCGGGGCGCCGCATGGTGCCGCCCGTGCGGCGCCTCGCGCCGAGCCCCCGCTGCGCCGCACGGGCAGCGCCCTTGCCTGCAGTCTGCTCGATCATGGGGATGGAACTCATCGTCGGCCTCCCTGGCTTGCGATGCGGCGGGTGATGAGGAAGTTGGCCATCGCGATGAGGACGATGATCAGGAACAGGAGCCAGGCGACCGCCGAGGCCCTGCCGAAGTTGCGCTGGCCCCAGCCGAGCTCCCAGATGTACATGGTGAGCGTCTGCCATTGCCGGTCCGCGCCGCCGAGGCCCGCCTGGTCGAAGACCCTGGCCTCGTCGAAGATCTGGAGTCCGCCGATGGTGGCTGTGATGACCACGAAGATGATGGTCGGGCGCAGCATGGGGACGGTGACGGAGAAGAACTGCCGGAGGCGCCCGGCGCCGTCGATGGTCGCCGCCTCGTAGACGTCCCGGGGGACGGCCTGCATGGCGGCGAGGAAGATGAGCGCGTTGTACCCGGTCCACCGGAAGTTCACCATCGTGGCGATCGCCGCGTGGCTCGCCAGGGACTCGGAGTGCCAGCGGACCGGGTCCAGCCCTATCCCCGCCAACAGCTCGTTGAACAGGCCTGCCTGGTCAGCGAAGAGGTTGTTGAAGATCAACCCGACGGCCACGGGGGCCACCACGAAGGGAACGAGGACGCCCATCCGCCAGAACGTCCGGGCCCTCAGGTTGGCGTCCAGCACCGCGGCGATGGCGATGGCGAGGACGACCTGCGGGACGGACGAGAGGAGGAAGATGCTGAACGTGTTCCCTACCGCATTCCAGAAGAACGGCTGCGCGACCACGAACTCGTAGTTCTCCAGCCCGATGAACCCGCCCTGGCCCCCGATGAGGTTCCAGGTGTGGAGCGAGACCCATGCCGTGTACAGCAGGGGGAACAGGCCCGTGATGGCGAAGAGCAGGAAGAACGGCGAGATGTAGAGGTACGGGGACAGCTTGACGTCCCACTTCGACACCTTCTGGGAGAGGGCCAGCCGCTTGACGCTCCTGTCGCGCAGCGCCCGCTGATGCGTGTCGGGAGGAGGTTGGACCCGGTCCGTGACGGCCATCGGCTACAGAGCGCCCACTGCGGTGACGAACTTCTCCCAGGAGGACGCGGGGTCGTCGGTCTTGTCGACGTCGACCCGGGTCAGGGCCTGCTGCATCGCGTCGTTGATCGCGAAGTACTTGGGGCCCTTGAACGGCGTGACCTTCACGGCGGCGGCGCGGTTGGCGAGGATCTCACCGGTCGGTGCGTCGTTGAAGAACGGGTCGACCTGTCCCTGGAGTTCCTCGCTCTCGAGCGCCTCGACCTGGCTGGGGAACGTGCCCTTCGACTCGAAGGCCTTGATCTGCTGGTCCGGGGCGGTCAGCCATTCGGCGAGCTTCTTGGCTTCGGCCTGGTGTGCGCCCTGGGTGGGAACGGTGAGGTACGATCCGCCCCAGTTGCCGCCGCCGCCGGGGAAGACATCGGCGATGTCCCAGCCCTCGACTCCTTCGGCGTTGCCCTCGATGATGCCGAGCATCCAGCCCGGGCAGAGCTTCGTGGCGAAGGCGTCGGACTGGAAGCTCGCCGTCCAGTCGTCCTCCCACTGCGTGAGGTGGGCGGAGAGCCCGTCGGTGACGGACGCCTGCAGGACCTGTTCGTAGATGTCCTTGACCTCGGGGTTCTCGGTGGCGATCACCGCGGCGTCGTCGTCCTCGTAGGCGTTCTGGACCTGGTTGATCATGCCCTGGTAGGTGGCTCCGGCGGAGTCGAACCAGGCCACGCCGTCGCTGGCGGCGACGAACTTCTTGCCCGCATCGAAGTAGTCCTGCCACGAGCCGTCGAGCATCTCGGCGACGGACTCCCGGTCGCTCGGCAGCCCGGCCTTCTCGAACAGGTCGGCGCGGTAGCACACGCCCTGGGGCCCGGCGTCGGTACCGTATCCGATGAGCTGTCCGTCCTCGGTGGTCGCTGCGGCGGTCTTCCAGTCCAGCCAGCGGCCCTGGACGGCGGGGTCGGTGAGGTCGGCGAACTGGTCGGGGTATTCGAGCAGCTCGGGCAGCCAGTCCACCTCGATCGCCTCGATGTCGGAGAGGCCCGAACCGGCGGCGAGCCTCGTGGTGAGGTTGTCCCGGGCCTCGTTGGAGGTGGCTGCCTTCTTGTGTTCGATGGTGACGTTCGGGTTGAGCTGCTCGTATTCGTCGAACAGCTCCTCGTAGCCGAATTCGTTGAAGGTGCCGACGGAGAGGGTGACGTCCTCGGTGCCGGTCTCGCCGTCGACGCCGGCCTCGCCTGATCCGCCGGATCCGCAGGCTGTGAGGGCCATGGCCAGGCATGCCGCTGCGGCCGAAAGTGCGGTGATACGTGCTCTGCTGTGCACGGGTGACTCCTTTGTCAGCTTGGATTCCGCTACGGGGTGCAGCGGAGTCTTGGTGGACCATCCCGACAGGAACTGCCGGAGGGGAATCCGCCTGCGGAGCCGGTTCGCGAGGACCCGGCCCAGGACGGTGGCGGCGACGGTTGCGTGATCGCCCGGAACGCCGCCGAAGAGAGCGCAGGAGAGACCGCGGGTCCACGGGCTGATCAAACGCCGTGGGAGCGCTCTCACGCCGTGCACCCATCCTGACTGTGACCTCTGACACTGTCAAGTGGGAGCGCTTCCACAGCGGGAAGATTTCTTGTCCGAGCTGTATCACCGCAGGTCAGAGCAGCCTTGGCCGGGAACCTGTGATCCGATCGTTACGCCGCCGCCACGTCCCGAGGCCCCTCCCGAGGCCCCTCCCGGGGCGCTAGAGTGGCGCACACCCCATCAGCACGCCGATCAGGAGCAGCCGGGCAATGACGCACGAATCCCCTCCACCGTGGACCATCTCGCTCGGTGAACTCGACGAGAAGATGGGCGTGGCCATTCTCGAGCAGTCAGCCGAGCGGGTCGTGGCGACGATGCCCGTGGAAGGCAACCGCCAGTCCTTCGGACTCCTCCATGGGGGCGCCTCCCTTGCAGTGGGTGAGGCGGTAGGCTCCTGGGCGGCGGTGATCCATGCGTCCTCCCTCGGGAAGACCGCCGTCGGAGTGGAGGTGTCGGCCACGCACCACCGCAGTGCGCGCGACGGCACAGTCACGATCACTGCGACCCCGCTCCACCTGGGCCGGACCCTCACAACCCACGAGGTGCTCCTGACGGACGAGGCCGGCCGTCGACTCTGCACCCTCCGCATCACCAACCTGCTCCTCGACAAGCCCGCAACCCTGAGTAGCTTTAACCCATGACTCCCGCGACGCACACCCTCCGGTTCCGCTCCACCAGGTTCATCGCCCTTGCCGCCGCGGCCTCCGCCGCGCTGCTCGGCGGTTCCGCGGGTCCAGCCGCGGCAGCGCCCAAGGAACCCCTGTCCTATGCCGCCCTCGGCGACTCCTACGCTTCCGGTTTCGGCGCGGGTTCGTACGTCAACGCCTGCGGCCAGTCTCCCCTCGGTCTGCCCGGACTTCTCGACGCCAAGAAGCAGATCGACCTGGTCGTCGACGCGACGTGCGCCGGCGCGAAGGTCGCCACGGAGCCCGGAGGCGCCATCGACCTCCAGGAGCAGCTGGCCGCCCTGTCCGCGGGTACCGACCTCGTGACCATCTCCGCGGGCGGCAACGATGCAGGCTTCGGCACGGTGGCAGGAGTGTGCGCCAGGCAGCCGGCTGAGGCCTGCCGGCAGGTGATCGCCGCCACCAATGCGACGACGCTGCCGGTGCTCACCGCGAACCTCGACGCCCTGTACGACGCCATCCAGGCGGCTGCGCCCGACGCCACGGTGGTGGTCACCGGCTACCCTCACCTGTTCTCGCCGGAATTCGGTAACACGACCATCCCCCTGGCATCACAGGAGGCGTTCAACACGGCCACGGACGCCCTCAACGCCCTGATCCGCGAACAAGCCGAGGCGCACGGCTTCGTCTTCGTGGACCTGGTACCGAAGTTCGAAGGACACGGGTTCGGCTCCCCCGACCCGTGGATCACCTTCCAGCCGGGTGCCATCGACAACCTGCACCCCACGGCCGAAGGCTACAAGTCCGGGTACTACCCGGCCGTGCGGAGCGCGGTCAACTTCGCCCAGCTCCAGCGCTAGGCCTGTTGCTGGTGCGTCCTGCCCGGCCCGGAACGGCCGGTTCCACCCACCCCTCGTGCAGCGGGGTGGGCGGACCCGGCCCGGGCTGCCTCGCCGCTAGACTCGACGGGTGACTTCAGAGCTTCCCGCCAAGGTATCCGACATCTTCGACCCCACCCGCTGGCGCGTCGTGGCGGGTTTCGAGGACTTCACGGATCTGACCTACCACCGCCAGGTGGAGCGCGACGGCGCCGTGGTGCGCGACCTCCCCACCGTACGCATCGCGTTCGACCGCCCGGAGGTCCGTAACGCCTTCCGCCCCGGAACGGTGGATGAGCTGTACCGGGCCCTCGACCATGCCCGCATGACCCCCGACGTCGCGACCGTGCTGCTGACCGGCAACGGCCCCAGCCCGCGGGACGGCGGACATTCCTTCTGCTCGGGCGGCGACCAGCGCATCCGGGGCCGCGACGGGTACCGCTACGCGGAGGGCGAGACGAAGGAGACCATCGACCCCGCCCGTGCGGGGCGCCTCCACATCCTCGAGGTCCAGAGGCTCATCCGGACCATGCCGAAGGTCGTCATCGCCGTCGTCAACGGCTGGGCGGCCGGCGGCGGACACAGCCTGCATGTCGTCGCGGACCTGACGATCGCCTCGGCCCAGCACGGGAAGTTCAAGCAGACCGATGCCACCGTGGGCAGCTTCGATGCCGGCTACGGCTCCGCGCTCCTGGCCCGTCAGATCGGCCAGAAGAAGGCACGCGAGATCTTCTTCCTGGCCCGCGAATATTCCGCGCAGGACATGGTGGACATGGGCGCGGTCAACGAGGCGGTCGACCACGCGGAACTCGAGGCGACAGCGCTGGCCTACGCCGCGGACATCGCACGGCAGAGTCCTCAGGCCATCCGCATGCTCAAGTTCGCCTTCAACCTCGCCGACGACGGCCTCGCGGGCCAGCAGGTGTTCGCCGGTGAAGCGACCCGCCTCGCCTACATGACCGACGAGGCCGTGGAAGGCAAGGAAGCGTTCCTCGAGAAACGCGCCCCGGACTGGTCCTCGTTCCCCTACTACTTCTAGGAGACACGTGGAACTCCTCCCCGTGCACACCCCCGAGGGCTTCGATGCCCTCGGACTGCTGAAGCCACTCGCCGCCGCGCTGGCAGGCGAAGGCCCCGCCGTCGCGCCACACGTGCTGCCGGACCAGGCCTTCGGCGGTTCGCTGCCGAACGACGAGATCGCCGCCGTCATCAGCACGTCGGGGTCCACCGGCGTACCCAAGCAGACGATGCTCAGCGTCGACGCCCTCGCCGCGTCGGCCATGGGTACCGCCTTCGCCCTGAAGGCGGAGGGCCAGTGGCTCCTCACCCTCCCCGTGCACTACGTCGCCGGTTTCCAGGTGCTCGTCCGGTCGCTCTACGCCGGCACGCAGCCATGGGTCATGGACACCTCCGCGGGCTTCACGCCGGAGGCCTTCACCCGGGCCGCGGCGGAACTGACCGACCGGGTCCGTCTCACGTCACTGGTACCGACGCAGCTCCACCGGCTGCTGACGGATCCGTCCGCCGAGACGCTCCGGCTCCTGCGCCGCTTCGACGCCATCCTGCTCGGCGGTGCACGGGCCGGGGCTCCCCTGCGCGCCCTCGCCCGCAGCCAGGACCTGAAGATCGTCGAGACCTATGGCATGAGCGAGACCTGTGGCGGGTGCGTCTACGACGGGACTCCGCTCGACGGCGTGGAGCTCCGCTCGGTCGGAGGGCGCCTGCGCATCGGCGGACCAGTCCTCGCCGATGGCTACCTCGACGCCCCGGAGCTCACCGAGGAGAAGTTCGTGTTCAATTCCGGCCAGCGCTGGTTCGTCACGGACGACGCCGGCGACGTGGCACCCGACGGCTCCGTCACCGTCCACGGGCGTCTCGACGACGTCATCATCACGGGGGCACTCAAGGTGTCTGCCGCGAAGGTCTCCGACGTCATACAGGCCCTCCCGGGCGTGGAACAGGCAATGGTGCTCGGCATCCGCAGCGAGGAATGGGGCACAGCCGTCGCCGCGGCGATCGTGGGTGACGTCGACGCCGACGTCATCCGGCAGGCGGTCCACGTCGAGCTGGGAGCGCACGCCGTGCCCAAGGCCATCGTGAGCCTCGACGCGTTCCCCTTGCTACCCGGTGGCAAGCCCGACCGCCGGACCATCCAGGCGCTCCTCGAACGCGCCTAGGACGTTCGAGGCACACAAGCACGAGACCGACCGCCCGACCGACCGACCGACCGACAAGAAGGAGCTCCGTGGCGACTGCCGCTCAATGGCTTGAAGGAGCCCGTCCCCGCACCCTCCCCATGGCTCTCGCACCCGTGATCATCGGGAGCGCCGCCGCGTTCGGCCTCGGCTCCTTCCGGCCCGTCAACGCCGTGCTTGCGGCGGTCGTCTCCGTGCTGCTGCAGGTCGGCGTGAACTACGCGAACGACTACTCCGACGGCATCCGCGGCACGGACGACGAGCGCGTCGGTCCGCTGCGCCTGACGGGGTCGGGTGCAGCGCAGCCGCAGCAGGTCAAGCTCGCCGCCTTCGCGTGCTTCGGCCTCGCCATGCTCGCCGGCCTGGCACTGGTCGTCCTGTCGCAGGCCTGGGTACTGCTCCTCGTCGGCGTGGGCTGCATCGCGGCTGCATGGGGCTATACCGGCGGAAAGAACCCCTACGGGTACCTCGGCCTGGGCGACCTGTTCGTCTTCGTGTTCTTCGGGCTGGTCGCCACCCTCGGAACCACGTTCACGCAGGCCGGCCAGCTCAGCGGCGCGGCCTGGATCGGCGCCGTGAGCACCGGCCTGATCGCCATGGCGCTCCTGATGGCCAACAACGTCCGGGACATCCCGACGGACAGCGCGGTCGGCAAGCGGACGCTCGCCGTCCGGCTGGGGGACCCTGCTGCCCGCATCAGCTACGTCCTGATGCTCGCCGCGGCCATCCTGCTGCCCGTGTTCCTGAGCTCCGACTATCCGTGGGTGCTGCTCGTCCTGCTGCTCATCCCGGCGGGCCTGGCGCCGAGCCGACTGATGCTGAAGGGCGAGAAGCGCAGGAGCCTGATCCCGGTGCTGAAGCAGACGGGTCTAATCAACCTCGCGTTCAGCCTGCTCTTCGCTGCGGGTATCGTCACCACGGTCCTGCTGCGAGGCTGACCGACCAGGCCCGACCGAGGGTCAGGCTGCAGTGCCGCGGGGCCGGCGATCCGAGTTGACCGTGATGTTGGGATCCAGCGAGTCCTCGGCGGCGGCGTCGTCGAGCTCGACAGCCGTGCGGAGCGGCGGGGCGCCGGGTGTGAGCCGGCGTTGCAGGGTGGCCCCTGCGGCGTCCCGCAGGTTGCGGAAGAAGAGGTACGTCACGCACCAGGCGAGGATGGCCGCCACCACCGCGGAGAGGAAGAGTCCCAGCCCGAGCAGCACGCACGCCACATAGAACACGACGATCAGCAGCAGGCGGAGGGCGGTGAATTTGAGGAAGGCCACGCTCCAAGTTTACTCGCCTACAATTGGCGCATGCCCCGCCTCCTGCTCTTCGCCGCGATCCTGGGGGTCGCCGTCGTGATCTATGCGCTGATCGACTGCGTCATGAGCCGAAAACACGAAGTGCGGAGCATCTCGAAGACCGCCTGGTTCATCACCATCCTCGTGCTGCCGCTCATCGGTGCGGGAATGTGGTTCCTGTTCGGCCGCCCGCGCAGCGAGGGTCCCTCGGGGCCACGCCGCCCGGCGCCCCGCACACCGACCGCTCCCGACGACGATCCCGCCTTCCTCCAGAACCTCGAGGCCCAGCGCCGGCAGCGGGCCCGCGAGCAGGAGAAACGCCTCCGCGAGAAGGAACAGCGCGAGCGCGAAGCCAAGGCCCGCGACGCCGACGGGGACCGCAAGGACGACAAGCACGACGGCGAGGGCAACGACGACGCCGGGTCCGGTCCTGCGGGAGTCCACCGCCCCTGACGCAGCCGGAGGGCCGGCACCTCGCGCGGCGACGCCCTCCCTGCACGCGAGAGCGCCCCGGCGACGACGTCGGCCACGTGCGCCCTGCGGCCCCTTCCGGCACGCGAGAGCTCCCCGGCGACGAGGCCGGCCCGGACACCTGTGGCACCGCGTGTTCTCCCCCGGTACGCAGAAGCCCCGCGGCAAACGCCGCGGGGCTTTCGCGTACCGGCCCGGACGGGAGACCCGGCCTAGACCCCGGAGTAGCTGTGGAGGCCCGAGAAGTAGATGTTCACGATCGTGAAGTTGAACACGATGCACAGGTACCCGACGATCGAGAGCCACGCTGCACGTGTCCCGGTCCAGCCGCGCGTGGCCCGCGCGTGCAGGTACCCGGCGTAGACGGTCCAGATCACGAAGGTCCAGACTTCCTTGGTGTCCCAGCCCCAGTAGCGGCCCCACGCCTGCTCCGCCCAGATGGCCCCGGCCATGAGGGTGAAGGTCCAGCCGACGAACGCGATGGCGTTGAGGCGGTAGGACAGGTTCTCGAGGCTGAGGGCGGACGGCACCAGGCGGAGGAATTTCGCGGGGTCCTCCTTGCCCGCGAGGAGCTTGGCCTCGCGCGAGCTCTGCAGGAGCTGGAGCACCGACATGGAGAACGTGATCGTGAACAGTGCCGAGGACGCAACGGCGATGGACACGTGCACGATCAGCCAGTAGCTCTGAAGGGCCGGGATCAGCCGCGCGACCGGCGTGGGGAACCCGACAGTGGCGGCGCACAGCATGATGACCACGAGTCCCACCACGAAGGAGCCGACGAAGCGCAGGTCCTTGCGGGTGAGGGTGATGAGGAAGATCGCAGCGACGAGGAACGCACCCGTGGTGCAGAACTCGTACATGTTGCCCCACGGGACGCGGTGCGCGGCGACACCGCGCGTGATCACGGCGGCACCGTGGATGACGGCGGCCAGGACGGTCAGTGAGACGGCCATCCGCGCGGTCCTGCGCCGGGGCCCGGATCCGTAGTCCATGGAGTCGTCGGCCGCAGCGGATGTGCGGGCGGCCGCCGTCGTCGAACCCGCCCCACGGGAGCCGACACCGGCCAGGGCACGCGTCGGGGCCGCCTGCTCGCCGGCGAGGCGCGCCTCGAGGGAACCGATGGTCGTACTCGACTTCACGAGGTCGAGCACGAAGAAGACGAGGGCCACCACGTAGGCGATGGAGGCCAGCAGCATGAAGAGCTCACTGACCTGCCCGAGCTCTGCGTTGACTGGTGCTGTCATGAGTTGTCCTTTGAGTTGTGGTGCGACTGCCCCGTGCCGGCTGCCGACGAGGCACCGACCTCCTGCTGTCCATTTTCCCCTGCTGCGCCGGACGGCACCAACCAGCGGTCGGCCAGCAGCTTCTCGACGGCCGCGCCCTCGGCCGGCAGCCGGTGGTCCTCCCCGCGGGCAAGGAGCCCGTACTCGACGAGAATGCGCCCGTCCGGGTGCTCGGCCGTCCGGACCCAGAGCCTGCGGCGCCCGATGAACAGGGACGCCGAGAGTCCGAGGAGCGCGAGGGTCGAGAACACGAGGGCTCCAACCTCGCCCGGGTCGTGGTGGATGTCGAGTGCGACGTAGCGCTTGAGCCCGTCGAAGGTGATCGACCCCTTGCCCTCGGGCAGGTCGTAGGTCTGTCCGACAGCGAGCACGATGCCGCCGTCGTCGTTGTTCCGGCTGTTGAGCTCGGTGAGGTTCTCGGTGTCGAGGACGTAGACATTCTCCGGCGTGCCGTCGTCCAGCCCCAGGTCCCCGTAGTAGGAGTTGAGGTTGAGCTGCGGGTTGAAGGGGTCAGGGTCGCGTGAGAAGGAGACGCCCTGCTCGTCGACGAACGCGGTGGGGAGGAAGAACCCCACGAACCCGAGCTGGTCCGGCTTGGCGTCCGGGGCCTTGATGACGATCAGGGAAGTGTAGAGGCCGTCCGACGGGACCGAGACGACCGGTCCCTGCTGGGCGATGTTCCCGTCGCCGTCCCGCACGGTCACCACGGGCGCGTAGCCGTTGCCGACGAGGTACACGTTCGTCCCGCCGATCGTGAGCGGCGCGTTGACCTTGAGGACCTGCTGCGTCTCGTCCTCGCCGGGGCCGTCCTGCGTGGTGAGGTTGGCGGTGAAGTCGAGCGGCTGGCCGTAGTGACTCTCCTGCTCGCGGTCGAAGCGGACGTCGAACGAGTCGAGGCGGAGCGAGTACGGCTCGAGCTGGTCGTCCGAGAAGTTGGAGCCCGGGTTGAAGGAGTCGTAGCCGATCAGGGTGTTGACGAAGCTGTCCCCCTCGACGATCACCTTCTGGCCGTTGTAGCCGAAGAGCCCGCCGACGGCGACAGAGACCAGGACGCCGATGAGCGAGGTGTGGAAGACGAGGTTGCCGAGCTCCTTCGCCAGGCCACGCTCTGCCCCGACGGACGGACGGTCGGTTCCCGCGTCGCGCACGTCCACGCGGTAACCGCGCTTCCGCAGGACGGCCGCGGCCTCCTCGACGGCGGACGCCGGGGTGAGACCGGCTTCGCGTGCGGTGTGCGCGAGCACCTCGAGCGTCCCGTGGACGGGCAGGCGGGAGAGCCGTTTGGGAGTGCGTGGGGGCTTGGATCGGACAGCCCTGAAGTGGGCGATCGCCCGCGGCACCACGCACCCGATGAGGGAGATGAAGAGCAGGAGGTAGATCGCGGAGAACCAGACCGACGAGTAGACGTCGAACAGCTGGAACCGGTCGAGGACGGGCCCGGTGTCGGGGTTGTCCTCGATGTACCGCGTCACCACGGCGGGATTGGCGGGGCGCTGCGGGAACAGCGAGCCGGGGACGGCGGCGACGGCGAGCAGGAGGAGCAGGAACAGTGCGGTACGCATGCTGGTGAGCTGTGTCCAGGCCCACCGCAGGGTGCCGAAGAACCCGAGCGAGGGCAGCACGACGTCGGACGTCGCGCCCCGGGCGCCTGCCCGTTCCCTCGTGTCCTGCGGAGTGTCCTGCTTCACTGTGCCCTTTCCCTTGGCATCGGTCCTCGCGTGGCTTGGGTCATCATGGGTCAGATCGGCAGGACGACGTTGCCGATGAGGAGGTCCTGGAGCTGCGTGATCCAGTAGTTCCACACGCCCGTCACCATGAGGACCCCGACGAGCACCAGAAGTCCTCCCCCGGCCCGCTGCAGCAGCAGCCGGTGCTTCCGGAAGAAGGCGAGGGCTCCCATGCCGCGCCGCACGCCGAGTGCGATCAGCAGGAACGGCAGGCCCAGGCCCAGGCAGTAGACGAACGTGAGGACGGCGCCCTTGAGGGCTGTCGCATCGTTCCCGGAGATCGCCAGCAGCTGCACGGCCCCCAGTGTCGGGCCGATGCACGGCGCCCAGCCCAGCCCGAAGGTCACCCCGAGCAGGGGGGCACCGAGGAGTCCCGCGGGCACCTTCGCGTGCAGGCGGCTCTCGCGCTGGAACCAGGAGATGCCGCCCATGAAGACGACGCCCAGCAGGATCACGACGAGGCCGAACACCTGGATGAGCCATCCCTGCGAGACCCTCAGGAACGCTCCGAGCTGTCCGAACAGTGTTCCGTAGGCCATGAAGACGACGGAGAAACCGAGGACGAAGAGCCCGATCCCGGCGAGCATCCTGCCCTTCTTCTGCTTCTCGAGGTCCACGCCCGTCAGTCCCGTGACGTACCCGAGGTATCCCGGGACCAGGGGAAGGACGCAGGGGGACGCGAAGGAGACGAGTCCCGCCAGCAGCGCGACCGGCAGGGCGAGGAGCATGGAACCGTTCAGGACGGCGTCGGCGAAGGCGTTCCCCGCCACGAGGGGAACGGACGCAGCCAGCTGGCCCGCCATCGGCAGGGTCATCGGCCCATTCATCGGCACAGCGCGGCGACCGCGCTACTCGGCGAGCACATCGGAGATGAGTGCCTTGAGGGTCCCGCGATCGGCGAGTCCGAGGATGCGTGCGGAGACCCGGCCCTCGCGATCGAGGACGATCGTGGTGGGAACGGCCTGCGGGGGGACATACTGCGTCATGTCGAGCAGCACCCCGCCGTCCTTATCGTCGAAGCTCTCGTAGGGAATGCCGAAGCTGCGCTCGAAGGCCTCTGCCGTCGCCTGCTCGTCGCGGATGTTCACGCCGTAGAACGCGGCGCCCTGGGGTCCGTACTCATCGTGGAGCGCCACGAGGTCGGGGGCCTCCTCCCGGCAGGGTGCACAGGAGGCGTACCAGAAGTTCAGGACGGTGACCTGGCCGCTCCAGTCGGAACTGGAGACGGAGGTGCCGTCGAACAGGCTGCCGGTCACGCCCACGGGCTCACCCCGATCCGCCTTCGCGTACTCGGTCACGGAGCCGTCCCCCGCGATGTAGTTCTTGCCGTCCCCGGCTGCGGCCTGCTGGGCGAGGGGATCCTCAGCGGCACACGACGTCACGAGCGAAACCGGCACGCTGAAGGCAAGCATCATGCCCACCTTGAGCAGGAGACGGCGCTTGGGAGAACGGGCAGTTGAGGTCACGGCTTCTTCCGATGATTTCTACGGCGTGTAGTAATTCTATTACGCGCCGGGGACATTCGCGGCACCGGGCAGCAGATCGGCGCAGGGTTCCGCATAGCGCACCCGGCGGATGGCGTCACCCTCGAAGTCGAGGGACGTGACCGACGTGAGGGTGCACTCGCGCTGGCGCGGGTCGTGCCACAGGCGGCGGTGCTCGGCAGCCAGCCTCGTCACCCAGATCGGCAGCTGGTGACTGACCAGGATGGCCTCGGCCGGACGACCCGCAGTCTCCTGCCCTGCGAGCTCGACGGCACGGCGTCGGGCATCCTGCACCCCCGCCATGACGCGCTCCACCTGCAGGTGATAGGGCTCACCCCAGGACGGCCTGAACGGGTTGACGAGGAGCGGCCAGTAGCGCGGCTGGCGGAGCCGACTCTTGATCTTCGACATGCCCTCGAAGCCGTTCTCCGCCTCGATGATGCGCTCGTCGGTCGTGATGTCGAGGCCCAGGGCATCGGCAAGGGGCTGCGCCGTCTCCTGCGCCCGGGTGAGCGGAGAAGCCACGAGGTGGACGATGTTGGCACCCTCGTCCCGCTGCTGCTCGAAGTAGCCGGCCACCTGCTCGGCCATCTGGCGACCGAGTTCCGAGAGGTGGAACTCGGGGAGCCTCCCGTAAAGGACGCCTTCGGGGTTGTGGACCTCACCGTGGCGCACCAGGTGGACGGTTGATCTCTGCATGCTTCCAGTTTCCCGCATGGTCCCGCACGACGGCCAATCGGGAAATCGTTCCGACAGGCCCTCGCCATCGCTTTACTTGAAGGTTTTACCGATCTCTGGAATAAAAGATGCATACGCATGCTTTTGTATCTCGTAAGCATGCGCCACCCCCTTCCTCTCAGGAGTTCACAATGACTGTCCCCTCAGGCCTCACCACCGGCACCTGGTCCTTCGACCCCGCTCACAGCGAAGTCGGCTTCAGCGTCCGTCACGCGGGCATCAGCAAGGTCCGCGGCTCGTTCAAGGATGTCGACGCGTCCCTCACGGTCGGCTCCTCCCTCGAGGACTCGCGCATCACGGCGACCATCAGGACCGCGTCCTTCACCTCCGGCGACGAGAACCGCGACGCGCACGTCAAGGGCGCCGACTTCTTCGACGTCGAGGAATTCCCCGAGATGACCTTCGTCTCGACCTCCCACGAGGGCTCGGGCGAGACCTACAAGATCCACGGCGACCTCACCATCCGCGGCATCACCCGGCCCGTCGTCCTCGACGCCGAGTTCAACGGCGTCGCGGTCGACCCCTTCGGTGCCACCCGCGCCGGCGTCTCCGCCTCCACCAGCATCTCCCGCAAGGACTTCGGCCTGACCTGGAACGCAGCCCTCGAAGCCGGCGGCGTCCTCGTCGGCGACAAGGTGACCATCACCATCGAAGCCGCCTTCGTGGCTGCCGCCGTCGCAACTGTCTGATCCCCCGCCCGGCTCCCCTGCCGAAAGGCACCGCGGCTCCCGGCCGGCGTCGTCCACTGGACGACGCCGGCCGTCGGCGTCAAGACCCTGTTCCCGCCCGGGTCGACGAACTAGGCTGACGAGGACCGCATCCGCGCGAGGCGCCGCCATACGGGCGCCTGTGTCGGACGACAGACCACACGACGGGGCCGTGATGAGCACGCAGGACAACCCGCCTTCGGGCCAGGACGACAAGCAGTTCCGGATTCCTCCGGGATCGACGGGCGGCACGTCGCCGTACGGGCAGCAGGGCACCTGGCAGCAGAACGGCGGCCAGTACGGCCAACCGGGCCAGACCGGACAGTACAGCCAACCGGGACAGACCGGACAGACCGGCCCGTACGGCTACCAGGCAGCACAGCCCTATGCCTACCCCGGCGGAGGTGCAGGCCTGCGGCCTGCGGAGAAGGGACCCGCTCCGGCGGAGGTCGTGAGGGCCTACTACCTGATCGTGGCCGCCGGCGTCCTCTCGCTCGTGGCGTCGATCATCTCGGCGCTGACCACCGAGGTACCCGACATCGCCGGCGCGTCACTCGGCGTCGGGCTGGGCATCGCGTTCGCGGCGCTCTTCGCCGCCGTGTACGTGGTGCTGGCGGTCTTCATCAGGAAGGGCCACAACTGGGCCCGCATCACCGCGACGGTGCTCGCCGCCCTGAACGTGCTGTCCGTCCTCAGCACCTTCCTCCTCATGCCGCTGCTCGGCCGGGCCGCCGAGCTGAGCGACCAGCCGCTGGCGGCGCCGTCGGGGCTGTCGCTCGTACTGGGCGTCATCGTCATGCTCCTCGGAGTCGCTGGCGTCGTCCTGACCTATCTCAGGCCCTCGCGGCCATACTTCGCGCCGCGACGGCTCGGCTACTGACCGCAGCCCCGCGAGGAGCGGCCTACTGGGCGCGGGAGATCGGGACTACTGGACGCAGCCTATTGGGCGCGGGAGATCGGTCCGAGGTCCGGCTCCTGCGCCCTTTGCGCGTGGTACGCCAGGATCTGCAGTTCCGTGGACATGTCCACCTTGCGCAGCTGAACGTGCGGCGGAACCTGCAGCACCACCGGCGCGAAGCTGAGGATGCTCGAGATCCCCGCGGCGACGAGCCGGTCGCACAGCTCCTGCGCTACGGACGCCGGCACGGCGAGGACCGCCATGTTGGTCCGGGTGCGCTCCAGCACGGTCTCGAGGTCGTCCACGGCGCTGACGCGGAGATACCCCACTTCGGAGCCGACGACGAGCTGGTCCGCATCGAAGATCGCGACGATCTCGAAGCCGCGTGAGACGAAACCGGAATAACCGGCGAGCGCGCGGCCGAGGTTGCCTGCGCCGAGGATGGCCACGCGCCAGTCCAGTGTGAGCCCGAGGGCGATCGAGATCTGTCGGTTCAGGTACTGCACGTCGTACCCGACCCCGCGCGTGCCGTAGGACCCGAGGTAGGAGAGGTCCTTCCGGAGCATCGGAGAGTTGACGCCGGCGGCATCCGCCAGTTCCTCCGACGACACGCGTTCGATGCCCTCGGCGAGCAGGGAGTTGAGCGCCCTCAGGTAGATGGTGAGCCGGGCCACGGACGCAGGCGGAATGTGACGCGCCGTGTCGCCCACGGGGTGAAGGCCTGGCATCTCCGGCGTTGTCACTGTCATCGGCTCCGTTGCTAGCACCGCCGCGCCCGGTGGCAGGGCGGCAGTTCCGGGTATCCCCCGGCGTCGGGGGCGGAAGTAGAACCACTGTATGCCGACGACGCGGGGCCTCCAAGCCGGGCCCGGCGTCGGGACTGTCGCTGACGACGGAACGGTCGCAGCCAAGCAGGCCGGCGCCGTACCGGTGGGCTGCTAGGACAGCAGCCGGCGCAGCCTCGTCTCGTCGATGGACCAGAAGTCCCGCTGCACACCGTCGATGAACAGGACGGGCAGTTCCTCGGCGAACCGTTTCCCCAGTGCGGGCGCGTCCGTCACGGAGAGCTCCCGCCACTGGACGCCGAGTTCCGCCGTCACCCGCCCCACGACGATGCGAGCGTCCTCGCAGAGGTGGCACTCCGGCCGGGTCAGGAGAACGACGCCGGTACCTGGCTGATCCGCGGGCATTTCCATCCTCCAACCGTACTGCCGCGCCGCAGGGCAGGCACGGAGGGGAAGAACTAGACTCGGATCATGCCGGACGCCGCCCGGGGCACGCAGCCCCCCCAAGAGCCTCCGGCGCCGGTCGAGGGCGAAGCAGCCTTCTTCGATGTCGACAACACGCTGATGCGCGGCGCGAGCCTGTTCCACGTGGCCCGCAAGATGTACCAACGCAAGGCCTTCACCCTCCGTTTCGCCGCGGGACTGGCGTGGAAGCAGCTTCGCTTCATCATGCGGGGCGAGACGATGACGGACGTCAATTCGGTTCGCGATGCCGCCCTCGCCTTCGCCATCGGCATCGCCCACGAGGACATCCTCGCCCTCGGCGAGGAGGTGTACGACGAGATGATCGCCTCGAAGATCTGGCCCGGCGCCCGCGCCCTGGCGGAGCAGCACCTGTCCTCGAACCGGCAGGTCTGGCTCGTCACCGGGACCCCCGTCGAGGTTGCCGCAGTCATCTCCAGCCGCCTCGGGCTGACCGGCGCCCTCGGCACGGTGGGCGAGGTCGCGGAAGGCCTCTACACCGGAAAGCTCGTCGGCGAGTTCCTGCACGGACCTGCAAAGGCCGCCGCCATCATGGCACTGGCGGAGCGCGAGAACCTCGACCTCGCGCGCTGCTGGGGATACAGCGACTCCTACAACGACATCCCGCTGCTGACGGTGGTGGGACATCCCGTGGCCATCAACCCGGACAGCAGACTCCGCCGCCACGCCCGCGCGAACAACTGGCCGGTCTACGACTTCCGCAGCGGTCGGCGGGCCGCCACATTCGGCCTGCGCGCGGCCACCGTCGCCGGCTCCATCTACGGACTCTGGCGCGGGTTCTCACGCTTCAGGGCCCACTGACACGACTGCCCTGTCCCTCCGGACGACCCCGACGATGCCCTCGGGACCCCGGGAACGACGACGGCCCGGCTCCCCGCGAGGCGGGGATCCGGGCCGGTCGGCACACTCCGGCTCGGGGCCGGGCGCCTGACTACTTCTTGTTGCGGCGCTGGTGACGGGTCTTGCGAAGCAGCTTGCGGTGCTTCTTCTTTGCCATACGCTTGCGGCGCTTCTTGATTACTGAACCCATAGAGTCCTCACAAACTGTTGTGTAGCCAGCGCGGATCCAGGCGGGAAGCCAGGAGGCC
Organism: Arthrobacter pasteuri; assembly: GCF_054510955.1. NCBI lineage: Bacteria > Bacillati > Actinomycetota > Actinomycetes > Micrococcales > Micrococcaceae > Arthrobacter > Arthrobacter pasteuri. Next base: position 1,413,185 of record NZ_JBTNDO010000001.1, read on the forward strand.
GGCGCTGTGATGACGAAAGGCGCATGCCTGCTGGCAGTTGCCCGATGGTGCAAAAAGTCGAGCGGGCCTAGGCCCGCCCAAAACGCTCCTTAACAGGGTACATCCGTTTGGAGAACGGACCGGACGGCCCGCCCGCCGCTCAGGCGCTCTCGGTATGGACGTCGACCTGCGCCCGGCGGAGGAACTCCCCCACTGCCGATTCGGGGACCCGGTAGGACCGACCGAACTGGACGGCCGGCAGGTCTCCCGCGTGGACCAGCCTGTACACCGTCATCCGTGAAACGCGCATGAGCTCGGCCACTTCCGCGACCGTCAGAAACTGCACATCCGAGAAGTTATTCCCGTCTGCCATCACACCACTATTCCTTTGCATGGAGGCCTGGATCCCGCCCCGAGACCGCATCGAGAAGGATGCCCGGAGCGACTGCACGGCGTGTCGCCTTGTAGCAAAGGATGATCCGCCTAAGGAATCACTTTAGTGGCTGATGGAACCAAACGAAAAGGAAGCGCTGCGCCGGCCCTGCGGAGAGGGCCTCATGAATCGCGACGACGGCGCAGCTGCGACAGGAGATCGGCGGCGCGCTCGGCCGCCCTGCCCATGGTCCTGCCGATTTGGGGCCTCGGGGCACCCGGCTCGGCCGGGACCACCCGACCTGCCAGGACCGCAGCGGCAAGGACTCCCGCTTCTGCCGGCGTCGCCTCGGCGACCACGCGGGACACGACCTCGGGCACACCATCCGGTGCCGAGTCCAATCCCGCGTCCAATCCCGCGTCCAATCCCGCGTCCAATCCCGCGTCCGGCACAGCGTCCGATCCCGCGTCCGATCGCGAGTCCGATCCCGCCCCGGGCACAGCGTCCGATCTCGCGTCCGATCGCGCATCGGGTCCCGCGCCGGACCCGGCCTCGGCTCCTGCGGCGGCCGACGCGCTTCCTTCGGCCCGTTCCGCGACCCCGGGCTGCGCAGGGCGCGGATCGAATTCGGCAAGCCAGTCCCGCACGCGGCCGAGGGGGGCAGTGTCCAGCGAGTAGTAGCGCTTCTGGCCCTGCGCCCTCATGCTGACCAGTCCTGCCTCCCGGAGGACTTTCAGGTGCTTGGACACCGTCGGCTGACTCACCTGCAGCTCGACGACGAGCTCCCCCACCGCTTTGTCGCCGTCGAGCAGGTGCTTGAGGATCTGCCTGCGCGTTCCTTCGGCGATGACAGCGAATACATCATCGATTCCCATTCGCCCACCCTAGCGATATATACGCCGGTCGGCATCCTGACACCCGGCGGATCAGTCGAACCAGGGGTCCAGCCCGTGGAGCGGGAACACTGCCTTGCGCGTGGCCATCACCGTGCGGTCCAGGTCGTCGTTCGGGTCGTACCCGACCTCCCAGGAGCGCCACCACGGATCAGCGCCGTCACCCATGAGCGCCGGGGTGTCGATGCCGTGCCGCTCGAGCACGTAGTCCCGCCATGCCGCGGGCACCGGGGTCGCCGGTACTATTGCGGCCCCGGCAGCCACGGCGACGAGCAGCGTCCAGGACCGGGGCACGACGCTGGCCAGGGCATAGCCACCGCCGCCGGTTGCGATCCACCGCCCGCCGCAGAGCCTGTCCGCCAGCTCCCGTACGCCGAGCATCATCGCGTGCTGTGCGTCCACGCTGACGCGCAGGTTGGTGAGGGGATCCTCCCGGTGGGAGTCACAGCCGTGCTGGCTGACGATGACATCGGGCGCGAAGGCTCCGGCGAGCTGCGGCACGACGGCGTGGAAGGCCCGCAGAACGGCGGAATCCCCCGCGACCGTCGGCAGCGCGACGTTCACGGCGCTGCCTTCCGCACCCGGTCCGCCCGTCTCGTTGGCGAAGCCGGTCCCCGGGAAGAGGCTCATGCCCGTCTCGTGGAGGGAGATTGTCATGACGCGGGGGTCGTCCCAGAAGATGCTCTGGGTGCCGTCGCCGTGGTGGGCGTCGACGTCGATGTAGAGGACGCGCCGGGCGCCGCGGTCGAGCAGCCGCTGGACCGCCGCCGCGGCGTCGTTGTAGATGCAGAAGCCGCTCGCGCGCGACCGGGCCGCATGGTGCATACCTCCGCCGAAGTTGACCGCCCGCACCACGGAGCCCTGCAGGATCGCGTCGGCAGCGCCCATCGAACCGCCCGCAAGACGGGCGCTCGCCTCGTGCATGCCGGCGAACGCGGGGTTGTCCTCGGTGCCGAGTCCCCTTTCGGCGTCCGAGTGGTCAGGGTTGCTGCTGACTCTGCGGACGGCGCTGATGTAGTCGGGGCTGTGGACCGTCGCGAGGTCGTCGTCCGAGGCCACGAACGGTGATACGACCGTCACGTGGCCGAGGTCGAGCAGACCGCAGTTCCGGGTGAGCCGGGCGGTGAGGTGCAGCCTCTCCGGGTTCATGGGGTGCTGCCCGCCGAAGTCGTAGGCCAGCATCGATTCGTCCCAGACGACCTGGAGGGGTACCGCTGGCCCTGAGTGCGTAGACATCCCTGCAAGGCTACGCGATGGGGGAAATTACGACGACGCGTGCGGGTGAGATGCTTTACTACTGCAAGGGAGAATAAGGGATGATTCCGATGCCGCTTCGGCGGGACGACCAGCGAACGGGGCAGAGCGGGCGGCAATGGTGAGTATCCAGCCACGATGGCTGAAGGACGATCAGAACGGGTACTTCAGGCTGCTGGCCTCGATCCGCGACTTCGTCGACTCCTTCGCGAACAGCTCACCCGCCCGGCTCGCCCTCTTCATCTTCACCGCCGTCATCCTGGTCTTCACCGCGCTGCTGAGCCTGCCCATGTCGACCAGCAGCGGCACGGTCACCCCCCTCCACGATGCGTTCTTCACTGCGGTGTCCGCCGTCTGCGTCACCGGCCTCACCGTCGTGTCCACGGCGACGCACTGGTCCTTCTTCGGGCAACTGGTGATCCTGCTCGGCATCTTCATCGGCGGCCTCGGCACCCTCACCCTCGCGTCCCTGCTGGCCCTGATCGTCAGCAAGCGCCTCGGGGTCCGGGGGAAGCTGCTGGCGCAGGAAGCCCTCAACAATGCCAGCCGCCTCGGTGAGATCGGCACGCTCCTGCGGATCGTCATCGTGACTTCCGTGGTCATCGAGATCGTGCTCGCCGTCGTCCTGATCCCCCGGTTCATGATCCTGGGGGAACCGTGGTGGCAGGCGCTCTGGCACGGCGTCTTCTACTCCATCTCCGCTTTCAACAACGCAGGCTTCACCCCGCACAGCGACGGCCTGGTGCCCTACGAGACGGACCTCTGGATCCTCACCCCGCTCATGGTCGGCGTCTTCCTCGGCAGCCTCGGCTTCCCCGTGGTCATGGTGCTCGTCCAGGTGCGCCACCGGTTCAGGAAGTGGACGCTGCACGCGAAGCTCACCGTGTCCGTCTCGCTGATCCTGCTCGTCGCCGGCACTTTCGCGTGGGGGTTCCTTGAGTGGGAGAACAGTCGCACGATCGCCGACCTCAGCGTCACCGACAAGACCATCCACGCCCTCTTCGCCTCGGTCATGACCCGCTCCGGCGGGTTCAACCTCGTGGACCAGAACGACATGAACACGACGACCATGCTCCTGACGGACGCCCTGATGTTCGCGGGCGGCGGGTCCGCATCCACCGCCGGGGGCATCAAGGTCACCACGATCGCCGTCATGTTCCTCGCCATCGTCGCCGAGGCGCGCGGCGACGCCGACGTCCGCGCCTGGGGGCGCACCATCCCGCACAGCGTGATGCGCGTCGCCATCTCGGTGATCTTCATGGGCGCCACGCTCGTCCTGGTCGGCAGCGGCCTCATCCTCGCCCTCTCCGACGAACCGCTCGACAAGGTGGTCTTCGAGGTCATCTCCGCGTTCGCGACCGTCGGCCTCAGCACGAACCTGAGCGCCGAACTGCCCCCTGCGGGAAAGTACGTCCTGTCCGCCCTGATGTTCGCGGGGCGCATGGGCACCATCACCCTCGCCTCGGCGCTCGCGCTGAGACAACGCAGCACGCTGTACCACTACCCCGACGAGAGGCCGATCATTGGCTGAAAGACCCGCACACAACGCACCCGTCCTCGTGATCGGACTCGGCCGCTTCGGCGCGGCCACGGCCGAGCAACTGGTCCGCCAGGGCCGCGAGGTCCTGGCCATCGAGCGGGACCCGCAGCTGGTCCAGAAGTTCGCGGGCATCCTCACGCACGTCGTGGAGGCGGACGCGACGAACATCGACGCACTCCGGCAGCTCGGCGCCCAGGAGTTCTCCGCCGCCGTGGTCGGCGTCGGAACCTCGATCGAGTCCAGCGTGCTCATCGCCGCCAACCTCGTGGACCTCGGCATCGACCACCTGTGGGTCAAGGCGATCACCCCCTCGCACGGCAAGATACTCAAGCGCATCGGCGCCAACCACGTCATCTATCCCGAGGCGGACGCCGGCCAGCGGGCCGCGCACCTCGTCGGCGGGCGCATGCTCGACTTCATCGAGTTCGACGACGGCTTCGCGATCGTGAAGATGTACCCGCCGAAGGAGACCCAGGGCTTCACGCTCGCCGAGTCGTCCGTGCGCTCGAAGTACGGCGTCACGGTGGTCGGCGTGAAGTCGCCCGGCGAGGACTTCACCTATGCGCGGCCCGAGACGAAGGTGTCCGGCCGCGACATGCTCATCGTCTCGGGCCACGTGGACCTGCTCGAGCGCTTCGCCGGCCGGCCCTAGCCGCGGGCCGTCCCGGTCAGAGCCCGCGGGCCGTCCGGGTCAGAGCCCGCGGGCCGTCCGGGTCAGAGCCCGCGGGCCGTCCGGGGGTCAGTGCCCGCGGGCCGTCCCGGTCAGAGCCCGCGGGCCGTCCGGGTCAGAGCCCGCGGGCCGTCCGGGGGTCAGTGCCCGCGGGCCGTCCGGGTCGGTGCGCCGGTGCGTCCGGGTCGGTGCCCGCTGCCCGGCGCGGTCAGGACGACGCCGGCTCCGCCAGCTCGCGCGTGATCTCGGCCGCGCGAGCGGTGGCGGCCCGGGCGCCGTCGGCGACGATGTGCGCCAGCCCGAGCTTGTCGAAGGTCTCGATCGCGCTCTGCGTGGTGCCGTTCGGGCTGGTCACCGCCCGCCGCAGCGCCGAGGCGTCGGCGCCCTCCTCGGCGAGCATGAAGCCCGCCCCGGCGACCGTCTCGCGGGCGATCAGCCCGGCCAGGTCCGGTCCCAGCCCGAGCTCCTCGCCTGCCGCGGCCATGGCCTCGGCCAGGTAGAACGCGTAGGCGGGGCCGGAGCCGCTGACGGCCGACAGCGCGTCGACCTGCTCCTCCGGGATCTCGACGACGGTACCGGCCGGCCTCAGCAGGTTCCGCGCCTGCGCCATGAGGTCCGGTCCGGCGGAGGATCCCGCGGAGATGGACAGCACTCCTCTGCCCAGCCGTGAGGGGGTGTTGGGCATCGACCGGATGACGGGCTGCCCCGCGGGCAGGGCGGCCTCGATCATCGCGATGGACACGGCGGCGGCAACGCTCAGGACCACGGCGGAGGGCTTCAGCGCCGGAGCGACCTCCCGGGCAAGCGGAACGATGCCCACCGGTTTCACCCCCAGGATGACGACGTCGGCGTCCCGTACGGCCGCGGTGTTCGCGCCGTCCACCTCCGAGGTCGCCTGCGCGTCGATCCCGTGGCGTTGACGGAGTTCTTCCGCCCGCTCGGCGCGTCGCACTGTAGCCGTGACCAGGGCGGGCTCGAGACCGGCTGCCAGGAGCCCGGCCAGGATGGACTCGTTCATGGATCCGCAGCCGAGGAAGGCGATGCGCCGCGTGGTGTCCGTCGTCATGGCCCCATCCTGCCACGAGCGGTTTCCAGCCTGTTCCCAGCGTCCTCCGTGTTACGGCACAAGGAAGGCGCCTAGTGTTCCAAGTACCTCATAAGGGTGCGAGTGACGGACCGGAATTCCTGATCCGGTCCGGCGCCGGTGGCAGCAGATGATTCCCCGATATCCGTTCCCACCGGCGCCATTCTTCGTGGTTCCGGTCCCGTTTTGCCGGCCGTGTGCGGCGGCCTGTCGGTGACGGCCCGTCAGTGGCCGAGGTTCATCCGCGCGAAGCGGAGCGTCTCCGCGAGCCACTCCTCGCGCTCGCCCGCACCGCGTGCCCGGCGCGTGCTGACCTCCACGGCCACCACCCCGTTCCACTCCGCGTCGGCGAGGTGGTTGAGCGCCTCGGCGCACCGCTGCTGGCCCTGGCCCGGCAGCAGGTGCTCGTCCTTGCCGTTCGGCGTGCCGTCCGTCAGGTGGACGTGCGCGAGCCTGTTCCCCAAAGCCCGGATCTCCTCGTACGAGTCCATACCGGCGATCGCGGCATGGGAGAAGTCCCAGGTGATGCGCTCGTACGGCTCGGGAACGGGGTTCCAGTGCGGCAGGTATGCCTTCGCCTCGCGGCCACGGACCTTCCACGGGTACATGTTCTCGACGGCGATCTCGACGCCGTACTCGCGGGCGACCCGCATGATGCCCTCCGGGAACTCCTCGGCATAGCCCGTCTGCCACCGGAACGGCGGGTGCGTCACCACGGTCTTCGCCCCCACCTCCGCAGCCATGGCGGCGGAGAGCTCGATCTTCGTCCAGGCCTTGCCCCACACCTGCTGCGTCAACAGGAGCGTGGGTGCGTGGATGGCCAGGATCGGCATCTCGTAGCGCTGGCTGAGCATGTTGAGCTGGTCGGGGTTCTGGCTCACGGAGTTGTTGGTGACCATGACCTCCACGCCGTCGTAGCCGAGGTCCTGTGCGAGCGCGAAGGCGTCGTGGACGGAGAGCGGATAGACGGATGCGCTGGACAGCGCGACCGGGATGCGGCCGTCGGGCTGTGCCACCTCAGGCTCCCCCGGGCAGGGACACGCGTCGTGCCGAATCGAGCTGGACGTGGCCCACCCCGACTCCGGGCAGCGGCTCGTCGGCCTCGAACATCTTGGCGTCGAACCGCCGCAGCAGCAGGCCTTCCCGCAGCGCCCAGGGGCAGATGTCCATGGACGGGACGTCGAACAGTTCGAGCGCGCATTCGGCGACGAGCGCACCCGCCAGGACCTGCGGCGCACGGAGTTCGGAGACGCCGTCGAGGTTGATGCGGTCCTTGACACTCATCGCGGCCAGGCGCTTGGTCCACAGCTTGAGGTCCTCGAGGCGCAGCTCCCGGCGCACGAAGGGCCCGGCGGCCGACGGGGCTGCCCCTGCCATGCGCGCCAGCGAGCGGAAGGTCTTCGAGGTGCCGGCCACGAGGTGGGGGCTGCCGAGGTGGGCGAACTGCGGCACCGCTTCGCGGAGGGTCGCGCGGATGTAGCGGCGCAGTTCCTTCACGCTCTTCGCCGACGGCGGGTCACCGCGAAGCCAGTCGCGGGTCAGGCGGCCCGCGCCGAGCGGAACGGACAGCGCCACCTCGGGAAGCTCGTCCGTGCCCATCGCCATCTCGAAGGACCCGCCACCGATGTCGAGGTTGAGGATGGATTCGGCTCCCCAGCCGTACCAGCGGCGGACGGCCTGGAAGGTCACCGCGGCCTCCTGGTCCCCGGACAGTTCCTGGAGGTCGACGCCCGTCTCCTCCCGCACGCGCGCGAGGACCTCGCCGCCATTGCCGGCCTCGCGGATGGCCGAGGTGCAGAACGCGAGGAAGTCCTCGGCGTCGTGCCCGGTCGCGAACTCACGCGCCTCACGGACGAAGCCCACGAGCTCGTCCTGGCCCTCCCACGAGATCCGGCCGTCCTCGTCGAGATAGGCCACGAGCTGTAGTGGCTTCTTGTGGGAGGCGAACGGCACGGGCCGCCCACCCGGGTGGGCGTCCACGAGCAGCAAATGGACCGTGTTCGACCCTATGTCCAGCACACCTAGCCGCATTGTTCCCGCGCTTCCCGCTCATCCCCCGCTATCGTCTGTCTCCCCGCCGTGCTACTTGCCCGCCGCGACCTTGCGCTTCGCGGGCGCCCGGCGCGTGGTCTTCTTCGGGGCCGGGCCCTTGGCACGCTTGTCGGCGAGCATGTCGATCGCCTGTTCGCGTGTCAGTTCCTCGATCGCCATGGAGCTGGGCACCGTGATGTTGGTGACGCCGTCCGTGATATAGGGGCCGAAGCGGCCGTCCTTCACCACGATGGGCTTCTCGCTCACGGGATCGTCCCCGAACTCGGCCAGCGGTGGGGTGACCGTCCTGCCGGCACGCTGCTTGGGCTGCTTGTAGAGCTCCTGCGCCTGCTCGAAGGTGATCGTGAAGATCTCCTCCTCCGAGCCGATGGAGCGGGAGTCGCTGCCCTTCTTCAGGTACGGGCCGAACCGGCCGTTCTGCACCGTGATCTCCTTGCCGTCCTCGTCCGTCCCGAGGACGCGCGGCAGGTTCATCAGCTTCAGGGCGTCCTCGAGCGTGACCGTGTCCACCGTCATGGATTTGAACAGCGAGCCGGTGCGCGGCTTGACCTTCGCGGGCTTCTTCGGCGGCTTGGGCTTGCCGTTCTTGTAGTACTCGACCGGCTGGCTGGCCAGTTCCTCGGCCGTCTGCTCGGGGATCAGCTCGATCACGTACGGTCCGTAGCGGCCGTCGCGTGCCACGATGGTCCGCCCGGTCTCCGGGTCGGTCCCGAGAACGCGCTCCTCCGACGTCGGGGCTTCCATCAGCTCGATCGCCTTCTCGGCGGTCAGCTCGTCCGGCGCGAGGTCCTCGGGCACGTTGGCGCGCTGCGGCTCGGTGCCCTCCGGTGCGTCCGGTGGCAGGGGCTTCTCGAGGTACGGCCCGAACTTGCCCACGCGCAGCGTGATGCCGTCGGCGATCTCCACCGAGTTGATGCGGCGCGCGTCGATCTCACCGAGCTCGCTGACGATCGTGTGCAGGCCCGTGTCCTTGCGGTCACCGTAGTAGAAGTGGTTGAGCCATTCCACGCGGCCGGTCTCGCCGCGGGAGATACGGTCCAGGTCCTCCTCGAGCTCCGCCGTGAAGTCGTAGTCGACGTAGTCGTTGAAGTGCTCCTCGAGCAGGCGCACCACGGAGAAGGCGATCCAGCTCGGCACGAGGGCCTGGCCCCTGGTCCGGACGTAGCCACGGTCCATGATGGTGGACATCGTCGCGGCGTAGGTCGACGGGCGACCGATGCCGCGCTCGTCGAGGACCTTCACCAGGGACGCCTCGGTGTAGCGCGGGGGCGGCGACGTCTCGTGGCCGGAAGCCTCGATCGCCGTCGCGCCGAGAGCATCGCCCTGGGCGACGTTCGGCAGGCGCGTACCCTGTGCATCGTCGTCGGCGCCGTCCTCGTTGCGGTCCGCGTCGCGGCCTTCCTCGTAGGCGGCCATGAAGCCACGGAAGGTGATGACGGTACCGGACGCGGAGAATTCGGCATCCCGGCCGTCGGCGCTCCTGGCACCGAGGCGCAGCGACGCCGTCGAGCCCTTGGCGTCCGCCATCTGCGAGGCGACGGTCCGCTTCCAGATCAGCTCGTAGAGCCGGAATTCGTCGCCGCGCAGGCCCTGAGCCACCTGGGCGGGCGTGCGGAAGGAGTCGCCTGCGGGGCGGATGGCCTCGTGCGCCTCCTGCGCGTTCTTGGCCTTGCCCTTGTAGACGCGGGGAGACCCGGGGACGTACTCGGGGCCGTAGAGCTCCGACGCCTGGCGGCGCGCGGCATTGATGGCCTGATCCGACAGCGCCGACGAATCGGTACGCATGTAGGTGATGTAACCGTTCTCGTACAGCCGCTGCGCCACCTGCATGGTGACCTTCGAGCTGAAGCGCAGCTTGCGGGCCGCCTCCTGCTGCAGCGTCGATGTCGTGAACGGCGCCGCGGGACGGCGCGTGTAGGGCTTGGTCTCCACGGACCGCACCGTGAAGGCGGCGCTCTCCAGTCCGACGGCGAGGGAGCGCGCGGCGTCCTCGTCGAGCCGGACCACGTTGGCCGCCTTCAGCTCACCGCGGTCGGAGAAGTCCTTGCCGGAGGCGATGCGGCTGCCGTCGACGGCGACGAGCTTCGCGGGGAAGGTGCTGCCCTTCGAGGAATCCTCGGGAGTGAAGGTGCCCGTGAGGTCCCAGTACGACGCCGCGCGGAACGCCATGCGCTCGCGTTCACGTTCGACGACGAGGCGGGTGGCCACGGACTGCACGCGGCCGGCGGACAGGCCGCGGGCCACCTTGCGCCAGAGGACGGGCGAGATCTCGTAACCGTAGAGCCGGTCGAGGATACGCCGGGTCTCCTGGGCATCCACCATGGGGATGTCGACGTCGCGCAGTTCGCCCATGGCCCGCGTGACGGCTTCCTTGGTGATCTCGCCGAACGTCAGCCGGTAGACGGGGACCTTCGGCTTGAGGACCTGCAGCAGGTGCCAGGCGATCGCCTCGCCCTCGCGGTCCGCATCGGTTGCGAGGTAGAGCTCGTCGGCGTCCTTCAGTGCGGCCTTGAGCTCCGCGACGGTCTTCCGCTTCTCGGGGGACACGACGTAGTACGGCTCGAAATCCTTGTCGAGGTCCACCGCGAACTTGCCCACGGAGGACTTCTTGAGTTCCGCGGGGAGATCGGAGGGCTGCGGCAGGTCGCGGATGTGCCCCATGGACGCGGCGACCTGGAAACCCTCGCCGAGATAGCCCGAGATGCTCTTGATCTTGCTGGGGGACTCAACGATGACGAGCTTCTTGCCGTGCTTCTTGTCCGTGGCCTTGGTCGGCACTTCTCTCCTATATAAGCGGGTGCGATGCCGCAGCAGTAACGTGGATATCTGGTCCGGATCCCGCTGCTGGGCCTCACCTGACAGTATGCGTCATGCGTACCTGCACAAGGGTAACCGCTGGTTTCAGGGGGCAGGAATTAGGAAGCCCTCCCGGATGAGCTGCTCGACGTCGACCAGCAGGGCCGAGGTGAAGGCCGCGTCGGGCCTCTCCAGCAGCATGGCGAGGGCGCCTGCGATCTGCCCCGCCGTGAGGTCGCCGTCGCATGCGGAGACGAATCCGGCGAGCTCGGTGCTCAGGAGCGTGGTGCGCCGGAGGCCGGCTCCCTGCCGTAGGAGGATGACTCCGGGGTGCTCGGCCCCGGGCCGCTGGTGGCGTTCCTCCGTGACGTCGTCGGCGACGAGCAGGAACTCGTCGGCGATGCCGATGCCCGAGGCGGCCTGCTCGGTGTGGGCGGCCAGCCAGTCGTTGCGCGCGACGGCGGCGGCCAGGTGCGGGCCCACAGGCTGCTCGATGTCGTGGGTGATCTCCTCGAGCGTCACCCGGACGAGGTTGCTGGGCGTGCCCGGCCTGCGGAGCCACACCGAACCGAAGCCGATCGCCTCGACGTCCCGTGAGGCGAAGTCCGCCAGGTAGGCGGCGAAGCTGTCCAGATAGGCGCTGCGGTCGCGGTTCTCGGCGGCGTCGCGCAGCCACGTCTCGGCGTACTGCACCGGCGTCAGCTGCTCGCGCTGGATGATCCAGGCATCCACACCGGGAGGGACGAAGCTCCGGATACGGCGCTCCCAGGCCGCACCCTCGGTGATCTCCCAGTTACCGAGCAGCTGCGCGGCGCCGCCCGGTGCGAGGATCCCGGGCAGGTCCCGGACCAGGGTCTCGACGATGGCATCCCCTGCCAGTCCCCCGTCACGATAGGTATAGCCGTCCTCCCCCGTGCGCGGCGTGATCACGAAGGGCGGGTTGGAGACCACCAGGTCGAAGTGCTCCTGCTCGACCGGCGCGAGCAGGCTGCCCGAACGGAGGCTCACCCGGTCCCCGAGCCGCTGGGCGTCGAGGTCCAGCGCCGGTGCATTGAGCAGGAGGTTGAACCGGGCGAAAGCGAGGGCGCGGTCGGAGATGTCCGTCGCGGTCACGTGGCGGGCGTGCGCGAGGAGGTGGAAGACCTGGATGCCGCACCCTGTTCCGAGGTCCAGGGCCCGGTCCACCGGCGTCCTCAGAACGGTCTGGGCAAGGGTCAGCGACGCCCCGCCGATGCCCAGCACGTGGTCGTGTCGCAGGGGGCCGGGGCGCTGTTCCGCCCCGAGGTCGCTCGCCACCCACAGGTTGCCTCCCACGTCCGAGCCGTAGGGACGCAGCTCGACGGCGGCGCGCCAGCCGGGGCTCGTCGGGGCCGCTCCTGCATCGCGGCCGGCGGCGCCCTCCGCGCCGTGTCCGGCGGCGCCCTCCGCGCCGTGTCCGGCGGTGCCCTCCGCGCCGTGTCCGGCCCCGGCTCGGGTGGGGTCGCCGGCAACGCCTTCCGGTAGGACCCTCTCGATGAGCCTCAGCCGTTCGAGGCCGGGTACGCCGATGCCGGGGAAAGCGGCCTGGAGCCCCGCTTCCGGAACGGTCTCCCCGAGGAGCCACAGCAGCACCGGGACGACCTGCGCGCTCCCGCCTCCCTGGAGGAGACGCCGGCATTCCAGGAGCGCCGGAACCAGCTGTCCCCTGCCGAGGGCGGAGTACGCGGGAGCGCCGAGAAGGGCTTCGACGCCGTCGACGGTGTAGTCGAGGGCAGCCAGGTCCCCGGCGAGCGCCTCCAGTGCGGGCACGTCCGTGCTCGACGGCGCGGACGCGACGTCGTCGTCGAACTCCTGCCGGCCGGCACCCTCGGTAACCGGCATCAGGCAGCACCTGCTGCCGTCGCCTCGGCCTCGTCGGACTCGCACCCCTGCGGGCAGCGCAGGGTGACGGGGTCCGCCGCGCACCCGGCGCAGTACAGGGTCAGGTTGCGGCAGGACGGGTTGGAGCAGTTCTCGAACTTGTTCGTGGGTGCCTGGCAGCGCACGCACTTGCCGATCGTCACGGCGTCGTCGCTGAATTCAAGGTGCATGCGCTTGTCGAAGACGTAGAGCGAACCCTCCCAGAGCCCGCCGTCGCGGTACTTCTCGCCGTAGCGCACGATGCCGCCGTCGAGCTGGTAGACCTCCTGGAAGCCGCGGTTGACCATGAGGCTGGAGAGCACCTCACACCGGATGCCGCCCGTGCAGTAGGTCACGACAGGCTTGTCCTTGAGGGCGTCGTACTTGCCGGAGTCCAGTTCGCGGACGAAGTCGTGCGTGGTGCGCACGTCGGGGACCACAGCACCCTTGAAGCGGCCGATCTGCGCCTCGAGAGCGTTCCGGCCGTCGAAAAAGACGACCTCCTCCCCTGCCGCACGCTTGGCGTCGACCAGCGCATGCAGCTCCTCGGGTGCGAGGTGCGTGCCGCCGCCCACGACGCCGTTCCCGTCGACCTTCAGCTCACCCGGGGCGCCGAAGGAGACGATCTCGTCCCGCACCTTGACGCTCAGCCTCGGGAAGTCATCCGCGCCGCCGTCGGACCACTTGATCTCCATGCCCCGGAAGGCCGGGTACTCGCGCGTGGTCTTGACGTACTGCTTCACGGCCGAGATCTCGCCGCCGACCGTTCCGTTGATGCCGTCCCTGGAGATGAGGATCCTCCCGCGCAGTCCCCACTTCTCGCAGAGGGCGCGCTGCCACAGGCGGATTGCTTCAGGATCAGGCAAGGGTGAAAAGGCGTAATAAAGGGCAATACGGTTCATCGACACGGCTTAAAGCCTACTTTGCGGCTTCAAACGGCCGCCTCCGCTGCCGCAGTCCCTGTGATTCGCGGTCCCCGGGAACTATGGTTCAGCACATGGGCGCACATGCAGACGACGAGCTCCTCCAGACCTGGATCGACGGATGGTCCGCGTGCCGGGGCTACGAACCGCACCGGGACGGACGCAGTACCTCCGTCGTGCTGACCGGCCAGCAGAACCAGACGGAGCACTTCCTCTTCGAACCCACCACCGAACGGTTTCTCGAGCTGGCGTCCGAGACCCAGGAGGATCCGGGACGGGTGCTGACCGTCGTCACCAACCGGATGCAGGAGCTCATCGACGCGGCCCAGCCGCTGCACATGCATGTCACGGACCGCCAGCAGTCCCTGATGAGCGTCGACATGCGGGGCCAGGACGTCGAGGACCCGCGGGTGCCCGATGACGACTTCACCCTCGAGCGTTCCCGTGAGGGTGCCTGCCGCAGCGTGACGGTCCATGCCGGCGGGGAGCTTGCGGCCCGGGGATCGGTCTCCGTGGTGGGCGAGTACGCGGTCTACGACCGCATCATCACGGAGGAGGGCTACCGGCGGCGGGGGTTGGGCAGCTATGTCATGCGTGCCCTGACCGCCGCGGTCCTGGAGGACGACATCACCACCGGCCTGCTCATGGCCTCGGCGGACGGCCGCGCCCTCTATGCATTCCTCGGGTGGCAGAATCTCGCCGACGTGTTCGTCATCAGAGGATAAGCACCGTTTGCGCCGCGCGTGCGGGATCCGCGATGGGACAATTGCGGCGTGGCTGCGCAGAACCCCCTGATCCCGCTGCTCGGAGGTGGACCGGACCCTGAGCAGCTGCTGCACGTCCGCGAGATCCCGGCCCGGGAGGCCGAGCACGCCCCCTGGCCCGAGTGGGCGCACCAGGACGTGGTCGAGGCGTTCCGGACGCGGGGAGTGGTGGAACCGTGGCGCCATCAGGTGGAAGGTGCCACGTCCGCCCACGATGGAGCGCACACCATCATCGCGACGGGCACCGCCTCGGGGAAGTCCCTCTGCTACCAGCTTCCGGTCCTCGACGAGATCCATCGCAGCGAACTCGGAAATCGCGCGACCCTCGCACCGAACGGGTCGGTGGCCCTCTACCTCGCGCCCACCCAGGCCCTCGCCGCGGACCAGCTGTCCGCCATCAACGCGCTGAAACTGCCCACGGTTCGGGCCGAGACGTACGACGGCGACACGGAGTCGGGCGCGCGCCGCTGGATTCGCGACCATGCGAACCTGGTCCTCGCGAACCCGGACATGCTGCACTACGGCATCCTGCCCAACCACACCTGGTGGGCCCGCTTCTTCCGCCGGCTCAAGTACGTGATCATCGACGAAGCCCACAGCTACCGGGGCGTGTTCGGTTCGCACGTCGCGAACCTCCTCCGACGGTTGCGGCGCATCTGCGCCAGCTACGGCGCCGACCCCGTGTTCATCGGGGCATCGGCGACGTCGGCCGAGCCCGCCGCATCCTTCGGACGGCTGATCGGCGCCCCGGTGTCCGCCGTCGCCGAGGACAGCTCGCCGCACGGCTCGACGACGGTCGCGTTCTGGGAGCCGCAGCTCACGGGCATGAAGGGCGAGAACGGCGCTCCCACCCGGCGGACGGTCATTGCCGAGACGTCCGACCTGCTCGCGAACCTCGTGTCCTCCCGGGTGAGGACCATCGCGTTCATCAAGTCGAGGCGCGGCGCAGAGAGCATTGCCCAGACCTCCCGGAGGATGCTCGAGGATGTGCATCCGAGCCTCCCGCACCGCATCGCGGCCTACCGGTCCGGATACCTGCCGGAGGAACGCAGGGCGCTGGAGACCGCGCTGCGGAGTGGGGAACTGCTGGGCGTCGCCAGCACGTCGGCGCTGGAACTCGGCATCGACATCTCCGGCCTCGATGCCGTCCTGGTGGCCGGCTGGCCCGGGACGAGAGCTTCCCTCATGCAGCAGATCGGCCGTGCCGGACGGTCAGGACAGGACGCCATCGCGGCCTTCGTCGCCAGCGACGACCCGCTGGACACCTACCTGGTGCACCATCCCGAGGCGGTCTTCGACCTCGCCGTCGAGGCGACCGTGTTCGATCCCTCCAATCCCTATGTCCTCGGTCCGCACCTGTGCGCCGCCGCGGCCGAGCTGCCCCTCACCGACGGGGACCTCGGCCTGTTTGGTGCCACCTCGGAGGATCTGCTCGGCACGCTGTGCGACCAGGGCTTCCTGCGGCGCCGTCCCGCGGGATGGTTCTGGACACACCCGCAGAGTGCCGCCGCGATGGTCAACCTGCGCGCCGACGGGGGCGGACCGATCAATATCGTGGAGGCGGATTCCGGGGCGCTGCTCGGGACGATGGACTCACCCCAGAGCCACTACCAGGCACATCCGGGCGCGGTGTACGTCCATCAGGGGCGCACCTACGTGGTGCAGGAGCTCAACGAGCAGGACCACTGCGCCGTCGTCTCCCGCGCCCATCCCGACTACTACACCCAGGCGCGGGACGTCACGCAGATCGAGGTCATCGGACGCGATGTCAGCCGACTCTGGGGTGGTGTCCTCGCCAACTTCGGCGATGTGAAGGTCACCACCCAGGTGGTGTCCTTCCAGCGCAAGGCCTTCTCCTCCAACGAGGTCCTGGGCGAGGAACCGCTCGAACTCGGGGCTCGGGACCTCTTTACCAAGAGCGTGTGGTTCGAGATCAGCCCGGAACTCCTCGAGGCGGAAGGCATCCTCGCGGAGGAGCTTCCCGGAGCACTCCATGCGGCGGAGCATGCAGCGATCGGGCTGCTGCCCCTGGTGGCGTCGAGCGACCGGTGGGACATCGGCGGGGTGTCCACCGCCCTGCACGCCGACACGGGGCTGCCGACCATCTTCGTGTACGACGGCCACCCGGGGGGCGCAGGCTTCGCCGAGCGCGGTTTCGAGGCGGCACGGACCTGGCTGTCCGCGACCCGCGACGCGATCGAAGCCTGCGAGTGCGAGTCCGGCTGCCCCTCCTGCGTCCAGTCCCCGAAGTGCGGCAACCGCAACAATCCGCTCAGCAAGGGCGGTGCCGTCGCGGTCCTCTCCCTGATCCTGAAGCAGGCCGCCGGCGCGGCGACCGGAGCCGGGCCGGCACCCGGAGCAGATCCCGCCTCGGCGGCACACGCTGCAGGCGGAACGGGCTT
Source organism: Arthrobacter pasteuri (assembly GCF_054510955.1). Classification (NCBI taxonomy): domain Bacteria; kingdom Bacillati; phylum Actinomycetota; class Actinomycetes; order Micrococcales; family Micrococcaceae; genus Arthrobacter; species Arthrobacter pasteuri. Next base: position 1,429,793 of record NZ_JBTNDO010000001.1, read on the forward strand.
CGCCTCCGGAACGGACTCCGCTTCCGGCAGTGCACCGGTGTCCGGATCCGCGTCCGGATCCGCCGTCGCTTCGGGCTGGAAAGCCTAGACCGCCAGAACCAGACGCCGCGTCATGGAGGACGTCCAGCCCGCGCTGTCCTCGACGTCATGGCGGAGGTCCCGCCCGCGCCGCACCCACCGCATCGGGAAGCAGGCCCGCAATGCTGACGGAGACGCGGACCAGGGCAGTTCCCGGGCCTGTCTCGCCGATGACGCAGTCCTGCACGGCTGCACCATGGTGCTCCGCAACTGCTCCGGCAAGGGAGCACGGGTCGCCGGCCGTGAGTCCCCGGGCAGCGTCCGCTGCGGCCAGGGCCGCCAGATCTGCTGCTGTTGCCGCTTTCGACGCACCCGATGCGGCCTGCAGCAGGAGGGCCGCGAAGGCAATCAGCAGCAGTGCAAGCATGGCGAGGCCTGCCATCAGCAGCGTTCCGGCCCCGCACTCGGACTCGGTGGGCGACCCCACGCCGCCCACGATCGTGCGCCTATCCATCGTCCTCCTCCTTCCCCGAGGCCGTCGCAGTCAGCTCGATTCCGATCAGGTCTACGACAGGTCCTTCGACCCGCGCCCTCACCTCCACGGTGGTCCAGCCGGAGCCGAACGTCACGGAGGTGGTCGCGTTGCTTCCCGCAAGCCGCCGCACCGTCTGTTCCACGGACGCGCTGCTCTCACCGCGCATGGCCTCGCGTGCTCCTGCCCGTGCTGCTTCCTCCAGTCGCAACTGGACCGTGCCGACGTGCGCGGTACCGAGCAGGAGCGCGAGCAGGACGACCAGGGAGGGAAGGACGACGGCGACCTCGGCGGTGACCGACCCGCGCTGACCAGGGCGTGGGCGCGCCCTGCCACGGTCCCAGGCGGCAGGCATCCCGCCGAGACCGCCGGAAGGGAGACCGGGGCGACCGCGCGTTGTCCATCGCGTCTGTCCCCGCTTCGGCCCGCCCCGGTCCGCGCCCATCAGCCGAAGTTCAGTGCAGACGTGATCAGGGACATCAGGAGGCCCTTGACCTCGCCACTGGACAGCACCGCGACGAGCAATGCCGCAAAAGCGACTGCAGCGAGTGTGGCGATGGCGTACTCGGCGGTCGCCATGCCTGCCTCCCCGCCGGGCACGTCATCCTGACGGTGCCGGATGATCCGTGCGTTCGACCGTCGCCGCCGGGCATCGGCCCGGCGGGCGGCCCGGTCCCCCACGGTCTCCCGGTCCGCGGAACCGCCTCTGCCGTCTCTGCCGTCTCTGGCGTCTCGGCCCAGGATCGGTTCGGGACTGGCCGCGTCGACCGGGGACCCGCTGATCGTGCAGGACGACCCGTCATGCCGGGCTTCGGCGGGCGAGTGGAACGAGGATCCGTTCAACGTCCTGGGGTGCGTTTCCGATGACATGAGAACTCCTTCTGCCGGCGGGGGCGCTGGTCCCCCGTGCTGGAAGCGGCAGTCGCCGCAGGACCAACTCTCGCGAGGCGGGAGTGCCCCGAGGGTTGCCCGAAGGGCTAAGTGGATAACCGCCGGCGGGACTAGACGGGCAGGAGCCCCAGGACGACGGGCACGACCCCGAGGCAGATGAAGGCAGGTAGTGAACACAGGCCGAGGGGCAGGACGAGTTGCACTCCCAATGCCGCGGCCTTCCTGTCCACCTCACGGTTGTGCCGCCGTCTCAGCTGGGCCGCGTGGGCATGCAGGAGCGCCGCGGACGGAGCGCCCGTGGAGGTGGCGAAGCGAAGGCCCTGCCGGATGTCGTCGACAACCCCATCCTGATCCAGCACTCCACGTCTCCGGCCGGGTCCCGGTGCGCGCTGCTTCGGGGCAGTGGGATAGCTTCCACCGGTCAGCCCGTCGTGCCCCGCGGCGCCGCCGGCGGAATCCTCTGGGGAATCCCATGCGGCGTCCCATGCGGCGTCCCACGAAGCGCCGAGCACCCGGGCGGTGTGGACCCGCACCAGGGACGAGCGGATCCGGGGCTCACAGGTCGCCGCGACGAGGAACAGTGCCTTCTCGACCGAAGCTCCCGAGGACAACACGGCAGCCAGCAGATCGAGGATGAGAGGGGCGTCCCCGATTCCCCGTCGTCCTCCCGGACGCACGGGTGGCGGGATCCTCGACCTGACCCGCCCCGATCCGACCATGAGCGTAAAGGCCGCAGCGGCCAGGAGCAGCGAGACCAGCGGCCCGGCCATCATGGCGCACCTCCTGCACGCCGCACCAGGCGCCGGGACCATCCGCGTGACGCCACCATCAGGACTGCGCCTGTCATGAGGGCGAGCCGTCCCAGGGCTGAGCCGGCGAGCACCTCGAACGGGTTGATGCCGAGGGCGAAGCCGAGACCGAGACCGACGACGGGCAGCCAGGCGAGGAGGACGACTGTTGCACGGGGTCCTGCGAGCGCAGTGTCCCGGGCGGAGAGCCCGTCGATCTGGGCGTCGAGCTGGGCTGCGTAGTGCTCGAGGATCCCTGCCAATGGCGCCCCGCTGCGCTCCGCGACCTCGAGGCAGCCTGCGAGGTCGATCCACAGGCGGTCGACGTGGGTGCTGCTCGAGGCCCTGCGGCGTGTGTCGCTGGAGCCCGCTGCAGCCTGACGGAGGGCATTGGGGACGCTGAGGCCCAGGCCGGACGCCCGGCGTGCCGTCGCGATCACCGGTAGGGCCGCATCGCCGAAAGCGCTGTGCCGGTCCGCGTAGACGACCTCGAGGTCCGCCCACAGGACGTGGGGCGGCCGCCCCGCCCTGAGGAGCCCGGCCAGTTGGTGCACGAACAGCGGCAACTCGTGCAGGTCGACCGTCCTGGATCCGGTCCGCCCGCGCCCGACCCGGACACCGGCTCCCCGAACACCGGACGCCCCGGTGAGGACCGTACCCGACGGCGGCCTCCTGCTCCGCCGGACCGTCCTGGGGAGTGCGAGCACGACGGAAGCACACGCCAGCAGACATGCGACGGTCGTCCCTGTCACGGGTCGCGCCCGGTCCAGCCCACCCTGGCCGCGAATCCGCTCCATCCCGCCGCCCGCCGGCAGCCCTCACCGGTATCGACCAGGGCCGGTGTCACCTCGAGGTCCTTGCCCGGGCTCAGCTCCAAGAGCCCGAGGCTTTCGACGCGTCGGCCCCGGGCATCGCGCACCACATGCACCACCACGTCCAGGCCGCTGGCCGCCTGCAGTGCGAGGGCTTCCGGCGCCAGGCCCGCAAGAGCGGCGAGCGCGCTCAGACGGGCCGGGACGGCGTTCGCTGAATTCGCATGCACCGTTCCCCCGCCACCGTCGTGTCCGGTGTTCATCGCCGACAGCAACTCGCGAACCTCCGCACCGCGGCATTCCCCGACCACCAACCGGTCCGGTCTCATCCTCAGCGCCTGCCGCACGAGTTCGGTGAGATCGAGCACACCCGCCCCCTCGAGGTTGCCGTGCCGGGACTGGAGTCCGACCGTGTGCGGATGGGACGGGTTCAGCTCTGCCGCATCCTCGACCAGCACCACGCGCTCCTGGTGCCCGGCCAGGCCGAGGAGTGTGGAGAGGAGTGTGGTCTTCCCGGTTCCTGTCGCGCCACTGATGAGGAAATTCAGGCGGTGCCGCATCATCAGCGTCAAGGCCTCCGCCATCACGGGGGCGACTGTCCCGCTATCGACGAGTTCCGGAAGGGTGAACACCCCGGGCCTCCGGATCCGGATCGACAGGAGTGTCCCTGCCGTCGAGATCGGCGGAAGGACGGCGTGGATCCGCAGTCCTCCCAGACGGACATCCGCGGCGGGGCACCCGTCGTCGAGGCGCCTTCCACCGGCGGCCACGAGGCGGACGGCCAGCACGCGCACCTCCTCGTCGGTGTCGAACATGCGGCCGATCCGCCGCAGGCCCGTCGCGCCGTCGACCCAGACGTCATCGGGCCCGTTGACGAGGATGTCCGTGACGGTTTCCTCCGCGAGGAGATCCTCGAGCGGCCCCAGTCCCTTGAGTTCGGCACGAACGTGATCAAGGGCGGACAGGGTTCCCTCCGACCCGAGCAGCTTCCCGCTCGATCCCACGGCATCGGCGAACGCCGCTCCGGTCGCCGGCACATCTCCGGCAAGGACGGCCCTCCGCACCGACTCGACCATGGATGCCCCGGATGCCCTCGATGTCCCACCGGCATCCTTGCCCCCTGTCCTGTCGCCGGCCGGCCACCCCGGAGGATCCTCGGAGGGTCGTGCACTGCCGAGGGCGGCACGCAGCTGGCGCCGGGTCAGCCCGCCGTGCATGTCGCTGCCCCTCATGCCGTCCGCTCCATCCCCGCGACGACGCCCGCGGCGGCACCCGCGCCGGCACCCGCGACCACGGACTCGACCACGGACTCGACCACGGACTCGACCACGGACTCGACGAGCTTCCGCGCCTTTTTGGGCAAACGGAAATCGAGCATCCTGCCATCGGCTTCCGCCTGCGCCGCTCCCCGCAGGAAGGGAAGGTACGGAAGGGGCTCGGCTCGTCCGATCGATTCGGCGACGAACCACGCGTCCAGGCCGTCGAGTACCGGACCGCGCAGCACCACCGTCACGGGTATCGACCTGTGGGCCTGCAGGACGCCGACAGCTGCGGCGACGCTGCGGGGCCTGGCCGGCACGAGGAGGACCAGCCGATCGCATGCAGCCGCCAGCGACGGAACGGCGGCACCGCTGCCCAGATCGATGAAACTGGTGTCGAAGGCACCGCGTGCAGCTTCGAGGACGACGCCGGCGGATCCCATGCCGTCCCCGGACGGAGCATCGACGGCGCCGGCCGGCGCGGCATGCGACAGCAGGAAGAAGGTGCCGTCCGCCGGCAGCGCCGCCGCGAGCTGCTCGGCACTCAGCGTGCCCCGGATGTCCCCGAGGTCATGCCATCGCGCGCCGGGCCGGTCCTCGAGGCCGAGGGCGAGGTCGAGACCCCCACCCAGGGGATTCCCGTCCACCAGCAACGCCGATCCGCCCTCGGCCGCTGCGCGGCGTGCACACCAGAAGGCGAACGTACTGACCCCACATCCACCGGCAGTCCCGAGGACACCGACCACGGGCCCTGTGGCGGCCGGGTTCAGGAGCCGTCCGAGGTGTTCCGCGAGCCACCCTGCGCCCTGCGGCAGGATGACGACGCGGGACGACGGCAGGCCGGCCGCGCTCCCCCATGCCCTCGTTTCATCCCCGGCTGCCCCCACCATGATGACTTCACGCTGACCGTGCAGCCCTTCAGTGGCCTGCTCGCAGCCGACAAGGAGCACCAGCGGATCGAGGGGGAGGGCTTCGGCGAGGACGGGAACGAGCATCGGCGCGACGCCCGCGGCAGCACAGGCCCTCGCCACCTGGTCCTTGACCAGCTGTGAACCGCCCGCAAGGACCACCGGCCTCCGGCGGGTGTTCAGGGCCCACATCGCCTGCGTCATCGGCCAAGCATCGCCGGGGCGGGTTCCCTCCGGATCGGGCACCGCCGCTATGTGGACAGCCCTCCCGATTGGAGGAATGACACCCCCACCGCCGACAATGTGCTCATGTACATTGCCGTGGCTTCCGTGCCGTCGAGTCGCGGTGGCAGCGCGGGAATGGCGCTCCAGCACCTGGACTCCGAGGGCCGGAACCTCGGAGAGCCCGACGTCGTCGATCAGGACGCATTCGCGGCAGCCGTCGCAGAGGCGGAGACCCGGCAGCCGCGCTGGGTCTGGAGCAGCACGCGGCTCTGGTACCCCGATCTCCTGGCCGCGGGCGTGTCCGTGGACAGGTGCTGGGACCTGGTGCTGACGGGGAACATCCTCGCGCACTCGCCGTCGTGCAGCCCCTCTCCGTACATCGAATCCCTGAGGGCCACGACCCGGACGGACGACGGCACGGAGCCTCCCCGCCTCCTGCTGCCGCCCCCGGCGGCACCGAACCAGCACTCGCTGTTCGACGAACCGCAGGAGCCGGTGGGCCCTCCGGTGGGCGACGTCGTCGGGCAGTTCAGGGAGCAGCTCGCCGCGGTATCGGGTGCCGCGCCCGGTCGCCTCAATCTCCTCGTCGCCGCGGAATCCGCGGGCTCGCTCATCGCCGCGGAGATGGAGCACTGGGGGCTTCCCTGGCGCAGGGATGTCCACGAGGACCTGCTGGAACGAACCCTCGGACCGCGCCCGCCGGAGGGCTCCAGACCGGCCGAGCTGGAGCGGCTCGCCCAGGAGCTGCGCACTGCCCTGGGCAACCCCTCGCTCAATCCCGATTCACCGCAGGAGGTTCTGCGAGCCCTGCACCGCGCCGGAATCGAGGTCCGGACGACGCGCTCCTGGGAACTCGAGCGGCAGGAGCATCCGGCCATCGAACCGCTCCTCGCCTACAAGAAGCTCTCGCGGCTGCTGACCGCCAATGGCTGGAACTGGCTCGACGCCTGGGTCCGGGACGGCCGGTTCCGGCCCGAGTACGTGGTGGGCGGGGTCGTCTCGGGACGCTGGGCCTCGCGCGGCGGAGGTGCGCTGCAGATCCCGAGGCAGGTGCGGGACGCCGTGCGGCCCGACGAGGGTCACGTCTTCCTCGTCGCCGACGCAGCGCAGCTCGAGCCGAGGGTCCTGGCAGCCCTCGGACAGGACGCGGCGCTCGCAGCCGCGGCCCGCGGACGGGACCTCTACCAGGGGATCGCGGACCAGGGTTTCGGCGGCGACCGCGCCCAGGCGAAGCTCGCCATGCTCGGCGCGATGTACGGTGCGACGAGCGGCGAATCGGGCAGGTTGATGCCACAGCTGACGCGCGCCTACCCGCGTGCCATCGCCGTCGTGGAATCGGCCGCCCGGGCCGGCGAAGCAGGGGGCGGCGTCTCGAGCTACCTCGGCCGCGGCTGCCCGCCCGCGTCGGAGGAATGGCGAGCGAGGCAGAGGACGACGACGGCGGAGGAGCAGCGCCGGGCGGACGGTGCGGCCCGGGCTCGTGGGCGCTTCACGCGGAACTTCGTGGTCCAGGCCTCGGCAGCGGAATGGGCGCTGTGCTGGCTCGCCGAGATCCGACGGCGACTGGCCGCGAGCAGCATCCCGGCACCGCGAAGCCGGATCGTCTTCTTCCTGCACGATGAAGTGGTGCTGCATGTCCCCTCGCAGCAGGCGGCCGAGGCGGGCACCATCCTCGACCTGGCCGCGCGGGCGGCGACACGCCTGATCTACGGCGACATTCCTCTCGAGTTCTCCGTCAACACTGTCACGGTCTCCTCCTACGCCGACGCGAAGTAGGTCGGACTCCGGACCGGTTGTCCACATCGACCGCGGCGGCTTCGAGCACGGACGGGCCTTTCCGTACGGTGGCAGGACGAGCGCGGAAAGGCGGAGCGCGTGAACGTCCTGAGGATCGATACCGACCGGTACGCGGAAGCAGCAGTACTCGCCTCGGTCGCCGCCCGTGGACTCGCCGGCGCCGCGGGTGCGGCGAGTGCGGCACTGATGCGGACCGGCGGCATGGCAGGGTGGGACGCCATCGGCGCCGGGTGGGCCGCCTCCTACGACCCGGCGGCCCGCGAGGTCCTGGCCGCGTGCCACGAGCTCGCGCTCGCATCGTCCGACACGTCGCACGCGCTGACCCTCTCGGCAGGGAACTACATCCTCGCGGAGCACATCGCATCCCAGGGCCTGTCTGCGCTGATGCGCCCGTCGCTTCCGGTGGCAGTCGGGGAGGCAGCGTGTCCGTGCCCGCCGTCCGCCTGCGATGTCAATCCCGGCTGGCCCCCTCCGTGCTGGGACATCGTCGCCGGGATAGCCGGCGTTGCGTGGCCCTCCGGTGATCCGGAAATCCTGCGTTCGGCGGCGATGTCCTGGGCCGTCCTCGCCGATGACGTCGACGCGACTCTCGACGGTCCCGCCTCCCAGTCGCGCACGATACTCGACGGCCTGCTGGCCGAGGATCTCGCGCTGCTCCGGACGAGGAGTGCGGTGCTCCAGAGCTGCGGCCGGCGTGTTGCCGAGGCATCGAGGGACATCGCCACCGGGTGCGCGTCGCTGGCCACCGCCATCGACCAGGCGCACCAGGAGCTGATCGACGAGACCCGGTCCTTCGCCCTCGAGTGCGCCGCGCTGGCGGCCGTCGGAGCCGCGCTGAGCTTCGCCACGCTCGGTGGTTCGGCCGCGATCACCGCCCTCGTCGGGGCGGCCCGCACCGCGCAGATGGTGGCCCGGGTGCATCAGGTTCTCGCACGACTGAGCACGCTCGCGCGCACCGGGCCCGTCGTCGCCGCACGGATACCCGGAGCAACGAGGCTGGGAACCGGGCTGCAGGGCGCGGGGGCCCCGGCGCTTCTCCGGTCAACCGTCCAGTCCGCCGTCCACTCCGCTCGTCAGGCGCTCGGATCGGTGACGAGCGCGGGAACCGCAACGGGTCACCTTTCCCGCCTCGCGCCGGCCGTGCGCATCCTCCGGCCCATCGGGACGGCCGGACTCCGCGGGCTCGATTCGACGGCTGTCTCCGTCGCTCTCTCGAGTCCTGCTGCTCTGGTGCGGAATGTCCTGTCCTACCAGGTCCGGAGCGCCGTGCTCGGGCCCGGGGCGGTCAGGGGTAGCGGGGTGGATCAGGCCCTGGCGGTGCTACGGAGTTCCCGCTTCGGCGCCTCGCCCGTCATACCCGCCGCCGAGGCGGCCCTCAGGACCAAGGGCCGGATCGACACGGTCACCGGACTGGCTGCACTTCCGGGTTCCCTCAGGGACCGGTACTCCCCCGATCGCCTCGCGATCCCGGCGACCGGATTCCAGGGTCCCGGCCGGCTCACAGGGGTGCGGGGATCTCCCGGGACCGGTCCCAGGCGCGTGTCCAGCCGAGCCCATCGAACATCGCGTCCAGCAGCATCGCCGTGAAACCCCAGATCACGGCTTCCGGCACCAGGAAGGCAGGGGTTCTGCTGACGAATCCGTCGCGCCTGACCACGGCCGTCCTGCGGTGCACCGGGTCGAGGAGGGTGCTCACGGGAGCCCGAAAGACCAGCTCTGACTCGGCCGTATCGACGGCATGGATCGGCGACTGCTCGGCCCACCATCCGAGCACCGGCGTGACCATGAAATTGCTGACGGGAAGTCCTACCTCCGGCAGCAGGCCCAGGATCTCGATGCCGTCCGGATCAACACCTGTCTCCTCCCGGGCCTCGCGCAAAGCCGCGGCACCCTCGTCCGCGTCACCCGGGTCGATGGTGCCGCCGGGGAAGGCGACTTGGCCGGGGTGGTTGGACAGCGAGCCGGCGCGCATCACGAACAGGATGTCCAGATCGTGACCGGGGGCATCGTCGGGACCGGGACGGTCAGAGTCTCGCGCGGAGGGTGCGCGCGGGCCGACCAGGATGAGGACCGCCGCACGCCGGGCCCGTGCCGGATCGAGCCGTGCGAACTGCCAGCCGCTCGGGCGCACCAGGGTGGCGTCGGGGCGATCCATGGACTTCGCCCAGGCCGCCAGTTCGTCGTACACCGTCACCGCAGGACCGGTCCCGCAGGCGTGCCCCGGGCCGGGGTGGGCCGGAGGCTAGGCACCCAGACCGTACCCGGCCTCGCGGAGCTCCGCGCGGGTCCGTCCGGCTCGCATCAGCTCCACCAGTTCCTCGCGGCCGGGTGCCAGCTCGTACTTGAGCAGCTTCGCCGCCTTCATGGGATCCACCTCGCCCTCACCGAAGGACGGACACAGGGCGGCGACGGGACACACCCCGCACGCGGGCTTCTTGGCATGGCAGATCCGACGCCCATGGAAGATGACGTGGTGCGACAGCATCGTCCAGTCCTTGCGGTCGAACAGGGCACCGACCTCGCGTTCCACCGTGACGGGATCCTCCGACGCCGTCCAGCGGAACCGTCGGGACAGTCGCCCGAAGTGGGTGTCCACCGTGATGCCCGGGACTCCGAAGGCATTACCCAGGACGACGTTCGCGGTCTTCCGCCCGACACCGGGAAGGGTCACCAGGTCCTCGAGTCTTCCCGGGACCTCGCCGTCGAACTCGTCGACCAGGCGCCGGGAGAGTGCAAGGAGACTGTTGGCCTTCGCCCGGTAGAACCCCGTGGGACGGATGATCTCCTGCAGCTCGAGTTCCTGGGCCTCGGACATCGCACGGGCGTCGGGGTATCGCTCGAACAGTGCAGGGGTGGTGAGATTGACCCGGACATCGGTGGTCTGCGCGGAGAGCACCGTTGCCACCAGGAGTTCGAAGGCGTTGCCGAAGTCGAGTTCGGCCACCGCGTACGGGTACGTCTCGCCGAGGACCCGACCGATCTTCCGGGCCCGACGCTTCAGGGCGACGGGCGATTCCTCCTCGGACTTCGCTTTCCTGCCTGCCACTCGCGTGTCTCCTCTCGGTGGTGCTTCTCGGACCACTGGGCGCCAGTGGCAGGCGTCAGTCGCGGGGGGCGCGCTCGATGTTGCGCAGGTCCCGCAGGATGCCGACGGCCCCCGTGCGCTTGTCCTGAACCAGGAACTCGTTGCCGCGATCCTCGATACCCACTTCCCAGTCACCGGGCTGGAGGGTGAAGACCTGGCGGCCCGTCTGCTCGTCGAAGACGGGCCGGGACGAGCCGACAGCGAACCAGAAAGCCTCGACGACCGGTTCCTCGTCGGTGGACCGGGTCGCCGTGATGGGCTCCTGGCGGCGTTCCTCCTCGACGGCGGGAGCGGAGGCGGTGGAACCCTCGTGGACGACATCCTGGATGCGCGTTTCGCCCACGGCGCCCGTAGCGGGCTGCGACGGGACGGCGTCGGAGGAACGGTCCGGGGACGGACGGCGCCCCTCCTGCGTCTTCTGCTCGCCGTTCTCCTCGCCGGCAGCGACGGCGTGTTCGCCGCTCTCCACATGACGCGGCGCATGCGACGCCGGGGTGGATGCGGATGAACCGGACGTCGGACTGCTCTCGGACCCCTCGCGCTCCATGCCCGACTGGCCCGAGGCCGCAGCCCCGGCGCCCACCGCCCCAGCTCCGCCCGCGCCATACAGCCCTGCTCCGTTCTGCAGCACCGCCGCGGCCGCGGGGTTCACCCCTGCCGACCCCGACTCGCTGCGGGACGCGGTTCCGGTCGGGCCGGCCTTCGCTTCAGCGGCGGGCTTCGCCGGCTTCGGCGGGCGGGGACGCGCCGCGGTGACAGGGCGCGCCACAGTATGTGCCGGCGTCTCGGGCCGGTCCGCGAAGTCGTTCCGGAATACAGGGAGGAACGGCCCGACGACGGTCGCGGCCAGCATGAGCAGAGAGCCGACCAGCGCCAGCAGTGGCCCTGCATGGAACGCGGTGACGGTCTGGAGGAAGAAGTACGTCGCCGCGAGGACCGCGGAGACCGACGCGAACTGGTCGACCGACAGGGACCCCACACGCAGGCCGGAACTGCCCAGGCGCCGTCCCGCGAGCAGCGCCAGCGCGATCACGGGCAGCAGGATCCCGATTCCTATGAAGAAGAGCGGGACGCTGTTCCAGAAGTTGGCGTACAGCACCCTGCCATCCATGAAAGGCAGCAGCGTTCCGATGAAGACGATCACGACACCGCCGCCGAAGACGAGTTCGCGCAGGGTGAAGGGACCGAGGGCGGCAGAGCTCGGACCGGCGGCCAGACCAGCAGAGTCGCCGGCCGACGATCGTCCAGCCGTCCCTGCCGCGAGGGTCGATGCACCGGAGGCGCTCGCACCCGCCGTCCCTGGACCCGATCCGTCCGTACCGGGCGAGGAGCCCTGTCCCGACGTCGACGGTTCGGGGCGGATCGTGCGCTGCCCCTCGGATGCTTCGGTCATCTGTTACTCCCGTTTCTAGCGCTGGTCACCCGCGGCCGACTCCGGGCCGGCGAGGATCGATTACCTTCTTCCACCCTAGCCACCGGCACCCTCCTTCTCCACCAACGACGGGGCCGTGGCCTCCAGCCGCTCACCGCACAATCGCCGCAACTCGGCTAGGTCCTGTGACGCCGGGCACACGCCGCACTGAGAACTCGATAGTGTTCCCCTGGAGCACGTGGCGGTGCGGCGAGTCGTCGCCGCGCCCTGCGTCCCGTCCGTTCCACAACACGTCACAAAGGGGTAGACCATGAGCGCCGAACGACAAGGCGACGCCTTCGAGAACCTGCTGCATGAGGAACGCCGTTTCCCGCCCAGCGAGGAATTCGCTGCCAACGCCGTCGCGCAGCCGTCCCTGTACGACGAGGCGCGGGAGCAGGGGACGGAATTCTGGGCCCGTCAGGCCCGGGACCTCCTCACTTGGGACTCGGACTTCACGCAGACGCTCGACTGGTCGGACGCGCCGTTCGCCAGGTGGTTCGTCGGCGGCACCGTCAACGCGGCATACAACGCGCTCGACCGGCACGTCGAGGCGGGGCTCGGGGACCGCGTGGCCATCCACTTCGAGGGCGAGCCCGGCGACACCCGCACCATCACGTACGCGGAGCTGACCCGGGAGGTCAAGAAGGCGGCGAATGCCTTCGAGGCACTCGGCGTGCAGAAGGGTGACCGCGTGGCGGTCTACCTGCCCATGATCCCCGAGGCTGTCGTGACGATGCTCGCCTGCGCCCGGATCGGCGCGGTCCATTCCGTGGTGTTCGGCGGCTTCTCGGCGGACGCCCTCCGCAGCCGCATCGACGACGCCGAGGCCAAGATCGTCGTGACCTCGGACGGCACCTACCGCCGCGGCAAGCCGAGCCCGCTCAAGCCGGCCGTCGACGGCGCCCTCGAGAAGGAGGGGCACACCGTCACCAGCGTCGTGGTGGTGCGGCGCAACAACGAGCCGGTCCAGTGGACCGAGGGACGCGACCTCTGGTGGCACGACGTCGTCGACACGGCGTCGGAGGAGCACACGGCGGTGGCGCACGACGCCGAGCACCCCCTGTTCATCCTCTACACCTCGGGCACCACCGGGAAGCCGAAGGGCATCCTCCACACGACCGGCGGCTTCCTCACGCAGACCGCGTTCACCCACCGGAACACCTTCGACCTGCGCCCCGAGACGGACGTGTTCTGGTGCACGGCGGACATCGGCTGGGTCACCGGGCACAGCTACGTCGCCTATGCACCCCTCGTGAACGGCGCGACGCAGCTGATGTACGAGGGAACGCCGGACACGCCGCACCAGGGCCGCTGGTGGGAGCTCATCGAGAAGTACAAGGTGACCATCCTCTACACGGCGCCGACGGCCATCCGCACGTTCATGAAGTGGGGCCGCGACATTCCCAAGAAGTACGACCTGTCCTCCATCCGCGTCCTCGGATCCGTCGGGGAACCGATCAACCCCGAGGCGTGGATGTGGTACCGGGAGGTCATCGGCGGAGGCAATGCTCCCATCGTGGACACCTGGTGGCAGACGGAGACCGGCGCCCACATGATCGCGCCGATGCCGGGCGTGACCGCGACCAAGCCGGGCTCCGCGCAGGTCGCCGTGCCGGGGATCGCCGTCGACGTCGTCGACGAGATGGGCGAGTCCGTGCCCAACGGGTCCGGCGGCTACCTGGTCATCCGGGAGCCGTGGCCGGCCATGCTCCGCGGCATCTGGGGTGACCCCGAGCGCTTCAAGGAGACCTACTGGTCCCGCTTCGACGACATGTACTTCGCTGGGGACGGCGCCAAGAAGGACGAGGACGGGGACATCTGGCTCCTCGGCCGGGTAGACGACGTCATGAACATCTCCGGCCACCGCCTGTCGACGACGGAGATCGAGTCCGCACTGGTGAGCCATCCGTCCGTGGCGGAGGCCGCCGTCGTCGGGGCCAGTGACGAGACGACGGGCGAGGCCGTGGTCGCTTTCGTCATCCTGCGCGGTTCGGCCAAGGACGACGACGACATCGTGACCACCCTGCGCAACCACGTGGGCAAGGAGATCGGACCCATCGCCAAGCCGCGGAACATCCTGGTAGTCCCCGAACTGCCGAAGACGCGCAGCGGGAAGATCATGCGTCGCCTGCTCAAGGATGTCGCCGAGGGCCGCGAGGTGGGCGACGCAACGACGCTGTCCGATCCGACGATCATGCAGCAGATCGCCGTCTCGCTCCGCAAGTAGCGGCCCGGCCCGGGCGTGGGGCCCGGGAGTTGAGGCCCGCGACGAGGAAGGACCCCCGCACCTGCGGGGGTCCTTCCTCGTTGCGGCGGGACGACGCCCGACCGCATCGCGCGGAGGCGCGGTCAGCCGATGGTGGCGTCCACGATGACCTCGATGTTGCCGCGGGTCGCGTTGGAGTACGGGCACACCTGGTGCGCCTGCTCGACGAGCTGGTCCGCGGTCTCCTGGTCCACTCCGCCGATCTCGGCGTGCAGGGCGACGGCCAGCTGGAACGCTCCGCCGTCGACCGCGTTGATGCTCACCTCTGCGGTGACCGCCGTGTCGCTGATCCTCGCCTTGCTGCGGCTCGCGACGAGCTTCAGTGCGCTGTGGAAGCAGGCCGCGTAGCCGGCGGCGAAGAGCTGCTCGGGGTTCGTCGCACCGCCGGTGCCACCCATCTCCTTTGGGACCGCCAGGTCGACGACGAGTTCTCCGTCGTCGGTGCGTGCCTTGCCGTTGCGTCCGTCGCCGCTTGCCGTTGCCACTGCCGTGTAGAGAGCGCTCATGCTGCCGATCCTTCCGTTCCGGGGCCGGACTGGCACCCTCACTACGGGTAGACTAACTAGTAACTCTACTTCCTCCAAATCCTGTGGCCTCCCGCCCCGAACCTCCAATGGAGCATGATGAACGCACAGCTTCCCGTCCGCGAGCGCATCCTCGCGTCGGCTACCCGACTGTTCGACACCACCAGCATCCGCTCGGTCAGCGCCGACAAGGTCATCTCCGACGCGGGCACCACCAAGGTGACGTTCTACCGGCATTTCCAGTCGAAGGACCACCTCGTGGTCGCCTACCTGGACAGCCAGCTCGAGCAGCTGAAGGCCGTCGTGACGCGGGAACGGATGGACCGGGACGCATGCGCCGTCCTGCTCCGTCTCGCCGCCGTCAATGGCACCGCGGCCTGCCGTCCGGGCTTCCGCGGATGTATCTTCATCAACGCGGCGGCGGAGTACCCGGCGGACGGCAACCCGGTCCGGGACGCCGTCGAACGCTACCGGACGTGGCTGCACGGCGTGGTCGCTGAACTGCTGGCCGAGCTGGGAGCGGACCAGCTCGACGTCGTCGCGGACCAGCTCATCATGCTGCGCGACGGTGCGATGGTGCACGGCTTCATGGGCGATGCGTCCGCCGTGACCCGGTCCCTCGTGACCGCCGGGCGGGCCATCGTCGCCGCCCACGTCAGCACCCCGCTCCCCGCCTGACGCACCGGGTTCCCGCCCTGAGGGACCCGGAAATGCGTCCCCGGCGTCCGGAGAGGCCGCGACCGGTGCTGCCGTCGGCACCGCCCTGCCGCCGGTGTGACGTTCGTCCTGAAAGGTGGCCCGGGCCCGGGGGCAAGAGGACAATTTCAGCGTGTCCACAACCCTGCAGCAGCCCCCCGTCTCGAATCCGCGCATGGCCCGCCGCGTCGCCGGAGCCTCCTTCGTCGGAACGGCCCTCGAGTCCTACGACTTCTACGTGTTCGGCACGGCCGCCGCGCTCGTCTTCAACACCGTCTTCTTCACCGAGCAGGATCCGCTCGCCGGTACGCTGTCGGCCTTCCTGGTCTTCGCGATGGGGTTCGTCGCCCGCCCGCTCGGCGCCATCCTGTTCGGGCACCTCGGCGACCGGATCGGCCGCAAGCGCACCCTGATCTGGACCATCACGTTGATGGGACTGGCCACGGGCACGGTCGGGCTGCTGCCCGACTACACCACCATCGGCGTCTGGGCCCCGATCATCCTCACCGTGCTCCGGCTGCTGCAGGGCCTCTCGCTCGGCGGTGAGTGGGGCGGGTCCATCCTGATCGCCACCGAGCACGCCGAACCCCGCAAGCGCGCGCTTTACGCCTCCATCCCGCAACTCGGCTCCCCCGTCGGCACCATGCTGATCTCCGCCATCTTCCTCGTCCTCGCCCTCGTCGCCCCCGATGTCATGGCCTCGTGGGGCTGGCGCATCCCGTTCCTGCTCGCCTTCCCGTTCCTCGCCGTCGCCATCTACCTGCGGCTCGCGATCGACGAGACTCCCGTCTTCCAGGAGACGAACCGGAAGCACGCGCTCCCCCGCGTCCCCTTCCTCGAGGTCCTGAAGTCCCAGCCCGTCGCCATCGTGGTGGCCATCGCCTCCGCCGTGCTGGGCATCGGCTCCTACTTCCTGATGGTCACCTACACGCAGGCCTACGGCACGCAGACCCTGGGGCTGTCGCAGGAGACGGTGCTGAACGCCGCCCTCGTGGGTTCGGTCCTCCAGCTCGCCACCATCCCCGCGTTCGGTTACCTGGCCATGCGCATCGGATCCGCGAAGGTCGTCGCCGGCGGCGCGCTCGGCACGGCCCTGATCGCCTTCCCCCTCTACTGGGTGATCAGCATCGCGACCGAGCCGATGTACATCGCCGCGATCATCCTCGGCGGAATCCTGCCGACCGCCAGCTGGGCAGCCCTGGGCGGACTCATGGCGGACATCTTCCGGCCGGCGACGGCGTTCACCGCCCTGTCCTTCGCCTACAGCATCGCCGCCATCGTGGCGGGCTTCGCTCCGTCCATCACGCAACAGTTCGGAATCGCGACCGGTGGCGCCTGGTGGCACCCCGGCGTCATCCTGGCGGTCATGAGCCTCGTGACCGTCGCCGGGGCGCTCGGCGCGGTACGGGTGCGGTCGCGGCTCGCGGATCCCTCGGCCGCCGCCGGCAGTGCGGCATAGTTAGGGCATGACCCCGGCACGCACACCCAGCATCCTCGTGATCAACGGACCGAATCTGAACCTGCTCGGCAGCCGGGAACCGGCCGTGTACGGGACGGCGACGCTCGACGACGTCGTCCGCCTCGCGTCGGACACCGCGCGGGAGCGCGGGTGCACCACCACCGCGATGCAGTCCAACCACGAGGGCGAGATCATCGACGCCATCCATGCGGCGCGCTCGACGTCGGACGGGATCGTCATCAATGCCGGGGCCTTCACGCATACCTCGATCGCGATCCGCGACGCCCTCGCCGGCGTGGGCCTGCCGGTGGTGGAGGTCCACATCAGCAATGTGCACCGGCGCGAGGAGTTCCGGCACCACTCGTACATCTCCGCCGTGGCCGACGCGGTGATCGTCGGCGCAGGCATCGATGGCTACCGCCTCGCGGTGGACCACCTCGCCGCACGCCTCAGCACCCGCCGCACTGCCGAGGGTGCCGGACCGTTGCCAGAAAGTTAGCCCTGCGCCGGCCGATTGCGCGGCGACCGACCAGCCCATAGGGCACGATGGTGCTATGACGGACATCACCCCGGCCGACAGCATGACCGACCTGACCCTCGACCCCGACGCACCCCTGCTGGAGGTGCGCAACCTGGCGGTCAGCTTCCGTACGACCGGCGGTGAGGTGAGGGCGGTCGAGGATGCCAGCTTCTCCCTCGGGCGCGGCAGCGCCCTCGCGATCGTCGGCGAATCCGGATCCGGCAAGTCGACGACGGCGATGGCGTGCATCGGCCTCCTGCCCGGGAACGGCCGGGTGACCTCCGGCAGCATCCTCTTCGAGGGCCAGGACCTCGTGACCCTGCCGGAAGCGAGGATGCGCTCGATCCGTGGCAGGGCGATCGGTCTCGTGCCGCAGGACCCGATGTCCAACCTCAACCCGGTGACGAAGATCGGCACGCAGGTCGCCGAGACGCTCCTCGTCCACGGCATGGCCACCAAGAAGAACGTCAAGCAGCGCGTCATCGAGGTGCTGACGGCCGCCGGCCTGCCCTACGCCGGCGAGCGTGCCAAGCAGTATCCGCACGAGTTCTCGGGCGGGATGCGCCAGCGGGCCCTCATCGCGATCGGCCTCGCCTGCCAGCCCCGGCTCCTCATCGCCGACGAGCCGACGTCGGCCCTGGACGTCACGGTGCAGCGCACCATCCTCGACCAGATCGACACGATGACGGACCAGCTCGGCACGTCGGTGCTCCTCATCACCCATGACCTCGGCCTCGCCGCCGAGCGAGCTTCGCAGCTCGTGGTCATGCACCGCGGACGTGTCGTGGAGACCGGGCCCGCCGACCAGCTGCTCAACGATCCGCAGCACCCTTACACGCAGTCGCTCGTCCGCGCTGCCCCGAGCGTCGCTGCCGTCCGCCTGCGCCCCGGGGCCTTCACAGCGGATTCCGCCAGCCGGCGGAAACTCGCCGAGGAAGTGTTCGCGGAGCACGAGGCCGGGCACGGGAGCGCGGCATCCCCGGACTCCGGGCACGCGGCGGCTCCCGCAGGGCAGCTTCCCTCCTCGACCGGCGCCCATGCAGCGACGTCGTCCGCCGACCGGCCCGCCGGCCCGCCCGCGCCTGCCGCCGCTCCCCCCAACATCGTGGAGATCCGGGACCTCACGAAGGTCTACAAGCGCCGCGGCAGCAAGGAGGACTTCTACGCCGCGAAGAACGTCACGCTCGATGTCCCGCGGGGGCAGACGGTGGCGATCGTCGGTGAGTCGGGGTCGGGCAAGACGACCACGGCACGCATGCTGCTCAAGCTCATCGAGCCCACGTCCGGCACCATGACCTTCGACGGCATGGACGTCGCCACCCTCGACAAGGCGCAGCTCAACGACTTCCGCCAGCGCGTGCAGCCCATCTTCCAGGACCCCTACTCCTCGCTGAACCCGATGTTCACGATCGAGCGCATCGTCGAGGAGCCCCTCAACGCCTACAAGCGCGGGTCGAAGAAGGAACGCTCGGCACGGGTCCGCGAGCTGATGGACCAGGTCTCCCTCCCCCAGAACGCTCTGCGCCGGTACCCGGCGGAGCTCTCCGGCGGGCAGCGGCAGCGTGTCGCGATCGCGCGTGCGCTCGCACTGCAGCCCGAGCTGATCGTCTGCGACGAGCCGGTCTCCGCCCTCGACGTCCTGGTCCAGGCCCAGATCCTCAAGCTCCTCGGTGATCTGCAGTCCGAGCTGGGCCTGAGCTACCTGTTCATCTCGCACGACCTCGCGGTGGTGCGCCTCATCTCCGACTATGTGTGCGTGATGAAGGACGGCGAGCTCGTGGAGGCCGCCAGCTCCGAGGAGGTCTTCCAGAACCCCCGCCACCCGTACACCCGCAAGCTGCTGGCCTCCATCCCGGGCAACGAGCTCAAGATCGACGAGGACCTCGCCTCCTAGCGTCCGTCACCAATTGATGCCCTCGGGGCCTGTACCAGCCCTGGTGAGGCGCATAGATTGGCCGCACACGACGACGCGGAGGAACGATGGGCGAGCAGGTCAGAACGGATGGGACGACGGCGGTTTCGGGATGGCCGGCGCTTCGCGTCGGGGACTGGGAGGACACGCAGGCGACGCTGCACATGTGGCTCCAGGTGGTGGGCAAGGTCAGGATGGCGCACGCGCCCCTGGTCAACCACTGGTGGCAGGTACCGCTCTACGTGACACCACGCGGACTCGGCACGTCCCCGATCCCCTACCGGGACGGCATGTTCGACATCGAGGTGGACGTCGTGGCGCACCGGCTGGTGGTGCGCAGCAGTTCCGGCGAGGACCGCGGCGTACCCCTCGAACCGCAGTCGGTGGCGGAGTTCCATGCGCGGACCATGACGGCGCTGTCCGAACTCGGCATCGAGGCACCGATCCGGCCCGTTCCGACCGAGGTGGATCCGGCCGTGCCCTTCGCGGAGGACCACCACCACGCGTCCTACGACGCAGCGGCGGTCACGGCGTTCTGGCGGCAACTCATCCAGGCGGAGCGGGTGCTCACGCGCTTCCGTGCGGAGTTCCTCGGCAAGGTGAGCCCCGTGCACTTCTTCTGGGGCGCCATGGACCTCGCGTGCACACGCTTCACCGGCCGCCCCGCCCCGACCCATCCCGGCGGCGCCCCGAACTGTGCCGACTGGGTCATGGAGGAGGGGTACTCGCACGAGCTCTCCAGCTGCGGATTCTGGCCCGGCGGCGGAGAGGAAGGCGCCTTCTACTCCTACGCCTACCCGGAGCCGGAAGGGTACCGCGACGCCGTGATCGACGTCGACGGCGCCTACTACAGCACCGAGTTCCGCCAGTTCCTGCTGCCCTACGAGGCCGTGCGCAACGCGGCGGATCCGGATGCCGTGCTCCTCCGATTCCTGCGGGGCACCTACCGGGCTGCGGCGACCGCGGGCGACTGGGACCCCGCCCTCCTCATCGACCCGCACCGGCTGGACCGGCACGCCCGCTGACGGGAGCGGCTCCACTCCGACGAAAGCGGCCACCGACCCGGAGATCGGTGGCCGCTGACGCGCTGATGCTACTTCCTGCGGGTCTTCGGATCGAGGGCCTCACGCAGTGACTCGCCCAGCAGGGTGAAGCCCAGCGCCGTGATCGCAATGCACGCTCCCGGGAGGAATGCGAGCTGCGGGGCGACGGCGAGTTCCACCTGCGCATAGGTGAGCATGCGGCCCCACTCAGCGGCTTGGGGCAGTCCGCCGCCGAGGCCGAGGAAAGACAGCGCGGCCGCGTCGATGACGGCGGTCGCGAGAGTGAGAGTCGCCTGCACGATCACGGGCCCCATGCTGTTGGGCAGCAGGTGGCTCATGGTGATCGTCCTGCGGCTGAGCCCGAGGGTCTGCGCCGCCAGGATGTAGTCCGCCCCGCGCTGCGACAGCATCGAGGAGCGCAGGAGCCGCGCGAAGATGGGGATCTGCGAGACGCCGATGGCGATCATGATCGCGTAGGAACTCTGCCCGAGCACCGCCGCGATGCTGACGGCCAGGAGGAGGTTCGGAACGGACAGCAGGATGTCCACGAAACGCATGATCACGTTGTCCACCCAGCCGCCGAGGCCGCCGGCGAGGACACCGAGGAGCATACCGCCGGCGAGTCCCAGCCCCGTCGAGACCACACCGATCAGCAGCGATGCCTGCGCACCCCAGATGAGCTTGCTCAGGACGTCACCGCCGAAGCGGTCGAGGCCCAGCGGGAAGCCGTCGATCTCACCAGGTCCCGGAATGGTGGTGGGCGTGATCGAGGTGCGGCCGGGGAGATCGTCACCTCCGTAGGGTGCCAGGATCGGGGCGAGGATCGCGACGAGCAGGAAGATCCCGATGATGACGGCACCCACGATCGCCTGCGGGTTCCTGCGCAGGCGGAGGAAGGCATCCTTCCACAGGCCGGTGCCGCGCCCGGTGTCGATGGCCGGATCGTTCGGCGCCGCGGAACCGTCCGCAGCGGGGGGAAGGATCGTACTCATTGCACACGCACCCTCGGGTCGATGACGGAGTAGGAGAGATCGACGATCAGGTTGATCAGGGCGTACAGGATCGCGATGAAGATGATGAAGCCCTGAAGCACCGGGTAGTCCAGCCCGAAGATCGCGTCCCGCAGGAACCTACCGATCCCGTTGAACGCGAAGACCGTCTCGGTCAGCACCGCACCCGAGATCAGCAGGCCCAGCTGGAGGCCGATGGTGGTGACGACGGGGAGCATCGCGTTCCGCAGGATGAAGCTGCCCCTGATGGTGCGCTCCATCAGGCCCTTCGCACGGGCGGTCCGCACGTAGTCGGCGTTCTGCACCTCGAGGACCGATGCGCGGGTGATTCGGACGATGATCGCGAGCGGAATGGTGCCGAGGGCAAGTCCCGGGAGGATCAGGTGCAGGACGGCGTCCCAAGCGGCATCCCACTCCCCCGTCAGTATGCCGTCGAGGACATAGAAGTCGGTGAAGTGGGTGGCGTCGATACGCGGATTCTGCCGGCCGTCGGGAGGCAGGATGGACCACTGGATGGCGAAGAGGTATTTGAGGATGAATGCGAGGAAGAACACGGGAACGGTGATGCCGATCAGGCTGAGGACGACGGAGCTGTGATCGACGAAACGCCCGTAGTGGCGGGCCGCCGCATAGCCCAGTGGCACACCGACGCCGATGGCGAAGATCAGGGCCACGATCGTGAGTTCGACCGTCGCAGGGAACCGGGTGGCGAACTCCTCGAGCACGGGACGGCCCGTGTTGATGGACACCCCAAAGTCTCCCCGCAGCAGTTTGCCCATGTAGGTGAAGTACTGGACCAGGAGCGGGCGGTCGAACCCGTAGAGCTCATTGACCCGGGCGATGGCCTCGGGGGTTGCCTTCTCACCGAGCAGCGCGGTCGCGGGACCGCCCGGAAGGCTGCGCACCCACAGGAACAGCAGGATGGACAGGCCGAACAAGGTGGGGATGAGCAGGGCAATTCGCTTGCCTATGACGCGTAACACGATGTCCTCTCGGGGATGAACCAGGATGTGCCCGCCAGCGCAGTGGAGCCGGACCTCGAGTGCGGGTCCGGCTCCACTGGAGATGCTGGTGCTACTTGCTGAGCTCGATGTTGTTGAAGACCTCGTCATTGACGGGGCTGGCGGGGTAAGACGTGACGCGCTCGTTGAACGCCAGCGAAGGAGCCGGGTGCGCCAGCGGGATGGCCGGGATGAACTCGGCGATCTGCTCGTTGATGTCCTCGTATGCCTTGGTCTGCTCGTCGCGGTCGCTCATGCCGCGCGCCTCGCTCAGTGCGGCGAACAGCTCGGGGTTGTTGAAGCCGAATTCCGGCTTCTCCTGGCCGAAGAACACGCCCACGAAGTTGTCCGTGTCGTTGTAGTCGCCAGTCCAGCCGAGCAGGTGCAGGCCGTGGTCCTCGGTTCCCTGGACCTGGTCGAGGTAGTCGGGCGACCAGGCAGCGGGTGCCGGGGTGACCGTGATCCCGACGTCGGCGAGCTGCGCCTGGAGGTTGGTGAAAACCTGTTCCGGGGTGGGCATGTAGGGACGGGAGACGTTCGTCGGGTAGTTGAACTGGATTTCGAACCCGTCGGGGTAGCCGGCTTCGGCGAGGAGCTCCTTGGCCTTCTCCGGATCGAAGTCGTACGTCTCGACCTCTTCGTTGTAGCCGTCGACGACGTCGGGGATGAACTGGGTTGCGACCTTGGTGCCTTCGGGAAGAGTCTGGTCGACCAGAGCCTGCTTGTCGATGGCGTAGGCGATGGCTTCGCGCACCTTGGGGTTGGCGAGCTGCTCGATCTTGTGGTTGAAGCCCAGGTACAGGATGGTGAACGGATCGCGGGCGACGACGTTGTAGCCGGCGTCCTTCAGTGACTGGACGTCGGCCGGCGCGACGAGGTCGTACCCGTCGATCGTTCCGGCCTCCAGGGCCTGGCGGCGGGCCTGTGGGTCGTCGATGATCCGGAAGATCGTGTTGGTGATCTGTCCCTTTTCTCCCCAGTAGTCCTCGAAGATCGACAGCTCGAGCTGCTGTCCGACGTTCCAGGAGTCGAACTTGAACGGGCCGGTGCCGACGGGGTGGGCCGTCGCGTATTCGCTCTGCTTCGGGGATTCCGCCGAGCCGCCGATCTCGTCTGCCTTGTACTCCTCGAGGGCCGTGGGGCTCTGCATGGAGAAAGCGGGGAGGGAGAGTGCGGGGACGAACCCGGCGAAGGGCTTGGCGAGGTTGACGGTGACTTCATTGTCTCCGTTCACTTCACAGGACTCATAGATGGCGTTCTCCGGCTTGTCGGCGAAGCCGCGGAACAGGTCGTTGTAGTAGGTGGAAACGGTCGGCGCCTGCTGGAGGCCCGTCCAGTTGTACCAACGGTCGAAGTTGAAGCAGACGGCGTCGGCGTTGAAGTCGGTGCCGTCGTGGAACTTGACGCCTTCCCTCAGTGTGAAGGTCGTCGAGAGGCCGTCCTCGGAGGTCTCCCACGACTCCGCGAGCAGGGGCTCGGGGTCGGGGGTGCCTTCCTTGACGCCGACGAGGCCCTCGAAGATCTGGCGGCTGACGCGGAAGGACTCGCCGTCACTGGCGAACGCGGGGTCGAGGGACTTCGGGTCGGCGGACGCGGCGAAGACGAAGGTGGAGTCGACGGCGGCCTCGCCCTCGGTGCCGGTGTTCTCCTCGCGCTGGCTCTGCACGCAGCCGGTGAGGAGGAGTGCGGCGATGGAGAATCCGGCGGTGAGCGCAGCGCGTTTTCTCGCGAATCCTGCGCCGCGCACGGAAGTGCCTTTGTTAGACATGTGTTGCTCCCTGGTGAACGAGTGATTCCTACCGGATGTACCGGTAGCCGTGGGGACCACAGCGGCGAGCGCGCTGATCCGTGTGACGAGCCTAACTTCCGCGAGGGCCGCCAGCGGTATTTTCCAGGCCCAACTGGTTACGATTTGGCATCGCGAGTGGTACGTGCGGCAGGTGAAACGGCGACGTAATCCCGCCGAAACAGGAGAGCCAGTCAGTGCAGCCGCAGGCGCACCGAGTGCCGCACCATGCGGGCGATCAGGTGGGCGGACGTGTCACGCGGGCTGATGTAGCAGCGCGGCAGGGTGAACCGGTCGCCCGGCTCGTAGTCCCCGATCACGCAGCCGTGGTCGTAGCCTGCCGCGCGCACGGCTGCGGCGGCGGCGTCGTCGAACTCGCCGTAGGGGTAGCAGAAGCTCGCGATCTCGGCCTGCAGGAGGTCCTGCAGGACCTCACGGCTGCCGCCGATCTCCGCGATCAGGACGTCCGCACCGGCGCCGGCGAGGTGGGGATGGGTCATGGTGTGGCTGCCCACCTCCTGGCCGGCGGCCGCAACGGCGCGCAACTGGTCGCGGTCCAGCAGGCCAAGGCGGGGGCCGTCGTCCCACTCGTTACTGCCGCCGATGCGACCGGCGACCGCATACAGCGTGCTGGTCATCCCGTGGCGCAGCAGGGCCGGGAGGGCGTGCTCCAGATAGTCGGTGTAACCATCGTCGAAGGTGAGCCCGACGAGACCCCGGGCCTTCCCCTGGTCCTGCGCACGCAGCAACTCCGAGAGGGACACTCCGCGCAAGCCCAGCCGCCGCAGCAGCCTCAGGTGCCGGTCCAGCCTGTCCGGGTGGACCCGCAGCCGGTGTGGATCCGGCAGGCTCGACGGGCTGATGGAGTGGTACATGAACACCGGCGGCGTGGTCACTCGGACCCTCGCGGCAGGGGCGTCTGATCTGGAGATGATGTCCCCTTCATGGAAGTGCGAAGTATGCGCTGAAGCGTACCAGCGCGACTATTCAGCCCCGCGTGCACTGTCCGGCCGAGACGGAGTCGCTCAGTCCTGCGGCACTCTCGGCGACCGGGCGCAGCTCCTCGAGCGAGAGTGCATAGCCGACGGGGGCGTCCGCCGTGGACTTGGCGAACACGACGCCGGCCACGCGGCCCTGCAGGTCGAGCAGCGGTCCGCCCGAGTTCCCCTGCTGCACGTTAGCGGCCAGACTGTAGACCTGGAGGGGCTGGGGGTCCGCACCGTAGATGTTGTTCACGAGCACGGGCGAGAGGCCCTGGACGCTGGCGGGCTGGATCCGGTACGGCCCGCCGGCCGGATACCCCGCGAAGGCGGCCGTCGTCCCATTGGCCAGTTCGTCGCCGAGCGGCAGCGCGGCCGCCTGGAGGTCGTCGACGGCGATCACGGCGATGTCGCGCGCCATGTCGAGCTGCACCACCCGGCCCGGCAGGGCGCCTCCGCCGGGCACCTCGACGACGGGCTCGTTCACCCCGGCGACGACGTGGGCGTTCGTGATGACCCTGCCAGGAGCGACGACGAAACCCGATCCCGTCTGGTTCTGGCCGCACTGGTAGGCCGTGCCGGTGATGCGGACCACGGAGGCGGCCGCAGCGGCGAGTTCGGGAGTGTCCACCGATGCGTCCGGTACCTGCGCAGGCACGGGCGCGACGCCCTCGAGCAGCGTGGGGATGCCGTCGTCGACGGCGATCGTCCGCAGCTGCGCCATCCACGACCGCACCGGACCCGGTGTCGCCGTATCGATTCCACGGATCACCTGCGAGGACGAGAGCTGCTGGGACACCAACGGGACGCCGAGGGTTCCCACGCTGAAGGCGAGCATCGAGAGGACGAGCGCGGCGACCACGACGTTCACCGCGCCGCCGAGGAGGCGGTCGACGAGCCGCAGCGGCGGGAAGTCGGACCAGCGGCGGATGGACGCACCGAGCGCGGAACCGACCGCCTGGCCCACGAGGACGAGGACGATCACCGTCGCTATGACGGCGATCAGCCGCCAGGGATTGTCCGGGACCCATTCGCTGACGAGGGGGATCGCGAAGAACGCCGCGACCGCACCCGCGACGAAACCCGCGATGCCCCCGAGCGTGACCAGGAACCCCTTCCGGATCCCGCTCACGAGGTACCCGAGGAGGATCACCGCCAGGATGACGTCGAGGAGGGTGAACCCCGCGAGATTCAATTCCGGCACGTCTATTCTCCCCTGGCTATGGACGACGGAAGGTGGCCCACCTCCCGGCACTGCGAGCGATTCTAGCCGCGAAGCATGGGAGCACGGTGGGAAGGAAGGGTGCGGCAGCGGGCATGGAGCGGGAATACGGGTCCCCGGAGCGCGTATCTGTCGTCACATCCGCTCCAGTACGGCAAGATGGAGAGGAGAATACAGCGCGGACCGCCGCATCGAGACGCATCAGAGACGCATCAGGAGAATTCATGGATATCGAGGTACTGCGCCGGGCGCCCCTCTTCGCATCATTGGGAGACGATGTCTTCGCCGCACTCACCGACGAGTTGATCGAAGTGGACCTCCCCCGCGGCTCGTCGGTGTTCCGTGAGGGTGACCAGGGCGACCAGCTGTACTTCATCGTCTCCGGCAAGATCAAGCTGGGCCGCACCGCCCAGGACGGCCGCGAGAACCTCCTGGCGATCCTCGGCCCCGGCGAGTTGTTCGGCGAGATGGCACTGTTCGACCCGAGCCCGCGCACCGCGACCGCCACCGCAGTCTCGGAGACACGCCTGGCCGGCCTCAAGAACGAGAACCTCCGCACGCTGCTCGAGACCCGTCCCGAGGTCTCGGCCCAGCTGCTGCAGGCACTCGCCCGACGGCTGCGCCGCACCAACGAGTCCCTCGCCGACCTCGTGTTCTCCGATGTTCCCGGCCGCGTGGCGAAGGCCCTGCTCGACCTCGCAGACCGCTTCGGCCGGCCCGCGACCGACGGGATCCTCGTTGCCCATGAGCTCACCCAGGAGGAACTGGCCCAGCTTGTCGGCGCCTCCCGCGAGACGGTCAACAAGGCCCTTGCCGAGTTCGTGCAGCGCGGCTGGCTCCGCCTGGAGGCCCGCGCCGTGGTCATCCTCGACATCCAGCGGCTGCGCCAGCGAAGCCGCTGACTCCTACCTGACGAAGAAGGCACCTGCCCGCGGGCAGGTGCCTTCTTCGTCGTCCAGGGGCTCCTGGTGTGCGATCCGCTGCGGGCCGGGACGACAGGTGCGACCGCCGCGGGGCGACGAGAGCCGTCTTCTCTGCCGTCCCGGCGGGACGGGCCGGTCACCGACCCCGCTGGACCGAGCCGCCCTCGCTGAGCTTCGGACACTCGACCTGCAGCACGAGGTCGCCGTCGTGCTCGGAGAGCTGCGGGTGGTAGATCTTCACGGGGCGCTTGTGCGAGAGGTAGGCGATACAGCCGCGCGAGGAGCCGATCTTCTCGAGGATGATCTCGACCGCCGGCACCGCGAGCTCGCCGAGCGTGCGGCCCACGGTGTTCGCCTGGCCCACTTCGTCTCCGAGCCTCGTCGTGTCCCGGTTCGCGATCTCCTGCGCAGCCCAGCGCCACTGGCCCCACACGCCCTTGCTCTCGAGGATGCTGGGCTCCTGGTTCACGGGCTGCGCCGCGGCGAAGTAGTGCGTGTCGAAACGGCGGTGGGCGAAATCGGGGGTGAGCCAGTGCGAGAGCGGCTTGATGAGGTCCGTGCGGACGCCCATGCCGCGGCGGGCGAGGATCTCCGAGAAGCGGCTCTCACCCTCGTTGATGGCCTCCCGGGCCTTCATCCATTCCTTGGCCTGCGTGCCCTCCACCATCGAGGAGGCATCGGGGCCGGCGAGGAGCACACCGGTCTCCTCGAACAGCTCGCGGATGGCGCAGAGCACGTGCCGCCGGGCCACCCGGTGGTCCTCGACGCCGAGGGTCTTCGCCCACATCGACGGAGTGGGCCCGAACCACGGGAGGTCGTCGTCGTCGGACTCCTCGATGCTTCCGCCCGGGAACCCGATGACGCCGAGCGGCGACTGCCCCCGGCGGTAGGAGAGATACGTCTCCGTGCCGATCGCGGTGTCGCGCAGGAGGACCACCGACGACGCCGGCCGGGCCTTCAGGGGGGTGCGCTCCCCGTGTTCGATCCAGCTCTCAGCTGCCGTGCGCTGGTCGGGAGGCACGGGGAAGAGCCTGGTGCTGACGCGGTCCACGGCCTAGACGAACTCCGCGAGGAGTTCGACCTCTACGGGTGAGTCGAGGGGAAGGACGGCGACGCCGACGGCGGAGCGGGCATGGACGCCGGCGTCGCCGAGGACGGCTCCGAGCAGGTCGGAGGCGCCGTTGATGACGGCGGGCTGCCCGGTGAACGAGGGGTCGGACGCCACGAAGCCCACGACCTTCACGATGCGGGTGATGCGGTCCAGGTCGCCGATCTGGCTCTTGATCGCCGCCAGCGCGTTGACCGCGCAGGTGGCGGCAAGGGAGGCAGCCGTTGAGGCATCGACACCGCCGTCGGCCGCGCCGACCTTGCCCGTAGCTGGGAGTTTGCCGTTAATGAACGGCAGCTGGCCGGAGGTGTACACGTAGCTGCCGGTGACGACCGCAGGGATGTAGGAGGCGACCGGCGGAGCCACCTCGGGGAGCGTGATCCCGAGGTCCGCGAGGCGCACCTCGACCGCCGAAACCGCTGTATTTCCAGCAGACACCGCTAGTTCTTCTCCCTCTTGAGGTACGCGACGAGGCCGTTTCCGTCCGGCCCGGGGACCACCTGCACGAGCTCCCACCCATCGTCGCCCCACTGGTCGAGGATCTGCTTCGTTGCGTGGATGATGAGCGGAATCGTAGAGTACTCCCATTTCTTCATGGGGAAAGCCTAGCGCGTGCTTGTAAACTGGGATAATGGCTGCGCGCAAATCACCCCTGTTCGACACGGCAACCACCTTCGGCAGGATCATGGCATTCCTCGGCATCAGCGGGCTCGCCGGCGTGCTCGCCGCGGGCCTGCTCGTACCCGTGGCTGCCGCGGCGGGGACGGGAGCCTCCGCCTCGATCCAGTTCTTCGAGGAACTCCCGGCCGAGCTGGAGCGCGAGGCGCTCGCCCAGCCCACCAAGATCGTGGCGACTGACGGGTCCCTCATCGCGACCCTCTACGAGGAGAACCGCCAGCCGGTGACGCTCGACCAGGTGTCGCCGACCATGCGCGACGCGCTGATCTCCATCGAGGACTACCGCTACTACGAGCACGGCGGTGTGGACCTCGAGGGCATCCTCGGCGCGATCGCCAGCAACGTCTCGAACGGCACGCAGCGCGGCGCGTCGACCATCACGCAGCAGTTCGTCAACAACGTCCTGATCGATACCGCCCGCCAGAACGGCGGGACCCTCACGCTCAGTGGTGGCGGAAAGACCGTGGGCGACAAGCTCCGCGAGATGAAGCTCGCCATCGCCGTCGAGAAGGAGCTCAGCAAGGACGAGATCCTCGAGGGCTACCTGAACATCGTGCCGTTCAGCGGCACCACCTACGGCGTCCAGGCTGCCTCGAAGTACTTCTTCAACGTCGACGCCAAGGACCTCAACATCCAGCAGAGCGCGCTGCTCGCCGGTCTGGTGAACGGCCCGAGCGCCTACAGCCCCGAGTCCAACCCGGAGGGGGCGCTGCAGCGCCGCAACCTCGTCATCGACGCCATGCTGACCCGCGGCAAGATCACGCAGGAGCAGCACGACGCCGCCCTCGCCACGGACCTCGGGCTGAACATCAGCCCGACCCTGAGCGGCTGCGTCGGCGCCGCACAGGCCCCCTACTTCTGCGACTACGTCACGCATCTCATCATGAACGATCCCGCCTACGGCGAGACCGTGGAGGACCGCGAGAAGGTCCTGTTCCGCTCGGGCCTGACGATCAAGACGACGCTCGACTCCCGCGTCCAGGCCGCGGCGCAGACCGCCGTCACCGAGACGGCGAATCCGGACACCACGGACGGCAAGGTGGGGCACACGATGATCAGCCTCGACCCGAAGACCGGCAACATCCTGTCCATGGCGCAGAACACCCGGTACAACCCCGAAGCGGGCCAGGGCAACACCGTGCTGAACTTCAACGTCGACCAGTTCGACGGCGGGGACCCGTCGAAGAGCCTCGGTGGCGGCGGCGGGTTCCAGCCGGGCTCGACCTACAAGCCGTTCACCGTGGCAGCGTGGGTGGAGGACGGGAAGAGCCTGAACCAGGTCCTCGACGGCACCAAGAAGACCTACCGCCAGTTCGACGAGTGGAAGGCGAGCTGCGCGCAGGGCGGGAAGTTCCTGATCCAGGAAGAGGACGGCTACACGCCGCAGAACTACGGTGACATCAACTACCGCTTCACCAGCGTCCTGGACGGACTCGCGCAGTCGCTGAACACCCTGACGATGGCCAGCGCCAAGCAGCTCGATCTCTGCAGGATCCGCGACATCGCCTACGACCTCGGCGTCCACCAGGCGAAGAGCTCCGAGGGCGAGGAAGCGAAGTTCGGCTTCCAGCCGTCGGCCCTGATCGGCGGCGGCGGCGAGGCCGCACCCATGTCGATGGCCAAGGCGTACTCGGGCTTCGCCAACGAGGGCGTCGTCTGCGACCCCCGTGCACTCACCGAGGTGACCGCCGTGGACGGGAAGAGCTACCCCGTCCCCGCCGTGTCCTGTGAGCGGAAGATCTCCCAGGACGTTGCGCGCGGGGTCAACTACGCCACGCAGCGCGTCATGACGAACGGTTCGGGGCAGCTCCTCGAATACGGGGACATCCCCATGGCGGGCAAGACCGGTACCAACGATGCACGCTCGCAGACCTGGTTCATGGGCTACAACTCCGGCATGGTCACCGCCAGCTGGGTCGGGAACTGGCAGGGCGAGGGCGACACCAGCTCGCTCGGCGGCCTGCAGATCGGCGGGCAGGTCTACCCCGAGATCGACGGCTCACTCATCGCGGGACCGTCCTGGGCACGCTTCATGCAGCAGATCCCCGGCCTGTACGTGGGAGCGCCGTTCGCCAACCCTCCGGCCAACATGATCAACGGCCCCCAGCGCCCGATCCCCGGTGCGTCCCGCACGGCGGTTCCCGCCACGCCCGGCACCAATAACGGTGGGACTGGCACGGGCGACTCCACCGGTGGTACCACTGGGGGATAGGCGGACGACGACGGAGGAAGCAGCTAGCGTGAAATCGACTCAGACAACCCGGAGCGGGGCACCGCTCGGCTGGGCGGCAGGGCTCACCCTGACCACCGCAGCCGCAACCCTCGCCTACGCATCGGTGGTCGAGCGCACGCTGTACCAGCTGCGGGAGGAGACGGTTCCGATCCTCCCGCAGGGCGCCGCTATCCTGCGGGTCCTCCACCTGTCGGACATCCACATGGTTCCCGGACAGAAGTCCAAGGCCGACTGGCTCTCCAGCCTGGCGAGCCTGAAGCCCGACCTCGTTGTCAACACGGGCGACAACCTCAGCTCCAAGAAAGCCGTCGGTCCGCTGCTCGAGGCACTCGAGCCGCTGATGAGGGTTCCGGGCGTCTTCGTGCCGGGATCCAACGACTACTACGCTCCGGTGTTCAAGAACCCGCTGCGGTACTTCGCAGGGCCGTCGATCACCCCGAAGGACCCCCAGGACCTTCCCTGGGCCGACCTGTTCAGCGCCTTCGGCGCCGCCGGCTGGATCGACCTGACCAACAGGGCGCAGTCCATCGGCTTCCGGAACATGCGCATCGACTTCACGGGAGTCGATGATCCGCACCTCGGCCGCGACCGGTACGCTGCCTACCCTGCCGGAAGCAGCACCTCGGCCGACGCCCCGCACGTCCGGGTCGCCGTCGCGCACGCACCCTACCAGCGCGTCCTCGACTACTTCACCGACGGCGGAGCGGACCTGATCCTCGCCGGCCACACGCATGGCGGCCAGGTGTGCATCCCGGGCTACGGAGCACTCGTCAGCAACTGCGACCTGCCGACCTGGCGTGCCCGCGGACTGACCCAGTGGGACTCCAGCGGCCGCACCGTGCCGCTGAACGTCTCCGCAGGCATCGGAACCTCGCGTTTCGCGCCGATCCGGTTCGCATGCCGGCCTGAAGCAGTGCTCCTGACGCTTACTCCCCGGAGTTCCCGCTAGCCGGCATCTCCCTGCTTCTTCGGGTTCACGGGATGTGGTCGGTGGAACAACCGCCCTGCCCTAGCATGGTTGCTGAGGGACACCAACAACCACCGAAGAGTTGGCATGAAGAACCAGAACACACTGTGGCAATCGCTCGGACGGCTGTACCCGCACGTCCGGCCGATCATCCCGAGACTGCTCCTCGGCCTGCTCTGCGCCCTCGGTGCGAGTGTCATGGCGCTCGCCATCCCCCAGGTGCTGCGTGTCCTGATCAATGACGCCCTGGCGGAGGGCGGATCCGCACGCACGGTGTGGATCGCATCCGGCGTCGTCCTCCTGCTGGGAGTCCTCGAGGCGACCTTCGTGGCGCTGCGGCGGCAATTCGTCATCACGCCGGCCACAGCGGTGGAGACGAGCATGCGCACGTCCTTCTACCGCCACCTGCAGGATCTGACGGTCGAGTTCCACGACCGCTGGGGCAGCGGCCAGCTCCTCTCCCGCGCCATGAGCGACCTGAACCTCATGCGCCGCTGGATGGCGTTCGGGCTCATCATGCTGGTGGTGACCTCCCTGACCGTGGTCATGGGCGTGACCGTCATGTTCCTGACCAGCTGGGTGCTCGCCCTGATCTTCCTTGCGGCCGCAGTGCCCCTCATGGTCTACGGCTACCGCTTCCGCAGGTCCTACAGCCGGGTCTCCCGGAAGAGCCAGGACCAGGCCGGCGACCTCGCCACCACGGTCGAGGAGTCGGTCCACGGCATCCGTGTCCTGAAGGCCTTCGGGCGCAGCCGCGAGGCGCTGGAGGACTTCGAGGAGCAGGCGGAGGAACTGCGCCGGACCGAGATCTTCAAGGCGAAGTCGCTCGCCAATTTCTCGATGACCGTCACGCTGCTGCCCGAACTCGCGCTGGGCGCGTCCCTCGTCGTCGGCGTCATGCTGGCGGCGGACGGGAGCGTGTCCATCGGGGCGCTCGTCGCCTTCTTCGCGACCGCCGCGGCCGTTGCAGGACCGGTCGAATTCATCGGCCCGCTGCTCGCCATGACCTTCACCGCGAAGACGGCCATCGACCGCCACTACGAGGTCATGGACTCCGAGAACACGATCACGGATCCGCGCGAGCCCGTCCACCTCGCCGAGCCCCGCGGCGACGTCGTCTTCGAGTCCGTCCAGTTCCGCTATCCCGATGCGCAGGTCGATGCCGGCGACGTCCTCGACGGCATCGACCTGCACCTGCGGGCCGGCGAGACCATGGCCCTGGTCGGAGTCACGGGATGCGGCAAGAGCACCCTCCTCCAGCTCGTCCCGCGGCTGTACGACGTCACCGGTGGCAGGATCACGATCGACGGCGTGGATCTGCGCGATTTCACCCTCGGGGAGCTGCGGACGCTCGTGGCGGTCGCCTTCGAGGACACGACCCTCTTCTCCAGCTCCGTGCGGGACAACGTCCTGATGGGTTCCGATGCGACCGGCCCGGACGCCGAGAGGATCCTCGCCGAGGCGCTGGAGGTGGCGCAGGCACAGTTCGCTCTCGCCCTGCCGGACGGGCTCGACACCCTCATCGGCGAGGAGGGCCTGAGCCTGTCCGGCGGCCAGCGCCAGCGCATCGCCCTGGCCCGGGCGATCGCCGCGCGCCCCACGGTGCTCGTACTCGACGACCCGCTCTCGGCGCTCGACGTCGCGACCGAGGAACGCGTCGAGGAGGGGCTGCGCGCCGTCCTGAGGTCGACGACCACGCTGATCGTGGCGCATCGGCCGTCCACCGTGGCCCTGGCCGACCGCGTCGCGCTCCTGCAGGACGGCCGCATCGCCGACGTCGGCTCGCACTCCGAGCTGCTGGCTCGCAACGACCACTACCGGTATGTGATCGCCAGCCTCGACGACGAGGAGATCGCGCAGCTGGGACGCGCGGCCCGGCCGGAGCACGACGACGAGGAGGCGCTGGCATGAGCCGCATGGCAGCACCCGGCGGGGTCCCCCGGGACAATGGCAGGGAGCCACGGGGAACGACTTCCTCCGGCGTCCTCAACGAGGACGACGTCCTGCTCGATCGGGCGCAGAGCAAGTCCGTGCGCTCGAGGTCCTTCCGGCTGCTGGGCTCGCTCATCCGGCCGAACCGCCGGCAGTTCCTGTGGACCATCCTCCTGGTCGTCATCTCCCAGGCCGCCCGCGTGGCAGGGCCGGCCGTCATCGCTTTCGGTATCGACCACGCCCTGCCCTCCCTGATGGCGGGCGATCCGTTCCTGCTGTGGGCGGCCGGCGGCACCTACCTCGTGGCGGCGGTACTCGCCGCTGTCCTGACCGCGGGCTACCTGCGGGCCACGGCCCAGCTCAGCCAGGCCATGCTGCTGGACCTCCGCCTGCGGGTCTTCCGCCACACGCAGCGGCTGAGCCTCGAGTTCCACGAGAAATACACGTCCGGGCGGATCATCTCCCGGCAGACCTCCGACCTCGATGCGCTGCGGGAGCTGCTCGATTCCGGTATCAGCTCACTCGCCTCGGGCGTCATCTTCATGCTCTTCACCGCCGCCACGATCTTCGCCCTCGACTGGCGGACGGGCCTCCTGATCCTGGCGGCGGCGGTCCCCATGTTCTTCCTGGCCCGCTGGTACCAGAAGCACTCACAGATCGCCTACCGCGAATCCCGCGTGGTGTCGGCGAAGCTGATCGTCCACTTCATCGAGACGATGACCGGCATCCGCGCCGTGAAGGCTTTCCGCCGGGAGGCGGGCAATGCACGCCGGTACGACGAACTGGCCGAGGACTACCGCCGGGTCACCGTCCGTTCCATCAACCTGAACGGTGTCTTCCAGCCCGGGCTCGTGCTGATCGGCAACGTCACCGTCGCCGTCGTGCTGGTGTTCGGCGGGTTCCGGGTACTCGGCGGAACCCTCGAGGTGGGTGCGCTTCTCGCCCTGCTCCTCTACAGCAAGCGCTTCTTCCAGCCCGTGGACCAGATGGCCATGTTCTACAACTCGTTCCAGTCCGCCGCCGCGGCCCTGGAGAAGGTCTCCGGACTGCTGGAGGAAGTGCCCACCGTCCGGCCGCCGAAGAACCCCGTGCCCCTGCCCCAGCCACGCGGAACCATCGAGTTCTCCGACGTCGGTTTCCGTTACGGGGACGGGCCGGTAGTGCTGCCTACCCTGAACCTGTCCATCCGCGCCGGGCAGACCGTCGCCCTGGTGGGCCAGACGGGAGCCGGCAAGTCCACCATCGCCAAGCTGATCGCCCGCTTCTACGACGTGTCGGAGGGTGTCCTCACGCTCGACGGCGTGGACCTCCGCGACCTCGCGCCGGCGGACCTGCGGCGCGCCGTCGTCATGGTCACGCAGGAGGCGTTCCTCTTCAGCGGATCCGTGGCGGACAACATCGCCCTGGGCAGGCCCGGGGCCGGCCGGGAGGAGATCGTGGCGGCGGCCCGTGCCGTGGGTGCGGAGGGTTTCATCCTCGAGCTTCCCGAGGGCTTCGACACGGACGTCAACAAGCGCGGCGGGCGCGTGTCCGCGGGGCAGCGGCAGCTCATCAGCTTCGCCCGGGCATTCCTCGCCGATCCGGCCGTCCTCATCCTCGACGAGGCGACCTCGTCGCTCGACATCCCGAGCGAGCGCCTGGTGCAGGAGGGCCTGCAGAAGCTCCTCGGCACCCGGACGGCGCTGATCATCGCGCACCGCCTCTCCACCGTGGCCATCGCCGACCGCGTGCTCGTGGTGCACGACGGCCAGGTGGTGGAGGACGGGACGCCGGCGGAGCTGATCGGCGGAACGGGGCGTTTCGCCACCCTGCACGCGGCGTGGAAGGACTCGCTCGTCTGATTCGCCGTGCGCTCGGCGGGTCCGGTTTTCCTCGCCGCTGATCCTCGGCTATTCTTGGACAGTTGCTGTTCGGGAGGTTCACGCCTTCCGAAGCAACACCGGGGTGTGGCGCAGCTTGGTAGCGCGCGTCGTTCGGGACGACGAGGCCGCAGGTTCAAATCCTGTCACCCCGACCAAGAAGGCCCGCCGGCAGACGCCGGCGGGCCTTTCCCATAGCAGGACGCGGTCAGCGGGCCGCGGTGGTCACGACCTCGTACCCGCCGGGATCGACGACGCCGAACTTCGCATTGGCGAGCGCCAGGGTGTTGCCGAAGAGGGCCACCGTGGTGGGGACGTCGAACGCATCGCTCCTGATGACGTCCTCGACCACACCGCTGGAGAGATCCTTCGACAGGTCGATCCGGCTGACCTGGTTGATCCTGTTCTGGACGGCGTAGAGCGTGTCGCCCTTGGCGAGGATGCCGTCGACGTTCGGCAGCGCCCCCGTCGCGATGACGGCGCTGGCCCCGGTCTCCGGATCCACCGTGTAGACGGCCTGGTTCGCCGAATGCGCCACGATCAGCGTCCTGCCGCGATCCACGGACGTGATGCCGTTGAGGTTGAACCCCGGCGTCACCAGTGCCGCCGGGCCGGACAACGCGATGGTTTGCAGTTCACCGAGCGCTCCCCCGCGTTCCACCGGGATGAAGTAGAGCTCGGCGCTGCGGGAGTTGGTGAAGTACGCGCCGTCCCGCGTGAGCGTGACGTCGTTGATGAACGCGTCACCGGTCGTGAGCTGGATGTTCGCCACCGGAGCACCGGTGCGGGTGTCGTAGACGTAGGCCTGACCCGTGGCGCCGCCCGCGACGAACAGCAGGTCGTTGCGGACGTCCGCCTTCAGGCCGACGGCCACCCGGCCGTCGGGTGCGTCGATGAAGAGTTCGGCCGTGCCGCGGCGGACGTCCCCGCGGTAGATGTCGCCGTCGCCGAGGTCGCCGGCGTAGAACGTGTTGCCCCTGCCCGCGGCGATGCCCTCCGCTCCCGACGCACCGGGGAGGGGGATGATGCTGTCCTGGTGCCTGGAGAAGGCGGGGGCCACCTGGCTGGACGGCGAGGGAGGGGCTGCGGCGGCGGCGGTGCCCGGCAGCAGGAGGATGCCCGCCGCAACGGCGGCAACGGCGGCGCGTGGTGCCCGGCGGGCGGTCGATCGGCCCGTGGTGTTCTGGCTGGTGTTCACTGTGCTCCTCGCTGGTGCGACGCGAGGGCCCCTTCCGGAGGTTCCGCACGGCGCTGTGTCGCATGAGATCTGGAGAGGGGTCGAACAGTCGATCATCGTGCAGTGCGGCCGGGTCCGTCCCGTGGCCGGGTACCGACCAGGGCCGGACGGCGATCACATTCCGGTCACGCCCCATCGTGCCCGTCCAGCCCCCGCTACGGCAAGGCCTGCAGAGCCTCAGGCGAAGGTGCGCCCGGTCAGCCGTTCGTACGCCTCGATGTAGCGGGCACGCGTGCGCTCCACGACATCCTGCGGCAGGGCCGGCGGTTCGGAGTGGCGGTCCCAGCCCGAGGCGTCGGACGTCAGCCAGTCGCGCACGAACTGCTTGTCGAAGGAGGGCTGTGCCTGCCCGGGTGCATAGAGGGCGGCATCCCAGAATCGCGAGGAGTCCGGGGTCAGCACCTCGTCCCCGAGCGTGATGCGGCCGGTGAGGGGGTCGAGGCCGAACTCCACCTTGGTGTCCGCGAGGACGATGCCGCGCTCCCGGGCGATGGCCTCGGCCCTCGTGTAGATGTCGAGCGTCAGTGACCGCAGCTGCGCTGCGGCGTCGTCGCCCACGGTCATGACGACGGCGTCGTAGCTGATGTTCTCGTCGTGCTCGCCCACCTCGGCCTTGGCCGACGGCGTGAACAGGGCCGGCTCGAGGCGCGAACCGTCCACCAGCCCGGCGGGCAGCGGCAGGGAGCACACCGTCTGCGACTCCCGGTACTCGACCAGCCCGCTCCCGGTGAGGTAGCCGCGGGCGATGCACTCGATCGGGTACATGGCGAGCTTCCGGCAGATCATGGCCCGGCCCTCGACGGCGGCAGGCACACCGCCGGCTACGTCGGAGGCGATCACGTGGTTGGGGATGCCGGTGAGCCGCTCGAACCACCAGAGGCTGAGCTGCGTCAGCACACGCCCCTTGTCGGGGATCTCCGTGGCCAGGACGTGGTCGTACGCGCTGATCCGGTCGCTCGCGACGACGAGGACGACGTCGTCGCGCCCGTCCTCCGGTTCGTACAGGTCCCGGACCTTGCCGGAGTAGACGTGCCGCCAGCCGGGCAGCTCGGGGTGGGCGGGGGCGAAGGTGCTCATGCCGGAGCCGCCGCGGGCCCGGTGACCGTGACTTCCGAGCGGGAGGCCTTGAGCGCGATGTCCGTCCGGTACTGGCCACCCTCGAGCTCGATCAGCTCCAGGCTCTCGTAGGCGGTGGACCGCGCGTCCTCGAGGGAGTCCCCCAGGCCGACGACGGCGAGCACGCGGCCGCCGGCGCTGACCACCTTGCCGTCGCGGAGTGCCGTGCCGGCGTGCAGCACGTGCGCGCCATCGACCTTCGCGGCCTTCTTGAGCCCACGGATGCGGCGCCCGGTCGCCGGAGCATCGGGGTAGTTCTCGGACGCGAGCACGACGGCGACGGCCGTCTTCGGCGACCAGTTGAGCTGATCCACCTGGTCGAGGGTGCCCTTCGCGGCAGCGAGCAGCACCCCCCCGAGCGGTGTCGTCAGCCGGGCGAGCACCGCCTGCGTCTCGGGGTCGCCGAACCGTGCATTGAATTCGATGACCCGCATGCCGCGCGAGGTGAGGGCGAGGCCGACGTAGAGGACACCGGCGAAGGGTGTGCCGCGGAGGGCCATCTCGTCGATCACGGGCTGCGCGACGCGTGCGATGACCTCGTCGACGAGGTTTGCGGGAACCCATTCCAGCGGTGAATAGGCGCCCATGCCCCCGGTGTTGGGGCCCTGGTCCCCGTCGGAGATGCGCTTGAAGTCCTGGGCCGGCGCGAGCGGGACCACGGTGCTGCCGTCGGAGAGGACGAACAGCGAGACCTCGGGTCCGTCGAGGTATTCCTCGATGACCACGCTGCCGCCTGCCTCGAAGCACGCCGACGCATGCGCACGGGCCGCCTCGAAGTCGTCGGTGACGACGACGCCCTTGCCGGCGGCGAGCCCATCGTCCTTCACGACGTAAGGGGCGCCGAAGGTGCACAGCGCCTCGTTCGCCTCCTCGTCCGTCGCGGCCACCCGTGCCATCGCCGTGGGTACGCCGGCGGCAGCCATGACCTGCTTCGCGAACGCCTTGGACGCCTCGAGCTGGGCCGCGGCCTTCGTCGGACCGAAGACGGGGATGCCCGCCTCCAGCAGCGCATCCGCGACGCCGGCGGCGAGCGGGGCCTCGGGGCCGATGACCACGAGGTCGGAGCCGAGCCGGCGGGCCAGCCCGGTCACGACGGCGGGGTCGTTCGCGTCGACGTCGTGGGTCGGAACGTCCTCGGCGATCCCGGCGTTGCCGGGGGCCGCGTGCACCTCCCGGACGTGTGGGTCGGCCAGCAAGGCCCGGACGATGGCATGTTCGCGGCCTCCGGGGCCCAGCACAAGAACCTTCACAGTAGGACAGCGTACTGGAGTGGGTTCCGCCGCACACAGAGCCCATCCCCCTGTTACGCCAGCCGGCAGGATGGCCAGTATTGACGGGCTCTGATCTGCGTGGGATTCTCGGGTGAACGAACGGTCAGTAACTAGGAGTCGATGGCGACCCCAAGCCCGTCGTGACAGGAGCCACCTCATGCCTGCACCT
This sequence comes from Arthrobacter pasteuri, assembly GCF_054510955.1. NCBI lineage: Bacteria > Bacillati > Actinomycetota > Actinomycetes > Micrococcales > Micrococcaceae > Arthrobacter > Arthrobacter pasteuri. The sequence goes on from NZ_JBTNDO010000001.1 coordinate 1,469,434, forward strand.
CCCCAAGCCTTCCTGGTCGGTGGCAGGCGCACTCCGGTCGGACGGTACGGCGGATCGCTGGCGAGCGAACGCCCCGACGACCTGGCCGCTCTGGTGGTCCGGCAGGTGGTGACCGACGCCGGGATCGACCCCCACGACGTCGACGAGGTCATCCTGGGCAACGCCAACGGTGCCGGTGAGGAGAACCGGAATGTCGCCCGTATGGCATGGCTGCTGGCCGGCTTCGGGGACACCGTGCCCGGGATCACCGTCAATCGGCTCTGTGCTTCCGGGCTGAGTGCGATCACGATGGCCTCCCACATGGTGAAGGCCGGAGCGGCGGATCTTGTCGTCGCCGGCGGCGTGGAGTCGATGTCCCGCGCCCCGTGGGTGATGGAGAAACCGACCACGGCCTATGCGAAGCCCGGAGAGGTCTTCGACACCTCCATCGGCTGGCGGTTCACGAATCCCGCCTTCCGGAAGATCGACAAGATGACGTTCTCGATGCCCGAGACCGCAGAAGAGGTGGCGCGGGTCGACGGCATCACCCGGGAGGACGCCGACGCCTTCGCCGTGGCGTCCCACGACAGGGCGATCGCCGCGATCAAGGCCGGCTCCTTCGACCAGGAGATCATCCCGGTTCCGGTTCCGGAGCGGAAAGGGCCCGGGACCGTCGTCGATACCGACGAGGGCCCGCGCCCCGGCACGACGATGGAGGCCCTGGCCGGGTTGCGCCCGGTCGTGTCCCACGGCTCGGTGGTCACCGCCGGGAACTCCTCCTCCCTCAACGACGGGGCCTCCGCGATCCTCGTCGCCTCCGAGGCCGCCGTGACGAAATACGGGCTGGTTCCGCGGGCGCGCATCATCGACGGCGCCTCCGCCGGCGTCCCCCCGCACATCATGGGCCTCGGGCCCGTCCCTGCCACGCAGAAAGTGCTCGAGCGCGCAGGCTGGAGCATCGACGACCTCGGTGCAGTCGAGCTGAACGAAGCCTTCGCGACGCAGTCCCTCGCCTGCATCCGGCGCCTGGGGCTGGACCCTGCCGTGGTCAACAGGTGCGGCGGGGCCATCGCCCTGGGGCATCCCCTCGGTTCGTCCGGTTCACGCCTGGTGGTGACCCTGCTCGGACGGATGGAGCGCGAAGGAGCAGCACGGGGGCTGGCGACCCTGTGCGTGGGCGTCGGCCAGGGAACCGCCCTCCTCGTGGAGGCGCCGTGACGGACCGGCAGCTCGGTGGAGAGTTCACCACGCTGCGGATCGAGGAACGGGAGGACCGCCTCTCCGTCACCCTCGACCGCCCCGCAGTGCGCAACGCCATCGACGCCACCATGGTCGAGGAGCTGCACACGGTGTGCGGCTACCTGGAGCGCCTGCCGAAAATCCTGATCATCTCCGGCACCCGCTCCGACGGCACAGGGGTCTTCGCCTCCGGAGCCGATATCGCCCAGCTCAGGGAACGGCGCCGCGACGACGCCCTGGCCGGGATCAACTCGCAGATCTTCGACCGGATCCACACGCTGCCCCTGCCCGTGATCGCCGCGATCGACGGCTTCGCCCTGGGCGGAGGCGCGGAGCTGGCCTATGCAGCCGACTTCCGCATCGCCACCCCCGACCTGAGACTGGGGCAACCCGAGGCCGGCCTGGGCATCATCGCCGCCGCCGGCGGACTGTGGCGGCTCAAGGAGCTCGTCGGCGAGCCCGTCGCGCTGGACATCCTGTTCGCGGGGCGGATCCTCGACGCCGAGGAGGCCCTCGCCCTGCACCTGGTGACCGAACTCCATGCCCCCGACGACCTCATGGCCGCTGCGCACGCACTGGCCGACCGCATCGCCCGGCAGGATCTCCTCGCCGTGCGGATCTCCAAACGCGTGTTCGCCGCGCCCCGGTCAGCCCACCCGCACATCGACGAGCTCGCCCAGGCCGTGCTGTTCGAGTCCCAGGCAAAGTTCGACCGCATGCAGGCCTTCCTCGACCGCAGGAAACCCTCCCACCAGGAGCACGAATGAGCTCCGCACCGACCATCCCGACCATCCCGGCTGTCACGGGTGTCCTCGGCGGAGGCCGGATGGGCGGTGGCATTGCGCACGCCCTCCTCGTCGCCGGCTCGACGGTCACGGTGGTCGAACGCGACGACGCAGCGGCCACCATCGCCCGCGGACGGATCGAGCGTGACCTCGCCGCCTCCGTGGAGCGCGGGACCGTGGACAGCACCTTCGGGGAGCTCGCGGGCCGGCTCACGGTCTCCCTCGACCTCGCCGATCTCGCGCAGGCCGGGCTCGTCGTCGAGGCCGTCCCCGAGTCCTGGGACGTGAAGGTCTCCGCCCTGCAGGACGTCGAACGCCACCTCTCCCCCACCGGATGGCTCGCCACGAACACGTCCTCGCTGTCCGTGGACGGACTGGCCGGGCAGCTGGCGCGGCCCGAACGGTTCTGCGGCCTGCACTTCTTCAACCCTGTACCGGCATCGAAGCTCGTCGAGGTCGTCCTCTCCAGGCACACATCACCCGAGCTCAGGGACCTCTCCGTGCGGTGGGTCCGGGACCTCGGCAAGACACCGGTCGTGGTGCACGATGCGCCCGGCTTCGCCTCGTCCCGGCTGGGCGTCGCCATCGCCATCGAGGCCATCCGCATGGTGGAGGAAGGCGTCGCCTCACCGACCGACATCGACAACGCCATGGTCCTGGGCTACAGGTTCCCGGTGGGTCCGCTCGCCCTGACGGACATCGTCGGCCTGGACGTGCGCCTCGGGATCGCGGAGTACCTGGCCTCCACCCTGGGCCCCCGGTTCGAGCCCCCGCAGCTGATGCGGGACATGGTCGATCGCGGAGAACTGGGCCGCAAGACCGGCAAGGGCTTCTTCACCTACGACGACCAGATCCCCCTTCCGCCGACATCGCAGTGAAAGGACCCCCGTGGCACTCCAAACCCGGACCATCCTCCCCAGCTACATCCGGGGCCGATGGTGGACTCCGGAGAACCCGCAGACGGTCACCGAGATTCTGGATGCGTCGACCGGCGAGACGGTCGCCCGTGTGTCGACGGACGGGCTCGACATCAGGGCGGCCATCGAGTTCGGGCGCACGGTGGGCCAGCGCTCCCTCGGGGAGTACACCATCCACGAACGAGCGCTCAAGCTCAAGGAGATCGCCCAGTACCTCACGGAGCACAAGCAGGTGCTCTACGACGTCTCCTACCTCACCGGAGGCACGTTGAAGGACCACTTCTTCGACGTGGACGGCGGAATCGGCACCCTCTTCACCTTCTCCTCCAAGGGTCGCCGCGAACTCCCCAACGCGAACGTCATCATCGACGGCGCCGTCGAGCAGCTGTCCAGGGACGGATCGTTCCTGGGCGAGCACCTGTACTCCCGGATGCCCGGCGTCGCCGTGCAGATCAACGCCTTCAACTTCCCGGTCTGGGGTTTCCTCGAGAAGTTCGCCCCCTCCTTCCTCGCCGGCATGCCGACCATCGTGAAGCCCGCGACTCCCACCGGGTACGTCACCGAGACCTGCGTGCGGCTCATGGTCGACTCCGGGATCCTGCCCGAGGGATCGCTGCAGCTGATCTCCGGATCGGCCCGGGACCTGCTCGATCACCTCGACTACCGGGATCATGTGGCCTTCACCGGATCCGCCGGGACGGCGCAGGCCCTGCGTTCTTCCGACAGGGTCCTCAACGGTGGCATCCGGTTCACCGCGGAGACTGACTCGCTCAACGCCGCCATCCTGGGTCCGGACGCCACGCCGGACACCCCGGAATTCGACGCCTTCGTGAAGGCCGTCTTCGTCGAGATCACGTCGAAGGCAGGGCAGAAATGCACCGCCATCCGTCGCGTCATCGTGCCGCGGGACCGCGTCGAGGACGTCGTCTCGGCGGTCGCGGAGCGGGTGCAGCAGCGGGTGGTGATCGGCGACCCTCGTACCGAGGGCGTCACGATGGGCGCCCTGGCGTCCAAGAAGCAGCAGTCCGAAGTCCGCAAGGCCGTGGAGCGACTCGTGGGAGCCGGCGGTACGATCCGCCTCGGGGGTCCGGACGCCCCGACGGGCGCCGATGAGGCCGCAGGAGCCTTCTTCCCCGTCACCATCCTGTCCTTCGATGATCCACTGACGCCGGAAGTGCATGTCGTCGAAGCCTTCGGCCCGGTCACCAGCGTCATCGGCTACACCGACATCGACGACGCGGTGCGCCTGGCAGCCCTCGGCGGCGGCTCACTCGTCGCGACCGTCTGCACCAATGACGGCACTACCGCAGCCCGCTTCGCCGCCGGCATCAGCGCCCATCACGGCCGCCTGCATTACCTGAACCGGCAGGACGCCACGACGTCGACCGGCCACGGCTCCCCCATGCCCCACCTCATCCACGGCGGGCCAGGGCGTGCAGGCGGCGGCGAGGAACTCGGCGGCGTCCGCGGCGTCAAGCACTACATGCAGCGCACCGCGATCCAGGGTCCGCCGGACATCCTCACCGCCGTCACCGGGGTCTGGCATCGCGGCGCCGCGGCGGAAACCGTGACCCGCGAGAGCGTGGATGACGGCACGGCCGTTCATCCCTTCCGTAAATCGCTGGAGGAGCTGCGCATCGGTGACCAGTTCGCGTCCGACCTCCGCACGGTGACCCTCGAGGACATCAGCGATTTCGCCGGGACGACCGGCGACAGCTTCTACGCACACACCGACGAGGAGGCTGCTGCAGCCAACCCGTTCTTCCCCCGCCGGGTCGCGCACGGCTACCTGCTCGTCTCCTGGGCTGCGGGGCTGTTCGTCGACCCCGCGCCGGGTCCCGTCCTGGCGAACTACGGCCTCGAGAACCTGCGGTTCATCACGCCCGTGACCTACGACGACGCCATCCGGGTGACCCTGACGGCCAAGCAGATCACCCCGCGGGTGACGGACGAGTACGGAGAGGTGTGCTGGGACGCGACCCTGCACAACCAGCGCGATGAGATCGTGGCGACCTACGACGTGCTGACCCTGGTCGCGAAGACCTGGCCTGCCGGCTGATCAGGCAGGCCCAGCCATCGAACCGGGTACCGGTCCCGTCACGGAGCGCGCAACCCGGAGAAGGCGAGCGCGACGACGGTGTCGGCGAGCTCACCGGTGGACTTGCCGGTGGACTTGCCGGCCTCGGGCCGGTACCAGTCGACGATCGAGTTGATCATGCCCAGCAGCAGGCGGGCGGCCGACCGGCTGCTAAGGTCGGTGCGCAGCGAGCCTTCTCCCTGGGCCCGTTCGATGAACGCTGCGACCTGACCGGTGATGGAACGCCGGCGCTCGAGCGCCCGGAGTTCGACGTCCGAGTTGCCCCGCAGCCGCAGCAGGAGGGTCACGTAGGGCATCTGCTCGACGAGTACGGACACCGTCCGCCGCACCACGTGCTCGAGCCGCTCCAGCTCGGACACGGCGGCGCTGTTCTCGGAGGCGAGAACCTCCTCGAGGGCGTCGAGGGCCCGGTTCAGGGCCTGCTCCAGGATCTCCTCCTTCGAGGAGACGTGGTGGTAGATGGCGGACTTGGAGATCCCGAGGTGCCCGGCCAGGGTTCCCATCGACGTCGCGTCGTACCCGTGGAGGTTGAAGACGTCCACGCACACGCGCAGCAGCGTCTCACGGTCGTAACCCGGCCTGCCCCGGCGCGGCGTGTCCGTCGGCGCGGGCGCCGGTGCGTTCGTCATGAGGACCTCTGTTTCGACGGAAAGGACGGGCCTGTTGCTCCGAGTCTAGAACGGGCTGCGCCGCCTGGGAGCGTTGACGTGACCCTGCGAACCTTATATCCTGAACGAACGGTCAGTCAGTCGGTCCGCTGGCCTGCCACTTCGGAAGGCACACCATGACGACGCAGACTCCCGGACTCCGCTCCGTTCCCGCCGCCGCTGAGCAGCCCGCCCCCTCCGACGAGGACCGTGCCGGGCAGGAGCACTTCGACCGCATCATTGCCGCCGACTCTCGGGTCGAGCCACGGGACTGGATGCCTGAGGCGTACCGCAGGACGCTCGTCCGCCAGATCTCCCAGCACGCGCATTCCGAGATCATCGGCATGCAACCGGAAGGTAACTGGATCTCCCGCGCGCCCTCACTGAAGCGCAAGGCCATCCTCATGGCCAAGGTGCAGGACGAGGCCGGACACGGCCTGTACCTCTACTCCGCCGCCGAGACGCTGGGAACCCCCCGCCACGTCCTCACCCAGCAGTTGCTGGACGGCAAGGCGAAGTACTCCTCGATCTTCAACTACCCGGCCCGCACCTGGGCCGACATGGGGGCCATCGGCTGGCTGGTCGACGGCGCCGCCATCGCCAACCAGGTCCCGCTGTGCCGCGTCTCCTACGGCCCCTACGGCCGGGCCATGGTGCGCGTCTGCAAGGAGGAGTCCTTCCACCAGCGGCAGGGCTTCGAGATCCTGCTCGAGCTCTCCCACGGAACGCCCGCACAGAAGAAGATGGCGCAGGACGCAGTGAACCGCACGTACGGCCCGGCCCTGCAGATGTTCGGCCCTCCCGATGAGGACTCCCCCAACTCCCAGCAGTCGATGGCCTGGAACATCAAGCGTTTCTCCAATGACGAGCTGCGCCAGCGCTTCGTGGACATGATCGTCCCGCAGGCCGAGGCGCTGGGGCTGAGCCTGCCCGATCCCGACCTCAGGTGGAACGAGGATCGTGGACATTACGACTACGGCCAGCTCGACTGGGACGAGTTCAAGGCCGTGGTGTCCGGCAAGGGCCCCTGCAGCGTCCAGCGCCTGCAGACCCGCCGCAAAGCCCACGACGACGGCGCCTGGGTCCGCGAAGCGGCAGCAGCATACGCCGCCAGGATGGCCACGCAGCGTGCCTCGGCCGCGCTCGCAGGAGCCTGACCATGAACCCCGGCACCCCTACCGCTGAGGGCGCGACGCCGTCTGCTGCGTGGCCGCTGTGGGAGGTGTTCGTGAGGTCCTCGCGCGGACTCTCCCACGTCCATGCCGGGTCGCTGCACGCCCCGGATGCGACCATGGCGATACGCAACGCCCGCGACCTCTACACGCGTCGCAACGAGGGCACGTCCGTGTGGGTCATCCCCTCGGAGGCGATCACCGCATCGGATCCCGACTCCAAGGGCGGCTACTTCGAATCCCCGCAGGGCAAGAGCTACCGGCATGCCACCTACTACACGAAGAGTGAAGGAGTGAAGCACCTGTGAGCTTCGCGTCCCACGACTCCGCCACGAGGATCAGTGCCGGCAGTGCTATCAGCGCGGAGGAGATCGCCGCCGCCGGCACCAGGGCGCCCGAGGACGTCGCCTCCTACGCCCTGTGGCTGGGCGATGATGCCCTGATCCTCGCCCAGCGCCTGAGCGGGTGGATCGCCCACGCCCCCGAACTCGAGGAGGACGTGGCGCTGGCCAACATCGCCCTGGACCTGCTCGGGCACGCCCGCTTCTTCCTCACCTACGCGGGCACGGCGTGGGGCAGGACCGAGGACGACCTGGCGTACTTCCGGGACGAGGAGGAATTCCGCTCGTGCCGCCTCGTCGAACAGGAGAACGGCGACTTCGGACGAACCATCGCGCGCCAGCTCATCTTCTCCTTCTACCAGTACGAGCTCTACCGCCGGCTGGTGTCCTCCACGGATCCCACGCTCGCAGCCATCGCCGACAAGGCCCTGAAAGAGGTGCAGTACCACCAGGACCACGCACTCCAGTGGGTGCTGCGCCTGGGCCTCGGCACCGCAGAGTCCAGACGGCGCATCCAGGCCGGCTTCGACTACCTATGGCCCTACGTCGATGAGCTGTTCCACGACGACGACCTGGTCCGCTCCCTCGACGGCGTCGCCGTGCTGCCGTCCTCCCTCCGCCCCGATGTCGACCGGCGGATCAGCGCCGCCCTCGGGGACGCCGGCCTCGATCTGCCCGGCGTCCCCGGCGCCTACGGAGGAAACCGTTCCGGGGAGTTCAGCGAGCAGCGCGGCCACATCCTGGGCGAGATGCAGGTGCTGGCCCGTCAGCACCCGGGCGCGACCTGGTGACCGGAAGCACGACCGCCCCGGAGGAGAAGGGCGCGACGTACCCCACGGGCCACGAGCTGCGGCCCACCTCCGCCGATGCGGGCCGGGTATGGGACATCGCCGCCACCGTCGACGATCCGGAGGTGCCCGTCCTGTCCATCGCCGACCTCGGGATCCTCCGGGATGCACGGATCGACGGCGACCATGCCGTCGTCGTCATCACACCCACCTATTCCGGGTGCCCCGCCATGGAGACCATCAGCACGGACGTGACCCGGGCCCTGAACACCGCCGGGTACGCCGACGTCAGGATCGAGCTCGTCCTGCAGCCGGCCTGGACCACGGACTGGATGAGCGCCGAGGGCCGCCGCAAGCTCGTCGAGTACGGCATCGCGCCGCCCACGGGGGGCATCGCGCCGCCCACGGGGATGGCCGCCGTCGGACCCGTCCGCCTCGGCCTGACCGTCAAGTGCCCGCGGTGCCACTCGCTGAACACCCGCGAGATGACGCGCTTCGGGTCCACCGCCTGCAAGGCCCTCCACGTCTGCAACGACTGCCTGGAGCCCTTCGACTACTTCAAGGTCCACTGATGCCCGACACCCTCCCCGGACCGACCAGGCGTCGGGCCACGTTCAACACCCTCGAGGTGACCTCGGTACGCAGGCTCACCCCGGACTCGGTCGAGGTGGCCTTCGCCGTGCCCCCCGAACTCATCAGCGACTACAACTACCTTCCGGGTCAGTACGTCGCCCTCCGCGCGATGATCGACGGCCACGAGGTACGCCGCTCCTACTCCATCTGCGCCGAACCCGTTCCCGGGGAGATCCGGGTCGCCATCAAGCAGGACCTCGGCGGAGTGTTCTCCTCCTGGGCCAACGAGTCCCTCAGGGCAGGTGACCGCCTCGATGTCATGAACCCGCAGGGGGCCTTCACCTCCCGGCTCGGGCTCACCACGATGAACAACGCGGAAGAGCTTGCCGCGGAGGAGGTCGCCCTCAACGCCTCCGTGCACCTCGTGGCCTTCGCCGCCGGTTCCGGCATCACCCCGATCATGGCCATCGCCAGGGCTGTGCTGCGTGCCTCCGACTCCTCGACCTTCGACCTGGTCTACGCCAACCGCTCGGCGATGGACGTCATGTTCGCCGAGGAGCTCGGCGACCTGAAGGACAAATATCCCTCCCGGCTCGCGGTCTACCACGTCCTCTCCCGTGAGCAGCGCATCAGCCCCCTGATGTCCGGGCGCATCGACGGCGACAAGCTCGACGACATCCTCGACGAGGTGGTGCAGGTGGACCGTACCGACGAGTGGTTCCTCTGCGGCCCGTTCGAACTCGTCCAGCTCTGCCGCGACAGCCTCGCGGAGCGCGGCGTCCCCGAGGAGAAGATCCGCTTCGAACTCTTCACCACCGGCAGACCCGAGAGCCCGGAGGGCCAGCAGGGCCGTCGCGTCGAGGCAGACCCCGCCGGCGAGAATTACTGCATCACCTTCACCCTCGACGGGCTCTCCGGCGTCGTCGAATCGCCCAGGAGTGCCCGCGAGACCGTGCTGAACGCCGCACTGCGCGTCCGCTCCGACGTGCCGTTCGCCTGCGCCGGCGGCGTCTGCGGCACCTGCAGGGCCAAAGTAGTCTCCGGCGATTTCGTCATGGAGGAGAACTACGCCCTGGAGAAGGACGAAGTCGACAATGGCTTCGTCCTCACGTGCCAGACCCGGCCGACGTCCGATCAGCTCGTGGTCGACTTCGATGCCTGAACTACCTGAACACCATGCCGGGTCCTCCGGCTCCGTCGCGAAGGAGCGACCATGATCGACCTGCTGATCCACGGGCCCGTGGCCGAAGTGGTGCTGAACGCGCCGGACCGGATGAACTCCCTCGACGAGGCAGCCCTCGGGGAGCTCGGTGACGCGTACGGCGAGGCCGAGCGGGCTGGAGTGCGGGCCCTGATCCTGCGGGGCGAGGGCCGCGGGTTCTGCGCCGGCCGGAACATCTCGGCGGTCGACCCGGCGGTCGACGACGCCTACGGGTTCCTCGCGACGAAGGTCACCCCCCTGCTGCGCGCCATGAGCAGCTTTCCCGCCCCAACCTTCGCTGCGGTCCAGGGCGCCTGCCTGGGGCTGGGACTGGGCTTGGCCATCGCCACCGATGTCGTGTACGTCGCGGACACGGCGAAAATCGGGTCCCCCTTCGCCAGGCTCGGTGCCACCCTCGACTCCGGTGGGCACGCGCTCTTCACCGAGCGGCTCGGCGCCCACCGCGCGCTGGACCTGATCTACACCGGCGACCTCATGAGCGGAGCCGAGGCAGTACGCTCCGGCCTCTTCAGCCGATCCCTTGCAGCAGACGAGTTGCTCGAGTTCACCCGCGCCAGGGCGGCAGCAGTGGCCGACGGGCCCACACAGGCCTTCCTCGCATCACGCGAGCTGGTGGCCCAGATCCGCGACCAGCGGCTGGGACTGTGGGAGTCGCTCGAGCACGAGAACCGGGTGCAGGGCCAACTCTGCGGCAGCGCCGACTACGCCGAGGGCTTCGCGGCGTTCCAGCAGAAGCGCACACCGCGCTTCACCGGTGGCCGGTCGTAGGTACGCCTCCGCCTTCTCGTTCCCGGAGCCCTGGCCGCTCGCTGCGCTCACGTGACACCTGCCAGGTGGCCCGCTGCGCCGTGCGCAGTGGCGAGTGGAGGCCCGCGAAGAACTGCTCGAGCTCGCCGGTAGCGTCGAGGGGAACCACGACGGCAACATTCTGGTCCGGGCGGACCACGACGACGACCCCGGAACTGACAGCTGCAGTACGCGTGGGAAAGCCGGCCGGCGTCAACGCGTTCACCCCCGCCACAGCGCCACTACCTGGACCGCGGGGCATCCTTCATCCTCGTCGGAGCCGACGTCGCCCTCCTCGCCCGCGGGTCCGAAGCCCTCGTCGCTGCCTTCATCCCTCCCGACGTCGACGGCGGGTAGGGAATACTGGGACCATGCCCTCCACCTTCACGACGGCTGACGCCGTCGACTTCGCCGTCCTCGAACGCAACGGCTTCATCGAGTCTCGCCACATCGGTGCCGCCGTCGTCCTGGCGGCGGATGGCTCCGTGGTGACCGAACTCGGGGACATCAGCAGCCCGATCTTCCCCCGCTCCACCCTCAAGCCCTTCCAGGCGCTCGCCAGCATGAAGGCCGGCGTACCGCTGCGCGGCCCGCAGGTGGCCCTCGCCGCCGCGAGCCATGTCGCCAGCCGCGAGCACATGGACGTGGTCCGCACCATGCTCGACGCCGCAGGCGTCACCGAGGACGACCTGCAGTGCCCCGAGGACTGGCCACAGGACGAGGAAGCCCGCAACGAGCTGGTCCGCAGCGGCAAGGGCAAGCAGCGCATCGCCTTCAACTGCTCGGGCAAGCACGCGGCCTTCCTGTGGGCCTGCACCGAGAACGGCTGGGACACCGCAACCTACCTCGAGCCCACGCACCCGCTCCAGCGCTCGGTGGCCTCGGTCATCGAGGAATACACCGAGGAGTCCGTGGCGGCGTGGGGCGTCGACGGCTGTGGCGCCCCCGTCGCCGCCGTGTCACTGACGGGGCTCGCCCGCGGCATCGGCAAGGTCGCCAAGGCGCCCTCGGACAAGCACGCCGACGCGCGGGCGGCGACGGTCGCCACCGCGATGCTCGACTACCCCTGGGCCGTCCACGGCAACGGCATGGAGAACTCGGTGGTCATGGAGGACCTCGGCGTCCTCGCCAAGAGCGGGGCGGAAGGCGTCCTCGTCCTCGCCGCACACACCGGCGCGTCCCTGGCCCTGAAGGTCCTCGACGGCAACTCCCGGGCCGCCACCCTCGTCGGCCTGACCCTGCTCGCCGCGTCCGGCGCCATCGACGCCGACAAGGTGGGGACCGTCCTCGAGAAGGTGGTACCCCCGGTCCTCGGCGGCGGTCGCCCCGTCGGCAGCCTGCGGCTCGCCGCCCCGGTCCTGGCCCTGCTCGACTAGGAACGGACCATGGCACGACGACGCATCACAGGCGAGGACGGCCGCCGGGCACTGGCCCGGGTGGCGGACGGTTCGGCCGGCCGGAACGAGATCGCGACGGCCGTGCGCTTCACACTGGAGGAACTCGCCGAACTGGCTCCCGGCAACAGCGTCGAGGTCCGCGTACCGCCCTTCGGCGTCACGCAGTGCGTCGAAGGGCCCCGCCATACCCGCGGCACACCGCCGAACGTCGTCGAGACGGACGCCACCACGTGGCTCGCCCTCGTCAGCGGCACCACGGACTGGCCGTCGGCGGTCTCGGCGGGCAAGGTCGCTGCGTCCGGGCAGCGCGCCGACCTCAGCGCCTGGCTCCCCCTCGCCGGGCTCCACGGGTGAGCACGGACCGGAGGGTCGGCGCCGCGGAGCAGGACGGACAGCCGAGCGCCGCGGGGCAGGACGGGCGACCGAGCGCCGCGGGGCCGGACGGGCGACCGAGCGCCGCGACCGCGGCCGGGCGGCCCGCCACCGCGCGCCGCGCGGACGTTGAACTTGGCACCCACCTGAGCACCCTCCCGGCCCGCACGTCCCGAGCCGTGCGGGGCCAGCCCCTCGGTGCCTGGCTCACCGGTCTCGCAGCGGCCGCCCTGTACACCGTCTTCTCCGTCACCCAGTGGAACCGGCTGAGCTCGCCGTCCTGGGACCTCGGCATCTTCACGCAGCTGGCGAAGGCATACGCCGGGTTCGGTGCACCGATCGTCCCCATTAAGGGCGAGGACTTCAACCTACTGGGCGACCACTTCCATCCGCTGCTCGTGCTGCTGGGGCCCGCGTACGCGGTCGCGCCGTCGGGCCTCACTCTCCTGGTCGTGCAGGATCTCCTCTTCGCCCTGTCGGTGGCCGTCGTGGCACGGGCCGGGACGCGCCTCCTCGGCCCGCTCGCCGGGATCGCGGTCGGTATCGCCTACGCCCTGTCCTGGGGGCTGCAGTCGGCCGTCGCCGCGCAGTTCCACGAGATCGCGTTCGCCGTGCCGCTCCTCGCGCTGAGCCTCGAGGCCGTCCTGCGGCGCCGCATCCTGCCGGCCGTCGTCTGGGGCGGGCTGCTCGTCTTCGTCAAGGAGGACCTCGGGCTCACCGTCATCGCCCTCGGACTGGTGATCGCGTGGCGCCTCCGCGCCGCCGCGGGACTCTGGCTGTCCGCCTGGGGACTCCTGTGGCTGATCCTCTCGGTCCGGCTGATCCTCCCGGCCCTGAACTCCGCCGGGCAGTACGACTATTCGGACCGGATCGACGTGCGTGCGATGATCGCTGACCCCGTGAGCGCCGTGGTCGACCTCGTCTCCGGGACGGCGAAGCACGAGACGCTCCTGCTGCTCCTGCTCGCCGGCGGGTTCCTGTTCCTCCGCTCCTCGTTGAGCCTGGTACTGCTGCCGACCCTCCTGTGGCGGTTCGCGTCCACCCAGGGCGGCTACTGGGGGCCCGAGTGGCACTACAGCGCCGTACTGATGCCCGTGCTCTTCCTCGCCCTCCTGGACGGCGTGCATACGCTGCGGACCCGCCCCCGGAGCTGGGTGCGCAGCACCGCGCTGGTCGGCATCCCCGCCGCCGTCGCGGCCTGCCTGGTGCTGTTGCCCGGGCAGAAGTTCACCGTGCTCGTGGAGCCGGAGACCTACTGGAAGTCGGATCGCTGGGACGCCGCGCGCCGCATGATGGACCTCATCCCGGAAGGATCGACGGTGGAGAGCGGGGTGGTGCTGATGGCCTACCTCGTCCCCGACACCCGCGTGTACTGGCTCGGCAACACCAACCCGGCACCGGACTACCTCATCGTCGACGCGGACGACTGGAGCTGGGGCTCCGTCCGGCCGAGCGACGCCGAGGCCCACGCGGAGCAGCGCTACCCCGGAACCGACTACACACTCGTCTTCGGCGAGGCGGGCTACCAGCTCGTCGAGCGGCGTCCCTGACGCCCGGTAGCCTTAAACCATGACCTCCGAGCAGCACTCGCCGACCACTCCTCCCGAGCACCCCGACACGCGCGGCGCAGTGCCTGCGGACGGGCAGCGGGTCCCCGGTGACCGCGAGGATCCGGTGACCCCGGGCCCTGCCGGCGATGCCTCCCCCGAGCCTGCCGCTCCCGCCACATCCACCGCTCCCGCCGCATCCACCGCCGGGGCTCCTGCAGAACCTGCGGTCGAGGAGGCTCCCGCCTACCGCGAGGTGACCGTCCGGAGGGCACCCAAGTTCGTGCCCTTCATGATGCTCGGTGCGATCCTCGGTTTCCTCGCTGCACTGGTGATCGCCTACACGGGCCCGGCCGATCCCACGCTCACCCGCGAGTCCATCCTCGGTTTCTTCACCGTGGCCTTCGCCATCCCGGGCCTGATGCTCGCGGCGCTGCTCGTGCTGGTCTTCGACCGGCGGAGCGTGAAGCGGGCGGAACGCGCCCGTGCGGAGCGCACCTACGACGACGGAGCGGCCTGACTCCACAGCGCCGGGAGGGTCCGGGCGGAACACCGGCACGCAGGGCGCCCGCCCCCACCCCGCGGAGGTGTGTCCTACGCCGGCTTCCCTTCGCGCGGGCGGCATTGCGTGCCGTGAGAGAATAGGCGCATGGCGCGCGGCGACGGACAACTCTCCCATGATCTTCTACCCGGCGAAAAAGGACCCCAGGATGCCTGTGGTGTTTTCGGCGTCTGGGCACCTGGCGAGGAGGTCGCCAAGCTCACCTACTACGGCCTGTACGCGTTGCAGCACCGCGGCCAGGAATCGGCGGGTATCGCCACCAGCGACGGCCACAGGATTAACGTCTACAAGGACATGGGCCTGGTGTCCCAGGTCTTCGACGAGGCGACGCTCAACACCCTGACCGGCCACATCGCCGTCGGGCACTGCCGCTACTCCACCACCGGGTCCTCCCACTGGGCCAATGCCCAGCCCACGCTCGGAGCGACCGCGGCCGGCACCGTCGCCCTCGCGCACAACGGCAACCTCACGAACTCCGCCGAGCTGTACCAGATGGTCCTTGACCGCCACGGCAAGCCCCGCGCGGGAGAACTCGCGCAGGGCAACACCACCGACACCGCCCTCGTGACCGCGCTGCTCGCCGGGAACGACGGCCGCTCGCTGGAGCAGACGGCCATGGACCTGCTGCCGAGCATCCGCGGCGCCTTCTGCTTCGTCTTCATGGACGAGGGCACCCTCTACGCCGCACGCGACGCCTACGGTGTCCGTCCCCTCGTCCTCGGCCGCCTCGAGCGCGGCTGGGTCGTCGCCTCCGAGCAGGCGGCCCTCGCCACGGTCGGCGCGAGCTACATCCGCGAGATCGAGCCCGGCGAGTTCATCGCCATCGACGAGGACGGCGTGCGCAGCAGCCGCTTCGCACAGACGACCGCCGCGGGCTGCGTCTTCGAATACGTGTACCTGGCCCGGCCTGACGCCGCGATCGCCGGACGCTCGGTGTACGAGTCGCGCGTCGAGATGGGCCGCCAGCTGGCCCGCGAGAACGCAGCCGCGGCGGACATCGTGATCCCGGTCCCGGAGTCCGGCACGCCGGCCGCCGTCGGATTCGCCGAGGAGTCGGGCATCCCCTTCGCCCACGGTTTCGTGAAGAACGCCTACGTGGGCCGCACCTTCATCCAGCCCAGCCAGACCCTGCGCCAGCTCGGCATCCGGCTCAAGCTCAACGCCCTCGAATCGGTCATCCGCGGCAAGCGCATCATCGTGGTCGACGACTCGATCGTCCGCGGCAACACCCAGCGCGCCGTCGTCCGCATGCTGCGCGAGGCCGGGGCGGCCGAGGTCCACGTCAAGATCTCCTCGCCGCCGGTGCGCTGGCCCTGCTTCTACGGCATCGACTTCGCGTCGCGTGCCGAGCTGATCGCCAATGGTGCCGCGATCGACGAGATCAGCAAGTCCATCGGCGCCGACAGCCTCGCGTACATCTCCGAGGACGGCATGATCGACGCGACGCAGCAGCCCCGCGAGCGCCTCTGCACGGCGTGCTTCACCGGGACGTACCCCATCGAACTGCCCGACGACGACCGCCTCGGCAAGAACCTGCTCGAGCGCTCCAATCCTGCGGACAAGTCCGGAGCCACGGGATGCGATCCGGGGCCGGACGCCGAATTCGAAGCCGTACTGACCGACGAAGACAAGAAAGAGCGGGTATGAGCGCGTCCAACCCCATCACGTATGCCAGCGCAGGAGTGGACGTCGAAGCGGGTGACCGCGCCGTCGAGCTCATGAAGGACGCGGTGCGCGCGACGCACGGCCAGCAGGTCCTCGGCGGGGTGGGTGGTTTCGCCGGGCTCTACGACGTGTCCCGCCTCCTCACCTACACGCGGCCGCTCCTCGCGACGTCCACCGACGGCGTGGGCACCAAGGTCGCCATCGCGCAGGCGATGGACATCCACGACACCATCGGGTTCGACCTGGTGGGCATGGTCGTCGACGACATCGTGGTGGTCGGCGCGGAGCCGCTCTTCATGACCGACTACATCGCGTGCGGGAAGGTCGTCCCCGAGCGCATCGCGGACATCGTCCGCGGCATCGCGGCCGGCTGCTCGGCCGCCGGCACGGCACTGGTCGGCGGCGAGACCGCGGAACACCCGGGCCTGCTCGGTGAGCACGAGTACGACGTCGCGGGCGCCGCGACCGGCGTCGTCGAGGCCGACCGGGTCCTCGGTCCCGAGCGCGTCCGCGAGGGCGACGTCGTGATCGGGATGGCTTCGTCGGGCCTCCACTCCAACGGCTACTCGCTGGTGCGCCGGGTCATCAACCAGGCCGGCTGGGCCCTCGACCGCCAGGTCTCCGAACTCGGGCGGACCCTCGGCGAGGAGCTCCTCGAGCCGACGCGCATCTACGCCTCCGACTGCCTCGCGCTGGCCCGTGCGGACGCAGCGCAGGTGCACGGCTTCAGCCACGTCACCGGCGGCGGGCTCGCGGCGAACCTCGCCCGGGTGCTTCCCCGCGGGCTCGAAGCGACCGTGGACCGCTCCACGTGGGAGCTTCCGCCGATCTTCACCCTCGTCTCGCAGCTCGGTTCCGTGCCCCTGCCGGACCTCGAGCGCACCCTCAACCTCGGTGTCGGCATGGTCGCGATCGTCGGAGCCGGTGGCGCGGATGCCGCCCTCGCCCAGCTGAACGCGGCCGGCGTGCCGTCCTGGATCATGGGCAGCGTGCAGGCCGCGGGCAACGGCAGCACGGACGGACCCGACTACGTGCAGGGCGCCAAGGGCGTCGACGGCGGCTCGGTGCGACTGCTCGGCGCCTACGCCTGACCGGGCGGGTCCGCACGAGCAGGACGAGAACAGCACGACGAAGCCCCTGCCCTCGGAGAGGACAGGGGCTTCGTCGTGCTCAGTGCGGTTCAGCGACCTGCGTCAGGGCTTCCCCGCCTCCTTGCGCGTCACGACGATGTCGAACGAGCTGGTCCGGGAGTTCCCGGCGTCGTCCGTCGCGGTGCACGTGACCGTCGTGATGCCGACCGGGAAGCGGCTCCCCGACAGGGGTACGCAGGCCAGTGGCACCACGCCGTCGAGCGTGTCGATGGCCGACGGCAGGACGTAGGCCACCTTGGCGCCGCTGGCCCCGTTGGCGACCGCCGTGATGTCCGAGGTGTCCGCGATCCGCGGCGGCAGCACATCGGCCGGCCGTGCGGGCAGCTTGGCAGGGTCGACGATGCCCCAGTAGGCCGGGGTGACCTGCAGCTCGTCGTCGAAGGGCAGCGGCTGCTCCCAGGGACGGGCCATCGGCCAGGTCCGCAGCCAGGTGCGGGCGTTGCTGATGCCCCAAAAGGTCACCGAATCGACGGATTCGTTGTGCTCGCGCAGCATGGCGAAGAGGTCGCGGTAGTAGTAGCCGACCTCCGCCGCCGCGTCCGCGTCGTCCTCGAACGCCGGGCTGTAGGGATCCACCGGAGCGCCGCTGACATCGGCACCCTGGTTCTCCGTCGACGCGTTGACGTCCAGTTCGGTGATGGCCTGCAGGAGCTTCGGGTCCAGGGCCTCGACGGCCTTGACGGAGTCCTCGAGCCACTGCACGGGGCGGGCGACGTCGACATGGGCCTGGTGCCCCACGCCGTCGATCGGCACGCCGCGGGCCTCGAGTGCGCTGATCAGCTCGAGGTAGTCGGCCCGCTTCTCCGGCATCTCGGTGTTGTACTCGTTGATGAACAGGGCCGCGTCGGGGAAGTAGCGGTCGGCCAGGCGGAAGGCCTGGTCGACGAAGCCCTCGCCGAGAACCTGGAACCAGCGGCTGTCCCGCATGTCGTGCGGGTTGGCGTTGTCGCCGTCCGCGATGACCTCGTTGACCACGTCCCAGGCCCAGATGGGGCTGTTCCCGTCAGGGTAGCGGGCGTTGATGTGGTCCGCGATGCCCTTGATGTGTGCTTCCATGCGTGCCTTGAGGAGCGCCTGGTCGGCCGGGCTGTTCGTCAGGTCGCGGGTACCGTCCTTGAAGAACCATGCCGGGGTCTGCGAGTGCCATGCGAGCACGTGCCCGTAGACCTTCACGTCGTTCGCGTCCGCGAAGTCCAGCAGCTGGTCCAGCTGGGTGAAGGTGAACTGTCCCTCGACCGGCTGCACGCTCTCCGGCTTGCCCGCGTTCTCGGGCGTGAAGGCGTTGAAGTGCTTGCGCACGAGGTCGGCGGCCGTTCCCACGGTCTCTCGCGCGTCGATGGCCACACCGACGTGCTCGATGCCGTCAGCGCCGAGCACGTCCTTCAGCCCGGGGACATCCGTCTGGATGGACGTCTCGGTGAACGGTGCGAGGCTGAAGTCGTCCAGCAGGAAGTCCACTCCCACCGCACCCTCGACGTACACCTGCGCCTTGTCGGCAGCCGCACCGAGCGTGTAGGTGCCCTTGAGCTGGGTCCAGCCGTCGGCGGTGACCGAGGCGCCGGCCCCGGCGACGCTGTCGTACGCGCTCCCGCCGCCGTTGTCGCGCTGCACCGACACCTTGAGCGATGCCGGAGCCTGGCCCGGTGCGAGCTTCGCCCACACGGATACCTCGACCGCTGTCCCGACCGGCAGGTCGGCCGTGACGTCGAGGGCCGCTCCGTGCCAGGGCTGCGTGCGGTTCGTGACGAGCAGGCTGCCGGAACCGGTGCGCGCATCGGTGCTCGCTGCGACGGAGACTCCGTCGCCGCGGGCCGTCCAGCCGTCGGTGCCGGCCTCGAACCCGGAGGTGACGCCGACGGATCCTGCAACCGCGGCTCCACCGCTCGGCAGGGTGAACGTCCACCCCTCGGCGAGCTTCTCGGTGACGACCGTCGTGACCGCCTTGACGGTGTTCGAGCGGTCCCCACCGCCGTCGTGGGCGAGGACCACGGCGCCGGGGGTGAAGGCCTTGCGGAGGTTCGCGGTCAGGGTCGCCTCGCTGAGGTCGTTGCCGTCCCAGTCGAAGATGATGCTGCCGAGGCCGAGCGGCTGCATGCCGAGCGCTGCGGCGACCTCGCCGGTGGCGCCCCAGCTCCCGTTGGGTGCGCGGAAGTAGGGAACCGGGAGCGACGGGTCACCGACGGCGGCCCGGATGATGCGCAGGTTCTCCTTGAGGTCGGTCTCGATCTGCGCCTGGGTCCACGAACCCATGTCCGCGTAGGACGTACCGTGGTTGCACAGGGTGTGCCCCTCGGCGACGATGCGCCGCAGCAGGTCGGTGCCGCCGGAGGCTTGGACATTCTGTCCGATGATGCAGAAGGTCGCCGTGATGCCCTTGTCCCGCAGGAGGTCGAGCACGGCGGCGGTCTCGCCCGGGTTGGGCCCGTCGTCGAACGTCAGGGCGACGGCGTTGCCCGTCGCGCGTGCCGAGGCGAGGGGCGTGGTGGTGGGGTTCATCGCGCCACCCGGGACGAAGGAGGGGTCGGGCGTGGGCTGCCACGCTCCCCCGTCGGCAGGTGCGGCCGTGCCGGTGATCACGACGTCGTCCACGAGGTAGTCGTAGGGTGCACCCAGGTCTCCCGTTCCGAGGTAGGCCCGCAGCGTTGCCGGGTCGGCTCCGGCGGGGGCGTTGAAGGTGCCGGTCACCGTCGTCCAGGCATCCGCAGACACCGTGGTGTTGCCCACCCAGCTGTAGGCGGGTTCGACGACGAAGCGCGCCGACGTCGTCGTGCCGGCTGCCGCCGAGAGTTTCACCTGCGCGGAGAAGGTGTAGGTTCCTCCCGCCTGCAGGAGGTTGGCGGGCGTCTTGATGCCGTCGTAGTCGTTGGTCCTGCCCTTCACCAGCAGGGCCTTGTCGCCGTCGGCGTCGACGACCGACAGTGCGGGCCCGCCGTTCTGCGCCAGCGGGCTGAAGCTGCCGTCCTCGAAATCCTCGTTCAGCAGGACTGTCGGTTCGTCGGCCTGGGCCGCCGGGAGCGCGAGGGCGCCGGCTCCCGTCATCAGGCCGAACGCCGTAGCGCCTGCGACCAGACGTCGTTGTCTCATGGTTCTCCTTGATGGTGTGGCCCGTCCGCGTACGGACGGGCCACAGACTGCTGGGGGTCGTCGTGCTGGTCGTGCTGGTGGTCGTGCTGCTGGTCGTGCTGGTGGTGCCTAGCGGTTACCACGCCCGGGGGACGCCTGCTCGAGGCTCTCCTGGAGTGCGTAGTAGGCGGGCTTGCGGGTGAAGTCGTTCCACATCACGGTCGCTTCGCCCTCACCGGAGAAGAACACCGGGACCCAGGAGTACTTGTCGGTGAAGCCCCAGATCGTGAAGGAGTTGCACTCCTCCACCGAGATGCAGGCGTCGAGTGCCCGCTGGTAGTAGCTCGCCTGCTTCTCGAGCTGCGCGGCAGTGGGCTGCGTCCCCGCTGCCACGTCCATCCGCACGTCGATCTCGGTGATCGCCGTCTCCAGCCCGAGGTCGTCGAAGCGCTGCAGGTTGGCCTGGAGGTCGCCGGGGAAGCCGTAGCGCGTGCTCAGGTGACCCTGGATGGCGAAGCCGTCCACGGGCACGCCCTGGGCCTGCAGCTGCGGGATGAGCTTGATGTAGGCGTCGCTCTTCGCGTTGACGCCCTCCACCCCGTAGTCGTTGAAGAAGAGCTTCGCCTTGGGGTCGGCCTCGTGGGCCCAGCGGAACGCATCGGCGATGATCTCCGGTCCCAGCTCACGGATCCAGATGTTGTCCGTGGTGCGCAGGGTCCCGTCGCCGTTGAAGATCTCGTTGGCGACGTCCCACTGCTGGATCTTGCCTGCGTAACGTCCGACGACGGTCTGGATGTGGTCCTTCAGGATGGCGCGCAGCTCATCCTTCGAGAAGTTGCCCTGTTCCAGCCAGGCAGGGTTCTGGCTGTGCCAGAACAGGGTGTGGCCGCGGACCACCTGGTGGTTCTCCTGCGCGAACTGGACGATGGCGTCCATCTCGGCGAAGCGGTAGGTGTCGCGTGCGGGGTGCACGAACTCCCACTTCAGCTGGTTCTCCGGTGACACGGAGCTGAATTCGGCGGCGAGGTGCTGCAGGTATTCCTTGTCATTGGGGAACGGGGCCGGGTAGGGCTGGGTCTCGTGGTGACCGCCGCCTGCGACGGCAGTGCCGATCTTCAGGTCCTGCGGGGCTGCCCAGCGCAGGGTGTCCTGCTTCTCGATTCCGGGCTTCCGGGGGGCTTCCTGTGCTGCGAGTGCAGGGGTTGCGGTGGGAAGAATCAGCGCCGACGCGAGGACTGCGGCGGCAAGGGACTGACGGGCCTTCATGAGCTCTCCTTTGAGGTACTTCAAGTGCGGTTGCCCGAAACTTTCCTCGGAACTTTTCCGGAACTTTCCGGAAATACCGTTGCTGTAGGTTAGGAACACCGCGCACCACAGGTCAAGGGTGTGAAGGAAATTGGTTCCGGGAGGCATCTGTCGCCCGAGGGGGCCCGAGGAGGCTGATGTGCAGGACAACACCAACCCCGCCGTGACGATCTCGGCGATCGCCTCGGCGGCCGGAGTCTCCATCCCCACGGTGTCGCGCGTCCTCAACGGCCGCTCCGACGTCGCTCCCGCAACCCGCGAACGCGTCGAGGTCCTGCTGCGCGAGTACGGCTATCGCCGCCGCGGAACAGCACAGGCAGGGCCCTCCGGGCTGGTGGACCTGGTCTTCAACGATCTGGACAGCCCCTGGGCCGTCGAGATCATCCGGGGCGTCGAGGAGTCCCTGAACTCCGAGGGACTGTCCGTCGTCGTGTCCGCCATCCACCGCCGGGGAGGCGCCGACTCCACGCGCAAGTGGCTCGACACTCTCGGCGCGAGGACCAGCGACGGCGCCATCCTCGTCACGACGGACCTGGACTCGTTCCTCCACGCGGAACTGCAGCGCCTCAACCTGCCCGTGGTCGTCGTCGATCCTGCCGGCGTACCGGACCTGGAGGTGCCGACCATCGGGGCGACGAACTGGACCGGCGCGGTCACCGCGACCGAGCACCTCATCCAGCAGAACCATCGCCGCATCGGGTTCGTCGCGGGCCGGCCCGGGTTGTGGTGCAGCCGCGCACGCCTCGACGGGTACCGGGCGGGGCTCGACGCTGCCGGCATCGAGTACGACCCCTCCCTCGTTCTCGGCGGGGACTTCGACTACGCCTCCGGATTCGCCGCGGGAAGGGACCTCCTCTCGCGCGCCGACCGCCCCACCGCGATCTTCGCCGCCAGCGACCAGATGGCCCTCGGCGTCTACGAGGCCGCGCGCCAGCAGGGCCTGCGCGTCCCCGACGACGTCAGCGTGATCGGGTTCGACGACCTCCCCGAGGCAGGGTGGGCATCACCGCCGCTCACCACGGTCCGGCAGCCGCTCTCCGAGATGGGCACACTGGCGGCCCGGACCCTCGTACGCCTGATCCGCGGCGAGCCGGTGGAGAGTCCCCGCATCGAACTGTCCACCCGCCTGGTGACCCGGGCGAGCGTGCGCGCGCTCAGTAACTGAGGGCCGGCTGCGCCAGAAGAAGATCTGGGCTTGACTCTGGGCGTAAACCTAATATGTTTGTAACGGCAACATATTGGTCACACACACTTCCTGGAGCACTCAATGGCGATCGAGCCCACCCGCGATGACAAATTTTCCTTCGGACTCTGGACTGTGGGCTGGGAGGCCCAGGACCAGTTCGGTTCAGCGACTAGAGCACCGCTCGACGTCGTCGAGGCCGTCAACCGCCTGAGCGACCTCGGCGCGTACGGCATCACCTTCCACGACAACGACCTCTTCCCCTTCGGCTGCTCCCCGGCCGACCGGCAGCGCGAGATCGACCGCCTGACCGGCGTCCTGAAGTCCACCGGCCTGATCGTGCCGATGGTCACCACCAACCTCTTCAGCCACCCGGTCTTCAAGGACGGCGGCTTCACGAGCAACGACCGCGGCGTGCGGCGCTTCGCCCTGCGCAAGGTCCTGGACAACATCGACCTCGCCGCGGAACTCGGCGCCAAGACGTTCGTCATGTGGGGCGGCCGCGAAGGCAGCGAGTACGACTCGGCCAAGGACATCCGCGGCGCCCTGGAACGCTACCGTGAAGCGGTCAACCTCCTCGGCGACTACGTGACGGACAAGGGCTACGACATCCGCTTCGCCATCGAGCCGAAGCCGAACGAACCCCGCGGCGACATCCTCCTGCCTACCCTCGGCCACGCGATGGCGTTCATCGAGACCCTCGAGCGCCCCGAGCTCGTCGGCATCAACCCGGAGACCGGCCACGAGCAGATGGCGGGCCTGAACTTCACCCACGGCATCGCCCAGGCGCTGTACCAGGGCAAGCTGTTCCACATCGACCTCAACGGCCAGCGGAGCATCAAGTTCGACCAGGACCTCGTCTTCGGCCACGGCGACCTCCAGAACGCCTTCTCGCTGGTGGACCTCCTCGAATTCGGCGGACCTGCCGGCGGCCCCTCGTACGACGGCCCCCGGCACTTCGACTACAAGCCGAGCCGGACCGAGGACATGGACGGCGTCTGGGACTCCGCTGCGGCGAACATGCAGACCTACCTCCTGCTCAAGGAGCGCGCTGCAGCCTTCCGCGCGGACCCCGAGGTCCAGGCTGCTCTGGCCGCCTCGCGTGTCTCGGAGATCAACGAGCCCACCCTCAACCCCGGGGAGAGCTACGACGCACTGCGTGCCGACCGCTCCTCCTACGAGGACTTCGACACCGAGTCGTACTTCAACGGCAAGGGTTTCGGCTTCGTGAAGCTCCAGCAGCTCTTCATCGAGCACCTGCTCGGCGCCCGCTGATCCATGGCCCTCGTTGCTGGCGTCGACTCGTCCACACAGAGCTGCAAGGTCGTCGTCGTCGACACGGCGACTGGCGCGGAGGTCCGTAGCGGCCGCGCCCTCCACCCGGAGGGCACGGAGGTCGACCCCACTGCATGGTGGGAGGCCCTGAGGTCCGCACTGGAGGCCGCAGGAGGACTGGCGGACGACGTCGATTCCCTCGCGGTCGCGGGCCAGCAGCACGGAATGGTGCTGCTGGGCCGCGACGGCAGGGTACTGCGCGACGCGTTGCTGTGGAATGACACGCGGTCGGCCGGCGCTGCCCGGGACCTGATCGGCGAGTTCGGTGCCGATGAGCTCGTGGCCCGCACCGGACTGGTCCCCGTGGCGTCGTTCACCGGCACCAAGGTGCGGTGGGTGCGTGACGCCGAGCCCGATATCGTTCCTGCGATCGCTGCCGTCGCACTCCCCCACGACTGGCTGACCTGGCGCCTGCGCGGTTTCGGGCCGGCGGGGGAATCGCCCCTCGGCCCCGTGCTGGAGGAACTGGTGACGGACCGCTCCGACGCCAGCGGCACCGGCTACTGGAGCCCGGCGACGGGTGGGTACGATCTCGCGCTGTTCGAGGACATCCTCGGCCGCCCCGCGCGCGAAGCGCAGGGTGGCGGGGAGACGGTCCCGGGTGACGGGTCCGAGGTCATCCTCCCCCGGGTCCTCCCGGCCGAGGCGGTCGCGGGCACCGCGCATTCCTCGTTCCTCGCCTCGGAAGCCCACCGGATCGTCCTCGGGGCGGGTGCGGGCGACAACGCCGGCGCCGCCCTCGGGCTCGGTGCGGAGGAGGGTGACGTCGTCGTGTCCCTCGGGACGAGTGGGACGGTCTTCGCCGTCGCACCGAAACCTGTCGCCGACTCCTCGGGGGCGGTGGCCGGATTCGCCGACGCCAGCGGACTGTTCCTGCCGCTCGTGGCGACCCTCAACGCGGCACGCGTGCTGTCATCGGTGGCGGGGATCCTCGGCGTGGACCACGACGGCTTCGCCGGGCTGGCCCACGAGGCCGCGCCCGGCGCCGACGGCGTGGTCCTGGTGCCCTACTTCGAGGGTGAGCGCACCCCGAACCTGCCGACGGCCAAGGCCAGTTTCCACAACCTCAGCATCGCCTCGAGTACCCGCGCGAACCTGGCGCGGGCTGCCATCGAAGGGATGCTGTGCGGGCTGGCGGACGCGCTGGACGCCGTGCGGGCAACGGGCGTCGAGCCGCGGCATCTCCTGCTGATCGGCGGAGCAGCCCAGAACGGCGCCGTCCAGGAGGTCGCCGCGCAGGTGTTCGACCTGCCGGTCCGCATCCCGGCGCCCGGGGAATACGTGGCGCGGGGGGCTGCGGTGCAGGCTGCGTGGGCCCTGACGGGATCCCGACCGCAGTGGTCCGTGGACACCCTGAAGAACCAGGCCCCGGATCACCGTCCGGTCATCCGGAAGCAGTACCGGGCAGCAATCGGGTCCGTGACGTTCTAGCCCGGTACGGCGACCCAGCCGTGCACGACGATCCATCCCTGTACGATGACGAGGCACCGACCCACCCGGGTCGGTGCCTCGTCGTCGTTCTGGTGACCTCCCGGTACCGTCCGGGGTCGTCCTGGGCTGCGTTGCTGGATGCCGGCCTGGTGGTTGATGCCCACCTGGTCGACCTTGCGGTGGAAGCGCATCCCGGCCTTGCCGCCCAGGATCGCGCCGAGAAGCGGGATGAGGATCGCGATGGCCAAACCGATCAGACCGCCGGCCGTCAGGGCACTGCCGTCGACGGGGATGCTCGGTGCGCCCTGGATGGTGGAGAGGACGTCGAACTGGTTGCCGGCGACGGCGGCGAGGATGGCGAGGACGATCGCGATGATGATGCCCCAGAGCCAGACGGCGATGCCCTGCTTGACACCGTCGAACCGTGCCATACGACCGGCGACGTAGCCGCCGCAGTAGTAGGCGACGAACAGGATGATCGCGAGGACGATCCCGCTGACGATGCCGATGGTCTGCGCATTCTCGGTGGCCTGGTTCGCGGCGTCGTTCGCGTTGCTCGAGTTGGACGCTCCGATGCGGACGCCGATCGCCGTCGCCGGTGCGCTGAGGATGACGGTGAGGCCGATGGCCGTGAGCCAGCCGAAGAAGGCCGACCCGAACTTCATCCCGCCGAACTGCTCCTTCTCCGCGGCCACGACGTCGTTGCGCCGGCTCTTCGGCACCAAGCAGAGCTTCGTACCTCTCGAGGACGCGACGGCGGACGGCAAAGACCTCCGGGTCCCCTATTCCAAGGACCTGGTCAAGGACGCCCCATCGGTCGAGCGCGACGGACACCTCAGCCCGGAGGAGGAAGAGCGCCTCTACCGCCACTACAACCTCTCCAGCGGGGGCACCGGCACCACGACCGGCACGGGTACGGGTACGGGCCTGACAGGTGAGGGCCGCGAAGCCCCGGGCTTCCAGCGCGGCGATGAGCAGGTCGACTGCACGAATCTCCATGGAACGGTCGGCCACGACACCTCAGGGCCCACGACGCACGAGGCGATGACGCGGTCGAAGGAGGAGCTCCGCGTCGGCGCGGAGACCCGGGAAACCGGCAGGGCGCGCCTGCGCAAGCACGTGGTCACGGAGAACGTCAGCGAGACGGTGCCGCTGAGGCACGAGGAGGTCCGTGTGGAGCGCGAGCCCATCACGGACGCCAACCGCGACGCCGCCACCAGCGGGCCCGCCATCAGCGAGGAGGAGCACGAGGTGGTCCTGACCGAGGAACGGCCGGTCGTCGAGAAGGAAGCCGTTCCTGTCGAGCGCGTGCGGCTCGACAAGGAGACGGTCACCGAGCAGCAGCCCGTGGAGGGGCAGGTGCGCGAGGAGCGCATCGAGGTGGAGGGCGACAACACCCACCGCTGACGTCCAGAACGTCCTCGGCACCCGGAACGCCGCAGCCCGCTCCCGCGAAGGCGGAAGCGGGCTGCGGTCCGGTTGGATACCGGCAGGTCACTGGCGGTGCGTCAGAGGGAGACCACCGTGATGTCGCAGTGCAGTCGCCGGGTGTGGTCGACGTACCGGGCCTCGCCCGTCAGGGTAAGGGGTACCGATGCGCGGATGTCGCTGCTCGAGGCGCCGATGCGGAGGTCGAGCGCCCCGGGCTCGACGACACGCAGTCCGTCGCGCCCGGTGAAGGCGGTAACGTCGGCAGGGACGGTGAACGCGACCCGCGCCGAGGCTCCCGCGGCCAGGGGTACGCGTGCGTAGCCGATCAGTCGCTGCACCGGCCGGACGACGGACGCCACGGGGTCGTGCAGGTAGAGCTGCACGGTTTCGACGCCGTCGCGCTCGCCCGCGTTGGTGACGGTGATCTCCACGGTCACCTCGCCGTCCGTGGAGGCGGTGTCCGCCGACGGTTCGACGTCCTGCCAGGTGAAGTCCGTGTAGCTGAGGCCGTGGCCGAAGGCGAACGCCGCCGTCGGATCGATGTTGGACACGCTGTTCGCCTGAGCCAGCGGAGCCGCGAGGTAGGTGGACGGCTGCGCGCCCGGCGTCCCCGGGATGCTGACCGGCAGGCGTCCGCTCGGGTTGATCCTCCCACTCAGGACACCGGCGACAGCGGCCGCGCCCTCCTCGCCGGGAAAGAATCCCTGGACGACGGCGGCGGCATCGGTCGCGGCGGAACCGAGGGCATAGGGACGCCCCGTGAGCAGGACGACGACGACCGGTTTGCCGGTCGCGAGCAGCTCGTCGAGCAGCTGCTGCTGGACGCCCGGGAGCGCGAGGGACTCGGCGTCGCACCCTTCGCCGCTCGTGCCGCGGCCGAAGAGCCCCGCACGGTCCCCGAGGACGGCGACGACGACGTCGGACCCTCCGGCGACGGCGAGCGCCTCGTCGAAGCCCGTCGTCGCGGTGCCGTCGATGGTGCAGCCCGCGGCGATCGTGATGTCGCTGCCGTCGAACTCGCGCTGGACGGCGTCCGCGACCGTGGGGATGGTGAGGCCCATCTCCACCTCGGGATGCTGCTCTCCCACGTGGGCGGGGAAGGAGTAGCAGCCCAGGAACGCCCGGTGCGTGTCCGCGTTGGGACCGATCAGGGCGATGCGGGGAGCGCCTGCGAGCGGCAGGATCCCGCTGTTGCGCACCAGGACGATGGACTGCTCGGCGAGCTCGCCGGCGATGGCACGGTTGGCCGGAGTGTCGAGGTCGACGACCGGGACGCCGGCCCCGGCGCCGGCGAGGGCCGGAGGAACCGGTGACCATTCGGGATCGAGCAGGCCGAGGTCCAGCTTCTGCTGCAGGACGCGGCGGAGCGCGCGATCGACGAACCCCTCGTCCAGCCTGCCACCGTCGATCTCGGCGAGAAGGTGCTCGCCGAAGGTGTGGATCGTCGGGAGTTCGACGTCCACGCCGGCCGTCAGCGCTGCCGCCGCGGCCTCGCCGAGCGTCGCGGCCACGCGGTGGAGCTCCTTGAGGAAGGCGATGCCGAAGTAGTCGGCGACCACGGTCCCGTCGAAGCCCCAGGTGTCACGGAGGAGCGCGGTCAGGAGCGAGGCGTCGGCGGCCGTCGGTACGCCGTCGATGTCCGTGTAGGCGTGCATCACCGAGCGGACCCCGGACTCGCGGATCGCCATCTCGAACGGAGGCAGGAGCACGTCGGCACGCTCGCGCTCCCCGATGGAGACCGGGGCGAGGTTGCGGCCGGCCTTGGACGCCGAATAGCCGACGAAGTGCTTGAGCGTCGCGACGATCCCGGCCCGCTCCAGTCCCTGCACGTAGGCCGTGGCGATGGTGCCGATCAGGTAGGGGTCCTCGCCGATGGTCTCCTCGACCCGGCCCCAGCGGGCGTCGCGCACGACGTCGAGCACCGGGGCGAGCCCCTGGTGGACGCCCACGGAGCGGAGGTCCGCGCCGATAGCCGAGGACATGGTCCGCACCAGTTCCGGATTGAACGTGGCACCCCATGCTAGGGGCACCGGGTAGGCGGTCGCCTTCCAGGCAGCGAAGCCGGCGAGGCATTCCTCGTGGACGAGGGCGGGGATGCCGAAGCGGTTGGCCGCCGCGATGCGCTCCTGCGTCCGCTGCAGCGACAGGGCACCGAGCCCGGGCTCCACGGGGGCTGTGCCGAAGGGCCGGGTCAGCTGGCCGAGGCCGTGCGGCAGGAGTTCGTCGAGGTCGACGGGCTCGTTCATCTCGTTCTGGTGGGGAGCCACCTCGCCGCCCTCGGTGTTGGCCCCGACCCAGACGCCGACCAGCTGGGCGACTTTCTCGCGAAGGGTCATCGCCTGGATCAGGGCCTCGACCCGGTCCTCGGGTGCTGCGGCGGTGTCCCGCCAGGGGGCGTCGTTCAGTGTTGTTTCAGTCATGGTTACTTTCCGCCAGCGCCCATGAGGCCCTGGACAAGCGCGCGGCGCGCAAACAGGTAGACGAGCAGTACGGGCACCATCGACAGCGTGACCGCGGCCAGCAGGCCCGGGATGTTGATGCCGTACTGGGTCTGGAAGTTGAAGAGGCCGAGGGTCACCACGCGGGTGCTCTCGGACTGGGTCAGGATCAGGGGGAACAGGAAGCCGTTCCACGCCTGGAGCGCGGAGAAGACCGCGATCGTCGAGATCCCACCCTTGGACAGCGGGAGGACCAGCCGGAAGAAGGCACGCGCCGGGCTCGCGCCGTCCATGGCCATCGCCTCGTACAGCTCCCCCGTGATGTCGCGCATGGTGCCGCTGAGGATGAGCGTGCAGATCGGCAGCGCGAAGGCCGCCGTGGGGAGGATGACGCCGATCAGGTTGTCGTACAGCCCCACCGTGTTGATCAGGTAGAACACCGGCACGATCACGGCCTGCGCAGGGATCGCGAGGCCCAGCAGGAAGAAGCGGAACACGAACGACGCCGCCCGGCTCTGGCTGCGCACGATCGCGTAGCTCAGCGGCGGCACGAGCAGGAGGACGATCGCGACGACGCCGACCGTCACCACGACCGTGTTGAGGAAGTAGCGGCCGAAGCCGCTCGTGATCGCATCCACGTAGTTCTGCAGGGTGAAGCTCGTGGGGAAGGACAGCGGGCCGTTGTCCCCGAACTCCTCACGCGTCTGGAAGGTGCCCGACAGCATCACGTACAGCGGGATCGCGACGATCAGCAGCCAGACGAAGGAGCCGATCCCGGCGAAGTAGTTGGGACGGGTTTTCATCAGAGTCCTTCCAGCGAACTGTTCATCTTGTCGTACCCGGACACCTTGACCACCACGAGGGAGATCAGGGTCGCGACGACGACGAGGACCAGGGCGATCGCGCTGCCGACGCCGAAGTCGAAGCTCTGGAACGCCTCCTGGTACATGTAGAAGGCGGTGATGGTGGTGTCGGTACCCGGCCCGCCGTTGGTCAGGATGAGCACCGTCTCGAAGGTCGTCAGGCCGCCGACCACCATCAGGATGATCGAGGTGATGGCAGTGTTCCGCAGCTGCGGCAGGGTGATGGAGAAGAACTGCCGCACCATGCCCGCGCCGTCGATCGACGCCGCCTGGTAGAGCACGTGCGGGATACCCTTGGCCGCGCCCTGGTAGATCAGGGTGTGGAAGGGCGTGAACTGCCACATGCCCACGAAGATGAGGACGCCGATGGCGCCGGACTGGGTGCCGAGCAGGTTGCCGTCACCGAACAGCCACGGCAGCTGGCCCGGGATACCGAAGTTGGGATCGAGCAGCGCCCGCCAGAGGACGGAGATCGCGGCCGAGGACAACAGCAGCGGGATGAAGTAGATGGCGCTGAGCACGGCGCGGTTGCGCTGGTTGCCCGCCGCCCAGACACCGAGCAGGATGCTCAGCGGCGTCTGGGTGACTACCCCGAGGACGATGAACAGGAGGCTGAGCCAGAGGCTCTTGAGCATCACCGGATCGGCGATGAGCGTCTTCCAGTTCTCGAGCCCCACGAACTCGGGGTCACCGAGGCCGCTCCACGAGGTGAAGGACAGGACGGCGACGGCGGCGAGGGGAACGAGCGCGAAGAGCGCGAAGAAGATGGTGGCGGGCAGGGCCCAGGCGAAGCCCGGGCGACCCACGGACGAGGCGCCCGAGCGGGCCGGGCGGCTCACGGTGGAGCCGCCCGGCGCTGGCTGCCTGCGGGTAGCAAGCGTTGTCATGGTGTGTCCTAGAGGCTCTGCATTGCCTTGATGAAGCCGTCTTCATCGATCTGGCCGCTGAAGAACTGCGCTACGGCCGTGTGGATGGTGACGGTCGCCTCGGGCGGGTAGGCCTGGTCCCAGGAGAGCTGGAAGTGCGGCGCGTCCTTCACGAGGTCGAACTGGTACTTCGCGTACTCCGGGTTGGAGGCCTGGTCGAGGAACTCCTCCGTGTTCGTGGTGGTGGGCAGGTTGCCGATGGCGATCTGCTCCTGCACGAACTCGTCCGAGTACATGAGCTTCAGGAACTCGGCGGCCTCTTCGGGGTACCGGGTGTCCTTGGTGATGGAGTAGAAGTTGTTCGTGTTGCCGGCGAGGTTGTCGGGATCGCCCTCTCCGCCTTCGATCGCGGGGAACTCGCTGTAGCCGAGGACGTTCTCGGCGAACTCGGGGTTGGCATCCAGGTGCGTCGCGTAGGCCCACGAACCCATGAGTTCGAAGCCTGCCCGGCCGCTGGAGAGCAGGGTGGGAGACCCGCCGTCGGTGAACTTCACGGAGTCGAAGTTGGTACCGAAGGCACCTGCGTCGATCAGTTCGCGCAGCTTGCCGAGCGCCTCACGGCTCTCCTCGGACTCCCAGACGCTCGTGTCGCCGTCGAGCGCGGCCTGGAACAGGTCCTCGCCGGCCACGCGGTCGAAGACGTACTGGAACCACATCTGGGTCGGCCACTGGTCCGCGCCGCCGAGCGCGATCGGGGTCACGCCCGCCGCCTTCAGCTTCTTGACGTCCTCGAGCAGCTCGTCCCAGGTTGCGGGAGGAGCATCGATGCCGGCCTTCTTGAGCACCTCGGAGTTGTTGAAGAGCATGACCGGCTGCGTGCCACGCATCGGGATGCCATAGCTCTTGTCGTCGACGACCGCCGTGTCGAAGACGGACGGCAGGAAGGCGTCCTTCAGCTGCGGGTCCTCCTCGATGAAGTCGTCGAGGGGCAGCAGCAGATCCGCCTTCACGAAGTTCGCGATGCTTCCGCCACCCCAGTTGAAGAAGATGTCCGGAGCGGAGTCGGTGTCGATGATGGTCTGCAGCTTGGTCTGGTAGTCCGCGCCGGGGATCGTGTCGAGCACGACCTTGACGTCGGAGGTCTCGTTGAACTTGTCCACCATGGCCTGCTCGACCTTGTTGCTGGCATCACCGTAGACGGCGAGGTGCAGCTCGTTCTCGGGCCGGCTCGAAGCGTCGCCGCCTCCGCCGCCGCACCCTGCCAGGGTGAGGCCCAGCATCATGACCGCGGTGCCCGCAAGGCTGCGGGACATCCAGGTTCGGTTGTTCATCGTTGAACGCCTCTCGAAAGTTTCGACGATTATATCGAAAGTTGTGTGATGGGTTGAGTGTATGTAACCGGGCTCTCACTTCGCAAGCCGGATGTGCTGCCGGTCACAGAACGCGGGTGGCGGCCGCCGCAGCCCCATGCCGCGGCCTCTTTCGACCCCGCATGTAAGCTGTGCGCATGTCGATTCCGGCGGAAGAACCGCGCGTCACCCTCGCCCAGCTCGCGGCGGCCGCGGGCGTATCCCTCTCCACGATCTCCAAGGTGCTCAACGGCCGTGCTGACGTGTCCCCGAAAACCCGGGCGAAAGTTGAGGAGCTCCTCGAGGAGCACGGCTACCGCCGGCGCAAGGAATCCGCGGCCAAGGCAGGCCTCGTCGAACTCGTGTTCCACGAGCTGGAAAGCGCGTGGGCGTTCGAACTCATCCGCGGGGTGGAGAACGTGGCGAGCGAGCACGGCATGAGCGTGGTGCTGACCGAGACGGGAACGCGGCACGCCCCGGGCCCCGAGTGGATCGAAGGCATCCTGTCGAGGCGCCCTGCCGGCGTCGTCCTGGTCTTCTCCGACCTGCCGCAGGAGTTCCGCAGGAAGCTCGACGCACGCTCGATCCCCTTCGTGATCATCGACCCGGCCGGGGACCCCGCACCCGACGTCCCCTCCGTCGGTTCGGCGAACTGGTCCGGCGGCATGATGGCCACGCGGCACCTCATCGACCTCGGCCACACCCGGATCGCCGCGATCAGCGGGCCGGAGGACATGATGTGCTCTCTCGCCCGGATCGACGGCTACCGTTCGGCCATGAACCTGGCCTCCCTGCCGATCGACCCGGAACTCATCCGCTACGGGAACTTCCACGTCGACGGCGGACGCGACCACGCCCTCGCCCTGCTGCGCGGGCCGAATCCCCCGACGGCGATCTTCGCGGGCAGCGATCTCCAAGCCCTTGGCGTGCTCGATGCGGCACGCCAGATCGGGCTGCGGGTCCCCGACGAGCTGTCGATCGTGGGATACGACGACCTGCAGCTGGCGCAGTGGTCCAGCCCTGCCCTGACCACCGTGCACCAGCCGCTCATCCAAATGGCCGAGGAAGCCACGCGCATGGTCCTCCGCCTGCGCGACGGCGAGCGTCCCAACAACCTGCGGCTCGACCTCGCGACCAGCCTCGTGGTGCGCCAAAGCACCGCACCGCCCTCCACACCTGCCACCGCTGCTACGCGGCCGGTGCCGCAACGGGCGTGACCGCGCGCGCTTCTGGATACGATAGGCCGAGACCAGGCGCCGAGGGCTCCTGCAGGACGAAGGAGAACCCAGGGCCGTGCGGCAACCCGGCGGAATGAACGGCACCGAAAGCCTTCGCACGCAGAACCTGTCCCAGATCCTCACGATGGTGCACCGGAACGGCCCGCTCTCCCGCTCCGAACTGACCCGGCGCAGCGGCTTCAACCGTTCGACTGTCGGCGCCCTCGTGTCCGCCCTCTCGGAGAAGCACCTGGTGCACGAGACGGAACCGGCGGGAGACGGCAGGGTGGGACGTCCCAGCCCCATCGTGCAGGCCAACCCGGGGGTCGCCGTCCTAGCCGTGAACCCCGACATCGATGCCCTGACCGTCGGTGTCGTCGGCCTGGGCGGGAAGGTGCACGCGCGCGTGCGCCGCGAGACCCGCAGCGTGCCGTCCCTCGATGACGCGGTGCGGCTCACCGACGACATAGTGGCCGACCTCCAGCCTGTCCTGGCGCGCCTCGACCAGATCCTCGGCGTCGGGATCGCGCTTCCCGGACTCGTCAATGCGGGCGCAGGGCGCGTGCTCATCGCACCGCACCTGGGCTGGCGGGACGCCGACCTCACCGGACCGTTCGGCAGCGCCCTGGGCCTTCCCGCGGTCGCAGCCAACGACGCGTCCCTCGGATCGCTCGCCGAGAGCATCTTCGGCGCCGCGATCGGCCTGGACCACGCGGTGTACCTCAACGGCAGTGCCAGCGGCATCGGCGGCGGCATCGTGACCGGAGGCGCACAGCTGGTCGGGAGCCGCGGCTACGGCGGCGAACTGGGCCACACGCTCGTCCGGGCAGGCGGGTCCGCCTGCCATTGCGGGCGCTCGGGCTGCCTCGACGCCGAGGTCCGGCTGGAGCGCCTGCTGGACGCGGCCGGCCTCTCGGGCGGCGGTATCGAGGCGCTCGAGGGCGTGCTGTCCGATGACCCCGCACCCGCTGTCCGGGACGAAGCCGATCGCCAGCTGGAGCTGCTCGCCGTCGCCCTGGTGAATTTCGTCAACATCTTCGATCCGGAGCTGATCGTCCTCGGCGGCTTCCTCGGCTCCCTGTTCGGCTTCCACGGCGCCCAGCTCACGGAGGCGGTGAACCGGGGGTCGCTGGCCGGCGGGGTGCACGTGCGCCGCGCAGCGCTCGGCCCGGAACTCCTGCTGGTGGGAGCGGCGGAACTCGCCTTCCAGCCGCTCCTCGCGTCACCCTCCTGAGGGCGGTCCGGCCACGCCTCCGCCGACCGGCGCCAGGGCACGCAGAACGGCGCATCGTCCCGAAGGACGGATGCGCCGTGTGCGGTATCGAGGAGGTCGGTCGACCGGAGGTCAGCCGATGCGGCGCGAGCCGCTCTCCTCACCATCGTCGTCGAGATCATCGGCGTACTTGTCCGCGTACTCCGAGTAATCCGGCTCGACCGGCTCGAGAGGTTCGGTACGCCGCGAGGACGCACGACTACCCGGGCCTGTGAGCTCTCGCTGCAGTGCCGAATAATCAGTGGCCGGGCTGAAGTACTTCATGTCCCTGGCCTGCTTTGTAGCTTTTGCCTTTTGACGGCCGCGCCCCATGGCGTGACCCCCTTTGTGCGTCGATCCGGAGGTGGTCACTGGGGCACGAGGCCCAAGGCTGCAGCGAGGCCCCGGAGTATTTGGTCAGTTTGTCGTAGGTATAGATTACATGCTTTCCGCGGCACCCGAGCGCGGGTTCCGCCGGGCTCCGTCGGGGGCTTCGACGGCGGACTGCTGTCCGTGCATGCGGCCTCCGATGCCGTGTCCGATCCTTCGCGGAGGATCTTGGATAGAGTCGAAGCCACGCCGGAGCCCCGGCAGCACGCGCACCAGGAATGCAAGGAGACAGCGGTCCACCATGAGCAACGAGGAGCAGGCACCCAGGGACTCCGCGAACCACCCCGGGCCGGACGGGTCCGACGGACCGGGCACGGTGGATGCCGACGACATCGTGCTCGATGACGGCGACGTCTCCGCCGGGACCGGAGAGCCCGAACTGTCGGTGTCGCCCGAGACCCTCGACCTCCAGGAGCCCGCCCTCGGACCCGCGCGGATCAGCAGGGACACCGCGGAAGCAGCCTCGGTCGAGGACGCTGCCGCCGAAGCCCGGGCCGTGGCGGCAGCAGCCGAGGAGGCTGGAACACTGGTGGGCGGACCCCTGCCGGCAACCGCGCCGGCAGTGCGCGCCGCCCCCGATGGCACTGCTCCAGCCGGAGGCACGGCGGGCGACACGGCGCCCGAACCTGTCGGCGAGCCCTACGCCTTCCCTCCCCAGGGCGGCGAGCCCGGCCTCGGACATCCGGGCCTGTACCCGGGCACCGATCCGGCGTCGATCGGTCCGGCGTCGATCGGACCGGCAGAACCGGAGTCCCCGGCAGAGCCCCGACCTGCCGACGGAGCCCGCGCGGCGTGGCTCCCGACGGCGTCGGAGCCGGAGGACACAGGTGCCCATGCGGCACAGGACAGGACGTCTGCCGGAAGCAGCCTCCTGCCGCCGCTGCTGCTCATCGGCGGCGCCGTCGTACTCCTGGGGCTCCTCGCCTGGCTGCTCGCCTCCCTCCTGGGCGGGGGGAACGACGAGGAGCGCGTCGATCCGTCGTCGCTCGCGGCGGGCGAGTGCCTTGCCGACTTCACCGAGGTCACCGAGGATGCCGTGCCCGTGGACTGCAGCGAACCGCACAACGCGCAGCTCCTGGCGAGCGAGGAGTACCCCCAGGATGCGGAGTTCCCGGGACGCGAGCAGCTCGACCTCCGTGCTGAGGCCGCCTGCGCGACCGCCTCGGACGACGTCGATCCCGACGTCGTCACCGACGATCTCCAGGTGACCCTGCTCCGCGCCACCCCGACCGAGGGGACCTGGGCGGACGGCGATCGCCGGGTGGACTGCTTCGCGGTGATCGGGAACAGCGGCACCCTGAGCCAGAGCCTGCTCAACCCCTGACGCCGCCGCGGGCGGATGCACGAAGGGGAGGAACCCCTCCCCTTCGTCCTTGCGCGGTACTCGCCGTACTCGCGGTTACCGCGCGGCGTGCACGAGCAGTCCGCCTCCGTCGAGGCCGACGTCGCCGGCAGCGTCCGGGTCCGGTTCCTGCCGGTCGACGACGACGGTGTCGCCGTCGACGATCTCGCCGGCGAGGATGCCCTTCGCCAGCCGGTCGCCGATCTCGCGCTGGACGAGCCGTCGCAGCGGACGGGCACCGTACGCCGGATCGAATCCGGTGAGCGCGAGCCACTCGCTGGCCGCGGCGCTGACGTCCAGCTCGAGCCGGCGGTCATGCAGCCTCTCACCGAGCGACCTGACCTGCAGCTCCACGATCCGGGAGAGCTCGTCGAGGCTCAACGGATCGAAGATCACCACATCATCGAGCCGGTTGAGGAACTCCGGCCGGAAATTCGCGTTCACGGCGGACATCACGGCGGAGCGCTTCGCGGCGTCGTCGAGCGAGGGGTCCACGAGGAACTGCGACCCGAGGTTCGACGTCAGCACGAGGATGACGTTACGGAAGTCCACGGTCCGGCCCTGGCCGTCCGTGAGGCGCCCGTCGTCCAGCACCTGCAGGAGCAGGTCGAACACTTCCGGGTGCGCCTTCTCCACCTCGTCGAGCAGCACCACGCTGTAGGGGCGGCGCCGCACGGCCTCGGTGAGCTGGCCGCCCTCCTCGTAGCCCACGTATCCCGGAGGGGCACCCACGAGGCGCGCGACCGAATGCTTCTCCGAGTACTCGGACATGTCGATCCGGATCATCGCGCGCTCGTCGTCGAACAGGAAGTCGGCGAGGGCCTTGGCGAGCTCCGTCTTGCCCACGCCGGTG
Organism: Arthrobacter pasteuri; assembly: GCF_054510955.1. Taxonomy (NCBI): domain Bacteria; kingdom Bacillati; phylum Actinomycetota; class Actinomycetes; order Micrococcales; family Micrococcaceae; genus Arthrobacter; species Arthrobacter pasteuri. The sequence goes on from NZ_JBTNDO010000001.1 coordinate 1,506,993, forward strand.
GGGCCGAGGAACAGGAAGGAACCGGTGGGGCGGTTCGGATCCGACACGCCGGCCCGGGCACGCCGGACGGCGTCGGACACCGCGGACACCGCCCGCTGCTGGCCGATGAGCCGCGCGCCGATGACCTGCTCCATTGAGAGCAGCTTCTCGCTCTCACCCTGGAGCATCCGGCCGGCCGGGATACCCGTCCAGGCGGAGATGACCTCCGCGATGTCGTTCGCGGTGACTTCCTCGGCGACCATCAGGTCGGGAGAGTTCACGGTCTGCTCCTCGGCGGCCTGCGCCTCGCGGAGCTCGCGCTCCACCTGCGGGATCTGGCCGTACAGGATGCGCGACGCCGTCTCGAGGTCGCCCTCGCGCTGGGCGCGGTCGGCCTGTGAGCGCAGGTCGTCGAGGGACGCCTTCAGGTCGCCGACGCGGTTGAGGCCCGCCTTCTCGGCCTCCCACCGGGCGTTCAGCCCGTCGAGCTCCTCCTGACGGTCGGCCATCTCGGCGCGCAGGGCCTGCAACCGCTCGAGGGACGCCTCGTCCTTCTCCTGGGACAGCGCCATCTCCTCCATGCGCATCCGCTCGATCGCCCGGCGCAGCTCGTCGATCTCCACGGGGGCGGAGTCGATCTCCATCCGCAGGCGCGACGCGGCCTCGTCCACGAGGTCGATGGCCTTGTCGGGCAGCTGACGGCCCGGGATGTACCGGTGGGACAGCGTGGCAGCGGCGACGAGCGCCGAGTCGGCGATCGAGACCTTGTGGTGCGCCTCGTAGCGCTCCTTCAGGCCGCGCAGGATGCCGATCGTGTCCGGCACGGAGGGTTCACCGACGTAGACCTGCTGGAACCTGCGCTCCAGGGCCGGATCCTTCTCGACGTTCTCGCGATACTCGTCCAGCGTCGTGGCGCCGATGAGCCGGAGCTCACCGCGGGCGAGCATCGGCTTGAGCATGTTGCCTGCATCCATCGAGCCCTCGGCTGCGCCCGCGCCCACCACGGTGTGGAGCTCGTCGATGAACGTCACGACCTGCCCGTTGGAGCCCTTGATCTCCTCGAGTACGGCCTTCAGCCGCTCCTCGAACTCGCCGCGGTACTTGGCTCCGGCGATCATGGATCCGAGGTCGAGGCTGATCAGCGACTTGCCGCGGAGCGACTCCGGGACGTCCCCGGCGACCATGCGCTGGGCCAGGCCCTCGACGACGGCGGTCTTTCCCACGCCGGGCTCGCCGATCAGGACCGGGTTGTTCTTCGTGCGGCGGCTGAGTACCTGCACCACGCGGCGGATCTCGGCGTCGCGCCCGATGACGGGATCCAGCTTGCCGCTGCGGGCCACCTCGGTGAGGTCCACGCCGAACTTCTCGAGCGCCTGGAAGGTGTTCTCCGGATCGGGTGTGGTCACCCGCCGGTCTCCACGCACCCCGGGCAGTGCCGAGGCGAGGGCTTCGCGCGTGAGGCCGAGGGAACGCAGGATGGTGCCGGCGGCACCGCTGTCGGCTGCGAGGGCCAGCAGGAGGTGCTCGGTGGAGACGAACTGGTCACCGAGCGTCTCCGCCTCCTGCTTCGCCGCGTTGATCACCTGGAGCGCACCACGGGAGAACTGGGGCTGCGCGACGGAGGAGCCCGATGACGACGGCAGGGCCTTGATCGCGGAGCTCGCCTGCACGCTCACGGTGTCGGGGTCCGCGCCGGCTGCCTTGAGGAGCGCGACGGCGATCCCGTCGCGCTGGTCCAGGAGCGCCTTGAGGAAGTGCGGCGCCTCGATCTGGGCGTTGCCCGCCGTGGATGCGTTCATGGCGGCGGCTGAAAGCACCTCACGGCTCTTGGTGGTGAAGTTGGTATCCACGCGCGGTTCCTTTCTGGTCCGAGGAGGGGAATCCGGCATTCCCCGCGGCAATTACATTGAGTGTACTTGACTCAACTTTGCCTGCGGGCAGGATATTCCCCTGCCCGCAGGCCCAGCGGTGGGTACGCGACGGACGGATATCGGGCATACCTCGGGTGGTTGCGCGGCCCGGTCATAATGACCGTATGGGGAAACTTTGCCGTGCCATGTCCGTGCTGACCACCGCCGTTCTCGCGGTCAGCCTGGCAGCGTGCACCGGCGACCGGCCGACGGCGGAGGACGCCGCCGGGACCCTGGCCGAGGGACTCTCCCGGCTCGACGTCGGGCAGTCCGCCTTCACGGCGGCCGAACCTGCCGAGGTGACCGCCCAACTCGTCGCCATCACCGAGGGCCTTGCGCCGGACATGCCGCAGGTCAGCGTCGCGGACGTCGAGGAGACCGGGGAGGACAGCGCCACGGCGACCCTCGACTACGTGTGGGACCTCGACGAGACCGACTCCGACTGGACCTACAGCACGACCGCGGACCTCACCCGTGTCGAGGACGTGTGGCAGACCGCGTGGGAACCGGCGGTGGTCGTCCCCGACCTCCTGCCGGACGAGAAGCTCACCCTCACGCGCATTCCCGGGGATCGCGGGAACATCACCGGCGCGGGCGGGGAAGTCCTCGTCACCGAGCGGCCGGTGATCCGCGTGGGCATCGACAAGACGCTCGTCCCCGAGACGCAGCAGGCCGCCTCCGCCCAAGCGCTCGCTGCACTGCTCGAGATCGATCCGGCCGCATACGAGGAGCAGGTCACGGCGGCGGGTGCGGACGCGTTCGTCGTGGCCCTCGTGCTGCGGGACGATGCCACCCGGACCGTGACGGACGCGCAGATCGATGCCGTCCCGGGAGCACTCCGCCAGGCGGACACCCTCGAACTCGGCCCGACCCGCACCTTCGCCCGGGAACTCCTGGGAAGCGTGGGCGAAGCGACCGAAGAACTCGTGGAGCAGTCCGACGGTGCCGTCCGGGCCGGAGACGTCACGGGACTCGGGGGGCTCCAGCTGCAGCACAACACCCGGCTCGGCGGCACGCCCGGCCTTCAGGTCTCCGCCGTGCCGGTGAACGCCCCCGACACGCCCACCCGGCAGCTCTTCGCCACACCCGCGGTCGACGGCACGGACCTTGCCACCACGATCGATGCCCGGCTGCAGGGCCTCGGGGAGAAGGTGCTTGCGGACGAGCCCTCGGCGTCGTCCATCGTGGCGATCCGCCCCAGTACGGGAGAGATCCTCGCCGCAGCGAACGGCCCCGGCAGCGAAGGCCTGCAGACGGCGCTCCTGGGCCAGTACCCGCCCGGATCCACGTTCAAGATCGCCACGAGCCTCGCACTCCTGAGGAAGGGCTTCACGCCGCAGACTCCCACGCAGTGCACCGAGGAGGTGACCGTGGACGGCCGGACCTTCAACAACGCGAGCACGTATCCCGTGCAGTTCCTCGGCACGATCCCCCTCCTGGAAACCTTCGCGCAGTCCTGCAACACCGGATTCATCTCGACGCGGGACGAGATCACGCAGGCCGACCTCGCGAGCGCGGCCGCCGACCTCGGCGTCGGGGTCGAGTCGGCCATCGGAACGCCGGCGTTCTTCGGCTCCGTGCCGACCGAGGCGGAGGGCACGGCACACGCCGCCGCGATGATCGGCCAGGGCGAGGTGCTCGTCTCGCCCCTCGCACTGGCCACCATGGCCGCCTCCGTCGGCGCCGGATCGAGGGTCACCCCGACACTCCTGGCTCCGGGCGGGTCCGCCGACCTCGATCCGGGGTCGGAGAGCGCCGCGGCCACCGCGGCCCCCACCAGCGACGCGGCGGCGTCGGCCTCCGCCGAGGAGGGCACTGGGGAGGACTCCGGCGCACCGTCCGAGGCCGCCCCGAGCGCGTTCACGGCCGGAGAATCCGCGGCCCTGAAGACGCTCATGGCCGCCGTCGTCGGGCAGGGCGGGGCCCAGCTCCTGCAGGACGTGCCGGGCGAGCCCGTCCTGGCCAAGACCGGGACAGCCGAGTTCGGGAGCGAGACTCCCCCGCGGACCCACGCATGGGTCGTCGCCCTCCAGGGAGACCTCGCCGTCGCGGTCTTCGTGGAGGAGGGCGAATTGGGATCAACGTCCGGCGGTCCCCTCATGCAGGCCTTCCTGACGGGTGCCGCTTCCTAGACGTCCAGCACCCGCGGGCCAGTCCGCGGGTCCACTTTCGAATGACATGGGGGTCAGGTCAGCACGCAGTAGTTTGCTCTTCCTCCGGCGCGCACTCGCTGCGGCGGAGCACTTCGAGGACCGTTGAAAGGGTTCCAGTGGATCTCACGTTCATTCCGCTCATCATTGGCGCGGTGGTGCTGCTCGCCGCCATCATCGCCGCCATCGTGCTCGCCCGTATGGCCCTGCATATCGCCAGCCCCGACCAGGCGCTCATCATCTCGTCGAAGGACAGCAAGGGGCAGCCGGATCCGGACAGCCAGCGCGTGGTCTTCGGTCGTATCTTCATCAACCCGTTCTCGCAGCGGGCCTACCCGTTGTCCCTGGCATCGCGCCAGGTCTCGCTCCGCATCGAGGGCATCTCGAAGAACGGCATCAAGCTCCACCTGACGGGTGTCGCCCAGGTCAAGGTGGGCGGCGACGCCGACGCCGTCCGCAAGGCGGCTCAGCGGTTCCTCAACCAGCAGGAGGCCATCGACCACTACACGCAGGAGACCCTCTCGGGTTCCCTGCGCTCCATCGTGGGAACCCTGACCGTCGAATCGATCATCCGTGACCGCGCCACCTTCGCCAAGAGCGTGAAGGAGGAGGCCGAGCACTCCATGCACAACCAGGGCCTGGAGATCGACACGTTCCAGATCCAGTCCGTCGACGACGACTCGGGCTACCTGAAGAACCTCGGCCGGCCCGAGGCCGCCCTTGCGGAGCGCAACGCGAAGATCGCCGAGGCCCGCTCGATGCAGGAGTCCGAGCAGGCCCGCGCCCTCTCCGACGAGCAGGTCGCCCTCGCGCAGCAGCAGCTGATCATCCGCCGGGCAGAGCTGAAGGAAGAGGCCGATGCCCGCCAGGCACGGGCCGACGCCGCCGGCCCCCTCGCCCAGGCCGAACAGCAGGAGCAGGTCATCATCCGCGAGCAGCAGGTCGCGCAGCGGCGGGCGGAGCTCCGCGAGCGCGAGCTCGACACCGAGGTGCGCAAGCCGGCCGACGCCGAGAAGTACCGCCTCATCCAGCAGGCCGACGCGAAGCTCGAGGAACGCCGCCGCGCCTCCGAGGCCGCGGAGATCGAGGCCCGCGTCGACCTCTCGCGCCGCAAGCTCGTCGCCGAGGGCGACCGGGTGGCAGCGGAGGCGGACGCCGCCGCGAACACCGCGCGCGGTACCGCCGAAGCGTCGATCAACGAAGCTCGAGGCCGGGCCGACGCCGCCGTCATCGCCTCCCGCGGTGATGCGGAGGCAGGGTCGGCGGAAGCGCGCGGCAAGGCGGAAGCGGCGGGTATCGCCGCGCAGGCGGAGGCCTACGAGAAGTTCAACCAGGCCGCCATCCTGTCGAAGGTCCTCGAGGTCCTACCGGCGATGGCGCGCGAGATCGCCGCCCCGATGTCGGCGATCGACACCATGACGGTGGTCTCCAATGACGGCGCCAGCCAGCTGAGCAGGAATGTCTCGAGCGGGGTCCACCAGACGACGCAGCTGGTGAAGGACACCACCGGGCTCGATATCATCGCGCTGCTCGGCGACCTGCTCAAGACTCCGGACAAGGCCGGCATGAACGGCTCCACCCGGAACGGCACGGGCGGGTCCGCGGTCACCGGATCCGACTAGGCGCGCCAGGAGGGCCGCCGGTGGATGCGTGGCGGCCCTTCAGCGGTAGGTGGGCAGGTACGTTCCCGACGACGGGACGATCACCTTGCCGAGCGGAGCGAGGGACACCGGGATGAGCTTCAGGTTGGCGATGCCCAGCGGGATGCCGATGATGCTCACGAACATCGGGATGGCGGTGAGCACGTGGCCGATGGCGATCCAGATGCCCGCGACGAGCAGCCAGATGATGTTGCCGACCATCGAGAAGCCGCTTGTCGGCCCACCCCGGTTCACCACCGTCTGGCCGAAGGGCCACAGGGCGTAGGCGCCGATCCTGAACGAGGCGATGCCGAACGGGATGGTCACGATCAGCAGGCAGCAGATGATGCCCGCCGCGAAGTAGCCGAGGGCGAGCCAGATGCCGCCGAACAGAAGCCAGATGACATTCAGGAGTGTGTTCATCCGGCCATTGTTCCGCATGGGGCCACGCACTGCACGCAGCAGACGAAGGGCTCCCTACCCACGCGGGTAGGGAGCCCTTCAGCGGTTCCTGGGCCGGACCGTGCTAGCGCGAGCGGCGGTCGTTCGACGCCGGGGCGCTGGCCCTGCGGGAGCCACCGGCGCGGCGTGCGCCTTCGGCCCGCGGAGCCGAGGACGGCGCGTGGCTCCGCTGCTGGCCGCCTGCTGCGGGAGCTCCGGCGGCAGGGCGGCGTACGGCGTCGCCGACACGCTGTCCGGACGCCGGGCGGCGGCTGCGCGTCGTGGTCTCCGATGCCGTGCGGGGCTCGGCGGCCCGGCGGGGCGACCCGCCCGACTTCCCGGCAGCACCGGCGTCCGAGCCGAAGCGCGGGGCCTGCGGCTGGTCCTTGCGGCGCTCCGCACGGTTGCCCTGCGCGGCCTGCGGCTCGGCGGAGACGCGTCCGCGTCCGCCCCTTCCGCCACGGCCTCCCGCAGCCGGGGCTGCGGCGCCACGGCGGGCTCGCTTGCGCTCGGCGTTCGCACCCGTCGAGGTACCTTCGCCGCGCGTTGCCTCCCGCGAGGCGAGGAGCGCGGCGCGGGTGCGCGGATCGATCTTGTCGGCCATGTCACCGGTGAGTGACAGGACGAGCGGCGAGGTCGCCTTGACGTTCTCGAATGCGACGTCGACGCCGGCGGCCTTCATGAGCTTCTGGACCTCGGACTTCTGCTCGGGCAGGGTGATCGTGACCACCGTTCCCGAGGAACCCGCGCGGGCCGTGCGGCCCGAGCGGTGCAGGTACGCCTTGTGCTCCGTGGGCGGATCCACGTGGACCACGAGTTCGACGTCGTCGACGTGGACGCCGCGCGCGGCGACATCCGTGGCCACGAGGACGCGGACGTCACCCGAGGAGAACTCGGCGAGGTTCCGGTCGCGGGCGTTCTGCGACAGGTTGCCGTGCAGGTCGACGGCGGGGATGCCGGCGTCGGTGAGCGTCTTGGCGAGCTTGCGTGCGTGGTGCTTGGTCCGCATGAACAGCAGCCGGCGTCCGGTGCCGGAGGCGAGCTGGACGATGAGCTGCTTCTTCTGCGTCTGGTCGCCGATCAGGAGCACGTGGTGCTCCATCGTGGTGACCGCGGCCTGCGGGTCGTCGACCGAGTGGGTGACGGGGTTGGTCATGTAGCGGTTGACCACCTTGTCCACGCCGTTGTCGAGCGTCGCCGAGAACAGGAGGCGCTGGCCGTCGGCCGGGGTAGTGTCGAGCAGCTTCTTGACGACGGGCAGGAAGCCGAGGTCGGCCATGTGGTCGGCCTCGTCGAGGATGGTGATCTCCACCGACTCGAGCGTGATGAGCTTCTGGCGCATCAGGTCCTCGAGGCGCCCGGGGCAGGCGATGACGATGTCGACGCCGGCGCGCAGGGCCTTCTCCTGGCGCTGCTGGGACACACCGCCGTAGATCACGGTGGTGTTGAGTCCGAGCTCCTTGGCCAGGGGCTCGACGGTGGCGTTGATCTGGGTGGCGAGCTCGCGGGTCGGTGCGAGGACCAGGGCCAGGGGGCGCCCGGGCTTGCGGCGGTAGGCCGCTTCCTGCTCGGCGAGGCGCGCGACCATGGGAAGGGTGAAGGCGAGGGTCTTGCCCGAGCCGGTGCGGCCGCGTCCGAGGACGTCGCGCCCGGACAGGGAGTCAGGGAGCGACTTGACCTGGATGGGGAATGGTTCGGTGATTCCCTGCGCGGCGAGGTTCTCGACCAGCGCTTTGGGCACACCAAGGGCGGCAAAAGTAGTCATGTAGTTAACACGAACTTTCTTCTCATCTTCCCCGGCACCGGTTGGCGCAGGGGTTCGCCGAAGAAAAGTCAGACAGTGTCCACCGCGCTCACGATCCTCGGAGCCGGATGCGGGACAAAAGAATGCGTTCTATCGACGCAGGCTGCGCGTTCAACTGGCTGGAGTTTTCCGCCGTGCGCAGGCAAGTGTTTCCAGTTTACCAGCAGGTCGCCCGTATCCCCGCATCGGCCGCAGCAGTCCCGCAGGTGGATTGGAGTATCCCCGGCCCTCCGTAGCGGGCCCCGCGCGTGGTTGTATTCTCCCAGGCCCGTGCACCGATGAGTCGGAGCACGGGGCGGCCATGGGCTGTCCGTCCTACGGAGGAAGCATGAAGGACGCACTCGAACTGCGGGACCTGACCAAGGTATTCGGATCCCTGACAGCGCTGGAGGGGGTCTCGCTCTCCGTGCCGCCCGGCAGCGTCGTGGGCGTGATCGGCCCGAACGGCGCGGGCAAGTCGACGACCATGCGCCTGATCCTCGGCCTGATCAGGCCGAGCAGCGGTACGGCCGTCGTCCTGGGTACCGAATCCTGGCGGAGCGGGCCCTCCCTCCGCAGGCGCGTGGGCTATCTGCCCGGGGACCTCAAGCTCGACGGCGGCGCCACGGGGCGCGACACGCTGCGGTACTTCGGCCTCATCTCCGGCCCCGTCGACGAGCGCTTCCGCAACGATCTCGTCGAACGGCTGGGGCTCGACCCGTCACGCCGCGTGAGGACGCTCTCGAAGGGCAACAGGCAGAAGCTCGGGCTCGTCCAGGCGCTGATGCACCGACCCGAACTGCTCGTCCTGGACGAGCCGACCTCCGGCCTCGACCCCCTCATGCAACGCGAGTTCCTCGCCCTCATGCGGGAAGCGAAAGCAGCCGGCCAGGCCGTCTTCCTCTCGTCGCACGTGATTTCCGAGGTGCAGCACTGCGCGGACCACGTCGCCGTGATCCGGCAGGGCCATCTGGTCCGCTCCGCGCGCGTGGCCGAGCTGCGCGACGAAGCGCCCCGCACCGTCCGGCTCGAGCTGGACGCCCCGCTGACGGCGGGGCAGGCAGAGGCCCTCCGGCAGGCGGGCCTGGTGTTCCGGGAGGCGGATGAGCCTCCCGGTCCCCTCCGCCCGGGCGATGCGGTGACGGTCGTCGAGGGCCAGGTGTCCGGCTCCCCCGTCGCGCTGCTCGGCGTCCTGTCCCGCCTCCGGCTGGTCGACGTCGTGATCGAGGAACCGGACCTCGAACAGGCCGTCCTCGGCCTGTACGGGCAGGCGGCACCGGGGCCGGAGGGCGGGCATGATGGCCGGTAGTGCACTGCCGGTCGTCCGGCACACGGTGCGCCGCTCCCGCGCCGGGATGGCCGGCTGGTCCGTCGGGCTCATCGCGGCGAGCTTCCTCTACCTTCCGATCTATCCGTCGATGGGGGCGACCGGTGACCTCGAAGCCGTCATCTCATCCATGCCGTCGGAACTCGTCAAGACCCTCGGCTTCGCCTCGATCTCCACGGGTGCGGGCTACGCCCAGGCGACCGTTCTGGGGTTGATCGGTTTCGTGCTGCTGACCATCGCCGCCGTGGGGTGGGGGGCAGCCGCGATCGGCGGCGAGGAAGAGAGCGGGGCCCTGGAGCTCACCCTGGCGCACGGCGTCACCCGCCCCCAGGTCGCTCTCGAGGCGGCCCTCGCGCTGGCGCTGCGCCTCGCCGTCGTCTGCGGCGTGCTGCTGGTGACCGTCCTCGTGCTGAACGGACCCTCCCAGCTCGGGCTGACGCCCGGCCACGTCCTCGCGGGAACGGTAGCGCTGTACCTGCTGAGCCTCCTGAGCGGTCTTGCGGCTGTCGCGGCGGGAGCAGGAACCGGTTCGAGGACCGCATCCGTGGCGGCAGGCGCGTGCATCGCCGTCGTGGGGTACGCCTTCAACGCCCTCGGCAACCAGGCGGAGGCGACACGATGGCTCAGGCACTTCTCCCCCTACACCTGGGCGTTCGGCCCGGCTCCGCTCGCGAACGGCTTCGGGAACGGTGCGTGGGGTGGCATGGCGGTCATCCTCGGCCTGTGCGGCGCCCTCGTGCTGGCTGCCGTCGTCGGGCTCTCCCGTCGCGACATCCGCTGACGGACGATGGGTCAGCGGACGACGATGACGTTTCCCTGGGCGTGGTGGAGAACCGCGTGGACCGTCGAGCCCAGCCGCACGCCGAGCGTGCTGTGCCCCTTGGCGCCGATGACCACGCCGGCTGCGCTGCGGGCGCGTTCCAGGATCAGTCCGGGGATCGAGGGGGCGGTCAGGTGCTCCGTCGTGACGGCGATGCCCGGACGGGCCGCCAGCAGGGCGGCGGACCGCTCCAGGACGGGATCGGGATCAGGGACGGTCTCGGCGGGGTGGCGCCGTCGGGCCTGCTCGACGTGGAGGAGATGGATGGATTTGCGCAGGGCCACCGCGAGATCGCCTGCCGTCGCCACCGCCCGGTCACTCTCGGGAGATCCGTCGACGGGAACCAGGACGGCGTCGGACCTGGGGCGCGCGTCCCGGACCACCACGATAGGACACGCCGCGCTCGACGCGAGGTGGAGGCTGGCCGATCCGACCAGCAGCCCGGAGAAGCCGCCGAGGCCTCGTGTCCCGGTGACGACGAGGGACGCTTCGGTGGAGAGTCGCGTCAGGGCTTCGGCGGGGAATCCGATGACGATGCGCTTGCCGACATCGAGGTCGGGCTCGGAGCCTGCTGCGAGCGTGCGTCCTTCCTCTGCCGTCGTCTCGGCCTGCCGGCGCAGGCCGCTGTCCTGGACGCCCGGCACGGGGCCGAGGTCCTTGGTGAAGAGGGGCCAGGGCCAGCAGTGGGCGACGACGAGCGGCAGGCCGGCCGCCGCCGCGTATCGGGCCGCCCAGAGCACGGCACGTTTCGCACCGTCCGAGCCGTCGTAGCCGACGACCACCGGCTTGCCTGCCGCGCTGGGCGGGGTCACGCTGATGCACCTCCTCGACCGGTCCGTGCGGGGTCGGCCGCCCGGAGGACGTCGCCGGCGAGCGGGATGAGGAGTGCGGCGGGTTCCAGCGCGCGGATGGACGGCGTCGAGCCGTCCGCTCCGACGACGTTGGCCCGGCGGCGGGGCGGAATGGTGGGCTCCATGGTCGATTCCTGGTCCTGGCAAGAGGGAATGCGTACATCTTCATGGTTGCCCGGGCGCGAGGGGTACGACAGGGTCGAAAGACCCACGGTCGAAGGTGACTTTCGGCCCTGCCCGAGGTCCGGCGGCCGGTCGATGATGGACGTCGAGCGGGATGAGCGGTTTGCCCAGACAGAAGGAAGAAGATGACAGGCGCGATGGTTGACGGGCGGGCGGAGAGATCGACGGTTTTCCTTCTCGACGATCACGAGTTGGTGCGGCGGGGTCTGCGGGAGCTGCTCGAGGGTGAGGGCTTCGTCGTCGTCGGGGAATCGGGCTCCGCCGAGGAGGCTACGCGGCGGATCCCCGCCCTGTCCCCGGACGTGTCGATCCTCGACGCCAGGCTCCCTGACGGTACGGGCATCGAGGTGTGCCGTGACGTGCGCTCCATCGATCCCTCATTGTCATGCGTCATCCTGACCAGCTACGACGACGACCAGGCCGTGCGCGGGGCCGTCCTCGCCGGCGCCTCCGGGTACATCCTGAAGGAGATCCTCGGCTCCGACCTGATCGACAAGCTGCATCGCGCCGCTCGCGGGGCATCCCTCTTCGATGCAGGGCTGAAGGAACGCATCGTTGCCGGGCTCAGTGCTGCCCCGGTGGAGGATCCGCGCCTGGTGGGGCTGACCAGCCAGGAGAAGAAGGTCCTGGCCCTCATCGGAGCCGGCCTGACGAACAGGGACATCGCCGGGGAGCTGTTCCTCGCCGAGAAGACGGTGAAGAACTACGTGTCGTCGCTGCTGTCGAAGCTGGGTTTCCAGCGCCGCACCCAGGCGGCTGTCTTCATCAGCAGGCCCTGAGCATCCCGCCGCCCCGGTGACGCAGGTCCACGACGGGTGACGGGGAGGCACGGACGCCGCGACCGTCCCCTCCCCGCCGAAATGGAGCCTTAAGACCCTAGGGGGACAGCACCCCCCGGACCGACCATTGACTACGGGCCCGCCGGGGAAGGACGTGCCGCCGCATGCGGTCGGCCGAACCGCGGGCCGACCCCACTCCACGAACGGGCGAGCAGAGGACACCCACCGTGATCACCGACCAGACCCCATCTCCCCTTCCTGCTGTTCCTCCTGCGGCCCGCGACTCGTCCGCGGCCAGGGGACAGCCGACCCATGAGAAGGAAACAGACCCGAAGATGCTCCTCCAGCGTCAAGGTGAACGCCGCCGGGAGACCGAGCGGAAACTCGCCCTGCACATCCAGAAGTATCGGGAGATTCATCCCCTCCCCCCGGAGTAGCCCGTGCGGGAACGGTCCGTGCGCGTTCGACGGAACGGCGTTCGCGCTCGGCTCGCGTCCCGGGCCGGCACGCCGCGGAGCCGTCAGCGGACGGGGGTCCGCTCCGGCTTTTGGACCTTTCCGTCGAACGGTGGCATGGGCCCCGGATCAGGGACGACCAGGGTCGGGCAGGGTGGGTGCAGGAGCAGCGTGTGGGTGACCGATCCCAGGGACATTCCCGTCCGGGCTCCCCTCCCGTGGCGTCCGATCACCAGGAGGTCGGCGCCCGCACCATAGTGCGCGAGCGCCTGCGCCGCAGCGTGCACCTCGTCGAGGACCTGGCGCACCGCGAGGTGCGGGTAGCGCGTGGAGACGTCGAGCAGCAGTGCCGACAGCCCCTCCTGCGTCACCAGGGTCTGCGGCGACCCCGATCCGGTGGGCGCTGACACGACCGTCAGGGTCGTGCCCATCGCGTGGGCCTCATCGGCCGCCCTGAGCAGGGCGACGCCGGAGGGCGGGGATCCATCCACGCCGACGACCACTCCCCCGGTGGTCGCATCGGCAGTCCCCTCGGTGGTCCGCTCGGCGCCGGGCGCCCTGCCGTCAGGCGCAGGTACGACGACGACGGGTACGACTGATCCGAGGGCGACCTGCAGGGACACCGAGCCCCGGAACTCGCCGCTGACCGCGTCCATCCGGTCCGAGCCCAGGATGAGCAGCGGTGATTCGGCGGCGAGACCCAGCAGCGCCTCCACGACATCGCCGCAGTGGAGGTAGGTCCCGACGTGCAGCGCGGGGAAATCGGCGGCGATGCGGCTCGCTTCCGCCCGGAGCACCTCACGGCCTCCGATGACCACGTCTCCGTAGGCGCTGCCCGGCGGCATCAGGGCGGGATCCGGCACGGCGTGCACGAGGGTCAGCGGGACACCGAGCCACTCCGCGCGACGCGCGGCCCACAGGACGGCCGGGCCACCCGTCGCAGCGTCACGGACCGCCACCACGATGGGCCGGATCCGCTTGTCGGGTCGGCCCGCGGTTGCCGGGCGGTCCCATGAAGCCGTCACCACAGGTCCTCCTGGTCGCTCCATCCGGAGGGGACTCCGGTGCCCGAGCCGGCCAGGGCCAGGAAGTGTCCCCTCAACGGCGCAGCGCTTCTTCCTGAGCATCAGGGCGCGCCTCAGCACCGGTCGGAGCGGTGGATCTGTCCCCGTCTATCGCCCGTCGCCGCGCCTTCAGGAACGTGATGTCCTCCGGCGAGAACCAGTGTTCCCCATGCTCGTCGACCGACAGCTCCTCGCCCGTTCCGGTCGTCACACGGTTGGCCATGGTCCGTGGAAGGACGACACACCCTGGGTTCTGCAGGAGCCACTGCTGCACGGTCGGGTCGAGCCGGCTCCAGATGATGCTGATACTGGTCATGGTGAAAAGCTCCTCAATCGACAGTGATCCGCGGAGCTGCCGTAAAAGCCGACGGCGAATCCGTCCCATTTCACGGGGCACTTCCGCTTTGCACTAGGGCCAAAAGTCCCTTCCGGTCGGTAAACCTGCCACTACGGGCCGGTTCCGCCGGGGCCCGTGCCGGCTCGCGCGCAGGCCCCGCCCGCTGGGCGCCCTCGCCTGTCCGAAGTTCTTCTGCAAGGGTGGGAGAACAGCCCCGTCCCTGCCAGGAGGAATCCATGACCCTGTCCCCAGCGGCACTTCTCGAGGATGCCCGGTCGCTCACCGGAGACATCGTCGATCTCCGGCACCGCCTGCACCGTGAGCCGGAGCTGGGCCTGTATCTGCCGCGCACGCAGGAGAAGGTGCTCGCAGCCCTCGACGGACTCCCCTACGAGGTGACCCTGGGCACGGACACGACGTCGGTCACCGCCGTCCTGCGCGGTGGCGCGTCCGGCACGGACGGCACCGCACCCGTGGTGCTCCTGCGGGGGGACATGGATGCGCTCCCGGTGCAGGAAGCGACCGGAGTCGCATACAGCTCAGAGGTCGACGGCGTCATGCACGCCTGCGGTCACGACCTCCACACGGCGATGCTCGCGGGCGCGGCCACCCTCCTCGCCGAGCGCCGCGGGGAACTGCCGGGCGACGTCGTCCTCATGTTCCAACCCGGCGAGGAGGGTCACGACGGCGCGGGCGTCATGATCCGGGAAGGAGTCCTGGGCGCGGCCGGCCGGACGCCCGATGCGGCGTACGGGATGCACGTGACGTCGTCGCTGATGCCGAACGGCATGTTCACCAGCCGCGGTGGCCCCCTCATGTCGGCGTCGGACGCCCTGATGGTGACGGTGCGCGGAGCGGGTGGGCACGGATCCTCCCCGCACACGGCGAAGGACCCCGTGACCGTCGCCGCGGAGATCGTCACCCAACTGCAGGTCCTGATCACGCGGCAGTTCGACATGTTCGACCCCGTGGTGCTGTCCGTCGGAGTCCTGCAGGCGGGCACCCAGCGCAACATCATCCCGGAGACCGCGAGGATCGAGGCGACCATCCGGACCTTCTCGACGGCGAACCGGGAGAGGATGACCGAGGCCGCCCCTCGGCTGGTGCGACACATCGCAGCCGCCCACGGGCTGGAGGCCGAGATCGAGTACCTCCACGAATACCCCGTGACCATCACCGACTTCGACGAGACGGCCCATGCCGAGGCCCAGGTCGCCGACCTGCTGGGCGCCGAACGGTACGTCACCATGCCGCAGCCGATGAGCGGGTCGGAGGACTTCTCCCGGATCCTCGACGCGGTGCCGGGCAGCTTCGTCTTCCTCTCGGCGGTGCCTCCCGGCGTCGAACCGGTGACGGCGCCGTTCAACCACTCGCCCTATGCCGTCTTCGACGACAGCGTCCTCACCGACGGCGCAGCGCTCTACGCACAGCTCGCGATCTCCCGGTTGCACTCCGGGGCCGCGCTGCGGGAAGCGGCAGGCGGCTGACGCGGACGTCCCTGGCCCCGGATCCTGCCCGCCCGTCGCGGCAGGCAGGATCCCCTGGTGTCGAAGGGCTTGACGGGAGGTCGCCGGCCCTCGAGCTCCCCGGTCACTGCTGTCAGCCGAGCCTTGCGACCTCACTGGGTGCCGCGCTGACGGGTACGAGGCGGGTGAGCTGCGTGACGTGTCGGGGCTCGAGTTCGCCGAGGTGCGAGACACCGAGCAGGCGCATGGTGCGTTCGATCTCGTCCCGGAGGATCGCGATGGTCTTGTCGACGCCTTCGCGTCCGCCGGCCATGAGTCCGTAGAGGTAGGCGCGGCCGATGAGGGTGAATTTCGCGCCGAGGGCCATGGACGCGACGATGTCCGCTCCGTTCATGATGCCCGTGTCCACCATGATCGTGGCGTCCCGGCCGACCTCGCGGACGACCTGCGGCAGCAGGTGGAACGGGATGGGCGCGCGGTCGAGCTGGCGGCCGCCATGGTTGGACAGGATGATCCCGTCCACCCCCATCTCCACGAGGCGCACGGAGTCCTCGACGTTCTGGACCCCCTTGATGAGGATCTTGCCGGGCCACAGGTCCCGGATGATGGCCAGATCGTCGTAGCTGATCGTCGGATCCATCGCCGCGTTCAGCAGATCACCCACCGTGCCGCCGGTGTCGGTCAGGGACGCGAATTCCAGTTTCGGGGTGGTCAGGAAGTCGACCCACCACCACGGCCGCGGGATCGCATTGAGGACCGTGCCGATGGACAGCTGCGGCGGGATCGAGAATCCGTTGCGCTTGTCGCGGAGCCGGGCGCCGGCGACGGGGGTGTCGACGGTGAACATGAGCGTGTCGAACCCGGCTTCACCGGCACGCTTGACGAGGTCGTAGGAGATCTCCCGCTGGCGCATCACGTACAGCTGGAACCAGTTGCGGCCGTTCGGGTTCGCGGCCTTCACTCCCTCGATCGAGGTGGTGCCGAGGGTCGAGAGGGTGAAGGGGATGCCGGCGGCGGCCGCCGCGCCGGCGCCGGCGGTCTCGCCCTCGGTCTGCATGAGCCGGGTGAACCCGGTCGGCGCGATGCCGAACGGCAGGGCGCTGGGTCCGCCGAGGATCTCCACCGAGGTGTCGACGTGCTCGGCGGGACGGAGGATCGAGGGGTGGAACTCGATGTCCTCGAACGCCTGGCGGGCCCGGGCCAGGGACAGCTCGCCCTCGGCGCCGCCGTCGGTGTAGTCGAAGGCCGCCTTCGGGGTCCGGCGCTTGGCGATCGTGCGCAGGTCCGCGATGGTGAGCGCGGAGTCCAGCCGCCGCTTCTTGCCGTTGAGCTCGAACTTCTTGAACTGCATCAGCTCGAGCATTTCCGCCGGGACGGGGAGTTGGCGCTTGATCACGCGATGGTCCTTTCGACTGCAGCAGTGCGCTGAGGGTGGATCGCCTCACTGCTGTGCCCGCCATCGGGACAGCTGGCTTGAAACGATTCAAAGTAGTTCCCGAACTCTACCAAGAAAGACTCCTGGCTTCTACGGACAGGAGGCCGGGCGCGGGAAGTTCGGGAGTGGCCTGCCCGACGTCGATGCTTCCCTCTCTGCGGAATGACAGCGGGGAGCCCGGAATCGGGGTTCAGGGCCTCAGCGAGCCGTGCGCGGTCTGCTCATGCGGTCGTCTCCAGCACTGCTGCCGGGGACTGCACTCCGGCGTAGGCGCCCCGAAAGAACAGCAGGGGTTCGGCGTCGAGCCGCGCGCTCAGGGACCGGACGCTCCCCACCACGATGGTGTGGTCACCGCCGTCGTACTCCTGGTGCAGCTCGCAGTCCACCCAGGCGAGTGCGTCCTCCAGGACCGGGTTGCCCAGCGGAGACGCGGTGTAGTCGACGCCGGCGAACTTGTCCGTACCCGAGCGTGCGAACTGGCCGGCCAGGTGCTGGTGCTCCGCCGACAGGATGTTCACGGTGAAGCGTCCCGCTGCACGGAGCAGGGGCCAGGTGGTGGAGGACCGGGCCGGACTGAAGGTGACCAACGCCGGGTCGAGCGAGAGGGAGGCGAAGGACTGGCAGGTGAACCCGGCCGGACCCGTGGGCGTCGCCGCCGTGATCACAGTGAGCCCGGTGGCGAAGTGTCCCAACACCTGCCGGAGGCGCCGGGGGCTGAGGTCCGAGATATCCGAGATGTCCGACATGATGGGTCCTTTCGTGGCGTATGAATTCAATCAAGCACCGTTTGCGCCCGCACCCAAGAGCCGGGGAAGCGAGCTGTCGTATGAGGAAACACGGGGTCATCGACCGTCGTACTGGGTAGTGAGCAGGCCCGGGACAGCGGTGTTCTGCTGCACCGGGGTCAGGCGCTGAGAGCCACGCCTCTCCTGGACGCCCGATGTGTCTTCTCCAGCGCGGTGGCCAGGTCCTCCTGCAGGTCTGCCAGGTCCTCGACGCCGACGGACAGCCGGACCAGGTCGGTGGGCACGGCCAGCGGGGTCCCGCGTACCGAGGCGTGGGTCATCTCCGAGCAGTAGCAGACCAGCGATTCCACCCCGCCCAGGCTCACGGAGAGCGCGAAGAGCCGGGTCGATTCGGCGAACGCCCGTGCGGCGGCTTCTCCGGCACTGAAGCGCAGCGAGACGATCCCGCCGAAACCTGACATCTGGCGCGCTGCCAGGGCATGGCCCGGGTGCTCGGGCAGTCCGGGGTAGAGCACCTCCGCGACGCCGGGCTGGTCACGGAGCCATTCGGCGAGAGCCTGGGCATTGGAGGTGTGCCGCTCCATGCGCAGGCCGAGGGTCTTCAGGCCGCGGGCGGCCAGGTAGCAGTCCTGCGGCCCGGCGACTGCGCCGCCGGCGAACTGCTGATAGCCGATGGTCTCGGCCAGCGCGGTGCCGCGGAAGGTACGGTCGGCCACGACCACGGCACCGCCGAGCACGTCCGAATGCCCGCCGATGTACTTGGTGGTCGAGTGCACCACCACGTCCGCGCCGAGGTCCAGCGGCCGCTGCAGGTAGGGCGAGGCGAACGTGTTGTCCACCACGAGCAGGGCCCCGGCATCGTGCGCCAGCGCCGCCCACCCGGCCAGATCCGCGATGCCCAGCAGCGGGTTCGACGGCGTCTCCACCCAGAGCATCGCGGTGGAGCCCGGCCGGACCGCTGCGGCCACCGCCGCCAGGTCGGTGATGTCCACGGCCGTGTTCGCCACACCCCACGGGCCCAGCAGCCCGTTGATGAGCCGGTTGGTCCCGCCGTAGCCGTCCCCGCCGAGGACGATGTGATCGCCGGGGCGCAGCAGTGCCCGCAGCAGCGCGTCCTCGGCCGCCAGCCCGGAGGCGAAGGCGAAGGCCGCCGTCCCGTGCTCGAGCGCGGCCAGCTGGGCCTCGAAACCGTTGCGGGTCGGGTTGGAGCCCCGACTGTATTCGTGCCCGGCGCGCAGCACGTTGATCCCGTCCTGCACGAAGGTGGAGGTCTGGTAGATCGGCGGGATCACCGCACCGGTCAACGGATCAGGGTCCTGCCCGGCATGGACGGCTGTCGTGTTGAACCCTGTGTACTGCGCCATGTCAGGCTCCTCTTCCTGCGGGGGCGGCAGGGGCCCCTGCCGCCGGAGTAGCCGCGATGTCCGCGGCGCCCACCAGCGGGGCCAGTGCCCGGTCCTCGGCTCCCACCAGCGGGGCCAGCGCCAGGTCCAGGTCCGCGACGAGGTCCGCCGCGGTTTCCAGACCCACGGAGAGCCGGATGGTGGTTTCCGCGATCCCGGCGGTGGCGCGCTGTTCCGGGGTGAGCCGGCAGTGCGTCATCGCAGCGGGGTGCGCGACCAGGGACCGGGTGTCCCCCACGTTGGCCACCAGCTTGAACAGCCGGAGCCGGTCGATGAAGGCCCCCACCTGCCCTGGCTCTGCGGCCAGGTCGAAGGAGAACACGCTGCCGGCCCCGTGCGGGAAGTCCCTGGCCGCGATTCCGGCCTGCGGGTGGCCCGCGACGGAGGGGTGGTGTACCGCGGCGACGGCCGGGTGGCCGGCCAGGAACCGGATGACCTCGCGGGTGTTCCGGGCGTGCCGGGCCACCCGGATGTCCAGGGTCTCCAGCCCCTGCAGGATCTGCGCGGCACTTCCCGGTGCGAGCGAGGGGCCCAGGTCGTGCAGGTACTTGCTGCGTGCGAGGGCCAGGTACGCGCCGTGGCCGTGGCGTTCCCACAGGACCTCCCCGCCGTAGCGGCGCTTGGGCCGGGTGAGCTGCGGCCACCGGTCCGGGTAGGCGGAGAAGTCGAAGCGCCCGCCGTCGACCACGGCACCTGCAAGGGTGCTCCCGTGCCCGCCGAGGAACTTCGTGGCCGAATACACCACGATGTCAGCCCCGTGGTCGAGGGGCCGGAACAGGGCCGGGGTCGCCAGGGTGTTGTCCACCACCAGCGGCACCCCGGCGGCATGGGCGACCGCGGCAAGCGCCGGCAGGTCCTGCAGCGTGGCGAGCGGATTGCCGATGGATTCGGTCAGGAAGGCCCGCGTCGTCGGGCGCACAGCGGCCTGCCAGGCACCGGGGTGCGCGGGGTCGGCGAAGCTGACCTCGATCCCGAAATCGTCGAAGGTGTCCGTGAGCAGGTCCACCGTCCCCCCGTACAGCTTCGACGACGCCACGATGTGCTGACCTCCGCGGACCAGCGACACCAGGGCGACGGCGACCGCGGCCTGCCCGGTCGCCGTCGCCAGTGCGGCCACGCCGCCGTCGAGCGCAGCGATCCGCTGCTCCAGCACTGCCACCGTCGGGTTGCCGGTCCGCGTGTAGGTGAAGCCCGGCTCCTTCAGCGCGAACATGCGCCGGGCCGATGCGTAGTCCGGGAATTCATACGCCGCGGTCTGATAGATGGGGACTGCCACGGGCCGGTAGGGGGCCTGCGGCTCATAACCTGCGTGGATCTGGGAAGTGGCCGTACAGCCGGCGTCACCGGTACTCATCGAAGATGCTCCTTCGGCAGAAGTGGTCAGGGCTTGGGATCGAGCGGGTCTACAGGGACCGGGTCGCCGGTCCCGTGTGGGATGGCGGGGTCGGGGGCGCCCCAACCGCATGCGCTTCCGGAATCCAGGGATTGATGGCCGACACCGGGAAATCCCGGTAGACCTCGACATTTCCCGACACAATGGAAAGGCTTTTATGAATTGCAGTCGCAGCAATGAGGGAATCGACTGCGGACACCTCGGCGTCACTCAGCATCGGGCCCCAGACAGCGGCGATATCAGCGTCGACGGAAAGAATGTTCGAGCTGTAGGAGTTCACGAACTCCTGCACCCAGGCGCCGACGGTCCGATATTGCTGGTTCTCCCGGCTCACCAGATGCAGTTCCCCGATCGTCAGGGCGGAGACGAATATACGGAAGTGTCTCCTCCGCTGGAGGAAATCGACGACAGCCGTGGAAGGGCGTGGGCTCCGCAACTCCACGACGACGTCGGTATCCAGAAGGAGGCCGCTTGTGCGTGGCATTCCTCAGACTGCCAGTGGGGGCAGACCGGCGTCCTCCGTGCGATTCGGTGCCACATGCGGTCCGAGGAGGAAGTCCACGAACGCTTCACGTGGAGCCATGAGTGCCTCGTAGTCGTGAATGCTCACGACCGACAGGGGAACCTGGGCGTGGGAGGCAGCAAGGGAGGTAGCAGTCATCGGCGGGCGGCACGGGGCCGCGTCCTTTCGGGAGCTCTTGCCCGCACCAGGTACCCCGGGGGGTGAATGCGGACCGCTTCGTCATCCGAACCACCCACCGAGCGCGGGGTTGGTATGTGACCAAGTCGGAGCTTGACGGTCACAATTCATGAAGCTGTTGGAAGTATAACCACGCAATCGTGATCGAAGTAAACACCCCGCGCCTTTGTGCCCTCGTGCGCTCGCACGCCTATCGACGGTTCCACGCCTGGTAGCAGGGAATTTCGCCGGCCGCAGGAGTCGAGACTCCGCACCGAATTGCTCCGGAATATTACGCCCCTGGTTTTTCCGGCGCGCTCATCGTCGTCCATGATGGGGCCAGCCCCTCCGATTGGTGCTCAGCCTTCTGGCTGTGGAGGGGACGTGCCTGCGTCACCGGTGGATTTAGAGCCCTAAGCCACACCATCCAGAGCAGCTGAGAGACCTGCCTCCATGACGCTGCAGCTTCCCCCGGATTTCCTGTCCGGAAAGGTGCTAATGGCAGGACCGATGGAAAGGAAAACATCATGACACTCGATCGCATCTCCACCAGCCACGCCGGCTCGCTGCCCCGCACACCGGAACTGATCGCCGCCAACGCCGCCCGCACCTTCGCCGAGGACGGCTTCACCCTGGAACGGACACCGGAATTCGAAGGACTGCTCACGACTGCCGTGGTGGACCTCGTCCAACGCCAGAAGGAGTTCGGGATCACGATCCCGGGCGATGGCGAGTACGGCAAGGCGATGTCCAACCCGGTCGATTACGGAGCCTGGTGGACCTACAGCTTCCAGCGCACCGCCGGCCTGGAACTGACGGACTTCAATCCGATCCTCGCCGAGCCTGTCCGTAGCGAGCCCGGCGCCATCAGGCTGACCTCGTTCGCCGACCGGCGTGACTGGACCCGCTTCGCGGCGGCCTACCAGGATCCCGAGAGCGGCATCCAGATCGGCAAGAACGCCACAGCCTTTCCGTCCGCGACCGGGCCGATCTCCTACACCGGGCACGCTGCACTGGCCAGCGACATCACGAACCTCAAAGCGGGGTTGGGCGCCGCGGGCATCCCGACAGGATTCATCACGGCCCTCTCACCCGGGTCCGCGAGCAGGATCGGCAACGACTATTACGCCAGCGAGGAGGAGTTCATCTACGCCTGGGCCGATGTCCTGCGCGAGGAGTACAAGGCCATCGTCGAAGCAGGCCTGATCGTGCAGATCGACGATCCGTCCATCGCGGAGAACTGGGACCAGATCAACCCCGAACCCACCATCGAGGACTACCAGAAGTTCACCCGGATCCGGGTCGAGGCGCTGAACTATGCGCTGCGGGGACTACCCGAGGAACAGGTCCGGTTCCACGTCTGCTGGGGTTCCTGGCACGGCCCGCACACCACGGACATCGAGTTCCGCCACATCGTGGACCTTGTACTGGGCATCAACGCCGGTTCGTACTCCTTCGAGGCAGCGAACGCCCGTCACGAACACGAATGGACGCTGTGGCAGGACGTCGACCTTCCTGCCGGGAAAGTGCTCGTTCCCGGCGTCGTCTCGCACGCGACCAACGTCGTCGAGCACCCTGAACTGGTCGCCCAGCGCATCGAGCGGTTCGCCGCACTCGTAGGTCGGGAGAACGTCGTCGCCTCCACCGACTGCGGGCTGGGCGGAAGGATCCACCCGCAGATCGCCGCGGCCAAGCTCGAGTCCCTGGGGCGCGGCGCTCAGATCGCCTCGAACAGGCTCTTCGCCCGCTCCGGAACACTCGTCTGATCACCAGCGGTCACCCTGTCGAGAGGGTGACGGTGTAACTCCAGCCCCACTTGTCCAGGCGATGCCTGGACAAGTGGGGCCGGACAGCGGGACCTACACCAGTTCGGTGGACGCCAGCGATCTCGTCTCGGCGGAGCCCCCCGACGAAGGTGCTGGTGTTGCGGCTGCATGTCCGGCGAGGACACCCGTCCGGTGCCGAAGCTTCAGTCGGTACATCAGGACGCCGGTGATGATGACGGCAGCGACGAAGAGAACCCCACCCCACTGCAGGTACCACTCGAACGGCGGCACGGAGTTGTAGATCTCCGAGCGCGGCCAGGTGAGGTTCACGGTCATGGCGCCACCCCACAGGACCGCGAGGATGTTCACCGGCAGTCCCCACTTGCCGAGGCTGAAACCGGGCTCGGTGCCGTCGTCGGGCAGCGGCCACTTCCTGGTGAGGCGGTTCCGCAGCATGGGCACGGTCACCAGCAGGTAGGAAAGGTAGATCAGGACGATGCTGATGCTGGAGAGGATGGTGAAGATGGCCGGCTGGGAGACGTTCACGATCAGCGGGATGACCGCGATGACGCCGATCACGATGGCGGCGACCGTCGGAGTCTTCCGGACCGGGTGCACCTTGCCCAGGTGACGGCTGAACGGAAGGTTGTTGTCCCGGGCCATCGCGAACATCATGCGGATGGCGGCGGCGTGGACGGCCAGCGTACAGACCATGACGGCCACCACGATGCACAGCAGGAAGGCCTTGCCGAAGGGGCCGCCCAGCACGGAGAGCACGATGTATTGCAGGCCGCCGTCGGCCGAGCCCAGCTTGGGATCATCCAGGTCCGGGGCCGCGAGGAGTCCGGTGAGCAGGATCAGTCCACCCAGCACGAAGGATGCGGTGATCGCCCGCAGGATGGCCTTGGGTGCCGTGCGCTTGGGGTCCTTGGTCTCTTCGCCGAGGGAGCTGGCAGTATCGAAGCCGTACATCACATAGCCCGATGCCATGGCGCCGATGATGAAGACTCCGAAGAAGCCCAAGGGGTGGTCCACTCCGAATCCCGTGGTCTCGAAGAGGACGCCGGGTCCGCGGACCACATGCCATGCAAGCGCGAGGATGAGCAACACCGCGGCAACAAGTTCGACGAAGACGCCGACGCTGTTGATCTTGGTCATGAGTCTCACGCCGAAGGCGTTGATGAGGGTGGAGATTCCGATCATGATGCTCGCGAGCATCACCCCGTTGAGGGCGAAGTCGGAGGTGCCGGTGCCGTCACCGATGACCTGGAACCCGGACCAGATCTGGGGCAGGGTGAGCTGGAGGGCCAGTGCCACGGCGCCCAGGGCCACGATCGAAGAGATCAGCAACAGCCATCCGGCCAGCCAGGCGACGGTGCCGGAGGAGAGCCTCTTGGCCCAGTTGTAGACCGATCCGGCCACAGGGTAACGCCCTGCCAGTTCGGCGAAGCACAGGGCCACCATCAACTGCCCGGCGAAGACGATCGGCCAGGACCAGGCGTAGGCCGGGCCGGCCATGGAGTAACCGAAATAGAACAGTTGAAAAACACCGGTCAGAATGGAGATGTAGCTGACTCCGGCCGCGAAGCTGGCGAACTTGCCGATGCTCCGGTCCAGGGTCTGGGCATAGCCGAACTGGTCCATGCCGCTTGAATCAGTACTCTTGCTGGGTTCCGCCAATTGAACTCCTAAGTCAGAAAAGCACGATGGTGGCCTGCGCCCGGCGTGGACGCAGGCGAGACCGGGCGCCGCGCCGTTGCGGCGCCCCGCTGTTTCCCCAAGGCTGTTGCCTAGTCGGCTGCGCCCTCCCCCGTTTCCCTCGAAGCCGGAGTGCCGAACCAGCCGCTGGGTGCGGGCTGGACGTTCTGCCAGATGTGCTTCGCCTCGCGGTACTCGTTGAGACCCGCCTGGCCGAGTTCACGGCCGATCCCCGACTTCCCGAAGCCGCCCCACTCGGCCTGCGGTACGTACGGGTGGTAGTCGTTGATCCACACGGTTCCGTGCCGGAGGCCGCCGGCGACCCGCTGCGCCTTCGAGGCATCCGAGGTCCACACCGCGCCGGCCAGGCCGTACTCCGTATCGTTCGCGATGGCGACCGCCTGATCCTCGGTCCGGAACGTCTCGACGGTCAGCACGGGGCCGAACGACTCCTCGCGGAGTACGCTCATGCCGGAGCGGCAGTTGCCGAGTACGGTGGGCGGGTAGAAGTAGCCGTCGGCGAGCGGTCCCTCGTCGGGGACGTAGCCCCCGCACAGGAGCTCGGCGCCTTCCGCGATGCCGGCCTGGACATAGGCGTGGACCTGGTCCCGGTGCTTGGCGGAAATGAGCGGCCCGGTCTCGGCGTCCGGATCGAACGGCCCGCCCATCCGGATCTTCTGCGCCCGTTCCACGACCTCGGCCACGAAACGGTCAGCGATCGACTCCTCGATCACGAGCCGCGCCCCTGCCGAGCAGACCTGCCCGGAGTGCAGGAAGATGGCCGTCAGGGCGTTGTCGACGGCGGCGTCCCAGTCCGCGTCCGCGAAGACGACGTTCGGGTTCTTGCCGCCGAGTTCGAAGGCGACGTTCTTGACCGTCTCCGCGGCCGCAGCCATGATCGTCCGGCCTGTGGCCAGGCTTCCGGTCAGGGAGACGAGGTCGACGCGCGGATCGGAGCTGAGTGGGCCGCCCACCCTCGCGCCGGGTCCGGTGACGAGGTTCGCGACGCCGGCAGGGACGCCTGCCTCTTCGAGGGTTTCCATGAGGAGGATCGACGTGGACGGTGTGAGCTCGCTGGGCTTCAGCACGAACGAGTTCCCGGCGACGAGTGCCGGCGCCACCTTCCAGGCGGCCTGGAGGAGTGGGTAGTTCCAGGGTGCGATGAGGGCACACACGCCCAGCGGCTCGTAGACCACGCGGCTGATGGCGTTGGGCCGGCCCGTGTCGATCACCCTGCCGGCGTCGAGGCCCGCGATCTTCCCGTAGTAGCGGAAGCAGGCAGCAATGTCGTCCATGTCGTACTCGGCCTCGACAAGGCGCTTGCCGGTGTCGAGCGCCTCCGCCCGGGCGTAGGCGGCCTTGTCCCGTTCGAGCAGATCGGCCACGCGCAGCAGCACGGCACCCCGCTCGATATCCGTGAGCCTGCGCCACGGGCCACCATCGAACGTCGCCCGCGCGCTGGCGATCGCCCGCTCGGCATCCTCCGCGGTGGATGACGCGACGACCGCCACTTCGCGCCCGTCTGCCGGGCAGCGCACGGATGCGGTGCCGCCGTCGGACGCCTGCTGCCAGGCTCCGCCGATGTACAGGCCCTTGATGGCCTGCGGTGTCCCGACCTGCTGGACGTGCTCAGCCGTGGCAGTCATTGTTTCTCCTTCTCGTGTGTGCATCCGGCATTCCTAGCCCCTGGCCGCAGGGGCGGCGTCGCGGGTGCGCTCCAGCGGGCTGACGCCGTGCCGGTAGAACTCCGCGTGCTGCGGCGCCAGCGGGGTCTTGCCGGCGATCAGGTCGGCCGCCTTCTCAGCGAGCATCATGACCGGCGCGTAGATGTTGCCGTTCGTGACGTAGGGCATGGCGGACGCGTCCACCACGCGGAGGCCCTCGGTGCCGTGCACGGTCATGTCCAGCGGGTTCACGACGGCCATGGGATCGGAATCGGGGCCCATCTTCGCCGTGCAGGACGGGTGCAGCGCTGTCTCGGCGTCGCGGGCGACCCAGTCGAGGATCTCCGCGTCCGTCTGGACGGACCGCCCCGGGGAGAGCTCGCCCCCGTTGAAGGGGCCCATGGCGGACTGGCCCAGGATGTCACGCGCCACACGGACAGCCTCGACCCATTCGCGCCGGTCCTGGTCCGTGGAGAGGTAGTTGAACACCATGGACGGGTGCACGGTGGGATCGGTGGACGTGATCTTGAGGGTGCCGCGGGCGTCGGAGTACATGGGGCCGATGTGTACCTGGTAGCCGTGCTTCGCATCGGCCTTCTGGCCGTCGTAGCGGACGGCGACCGGCAGGAAATGGAACATCAGGTTCGGGTACGCGACATCCTCGTTGGAGCGGACGAAGCCGCCGCCCTCGAAGTGGTTGGTGGCGGCCGGTCCCTTCCGGCCCAGCAGCCACTGCATGCCGATCCACGGCATACGCCAGACGTCCAGGGCCGGCTGCATGGACACCGGCTGGGTGCAGGCGTGCTGGATGTAGACCTCGAGGTGGTCCTGGAGGTTCTCGCCGACGCCGGGCAGGTCCGCCACGGAGTTGATGCCCAGGGAGTTCAGGTGGGCGGCGTCGCCGACGCCGGAGAGCTGCAGCAGCTGCGGGGTGTTGATCGCGCCACCGGCCAGGATCACCTCGCCCGCGTTCACCTGGTGGGTCTTGCCGTTGCGGCGGTACGTGACGCCGGTGGCCACGTTGCCCGTGAAGTTGATCTTGGTGGCCAGTGCCCGGGTGAGGACGGTCAGGTTGTCCCGGCCGAAGTTCGGCCGCAGGTAGGCGCGCGACGCCGAGAGCCGCTGACCCTTGTGCACGTTGCGGTCGAAGGCCGCGAAGCCTTCCTGGCGGTACCCGTTGACGTCGTCCGTCAGCGGGTAACCGGCTTCCTGGGCTGCGGCGAAGAAGGCCTGGAACAGCGGGTTCGTGGCCGGCCCGCGTTCCAGCACGAGGGGGCCGGAGTGTCCGCGCAGTTCATCGTCCGGGTCCGCGGCGAGTGCGTTCTCCATCCGGTTGAAGTACGGCAGGCAGTGCGCGAAGTCCCACGTCTCCATCCCGGCGTCGGCGCCCCAGCGCTCGTAATCCAAAGGGTTGCCGCGCTGGAAGATCATGCCATTGATGGAGCTGGAGCCACCCAGGACCTTGCCCCGGGCATGTGCCACGCGGCGGCCGCCCATATGGGGCTCCGGGTCCGACTCGTAGCGCCAGTCATAGAGCGGGTTGCCGCTGGGGAAGGTGAGCGCGGCCGGCATCTGGATGAAGAGGTCCCAGGGGTAGTCGCTCCGCCCGGCCTCGAGGACCAGGACGCTGGCCTGGCCGCCGTCGCTCAGCCGGTTGGCGAGCACGGAGCCCGCGCTTCCGCCGCCGACGATGACGTAGTCGTAGCTGGTTTTCGTCATGCTGCAAACTCTCCTTCTACCTCGCGCCGGTCACAGTGGCCAGGGCGGGTCGTTGTTCTTTCGAAAGCGAAAGGGTGACCGTGCCAGCCGGAGAATCCGCGGTATCCCCTGGTGTGGCGTAGGTCATATTCAGGGAGAGTAGTCCACCTTGAACGACTGTTCAATAGCAAAACTGGACAAACGTTCAAAAAATAACGAGCGTGAAACATTCGACCTGCGCTGAGATGGGGGAACGCGCCCTTGCCCTTCACATGTGTCGCGCTTCTGGCGGTATATGACGGAATTCAGGGTCGGGCATGACCTCAGGGATTGCAGGGTGCCGCCGTGCCGGAGAGTGGCGGTTCGCGGCCGCTATGCCGCGAAGGCGATCTCTTCGGTGCGGGCGATACTTCGCCGGATGGATTCTTTGTCCACGCCGAGGAGCGCGGTCAGCCACATGCCGTTCTGCAGGACGACGATGTCGGCGGCCCGCTCTTTGCATTCCCTGGCAGGCAGCTCAGGCTTGGCCTTTCCTATCAGGGCGGCGAGCCCGTCCAGGTATCGGTCGAAGGCTGCGGCGTTGATCAGGGCGAAATCTTCGTGCGCCCTGGCGAGCCCCCACAGATGAAGGCGCAGGGACAGGTACCGCGTGGTCAGGAGTTCCGGGCCCGCAACCCGGCGCAGGGCATTCCGGAGCTGTTCGTCCGGGGGCAGCGCCGGGTCCGACGCAACCAGAGCGAGGTCGTGTTCGTCCACACTGTGCAGGGCCGCGCGGATGAGGCTCATCTTGTCTTCGTAGTAGTAGTTCACCAGCCCGAGGGCGACGCCGGCTTCCCGGGCCACCGCGCGCATACTGACACCCGAGATGCCGTGGCGCGACAGCAGATCGAGCGCCGCTTCGAGAATGCGCGCCTGCCGGTCGATCTGTTGGCCGGGCTTGACGGTGTTTGTACTCACTTGGCCAGAGTATGGCCAAAGGCGTGACGGTGCATCCCGCTGACAGCGGCGCCCCACGCTGACGCATACGACGGGTTCCGATGCGGCGGCCAGGTGGATGCCGGGGCCGCGTCCCGACAGTCATCGATGCCGTTGCCCTCTCCCGCGTGTGCGCTGGTCACCTCTGATTGATCGGCGCGGGTGGTCGTTCGTCGCTGAGCACGGCGAGGGTGTTGTCCGCTGCGAGCATTGCCATGGCAGTACGGGTCTCGACGGTGGCGGAACCGAGGTGAGGGACGAGCACGACGTTCTCGAGCTCGAGCAGCCCGCGGTGCACGCGGGGTTCGTTCTCGAAGACGTCGAGCCCCGCGCCGGCGATCCGTCCCTCGCGAAGGGCGGAAGCGAGGGCTGCTTCGTCGACGATGGGCCCGCGGGCGGTATTGATGAGATAGGCCGAATCCTTCATGGCCGCGAGTTGTTCGACGCCGATCAGGTGGTGAGTGGCAGGCCCGTAGGGACAGTGCAGGGAGACGATGTCGGAGACGGTCAACAGCTCGTCGAGGTCGACGCGCCGGGCGCCCAGCTCTGCGGCGATCCGCGAGTCGAGCTCACTGCGCGACTGGTACACGATATCCATGCCGAAGGCTTTGGCCCGGCGCGCGGTGGCCTGGCCGATGCCGCCCATGCCTACGATGCCGAGGGTCTTGCCCTGCAGACTGCTGCCGAGCAGGAAGAACATGCCCCACTTCCAGGCCTGGCCGGAGCGGATCAGCCGTTCGCCCTCGCCGAGCCGGCGGGTCGCCAGGAGGATCAGGCCGAACGCGATGTCGGCCGTGGCGTCCGTGAGGACGCCAGGGGTGTTGGTGGCCACGATGCCCCGTTCGGTACAGGCCGGCACGTCGATGTTGTCGTAGCCGACGGCGACGTTCGCGACCACCCTGAGCTGCGGGCCGGCGGCGTCGAGCAGCTCGGAGTCGATGCGTTCGGTGAGCAGGCTCACCACGGCGTCGGCACCGGCTACCCGGCGCAGGAGCTCCTCGCGGCCGATCGACTCCCGACTCTGCCAGGCGTCCACGTCGTGCTCGGCGCGAAGCTTCTCGATCGCGGCTTCGGGTATCTGTCCCGTGACGACGACCCGGCTCATGCCGTCTCGATCCACTTGCGCAGGCGGCCGAGGCCGTCGCGGATGTCGGCGACGTCGATGCCCGAGTAGGCGAGCCGGATGTACTGCCGCTCCTCACCGGGCTGGCGGCGTCCGAAGTGCTCACGGGTGCAGAAGGAGACGCCGGTCTCGTGGAGGGCTGTGGAGGCGAAGTCGCCGACTGCCGTGTACCCCATGCGCTGCATGGCCTCGGTGACGTCGGGGAAGAGGTAGAACGTCGACTTCGGCACCGCGACCTGCACTCCGGAGATGTCGTTCACGAGTTCGCAGGCGGCATCCCGTCGCTCGCGCAGGACATCGAGCATCTGCTGGACGGGTTCCTGGGTGCCTCGGAGTGCTTCGATGCCGGCCCATTGAACGTAGTGCGTCGTGCACGACTCGTCGTTGGTGTTGAGTGTGCTGAGGATCCTGGCGATGGCGAGAGGGGCGACGGCGCAGCCCAGACGGGATCCCGTCATGGCGAACTTCTTGCTGAACGTATAGAGGATCACGGTGCGCTCGGCCATGCCGGGAAGCGAGGCGATGGAGCTGGAGACACCCTCGTAGCGTGTCTCGAAGTACGCCTCATCGGAGAGTACCCAGAGGTCGTGCTCCTGGGCGAGCTGTGCGACCGCCTCCCGTTCGGCCGATGTCGATTCAGCCGAGATGGGGTTCTGCAGGTCGTTGTAGATGATGGCGACGGTCTTCGGGGTGATCGATGCGCGCACCTGGTCGAGGTCGATCGCGAAGCCCTCACTGGTGGGCAGGTAGCGGTACGGCACCGCTGTGCCTCCGAGGTACTCGATCTGCGATTCGTAGATCGGGAAGCCGGGGTTGGGATAGAGCACTTCCTGGCCCGGGTTCATGACCGCCTGCAGGAATTTGGTGATCACGGGCTTGCCGCCCGTCATCACGACCACGTTGTCAGGGGTGAACTCGATGCCTCGGCGGGCCCCGATGTCCTCGGCGAGTGCCTCGCGCAACTGCGGGATGCCGGGACCCGGGCAATAGCCCGTGTGACCGTCGGCGATGGCCCGGTTCATGGCTTCGACGATATGCGGGGCCGTAGGGATGTTGATGTCGCCGAGATGGAAGGGGTACACGAGGTTCCCCTTCGACTTCCAGGCAGCTGCTGCCTGGGCGACGCTGAAGGCGGTTTCGGTGCCCAGACGTTCGAGCCGGTTCGCGAGTTGCTGCATGCTGTCTCCTCATCGAGATTGTGATCGATCTACTGCGGTACTGATCTGCTGCTTCTGCGTCATGCGGTGAGGCAGGGTCGACCGATGCCTTTCCGGGGCCGGCCAGGACCTTCTGCGGAGCGGGTCACCAGGCGTCGTACTGGAACGTGAAGTACAGGATGACCGCCATGACCAGAAGAGCAGTGAGAGCGACGAAACAGTCCGTGACCTGCTGCCGTGCACGCGGTGCCCGCAAGCGTGCTTCCAAGGGCGGTTTCGGGCAGGTGCCCCGACCGTCAAGATTCTCATGCCATGTCATGGCTGCTCAGCACTCCACGACGTTGACGGCCAGCCCACCCATGGCCGTCTCCTTGTACTTGGAGCTCATGTCCCTGCCTGTTTCCCGCATGGTGATGATGACCTCGTCGAGGGACACCCGATGGACGCCGTCTCCCCAGAGCGCCATCTTGGCGGCGTTGATCGCTTTCGCCGCGGCGATGGCGTTCCGTTCGATGCAGGGCACCTGGACCAGGCCACCGATGGGATCGCAGGTCAGACCAAGATTGTGTTCCATCGCGATCTCGGCCGCGTTCTCAACCTGCGACGGGCTGCCGCCCATCACTTCGGCCAGGCCGGCGGCAGCCATGGACGATGCAGAGCCCACTTCGCCCTGGCAGCCCATCTCCGCACCCGAGATCGAGGCCTGTTCCTTGTACAGGACTCCGACAGCACCGGCGGTGAGAAGGAACCTGACCACCACGTCGTCGCGATCCTGCTGATCGGCGTCCTGCATGCCGGGCGCGAAGTGCAGGGCGTAGTACAACACGGCGGGGATGATGCCCGCCGCTCCGTTGGTCGGCGCGGTGACGACCCTGCCCCCGGAAGCGTTCTCCTCGTTGACGGCAAGGGCTATCAGGTTCACCCATTCCTGCCAGTACTTGGGGTCGCGGTCCTTGTCCTCCTTCAACAGTCGGTCGTGCCAGTCGGGGGCCCGCCGACGGACCTTGAGCCCACCGGGCAACAGCCCTTCGCGGGTGAGGCTGACCTCTGCACAGCTCTCCATGACCGAGTAGATGTGAAGGAGGCCCTGCCGGATCTCCTCTTCCGTGCGGCTGTCCTTCTCGTTGGTCAGCATCACGTCGCTGATGCCGAGGGAGGTCCGACGGCAGTGTTCGAGCAGCTCTGCGGCGGTGCGGAACGGGAGCGGGAGCTCCTTCTTCGAGGACTCGAGTTCCTGCCGGGCGGCGTCCTCCTCCCCGTCCCGCACGATGAAACCTCCGCCGACCGAGAAGAACGTGGCCGTATGGAGGACCCGGTCGGCCGGGCCGTAGACCGTGAATGTCATGCCGTTGGTGTGCCGCGGCAGGATCGTCAGTGGGCGCAGGACCATGTCCTTGACCCCGTAGGGCAAGGACACGCTTCGACCAAGCTGCAGGATGCCGGTGCCGGCGATGGTCGCCAGCCGCTCCTCCACCTCCTCGGGCCGGATCAGCTCCGGGTGGAAACCCTCGAGGCCGAGAAGGATGGCCGTCATGGTTCCGTGCCCGTGCCCTGTCGCAGCCAGCGACCCGTAGAGGTCGACCCGCAGTGACTCCACATCCGCGAGGATGCCGGAGGCCTTCAGTTCCTCGCTGAACACCGCGGCGGCCCGCATCGGCCCGACAGTATGCGAACTCGAAGGTCCTATCCCGATGGAAAAGAGGTCGAAAACTCCTACAGCCACTGTGTCGTTCCTTCGTGTCAGGATGGCCCGGCAGATGATCCTGTCGGAGAAAGGGCAGCGGTGACCGTCAGGGGACTTCCGGCGAGGCGTACTCGCGCATCGCATCGAGCAGCCAACGGCCCAGGAAGTCCGCGAAGGAGGCGCGCGGGAACAGCCGGAAACTCTCCTCCCCCGTCTTCTCGAGCACCAGCGGGATGTTGCCCACTTCCGTGTTCAGGGCTGTTCCCGGGGGGAAGCTGCGGGGGTGCAGGTCCAAGGAGCAGCCCTTCTCCAGTACGGCGCGCGCCCGGGGGCCGGAGAGTTCGAACGTGGTGCGGTTCGCGGACAGGTCCACCACCTGGCCCGGGGCCCCGCCCAGGGCGGCGGTGAGGGAACCGATGAGGTCGCCGCCGAGTGAGTCGTGCGCGCCTTCCGGCGCGACCACCAGGAACTCGGAGGGTCCCAGCCAGAGGACGCTGACGCCGTCGGCGCCGCCCACTCCACCGCAGCGGGACGGCAGGCTGCCGACCACGGCGGCGACCCGTGAGCCTTCGTCGGAGCGGGGGTCAACGCGGAGGCCCACCATGGTCTGGAACGGGCCCTCCTCGAGGATCACCGTCCCCTCGACGGAGCCGGCCTCCATCGCGGCGGTCAGGTGGGAGGCAGGGCTGCGCCGGATGTCCCGGAGTCCAGAAATGCCGTTGAGTGCTGCTGTGTTAGCCATCCTTGCGGGTCCCTTCGGGATCGAAAAGCACGGTTTCGGCGACGACGACGTCGACCAGCTGGTCCCCTGCGGCGGCCACCAGGGTCTCCCCGATGCGGTTGCGGCCGTTCTTGATCAGTGCCAGGGCGAAGGTCCGGCCCAGGGCGGCACTGGTGTAGCTGGAGGTGACGAAGCCCTGCATCGGAACGGGCCCGGCGGCAGGGTCGACGCCGATGCCCTGCTCCACCAGCTGGGTGCCTTCGGGGAGCCGGAACGAACGGTCCACGGGCAACACGCTGACCAGGTGCTTGCGGTCCTCGCGGGAGGCATCGGCCCGGGCGTAGGACCGCTTGCCGATGAATTCCTTGGCCTTGGAAACAACCCATTCCATGCCCGCGTCCTGCGGGGTGACGGTGCCGTCGGTGTCCTGGCCGACGATCGGGTAGCCTTTCTCGGCACGGAGCACGTGCATGGTCTCGGTGCCGTAGGGGGTGATGTCGAACTCGGCGCCGGCGGCGGCCACGGCTTCCCAGGTGTTCAACCCGTACCAGGACGGCACATTGATCTCGTAGGCCAGTTCGCCGGAGAACGAGATCCGGCAGACCCGGGCCTGCACTCCGGAGGCGAGGGTGGTCTCGCGGAAGGTCATGAAGGGGAAGGCTTCCGGCTCCAGCCCGCCGTCCGCTGCCAGCCCCGGTGCCAGCTTGGCGATGACGGCCCGGGATTTCGGCCCGACGACGGCGATGGTGCTCCACTGTTCGGTCACCGAGGTGCAGTGCACGTCGAGTTCGGGCCATTCGGTCTGGAGCCATTCCTCGAGCCAGTCCAGCACCTTGGCGGCACCGCCCGTGGTGGTGGTCAGAAAGTAGCGCTCGTCATCGAGACGGAGGGTGACGCCGTCGTCGAAGATCATGCCGTCCGCCATGCACATGACGCCGTAGCGGGCAGAACCTGGCGCTAGCTTCTTGAAGGCGTTGGTGTAGATCCGGTTGAGGAACTCGCCGGCATCCCTACCGCGGATCTCTATCTTTCCGAGGGTGGTGGCGTCCATGAAGCCGACAGATTCGCGGACGGCCGCGCACTCGCGCAGCACGGCCGTGTCCATGTCCTCGTCTGCCTGCGGGTAGTACCAGGGGCGCTTCCACTGTCCCACGTCCTCGAACAGGGCACCGTGCGCTTCGTGCCACGGGTGGATGGACGTCTTGCGGGCGGGGTCGAAGAGTTCCCCGCGCTGGCGTCCGGCGAGTGCTGCGAAGGCCACCGGGGTGAACGGCGCACGGTACGTGGTGGTGCCGATGTCGCCGATACCGCGCGACGCTTCGCCGGCCGTGCGGAGTGCGGCGGCGATGACGCCGATCGCGTTGACACCCGAGGTCTTGCCCTGGTCGTTGGCGGTGCTGATGGAGGTGTAGCGCTTGATGTGTTCCACCGAGCGCATGCCGGCACCGGTGGAGCGCAGGACGTCGGCCACGGACTGGTCGCGCTGGAAGTCCACGAAGTGGTGGTGCCAGTCATCCGGCGTGCCGGTCTGACCCGGGACGAGCCACAGCTGGCGGGTCGGGGCGGAGGACTTCGGCTCGCCGGGAACGGACGGCTGCGTGGCTGACTCGAAGCCCACGGCCGTGGCGGCGGCTACGCCGGCGGAGATACCTTCCGCCAGGACGTCCGCGAGGTCGAAGCTGCCGCGGCCGGAACCGATGGTCTGCTGGTTGGGGACCACGGTGCTCGGCACGAAGGCGGCCAGCTCGTCGTCCCAGCGCAGCTTGCCCTGCCGCTGGGAGTGGAGGTGCACCAGCGGGCTCCAGCCGCCGGAGACCGCCAGCAGATCGCAGGTGATCTCCTCGACGTCGGAGGTGAGTTCGCCGTCGTCGTTGATGCCGCGGACGGTGACGGCGCTCAGGCGTCCGGTGCCGTCCGAAGAGGTGTCGGCCACCGCGCTGCCGACCAGCACGCGGGAGCCGGCTCCGAGGGCGGCGGCCGCCACCTCCGTGAGGCTCGAACGGGCATCGACGATGGCCGCCACCTCGACGCCGGCGGCGCGCAGGTCCGCAGCGAGGGCGTAGGCGCTGTCGTTGGTGGTGCTGATGACCACACGGCGCCCCGCAGCCACTGCGTACCGGTTGAGGTAGCTGCGGACTGCGGAGGCCAGCATGATGCCGGGGCGGTCGTTGTTCTCGAAGACCAGCGGACGTTCGTGGGCGCCGGGGGCCAGCACCACCTGCGCGGCACGGATGTGCCAGATGCGCTGGCGGGAGACACCGGGGGCTGCGGGGCTGGACAGGTGGTCGGTGCGGTTCTGGACGGCGATGACGTAGTTGGCATCGTAGGCGCCAAAGGCGGTGGTCCGGTTGAGGACGGTGGATTCGGAGGCGGACACGAGTTCGGCCTCGACGTCCGCCACCCATTCCAGGGCCGGCTTGCCCTCGATGGTCTCGGCCAGACCCGGAGCCGTGGACCCGGAGAGGAGGGATCCGCCGAGCTCGGGCTGGTCGTCGAGGAGCATGACGCGGGCGCCGGTGCGGACGGCCTCACGGGCAGCGGCCAGGCCTGCGGGACCGCCGCCGATGACCAGCACGTCGGTGTGGACGTACTTCTTGTCGTACTCGGCGCGGTCGTCCTCGGGGTCCAGCTTGCCCAGGCCGTTGAGCAGCTCTGCCTTCAGGCCGTCCACCAGGGTGACGGTTGTTGCCGGCAGCATGGACTCGGCCACATGGCCCGGGAAGCGTGGGTGCACCTTGACCAGGGCGTTCGATTCCTCCACGCCGGCGGACAGAATGCCGCGGGGGCGGTCCTCGTACAGTGAGTTGCCGACGGTGATGCGGCCGTTGGCGAGCAAGGCCGAGGCTAGAGTGTCGCCGGGGTGACCGATGAATTCCTCGCCGTCCACGCTGAAACGCCAGGAGATGGTGCGGTCGATGCGTCCGCCCGCATCGAGGCGGAAGTTCTGGGAAGTCACTTGGTTGCTCCTTCCGGGGCGGGGGTGCTGGCGGGGCCTGTGCTTGTACCGGAGATGTCCGGAGCCGCGGTCCCGGTGGTGGTGCTGTCCGGGGCGGTGCTGGCTGTGCCGGACTCGGGTGTCGCGGCGGCCCTGTCCGGACGGTCCGCGCCCATGGGATAGACGGCCTGGATCTCATAGGTAACCGTGTCACGGAGCATGTTGAACCACTGGCGGCACCCGGTGCTGTGGAGCCAGCGTTCGGCGAAGGCGCCCTTGGTGTTGTCGCGGTAGAACAGGAACTCCGCCCATTGGCGGTCGTCCAGCGCTGCCGGATTCTCGGGGTAGGGCACGTGGGCCTGGCCACCGTAGTGGAATTCGGTCTCGTCGCGGGAGCCGCAGTTGGGGCATGAGATGAGGAGCATGTCCGGACTCTCTTCTAGTGGGCCACGGCGGCTGCGCCGTGTTCGTCGATCAGGGCGCCGGTCTCGAACCGCTCCAGCGCGAACGGCTTGTTCAGCTCGTGCGGCGTCCCCGTGGCGATGGTGTGGGCGAAGGTGAGCCCCGCCGCGGGCGTCCCCTTGAACCCGCCGGTACCCCATCCGCAGTTCACGAACATGTTGTCCACCGGGGTGGTACCGACGATGGGTGAGGCGTCAAGTGTGGTGTCAACGATCCCGCCCCAGGTCCGCAGCACGTGCGCCCGCGCGAAGATGGGGAACAGTTCGACGGCGGCGGCCATCTGGTGTTCGATCACATGGAAGGAGCCGCGCTGGCCGTACCCGTTGTAGGAGTCGACGCCGGCTCCCATGACCAGTTCACCCTTGTGGGCCTGGGAGACGTAGACGTGGACGTGGTTGGACATGACGACGGTGGGGTGGACCGGTTCGTGGAGTTCGGAGACCAGGGCCTGCAGGGGGTGGGACTGGATGGGGAGCCGGAACCCGGCCATCTCGGCCAGGACCGAGCTGTGGCCGGCAGCGCACAGCCCCACCTTCTCGGTGGAGATGGTCCCCTGGTTGGTCTTGACGCCCACGACGCGGTTCCCGTCCTTCAGGAAACCGGTGACCTCGCAGTTCTGGATGATGTCCACGCCGAGCTCGTCGCATTTGCGCGCGAAAGCCCAGGCCACGTGGTCGTGCTTAGCGATGCCGGCGCGCGGCTGGTAGGTGGCGCCCATGACCGGATAGCGGATGTTGTCACTGATGTTCAGGATGGGGCACAGTTCCTTGACCTGCTGGGGGTCGAGCCACTCGGCGTCCACGCCGTTGAGCTTGTTCGCTCCGACCCGGCGCATGCTCTCGCGGACATCCCCCAGGGTGTGAGCCAGGTTCATCACGCCGCGCTGGCTGAACAGGAAGTCGTATTCGAGCTCTTCGGGCAGGATCTCCCAGAGCTTGAGGGCGTGCTCGTAGATGGCAGCGCTCTCGTCCCACAGGTAGTTGGACCGGATGATGGTGGTGTTCCGGGCCATGTTGCCGCCCGCCAGCCAGCCCTTCTCCAGGACCGCGATGTTGGTCATGCCGTGGTTCTTGGCCAGGAAGTAGGCGGTGGCGAGGCCGTGCCCACCGCCGCCGACGATCACCGCGTCGTAGCTCTTCTTGGGAGTCGGGTTGTGCCACAGGAATTCCGGGTGCTCCGGAAGCAGATCGGCCATCATGCCACCTCGGTCGCGTCGGAGGAAAGGTTGGGGTAGAGGGGGAACTTCCCCGCCAGGATTTCGACCCGCTGACGGAGTTCCGCCACGGTCTCGTCGCTGAACTCGCGCTTGAGTGCCGCGGCGATGATGTCCGCGACCTCGGTGAATTCCGTCGTCCCGAAGCCACGCGTGGCCAGGGCCGGCGTGCCGATACGGAGACCGGACGAGACCATGGGCGGACGCGGATCGAAGGGCACGGCGTTGCGGTTGACCGTGATCCCGATCCGGTGCAGGCGGTCCTCGCCCTGCTGGCCGTCCAACTCCGAATTGCGCAGGTCCACCAGGACCAGGTGCACGTCGGTACCACCGCTGACGACCGTCACGCCGGACTCTGCGACATCGGCGGACAGCATGCGTTCTGCGATGATGCGGGCGCCTTCGAGGGTGCGTTCCTGGCGGTCGCGGAACTCCGGCTCGGCAGCGAGCTTGAAAGCAACAGCCTTTGCGGCGATGACGTGCTCCAGCGGCCCCCCCTGCTGTCCGGGGAACACCGCGGAGTTGACCTTCTTGGCGATGGCGGCATCATTGGTCAGGATCACACCACCGCGCGGGCCGCCGAGGGTCTTGTGCGTGGTGCTCGTGACGATGTGGGCGTGAGGCACGGGGTTGGGGTGGAGCCCTGCGGCCACCAGGCCGGCGAAGTGCGCCATGTCCACCATAAGGTAGGCACCTACTCGGTCCGCGATGCGGCGGAACTCGGCGAAGTCCAGCTGCCGGGAGTAGGCGGACCAGCCGGCGACGATCAGCTGCGGCTTGTTCTCGACCGCCAGGCGCTCGACCTCGGCCATGTCGATCAGGTGGTCTTCTTCACGCACCCCGTACGGGACGACCTTGTAGAGCTTGCCGGAGAAGTTGATGCGCATCCCGTGTGTCAGGTGGCCTCCGTGCGCGAGGTTCAGCCCCAGGATGGTGTCGCCGGGTTGGATGAGGGCGAACATCGCCGCTGCATTGGCCTGGGCACCCGAGTGGGGCTGCACATTGGCGAATCCGGCGCCGAACAAGGACGTGAGGCGGTCAATGGCCAGCTGCTCGACGACGTCGACGTGCTCGCAGCCGCCGTAGTACCGCTTACCCGGGTAGCCTTCGGCGTACTTGTTGGTCAGGACGGATCCCTGCGCCTCCATGACCGCGGTCGGGGCGAAGTTCTCGGAGGCGATCATCTCCAGCGTGCCCTGCTGGCGCAGCAGTTCCTGCTGCACGGCGGCATGAACCTGGGGATCGGTCTCTGCGAGCGAGCGGGTCAGAACGTCGACCATCGTTGTCTCCTATGTCTGCAACTAATATCCGGTTGATATATTAGTGATTGAGAACAAGTATTCTACCGACCCCCGAGGGTGTCAACAGCTGGCCGGCGGTTCGGGTGATCCGACTCAGGCGGCGAAGAGCGCTTCTCGCACCGCGTGCTCGAAACCACTGACGTGCACCCGCGCGAGCTCCGCGGCCCGGGCCTCGTCCCCGTCGATGACCGCGCGCAGCAGGTCCACATGCTCATGCACGTGACGGGAGAGGTCGGGAAGGCGGTCCAGGACCATGCACCAGATCCGCGTCGCCAGATTGTCGTAGCGGATCAGGACGTCTTCGAGGTGGGGGTTGCCGGCCGCCGCGTAGATGCCCTGGTGCACGCGGGCATCCAGGCGCAGGGTCTCGACGACCGAAGCGGCACTCGTGTCGAAGGCCTCGACCGCGCGGATCACGGCCCGCAACTGCTCCTTCATCGACTCCGTCGCCACCCGCGCTGCCCGGGAGGCGGCAAGCGGCTCGAGCTGGGTGCGGATCTCGGAGATGAACGCCAGATCGGTGACCTCCACCCGGGTGGCGAAAGTACCCCTCCGCGGATAGGAGACGACGAGGCGATCCAACTCCAGCCGCTTCAGGGCTTCACGCACCGGGGTCCGGCCGACGCCGAGGTCCTTGGCGAGGGCGTCGTCGTTGATGAGGTCGCCGGGCTTGATGTCGAGCATCAGCAGCCGGTCCCGGATGCGCTCGTAGGCCACGTCGGCCAACGACCTCTTTGCCTCATCGGCGACTGCCAGAACTTCCAAAGCCATGGCACGAACCCCTTTCCCCTTCGAACCGGGAGGGCTCTTGACCCTTCCTGCAGAACCAGTATACGCTCTCTCTCAGACCTAATATATCAGTACGCAACGTTTGAATATATCCAAAAGGAGGGGACATGACCCTAGTGGCAACAGATTCATCGACCAGCACGCTGCCCCAGTCGGAGGCCCACGCGGAAGACCAGACGCAGAAGTTCGTGTTGACGCTGTCGTGCGTCGAACGTGCGGGCATCGTCCAGGCGGTCACCACCTTTCTCTTCGAACGTGGTTTCAACATCGACGAGCACCAGCAGTTCGATGACGGCCTCCGCCAGACACTGCATCTGCGCTCCGCCTTCTCGGGCTCCTCTGCCTACAACCCGGAGAGGCTCCAGGAGGAGTTCCGCCCGATCGCCGACCGCTTCGACATGAAGTTCAGCTTCCATGACCAGACGAAGCAACGCATCCTCGTGATGGTGTCCAAGTTCGGCCACTGCCTGAACGACCTGCTCTTCCGCTGGCGCGGTGGCAGCCTGGGGGGTGAGATCGCCCTCGTGGTCTCCAACCATGAGACCCACCGGGCCATGGCCGAGGCCGCCGGCCTCCCCTTCATCTACCTCCCGGTCACTCCCGAGACGAAGTCGGATGCCGAACGCCGCCTGCTGGACCTGGTGGACGAGCATGACATCGACCTCGTGGTGCTGGCCCGGTACATGCAGGTCCTGTCCGACGACCTCTGCCGCGCTCTCGAGGGCCGTGCGATCAACATCCACCATTCGTTCCTTCCGGGATTCAAGGGTGCACGCCCCTACCACCAGGCCTACGATCGCGGCGTCAAACTGGTCGGCGCAACGGCCCACTACGTGACGGCGGAACTGGATGAAGGGCCCATCATCGAACAGGAAGTCATTCGGGTGGACCACAGCTATGGACCGACCGCCCTCTCGACGGTCGGCCAGGACGCCGAAGCACTGGCTCTCTCACGCGCGGTGCGGTGGCACTGCGAGCACCGGGTGCTGCTGGACCGGACCAGCACCGTCGTGTTCCGGTAAGCACGAACCACCAGACCAGCACAGACAACCCATGGATATCAGCAGGAGAAGCCACATGGCATCGACGCCAAACATCGTCATCATCGGAGCTGGAATCGTCGGCACGAACCTCGCCGACGAACTGGTCACCCGGGGATGGAACAACATCACGGTCCTGGACCAGGGGCCTCTGAACATGCCCGGGGGTTCCACGTCCCACGCCCCGGGTCTCGTCTTCCAGACGAACCCCTCGAAGACCATGACCTCGTTCGCCAAGTACACCGTCGAGAAGTTCCTGTCCCTGACCGAGGACGGCGTCAGTTGCTTCGACCAGGTCGGAGGCCTCGAAGTCGCCACCACCGAGGCACGCCTGGCGGATCTGAAGCGAAAGCTCGGATATGCCGCTTCCTGGGGAATCAGTGGAAAGATCCTCTCCAGCGCCGAGTGCAAGGAGCTCTACCCGCTCCTGAACGAGGAGGACATCCTGGGCGGGCTCCACGTCCCGACCGACGGCCTGGCGCGTGCCGCCCGTGCCGTCCAGCTGCTCATCAAGCGCACGGAAGCCGCAGGCGTCCAGTACCTGGGCAACACCACGGTCACGGGCATCGAGCAGTCCGACCGCCGCGTGACCGGCGTCGTGACTCCGGACGGTGTCATCCCCGCCGACATCGTGGTCTCCTGCGCAGGCTTCTGGGGCGCCAAGATCGGCGAGATGATCGGCATGGTCGTGCCCCTTCTCCCTCTGGCCCACCAGTACGTGAAAACCACTCCGGTGCCGGCTCGCAAGGGCCACAACGAACTTCCCAACGGAGCGTCGCTGCCGATCCTGCGTCACCAGGACCGGGACCTCTACTACCGCGAACACGGCGACCGCTACGGCATCGGTTCCTACGCGCACCGTCCCATGCCCGTGGACCTCGATGACCTGGGCTCCTACGACCCGGACAGCATCAGCGATCACAACATGCCCTCCCGTCTCGACTTCACCCTGGAGGACTTCCTCCCGGCCTGGGAGGACACCAAGCAGCTGCTTCCGGCACTGCGGGAATGCGAGATCGAGGACGGCTTCAACGGCATCTTCTCCTTCACGCCCGATGGCGGGGCCCTGGTGGGTGAGTCCAAGGAGCTCGACAACTTCTTCGTGGCCGAAGCCGTCTGGGTGACCCACTCGGCCGGTATCGCCCGGGCCGTCGCGGAGCTCCTGACCACCGGCAAGTCCGAGATCGACCTGGGTGAATGCGACATCCACCGTTTCGAAGAGGTCCAGCTGACCCCCGAGTACGTCAGCGAGACGTCCCAGCAGAACTTCGTGGAGATCTACGACGTCCTGCACCCGCTGCAGCCCAAGCTGTCCCCCCGCAACCTTCGCGTCAGCCCTTTCCACGCCCGCCACAAAGCCCTGGGAGGGGTCTTCCTGGAGTCCGGCGGATGGGAGCGCCCCTACTGGTTCGAAGCGAACGCGGACCTGCTCAAGGAGATGCCCGCCGAGTGGCAGCCCCCGGCCCGCGACGCCTGGTCCGCGATGTTCAGCTCGCCCATCGCAGCCGCTGAAGCCTGGAAGACCCGTACCGCGGTGGCCATGTACGACATGACCCCACTCAAGCGCCTCGAAATCTCTGGCCCGGGAGCACTGAAGCTGCTGCAGGGGCTCACCACCGGGGACCTGTCGAAGAAGCCCGGGGCAGTCACCTACACCCTCGTGCTGGACAACGCCGGCGGCATCCGAAGCGACATCACCGTGGCCCGGTTGAGCGAGGACACCTTCCAGCTCGGGGCCAACGGAAACATCGACACCGCCTACTTCGAGCGGGCCGCACGCCACCAGACCGAAAACGGAACCGCCGGCGACTGGGTACAGGTGCGTGACACCACAGGCGGCACCTGCTGCATCGGCTTGTGGGGCCCCCTCGCCCGGGACCTGATCAGCACTGTCAGCAGCGACGACTTCTCCAACGACGGTCTTCGCTACTTCCGGGCCAAGCAGGTCGTCATCGGCGGCGTCAGCGTGACCGCGATGCGCTTGTCCTACGTCGGCGAGCTGGGCTGGGAACTGTACACGAGCGCGGACAACGGCCAGCGCCTCTGGGATGCCCTATGGAAAGCCGGGCAGCCCCATGGCGTCATCGCCGCGGGTCGGGCCGCCTTCAGCTCGCTACGCCTGGAGAAGGGCTACCGCTCCTGGGGCACCGACATGACCACCGAGCACGACCCCCTCGAAGCCGGCCTCGGATTTGCCGTGAAGATGACCAAGGAGGACTTCGTCGGAAAGGCCGCCCTGGAAGGCCGCACCGAGGAGAACTCCGCCCGCCGCTTGCGCTGCCTGACGGTCGACGACGGCCGGAGCCTCGTACTGGGCAAGGAACCGGTCTTCTACAAGGACCAGGCAGTCGGCTACGTCACCAGTGCCGCCTACGGCTACACGGTCGCCAAACCGATCGCCTACGCGTATCTTCCTGCCGAAGTCAGCCTCGGGGACTCGGTGGAAATCGAGTACTTCGGACGGCGCATCCAGGCCACAGTCACCGCGGATCCGCTCTACGACCCCACGATGACCAGGCTCCGCGGCTGACCCACCCGCCGGGCCGTTTCACGGGCAGCGGCCCGGACTCGTTCCCTCACAACCAGAGTCCGGGCCGCTGCCCCTGGCGGCCCACACCCTGCCGGTCGACTCAAGCTTCAGCCCAGGAGGACACTTGATCAGGTCAGAAACGATCGACGCATACCTCGCAAGGCTTGCCTCGCGTGAACCAACCCCCGGCGGCGGTGCAGCCGCAGCGCTCCACGCCGCCCAGGGGGCAGCTCTTGTCGCCATGGTTGCCAGATACACCACCGGCCCGAAATACGAGCAGCACGACGAGCTCGTCCAACGCATCATTCGCGCTGCCGACTCACTGGTTGCCGAGGCCCTGGGTCTGGCGGATGCCGACGAGGTCGCGTTCCAAGGCGTCATCGATGCGTACAGACTTCCGTCCGGTACGGATGAACTCCGAGCCGCACGGGCGGCCTCCATCGGTGAGGCGCTCATTCTGGCGGCGCAAACACCCGCCCAGCTCATCAGGCTCGCCGGCACCATCGTGGATCTTGCCACGGAGCTTTTCGAGGTCGCGAATGCCACCGTGATCAGCGATGTCGCGGCTGCCGCCGATGCAGCCCGCGCAGCCGCAACCACCGCCCGCGTGAACATCGACATCAACGTGGTGGCCATCAAGGACGCCGAAGCCCGGTCCCGGTTGGCCGACCAGACCGACGGCCTCGAGGAGAAGGTCGTTCTGGCAGCGGACTCCCTCGTGGGGCGCGTGCGTGGCAGGATTCTCGGTTGAGCGCCGCACTCCTCTCCGGAAAGCAGCTGGCACAGACGATCAGGGAGAAGGCCCACCAGGAGGCCCGCGACCTCGAAGCCGACGGGCTCCGCCCCACACTCGCAGTGGTCGTCGCCACGGATGACGGCTCCACGCACTGGTATGTCCGGTCCATCGAACGTGCCGCCGGAAGTGCCGGCATCAGGTGCCGGATCGTGGACCTCGGCCCCGGTGCCACCGGACAGATCCTCGCTGAGGTCCTGCAAGACCTCAGCGAGGATCCATCCGTTCACGGAATCATCCTCCAGACGCCTCTGCCTCCCGGCGTGGGATCGGATGAACTGGTGGGGCACATCGCTCCGGAGAAGGACGTCGATGGTGCGAACCCGGTGAGCCTTGGCCGCCTTGCCGTGGGCCGGCCCTCGTTCGCACCGGCCACTGCCCGCGCCGTCATCGAGATCCTCGACCACTTCGACATTCCGCTGGCAGGCCGGAACGTGGTCGTCGTCGGCCGTTCCGCCGTGGTGGGAAAGCCGCTGTCCCTGCTGCTGC
The DNA here is from genome assembly GCF_054510955.1 of Arthrobacter pasteuri. Lineage (NCBI taxonomy): Bacteria > Bacillati > Actinomycetota > Actinomycetes > Micrococcales > Micrococcaceae > Arthrobacter > Arthrobacter pasteuri. Next base: position 1,551,872 of record NZ_JBTNDO010000001.1, read on the forward strand.
TGGAGCGCGACGCCGCGGTCACCGTCTGCCACTCCAGGTCGGGCCCGCTGCACAAATACACCAGGACCGCCGACGTCGTCGTGGTCGCAGCCGGGCGCACCGGCCTGCTGAACGGCAGCCACATCTCGTCCGGAGCCGTCGTGATCGACGTCGGCACCAATGTCCTTCCCGACGGATCCCTCGCCGGGGACGTCGACGAGGGAAGCGTGCGGGGTATCGCCGCGGCCCTGACTCCTGTCCCGGGGGGCGTCGGCTCCGTCACCACATCCCTGCTTCTGCTGCACACGACCGAGGCCGCGCGGGAACAGTCGCGTACCCTGGTCCCGGAATCGGTCGGATGACCCCCTGCCATCCCAGGAGAGCCCTGAGCGGCTTCTCCCGTGTCCGCCTGTGCCGAGCGGGTACGGGCCGGCTACAGCACAGCCCTGATGTGGTTCTCGAAATCGGTGACGTGGCGGCTGGTCAACCGCGCAGCAGCTTCGGAGTCCCCCGCCGCGATGTATTCGAGCAGCTCGATGTGCTGGGCGATGTGCTCGGACACCGGCGGAAGCTTTTCGAGCACCAGGCTCCAGATCCGCGTTGCGAGGTTGTCGTATCGAATCAGGACGTCCTCGAGATGCCTGCTTCCGGTGGCCCGGTAGATCATCCGATGGACCCGCATGTCCAGACGCATGAGATCCTGCTGGAACTGCATCCCCGGCAACAGCTGCCCGACTTCCCGCGCGAACTCCCGGAGTTCGCTCCGGAGCTGCGGCGAGGCATGTCGTGCAGCCCGCGCAGCTGCCGCCGGCTCCAGGAGCTGTCGGATCTCTGAGATCTCAGCCAGGTCCGTGATGTCCACACCGGCGGCGAACGTTCCGCGCCGGGGGTAGGCCACCACCAGATGGTCGCTCTCGAGCCGTTTCATGGCTTCGCGGATCGGCGTCCTGCCGACGCCGAGTCGCCGGGAGATGACGTCGTCGTTGAGGGGCTCGCCCGGCTTGATGTCCAGGACGATCAGTTCGTCGCACAGGATCCGGTAGGCGAAGTCGGCGAAGGATTCGTCGTCCTGCCTCAGGGGCGCTGACGGAACCTCCGCCTGCACCGGTTCTCCGCCAGCGTCTGCCATCTCCAGGTCTCCTCCCGATGAGCCCGGGCCTCGACGCCCCAGTTCCCGATCCATCCTATTCGCGCGCCCGAGCTATGGACGTGCACCCCACTGTGAACTAAAGTATCACTGATATATCAACGCTCACGGGCAGGACATATCAGCGTTAATCCCCTGAACACGAAAGAAGTGTGTTCATGAAACATGATCCCCCGAAGGTGGAGGGGGTGGACCCACGAAGTTCGCCTCGTCGACGGCACCATCGTGACCGTCGGATCATTCGAGGCCGCACCTTTCCGCTCGGTCCAACTTCCGAGGGCCGCGGCCGATCGCAGACTCATGCCTCACCGAGCAAAGGACCCGCTCATGGCTTTTGATAGTGACCTGAAATCCCACGTACCCGAGGAGTTGCCTGCGGGCGAAGGCGCCGGAGGAGACAGGCAACCTGCTGTCCTCGATCCCGAGGAAGGAGCCGCACCCCCCGTGTCCGATGCCGTGTCCGATTCGGAGTCCGATGCCGAGTCCGAACAGATCCTCGAAGAGCTGCGTCACGCCAGGACCGAGCAAGCAGTCGCGGATCGCCGGAACCATAAGCTCGTTCTCGACAAGGTCACGTTCGGGATCACGGGCGCCATCGCCATTGCCTTCGTCATCTGGGGCTTTGCCGGCCGCGACAGCCTGTCCGAGACGTCCACCGGAGCCCTCAATTGGGTCATGGAGTACACCGGATGGTTCTTCATGCTCATGGCATCGCTGTTCGTGGTCTTCGTCCTGTGGCTGGCCCTGGGCAAGTTCGGCAACATCCCGCTGGGCAAGGACGGCGAGAAGCCCGAATTCCGCACTGTCTCCTGGGTCGCGATGATGTTCGCCGCGGGCATGGGCATCGGGCTGATGTTCTACGGCGTGGCCGAACCGCTCTACCACTACATCTCGCCCCCGCCCGGAACAGTGGATGGAAGGACACCCGCAGCGATCCAGACGGCCATGGCCACCTCGATCTTCCACTGGACCCTGCACCCCTGGGCCATGTACGCCGTCGTGGGTATCGCCATGGCCTACGGGACCTACCGGCTGGGCCGCCGGCAACTGATCTCCGTCGCCTTCACGTCTCTTTTCGGCGTTCGGACGGTCGAAGGGCCGGTCGGGAAGTTCATCAATATCCTGGCCATCTTCGCCACCCTGTTCGGGACCGCCGCATCGCTGGGCCTCGGCGCCCTGCAGATCGGCAGCGGCATGACCTCCAACGGTTGGTTCGGTGAGATCGGCACCCCTGTGCTCGTGGTGATCGTCGCCGTCCTGACCCTGTGCTTCGTCGCTTCGGCCGTCTCCGGCATCAGCCGCGGCATCCAGTGGCTCTCCAACATCAATATGGTCCTGGCCATCGTCCTTGCACTGATCGTCTTCGTCGCCGGACCCACCCTTTTCATCCTCAACCTGATCCCGTCCGCGGTGGGTGACTACGCGCGGGACCTCGCCGAGATGTCGTCACGGACCGAAGCGGTCGGCGATGAGTCGCTGCGTAGCTGGATGACCAGCTGGACTATTTTCTACTGGGCCTGGTGGGTGTCCTGGACGCCGTTCGTAGGCCTCTTCATCGCCCGCATCAGCCGCGGCCGCACCATCCGCCAATTCGTCACCGGTGTGCTGCTGGTGCCCAGCCTCGTCAGTGTCATCTGGTTCGCCATCTTCGGAGGCGCTGCTTTCAACGTCCAGCAGGAAGCCGACGAAGCCAACACGCCCGGCCTGGTCACCGTGGTCGACGGGACACCGTCCGTCAACTTCGACGGGGCGCTGTTCGACCTGATCAAGAACCTGAGCATGTCCGACTGGGCCACCAGTGCCGTGATCGTGCTGGCCATGGTCCTGGTCGCCATCTTCTTCATCACGGGCGCCGACGCTGCGTCCATCGTGATGGGATCACTCAGTTCCAATGGCGCCGAGCATCCGCGCCGCGCGGTCGTCATCTTCTGGGGCTGCCTCACCGGCGCCGTGGCGGCGGTCATGCTGCTGGCAGGCGGCGATGAACCATCCGAAGCCCTGGCGGGCCTGCAACGGATCACCATCGTGGCAGCGCTACCGTTCGTCATCGTCATGCTGCTGCTCTGCTTCGCCCTCACCAAGGACCTGCGTCGGGATCCTCTCTCCCTGCGGCGTCGCCTGGCCACCTCCGTCGTGGAGCGGGCCATACGCACCGGCGTGGAACAACACGGCGGCGTGCAGTTCGACCTCGTGACGAAGCACGAGTGCGCGGAGAAGTGCTCCGACTCGGATTGTCCTGGAGGACCCGCGACGGGAATCATCCCGACCGTCGAGCGCCGGGGCTCCAGCCCGTCCAGTTGATAGCTGCGCACCTCGAGTAGCAACCCGCCTCGGCGGCATGCGGCCTGTTCCGGCCCGTGCCGCCGAGGCGTACGCACGGGCCGGCACGCCGCCACCTCTCGTTTCCGCGACGGCCTCCTGGACCTGCAGGCCCGTCGGCAGCGCATCGCGGCCACGCGATCTCAGAGATCGGCGTCGGGCCGGGCGGTGAGGATCCGATTGGCCCTGACCTGCAGGATACCGAGCGACTCCTGGATCAGGGGCGATGCGATGCTGCCCCTACGTACCGCAGCGACAATGCGGCGCGAGGGCTTCCCCCTGCCGGTAATGCGCAGTCGGACCACGTTCTCGGCACCATGCAGGGGCGCCAGTCGCGGCAGCAGGCCCACGCCCAGCCCCGCACCGACGAAGGCGATCAGGGTCTCCCATTCGACGGCCTCGTGGGCGATCCGAGGTGTCGCCCCGACTGCCGTGAACGCCGCGGCGAACAGGGAATGGTAGGTGGACCCGGCGGCCTCGGTGATCCAGGGTTCCGACGCCAGCTCGTCGAGCGTCACCGTCTCCCGGGATGCCAACGGATGCTCGGAGGGAAGAATCACGTCCAGGGGATCGTCGAGCAGAACGGTCTGCTCGAAGCGCGGATCGTCCTCGACATGGGCGTCTGACTGCATGGCGACGACGACCGCAAGGTCGATCCGCTCGGCGACCAGCAGGTCGAAGCAGCGGGCCGGTTCGGCCTCGAGTAGCTGCACCTTCAGAAGGGGGCGTGTCGAGCGCAGGGTGGCGGCCAGTGGCGCGAGCAACTGGGCGGCCGCCGTGGAAAATCCACCGAGGCCGAAACTGGACTGGACCTGGTCGCCGGCCTCCAGGGCCGCGGCGCGCAGGCTCTCCCATTCCGCGATGAGAGCGTCCGAGCCTGTCACGAGGAAGCGACCCGTGGCGGTCAGCCGCACGCCCCGGCCGTCCTTCGTCAGCAGCTGCATTCCCAGCACACGTTGGAGTTCGCGCAATTGCGCGGAAACGGCGGAGGGAGAGAACCCTGTGAGTTCCGCAGTTGCACCGACAGTGCCACACCGGGCGAACACCCGCAGAGTTGTGAGCCGGGGATCGATCATGCACCTATTGTGCACTGTTATCTCCAGAATCTTGCGCTTTTATTGCAGGGCGATTGTGACTAATCTCATGCCAACACCATCTTCGGTAACGCCCTTCGTGCCCACTGGCCCGGCGTCTCCATGAAGCGCATACTTACCCAGCCCTCTCGGGAGGAACCCATGTCTGCTCCAGTGAATGTGCCCCTCAACTCACGCGGGAAACTCGTTTCCTCGTTGCCTGCCGAGCAGCTGGCAGAGATCACCGAGCTGTTCGATTTCCGGCGCGTGGGATATTCGCTCGATGCCCCCTTCTACACCGATCCGACGATCTTCAGCGTCGACATGCAGGCCATCTTCGGGCAGCACTGGATCTTCGCCGCCAGCATCGCCGAGCTGCCGGAGCCGGGCGACTACGTCACCGTCGACTACGGGCCCTACTCCCTGATCGTGCTGCGCAACGACGACGGCGGCGTGAACGTCCTGCACAACGTGTGCCGCCACCGCGGCGCCCGCGTCCTGACCGAACCTGCAGGGACAACGGGAAACCTGGTCTGCGGCTACCACTCGTGGACCTACTCCCCCGAGGGCAATCTGATCCACGCCTCGGCGCCTGGGGAAACGAAGTTCGACAAGGGCTGCTTCGGCCTCAAGCGCGCTCACAGCCGTGTGGTCGCCGGACTCATCTTCGTCTGCGTCGCTGCCGAACCGCCGACCGATTTCGACGAGACCTCGAAGATCTTCGAGCCCTACCTCGCACCCCACGATCTGGCGAAGACGAAAATCGCCTACCAGCAGAACATCATCGAAGAGGGCAACTGGAAGCTCGTCATGGAGAACAACCGTGAGTGCTACCACTGCGACGGCCACCCGGAGCTCGCCTGTTCCCTCTTTCCCACCTGGGGCCTGACGGAGGGGCTGATCCCGGCACACCTCGAGGAAGTGTGGGACCGCAACAAGGAAGCGCAGTCCTCGCTCGAGGAGCGTTGCCGCCGCTACGGCCTTCCCTACGAGGTCGTCGAGGAGCTCGACACGCGCGTAGCGGGCATCCGCATCTCCCGGGAATCGCTCGACGGTGACGGTGAATCGTTCTCACCCGATGGGCACCGGCTCTCCAAGAAGCTGCTCGGTGACCTGCGGGACTTCCGCCTCGGCCGCTGCTCGATGCACCTGCAGCCCAACAGCTGGTTCCATTTCCAGGGGGACCACGTCATCACGTTCGCCGTCTACCCGGTCAACGAACATCAGACATTGGTACGCACCACCTGGCTGGTGGCTGACGACGCCGTGGAAGGCGTCGATTACGACCTGGAGAAACTCACCTATACCTGGAAGCAGACGAATCTGCAGGACAAGGCGTTCGTGGAACTGTGCCAGAAGGGCGCCGGTAGCCCCGCCTACGAGCCCGGCCCGTACATGAAGAGCGAATACCAAGTCGAGGCGTTCATCAACTGGTACGTGCAGCGCGTGCAGGAGCACTTGGCATGATCGAACTCGGCACTGAGACGGCAATCCGGGAGCCACAGCGCATCCGCGGTCTTGAGATGCCGTGGAACAGGGTCATGGGCAGCACCGAGGGACCCGCCCGCGCCGCCCATGCATTGGGCCCCTGGCATCCACAGGAGTTTCTGGCGGAATGTGTCGAGACCGTTCCCGAGGTGGGCGGCATGATGACCTTCGTGTTCCGCCGCTGCGACGGTGCGCCCCTCGCGTTCCGTGCGGGTCAGTACGTGAACATCGCCTTTCCCGTGAACGGCGAGGACCAGGATGCAGTGGACCGCAGTTACTCGCTGTCCAGTTCGCCCACCCAGCCGTGGACCTTCAACATCACGGTCAAACGCGACCCCACCGGGCTGGTCTCCCCGTGGGTGCACGAGAACGTTCGGCCCGGCACCGTCCTCGAGATGCTCGGACCGGTCGGGGCGTTCCACCTGCCCGATGCCGACCGCCGGGCACGGTACCTCCTGTTGGCCGCCGGCGCAGGCATCACCCCCATCATGTCGATGGTGCGGACGATCCACTCCCTGCCCGGACAGGCCGATGTCGTCGTGCTCTATCACGGAGCGGAGGCCGGAGGATTCGGCTTCCATAAGGAATTGGCCTACATCGCCTCCGTGGACTCGCGCATCAAGGTCTTCTACGCCCTGGGCGACCGCAGTAAACCCGAAAAATGGGAATGGCTCAGCGGGAGGCTGACGGCCGCCATGCTCGACGAGGTCGCCCCCGATGCCAACGGCCGCCAGGTCTATACCTGCGGCCCCGAGGGTTACCTGAACACCGCCGCCGAGCTCCTGCGGAAGGTCGGTGTCGACGACACCTCGATCAACATGGAGTTCTTCACGGGAAATCGCCAGACGATCCTCGAATACCAGGCAGAGGTCGCGCTCGCCGTGGACATCGCTGAGGAGATCGCCGAGGAGATCGCCGACTCCGCCGAGGACTACTACGAAAGCCAGCCCTCAGCGTTCGGGCTCTACGAGCCCGGCTACGACGCAGACGGAACCCTGAAGGCCACGGGGCTGCCGCTGGAAACCGTCGACCCGGGCGAATCTCGTCCGGGAGCATCCGAGGGCGGGCCGGATGCGGAAGGCGGATCCCCCGACGTCTCGAGCTTCGACACGGTCGGAACGGGAAGCCTCACCCTGTCCTTCCTGCGCACCGGCATCAATGTGCGCGTCGACCCCACCGAACACATCCTCGGACCAGCCCAGCGTGCAGGCGTCAGGATCGGCGCGAACTGCAAGGAAGGCATGTGCGGCTCCTGCAAGGTCGTCAAGCTCTCCGGCGACATCGAGATGAACCACCAGGGCGGGATCCGGGCACGGGAGATCGATGCAGGCAAGTTCCTGCCCTGCTGCTCCACCGCGCGGACCGATCTGGTGATCGATGCATAGCCGGTTCCGGCTGCGCTAGGCAGGCAGCATCAGGGATGCATCTCACGGGAGCAACCACCTGGCGTCCAGCCCGTGGAGCCCGGGCTGGAGCGCCTGCTCCTCCGCTCTGCCGGTAGCCTTGGGGGTGATGGAGCCACAAGCACAGACCCCCGACCAGCCGCACCGCACCCAGCCCGTTTCCTTCGTCCGGCGGGGTTCGCGCCTCCAGGGCAGGCGCCGTGAGGCCTGGGACGAACTCGCGGAAGCCTTCCTAATCGACGTGCCGCGGGTGGAGAACGCCGACACCTCGGTGGCCCCCGGCTTCGTGCTCGACATCGAAGCGGCGTTCGGGCGTTCCGCGCCCCTCGTCGTCGAGGTCGGCTCGGGACTCGGCGAGGCCATCACGCATGCGGCCGAACTCGATCCGGACCGCGACTACCTCGCCCTGGAGGTCTACCGTCCGGGTCTCGCCCAGACCATGCTGCGCATCAGCCAGAAGAACCTGACCAACGTGCGGACCGCACAGGTGAACGCGGCAGAGGCCTTCGCAGGCATGATTCCCGCGTCGTCCGTCGCCGAGCTCTGGACGTTCTTCCCCGATCCCTGGCACAAGGCACGCCACCACAAGCGCAGGCTCGTCAAGGAGGACTACGTGGACCGCGCCGCCCGGGTCATCGAGCCCGGTGGCGTCTTCCGCCTCGCCACGGACTGGTCCAGCTACGCGGTGCAGATGCGCGCCGTCCTGGACGCGAGCGGGCACTTCGAGAACCTGCACGACGGCGAGCGCTCCGGTGCTGACAGCCCCCTCACCCAGGTGTGGGAGAGCGGGGTGGAGTCCGTGGTGGGCGGCGCCCCGGTGCGCGAGGGCCGCGACCCGGTGAGCACCGGCAACACGGGCGTCAACGAGGGCGTCGACGAGCTCGGTGGGTGGGCTCCCCGCTTCGAGGGCCGCACCCTCACGAGTTTCGAGAACAAGGCGATCAAGGCCGGGCGGATGGTCTTCGACCTCACCTACCGCCGCCGCTGAGCGCGCGGCATGGGACGTTGGACCCGTGCGGCGTCCGGCCAGGGGGCAACCCCATGACCGCCGCCCCCTGGCCGGGCCACCCGAAGGGTTCGCCCGCCTACCGGCGGGTCCTGCTCGCCCTGCTGTTCGTCGGGCTGGCGACCTTCGCCCAGTTGTATTCGCTGCAGGGAGTACTGACCGGGCTCGCAACCGAATTCGGGGTCTCGCCCGCGGAGGCGGCACTCTCGGTCTCCGCGGCGACGCTGGGCCTGGCGCTCGCCGTTCTTCCGTGGTCCGCCGTCGCGGACCGCGCCGGGCGCCGGCGAACGATGACATGGGCCATCGGCGCCGCCGTCGTCCTCGGTTTCCTCGCCGCCCTGGCACCCACCTTCGGCGTGCTGATCGCCCTCCGCTTCCTCGAGGGCGTGGCGCTCGGCGGTGTCCCCGCCACAGCGCTCGTGTACCTGCACGAGGAAGTGCAGAAGCTCCACGCCGCCGTGGCCGCCGGCACCTACATCGCCGGCACGACGCTCGGCGGACTCGCCGGGCGCATCGTGGCCGGGCCCGTCGGGGATCTGCTCGGGTGGCGGGTGGGCGTGCTCAGCGTCAGCATCATGGCGGGAGGCGCCGCCGTGGCCTTCGTCCTGCTCGCTCCCCGGCCGCGAGGCTTCCAGCCCCTCGTCCGGGGGCAGGGCCCGTCACTCCTCCGACGTGTCGCCGCCAATCTGCGCTCCCCCCGGCTCCTGGCCGTCTACGCGCAGGGGTTCCTTCTCATGGGAGGGTTCGTCGCGGTCTACAACTACCTCGGATTCCACCTCGAGGCACCGCCGTTCCTCCTGCCTGCATCCCTGGTGAGCCTGCTGTTCCTCGCCTACCTCTCGGGCACGGTGACCTCGCGGATGGCCGGAAGCCTGAGCGTCCGGTTCGGGCGCCTTCCCGTCCTCCTCGCGGCGGTTCCCGTGATCCTGGCCGGGCTCGCGATAACCCTCTCGGGGTCCATTCCCCTGGTGATCCTCGGCCTCGTCATCTTCACGGGCGGCTTCTTCGCCGCCCATTCCGTCGCCTCCGGCTGGACACCCGTCCTTGCGAGCACCGGACGTGCCCAGGCGTCGGGGCTCTACAACTTCGCGTACTACGCCGGGTCGAGCCTCCTCGGCTGGCTGGGCGGCCTGTTCTTCGGCCAGTCCGGCTGGCCGGGGGTCGCCGCGTTCACCGGCGCGCTGGCCGTGGCGGCCGGTCTCCTCGCCCTCGTCGGGTTGCGCGGAGCGCCCGGCAGCACCCCTCCGGCCCGCCGGACCGCCTGACCGCACTCCCCCGCGCGCCTGCCGACGGTCGCCCGTCCCGGCTCCGTCCGGGTAGATTCACTGGAGTCGGAGCGACCGGACGATCCGGGACGCGGGCACCAGGAGAACGCAGGACCATGGGTATTTTCAGGCGCCGGGCCGCCGCGGGCCGGGGAATCGGCCGGGGAACCGGCCGGGACCCCATTGCGGACTTCTGGCAGTGGTGGGCCGACGACGGCGAGGACCTGCTGACCACCGCGACGCGCGCCGGTGACTTCGACGCGTATGTCGGTGTGATGACCACCCGGGTCAAGGCGATCGCCCGCGGCCTGGAATGGGAGACGCGGACGGGCACCGAGGCGGAGCACACCCTCTGCGTCTCGAGCGGCGGGAATCCTTCGCTGCGCCCCGTGGCGGAACGCTGGTACCGGGCATCGCCCCCGGCTAGCAGGCGGTGGGAGTTCGTTCCCGCCCGCAGCGCCAGACCGGACATGCTGGAGTCCACCATCACCTACCGCGGCAGGGCCTTCGACCTGCGCCGTACCCGGATCCACACGTCCCTGACCCGGGCCGGTGACGGTGTCATCGTGTCCGTCCACAACCCCGGTTTCACCGGCCAGTGGGACGACGAGCATGGCCTCTGCGTGCTGATGCTCGAATGGCTCCTGGGAGAGGACGACGTCGAGCGCTGGGTCCGCCGCGTGGACTGCATCGTCCACGACGTCGTGGACAGCATTCCGGCGGCGGACCTGCCCGCTCGGGTGGCCGAGCTGGCCCGCACCGCACCCGAGCCGGGTTGGCTCCTGATGGAGGGGAAGCTGGGCTCCGGGCATCCGATCCTGGTGCGCGTGCTGCGGCCGCTGCGCTGGATCGACCATCCGCGCTTCGACCTCCACACGGCCCTGCGCGTCGTGTTCGACGCCGATGAGCAGGGACTGCCGCGACCAGCGGCCCTGGAGGAGTTGGACGATCTTGAGAACGGGCTGGTGCATTCCCTCGGGCAGCGCGGCATGCTCGTGGCCGCCGAGACCTCGAAGGGCGCCCGCACGTTCCACTTCTACTCGGACTCGGAGGACCAGAACGGGCGGGACGTCTTCGACGCCGCCGCTCGCGGCCGCCGTTCCCTCACCGCCAGGCACGCCCTCGATCCGGGCTGGAGGAAAGTGCAGGATTTCGCGTGAGTCCAGGTGCCGCCCGGCATCGCACACAGCCATCGGATACAGGCCGGCCATGGCGCAGCGGCACCCATCGCACGCCGTTCCCTGCATCATGGAATGCGGACTCCCGCAAGGGTCACGGCGAATCCTGCTGCCCATGGAAGAATGCGCTGGTACAGCACGCGACTTCGCTAGGGACGAATGAGGCGGGGTGAACCTGGTGATCAACGGGGAAGCGCGATGGTAGGAGCTGCATGAGGCTGGACGTTACGACACTGCAGGTTGCGTTCGGGGTGATCGCGCTGACCCTGCTGGTCCTGTTCTACGGGGTCGGCGTACGGCGCAGCCACTCGACCTATAGCAGGTGGTGGTGCGCGGCGATCGCCTGCTTCCTCACCGGGACCGGTCTCTATCTGTTCGACGGCACCCTCCATCAGGTGTGGGCCAACCCGGCCGGCAACGCCCTGCTGGTGGCAGGCTCCGCGTGCGTATGGGGCGGCGCACGGGCCCTCCGGGGGACTGCACCCGGACCATGGCAGATTCTGCTCGCGCCGGTCATCACGGTTGTCGCGTCAGCCTTCGACAGCCCCTCGACAAATACCTGGTCCGGTGGGGGTTTCCTGCTGGCCTTCATGACGGTCTTCATCGGCCTGGCCGCCACCGAGATATGGCGGCTGGACCCGAACACGACCACCACGCAACGCCCCCTGGCGGTCGCTTCCGGCGCCCTGGGGCTGTACTACCTCTGCCGGTGGGTTGCCTTCCTGACTGCCGGCCCTTCCTCACCGGTCTTCCAGTCCTACTTCGGCACCATCCCCACCACGCTCTTCACGATGGTCCTGCTGATCGTGGTGTCCTTCACCATGGCGACGCTCAGCAACGAACAGGCCCTCAGGGAACTACGGGCGCAAGCCAGCCATGACGAACTGACCCAGATCCTGAACCGCCGGGGGTTCCTCGAGCTGGCACGATCCGAGATTGGCCGCCTCCCCACCAGGAACACGCCCTGCACCCTGGTCCTGGCCGACATGGACCACTTCAAACAGGTCAACGACACGCACGGGCATCCCGCAGGAGACGCTGTGCTCCAGGCGGTCGCAGCAGCCTGCATCCGATCGGTGCGATCCACGGATCTGGTGGGGCGCTACGGCGGGGAGGAGTTCATCCTCCTGCTCCCCGGAGCAGGAATGGACAGTGCAGAGGCGGTCACCGACGCCATCAGCAGCATCCTGCGCACGAGCCAGCCCGGCTTCGATTTCCCCCTGCCCACCATCAGCTACGGAATAGCGGCCCTGGCGCCGGGGCCGGACCGGATCACCGACGCCATCGCCGCTGCCGACGCCGCCCTCTACACCGCCAAGAGGCGGGGCCGTGACCGCGCCATCAGAGCGGACCAGCACTGAGCCATGGACCTGTGCGTCCCGTGCATCGTCGTGCAGCACGTCCTGCACCTGGGCCGCTCCACCGGACGCACTGCTAGTCGAAATCCGCCTTCCGGATGAGCCCGTGGACTCCGACGGTCCGGTCGACCACCTGCGACACGGCGAAGTCGGCCGCCGCAGAGAGATAGGCGTAAGCAATGGCTCGCTCCATCCCCCGATCGTTCTGCAGGAAGTCCAGGGCGTTGACGACGGCTCGTCGCATGGCCACATTCAGGTCCCCACTCACTCCACCTCCGGCGAGACCGTCGGGATCGGATAGCCCGATCGGTATCCAGGCCTCGGCGGTCTCGCCGAAGGGGTACGTGTAGGCCACCGAGGGGGCATCGCCGGACCCGGGCTTGCACACGGTGAGCCGGAACGTGCCGCGCAGTGATCCTTCCATCGCGGTGAGGGCCACCTCCCCGTCGCCCATCCCCATATGCGGGTCGCCGACGTAGAACAGTGCGCCGTCCGCCTTCACCGGCAGGTAGAAGGTGGACCCCACACCGAGGTGGCGTATGTCGATATTGCCGCCTCCGAGCGTGGGAGGAACGGAGTTGGCCTCGGGCGACGTCAGTCCGTCCGCTTCGGCGAAGGCCACGCCCATCATCCCCAGGAAAGGACGCAGCGGGAACCTGACCGTCATGTCCCCGCTGGTCATCACTCCCTTGCCGTCCTCGATGGCGGTGAACACGGAGACGTTTCCGTAGTCCGAGGGGATGCCGGAGGCCCGATTGTCGGTGTCAACGGGTGGCATGATTTCCTCGAGGCTGATGCCCGCCGGCGGCTGGACGTCCGGCTGCACGGCGAGCCCGCCCTTCCCGTGCCTGCTGGAGACGACGCCGTACGGCACGCGCGGTACGGCTTCGAGGGTCTCGATCTTCAACACGTCCCCTGGCTCCGCGCCTTCGACCGCGACCGGTCCGGTCACGATGTGCGGGCCGTCGGCGTCGAAGTTCCGTGGAGTGCGGTCGTACCCGGCGGCGATGCTCACGGCGTCCTCGAGGATGCTGCTCTCGGGGACGCCGAGTGCACCGAAGTACTCCAGCGGATTCCGGCCCTGGTCCTCGAGGATGCCTTCATGGGACAGAGCGTCGATCGTAACGGTCTGTCCCGATCGGATGGACAGCACGGGAGCGGCATGCACGGTGGGCACATACCCCCAGAGCACATCCCCGGGGGTCGAGGCCAGGTACGCATCGCCCTTGATGGTGCCGCTGTTCGGTTGCAGGATCTCGCCGAACCCGCTGGACGATGAAGTACCGGGGCGCCGGACGCTCCTGCCGATGGCCCCGTCGCCGGGGAACTTCCGGTATCGCTGGTAGCCGCCGACTGCGGGCTGGTACACGCGGTCGCTGCCGTCAGTGTCCCCAGTGCGGCGACCGCCCCCATGAACCTGCGCCTGCCAAGGCCCCTCAACAGGGTCTCCGCTGCGTCCCGACCGAAACTGTCGCTCATGATGCCCTCCGTGCGTCGTCGATCCGCCGACCCTAACGACGGCTCGTTTCGCAGGGATTTCGACCAGAAGTCCGCAAGAATCCGCCCGTGCACGCCCGTGCACGCCCGTGCACGCCCCTGGGCATCTACCCGGTCCTGGGCCTGGTTCGCGATCGACCTGATCTGGGCTGTCAGCCGATCTGGCCCAGGAAGCCGCGTGTCAGAACGCCGACGACGGCAGGTCCCTCTCGCCTTCCCGGATAGCGGTGACGATGCGGCCGGCGACTGCCACCGGGTCCTTGCCCTGCGGGAGCTTCGGCGCCTCCCCGGCGATGGGCCTCGTGGCCAGGCCGGTCTCGGTGTGTGGCGGCCGGGCATCGAGCACGCGGACACCCTGCTTCCGGAGTTCCAACGTCAGCGCCTTGCCGTAGGCACTGAGACCGGCCTTGGTGGCCGAGTAGGCGGCCATACCCGCCGTCGGGCTCTCGGCGACGACGGCGCTGATCTGGGCCACGAACGAGTCCTTGCCCAGCTTCGGCGCGACGTCCCGCATGAGCCGCATGTAGCCGAGGAGGTTGACGAGCACGAGTTCGTCGAGGGTGTCGTCGTCCACCTCGACGGCGGGACCGAAAGCGACGACCCCGGACGCGAAGACGACCCCGTCGAGCTCGCGTCCGTAGACGGCGGCGGCGATGTCCGCAGGACCGGTCAGCTTCCCCAGGTCGGCGGCAGCGCGACCGACGACGGCGTCGCCGAGTTCCTCCGCGAGCTGCGCGAGCTTCTCCTCGGACCGGCCGGACAGGGTGAGCTGGGCACCCTGTGCTGCCAGCTGACGCGACAGCTCCGCGCCGAGGACTCCGGTAGCACCGACGACGAGGACGTGGGACCCGCTCAGCTCTGTCATCGCCCGAGTGTAGCAACGCCCTCCCGGGCTTCTCCGCGCTTCGCATCCCGGTAGCGCCCAGGGCCGCGAGCGAGCGCCACTACAGTGGGGACATGAGCGAGATGCGGAGCTGGCAGCCGATGGTGGACGCGAATGCTGCGCGTCTCCTGCGTACGACGGGCCGGACACCTGCGGAATGGGCGGCCGCTGCACGCGAGGCGGGAATCACCGGCCGCGACGAGCTGTCCCGCTGGCTGAAGGACCAGGGCGTCACCGGGTACAACCTGATGAGCGTCGACTGGGAGGTCTTCGGGCTCCCGGAGTTCTTCCTCCAGTCCGCCGACGAACTCTACGACGGCCAGTACGCGGACCGGCCGCTCCTGAAACCCATCGCGGACCGGATTCTCCTGTGGGCCGCCGAGACCCCCGGGGCCGTCATCCAGATGCGCAAGACCTACGTGTCACTGCAGACGTCGCGCCGGAAGTTCGCGCAGGTCACACCCAGCACCAGGACCGCGGTGGACCTGTTCTTCCGCCTGGCGGTACCGGATCTGCCGGGGCTCGAACCGGTCCGCACCAGTGATCCTTTCGCGTGGCGCATCCGGCTCCGGCGGGAGGAGGACGTCGACTACGCGGTCCTCCGGGCCCTCAGTGCTGCCCTGGAGGATAGCCTCGGGAGTTCCTCCGCTTGAGGTCCTCGAGCTCCTGCTGGGCGGCCGCCTCGGCTTCGAGCTCCTCGAAGGCCTGCTGGAGTCGCGGTGATGACGGGTCGGTCCACGACAGCTCCTCGCGGGCCTGGGCCTGCGCCTCGAAGCGCCGTACCTCGAGTTCGGCGCTGCGGCGCGCGGCGTCGATCGCCGCAGCCTCCCGCGACGAGGAGGCAAGCGCGTCGTGGACGCCGATGGCCGCCTGGGCTGCCGCACGGCGGGCGCGCAGGGCGTCGTAGTCCATGGCGTTCTGCCTCACGCGCTCCTCCAGCCGCTGCACGTCGTCATGGAGCCGGCGGGCCTGCTGCTCCGCTTCGTGCAGCTGCCTGGTGAGTGTCTCCAGGCGTCGTCGTGCCGTCATCGACTCGCGGATCGCCGCCCGGGCGGCGTCGTCGTCACCGCGCTGCACCGCGGCCGCTGCCGCCGCTTCGACCCTGTTGAGGTAGTCGGCGGCATCGTTGGCGGCGAGCCCTACGCGGTGGTGATGTGCTGCGACATCGGCCGCCCCGCGCCGCGCCTGGTCGAGCAGCCTGCGTTGCGCCAGCTGCGCGTCCTGCGCCTGGACGCTCGGTTCCTGCCTGGACTCCGCCGTGGCGGAGCGGTTGGCCTGCACGATGCGCGTGATACGGCGTCTGATCGACACGTCGGACTCCCCGGGGACTGGTTGGATTGAGGCTACCTGGTGGAACCGGTTACCAGGACTTCCGGTTCCCGTAGCTGTCCCGCCAGGTGGTCATAGCGGAGATCTCCGTGCGCAGGCGATGGGTGGCCTGCTCGAGCTGGAGCGTATCGATGGAACGCGACGTCTGGAGGAGGCAACGGCGCAGGTCGGCCGAGAGCTCGTCGAGGGCATGGGCCTGCGCGGCGAGGTCCGCGGTCCACTCCTGCTTCAGCGCCCGGTTGGGCTCGCGGTCCGCGGCCCGCAGGAGGTTGTCCAGTGATGCCGCTGCCTGATCGATCTCCGCGGCGGCGCGCGGAAGGTCCCCGACGGGACGGCCCTGTGCCGTCGCTTCGACCAGGGCCAGCTGTGTCGCGCGGGAGGAGCGCTTGAGCTCGCCGATGAGCCGGGCGGGCTCCCGGGTGAGCCGGTCCGGGGCATAGGCGCGTGCGGCGAGGAGGCCCCGGTCCTTCGTGCGCTCGATGATCCTCGACCGCTTGACCTTGCGGACGACCAGCCAGCCGGCCACGCCGGTGCCTGCGCCCAGCGCGGTGAGCACGCCGGCACCGATCATCAGGGCCTCGACGAAAACTTCAAACATGGCGCATCTCCGGGGTGGATTCCATCTGACCAGTCTGCGCGCGTCCCCTGACAAATTCCACCAGGGGCCGACGTCCTAGCGCGCCGTGCGGGCCGCGTCCGGTCGCCACACGACGAGCGCCTGGCTGCGCGGGCGCGGACGCTGTCCGCGGGCCAGCGTGACCACGTCACCGGCGAGCCCGGCGGCGAAGATCCTGCTGGATTCGGCCTGGATCCGGCGCGCAGCCAGTTCGGAGGACAGCTCGGTGATGCGCGACTGCAGCGCCGACACCTGGTTCTCCAGTTCGAGGATGCGTCGGATGCCCTCGAGCGACACCCCTTCCTGCGACAGCCTCTGGATCTCGCGCAGCGTGCTGACGTCCTTCTGCGAGTAGCGCCGGGCGCGGCCCGGTGCCCGGCTGGGCGTCACCAGGCCCAGCCGGTCGTACTGCCGGAGCGTCTGCGGGTGCATGTCGGCGAGCTCGGCGGCCACGGAGATGACGTAGATGGGTACCGTGTGGTCCATTGCATGCCTCCTTCCGCTGCCGGTGCTCCCGGCGGTTGCTCGAATGTACTGTTACAGCCGCGCCTTCGCAGCGAGGCCTGCACGCGGATCGGCGTCCTTCGTCGCGTCCCGGAACGCCTCGACGGCGGCTTCGGCTTCCTTCGACAGATTCTGCGGGACGACGACGTCGACGGTCACCAGGAGATCGCCCGTCGCCTTTGCGGTCTTGACGCCCCGGCCCTTGAGCCGGAGGGTCCTTCCGGACGGTGTTCCGGCGGGGATCCTCATCTTCACCATCTCACCGGTGAGGGTGGGCACGTCGATCTGCGCGCCGAGCGCCGCCTCGGGAAAGCTGACGGGCACGTGCACGCGGACGTTGTCGCCGTCGCGCGTGAAGAGCGGGTGGTCCTTCACGTTGACTGTGACCATGAGGTCGCCCGGTCCGGCCTGGCCGGGTTGTCCCTTGCCCTTGACACGCACTTTCTGCCCATCCCGGATGCCGGCAGGGATGCGCACGTCGATCTGCTCGCCCGAGGGCTCGCGGAGACCGATCGTGGTCCCGTTGATGGACCCGGCGAACGAGATGGACGTGCTGGCGGTGCGGTCGGCGCCCTTCTGCGGACGCGTCGACTGGAATCCGCCGGGGAAGCCGCTGCCACCCATGCCCCCACCGCCGAACAGGTCGGCGAATTCGGGAGGCAGGTTGCCGTTCGAGAAGCCGGTGCGCTGGCGCGTGCCCGTGGTCTGGCCGAACAGGTTCCCGAAGATGTCCTCGAATCCGGCGCTGCCGCCGGCCCCGCCACCTGCGCCGCCGGCGGAGAACCGTGCTCCGCCTCCCATCGCACGGATGGCGTCGTACTGCTGGCGCTGCTCGGCGTCCGACAGGACGGAATAGGCCTCCGATACGTCCTTGAACGTCTTCTCGGAGGCCGCGTCACCCTGGTTCTGGTCAGGGTGGTACTTGCGTGCGAGCTTCCGGTACGACTTCTTGATGTCTGCGTCGGACGCATCTTTGGAGACACCCAGGATCTTGTAGAAATCCTTCTCGACCCAATCCTGACTAGCCAATTGGCGTCTCCTTTCGTAGATCTTCGAATAAAGGGGTGAGTAATCGGCGGGAGCCGGGGCAGTCCCCGAGGAAGGCGGTTTCAATATTCCGAGGGCCACCAGGCCCGCAGGAATTCGGTTGCCGCCGTTCGGGGGCTGCCCCGGCTCTCATGGCGCTGATTACTCCGGAACCGCCACGATCACTTGCGCGGCCCGGAGGACGCGCTCGCCCTTGCGGTAGCCGGCGCGGAGGATCTGGCTGACGCTGTCGGCCTGGACGTCCGCGCTCGGCTGCTGGATGAGCGCTTCGTGGATGTTCGGGTCGAACGCGACACCGACCTCGTCGATGCGGGTGAGCTCATACGTCTTGAGGACGTTTTCGAGCTTGCCCGCGATCGCCGCGAACGGGCCCTCAGCCAGGTCGCCGTGCTGGCGTGCGGCGTCGATGTCGTCGAGGACAGGCATCAGCGAGTTGATGACGCCGATGACGGCCTGGTCCCGTGCGACATCGCGGTCACGCTCGACGCGCCGCCGGTAGTTGACGTACTCGGCCTGCAGGCGGAGCAGGTCGTTGCGGAGTTCCGCGACGACGTCCACCGTAGGGTCCGTCCCGCCGTCGGCGCCGGCCTCGTTCAGGATGGCCTCGGCCTGCGCCAGGGCATCGCCCTCGGAGGCATCACCGGCGGGCCCGGCCTGCCCTCCGGCCGCGGATTCCTCCGCGGCCGGAGCACCGGCGTCGTTCTGCTGCCCACGGACTTCGCCCGTCTCGGGGTCGATCTTCCGGTTGTCGGGTGAGCTCACCGGCTCCGACTGGTGCTCTTCTTCATTTCCGTGGTGCGGCATGGCTACTTCTTCTCGCTGGCGTCTTCGTCAACGACCTCGGCGTCGACGATGTCCTCGTCGCTGCCTGCGGAGGTCGACTGGTCATCGGCTGGGGCGCCGCCGGCCTGGCCGGCGTCCTGCTGGGCCGAGGCGTAGATCGCTTCGCCGAGCTTCGACTGGGAAGCCTGCAGCTTCTCGAACGCCGACTTCACCTCGTCGTCGTTGTCCTGCGACTCGAGCGCCTTCTTCAGCGCATCGACGTCGGCCTGCACGTCGGTCCGGACGTCCTCGGGCAGCTTGTCCGAGTTGTCCGCGATCAGCTTGTCCACCGAGTAGGCGAGCTGCTCGGCACCGTTGCGGATGTCAGCGGCCTCGCGGCGCTTCTTGTCCTCGGCTGCGTGCTCCTCGGCCTCGCGCACCATGCGGTCGATGTCCTCCTTGGAGAGGGACGAACCACCGGTGATGGTCATCGACTGCTCGGTGCCCGTGCCCTTGTCCTTGGCGGAAACGTGGACGATGCCGTTGGCGTCGATGTCGAAGGTGACCTCGACCTGCGGGACGCCGCGGGGAGCCGGTGCGATACCGGTCAGCTCGAAGGTGCCCAGCGGCTTGTTGTCCCGGGTGAACTCGCGCTCACCCTGGAAGACCTGGATCGCCACGGACGGCTGGTTGTCGTCGGCCGTGGTGAAGGTCTCGCTGCGCTTGGTGGGGATGGCCGTGTTGCGCTCGATGAGCTTGGTCATCATTCCACCCTTGGTCTCGATGCCGAGGGACAGCGGGGTGACGTCGATCAGGAGGACGTCCTTGCGCTCGCCCTTCAGGACACCGGCCTGCAGTGCGGCGCCGACGGCGACGACCTCATCGGGGTTGACGCCCTTGTTGGGCTCCTTGCCGCCTGCGAGCTCCCGCACGAGTTCGACGACAGCGGGCATGCGGGTGGAGCCACCGACCAGGACGATGTGGTCGATGTCGGCCACCTTGATGCCGGCTTCGGCGATGACGTCGTGGAACGGCTTCTTGGTGCGGTCCAGCAGGTCCTTGGTGAGGTCCTGGAACTTCGCGCGGGACAGGTGCTCGTCGAGGTGGACGGGGCCGTCCGCCGTGACGGAGAGGTACTGCAGCGAGATGTTGGTGGACGTCGCCGAGGACAGTTCCTTCTTCGCCTGCTCAGCGGCTTCCTTCAGGCGCTGGAGGGCGATCTTGTCCTTGGACAGGTCGGCGCCCTTGGCCTTGGCCTGCGAGAGCAGGTAGTCGACGACGCGCTGGTCCCAGTCGTCGCCTCCGAGGCGGTTGTCACCGGCGGTCGAGCGGACCTGGATGGTGGAGAAGGAGTCCTCGTCCTTGCCGACTTCGAGGAGCGAGACGTCGAACGTTCCGCCGCCGAGGTCGAACACGAGGATCAGCTCGTCTTCCTTGCCCTTGTCGAGGCCGTAGGCGAGAGCTGCCGCGGTCGGCTCGTTGACGATGCGCAGGACCTTCAGGCCCGCGACCTCACCGGCCTCCTTGGTGGCCTGGCGCTCGGCGTCGTTGAAGTACGCGGGGACGGTGATCACGGCGTCGGTGACCTTCTCGCCCAGGTAGCTCTCGGCGTCCGTCTTGAGCTTCTGGAGGATACGCGCGGAGATCTCCTGCGGCGTGTACTTCTTGTCGTCGATGCCGACGGTCCAGTCGGTGCCCATGTGGCGCTTGACGGACGAGATGGTGCGGTCGATGTTGTTGACGGCCTGGCGCTTGGCGATCTCGCCGACCAGGACCTCGCCGGACTTGGAGAAAGCGACGATCGACGGCGTGGTGCGTGCGCCCTCGGCGTTCGCGATGACGGTGGGTTCGCCACCTTCGAGAACCGAGACGACCGAGTTGGTGGTTCCGAGGTCAATACCTACTGCACGTGACATGCAATTTCCTTTCGACTGCCCGGGATTTGCGAGGCGCTCATCCGCCGGGCGCGTAGATTGAGCGTTCTGCACTCAAGTATAGGTGCGGGGCGTCGCAGGTCAAAATGAAGTTGAGCCTGACGGACTCAACTTCTTCTGCTCAGGCCGCCGGCACCGCAGTGATGAGCCCCTCCCGGAAGGCGTCGACGAAGAGGGCATGGTCCTGCCGCACGGTGTCGGCATAGGTCTCACCGAAGTCGGTGATGTCCTCGATGAACTCGTCGCGCGCAAGGTCGACGGCGGCGAGGATCGCCGTCTCCGTGCGGAACGGCACCAGGTCGTGGTCGCTGTCCTCGTCCGTCGAGCAGTGGATCTTCGCCGTCGCCCTACCGAGGGCTTCGAGCACGGGCTTCATCTGCTCGGGCTCGATGAGGTCGTCCCACGACAGGTCCCGCTTGTACGGCGAGAGCTCGGAGACCACGAACGAGACGCCCCCGATGCTCGTGTAGCCGAGGAACGGATCGGTGTGCGGCTGCAGCGACCGCTGACTGATGACGGCGCGGTGTCCGTCATCCGTGAAATAGCCGCGGACCCGCTCGTCGTCGACGATCCGGCTCGGCGCGGCGATGTTCGACTGCTTCATGGTCAGGATGATGTCGTTCTCCTGCGCCTCGTCGAACCCCTCGATCAGCACGTTGTAGGTCGGCAGCCCCGCGCTGCCGATCCCGAAGCCCTTCTTGCCGACGATGCCCTTGACCCGGTAGAACACGCGACGGCGCGAGCGCCCGCTGTCGGGGATGGTCTCGAGGTAGCGCTCGAACGCGTCCGCGACCTCCGTGCGCTCCTCATCGTCGAGGATCCGGATGGAGCCGTCGTCGCGGAACTGGCGCTCGTAGCCCTCGATCGTGGTCAACGCGTCGAGTAGGCCCGTCCGACGCGCCGCACGAGCCTCCTGCAGCACCGTGTGGACGGTGCCCTCGGTGTTGTCCAGCCGGAAGGCGAAGGCCGACTGCTCGTCCTCCACGTAGTCCTCGACGGCACCGAGATATGCAGCGAGGTAGGTGTGCGCCAGATCGCGCACCGTCCGGGTCGGCAGGGCCTTCTGCCAGCAGAGCAGGGTCAGCGAGGCGACGAAACGGCGCAGGTCCCAGGAGAAGTGGCCCACGTAGGCCTCATCGAAGTCGTTGACATCGAACGTCAGCCGCCCCTCGTTGCTCATGTAGGTGCCGAAGTTCTCGGCGTGCAGGTCGCCGTGGATCCAGACCCGCCCCGTGCGCTCGTCCGCCCACCGATCGTCGAGTTCCCCCATGTCGGTGTAGAACAGCGACGCACTGCCGCGGTAGAAGGCGTAGGGGTCCGCCGCCATCTTCCGGAAGCGGGCACGGAAGGCGAGCGGATCTGCGGCCATCAGGTCCTGGTGGGCCTCGACGAGGGTGCTGACGATGTGCTGCTGACGCGGGTCGGTGGCGGTCATTCGCCCACGGTACGCGCAGCCGCAGAATAGCAGCACCCCCACGCCGTCGCGGACTGCCCTCCGCGGGCAGGAGTCCGTCCGTCGCCCCCTGCCTGCGGCAGCGGACCGGTGGCATACTTCGGGCATGGACCTTGAACAGTGGTGGACGGCCGTGATGCCCCGGACGCGGGACTGGCTCATCGAGAACAACGGGAGCGCCTTGACGCCGGAGGTGGCCGCCGACATCAGCCGCGCCGGCGGCCTGATCGCGTCGGACTCGTGGTGGATGGGCGAGCGCGGGCCCGACGGCATCTTCCTCTCCGACGCGGCGACCAACTGGATCGAGCAACGGGCGAACGGCGAGCAGTAGTCCTAGGCGGACGCACCGAGGGACGCCCGCCGGTCGTCCTCCCGCTGCTGATCCGCCTGCCGGGCCACGGCATTGGCCGGGGCGAAGGCGAGGATCAGCAGCGCTCCGCCGATGATGCCCAGGCCGATCCACCCTGCGGCGGCGAGCCGTTCCCCGACGATGACGACGGCAAGGGTCGCCGCGATCGCCGGTTCTGTGAGGGTCACGGTGGTGGCGGTACTCGCGGAGATGCGGGCGAGGCCGAACCCGAACAGCAGGTAGCCGAGGAACATCGGCACCAGCGCCATGTAGGCGGCTACCAGGAACGCCTCCGTGGTGGCGATGAGCGGGGCGCCGGTGATGAGGAGGACCGGCATCAGCAGGAGCCCTCCCCCGCCGAAGACGGCACCCATCGAGGCGGCCCGGCTGATCCGGCGGGTCATGAGGCGATGGACCGCCCACGAGTAGGTGGCGTATGTGCCGCCTGCGACCAGGCCCAGTCCTGTGCCGATGACGGTTCCGGCGGCGTCCCCGGCCGGGCCCTGCATCTCCGACAGGCACAGCAGCGCGCTACCCAGGACGCCGAGTCCCGCGGCCAGCATCCACCACCGGCTGAGCGGGTGTCGGTCGACGAGCCGCTCGAGGACTCCGGAGGCCAGCGGCGCGGAGGCCAGGGACACCACCGAGCCGACGGCGACGCCGGCGTAGTGCATGGAGCTGTAGAACGCGAGGGGATAGATCCCGACCGCCACCGCACCGAGGAGGACTGTCGGCAGGTTCGCGCGCAGCGCCGGGAGGGCAGCCTTCAGCGCCGAGAGGGCGATGAATGCCTGCAGCAGGCCGCCGATACCCAGGGCGGCCGCCCCGATTGCCAGGGGGCCGGCGCCGGGGGCGAAGGTCGCGGCAGTTCCCGTCGTCCCCCAGAGCAGGGACGTGGCACTGACCGCACCGAGGCCGACGAGGCGGTTGCGGTTCACAGGGAACCAACCAGTCCTCGGGCGATGGTCCTGGCGCACTCAAGGCGGTCCGGCCGGCCTTCGAGGCCTGTACCCAGCAACCACCCCCACGCCGATCCCGTGTTCCCCTGCATTCCATCCCTTCCGGTCTAGGTAGACCAATCTACCTAGACCGGAAGTACGGCGCAGGCGAGCTTGATCACCGGCAGCGTGAGGTGTGGGGTCCACGAGGCGGCGTCAGCGGCCTCCGGGTCCCTGTGACCGGGTGTACTCGCCCGCGGTGACGGTTCCGAGTTCGTCGGCTCCGTCCAGGGTGCCCTCCGTGATGCCTTCCGTCGCGGTGGTGGTGCCACCGGTGTAGACGGTGTAGGTCTCCCCGTCGGTGATCGACGCCGAGGAGAAGATCAGCGATGCCATGTCCTTGGTGGCGACGAAGGAGCTTATGACGGTGCCGTCCGCCGAGGCGATCTGGACGGCCGTACCCGCGGGGACCGTCGAGGCGAAGGTGAGCTGCACCCCCGACTGCGTCGACGACGAACCCGGCGTCACGACCATGCCGGCGCTGCCTGCCGCGGCGACGGTTCCGCCGTCGACGGTCAGTTCGCCGTTCACGTCGAGTGCGCCGTTGCCGTCGTTCGTCGGCCCGTTCACGACGACGGTGCCTCCCGTGATGCTGGCATCGCCATTGGAGTCGAGGCCGTCGCCCTCGGAGTTGATGGTCAGGGTTCCACCGGTCACGCTGACGGTGTAGTCACCCACCTCCATGCCGCCGCCCATTTCGCCCCCGCCACCGGTGGTGCCGGACGATCCGCCCGCCGCGTTGACGCCGTCGTCGCTGGAGGTCACCTCGATGGTGCCGCCGGCGACCACGATGTACTGCGCTTCCATGCCTTCGACGGATTCGGTGACATTCACCGTTCCAGCGTCGACGGTGAGGATGGTGGCGGCCTTGACGCCGTCATCGCCGGAGGACACCACGAGCTGCCCGCTGTACACGGTGAACCAGCCGCGGCCTTCCTCGTCCTCGTTGGTCGCTTTCACGCCGTCGCCGCCGGCCGTGACGTCGTAGGTGCCGCCGAGCAGGGCCACGTAGTCCTTGCCCTCGATACCGTCGTCCAACGCCCCCACGGTGACCTCTCCGGCCGCCAGGACCAGGCCGTCCTTGGAGACGATGCCGTTGTTGGCGTTACCGGTGACCGTGAGGGCTCCGCTGCCGGCGATGGTGAGGTCGGCCATCGAGTACAGGGGCGCGTTCGGTGCGTCCGTGCCGGTGTCCACGTAGCTCTCGGCGTCGTTCAGGGTGTTGGTGCTCCCGTCCTCGAGGTACACCACCGCCTCGTTCGCGCTCGTGACGACAAAAGGCGATCCGGTGCTGCTGGTGAGGTCGACGCCGTCGAGGATGATGCGAACCACGTCCTCCTCCCCCGCTGCGACGACGACCTGACCGTCGGTGAGGCTCCCGGCCAACCGATAGGTGCCGGCGGCCGTGATGGTGACGGTGTCGCCGTCGACGGTGACGCCGTCGCCCGTCGCGCTGCTGGCGCCGTCAGCGAGGGTGACCGGGACTTCCTCCGCCGCATCCCACGTCAGGTCGTCGGCGTCGTAGTGGGTGTCCTCGCTGACGGCATCGGGGGCGACGACGGCGGCGGTCGCGTCCGCCGTATCGCTTGCCGTCTCGACTGCCGCGTCATCCGCTGCAGTTGCTTCGGCTGTCGCCTCTGCCGTCACGGGGTCCTGCGTGGTGGTCGTCGAGCCGGCGTTCGTGGTGCCCGTGCCGCAGCCGGCGAGGGAGAGGACGAGTGCGAGGGCGGCGACGGAGGTCTTGAGGGCGGTGCTGCGGGGGGAGGCGGGGCGGGAGACGGTGAGCATGGGGAGTCCTTTGATCAGGGTGGGAGGTCGGAGCGGAAGGTCGGGTGAGGGATCAGGGCCGGAGGTCAGCGGGAAAGGGTGCGGAGCGGGAGGGAGGTGGAGATGGTGCGGTGCCAGCGGTTGGCGGGAAGCGTCGGGTCGAGGGCGGCCATGCCGGTGGCGAACTTGGAGATCCGGCTCGGTCGGATGCCCGAGGCCCAGAGGTGGCGATCGAGGGCACTTGCTGCGCTGCCCGATTTCGTCTCGAGGATGACCGCGCCATCGAGTTCGTGGGGACGTCCTCCGGGCCTGCGCCAGGTCACGCCGAGGTCGATCGTCGCCCGGCTCTCCGACTCCGGCAGATACAGCGTGATGCGGCGGTACCGGGTCTCGATCACGGGCTCGAGGACCCCGGAAGGCAAAGAACCGATGGAGCTGCTCAGTGTCTCGTTGACGTAGGCGAGGCCCTCGGGGGTGAGGCGGTGGCTGTCGGAGAGCGCGTAGGGGATGCGTTCCTTGACGGTGGCGGCACGGGCGCCCTCGGTCTTCACCTCGAGGAAGCTGGTGCCACTGTCCACGTAGGTGCGGGTGCGGATCTTGTACCGGCGGCGTCTGCCGTGGGCGGCGAGCAGGTAACTGTCCAGGGTGAGGGTGTCGAAGTAGACGGAGTCATAGGTGAAGGAACGGCGCCCGAGCATTTCGAGGACGCGGATCTCGGCAGCGAAGGCATCGAGAATGCTGCCCGCCAGCCGGGTCCCGACGACGTACTTCCGGTCCACCCTGGTCTGCAGGGCGGCTGCGCCGTTGAGCTCGTCGAGGCTGACGGAAGGCCGGACATCAAGGCCCGCGAAGTCGCCGGTCACGACACCCTCGCCTGTGCGCTGCCCGCCAGGCTGTCCTGGTCCTGCCGTGGCGCGGGAACGTGGGCCGGATCCGCGGCGGGCGTGGGGTCGGGCAGGTCAGTGTAGTAGGTAGTGCCCGCCGAACCGCTCCCCGGAAGCGCGGCGATCGACGGCGTCATGGGCGCCACCGGCTTTTGGCGCCCTACCGGGGCGGACACCACCTCGTACCGGACATCGACGATGGTCTTGTCGTTGACGAGGTCCAGTTCGGACACTGTGGCGGAATGGATCCGGGCGCTGAGGACCTCCGCCAGGCGTGACTGGAGCACCGCCTCGTCTCCAATGGCCTGGTCCAGCACCACGGTCTGGTGCCGGTACCCGGGCAGCACCCGGGAGGAGTCGCCGATGAACATGACTGCGAGGATCAGGCCCATGAGTGCCAGCGGGAGCCCCAGCGGTTCTGCGCCGAGACCGGCGATGAGGCCGAGGGCCAGGGCGGAGAAGTAGTAGGCCACCTCGTGCTGGGCTAGCTCGGTGGAACGGAGGCGGATGATCGAGAGCACGCCGAACAGCCCGAGGCCGAGTCCGACGCCCGCCGCCGAGCCCGAGAGTGCAGTGGCCACCGCGAGGACCCCGACGTTCATGCCGAGGTAGGAGATCACCAGGTCCCGGCGCCGGTGGCGGCGCAGGTACAGGCCGAAGGTGAGGAGGGTGATCGCCAGCAGGTCGGCGGCGATGAGGATCAGGATGTTCATTGGATGCTCTCCAGGATGTGGATGAATGTTCTTCTTCTACGATGCGAGCGCATGCTGTGCCGAGGCTGTGCCGGGGCACAGCACCGCATATGAGCACGTGGGGACGAGGGTCAGGCGACGCGGCGGCCCCGTGGCGCTTCCGACGTCGGCACTGTGGTCGGCTCCGCGCCAGCGGGTTGGGCTTCCGGGGTCGGAACCGGCTCCGTGCCGCCGGCCGGAGGGAGCACGGGTCTGGGGACGGGGGGCGTAGGGGCCGCGCCCCTGCCCGGGAGGAAGCGTTTCTGCACGGTGAAGCTGGTGATGAAGAGAGCGGCTTCGGTGAAGACCTTCGCCGCGACCTCCGGTACCCCTGCGTCGGTGAGCAGGAAGATTCCGGCGTAGTTCGCTGCGAACAGGGCGACGACGAGGGTGAAGTACCGCAGCGCAGCGGCGGACAGGGGCCGGTGCCGGCCCTCCGTGAAGACGAGGCGCCGGTTCGCGAGGAAGTTGACGGATGAGCTGAGGACCCTCGCTCCCACGACGGCCAGGAGAAGGAAGTCCGTCAGCAGACCGAGAACCACGAAGGCTGCCAAGTCGATCCCGAAGGCGGCCAGCGAGGACAGCGAGAACGCGAGCAACGGGGCATAGATGCGGGCCGAGTCCACCAGCGGCCGGAAGTGGGACGAGCTGTTCCCGGCGAGGTAGATGGTCGAGATCGTGATGCTGTCGATCCGGTGGCCCGCTCGCCCGGCCTGCAGCAGCAGGTTCAGTTCGTACTCGTACCGGTTACCGCGCACCGACTGCAGCCACGGAAGCATTTCCGCCGGATAGCCCCGGAGCCCCGTCTGTGTGTCGTGCAGCCGGGCGCCCGCCGCAAGCCGGAACAGGGTGCGCGTGAGGGCGTTGCCGAGTCGGCTCCGGACCGGCACGTCGCCGTCGAACGCGCGCTCCCCCAGGATCATCGTGGAGCCGGCCCGGCGCACGGACCCGCGTGTCCCACGGGCCGTTCCGGGGACGGTCCCGTGAGCAGTCCCCGGGGTGGTCCCACGGACGCGGGCGGCGACCTGCAGAATGTCGGGCACGGCGTGTTGGCCGTCGCTGTCGGCGCAGACCACGCCCTCCCCCGGGTGGTGGCGTTCCGCATAGCCGAAGCCGGTCTTCAGTGCTTGGCCCTTGCCGCGGTTGGACGGGTAGCCGATCACGGTGGCACCGGCGCGGCGGGCGTCGTCGAACATCGCGGTGAAGCGGGGACCGCTGCCGTCGTCGACCACGAGGACCAGGAGGCGGGGATCCGCGGAAAGCAGGTCGCCGACCAGTGCCGGGAGCTTGGCGTCGGGCTCGTACGCGGGGATGAGGATGATCACCGTCGTCGCCTACTGCCCGATGTACAGGATGTCGGAGGTGCCACGTTCCTCGCCTTTGCCGAGCGGGTTGTTCACCAGTTGGCCGTCGAAGTACATGGTCGAGGACCCGCCGCCGTCGATGTTGTACGCGGTCGTGGCACCGAGGCCCTGCATGATCGAAGCGAGTTCGGTCATCGTGACGCCGTCGCTGTAGCCGTCGGAGCGGCCGTCGACGACGACGAAGACCAGGTGGTTCTCGTCGATCACGCCGACGGCGGTGCGGGGCTGCTCACCCTGGATGGAGTGGTTGCCGACATTGGTGTCCACCTCGATGTCCTCGATGCCGGCCGCGATCTCCCCGTCCTCCAGAAGGGACGGGCCGAAGGAGAGCGTGTTCCAGACGCCGTCCGCGAGGAGCTGCTCAGCGGTCGTGGTGGTCTCGTCGTAGACCTGGACGGTGCCGTCCGTGTAGAAGGCGAGGCCCTGCCGCGCCCCCTCGTCCCGGTAGACCACGCCGTTGCGGATGACGATCCCGGTGTCGCGGAAGCCGTAGTAATCACCGTTGATGGCGAAGATGGCATCGTTGGCCTCAGCGATCGCCGAGGTGGGCTCGGTGATGTTCGCGCCGAAGCTGTCCTCCGCGAACGCCGAGCGGAGGGTCGTCGCGTCGGTGAGTTCGACGTCGGCGACGTAGTAGGTGACGGTCTCGTCGCCGGATCCCGTGACGACGGTCGAAATCTCAATGCTGCTGTCCGCCGAGGTATAGGACGTATCCGTTAGGGTGGTAGCCACTTCCGAAGCGGCGTCGGTGGTGGAAGCTGTATCGGTCGTGGTAGTGGATGCTGTCTGCTCCGCCTCGTACTCGGACACGTTGGAGATCTCGACCTTCTCGATGACGAAACGGTCGAGCGCCCAGGCCGTGGTCCCGCCCGCGGCGAGGGTCACGGCGAGGGACGAGGCGAGGATGGTCTTACGGAGTCGGGCCGGCTTGCGGGGCTTCGGAGATGTTGGCATACCCCAGTTCTATGAAGCGGCCCTATGGCTGCTGTGTGCCATTCGTGTGCCGGGGCTGTGAGCCTGCGGCGGGGGTCCTGGAGGACGAGCATCAGCGCCGGGGCCGTTGCACTACGAGCAAGGGGTAGACGTGCTCCCGGAGGTTGCTAAAATCATCGGGCGGGCAGCCGCTCGTCGATAAAGGCAAACCCGGTGCGAGCCGGGGACGCAAAGCCACGGGACCCACGAGGTCAGCCGGGCCGCCGAAGAGAACAGGTCCAGAGAATATGCCTCGGACACGCGAATTCACCAGCGTCGCCTCCACCATGGCCTCAGCAGCCGACTTCCCTGCCCTCGCACCGGCATCGCCGGTCGATCCACGGAGCGCGGCGCTTCGGCACCATCGGGGAGCGTCAGGCCATGAATAGCTCGGGCGATCGCCGTGCCGCCGTCGTCATCGAGGACGATCTCGACATCCGCAACCTCGTCTCCGCCGTCCTCGAACAGGGCGGCTTCCAGGTCAGCGGTGCGACCACCGGGCGCGAGGGCGTGGACGTGGTCCGCCAGGAACACCCCGTGGTGGTGACACTGGACATCGGGCTGCCGGACATCGACGGGTACGAGGTCCTGCGGCGCATCCGCTCCACCAGTGACTGCTACGTGGTCGTCCTGAGCGGACGAACGGATGAGACGGACATCCTCACGGCCCTCCAGGCGGGTGCCGACGACTACATCTTGAAGCCGTTCCGGCCCCGCGAACTGAGGGCGCGCATCGACGCGATGCTCCGCAGGCCCCGCATCGGCCAGCACGCACACTCCACGCCTGCGCCGCCGGCTCCCGTCGTCGCCCCAAGCATCCCCGCCGCCGAGGGCGGAGCCGGGAAGCCGTCGGACCATCTCCTGCGGAACGGCAGCCTCGTGGTGGACGGCGAGGCCCGCACCGCGACATGTTCGGGCATAGAGCTGCCGCTCACCAAGACGGAGTTCAACCTGCTGCACGAACTGATGCGCAGCAATGGCGCCGTGCGGACCAAGGAGGACCTGGTGCGCGTCTCCCGCGGCCGGGACTACCGCGGGTACAACTTCGTGAGCCGGACCGACGAACGGGCCATCGAGGTGCACATCGCCAACCTCCGCCAGAAGCTGGCCCGCGCCGACGGGAATCCGGAGCTCATCATCACCGTCCGCGGGGTGGGGTTCCGGATCCTGCCCGGGCAGGCCCGGTCACGCTAGCGCCCCGCCGTCGGGCGAGGTGTCGGGTCAGGCGTCGGGTCAGGGATGCCCCGGGTAGGTCTCCTGCAGTTCGCGGATGGTGTCAGCGGCGCACGCCCGGAGGAGGCCGACCGACCGCTGCGCGGCCTCGAGATCCTCGGCTGCGATGAGCCGCTGCGTTGCGATCGCGGCCTGGCTGAGGCGGGTAGCGCCCACCATGGCCGCCGACGTCGTGACGCTCAGGACGGCATCGTCGGCACGGGGCGCGTCGCCTTCGCCGACCCGGAGGTCCAGCCGATCGAGCTTTCCCACCAGGGTCTCCGCGAAGTCCCGGGCGAACCGCTCGACGACGGATGTGCCCGGGAAGTCCCGTTCCATGTCCCGGAGGACGGCAGGATCGAGGAGTGGTGCAGCCCTGCCGGGCGCGTTCGGAGCCGGGACGGCGTCGTCGCGCGGGGGTACCGTCCCGCCGTCCTGGCGGTGGCCAGGACGTGGCGGAGTCGGATGGGTAGGCACACTCCCAAGGGTAGCGACGGTCCGTACCCGTGGTGCCGCATCCCCGGGTTCTTGCGCAAAGCTTGCGGAAGGACGGCGCAGGTGCGGGGCCGCGCCTGCCGCAGCCGACCCGATTGCTGCTACGCCGTCCAGTCCGCCCGGTAATCGCTGTGTCCGGCCCAGGGAAGGGCCAGCAGCCGGAGGACGTCGGTACCCTGCGACTCGTCCAGGGAGGCCGCCGCGTACCGGACCAACCCGCGCTTGGCCCGGCACTCCGCGAGGACACGCTCGGGGTCGTACCAGCCCCGCGCTCCCCAGACTTCTTCGGGGAGGGTGCCCACGCGGGCGGCTTTCTCGTCCTCGGTGAGGCGGGCATCGACGAAGGCGGCGAGATCATTCACACTCCGAGCCTAGCGAGCGTCCGCCCATTCGGCCGACGTCGTCGGCCCGGGCCTCCGTCCGCTCCGCCACGAACGAAGCCAAGGCCTGCACCTGCTGGTCGATCTCCTCCTGTATCAGGGCGTCGGACGTGGAGACGGTCGCCGCGGTGTCCTCGAGCCACACCAGGCCTGGTGCCCTCCGGTCTACGGCTGGTGCTTCAGTTCAGCCCTCGCCGGCATCGCTGTGCCGCCGCTGCGCCCTGCCACAGCCGGAGATGGGCATCCGGTCGCGGCAGCCGGGCCGTAAGCCGGCACCGTGCCTCGTCGGAGTCGGCTGACGACCTCTCCAAGGTCGTCGAGCACGGCGAGGAGCGGTGCGTCCGCTGCGATCCGGTGGAAGGAAGCGCGCTCGGGTAGCCCGAGGTAGCCGTTCCGGTAGGCACGCAGGTCCTCGAGGGTCTCAGCATCAGTGCCGCGTGCCGTGATGCGACGGTATGCCTCCTCGGGACTGACGTCGAGGAACACCACGGCGTCCGCGGTCGGGAGCAGTCGCGTCATGGTCGCGACGAATCGGCCTCGTCGGAGCCCGCGCGCGGCGCGCAGGGCCTGCTGGCAGTGCAGATGCCGGTCCATGATGACGACGCCCTCGAAGGTCCGTGACCGGAGGTGGTTCGAAATGACGTTCACTGACCGGATGACGGACTCTGCAAGGTCCAGCACCCACGGCGGAAGGGTGACACCGAACCGCCCGGTCCAGGCCGCCATAGTGCGCCGGCCCGAGTAGTTGGCAAGGACGAGCGTCGGCGTGGACGGCTCGAAGAGCCGGGCGAGTGCGTGCGCCGCCGTCGTCTTGCCGGCGCCGTCGATCCCCACGAGGACGACGACGAAGCGGGAGGATCTGCGTGGTGCTGCTGGAGTCATGCTCCAGTTCTACGGCAAGAGCCTAGACCTGCTCTTGAACCGGCCTGTGAGCGGGCTGTGACATCGGGAGATCCACGCGGAACTGCGTGCGGCCCGGCTCGCTGGTCACGCTGATGCTCCCACCGTTCGCCTCGACGAGCGCCTGGACGATCGCGAGTCCGAGGCCCGTGCTGCCCGCGCCCGCGGACCGCGCGGCGTCCCCCCGGCTGAACCGGGTGAAGATCGTGTCGAGGAAGGCCGGGTCGATGCCCGGACCCGAGTCCGTGACGATGATCCTCGCGCTTCCCTCCCGCACTGCGAGGGCCGTGGAGATCACCGTGCCCGGCGGCGTGTGCTTGTGCGCGTTGGAGAGCAGGTTGATGAGCACCTGACGGACCTCGGCCTCGACGGCCCGCACCTCGACGGGCTCGTCGGGCAGGTCCAGGCTCCAGATGCAGCCCGGCGCGGCAACCTGCGCATCGCTCGTCGTCTCGATCACGAGTTCGGTGAGGTCGACGTCGGATGCCTCGCCGCGCTGGCCCTCGTCGAGGCGCGCGAGCAGCAGGAGGTCCTCTACGAGGGACGACAAGCGCTTCGACTCGCTGTCCACGCGTTCGAGCGCGGACCGTCCGGACGGGCTCACGGTCTCGCTCATGAGGACCAGCTCCGTGTAGCCGCGGATGGAGGTCAGGGGTGTGCGGAGTTCGTGGCTCGCGTCCGCCACGAACTGCCGCACCTTCATCTCGCTTGCATGGCGTTCCCGCAGGGCGCTCGTGACGTGGTCGATCATCTCGTTCAGGGCCAGTCCTACGGTGCCGACCTCCGTACCGGGCTGGGCTGCGGCAGGGGGGACCCGCACGGGGATGGCCACTTCGCCGGAGGACAGGGGAAGCTGCGAGACGGACGTCGCGACGGCCGACAGTTCCTCGAGGGGGCGCAGGGACCGGCGGATGATGACGGTTCCGGCGAGCCCGGTCAGGGCCAGTCCGGCCAGCGAGAGCCCGGCCACGGTGATGTCGAGGGAGACGAGGGTGCTGTCGCGCTCGGTGGTGGACAGGCCGGTGACGAGGACGGAGCCGTCGGGGATGAGGCCGGTGGGCAGGGCCGCGGCGTCGACGCGGTAGCGCCCGCTCGACAGTTCCAGTTCCTCGGGTCCACTGCCGGGGTCGACGGCGGCGAGCACGCCCAGGTCGGCGTCGGTGAGCGGTTCCGTGGTGCCGTCGTCCTGCACCAGTGCTGAGTTCTGCGCCTCGCCGTCATGGAAGACGGCGTTGAGCGTGCCCGGTCGCTGGCCGGCCGCGTTCTCCGGGTCCACATTCCGGAAGGGCCGGTCATCGTCGCCGCCGGGCGGGCGCCCGCCGGGGAAACCGGCACGCCCGGCGGCGGGCGTGAGCGCGTCGTCGAGCTGCCCCGTGAGGTAGCTGCTCATGGCGAGGTGGCTGAGGACGCCGATGGCCACGCAGATCGCCGTGAGCAGTGCGAGGGTCGCCAGGATCAGCTTCGTGCGCAGGTGCAGCGGACGGCGTCCCGGTCGGGTGCCCGCGGGATGCGAAGGTGTCACGAAGCCGCGGGTTTGAGCACGTACCCGGCGCCGCGGACGGTGTGGATCATGGGAGTGCGCCCGGCGTCGATCTTCTTCCGGAGGTAGGAGATGTACAGCTCGACGATGTTCGCCTGGCCGCCGAAGTCGTAGTTCCATACGTTGTCGAGGATCTGGGACTTGCTGACGACACGGCGTGGATTCTCCATGAGGTAGCGCAGCAGCTCCCACTGGGTGGAGGTCAGGGCGATGTCCTCTCCGTTGCGGGTGACTTCGCGCGTGTCGACGTTCATCACCAGGTCCCCGACCACCAGTTCCGCGGAATCCGACGCCGCGACGCCGGAGCGCTGGACGAGGCGGTGGAGGCGCAGCAGAAGCTCCTCCATGCTGAAGGGCTTGGTGACGTAGTCGTCACCTCCTGCGGAGAGACCGGAGATGCGGTCCTGTACGGCGTCCTTCGCGGTGAGGAACAGGGCAGGGACGTTCGGTGCGAAGGTGCGGATCCTCGTGAGCGCCTCGATGCCGTCCACTCCCGGCATCATGACGTCGAGGACCAGGACGTCGGGGCGGAAGTCGCGCGCCGCGGAAATGGCTGCGGCACCGTTGTTCGCGGTAGTGACGCTCCAGCCCGCCATTCGAAGGCCCATGCTGACGAGCTCCGCCAGGCTCGTCTCGTCGTCGACGACGAGGGCGCGGATCGGGCTGCCGTCGGGGTGCGCGAGGCGCGGCAGGTTGTCGGTCATGGAGTGGTGCGAGGCGTCGGCCATCGGGTCTTCCTGGTGTCTTCCGTGGGTACCGGCCGAAGCCGGCACGAATTGCTGCGGAGCGTTGCGGTCAAGTATCCCGTACGGGCCGTCCGGAGTGGCCGGCCGGGGTGCCGACCGGGGTGCGGGCCGGGGATGCCGACCGGGGCTGCCGTCAGGCCTGGAGCGGTCCTGCCGCAGCGCCCTGGTCGAGCGAGCCGCCCGTGTCCTGGCGGCGGAGGAGCGCCTGCTCGACGGGAAGGGTGGCACCGACGACGATCGCGGCCCGGGCCTCCTCGGCCGGGGGGTCCGCCTCGGCACCGAGGGGGGCGAAGGCTGTGGTGCCGAGGACCGCGGCCAGGGCCATGGCTCCGACGGCGGCCTTGAAGCCTGTACGTCCGGCGGTCAGTTCGGGGGTGGGGCGGTAGGGAATCATTCTGTCCTCCTGGCGGGTGGCTTCAGTTCTCCTACTCTCCCGCGCCGACTTAGACCCCCGCTTTCCGGAACCTGTGCAGTTGCTGTGCAGGAAGTTCTCAGGAAGAGGCGATGTCCTGCGGCGTGAGGACCCTACCGTGCCGACGGCACCGCGCCGAGCTTCGACGGCCACCAGATCTTCGGACCGATGTCGTACGCCAGAGCGGGGATCAGCAGCGAGCGCACCAGCACCGTGTCCAGCAGGACGCCGAATGCCACGATGAAGGCGATCTGCGCGAGGAAGAGGATCGGGATCACGCCGAGCGCCGCAAAGGTCGCCGCCAGCACCACGCCGGCGGAGGTGATCACGCCTCCGGTGGCCCCCAGTCCGCGGAGGATCCCCGGCCGCGTCCCGATCCGGAGCGATTCCTCCCGCACCCGCGTCATGAGGAAGATGTTGTAGTCCACGCCGAGCGCCACCAGGAACACGAAGGCGAAGAGCGGCACCGAGGCGTCCGCGCCCTCGAACCCGAAGACGCCGTTGAACACCAGCGCGGAGACGCCCAGGGCCGTCGCGTTCGAGAGGGCGACGCTGGCCACGAGGAGCGCCGGCGCGAGGATGGACCGCAACAGGACGACCAGCACTCCGAGGATGACGAGCAGCACGATCGGGATGATCTTCCCGAGGTCCGCGAGTGCGGTGTCGTTCGTATCCACCGCCACCGCCGTGACGCCGCCCACCAGGGCATCCGGGCTGGCGTCGTCGAGGGCGGTCCGCAGCTGACGGACGACATCCTCGGCCCGGTCCGAATCCGCCTGGTATTCGAGCGTCCCGCTGATGAGCACCCGGCCGTCCTCGACGACGGCGGCGCCACCGGGTTCCGCGGTCAGCGCGGCGTCGGAGACGCCTTCCTGTGCGGACACGACGGCGAGCGCCGCGTCGGCGTCGGTCTCCGGTGCGACGACGTACACCGGACTGCCGGACCCGGCGTCGAAGTGGCGGCCCAGCGCCTCCTGGCCGTCGACCGCGTTCGACGGTGCCAGGATCAGGGCCGACTGCGGTACCCCACCGGCCTGCAGCTGGGTCAGTCCGAGGGACCCGGCGATGAGGAGAAGCAGCGACACGATCCACAGGGTGCGCGGGCGGCGGGCCACCAGCAGGGCCACCCGCCTCCACAGGCCCCGGACCTGCTCGAGTCCGGTGTCGGGTCCGGCGGCTGCCGCGTGCCTGCCCCGGGGCGCGGCGGCGGCCCGGGAGTGGTAGCGCGGTTGCAGCGGCCAAAAGGCGCTCCTGCCGAAGAGGAGCAGGAGGGCCGGGAGGAAGGTGAGTGCTGCTCCGAGCGAGAAGGCGATGCCGATCGCGGCGATCGGTCCGAGACTCCGATTCGAGTTGAGGTCCGAGAAGAGCAGGCACAGCAGCCCGAGGATCACCGTGGCACCGGACGCGAGGATCGGCGCCACCGACGTCCGGTAGGCCACGCGCATCGCATCCCACTTCAGCTCGTGCTCCGCCAGCGCCTCACGGAAGCGTGCGACGAGCAGCAGCGCGTAGTCCGTGGCCGCACCGATCACGAGGATCGACAGGATGCCCTGGCTCTGACCGGTGAGCTGGATCACCTCGAGCTTCGCGAAACCGAAGACCAGCAGGATCGACGTCGCGAGCGCGAACACCGAGGTCAGCAGAACCAGGAACGGGAGGACGACGGAGCGGTAGACGGCCAGCAGGATGACGAACACGGCTCCGAGCGCCACGCCGAGCAGGATCCCGTCGATGCCGCCGAACGCCTCCACCAGGTCGTTGGTGAAACCCGCCGGTCCGGTGACGTAGCCGGTCACGCCGTCGGGCAGCTCGTCCGCCAGGACGGTGCGCAGCTCCCCGACCACCTCTGCGAGTTCGGCATCGGAGGAGACGAAGGCGATGTACTGGACGGCCATCCCGTCCTCGGACGGGATGGGGCCGGCGACGGCGGGCGCCCCGGCGGCCGGTGGTTCGAGCCCCTCCACCTCGCCGAGCGCCACCCCGACCTCCTCGTACAGGCCGAGGTTCCGCGGCTCGATGGCCGTGTCCGATTCGGCGACGATCACCGCGGGAATGGCATCCGAGTCGCTGAATCGTTGCTGCAGCTCGCCCGCCTCGGTGGATTCGGCACTCGCGGGCAGGAAGGACGCGGAGTCGTTGCTGGAGACCTCCTCGAGCCGTCCGAAGGTCGGGCCGCCTACCGCTGCCCCGACCAGCCAGATCAGCACGACGACGACGGGCAGCAGCACCCTCAACCAGCTGTTCCTCATGACGCTTTCCACCTTCCGAAATTATCTCTACGATAAAGTATATCCATGACCGAGATAATAGGAACCGACCTAAACTGGAGGAAAAGGAGGCGGGACCCATGGCGACGAAGGACGAACTCCTGGCACTCCTGCGGCAGTTCACCATCGAGACGGACCGCTACGTCGAGGCCGCCAGCGAGCGCGACAGCCTCTACCGCACCGACCTCCAGGCCCTGGGCATCATGATGGGCGCGGCCCGTGCCGGCCTCACCGTCACCCCCGGGCTGCTCCGGGAGGAGCTGAACCTGAGCTCGCCGGCCACCACGGCGCTCGTGGACCGCCTCGATTCCGCGGGCCATGTCACGCGGCGTCGCAGTGACGTCGACCGCCGGCAGGTGCATCTGGAGATGACCGAGAAGGCGCGCGCCACCGGTGCGATGCTGTTCGCCCCGCTCGCCCGCCACATCAGCGGGGTGTTCGACCAGTACTCGGACGAGCAGCTCGCCCTGCTGCTCGACATGATGCGGAGAGTAACGGACGCCACGGTCGCCGCGAAGAATGAGGCGCGGGACGACGTCGGTGCTGGCTGAGGACCCTGCTGCGGGTTAGCCTTCGGGAATGAACGAAGAGGTCTACTCCCACGGACACCACCCGAGCGTGACGTCGGCGCATGCGACGCGGACGGTCGCCTCCTCGGCTGCCTACCTCGAGCCCTACCTGGAGGCGGGCATGGACCTGCTGGACATCGGGTGCGGCCCCGGCAGCATCACCGCGGGCTTCGCGGACATCGTGGCACCGGGGTCGGTGATCGGCATCGACAGCTCGGCCGACGTCGTCGCCCAGGCGACCGAAACGCACCAGGACCTCGCGAACGTGGAATTCCGTGAGGGGAACGTCTACGACCTCGACTTCGCGGACGAGTCCTTCGATGTCGTCCATGCGCACCAGCTCCTCCAGCACATCGCCGACCCGGTGGCCGCGCTCCGCGAGATGCGGCGCGTGGTGCGTCCCGGCGGGATCGTCGCCGCACGTGATGCCGACTTCGGGGCCATGGCCTGGCATCCGGCGGTCGAGGAACTGGAGGAGTGGAGGACGCTGTACCGCGACCTGGCGCGCGGCAACCGCGGCGAGCCGGATGCCGGCCGGAGGCTGCCCGGGTGGGCCTCCGCCGCCGGGTTCGCCCATGTGGAGGTGTCGTCGTCGAACTGGACCTACGCCACCCCCGAGGAGCGCCGCTTCCACGCCGGGTCCTGGGCGGATCGCGTCCTGCACTCGGCCTTCGCGGAGCAGACCCTCGACCGCGGGCTCGCCGACCAGCAGACGCTCGACCGCCTCGCCGAGGGCTGGCGCAGGTGGGCGCGGATGGACGACGCCGTGTTCCTCATGCCGAGCGTGGAGATCCTCGCGCGGGACTGAGCAGGGGCTCCCCGACCGGCGACGATCACCCGTGCGGGCAGTAGGTGCAGACGCGGGATGCGCGGCTAGGCTGGCTGGATGTACCGCATCGTCACCGTCTGCACCGGCAACATCTGCCGCTCCCCCATGGCCGAGCTCATGCTGACCCATGCCTTCGCGAAGGCCGGCATGGCGGGCGACGTCGTCGTGGATTCCGCGGGCACCACCGACTGGGAGGCGGGCCGCCCCATCGACGAGCGCGCGGCGACGAAGCTGACCGAACTCGGCATCGAGAGCCACCTGCACCGGGCCCGCCGTTTCGAACCAAGCTGGTACCGCGAGCGGCACCTCATCCTCGCCCTCGACCTGGACCACTACCGCGAGCTGCGGTCCGAAGCACCGAACGACGACGCCCGTGACAGGATCCACCTGCTGCGCGAGTTCGACCCCTCGACGACGGACACCGACCTCGAGGAACTGGGCATCTACGACCCCTGGTACGGCGACGCGAGCGACTTCGAGGCGACCTGGCGGATGGTCGACGCCGCGGTGGACGGCGTCGTCCGCTACGTCCGCAACGAGCTCGATGCCGACGGTTCGGACGGCTGACCTGCGGCGCTTACCATGAACGGGTGGATCCCTCCCTCTGGCTGGCGCTGCTCGGCGCCGGAACGCTGATCAGCTTCGTTCCCGGCGCCGGTGCCGTGAACACCATGAGCAATGCCCTGACGGTCGGCTTCCGCCGTTCCGTCTGGGGCATCCTCGGGCAGCAGGCCGCGTTGCTCGTGCACATCGGCATCGCCGCGGCCGGCGTCGGGATCCTCGTCGCCAACTCACCGCTCGCCTTCGACCTCATCCGGTACACCGGCGCCGCCTACCTCGCGTACCTCGGCGTCCGGAAGTTCCTCCAGAAGCCCGAGCGCAGCGACATCCGTGCACTGCAGGGGAACGAGGGCGTCTTCCCGATGTTCCGGCGCGGGGTGCTGGTCAACCTGCTCAATCCGAAGGCCATCGTGTTCTTCCTCGCCCTCATCCCGCAGTTCATCCGGCCGGAGGAACCGCTGCCCGCCCAGTACGGTGTGCTCGCCGCGACCGTCATCGGCATCGACGTCCTGGTCATGTGGTTCTTCTACGCCGGAACCGCAGGCTCCTTCCGCCGCTTCACCCAGGACGACCGCGGGCAGGTCCTCCTGAACCGCACCTTCGGTTCGCTCTTCGTCGGCGTCGGCGCGCTGCTCGCCCTGGCCTGAGCCGTGCCTGCCGAGACGCCCCTGCTCATCGGGATCGACGGCCGCTCCGGCGCCGGCAAGACCACCCTCGCCGTGGAACTCGCGGCACTCCTCCGCGAGCACCACACCGTCAGCCTCTTCCACCTCGAAGACATCTACCCCGGGTGGGACGGGCTCGGCGACGGCATAGCGCGCTACGTCGACCACGTGGTCCGTCCCCTGAGGGCGGGACGGACCGCACGATGGAACTCCTGGGACTGGAAGGAGAGCCGGGACGGGCCGGAACGCACGACGCCGGCCGCCGAGATCGTCCTCCTCGAAGGAGTCGGTGCCGCGGCTGCCGCAGCGCGTGCCCACCTGGACGTCGTTCTCTGGGTGGAGGCCGACGAGGAGGTCCGGCGCCGCTCCGCCCTCGAGCGCGACGGTGACACCTACGCGCCCTTCTGGCAGCACTGGGCGGACCAGGAGTCGGCGTGGCTGGCCGCCGACGATCCGGGCGCCGCCGCCGACGTCGTCGTGCAGGGCCACCACGGCCCGCAGCCCCGGGCGATCCGGCTCGCACTGACAGGGCTGCCCGCCTGCTCCGTCCTGATGGCGCCGGAGCGTGCGGGACGGCGCGGACTCACGGTCGACTGCGAGCGCATCGACGCAGTCCCGGATCCCGCCGCCCTCTTCTCCGCGCTGTACGGGAGCGCCCCGGCAGCCGCGTGGCTCGACAGCTCCGACGCCGGCACCTCTGGGGCCCCCAGGGCGGAGGGCCGCAGCCGGTTCAGCATCCTGGCCGATTCCGGCGGCGTCTTCGGGCAGCAGGCGCTGCACCGGGCCGGGGTCACGGAGATCACCGCCGGAGCGGTCACGACCCGCATCCGCGAGCCTTTCTTCCGGTGGCTCGAGGACGTCTGGGGGCGCAGGGCCGTCCGGATGCCCCAGGTGCCCGGGTGCGAGTTCGGGCTCGGGTGGCTGGGCTATCTCGGGTACGAGCTGAAGCGGGAGACCGGGGGCGCGGACCCCGCGCCTGCCGGCGACGCCCTGCCCGACGCCGCGCTCCTCTTCGCCGGCCGCGCCGTCGTCATCGACCACGACCACGGCGCCGTCTTCCTTCTGTCCCTCTCCGACGGGCGGCCGGATCCGGAACACGACGCCTGGCTGCGGCAGGTGCGGGACGCCGTCGCGGCGCCGCCCCCCGCTCCGCCGTCGCCCCCGCTGGGCGTGCCCCGCTTCACCGTCCGTGACTCGCGCGAGGAGTACCTGGCGAAGATCCGCCGGGCGCAGGACGAGATCGCGGAGGGCAACACCTACGAGGTGTGCCTGACGACGTCGCTGTCCGCACGCGTGGAACGGGCCGACGCGCTCTCCGCATACCTCCGCCTGCGCGCCGCGAGTCCCGCGCCCTTCGCCCACTTCCTCCGCTTCCCGGGCTTCGCCATCGCGAGCACGTCACCCGAGCGTTTCCTGGAACTCACCGCCGACGGCCGGATGCGGGCGGAACCGATCAAGGGTACCCGGGGCCGCTCGGCCGACCCGGAGGTGGACGCAGCGCTCTCCGAGGACCTCAGGACCTCGGAGAAGGACCGCGCGGAGAACATCATGATCGTGGACCTCCTCCGCAACGACCTCTCGCACCACGCCGTGCCGGGCTCGGTGACGGTCAGCAGGTTGTGCGCCATCGAGACCTATGCCACCGTGCACCAGATGGTCAGCACGATCGACGCCCGACTGCGGCCCGGAAGCGCCCGCGCAGGCGTCATCGCGTCCGCGTTCCCCGCCGGCTCGATGACCGGCGCGCCCAAGATCAGCACCATGGCCATCCTCGACCGCCTCGAGGGAGCCCCGCGCGGCCCGTACTCCGGGGCTGCGGGCTATTTCAGCCTCACCGGCGCCGCCGACCTGGCCGTCGTCATCCGCACCCTCGTCCTGCAGGACGACGACGACGGCACCCGCCTGACGCTCGGCGTCGGCGGTGCGATCACCGCCGATTCCGTCCCGGCGGAGGAGTGGGACGAGGTGCGCATCAAGGCCCGCGGCGTCCTGTCGGCGCTGGGCGCCGACTTCCCTGCCCCGGACTGACACCGGCCCCGCGGAGATCCGGCCCGGTGCTTGTGCGAAGTCTCCTCCTTCCCCTACAGTGGTCCGAAATAATGAATGCCGTTCATTTTAGGTCGCTGCGGACCCCCCTGCCATGCGGCTGACCTCCTGCCCCGAAGGAATTCCGTGAACTCCATCCGATCCCCCCGCCCCGCACCGGCCGACGAGGTGCCGGGCCTCGCGCCTTCCGGTGGAACACTGCCCGCCGGAACGATGCCTGCCGAATGGGCGAGGCACGACCGCACCTGGATGGCCTTCCCCCCGGCCAACGACACGTTCGGGCAGCCCGGCAGCAGCACGCTGCACCGCGCCCGGGCAGCGTGGGTCCGGGTCGCGGAGACTCTCGCCCGATACGAGCCGGTCACGGTCCTCGCTGATCCTGCCGACGTGGAGTCGGCGCGGGCCATGCTGGGAGCGGGCATCGGCATCGAAGCGGTTCCCCTCGACGATGCGTGGCTGCGCGACTCCGGGCCGACGTTCGTCCACGGGGGCGACGGAGCAGTGGACGCGGTCGACTGGGTCTTCAACGGGTGGGGAGCCCAGGACTGGGCCGCCTGGTCCCGGGACGAGCACATCGGCCGGGCCGTCGCACGCCTCGCCGGGGTGGGCGCGTCGCAGAGCGCGCTCGTCAACGAAGGCGGCGGTTTCCACATCGACGGCCGCGGCACGGTCCTGCTGACCGACACCGTGCAGCTCGACCCGGGGCGGAACCCGGCTGCGACGAAGGAGTCCGTGGAAGCCGAGATCCACGCGCGCCTGGGGACGCGCCATGCGGTCTGGCTGCCGCGCGGCCTGACGCGGGACTACGGCGACTTCGGTACGCGGGGACACGTGGACATCGTCGCGGCGTTCACCCCGTCCGGGGCGCTGCTCCTCCACCGGCAGGACGACCCGCAGCACCCGGACTTCGAGGTGACCCGCCTCCTGCGCTCCGCGCTCGGCTCGGCCGTCGACGCCGAGGGCGCGCCCCTGACCATCATCGATGTGCCTGCCCCCACGGTCATCCGCGACGACGACGGGTTCGTCGACTGGTCCTACATCAACCACTACGTCGCGAACGGCGTCGTCGTCCTCTGCGCCTTCGACGACCCGAACGATGCGGTGGCCGCCGACATCCTGGCCGCCGCGTATCCGGACCGGACGATCGAACTGGTGGACGCCCGCGACATCTTCGCCTTCGGCGGAGGAATCCACTGCATCACCCAGCAGCAGCCGGCCCCGCGAACCCTTGAGGAGATGTACTGATGCCGATCGATGTCGTCGAGGCAACCATCCGGGACCTCCGCGAGGCCCTTGTGGCGGGCCGGACCACCAGCGAAGAACTCGTCGCCGCCTATCTGCAGCGGATAGAGGCCTTTGACCGGAACGGGATACGGCTCAATGCCGTCGTCGTGATGAATCCCTCCGCCCTCGATGAGGCACGTGCCTCGGACGAGCGGAGGGCGCGCGGCGAGGAACGGGGGCCGCTGGACGGCATCCCGTATACCGCGAAGGACAGCTACAAGGTGAAGGGCCTGACCGTCGCGGCCGGGTCGCCGGCGTTCAAGGACCTCGTCGCCCAGCAGGACGCCTTCACCATCGGCAGGCTGCGCGACGCCGGAGCCGTTCTCCTCGGCCTCACGAACATGCCCCCCATGGCCAACGGGGGTATGCAGCGCGGGGTGTACGGGCGGGCGGAAAGCCCCTACAACGCGGACTACCTCACCGCGGCGTTCGCCTCCGGATCTTCCAACGGGTCGGGGACGGCGACGGCCGCGAGCTTCGCCGCCTTCGGACTCGCCGAAGAGACCTGGTCCTCCGGCCGGGCGCCGGCCTCGAACAACGGCCTCTGCGCCTACACGCCCTCGCGCGGCGTGATCTCCGTCCGTGGGAACTGGCCCCTCGTGCCCACCATGGACGTCGTCGTCCCCCACTCCCGCACCATGGCAGACCTGCTGGAGATCCTCGACGTGATCGTCGCCGACGACGACGAGGCGCGCGGTGACTTCTGGCGCGTCCAGCCGTGGATCACCATCCCTCCGGCGTCATCGCTCCGCCCGGACTCCTACCCGTCCCTCGCCCCGCGCACGGCCGACGACGCGCGGCGGCATCTCGCCGGGAAGCGCTTCGGTGTTCCGCGCATGTACATCAACAGGGACCCCGACGCAGGCACCGCGTCCTCCCCGGGACTCGGCGGCCCGACCGGGCAGCGCATCCGGACGCGGGACTCGATCCTGGACCTGTGGGCGGCGGCCCGGGCCGACCTCGAACAGGCCGGGGCGGAAGTGATCGAGGTGGATTTCCCCGTCGTGTCCAACTACGAGGGCGACCGCCCCGGCGCACCGAC
Source organism: Arthrobacter pasteuri (assembly GCF_054510955.1). Classification (NCBI taxonomy): domain Bacteria; kingdom Bacillati; phylum Actinomycetota; class Actinomycetes; order Micrococcales; family Micrococcaceae; genus Arthrobacter; species Arthrobacter pasteuri. The sequence continues at coordinate 1,596,126 of NZ_JBTNDO010000001.1, forward strand.
CATCCGGACCCGTGGCCTGGTCAGCGCCGGATACCTGCGGAGCGAGATCGTGGACCTGTCGGCGTGGGCCTGGCACGACTTCCTGCAGGCGAACGGCGACCCGTCCCTCGACTCGCTCGCCGACGTCGACGGCGCCGGGATCTTCCCTCCGGACAGTCGTGCGCTGCCGGACCGGTATTCGGGCTTCGACGACGACATCGCAGGATACCCCGGGCACATCCGGGCCCACGGGACCGTCGATCTCACGGACATCCCGCATCTGGAGGAGGGACTGCAGGGGCTCGAGGAGACGCGACGGACGGACCTCGAGTCCTGGATGCAGGCCCTCGGACTGGACGCCGTCCTCTTCCCCGCTGCAGCGGACGTCGGGCCGGCCGACTGCGACACGAACCCCGCGTCGGCGGACGTCGCCTGGCGGAACGGTGTGTGGGTGTCGAACGGGAACCTCGTCCCCCGACACCTCGGCATCCCCACGGTCACCGTACCCATGGGGATGATGCACGACATCGGGATGCCCGTGGGACTGACGTTCGCCGGACCCGCCTACCGTGACACCGAACTGCTGCGCCTTGCTGCGGCGTTCGAAGCCACGGGATCGCGGCGATCGGCACCACCGCGGACCCCTCCCCTGGAATGGTTCGAAAAGACCCCGGATGGCCGGGTGTGACCCGGGCGCTAGCTCGCGTCGGGGACACTTCCCGGCTGGGTAGTGTCAGGGGCCGCCGGGATGAGGTCCTCCAGGCTGGGCAAGGGCGGCTGGTCGACGGATTCCTTCAGCTCGAGGACTTCCTCCGGCTCCAGGTCCACGACCTCCGCGATGACCTCCGGGTCCTCGCCGTGCTCGAGCGCGACCACGATGGCTTCCTTGAGGTTCAGTTCGGCATGGTCCAACTCGAATGCCGCGACTTCCTTGTCCGCTGCTGCGACGGCAAGCCGACGGCGATCCTCTGCTGACATGATGCGCCCAGCCCTTCTCTCTTCTGGTGTTGAACACAGGGAAAGCCACGAAACGGGGCCGGAGGGCCCTGTCGTCGCCGGCGGCGTCCAGTTGTACCTCCATTGTGCCTGTCCCTCGGAACAACACCAGCACCATCCCGCTTCGTTATCGACGCAGCACCTCTCCGGAGAACCGCCCGACGCGCCGAACCCTTCCCCGGGCCGTGCTGGCCGTGGCGGGCGCCGGGTCAGTAGGATCAGAACCAGCCGGCGCTGCCGGTGACGGTTCAGAAGAGAGCCGGGTATCGACCGTGCTCGTTCCTGAAGACAGGTGCTATGAACTCCCGGCTCACGCCCTCCGACCCCTTCCCCGAAGACCTGACCCCGTTGGCGATGTCCGAAGTGGAGTCGCTCAACAGCAAGATCCAGCGCGAGATGGCGCATGAGTACGTGCACGACGGCGAACTCGACCCCGAGACGGGTCAACGCAGCGAGGAGCTCATCGAGGAACTGGACCGACGCGACGAGGCGGACGCCGCCCGTCCCGCTCCCGGCACCTCGGCCGCTGCGACCGACGCCGCCGCCCAGCTCTAGCCCGGCTCCAGCCCCCTCCGCCGGCATGTCGATCGCCGCGCGTGCGCCCCGGCCCGGAGGATCTCAGGGAAGGCTGCGGGGGCCGTTGATTTCGTCCTCCACTGCACGCGCCAGTGCGCGCAGCTTCCTGCCGTCGCGGTGGGAGTAGTCCCGTGGTTCCTGGTCGATCACGCAGAGGGTGCCGACCGTCCACCCGCCCGGCCCGCGCAGCGGGTAGCCGGCATAGAAGCGGATGTACGGCTCCCCGAGAACGAGCGGGTTGTGCCGGAAACGATCGTCCTCGAGCGCGTTCCGCACGATCAGTGCACCTGCGTTCCGGATGGTGGCATTGCAGAAGGAGATCTCCCTCGGCATGTTCTGCTGGATCGGACCGAGAACGGATTTGAGGAACTGGCGGTGGTCGTCGATCAGCGCGATGATCACCGAACTGCACTGGAAGTACTCCTTGGCTTCCCTCGTGATCCTGTCGAAGCGCTCCTCCTGCCCCGTATCGAGCAGTCCGGTGCGCGACACCGCGTCGAGCCGCTCGATCTCCTGCTCCTCGTCGGTGAACAGGAAGGCTCCGGCGAGGCCGAGTGCCCGGCGGGAATCCTTCGGGGATTCCTGTGCTGCGTCCAGCCGGTGTTCGGAGCACCGTGGAACCCGGAAACCCCCGTCCCCCGTGACCTCGGCCAGGAGTTCGTTCATCGCGTCGGCCAGCATGTCGCACTCCTCGACGGGCAGTTCCAGCACGCCTCCCACGTATGCTTCGATCTCGAACTGGGAGAGGAGCCCGCCCAGCGAGTAGTAGCGGAGCCACACGTCCTCGAAGCCCAGGCCCGTGCTGGACAGCGCCTCCCTGATCCGTTGCACGTGTGCCCGCCGATTCATTCCCAGTCCTTCTCGCCGGCCGTCGCAAGTACGACGCCGCGACGCCTGTTGTGCGTCCCTGTCCCGCGATTCATCAGCAGGCTTTCCATTACCGTACTCCCGTATCGGGAAATGGTTTACCGCGGACCCGTCGGGGACTCCCGTCAGCCCCTGACGCGATCGTCGTCAGGGGCCGTACGGATGCCCGGTGAGCCAGGCCAGCGCCTCGGCCGGGCACTCGAAGTAGCGCGTGGGGTACGGCGGGTTGTGCACCCGGGCGAAGAAGTCCGCCAGTGTCCTGTCGACCGCGCTCGGGCCGACGATGGCCATGGCTGCGATGTTCAGCGCAGTGGCGAAGCCGTGAAGAGCGCTCCGCGTGAGCGACACCATGCCGTTGAGCTCCACCAGCATGGGCGGGCAGACCTCCCGGCACAGGACGTTGGATCTCTCGATCAGCGCCGCGGCGTCACTGTCGCTGACGCTCACGTTGCGCCGCCACTGGACCCACAGGACCTCGGTGCGCAGCTCGGCTACGAAGACTTCCGGGGCTGCACCCCGTTCTTCCACCATGCTCCCCAACCCCCTGTGGTGGTACCCGAGTGCCGGGCATCCCCTCGCACACTACAGACAGGGGTGGTCGAGCGCGAGCGGATACGCTGGGGGCCATGACTGTTCTCGTGTTCCTCGACCCGGCCCACGACGACGGCAGGGTCGTCGATGCCTCCCAGCCCCAGCTTCTTGCCACGGACCTGGGCGCCACCCGCGGCGACGGGATCTTCGAATCGCTCCTGGCCGTCGACGGGTCTCCCCGCAAGGAGCAGGCGCACCTGGCGAGGCTCGCGTCGTCGGCCGCGGCCCTGGACCTCACCGTCCCCGACGGCGATGCGTGGAGCCGGGCCATCCGCACCGGCCTGCGGGAGTTCGCAGCAGCGGAGCCGGATCGCCGTGACGCCGTCGTGAAGCTCATCGCCACGCGCGGGGTCGAAGGCGCCGGCCGCGCCACGGCGTGGGTCCAGGTCGCGCCCGTGCCGGCGTCGACGCTCGAGCAGCGCAGGACGGGACTCCGGGTCCTGTTCCTCGACCGCGGGTACGACAGCACCGTGGCGCAGCGCGCGCCCTGGCTGCTGATGGGCGCCAAGACCCTCTCCTACGCCGTCAACATGGCGGCCATCCGCTACGCGAAGGCACACGGGGCCGACGACGTCATCTTCACGTCCTCCGACGGCAAGGTCCTGGAGGGCCCCACCTCGACCGTGCTGCTGGCCTACGACCGCGACGGACGGAAGACACTCCTGACACCGCAGCTCGAGAGCGGCATCCTCGCAGGCACGTCCCAGAGCGCCCTGTTCACGGCGGCGAAGGAGCAGGGGTGGGAACTCGGCTACGGCCCGCTGGAGCCGCATCACCTCCTCGACGCCGACGCGGTGTGGCTGATCTCGAGCATCCGGCTCCTCGCACCCGTGCTCTCGCTCGACGGCAAGGCCCTCCGGTCCTCGGCCGCCCTCACGGCCGAGCTGACCGACCTCGTGGACCGCTTCGTGTAATTTTCGCCACAAAAGCCTGCCCTACAGGCCGTTTACCGCGTCAAACGCTGATTTCCGCGCAGTTTCGTTTTGACCGGGCACTTCGTGCTGCCATAGCGTTTTCTTGAAATCAAGAGCTCCAGCCCTCGGCCCTGGCCGGCTGGACAGCAACCCTCTCCCGTAGTGGGGTGCTCCAGGTGAAGATTCGGCCGCCGGGACCAGTCCCCCGGTTGGCAAGTACGGCGTCGTGCGGATCATCCCGAGGTAACCGGGACAGCAGCCGCCACAACGCTCACGGCCAGAACAGCGAGCGTGTCACCAGCAGCCAGCAGCCTCCCCGGCAGCCATCCGTTCCTCCCCGCGATCCACCTCATCCAATCGGCCCGTACCCCGGGCCAGCATCGAAGAAGGACCCCATGAGCATCTCCCGTACAGTCCTCGCGGCACTCGCCGTACCGCTCCTCGCGCTGACCGTCTCCTGCGGCAGCAACAGCAGCAGCAGCGAGCCGACCGCGACCACCGATGCCCTCGCCGGCAGCGACCAGCAGTCACTCGACCAGTACACGACCGACGACACCACGCCGGTCGACGAGATCGACACCTCCAAGCTCGGCCTCATCACGGAGGGGACGCTGCGCGTCGGCACCCTCTCGGACGCGCCGCCGAACATCTTCATCGAGAACGGCGTCTTCACCGGCTACGACAACGAACTGCTGCGCGCCATCGGCGACAAGCTCGGCCTCGAGGTCGAATTCGCGTCCACCGACTTCTCGGCCCTCCTCGCGCAGGTCCAGAACAAGCAGTTCGACGTCGGATCCTCCTCGATCTCCACCACGGAGGCCCGCCGGGAGAACGTCGGCTTCACCAACGGCTACGACTTCGGCTACATGGCCGTCGTCACCAAGAACGGCTCCACGGTCACGGGCTTCGACTCGCTGTCCGAGAGCACCCGCATCGGCGTGGTGCAGGGCACCGTCCAGGACGACTACGTGACCAACACCCTGGGTCTCGAGCCCGTGCGCTTCGCGGACTACAACACGGTCTACGCGAACGTGAAGAACGGCCAGGTGGACGCGTGGGTCGCCCCGTCCCAGCAGGCCACCGGCCAGGTGAAGGAAGGCGATGACACCACCATCGCGGAGACCATCATCAACACCGAGAACTTCACGGCCTACGCCGTGAACAGCGAGAACCAGCCCCTGATCGACGCGCTCAACTCCGGGCTCGACGCCGTGATCGAGGACGGCACGTGGACCGAGCTCACCAAGGAGTGGTACCCGGACCGCGAGATGCCCTCCGACTGGAAGCCCGGCAGCAAAGCCGTGGAAGTAAAGTAGCGGTCCCTGCATGAACGCCCTTGAACAGCTCTCGCAGACCTTCTTCGACTGGGAGGCGATGGCCGCCGTCCTGCCGGAACTCCTCGCGGTCGGACTGCGGAACACCCTGATCCTCGCGATCGCGTCCGGCATCATCGGGACGGTCCTCGGCATGGTCCTCGCGATCATGGGGATCTCCCGGAACCGGTTGCTCCGCTGGGTGGCGCGCATCTATACGGACATCTTCCGTGGCGTGCCCGCCGTGGTGATCATCCTGCTCATCGGCATCGGCCTCAGCCCGATCTACCGGGAGGCCACCGGCAGCACGAGCCCGTTCCCCATGGGCATCCTCGCGCTGTCGCTCATGGCGGCGGCCTACATCGGCGAGATCTTCCGCTCCGGAATCCAGAGTGTGGAGAAGGGACAGCTGGAGGCCTCGCGCGCGCTGGGTTTCAGCTACCGCTCCTCCATGCAGCTCGTGGTGGTTCCCCAGGGCGTGCGGCGTGTGCTGCCCGCCCTGGTGAACCAGTTCATCGCACTGATCAAGGAATCCTCGCTGATCTACTTCCTCGGGCTGCTGACCAGCGAGCGTGAACTGTTCCGGATCGGCAACGATGCGGCCAGCAACACGGGCAACCTCTCGCCGCTCATCGCCTCCGCCGCCCTGTACCTGTGCCTCACGATCCCGCTGACCCACCTGGTCAACTACATCGACAACCGGCTGCGGGTCGGCAAGCGGGAGAAGCCCGAGCCCGACGAACTGGCCGCGAAGATCGGCGAAGGAGCGAAGGCATGAAGACTCTCGAATCGGGCACCCTGACCGGCAGGGACCTCCACCTCTCCTTCGGCTCCAACCATGTACTGCGCGGCATCGACCTGCATGTGGAGCGGGGCACGACGGCGTCGGTCATCGGCCCCTCCGGGTCCGGCAAGTCCACGCTCCTGCGCGTGCTGAACCGCCTGATCGAACCGGACAAGGGCGACATCCTGCTCGACGGCCGGTCCGTCCTGAAGGACAACCCGGACGAGCTGCGCCGCCGCATCGGCATGGTGTTCCAGCAGTTCAACCTCTTCCCGCACAAGACCGTGGTGGACAACGTCTCCCTCGCGCTGCGCAAGCTCCGGAAGATGTCCGCTGACGAGGCCCGGCAGAAGGCCCTCGCGCAGCTGGACCTGGTGGGCCTCAAGCACAAGGCCGACGTGCGGCCCGGGACCCTCTCCGGCGGACAGCAGCAGCGGGTGGCGATCGCCCGGGCGCTCGCCATGGACCCCGAGGTGATGTTCTTCGACGAGGCCACCTCCGCACTGGACCCGGAGCTCGTGAAGGGCGTCCTCGCCCTCATGGCGGACCTCGCCACGGCGGGCATGACCATGGTCGTCGTCACCCACGAGATGGGCTTCTCGCGCAACGTCTCGGACACCGTGACGTTCATGGACGGCGGCGTCGTCGTCGAGTCCGGCCCGCCGGCCGCGGTCTTCGACAACCCGCAGACGCCGCGCCTGAAGTCGTTCCTCTCGGACGTGCTGTAGCGGTCCTGCCGCATCGTCCGCTCACCACAGGGGTTCCGCACACGCGGGGCCCCTGTGGCGTTTCCCGCGCCTTCCACTCGGAGGCGGCGCTGCGGGGCGCAGTGTCCTGCCGTGACGGCGGTCGTCCCGGTCAGGACAGGATGAAGTTCCAGGTCCCGGCCAGGACGGCCGCCGTCACCGCACCTCCGGCGATCAGGAGGCCGACGACGGCGACAGCGGCGTCGAGCGGCGCCAGGGTGCTCTCGCGTGCCCACGTGCGTGTGCCTCCGCCGAAGCCGCGGGCCTCCATCGCCGCGGCCAGCCGGGTGGCCCGCCGGATGGCCTGCACGATCAGCCCGAAGGACTGCCCCAGCAGGTTGCGGGTCCGCGCGACGATCGAGCCGTCCGGGCCGATGCCCCGTGCGTGGCGAGCCAGCCCGAGGGTCTCCCACTCCTCCATGAGCAGGCCGACCAGGCGCAGCGACGCCAGTGCCCCCAGGACGAACCGGTGCGGCAGGCGCAGCCTCTGGGCGAGTGCGTCGGCGAGGTCCGTGGGATCCGTGGTGAGCAGGAGGAAGATGCCCGGGAGTGCGAGCGCCAGGCCCCTCAACCCGACGGCAGTGCCGGCCGCAACCGACCCCTCGGTGAACAGGAACGGCCCGACGTCGAGCAGCACGCGCCCCGTCTTCTCGGCCAGCAGGGCGGTTCCGTAGGCGCCGATCGCCGCAGCGATCAGCAGCGGCCAGGTCCGCCGCGCCAGTCCCACCGCGCTGATACCCAGGAGGGGCATCAGCGCGAGTTCGCAGGCGAGGACCACCGCGGCGCTCACCCAGTCGATGCTCGCCATCAGCGCGAGCGTGACGACGGTGGCGGCGAACAGCTTGGACACGGGATTGGCGCGCAGCAGCGTCTTCCCGGTCAGCACCGGGGTCAGGTAGTCGGTGCTCACCGGGTCACCAGCCGTCCCGCTCCGCCGGAGATGTGCAGGGTGGCGCCGCCCAGTGCTGCGATGAAATCGGCATCGTGCGTGACGGAGAGGACGGAGACGCCCTCGTGGATCAGTTCGCGCAGCAGGGTGACGAGTTCGGCCCACGTCCCGGCGTCCTGCCCGAACGTCGGCTCGTCGAGGATCAGGATGCGCGGGGCGGTCGCCAGCATGGTCGCGACGGACAGGCGCCGCTTCTCCCCGCCGGACAGCGTGAAGGGATTGGCCTTCAGCAGGTGGGTGAGGCGGAGGCGCTCGGCGACGTCCGTGCGCTGCATGTCCTGGGCCCCGCTCACCCGCCGCGGCCCGAACTCCAGTTCGTCGGCGACGGTCCCGGTGAGGAACTGGTGCTCGGGCTCCTGGAAGACCGTCCCGATGCGTTGGACCAGTTCCGACGAGCGCCAGCGGAACGGGTCGCCGCCTGCGGTCCCGGCCAGGGCCGCCGACGCCTCGAGCCGTCCCGCGCGCGGGCGGAGCAGGGCGCCGAGCGTCAGGGCTGCGGTCGACTTCCCGGCCCCGTTCGGACCGGTGATGCTCAGCGCCCCGGCTGCGCGCACCTCGACGGCGAGGTCCTCGACGGCGGCCGGTCCCCGCCTCGTGCGGGCGACGGTCAGTCCGGAGGCCGTCAGCAGGGCCTCCCCACCACTGGCGGGGAGCGGTCCACCCACGACCGGCTGCCACCCCGGGACCCAGACACTTGCGGCGGCAAGCCGGTCCCGGGTCGGGCCCTCGGCGAGCACGCTCGCCGGCGGCCCGTCGGCCAGCACCCCTCCAGCGGCGTCGAGCACGACCACGCGGTCGACGACGTCGGCCCACACCGCCACGCGGTGCTCGACGACGACGAGCGTGGCCCCGGTGCGCTCGAGGACGCGGACGACGGCGTCGCGCACCTCGAGGACCCCGTCGGGATCGAGGTTCGCGGTGGGCTCGTCGAGCAGGAGCAGGCCGGGTTCCATCGCGAGGACGGATGCGAGCGCGAGCCGCTGCTTCTGGCCCCCGGAGAGCGCCGTCGTGGGGTGGTCGAGGGGGAGGTCGAGGCCGACGTCGTCGAGCGCCCGGCCCACGCGCTGCCAGATCTCCTCGCGCGGCACCGACAGGTTCTCGGCCCCGAAGGCCACCTCGTCACCCACACGGGCGAGGACCACCTGCGTCTCGGGGTCCTGCAGGACGAGCCCGGCTCGTCCCCGGGCGCCGGCCGGCTGCGCGCCGTCGAGCAGGAGCTCACCCTCCTGCTCGCCCTCGTCGTCGGTGCCGAGCAGCCCGGCCAGGCCGGAGAGCACCGTGGACTTGCCCGCGCCGGAGGCCCCGAGGAGCAGGACGCGCTCCCCCGGAGAGATGTCGAGATCGAGCCGGCGTGCGGCGAAGGACTTCCGGCCGGCGTGGCGCCAGCCCCATCCCCGGGCGCGAACGTGGACGGCGCCCGTGGAGGGGGACTGTGCTGGTGTCACACGTCCGCCGTGCGGCCCGCGGCGAACGAGGACAGCACGCCCGTCCTGGCGAGGCCCCGCATGGCGAGCCAGGACAGCAGCCCGGCGATGACGATGCCGGAGATGGATGCGAACACCGTGTACAGGAGCTTGAACTCGAACGTCCACAGGGCGTTGTAGAGGATGTTCTCGCTGATCGCGAGCGCGAGGCCGGCACCGAGACCGGCGAGCAGCGCCACGGGCAGGTTCCACTTCCGGTACAGGAAGAGCAGGAAGACGAGCTCGGCGCCCAGCCCCTGGATGGCTCCGGAGAGCAGCACGCTCAGGCCGAACTGCGTTCCGATGAGGGCCGAGACCGCGGCGGCGAGGACCTCGCAGTAGAGTGCTGCTCCCGGCTTGCGGATGATGAGCCCGCCGAGGACGCCCGCGACGAGCCAGCCGCCGGAGTACAGCCCGGCCAGGGGTGGGAAGCCCGCTGTGAGCAGGCTGATGCCCGAGTACCCCGCGGACCATGCGAAGAACAGGACGCCGACGGCGACCGCGATGACCGAGGCCACCACGATGTCGACGACGCGCCACTGGCGGGTGCGGGGAGAGGCGCCCTTGAGGGCGGTTGATGATGCCATGGTGTTTCCTCCTGAGGTACAGGAGGGGAGAGTGCCGGGGCTGCCGGAGCAGTCGCCGCGCACTCTGAGAACTCGACTCCCTTCGCCGGTACTAGCCGGATCAGGTTCGAGGGTCTGCGGCGGTCCGCACTCTCAGCGCCCGTTCCCGCAGCATGCTGCGGATCGGCGCTCCCCTGTCGTTTGTTGGTTGAGCGTTACCGATCCTACACCGCAGGGGGAGCCCCGGCAGATGAGCGCCTCGTGCAGGGCCGGCCCCGTGCGTGCGTGCGTCTTCCTGTGCCGGGGGCCGCCCGCCGCGGCTAGGCTAGGCGGAGGACTACCGGACCAGAAGGAGAGACATGAACGTACTGTTCAAGCTGCTCGGCGCGGGCATGAGCGTCGGCGCCGGCTTCGTGGGGACCAAGCTCGTCGACTTCCTGTGGGAGAAGATCACGGGTGAAGCGCCACCGAAGAGCAAGGACGGGCTGGAGAACACCCTGCGATCCGCCCTGGTGTTCGCGATCGTCTCGGGTGTCGTGAGCACCACCATCCAGGTGCTCACCAACCGTTCCACGCAGAAGGCGATCGACCGTTTCGCGAAGACCCGCGACCTCACCTGAGAGATTTCACGCAGGACGTTCCACGCAGGAACGAGGGGCACTCTTCGGGGTGCCCCTCGCCGTGTCCCCGGGCAGTACTGCTAGGCCGCCCGGTCGGCCTCCTGCTCCTGCAGGACGGCCTGCAGGATGCGGTGCAGGTTCATGCCGATCGCGGCCGCGGCACCGAAAGGGACGTCCTTCGACGAGGACTCGTACGCCGCGACCTCGAGGGCCTTCAGGCTCCGCTCGGCCACCCGCAGCGTCTCGGCGTCGTCCTCCTCCACCGTCCACAGGTCCAGGACGTCGCCGACGGCGGTGAACGCCTGCTGCAGGGGCTGCCGGACCGCGGCGGGCAGGGGACGCTCGCGGGACGTTCCATGGAGCGCGTCCTGCAGCATGTTGGTGATGTTCAGCGTATGGACAGCGACGGCTTCGAGGACCTCGATGTGCCGGTGGTCGCGGTCCGCGTCATGCGGATGGAAGCGCCGCCGGACGTTGCCCTTCCTGCTCTCGTCCGCGTACTGCAGGGCCTCCCGGGCGTTCCGTGCCGAGGCGGTGAGGTCGTCCCGCCGCTGGGGCCAGCGCGGATCATCCGCCGCCCAGTCCTCCTCGAGTGCCTCGCCCATCTCCTGGAGCTGACGGGAAGCTGTCCTGCGGAGTCGGCTCACCTGCCCCACGGCGTCGTCCAGGTTGAGCGGCGGCAGGATCAGCGCGCTGACGGCCAGGCCCACACCCACGCCCACGACGGTCTGGACGAAGTACCCCAGCGAGTACCCCAGGTCGTTGTTGCCGATGACCAGGACGAACAGCCCGGCGGACGCGATCCCGGAGCCGCCGCCCGCGGTCCTCTTCAGGGCGCCGCCGAGGAGCACTCCCACGCCGACGACGAAGGCGATCGTCAGCCAGTTCGGGTCTCCCGCCAATACGGCGATGTGGGCCAGGATGATCCCGATCGTGAGGCCGGCGACCGTCTGCAGCCCCGACCTGAGCGTTCCCGCGACGGTCGGATACAGCGCGAGCAGGGCACCCAGCGGAGCGTAGTACGGATACCGGGAGGCCTCCCCCGGGATGGTGAGCGCGAGAGTCCAGGCGAGCGCGGCCGCGAGGGCTGCCTTGCCCGCGAGGAGGAGGTGGGGATGGACCACCGCGACGCGCAGCCGCTCCTTCAGGTCGTCGTCGACGCGAGCGGCGAGGATGCGGCCGGGAGAAGTCCTGTTCTTGGCCATCCCCGCAGTATGGCATCCGTACCTGAGCACGCCGTCGGCGTCCCGCCTCGCAGTGCGGGAGGACGACGAAGGACCGCCCTCGGGGGACGGTCCTTCGAGTTTCCGCGCGGTGTTCCGGAGCGGTGTTCCGGAGCGGTGTTCCTGAGCGGTGTTCCGGAGCAGTGTTTTGAAGCAGTGTTCTTCGGAGCGATGTTTAGGAGCAGTGGTGCGGGGACCTAGCGGCCCGCGCGGGCCGCCTGCTCGGCCAGCACCGTGGCCTTGTGCTCCTCGATGCGGGCCTGCTGCAGCGGCGTCTTCCGATTGGCGTACCAGGCCGCTCCGAGCAGGACGAACCACACCGGCGTCACGACGAGCGCCAGCCGGGTGTCCTCGGCCTGCGCGAGGGCGACGAGCATGAACACGAAGAAGGCCAGGACCACGTAGGGCATGAACGCGGAGCCGGGCATCTTGAACGCGGACTGCTCGTGCAGCTCGGGGCGGCGGCGGCGGAACGCCAGGTAACTGATGAGGATCATGGACCAGACGAACATCGTCAGGACCGAGGCCACCGAGGTGACAATCGTGAAGGCACCGATCACGGAGTCACCCGAGTAGAGCAGGATCAGACCGGCGAGCAGGAAGATGCAGGAGAACAGGAGCGCGTTCTGCGGCACCTGGCGGCGGCTGAGCCGGCCGAAGGACTTCGGGGCGTTACCGTCCTGCGCCAGTCCGAACACCATGCGCGACGTGGAGTAGATGCCGGAGTTCGCGCTCGAGGCTGCCGAGGTCAGCACCACCAGGTTGACGACGACGGCAGCGATACCGAGGCCGGCAAGGGTGAACATGCCGATGAAGGGGCTGTTCGCGGCATCGATGGTCCGCCAGGGGTTGACCGCCATGATGACCGTCAGCGCTCCGACGTAGAAGAGCAGCACACGGATGGGGATGGAGTTCACGGCACGGGGAAGCGTCTTCTCGGGATCCTTCGTCTCGGCGGCGGCGGTACCGACCAGCTCGATGCCGGCGAACGCGAAGATCGCGATCTGGAAGCCGAGGATGAAGCCGAACAGCCCGTGCGGGAACATGCCGCCGTCGTTCCAGATGTTGGCGAGGTTCGCGACCTGCCCTGCGGGAGAGGTGAAGTGCGTGGCGATCATGACGATGCCGATGGCGATCAGGGCCAGGATGGCCACGACCTTGATGATGGCGAACCAGAACTCGGCCTCGCCGAAGGCCTTCACCGTGGGCAGGTTCAGGAGCAGGAGCACCACAGGGGTGGCCAGCGCCGGGATCCACAGCGGGGTCCCGGGGGCGAGGATGTCCACGTAGCCGGAGATGGCGACGATGTCGGCGACGCCCGTCACGACCCAGAAGAACCAGTAGGACCACCCGGTGAAGAACCCGGCCCAGGGTCCGAGCAGGTCACCCGCGAAGTCGCTGAAGGACTTGTACTCGAGGTTGGACAGCAGGATCTCCCCCATGGCCCGCATGACGAAGAAAAGCATGAACCCGATGATCATGTAGACGAAGATCACCGAGGGACCGGCGAGCGAGATGGTCTTGCCCGAGCCCATGAAGAGGCCGGTGCCGATGGCGCCACCGATGGCGAGCAGTTGGATGTGGCGATTGCTCAGCGCACGGGTCAGGTGCGGCGAGGAGCTGGAACGGCTGGCGGCACGGGTAGAGGCCGGCGCCGAGAGAACGGGATCAGACATGGAGGAGGTGTTCCTTCCGCAGCCGCGGGGCAGGAAGGCATCGACGGTTGCGTGGGTGAAGACGGATATGACAGACATAAAACCCTGAACCGTAGGGGACAGAGAGTCAAATCACAGCCTCGTGCCCGGCCCGTCGACCGCGCGGGCGGGAGACCTTCTCCTGCCTCCTCGACGGGGCCATACTGGCCCCATGACTATCCTCGGCACCCGCCAGATCCTCGACGCCGGCCTGGGCGACTGGCGAAAGCTGTCCCAGGCGCTCCACGCCCGCTTCCTGACCGGCGACTTCGCCAGCGGCCTCGCCCTCGTCGCGGCCATCGGCGAGCTCGCCGAGGAGATGGACCACCACCCCGACGTCGTCCTGACCTACCCGCGCGTCGACGTGAAGCTGCTCAGCCATGATGTGTCCGGCATCACGGAGCGCGACGTCCGGCTAGCCAGGGCGATCAGCGAGCTCGCCTCCGCGCGTGGCATCGCCGCCGACCCCGCGGCTCCCGCCGTCGTCGAGCTCGCCCTCGACACCGCCGACCCGGCCGCGATCGGCCCGTTCTGGGCTGCGCTGCTGACCGGGGACTCCGGCGCGGTGGACGGCGACGACGTCGTCGACCCCTCCGGGCGCGTTCCACTCCTGTGGTTCCAGCACACCGACGCGCACGACACCCCGAGGCAGCGATTCCACCTCGACCTTTGGGTGCCGCACGACGCGGCGGACGCGCGCATCGCGGCGGCGGTCGCCGCCGGAGGCACCGTGGTCGACGCCACCCGGGCGCCGTCCTTCACCGTGCTGGCCGACGCCGAGGGCAACCGGGCCTGCGTCTGCACGACCCTGGACCGCTGACCGGCACACCGGCGAGGAGACCCGCGATGGAGCACCAGGACGCGAAGGAGCAGGACGAACGGCACGACCCCGGGAACGTCGACGTCCTGGTGGTGGGAGCCGGCCCCACCGGCCTGATGCTGGCGAACTGGCTGGTGAAACTGGGCGTGCGCGTCCTGCTGATCGACGGCAAGGACGGCCCGACGGTGGAGTCCCGCGCGCTGGGCGTGCACTCGCGGTCCATGGAGATCTACGACCAGCTCGGCGTCGTGGACCGGGTGCTGGCCGAGTCCGTGCACGCCGAGTCCGTGCGGCCGGGTTTCGGGCGCAGGGCCTTCGCCCCGGTCCCGCTGGGCGGGCTGGGCAAGGGGCTCTCCCCCTATCCCGGCATGCACATGCTGGAGCAGAGCGCCAATGAGCGGCTCCTCGTCGACAACCTGGAGGCCCTCGGCGGATCCGTCCGCTGGGGGCACCGCCTGCGGTCCCTGGACCAGGTGGACGGCGGCGTCGTAGCCGTCGTCGAGGGCCCCATGGGGGCCGCACGCGTGTCCGCACGGTTCGCGGTCGGCTGCGACGGGGCGTCGTCGCTGGTCCGCACCCTGTCCGGGACCGCGTTCCAGGGCACCACAAGCCGGCAGACCTTCTACCTGGTCGATGCGGTGGGAGTGAGCGGGCTCCCTCCCGCCTCCGTCAACATCCGCCAGGAAGCGACCGAGTTCCTCCTCGCCTTCCCCATGCGGCCCGACGAGGCGGGCAGGAACGGCCAACGGCTCATCGGCACCGCCGGCGACGACGACACCCCGTCCGTCACCGAGGACTTCGCGCGGCGCCGGATGGCCGAGGCGTTCGGCGTGACCTACGAGGACCATCGCTGGTTCTCCACCTATCGCATCCACCACCGGATCGCCGAGCATTTCCGCACCGGCTCCGTGTTCCTCGCCGGGGATGCCGCCCACGTCCATTCCCCGGTCGGCGCCCAGGGCATGAACACGGGGCTGCAGGACGCCCACAACCTCGCGTTCAAGCTCGCCGACGTCGTCGCCGGGCGCGCACCCGAGACCCTCCTCGGCCGTTACGAGGCGGAACGCCGGCCCGTGGCGGTGCGCCTGCTCACGACGACGGATCTGGTGTTCCGCGGCCTGACGTCCTCCTCGAGGGTTGTGATGCTCGTACGCAGGCACGTGCCCCGGGTCGTCCTGCCCGTCGCCGTCGCCCTGTTCCCCCGCCTGCCGATCGGCCGGCGTCTCGCGGGTTACCTCGGCCAGATCCGCATCCACTACTGGATGGACGGGAGCACGGCGCGCCGACGCCGGGACGCCGTCGTGGGGAGGCGGCTGCAGTGGACCGGGGAGAACTTCGACGTGCTGCGCTCTGCGACCTGGCAGCTGCACCTGTATGCAGCGGACGAGGCAGGGATCCGGGACGCGGAAGCCGCGGCGCGGCAGTTCGGGCTCCCCCTCCACCGCTTCGCGACCACCGGATCGACCCCCCTCCGTCCGGGCATCCTGTACCTCGTGCGGCCGGACGGGTTCGTGGCGGCCGCCTCGCGGCCGGAGGACGCCGCCCAGGCCCTGCACGCCGCCGGTGGGTACCAGCCCGCGCCGAGCCCGGCCGGTCGGCGGCCCTCCGACTGAAAGCCGCTGCGGTCGGCGCTCCGGAGGCATTGCCTGATCGTGCAGATCCTATAGAATGTAGGAAAACGACCAGGAGGAATCGCAATGACGCGACTGTTCAACGAGCCCGGAGACTTCGTCGAGGAGATGATCGGCGGTTTCGCGGCCGCGGCGTCGCGCTGGGTCCAGCAGATCCCGGGCGGAGTCGTCCGCGCCGGCCGCTCGGCAGCACCGACGGTCTCCCTGGTCATCGGGGGCGGCAGCGGACACTATCCGGCGTTCGGCGGCCTGGTGGGGCCAGGCCTGGCGCACGGAGCCGTGATGGGCAACCTCTTCGCGTCGCCGTCGGCACACCAGGTCCGCACGGTCGCCCGGACGGCCGACCAGGGCCGGGGGGTCCTCCTGAGTTACG
This sequence comes from Arthrobacter pasteuri, assembly GCF_054510955.1. Lineage (NCBI taxonomy): Bacteria > Bacillati > Actinomycetota > Actinomycetes > Micrococcales > Micrococcaceae > Arthrobacter > Arthrobacter pasteuri. The sequence continues at coordinate 1,612,231 of NZ_JBTNDO010000001.1, forward strand.
GGAACTACGCGGGTGACGTCCTCCACTTCGACGAGGCGCAGGCCGAACTGCGCGAGGCCGGAATGGACGTCCGCACGGTGACCGTGACGGACGACATCTTCAGCGCCCCGAGGGGCGAGGAGCACAAGCGGCGCGGCATCGCGGGTGACCTCACGGTGTTCAAGGTCGCCGGCGCAGCCTGCGAGGAGGGCTACGACCTCGACGGGGTCGAGCGCGTCGCCCGCCGCGCGAACGATCGGACGCGCTCCCTCGGGGTCGCCTTCGGCGGCTGCACCCTTCCCGGCGCCGACGCGCCCCTCTTCGAGGTACCCGAAGGCCGCATGGCCGTGGGCCTGGGCATCCACGGCGAGCCCGGCATCGACGAGGTGGACATCCCCACGGCGGCGGGCCTCGCCGAACTGTTCGTCAGCCGCCTCCTCGAGGAGGTCCCGGACGGCGTCGCCCTCGAGGGCGCGCGGGTCGTGCCCCTGCTGAACGGCCTCGGCAGCGTGAAGTACGAGGAACTCTTCGTCGTCTACCGCACCGTCCACCAGTTGCTCGGCGAGCGCGGCATCAGCATCGTCGACCCGGAGGTCGGTGAACTCTGCACCAGCTTCGACATGGCAGGCTGCTCCCTCACCCTGCTGTGGCTCGACGACGAGCTCGAACGCCTCTGGACGGCGCCGGCCGACACCCCCGGCTTCCGCCGCGGACAGGTCGGCGAGCAGCAGCGTTTCGACGCGGAGGTCAAGGACGACGCCGAGGAGACGGTCGGCAGTTCATCCGCCGAATCCCGCGCCTGCGCCGCCACCGTCGCCACGGCCCTCGAAGCCGTCGCACGCATCGTGGACGAGCACGCCGACGAACTCGGCAGGCTGGACCAGGTGGCGGGCGACGGCGACCACGGGATCGGCATGCAGCGCGGCGCCCACGCCGCTCGGGACGCGGCGCGCGCCGCCGTCGGCCAGGGCGCCGGCGCCGAGACAGCGCTGCGGCACGCGGCCAACGCATGGAGCGACCGTGCCGGCGGCACCTCGGGCGCCATCTGGGCGACCATCCTCAAGGCCCTCGGATCGGTGATCGGCGACGAGGCACGGCCCGGCGCGGAGGACCTCGCGCGAGGAGTGTCGGCCGCCAGTGACGCCGTCATGGCCTTCGGCAAGGCGAAGGTCGGCGACAAGACCATGATCGACGCGATCGTGCCCTTCTCCGGCGAACTGTCGGCGCGGATCGGCGAAGGGCAGGGTCTCGCAGAGGCGTGGTCGGGAGCCGCGTCCGCAGCCACCACCGCGGCGGACGCCACGGCAGCGATGAAGGCGACCCTTGGGCGCGCGCGGGCCCATGGGGAAAAATCCGTCGGCACACCCGACCCCGGCGCAGTGTCCTTCGCACTCATCTGCACCACCGTCGCCGACGTCATCAGCAACGTACCGGGCACGAGCCCCCAGGATCACTAGGAGAGAACATGGCCCTCAGACTCATCATCGGCTGCGACGATGCGGGATACCAGTACAAGGAGATCCTGAAGAAGGATCTCGAACAGAACGACCTCGTCGAGTCGGTGGTCGACGTCGGCGTGGGACCGGACGGCCACACGCCCTACCCCAAGGTCGCCATCGAGGCCGCCGAGCGGGTCGCCAGGGGCGAGGCGGATCGGGCACTGCTCATCTGCGGCACCGGGATCGGCGTCGCCATCGCCGCGAACAAGGTGCAGGGTATCCGTGCCGCCACGGCCCACGACTCCTTCTCCGTGGAGCGGTCCGTCCTGTCCAACGACTGCCAGGTGCTCTGCATGGGCCAGCGTGTCGTCGGCATAGAACTCGCCCGCCGGCTGGTGCGGGAGTGGCTGACCTACACCTTCGACACCTCGAGCGCGTCGAAGGCCAAGGTGGACGACATCCTCGCCTACGAGGGCGTGTAACGACCCATGCCGAGGTTCACCATCGGCTCCAGCCTCAAGATGTATTTCGGCCACCGGGGACAGGTCGACTGGACCCGCCGGGTGGCGGAGATCGCCTCCGCCCATCCGGCGGTGCGGGACGGCGTGGTGGAGCCCTTCGTCATCCCGACCTTTCCCTCCATCCCCGCCGTCCTGGAGCTGGCTGCTCCCGCGGGCCTGCTCGTGGGAGCGCAGGACGTCCACTGGGAGGACGCCGGCGCCTTCACCGGGGAGGTCTCGGCGGCGGAGCTGGCCGAGCTGGGCGTCGGGCTCGTGGAGATCGGCCACGCGGAGCGCAGGGCGATGTTCGGCGAGACGGACTCCTCCGCCGCCCGGAAGGTCCAGGCGAGCCTCCGCCATGGCCTGGTGCCGGTGCTCTGCATCGGCGAGGGGGAACGGGGCGGGCATGCGGCTGCGGTCGAGGCGTGCCTGCACCAGCTCGAGGCGTGCCTCACTGTCGCCCGCCGCGAGGGGACCCGCGGGACGGTCATCATGGCATACGAGCCGGTCTGGGCGATCGGGCAGCCGGAACCCGCACCCGACGCCCACATCCGGGCCGTCACCCGCGCGCTCCGCGCCCACCTGTCCGGGGACGGGCTCCTGCAGCATTCACGGGTAATCTACGGAGGGAGTGCCGGCCCCGGCCTGCTGACGCGCATCGCTCCGGATGTCGACGGCATGTTCCTCGGCCGCTTCGCACACGACCCGGCTGCGTTCGGGGCCATTCTGGACGAGGCGTGGAGGATCGGGGTTGGCGATGACAGCAGGGCTTTCTGACCGTTCCGTTCCGGACATCGACCGGCGCGGGCTGCGGGACCGGGTGTACGACCGGATCCTCGACATCCTCCTCTCGAGCGAGATGGAGCCGGGGGCGAGACTCTCGATCGACACGCTGGCGAAGCAGCTGAAGGTCTCCCCGACACCCATCCGCGAGGCCATGGTCCAGCTCGAACGCACGGGCCTGGTGACCCGCGAGGCCCTCAAGGGCTACCGCGTCGCTCCTCCCCTCGGAGCCGAGCAGCTCGACGAACTGTTCGAGGCCCGTATCATGCTCGAGGTCGAGGCGGCACGGCTCGCGGCGCCCCGAGCGGCATCCTTCCTGCCCGCCCTGCAGCAGGCCCACGAACACCATCACCTAATGGGTGAACGGGTCACCGAGGCGATGCGGGGCGGCGACGTACCCATCCGTACCATCCACGACTACTTCGACGCCGACAACGCCTTCCACCTGGTGATCCTCGACGCCGCCCGCAACCGTTACGTACAGGACATGTACGCCAACCTCGGGGCCCTGACGCACCGGATGCGTCAGGCCGTCATCCGGGGGACGAGCGACGTCTCCGAGGCGGCCGCCGAGCACGCCGCCATCCTGGAGGCTTTCGCCAGCGGAGACCTTTCGTCGCCCGTCGCGGCCCTGCGGGCCCACATCGAGGGCGTGCGGGCCCGCTCCCTGGACGATTCTCCCGGCGCCTGAGAAGCAACCTCGAAACCGCTCGGAGAGGTCTTGCAGAGCCGGATCAGCCGGTCTATATTTCCTATAGGATCTTTTTCTCCTCCTCATCCCGATTGCAATGGAGCAACGACATGCCTTCGCAGCCCGCGTTCACTGCCCAGGACTGGCCGATCGCCACGTGCCTGCACGGCATCCCCACGGTGAGCAAGGAGGGCGTCGCCCTCCACGACGCCGCCCCCGAGGCGTGGGACGACATGTTCAGCCAGGTGGAACAGGTCGGGTTCTCGCTCGCCGAACTGGCCGACAGCCACGTCCGCCCGGCCGACCTCGAACCGTCGCGGCGCGACGAGTTCCTGTCCATCGCAGCCTCGCACGGCGTGCGGATCCCGTCGGTCCACCTGCAGCGGCAGAGCGTCATCATGCCGGGCCACGAGGAACGCAACCTCGCCTACGCACACCGCACGATCGATGCTGCAGCCGAATGGGGCATGGAGGTGTTCTCCACCGGGCTCCACCAGCCCTTCAGCGAGGCACAGCGCCGCGCCCTCTGGTTCTGGACGGCGGAGGGACCGAAGGACCCCGACGATCCGGAGGTCTGGCAGGCGGCGGTCACGCGCCTGCGTGAACTCGGTCGGCATGCTGCCGACGTCGGGCTGAAGATGTCGCTGGAACTGTACGAGGACACCTACCTCGGCACCGCGGACAGCGCCGTCCGCCTCGTGGAGGAGATCGGCCTCGACAACGTCGGCATCAATCCCGACGTCGCCAACCTCATCCGCCTGCACCGCCCGGTCGAGGACTGGCGCGAACTCCACGCGAAGCTCCTCCCCTACGCCAACTACTGGCACGTCAAGAACTACACGCGCGACGAGGCCGCCGACGGCTCGTGGGCGACGAGCGTTCCCAGCTCGATGGAGGCCGGGCTGATCAACTACCGCCAGGTGATCCGCGACGCCATCGAGCTCGGCTTCGACGGCATCTTCCTGTGCGAGCACTACGGCGGGGACAGCCTCGGGAACTGCGGCACCAACCAGACCTATATCCGCTCACTCCTGCCTGGGAAGAAGGACGCATGACACCGAAGAGAATCGCAGTCGTCGGATCGGGCTACATGGGCGGCGGCATCGCCCAGGTCCTCGCCCTGGCCGGCCACACCGTCCGGATCGCGGACGTGAGCGCCGAGATAGCGTCGTCGAACCTCGCGCGGCTGCTGACCGAGGCGGACCAGTTCGCCGCCGACGGCCTGTTCCCCGCGGATGCGCGCCGGCGCATCGAGGCGAATGTCTCCGCCGCCGACTCCATCGAGGACGCCGTGTCCGACGCGGAGTTCATCGAGGAGGCGGTGCCCGAACGGATCGAGATCAAGCACGAGACACTGCGGCGGATCTCGGCAGCCGCCCGTCCGGACGCCATCATCGGCTCGAACACCTCCACCATCCTGATCGCCAGCCTCGCGGAGGCTGTGGAGCATCCGGAGCGGTTCCTCGGCGTCCACTTCTCGAATCCCGCCCCCTTCATCCCCGGCGTCGAGCTCATCCCGCACCCGGGGACCGAGGACGGCATCATCCCCGTAGTCGAGGAGATCGTCGCCTCCACGGGCAAGGAGACGGCGCGCGTGAAGGACGCCACCGGCTTCGTGCTGAACCGGCTCCAGTACGCCCTGTTCCACGAGGCGACCCAGATCGTGGAGGAGGGCATCGCGACTGCGGACGACGTCGACACGATTGTCCGCACGACCTTCGGCTTCCGGCTCCCCGTCTTCGGCCCGTTCGCCATCGCGGACATGGCCGGACTGGACGTCTACGCGTTCTGCTACGCATCCCTGCAGACCCGCTGGCCGGAGCGTTTCGCAACCCCCGATTCGCTGAAGCACCTCGTGGACGCCGGACACTTCGGGACCAAGACTGGATCCGGCTATCTCGACGTCCCCGCGGAACGCACCGCCGAACTGATCGCCTACCGCAACAAGGCCTACGTGGCCATCAAGAAACTCATGGACGAACTCGGTCCTGCACCCATCCACTGATCGCAAGGAGGCCCTATCGTGGCACCAGCATTCCCCGACTCCCGGTCGGTCGTCCTGACCGGGGCGGCCTCGCCGCGCGGCATCGGCCGCGCGTCCGCGCACTACCTGGCAGGACTCGGCTGGAACATCGGCATCATCGACCTCGATGACGCCGCGGCGAAGGCCGTCGCCCGCGAGATCGCGGAGGAGCACGGCGTCACGGCAGCCGGAGCCGGAGCGAACGTGGCCAAAGAATCCGAGGTACGGGCGGCCTTCGACACCCTGGAGGCCGAGCTCCCGCAGATCGTCGCACTGGTGAACCTCGCCGGTGTCTCCAGTCCCGTGCCCTACCTCGAGGTCACCGCCGAGGAGTGGGACCGCGTCATGAGCATCAACATGAACGGCGTCCACTACGCCACCCGTCGGGCCGTCGAGTCCATGGTCGAGAACGGGGTCGGGCGGGTCGTCAACCTGTCCTCGGTCTCCGCGCAGCGCGGCGGAGGGACGTTCTCCAAGACCGTCTACTCCGCAGCGAAGGCCGGGGTCATCGGGTTCACCCGCTCCGTGGCGCGTGAACTGGGCGGGGCGGGCATCACCGTCAACGCCATCTCCCCCGGTCCCATCGACACGGACATCATGGGCGGGACGCTCACCGAGGAGCGCAAGGCCGCCATGGCGGCCGACGGTGTCCTCCCGCGGATCGGCACCCCCCGTGACATCGCAGCCGCCATCGCCTACCTCATCAGCGAGGACTCCGGATTCGTGACGGGCCAGACCCTGAACGTCGACGGCGGCCTCTACATGCACTGACATGGGCGACTGGTCGAAGTCCCGCATCCTGTTCCTCGCCGTCGGGGTCATCCTCGTCGTCATCGGGGCCTGGCTCATCTTCCCGTCACTCGGGGGATGAGTCGCACCACCCAACACCACCACCAAACGCTCTAAGGAGAGGCCCATGTCCGCTACGGACGCGGTCAAAGACGACCTGGACAGCCCCGCGCTTGCCTCCGCCGTCAAGAAAGCTGCTCGGCACCTGATGCCGATGCTCATCATCCTGTACTTCGTCGCGTTCCTGGACCGGACGAACGTGGGGTACGCCGAAGCCGCCCTCGAGATGGACCGCGGCATCAGTGCCGGCGCGTTCGCCCTCGGCGCCGGCATCTTCTTCATCGGCTACGCGATCTTCGAGATCCCGTCCAACCTGCTGCTCAAGAAGTTCGGGGCACGCTGGTGGCTGGCCCGGATCGCGGTGACCTGGGGCCTCGTCGCCGCGGCCTTCGCCTTCACCACCGACGACACCATGTTCATCATCCTGCGATTCCTGCTCGGCGTGACCGAGGCCGGGCTCTTCCCGGGCGTCATCATGTTCCTCTCGGAGTGGTTCCCCAACAAGGTCCGCGTCCAGATGTTCGCGCTGTTCTACCTCGCCCAGCCCTTCTCGCAGATGCTCGGCAATCCGATCTCGGGTGCGCTGATCTCGTTCGGTGACACCTACACGCCGTGGCGCGGATGGCAGGTCATGTTCTTCACGGAGGGCATGATGGCCGTCGTCGCCGGTATCGCCGCGATCTTCTTCCTCATCGACAGTCCGCAGAAGGCGAAGTGGCTCGACAAGGACGAGAAGCGTGCCCTGCTCCGGGTCATGGAGGCGGAGGACGAGGTCCGCAGCACGGACGGCCCCTCCGGCATCCTGCGCGCCATGGGGAACTGGAAGGTCTGGTACTTCACCGTCATCTACTTCTGCCTCCAGGTGGCTGTCTACGGCACCACGTTCTACCTCCCCCAGCAGGTGAAGCGGATCATCAGCCCCGACGCCGAGTTCTGGCAGGTCGGCCTCATCTCGGCCATCCCCTGGCTCGTCGGCCTGTTCGTCTGCTACAACGTCGGCAAGCGCGCCAACACCATCCGGCGCCGCCGTACGTGGGGCGCGATGTTCTACACCTCCACCGGCCTGGCGACCATCGGAGCAGCGTTCGCCGGCGAGAACGGGATGCCCGTCCTGGCGATCGCGTTCCTCGTGATCTCGGTCTCGAGCTTCCTGGCCTGCGGTCCGATCACGTGGTCCTACCCCACGGCGTTCCTCACCGGCACGGCGGCTGCAGCAGGCATCGGGCTCATCAACTCGCTGGGCAACCTCGGCGGGTTCGTGGCCCCGATCATGCGCACCGCGATCGACGAGCGCTACGCGACGGAGACCGGCCTCTACGGCACCATCTCGGTCGGCGTCTTCGCCTTCCTCGCAGCTGTGATGTTCCTCCTGACCCGCAAGATGCGGTCCCGGTCCGACGACCTGCTGGCCGAGGAAGAAAAGCCGGCAGCGGCAGTACCCGGCCACTGATCGCTCATCAGCGGCGGCGCGGACCATTCCTCCGCACCGCCGCTGGTGGGTCCGGCCCCGATCCCCACGCTTCCACCGGACACCATGACGGAGCAGCATGACCACCGAATCAGACGTCCTGTCCGCCTACCCGGCAGAACTGCCGATCTCCGCCCGGGAGGTGGCAGCGGCGGTCCAGGCTTCGCATGAGGACCCGCCCCGGATCTTCGTCGTCCTCGACGACGACCCGACCGGGACGCAGTCCGTGGCGGACCTCCCGGTCCTGACACGCTGGGACGTCGAGGACTTCTCGTGGGCCTTCCGCCAGGGGAAGCCGGCGGTCTACGTGCTCACGAACACCCGGAGCCTCGACGCGCCGGACGCGGCAGCCCGGAACGAGGAGATCGTCCGTAACGCACTGGCCGCCGCAGCAGCCGAACCGGCGGTGATCCGTGTCGGCTTCGTCAGCCGATCGGACTCGACCCTGCGCGGGCACTACCCCCTCGAACCCGACACGATCGCCGCGACCGTCCTCGACGCCACGGGTCAAGCGACCGACGGCGTCGTCATCGTCCCGGCCTTCCCCGATGCCGGGCGCGTTACCATCGGCGGGGTGCACTACGTGCGAGCTTCCGACGCCGGCCAGCTCGTCCCGGTGTCGGACACCGAGTTCGCCCAGGACGCCACCTTCGGCTACCGCAATGCCTCGCTCGCGCACTACGTGGAGGAGAAGAGCGCCGGACGGGTCCCGGCGGACTCCGTGATCGTCCTGGACCTCGGCATCATCCGCACAGGCAGCACGGGTGGGGGCGCTGCGGCATCGGCGAAGGCCATCGCGGACGCCATCGACGGCGCGACCGATGGGACGCCGATCGTCGCAGACATCGTCACCGAGAACGACCTGCGCGCCCTCGCCCTCGGGCTGGACGAGGCGGAACGCCGGGGCAGGAAGCTGCTGTACCGGGTGGGACCGCCCTTCATGAGGGCCCGGATCGGGCAGGACATCCGGGCCGAACTGACCGGGGACGAGGCCTATGCCGGACACGAGCCGTCGACCGCCGGCGGGCTGATCGTGGTCGGCTCGCACGTCGGCGTCACGACCCGGCAGCTCCGCATCCTCACCGAGCAGCACCAGCGGGCGCACATCATCGAGATCGACGTCGAGCAACTCCTCGACGAGCGCGCGGCCCGCCACCTCGACGGGATCGTCGACGAGGTCGTGGCACGCCTCGCGGAGGGCGACGTCATCCTGCACACGAGCCGCCTGCTGGTCCGGACCAGCGATGCGGCCGCCAGCCTCCGGATCGCGCGCACCGTCTCCGCCGCCGTCGTCGCGGTCGTGAACCGGTCGCTGAAGATCTTCCCGCCCCGCTTCGTGATCGCCAAAGGAGGCATCACCTCCTCCGACGTCGCCGCGCACGGGCTGCAGATCCGCCGGGCGATCGTCCGGGGCCCGATGCTCCCGGGCATCGTGAGCCTGTGGGAGCCGGTGGACGGTCCCGCCAAGGGCATCCCGTACGTCGTCTTCGCGGGCAATGTGGGAGACGATTCCTCCCTCGCCCAGGTCACCAGGAAACTCAGCGCGACCTTCTGACCAGCACCCTCCAGTTCCGACCCCCGGGCAGCACCCGCTCTAGCATTGGATGGCGATACCCATGACCGACAGCTACTCCGTCACAGTCCTCGGCCTCGGCGCCATGGGACTGCCGATGGCCACACGCCTGGCCACGGGCCTCACGGTCCACGGCTTCGACATCGCAGAGCCGAGGCTCGCGCTGGCCCGGGAGGCGGGGATCCGCACGTTCTCCTCCGCCCGGGAGGCAGCGACCGGCACCGACGCGCTCCTGCTCGCCGTGCGCAACGGCGAACAGCTCGACGACGTCCTGTTCGGCGACGCGGGAGTGGCTCCCGTGCTGCGGGAAGGCGCCGTCGTCATCCTCACCAGCACCGTGGGGACCGACGCCGTCCCGGCGACCGTGGAGAGGCTTGCGGGCTACGGGGTCGCACTGGTCGACGCACCGCTCTCGGGTGGCCCCAAGCGCGCCGGCGAAGGCGACCTCCTGATCGTCGTGGGAGCGGAACCTGCTGCCCTGGACGCGGCCCGTCCCGTGCTCGAGCTCCTGGCATCCACCCTGACCGTCGTCGGCGACAAGCCCGGGGACGGTCAGGCCCTCAAGACCGTCAACCAGCTGCTGTGCGGCGTGCACATCGCGGCCGCAGCCGAGGCGATGGCCCTCGCGGACGCCCTCGGACTCGATCCGGCCCGGACCCTCGCCGCCCTCGAAGCCGGCGCCGCCGGATCCTTCATGCTCTCGAATCGGGGACCCCGGATGCTCGAGGCCTATTCGGACGAAGGAGCCGAGGTCCTCAGCCGCCTCGACATCTTCGTCAAGGACATGGGCATCGTCGGAAAGGCGACCCGGGCCGCCGGGATGGCCGCTCCCGTAGCCGCCGCCGCGGAACAGCTCTACCTGCTCGGCCAGGCGCAGGGACTGGCCGCAGCGGACGACTCGGCGGTCATCCGGGTCATCTCGCCCACCAGGCGCTCCGCCTAGCACTGCCCGCCCGGCGGGTTCTCCGCGAAGGCCTGCTGACCGGGCCGAAGCCCTCGATCGATCTCGCCCGTCGACCGATGCAGCCTAGGCGGCACCCTCGCGCGGAAAGACGCCGTCGAGGTAGGCGCCGAGGAGGCGCGGGCTGAAGGGCTTCGCCATGAAGTGGTTGGACCCGGCCGCGAGGCACTGTTCCTCGGTGAGTAGTGGGGGCCGGGCCGAGATCGTCAGGATGTGCGCGTCCGAATCGGCCCGAAGCCGGGCGCAGAGGTCGATTCCGTCGACATCCGGAAGATTGAGGTCCAGGGTGACGAGTGAGGGGTCGACGGTGTCCAGGAGGCGCTGCCCCTCGGCACCCGTGACGGCCTCGTGCACCTCGAAGGCCCGCGAGGACAGGATGATGACGAGCAACTGACGGATGTCGGCGTCGTCCTCGATGACCACGGCGACCCGCTGCCGCTCATCACACTCCGAAACCAGCCTCACATGTCACCGCTCCTCGATTCGCAGCAAGCTTACCGTCCGCGCCCGGACGGTACCACCCGCGACGGACGGGAAGACGTCAGGGATCGTGGTCGGCACCCTGGAGTGCAGACGCCGCGGGCCCCGGGATCTGCCGGACAGGGACCGCCGGTGGACGGGGGGCTCAGCTCCCGTCCCTCCGCCCGCCGTCGTATCCACTGCCCCGGAGGGGTCGGGGAGGCCCGTTCCGGTCGTCCGCCGCCCGCACCACGACGTCATCGAGCTCGTCCAGTGTGAGCAGATCGCGCCGGAGGTGCCGGGTGCGGTATCCGGCACGGCCGACCATGTGCGCCGAGACCGGGCTCGTCAGCAGCTGGAACAGCCAGCACAGCACCAGCAGCGGCACGAGCACCCAGCTCCCGGACTCGACCGCGAGCGCCAGCAGGAAGAGCAGCAGCCCGAGGACCTGCGGCTTGGTCGCGGCGTGCATGCGCGAGAGCAGGTCGGGGAAGCGCACCAGGCCGATGCCCGCAGCGAGGGACAGGAGCGCCCCTGTGACCAGGAGGACGGAGACGACGACGTCGGTGACCACGGCGCTACTTCCTGTCCGTGACGAAGCGGGCCACGGTCACCGAGCCGACGAACCCGATCAGTGAGATCGCGACGAGCAGGATCAGGTTGTCGAGGTGCCGGTGCACGACCATGTTCAGCACCAGTGCCGCGCCGATGATGGCGAGGACGACGTCGAGTGCCAGGACGCGGTCCAGGATGGACGGGCCCCGCACGGCCCGGTACAGAGCCAGCGCAGCCCCAGCGGCGAGTATTCCGCCGACGACATATGCCACCACCGTCATTTCGCTGGCTCCTCGGTCCGGAGTGCCGCCAGGTCGGCGCTGCTTCCCATGATCCGGATCAGCCAGGCCTCCGTCGCACGGACATCCCGGCGGATCGCGTCGGCGCCCGCGTCGTCCGTCACGTTCAGGCAGTGCAGGTAGAGCGTCGACGTCGAACGGTCCACCTCGAGCACGAGGGACCCGGGGATGAGGGAGATGGCATGGCCCGTGGCCGTGACGAGGAAGTCCGAGGAACTGCGCAGCGGCACGGCGACGACGGCGTTCCGCAGCGACGGACCCTTGCTCACGGCGAGCCAGAACACCTGGAGGCTGGCCGTGACGAGTTCGTACAGGAACCGGCCGAGGAACGGCACCACCCACAGCACGTTGAAGCGGCCGGTGAGTTCGACGGGCGGCAGGTAGAAGAAATTCACCACCACGTAGGCGACGAGGGCACCGAAGGCGAGGTTGCCCGGTCCGAAGTCCTGCCACAGGGCACCCCAGACGAGGACGAGCCAGATGACGAGGGGAAGCTCGGTGATGAGCGGTATGCGCTGGCGGGTCATCCGTCCGCCCCCGGTCCCAGGACTGCCTCGATGTACGGGGTGCGGTCCAGCATCTCGGAGGCCGCATCGTCGCTGAGCGTGAAGAGCGGACCGGCGAGGAGGGTCAGCGCCAGTCCGAGCGCGACGAGGCCGATCGTGGGTCCCGTCATGGTGCCGGGCAGGAGCGTCACCGGGTCCTTGCCGGCAAAGCGCCCCGTGTCCTCCCCGGTGACGCGATGGGACGTCCCCACGCCGGAGCCGTCCGCCGTGCGGGCCAGGAGGATGGGATCGGGATCCTCCGCGTCCGCCGGGCTCCGCCAGAACGCCCGGTTCCAGACGCGGGCCATCACCAGGAGCGTCAGCAGGCTCGTGACCACTCCCCCGGCGACCAGGACGTAGGCGAGCGGTGTCCCGAGTTCGACTCCCGCCTGGATGAGTCCGAGCTTCCCGAGGAAACCCGAGAACGGCGGGATACCCGCGAGGTTCATGGCAGGGAGGAAGAAGAGGACACCCAGGAGCGGCGACAGCTTCGCGAGGCCGCCGAGGCGGTCGACGTTGGCCGTTCCCCCGCGGCGCTCGATCAGTCCCGTGACGAGGAAGAGGCTCGTCTGCACGGTGATGTGGTGGGCCACGTAGTAGACGGCTGCGCCGAGGCCGAGACGGGTGGAGATGGCGAGCCCGAAGACCATGTACCCGATGTGGCTGACGAGGGTGAAGGACAGGAGCCTCTTGATGTCCGACTGTGCCAGGGCGCCGAGGATCCCCACGACCATCGTGAGCAGCGCGACCACCATCAGGAGGGAGTTGATACGGTCTCCCGGGAAGAGCAGTGTCTCGACGCGGACCATGGCGTAGACGCCGACCTTGGTCAGCAGTCCGGCGAACACCGCTGTGACGGGCGCGGGTGCCGTCGGGTAGGAGTCCGGCAGCCAGAAGGAGAGCGGGAAGACGGCGGCCTTGATGCCGAACGCCACCAGCAGCATCAGGTGGAGCACCATCTGCGTGGCAGGATCGACGTCCTCGAGCTTCACCGCGAGGTCGGCCATGGTGATGGTGCCGGTCGCGCCGTAGATCATCGCGATGGCGATCAGGAACAGCATCGAGGACACCACGCTCACGACGACGTACGTCACGCCTGCCCGGATGCGGGGCGCGGTGCCGCCGAGGGTCATGAGGACGTAGCTGGCGGTGAGGAGGATCTCGACGCCCACGTACAGGTTGAACAGGTCGCCCGTCAGGAAGGCGTTGGACACTCCGGCGACGAGGATGAGGTAGGTGGGATGGAAGATCGACACCGGGCCTTCCTCGTCGCCGTCCGTCATCCCCTGCCCCGCGGCGTAGATCAGGACGGCGAGGCTGACGGCGGACGAGACCACCAGCATGAGGGCCGAGAACTGGTCCACCACCAGCACGATGCCGAACGGGGGCTGCCACCCGCCGAGCGTCACGGCGTGGGTGCCGGCGCCGGGCGCGGCGAGGAGCATCCCGACCTCGATGAGCAGGGTGACGCTGAGCGTCGTGATGCTCACGGCCCGCTGTGCCCGCGCGTGCCGGATGAGGATGAAGGTGACGGCCGCTCCGAGGAACGGCAGGACGACGGCGAGCGGCGCCAGGTCGGCCGCGATCATCGCGGCCCCCCCGGCCCGGTGCGGGCGGTGCGGCCTGCGCCGTCGTGCCCGCCCACCTGTCCTTCGTCGTCGTCGGCAGGGAACTCGGAGGTATCTGCGGCGATGTCGGCGTCGTCCTCGTAGTCGTAGCTGTCCTGGTCGGCGACGCGGCGGTCCTCCGGATCGTCCTGGACGTCGTCCTCCCGGCCCAGCACCCACGACCGGTAGATGATGCCGAGCATGAATGCGGTCACGGCGAACGTGATGACGATCGCCGTGAGGATCAGGGCCTGCGGCAGGCTGTCGGTGTAGTCCTCCGCCGCCGTCCCCGCGACGTAGAGGGGGGACTTCCCGCCGCCTCCGCTCATGGCCAGGATGAGGATGTTGGCCCCGTTCCCCATGAGGATCAGGCCGAGGAGCACTCGCGTCAGGCTGCGTTCGAGCAGCAGGTAGATCCCGGCGGCGAACAGGGCGGCCATGAGCACGATGAGCGTGATGTCGACCGTCATGGCCGGACTCCTTCGGTGGCAGGCGGGACGAGGGCGTCGGGCCCGGCCTCTTCCTCGACGGGGCGATCGGTCTCGCTCCGCTCGTCGATCTCCGACCCGAGGCTCCGGAGGACGTCCAGGACGAGGCCGACGACGATGATGTACACCCCGATGTCGAAGATGGTGGAGGTCACGAACTTCACGTCGCCGAAGACCGGCAGCCAGAATTCCAGGATGTAGCTCTCGAGGACCTCGCCGCCGAACAGCAGCGGCGCTGCCGCCGTGAGGGAGACGATGGCGAGCCCGACGCCGAGCAGGGCTCCGGCACTGACCGGGCTGGCCTCGGCGAGCTCGAACCGTCCGCCGGCGAGGTAGCGGATGGCCAGGGCGAGGCCCGCCATCAGGCCGCCGGCGAAGCCCCCGCCCGGCAGGTTGTGGCCGGCGATCAGCAGGTAGATCGACAGCACGATGATCGTGTGGAAGAGCAGCCGCGTGATGACCTCGAAGATGATGGAACGGCGCTCGGGCGCGAGGGTCCGTCCGGCGACGAGCCACGGGTCCCGGGCGACGGCGGCGAACCGGGCCGCCAGTGTCCGAGCAGCGTACTCACGGCCGTGCAGGGGCTCCTGCCCCCGGTCGACCGATCCGTCCTCAACACCGTCGGCCCGGCGTCGCTTGTCGCCGCGGCCGCGGATGAAGATGAGGCTGGCGATGCCGGTGGCCGCGGTTGCCAGCACCGTGATCTCGCCGAGGGTGTCCCACGCCCGGATGTCCACGAGCAGGACGTTGACGGCATTGGCTCCCCCGCCGTCCCTGTAGGCCAGCTCGGGGTAGGCGAGCGAGATGGGCGCCGCGGTCCTCGATGCCATGGCCGACATCGCGATGATCGCCATGATGCCGCCGAACGCTATCCCCAGCGCGGCGCGGAGCAGCCGGTGCCGGGTCTCCTCGCGGTTCCACAGCCGGGCCGGCAGCGAGCGCAGGGCGAGGACGAACGCGACGAGCACGATGGTCTCGACGAGCATCTGGGTGAGCGCGAGGTCGGGCGCACCGTGGAGGGCGTAGATGACCGCCATGCCGTAACCGGTGATGCCGACCATCAGGACGGCCATGAACCGCTTGTCCGCCCGCAGCGCTGCGAGGATGCCCACCAGGATGACAGCCGCGGTGACGACCTGCGCCGGGGACTCCGCAATGCGGAAGTCCGAGGGCAGCGGGGCATCGAACAGGATCAGGGCGGTCAGCGGTGTGACGACGGCTGTGGCCAGGATGACGAAGAGGTAGAAGGACAGCGAGCCGCGCTGGGTGCGCCCGGTGACCCAGACGGCGACGTCGTCGAGGACGCCGACGGTGGAGCGGTAGACCGCCTCGGCCTCCCGCACGGACGGCGCCCCGCCCTGCAGTCGTTCGACGGGGACACGCAGGAGATGGAGCGCGACGCCGGCCCCGAGGGTGACGACCGACAGCAGCAGGGGCAGGTTGAATCCGTGCCACAGGGCGAGGTGCGGTGAGCCCCCGCCGGCGAAGAGCGCGGCATAGGGCTGGATCACGGCGTCGAGCGGGGCCGGCCAGATCCCGAACAGCACGGAGGCGACGGCAAGCACGGCGGGTGCTAGCAGGAAGGAGGGCCGGACCGGTTCGAAGGCCGTCCGCGGCCCGCCGTGCTTCAGTGCGAAGGCGCCCCAGACGAATCGGGCGCTGTACGCGAAGGTCAGGATGGAACCGAGCACGATCCCGCCGAGCAGGAGCACCCCGGCGGGGCCGTCCTCCGCGCGGTGCGCGAATGCCTCGAACACCGACTCCTTCGCGACGAAGCCCAGCAGTGGCGGCACGCCCGCCATGGACCCCGCGGCTACCAGCGCGACGACGAAGAGGACGGGTGAGCTACCTCCGATCCCGGACAGCACCCGGAGGTCCCGCGTGCCCGAGTGGTGGTCGATGATGCCGACGACCAGGAAGAGCGTGGCCTTGAAGAAGCCGTGGGCGAGGAGCAGGCCGAGGCCGGCCACGGCCCCGTCGCGCCCGCCGAGTCCCACGACCATGGTCAGGAATCCGAGCTGGCTCACCGTCCCGTAGGCGAGGACGAGCTTGAGGTCGAACTGGCGCAGGGCACGCCACCCGCCGAGCAGCATCGTCGTCATGCCGAGGAGGAAGATCACGGGATACCACAGGGCGGTGTCGGAGAATCCCGGGGCGAAGCGCGCGACGAGGAAGACGCCGGCCTTCACCATCGCCGCGGCGTGGAGGTAGGCACTGACGGGTGTGGGTGCCGCCATCGCGCCGGGCAGCCAGAAGTGGAAGGGCACGAGCGCGGACTTGGTGATGGCCCCGACCAGCACCAGCGCGATCGCCACGTCGACGAGTGTCCCGCGCCCCACGAGGGACGCGGCACCGGCGAGGATCTCGGAGATCCGGTAGGTTCCGGCTTCCTGGCCGAGCATCACGAGGCCCACGAGCATGGCCAGGCCGCCGAAGGTCGTGACGATCAGTGCCTGCAGCGCGGAGCGCCGGGCGGACAGGCGGTGGCGCGCATAGCCGATGAGCAGGTAGGACAGGATCGTGGTCAGTTCCCAGAAGATGAACATCAGGATCAGGTCGTCGGCCGTGACCAGCCCGACCATGGACGCCGCGAAGGCCAGCAGTTGCGCGCCGAACGCGCCCACGTCCGGATCGTCGTCCTTGAAATAGCGCGCACAGTAGAAGAGCACGAGCGCCCCGACACCGAGGATCAGGATGCAGAGCACCGCGGCCAGCGCATCGAGCCGGAAGGCCAGCTCGAACTGCAGGGTCGGGATCCAGGGGATCACGACCGAGGGGGGCGCGCGGGGCCCGGCAAGAGCCTCCTGATCGGCTGCCAGGACTGCCGGCAGCTGGAGGAGGAGCCAGGCGAAGCCCGCTGCGGGTGCGGCGGCCAGGACGAAGAACGCCGACCTGCCAAGCCGGGAAAAGAGAACAGGCGCCCCGAGTGCCAACGCGAACATCGCGATCAGCACGGTGAGCATGGGAGTCTCGATCTTCCACTGGGGGTCGGTCGGGCTCCTGCCAGTCTATCGAAGGATTCCCTCCCGCCTGCCACCGGCCTCCCGTGCCGTCCCCGGCCTCCCCGGGGCTTTCCCTCCCGGCGCCCCCGAGCCGCTGCTCCGCGCGCCGCGACGGGTCAGCGTGACGGGCGTCCTGCGGCGCTAGCATTCACCCTATGAGTACCCACCAGCAGCTTCCGCAGCCCGCGGAACCCCCTGCGCCCCTTCCGGCGGTCGGCTCCGGCCGCATCTTCAGCAGGCCCGTCCTCGCATGGGCCTCCTGGGACTGGGGCTCGGCCGCCTTCAACGCCATCATGACCACCTTCGTATTCACGGTGTACCTGACCTCGGAGGCCTTCGGCGGGGAGGAACGCACCTCGCAGGTGCTCGGGTGGGGCCTCGCGGTGGCGGGCCTGCTGATCGCGTTGCTCGCTCCGGTCACCGGCCAGCGCTCCGACCGCGGGGGCCGCCGCAGACTGTGGCTCGGTGTGAACACCCTGATCGTCGTCGTGCTGACGGCCCTGTGCTTCCTCGTGTTCCCGAGTTCCGAGATGCTGATCCTCGGTGTGGCCCTCATCGCCGCCGCCAACATCTTCTTCGAGTTCGCCGGGGTCAACTACAACGCGATGCTGACCCAGATCTCGACGCCGGCCACGATCGGCCGGGTCAGCGGTTTCGGCTGGGCGATGGGCTACGTGGGCGGCATCGTGGCGCTCGTGGTGGTCCTCGTGGTGTTCATCCAACCGGTGGTCGACTGGCCGGGTGCCTCGAGCGACAACGGTTTGAATATCCGGCTGGTGGCCGTCTTCTCGGCGCTGTGGTTCGCCGCCTTCGCGCTTCCGGTGATGTTCGCCGTGCCGGAGGTCCCGCGCAGGGCCCGGGCGGCGCAGCTCGGATTCCTCGCCTCGTACGGGCTGCTGGTGCGGCGGGTGAAGGCCATCTACCGGGAGAGCCCCCACACGATCTACTTCCTGCTGGCCAGCGCCATCTTCCGGGACGGTCTGGCCGCGGTGTTCACCTTCGGCGGCATCCTCGCGGCGGGCGCCTTCGGGTTCTCTGCGAGCATGGTGATCGTCTTCGCCATCGCCGCCAACGTCATCGCCGCCGCCGGCGCCGTGACCGGTGGTTTCCTGGACGACCGGATCGGGCCCAAACGCGTCATCATGGGTGCCCTGACGGGCCTGCTGGTCGCCGGGACGGCGATCCTCCTGCTCGGGACGGGAACGTATTCCTTCTTCGGCATGCAGTGGACCTCGGACACGACCTTCTGGGTCTTCGGGCTGCTCCTGACCCTGTTCGTCGGGCCGGCCCAGGCGTCGTCCCGGGCCTACCTGGCACGCCTCGCACCCGTCGGCGACGAGGGCGAGCTGTTCGGCCTCTACGCGACGACGGGCCGCGCGGTCAGCTTCCTGGCCCCGACGCTCTTCGCCCTCTGCATCGGGATCTTCGGCTCGCAGCTCTACGGCGTGGTCGGCATCCTCGTGGTCCTGCTCGCCGGGCTCCTCGTCCTGCTGCCGGTCCGTCCGCCCTCCCGCGTGGTGCGCGCCGTCGTGCCCGAGGCCTGACCCCGCGACCGGACGCGCCGACCCGGGGCGTCAGATGTCGGTGCGGTGGAAGTTGAGGTGGCTGCGGGATGCCGTCGGGCCCCGCTGGCCCTGGTAGCGGTTGCCGTACTCGCCCGAGCCGTAGGGGTGCTCGGCCGGGGAGGTCAGCTTGAAGAAGCACAGCTGCCCGATCTTGGACCCCGGCCACAGCTTGATCGGCAGGGTCGCCATGTTGGAGAGCTCGAGCGTGACGTGGCCGGAGAAACCGGGGTCGATGAAGCCCGCCGTGGAATGCGTCAGCAGTCCCAGCCGGCCCAGCGACGACTTGCCCTCGAGGCGCGCGGCGATGTCGTCGGGCAGCGTCACCGTCTCGTAGGTGGACCCGAGGACGAACTCGCCGGGGTGGAGGATGAACGGCTCGTCCGGGGCCACCTCGACCAGGCGCGTGAGGTCCGGCTGGTCCTCGGCGGGATCGATGTGCGCGTACTTGTGGTTGTCGAACAGCCGGAAGTAGCGGTCGATGCGGACGTCGACACTTGAGGGCTGCACCATCGCGGGATCGTGCGGTTCGAGGACGATCCGCTGGGCGTCGAGTTCTGCTCGGATGTCGCGGTCTGAGATCAGCACCGTCCAAAACTACCAGCCCCTGCAGTCCCCGGTTCAGCCCCCGATCTCGGTGCGCACGGCGAAGAGTTCGGGGAAGAACGTGAGCTCGAGCGCACGCTGCAGGAAGCCGACGCCGGACGAGCCTCCCGTCCCGGACTTGAACCCGATGGTCCGCGCGACGGTCTTCAGGTGCCGGAACCGCCACAGCTGGAAGTTGTCCTCGAGGTCCACGAGTTCCTCGCACGCCTCGTAGACGTCCCAGTTGCCGGCGGCGTCCTCGTACACCTGCTTGTAGACGGCGACGAGGGCCGGGTGGAACTCGTGCGCCACCGTGACGTCCCGTCCCAGGAGCTCGTCGGGGATGGCGTAGCCCCGCCGCGCGAGGAGCGCGATGAACTCGTCGTACACACTGCTCTGCGCAAGGAGGTCCGAGAGCAGGGCACGGGCTGCCGGGTCGGAGTCGAACACCTGGATCATGGCGGCGTTCTTGTTGCCCAGCAGGAACTCGACGGCGCGGTAGTGGTAGGACTGGAAGCCGCTCGAGGACCCCAGGTCGCCTCGGAACTCCGCGTACTCGGACGGGGTGAGCGTCGCGAGCACGGACCACTGCTCGGTCAGCGAGCGCTGGATGTGCTTGATGCGGGCGATGCCCTTCATGGCGGCACGCAGGTCGTCCCCCTGCAGGTGGAGGCGCACGGCGCGGAGCTCGTGCAGGACGAGCTTGAGCCACAACTCCGAGGTCTGGTGCTGGATGATGAACAACATCTCGTCGTGGTGCTCGGGCGAGCTCACGGGGTGCTGCGCGTCGAGCAGCCTGTCGAGCTGCAGATAGGACCCGTAGCTCATCTTGTCCGAGAAGTCCCGCTCGATGCCCTGCTCCAGGTCGCGGGTGTTGCGCTCGACACTCATGCGGCAAGCCTACGTCCGCGGAATGTCGGTCTGCCGGGCTACGTTGGGACGAATCCAAGGAGGCCCCATGCAGCGAATCCACTGCGGCATCGTCCCGCCGCACCTTCTCACCCGGCTCGCCGCGCTCCGTGATCCGCGCCTCGTGGTCGCGGCCCGCGCGGCACGCCATGCACTGCTCGAGCTCGACCCCGTCCTGCAGGTCCGTTCGGAGGCCCTTCGTGCCCCGGTCCGCCGCGGTTCGGCCGTCGTCGGGACGCTGACTCGGCGCATCTTCGACGCCGGCGGCCGGGAGGAGCTCCCGGGGACCCCGGTGCGGGCCGAGGGGGCGCCGGTCACCGGGGACGCCGCCGCGGATGAGGCCTATGACGGACTCGGTGCCACATACCGGCTGTTCAGCGAGGAGTACGGCAGGTCGTCGATCGACGGGGCCGGCAAGCCGCTCGAGGCGACCGTGCATTACGGCGCCGACTACGACAACGCCTTCTGGGACGGCGAGCGCATGGTCTTCGGGGACGGCGACGGAGAGATCTTCGGCCGCTTCACGGCGTCCCTGACGGTGATCAGCCATGAGCTCACGCACGGTTTCACGCAGTACTCCACCAACCTCGAGTACGAGGGCCAGTCCGGCGCGCTCAACGAGTCGCTGTCCGATGTGTTCGGCGTCCTCGTCGAACAGCGCACTCTCGGGCAGGACGCCGCCGCCGCGTCCTGGCTCGTGGGTGCGGGCATCTTCACCGCGGATGTGGAAGGGACGGCGCTGCGCTCCCTCGAGGCGCCCGGCACGGCCTACGACGACGACGTCCTCGGCAAGGATCCGCAGCCCGCCACGATGGCCGACTACGTGGAGACGGCGTCGGACAACGGCAGGGTGCACATCAACTCCGGCATCCCCAACCATGCCTTCTACCTCGCGGCCACCGCCCTCGGCGGCCCGGCCTGGAAGGGCGCGGGGCGCATCTGGTACGACACCGTCCTCAACGGCGGGATCCCGTCGGACTGCGACTTCCCCACCTTCGCGAAGGCCACGCAGGATGCCGCCGGTAAACGTTTCGGGGCCTCCAGCCGTGAGGCCGACGCGGTGGCCGACGCCTGGTCGCGGGTCGGCGTGTTGGTGTGAGGATCGAGATCAGCCGCACGGGTGGTTTCGCCGGACTCACCCGCACCTGGACCCTCGAGGTCAGCCGGACCGAGGCCGAACAGCGCTGGCTGCCCCTCGCGGAGGCCGAGGCCGGTGGAACCGACGTGGAGCCCGGGTCGCAGCGGGACCGTTTCACCTACCGCATCACCATCGGGTACACGGAGGTCCACCTCTCCGAGAACCGGCTCGACGATCCGTGGCGGGAGCTGATCGAGCGAGCGCGTGCAGCCGATCCCGGGAAGCCGGACGATCTGTTGTAAGGTGATGGGGCGGTTCAAACCGCATGCGGG
Organism: Arthrobacter pasteuri; assembly: GCF_054510955.1. Taxonomy (NCBI): domain Bacteria; kingdom Bacillati; phylum Actinomycetota; class Actinomycetes; order Micrococcales; family Micrococcaceae; genus Arthrobacter; species Arthrobacter pasteuri. Next base: position 1,633,918 of record NZ_JBTNDO010000001.1, read on the forward strand.
CGTAGCTCAATGGTAGAGCGCTAGCTTCCCAAGCTCGATACGCGGGTTCGATTCCCGTCGCCCGCTCTCCGCTCCCTCCGTGGAGCTTCCGGGGCCCTCGCATGTGCGCGAGGCCACTCTCCCCGCCCTGCTGCCGGCCTGCGTTCCGCAGTATCCTTGAAGCGATGAATCGCACAGTGTTCAAGTCGAAGATCCACCGCGCCACGGTCACCCACGCCGACCTGCACTACGTAGGGTCCGTGACCGTGGATCTCGACCTGCTCGACGCCGCGGACATCCTGCCCGGCGAACTCGTGTCGATCGTGGACATCACCAACGGCGCACGTCTCGAGACCTACACCATCGCCGGTGAGCGGGGATCGGGCGTCCTCGGCATCAACGGTGCCGCGGCGCACCTGGTGCAGCGCGGCGACCTCGTCATCCTGATCACCTACGCGCAGATGACCACCGAGGAAGCGCGCGCCTTCGTCCCCAGGATCGTCCACGTGGACGCCGGGAACCGCATCGTGGAGCTCGGCTCCGACCCGGCAGAGGCGATCCTCGGCGACGTCGAGCGTCCTCCCTTCGCCCTGGACAACTCCACCGTCTCCGCCTGACCCCTCTCCGCCAACCCCGGCGCCTCTCTCCGGCACTCGATCCGTTGCGAGACAGTAAGCTGGCTGTCTAGCGGTTTCGGCCGTCTAGGAATAGGGTCAAAAAGGAAGCATGCTTAGGCTGTCGATTCGATTGAATTGCCAGCCGGGTTGTCTACAAGGATGTGGAGGCTCGGTACGGATGCCGATGGATCGAAGAACACACAGAGACACGAGGAACCGTCCGAAGGCCGCCGTACTGGCGGGCCTGATGATGGGGACGCTGGCCATGAGCGGGTGCGGTCCGGCCCAGGCGGACAACACGCTCACCTGGTACATCAACCCCGACGCGGGAGGCCAGGCCGCCATCGCAGAGAAGTGCAGTGAGGAGTCCGGCGGCCGTTACCGCATCGAGACCTCGCTCCTGCCAAGCGACGCAGCTTCGCAGCGCGAGCAGCTCGCACGGCGCCTGGCCGCGGGTGATTCGTCGCTCGACATCATGAGCCTCGATCCGCCCTTCATCCCCGAACTCGCCGAGCCGGGCTTCCTGGCGCCGGTCCCGGAGGAGGTTCAGCAGGCCACGACGGAGAACGTCGTCGAGGGCGCCCTCGCCGGGGCCACCTGGAAGGACGAGCTCGTCACGGTGCCGTTCTGGGCCAACACGCAGATCCTCTGGTACCGCAAGTCGGTGGCCGAGGCAGCCGGCCTGGACATGTCCAAGCCCGTCACCTGGGACCAGATCATGGAGGCCGCCAGGAGCCAGGACAAGGCACTCGGCGTCCAGGGCAAACAGGCGGAATCGATGACGGTGTGGGTGAACGCGCTCATCGAGTCGGCGGGCGGCTCCATCATCGTCGATCCCGAGGCCACGGCGGACACGATCGAGCTCGGCCTCGACTCGGACGCCGGCACCGAGGCAGCCCGCGTGATCTCCACGATCGGCAAGGACGGGCTGGGCGGCCCGGGCCTCCCCACACAGGACGAGAACTCCTCCCTCATTGGCTTCCAGGGTGACTCCGGCTCCTTCATGGTGAACTACCCGTTCGTCTGGCCGGCCACCTCGGCCGCCGTCGAGGCAGGCACGCTCGACCAGGCGGTCCTCGACGACATCGGCTGGGGGATCTTCCCGCGCATGTCCGAGGACGAGGAGGCCGCACCGCCGCTGGGCGGCATCAACCTCGGCGTCGGCGCCGAGAGCAGCAACCCCGAACTGGCCTACGAAGCCGTCCAATGCATCGTCTCGGTCGAGAACCAGGCGGAATACTTCGTGACCAACGGCAACCCGCCGTCGAACACGGAGGCCTACGAGGACCCCCGCATCGAAGAGTCGTTCCCCATGGCCGGAACGATCAGGGACTCGCTCCAGGCCGCAGCACCCCGTCCGCAGACACCGTTCTACAACGAGGTCTCCACCGGCATCCAGCAGACCTGGGCGCCGCCCGGCGCCGTCGATCCCGAGAGTACTCCCGGGTCGTCGAGCGACTTCATCACATCGGTCCTTCGAGGGGAGCAACTCCTGTGACCTCCGCCATTCCCGCCAAGACGACGACGGCGTCGTCCTCCGACCCCGGCCCGCGCCTCGATGCAGGCAACGGCAGGGACAACGGCAGGACGCGTCGGGCGCCGCAACAGTACAGCGACCGGGTACGCGCCGAACGGCGGCTCGGTTGGATACTCGCCGGCCCGGCCTTCATCATCATGCTGCTCGTCACGCTGTACCCGATCCTGCAGGCCATCTACGAATCCCTGTTCCAGTTCCGCCTAACGGCACCGGATGAACGGGAGTTCATCGGCCTAGGAAACTACGGGGTGATCCTCAGCGACCCCGTCTGGTGGTCGGACCTGGGGACCACGGTCCTCATCACGGTCATCACCGTGGCCGTGGAGCTCGTGCTCGGCTTCGCGCTCGCACTCGTCATGCACAAGGCCCTGAAGTCGGTCCGCGGGCTCCTGCGCACCGCGATCCTCGTCCCCTACGGCATCATCACCGTGGTCTCGGCCTTCGCCTGGTTCTACGCCTTCGACATCAGCTCCGGGTACATCAACAGCTGGTTCAGCTGGCTCCCCGGCATCGACGAGAACCTCAACTGGTTCGCGCAGGGACCCACTGCCCTGTTCGTCATCATGGCGTCGGAGATCTGGAAGACCACGCCGTTCATCTCGCTGCTCCTCCTCGCCGGCCTCGCGCAAGTGCCCGACGAACTCAGCGAGGCGGCCAAGGTCGACGGCGCCACCTGGTGGGAGCAGATGCGCAAGGTGATCATCCCGAACATGAAGGCCGCGATCATGGTGGCCGTGCTGTTCCGGGCGCTGGACGCCTTCCGCATCTTCGACAACGTGTTCGTCATGACCAACGGTGCCTACGGTACTGAGGTGCTGTCGTTGCTCGCCTACCGGCAGTCCATCAGCAGGCTCGAGATCGGTCTCGGTTCCGCCGTGTCCGTCCTCCTGTTCCTCTGCGTCCTGCTGATCTGCTTCGTGGCGATCAAGCTGTTCAAGGTCGATCTCGCCGGAACGCAGGGAGGAAAGTAATGACGAACACCACTACCAGGGGCAAGGTCCTCTGGGCCATCGCCACCGTCCTCGTCCTGGTCTACGCGCTGTTCCCCGTGATCTCGATCCTCGCCACGTCGTTCAAGGCGCCGAGCGACCTGACGAGCGGCAAGTTCCTGCCATCCGCGGGCACAGCCACGACGAGCAACTACGAGCAGATCCTCGTCGGCGACGCGCAGGGACTGTTCCTCTCGGCGCTGCGCAACTCGATCGGCATTTCGCTGATCGCCACGTTCATCGCCGTCGTGCTGGCCACCCTGTGCGCCTACGCGATCGCCCGGCTCGACTTCCCGGGCAAGAAGCTGGTGCTGACCACGGCGCTGGCGGTCTCGATCTTCCCCGTCATCTCGATCGTGACGCCGCTGTTCAACCTCTGGCGCACCATCGGCCTCTACGACACCTGGCTCGGGCTGATCATCCCCTACCTGTCGCTGACCCTGCCGATCTCCATCTGGACCCTCGCCGCCTTCTTCCGGCAGATCCCGTGGGAGCTGGAGCAGGCCGCGCAGGTGGACGGCGCGACGACGTGGCAGGCGTTCCGCAAGGCGATCGTGCCGCTGGCCGCTCCCGGGGTGTTCACGACGGCGATCATCGCGTTCTTCATCGCCTGGAACGACTTCGTGTACGGGATCTCGCTGACCTCCACCGAGGCGGCACGCCCCGTCCCGGCAGCGCTCGCGTTCTTCACGGGTGCCTCGCAGTTCGAGGAACCGACAGGAGCCATCTCGGCCGCGGCGATCATCGTCACCATCCCGATCGTCCTCCTGGTCCTGCTCTTCCAACGCCAGATCGTCTCGGGCCTGACCTCGGGCGCCGTCAAGGGCTAACGCCCCCGGTTCAAGAAAAGGATTCGCACCATGGCTTCAATCACCCTCAACCACCTGGTCAAGAAGTACGGCGACGGCTTCCCCGCCGTCAACGACGTCAGCATCGACATCGCCGACGGCGAGTTCATCATCCTCGTGGGCCCGTCCGGCTGCGGGAAGTCCACGCTGCTGCGCATGATCGTCGGGCTGGAGGACATCACCGAGGGTGATCTCCTCATCAACGGCCAGCGCGTCAACGACAAGGCACCGCGCGACCGCAACCTGGCGATGGTGTTCCAGAACTACGCGCTGTACCCGCACCTCACGGTGTACGAGAACATCGCGTTCCCATTGCGCCTCGCCAAGGGCAAGCACTCGGACGAGCAGGTGGACAAGCTCGTCACCGAGGCGGCCGCGACCCTCGAACTCACCGACCACCTGCAACGCAAGCCGGCGAACCTCTCCGGCGGCCAGCGGCAGCGCGTCGCGATGGGACGTGCGATCGTGCGTCAGGCGGACGCCTTCCTCTTCGACGAGCCGCTCTCCAACCTCGACGCCAAACTCCGCGGCCAGATGCGGTCGGAGATCTCCCAGATGCAGCGCCGGCTGGGCGTCACCTCCGTCTACGTCACCCACGACCAGACCGAGGCCATGACGCTCGGTGACCGCGTGGCCGTCCTGAAGAAGGGCGAACTGCAGCAGATCGCCTCACCACGTGAACTGTACGAGCAGCCCGTCAACCTCTTCGTGGCCGGGTTCATCGGATCACCGTCGATGAACTTCCTGCCCGCCACCCTCGAGGGGAACGTCCTCCGGACGGCCGTCGGCGACCTGGAGATCCCCGCCGAGAAGGCCCGGAGAGCGGCGGGCAAGAAGGTCGTCCTCGTCGGTGTCCGCCCGGAGTTCTTCGAGGACGCCCAGCTCGTGGAGGACCACAAGCGGTCCAACGGCTCCACGTTCAATGCGACGCTGACACACACCGAGTGGCTCGGCAACGAGCAGTACGGGTACATCAACTTCGACCCGGCACCCGAGATGCGCGAGCTCCTGAACAACCTTGCACGGGACATGGACGCCGACGAGCTGCGCCCGCAGGTCGTCGTCACCCTGGATGCCGCGAGCCGGATCCGCGGCGGGCGTGAGGCGGAGCTCTGGCTGGACACTCGCAAGCTCCACCTGTTCGATGCCGAGACGGGTGAGAACCTGACACGCGACGCGGAGGCGGGCGCGGAGCTCACACGCCAGGCCGGCGAGGAGCGGGCCGAGGAGATCGAGATCGCCCAGCAGGCGGACGGACACGGGAACGGGAACGGCACCGGTTTCAGCAGTGGCACATCCGGTAGGACGGACGGCGCCCCGAACGGACAGGGGAACGGCGCGCCGGTCGACGCCGGCGTGAGCCGCTCCGGGGGTGCGACTGCGGCCGGCGGTTCGACGGCGGCCGGCGGCAAGCACACCTCGGGCTGACCCCGCGCGTGCCCTGCTCCGGCAGGGCACAGCAGGACCGGCACCCGGAAGGGTGCCGGTCCTGCTGTGTAGTGTGGCCCTATGGTCGAACAGGATGCCACCGCCCGGATCGCCGATATCACCGCGGGATACGTCTTCGAGGGTCCCACCCTGCACCTCGGCGCAGCCCTCGTGGACGGGGCACTCCACGCCGACGCGCAGGTGCGCCTCCCGCTCGCCATGATGAACCGGCACGGCCTGATCGCGGGTGCCACGGGGACCGGCAAGACCGTGACCCTCCAGGTCCTGGCGGAGCAGCTCTCCGCGCAGGGAGTCCCGGTCTTCCTCTCCGACATCAAGGGAGACCTGACGGGTCTGGCGAGTCCGGGCACCGCCTCCGACCAACTGGCGAAGCGGGCAGCGAGCGTCGGCCAGGACTGGACCCCCACAGCATTCCCGGTCGAGTTCCTCTCTCTGGGCGGTGATGGAGACGGCATCCCTGTCCGCACCACCATTTCCTCCTTCGGGCCCCTGCTCCTCAGCCGCGTGATGGACCTCAACGAGACGCAGGAATCGAGCCTGCAGCTCGTGTTCCACTACGCCGACCGGAACGGCCTCGAGCTCTACGACCTCGCCGATCTGCGCGCTGTCATCGGCTTCCTCACCTCCGACGAGGGGAAGGGCGCCCTCGCGTCACTCGGCGGCCTCTCCCGGGTGACGGCCGGGGTGATCCTGCGCGAACTGGTCACCCTTGAGGCGCAGGGCATGGACGTTTTCTTCGGCGAACCCGAGTTCGACACTGCAGACCTGCTGCGTGGCGCCGCTGATGGCCGCGGCATGATCACGGCGCTGGAGCTCGTTGCCGTGCAGCAGAAACCGCGGCTCTTCTCGACGTTCCTGATGTGGCTGCTCGCGGATCTGTTCGCCGAGCTGCCGGAGGTCGGCGACGTCGACAAGCCCCGCCTCGTGTTTTTCCTCGACGAGGCGCACCTGCTCTTCGCGGGCTCCTCGAAGGCATTTCGGGAATCGATACAGGCCACAGTGCGGCTCATCCGGTCAAAGGGCGTGGGAATCTTCTTCATTACGCAGACGCCCAGGGACATTCCCGGGGAGGTCCTCGGCCAGCTGGCCAACCGGATCCAGCACGCCCTTCGCGCATTCACGCCCGACGACGCGAAGGCATTGCGCGCCACGGTGTCGACGTTCCCGATGAGCCCGTACGACCTGGCGGAAGTCCTGACGTCCGCCGGGACCGGCGAGGCCGTCGTCACCGTCATGAACGAGCGCGGAGCCCCGACACCGGTGGCGTGGACCCGCCTGCGCTCCCCCGAGTCGGTTCTGGGCCGGGCGCCGGAGGGAACGGTTCCCGCTGTCGTCGCCTCGTCATCCCTCCTGCCGCAGTACGGCCAGGCGATCGACGGTTACTCCGCCTACGAGAAGCTGACCGGTCGGCCGATGCCCGCCGCCCCGCCGGGCGCTTCCTCTTCCGTCCCTACGGGCCCATCCGGCGACGCGGCTTCCGATCGGCCGGCGGGCATGTCCAGGGACGATCGCGATGCCGAGGCACAGCGCATCGAGGAGGATATCCTCGGGATGCCGTCCCGGCCCTCGCCGGGTGGAGGACGACGCTCAGGAAACAACGAGCGGGAGCGCGGCGTCCCTCGCGCCGAGCGGGAGAGCGGCACGGGTCGGCCGTCGGCCCAGCACGGACCGGACAGCGACGAGATGGCCGAACTTGCCCTGAAGGCCGCCGGCGTCATCGGCAGGGAGCTCGCGCGGGGTCTGTTCGGCACGAAACGCCGGAAGCGCCGGTGGTACTGAGGCAGGGCTGCTACCCGACAGCCGGGGGCGCCGTCCGATGATGGTGATCGAGATCGTGAGTTCCGCCCTCACGGTGCTGGGGCTGGGGCTGCTCATCGCCGCCCTCGTGATCAGGCTGGTGTACGGCTCATGGACCCGGACCCAGGCGATCACCTTCGAGCACGAGGGGCATCCCTACCTGCGCTGGCACGACCACCGCTACCGCATCGTGGAGGCACTGTGGTCGAGCTGCGCGCAGGGGCGGCGGGGAAACCCTGTCCCTCCACCCTTGGCCCCCGGGCAGGACGTGATCATCTTCTATTCCGCCCGCACTCCCGGCCACTGGTCGCTGGAGGAGCCCTATCGGGGCACCCGCCTCCTCGCCGTCGTAGGACTCGCGTGCTTCATCGGAGGGGTGCTGCTGGGCTTCCTGCCCGGCTGAACGGGCACAGCCGGTACCGTTGAGAGGTGCATACCCCCGTAGTGAAGGTCCTCGCGGCATGGCTGCTCGGCCTCATGCTCGTCGGCGCGGGTTTCGTCGCGACCGTGGTCCTCCTCAACGGACGGCTCTACAGCCCGGAACACCAGGTGGGCCTGTACCTCGAGGCCCTGCGGCAGGGCGACGGCGGCAAGGCCCTGGGCCTGCTCAACGCCTCCGTTCCGGAGGGCTCCAACCCCACCCTGCTCGACGGCGAGGCCCTGCGCCGGGCGTCGGCGTCCCTCGGGGACGTCGAGGTCGGCGATGCCCGGACGACGGACGGTGACCGGGTCGAGGTCCCGGTCACCTACAGCGTCGACGGAGCGGAGACGACCACGGTCTTCCCACTCCAGCGGACGGGCACGGAGTGGGGCTTCTTCAATGTGTGGCGGTTCGAGCACACCGTCCTGCCCACGGTCGAGGTGTCGGCCCTGAACAGCGTCGAGGCCGCGGTGAACGGCGTCGACGTCGGACTGCCCGACGGCAGGGCCGCGCTGGCGTCCTTCTACCCCGCCGTCGTCGACGCGACCTACGAGGGGAAATACTTCTCCGCTCCCGTGCAGCACACGGCGGTCACGAGCCGGGAGCCGCCCCCTCCTGCGCTGACCCTCGCCACCGAGGCGACGCCGGAGCTCGTCCAGGCGGTCAATGACCAGCTGCACACGTTCCTCGACGACTGCGCCGGCCAGACCGTCTTCCAGCCGACCAACTGCCCGTTCTACTACCTGACGAACGAGCGGCTGGCCGGCGGCATCGCCTGGTCCATCGAGGAGTATCCGTCCGCGACGATCACGCAGAACAACGGCGAGTGGTCGCTTGCCCCGCTTCGAGGGTCCGCCCGCATCGACACCCGGCTGCGTGACTTCTTCTCCGGCGCCGTCCGGGACGTGTCGGAGTCCGTCCCCTTCGAATTCGAGGCGGACCTCCTGGTGACCGAGGACACGGTCACGGTCACACCCGTGGTCCGCTACTAGCCGTCCCGGGCCGACACGCCGGTCAGGGGATGAGGTTCTCCGCGCGGTAGCGTTCGAAGAGCGCGAGGAAGGCGTCGAGAGTCCGTCGGTATCCGGTGAAGCCCGCGTCCCTGCTCTTACCCATGTCGGTCACCACCTCGATGTCCCGGCCCAGATCGCCGTCCGTGTGCCACCAGGAGGCTACGCGGTCCAGCCGCGGTTCGGCGAGCCCGTGGAGCTGCGCGAGCTCCGCCCACTGGTCCTCGCGTCCGGCCATGGCCAGCTCGAGCGGCCGCGGCGCGCCGGCATAACCCTCCCACTCGACGCCGAAGTAGGCGGCGAGCCTCGGCCACATCCAGCGCCACCGGAACACGTCACCGTTGACGATGTTGAAGGCCTCGTCGGCCGCACCGGGGGTCGTCGACGCCCAGAGCATGTGCTCGGCGAGGAGGCCCGCGTCGGTCATGTCGGTCAGCCCGCTCCACTGCGTCTCCGAGCCCGGGAAGACGAACGGCTCGCCCGACTCGCGGCAGAGGGTCGCCTGGACCGCCAGCGTGAGTCCCATGTTCATGGCGTTGCCCACCGCATGGCCGATCACCGTGTGGGAGCGGTGCACGGACCAGGTGAAACCCTGCTCCGCCGCCGCCGCGAACAGCTCGTCCTCCTGCGCGTAGTAGAAGTTCCGCACCGGCAGGCGCGGCTCCTCCTCATGGAAGGGCGTGTCCGCCATCTCCCCGGCTGCGTAGGCCTCGAAGGGTCCGAGGTAGTGCTTGAGGCCCGTCATGAGGGCCACGTGCGCCACGTCCTTGCCGCGGAGGGCGGCGAGCAGGTCACGCACCATGCCGGCGTTGACCGTGATGTTCTCCTCCTCGGTGTCGCGCCGCGACCATGCCGTGAAGAAGACGTGCGTGGGATTCTCCGCCTCGAGGACGGCTGCCAGGGACGCGGCCGAAGTCAGGTCCGCCGACAGCCGGCGCACGCCGTCGCGCTCGGCTCCGGGTGTGCGGGACAGCGCCAGCACGGGCCAGCCTTCCGCGGTGAGCCTCTCGACCAGCGCCGACCCGGCGATACCCGTCGCTCCTACAACGAGTGCCGTCCGCTGTCCGTCCGGTGCTGTTGCGGTTCCTGCCGTCATCCTTCGCTCCCTCTCGTCGTGCCGCCGCCCGTGCCCGCCTCCGCGGGTCCGGACACTGCGCGCGGCCTTCCAGCCCGTTACGGGCCCCGGAGTCGACAAGCCGGCCGGCCTGCAGGATATTCCAGCGGCCGGAGCAGCAGGACTGCCTGGGCACATCTCAGCGCTACTGCGGCACCGCCCCGCCCGCCCAGGCCGCCGTATAGAACCGCGGTGAACTCGCACCCAGCAGTTCGGCGTAGAGGTCCGGCTTCAATGCCTGGGCCGAACCGGCCGGGATGTCCGGGGCGAAGGCGGACACGCCCAGCCCGGCCTCATGATCCTGCAGGGTTAGGCCTGCCGCCTCCAGGATCGTCGGATACATGTTCAGCTGGTCGACCCGGGGGCGCAGCGGGGCCGCCCCGCCGGGCACCCAGATCCGGTTGAAGACGGTGCGGTTCCCGTGGTCGTCCAGCTGCTCGTGGAACGCGTTGCCGGCGCTCATCAGCTTGAGGTGGTCGCCCGTGATCACCACGGCGGTGTCCTCGAGGTAGCCCTTCTCCTTCAGGTAGTCCACGAATCCGGCCACCTGCGTCATCGAGCAGGAGAACACGGAGGTGACCACGTTCTGGGTGTCCACGTCGCAGTAGTCGTAGACGTGCACCGGCTCGTGCGTGTCCAGCGTTAGCAGAGTCAGGTTGAACGGCTCGCCGGTCCGCTCCGCCTCGGCGTGCAGCCGGTCGATCTCGTCCCTGGCGTGGGACATCAGGCGTTCATCGCTCAGGCCCCAGTCGCTGCGGAAGTTCTCCTCCGGCTCACCCGCGGCGCGCCAGTCGGAGAGGTCCTTCACCTCGGAGTAGCCATGGGTCCTCAGGAAGGTCTCCTTCGCGGCGAAGGAGGCGTTGGCACCGCCCAGGAAGACACTCTCATATCCGTGCTCCTCCAGGACATCGCCCAGGCACGTCAACCCGCCCAGGTAGGTTTCGGTGTCACCGCCGAGGTCGTTGCTGGGGGCGCTGCCGGCTGCGGAGCCTCCAGCCTTCAGCGGGACGCCGCACTGCGTCCCGACGAGGCCCGCCATGGTCCAGCCGCCTCCCTGGTACTGCTGGAGATCCTCCACGCTCTGCCAGCCGTCGGCTGCCCGGGTGACCTCCTTGAGCGGGGCGAACGCGTCCTTCTCGAAGAGCTGGTCGTCCTCGAGGGTGGCCTCGCCGGACTCGAGGTAGATCAGGACCAGGTTGCGCTCGTCCGCGTCGCTGGTGACGGTCGGTTCCACGTAGTAGTCCCCGAGGTCGTAGTCGGAGTTCGCCGCCCGGATGTAGTCCCCCATGCCCACCGTGGTGGAGAAGGCCGTGGCACCGCCGACGACCACCGCGGCCACCACGGCGGTCGAGACGAGGCGCGTGATCCACTGCGGGCGACGAGGACCAGGATCGTCGCCGACCCGGCGATGCCCTCGCCGCCGGGAGTGCCGCCACAGGGCGATCCCGACGGTGATGAGGACGGGCGCCACACCGACCCCCAGGATGCCGACCCAGACGATGGATCCGCCTCCGCCGTCGGTCTCCACGGAGACGAGATTCATGAGCATCTGGCTGACGGAGATCGTGCCCCAGTAGAAACGGATGCCTGCGGCGGCGATGAGCAGGACGAGCCCTGCCCAGATCAGGACGTAGACCAGGACGTGCCCCAGGACGACGCCGACCCGTCGGGTCACGTGAAGAATCCGGCCAGACATGGCAGCACCTCGCGTTCCGGATGCCCGCGTCCTCGCCGAACACCCTGACGTCCGACCCGTTCTCGGGCCGATCGAAGACTAGTACCGTTACGCCACCCGTTCAACAGCCGTTCACCCCCGCGCAAGGAGTTGTATACGGCGAGTTTGCACACCCGGCGCGGCGGCCCCGTCCGGGCCGACCTGAGCCACGGGTCCGGACACCCGGCGCGGCGGCCCCGCACCCCCGGAAGGGACCAGCAGCGGCGCGGACGCCTCAGGGGCGGCCGGCGGAGTACGTCGCCAGGGCAGCGAGCTCGGCGAGCCGATGGGCCCGCGCGGACTCGGCGGCCGTGAACGGCTCCCCCGCCCGGGTGAACACCATCGGCTCACCGACCGGCGAGGGGATCTTGAGGAGTTCGCTCCCCTCGATGAAGGACCGGACGACGGGCGGCGCCGCCACCGGGTCTGCAACGAGGAGCTCCGCGACGGCGTAGCGCAGCTCCGAGGGGTCCTGCACCACGCGGCAGGCCAGCGCGAGCGCCTTGGTCTGCCCGTCGGCGAGGGCCAGGGCGGTGGACGGCCATACCCGGACGGACGTGCCGCCACCGATCGTCAGGGCCCGGACGAGGTCCTGCTCCCTGACACCGGCGGGTACGGCGAGGACGAATTCGTCGACACTGGAGCGTGCCCCTGGGTGGATATGGAGTGACAGGATGTTGACGCCGCGCCGTGCGAGCTGGTGGGAGATGCGTTCCAGGGCTCCCGGGGTGTCCTCGACCAGCACGCGTGCCCGCCACAGGTCCATCCCCGTGTCCAGGCGCCTGCGCTGCCTGAGGGCCGGCGCGTGCAGCCAGGCCCGGAGGAAGCGCATCACGGAGGGCTCCGCCACCCAGATCACGAGGGCGGTCGCGGTGAGGGCGAGGAGGAGGACCTTGAGCGGATAGGCCAGGTCCGTCCGGACCACCGCGGCGTGGACGGCCAGTTCGATGGGAAGCATCACGGCGACGTTGGCGAGGGTCAGCCGGACCTTCCCGGGCTCGGGCAGCTGCCCGCAGGAGTCGCATCGGAGGGAGGCTGCAGTAGAACCAGTGGAACCGGCGGAGCGTGTCATGACTCCACTGTCCGAAGCGCCCGTTTCGAGGACGTTGCGGGCGGGTTCCACGACCAAGAACTTGACGCCGGCGCCCTGAGCAGTCCTCCGATCACCGCCCGGTAGTCCGGACCGGGTGGCGCCGGGACGCGCGGAACGGAGGGCACCCGGCGGATGCCCTCCGTTCCCCGAGAGGTCAGTCGAGTCCGCGCAGGTCCAGGGTCAGGTTGGTGTCGCCGTCGGCGGTCACGGAGACGGGGATCCCCCAGTCCTGCTGGTACAGGTGGCACGCGGCGTGGTCGGGGATCTCGCCGCCCGGCTCGCCGTCGCAGGAAGCGGCCCGCGCCGTGATGTGCAGGACGCCGTCGCCTGCCCCGGGCGCGAGCACGAGCTCTCGCGTCAGGCCGGTCGACGTGCCGCCACCGGACACCAGGAGGGATTCAGGCGACGCGCTGATCTTCAGCTGCGTGGGGTCGCCCCAGCGGTCGTCGAGCTTCTGCCCCTTGGGGGCGGTGAAGCGCACGGTCAGGGCCACGGGACCTGCGGACATCGGGGTCTTGGGCCGCTGCGTCTGGGACGCGCCCTCGTCGACGGCGAGCGCCTCCTTGGGCAGGGGTACCCGGACCAGCTGGTGCCGGTTGGTCTCGACGACGATGAGCAGCGGATCCCCGCCCTCGGCCACGGGCGTCATGTCCACGAGCACGTCGGACGGTTCGGAGAGGCCGCGCAGCAGCGTGGACACCTGGCGGGTGGCCGGGTCGTAGCGGCGTACGGCACCGTTGTAGGTGTCGGCGATGGCGATGGAGCCGTCCGGGAGCGCGGTGACGCCCAGCGGGTGCTGGAGACGCGCCTGGTCCGCGTCGCCGTCACGGAAGCCGAAGTCGAAGAGTCCTGTTCCGACGGCTGTCCGCACCTGTACCGTGCTGCGTCCGTCCTCCTCGGCAAAGGTGAGGAAGCGCACCGACGAGGTCTCGGAATCGGCGATCCAGACCGTGCCGTCCGTGCCCTCCGCGAGGCCGGAGGACTGGGCGAACCACGCCTCGGAGGCGTCGCCGTCGAGCAGTCCCTCGAGGCCGGTGCCCGCCAGGACCTCGACGGCGGAGGTGCGGGCGTCGTAGCTGAAGATCTGGTGGGTGCCGGCCATGGCGATGACCACGCGGTCCAGCACCGACGAGTACAGCACGTCCCACGGGGAGGACAGCGAGACGTTCAGCGCGTCCGTGCCGAGCTGCGTCTCCTCAAGGCGCGGGGTCTCGCTCGCGGCGCCGACCTCGAAGGCGTTCTCCTGCCGTCCCGTCTTCGTGTGGTTCCCGGCGTCGAGCAGGCGCTGGGTCCCGTTGCCGGCGAGGGTGCGCACCTCGCCCGTGGCGAGGGTCACGCCGCGCAGGCGGTGGTTGACGGAGTCTGCCACGACGACGTCGTACCCGACCTCGGAGGCCAGTTCAGCCGGCAGGAGGGCCACGCCCTGGGGCTCGTTGAACTGCGCCTCGTCGGCACGTCCGTCGCGGAAGCCCTTCGTGCCGGAGCCGATGGTGCGGCGCACGGTGACGAGGTCCGCCTCGAGCTCGACGAGCCGGTGGTGGCCCGTATCACCGGCGAGGAAGGTGCCGGTGGCGGGCAGGGCGAGCAGCTTGCCCGGGAACTTGAGGTCGCCCGCGGTGCTCTCGGCCGGCACGTACGGGCCGTTCCCCCGGTGCAGCGTGCCCTTGGCCTCGTGCTCGGCGACGAGCTCCTCCACGAGGGAGGTCAGGCCGCCGGCATGCCCCTCGCCGGAGAGGTGCGCCACGATGTAGCCCTCGGGGTCGATGACCACGAGCGTCGGCCAGGCCCGCGCCGTGTAGGCCTGCCAGGTGGTCAGCTCGGGATCGTCGAGGACGGGGTGGTGGATGTCGTAGCGCTCGACGGCGGCTGCGAGGGCCACGGGATCCGCCTCGTGCTCGAATTTCGGGGAATGCACCCCGACCGTCACGAGCACGTCCGAGTACTGCTCCTCGAGGGGCCGCAGCTCGTCGAGGACGTGCAGGCAGTTGATGCAGCAGAACGTCCAGAAATCGAGGATCACGATCTTCCCCCGGAGATCCTCGAGTTGCAGCTGCCTGCCGCCGGTGTTGAGCCAGTTACGGCCGGTCAGCTCTGAGCCGCGCACGCGGTAGCCGGTGCGCACGGTGGTCTCGGTCATTCATCGTCTCCTGCTGTGGTGGCACGCGCCGCGGGCTGTGCTCCCGGACGGGGTCCGACGTCGCGTGCGGCGAGGTCGGCGAACATGTTGTTGTAAGCCTCGAGATCGGCGTCGTTATTCCTGTCCGCCGCCCGGTCCTTGCGCTTGGTCTCCCGGGCGTCCGAGCGCGACCACATGATGGCCACGCCGATCGCGAGGAGGAGGGTCGGGATCTCGCCGACTCCCCAGGTCACCGCGCCGCCCACCTGCTGGTCGGCGAGGGCCGAGGCGCCCCAATCGCGGCCCATGTTGCCGAACCAGGACGCCTGGAGCAGCGACGTCGACCCCATCAGCGTCACACCGAAGAAGGCATGGAACGCCATGGTCGCGAAGAGGAGCAGGATCCGCAGGGGGTAGGGTGCGCGAAGCGGAACGGGGTCCGATCCGATCATCGAGAGCACGAAGACGTAGCCCGTGAGGAGGAAGTGCGTGATCATCAGCTCGTGGCCGACGTGCTCGCGCAGGGCGAAGCCGAACAGCGGGGAGTAGTAGAAGACGATGATGGAGGCCACGAAGTTGCCGGCGGCGAACAGCGGGTGCGTGATGATCCTCGACGGCCGGGAGTGCACGATCACGAGGATCCATTCCCGGATCCCCCGCGTACCGTCCCGGCGGGCGCCGAGCGCCTTGAGCGCGAGGGTCACGGGCGCACCGAGCACCAGGAACAGCGGCACCACCATGGTGAGCGCCATGTGATCGATCATGTGGGCGCTGAAGAGCACCATGCCGTAGATGGCCGGCGCGCCGGACGTGAAGTAGGTCAGCAGCGCCAGGCCCACGAGCCAGCTGAGGAGCCGGGGCACGGACCACGAGTCCCCACGCCCGTGCAGCTTCACCATGCCCAGGATGTAGGCGACGGCCAGCGTCAGCGCGACCGTGATCCACAGCCAGTCCGGCCGCCATTCGGTCAGCCAGCGGACCGCGGTCGGCTCCGGAGGGAGGTCGTAGCCCGACAGGATGCGGGCCGGGCCGGCCTCGGTGGGGAGCTCCTCCGCGCGCGGCGGAGCGGTCCGTCCGAGGGCGCCGGCCACACCGGAGACGGCCCCCATGATGACCAGTTCGACGGCGACGAGCTGCCACAGCACGCGACGCGCGGACAGCTTCGACGCGGCACTGCCGGAGGACGCCTCGAGCTGCGGGATGATCCACTGCCGGTGCATCCAGCCGATACCGCCGAGGAGCAGCGTCGCGATGGTCTTGAAGGTGACCAGCAGTCCCCACGAGGAGCTGAGCTGCGCGAGGTCGGTGATGCGGAGGCTGGCGTTCACCACGCCGGAGCCCACCACGAGGACGAAGGCGAATCCCGCGAGGGCCGAAAAGCGCTTGAGGACCGGCAGGGTCTGTCCGCCCAGCGTGCCGCTGACCACGGCCAGGGCGATGATCCCGCCCATCCACAGGCAGACTCCGACGAGGTGCAGGGCGATCGAGTTCACGGCGGCGTTGTGGTCGTCCCCGCTCGCGGAATGGCCGATCAGCGCCATGGGCAGGAGGTTGAGGAGCGCAAGCACCAGGGTCAGCGCCAGGGCGGTCTGCGACCGGACGCCGAAGAGGATCGTGGCGAGGACGGCGGAGACGATGGAGGTCACCAGCCACGCGCGCCCCGTGGAGAAGTCGGTGAGGAAGGCGGCGAGCCCCTGCGTGTACGCGGGGTCCGTGCTCAGCGGCAGGCCCGCGGCGTCGGAATAGGTGAAGACCATGACGCCGAGCGCCCCCAGCGTCCAGGCGACGGCCGAGACGGAGGCCAGGAGCAGCGCACGGGCGAAAGCGGGGTGCTCCGCCGCACCGTCCTTCGGCTTCCGGCCGGCGCCGCCGACCTTCCGTGGCAGCAGGACCACCGCGAAGACGAGGGCGCCGATGGTGGCGGCGGCCGCGGTGTTGTTGAGCACCTTGGCGACGGGCAGGCCCCACCTCGTCAGGGCGCCCGGGTCGCCGAGCTGCCGTGCGGCGGCCGCTCCCGTGTAGAACAGGGCCACGACGAGGGCTGCGAAGACGACGACGCCCGCGAGGATCAGCCAGCCGGTGCCGATGGCGCGGTCCGGAGAGGCGCCGGTGCGCGTCTGGCGCGGGTTTTTCGCTGTTGTGGACACATACACCATTCTCTACCCGGAGTAGAAAATAGGGCTAATCCCCGGGGCCCCCAGCACGACAGCACGGAACGACGAAGGACCGCTGCCATTCCGGCAGCGGTCCTTCGTGGCACGTAGTACGTGATGGACTACTTGGCGGAAGCCTTGAGCTTCGAACCGGCGGTCAGCTTGACGCTGTGCCCGGCGGCGATCTGGATGGTCTCGCCGGTCTGGGGGTTCCGTCCGGTGCGGGCTGCACGGCTGGTGCGCTCGACGGCGAGCCACCCGGGGATGGTGATCTTCTCGTCCTTGGCGATCGACTCGGCGAAGACGTCGAACAGCGCGTCGAGGACGCTGTTGACTGACGCCTGGCTGGTGTCAGCCTTCGCTGCTACCTCGGCAACAAGTTCACTACGGTTTTTAGCCAATTTAGGTCCTCCTGGACGTCACTCTTCTGAACGAGCTTCCCACGGTATACGGAAAGCCTCTGTCCGAAAACCTATCAGCTTGGACGCCCCGCCCCGCGTGTTTACGCGGCTTTTCGGCTTAAACGCGATCATTTCGAGGATCGCCCCCTGACCGGCGATGCTAATCCTGCTTGTTTTTTTCCGGGGTGGTTCGCACTAGGCTCCATGGACCGCGGTCTAGCAGACGGCCATCAAGCGGTCATTCGTGGAGTTGCCCGTGAATCTTCCTGCCCCCGAACCGGACCAGCCCGGCACCACACTCCTCCGAGGAGGACATCCCGGTACCGCCGGCACCTCGTCCTCGCCCGAGCCATCGAACCCAGGTGGCAGGCGCGCCACGGCACCTGCGACAGGCGGGAATGCCGGCGACCCGCAGACCATGGCCGGTGCCCTGGTCTTCGCGGTCCGGGACGTCCTGCCCGCCGCCGGCAGGTTGGACGCCAAGGCCATAGCGGTCGAACTCGACAGGGGCCTCCGGGCGTACTGGGGCCCGGATCACGGCATCACGACCAGTGAGATGCTGGCCACCGCCCGCGACATCAAGACCAGCGCCGCGGCAGCAACCCTCAACTAGCGTCCGCGATGCTGTTCTTCCGGCTCGGCCGGTCGGGGCCCACCGGCGGGCGACCGGGCATAGAATTTAGTTAGGTTGTTTAACAGAGGGCAGCCTTGGGTGCTCCTGGGGGTGCCGTGTGCAGTACGTATCCACGTGCTGCTGCAGGCATCCCCGGGGGTATCCCGATGAGGTGAACCCGTCACGGCGGCCCCGTCGGTTCGAGCGTGCAGCGCCTGCGAGAGGTCTCGTCCTACTGCCGGTCCGACTCGGTCATTGCTGGGGGGTCCCGCTCAGCCGTCCAGTGGTGACGAGTTCCACTGCGACCTGAAGGAGCTTCGTATTGGTGTTCGAGCTCGTCACGGTGAGAAGTTCGAAAGCCTGCTCCCCGGTGAGCCCGTAGCGTTCCATCAGGATTCCCTTTGCCTGTCCGATCACGTCGCGGCTCTGCAACGCGATGGTCAGGTGTTCGACCTTCTCTGTTACTTCCCGCAGCCGCTCCGATACCTGCTCGAGCGCCGCAAGGCGGTCCCGACCCGTCGCGCCATCGGCCGGGTCGTTCGGGTCGTGCCCCATGGTGCGGTCCTTGCGTTGTCACCCGTGACCCGTTCAGCAGGGTCCCTTCCAGACACCCTCTCACGTGGTGTGCCACCAAGGGACAATCGCGTGACGCCGGGATGTTCCAGGCCATGGCCTGCGGGCCCGGATTCCCCCGTCGAGCTCCTCAGGCAGCGCCCGAGGGATTGCAGGTCCCGTTACGGCGGAGGAACGAAGAAGCCGGCAACCCGAGGGTTGCCGGCTTCTCTGTTCACCGCACGAGGCGGTGGGTGGTGCTGTGGGACGGGAGTGTCCCGGGGGCTGTTACCAGCTCGACTTGGTCACGCCGGGCAGTTCGCCCTTGTGAGCCATGTCGCGGAAGCGGATACGCGAGATACCGAACTTCTGGATGGTGCCGCGGGGGCGGCCATCGATCTGGTCGCGGTTGCGCAGGCGTACCGGCGAGGCGTTGCGGGGAAGCTTCTGCAGGCCGAGGCGTGCTGCTTCGCGTGCATCGTCGGTGGCATTCTCGTCGACGAGGGTCTTCTTCAGCTCGAGGCGCTTGGCCGCGTAGCGCTCGACGATGACCTTGCGCTGCTCGTTACGAGCAATCTTTGACTTCTTGGCCATGTTTAGCGCTCCTCTCGGAATTCGACGTGCTTGCGGATCTTGGGGTCGTACTTCATCAGGACCATGCGGTCCGGATCGTTACGACGGTTCTTGCGCGTCACGTAGGTGTAGCCCGTACCAGCGGTGGACTTCAGCTTGATGATCGGACGTACGTCCTTGTCCTTTGCCATTAGAGCTTCACTCCCCTCGCGAGGATGGACGCCACGACAGCGTCGATGCCGCGGACGTCGATCGTCTTGATGCCGCGGGCGGAGACCTGCAGCGTCACATTGCGGCGCAGGGAAGGCACGTAGTAGCGCTTCTTCTGAATGTTGGGGTCGAACCGGCGCTTGTTGCGGCGGTGCGAGTGCGAAATGCTGTGTCCAAAGCCGGGCTCGGCTCCGGTCACTTGGCAGTGGGCTGCCATAACTCTCCTCCAGATTAGATGAACGTGACGGAATCACTTGTTGAGCGTCCCGCCACCAGTAATGACACCGTTATTACTGCAGCTTTCCGGAGGTTGACCTGGCAGGGTGAGATCCTGCCGAAGTGCCTCGCCGCGGGGAAGACGGTGAAGATTAGGCGGGCGCGGCCTTACGGCCGGCACAGCCTGAAATTCTAGGTAGTCACGGGTAGCTGGGCAAATCCCGGCCCGTCCTGGAACGGGTCGGCATCGGCCACAGCCAAACGCCTTACCATACTACCGACAGGATCCGGCTCGACCAAACCGGGTCAGTCGGTGCGCCGCCCGTCCCGGTCGACGACCGCGGGCGCGTCCGGTCCGGCGCCCACCCGCTCCCCGGAGACCTCGGCGCCCGAATCGACGATCGCGTTCCTCACGTGCGCGCCCTCCCTCAGGCGGACCCGGTTCAGCAGGACGGAGTCCTCGACGACGGCGCCGGCCTCGACCGTGGCCCCGGAGCCGATCACGCTCCTGCGGACGGTTCCGTACACCGCGGCGCCGGGGGCCAGGAGGGAATCGGCCACGACGGCGCCGTCCCCGACGAAGGCCGGAACCACCTGCGGGGGCTCGGTGAGGATGGGCCAGTCCGGGTCGGCGAGGTCCAGGCCCATTCCGTCCAGCAGGTCGAGGTGGGCGCGGAGGTAATTGGCCGGCGTGCCGAGGTCCCGCCAGTACCCCTCGAGCCTGTGCTCGACGACCGATCCCCGCTCGACGAGGTGCGGAACGAGGTGGTGGCCGTAGTCCCCGAGCCCGTCCCTGTCGTCCTGCAGGTGGACGAGCGCATCGAGGAGCGTCGTTGCCGTGTAGAGGAAGACCTCCGCCGCGACGATCCTCGTCTGCGGCTCCTCGGGCTTGTAGGCGAAGCCTGTCACCCTGCCGTCGTCGTCGACCGCGACGACGCCGTGGTTGGAGGCGTCGCCGTCGAAGTCGACCGTGACCATGGTCAGGTCCGCTCCCGTGCGGAGGTGGGTGTCGACGACGTCGCGGTAGTCCAGGCGGTACAGGTGGTCGGAGCTGAGCACCAGGACCAGGTCCGGCGCGAAGTCGCGGATGAAGGCTGCCTGGCGGAGCAGGCCGTCGGCGTTCCCCTCGGCGAAGCCCTCCCCCTCGCGGCCGCTGAAGGGAGGCAGCACCAGCAGCCCGCCGCGCGTGCGGTCGAGGTCCCAGGGCCGGCCGTTGCGGAGGTGGTCGTTGATGGTCTTGGGCTGGTACTGCTCCATGATCCACACATCGAAGATCCCGCTGTGGTGCAGGTTGGACAGGGAGACGTCGATCAGCCTGAAGCTGCCGGCCAGCGGCATGGCCGGTTTCGCCCGGTGGTGGGTCAGGGCGCCGAGGCGCCCTCCGGCTCCACCCGCCAGCACGATCGCGAGGATGCGGGGCTGGCGCCCGAACTGTGCGCGCTGGTCCATCTGCCGTCCTTGTCCTGCCGGGTCACTGCCCGGTGGTGAGTGCCTCATGGTCGGGGGCCGGTCCCCCGGGGATGGAGGAGGATGCGCCGTCCAGAACGGCGGCCTCGGCCGCCGTCTCGCCGTCGGACAGGATCCAGTGGGCGCCGTCCATTCCCCGGAGGATCTTGCGGCCCACCCTCTCCAGGTCCGCGACGTCCTGTCCGTCCAGAGCATCGAACACCATGGAGCGGACCTGCGAGACGTGGGACACGGCGAGTTCGGTCAGAGTCTCGAGCCCTGCGGGGGTGAGCGAGGCCGTGGTCACGCGCCCATCGGAGTCGGAGGGGAGCCTCGTGACCCAGCCCCGGGCCTCCAGCTTCTTCACCACGTGGCTCAGGCGTGAGAGCGACGCCGCCGAGCGGGCGGCGAGTTCGCTCATGGGCAGACGCGTCCCTTCCGACTCGGAGAGCATCGCCAGCACGTGGTAGTCGAACAGGGTGATCCGGGCCTCACGGAACAGCTGGGCGTCGAGGGATGCCGGGAGCAGGGACGTCAGCGCGTAGAGAGCCAGCCATGCCCGCCGCTCGTCGGGTGTGAGCCATTGCGCCGCCATCCGCTCATTCTGGCATACGCCCTCCCCTGCCCGTGGAGCGCCTCCGGCGCCCCGGACGGGTTGCAGATGGGGCGGGAACCGTACTCGCGCAGGCCTCAGGCGCGAGCGGATGCGCGGTGCGGGTGGACCGGGGCCGGGTACTTCGCCGTCAGGGCATCTCCGGAGGAGACTCCGCGCAGGCGCCTGCCGACCCACGGCGTGACGTACTCGCGCGCCCACTGCGCGTCCGCCCGCAGCTGTTCCATCCGCCGTAGGGCAGGGCGCGCATCGAGCTCCGGCAGGTCGATGGCATGTGAGGCCTTCATGGCCTCCAGGACCCGGGCGGCCATGAGCGTGTGTCCCGCCGTGGACATGTGCATCCGGTCGACGTCCCAGTACCTCCAGTCCTGGAACTCGCGCAGGCGCCAGTAGTCGACGATGGTGGCTTCGCGCCTGTCGGCGATCTCGCGCACCCACTCGTTGTACACGGCGGTGCGCCCGCGGGTCCTGCCGAAGACGGCGGAGCCCGAGGTGTCGAAGCCGGTGAAGAGCACGACGTCGGCTCCCGCGTCACGGAGCCTGCCGATGCCGTCGTCGTAGTGGGACATCAGCCGGTCGATGTCGATCCGGGGACGCAGGATGTCGTTGGCGCCGGCGTAGAGGGTGACGAGCGTCGGTTCGAGCGCCAGGGCGGCGTCGACCTGCTCGTCGAGGATCTGGCGCATCTTCTTGCCGCGGATCGCGAGGTTCGCGTACCCCCAGGACGGGTCGGCAAGGATGAGCTGCTCGGCCACACGGTCGGCCCAGCCGCGGACGCCGTTGGGGGACGCCGGGTCCCAGTCACCCACCCCTTCGGTGAAGGAATCGCCAAGGGCCACGTATCGCTGGGGAAAGGTCACCGTCAAAGATTACCCTCGGCACCGACGGCTCCCGGGATAAGCTCGACGGAGCCATCCGTTGACACCCGCACGAAGGACATCATGCCCGACGCATCTCCCGAAGCGACTCCGGACCCGGTCACCGACACCGTGACGAAACCGGCCCAGGACACGGTTCCGGGCATTGGATCGCGCGGCCGGCGTGCCGCGCTCATCATCAACCCCACCAAGGTCACCACCGTCGACGTGCAGGGCGCTGTCCAGCGCATCTCCGCCGAGGACGGCTGGGAGGAGCCCCTGGTCATCGAGACCACCGAGGACGACCCCGGGCACGGCCAGGCGCGGGAGGCCCTCGACGCCGGAGTGGACCTCGTGATCGCGGCGGGCGGGGACGGCACGGTGCGCTGCGTGGCCGAGGAGCTCGCGGGGACCGGCACCATGATGGCCCTCGTCCCGCTGGGTACCGGCAACCTGCTCGCCCGCAACCTCGATATCGCCGTCGACGATCCCGATGCCGCCGTCGAGGCCGCCTTCCGCGGGACCGAGCGCACCATCGACGTCGTGCACGTGACGGTGGACCGCGCGCAGGACGCGCACGTGTTCCTGGTCATGGCGGGCATCGGGTACGACGCCGCCATCATGTCGGACACGCGCGACGACCTGAAGGACAAGGTCGGCTGGCTGGCCTACGTCGACGCCGGGATCCGCAACCTCCCGGGCAGGCCGGCGCGCACCACCATCTCGGTGGACGGCGGCAGGTCCTTCGAGCGCCGCCTGCGCAGCGTGATGGGCGGCAACTGCGGCAAGATCATGGGCGGCCTCGAGATCTTCCCGGGTGCGAAGATCGACGACGGCCTGATGGACCTCATGACCCTGGCGCCCCGGGGGAAGCTCGGCTGGCTGGCCGTCGCCGGGAAGCTCTTCACCCGCGGCAAGGGCAAGGACCCGTCACTGGAGTACTTCCAGTGCCGCACCGCCGAGGTCACCCTGCACGAACCGCTGGAGGTGCAGCTCGACGGCGATCCTCTCGGCAAGGCCACGCACATGGCCTTCGAGGTGAAGCCGAATTCGCTGCGCCTGCGGATGCCGCTGGGGTACAAGGACCCCGCCGTCGTCAGCGAGCCGCTGCCCTAGCAGTCCACCTGGCGGTTCACCGGCGGGCCAGGACCGGCCGGGCTACAGCCAGGGCTTCGGGTCGACCTTCTTGTCGTCGATCATCACCTCGAAGTGGAGGTGGCAGCCGGTGGAGTTCCCCGTGCTGCCGACGGCCCCGAGGACGTCCCCGCGCTTCACCTTGGTGCCGGCCGGCACGTCGATGGCGCTCAGGTGGTTGTACGTGGTGTCCAGCCCTCCGCCGTGGTCGACCACGATGCGCTGGCCCCCGCCGTAGGCATGCCAGCCGGAGTCGACGACGGTGCCGGCATCCGCGGCCTTGACCGGCGTCCCGCAGGCGCCGGCATAGTCCAGGCCCTCGTGGAGCTCATCGGCAGCCCCACTCAGCGGGTTGACGCGGTAGCCGAAGGCGGAGGCCTCGACCGGGTTGTCCACCGGGGACTCGAAGGCCTTGCGGTCCCTGAGTGCAGGAGTGAGTGACGCGGAGAGGGCCCGGGCACTCGCGATACCCGGCGCGACGCCCTCCACGACCCTGCCGGCTCCCTCGAGGGTGAAGGTCACGGGCGCCTCGGCGGCAGCCGTGACGGCCTGGGCGCCTGCTGCAGGGGCGGCCGTCGTCGCCGAGGGCGCGACGGCACCGAGCAGCAGTCCCGCCGAGGCGAGGACGATGCCGGCCGTGGCGGCGTTTCCGCGCAGTCGTGCGAGCGGCGTCGTACCGTCGGCCCTTTCGTGCCGGAGGTCGCGGCGCGTCGGCTGCGAGGCCCTCTGCGGGGCGTGATCGTCGGACGCGCGACGGTGTTCGGGCATGGCGGTATGGATCAAGTGCTTACCTCTCTGGAACGCCGGCGAAGTTAGCTGTCGGATTCGAGCAAGAGTTGACTCGGCCCCTCTGCGCGACCCTCTACCGCGGGAATGCCGCGGGAATGGCCGAAGTAGCATGGAAGGGCTTCACCCCGAGGCGGCTCAGGCCGCCGGAACGTGGGTCCTCCACCCCTGTCACAGTGTGTTCAGGCGGTCCGCTGACAGGGTTAGGCGTACGGACCTGGATGTGTAATCCAGCTTTGACTACTTAAAACAGTAGGTCAGAGCACGCGAAGTTACAATTTCGTTATCGCTTCTGGGGATAAATGTGATAGAGGTCGCCCGGCACCTAAGGGGTGCGGGAAGCGGTTCGGAACGGCTGCGTCAGGCCAGTTCCGCGCGCCCCTTGCGCCAGTAGCCCATGAAGGCGACCTGCTTCCGGTCCACGCCCACGTCCCGCACCAGGTAGCGCCGGAGCCCGCGCACGACGGCAGCCTCCCCGGCGATCCATGCGTAGAAGGGCTGGGTGCCGGAAAGTCGTCCGGGGTTGACCGTCGACTGCACGACGGCCGCATCGAGCAGCTGCGGGGTCTCCCAGAGGATGGTCCTGTCGATGTCCACGTCCTCGGGTTCGTCTCCGCCCCCGACATCGGCCGGAGCCGAGAGCGACACCCAGCCCGGCACGCGCACCGCGTCCCGGACGGCTGCCTCCAGCAGCTCGCCGTGCGGCTTCCCTGCCCGCGTCAGCCAGGTGATGGTCACCGCCGACCGTGTCTCGATCGGCTGGATGTCCTCCACGTCCGGCACCTCCAGGAACGCGGAGCCGCTGATGTCCTTGGGAAGTGCCTCCAGGATGGCGCTGATGGCCGGCACGGCGGTCTCATCACCGGCGAGCAGGACGTGCTGGGCGAGGCCGGGGCTCCATTCGATCCCGCCGTAGGCGCCCGCGGTCCTGCACTGCGCCGCCGATGCGTTGGGACCGATCATGCAGACCCGGTCGCCGGGCCGGGCCGCCGCTGCCCATTCCGCCGCCGGGCCGCCGCGGCCGTCGTCGTCGAGGTGCAGGACGAAGTCGACGTCGATCTCCGTCCGCGGGCCCCGGCGGCGCGCGGTGCGCACGGTGTAGGTGCGCATGAACCCGCGCTCCTCCGCCTCCATGCCGAGCCACAGCTGGTACCAGTTCCCGCGCTCCATCAGACCTGGAAGGTCGGGGCACTCCCGGCCGGCCGACGGGATGACGATCTTGATCCGGAGGTCGAGGCTGTCCCCGGCCACCCCGAACGCCTCGAGGCACGCACCGCCGAAGGTGATACGTCGGAAGGTGGGACTGAGGTCCTGCACGGCCGTGACCACGACGTCAAACGCCAGCACCATCGGTTCGGTGTCGGCGGCGGTCCGCCGGGCGCTGCGCTGGGTCACTTCGGTCATGATGCTGCCTCCACGTGGGCGGGAACGGTGTCCTGGGGATTGGGTCGGTAGCCCCGGGCCTGCTCGCCGGCGGGGGACGTCCGGGCGCGGACGGGGGACGGGCCGTGGTACCTGCCAATGGGAACCACCATGGGTGTGCCGGACACGGGATCCTCGACGACCCGGCACTCCAGGTCGAACACGCCTGACACCGTCTCCTGGGTGACGACGGCGGCCGGCGGCCCCTCGGCCACGATCCGGCCGTCCCGCATGGCGATCAGGTGGTCGGCGTAGCGCGCGGCCAGGTTGAGATCGTGCAGCACCATGACGACGGTGGTGCCAGAGCGCCGGTTGAGGTCGGTGATGAGGTCGAGGACCTCAATCTGGTGCGTGACGTCGAGGAAGGTGGTGGGCTCGTCGAGCAGCAGGATCCCCGTCTGCTGCGCGAGGGCCATGGCGATCCACACGCGCTGGCGCTGCCCGCCGCTCAGCTCGTCCACGGTGCGGTCGGCGAGGGCGAGCGTGTCGGTGGCCTGGAGGGCGCTCGCCACGGCGTCGTCGTCCTCGGGGGTCCACTGGCGGAACCAGCCCTGGTGGGGGTACCGGCCCCGACCGACGAGGTCCGCGACGCTGATGCCGTCCGGAGCGACCGGCGTCTGCGGGAGAAGTCCGAGGACGCGTGCGACGGCCTTCGTGGACTGCCCCTGGATGTCCGATCCGTTGAGCACCACGGTGCCCCCGGCTGGCTTGAGCAGCCGTGCGAGCCCGCGCAGCAGCGTCGACTTGCCGCACGCGTTCGCGCCGACGATGACCGTCACCCGGCCGGGCGGCAGGTCGACGGAGAGAGCGTCGACGACGGTGAGCTCGTCGTACGCGAGTGTGAGTTCCTCGGCGGACAGTGTGTCCGTCGGTCCGGGGTCCTGGCGCGGAGCCATTCTCAGCCTCCCTGGCCTGATCGGTTCGCCGTGGCGAGCAGCCACAGCAGGAACGGCGCACCGAGCGCGCCGGTGACGACGCCGACGGGCAGCGACGTCCCGGGAATGAGGTTCGCGGCGAGGAAGTCCGCCCCGAGGACGATGACGGCACCCACGAGGCCCGCCATCGTCAGTGACGGCCGGTTGCCGAGCAGCCGGCGGGCGATGGGCCCGGACAGGAAGGCGATGGAGGCGATCGGCCCGGCCGCGGCGGTGGCGACCGCCGCGAGGGCGACGGCGGTGGACATCAGTCCCAGCCGCGACGCCTCGACGCGTACCCCGAGACCGGCTGCGGCGTCGTCGCCCAGTTCCAGGCCCTGCAGGCTGCGCGAGAGGACGGCCGCGGCGGGCAGGAGAACCGTGAGGGCGGCAACCAGCACGGTGGCGCGGTCCCAGTTGCTCGCATTGAGCGAGCCGGTGAGCCAGAGCAGCGCTTCGGTCGCCGTGCGGAGATCGGTGCGGGTGAGGAGGAAGCTCACCAGCGCGTGCATCAGCGCCGCGCACCCGATGCCGACGAGGATGAGCCGGTAGCCGGCCACTCCCCCGCGGCGCGCGATGAGGTAGATCGCCGCGGCGATCACCATCGCTCCGGCGAGCGCCGAGATGGACACCGCGGCGCCCGCAGCCCCGAAGAGGACGATGGCCGTGACGGCGGAGGCGCTCGCCCCGTAGCTGATGCCGATGATGTCCGGGCTGGCCAGCGGGTTCCGCAGCATCGTCTGGAAGACCGCGCCGGCGACGCCGAAGGCCAGACCGACCAGGACGCCGATCACGGCGCGTGGCAGCTTGTTCTCGAGGACGATGAAGCTGGCCCCGGGGATGTCGGCACCGCCGAGGATCCGGAAGAAGTCGGGGATGGTCACGGTGTAGGAGCCGAGCAGGACGGTGACCGCGAACAGCACGACGACGACGCCCGCGGCGGCACCGATGCGGACGCCCCTGCTGCGTCGGCGGCGCGCGCGGACGAACGCGAGCCGGGCGGCCGGGGGCGGGGCCGTAGGAGCGGCCGGAGGAGGGAGCGGGGCGCCGGGGCTGCGGTGGAGCGAGGTGCTCATAGCTGCGCCATCCTGCGCCGGCGCACGAGCCAGATGAAGAAGGGGGCGCCGACCACGGCCGTCATGATGCCCACCTGCACCTCGCCCGGCGGCAGGATGACCCGTCCCAGGATGTCGGCCCCGAGCAGCAGCACGGGTCCGAGGAGCGCGGAGAACGGCAGGATCCAGCGGTAGTCCGGTCCGACGGCGAGCCGCACCATGTGCGGGATCACGAGTCCGACGAAGGCGACCGGTCCGGCAGCGGCCGTTGCCGCGCCACACAGGACCACGACGCCCAAGGCCGTGACGCCGCGCGCCAGGTTCACGTTCTGGCCGAGGCCGCGCGCGACGTCGTCACCCAGCGCCAGGCTGTTGAGGACCTTGCCCGTTCCGAGGGGCAGCACGAGTCCTACGAGGAGGAACGGGGCCACGGCGGCGATGACGTCCCACCCCCGGCCGGACAGTGTGCCGACCTGCCAGAAACGGAAGGCGTCCAGGGTCTCCTGGCTCGAGACGAGGACGGCGTTCGTGAGGCTCGCGAGTCCCGCCGCCAGCGCGGCGCCGGCGAGGGCGAGCTTCACCGGCGTCGCGCCCTCCCGCCCGAGGCTCGCCACGGCGTAGACGGCGAGCGCCGCGGCGCCCGCGCCGGCGAAGGCGAACCAGATGTAGCCGGAGGCACTGCTGAGCCCGAAGACGTAGATGCCGACGACGACCGCGAGCGAGGCCCCGGCGTTGAGGCCGAGGATGCCGGGGTCCGCCAGCGGGTTCCGGGCGATGCCCTGCAGGGCGGCACCGGCGGTCGCCAGCGCCGCGCCGACGAGCAGGCCGACGACGGTCCGGGGGACGCGGGAGAGCACGACGGCCTGGTCGCCGTTCGAGGGATCGAAGGTCGTGACGGCGTCGATCATCGTCGGGAGGCCCACGGAACGGGCCCCGATGGTGAGCGAGGCGAGGCAGCATGCGACGAGGACGACCACCGCGATGAGGAGCTTCGCCAGGGTCCGCCGGGTCGAGGACCGGCGGACGGCGGGGCGGGGATCCCCGACGGGAGCGGGGCGCAGGGAGGAGGCCCGGACTGCCATGGAGCCTCCCTCAGACGGACGATCGGTCTGAAGTAAGGCTAGCCTACGCTCCGTGCCATTAAGAAACGAGTTTGTTCCCTAATGCCCCACTCCCGGGCCGCGGCGGGCGCCGGGGCGGCCCTACGCCGCGGCGGGCGGCGTCCCGTCCCCGAAGGGCCGCCCGCCGAGGGACTCCCGGCCGTGCGCGGTGGTCCACCCAGCGAGGTCCGGACCCTTGGGCACGATCCCGGTCGGATTGATGTCCTCGTGGACGATGTAGTAGTGCTTCTTGATCTGCTCGAAGTCGATCGTGTCGCCGAACCCGGGGGTCTGGAACAGGTCCCGGGCATACCCCCAGAGGGCGGGCATCTCGGTGAGCTTGTTCCTGTTGCACTTGAAGTGGCCGTGGTAGACGGGGTCGAAGCGGACCAGCGTCGTGAACAGCCGGACGTCGGCCTCCGTGATGGTGTCCCCGACGAGGAACCGCTGGGTGGACAGGCGGTCCTCGAGCCAGTCGAGGGCCGTGAACAGCCGGTCGTAGGCGGCGTCGTACGCCTTCTGGGAGCCCGCGAAACCGCAGCGGTACACGCCGTTGTTCACCTCGGTGAAGACCCGCCTGTTGACGGTGTCGATCTCCCCGCGGAGGTCCTCCGGGTACAGGTCCGGCGCACCCTCGCGGTGGAAGTCCTTCCACTCGCTGGAGAAGTCGAGCGTGATCTGCGGGAAGTTGTTCGTCACCACCGCACCCGTGGTGGTGTCCACGATCGCCGGTACCGTGATGCCGCGTGAGTAGCCGGGGTCGCGCTTGAAGAACGCCTCCTGCAGCCGCTCTATGCCGAGCACCGGGTCACGTCCGCCCGGGTCGAGGTCGAAGGTCCAGGACCGGCTGTCGTGCGTAGGCCCGGGCGTGCCGAGGGAGATGGCGTCCTCGAGTCCGAGGAGCCGCCGGACGATGATGGCGCGGTTGGCCCAGGGGCAGGCCCGGGCGGCGATGAGCCGGTAGCGCCCGGCCTCGACCGGGTAGCCGTCAGCGCCGTCGCGCGTGATCCTCGTCTCGATGTACTGGGTGTCGCGGGTGAATTCCTCCCCGGAGGTCACATAGGCCCCCCTGGTGCTGTGCTCGGACGTGTCAGCCTGCTGGGTGTCGGACATACCGCCAGTCTAGGACCGTGGACATGCAGGAGGCCCGGCCGTTGACACGTCCGGGCCTCCTGTGCGTCGGGGTGCTGCCTACCGTCCGGCGGCCTCCCGGCCGTACTTCTCGCGCAGCTCGCGTCCCTCGTTGACGAGCTTGCGGCGCTTCTCGTGCTTCTTCTCTGCGGCCTTGGTGTCGCGCGGCGGCAGCTGGATGCTGTCCTCGGCCTCGATACCGGCCTGGAGTTCCCGCGCACGCTCCATCTCGGCGTCGAACTCGACGCCGAACAGGAGCGAGAGGTTGGCGAGCCAGATCCAGAGGAGCAGGACGATCACGCCGGCGATCGCACCGTAGGTCTTGTCGTAGCTGCCGAAGTTCGCGACGTAGAGGGAGAACGCCGCCGTGGTGATCGCGAGGACGATCAGGGCGATGAAACCACCCAGGCTCATCCAGCGGAACTTGGGCTGCTTGACGTTCGGGGAACCGTAGTAGAGCACCGCGATCATGAGGACCGCGAAGAACACGACGACCGGCCACTTCGCGATGTTCCAGATGGTGAGCGCGGTTCCACCGAGACCGATGGTGTTCCCCACCGCTTCGGCAACCGGACCCGACAGGACGAGCATGAGGCCCATGATCACGATCAGCACGAGCACGACGACGGTGATGAGGAGCATCTGGGGGCGCAGCTTGAAGAACCCGCGGCCCTCCTCGACCTCGTACACCCGGTTCATAGCGCGGGAGAAGGCGTTGACATAGCCGGACGCCGACCAGATGGCGCCGAGGAGGCCGATCACGAAGGTCAGGCCGGCCGCCTGGTTGGAGGCGAGGTCCTCGATGGTGGGCTTGATCGTCTTCACGGCGTCGGCCGGGGCGAACTGGCCGACGATCTCCAGGACCTGGTTCGTGGTGGCCTGGGCCTGCCCGAACAGTCCGAGCAGGGAGAGCAGGGCGAGGATGCCCGGGAAGATCGCGAGCACCGCATAGTAGGTCAACGCGGCGGCCAGGTCGGTGCACTGGTCCTTGCCGAACTCGTTGAGCGACCGCTTGAAGACGTACTTCCAGGCCGGCTTCTTGACGTCGCTCGGATCGTCGGGCTTGCGGGGATCATTGGGGTCGGGTGCAGTCTGCGCCTTCTTGCCCGTCTCACTCTGCGGGTCGCTGCGCACCTTGCTGTTACTGCTCACGGATACCTCCCAATCGGGCCCTTGAATCGGTGTCGGGCGTTTTCACGGCTATACGGCTATACGGTTGCTTCCACTGCACCATAAGCTTACTTAGTAGTCCAGTTCCGATCGGACCGCCCCCGTGTCCCCGAACCACCACGCCCAGGAGTAGAGCATGCGCATCGCAGTCATCGGCGCCACCGGAAACGTGGGCACGGCAGTCCTCTCCCGCCTCCAGCTTGCTGCCCGCGACCGGGAGGCCATCCAGCGATCCGGCTACGACACGGCGGGGGACACGGACGGCATCTCGATCACCGCGATCGCCCGCACCGTCCCTGACACCTCGCAGGAACCGTACGCCGGCGTGGACTGGCACGCCATCGACGTCGGGACGGACGAGGGCCGGGACGCCCTGACGCTCGCGCTCGCCGGGGCCGACGCCGTCGTGCACCTCGCATGGGCCATCCAGCCGAACCGGGACGAGGCGGCGATGTACCGGACCAATGTGACTGGCACGGCCAACGCCCTCCAGGCGGCCGCGGCCGCCGGCGTGCGCCATTTCGTCTGCGCGTCCTCGGTCGGCGCCTACTCCCCCTCGGACAAGGACACCCGCAAGGACGAGTCCTGGCCCACCGGCGGCATCCGGTCCTCCCACTACAGCCGCCACAAGGCCGAGCAGGAACGCCTGCTGGACGGCTTCGAGCGGGACCACCCCGAGATCCCCGTGGCACGCCTGCGCCCGGGGCTGATCTTCCAGGAGCAGGCGGGCAGCGAGGTGGGCCGCTACTTCCTGGGCCCGCTCGTCCCGAAGGTCCTGCTCGGCGGCCTGCCGCTGCCGCTCCTGCCCATCCCGAAGGTCTTCGTCTTCCAGGCGGTGCACGCCGAGGACGTCGCCGAGGCGTACTGGCGCGTGGTCGCGCGCCGCGCGTCCGGGGCATTCAACATCGCCGCCGAGCCCGAGCTCACGCCGGAGCGCGTCGCCGACCTGCTGGGCGCGCGCCGCGTGATGGACTTCCCCGTCCGGGTGCTGCGCCGGCTCGTCGGCGCGAGCTGGGGGCTGGGCATCCAGCGCACCGACCCGGGCTGGATCGACATGGCGGCGCAGAGCCCCGTCATGGACACCACCAGGGCCCGGACGGAGCTGGGGTGGGAGGCACAGCACTCCTCGCGGGAGGCGATGGCCGAGATCCTGGCCGGGATGCGCAGCGGCACGGGCCATGGCGGCTCCCCCAAGATGTACCCGCGCCGGGCCAAGGACGAGGCCTGACGCCCTGCAGCAGCCGGGAGGCCTCCGACGGCCGGCCGGGAAGCGGAGGGCAGGCTACGGCGCCGGGACCCGGGGGGACTCGTCCGCGTCGACCAGCGGGATGCCCTCGGGCAGCTGATCCGGCGCCCCCGGCAGGCTGACGGTGAATTCGGCGCCGCCCTCCTCCACGTTGCGGACCCTGATCCAGCCGCCGTGGCTCTCGGCGATGCGGCGGCAGATGGCGAGGCCGAGGCCCGTCCCCGTCGCCTGGCCGAGCCCGTTCTCCGAGCGGTGGAACTCCTCGAAGACGCGCTCGAGATCGCCCTCGGGGATGCCGATGCCGTTGTCGCGCACCCGGACGAGGGTCCTGCCGGTGGCTGCGTCGGCCGATGTCTCGACGCTGACCCGCCCCGTGCCGTCGGTCCGCCCGTACTTCATGGCATTGCCCACGAGGTTCTCCATGAGCTGCAGGAAGAGGCGCTCGTCGGCGTAGACGGGGAGCGTCGCGTTCACGTCGAACCGGACGGCGGGAAGCTGCGTGCCCGGGAGCGCCGCCCGCAGGTCGATGATGCCCTCGACCGCGCAGGCCACGTCGACGCGGGAGGCCGTGAGCTTCTCCTCCTTGGCGAGGCTGTAGGCGAGGAGGTTGCGGATGAGGTTGCGCATGCGGACGCTCGCCTGCTGCAGGCGCTCGATGCTGGCCTGCCGCTCGGCCGGCGGCAGGTCCGGATCCTCGAGCATCTCGAGCCAGCCGTCGAAGACCGTGAGCGGCGTCAGGAGGTCGTGCGCAACGACGGACGCGAAGCGCCCGAGGTCGCGCTGGTACGCACGCTCCTCGGTGACGTTGTGCATCACCACGACCGCGCCGCGCTCACCGGGCAGGGGCATCGCGTCGACGGACAGGTGCATGACCTCTCCGGAGCCGTGCGTGAGGTCGACGTCCATCCGCTCCGTCACCGTCCCCTCCAGTGCGCGGGTCAGGGGATTGTCCGCCTCGGCGATTCGCCCTCCGCTGGGGGTCGTGATCTCGTAGTCCCGCCGCCATACCTCACCGGGTCGGGCGGTCCCCGCGCCCAGCCAGCGTTCGCTCGCCGCGTTCTGGAAGATCAGCCGCTTGTCCGGCCCCGCGACGAGGACGCCGTCGTTCATCCTGCCGATCACGAGGTCACGGAGGTCCGCCGCGGCCCTCGCCTCCTCGTTGGCGCTGTAGAGGCGGTCGATGAGGCGGCGCCGCTCGTCCATGCTGAGTGCCAGGACGGCGGACAGCGAGAACGCGATGAACATGAAGGACTGCGCCACGTAGGCGGCGACATCGGGATCGAGGTCCTGGAAGGGCCCGCGACCCGCAAGGGTGAAGAAGACCAGGAACGCGCCGCACGCGAGGCCATGCAGCATGGCCCATCCGGACCGGAGCCGGAGACCTGCCCACATGTGGGCGGGGATGGTCGTGTAGGCGATCGGCAGGGTGACGCTCGCCCCGAACGTGGCGACGTAGAGGATCACGGAGGCCAGGACCAGGAGTGCGTACTCGGCACGTTGCGCGACGGTGAGGGGCGGGCGGGGACCGCCCTTCGCGCGGCCTCTGATGCTCGAAGCCGCCACGATCCCGAGGGAGCCGATCGCGGTCAGGGACACCGCGTGGCGGACCAGCCACGGGATGAAGGCGGAGAACGGCTCCACCGAACCTTCCACGGCGACGCCGCCGACGATGAACAGCGCGCCGACCGAACAGGCGCCGAGGGCGATGACACCCAGACGGAGGTACTCCCCCACACTCTGCACGCGCAGGGCAGGGACCATCCGCCGGAAGAAATAGGCGGCGACAGCGGTCTGCGCCACGCTTGCCAGGGCCACTGCCAGCGCAAGGGCGACACTGAGGCCGGTCGAGAGGTTGACCGCGGCGAGGACGGGAACGGTGGCGACCAGCGCAATCGTGAGGTCGCGCCGGGACCGGGACGCCCACACCCCCCAGAGGAAGTTGATGCCCGCCGCGGGCCATACGAGGGCGAGGCCCGAGGACTCGAGGGTGCTGTGGCGTCCGAAGGCGGCGGCCATGGCGAGCATCAGTGCGAACAGGATGTGGAGGGTCGCCGGAGACAACGCTGCCAGTCTCCCCGCGACCGCCTGCATCCGCCCCACGCCCATTCCACTACCTGTTCAGAAAATTCCTGCCGCGGTCGGACCAGAACCGGGCGCGGGGCCGGAATCGGCCACCGACGCTCAGCTTACTTGCTGGTACCTTCCTCCGTGTGCTCCCCCGCTGGGCTGGGCGCCGGACGTTGTGGCCCCTGCCATAGGCGTGGAGGATGGCAGAAGACACCCGGACGGATTGAAGGAGCTTCCCATGGACTACCTGTTCGACGTCCTCGTCATCGGTGGTGGCCCGGCCGGCATGGCGGCTGCCACACGTGCGGCGGAACTCGGAGCGCGCACCGCCGTCGTCGAGCGTTCGGCACTCGGCGGCACCTGCGTGAACTCGGGATGTGTCCCCACGCGCGTACTCGCGAAGACGGCGCGCCTGTTCCGCGAGGTCCGCACGGCCTACGACTACGGAATCGTCGTGGCCGAGCCCAGCGTCGACTGGGACCGGACGGTGCAGCGGGTGCGCTCCACCGTCGCGCGGGTCCTCGAGGCCAAAGGGTACGGGCCCACCATGGAGCGCCTGGACATCGAACTGATCGAGGGCGACGCCGAACTCACCGGGGCGCACAGCATCTCCGTGGGTGGGCGGGAGGTCACGGCCGCGTCGATCATCCTCTGCATCGGCGGCAGCGGCCGGCGCCTGCCCATCGACGGGGCCGAGCACGCCGTACTGCCCCACGAAGTGCTGACGCTGGAGAGCCTGCCCGGCTCGGTGGCCATCATCGGTGGCGGGCACACCGGTGCGCAGCTGACCACCATCTTCGATGCGATGGGCTCGGACGTCCTCCTGCTCGACCTCGCACCCCGGATCCTGATGACGGAGGACGAGGACGTCGCGGCGTCCGTCACCGCGAGCTTCAGGGGCAAGGGCGTCCAGGTGGAGACCGGGATCGGCGGTATCGACAGCATCCGGAAGGAAGCGGACGGCCTCACGCTCACCTGGAGGCGTGACGGCGAGGCGCAGTCCCGGCCGGTGGATGCGGTTCTCATGGCGGCCGGGTGGCCGGCGAACCTCGCAGGGCTCGGCCTCGACGCGGCCGGGGTGCAGGCTGCGCGCTCCTTCATCCCGGTGGACGAGTACCTGCGCTCCAACGTCCCGCACATCTTCGTGGCCGGCGACGCCAACGGGAGCAGCATGCTGGTCCAGGCGGCCGTCTTCGAGGGCGAGACCGCAGCCGAGAACGCCGTGCTGGGTGCCACGCGCACCACTCCGCACCATCTCCTGCCCGAGGGCGGCTTCACCGACCCGGACTACGCCGGTGTGGGGCTCACCGAGGAGAAGGCGAGGGAGCGGGACGCGGAGTGCCACGCCGTCACGGTCCCGTACGCCGTCGTCGAACGGCCGATCATCGACGATCGCGAGCAGGGCTTCCTCAAGCTGGTCGTCGACCGGCGCCGCGAGCTGATCCTCGGCGCGCACGCCGTCGGCGAGAACGCCGTCGAGGTGATCACCGCCGTGGCGTCAGCCATGGCAGCCGGTACCGACCTCGCGACGCTCGCCCGCGTGAAGTTCGCCTACCCCACGTACAGTGCGGTCATCGGGCATGCGGCGAGGTCGGCCCTGCACCGTTAGGTGCCGCCCTAGCTGCGGACGAGCACCAGTTCCTCCAGCGGAAGACGCGTGCGGGGTGCGGTCTCGCGCTCGGCGAGGGCCTCGGGAAGCTTGTCCGGCTCGTCGACCGTGCCGACCGCCGTGATGGTCATGGGCTTCATGTTGTCGGGCAGGTCGAACGCGGCGACGATCCTGTCCCACTCGACCCCCGCCATCTGGTGGGTCACGAGGCCCTCCGCCTCCGCCTGGACGCTCAGGTGTGCCACGGCCTGCCCGAGGTCGTACTCCGCGTAGGGCCGCACATCGCCCTCGACGGAGGAGGTCTCGGCGATTCCCACGATCAGGGCCGAGGCGTGGTGTGCCCAGGCGGCGTTGAATCCCACGAGGGCCGAGACGATCGTGTCGAAGACGGAGGTCCCGCGCCGGGCGACGATGAACCGGCGGGGCTGGTTGTTGCTCGCCGACGGCGCCCAGCGCGCCGCTTCGAGCAGCGCATCCAGCTGGTCCTCCGAGATGGTCGCCTGCGGGTCGAAGGACCGCGGGCTCCAGCGCTCGGCCAGCTCGGGCAGGAGAGGAACGCGGGTGTCCGCGGTGCGGGTGGTGATGGCAGAACCGAGTGTCATGCGAGCTCCTGTGCTTGATCCATATGTATCCGGGACGGCACACCGTTGAGCCTCGTCCCGGACAACAACGGAGCCCCGCGCGACATTCCGCCCCCGATCGGCAGGGGCCGCGCCCGAGGAACCCGACAATCGAATACATGTTCTATTCTTGGTCGGTACGCAGGAGACGGACCGAAGGACACCGGGCATGGCAGCACAGGCGGTTGGCGCAGGCGACGATGCACTGCGGGCACTCGACGAGCCGGCAGCGGTCCGCTTCACGCCGGCGGCCAGGCCCCTCGCGTTGCGGTGGCGCGGCACCATCTGGCAGGTCGTCGGCGAGCCCGTCCCGGAGCCCCTGGCACGCGCCCGGACCGCTCCGCCGCCCGCCTGGCTGTTCACCGCACAGACCGGGCCGGCCTCCCCCGTCCTGGAATTCAGGATCCGCTTCGACGCCCGGCGCGACGAGTGGCGACTGCTCGGCGTCGGCGGAGCTGACGGCGCCCCCTGACGCGGCAGGAGCTCAGCGCCGGCCGGCGACCTCGGGAACGCGCACCCGTGCGTCGCGGCGACGCCAGTAGGCAGCCATCGCCGCACCCGACACGTTGTGCCACACCGAGAAGATCGCGCCCGGCAGCGCAGCCTCGGGAGTCAGGTACGTCCGTGCGAGACCTGCGGCAAGACCGGAGTTCTGCATGCCCACCTCGATCGCCGTCGTCCGCCTCGCCGACGTGGGCAGGCCGAACAGCCGGGCCGCACCGTACCCCAGCAGGTAGCCGAGTCCGTTGTGCAGGATCACGGCGGCAAACACCAGCAACCCCGCCGAGAAGATGATCGCCGCACTGCCGGACACCACGGCGATCACGACGACGGTGATCGCCGCCACCGAGATCCAGGGGAGCGCGGGAAGCAGCCGTTCGACGAGACGGGGCAGGAAGTACCGGACGGCGAGCCCGACGACGACCGGGAGCAGCACGATCTGCAGGATCGACAGGCCGATCGCCGCCGCGTCCACCGGCATGTACTGGCCGGCCAGCCAGAGCGTGAGCAGCGGCGTCAGGACGGGGGCGAGGATCGTGGACACCGAGGTCATGGCGACGGACAGGGCCACATCGCCACGGGCGAGGTAGGACACCACGTTGGACGCCGTTCCGCCGGGGCAGCATCCGACGAGGATCACCCCGGCCGCGAGCGCCGGTGGAAGCCCGAGTACCGTCGCGACGCCCCAGCCGAGCAGCGGCATGATGACGAACTGGGCCACGACGCCGATCACCACGGGGATGGGGCGCTTACCGATCAGCGCGAAGTCCACCGGCGTGAGCGTCAGGCCCATGCCGAACATGATGACTCCGAGGAGCGGATTGATCAGCGGCCCGAGTCCCGTGAAGGTGCCGGGCGTCAGGACTGCCACGAGTCCGCCGGCAAGGATGAGCAGCGGGAACAGTGTCACCGCGATCCTCGCGCTGCGCTCTTCTGCGGCCTGGGGCTGGGGCGTATCGATGCTCATTGTTAACCGAATATCACGTGCTGCCCCGTGTAACGCACTGCTACAGTGTCTGTCACCCGGAAGGCAAGGGTACTTGGTTCCTCACCAACGGGAGGTAGGACGATGGCGACGACCGACAGGAAATTCACCGCCACCGAGGAGTCGACGAGCAAGCACCCGCACGATTGGGGGCGTGCCATGGCGGTTGCCATCTGCCGGCTCACGGACATGGCACGGGAAGCCGGCGACCCGGTGCATCACGAGGCGCTGGTCGGCGAAGACCTCCATCTCTTCGTGGAGGACACGGAGGACGGCGTGAACATCACGATGTCCTGGACCCCCCGCGAGCAGGACACTGCGACGCCCACCCCGCCGGCGCCTCCAGCAGGGGACAGCGCGGACGGCGACGAATCGGGCGACGACGATCCGCACAGCGCCTCCGGCCAGCGGTTCGATCCGACAGGCGGCAGCACTGCGGGACTGGGCCAGTAACACCGACGCGGCGCGCGGGATAGCCCCGGCATCACTAAGCGGCCTTAGTTTCTGCGGGGTAGGGTGAGGGGAACGGCCCGACCAACCACGCGGAGGACAGCATGAGTGAACGCCCGGACCCGTCGAACGCAGGAAATCCCGACCCGCTGGAGAGCCACATCACCGGCCTCGAACCCGGTGGCGGCGTGCCGCCGGGCGAGACGCCGCCCGCAGAGTCCAGCACGGCCTGGCAACAGCAGGGACATGCGGACGAGGAGAAGACCTCGAAGGGCCGCCAGGCACTCTGGGTCACCATCATCGGGATCGTGGTACTGCTGGCACTGCTCTACTTCGTCGGCTACATCGTGGGAATCGTCAACCTCTTCTAGGTCTCCCGCACTGCACGAACCCGGCACCGCACGAACCCGGTACTGCGCGAAAGCCCCCGTCCGCTGGAGCGGACGGGGGCTTTCGTGTTCGGCCTAGGGCGCCTCGGCGCCGTCGCGGAGCCGGTAGTAGTCGATCAGCGCCGATTCCTCCTCCGCCGAGAGTTCGATGTCGCTGCGGGCACTCGGCGCGTCGGCGATCTGGTCCTTCGTCCACGCGAGATGGAGGGCGTCGCCCTCGAAGTGCGAGTTGGCCAGGGGCACGTAGTGCTTGCGTGAATTCAGCAGTCCCAGGGACACCGTGACCCAGGCCGGGATGCCCGACTCCTTCTCGAGGTGCACCTGGTTTACGTCACCGAGCTTCTTGCCGCTGCTGTCCCACGCCGTCGCAGCCTGGAGCTTGTTGATTTCCGCCTGAGCCATTGGAATTCCCTTTCATCGGAACAAGAGTCGGTTCATCGTCCATTCCAGCCCAGATGCAGCCGGAGGGCAATCAGCGGGTGGAATCAGGCCTTGTCCGCGGCCTCGCCGAGCATCGGCAGGAAGCGGTCCAGCGCCCAGACCAGGCTCAGCGGGTTGGCAGCGGAGATGGAGAGCGTCAGGGTGTTGTCACTGTCGGCGACCAGTGCGCCATTCTCCACGGCGGGGATCTGGCCGAGGAGCGGATCGCCCGCGATGGCCTCCTTGGTGGCCTCGTCGGCGACCCACGTGACGAAGATGTCCGAGTCCAGCTCATTGGCGCGCTCCGCGGACCACGGGATGAAGAACTCCTCGGAATCCTTGGTGTTCTCGGTGACGACGTCGGCCTGCACCATCCCGAGCTCGGTCAGGAATCGGGGACGGTTGTCGTTCGCCGTGTAGACGCTGACACCGTCCGCGCTGCCGGGCTCGAGGTTGCCGTAGATGAAGGTCTTGCCCGCGAGCTGCGGGTACTCGGCGGCAGCGTCCGCGATGGCCTGCTCCGTCTCCGCCACCAGCTGCTCGGCGTCCCCCGACAGGCCGAGCGCCTTCCCGATGATGCGCGTGGAGTCCTGCCACGCGGTGCCGTAGGCCACTTCAGGGTAGGCGACGACGGGCGCGATCTTGCTCAGGGTGTCGTAGTCCTCCTGTGACAGTCCGGAGTACGCAGCGAGGATGACGTCGGGGTTCGTGGCCGCGATGTCGTCGAAGGCGATGCCGTCGGCCTCGGAGTACTGCACGGGGGCGTTTTCCGTCCCGATGGCCGCATCCAGCTCCTCGAGCTTGGTGTCCTTCCACGGCGTCGACTGGTTCTCGTTGCCGCCGTAGGAGTCGGCGGGCATGCCGACGGGTACGACACCGAGGGCGAGGGACACATCGGCGTTGACCCAGGACACCGTCGCCACGCGCTCGGGCTTCTCGGTGAGGGTGGTCTCGCCGAAGGCGTGCTCGATCGTGACGGGGAAGGAGTCGGCGGATGCGCTGCTGCCGCCGGTGGCCGCGGTTCCGCTGTCGGCCGGGCCGGTTGAACAGGCGGAGAGGGACAGGACGGCGACGGCGGCAGCGGCGATCAGGCCGCGCAGGCGGGAGGGGGCCATGAAGCTCCTTGACTTCTACGGCCTCGTGGAGGCCTGGGGGACGGGGTAGAAGTAAGGCTAGCCTAAGCCCGAGTCGATTAGGAAATGCTTTCGTTGCGTAATAGCTATTGCTCGCGCGCCCTGCGCGTCTCCCGATCATTCGCCTTCTGCAGTGCCTCGACGAGCTCTTCCTTCGACATCCGCGAGCGGCCCGGCACGTCGAGTTTCCTGGCCAGGTCGTAGAGGTGCTGCTTCGAGGAGTTCGCGTCGACACCGCCCGCCGTCGGCCGGTCCTGACCGCTTCCTCCCGCTGCCCGCTCGTCGGAGGGACCCTTCTTCTCCTTCGGCTCCCAGTGGTCCCCCACCTTCTCGAAGCCGTGCTTGAGCGAGGCGAAGGCCGTGCGGCGGGCGCGTTCGCCGTCGCCGTACTGCTCCTCCGCGGCGTCCAGCGTCGCCGCGAACGTGTCCTGGGCTTTCTCGTCGGATCGCTGCAGCGTGCTCGGGAGCGTCTCCGCCCTGACCTTGCCGTCCTTCGTGAAACGGGACATCGCTGCATCCTTCCGGAGGTCGGGGCCGGCCCTGCGGGCACGCAGTGCCTGTAGGAGCACGCTACCGCAGGGCATCGGCGGGATGAACATGCCCGGTACCCTGCGCCTCATCGCCCCGCCGTCGCTGTACCGGCGCTGGAGCCATCCTCGGCCTCCTCACGGACCTGGGCACCAACGGGTCGCCGGAGTACGAGGCGATCAGGGACGCCTTCACCGTCCACTTCATCCCCGTGACGACGACGGCGCCCCTGCCGGCTGCGGGGCGCCGTCGTGCATCCGGGCGCGACTCGGCCCAGCCGCGACCCTCAGCCGAGCGTCGCGAGGTACCGCACCAGCTCCCGCGGCGCCGATTTCGGCGCTATCGCTTCCACGGCCGCGTTGTAGTTGGTGTTCGTATTGACGTCGTAGGTCAGCACGCGGCCGTCCGCGGTCTCGATGAACTCGATGCCGCAGACCTCCAGGTTGTTCCGCCGCGCGAACTCCTCGAACCGGGCGATGACGGGGTGGTCGAAGTCCTCGCGCAGGCTGAAGAGCTGCTGCCCCGGCTCGGGGGCGATGGTGGCGCCGGGCGGCATGATGGGCCTGCCGGTCTCCGGGTCGATCGCGCAGGCGTCGGCGGGGCACAGCTGGAAGCCGCCGCGCGCCGTGTCCGCCGCGATGGCGTACACGAACGTACCGCCCACGATCTCCGCCCGGGTGATGAAGGGCTCGGCGGCCTGGATGAATTCCTGGACCAGGGTGATGCCGTCCTGCGGCTCTTCGAACTCGCTCGAGGCGACATAGTCGGCGAGTTCCCCGTGTGAGTCGAACCTGCGCACGCCGAGGCCCTTGCCACCCTGGTTGTGCTTGATGATGAACGGCGTGTCGAATCCCTCCGCCGCTTCGAGGATGCGCTCCCGCCCGACGGCGGCAACGGTGCGCGGGGTGTCGATGCCCGCAGCCTTGAGCGCGGTGAGCTGGTCCACCTTGCTCATCTCGAGTTCGAGCACCCGCCGCCCGTTGACGGTGCGGCGGCCGTGCGCCTCGAGCCAGGACAGGACCGAACGCGCGTAATCCTTGGACAGGCCGTGGTCCCGCGTGTGGGCGGAAGCGCTGATCCGGGACCAGAAGATGCCCTCCGGGGGCACGGAATCGAGATCCAGCACCCCGTCCGTGAG
The DNA here is from genome assembly GCF_054510955.1 of Arthrobacter pasteuri. Taxonomy (NCBI): domain Bacteria; kingdom Bacillati; phylum Actinomycetota; class Actinomycetes; order Micrococcales; family Micrococcaceae; genus Arthrobacter; species Arthrobacter pasteuri. Next base: position 1,676,034 of record NZ_JBTNDO010000001.1, read on the forward strand.
CAGCCACTCCACCACCTCGACGCCTTCGGCCTCGAATGCGCGGGCAAAGGGCGGGAACCACTCGGGGTTCTCGTGCAGGGCGTAGACCGTTGTCACGGAGGTCCTTCCGATCGGCAGTGGAGGTGAAGGCCAGACTAGCGGTCCGCGGCTCCGCCTCGGGTGTTGCCTTTGCCTCCCGTTCCGGCTCCGCCGAACAGGGTGCCCCGCAGGGCGTAGGCCTGGCCGCCGGCGAGCACGACGGTGATGAGGATGACCAGAGGCCAGGACAGGCTGGTGGCGTAGACGAGGACGAACGCGATGGAGACCGCGAAGACCGCGATCGCGACCAGCAGGGCCATCCTCACCCCCGACCTCGGGAGACCGGCCCCTGGCGGCGTCTGCCGCCGTGCACTGGAATCGTCGTCGTCGACCACTGCGTCCCCCTGGTAGATCCCTGCACGCCACCGGTCGGCGTTCCGTCCGGGAGGGCCCGGTACGGCCCGACTAGTCCGTAGCATCCTGAGCAGTACCATCCTGACCCCGATGACGGAGCCTTGGCCAGCTTTCCCGAACGGCGGTGCACGCGGAGCCGCACCGAGGACAGTACGCCGGGAGGATCAGGCGAAATAGGACGGCACGTCGATGGCACCGCCCTGGTGCTGGAACTCCTCGTGCACCGCCGCGCGCAGGGAATCGTCGAAGAGATAGTCGAGCGCGGTGAGGGCGAGGCCGACGGCGCCGTCGAGCGCTCCCCGTTCCGCCTCCTCGCTCCTGGCCGCCGCGGCGAACCCGCGCGTGTGCAGGGCCGTGGACGGCTCGGCGATGCGGATCAGCGGATGGATACCGGGAATGCGGTAGCTCACGTTCCCGAAATCCGTCGAGGCCGCGAGGGTCTCCGAGACCACCCCGAGTGGAAGAGGGGCACGTCCGCGCCGCTGCTGGGCCACCGTCCACCGGCCTGTGAGGGCTTTGTTGGTGCGGATGGGAAGGGACGGCGGGTGCTCGTCCCAGTGCAGTTCCACCCCCGTTCCCGTCATCAGGGCCGCACCCCGCGCCACGTCCTCGAGCCGCGCGCTGAGGTCCCTGAGGGTGGCGGGCTGCTGGGAGCGCGCGTAGAGCTTCAGGACGGCGCGGCCCGGGATGATGTTGGGGCTCGTCCCGCCCTCCGTGATGTTCGCGTGGACGCGGTCGGACGGCGGAAGTTGCTGGCGCAGCAGCCCGATGCCCTGGTAGGTGAGATTCGCGGCGTCGAGGGCATTCCGGCCCATGAAGGGCTGCGCGGAGGCATGCGCCTCGACACCGGTGAAGGCGACGGTGAGCAGTCGCCTGCCGAGCCAGACCTGGTCCGCGAGGTCGTAGCCGTAGGGGTGGACCATGATGGCGGCGTCGACGTCGTCGAACGCCCCGTTGCGGGCCATGACCTCCTTTCCGGAATGCCCTTCCTCCGCCGGCGTACCGAGGAACAGGACGCGTCCGGGCAACCGGTCCGCGATCGAGGACAGCGCCAGGAAGGCACCGAGCGCCGCTGCGGCGATGACGTTGTGTCCGCAGGCATGGCCGATCTCGGGGAGCGCATCGTACTCGGCCAGGATCGCGACGGCCGGGCCCCGATCCGCGCTGCCCGCCGCCGCCCGCACCGACGTCTCGACGCCGTACTCGCCGAGGACCGCCTCCACGCCGTGGGCGGCGAGTGTCTGCTGCAGGAGCGCCGCACTGCGGTACTCACGGAACGCGGTCTCGGGATGGTCGTGCAGCTCGCGGACCACCTGCCGCAGGTCCGGGGCCAGCCCGTCCACGTGCCGCTCGACGTCCGAGGACAGGCCGGCCGGCGCTCCGCCGAACGGCGAGGGATCCGGCCCCGCCCCGGCGCGAAGCCCCAGGGTCCGCTCGTCGATCGACTGCAGGTAGGCCCGGTCCGGCTCGGTGGGTTCGCTCATCGGAGTAGCTTAGGCAACGATCGGCAGGCGGGCGGACTCCTGTACACCCTGGGTAACACTTCCGCGGGACCCCGGAAAGATAACCTTCCGGAAATATCCCGGCAACACCGATCCCGAACTATGGAGTCATCAGCCCGCCAGTCTCAGCGGGCCGCACTCTCAAGGAGCACCGATGACCATCATGGCCACCCCCAGCACCGCCCGCATCCTCGACCTCGGCGTCCTCAGCGCCGGGACCGTCGTCGAGGCACGCCGCAAGAACGAGGTGCACTACCGCGGGTGTGTCGAGGACACCGCACCGGGTTTCGGCGTCGTCTGGATCCGCGACGACATGGCCGGGCACCGGGCCCTCCTCCACCTCGATGAGTACAGCATCTGGCAGATCGGCGCCTGAGCCGGCGAAGAGCCTGCCCCTCCTAGACTGGAGGAATGACTGCAACCCTCGTGGCGAAGGACCTGACCGGGGGCCACGCCCACCGCACCCTCTTCTCGAAGCTCGACCTCACAGTGGCTCCGGGCGACGTCGTCGGGGTGGTGGGCGCCAACGGCGCCGGGAAGACGACGCTCCTGCGATTGCTCGCCGGAGCGGACACGCCCCTCGGCGGAACCGTCCGGACCACCCCGCCCGACGCCTTCGTCGGCTGGCTGCCCCAGGAACACGAACGCCTGGAGGGGGAGACGGTGGCCGGATACATCGGCCGCCGCACCGGGACGACGTCGGCGACGCTCGCCATGGAGGACGCCGCAGCAGCGCTGGGCAGCGGTGACAAGGGCGCCGACGACGCCTACGCGGCGGCACTGGACCACTGGATGGCATCCGGGGCGGTCGACCTCGAGGACCGCATGCCCGGAGTACTGGCCGACGTCGCCGGGGGCATCGATCCCGGCACTCCGACCGCGGCACTTTCGGGAGGACAGCTCGCACGGGTCGCACTCGCAGCCCTGCTGCTGAGCCGCTTCGACATCGTGCTCCTCGACGAGCCGACGAACGACCTGGACCTCGCCGGGCTCGAACGGCTCGAGGGGTTCATCCAGAACCTGCGCGGCGGCGTCGTCCTCGTCTCCCACGACCGCGAGTTCCTCGCACGCTGCGTGACCACCGTCGTCGAGCTGGACCTCGCGCAGAACAAGGTGGCCGTGTACGACGGCGGCTATGACGCCTTCCTCGAGGAACGCGCAGTGGCACGGCGCCACGCCCGCGAGGCCTACGAGGAGTACGCGGACAAGAAACAGGACCTCGTGGGGCGTGCCCGGACGCAGCGTGAATGGAGCTCGCAGGGCGTCCGCAACGCCATGAAGAAGAGCCCGGACAACGACAAGATCCGGCGGAGGGCGAGCATGGAATCCTCCGAGAAGCAGGCCCAGAAGGTGCGCCAGATGGAATCCCGCATCGCGCGCATGGACGAGGTCGAGGAACCGCGCAAGGAGTGGCAGCTGCAGTTCACCATCGGATCCGCTCCCCGGTCGAGCTCCGTCGTCGCCACCCTGAGCAGCGCTTCCACCACCCAGGGGGGTTTCACCCTCGGCCCGGTCTCGCTCCAGGTCAATGCGGGCGAGCGCATCGGCATCACCGGCCCCAACGGGGCCGGGAAGTCGACGCTGCTGCGCCTCCTGCTGGGACACCAGGAGCCCGACGACGGTGCCGCCTCCCTCGGTTCCAATGTGGCGGTCGGCGAGATCGACCAGGCACGGGGACAACTGGACGAGGACCTCCCCCTCGGTGAGGCCTTCGAAGCCCTCGTGCCGGAACTGGCACAGGGCGAGGTACGGACCCTGCTGGCGAAGTTCGGGCTCAAGGCGGACCAGGTGCGTGCCGCCGTCGGCTCCCTCTCCCCCGGTGAACGGACGAGGGCGGGGCTCGCGCTGCTCCAGGCGAGGGGGGTCAACCTCCTGGTGCTGGACGAACCGACGAACCACCTCGACCTCCCGGCCATCGAACAGCTCGAGGAAGCCCTGGAGGCCTACACGGGCGCACTCCTGCTCGTTACCCATGACCGCAGGCTCCTCGAGAACGTCCGGCTCGATGAGCGCTGGCAGGTCGAGGACGGACGGGTCACCGTCGGCTGAACCCGCGCGCCTGGCGTTCCGTGGCACCATGGGAGGCGAGGCGGGCACCAGCCGTCTCCCGGACGAGGTGCCGTACCCGGTCTTCAGCAAGTCGGCCCGGAGAAGAGAGTCATGGCCTGGATCGTCCTCGTAGTCTCCGGAGTACTCGAGGCCGTCTGGGCCACGGCCCTGGGCAGGTCCGACGGCTTCACCAAGCCGGCGCCGACCCTCGTGTTCGCCGTGGCCATCATCGCCAGCATGGCCGGACTCGCGTACGCCATGCGCACCCTTCCGATCGGCACGGCCTATGCCGTCTGGGTAGGCATCGGCGCCGCCCTGACAGTCATCTACGCGATGGCCACCGGAGGCGAACCCGCATCACTGCTGAAGGTCGTGTTCCTGCTCATGATCGTGGGCGGTGTCGTCGGGCTGAAGCTGGTCCACTAGCAGCACTCCGGCCGGACGATGACGCTCGGGTCCTGGTCAGCCCGGCTCGCCGCTCCGCTTCTCGTACTCGGTGATTGCCGCGACCTTGCTCGCGGACGCCGACTGCTCGTCGAAACGGTAGCCGAGCCACTCCCGGACCAGCCGTTTGGCCAGTTCGAGTCCGATGACCCGCTCACCGAGGCACAGGACCTGCGCGTTGTTGGAGAGCACTGCGCGTTCCACGGAGAAGGAGTCATGGGCCGTCACAGCGCGGATGCCGGACACCTTGTTGGCACTGATGGCGACCCCTAGCCCTGTTCCGCAGATCAGCAGGGCCCTGTCCGCGCGTCCTGCAGCAATCTCGCCGGCGGCCGCGAAGGCCACACTGGGGTAGGCGGTGTCTTCATCTGGCTGGACGCCGACGTCCAGCACGGTATCGACCTGATCGCTCGACTCGAGGAGTCGTTTCAGCTCCTCCTTGTAGCGCAGTCCTGCGTCGTCACAGCCGATCACCAGTCGTAGTGGTTCCATTCCTTCTCTCCTGTCAGCATCCGCTGCCGCCATGGGCTGTAGGGTCCACGTCACTTCAGTGTTTCCCTGCGGCCCTTGGCTGTCAACGAGACGAGAGTCGCTTCGGTGAGCGCGGAACTCCACCGGAAGGACGTCAGTGTTGACTGTCAACACTGGGATGCGTAGTGTGCTTGACGTCACGTTCAGCAAGAGTGAGGGTCAACGACGATGTTCCATCCCCGCGTGGTCTGCTCATCCATCAGCTTCCGGCACCAGGACCTGCCGACGGCGCTCAAAACCCTGCAGGGACTCGGTTTCGCGGAACTGGATCTGGGGGCCCTTCCTGGAGTGTGCAACCACGTTCCGTTCGTCCTGGACGCTCAGGCCGTCGACGAGGTCGCCTCCGATGTCCTGCGCTCGGGCCTGGGCGTACGTTCGGTCAACGGTGATATCGGGGACCTGAACGCCCGCTTGACGGCGGTCGAGCGGGCCGCCAGGACCCGACACCTCGACATGCTCCTGGCGCTTGCGTCGACCATCGGGGCGGCAGCACTGGTCCTGCCGTGCGGTGCCCCGTCGCACGATCCGCTCGCATCGTTCGACGAGGACCTGGACCTGATCGCCGCGGCCCTGGGCGAGGCAGCCGACCGCGCAGCCGCGGCCGGCGTCGAGATCTGGGTCGAAGCGCCCCACTTCTTCCGCCTCTGCTGGGATATGGACCGTGCCCGGCAATTGCTGGAGCGGGTGCCGCAGGAGTCCGTGGGCCTTGTCATGGATTTCAGCCATATCGTCGCGTCCGGAGGGGACCCGGTGGAATTCGTCCGGCTCTTCTCCGACCGCATCCGCCACGTCCACCTTCGGGATGCGGTACCCGGCAACATCAATCTGAGTATCGGCAACGGGCAGGCGGACTTCGCCGCCGGCATCCAGGCCCTCGCCGACGCCGGGTACCAGGGGCGTTTCGCCCTCGAACTCGAAACGCGGGATGTCACCGACGATCAACGACCGGAAGCCACGGCAGCGGCCGCGCGCTTCGTCTCCCACCTCATCACCAGCAGCACGTCCGGCGTCCTATCCGGCACCGGCAACCAGACACCTAATTAGGAGAAATCATGTCCAGCACTCAACGAACCGCCGTCATCACCGGAGCCACCTCCCCTCGCGGAATCGGTGTGACCACTGCCCGCCGCTACGCCCGGGATGGATGGGCCGTCGTCGTCCTCGACCTGGACGGGGAGACGTCCGCCAAGGTGGCAACGGACATCGGAAATGAATTCGCAGTCCCCAGCTTCGGTTACCAGATCGACGTCACCAGCGAAGCCTCCGTCTCCGCAGCACAGAGCGCCGTGGCGGCCGAAGTCGCGGCCGGCAATCTGCCTCCTGTCGGGGCACTGGCGAACATCGCCGGCATCACGTCCCCCGTCCCGTTCCTCGAGACGACCCTCGAGCTCTGGAACAAGGTGATGGCCGTCAACGCCACCGGCACTTATCTGGTGACGAAGGCCTTCCTGCCGGCGATGCTCGAGAACGGCTGGGGGCGGATCGTCAACATGTCCTCGGTGTCGGCCCAGCGAGGAGGCGGGGTATTCGGGAAGGTCCCCTATTCCGCCGCCAAGGCCGCGATCCTGGGACTCACAAAGGCACTGGCCCGGGAACTGGCCGACAGCGGAGTCACCGTCAACGCAGTCACTCCCGGCGCCGTCGACACCAACATCCGCGTCGGCAGCACCCCGGAGCAGGAAGCGGCGCTGGCACGGGACATCCCCCTCGGCCGTACCGCGACGACCGAGGAGATCGCGGCAGTCATCATGTTCCTGTCCTCCGACGACTCCTCGTACCTCACGGGCACCACGATCGACATCAACGGCGGCAGCCACCTGCACTAAGGGCGGCCGGACCACGTCCAGCCGCCGCCGGGCGCCCCATCAGGCGCCCTCCTGTCCCCTCCTGCGGGACATCCCTCCGTCGACTGTTGACAGTGGATGTGCTTCACGTCACACTTGAATCAGTTCAATGTTAACAGTCAACAAAACCACTCCTCAGCAAAGGATCGATCATGAGCAACGAAGCTCTGCAGATGCGAGGCCACGTCCATGGGACGAAGGACGCCCGCAAAGTAGCTGTCGGTTCCGGTGTCGGCGCCGTCATCGAGACGTACGACTTCATCGGCTTCGGCACTGCCGCGGCCCTCTACTTCGGCCCGGCGTTCTTCCCCGGCGCCGATCCCGTCACCGCGACCCTGGCCTCGTTCGCCACCCTCGGCGTCGGTTTCGCGGCCCGCCCCCTGGGTGGCATCATCGGAGGCCACCTCGGGGACAAGGTGGGACGCAAGCCCGTCCTGGTCGCATCCCTGATCATCATGGGCCTGGCGACCTTCGCCATCGGCCTGCTGCCCACCTACGCGACCGTGGGCATCCTCGCCCCCATCCTGCTGGTCATCGTCCGAATCATCCAGGGACTCGCGTTCGGCGCCGAATGGGGAGGCGCCATCCTCATGAGCTACGAACACGCCCCCTGGAAGTCCAAGGGCAAGTACACCGGCATCGTCCAGGCAGGGTTTCCCGTTGGACTGCTCCTGGCGAACCTCGTCTTCCTTGCCAGCGCCAACCTCATCGGTGACTGGGCATGGCGGATACCGTTCCTGGCCAGTATCGTGCTCGTCGCCGTCGGCCTGATCATCCGGTCCAAGGTCCCGGAGTCGCCGGTCTTCGAGGACGTCAAGGACCACGGCGACATCGTCAAGAACCCGATCGTGCAGGTCATCCGCCAGGACTGGCGCAGCATCGTGCGTGGCATCTGCCTCCGCGTCGCCGAGACGGCCGGCTACGCCGTGGCCGTGACCTACATGATCTCCTACCTCAACACCACCGAGCTCGCCACCCGGACCGAGACCCTGACCTCCCTGTGCGTCGCGTCGTTCATCGGGATCTTCGCCACCATGGGCTGGGCCCGGCTGACCGACCGGATCGGTCGCCGTCCGCTCTACATCTGGTCCTGCGCCTTCGCCGCCCTCTTCGGCATCCCGATGTTCCTGCTCGCGAACACCGGCCTCTTCATCTGCATCATGATCACCATCATCATCTCCTACGCGGTCTGCCAGAACTCCCTGGCCGGAGCCCAGGGAGCCTGGTTCCCCGAACTCTTCCAGGCCAAGACCCGGGCATCCGGAGCCTCCCTGTCCTATCAGGTCTCCGCGATGGTCTCGGGGTTCACCCCCTTCATCACCACCCTGCTGTTCATCCAGCTCGGCTGGCTCGGCCCCGCCCTGCTGTTCTCCACCTACGCCCTCATCGGCCTCGGCGCAGCACTCATGACCCGCGAGACCTGGGGCCCCAGGGAACGGCAGCTCGCCGAAGAAGCCGGCAAGTCCACCCCCCTGCCCCAGCACGTCTGACCGACACATCCACCGGGAACCAGAAAGAGCACCCATGACTCTGACATCCACCCCCACCCAGGACCGCGACGCAGGACCGGCCGGTTTCGGCGACCGGGTCGACAAGGTCGAGACGGCCGCCTACAGTGCCCGCCATCATGCGCTGAACATGGGGGAGGTGCAGGGACAGGGCTACGTCGGCCAGGCGCTGGGCTCCGCCGACATGTTCGCGGCCGTCTACACGGACCAGCTCCGCTACCGGCCCGAGGACCCGCACTGGAGCGGGCGCGACCGGTTCCTGCTCTCCACGGGCCACTACGCCATCGGCCACTACGCCGCCCTCGCGGAAGCCGGCATCATCCCCGTCGACGAATTGGACACCTACGGCTCGGACGAGTCCAGGCTGCCCATGTCGGGCATGGCGTCCTACACACCCGGCATGGAGATCTCCGGAGGCTCGCTGGGCCACGGGTTGGGAGTCGCGGTCGGCATGGCGCTGGGCCTGCGACTGCAAGGCTCCGAGTCGAGAATCTTCAACTTCCTCTCCGACGGCGAACTCGACGAAGGATCGACGTGGGAAGCGGCAATGGGTGCCCACCACCACCAGCTCGGCAACCTCACCGCTCTGGTCGACATGAACGCGCTCCAGGCCGACGGAGCGACCAAGAACGTGCTGAGCATCGAACCAGCGGCGGACAAGTGGGCGTCCTTCGGCTGGCACACCCAGCGCGTGAACGGGAACGACGCCGCCGCCCTCCTGGCCGCGCTCGACACCATTGCCCGCGAAGCCGCTCCTACCGGACGGCCGTCCGTCATCCTGTGCGACACGAAGGTCGGCAAGGGCGTACCCCTCCTCGAAGAGCGGGAGAAGGCCCACTTCATGCGCATCGAGGAACACGAATGGCAGATCTGCCGCGAGCAGCTGACCACCGGATACGAAGGAAAGGCCGCCCGATGAGCACCAACACCAGCACCACCACCGAGGCTCCCGACACCACAACAGCCGTGAAGCCGAAGCTGAAGACGTCCGCGATGATCGCGTCCTTCGCCGACCCGGGCCAGAAGACCTCCCCTGCCCCTTTCGGTCATGCGCTCGTGAAAGCCGCCGAAGCGGATCCGCGGATCGTGGGTCTGACGGCGGATCTCGGCAAGTACACCGACATGCACATCTTCGCCAAGGCGTTCCCCGAACGGTTCTTCCAGATGGGGATGGCCGAACAGCTCCTGGTCGGTGCCGCAGCGGGAATGGCAGAAGCCGGACTCGTCCCCTTCGCCTCCACGTACGCGGTCTTCGCAGCCCGGCGCGCCTACGACTTCCTCTGCCTGGACATCGCCGAACCGAACCTCAACGTCAACATCGTCGGCGGGCTCCCGGGGCTGACGACGGGGTACGGCCCCAGCCACCAGGCGACCGAGGACATCGCCATCTTCCGTGGCATGCCGAACCTCACCATCGTGGATCCCTGCGACTCACTCGACATCGAGCAGGCCGTGCCCCAACTGGCCGCGTCGGAGGGGCCCACCTATCTCCGCCTGCTCAGGGGCAACGTACCGACCGTCCTCGACGAGTACGACTATACGTTCGAGCTCGGCAAGGCCAAGGAACTGCGCCCGGGCCGCGACGTCGTCTTCATCTCCAGCGGCCTGATGACGATGAGGGCCCTGCAGGCCGCCCAGGAACTCGCACGTCATCACGTCGACGTCGCCGTCATCCACTCCCCCACCATCAAGCCCTTCGACAGCGAGACCATCCTCCGCGAACTGGGCAAGGATCGCCTGGTCGTCACCCTCGAGAACCACACCGAGGTGGGCGGCCTGTTCGAGACCGTCGCCGGCGTGGCGGTTCGGCATGGTGCCGGCACCAGGATCGTGCCGATCGCCCTGCCCGACCTGTTCCTCGATGCCGGTGCCCTGCCCACCCTCCACGAGAAGTACGGGCTCTCCCGCGAGCGGATCGTGCAGAAGGTCCTCAGCGAGCTGTCATGACGAACAGCTCGGCCGACATCTCCGGCGCGGGGGGCCGGACCCGCATCCCGTCCGGTTTGTAGGATCATTGTTGACATCAGAATGTCGACAGTAGCGACTGGCGGAGGATTTCCATGACAGCAGCACCAGCATCACTTCTCGGCGGGCTGGCCAGGAGCAACCTGCGTGAGCAGGCCCTCACCGCGCTTCGTCGGGCCATCACCACCGGCGAACTCGCACCCGGCACGCACCTGGTGGAGACCGAGTTGTCCGACAAACTGCAGATCAGTCGAGGCACGCTGCGGGAAGCCATGCGGCAGTTGCAGCAGGAGGGACTGATCTCAGCGGGGGCGCGGGGGCGGCTTGCCGTTCGCCACCTCGGAGCCAGCGACGTGCGGGACATCTTCCAGGTACGTGCCGCGCTGGAAGGACTCGCCGCGCGGATGCTGTCGGAGCAGGACAACCGGGACGCAGTGGTACAGAAGCTCGAGGCCGCGATCCGCCGCATGGAGGAGTCGTCCGACGGCGGCCTCGATGAGCGCATCGAGGCGGACCTCGACTTCCACCAGGCGCTCTGCTTCCTGACCGGGAACCCGACGCTCCTCCACTCCTGGAAATCCCTGGAAGGATCCATCCGGATGAGCGTGATGTACGCAGGAGTGGAACGGGCGCTCAGCAACATGAGCGCCGACCGCCATGCGGGCATCGTCGAGGCCATCAAGACCGGCGACTCCGTCGGCGCGGCCCGTGCGGTCGAAGAACACATGCGGGACACCGCGCACTTCCTCACCGGCACCGGCAGCTGACACCTCCGGCCCCGAGGCCTCCCTCATTCACTGAACCTCTTTCCTCCACTCCTTTCCTCCACTCCTTTCCTCCACTCCGCAGCGACCGGCTGACCGGTCTGGAGCGCCCAATCCTCTGCTTTCCCCGCGGAGGCCTTGAGGCAGGACTCCGCCCTTGCGCCAAAACAGAACCTGATCGCCCGGTTCAGTTGAAGTGCGTGCGGGAGTATCGGAGAGGCTCAGCAGCGGGCCGCGACGAGGAGTTGAGCGCGATGCAGAACGAGGACACCCTGACGGCGATGGAGTTCGCAGGACTCTCCCCCTACGGAACCTGGATGCACTACTGCAACATGGGCGGCTCCACCGACTACTTCGAGCTCACCGCCTACCTGCACGGCCTGTACGAGCTCGACCCGGACGACGCCGACCTCGTCTCGCAGGCCGTCAACGAACTCATCGACGACACCTGCCCGGCAGAGGATGCGAGCATCTGCCGCGCGCCCTACTCCTGGACGCCCACCGGCGGACCACGCCTCGCGGACGTCTGGCAGGACGGCGCGGACAGCGACCGGTCCGGCGCCGGCCCGGTCCAGGTGCCCGTGGACGACCTCGTCGGGCCCCATTCCATCGACACCTTCGGCTCATGCTTCCTGGCAGGAGTGAATGTGAGCGCATTGCGCGGACGGCCCGGCGTGCCCCTGCCACCCGGCGCCCCCGTGGAGTTGCTCGGCGACGTCCTCGACAGCCGCGTGATCGGCCGCATCTTCTCCGCCGGACGCCAGTAGGCCTACCGCCTAGACTGGCGCAGTCCGTACTGCTCCGAGGGGATGCCATGAGCCCGATGATGCGCGCCGCGGTGCTTCGCGCCGCCGAACTGCCCGTTCCCTATGCGGGGAGCGAGCCGCTCTCCCTCGAAATGGTCCCCGTGCCCGAGCCGAGGCCTGGCGAGGTGCTGGTGCGGATCGCGCGCGCCAGCCTCTGCCACTCCGACCTCTCGGTCATCAACGGTTCGCGTATCCGGCCACTGCCGATGGCCCTCGGGCACGAGGCGACCGGCGTCGTCGAGCGCGTGGGCGAGGGCGTCGGCGACGTCCGCACGGGTGACCACGTGGTCCTGGTGTTCGTCCCGGCGTGCGGATCATGCCGGGCCTGCTCGGCCGGGCGCCCGGCGCTCTGCTACCGGGGCGCGGAGTCGAACGGAAGCGGCGATCTCCTGCATGGGCCCGCCGTGCTGCGCACTCCCGACGGTGACCGCATCAATCACCACCTCGGCGTCTCAGCGTTCGCGGACTACGCCGTCGTCGCGCGCGAGTCCGTGGTGGTGATCGACGACGACGTCCCGTTCGACATCGCCGCGATGTTCGGCTGCGCGGCGCTGACCGGTATCGGCGCCGTCCTGAACACCGCCGACCTCCGGGAGGGTCAGTCCGTCGTCGTCTTCGGCCTGGGAGCTGTGGGACTGATGGCCGTGATGGCGGCGGCCCAGGTGCCGGGAACCACGGTGATAGCCATCGATCCCCTTCCGGCCAAGCAGGACCTGGGGCGGCGCTGCGGGGCGCAGCACGCCGGAGCGCCCGACGACGCCGCCCGCCTGGTGGACGAGGTGACCGACGGGGGCGCCGACGTCGTCCTCGAGGCCGTGGGCAGCGCCCGCGTCATGGAAGCGGGCCTGCAACTGCTCGCGCGCGGCGGGGCCCTGGTGTCCGTCGGACTGCCGCATCCCGAGCAGGCCATCACGACGCAGGCCCTGCAGTTCGCGGGCATGGGACGGCGGCTGCTCGGGAGCTACATGGGCGACGCCGTCCCCGAGCGGGACATCCCCGCCTATCTGGACCTGTGGCGGAAGGGCCGCCTCCCCGTGGAACTCCTCCACACCGACACGCGTCCGATCGACGACCTCAACGAGAGCCTCGACGCGCTCGCCGAGGGACGGGTGGTACGACGGATCTTCACGCTCGGCCAGTAGTTTGTTGTCGATGGCACCAAACCTGGATTCGTGCTTACCATGGCGACTGCACGTCTATTCAGAGGAGAACGACAATGCAGCAACGCCAGCTCGGCGGTACTCCGGTCAGCGCACTCGGACTGGGCGGCATGCCCATGTCCATCGAGGGACGCCCCGATGAGGACCGCTCCATCCGCACCATCCATGCAGCGCTCGACGCCGGCGTCACCCTGATCGACACCGCGGACGCGTACCACCGCGACGCCGACGAGGTGGGGCACAACGAGTTGCTCATCGCGAAGGCCCTGGCCACCTACGGCTCGGACAGCTCGTCCGTGCTGGTCGCAACCAAGGGTGGCCACCTGCGTCCCGGCGACGGATCGTGGACGCTGAACGGCCGCCCCGACTACCTCAAGGAGGCCGCGAAGGCCTCGCTCAAGCGCCTCGGCGTCGACGCGATCGGCCTGTACCAGTTCCACCGACCGGACCCGGAGGTCCCCTACGAGGACTCCGTGGGAGCCGTGAAGGACCTGCTCGACGAGGGCGTGATCCGCATGGCGGGTATCTCGAACGCCACGGTGGACCAGATCAAGCTCTCGAACGAGATCCTCGGCGGACGGCTGGTGTCGGTGCAGAACCAGTTCTCGCCCGCCTTCCGCTCCAGCGAGGACGAGCTCAGGTACTGCGGCGAGAACGGCATCGCCTTCCTGCCGTGGAGCCCGCTCGGCGGCATCAAGAAGGCCGGCGGGCTCGGCGAGCAGTTCACGCCGTTCCAGGAGATCGCCGACAGGCACGGGGTCAGCCCCCAGCAGGTATGCCTGGCCTGGGAACTCGCCCTGGCACCGACGGTCATCCCCATCCCCGGGGCCTCACGCCCCGAGAGCATTCGCGACTCGGTCCAGGCTGCGGAGCTCGAGCTCACGGCCGATGAGCTCGCGACGCTGTCCGGCACCCGCTAGACCTACCGCCCCGCACCACCGACGCCCGCCCTTCCTGGAGAAGGGCGGGCGTCCCAACGTCACGTGCGCCGGGAGCACGCGGGCAGCCCAGGCTGGAAGCATCAGGGGCGGACGACCAGGCAGCCGACGTCGGGCAACGAGCGGCCCGAGTGTCAGGCCGTCGCTCGCGATGCGAGATCCATGGCGACCGCGCGGACGGGCGCCCCGTCCACGCCCGCAAGGGCGATCGGCAGCGCCGAGACGAACGGATCCGCCCACGTCACATCGGCCAGGTTCGTGAGGTTCTCGATGATCGCGCCGCCCGCCCCGAGGACGATCGCGTGGAACGGGAGGTGCCCGTCATTGTGCAGGGTCGAGTCGGGGCTGAGTGTGTCGACGCCGACCACGGAGATCCCGGCAGCGAGCAGTCCCTCGCCCACCTCGGGAGTGAGAACCGGGTGTTCGAGGTACCGCGAATTGCCGAACACCGCCGACCAGCCGGTGTCGAAGAGCACCATCGAGACGCCCTCCAGGTCCTTCAGCTGGTCCCGTACCGACGCCCAGGTCACGAGCTCGTGCGGCGCGAGGTCCGGGCAGCGCACGATCCTCGCCGGTCCCACCAGGCGTGCGAGGTCGAGTCCGTCGACGGACTCGCCGCCCGGGATCGAGTGCAGCGGGGCGTCGAGGTGCGTGCCGGTGTGCGAGCCGGCATGGAGGGCGGCCACCTGGTAGCCGTCCTCGGCGACGGTGGCGACCGTTGTCAGGGTGACCTCCGGGTCACCGGGGTACACCTGCATCCCGGTGTACACCGGCTGCGAAAGGTCAGCGATCCGCATCTGTCCTGCTTGCCTCCGGGAGGTCCAGGAGATGCGTGTGGGGGCGGCTCGTGCGGTCGATCCGCCCCGTTCCGGCCGCCCAGCCCCAATACAGCAGGGCGGAGAGCACGAAGGTGGGGATCGTCGCACCGATCGGGCTGGGGACGACGTATGTCAGGAGAAGCGACGCCCCGGCACCCACGAGCCAGACCACGACAGCGGCGATGTTGACGCCGCCCCGGTACCAGTACTCGCCCCCTGTGCCCCGCAGGATGTCGCTGCCATAGTGACGGCTTCGCACGAGGTAGTAGTCCACGATCATGATGGCGAACACCGGGATGAAGAGCGCTCCGATCACGGTCAGGAAGGCGGTGAACTGGTTGAGGAGCGCCAGCCAGGTCGAGCCGAGGACCGAGATGACGCCGAGCACGATCGCCGTGGGCAGGAACGTCACGCGGCGCGACGGCACCATGTTCACGACGGAGGACACCATGCCGTAGACCACCATGGTGTTGGTGGCCATGACGGACAGGAAGATCACGACGGCGAGCGGCGCACCGAAGGCCGCGACGATCACGGTCGGGTCGAAGGCGACGGCCCCGCCTCCGTCCAGCACCACGTAGGCGAGGGCAGTGGCCCCCAGGGTCATCGCGAGCACCGTGGAGAGGAGGTATCCGACCCCGGAGCCGACGATCCCTGCCGACTGGGTCCGGGCGAGGCGGTTGAACTCGGCAGAGAGGACCGTCCAGGAGATCGCCGTCGCGATGACGACGTCGAGCGCCGCGACGGCGGTCCAGCCCCCCGCCGGATCCAGGGGCAGCGCTGCGAGATCCGCCGGACTGTAGGCGAGGAACGCCACGATGAAGATGTAGGCCATGAACGCGAGGATCACGAGTGCGAGCCATGGCTCGACGCGGGCAATTCCCGCGTGCCCGAAGATGGCCAAGCACACGACGAGCAGCTGGCACAGGACGGAGAACAGCACGGGACTCGAGAATCCCGTGGCCTGCGCGACGAGGAAGTTGACCGTGACACCGGCGAGCATGGCCTGTACCCAGCTCCACCCCATCAGCGTGATGACGTTCGCCGCGACCGGGAGGAAGGACCCCCGCAGGCCGAAGGACCCCTTGGTGAGGGACATGGTGGCCAGCCCCGTCCGGGTCCCCATGTTGCCGACGAGTACCAGGACGGAGCCGCCGATCAGCGTGCCGAGGACGATCATCCCGACCGCCAGGCTCCAGCTGATGCCGGGGACGAACAGCGTTCCCGTCAGGAGGGTGGTGACCACCAGGTTCGCTGCGAGCCAGATCATCCCCATCCGCCCCGCGCCGAGGCTCCCCCGCAGGGGCCCGTAGCCGTCGGAGTTCCTGTCGAGGTGATCGGACAGCCGACGGTAGGCGGACTGCCGGGGTGCTGTGGAGTCGAACGTCATGGCGCCCCTACTTCCGGGAAATCATCGGCGGGACGGGACTCAGGTGTTCGTGAACTGCTTTGACCGCGTCACCGACGCGATGGAAGACGATCGTCTCGCGCTCGCGCGATGTGTCGGACACGTCATCCGTCGTCGTCGTGGTGAGGACGTCGTGGGTGAAGACCGCCGTTCCTCCCAGGAGCTGCACCCGCTGGTTGCTGCTCAGGCACTCGGTCACGCGCCAGCCGTCCTGGAGCCAGCGGGCCCACAGTTCCTCGTAGGCCGGTCTGCTGTCCAGCCTCTGGTCCTCGCCATGGAAGACGAAGGTGGCGTCCGCGGTGAAGCAATCGAAGTACCGCCGGGTATCAGTGGCGCCGAACGCCTCGACGACGGTCGCTGCCGCACGGAGCACGTCATCCTCGGTCAGCTGATCGGTGGGCATGGAAAGGCCTTCCTGGTCCGGCGGAGTTGCTCATTGGTCAACAAATGTTGTTCAGAAGAGTGTCTGTGACAGGAACCACATTGTCAACGGGCCTGCGTTCGACGGCCTGCAGGCGGGAGGGTGGCGCGCAGCCGGGAAGGACGCGTTGCTAGGGTGAAGCCATGTCTCCGAACCCTGTCGCCCTCATCACCGGTGCGTCCCGCGGCATCGGCCGTGCCATCGCCGACGAGCTGGGCTCGACGCACCACCTACTGCTCGGCGGCCGCGACCTGACCGCCCTGGCGCACCTCTCGGCGTCCTTCCCGTCCGCGGAGCCGTTCGCGGCGGAACTGCGCGACGCCGGCCAGGTCGCCGCGGCAGTCGCGGGCATCCCCCGCCTGGACGTCCTCGTGCACTCGGCCGGCGTGCTCCGGATGGGCGCGATCGCGGAGCTGTCCGACGACGCGTGGCGCGAGAGCTTCGAGGTCAACGTCTTCGCCGTCGCATCCCTCACGCGCGCCCTGCTGCCGGCACTGCGCGCGGCGGGCGGCCAGGTCGTCGCCATCAACAGCGGCTCGGGCTACACCTCCGGGGCCGGATCGGCGGTGTACAGCGGCACGAAATTCGCGCTACGGGCTTTCACGGACGCGCTGCGGGAGGAGGAGCGCCCGAACGGCGTGAGGGTCAGCTCCATCCACCCCGGCAGGGTGGCCACGGACATGCAGGAGGAACTGCATGCGTGGGAGGGCAAGGACTACCGGCCCGAGGCCTGGATCCGCCCGGACCAGGTCGCCAAGGCCGTACGGCTCGCCGTCGACGCGTCGCGGGAATCGGCCGTGGAGTCGCTCAGCATCCGACCCTCGGGTATAGCGCTGGCGTAGTATCCGTGCAGGCTCGCCGCGTCGGTCCGCGCAGAGGCAGAACGGGTGGCCCGCCGGATCGAGGAACACGCGGAAGGTCGTGCCCGGCTGGTAGTCGTGCCGAACGGCGCCGAGGGCGATCACCGCGGCCTCGTCGAGGTCGTCGACCACCACGTCGGGGTGTGCCTGCTGGGGCCCGGACCGGGCGGGACCGAACGCCGCCCCTCAACTCCGGTGGACCACGCCCGGCCTGCCGAACTGCGTCTGCACGCCGGGCGAGAACAGAACCGACTCCGGTGGGCCTTCGACCCGGAATCCGGCCGCGCCCAGCAGCCCGTCGTCGAACTTCGTCAGCGTCGCCGGGTGGAGCAACCAGGGATGGTGGGTGTTGGGGATGTAGAGGGTCCTCCCGGCAAGCGTGCTGTGCAGCCCGAAACGCGCCGTGAGCTCCAGTGACAGGGTGTCCTCCGCTGTCCGGTCCGGATCCGGCCGGACCACGAAGCGGGACGTGGCCTGCCTGCGGTACCGGACGACGTCGTACCCGTACTCCCGCCGCGCACCCTCCCCGCGCTGGATCGGGGAGCACCTCGACCACACGTACGGGATCCCGCCCGCACGTGCAGCGAGCACGACGGCGAGGCGTGACGCGTCGAGGGTCACGAAGACGACGCCTCGCGTGCCGTCGGGTCCCCGCGAATAGAGCCGGACGTTGATCTCCGGAAAGGACCCGAAATACGGGACAGGTAGGCCCCTACCCAGCCCGGCTCCGACCATGCGGAAGCCGATCAACCCCACCCAGGACGAACCGTCCACCTCATCGGGCACCACCCCCGGGGGCAGGTAGGGTGCTGCCACCTCGGGTGCGATCCGCCAGTGCAGGAACACCGCGTCCGCCCAGCGCTGGTCCATGATCACGGGACGCGGCAGCGCGGGTGCGAGGTACCGGGCGGGATCCTGCTGGTGGCCGGCCGTCACGCGGACCGTGCCCTAGAACGCATAGCGGATCCGGCAGTAGGGCAGCTCGGCCCCGGCCAGGCGGAGGAACTCATCGAGGTAGCCCCGCTTCTCGTAGGCGATGTACCGCACGTTGGTGAATCCATTCTGCGACCGTTTGGTCTCCTGGAGGTCCGGCCGCCACAGAATCTCCTCGGCTTGCGGGTGCCAGCCCATATTGATCTCGTGCAACTGCTGGTTGTGCGTCAGGAAGATGACCTCCGCTGCGAGCTGCTGCTTCGCAGCCGGTGAGAGCGCAGCATCCAGCTGCCGGAAGAGTTCGCGCCAGTCCTCCTGCCAGCCGGGCGTGATGATCACCGGCGAGAAGTTGACGTGCACCTCGTACCCCGCGTCCACGAAGTCGTTGATGACGGCGATCCGCTCCGCAACGGGTGTAGTGCGCACGTCCACCGTGCGCGCGAGCCTCTCGGGCATGAGCGAGAACCGGATGCGCGTGCGTTCCTGCGGGTCCCACGACAGCATGTCCTGGTTCACGTACTTGGTGGCGAAGGAGAGTTTCGCCGTGGGTAGCTCCCGATAGAGGTCGACGAGGTCCCGCACGTTGTCGCTGACCAGCGCGTCCACCGAGCAGTCGCTGTTCTCCCCGATGTCGTAGACCCACGCATGGTCGTCGCACTGGTTCGGCTCCAGCTTCATGCCCTGCCGGGCGACGTGCCGTTCGAGGTACCCGCTGATCTGGTCGATGTTCGCGAAGACCGTGATGGGGTTGCTGTAGCCCTTGTGGCGCGGGACGTAGCAGTAGGCACAGGCCATCGCGCAGCCATTGGCCGTCGAAGGTGCGATGAAGTCCGCCGACCTGCCGTTGGGCTTGGCTGTCAGGGACTTCTTGATGCCGACGACGAGGGCTTCGGTCTTGATCCGCGCCCACCGGCGGACGTTGGCCTCATCACCGCTGAGTTCGGGGATCCGCCAGTGGCTCGCCACCTCCACGACCTCGGCCTCCGGCCAGCGCGCAAGGATCTCCTTGCCCCTGGGCAGCTCGGCCGCGGCCGGCTCGACGTAGATACGGCTGATCTGGAGCAGCTTGCTGGGCTGGAGCATGCGACCTTTCGAGTGGCGGCTTTGCCCCCAACATATCGGCCCCCACCGACATTTCCGGACCCCCTGACAGCCCCCGTCCGCGGCTCAGCTCTCCGCGGGAGACCCCGCTGCTCGTCCGTGCTGCGACCGGCCGCCGACGGAAGAATGTGCAGGCCGGCGCGATTGGCAGTACACTAATTATTAGCCCACTAACCTTCCGCCGCAGAGCAGGCCCTCCTCATGGACACCAGAACGGACGACGACCTCCTGCTCGAGCGCCAGCTATGCTTCGCGCTGTCCGTGGCATCCCGCAGCGTGGTCGGCGCCTACCGGCCAGTCCTCGAGAAACTCAACCTGACCCATCCGCAGTACCTCGTGATGCTCGCCCTATGGGAGGAGAGTCCGCGCACGGTGCGGAACATCAGCAAGGCGCTCGCCATGGAGTCCGCGACCCTCTCGCCGATGCTCAAGCGACTGGAAGCGCTGGGGCTGGTGACCCGTACCCGTGCTGCGGGGAACGAGCGCGCCCTTGCCGTCGAACTCACCGCAGCGGGCCGGAAGCTCCGCGCCGATGCGCTCCAGGTTCCGGTGACCATGATGGAACGGCTTGGACTGACCCGCGAGCAGGTCGGGACCCTCAACGACGCCATGCACGCCATCATCCGGGCGACGGGAACCGACCTGCCGCCCTCGAGGCGCGAAGCATGACTCCCCCGACCGTACGAACGACACCAGGATAAGGATTACCCATGAGCAAGAAGGATCCGCTGTCCGTGCGTTTCATGACGGCCACCGGAAAGCTGCGCATGTTCTTCGGCCCCGCCCAGCGGGGCACGACGTCGGGGCCGATCGTCTACCGCGACGACGAGGCCCAGCGCCTCCGGCAGGAGGAACTGCAGCAGTGGACGGTGGTGCGCAACCCCGACGGCTCGACCTACCTCAGGCAGAACGGGGAGTAGCGGCCGCCGGATCGGTCTACTGATTGGTAACTTGCGGAATTCTTGCGTCTGCAGCGCCGACAACAGGCCAAATCGGTGGCACACTATTGCAGTCAACGTTTTCTGCCCATGGGGACTTTCAGGGCGCCCTCTTGACTTAGTAAAGGTCTCACCTATATGAGCACGCAGCGCCCGTCCGTCAGCACGCCCTCCGCCGCCTCCCGGCTGCCGAGGACCACGCTCCTCGTCATGCCCGGCGGGCGGGATGCGCCGGGCGCCGGAGTACTCGCCGACCACCTGGCCGCCGAGACGGAGGGGTTGCTCGATTCACTCGAGGGAACCGTCGCCCGCCTCGCTCTGGCGCACCGCTCGTGCATCCCCGACCCCTGCGAGCGCGCGATGGACGACGAGGCTTTCGCATGGGTACAGCAGTCCCTCGAGGACATCTCGGCGACCCTGCGCGGCCTCACCCTCGGGCGCGCTGCTGATGATGCTGCCCCCGCCGGGGCCTCCTTGCACACGGTGAACGGCTCGGCCTGACGAACTACCGAGCCGTTCACGGAACGATGGGCTGACCTCCGCCAGGGCGGAGGTCAGCCCATCGCCGTCAGGGCCGGATCTAGATGGACTGCCGGACCCGGATCCCGGCCCTGCCCATGGCGTCGGTGTAGGCCGACTGGATCTCCTTGAGCCACAACTCCTGATTGGCGGGCGTACCCTTGAAGGCGCGCTCCCCCGGGGAACGGACCTCGTAGATCTTGAATCCGCGTTTGGCGATGGCACGGTTCTCGAGCTTCATGAGCCGGCGCGCAGCCTTGTGGGCATCGGCGCCGTGGGCCACGAGTGCCGATGCGCGGGGAACCTGCTGCAGGAAGGTCAGGAGGGGCTTCACCCCATCGGTGATCTGCTCCATCGTCAGCGCGCGTTCCTTGCCCTCGGGAAGGTACCAGGGGTGGGCATTCCATGGCATGAACGCGTCGGGGCGAAGGCCGATCGCCTCGTAGATTCCGGCCATGCGGATCGAGCTGGGGTCGTCGTTCTCGAACGAGACGAACCCCGACGGCAGCGATGCTCCCGGATTCGAGAAGAGGCTGACGATCTTGCAGCCGTCGACATCGTGGATGGGATCGATGTACGGCACACCCGACCCCGGCTTGGACTCGGCCAGCGCGTCGCAGAGCCGGTTCACGTCCTCGATCTGTGGATCGTACCGCTGTTCCCATTGCTGGGCCCGATACGTGGGGTCTGCCATGCGCTGTACCAATTCCGCCTCCTCGCGGACGGCGCCTGGGGTGGCGCGAACGTGTCCGCAGACTTCCAGCCTACGCCAGTCGTCCGCGGGCACCTCTGCAGCTGCATCAGCATCGATGAGTCCTCCACCCTGGAGGGGCAACGCCCGGGACAGTCCGGCTGCCGACCTCCGGGCAGGGCCGGTGCGGAGGCCGGCGGGTGCCGGTCTCCGCACCCGCAGCGTCAGGCGAGGGTCGACAGGTAGGGATCCCAGTCGTCGGGCAGCGGCTCGGCGGCGGCTGCCGTGCTCAGCAGCGGGACGAACTCGCCCGTCGCGATGCTCTCGGAGATCGACACCATGGCATCGAGCACGTGGTACGCCATCTCGCCCTGCGCACGGTGCGGACGTCCCTCACGGAGGGCACGTGCCATCTCGAGGACACCGCTGCCGCGCGTCGACGTCGCCCCGACCGCCGCGACGACCTCGGGTTCATCCGCCCCAGGGCGGGTGAGCAGCAGGTCGCCCGTGAAGTTGTTCGGGTCGGGGAAGGCGAGTGTCCCCTCGGTTCCGGTGACCTCGACGAAACCCGCGCGCTTGAGCGGCGAGTCGAAGCTGAAGATGCTCTGGGACGACCCGCCGCCGGCGAACTGGGCGATCGCGCTGACATGGGACGGGACCGTCACGTCGAAGACCTCGCCGGCCTTCGGGCCCGATCCGATGGTGCGCGTCTCCCTGGACTTCGAGCCGATGCCGGCTACCTTCGTGATGGCTCCGAAGGTCTGGACGAGGGCCGTCAGGTAGTAGGGGCCCATGTCGAACAGCGGCCCTGCGCCCTCCTGGAAGAGGAACGCGGGGTTCGGATGCCAGGACTCAGGTCCTGGCGACTGCATGAGTGTCAGCGCCGTGAGGGGGACACCGATGTCCCCCCGCGCCACCAGGCGCAGGGCGGTCTGCAGGCCCGCACCGAGGAAGGTGTCCGGAGCACACCCGAGCCGGACCCCTGCAGCGTCGGCGGTCTTCAGGAGGCCGATGCCGCTCTCCCGGTCCAGTGAGAAGGGCTTCTCGCTCCACACGTGCTTGCCGGCGCCCACGGCGGCGGTCGCGACCTCCACGTGCGCGGCGGGGATGGTCAGGTTCACCACGATTTCCACGTCGGGATGGTCCAGGGCATCCTGCACGCCCCCGGATGCCGGGACGCCGAACTCGGCGGCCCGCGCGGCAGCGACCTCCTCGAACATGTCGGCGACGATGTGCACCGTCACGTCGGGGAAGCTGGTGAGATTGGCCAGGTATTCCTTGCTGATAACTCCGGCACCGATGACGGCGACACCGACCGGGCCTGTGCGGCGGGTCCCCGCGGCCTCGATGCTCATTTCTTCCCCTCGGTCAGGTACGCCAGGCTGTCCGCGACGGCGGTGAAGATGTCGCCGTCGAAATCGTCGAGTTCCACGACGGCGGCTTCGAGGCCGGAAGCGGCGCCCAGCACGTCCCAGACACGCATCCGGCCGGAACCGACGGCCACCTGCTCCTTGTCGTTCTTCGTGAGCGGTCCGTCCTTAATATGGACGAAGCACACGCGTTCACCCAGTCGGCGGAGCAGTTCCACGGGGTCCTCGCCGCCCACGGCCGCCCAGTACGTGTCCACCTCGAGGACCACTTCGGGGTCGAGGTGACCGGCGAGGACCTCGAGTCCGGAGACCCCGTCGATGCGCTCCTCCAGTTCGAACGCGTGGTTGTGGTAGCCGACGGTGATGCCGTACCCGGCACCCTTCCTCGCCGCCGCATTGAGCGCCTCGGCCGTGTCCTTGATGTCGGCGTCCGACGTCCAGTGGGACCGCTCCACGTGGGGCTCGATCACGGTGCCGATGCCCAGCGTGCGTGCTGCCTCGAAGATCTCGTCCTGATCGGCACGAAGGAGCGGCGCGTGCCCGGACGGCGCGGTCAACCCGTTGGATGACAGTGCTTCGGCCAGCTCGTCCGCGGTGGCGACGAAGTTGTAGGGCTCGACGGCGGTGTAACCCAGCTCGGCGACGCGCTTGATGGTGCCGGGAAGATCTTCGCCTAGCGCCGTCCGCAGTGTGTAGAGCTGGAGTGAGTACGTCACGGGTTGTTCTCCTCGCTGAGAAATGGGATTACTGAACCGGTTCAGGTGATGGGTCGAACCTAGGCGATAGGCCCGGGCCGGTCAAGGAATCGCGGGGCTATTGTGTAAGCCATGGCCAAGGAAACCATCGCCGGTCTCGCGCAGCGCCTGGGCATCTCAAAGGCATCCGTCTCCTATGCGCTCAACGGCCAGCCGGGAGTGAGCGAGGTGACCCGGCGTCGCGTCCTGGACCTCGCCGACGAACTCGGGTGGTATCCCAGCTCCTCCGCCCGCGCCCTCTCCCGGTCCCGCGCAGGCGCCGTGGGGATAGTGCTGTCCGCGGACCCCCTCCTGATCGGCACGGAACCGTACTACATGGGCCTTCTCGCCGGCATCGAGACTGCGCTCGCCGAGGGCGACATGGCCCTGATGCTACGAATGGTGGGCAAGGACCCGGCGCAGGAGCGGGCTACCTACGAGCGCTGGGCCGGAGAGCGGAAGGTGGACGGCGTCATCCTGTTCGACCACCGCCATGCCGACCCCCGCCCCGCACTGCTCGAGCGGCTGAGGCTTCCCTTCGTGCTGCACGGAGCACCGGCCGAGGAAGGCGCCGCTCCGCGATCGGGGACCACGACCGACCACGCCCTGGACGCCGCCACCATCGTCGACCATCTCCACCAGGCCGGTCATCGGCGGATCGCCCACGTCTCCGGCCCCCGCAGCTTCCTGCACGAGGAAGCGCGCATCAGGGGCGTGCAGGACCGCGCCGACCGGCACGGCATCTCGGTCACCCGGTACGAGGCGGACTATTCGCTCGATTCCGGCCGCGCTGCAGCCCTGACGCTCCTCAGCGCGGAGGAGGGGATCAGCGCACTCGTCTTCGGGAACGACCTGATGGCCATGGGCGGCTTGCTGGCGATGCGCGCTGTCGGCCTGCGCTGCCCGGACGACGTCGCCCTGGTGAGTTGGGACGACTCCCTGCACTGCGAGCTGGCCTCGCCCTCCGTCACGGCGCTGGCCCGCAATCCGGGCCTGCAGGGGCGGGTGGCCGCGGAACTGTTACTGGGACTGCTGGACACGGGCGATGTCCAGACGGGCCGCATGCCTGCCGGTGACCTCGTCGCCCGATCGAGCACCGGCGCCCTACGATAGGGCACCATGGACTCTCCCGACGCCCGCCCCCTGCCTGCAGAACGCGATGCCTCGGCCCGCGGACTCGACGTCGTCCTGGTTCCCAGGACGGACGACGGCACCTTCGACGACGCGGCGGCTGCCCAGGGCCTCTCCGGTGCCGATGGCGTCAAGACGATGGTGGCCAAGGTCAGCGGCGGGACCACGGTCTTCGTGCTCATCCCGGGGACGCGGCGACTGGACTGGGCCAAGCTGAGGTCGCTGCTGGCGGTGAACAAGGCGTCCCTCGTGAAACCGGAGGCGGCACTCGACATCACGGGATACGAGTCCGGGACCATCACACCACTGGGCAGCAGCAGTGTCCTTCCGGTCTACGCCGACGAGCGGATCCCGGGACGGCGTATCGGCATGGGCTCGGGCTCCCGGGACTATCTGCTGTTCACGGATGCCGATCCGCTGCTGGCGTCGCTCGGTGCGACCGTCGGTGACATCACGTCGGAGCTTCCCACGGAGGAAACCACGGAGGAACCCGCTCCCGCGGCAGCCACCCCCGAAGGTTTGGCTACAGGGCCACGAGGGCGTCGATGATGTCGCAGGTCTCCGTGCGCGTCGTGTAGTCCACCCGTGGGTCGATGAGGCGGATGGTGCCCGTGGCGTCGGCCACGACCACCGTGGGGAACGGGATGGCACCGGTCCCGTCCATGTTGAGGCCTGCCACGTCGATGCCCAGGGCTGCCTGCGCCTGCACCACATCGGAACCCGGCACCGTCACGATCCCGAGGCGCGCGGCCAGGGCATTGCCCCTGTCCGCGTAGAGGGCGAAGCGAAGTCCATCGTCCCGGGCGGCCCGGACCGCCGAATCCGGCTCCTGCGGACTGATCGCGATGAGCCGCGTCCCGAAACCCTCGACGACGGGACGGAGCTCGCGCTGGTACGTCTTCAGTGCGATGCTGCAGTAGGGACACCAGGAACCGCGGTAGAACACGATGATGGCGGACGCGGCGCCGAGCACCTCGCTCAGCCGCATCCGCTGTCCTCCCGCTTCGTACAAAAAGGAGTCGGGAAGCGTGTCGCCCACTCGCGCGATCCCCTGCGGGAGACCGGCGCGGCGGAGGTCCTGCTGTTCGCGGGCGAAGACCTCGGCGAGAGCAGGGCCGATCTGCGCCTCGAAGGACGGGGTGAACTCGTCCACCTGCGAGGCGATCGTGTTCGTGAATGCCGGTCCTTGATTCATCTGTTCCCCTCGCCAGACGCGCCACGGGAGCCTCGATACCGTGGCAGGACCCATTGTGGTGCACGACACACGAAATTCCCAGCAAGGCACCCCTTCCTGTCCTGCCGCCCGGCACGGATCCGAGAGGCCCTGCGTGCCGTCGGTCTCCGCGGTGCCGGGACAGCCTGCGGAAGACCTGCACGAATCCTTCGGCATACCTCGGGCGCAGAAGCCCCTCGCGGGGCAGCCCGCTCGGGACAATGGAGGAGGTTCCCGCCGCGGCGGGAGACGCACCGCTCGGGCAGCCGCCCGGCGACAAGGGCAAACCCGGCGCGAGCCGGAGACGCAAAGCCACGGGACCCCTGCGGTCAGCCGGGCTACCGAACACCTAGGTACCGATCATGCTTCCAGCTTCCCGCGTATCCGCCGGCTCCGCCCGCGGAACCGCCCACCGCCTCATCCTCCTCGCAGCAGCCATGGCGGTCCTCACGTTCGGACTGACACCTCCACCCGCGCAGGCCGCAGCGACGATCAGCCTGAGCAGCACGTCCGGGGAAGCCGGCTCCCCTGTCACCGTGACGGGCGCCGGGTTCCCGAAGCGCACCAAGGGCACCGTCACCGCGGGCACCGCGAAGGTGGCCGTGACGACGACCTCCACGGGCACGTTCCAGGCGTCGATCGGAATGCCCGCCGCGCCGGGCACCGTGACCGTCACGGCCACGGCCGGCAGCGCTGTCGCAAGTGCCCCGTTCACCGTCGTCGACCCTGTTCCCGTGCCCTCCGGCACCAGGACCATCCGGTTCGGGGTGGGCACGAACGGCGGGGCCGCCGCCGGCGGTGAGCTGGACGAGGTCGCTGCCCTCGCCGGTGAGGCTCCCTCGATCGTGCTGTCCTACAAGGACTTCAACCAGGCGGCACCCCTCGCCGAGCTCGACGCTGTGCGGGCCCGGGGCGCCGAGACGCTCCTGACCTGGGAACCCTGGACGTGGGGCGGCGGCACGGAGCAGCCGGCCTACTCACTCGACCGCATCGCGGCGGGAGACTTCGACGCCTACCTCCGTGAGTGGGGCACGGCGCTCGGCCAGTGGGGCCAACCCGTCCACCTCCGGTTCGCGCACGAGATGAACGGGAACTGGTATCCGTGGGCCGAGGGTGTCAACGGCAATGGCGCGGGTGACTACATCGCCGCCTACCGGCACGTGCACGACGTCGTCGCGTCGACGGGCGCGACCAACATCAGCTGGGTCTGGAACCCGAAC
This sequence comes from Arthrobacter pasteuri, assembly GCF_054510955.1. Classification (NCBI taxonomy): domain Bacteria; kingdom Bacillati; phylum Actinomycetota; class Actinomycetes; order Micrococcales; family Micrococcaceae; genus Arthrobacter; species Arthrobacter pasteuri. The sequence goes on from NZ_JBTNDO010000001.1 coordinate 1,703,334, forward strand.
GTGCCCTACTGGGGCTCGACGCCGGTGAATCAGCTCTACCCGGGCGCGGACTACGTCGACGTCGTGGCGCTGGACGGCTACAACTGGGGCACCTCGCAGCCGTGGAGCACGTGGCAGGAACCCGAGGTGCTGTTCGGGGAGGGCATCGCACAGCTGCGCCAGCTCGCCCCCGGCACCCCGATCATGATCGCGGAGACGGCTTCCTCCGAGATCGGCGGATCGAAGCCCCAGTGGATCACCGACCTGTTCCGCTACGTGTCCGCGCAGCAGGACGTCGTCGCCCTCGTCTGGTTCCACATCGACAAGGAAGCGGACTGGCGGATCAACAGCACCTACGCCTCGGCCGACGCGTTCACGGCGGGCCTCGCAGCACGCCGCTGACGGGGACGAAGCGCGGCGTCAGCCGGAGGAGCGCGAGGGCTGACAGCTCGGACACCACCAGGTACGACGGCGGCCCGGGTCGCCGGGCACCTCGGCCCGAACGAGCACGGCCGTCCCGCAGCGCAGGCACGGCCTGCCGGCCCGGCCCACGACCCAGTGCTGCTCACCCCTGCGGAGGGTGCCCGTGGTGACCTGGTGTGCTCCGGGCCGGGTGGCGGAGAAGCGCAGGCACCGTGCCCCGAGTGCCACCAGGGCAGGGATGTCGACGTCGGCCATCACTGTGTCCGGGTGGAGGCCCCTGAGGAAACAGAGCTCATTGGCCCAGAGGTTGCCGAAACCGGCGACGTTGCGCTGGTCGAGGAGGGCAGCGGCGACGCGCACGGCGGGCTCACGGCCGAGCCTGCGGACCGCTTCATCCGCGGACCAGTCAGGGCGCAGCGGGTCCGGCCCGAGGTACCCCACGACGTCCCCCTCCGCGCGGGTGGGCAGCAGATCGACGACGGGCAGGTCCAGGCCGTACGCCGTCGGCCCGTCCTCCACCTCGAGGATCACGCGGGCGTCGGGCAGGAGCCTGCGGGGCAGCGTCCTGCCTGCAGCGGTGACCGTCCACGATCCCTGCATCAGCAGGTGCGTGTGGAGGGTGAGGCCACCGTCGAACCGCGTCAGCAGGTGCTTGCCGTGGGTCACATGCTCCGTCACGCGCATGCCGTCCAGCGCGGTGGTGGCATGCGCGGGAACGCGGAGGTCCCCGCGCTTCAGGGTGCGGCCGTCGAGGGACTTCCTCAGCCTCGCCGCGAGCCGGAAGACGCTGTCCCCCTCGGGCATGATCCCTCCCCTGCTCCGTCCGTGATCCCGGGAGAAGGGTAGCCTCCGCCACCGACACGAACCGCGACACGAGTTGCCGCCACGGGCTGCCGCCGGGCTTGTCAACCGCTGCGTCGGGCCGGTTACCCGTTGTGGCAGGGTTCCGGTGTTCCTAGCGTTGGCAGCATGACGAAGCCCATCACTCCCCGGCAGCACGGAATCATCGACTACGGTTTCTCCGCGTCGATGCTCACCCTTCCGTCCCTCTTCGGCATGAGCCGAAAGGCACGGCTGTTCTTCGCGACGTTCGGTGCCACCCAGGGCGCCGTCAACGCGTTCACCGACCAGCCCTTCGCCGTCGCGCCGCTGATCAGTTTTCGCACCCACCGCACGGTGGACCTGGGCAGCACGCCCCTCTACGCCCTGGCCCCGCTGCTCACCGGCGTGGCCCGGGAGGGCAAGGCACGTGCGTTCTGGCTGCTCATGGGCGGCGTCCTGGTGGCGGTGTACAACCTCACGGACTGGCAGTCGACCGACACCTCGAAGAAGAGCGGCGGCCGCTTCCGTTTTCGCTAGGCGACCGATACTATTTCCCCTTGCCGGGCCCCGCCCGACAAGGGGGTCTAGAAGCGGGCCCGATCCCCGTCGCACCTCCGAACAGGCCCCCATGAGCACCAGACTGACGCCGTCCGAAGATTTCCCGCAGGACCTCACCGCACTCGGAATGTCCGAGGTCGAGGTCCTCAACAGCAAGATCCATCGTGAACTGGATTACGAGTACGCGCACGACGGCGAGCTGTCCATGGAGACCGAGGTCCGGCACGAGGAACTGACCGAGGAACTCGATCGCCGCGACCAGCAGCCCGAATCAGCGCCGGTCCGGCCCGACGTCGCGGCGCGCCGCTCCTCCTGATCTCCCGCCCTCCTCGGCGGTCTGCGCTTCGAGCAGCAGCGGCCCGGTCGGCTCTCCTGCGGCGAGCCCGGGCACCACGCACCGAAAATGCCCCTCGCCCCCCTTGGTGCAGTGGTCTAGATTCGGAAGCACGGCAATCCACCGAAGGGAGAACAGCATGAAGAACAAACTGGTTTTCGGGGCGGGCATGGGTGTTGGCTATGTCCTCGGCACACGGGCGGGCCGGGGCGCCTACGAGCAGCTGCGGACGAGGGCCCAGAAGGTGTGGAACAGCCCCACGGTGCAGGAACGGGTCAGCTCCACCACCGACACGATCAAGAGCAAGGCGCCGGCGCTGCAGGACTCCCTGAAGGGCAAGCTGAAGAAGGGCGGTTCGCCGTCGGACGACGGCGCCAAAGCACCCCAGAATCCGGGCAAGGACGTGGGCGCGAGCGGTGACCTCCCCCTGGACGTGCCGCCGGTCGTCACCGCCATGGACACGGGAAGTGCCGGCCTCGGCCCGAGCGGCGGGGATCCCCTCCTCACCGAGGACACCCCCTTCCATGGACAGGACGGGCAGACGCGCCCCGACCTCGACCGGTAGTCGACCCCGACATGTAGTCGACTCGACAGATAGTCGATTCGACAGATGGTCGCCGTCGCGAGGTAGTCGCAGCGCGAAGGCCCCGGTCCAGCCGGGGCCTTCGTCGTGTCCGCATCCCTGTCCGGCCGGCAGGATCTCAGACGCCCTCGCTGACCGCTTCCCCGGCCTCCAGGCAGGTCGCGCAGTCCTCCTCGACCAGCATGGCGTTGATCGCTACCGCCATCCGGTATGCATCCCCCGCGGCCGGCACCAGCTGGGCGGCAGGATCCGCGGCGTTGCCCACGGCCCAGACCCGGTCGATGGAGGTACGCCCGATACCGTCGGTGGACACGCAGCCGTCGTCGCGCATCTCGCAGCCGAGGTCGGCCAGCAGGGGCAGGCCGGCGTCGGCACCGGGCTCGCAGAAGATCGCGGAACACGGGACCAGCGAACCGTCCTCGAGACGGACGCCCTGCAGCGAACGCGGCCCGCCGTCATCCGACCCCAGGGCCAGGTGCCGGACCCGCCCCTCCGCGATCCGGACACCTCGAGTGCGCAGGCGTCGCTCGTCGTCCTCCGACAGCGCGCCGAGGAGGTGGGGGAAGAAGGTCACGTCCTCGGACCACTGGCGGACCAGCAGCGCCTGATGGATGGAGGTCGGGGCCGAACCCAGGACGCCCAGAGCCTGGTCGCGGACCTCCCAGCCGTGGCAGTAGGGGCATTGCAGGAGGCCGCGACCCCACGCTTCCCGGGCACCCGGGAGGTCGGGGAGGACATCGCGGAGGCCCGTCGCGAGCAGCAGCTGGCGTCCCTGCACGGTCGCACCCTCGGCCGTGCTGACGGCCCAGCCGCCCGGCACCTGCCCGGCACGCTCCGCGGAGCCGTCGAGGAACTGCACCCCGTACGGCTCCAGGTCCTGCCGCGCGAGCGAGACGAGGCCCCCGGGCGGAGTCCCGTCCCTGGTGATGAATCCGTAGGCCGCCTCGGCCGGAGCATTCCGGGGCGTTCCCGCGTCGATCACGACCACGCGGCGCCTGGCCCGCCCGAGGACGAGCGCAGCGCTCAGCCCCGACAGCCCGCCACCAATGATGACGACGTCGTACGTCCGGTCTTCTGAGCTTTCCATTCCTCCATCCGACCATGGCGGGACGATGCGGTGCGGCCCCAAATTCTTGTTGCGGTCAGGCGATGGGCCCGGTGGCCCCCTCCGTGGCGGGAACTCCCAGGGCTGCGATGAGCGATGCGAAGCGCGGGTTCCCGGCGAGATCCTCGACGAGGACGGCCTTCCCCTCGGCGTCGGCGAGGGGGATCCGCCAGTTCGGGTACTCGTCGTTGGTGCCTGGCTGGTTCTGCGTGCGGCGTTCCCCGACGGCGTCGGCGAGCGCGACGCCCAACAGCACCGATGGAGTCTGCGCGATGAGGGCGTGCAGCGCCTCGACGGTCTCCTGGACCTCCGGGGCCTCGCCCTCGAGCAGGCCGCGCTTCCGCAGGAGCGCGAGGAACTTCTCCTGGGTGGCGCGGTCCTCGGCCTGCTCCTCCTCGACGGGGCGGCTGAGCAGGCCGAGCTTCTCGCGCAGCAGTACGTGCTCGCCCGCCAGGTAGCCCGCGCTCGGCGGGAGGTCGTGCACCGTGACTGTGGTCAGGCAGCCCTTGCGGTAGGCCTCGGGAGGCAGGGGCCCGTCCTCGTCCTGCTCGAACCAAAGGATCGAGGTGCCGAAGATGCCACGCTCCGCCAGGTACTCCTGCACCCCCGGTTCGAACACGCCGAGGTCCTCACCGACGACGATCGCCCCGGCGCGCTCCGCCTCGAGGGCGAGGATGCCGATCAGCGCCCTGTGGTCGTAGTAGACGTAGGCCCCTCCCCCGGGCTGGGCACCCTGGGGGATCCACCACAGCCGGAACAGGCCGAGGATGTGGTCCACGCGGATGCCGCCCGCATGGCGGAGGATGTTCCGGAGCATGTCGCGGAAGGCCGCGTACCCGGACTCGGCAAGCCGCTCCGGGTGCCACGGCGGCTGGCTCCAGTCCTGGCCGTGCTGGTTGAACATGTCCGGCGGAGCGCCGACGCTGATGCCGGCGGCGAGCACGTCCTGCAGCGCCCACGCATCCGCCCCGCTGGGATGCACTCCGACCGCGAGGTCGTGCACCACGCCGATGGACATGCCGGCACCGGTGGCTTCGAGCTGTGCCTCCTGCAGCTGCTCGTCGACGAGCCACTGCAGCCACTCGTGGAACTCGATCCGCGCAGCGTGGCGATCCGCGAACGCGCGGGCGCCCGGCGAACCGGGGCGTCCGACGTCCTGCCATTCCGGCGCCCCGGGCGCGAGCGTCTCGGCGAGCGCCGACCACAGCGCGAAGTCCGCGAGCCCCTGGCCCTGGTGGGCGCGGTAGGCGTCGAAGTCGTGCTGGCGCTGCTCGGGGCGCTCGACGGCGAACACGAGCTCGAGGGCTTCGAGCTTTGCGGCGTAGGACGAGTCCCGGTCGAGGAGATCGGTGGCGGTGTTGGATCCGGCGAACCGGGCGGCGAGTTCACCGATCCTGGCGCGAGCGGCATCGTCGAGTCGTGCGTACTCCGGGATGTCCTCGATCCTCAGGTACAGGGGGTGGAAGTAGCGCCGGGTGGTCGGCAGGTACGGGGACGGCTCCACGGGCGGAACGGGCTCGGCGGCGTGCAGCGGATTCACCAGCACGAACCCGCCTCCCTGTGCCGCAGCGGCCTGCGCCAGCCCGCCCAGGTCGGCGAGGTCGCCGATGCCCCAGGACGCCGACGACCGGACCGAATAGAGCTGGGCCATGAGACCCCAGGTGCGGTGGTCCATCAGGGCCGCCGTCGTGCTCAGCCGGTCCGGCGTGACCACGAACGTGCACGACGACTGCTGCCCGTCGACGACCGCATGCAGGATGTGCCAGCCGAGGGGCAGTGCGTGGGGCAGCGTGCCGTTCCTCCGCTCGAGGTCCTGCCCGTCGACGGTACGCCTCTCCGTGGCCTCGGCGACCGTCCCGGTGTAGTGGACGCCGTCCTCGTCGACCGCCCAGAGCTCCACCTCCGCCCCGGCGGGCACGTGGAGCAGCACCGGGTCGACGTCGCGCTGGCGCACCACGACGACGGCAGGCAGGACCGAGCGCCACGGTCCCGCTTCCACGTCCTTTAGGGCCCGGGCGATGGCGGCGTCCGATCCGGCATCGACTCCGAGGGCCGCGAGGACCGTGACGAGGGTCTCCGGGGCGACCCGGGCCGGCTCGCCGTCCCACCCCTTGAAGGTGGTCCCTACCCGGTGCGCCTCAGCGAGCTGCTCGAGCGGCGAGGGGGTGGTCGGGGCTGCTTCGTCGTGCTGTTTCGTGTCGGCCATGCCTCCAATCTAGGGGTGGATCAGCAGGCTGCGCATCCGGACGGGCAGAGCTCCCGCAATGTGACGGGGCACTCCGGCCGCCCGCCATAGCAGCCCGCGAACGGACGGACAAGCTGCCGCGGAGCTCACCCCGAGCTGGCCGGAGCCTGTCCGGCGGTGACAGTGTGGAGCATGGCCTACTTCCTCGAGTACCTCGTCCCCGCGGAGAGCGGCGGGGCGGAACTGCCGGTCGACGACGCCAATGACGGCTTCACCGTCCCCGTCAGCGAGACCGCCGAGCGGGTGGTCCACGTCGACACGCTGCCTGCCCGCAGCCGCATCGTCGCCGACAGCCTGGAGGCTGCACGGGCCGAGGCAGAGCAGCTCCTCCAGCACAGCAAGGCCGACACCGGCGAGCTCTTCGAGGACTCCGGTGATTCCCTGGAGTCGGGGGCGGGTCGGAGGGTAGGACGGTTCCGCGAGGATTCCGGGTGGAGCGAGGACTGACCGGCTAGCTGGTGTTTTTTTACCAGGTGTCCTCTACCAGGTGTCCTTGGTGTAGGCGGTGTTGAGCCGGGCGATCAGCGCGCCGAGGTTCTCCACATCCTCGGGCTTCCAGGTGCGCATCAGCGCGGTGAAGGCGATGCGCCGCCCGCTCTGCGCGGCGGTGAGCTGCTGCTCGCCGAGCGCAGTGAGCAGGACCCGCTGGGAACGGGCGTCGTACGGGTCGAGCTGTCGGCTGACCAGGCCCAGCCGTTCGAGGCCTGCAAGCTGCCTGCTCACCGAGGGCTTTCCCACACCGATGCTCGCCGCGATGTCCGTTGCCCGCAGGGACCCTTCCCGCTGAAGGAGCGTCAGGATCCCGTAGGCAGCAGGCTCCATGTCGGGGTGCACGTTCTTCGCGAGCGCGTGGGAGGTGGTCCGCTCGCGGCGCCACAGCACACTCGTCTGCTCCTCCAGCACCTCGATCGCTCGATCGAATGCCTCTCCGTCGGGCCCCGTCACTGCTTCCATGGAGGAAGCGTATAGAGGCCGGAGGCAGGCAGGGGCACATTCGCCGGAAAAGTTGAAAGATTTCAGCGGGCGGGCACCTTGCATGCAGCACTTCGGCGGGGCGGTTCCGGGACCGGTGGCTCAGGGCCGGTGGCCGCCGACGGGAGCCGTGCTGGAGCGCACCACCAGCCGCGGGCGGAAGGAGTCGCCCTCCATCGCCACTCCACCGGACCGGTCGATCAGCGCCTCGATGCAGGATCGCCCCAGGTCCTGGAATTCCTGGCGCACGGTGGTCAGCGACGGCTCGTAGAATTCCGCCTCCGGCACATCGTCGAAGCCGATGACACTGACGTCCTGAGGGATGCGGCAGCCGCGCTCGCGCAGGGCTTTCACCAGCCCGAGCGCCATCTGGTCGTTGCTCGCGAAGATGGCGGTGGGTCCGCCGTCGAGATCGACGGCACGGCCGGCCTCGTATCCCGACCGCGCGCTCCAGTCCCCCTGGTACACGGGCCCTTCACCCAGGTGGTGCTTCCCGAGGGCGGAACGCCAGCCATCCAGTCGCCGCTGGGCGTCCACCCAGTCCAGTGGACCGGCGAGGTGGGCGATCCTGGTGTGCCCGAGCTCCACCAGGTGCTCGACAGCAGCGATGGCCCCGCCCTCCTGGTCGAGTGCGACGTCGCGTCCGAGGCCGTGGCCGCCACCTACCGTCACCATCGGGGTGCTGCCCTGCACCTCCGCTAGCACCTCGAGGGCCGAGACGTGCGGCGTGATCGCGATGACTCCCTCGACTCCATGGTTGAGGAGATCGGTGAGTGCCTCGTTCACCGCCCGCTCGGAGTAGTCCTTGAGGGTCACCACCGTCAGGAAGTACCCCGCGCCGCGCGCGGCGTCCTGGATGCCCATGAGCACGCTCGACGGTCCGTACTGCGCCAGTTCGCCGGCAAGGATCCCGATGGAATGGGTGCGCCCGGTGGCGAGCCAGCGCGCGGCGGCGTTGGGACGGTAGTCGAGCTCAGAGATGGCCGCACGGACTTTCCTCCGCGTGGCTTCGCTGACATTGGGGTGTCGGTTGACGACCCGGGAGACGGTCTGATGGGAGACGCCTGCCAGGGTCGCAACGTCCGTGAGGCTCGGGCCCCGCGGTGTGGTCACTTCGGTCATCCGGAATCGCCTTACTCCCCACGTGGTCCCAGTATGCACGACAACGGGCCGTTCATCCCCGCTTGGGACAACGCAATCGGCGCTCGTCAAGGCCTCCCTCCCAAGTGTGTCCAAGATCACTTGACGGCCCCATTGTTAGCGTTCACAATGGCTCGCAGGGCACGAAGCCCGGCGCAGCAACGACGGTGCACCTGCTCCTTGCTGTGGTCCCGAAATCCAGGAGGCAGCAGTGTTCAAGAAATCTCTCGTGGCGGTCGCCGCCGCAACCCTGGCCCTCACGGCGTGCGGCGGAGGGTCCGGTGCCGGCAGTGAATCCGGCGGCGGTTCCGACGACGGCATCACGATGGGCTTCGCTCAGGTCGGCGCGGAGAGCGGCTGGCGCACCGCCAACACGAAGTCGATCCAGGACTCGGCGAAGGAAGCGGGCATCGACCTCAAGTTCTCCGACGCCCAGCAGAAGCAGGAGAACCAGATCAAGGCGATCCGGTCCTACATCCAGCAGCAGGTGGACGTCATCGCCTTCTCGCCGGTGGTCGAGTCGGGCTGGGACACCGTCCTGAAGGAAGCCAAGGACGCCGACATCCCCGTCATCCTGACGGACCGTTCCGTCGACTCGTCCGACACCTCGCTGTACAAGACCTTCCTCGGGTCGGACTTCGTGGAGGAGGGCAAGAAGGCCGGCGACTGGCTCGTGCAGGACTCCGCCTCGACCGACGGGCCGATCAACATCGTCGAACTGCAGGGAACCACGGGAGCCGCTCCGGCGATCGACCGGAAGGAAGGCTTCGAAGCGGCCATCGCCGCGGACCCGGACCTGATGATCGTCCAGTCCCAGACCGGCGACTTCACGCGCAGCGGCGGCAAGCAGGTCATGGAGGCGTTCCTCAAGAACACTCCCGACATCGACGTCGTCTACGCCCACAACGACGACATGGGCCTCGGCGCCATCGAGGCCATCGAAGCCGCCGGCAAGGTACCCGGCAAGGACATCAAGATCATCACCGTCGACGCCGTCAAGGACGGCATGACGGCGCTCGCCGAGGGCAAGATCAACTACATCGTCGAGTGCAACCCGCTCCTCGGTGATCAGCTCATGGACCTGGCGGAGAAGGTCGTCGCCGGTGAGGAAGTCCCGGCCCGCGTGGTCACCGAGGAATCGGCCTTCACGCCCGAGCAGGCCAAGGAAGTCCTCGCCAGCCGCGAATACTAGGCCGGCACCGGCCGGCCTGCGGGCAGGTCGGCCGGGCACCATCCCCCGGGATGCGGTGGGCACGCCCACCGCATCCCGCGAGAGAAACGACAGCACATGAACGAGATCGTCCCCGTGGTGGACATGAGCGGCATCTCCATCGAGTTCCCGGGTGTGAAGGCGCTGGACGCCGTGGATCTCCGTCTGTTCCAGGGTGAGGTCCATGCCCTGATGGGAGAGAACGGCGCCGGCAAATCGACGCTCATCAAGGCGCTGACCGGCGTCTACCCGATCGACAGCGGGACGATCACCGTGATGGGCGCCGAGCTCCGCTTCTCGAGCCCGGCCGAGGCGCAGGCCGCGCGCATCAGCACGGTGTACCAGGAAGTCAACCTCTGCCCCAACCTCTCCGTCGAGGAGAACATCCTCCTGGGGCGCGAACCCCGGCGGCGCGGCGCCATCCACTGGAAGGAGGTCCGGAAAAAGGCGAGGGAGGTCCTCGACCAGCTGCAGCTCGGGCACATCGACCCCGGATCCGTCCTCTCCACACACTCCATCGCCATCCAGCAGCTCATCGCGATTGCCCGTTCGGTGCAGGTCGACGCCAAGGTACTCATCCTCGACGAGCCGACGTCGAGCCTCGACACCGATGAGGTCCAGCAGCTCTTCACCGTCATCCGGACGCTCCGGGACCGGGGCGTGGCCATCCTGTTCGTCTCGCACTTCATCGAGCAGGTGTACGAGATCTCAGACCGCATGACCGTCCTGCGGAACGGCAGACTCGTGGGCGAGTACAGGACGCGCGAACTGCCGCGGATGGGACTCATCTCGAAGATGATCGGCAAGGAGATGGACGCCCTCGCCGAACTGGAACGGGCCGAAAGCCGCCGGCAGCCGGGCCGGCAGGACGAGGCGCCGGTGCTGCAGGCACAGGACCTGGGGCGGAAGGGATCGGTCAGGGATGTGACGGTCGCCCTCCATGCAGGAGAGATCCTGGGCCTCGCCGGGCTTCTCGGCTCCGGGCGTACCGAGACGGCCCGGCTGCTGTTCGGTGCGGACCGGGCGGACCAGGGGCATCTGAGCATCGACGGCGCGGCGCAGACCTTCCGCAGTCCCCGCGCGGCGATCAACAGGGGGATCGCCTTCTCCTCGGAGAACAGGAAGGAGGAGGGACTGATCGGCGATCTGTCCGTCCGGGACAACCTCGTCCTGGCGATGCAGGCGAGCAAGGGCTGGTTGAGAAGGGTTCCCCGCTCCACCCAGGACCAGCTGGCCGAGAAGTTCATCCGGGCCCTGGACATCCGTCCCGCCAACAAGGACGCGCTGATCCGGAACCTCAGCGGCGGCAACCAGCAGAAGGTGCTCCTTGCACGCTGGCTGATCACCAATCCCCGGCTGCTCATCCTCGACGAGCCCACCCGGGGCATCGACATCGGCGCGAAGACCCAGATCCAGAAACTCATCAGCAGCCTCGCGGCGGACGGGATGTCGATCATCTTCATCTCGGCCGAGCTCGAGGAGGTGCTGCGCCTGAGTGACCACATCGCCATCCTCAAGGACCGCCAGATGGTCGGCCACATACCGAACGACGGAGTCACCATGGAAGACGTCATGACGATCATCGCGGGAACGCACGCATGAATGCCCTGCTGAAGCACCGCCTCACCTGGCCGGTACTCGCCCTGGTCCTGTTGCTCGTGCTCAACCAGCTGTTCCGCTCGGATTTCCTATCCGTCCGCGTCCAGGACGGTCACCTGTACGGCAGCCTGATCGACATCCTCCGGAACGGGGCCCCGACGATCCTCATCGCCCTCGGCATGACCCTCGTCATCGCCTCCCGCGGTATCGATCTGTCCGTGGGAGCGGTGGCCGCCATCGCCGGAGCCGTCTCCTGCACCTACATCTACAATTCGCCCGACCCCTCGTCCCTCGGGACGGCGGCTGGAGGTGTGGCCATCGCCGTCGTCGCGGGACTGGTGCTCGGACTGTGGAACGGGTTCCTCGTCTCGGTGATCGGCATCCAGCCGATCATCGCCACCCTCGTCCTCATGACCGCCGGCCGCGGCCTGGCGCAACTGGTGACGGACGGGCAGATCATCTCCGTCTCGAACGACTCCTACCAGGCGATCGGGGCAGGCTTCTTCCTCGGCCTCCCGATCTCGATCCTCATCGCGGCAGCCGCCTTCGGCGTCGCCGGCCTGTTGACCCGCCGGACGGCGCTCGGGACCCTCATCGAAGCGGTGGGCATCAATCCGGTGGCCAGCCGCCTCGCCGGCCTCAGCGCACGCAGCATCGTCTGGACCGTGTACGTCTTCAGCGGCCTGTGTGCCGCGGTCGCGGGCCTCATGATCAGCTCGAACGTGACCGCGGCGGATGCGAACAACGCAGGTCTCTACATCGAGATGGACGCGATCCTCGCCGTCGTGATCGGTGGTACCTCGCTGGCCGGCGGGCGGTACAGCCTGGTGGGGACCCTGGTGGGGGCCCTGATCATCCAGACCCTCACGACCACCGTCTACACGCTGGGAATCCCGCCCGAAGTCACCCTCGTCTTCAAGGCACTGGTCGTCATCGTCGTCTGCCTCCTGCAGTCCAGCAAGGCGAGGGACCTCCTCCGGCGACGCAGACGTCCCGTTGCCCGGCAGTCCGGCGTGAAGGTGGCCGTCTGATGTCCGTTCTCACCCGTACCCCGGCCACCCCGGGCCGCACCCGCATCGGCCGCCTCCAGGGCAAGGCCCGCTATGCGCCCACCCTGGCGACCGTCGGGCTGTTCCTCGCGATGTTCGCCATCGGGGCGGGCATGTACCCGGGCTTCCTGTCCGGGCAGGTCTTCCTCAACCTCCTCATCGACAACACCTTCCTGATCGTGCTCGCAGTCGGCATGACCTTCGTCATCCTCACCGGCGGGATCGACCTCTCGGTCGGGTCCGTCGTCGCCCTCTCGATGATGATCGCGGCCGCGCTCCTGGAGGCCGGGTGGAACCCCTTCGTGGTGATAGCCCTCGTGCTGCTGACCGGTGCGACCTTCGGCCTGCTCATGGGCCTGGTCATCCAGGTCTTCGAGATCCAGCCGTTCATCGTCACCCTCGCCGGACTCTTCCTGGCGCGCGGCCTCTGCTACGTGATCAGCGTGGACTCCATCACCGTGACCGACCCGTTCTTCACCGCCATGGCGCAGGCACGCATCCCGCTGGGCGAGAAGCTGTTCGTCTCTCCCGGAGTCGTGATCGCGCTGGTCGTCGTCGCGCTCGCCTTCTACGTCCTGCACCAGACCCGGTTCGGGCGCACCGTCTACGCCATCGGCGGCGGGGAGTCCTCCGCACTCCTCATGGGACTCGCCGTCCCGCGGACGAAGGTGCTCGTGTACGGGATCAGCGGCCTGTGCTCGGCGATCGGCGGGATTCTCTTCTCCTTCTACAGCCTCTCCGGGTACAGCCTGGCGGCGACGGGCATGGAACTGGATGCGATCGCCGCCGTGGTGGTGGGCGGCACGCTGCTCACCGGCGGGTACGGCTACGTGCTCGGATCCCTCGCGGGAGTGCTCGTCCTCGGCATCGTCCAGACGTTCATCTCCTACGAGGGGACCCTGAGCTCCTGGTGGACGCGCATCGTGATCGGCGCCCTCCTGCTCGCCTTCATCCTGCTGCAGAAGCTCTTCTCCCGGAAGGTGAAGCTCGCCTAGCGCCCCTCCGGGACCTGCATGCGGCCGGCCTCACCAGCGCCGATCTCACCAGTGCCGACCTCACCAGGTGGTGCGGACGAAGTCCCGGTGCATCTCCGTCTGGGTGAGCGCCGAGAGCAGCTGGAAGCCTTCCAGCCCCTCCCAGCCGGCGGTCCAGGTCAGCCGCGCGGCGATGTCCCAGATGCTCGGCCCGCCGGATCGCGGATCCTCGTCCGCCAGGACCGAGGCCACCTCCCGGGCGCGCTTCAGGTGGTGCTCCGCGCACTCCTCCGCCCGCCCGGCCAGCCCCCTGAACCGGTAGCCGTGTCCCGGCAGGGCCTCGTGGTCCGGGAAGCGGCGCACGCGGTCGATCGACGCGAGGTAGTCGGCAAGCGGGTTCGACGCCGTCGGGCCGCCGAGTCCGAGGCCGGCGAACACCGTCGGCAGCACGTGGTCGCCCGTGAAGAGCAGCCCGCGGTCGTCGTCCCGGAGGCAGATGTGCCCGGCCGTGTGGCCGGGTGTCGCCATGACCTCGAGCCGGAACCCCGGAACGGGCAGGACGTCGCCGTCGGTCAGCACGCGGTCCACGGCCAGGACGAGTCCTTCGGGCGACCGGTCGACGTACTGGGCGAGTTCGCTTCGCCGCCCCCCGGGGACACCCCACCCCTCCAGCTTCCCCATCACCTCGTCGACATCGAGCACCCGCGTGCTGTGCCCTTCGAGCGCACGACGCTCGGTGCCGTGCAGGGCGAGCCGCGCCCCCGATGCGTCCCGCAGCCGGGCCGCCATGCCCACATGGTCGGGGTGCAGATGCGTCCCCGTGATGCCGGTGACGGCCCCGGACCTTCCCGGGGCGATCTCCGCGAGCGCCGCGGTCAGCCGGTCCCAGTTCGCGTCGGAGTCCCAGCCCGGGTCCACGACGTGGACACCCCCGTCTGCACCCTGCAAGAGGTAGGTAAAGGAGTAGGCGAGGTGGCCGCCGGGCATGGGCTGCGCGAGGGCCCAGACGTCGTCACGCACCCGGTCGAGCGGCGGGAGCTCACCGCGTCCGACGGCGTCCGCCTGCCGTGTGCTGGTGCTGTCCATGGGTCCTTCCGGGTGGCCTGGTCCCATTCAACCAGTCCGCTGCTCCGCGACGGCGTCCTGCCGACGCACGAACGCCCGCCCCCGCGCAGCGCGGGGGCGGGCGTTCAGGGCGAAGGCGTCAGCCGCCGAACAGGGCCGCGGCGCGCGTGAGTGTCTGGAAGACGCCGTAGGCGAGGGGAACGGCCACGAGGGCCCAGACGGTGGCGATGCGTGCTCCGGCCATGTCAGGCCTCCTTCGCGAATTCTCGGGGGGTGTCACCGGCGGGTTCGTGGAAACGGGAATCCACGGGCCGGACGAGCAGGTTGGCGATGAAGCCCACGACCAGCAGCCCCACCATGGTGAGCAGCGCGGGCTGGTAGGCGGCGGCCGTCAGCTCGCCGGGCGTACCCTGCGAGTCGAGGATCCCGTTCACGATCAGCGGGCCGGCAATGCCCGCAGCCGACCACGCGGTGAGCAGGCGTCCGTGGATCGCCCCGACCTGGTAGGTGCCGAACAGGTCGCGGAGGTACGCCGGCACGGTGGCGAAGCCGCCGCCGTAGAAGGAGATGATCACGAAGGCAAGCACGACGAACAGCAGGGTGGTGGACGATCCGGCCAGGGCCAGCACCACGTAGAGGACCGCTCCGACGCCGAGGTAGATCATGTAGATGCGCTTGCGGCCGACGATGTCCGACGTCGTGGACCAGACGAACCGCCCGCCCATGTTGCCGATCGAGAGCAGGCCCACGAAGCCGCCGGCGACGGCGACCGAGACCGCCGTCGTGCCGTCCGCGCCGCGGAAGAAGTCCTGGATCATCGGGGAGGCCTGTTCGAGGATGCCGATCCCGGCGGTCACGTTGCAGAACAGGACGATCCAGACGAGCCAGAACTGGCGGGTCCTGATCGCGTTGGCCGCGGACACGTTGTCGGTGGTGACCAGCGGCTTCGACTTCAGCTGGGAAGGATCGAAGCCGTCGGGCTTCCAGCCCTCGGCCGGCACCTTGATGGTGAAGGCGCCGAACATCATGTAGACGAGGTAGATGGCTGCGAGGGTCAGGAACAGCTTCCCGACGGCGTCACCGCTGGCCACCCAGCCCTCGGTACCGGAGTTCGGGTCGTACATGCGGAGCAGCTGTGTGGACAGCGGGCTCGCGATCAGGGCCCCGCCGCCGAACCCCATGATGGCCATGCCGGTCGCGAGGCCCGGACGGTCGGGGAACCACTTGATCAGGGTGGACACCGGCGAGATGTAACCGATGCCGAGGCCGATGCCCCCGATGACCCCGTAGCCCAGGTAGAGGAGCCACAGTTGGTGGGTGAAGATGCCGAGCGCCCCCACCAGGAAGCCGGAGGTCCAGAACAGGGCCGACGTGAACATCGCCTTGCGCGGCCCGTTGCGGTCCACCCAGGTGCCGAGGACGGCGGCGGACAGGCCCAGCATCACGATCGCGATCGAGAAGATGATGCCGATCTGCGTCAGGCTCGCGCCGAAGTGGGCCGTCAGCGCCGTCTTGTAGACG
This sequence comes from Arthrobacter pasteuri, assembly GCF_054510955.1. NCBI lineage: Bacteria > Bacillati > Actinomycetota > Actinomycetes > Micrococcales > Micrococcaceae > Arthrobacter > Arthrobacter pasteuri. The sequence goes on from NZ_JBTNDO010000001.1 coordinate 1,718,913, forward strand.
CTGGTCGCATACGCCTGCCCGATGCACAGGTGGACGGCCAGCGCGGCCGGTGGGATGAGCCATCGGTTGAACCCCGGTGGCGCGATGCTGTGGTCACGGTCGAGCCAACTCATCGAAAACCTCTCTGTCGGCATGAGTGGCCGCCCCCGGCCCTCGTGGATGAGGGTAAGTATGCTGTGGATACCGCCGAGGAGGGGGCGGGGAGCGACCGGCGGTATCTCTTGCGCGCCGAACGGTCCTACCCGCATAATCGCCGAGCGTGCTGAGTGGTCCCACTAGACTTGAGCTCGTGGCTACGACAGAACAGGTTCCGGACACCCGATTGAAGCGCGGCATCTCGGGGCCGCTCCTGTACCTCTTCATACTCGGCGACGTTCTGGGAGCCGGTGTGTATGCCCTGGTCGGCGTGATCTCGGCCGAAGTGGGCGGCGCCATCTGGATGCCCCTCATGGTTGCTCTGGCCCTGGCCCTCCTGACCGCGGGATCATACGCCGAACTCGTGACGAAGTACCCCAAGGCGGGCGGCGCCGCGGTATTCGCCGAACGCGCCTTCCGGAAGCCGTTCATCTCCTTCCTCGTGGGCTTCTGCATGCTCGCGGCCGGTGTGACGAGCGCCGCAGGCCTCGCACAGGCCTTCGCCGGGGGCTACCTCACCACGTTCATCGACGTACCGGCGGTTCCCGCCGCCCTGGTGTTCCTCGCCCTGCTGGCCGTGCTGAACATGCGCGGTATCAAGGAGTCCGTGCGCAGCAACGTGGTCATGACCGTCATCGAAGTGTCCGGACTCGTCCTGGTCATCGTCGTCGTCGGCATCTTCGTCGCCGGAGGCAATGGGGACATCTCGCGCGTCAACGACTTCCCGCCCGGGGTGAGTGCCGCATCCGCCGTCCTTGCCGCATCCCTGATCGCGTATTACTCCTTCGTCGGGTTCGAGGTGTCCGCGAACGTCGCCGAGGAGGTCCGGGACGTCAGCCGCGTGTACCCCAAGGCCATCTTCGGTGCCCTGCTGACGGCCGGCGTCGTCTACCTCCTGATCGGTCTCGCGGCTTCCGCAGCGCTCGCCCCTGATCAGCTCGCCGGGTCGAATTCGCCCCTGCTCGACGTCGTGGCGGCTACTGGCGCGGGCATCCCGAACCGACTCTTCAGCCTGGTGGCCCTCATCGCTGTGGCCAATGGCGCCCTGTTGACCATGATCATGTCCAGCCGGCTGACCTATGGGATGGCAGAACAGGGACTCTTCCCGTCGGTCTTCGACCGCGTCCTGCCTCATCGCCGCACACCGTGGGTCGCCATCGTGGCGACGACGCTCGTGGCCATGGCCCTGACCCTGACGGGCGGGCTCGAATCGCTCTCCCAGACGGTCGTCCTGCTGCTCCTGTTCGTGTTCCTGAGCACCAATATCGCCGTCATCGTGCTCCGGAAGGATGAGGTGCAGCACCGGCACTTCCGCATCCCGGCGGTGTTCCCCTACCTCGCGATCGCATCATGTCTCCTGCTCCTCACACAGCAGACCGGCGAGATCTGGCTCCGAGCCGGTGTCCTGCTCGCGCTGGGGCTCGCACTGTACGGCGTCCAGCGGTTCGTGCGGGGGCGGGCAGGCCACTGACAGGTAGTCCCGCCGGCCGGGACTGGAGACGAGGACCTAGTGCGGCACACCGCGATCGTTTTCCTGCAGGAGGCCGAGACGATCAGGACGAGCAGGAAACCGGGTCGCGGCTGGCCGCCCGTCAGCGGGGGGACCCTCCCCCACAGGCACTCCTCGCCCACTGCTACAGGCGCCTGATCGAGCAGTTCGGCGCGCACGCCCCCGGTGATCCGGCGGACCCGGCTTCCGAAGGACCGGACCGTGGGGTTCCGGGTCCCGCGCCCAACCCAGGAAACGGCGATCCACCGCTTCGATCTCGAGGACGCCCTGGGGGCGGGCACCCCCTCTCCCACCCTTCAACCGGAATAATCCCTCCGGATAGCGCGTTGCCGCCTGCAGGAAGCGGCTCAGCACGAGGAGCAGCATGACCAGCAGCAGCACCCAGATCCAGCTCGTCCGCCGCCCGATCGGCACCCCCACTCCGGCGGATTTCCGAACAGTCACCGTGGACCTCCCGGAGCTCGGCGAGGACGAAGTGCGCGTCCGCAACGAGTACGTGTCCGTCGATCCCTACATGCGGGGGCGCATGAACGACGCCAGGTCCTACGTCCAGCCCTTCGGGCTCGGCGAGACCATGACCGGCGGCGCGGTGGGCAGGGTCATCGAGTCGAGGAGCGATACCCTGCCCGTCGGGACCGCGGTTCTCCACGGCTTCGGCTGGCGGGACCTCGCCCAGGGCCCCGCGCAGCAGTTCTCACTCCTGCCGGAGACGGGACTGCCCCTGTCAGCCTTCCTCGGAGCGGCCGGCATGACCGGACTCACGGCCTACGCCGGACTGAAGCGCGTCGCGGCCCTTCGGGAAGGCGACGTCGTCTTCGTCTCCGGCGCCGCCGGCGCGGTCGGCTCCATCGCCGGACAGATCGCCCGCAGGCTCGGAGCCTCGCGCGTCCTCGGCTCGGCCGGGTCGGCGGCGAAGGTGTCCCTGCTCAAGGACAGGTACGGATACGACGAAGCGTTCAACTACAAGGACGCTCCCGTGCGGCAGCAACTGCGCGACCTCACGCCGGACGGCATCGACGTGTACTTCGACAACGTGGGCGGCGATCATCTGGAGGCAGCCCTCGACCGCCTCAACACCGGCGGCCGCGCAGCGCTCTGCGGGGCGATCTCGCAGTACAACGACACCGAGCGGGCACCCGGCCCGGACAATCTGGCGAATCTCGTCACGCGGTCACTGAAGCTGGAGGGATTCATCGTGGGGCAGCACCAGGACCTGCAGCCGGAGTTCGCGGAGAAGATGACGCACTGGCTGACCGAAGGCAGCGTGGTCTTCGACGAGACCGTGGTGGACGGCATCGGGAACGCCGTCGACGCGTTCCTCGACATGATGAACGGCACCAACACGGGGAAGATGCTCGTTCGCCCCTGACAGCCTTCATCGCCGCCGTGCCCGGATCGACTGCGATACCGGGACCGGCTGCGATACTGACGGCATGACCGTCGCCTTCACCTGCACCACGACCACGCCCATGGGGCAGGCAGAACTGTTCGAGCGCTCCCGGAGCATCGATGTCCATACCGGATCCATGCGCTTCTCGCGCGAACGCGCCGTCGGTGGCGTCACGAGCGGCCTGATCGGCCCGGGCGAGCAGGTCACCTGGCGCGCCTGGCACTTCGGCCTGCCCATCCGGATGACGAGCATCATCACGGAGTTCGACGCCCCTTCGCGTTTCGTCGACGAGCAGCTCCGGGGCCCGTTCCGCGCTTTCCGGCACGTCCACGAGTTCAGCACGGCCGACGGCACGACGACCATGATCGACAGGGTCGAGTTCACGGCACCGTTCGGGGTGGTCGGCACGGCGGTGGAGCGCATCCTGCTCCGTCCGTACATGCGCCACCTCATCGTGGTGCGCAACAGGTTCCTGACGACAGCGCCGGCTAGTCGTCTCCGGCTGCCCGCAGCGTCGCCTCGAGCCGTCCCCGCTGGTCCGCAGGCAGGAGCGCGCGGTACTGGGGGAACTCCGTGAGGAACTCGCGGACCCTCGGGCAGTAGGGGACGACGGCGATGCGCCGCTTGTGCGCATTGAGGAGCACCTGGCGGATGAGCGCCGGTTCGACGTCGACGGCGTCGAACCGCGGATCGACGACGGCCTGGATCAGGACGGCGTGGGATCCCTTCATCTCGTACTTCACATGGCCCACCATGGTGCCGTCACTGAAGAGTTCGAAACGCGAGAACAGGGAGTTGTCGCGGAAGCCGCTGCGCGCCGTGACGGGCGCGGTCCGGGCCTCAGCCTGTACCTCACGCCGCTCGATCTCCTCGACCAGCACCTCGTAGCGGTGCACTGCGTCCATCGGCGGGAAGTCCCGGTCGAGCAGGCGGTACATCTGGTTGCACAGGACCCGGAGTTGACGGGTGGACACGGTAGTGAGGTCGTCGGGGAACTCCGACTCCTCCACCCGGGGGGCAGTACTGGGAGATACCCGTGGAACCGCACCCCACCCGAGCTGCTCCGGCTCAGCCAGCGAAGCGGCCTGCGGACGGTAATCGACAAAAGAGGAAGTTTCCATGGTCAGCTCCACGATGGTGGTTCGATGGCCCGCTGCTAGGCCCTGCCGAAACTATAAGCCCATTCCTGCTCGAAATGAAATTAAGTAGCCTTACTATTTTTTCGGCGGTGGGCCTTTGGTGCGCGAAACCCCTTGAGTCAAAGTTGAGCTTTCCTGCGGGAGCCCTTGAGAGGGCGGGGGCTACGGTGGGCGGGATCGCCGCGCCGTCCGGGTGCGAGGACATCGTGCACCAGAGGAGCCCGCCTTGCAGTTCCAGTCCGCCTCCACGGCCATGACAGCATCATCCCTGACACTGCGTGACGTGCACCTGCACTACCTCAATTCCGGCGGCTGCTTCGATGAGCTGGAGGTCGACGCCTACCTCCACGGCCTCGCTCCGCTCCCCCGCGAGGAGCGGGATTGCATCGCCCAGGCAGTCAACGAACTGATCGATGACGTGCTCGCCACGGACTCGTCCCGGTCCCTGCCGCGCGCCTCCTACAGCGGCGCACCGGCAACGTGCGACACCTCCTCCACGCGCGCCCGGCAGCAGCGGCTGGTCGGCTAGCCGTCCTGCCCGGGGACGTGCCGCGCCCCGCCGAGGCGCCGCCCGCAGGTCTTGCTCCCTGTTGACGGGGTGGTGGCCTGCGGGAAAGGCTGGGGGCTGACACCGCCCCCTCGAGCAGGAGCCCCACCATGGCACTCGCCCCCACCGTCCAGCTGCGCAGCGGCGCCCGCCTGCCCCTCCTCGGCCTCGGCACCTGGCCGCTGAACGATGACGAGGCCGCGGAGACCGTCAGCCTCGCCATCGAGACCGGGTACCGACTCATCGACACGGCGGAGAACTACCGCAACGAGAAGGGCGTGGGCGAGGGCATCCGCCGGTCCGGGATTCCCCGCGAGGAGCTGTTCGTCACCACCAAGTTCAACAGCGAGCACCACAGCCTCGACGGCGTGCGCCGCGCCTTTCAGGCAAGCACCGAGCTGCTGGGCCTCGACTACGTCGACCTGCTGCTCGTGCACTGGCCGAACCCGGACCAGGGTCGGCACGTCGAAGCGGTACAGGGCATTGCGAAACTGATGGAGGAGGGGCTCGTGCGCGCCGTCGGAACGTCGAACTACAAGCCCGCCCACCTGCAGCAGGTTCTCGACGCCGGCATCGTGCCCGACGTGAACCAGATCCAGCTCGACCCGCAGCGCCCCCGGATCGAGGAGCGCGCGTTCCACAACGAGCACGGGATCGTGACGGAGTCCTGGAGCCCACTGGGCCCGGGCAGCGGCCTGCTGGAGGATCCCGGCATCGTCGCCATCGCGGAAGCCCATGGCAGGACGCCCGCACAGGTGGTGCTGCGCTGGCACGTGCAGCAGGGCATGGTCGCGATCCCGAAGTCGTCGAACCCCCAGCGGCTCGCGCAGAACCTCGGCATCTTCGACTTCGAACTCTCCGGCGCCGAACTGGCCGGCATCTACCTGCTCGACACGGGAAGTGCCGAGATCGTGGATTCGGACGCCTTCGGCCACTGATCCCGGCGCAGCTCGCGCCGGAATACCTTGACACGCCACCCGGTCGCCACGAAAGTAGTAAGCACGCTTAGTTCTTGCATGGGACCCGGTTCTGCGGGCCGTACGCGGGGAGCATCGACCGGAGGGAAAATCAGCATGGCGGAGGCACCAGGCAACCAGACGCCGGACACCCCCGACGTCAGCGAGACGGACCTGCGGGGCATGAAGGTCGACGAGCTCCGGCAGGAGGCCAAGGAAAAGAGTCTTTCGGGAACCTCCGGAATGCGGAAGGGCGAACTCGTCGACGCGGTCGCCCGGGCGAAACAGGACCACGCCGACGGGTCGGGGGCGGCGGACCCGAAGGCCGGCAAAGGCCTGGACGGCGAGCCCGCGGATGTCGGTGCCGGCCCCGACAGCGGCAGGATCCGCACGGGGCCCGAGACGTCCAAGAGCCTGAAGTACTCCCAGGAGATCACCTCTCCCGACGAGGATCCCGAGCGTGAGGGCCGCAGCCTCGCGACCACGCACCACGAGGTCATCAAGCAGTGGGCCGAGGCGCGGAATGCCCGGCCGGCCACCGTGGAAGGAACGGAACACGGGGATCACCTCGGCGTTCTGCGCTTCGACTTCAACGAGGACACGGACAAGCTGCGCCACGTGAGCTGGGAGGAATGGTTCCGGACCTTCGACGAACGCCGGCTGAACTTCATCTACCAGGAGCAGCGTAAGGACGGGAGCCAGTCCAACTTCTTCATCCTCGAGAGCCCCGACCGCGAGGACGCCTGAGCGTCAGGGCGGTCCAGGCGGTCCAGGCGGTCCGGGCGGGGGGACGGCACGGCATATCCTTGGCAAGGCGCCCTTCCCGCCCGGCGGCCGAGCACTCCTGACGGCGCTGCTGCGGGACGACCGCCCGCCCGCACCCAGTACCGAGAGGACACCCACGCTTGCTCGAGATCGCCGTGATCCTCGCTGCCGGTTTCTGGGCGGGCATGATCAACGTCGTCGTCGGTTCCGGCACCCTGGTGACGTTCCCGGCCCTCCTGCTCTTCGGCTATCCGCCGATCGTCGCCAACATCTCGAACAACATCGGCCTCGTGGGCGGCGGCCTGTCCGGCTCGTGGGGCTACCGCCGGGAGATCGCCGCGAACCGGGGCCTCCTGCTGCGGCTCCTGCCCCTCTCCGTCCTCGGCGGGATCGCGGGGGCCCTGCTGCTGCTCGTCCTGCCGGCGGAGGCCTTCCGCGCGATCGTGCCCATCCTCATCCTCGTGGGCCTCGCCATGGTGGCTCTTGCTCCGCGCGTCCAGCGGGCCGCGGCGGCGAAGGCCGGGGAGGGCGCGCCCGATGCCGGGCCGTCGCGCCGTCGGTCCCTGCTGCTGCTCGCCGGCATCGGCGTCCTGGGCGTGTACGGGGGTTACTTCGGTGCCGCCCAGGGCATCCTGATCGTCGGCCTGATGAGCATGGTCACGATCGAGAGCCTCCAGCGCATCAACGCCATCAAGAACGTGCTGACCACGGCCGTCAACGGGGTCGCGGCCATCACCTTCATGGTGTTCGCCTGGGAGTCCATCAACTGGGTCCTCGTGCTCCTCATCGCCGTCGGCGCCACCCTGGGGGGCCTTCTCGGCGCTCGCGTGGGCCGCCGGCTCTCCCCCCTCGCCCTGCGTGCCACGATCCTCGCCATCGGCACCGCAGCGCTGATCCGCATCGTCTTCTTCGCCTGACCGACCACCCCCGACCCCAGGAATCCCATGCAACGCTTCACCTGCGCCGTCTGCGACGCGCCCCTGTTCTTCGAGAACTCCCAGTGCCTCGCCTGCGGCACGCAGCTCGGCTTCCACCGCGGGGAACGCGCCATCACGCCGCTGGACGACGACGGCGCGTACCGCGACCTCGAGGGCCAGCTCCTGCGACGCTGCACCAACCTCAAGCTGTCGGGGTGCACCTGGCTCGTACGGGAGGAGGGCGACGAATGCTTCAGCTGCAACCTCACCAGGTCCCGGCCCCACGACCACGACACCACGGGGCTCGCCCAGTTCCTCGACGCCGAACGCTCGAAGCGCCACCTCATCTACGAACTCGACGTGCTCGGCCTGCCCATCGAGGACAGGGTCCAGAACCCCGAGCGGGGGCTCGCCTTCGATCTGCTGTCGAGCGTCGAGGAGAAAGTGGTGATCGGGCACCAGAACGGCCTGATCACCATCGACCTGGCCGAGACCGTCGACTCCCACCGCGAGAAGATGCGGGCAAAGCTCGAAGAGCCCTACCGCACCATGCTGGGACACTTCCGGCACGAGACCGGCCACTACTTCGAGGGCACGCTCGTCTTCTCCGATCCGGACCTGACCGAACGGGCGCGCAGCGTCTTCGGCGACGACCGCGCCAGCTACAAGGACGCCATCAAGCGGCACTACGACGAGGGAGCTCCCGAGGGCTGGAAGAAGGAGCACATCTCCCAGTACGCGACGATGCACCCGTACGAGGACTTCGCCGAGACGTTCGCGCACTACCTGCACATCTGTGACACGGTGGACACCGCCCTACAGTACGGACTCGCCTCCGGTCCCGGGCCGAATACCTCCGAGGACTTCGGCGACGTGGTCCGGGAGACCTGGATCCCGCTCTCCGTCGCCCTCAACCAGGTGAACCGCAGCATGGGCGCCAACGACCTCTACCCGTTCGTGCTGCCGCCGGCCGTCATCGCCAAGCTCGACTTCGTGCACAAGCTCCGCGTGCGGGTCGGAGAACCGGCCGCCGGGCCGGTCGCAGCGTAGGCCGCCGAGGTCCGAGGTCCGAGGTCCGAGGTCCGAGGTCCGAGGTCCGAGGTCCGAGGTCCGAGGTCCGAGGTCCGAGGTCCGAGGTCCGCGCGGAGCGTAGCAGGGGGCTCAGGGCCAGAGCAGTTCCCGGCGCCAGCCCTCCCCGAACCGGGTGTAGAGCAGGCGGATATGCCTGCGTTCCTGGTCCGCCTGCCAGAATTCGACGGCGTCCGGCGCCACGGTGAAGACCGTCCAGGTCGTCGAGGCGAGGCCGTCCGCGGCCTCGATCCGGCGCACCTGCTCCTCGACGGCTGCCTCGAGGTCTTCCCGGCTGCGCATCACCGCGCTCTGGCTGCCGGCGAGGACGAGCGCACGGGCCACAGGATGGCGGCGCTGGAAATCGGCGTCGTTCTCCTCCGTGGTGCCGGTCGAGACGGACCCCCGGATCCTCACCTGACGGCCGACTGCCGGCCAGAAGAAGGTCAACGCCGCCGCAGGGTGCTTCCTCAGTTGCCGGCCCTTCGGGCTGTCCATGCTGGACGCCACCTGCCATCCGGCCGACGTCACGTCCTTCAGAATCACGACGCGCGCGTCCGGCATGCCATCCTCTCCTGTTGTCGCGAGGGTGACCGCGTGGGGCGCGGCGACGCCGTCCTCCACCGCGCGCTTCAGCCACTCGACGAAGAGGTCGACGGGCGAGGCGGGCGCGGCCTCGGGGTCGAAGGGCGGCATCTCCTCGGGGAAGACGGGTACGCCACGGACGACATCGCGGATCAGGCCTGGCTCACTCATGCGGCCAGCCTAGCCGGGCCGCTGCCGGAGCGGGCAGATCCGCCGGTCCCGAACCGTCAAGCGGTGCCCGGGAGGGCCTGCCCCGACGTGCCCCCCGGGTCCCACGGCATAGAGTCAGGAGATGGCAGCCCACCAGGACCAGTACGTAGGACCACGAGACCTCACGCGATGGTCGTCACCGATCGGCCGTCTGCTCGTCCGGTGCGTCCGCCCCCTCGCACGGTGGGTGGGCCCCCATACCGCACTGCTGCTCATCATCACCATCGGTGGAGGGGTCGGGGCGGCGCTGACGGCGGCCTCCGCCGAAGTGTACGAGTCCGTCGTGGACGCCGACGGGGTCGCCGCCCTCGACCACCCGGCCCTCGACCTCGCCGTATCCCTGCGCCAGGACTGGCTCAACGCCTTCATCACGGGGTACACGAACATCGGCGGGCCGATCGGGATGCCCATCCTGGCGGTGTCGATCATGGTGCTCCTCGCGGTCAGCCGCAGGTCCTGGACCCCTGTGATCCTCCTGCCCGCGGCGGCCTTCGGTTCCCTGCTGATGACCGTGGCGGGCAAGGACGCGATCGGGCGCCTGCGGCCTCCCCTCGAACTCGCCGTCCCGCCCTATGAGTCCTCGCCGTCGTTCCCCAGCGGACACTCGCTGAACGCCGTCGTCATCGCGGGCATCGTGGCCTACCTCCTCGTGCTGCGGCAGCACCGCAAGCGCACCCGGGCCCTCACCATCGTGCTCGCCGTCCTGTTCGCTGCAACCATGGGGCTCAGCCGCGTCTACCTCGGCCACCACTGGCTCACGGACGTGCTGGTGGCGTGGACGCTCGGCGTCGCATGGCTCGCCGTCGTCATCACCGCCCACCGGCTCTTCCTGACGTTCCGCCTGCGCAGGTCGGCCCTCCGTGGCGCTTCCGCCTGAACCGCCCCCGGCACGGGCCGCCGTACGCCCGCTGCGGCGGGACGCCCAGCGCAACCGTGCGGTGGTCCTCGCTGCGGCGCGGCGCATGTTCGCCGTGCACGGCGCGGAGTGCAGCTTCGAGGACATCGCACGGGAGGCAGGGGTGGGGGTCGGGACCGTCTACCGCCGGTTCCCCGACCGCCGCGCACTCATCGAAGCGATCCTCGAGCAGCGCGTGGACGACGTCGATGCGGTGGCGAGGGAGGCGCTCGCGGTTCCCGAACCGTGGGCTGCGGTGCGGTTCTTCGTCGGCTCCGCCGCCCGGATGCAGCTGGAGGATCGTGGCCTGCGGGAGCTGCTGCACGACTCCGGATTCGTCTCGGCCGGACTCGCGGTGCTCCGCCAGCGCATCGCCTCGGCAGCCGAGGAACTGGCCCTCCGGCTCAGGACCGAGGGGGCGGCGAGGCCGGACCTCACCGGGAGGGACCTGCTCGTCCTCATCCGCATGCTCGGCTCCCTCGCGCCCGACCGTCCCGCGCCTCCAACCGGGGAGTTGGCCGGGGAGTTCGAGCGGTACCTCGGCCTCGTCCTGGCCGGGCTCCGCCGCCCGGCACCGGGGGATGGTTAAGCAGAACCGACGGTTTCCCTTCGATAATGCCGACTTCCGCTGATGGACAGCCCCCTCCATACTTGGCAGGTGCGGAACGCACTCTCCCTCCTATGAACGGATCCCCATGTCGGACAGCTCAGGCGTGCAGGGCTCGCAATCGCTCCTGCGGCGCAAACCCATTGACAATGTCGAGGACGAGTCGGGCCGCACCGGCCTCTTCAAGAGCCTCGGCCTGTGGCAACTGACGGCGATCGGTGTCGGCGGCATCATCGGTGTCGGCATCTTCACGCTCGCGGGGCTCGTCGCGAACGGCGGGGAGGACGGTGCGCCCGTCGGCCCGGCCGTCCTGATCTCGTTCCTGATCGCGGGGCTCGCCAGCGCCGCGGCCGCCCTGTCCTACGCGGAGTTCGCGGGCATGATCCCCCGCGCGGGCTCCGCGTACACCTACGGCTACGTGGCCTTGGGTGAGATCATCGGCTGGTTCATCGGATGGGACCTGCTGCTCGAGTACATCGCGATCGTGGCCGTGGTGGCCATCGGCATCTCGGGATACTTCACGGAGTTCATGTCCGGCATCGGCGTCACGGTGCCCACCTGGATGCAGGGCACCCCGGACACCATCGAGGGCGGTGTGGTCAACATCCCCGCGATCGTCGTCTGCCTGCTCATCACATTCATCCTGAGCCGCGGGACCAAGACGTTCGGCAAATTCGAACTCGTCGCGGTCGGGCTCAAGATCCTGCTCATCCTCGGCATCGTGGGGCTCGGCTTCTTCTACGTGAACGCCGAGAACTACTCGCCGTTCCTCCCCTCGGGCTTCGGTGCGGTCTTCACGGGCGCTGCCACCGTCTTCTTCGCCGTCTTCGGCTACGACGCCATGAGCACCGCAGCCGAGGAGGCGACCGACGGCAAGAGGCACATGCCGAAGGCCATCCTCCTGTCCCTGCTGATCGCCATGGTGCTGTACGTCCTCGCGACCCTCGTCCTCACCGGCATGCAGAACTACGAGGACATCAGCCCCACGGCCGGCTTCGCCTCCGCCTTCCAGTCCGTCGGCCTTCCGGTCATCGCCACGATCATCTCGGCCTTCGCCGTGATCTCCATCCTTACCGTCATGCTGACCTTCCTCCTCGGCGTGACCCGGGTGTGGTTCTCGATGAGCCGCGACGGACTCCTTCCTGCCTGGTTCTCGACGACGGACCGGCACGGGACGCCGCAGCGCGTCACCTGGATCGCCGGGATCGCGGCGGCGCTGCTCGCCGGCGTCTTCCCCATCCGCGCGGTCGCCGACCTGACGAACATCGGGATCCTGGCCGCGTTCGTCGTCGTGTGCGTCGCTGTGATCGTGCTGCGCCGCACCCGGCCCGAGGTGCCGCGTACCTTCAAGCTGCCCCTCATGCCGATCGTGCCCGCCTTCGGTGTCCTGGCGTCGTTCTTCCTGATGCTCCAGCTCCACTGGGAGACCTGGCTGAGGTTCGGCGTCTGGCTCCTGATCGGTCTCGCCGTCTACTTCCTCTACGGCCGGAAGCACTCCCTGATGAACCCCGACAGTCCGCGCCACGCCCTCCTCCAGCGCGAGGGCTGACCTCCCCGGCCCGGAAGGGAAGGTCCCGCCGCTCGGTCACGAATGTGCGGCGGGACCCGTCACCTCCTATCCTCTATGAGGGCCTTCCGCGCTTGCGCGGCCGCCGGCCCTCCCGAGACCCCCACAAGTGAAGGACCAGCACCCCCATGGACCTCTTCCGGACCAAGTCCATCGAGCAGTCGATCAAGGACTCCGACGAAAAGGGACACGGCCTCAAGCGTTCCCTGAATACCTGGGACCTGATGCTCATGGGGGTCGCCGTCGCCGTGGGCGCGGGCATCTTCTCGGTCGGAGCGCAGGCCGCCGCCTTCAACGCAGGACCCGCCGTGACCATCTCCTTCGTGCTCGCCGCGATCACCTGCGCCCTCGCCATCATGTGCTACGCCGAATTCGCGACGGCGCTCCCGGTCGCCGGCAGCGCGTACGTCTTCACCTACGCCACGATGGGTGAACTGCTCGCCTGGATCATCGGCTGGAACCTCATCCTCGAACTGCTGATGGCGGCCGCCGTCATCGCGAAGTTCTGGGGCGTCTACCTCAGCGACCTCTTTCGCGTCCTGGACCTCGACATCCCCGCCGACATCAGCGTCCTGGGCCTCGACCTCACCTGGGGTCCGCTGCTGATCGTCGCCGTCTTCACCGCCGTCCTGATCTACGGCACCAAGCTCTCCGCGAGGGTCAACAGCGTCTTCACCGTCATCAAGATCGGCATCGTGCTGTTCGTGATCGTCGTCGGCTTCTTCTACGTCAGCCCCGAGAACTACACCCCCTTCGTGCCGGCCGCGGAGCCCGCCGCGGCGACCGGTGCCGGCTGGGCCGACCAGCCCTTCCTCTCCTTCCTCAGCGGCGCCTCCCCGGCGGCCTTCGGCTTCACCGGCATCATCTCGGGAGCCGCCCTCGTCTTCTTCGCCTTCATCGGGTTCGACGTCGTCGCCACCTCCGCCGAGGAAGTGAAGAACCCGAGCCGCACGCTTCCCCGCGGGATCTTCGCCGGGCTGATCGTGGTCAGCATCCTCTACATCCTGGTGACCCTCGTGGTGACCGGCATGGTGTCCTACAAGGAGCTCGGGGCCTCCGGGGCGCCGTCACTGGCCACCGCCTTCCAGCTCGTCGGCGCCGACTGGGCCGCCGGCATCATCTCGCTGGGCAGCCTGATCGGCCTGACCACGGTGATCATGGTGCTGCTCATGGGACTCGCCCGCGTGATCTTCGCACTCAGCCGGGACGGCCTCCTCCCCCGCGGCCTGAGCCGCACCTCGGACAAGCACGCCACGCCCGCCCGTACGCAGATCCTGTGCGGCGTCGTCGTCGCCCTGCTCGCAGGCTTCACGCAGGTGGAGGTGCTCGCGGAGATGATCAACATCGGCACGCTGTCGGCCTTCATCACGGTCAGCCTCGGGATCCTCGTGCTGCGCCGCAAGCGCCCGGACCTCGAGCCCGCGTTCCGCGTCCCGTTCGGCAAGGTCATCCCGATCGCCTCCGCCGCCCTGTGCCTCTACCTCATGTTCAACCTGGCCACCATCACGTGGCTGTTCTTCGCGGTCTGGCTGGTCATCGGCTTCGCCGTCTACTTCGCCTACGGCAACCGCCACTCGCGCCTCCGCGTGCGGCAGTACGAGCACGTCTGACCCCTTCGCCGCGCCCATCCCCGACGGACGTGCGTCGGCGGCCACGGCGCGAGACAATGGTGCTCCCCGGAACTGCGGTTCCGGGGGGCACCATCCGTCTCCGCCAGCAGAAGGAACCCCATGTCCCAGGAGCCCTACCCCAGCGAGCGCCCGTTCTCCGGCAGCCATGCAAAGCCGTACGACGGCGGCGCGTACGAGAGCCAGGGTGGGTATCCCCAGTACCAGGCCGGGCAGCCAGGCCCCTACCAGCTGGGCCAGCACTCTCCCTCCTACCGGTCCATCGAGGGAGAGAAGGCCGCCCAGACCTCTCTCATCCTCGGGATCGTCGGACTCTTCGTGGCCGGGATCATCCTGGGACCGCTGGCGATCTGGCAGGCGAAGAAGGCCGAACGCCTCGGCGTCCCAGCGACGGCGGGGAAAGTGCTCGGCTGGATCAACGTGGTCCTCTACGGACTCGCCATCCTGTTCGGGATCCTCCTCGTGATCATCATGTTCGCAGGATTCGCCGCCTCCTCCAGCTACAGCAGCTGACGCGGACGGACCCCACCGCCTACAGGGTGGGGAACAGGCGCGTGGACTGCTCGTCCGCCTCGAAGACGCGCGAGTGCGGCCCCGTCCCCACGATCAGCGGGTCCGGTGTGCCGACCACGTCGGGGTCCTTCTCGTCGTAGTCGAGGACGGACAGGACATACCGGAGGGCCTCGATCCGGGCCCGCTTCTTGTCGTTGCTCTTGATCACCGTCCACGGAGCATCGGCCGTATTGGTGTAGAAGAACATGGCCTCCTTGGCTTCCGTGTACTCGTCCCACTTGTCGAGTGACTGGAGGTCCATGGGGCTCAGCTTCCAGCGGCGGACGGGATCGGTGTGGCGTTGGGCGAAACGGCGCCGCTGTTCCTCCCTGGACACCGAGAACCAGAACTTGATGAGGTGCGTGTCGCTGCGCACCAGCATGCGCTCCAGCTCCGGGGCCTGCCGCATGAACTCCAGGTACTCGGTGGGCGTGCAGAAGCCCATCACGCGTTCCACTCCGGCGCGGTTGTACCAGGACCTGTCGAACAGGACGATCTCACCGCCCGAGGGCAGCACGGACATGTAGCGCTGGAAGTACCACTGCGTCTGTTCCTTCTCGCTCGGCTTGTCCAGGGCGACGACACGGGCACCGCGGGGATTCAGGTTCTCCGTGAACCGCTTGATCGTGCCTCCCTTGCCCGCGGCATCGCGCCCCTCGAACAGGACGGCGACCTTGGTGCGGTTGGCCTTGACCCACCCCTGCATCTTGAGCAGCTCGATCTGCAGGGCCCGCTTGGCCTTCTGGTACTCGCGCTCGGTCATCCGGGTGTCGTAGGGGTAGTCCTCCCGCCAGGTGGGCTGATCGGGATGGGGCAGGAGCACGTGCTCCTCGCCGTCGCCGTCCGGGGTCGGTACGGGGACCGGGGGCTGCTCGGCTCCCTCGCCGGCGGGGGTGTCCGCCGGGGAGTCCGTCGGCTCGTCGTCCAGCTCATCGGTCGGCTCCCCGGCCTGCTCACCGGTCGGCTCATTGGCGGGCTCCGCATCACCGCCCCCGCCGACAGCCCCGCCGGCGGCGTCGCTCGTGTCATCGGTCATGTCGTCGCTCGTGTCGTCGGCCACTACCGCCGCAGCTCCTGGTCCATCGGTCATCGTGCCTCCTCCTGTTGCAGCCGCCCGGGGCATACTCCCCGTACCCGGCCCCATCGTGGCCGCCGTAGCCGGGACGGCACCTGCACCGCGGCCCGCCTGCGCCCACCGGGATGCCTACCCGGAAACCTTACCGACCGCCCGATCGCATCGTCCCAGAGGAAGCGCCGTGGAAGCACCAGGAGGCGGAGACTCCGTCCCGGGTGGACGGATTCCGGCCGCCTTGCTAGGACGGGCCGGGGCGACCGTCCTGGCAGGACGTTCCCCGGCAGGCTGCCCGTGGCTGTCGGGGAATGCCGGCGGCTCCCTCCGGGTTCTATGCGGTGCACGCAGTCGAGCCAGGAGGACACGATGACCACCACCACCGCCCAGACCGCCGAGGAACGGTGGCTGCGTTTCCGCCAGGCGCGCAACACGGTCCTCGCGGAACCGCATGGCTGGCTGACGCTCACGTCCTTCCAGTGGCTCGGCGACGAACCCGCGGCCCTCGAACTCGTTCCCGGTCTCTGGCGGGCTGCGGGCGACACCGCGAGCCTGACCGCGCACTCCGCGGACGCTCTCACCGACCTGTCGACCGGCCGGCTCGTGGAGGGCACGCTCACGGCGGTCCTGGCCGATGAGGAGTCGCTGATGTGGGTCGCCCACGGGAGTGCGGACGGCCGACGGGTCGTGGTGGAGCTGGCACGCCGTGCAGGCCGCTATGCGATCCGGACGAGGGACGCCGAGTCGCCGGTGCTGGCCGCATTCACAGGAGTTCCCGTCTTCGACTACGACCCCGGCCTCGTGGTCGTGGGACGGTTCGAACCGTATGACGAGCCGCGCGAGGAGAGGATCCGGACGGCGCATCCCGACGTACCCGGGACCTCGTCGATCGTGGGCGACGTCGTCTTCTCCCTTCCGGGCGGGAACAGGGAGTTCCGGCTCTGCGCCTCCCAGGAGGACGCCGGCTCGCTCGCGATCACGTTCCACGACCGGACCAACGGCTCGACCACCGCTCCCTGGCGGAAGGTGGCCGCCCGCCGTCCGCGCCCGGATGGCACGGTGCTCCTCGACTTCAACCGGGCGATCAACTATCCCAGCGCCTTCACCCCGTACGGCACCTGCCCCATGCCGGTCAGTGCCAACGTCGTCGACGCGCCCATCGAGGCCGGGGAGAAGGACCCGCTGCGCTGAGGTCGCGGGACCAGGCGCTCCCGGTTCGGACCTCAGACCTGCGCGTCCGGATAGATGCTGCGGGTCTCGGTCCGGCGGTTGCGGTTGGTCACCCAGTCCGTGGGATAGATCCTGGGCAGGATGTTGGCCAGCGCCAGAGAGGCGTAGACGACCGTATTGATGGCCACGAACGCGGCGAGGACGGCGAACTCGCTGCTGCTCAGCACCGATTCCGGCAGGAGGAGGCCGGCGGGGATGTTGGGTCCGGCTGCTGGAGGGAACACGGGTCAGGCCTCCTGGAGTGAGGGGTCGGCCGCCGGAGCGGCATGGGCAAGGTGCTTCCAGCTGGCCTGGCGGCCGAAGGAGAGGTCGATGATGCCCTTGACGTAGACGAGGTTGAGGAACATGTCGAAGATTAGTTCCGGGAACAGCGTGACGGCGAGCAGCCGCGCCTTCCAGCCGCCCTTCCACACGGTGAGGACCCGCTCGACGGTGAAGAGGAGGCCGAGCCCGAGCCAGAACGGGAACCAGATCCAGGCCTCGAGCGACACGACGGTGAGCGTGATGAGCGCCAGGTAGGCACCCAGGGCGATCACTCCGTACCCGATGCCGAGCTGCTGCGCCCAGTACCGCATCGTGTGCGCGGTGACCCCGTAGGCGCCGATGTTCTCGAGGGCACCCCGCTGCCAGCGCAGGCGCTGGTTCCACAGCGTGCGCCAGGAGGGCATCAGCTCGGTCACGACGGTGCATTCCTGCGGGGAGACCATCAGGCCTCCCAGGGACTTGATGGCCATCGTCAGTTCGTTGTCCTCGGTCAGCGCCACGGTGTCGTAGACGTCACCCGTCGCTCCCGGGATCGACGTACCGCGGCTGTCGGCGATCGTCCGCAGCGCCACCGGCCGGAAGAGCGATGCGGTGCCGGTCAGGACGAAGACACGGCCACGGCGGCGGCGCATCTGCCGCGCATAGCGGATGTACTCGTTGCGCTGGAACTGGCCGATCAGGCCATGGCCCTGCTCACCGTAGAAGAGCCCGCCCACGGCCATGAGCGCACGGTCGCCGACGAAGCGTGCCACAGCGCCGGCCAGGAAGCCGTCGTCGAGCTGGGTATCGGCATCCATGACCATGACGACGTCGTTGTCACCCTGCTCGGGCAGGATCACCTTCAGCGCCTGGTTGAGGGCGCCGGCTTTCTTCTTCGTATTGTCCACCGACTCGATGACCTCGACGCCGGCCTCCCGGGCCAGGCGGACCGTGGCGTCCGTGCAGTTGTCGGCGACGACGACGATGCGCTCGGGCCGGTGCGACTGGCTCTTGAGGGACGCGATCGTCTGCGGGAGCGATGCCTCCTCGTTGTGCGCGGGGATGAGGACCGTCACCGTGACCTCGCCCGCGAACCGGCCGCGGTTGGCGGCCATGATGACCTTCGGAGCAAGCGGTTGGTCTCCCGGATTCATCGACCGCCTCGACGTGGTGGCGATGCGCCGCTCCAGCAGCGCGAGCCCGGCACCTGCCAGCAGGGCGAGCGCGATGGCGCTCAGGATGGTGTCCACCCCGGGCGCATCGGAGTTGTAGAGGACGCGCCAGATGCCGATCACGACGTCCTGCGACGACGCGATCGTCGTCTCGGGATGCTTGGCCGCCACGGCGAACCACAGCAGTGCCGCGGCCGCTGTCACGATGGCTGCGATGACCAGGCCGACAATGCGGTCGAGCCTGCCCCCGGCCGCGTAGGCGGGCAGCGCGTCCGCTGCGGGCGGATGGTCCTGCACTGGTTCGGTTTGTGTCCTCGTCATCGCTACTGCGTCCCCCTGAGACCGGATGCCGCCGCAGGTCGTCCCGACAGGCAGCGGCCTGGGTGGTGCGGAGCAGCCGTCCCCGGGCCGCCGCGCTTCTGGGACGAGTCTGCCGTAGCACCCCGAACCCAGTCCCGCGCGGAACCCGAAGAATTGTTCAAGGAACGCCGTGGTTCCCTCCCGCTGCGCGGGCTCAGCGGTCCTCCGGCACCCGCCGCACCGAGAACGTGCTGCTGGCGAAGAATGTCAGCACGGATGCCAGGAGAACCAGCAAGGCCGGCGTCCAGGATCCCGACGCGTCGTGGACGAAACCTACCAGGGGCGGGGCCACGGCGGCGACACAGTAGCCCGATCCCTGGACGATCGCGGACATCCGGCCGGCGGAGACCTGGTCCCGGGCGAGCCGGATGATGGCGATGAAGATCACCGTGATGCCACCGCCCTGGGCGATGCCCCCACCGAGGGACCAGAGCCACCAGAGCTCGGGGGCCAGGAGCAGGCCGGCCGGCACGGCCGTCCACAGCACACCGAGGATGACGGCCACCGTCGTCGTACTCAGGAACCTGGCGGCGAAGGGCACTCCGAGGCCGCCCGCGATGGCGAGGATCTGGAAGATGGAGGACGCTGCGCCGGCTTCGCCGACGGACATTCCCAGTTCGTCGTGCAGGTAGCTGGGCAGCCACGCGGTCACCCCGTAGTAGGAGAAGGCCTGCATGGCGAAGGCCACCGTGAGGCCGGCGGTGATCCACCCCGAGCCCTGTACGGGCGGCAGCTTCGTCCCGCCGGCGTCCTCGGGGGACACCAGGAACGCAGTCCTCGGACCCACCGCCAGCGTCCAGAAAGCGATCGCCCCCACGGCCAGGACGGCGACCGCTGCCAGCGCCGTCCTCCACCCGGCCGCGTCGGCCAGCGGTGCCGTCACCACCGAGGTGAGGAACGACCCGATGTTCAGCGCTGCGGTGTAGATCCCCATCGCCGTCCCCTGCCGCGCAGGGGAGAAATCGCGGCGGATGATCAGCGGCACCGCGATATTGCCGACCGTGATCGCAAGGCCGATCAGCACGGTTCCGGCTACCACCAGCAGGGGGCCGCCGGAGGAACGCACCAGCACACCGGCCAGCACGCCGAGGATGGTCAGCGTCACCGCGAATTCGGCGCCCAGCCTCCTGGCAGCCAGGGACGCGAGTGGTGCCGCGACGGAGAAGCACAGGACCGGGATGCTGGTGAGCAGTCCCAGCAGGACGGGCGAGAAGTGCAGGTCCGTCTGCATCAGGTCCGCCACCGGGGCGACCGCCACGAAAGGGCCCCTCAGGTTGAGGGCCACCAGCCCGATGCAGGCGAGCAGGATGTAGCTGCCGGGAACCCTGGCGAGGATCCGGCCGCTCACGGAGCGGGCGGCGGGATAGGCGGTTTCATCACCTCTATTGCTATCACGCCTCCCTGGCGCTCGAGCGGCCCGGCACCGGCAGCCGATGCAGGCCGCCCCGGCGCACAATGGTCGGATGACCGATCCGATCGACGCCCTGATCCCCCGCCCTCTCCGGGAGCTCGCGCCGGGTGCCGTGCATCTTCCCGACTGGCTGGACATCGGGCGCCAGCGGGAACTCGTTGCGCTGTGCCGGACCTGGGCGAGCGGACCCGTGCCGATGCGGGCCGTCACGATGCCGAACGGCGGAGTCATGTCCGTGAAGAGCGTGAGCCTCGGCTGGCACTGGCTCCCCTACCGGTACAGCCGCACGGCCGACGACGCCGGCGGCGGCGCCGTCGCGCTGTTCCCCGACGTGCTCCGCAGCCTGGCGCGCGACGCCGTGAGCGCGGCCTACGGGCCGGATGCCGGTGCGGCCTACGAACCCGACGCCGCCCTCGTCAACTACTACGACGACGCCGCGAAGATGGGCATGCACCAGGACCGGGAGGAACGGGTGAACGCGCCTGTCGTTTCCCTCAGCCTGGGCGCGGCGTGCATCTTCCGCTTCGGCAACACCGAGACCAGGAACCGCCCCTGGCAGGACCTGGAACTCAGGTCGGGCGACCTCTTCGTGTTCGGTGGGCCCTCACGGTTCGCCTATCACGGAGTCCTCAGGACCGTGCCCGGCACGGCGCCTCCCGGCATCGGGTTCGAGGGGCGGCTCAACATCACGGTACGGCAGACGGGCCTGGGCTAGGTCCGGGCGAGGATCATCCCCCGTGCGTAGGCGGCCTGACCCGCGTGCTGCACGGCGTCATCCACCACGCTGACCAGCCGGACGAGGAGCGTCACCGGCGGGTCCCAGTGCTCGTCGACCACCCGATGCAGGTCCTCGTCCGCGAGGCCCGCGATCAGGTTCTGGGCCACCTGGTGGGCGGCGTCGAAGTAGTCCAGCAGTTGCTGTGCCGAACCGACCTGAACGGCGTCCACCTGGTCCGGTGAGCGCCCGTAGCCGGTGTCGTTCCGGTCGAGGTCCAGGGCCCAGCGGTCTGCATGGCCGTGTGCCAGCCACACCTCATCATGGCCGAATGCCTCGGCGAAGTGGCTGTCCTCGATCCGCGAGAGGTGCCAGATGAGCCAGGCGACGGAATTCGCGGTCCCGCCCGGCCGGATGGACAGCTGCTCCGCATCGAGGCCGTCGACGGCACCGCGCACGAGGTCGGACAGCCGGCCGTACGCTTCGGTCAGGACCTCGACCGACGTCACCGGCGCTCCTGCCCGGCTGCAGCGGGACCCGGTGCCAGCAGCAACCTGAACCGCCGGCGCTGCTGGGCGGGAAGAAGCGAGAGGAACTGCGGGTGGGCCGTCAGGAAGTCCAGCGCCTCGGGACAGCAGGGCACGACGGCCAGGCGCCGGCGGTGCGCATTGAGCAGCACGGCCTGCATCAGCACCGGCTCGAGGCCCAGGTGGCGGAATTTCGGGTCGACGACGGCGTGCAGCAGCAGGATGTCCCCGCCGCGCATCTCGTACTGCACATACCCGACCATCATCCCGTTGCGGTACAGCTCGAACCGGGAGAAGAGGGCGTTGTCGCGGAACGTCTCACGGGCGTCGTCTCCACCGCCGCGCTGCACGGCCTGGCGCTCACGCCGTTCGAGTTCCTGGACGAGCGCGTCGTACCGCTCCCGTGTCTCGCGGGCCGGACGGTCCAGGTCGAGGAGCTGGTAGGTGCGGTTGCACAGCATCCGCAGGTGGCGCGTCGACGCCCCGACGAGGTCGCTCGGGAAGTCGGACTCCGCGGCCTGCGGCACGGCGGAAAGATGTGCACGACGGGTTCCCCCCGACGGAGCTGCCCCGTCCTGATGTGCAGCGGGATGCTCGAGAATGTGCGGCAAGTGTTCCATGGTCAGCTCCACATCCGGGTGGGTCCTCAGCCGCCTGCTCGACAGTTCCTGCAGTCTAGGTGACGTGCGTCATATTGGAAAGGTCGTCCGCTGTCAATCACGGACCTCAGGTGGAGACGCCCGACTCGCGGTAGAAACCTTCGATATGATCCCGCACCAGGCCCGCTGCCTGGTCCCTGCGGCCGGCCAGAACGGCATCGAGGACCGCGCGATGCTCCCGCCGGAGCCTCTCCGACGTCGCCGTCCAATCGGGAAGGCCGGCGGTCAACCGCCGCGTGTAGTCCTCGATGGATCCGCGCAGCGATCCCATCATGGCTCCCACCAGCACGTTCCCGGCCGCCTCCGCGAGCGCGACATGGAAGAGCGCGTCACGCTCCAGGAACCCCGCCGGGCCGTCGTCGTGCTGGTCCATCTCGTCGAGGAGCCGGGCCGCCCGCTCGAGCGATGGCGACTCCGGTGACGCGTGGGCGGCGGCCCACGTCTCCAGCAGGAGGCGCGTCTCCACGATGTCCCTGATGGGAAGGTGGGTGCTTGCCACATGCAGCCGGAGGGCGGAGTCGAGGGCTCGAGCGGGGTTTCCCGTGACGACTGTGCCCGCCAGTGGTCCGGACCCGACACCGGCGCGGACGACGCCGAGCGCCTCCAGTACCCGCGTACCCTCACGCACCGAGGCCCGGGAGATCTTCAGCTGCTCCGCCATGGTGCGCTCACCGGGCAACCGGGACCCGATGGCGAGCCGCCCCGCAGCGAGTTCCTGCTCGAGCCATGCCGAGACCACCTGATGATTGCGCATGCGGCCAGCATAGCTTGTGTGGTCCGACCACAGGCCGTAGGATCTGGGGCCAGACCTCAGGCCGCGGCTCCGCCACCGCGGTCCCGCCCGACGACGAGCAAAGGCACCCATGCACACCTCCTCCAGCGCACCCGTCCCCCCGGCACTCAGGCGCCGCGTCCCCCGGGTCGCGGACCTGGCTCCCCTGATGCAGTTCAAGAAGCCGGAGATCGGCGCCGCCGCCCGGCTCCGGCGGGCCAACACCGTCTGGGACCTGCGCGACATGGCTAAGCGGCGGACACCCACGGCACCCTTCGACTACACCGACGGCGCTGCCGAGGCCGAGATCTCGCTCCGCCGCGCCCGGGAGGCGTTCCTCGACCTCGAGTTCCGGCCGGGCATCCTGCGCAACGTGCAGACCGTCAGCACCGTCACGCCGATCCTCGGGAAGGATTCGGCACTGCCGTTCGGCATCGCACCCACCGGTTTCACGCGCATGATGCAGTCGGAGGGCGAGTACGCCGGCTCGCAGGCGGCGGCAGCGGCGGGCATCCCCTATACGCTCTCCACCATGGGCACGGCCTCCATCGAGGACGTGGCGGAGGCCGCCCCGGACGGTCGCAACTGGTTCCAGCTCTACCTGTGGACGGACCGGGACCGCTCGATGGAGCTCATCGCCCGCGCGGCGGCGGCCGGGAACGACACCCTCATGGTCACCGTCGACACCGCGGTGGCCGGCGCCCGGCTCCGCGACGTCCGCAACGGCATGACCATCCCGCCGGCGCTGACCGCGAAGACCGTTCTCGACGCCTCGTACCGGCCGGCCTGGTGGTTCAACTTTCTGACCCACGAGCCGCTCTCGTTCGCCTCCCTCTCACGCTACTCGGGCACCGTGGCCGACCTCATCAACTCGATGTTCGATCCGACGCTCACCTTCGAGGACCTGGACTGGTTGCGCAGCGTCTGGAAGGGGAACCTCGTGGTCAAGGGGATCCAGACGCTCGACGACGCGAAGAAGGCCGTGGACCACGGAGCGGACGGCATCATCCTGTCCAACCACGGCGGACGCCAGCTCGACCGGGCACCCATCCCGCTGCACCTGCTGCCGCGCGTCGCAGCCGAGCTCAAGAGCAAGACGGACATCATCCTGGACACGGGCATCATGAGTGGTGGCGACATCGTGGCCGCCCTGGCCCTGGGGGCCGACTTCACGCTGATCGGCCGCGCCTACCTCTACGGACTGATGGCGGGCGGGCGCAAGGGTGTGGACCGCACAATCGAGATCCTTGGCACGCAGACGGCGCGCACCATGCAGCTGCTCGGCGTGAACCGCATCGAGGACCTCACCCCGGACCACGTCCGGCTGCTCGGCGACGCGACGGCGGACCTGTCCGAAGCCGCCGTGACGCCCTGACGCGACGCGCCGCGGCTCGGAGCGGCGCGGTCGGCCTGCACCTTCGGACCCCCCGGATGCGGCGGTTTCGCCCGTCCCGGATCCGCCACGTCTCATTCTGATGACGGACACCGGAAAAGCCCCGCACGAGGGTCTATTATTTCTCCAGTGGACCTGCCTGGGGCGGGTCCGAACATAAGTCTGGGGAGACAAAATATGGGACGTGGGCGGAAGCATTTTCCGTTGCGTTACAGGCGTGCGCGGTCGCTGCTCTACGTGATCGGCCTGTTCTGGTTGTGGCTGTGGCTCGGCAGCGCCGCGTCGATGGAGGGTCTCTACCATTCGCCGCTGCACGCGGTGCTCGCGATGTATGCGCTGGCCGTCGTCGTGCCGGTATCGATCGCCGCCGCGCTGCTCGCAGGAATCCAGATGGTCATGACGCGCCCCCGCGCCTACACCGCCGTCGTCGTGAGACTCCCGGCCGTGCCGCAGCAGCCACCGCTCCAGCCCGCCCACTGGTGGTACGGCGAAAAGGTGTCCTGACCACCTGCCGGTGCACCGGGAAAATGCTGGACGGCCCGAGCAGGCGGCTGGCACGCTGGACAGGGTCCGCACCCTCCGACGACGGGGACCATCATCGCTTCGCCCATCCAGCCGCCCGCCCGGCATGCCATCGCCCTCCAGCGCCGCAACGTCCTGGTCGGAGTCCTCTTCGGGTGCGGGGCCATCGCGTTCATCGACGAGGCCGTCTTCCACCAGCTCCTCCACTGGCACCACTTCTACGACAGGTCCACGCCCGCGGCCGGCCTCGTGTCCGACGGCGTCTTCCACGCCTTCAGCTGGTGCGCGACGGTGGTATCCCTCTTCCTCTTCGCCGATCTCAGGCGTCGCAGCGCCCTCCAGGCCCGGCGCTGGCTGGGCGGCATCCTCGCGGGCATGGGCGGCTTCCAGCTGTTCGACGGCCTGGTCTCGCACAAGCTCCTCGACCTGCACGAGATCCGGTACGGCGTGGACCTGCTCCCCTACGATCTGGCGTGGAACGGGGCGGCCCTGGCGTTCCTGCTCGCGGGGGTCTCGGTACTGTTCGCGGCGCGGCGCACGGACACCCGGCGTGGCTGAACACCCGGGTCCGGCCCATCCGGCGCCGGCACAGCTTCCCGGAGGCATCGACAGCTTCGTCCTGGACGCCGGGACCGTGCTCGCCTGGCTCGCACTCGCCGCGCTGTACCTCCTAGCCGGCCGCGGCGCGGCCCTGCGGGGGCGGACCGGATGGCCGGTCCACCGAACCGCGGCCTGGCTGGCCGGGACCGGCCTGGGGTTCATCGCGACGGGACCCCTCGCCCAGGCTGCCGCCGGCAGCTTCACCGCGCACACCGCGGTCCACCTCGTCCTCGGCATGCTCGTCCCGCTGCTGCTCGTGCTGGGAGCTCCCGCGACGCTGTTCCTCAGGGCCGTCCCCGCGTCCGTCGGGCGCCGCTGGAGCAGGCTCGCCCGTGCGGCGCCGCTGCGGGTCGGTACCCATCCGGTGACCGCGACGCTGCTCACCACGATCCCCCTGGCCTTCCTGTACCGGGACGGCTCCACCCTCGGACTGGTCCACCACCCGGTGCTCGGGCCGCTGCTCCACCTCCACTTCCTCGTGTCGGGTGTTCTCTTCACCTACGCCGTCGTCGGCGTGGACCCGAACCCCCACCGGGCACCCGCGTGGATGAGGGGCAGCGCGATCGCCGTCGGCATCGCGGTCCACTCGGTGGTCGCGAAGCATCTCTACTCCGTCGCCGACCAGGGCACCATGCCACGCGACGTGGAACAGGCGGCGCAGTTCATGTACTACGGCGGGGACGCCGTCCACGGAATGCTCCTCGTGGCATTCTGCGCCCGGGCCTACCGGGAGGCAGGACGGCGGCTTCCCCGGGCAGCGCGGGAGCCGCGTGAGCCCGTTCCCGGACGGGCCGGATGATCCTGCGGGCCGGGCAGTTCTCCGACGGGCCGTCCGGCTATCGCCGAGTGGACAGCAGTATGTCAGCCCGCATATAACTAGTTTGTAGAACTAGTTGACAGTATGGTTCGTATTGTTGATCGAAAGGGCGAGCATGATGCAGACAATCAGTGCCATCGGTGCAGGAGATACCGCCGTAGGTGCTCCCCTCCACTGCGGTGAGCCCATGACCCTGCGGGAGACCTCCTACGTGGGGTCCTCCTACGGCATGATTCCCCAGCCCTCCGCCGGGTCCGACGTCGAACTCGTCTGGGCCTGCTCGTGCGGCTTCCAGCTCTCGCACGAGGAGCCCGCCGAACTCGCACACCCCCTGACCCCTGCCCTACGCCGTGTCGCCGCGGCCGCGGCGGACCTCGAGTCGATCCAGTGGCACCTCGACCAGCTCACCGACGAACTCGAGTCCGCGGTGATCGAAGCAGCAGACGCAGGCGCGGCGATCATCGACATCGCCGAGGCCGCGCAGCTGGAGCCCGTCGAGGTGCAGCAGCTCGCCTCGGGAGGACGCCTCCTCGACGTAGGCTAGGCAGCACGCGGGCCGTGACCGGGCCGGCCGCCACCCTGTCCACGGGCCGGGCCACGGATCTACGGAAAGGGCACACCCCATGAACGAACCCGCCTGGGTCCAGCACGCCATCTGGTGGCACGTCTACCCTCTCGGGTTCGTCGGGGCGGAGAAGGCCTCGACGGCGGACCCTGCCGCCGCGCACCGGCTCCTGGACCTGGTCCCGTGGCTCGACTACGCGGTGGAACTCGGAGCATCGGGCCTGGCCCTCGGTCCCGTGTTCGCCTCGGAGACACACGGCTACGACACCACCGACTACTTCAGGATCGATGCCCGCCTCGGGACGTCGGAGGACTTCGACACCCTCGTGCGCGAAGCGCACCGGCGCGGGCTCCGGATCCTGCTCGACGGCGTCTTCAACCACACGGGCCGCTCGTTCGCCCCGTTCCGGGACGTCCTCGCACAGGGCCCCGGAGCAGCGACCGCCTCCTGGTTCTCGCTGGACTGGCCTGCGGGCTCCACGCCCGGTACTGAGCCCGGCTACCGGGACTTCGAAGGCCACCACCACCTCGTCGCGCTGAACCACGACGAGCCGGCCGTCGCGGACTTCGTGACCGGCGTGATGGAGCACTGGCTCCGGCGGGGAGCCGACGGCTGGCGGCTCGACGCCGCCTACGCCGTCCCGTCGTCGTTCTGGGCCGGCGTGACGGCCCGCGTCCGCGCGTCCCACCCCGATGCCTACTTCGTGGGCGAGTACATCCACGGCGACTACGCCTCGGAAGTCCGCGGCGGCGGCCTCGATTCCGCGACCCAGTACGAGCTGTGGAAGGCCGTGTGGAGCTCGCTCAACGACGCCAACCTCTTCGAACTCGCCGCAGCACTCGAGCGGCACAACGCACTGCTCGCGTCCTTCGCGCCGCTCACGTTCCTCGGCAACCACGACGTCACCCGGATCGCGAGCAGGCTCACCGATCCGGCCCTCCTGCCGCACGCCGTCGCCGTCCTCCTCACCGTGGGTGGCACGCCGTCCCTCTACTACGGCGACGAGCAGGGCTACCGCGGTATCAAGGAGGACCGGGCAGGGGGCGACGACGACGTCCGGCCGCTCTTCCCGCCCGCGCCCGCAGACCTCTCCCCCGTCGGACGGCCCGTCTTCGACGTGCACCAGGAGCTCATCGGTGTCCGGCGCCGCAACCCCTGGTTGCACCGCGCGAGGACCGAAGTACTCCAGCTGTCCAACGAGGTGCTCGCGTACCGCGTCGCGGCCGAGGGCCCGGAAGCCCTCGTGGTCGCGCTGAACCTCTCGCACGATGCCCAGCCGGTTCCGGTTGCGGGGTCGCTGTCCGTACTCGCCGGACAGGCGGCCCTCGACGCCCACTCAGGCAGGGCAACCCTGCCGCCGCGTGCCTGGGCCGTCCTCGGCTGACACCTGCACCACCGTTCGGGAATGCGCGCCGACGCCGGCGCGAAGACCGGGGATAATGGGACTCCACGCCGCACTGCAGAGGAGGGCCGCATGAGTCCGGAAGACCTGTCCGGGAACGCCGATACGGTCGATTTCACACCCTGGCCGCGGCCCGTTCCGCAGCAGGTGCTCAACGGCCTCAAGAAGCTCCTGCTGGTGGTGTCACTGCTCGTGGGCTTCCATCAGCTCGTCCCCTCGACCACTCTGGGATCGTCGCTGAGCAGCACGTTCACCCTCCTGGTGGTGATGTCCTGGCTCGGCCCTCTGGCCCGGATCCTGGCGGCGCGCCCCTGGGCGCGGAAGGCTGCCGAGGAGTAGGCCGTCCTCTCCGGACAACCTGCGACGAAAGAGGCGAGGCTCCTGCAGGAGCCTCGCCTCTTCTTCCGGACCGTGGAGCTTAGGGGAATCGAACCCCTGACCTTTTCATTGCGAACGAAACGCTCTACCAACTGAGCTAAAGCCCCGGATACCACTTCCGAACACCAACACTGTACCCAAGAGGGCGCGTTAGCCCAAAGCGGCGCACGAACCGGCACGGCCTCCGGAGTGTCAGCCCGTGGGAGTAGCCTTTGCACCATGTCCAGCCATCCCTCCCAGGCGGCGCCTGCCCCGCTCCAGGACGACGTCCGGCCCTGGCCGGCCCTGTGGTCGCTCGTCATCGGGTTCTTCATGATCCTCGTCGATTCGACCATCGTGTCCGTCGCCACCCCCGCCATCATGGAGGGGCTCGGCGCGGGCATCGACAGCGTCATCTGGGTGACGAGTGCCTACCTGCTGGCCTACGCCGTACCGCTGCTCGTCACGGGCAGGCTCGGCGACCGCTTCGGGCCGAAGCGGGTCTACCTCGTGGGTCTCGTGGTCTTCACATTCTCCAGCGCGTGGTGCGGACTGTCCGGAACCGTGGAGATCCTCATCCTCGCCCGCGTGCTGCAGGGCCTGGGCGCCGCGCTCATGACCCCGCAGACCATGTCCGTGATCACGCGGATCTTCCCGCCCGAGCGCCGCGGCGCGGCCATGGGCCTCTGGGGGTCCGTGGCCGGTGTGGCGACACTCGTCGGGCCCGTCCTCGGCGGGCTGCTCGTCGACTCCGCCGGATGGGAATGGATCTTCTTCATCAACGTCCCCGTGGGCGTGGTGGGGTTCATCCTCGCCGCACGCCTCGTTCCCGCCCTCCCGACGACGTCGCACCGGTTCGACCTGCTCGGGGTGTTCCTCAGCGCGGCCGGCCTCTTCTGCCTCGTCTTCGGCATCCAGGAGGGCGAGAGCTATGACTGGGGCACCATCGCCGGCCCCCTCTCCGTGTGGTCGCTCATCATCACCGGCATCCTCCTGCTCATCGCCTTCGTCGCCTGGCAGAGGTTCAACCGCGGAGAGCCCCTGGTTCCCCTCACGCTGTTCCGCGACCGCAACTTCTCCCTCGCCAACACGTCCATCACGGCGATGGGCTTCTCGATCACCACCATGTCGCTGCCGCTCATGCTCTACGCGCAGACGGTGCGGGGCCTCTCGCCCACGCAGGCGGCCCTCCTGCTGACCCCGATGGCCGTCATCTCGGGCGTCCTCGCACCGTTCGTCGGCAAGTACGTGCAGCGCAGCAACCCGAAGTACATCGCCATCGCCGGCTTCGCCGGGATGTCCGCGGCCCTCTTCTGGCTGGGTTCGATCCTCACGCCGGACGTCCCCCTCTGGCAGCTCCTGCTGCCCATCTCCCTGCTCGGCTTCTCGAGCGCCGGGATCTGGGCGCCGGTGTCCCTGACGGCCACCCGCAACCTCGCACCCTCCCTCGCAGGAGCGGGTTCCGGGGTATACAACACGACCCGGCAGATGGGCGCGGTCCTCGGCAGCGCCGCCGTCGCGGCCGTGATGCAGTCCCGCCTGATGGCCAACCTTGGAGGTGGAGGGATCGGTGCGACCCCCGGGACGGCCCTTCCCGAGGAAGCAAAGGCGGGGTACGCCCTCTCCATGGGGCAGTCGCTCTACCTGCCCGCCCTCGTGATCATCGTCGGTTTCGCGGCAGCCCTGTTCTTCGCGAGGCCCCAGCAGAACCGCGTATGGGAGCGCGACGCCGGTGCGGCCCGCGGTCCCGGCGCGCATCCAGCCCCGGCCGAGCGGCAGCGGGAAGCGACAGCGGCCGACACCTGAGCTGTTGCCTCGGGGAACTACCGGTAGTCTTCTGGCATGGCTGATGAGACGAAGGACACGGAGAAGGATCCGGGCACCGCGGAGGCGAAGGAGGTGTCGGACGATTTCGCCGTCCGCGAGCACACTTCCCCCTCGGGCCTGAAGTACACGACGACGACCGGACGTCTCGTGCTGCGGCGCGAGGAGACGAAGGACGGCAAGGCTGACGGCTTCAAGCCGAAGGCCGAGATCTTCGTCGTCGCCTACACGAAGCAGGATGCCGAGCCCGGGCGGCCCGTGACCTTCGCCTTCAACGGAGGCCCCGGCTCCGCATCCGTGTGGCTCCACCTGGGCCTCCTGGGGCCCCGCATCGTGGACTCCGGCGACGTCGGGACCATGACACCCGCGCCCTTCGGGCTCGTCGACAACCCCGACAGCCTGCTCGAGTCGAGCGACCTCGTCCTGATCGATCCGGTGAACACCGGCTTCTCCCGCGTCGTGGAGGGCGAGAAGGCGGACGAGTTCCACGCATTCGTCCAGGACAGGGACCTCGTGGCCGAGGTCGTCCGACTCTGGACCACGCGCAACAACCGCTGGCTCTCCCCCAAGTACCTCGTCGGAGAGTCCTACGGGACGCTTCGGGCCGTGGCGGTGGCCGGTCGGCTCTTCGACGCGTACGGCATGGCGGTCAACGGACTGGGCCTCATCTCGACGGTGCTCAACATGTCCACCCTGCGGTTCTTTTCCGGGAGCGACCTCCCCTACGCCCTGCACCTGCCCACCTATGCCGCCATCGCCCACTACCACGGCCGGCACGGCGACCGGGAACTCACAGAGGTGGTCCGCGAAGCCGAGGAATACGCAGCCCGGGACTTCGGCTACGCCCTGACCCAGGGCACGCGGCTGACCCCGGAGGAGTACGACGAGGCCGTCGCGCGCCTGCAGGCCATCACCACCCTCGACGAGGGTTTCATCCGCCGCACGAACCTCCGCTGGGCGTACCACGAGTTCGCCGCGGAGCTGCTGCGGTCCGAGGGCCTGTCCGTCGGCCGCATCGATGGACGGTTCGCCGCACGGCCCGAGAACCTGCAGTCGTCCGACTCCTTCGACGACCCGAGCCTCCGGGCCATCACGGGACCCTACTCGGCCGCCATGAACCACTACGTCCGGGCCGAGCTCGGCTACGAGAACGACCTCCCCTACGAGATCCTGACCGCCCGCGTGCAGCCCTGGAGCTACAGGACGTTCGAGGGAGCACCCGTGGACGTCTCCGGCGTCCTCGAGCGGCTCCTCGCCCACAATCCCACGCTGCGGGTCCACGTGGACTACGGCTACCACGACGGCGCGACGCCGCACTTCGCCGCCGAATACGTGTGGGCGCACATGAACCTCGACGACGCCGCACGCGCCCGGTTCACGCACCACTACCACGAGGCCGGACACATGATGTACCTCAACCCCGTAGCACGGGACGCCCAGCTCCGGGCTCTGCGGACCTTCGTCACCGAGGGGCAGGCGGGCTCGGGATAGTAAGTAGGATGATGATAACGACCGCGACAGCCGACGCCGGTCACCGACCGTAAGGACATCACCATGCTGAAGAGGATCATCTGGGCCCTGGTGCCCATCGTCGCGTCCCGCGTGCTGAACAAGCGCCGTGCCACCCAGCAGCCGCGGGCGAACAAGACGCGGTACAAGGGCACGTACGGCAGGTAGCAGCGGCGCGGGAAGGGGCTTGGCCATCGCACTGCGTGACAAGGACGGCTTCGCCGACATCCGCTCCTACGCCGCGATCGGTGACGGGCGCACAGTCGCGCTGGTGTCGCTCGACGGCTCCATCGACTGGTATCCCACGCCGGACCTCGATTCCACGCCGGCCTTCGCCCGCCTGCTCGATGCGGGCGAAGGCTTCCTGGCCCTGGCGCCCACGGCGGACTTCACGGTGGAACGCCGGTACGCGGACGGTTCGAACGTCCTCGAGACGACCTACACCACCGCGACCGGCGCTGTCCGCGTCACCGACTCGCTCAACACCGGTGTCGCCGGCAGGCTGCCCTGGGGCGAGCTCGCCCGCCGGGTCGACGGGCTGGCCGGACAGGTGGAGATGGCGTGGAGCGTCACGCCGGGCACCTGCTTCGGCTCCGCCTCGCCCTGGCTCGACAACGGGCCGGAGCACCCGGTCCTCCGCATTGATGCGGTCGGTCTCGGTGTCCTCGGCATCGACCACGGCCTGAAGCCACCGCAGGGCCGATCCGTCGAGGGGGCCTTCACGACCTCTGCCGGATCGCGGCACCTCGTCGCGGTGGTCTCCACACACGGCGAGCCGCTGCCGCTCCCCGACCCGCGGACCATCGACGGCGGTGTGGGCCGCACCATCCTCAACTGGCAGGCCTGGTCGGACAACTTCGCCTACGACGGCGATTACCGCCACGCCGTACTGCGCAGCGCCCTCACCCTGAAACTGCTGCTGCACAGCCCGTCCGGCTCGATCGCGGCCGCCGCGACGACCTCCCTGCCCGAAAGCGCAGCCGGTGGCAAGAACTGGGACTACCGCTATGCGTGGGTGCGGGACACCGCCTATACACTGCATTCCCTGACGCGCGCAGGGCTCCGCGAGGAGGTGCATGCTGCCGTGTCCTGGATGCTCAAGAACCTCCGGTCCCAGGGCTCCGACCTTCAGGTGTTCACCCGCCTGAACGGCAGCGTCCCCGAGGGGACCCGTCGTCCGGATGCCACAGGATGGCGCAACAACGGTCCCGTGGTCGACGGGAACCCGGCGGCGGGGCAATTGCAGCTGGGCGTCTTCGGCGACGTGTTCGACATCGTCTGGCAGTACGTCCAGGCCGGTCACGTGCTCGATCCTGCGACCATGCGGCAGCTCGCCGACCTGGCGGACCTCACCTGCGACATCTGGCAGCGCCGCGACGCCGGCATGTGGGAACTGCCGGAGGAACGGCACTACGTCACGTCGAAGCTGGGCTGCTGGAACGCACTGCGCTGTGCCGTGCTGCTCGCGGAGCACGGACAGTTGCAGGGCCCTGTGCAACGGTGGTCCGCGGAGCGCGACCGCATCCGGGACTGGGTGCACGAGCACGGCTGGTCGGAGGAGCGGCAGAGCTACATCTGGTATCCCGGGACCACGGAGCTGGACGCCTCGATCCTCCTGCATGCGATCAGCGGATTCGACACGGGACCACGCATGTCGTCCACCATCGATGCCCTGCGCGAGGAACTCGGCGCAGGCCCGCTGCTCTACCGGTACAGCGGCATGCAGGACGAGGAAGCGACCTTCGTGGCCTGTGCCTATTGGGCGGTGTCGGCGCTCGTCGCCGTCGGCCGCCGCGACGAGGCGGTGGACCTCATGGAGGAGCTCCTACCGCTCGCGAACGACGTCGGCATCATGTCGGAGATGATCGAGCCCTCCGACAACTCCTTCATGGGCAACGTCCCGCAGGGACTGAGCCATCTTGCACTGATCGTGGCGGCCCTGTCCATCTCGGGCAAATCCTGAGCGTCACCTCGTGGCGAAGTAGATCCAGACGCCGATGACCCAGGTGGTCCCGGCGAGGCAGGCGAGGGCCAGTTCGGCCAGGATGCCGAGCCCCGTCGCCTTCAGCGCGTGGAGGCTCGACCGAAGGGCGGCTCCGGCATCACGCTGCCGGACGTATTCGCTGCCGAACAGCCCGAGGGCGAACCCGACGAACAGGCCGACGACGGGAATGGCGAACATGCCGACGATCCCGGCCAGGACTCCGATGGTCACGGACCTGCCCGGGATGGAACGCTGCCTGAGGGCACGGCCGGTGAGGACGAGGCCGGCAGCGAGGCCGGCCCCGGCGAACACCGTGCCGATCGAGAACACCGCCCAGCCCTCGGTGCTCGATACCGTGAGCGCCCACCCGAGGAGCGACACGATGATCAGGATGCTCCCCGGCAGGACCGGGACCACCACTCCCGCGATACCGACAGCGATCAGCGCCCCGCAGACGACCGTCATGAAAACCTCTAGATCCATGGCCCCAGTCTTGCATCCCGTACGCGGCACGAGGCGAGCGCCAACCCGATCGATGAACGCCGTGGAATACTGGAGGAAATACTAAGGCGACTTAGCGAGCCCTCGGGCCCTGACATCAGGAGGACCAATGAGTACACCAGGAACAGGGAACACGGACGGCGATCGTCGGGCGGGGGCCCGACGCGCCGACGGCCCCGACAACCCCACGGAACTGATCGACACCGGCCGGTCGGGCTCAGGCGCCAGCAGCGCCGGACGTGCCGACAGCACCCCTGCCGACGGTCACGGGACCGGCGCGACACGAGCCGACGGCGGGAGCGAGTACGTGCCCGGTGCCTACTCGTCGGAGGACGACACCAGCGGCGACTACGTCCCGGGCATGTACTCGGACACTCCGGACAGCGCTCCGACCCGCGAGTCCACCCCGGCGCCGATCTCGGCGTCGCGCGATGCCTCGCCCCGTCACGAGGACACGACGCCGCAGACTCGGGTCGTCCCGGTGACCGCCACCAAACAATCGGCACGCACCGACGGTGCTGACCGGGGCCGCGAGCGCGACGTGCCACGAAGCACGACCGCGGGCTCCGGGGTGCCGAGCCTCGAGGACCGCAAGCTGCTCCACCGGCGCGAGAAGGAGCACTTCGGCGGCATGAAGTTCGGCTCGGCGTTCTTCGGCTGGCTCACCGCGACCGGGATGTTCGTCCTCCTGTCGGCCCTCGTCGGCGCACTGGCCGCGCTCTTCGGCGTCGGCGCCGACCTCTCCCCTGCGGACGTGAGGATCGGATCGGGTGAAGCGCAGACCGCGGGCCTCACGGCCGCCGTGGTCTTCGGCGTCATCCTCCTGCTTTCCTACTTCGCCGGCGGGTACGTCGCTGGGCGCATGGCACGCTTCAGCGGCGTGAAGCAGGGCGTCGCGGTCTGGCTCTGGGCCATCATCGTCGCCGTCGTGCTCGCCATCATCGGCTTCATCGTCGGTAATCAAGCGAACATCACCGATCGGTTCCAGAACCTCGGCGTCCCCTCCGCCCAGGAGCTCACCGGGCCCGGACTCATCGGCCTGCTCGTGGTCGCCGCCGTCGCACTTCTCGGCGCGATCCTCGGTGGCCTCGCCGGGATGCGCTACCACCGGAAGATCGACCGCGCCGACTTCGACGCCCTCGACGCCGAGTAGCACGCCCGCCGGCAGGACCGACGGAACAGCCCCGGACTCGAGTCCGGGGCTGTTCCGTCATTCGGGTGCTGCGCGGCTCAGGGCGACGGCATTCCGCCGTTGACGTTGAGGGTCTCGCCGATCACGTAGCTGGACTCCGCCGAGGCGAGGAACACGTAGGCCGGTGCGAGCTCGGTGGGCTGACCTGCGCGGCCGAGCGGGGTGCTCTTGCCGAACTCGGGCAGCGCGTCCTTCGGCTGACCGCCCGAGGGCTGCAGCGGCGTCCAGATGGGACCGGGCGCCACCGCGTTCACGCGGATGCCCTTGGGCGCGAGCTGCTGCCCCAGGCCCTTCGTGAAGTTGTTGATCGCAGCCTTCGTGCTGGCGTAGTCCACGAGGGTCGGCGAGGGCTCGTAGGCCTGAATCGAGGTGCTGTTGATGATCGTCGAGCCGGGCCCGAGGTGCTTGAGCGCCTCCTTGGTCACGCGGAAGAACGAGTAGATGTTCGTCTTGTACGTGTGGTCCAGCTGCTCGTCACTGAGTTCCTCGAGGGACTCCACGGCCACCTGCTTGCCGGCATTGTTGACGAGGATGTCCAGGCCACCGAGTCCCTCGACGGCCTGCTGGACCAGGGACGCGCAGTAGTCGGCGTCCTTCAGGTCGCCGGGGAGGCAGACGGCCTTCCGGCCCTCCGCCTCGATGAGGCCCCTGATCACCTGGGCGTCCTCCTCCTCCTCGGGGAGGTAGGACAGGGCGACATCGGCGCCCTCACGTGCGTAGGCGATGGCGACGGCCGCCCCGATGCCCGAGTCGGACCCGGTGATGAGCGCCTTACGGCCCTGCAACCGGCCGGTCCCGCGGTAGGAGGTCTCGCCGCGGTCGGCCTTGATCTCCATGTCGGCGTCGAGTCCGGGCTCCGGCGTGTGCTCGGCCGGGGGCGTGATGCTCTCGAACCGCGTGACGGGGTTCTGGAAGGTGTACTGGTCGGTCGATCCTGATGTGCTCTCGGAGGTCATAGGTGTTCTCCCTGTACAGAATGCGTGTCTGCGCCGCGGCGGGCGCTGTGGGTTTGTCGACTGGCCGCTGAAGCTAAGCCTACTTATCACCCTAGGCGCGCCGGGGACCCCGGACAAGCTCGGCCGGAAGCCCCGACGGGCGGTGGCGCAGCGTACAGTCGACGCCTACAGGGGCGCCGGTACCAGGTCGGATACCGGGATCCGCCGGCGCGGGATCAGAAGACGACCGAGAAGAAACCCGCACCGACACTGAGGATCATGGCCGCAACGATGAGCCAGACGATCGGGGTACGGAGCTTGCGCATGTAATCCATAGTGGCCCCAGTCTAGTCGCCGTGCACGAGGCGGGGTGCTGGGATCGGACTCGAGGCCGCTGACGCGCCCTGATGCACGTCGAGCACATCGGGTTCGTAAGGAGCCGGTGCGTCAGCACCGGCCCCTTACCTCTGCGCTACTGCTGTGCCGTGACGGCGCGGTGACGGCCACGGCCCGCACGGACCATACCGGCGCCGAGAGCCAGGAGACCGACACCGATGCCCCCGGCGATCTTCATGCTGTCGCCGGCGCCCGTGTAGGCAAGCTGCCCTGTGCTGCCAGTGGACTCGTCGTCATCGTCGGTCACGAGAACCCCACCGTTGCCGGCGCCCTCGTCAGTTCGGTTTCCTTCGGTATCCAGCTCGCAGCCGATACCGTCGCCGTCCCGGTCGAGACCGGCACGGTAGCCCTCTTCACCCAGGAGTATGGAGCGGCCCAGGACGTCCCGGACCTCGGTGCAGTTCTCGTAATAGACACGGGCCGCTGCATGGTCGAACACCGGGAGAACGTTGTCGGGAGCGTCCACGACGACGACCGGCGTGAGGACTACTTCCACCGTCACGGGGACCTCTACCTCAACAGGCACGACGACGACGGGAGTCTCCTCGACAGGAGCCTCCTCAGCGGGGGTTTCCGCGACGGGGGTCTCCTCTTCAGGGGTTTCCTCTTCAGGGGTTTCCTCTACAGGGGTTTCCTCTACAGGGGTTTCCTCTACAGGGGTTTCCTCTACAGGAAGCTCGGGAGTCGGCTCCTCCGGGGTCTCGGGAGTCTCCGGGGTAGGCACTGCGGGGGTTTCCGGGGTGGGAACCTCGGGGGTCGGCGTCTCGGGAACCTCAGGGACCTCGGGGGTCGGCGTCTCGGGAACCTCAGGGACCTCGGGGGTCGGCGTCTCGGGAACCTCAGGGACCTCGGGGGTCGGCGTCTCGGGAACCTCAGGCACCTCGGGTACCTTCGGGATGGGAGCGACGACGACCGGCACGGGAACCAACGTGTAGGAGTAGTGGGAGATGTCCTTCCCGCTGGAGTGGCTGATCGTCACCTGTGACTGAGGGGTGGACAGAACCACGGTCTCGGGACCGTCGCCCTGCTTGGAGGAACCGGCCTTGACGCAGTAGCTCGCGATGAGCTGTCCCTCCGGGGCAGTGATGGTGAATTGCGTGTGTCCTGACTCCGTCACGTCCTGCTTGCCGCTCGTACCTTCGTCACACACCTGTTCGACAGGTTCGGCCATCTGTCCTGTTGCGAACGCCGGGCCGACGGAGAACGTGCTGAGACCGGCAGTGACGGCGAGGGCGAGTAGCCCTGTGCGCTTGTTCATTTTTACCTGTTTCTGTTGGTTGAGTTCGGGCGTGAATTGGCGCGTAGGTCGCAACCCCTTGCCGTGTCCGTTGAACCCGTGAAGATCGACGTTGATTGCGACGCCCGGTATTTGTACGGAATCGGTGGCGTGGCCGATTTCAGATTCTTCTCCGGCGGCGGCGACCGCCGCCGGAGTTACGCCCAGCGAGAGCAGACCCATGATTCCCGAGGGCCGCGAGTGGACTTTGCACTTTCTTTCCCCATTCAGACGAAGTGGCATTGGCATCCCGCGGCACTCCGCGCAGCGTGGTCCCAAGCCGACCGACTGTCCCGTCGTTTCTGGACTTTCAGGTCGACCGGTGCCACGTTCAGGAGCCGAGAATGCTGCGAACACTTTTCGAGTGAATGCAGAAGGCGCGGTCCCCTCGCGCGAAGTATTCGGTCGTGCACCACTCAATCTATGAACCCGGGGAGGAGGAAACATGAGTGGCAACTACTCGTAAATCACCAGGCCCATCGGAAAAGCAAGCAGTTACTACCCATCAATCGACGGTCGACTACTCAAAGAAGGAGAAGAAACTACGCGGAAGTCAGCACTGGTCGCGCATCAGGGTCGAGGTGCGGCGCTGCTCGTCGCCGCCTGCGCGGGGTGGGCGGAAATAATCTCCGCCTCTGCATGGCTGGAAAGGACATGGAGCAGCGCATCGCAGTCACAGGTTCAACCGGCACCGTGGGCGGCCAGGTCGCCCGCATCCTCGCGGTGGAAGGGGTGCCGCTGATCCTGCCGGTCCGGTCGCCGGACCGGGCGCAGCACCTACCCGAATCGGTCGTGCGCCGGACCACCTACGCGGACTTCGACGCGTCCGTCGAGGCACTCGCCGGCGTCGACGTCCTGTTCATGGTGTCGGCCGCCGAGGAAGCGGACCGCGTCGCCACCCACCGCACCTTCATCGATGCGGCGAAGGAAGCGGGTGTCCAACACATCGTCTACACCTCCTTCCTCGGCGCCGCATCCGACGCAGCGTTCCTCCTCGGGCGCGACCACTGGTACACGGAGGAGCACATCCGCAGGTCCGGCAT
This sequence comes from Arthrobacter pasteuri, assembly GCF_054510955.1. Lineage (NCBI taxonomy): Bacteria > Bacillati > Actinomycetota > Actinomycetes > Micrococcales > Micrococcaceae > Arthrobacter > Arthrobacter pasteuri. The sequence continues at coordinate 1,757,858 of NZ_JBTNDO010000001.1, forward strand.
GGCGTGGACGTTCCTCCGGGACAACCTGTACCTCGATGTCGTGCCCGCCCTCGCGGAGGACGGCGTCATCCGCGGACCGGCCGGGAACGGACTGCTGTCCGCCGTCGCCCAGGCCGACGTAGCCCGGTCCGCCGCGGCAGTGCTGCGGGCACCCGATGCCCATGCCGGCACGGCCTACCACCTCACCGGACCGGAAGCCTTCACCCTGGCCGAGGCCGCCGCACTCATCACCGAGCTCACGCCCGCCACCGTCCGGTTCGAGGACGAGACCTACGAGGAGGCCCTCGCGTCCCGCGCCCACCACGGCGCCCCGCGCTGGCTGGTGAAGGCCTGGATCAGCACCTACACGGCCATCGCCCGCGGCGAAATGGCCGAGGTGACACCCGACGTCGAACGCCTCACGGGGCGCAGGCCGCTCAGCCTCCGCGACCTCCTCGCGGGGAAGTCCTAGGCATGCGCAGGGACGTCGTGCCGGACCCCGCATCGAGCCGGACCTTCTACAGGTTCCTCACCTCCGTCGTCGTCCCGCGCCCCATCGCGTGGGTCTCGTCGACGTCCGCGGACGGGGTGGACAACCTCGCGCCGCACTCGTTCTTCACGGTCGCCTCGGTCAATCCGCCGATCGTCCAGTTCACCTCCGTGGGCCGCAAGGATTCCGTCCGCAACATCGAAGCCACGGGCGAGTTCGTGGTCAGTTTCACGCCTGAGGACCTCTTCGAGGCCGTCAATGCCACCGGCACGAACTTCCCGCCCGACGTCAGCGAGTTCGACGCCGTCGGCCTCACCCGGGAGCCCAGCGCCACTGTGCGCCCGCCGCGCGTCCTCGAATCGCCCGTAGCCCTCGAGTGCCGGCTGCACCTGATCCAGGAGATGGGCGACTGCACGCTCGTCTTCGGCGAGGTGCTGCATGCAGTGGTGTCCGACGACGTGCTCGACGGCGACCTGCCGGCCATCGACGCCCTGAAGCCACTCTCGAGGCTCGGCAGGAACGAGTGGGGAACCGCGGGCCGGATCCGCACGATCACCCGTATCCCCGTCGGGGAATGGCCGGGGCACTACGATGCGCCAGAGGCATCCGGCGCGCATTGATCGGATGGTCCGCGACCAGGTGCCGCCCAGGGTGCTCCCGGAGAGTGGAGGAATCTGCGGGTTAGCACCCCACCCCGGCTGGGAAGCCTACCGCGACCCCCAGGGACCCCATGAGCGTTACCGCTGCCCCGCGCACCGTCCGTATCTCCCGGCCGAACGACGTCGTCGCCTCCTACTCCGTCCTGCTCAAGCAGGTCCGCAAGGAAGGCCTCCTGGACCGACGTCGGCGCTTCTACATCTCGGTGTTCGCGGTCCTGGCCCTGGCCATGGGCGCGGCCTGGACGGGGTTCGCATTCCTGGGCGACACGTGGTTCCAGCTCCTGGTCGCGGCCGCCCTCCGGGTCGTCCTCACGCAGGTCGCCTTCCTGGGCGTCCAGCTGGCAGTGTTCGGCATCTGCATGGGCGCGAGCTTCGCGCCGAACCACAAGGGCATGCCCGTGGTGCCGCGGGACAGCACGCTGGACTTCTTCCAGAAGCAGGTCCTCACTTCGCGCAATATCCGCGGCGGATCCTTCATCAACAACGCCTTCGGGGGCCTGAACTTCCAGATCGAGCACCACCTCTTCCCTGACATGCCGCGCCCGCACCTCCGCCGCGCGGCCGTCATCGTCCGGGAGCACTGGTCAACTGCTACCGCCGGCCCCAGGTACCACACGTGGACGCCGCGACAGGGTTACTAAGGGTGCTTTCTACCGCACCCTGGGCCCGTTAGTGTGGGTGAATGTTCTTCCTCTTCGGCCTCACCACGCGTGAGCACCTCCAGTTCACGCGCTCAGCCACCTGCCGTTACTGCGGGATGCACGCACCGCAGCAGGTGATTCAGCGCAAAACGAAGCTCTCGGTGTTCTTCATCCCGCTCCTCACCCTCAAGAAGACACGCCTGCAGGTCTGCACGAACTGCGGTGGCACCTCGAGGATCAGCGGCTCGGAGCAGCGCGCCCTGGCGTACTGACCCTGCCCCTCAGGTACCCACGGCCTGAATGGTGCCCCTGACCATGCTGATGCTGGAATGGGCGGGGTTGCCGTCGAGGGGCTCGTCCGAGATATCGACAATGGGATACCTCGCCAGGTCGATGTCGGCGGGCACGGCGAAGCTGGCCTGATCCGCGTCCATGAGGCCGACGCTGTACATCTCCAGCAGGTCGGGGGCTATCAGCCACACTTGCCTGTACCCCTCGGGAGTGGCCCCCGCCAGGTCGACATCGAGACGTCGGGTACCGTCGTCGGCGCGGGAGACGGTCGCTTTACCGGACCCCGAGAAGCCCGGCAACGGGTCCAGCTCGGCCTGGGCCAGCACGACGCCCGTCTCGCCCGCACGCAGCGATTCCAGCCCCCACAGCGCTCCCGCACCCACGAGGATGCCGACGCCGGCAGCAACCGCCAGCCATCGGGCGGAGAACTGCCGCCTCCTGCCACCACCCTCGTCCCGGGCCGCAGCCAGGGAGCGGACGTTCCCCGACGGTTCGGGGGCCGATGCCGCGCCGTCCACCCCCAGCTCGGCGGGCAGGCCCAGTTCGGTCTTGATCGCGTCCCAGACCGCCGGGCCCGGACGTTCGAGGACGGTCAGCGGCCCCTCCCCCTTCGCGGTGAAGACGACTCTGCGAAGTGCGTCCACCTCGGCGGAACAGATGCTGCACTGCACGAGGTGCTCCTGCGACCGGAGGTCGAGTGGCTCACCCAGCGCAGCCAGACCGACGGCGTCCGGGTCAAGATGCTGCATTCCACTCCTCCAATCGGTTGCGTAGGTGCACAAGACTCCTTCGGATGTGGCTCTTGACGGTTCCTAGTGGAATGTTCATCCTCGCAGAGATCTGCTCGTGGGTGAGGTCTTCGTAGAAGGCCAGCCTGAGGATGGAACCCTGGGGCTCTCCGAGCCGTTCGAGCTCCGATGCGAGGACCACGCGGTCGGCGATGGTGTCCACGCTGGAATGGAGTGCCGGGCCGGTTTCGGGGGCGAACCCCGCCCGTACCACCAGGCGCTCCTGCTTGCTCCTGGCCGACAGGTAGTCGAGGATGACGTTCCGGCAGATCCCCATGATCCACGCCGGCAGAGGACCCGACTGCGGATCGAAGCTGTCCCGGGATCGCCACGCCCTGACGAAGACGTCCTGGGTGATGTCGGCCGCTGCCCCACTGTCCCTCATGGACCGGAGGGCGATCGTGTAGACGAGCGGGGAGAAGCACCCGTAAGCGGTGGCCATTGCGCGCTCGTCCCCAGCAGAGAACTGCAGGTCGAGTTGCCTCGTCCACTCAGGGCCAGGAGCTGCCATGTGTCACTCCTCAAGCCGGCGCCGGCGCCGCACCGATGCGACGTCATGCGGTCCTTGGCTCCTGTCCCGCGGGACTCAGAGCGGTAGGGCTGTGAGCACCACATTATCCTCATAGTCTCCTATCTCCGACAGCCATTCACCCCCGCAGGTAATGATTTTCAGTTCGTGGTCACCGCCGCGCTCGAAGATCGCCGATCCGTCCAGCGTGGCCTTCGGGACGTTCCGCACATCCGAGACGGCATAGGTCAACGACCGGCCGTCCTCCAGCCCGACAGTGACAGTGGTCCCGATCCGCACGTCTTTCAGCCGGGCGAAGGGCATTACCTCCGTGAGGCTGTCGACATGGGCTGCGATCACCGCATTCCCGGCCTTCGCTCCGGGTGCCGGACCGTACCGGTACCAGCCCGCTTCGTAGAAGCTGTCCGGGATCTCCATGGCGCCGTTCTCCTCGATCCCGACGTCCACGACGTTCACGGAGATGTCCGTGCCGGCGATGTCGAGAGTCACCGGGGCCGGGTCGGGAGGCTGGAGCGCGCCGTCCGCCGGCTGGATGGGCACCTGTGCGACCGCCGGCGGCGTCGCGGCGGCAGTGTCGGCAGTCGGGTCGGCGTCGGTCCCCGAGGTTGCGGGGCCACCCTGGGGCCCCGACCGCGCGGAGGGGGGCGCAGTGGTCACGGGCGCCGGGTCCGCCGACGACGCATCGTCTCCTCGCGCGCATCCCGTGAGGAGGAGGGAGGCGAGGACCGCCGCGGCGATCGCTGATTGTCTGGAGTGCACGGTATCGGACTTCCCTGTGGATGATGGCCGGGCGGGGAGGAGACGAACGGCCTCCCCGCCCGGCGCTACGGCTTCAGATCCGCGAGGTCCGACGACGGGCCGCGGCTACGGCACCGGCGAGCAGAACCAGGAGGACTGCACCCATCCCGATGGCTGCCCCGTCGTTGTCCTGCGCTGCGAGGCCGGACTGGCCACCGGGAACGGCGCCGGGGGACGAGTGGAGGCCTCCGATCGACTGTGTGGCGAGCGCGAGGTTGCCGGCCTCCAGGCTTCCCCAGGCGTAGACGATCGTCGAGGTGCCTTCGGGGAGGTTCAGGTCTGCAGGGCCGATCACCGGGGCGGTGGTACCGGTGGCCGCAACAGCCGCCGATACCGTGCCGGGATCCGTGGTCAGCGAGGCCTCAGCGGGATTACTGAGGTTCTGGACGATCGCCGCGCCTCCGGCCAGGACGTCGACAGCCGGGGCGGCCGCGACATGGCGGACCGTCAGCCGCGTCTTGCCTGCTTCGATGTTCGAGACGTCGTTGGTGAAGAAGTTCGCCGTGGGCTGCCCCGCGGCATCGAGGTTAGCCGTCGCGGTGTAATTCCCGCCGGCCTCGAGCTTCACGTCCACGGGGCCGATCACCGGCGCGCTGGCGTCTGCGGCGTCGGCCGCCGTGATGGCCAGCTGGTAGTCCCCGGCCGGCAGGTCGAGCGGACCCGCCAGCGTGCCCGGGGCGAAATCGTCCAGCGTGAGGGCGCCGTTCACATAGACGTCCACGGTGAGATCCGGCACTCCGTGGAGGACCGACAGTGTTGCACCGGTCGGCGCTTCGGCGGCAGTTGCCGGGGCGGCGACGGATGCCGCTCCCAGGGCTGCTACGGCTCCAATGGCAAACAAGCTTCTTTGCATGACTACTCCTTGGTGTGGTCCCGTGGCGGGGACTTTTCGCTGACACCCGGTACTACCGGGATGAGCGGCGATTCGGATGCAAGGAGCTGCAAGTTTTTTTGGTCAGGCGTTCCAGAGGCCGTAGGAATCAGCCAGCGAGGAGATCTTCTGTGCGCGCGCAAGACGCGGCAGGTAGGACCCGTCACCGACGACGGCGCCTGCGGCATGCTCGCGCAGGAGTTCGGCGGCCCAGCTGATCTCGGACTCACTCGGCGACAACCCGCGGTTGATCGTGTCCGCGGCCTCGGGCCGCAGGCACAGTTTGCCCGTCATGCCCATCGAGGCCGTGACCTTGCAGGCGTCGAGCAGTTCATCGCCCAGGGCTCCGACGGTCGGGCCGTCGATCGGGCCCGGAAGCTGCCCGACACGTGATGCGACGACGAGCTTGGACCGCGCGTAGGCGAGGGCCATCGGCTCGTCCGACGCCCCCGTGTCGCGCCGGAAGTCGCCGACGCCGAAGGCGAGGCGGAACGTTCCTGGAGCGCTGGCGATCGCCGTCGCGTTCTCGATGCCGAGGGCGGATTCGACCAGGGCGAGGACGGGCGTCCCCGCCTGCAGGCGCATGGCGGTGTGGGTGACCTGCTCGGGCTTCTCCGTCATCGCGAGCATGACCCCGCGCAGGCCGGGCGCCTTGGACAGGGCAGCGAGGTCATCGGCCCAGTACTCGGTCTCGATGCCGTTGACGCGGACCCATGCGGTCATGCCGGTGGACAGCGCCTCGACCACGCGCTCGCGGGCCTCGGCCTTGCCCGCGGCAGGGACCGCGTCCTCGATGTCGAACACCACCGAATCCGCCTCCGACGTGAGGGCAGGGATGAAGTTGTCCTCTGAAGCAGCGGAGGCCAGGAGCCAGGATCGGGAGAGCTTGGCGGGAAGCGCGGCGGCGCGGCTGTTTCTGAGGGAAGCCATCCTCAAACAGTACTGAGGACTGCCGCGCATTATCCAACGGAGACGCCGTGCACCCCGTGAACACTACGACCAAAACGGGACCGCCGGGATGGGAGGGACACGCCTCCCGCACCCCTGACCGCCCGGTCGGTTCGAACTGCCGCCCTCTTCCAGGGATGACGGGGGGCAGCTCCGGCCTCGATGACCTAGAGCTGCCAGTCCGAACCGTCATCAGCGGTCGGGCCGCTGCACTCCACCCACTGGTGCCAGGTCACCAGTTCGACAGAAGGTGCGTCGTGCTGCCGGCCCTGGTCCAGGGCGGTCGCACGTGCTCCCGCAGGTATATGAATGGGGTGCTCCGCGTTCAGCGGCAGCGTGGTCATGATGAGTGTCGCCTCGGCACCCACCTCGAGGGCGTCCAGGTCGACGATCCATGGCGAGCCATCCCAGAAGCGGTCGGCGACGACCCGGTTGTCGACCGTCAGTTGTGCGATGTCTCCTGCCCAGTCGATCTCCAGTTCGCGTCGCCCCTGCCCCGGGTCCCGCCCATGGGGAACGTCGATCCTGTAGACGGCCGCCCATCTCCGGATGTCGTCCTGGGTGGGGGCACTCGCCCGCCCGGCCGATTCGCCATAGCTCGTCGGCACCTGACCGGCCGGCCGGAGGAGCGTGACCGGAAGCTGGTACCGGCCGGCAGGGTTTTGCGGAGGTCGAGTCAGCACGGGTACGAAGGCATGGGCCGACGGCTGATAGCGGTGGATGTCCGGTTCCGGTGCTGTCGAGCGCCCGTGCAGTACCCCGTCCACTTCCAGCCAGACCGGGTCGTCCGACAGCACCAGTTGCCGGTCCGCGCCATCGCCGAGTACCCAGGCCCGGTCCGCGTCGGCTGCCGGCAGCACGACGACGTCGATGTGCGTCGTCGGCGTGGAGCACCGGTACACCTGCATCCGGGTGACGGCTCCTGGTCCGGTTGATGCGTCGCGTTCGCTGTCCCCGTAGGGAGTGACGGCGACGTCGTCGGCCCACTTCCACGTCACCGGGATGTCGTGCTCGGCTGTGAGCACGAGGACGGTGATCGCGCCGTCCTGCAGGATGGTCAGAGGCGAAGCCGTGGCCCATTCGAGCTCGACGCCGTCCATGAACAGACCCAGGGGCCAGTGTGCGAGGGTTCCGGGGGGAATGTTGACGGGGCCGAGTGGGAAAAGCGTGCGCTTGTCGCGCAGGGTCACGTCGAACCGGGCGTCCGCATAGGTGTCCAGCGGGACATGGGGCTGATGCCACGTGATGAAGAGGAAGGCACTTCGCCCGTCGCTGCGTATCGCCCACCGAAGAGTCCTCACGTCGTCGACCCCGGTCGGTCCTCGAGGCGGGAGCTTCGACTCCATGGGGGCCAGGGACGAGCCAAAGGCGTCCAGGAAAGCATGCTGGCGCCGTAGCAGGTTATGGCTCGGGTTCAGCCGCCCCGAGGAGCCGATAGGAGCATGGAAATCGTAGTCGTACTGGGGCAGGTCGTTCGGATAGCCGGTGTCGTGGGATTCCTGCAGCGCGGTCGTGTAGGAGTGGTCTGCGCTGGAGGGGTTGATCCCTCCAGTGAACATGTAATAGCCCTGCCACGCGGAGCCGCTGCCGATCTTGTTGTGGGCGACGGCGGCGATGTCGAGCCCGCTCGGGTGTGGCCGCCGATGATAGGCGGTGGCCATTCCTCCGCCCAGCTCGCACGTTGCGGGCGGGTAGGGACTGGGCACCGATGACCGGGTGCGGGGAGCAGTGCGGAGGTCCGCGCCGATGCCGGGGTCGTCCCACTCGTGGGAGAAGAAGAAGTGCGCGCGGAAGCTCGGGTCCCACGGTTCATCCGCGTCAGCCCAGAAGCCGTCCCCATACCCACCGAACAGGGGGATGACGTCCTCGAGGGGCAGGTCCGCGCCACCCCACGCCGTGGCCGTGTAGAAGGGGGCGGTGATCCCGCTGTCGGCCGCCAGCCGCTTGAGGGTGCGGATGTGGCCGGGCTGGTCATACAGTTCGTTCTCGAGTTGGACGGCGAGCACGGGGCCGCCGGGTCCGCAGAAGGGTGCCACCTGGGAACCGAGGTGACGGAACCAGGGTTCGATCAGTGCCAGGTAGGCGGGATCGTCGGTGCGGTGCCGTACCGGGGCGGCCTGGACCCAGTCGGGAAACCCTCCATTGCGCACTTCTCCGTGACACCAGGGGCCCATCCGTACGACGACGGCCAGACCGAGCTCCGCGCACAGGTCGATGAAGGCTGCGATGTCGAGCCTGCCACCGAAGGACACGTCCCCACGCTGGGGCTCGTGATGAATCCAGAACGCATAGGTTGCCACGACCGTGATCCCGCCGGCCTTCATGAGGTTGAGGCGGTCCCGCCACTGGTCCCGGGGCACGCGGCTGTAATGCATCTCGCCGGACACCGGGATCGCCGGAAGCCCATCGCGCTCCATGGACCACGGCGTCATCCGGTACCGGGACGGCCCGTTGACGGGAGGCTGAGGCATCCCGGTGCTCCGCGTGGATCGTCCATCGATCGTCAGTGGTGCGTGGTGTGCATCGGGGACCATCGGTACCGGCTTCCCGCCGGCCTCTCGACCAGCTTTCGTTCGTCACGCGTCCTACAGGACTCAACTCGAGGGAGCTGCAGAGGCTTCTTCCCCACCAGCAATGCCATCCAAGCAGCCTGCGGGCGGATCTCAAAGTCCACAGCGCGCGTACACGAACGTCCATATTGATGGCTCATATCCCTATGTCGTAGGAGTGTTTCCACGCCTAGATTTGGCGCATCGGACCCGAAAGAGTCCACCCGTCCTGCAGTGCAAAGGAGCATGTAATGTTCGGCAACCACTTCTCGGGCCGCCGGTCGGCGTTGGCCGCCTCGGTGATCATCGTCCTCGCCGGCGGACTCACGGCGTGCAGCGGGTCTGGCGGGGACACCGCCCCTGCAGCGCAGGAAGGGCCGGTGGACATCACTTTCCAGTCCTGGGTCCCCAACATCGATCAGGCCGTCGACGCCTACAACGCTTCACAGGACGACGTGAACGTCACCCTGGAAACCATCACGGCCGGGCCCGACGGCGGATACGCCAAAATGCTCTCGGCCGTCCAGGCAGGCAATCCGGCCGACGTCGCCCAGCTCGGTTACGACGCCATCCCGGACTTCCTCGTCAATGACGCGCTGGAGGACATCACCGAATACGTCGGCGACCAGGAGGACAAGTTCGTCCCCTGGCAGTGGGAGACAGGAGTCTTCAACGACAACGTCTACGCCGTCCCCCAGGCCAGCGGACCCCTCGGCCAGTTCTACCGCAAGGACATCTTCGACTCCCTCGGCATCACGTATCCGACAACCTGGGACGAGTACTACGAAGCAGCTAAGAAGATCCGGGCCTCCGACCCCGACCGCTACATCACGGCCTTCGCCTTCAACCAGGCACCGTGGCTGATCGGCCTGTCCCAGCAGGGCGGCGGTAACTGGTTCGCCCCCGAGGACGACGCGTGGACCGTCACCATCAACGACGACGAGACGCTGAAGGTCGCCGAGTTCTGGCAGAAGATGATCGACGAGGACCTCGTGAAGATCGAAGCGGACTTCTCGAGCGAATGGAACGCCGATATCCAGAACGGAAACGTCACGTCCTGGATCTCCGGGTCCTGGGCCGACGCCATCCTGCGCGGCACCGCCCCGGATACCGCCGGACAGTGGGCCGTCGGGGCCATGCCGCAGTGGGAAGCGGGCGAGGATGTCTCGGCGACATGGGCGGGCGGGTCCGCCAGCGCGGTCCTGAAGGGATCGGACCATCCCAAGGAAGCCGCTGAATTCGCGGCCTGGCTGAACTCCGACCCGGAGAGCGTCAGCATCCTGACCAGTGTCGGCGCCGGCTGGCCGGCCCTTGCGGACACCAGCTCAATCGCGTCGCTGCAGGACGACCCCGAGGTCTTCGCCTTCTACGGCGGCCAGGACATCTGGGACGTCTTCTCCGAGTCGGACAAGAACGTCGACAACACCTGGAAGTGGCCTCCCCTGTCCTCGACGCTCTTCGCCTCACTCAGTGACAACGTCAAGACAGCGGTCGAAAGCGGCACACCCCTGCCCGACGCCTACAACAGGACGCAGGAGGACATGAGCGCAGCGCTCAAGGACAAGGGAATCGCAGTCAATTGAGCCAGACCAGAGCGGCGGGGCGCGTCACGCGTCCCGCCGCTGCCCCAGCACCCCGGGCGCCCGGCCCCACCACGCCTCCGCCGACATCGGCCACCCCACCGCGTCGGCACTCGAAGGTCGCGCTCCTGGTTCTGGTGGCGCCCTTCGCGGTCATGTTCACGGCATTCTTCGTCGCCCCGATCGTGTATGCGATCAATGACAGCCTTTTCTCCACCAAGGCGTCCGGACTCGGGTTCGGCGCACCGGAGAAGACCTTCGTCCTCTTCGGGAACTACGCCACAGCCCTCGGCAACCCGTCCTTCATCGAAAGCCTCGGACGGCTTCTGGCGTTTGCCGCCATCGAAGTACCCCTCATGGTCGTGACGGCTGTGGGACTGGCTTTGCTCATCGATTCTGCCGGCGCACGGTTCCCCCGGATCTTCCGGGTCGTCTTCTTCATCCCCTACGGGGTTCCCGGTGTGATCGCGGCACTGCTCTGGGGCTTCCTCTACATCCCTGCGACGAGCCCGATCCTGCAGGTCCTGTCATCCATGGGAATCAACCTGAATCCTCTGAGCACGGACAGCATCCTGTTCGCCATCGCAAACATCGCGCTCTGGGGCTTCGCCGGCTACAACATGTTCATCCTGATCGCTGCCTTGAACGCCATCCCCTCGGAGCTCTTCGAAGCCGCGAAGATCGACGGCGCCTCCGAGTGGTCGATCACCTGGCGCATCAAGCTTCCGCTCGTGCGCCCGTCCGTCGTCCTCGTGACCGTCTTCACCATCATCGGCACCTTGCAACTGTTCGTCGAACCTCTTGTCCTCAGGCCACTGACCACGGCGATCAGTTCCGACTACACACCGAACCTCGCCGCCTACAACCAGGCCTTCTCCCAGGGCAACCCCAATCTGGCCGCGGCCATGGCCGTCATCGTCGCGTTGCTCGGCTTCGCCTTCTCCTTCGGCTTCCTCCGACTCGTGAACCGCAAAGGAGAACGCGCATGGTGAACCAGGCCCGGTCCATCCGGCAACCCTTGACCAGCACCGTCGCGGTCAACGGCGTTCTCGTCATCGCCGCCCTGTATTTCCTGCTGCCCATCCTCTGGGTCCTCGTAGCGGCCACCAAGAGCCCGGGAGAGCTGTTCAGCAGCTTCGGTCTGTGGTTCACCGACTCACCGCAGGCGTGGCTGAACCTCACCAACGTCTTCACCCAGGACGGCGGGATCTTCACCTCCTGGATCCTGAACAGCATCCTGTACTCCGCCGTGGGGGCCCTCGCTGCCACGATCCTGTCCGCGGCGTGTGGCTACGCGATAGCCAAGTTCCCCTTCAGGGGTCGTGAGCTGCTGTTCTCGATCATCCTGGGAGGGGTTCTCGTGCCCGCGACGGTCATCGCGCTCCCCCTCTACTTCCTGCTGAATGCCGTCGACCTCACCGGCACGTACTGGTCCGTGCTCCTGCCGAGCATGGTCAGCCCCTTCGGCGTGTATCTCGCACGCATCCACGCGAATGCCGCCGTGCCGGACGAGATCATCGAAGCCGCGCGCATCGACGGCGCCGGGGACTTACGCATCTTCGGAGCTATCGCGGCCCGCATGATGACGCCGGCGCTGGTGACCATCTTCCTGTTCCAGTTCGTCACCATCTGGAACAACTACCTGCTGCCCCTTGTCATGCTCAATGAGACGAAGACGTTCCCGCTCACCCTCGGGCTGACACTGTGGAACTCGCAGACCCAGCGGGACCCGATGTTCTACCAGCTCGTCGTCACCGGATCCGCGCTCTCCGCCGTCCTGCTGGTGGCGCTCATGATCGGATTGCAGCGCTTCTGGCGAGCCGACCTGACCGCAGGGGCCACCAAGGGCTGAGCTTGTCCACTGCAGGATCAGGCACCGGAACTGCGACGAGCACCAGCACCCCGACGACGGCCGATCAGCCCTTGCGCTCGGCCCGGTAGGCGCTCGGGCTCAGGCCGTGCACCCGCCGGAACTGCCGCGAGAAGTAGAACTGGTCATCCATCCCGATCTCCTGCCCGACCTGGGCGACGGAGAGATTCGTCGTGTCCAGCAGTCGCCGGGCCCGTGCCATCTTCAACGCCACGTGGTGGGCGAGGACCCCTCCCCCGGTCGCCTCGCGGAACAGTTTGCTCAACTGGGAGGATGACACACCGACGAGCGCTGCCAAGTGGGGTACCCGGATCGTCCCGTCGATGCGTTCCTCGAGGAACCGCATCGCCTGCTCGAGGGGCGCTCCCTGCTCCGGCGACCGGCGGTCGACCGCCAGGGACGTCAGAAGGCGCCACGCCATGCCCGCTGTCGCTACGAGACGGGCGGGCGACTGGTCCCGTTCGAGCGCAGTGATGATCTCGTCCAGGATGGCGGTCAGCCGATCGACGGCCATCAACCCGATGAGCGGCCGGTCATCGCTGATCCCGGCCTCGCCGATGAGCTCCGCTACATCCGTTCCCCGGACGTGACACCACCAGATCGTCCATGGATTCCCTGGCGCCGCCCCGTAGGCATGAGGTGTTCCGGTGCTTCCGGGAAGCACCACTGCGGTCGCCTTCTCGACCCGCGCACGGACCCCACCGACCTCGACCCATCCGCTGCCCGCCACGCACAGCATGATGATCGTCTCCGGCGCACCCCTGTCGCGACGACGTCCATGGCCTGCTGCCAGTGGGAAGAACCCCGCATCGGTCACCACTATCCGGCGGGTCACCGGGCGGCTGAGCGCTTCCCTGACGAGCGGCCGAGGAACCACGACCAGGCGCTGGTCGTCGAACCCGGTGGCCCGCTCACTGACAACTTCACGTGTGTCGGATCGTCCATGCATGCCTCATTATGTGCCATGGTGGACCTGGCCGGACGTTCGTAGGGTTGCTTCTGTGAGCCACGCCGATGACGCCAAGAGTTCCATCACCCTTCCCCCGGCCCCTGCGGACCAGCAGGCGCTGCTCGATGAAGGCGGCGTCGCCTGCTGGAGTGAAGCAGTATCGATCGACACGTACGCGCCGGAGGAACCGGACGAGTATCCGATGTTCCTGGACCGCCGCGTTTATCAGGGCTCGAGTGGACGGGTCTATCCCATCCCCTTCACCGACCGCATCTCCACCACGAAGCAGCCCCGCCTCTGGCAGGCCGTGCACCTCGAGAACCAGTGGATCCGGCTGATGATCCTGCCCGAACTCGGCGGGCGGATCCACATCGGCTATGACAAGACCAACGGATACGACTTCTTCTACCGCAACAACGTCATCAAGCCGGCCCTCGTCGGACTGGCGGGGCCCTGGATCTCAGGAGGGGTCGAATTCAACTGGCCGCAGCACCACCGCCCAGGGACCTACCTGCCGGTCGAAACCACGATCGAACGATCCGAGGACGGGGCCGCGACCGTGTGGCAGGGAGATCTCGATCCCCTGCAGCGCATGCGGGGAACCCACGGCGTCAGGATCCGCCCGGACAGCTCCGTCATCGAAGTGGCCGTACGCCTGTACAACCGCACCGACGAGCCGCAGACATTCCTCTGGTGGGCGAACGTCGCAGCCCACGTCCATGAGGACTACCAGTCGTTCTTCCCCATCGATGTCAGCTACGTGGCCGACCATGCGCGCAGGGCCATCACGGCTTTCCCCCGCGCGGACAGGGCCTACTACGGCGTCGACTACCCGGCCCGCGTCACCGCCTCACACCCGGACGCTGACCGTATCGACTTCTACGGCAATATCCCCGTCCCCACCTCCTACATGATCACCGACACCGAGGACTCCTTCTTCGGCGGGTACGACCATCGGGCGGCAGCCGGCTTCATCCACTGGGCGGACCGGTCGATCGCCCCGGGCAAGAAGCAGTGGACCTGGGGCAACGGCCCCGTCGGTCACGCCTGGGACCGCCTCCTCACCGACTCGGACGGGCCCTACGTCGAACTCATGGCCGGTGTCTTCACCGACAACCAGCCGGACTTCAGCTATCTCGCGCCCGGCGAGACGCGCACCTTCAGTCAGTTCTGGTACCCCGTCCAAGCCATCGGCCCAGCCCATCAGGCCACCCGGGACCTCGCTGTCTCCCTCCACCACGACGAGGATGCTTCGATCGTCATGGTCGGGGTGGCAAGCGCCAGGGTACTGGGCAATGCTCGCATCGTCCTTCGCCGGGGCAGCACCATCCTGTGGGAGACCAGCACCGACCTTGCCCCGGCCACGCCCTTCACGGCAGCCGTGCCGGTCGTCGGCGCAGCCTCCGACCACATCACCGTGCAGGTCCTGCAGGACGGTTCCGAGCGGATCGCGTGGACCCGGCCCTCCGGCGGTACCGACGCCGTCGAGCCCTGGGTCGCAACAGAACCCCCGGCGCCGGCCGCCATACCGTCAGCCGACGAACTGTACGTGACCGGTACCCACCTCCAGCAGTACCGGCACCCGACACGATCAGCGGCACCGTATTTCCAGGAGGCACTCACCCGGGACCCGGACGATTCCCGGGCCTGTCTCGCCCTGGGTGCCTGGCACCAGGGACGAGGTGAATACAGCGAAGCCCGGACGCTCTACCAGCGGGCCCTTGGACGCCTGACGAAACGGAACCTGAACCCACCGACCGGTGAAGCCCACTACCGGCTCGGGCTGCTGGCCGAACGAGCCGGGCACCTCGATGAGGCAGCCAGGTTCTTCGCAAAAGCTGCGTGGGACAAGGCGTGGGCGCACCCATCGCGTCTGGGAGCGGCCCGTGTGGCGCTCCGGGTAGGGCAGCCGGGTGACGCCCTCGATCATGCCCGCGCTGCACGACACCACGACATCCTGAGCCCTGCCGCACACCACTCGATGATCGTGGCGTTGCATCGGCTGGGCCGGATCGAGGACTCCCGACGCCTTCTCGAGCAGTGCCTCGCGGCAGACCCGCTCGACCCGGTCGCGCAGGCCCTCGCGGGCCGACTGGCACCCATCGATCCGCGCACCGTCCTCGCGGTTGCTGCCGACCTGTGGCGACTGGGCGACAGCAGACGTGCACTGGAACTCACCGCGCATCCGCCATCGGCAGCACTGAATACCTTCGGGAACCAGGAACCACTGCGGCACTACCTGCGGGCATCCTGGCTCGACACCCTGGGGGATACTGCCGGCGCAGCCTCCGAGCGGACGCAGGCTCGTGGATCGACGACGAAATATGCGTTCCCCTCGGGTCTGGATGAGTACGACGCGCTGGTCGCCGCCATCACCGCAGATCCGACGGACCATGTTGCCCACGCCCTCCGGGGCGCCTGGCTGATCGACGCCGGGCGGACGGACGAAGCCCGTCAGGCCCTTGAACAGGCGACACGTCTCGGGTCGGCGGACCCCGTGGCATGGCGCAACGCGGCCGTCGCGACCATCAACAGCGGCGGGGCAGTCACCGACGGCACGCGCTACTTCGACCGGGCACTGGAACTCCGGCCCGGTGACCCCCGGCTCGTCTTCGAACGCGCGCTCCTGGCTGCGCTGGCCGACGAGCCCCTCGAGGCACGCCTGCACCACATCGAGCACCACGGCCCTGCGGTACTCGTCCGCGACGACCTCACCCTCCACTACGTGAACCTGCTGGTGGACGCCGGCCGAACGGACGAAGCGCTGGCAATCATGCACCAACGCACCTTCCAGCCCTTCGAAGGCGGAGAAGGCAAGGCACTCGCAGCCTACGACCGGGCCTCCCTCGCCGTCGCCCGTCGCCTCATCGGGACCGACCCTTCGTCTGCGGCAGCTCTACTCGAAGCAGGGATCAGCGCACCGGCCAACCTCTCCGAGGGACGACATCCCGCCGACAGCCTCGCAGAGCGATACGTACTGCTGGGAGAAGCACTCGAGGTGCTGGAGGACAGGGAGGGAGCTTCGGGCGCCTACGCCCGTGCGTGCGGCAGCGCCGACGCCCTGGCCGTTGGCCGCGCCATCGGCACGACCGACTTCTGGCGCGGCGTAGCCTGCCTGAGACTCGGCGACGACGCCGGGGCTGCCGATGTCTGGACGAGCCTCGAAGTGCGGGCAGCTGAGCTCGATCGCGCCGGATCGCAGGTCGACTACTTCGCCACGTCGCTTCCGGAACTGCTGCTCTTCACACGGCACCCCGAGACAGAACAGTTGCTGCTGGCGCGCCAACTCAGGGTCCTCGCGGACCGAGGCAGGGTTCTCGGGATGAAGGAAGTGAGCGCCCTGTGAGTGACCGATACCTGGGATCAGGAACCCTTGATTCCACCGATGCGGCGTTGACCGGCCCTGTCCCGGAGCATCTGCCGGCCCGGCTCACCATCAGCCTGTGGGACTTCTCCTGGTACACCCGCGCAGAACCAGGCGGACCGTACGAAGACCTCGACGCAGCCTGCGCCGACGCCGCCGCACGTGGCTACAACACCATCCGGATCTGCGCAGCACCGTTACTCCTCTTCGGCGACCTCGGCCTCGACCATCTGGCGAGCGCGCTGGAGATCGAAGGCCTCGGGGCAAGGCCTGACGGAGGGTACTTCGGGCAGGGAACGCGGTGGTACGACGCCCCCGGCGGCTACACCATCGACCTGCAGAAGCGTCTGCTGGAGCTGTTCGATGCTGCAGCCAGGCACGGGCTCGTCGTCATCCTCGCCAGCTGGGAGTACCAGCAATCCACGTCGTTCGCGCGATCGGAGGAGTGGTTCCGTGCCATCGACGGGGTCCTGCTCAGCGACCGTTACGCACTCCTTGCGGACGCCTGGGACAGCCTCATCGTTGCCCTCACCGCCGCGGGCCATCGACAGCGGATAGCCCTGGTCGAGCTGCACAACGAAGTCGATTTCTCCATCCTGCCCGCGCTCCAGGATGGCGGCAGCGAAGCGGTTCTGCACCTCCGGGAGCTCCACCCCGACCTGCTCATCACCGCGAGCTACGGGAAGCCACCGCACCTCACGATGCACGAGCTTCCTGACGGCCTGGGTGCAGCCCAGTTCCACATCTACAGCTATGGGGTCCTCGACGCCCTGCAGAAGCGGATCGACATCCGGTCCGAGAACACCGCGGACTTTCCCAACCCCGAACTCAAGGCTCTCCTTCGTGCGGACGCCCCGGCACCCGCCGACTACGGTCGGGCAGCGGACTGGAAGTACGCCGCCACCGTAGTGACCGATCAGATGGTGTACGGGTACGACCTGATCGACGCCGACGCGTGGGACGCCTGGCTGTACAACGAATACGCCACCTACCGGGAGGTCATGCGCCGTGAAATCGAATCACGTGTCATCGCCGTCGCAGGATGGGCCCGCTGGCAGCAAGTACCTGCCCTCATCGGGGAGGGCTGGATCGGCTACACGCCCCTCCACGGCACCTTCGAGGAGGGGCCCGTAGGCCGGGAACTGGCAGAACTCGGCATCAGGACCGCCCTCGACCACGGTGTGTGGGGGATGGTCCTCGGCTCGAATGCAGCACCGCATCACCCCTTCTGGGCCGACACAGCGTGGCAACACCGCATGAACACTGTGATTCGCAACCACCGCGTCACGGGGTGAATACCCGACCGGAGGTTGCTTGTCGGAGATCGACTTCACCAACGTTCCTGCGGAACGGAGATCGTGGCTGCTGCTGCCCACGCTCCCTGAGGTCAGCGCCGCACGCGGTAGCGGGAGATGACGACGCCCGAGCCGAAGACACGGCTCCCGACGAGTTCGAGGTCCGTCCGGCGCTGGTGGCGGGGGAAGAACGGACGCCCGCCACCGACCAGCACCGGGTGGACCCTGACCCGGTACTCGTCGATGAGACCCAGCGCCGCCGCCTCCTCGGCGAGCGCGGCGCCTCCGATGGCGATGTCCCCCTCCGCCGGCTCCGCTCGCAGGCACTCGATCTCCTGCGCCAGGGTGCCCGACGCCAGGCGGGTGTTGCTTCCCCGGACCGCGGAGAGCGAGTGGGAGAACACCACCTTCGGGAGTGGTTTCCAGAGTGCGGTCCACTCGCGTTCCGCCTCATCGGTCGACGGCTCCTGGTCGGCGGACTCCCAGTACAGCATCGTCTCGTAGAGTCGGCGCCCCAGCAGGTGGACGTCGACCGTGCGGATCTCGTCGATGGCCGACCGGAAAACCTCCTCGTCCGGCGTCGTGAAGTCGAAGCCGCCGTCCGGCCCCACGATGTAGCCGTCCAGGGAGACCCCCATCGAATAGGTCACCGCGCGCATCAGATCTCTCCTCCGTGATGTGTTCGTCCTGCCACCCGCGTCCGGTCGTGCTGCCTCTGATCCGGGACATCCCGGCAGGGCACCGCGGTCAGCGCCGGATCCCTCTCCAGAAGTACAGGATCGGTCCGAGGAAATTGATCGGTATGACCGCGGCCCACATGCCCTTGTTCCCGTTCACCTCGTCCCTGGGGCGTGTGGCCAGGTCGGCCCAGGCGGAGGCCACCAGGGACAGCTGCACGGAGGCGAGGACCAGCACCCCCGCCTTCTGCCTGTCGGTCAGGTCGCCCCACCGCTTGCGGCCGGGCGTCGTCCGGGTGAGTGCTGTGCGGTCAGGCATGAGTGTCTCCCGAGTCGGAGCCCGTACCGGAAGCGGGTGAAGCATCGTTCCCGATGCACGGGCGGACGGAACCTTCGGGTGCCTATTCCACCACGGGCCCGAGGTCCACCACCATGCTGCGGCCGATGTTTCCGGGACGGAAGAGGAGAGAAAGCGCCGGCCGGTCCGAACACGGCGGGACCCAGCGCGGGATCGAGGAGCACGTACTCCCCGGTTTGATGCTCGACCCCGCGGGAGAAGGGAGTACTACAGTGAAATACCGCGGACCTTCCACTCGCGGCCACCCGTCGCCAGAGGAGAAACGCATGGCTCCCAGCCGCAATCCACTCGATGACCTGCGCGAGACCATCGGTCATCTGGCCGACCAGCTCAAGCTTCCCGGT
The DNA here is from genome assembly GCF_054510955.1 of Arthrobacter pasteuri. Taxonomy (NCBI): domain Bacteria; kingdom Bacillati; phylum Actinomycetota; class Actinomycetes; order Micrococcales; family Micrococcaceae; genus Arthrobacter; species Arthrobacter pasteuri. The sequence continues at coordinate 1,776,838 of NZ_JBTNDO010000001.1, forward strand.
TCGGAGCGGGTGGATGACCTGATGGGTGACCTCATCGGTGCCCGGCCCGGGCCGGCCCGACCGCTCTCCGAGGTGCAGGCGGAGCTCGACGCGCTGGTCGGACTGGAGACCGTGAAGGAACAGGTGCGGGCGCTCGTCGCACTGCTGCAGGTCCAGGCCCGCCGCAAGGCGCACGGCCTGCCGGAAGTGGCGACGTCCCAGCACCTGGTGTTCCTCGGGAACCCCGGTACCGGCAAGACGACCGTGGCGCGGCTCCTGGCCGAGATGTACCGCGCGGTCGGCCTGCTGCAGAAGGGCCACCTGGTCGAGGTCGACCGGTCGGGCCTGGTGGGACAGTACGTCGGCGCGACCGCCATCAAGACGGACCGGGTGATCCGGCGGGCACTGGACGGCGTCCTGTTCATCGACGAGGCCTACGCCCTGACCCCGGAGGACGGCCGGACGGACTTCGGCCCCGAGGCGATCGAGGTCCTGCTCAAGCGGATGGAGGACCACCGCCACCGCCTGGTCGTGATCGTGGCCGGCTATCCGCGGCTGATGGAGGCGTTCCTGCTCTCGAACCCCGGCCTGCGCTCCCGGTTCGCCCGCGAGATCACCTTCCCCGACTACTCCGTCGACGCACTCCAGACGATCTTCTCCCAGATGCTGGCCCAGCACGAGTACACGCTGGAGCCGGGCGCGGACCAGATGCTGCGCCGTATCCTCGCCGGCCTCCACACCGGGGAGGACTCCGGTAATGCGCGGTTCGCCCGCACACTGTTCGAGCAGGCGCTGAACCGCCAGGCGCTGAGGCTCTCGCTCGACGAGGACCGGGACCTCGACGCGCTGGACCGCGAGGACGTCATGACGCTCACCACGGACGACCTCGTCGAGGCCGCCCGAGCCCTGGGCGAGGGACCGGCACCGGAGCCCGAACCCGACCCCGACCCGTCGCGGTGGTGGCGCTGGCTCCTCTCCCGCTAGGCACGGCGGGTACCGCGGGTGGTACGTGATCGGACCGCGTCGCCGTCGTGGTTCGGGTTTCCTCTCCCGCTAGGCTCCAGTCGTGACGCGATCCTCCGGCCCAGAGCGGTCCCGCGTCGAACGCCTGCTGTGGACGCCTGTTGCGGGGGCGCTTGCATTCAGCCTGCTGCGCCTCGCCCGGCACCTGCCGGACCGGCTCTGACCCCTACAGCTGGTCCTCGAGGTGGAAGACCTCCTCGAGCCGCAGGAAACCCTCGTCGGGCCGGCCCTCGAGCGCCACGAAGAACGGCGCCATGTCCGCCTGCCACCGCGCATTGACCTCGGTCCCGGCCATGGCTGCCTGGGAGGCGGCGAAGTCCTCGCACTCCACGTAGCCGATCAGCAGGCCGTCCGGACGCAGAAACAGCGAGTAGTTGTTCCATCCCGTCTCCTTGAGCGCCCGCGCCATGTCCGGCCAGATCGCGGCGTGGCGCTCGCGGTACTCGGGGATTCGCTCGGGCCGGACCTGCAGCTGGAAGCACACGCGTTCCATCGATTGTCGTTCCTTTCGGAGGGGGGGGACGTCGGAGGGTGGTATCAGAGGCTGACGTGGCGATGTTCGACGCCGAGGAGCGACGCAGCCGCCTTCACGTCCGCGGCACGGTGTCCCACACAGAGCGCCCAGTGGTGGCCGATGCCGGTCTGGCTCCAGGCGTCCACCCACAGGCCGGGGTCTCCCCCGAAGTCCACACGGGACGTCGTGTTGCCGATGGCCAGCAGCGGACCGGGAACCACGGTCCCCTCGGACGTGATGAAGACGTAGGAGCCGTCCGGGTCCTGCCCGATGCCGAAGGTCGTGACCGGTCCGTGCCGCACGTCGAACTCGACCGAGACGCCCCAGCCGCGCTTGCCGTGATACACCCCGAGGCCGCGCAGCAGCGGGTCGGCGGCGCTGACGGCGAGGTGGGCCGGACCGTCGTGGCCCATCTCCACCACGTTGTCGAAGAAGTTCAGTGCCTGGATCTCGGTGAAGGAGCCGCCCGCTCCCATGGCCTGCGCAGCCAGCATGGCGATCGACGTCCGTAGCTCGTACTCGCCGGCCATCGGCACGCCGCGCGCGGTGAGGATCGAGGCGCCGAGGATCATGCCCGCCCCGAGGCGCTCATGCTGCTCCCCCGCGAGCCCCCGGTGGTAGTAGGCGAGGGAGTCGAGGTCGAACTCCCTCACGAGGCGGTCGAGCCCGACGGAGACCCTGGCGCCCCAGGCGAAGTCCTCGTAGTTCACCGAGGCGTCCACGGTGAAGAGGCTCCGGGCGAGGGCCACGCGCTCGCGCACCTGCTCCTCCGTCACCTCGCCCACGAACTCGCGCAGGTCGTCGAATTCGAGGACCTCGACGTGCGAGCCGAACGTCGTCGACACCGTGGTGAGATCCGTGGAGACGTCGAGCATGCCCGGGTACACATGGCCCATGAGGCCGTGGCGGGCGTGCCGTAGCCTTCCGCGGACCCCCGCCGCGTGGACCCACTGGTTGATGCGCTCCCAGGCCGATTCCTGCTTCAGGTGCCCGGACACCGATCGGAAGGGGATGCCGGCCCGCTGGAAGACGTTGGCCACCTCGGGCACCGGGCACTGGCCGCAGTAGGCGAGCCATTTGCCGGTGTCGAAGTTCGCGTGGTCCATGGCCTCCGTGGGTTGGAGGTCGATCACGAGGACCGGCGTCTGCGACCGCTGGGCGATCGGCAGCACCATCGAGGACGTCAGGTACGTGGTCAGGAAGATGACGATCAGGTCACAGTCCGCGCGGCGGAGCTCCTCCGCCGCGGAGGCCGCCTCGCGGGCATCGGAGACGAAGCCGACGTCGGTCACCTCGGCGTCGAGCCGGTTGAACCGTTCCGTCACATAGCGGGCCGACTCCTGCAGTTGCGGAAGGAGGTCGGGGAACTGGGGCCAGTACGCGCCGAGGCCGCCCGAGACGAGTCCGAGGCGCGTGGGCCGGCGGCGGATCGGCTCGAGCTGGGCGGACAGGGCCAGCGGGGCAGGCCCGGCGGGAGGATCGGTGGTCATGGATGCTCCTGGAACGACGAGTGCGACGACGGAGGGAAGAAGCGGGAGAAAGGGGAAGGGATGGGGCGCCCGAGGGCGCCCCATCCCTGGAACGACTAGAAGTCGTAGTCGTCGATGTTGTCCGCGTTGAACTGCGTGGGCGGACCGACCAGGACGATCCCGCCCTCGCCGATCTCACGCTCGCCGAGTTCCCCGGCTTCGAAGGTGTCGCCGGTCTCGCCGGTGATGTCGCCGTCGGCCAGTGCCTTGCCGGCGAACGCCGCGACGTATCCGAGCTGTGCCGGATCCCAGAGCGCGAACTCGGTGACGGTGCCGTCCTTGACGAACGGGCGCATCTCGTTCGGCAGGCCCAGGCCCGTGAGGGCGACCTTGCCCTTGTACTCCGAAGTGGAGAGGTAGCGGGCGGTGGCTGCGATGCCGACCGTGGTGGGCGAGATGATGCCCTTCAGGTCCGGGTAGGCCTGCAGGAGTCCCTGTGCTTCCTGGAAGGACTTCGTGTCGTCGTCGTCGCCGTACACCTTCGCCACGAGCTCGATGTTCGCGTAGTCCGGGTTGGACTCCAGTTCCTCCTCCATGAACTTGATCCACTCGTTCTGGTTGGTGGCGTTGGCCGTGGCCGAGAGGATGGCGATCTCGCCCTCTCCGCCGATCTGCTCCGAGATCAGCTCGAGCTGGATCAGGGCCACGTCCTTGGCGTTGACCTGGCTGACGAAGAGGTCGCGGTAGTCGGGGTTGGTGTCCGAGTCGAACGCCACGATCTTCGCACCCGCGGCGCGGGCTTCCTCGAGGGCGGGCCCGACGGCGTCGGGGTCGTTCGCGGCGATGACGATCACGTTGGTGCCGCGCTGGGTCTCGGCATTGATGAAGGACACCTGGCTCGAGGCGCTGGCGTCCAGCGGCCCGACGACCTCCGAGGAGGCGAACCCTGCTTCCTTCGCACCGTCCTCGCCGCCGCCCAGCACCACGTCGGTGTAGGGGTTGTTGAGCTGCTTGGGGATGAAGGTGATGGTCTGGTCGCCCTCGGAGCCGCTGCCGGACTCGCTGCCGCCGCCTTCGGTGGCCGCACCGCCGCCACAGGCACTGAGGACCAGGGCTGCGCTGGTTGCGAGGGCTGCGAATGCTGCCCGTCGTCCGGTGGATCCGGAATGGATGAACCTCATTGTTTCTTCCTTTCGATGGGCGCTGGGGACCCGGCGCCGGGTGCGACCCTAGGAGGACGGCCTAGGGAAGTGGAGCAGTGCGGACACGCCGGGAGTGGCGGGCCTGCCGAATGGCGGACGCGATGTTCGGCGCCACCACCGAGATGATGAGCAGCGAGCCCGTCACGATGATGAGGACCACTTCGGAGACGCGGTCCAGTTTGAGGGCGTAGTTGATGGTGCCGATCAGCAGCACCCCGGCGAGGACACCCGGGATGGAGCCCTTGCCGCCGAAGATCGAGACGCCCCCGAGCAGCACCGCCGCGATGACGGCGAGTTCGAGTCCGCTCGCGTTGTCGCTGCGGGCACTGGAGTAGCGGAGGGTCCAGTAGATGCCGGCGAGCGCGGACACGGTCCCGGTGGCCAGGTACAGCAGGAACTTGGAGCGGGCGACGTCGATGCCGACGAACGTCGCCGCTTCCTTGCTGTAGCCGAGGGCGAAGAGCCCGCGGCCGAACGGGGTGAAGTGCAGGACGACGGCGAAGGCGATGATGAGCAGGACGACGCCGACCATGACCGTGGGGATGCCTGTTCCGCCGATCTTCGACGTGAAGAAGGCGGTGAGGCCCGGCGGGAAGTTCGCCACCGCGTTGTCGCCGATGACCACGAGGGCGAGGCCCCGGAAGAGCGCCAGTGTGCCGATGGTGACGGCGAGGGACGGTAGGCCGAGGTAGGCGATGAGCACCCCGTTGAAGGCGCCGGCGACGAGGCCGGCCAGCACGCAGATCACCAGGACGAGGCCGATGTCCATGCCTCCCTGCCAGAGGACTCCCATGAGGGCGCTCGTGAGGCCCGCGATGCTGGCGACCGAAAGGTCGATCTCCCCCGAGATGATGACGAGCGTCATCGGCAGTGCGATGAGCAGGGTGGGGATCACGTCGAGGAGGAGGAACCCGACCGTGACCGGGGAGGCGAACCGCGGGATCACGATGCTCGCGTAGATCACGACGACGAGCAGCACGTAGATCATGACCGCATCGCGCCCGAGCAGGATCCGCGCGGCACCCGTGCGGCCCTTGGGTACGGCCAGCACCTTCGAGGTGTCGGCCTTGCCCGCGCCCGGTCGTGCCTGCTTCGGGCGTTTCTCGGCTCCCGGCCTGGTGCTTCCAGGTGTTCCTGCCATGTGCCTGCCTTTCGCTGGGGAGCCGTTGTCCGGCCGGTGCCCTTCGGGCGGGAGGATGGTCGGGGCGCCTGAGGGATCAGACATTGCGGGCCTCCGCGATCCGGAGTTTCCTGGCGGACCGCACGCTGGCGATGCGGTCGATGACGACGGCGGCGAGGATGAGGATGCCCACGATGGCCTGCTGCCAGAACTTGTCGACGCGCAGCGCCGTCAGGGCACTCGTGATGGTGGTCAGGAGCAGGGCGCCCACGGCGGCCCCGAAGACCGTGCCGCTGCCGCCGAAGATCGCGACGCCGCCCACCACCGCGGCCGCGACGACGTCGAGCTCGAGACCCGACCCCGTCGTCGCGCCCACCGAGTTGAAGCGGCTGGCGTACAGCACCCCAGCGAGCCCGGCCAGGAGCCCGTTCACCACGAAGGCGAGCAGGACCCGGCGCTGGACGGGGATGCCGAACAGCCGGGCGGCATCGGGCTCGGACCCGATGGCGTACAGGTCGCGTCCCGGGCGGGTGCCGAGCATGTACACGGCGACGATTGCGACGACGACCACCGCGATCAGCGTGATGACCGGGAACCCCAGGACCGTGTCGACGGAGAGGTTGCCGAAGGCCTCGGGCCGATCCCCGGCGAAGTACTGCGTTCCGCCGGCCCAGGCGTTGCTGATGCCGCGGAAGATGTAGAGGGTCCCGAGCGTGATGACGAGGGCCGGAACCTTCGCGATGGTGATGAGCAGGCCGTTGAGGGCCCCGAGGGCCGCGCCGAAGAGCATGCCCAGCACGAACACCGCGACGATCGGCAGGTCCGGCGCGGCCACGAAGATGCTGCCCGTCCCGAACGCCACGAGTCCGAGGATCGAACCCACGGAGAGGTCGATGTTCCGCGTGATGATCACGAGGGTTTGGCCGACGGCGAGGATCATGAGGATGGTCGCGTTCAGCAGCAGGTCCTTGATGCCCTGCTCGCTGAGGAACAGCGGATTGAGCGCCCACGTCACCGCGACCAGCACCACGAGCGCGAAGATCACGGGGAGTTCGCGGAACTTCAGAAGGGACGCGAACACCGAGGGCCGTGCGTGCTCGGACGGGGTATGTGCGGGGGGCGCACTCTTGCTGTCGAGGCTCATCGCGATGTCTCCAGGGATGCGGTTGCGGCATGCATGACGGTTTCGGCCGTGGCTTCCGAGCGGTCCAGCCGGCCTGTGATCCGGCCCTCGCGCATGACCAGGACGCGGTCGGCCATGCCGAGCACCTCGGGCAGCTCGGAGGAGATCATCAGGATCGCGATCCCCCGCCCGGCGAGTTCGGAGATCAGGCGGTGTACCTCGCTCTTGGTGCCGACGTCGATGCCGCGCGTGGGCTCGTCGATGATGAGGAGCTTGGGGTCCGTGGCGAGCCACTTCGCGAGGACCACCTTCTGCTGGTTGCCGCCCGACAGGGTGGAGACGGCGTGCTCGGGCGAGCCCGCCTTCACCTGCAGCCGCTTGCCCCAGGTCTGGGCTGCCTCGCGCTCGGCTTTCCCGCTGATGAGTCCGAACCTCGCAAGTGAATGCCGCAGGGTCAAAGCCGCGTTGCGTTCCACGGAGAGCTCCATGACGAGGCCCTGCTTGCGGCGGTCCTCGGGGACGAAGCCGATGCCGGCCCCGATCGCCGCCCGGGGGTCCTTCCCGCGCAGCCGCTGCCCGAACATCTCGACGGTGCCCGACTCGTAGCGGTCGATGCCGAAGACGGCGCGCGCGACCTCGGTGCGGCCGGCGCCCACGAGCCCGGAGAGCGCGACGATCTCGCCTGCCCGCACCTCGAAGTCGATGTCGTGGAAGACGCCGGGCCGCGTCAGTCCGCTCACCTTCAGGACGACGTCGCCGACGTCGGTCTCGCTCTTGGGGAACAGGGCGTCGATGTCCCGGCCCACCATCTCGCGGACGATCGCCTCGACCGACGTCGCGCCCGTCTCGTGGGTGGCGATGTAGGTGCCGTCGCGCATGACGGTGATGCGGTCGCACAGGCCGAAGACCTCGTCGAAGCGGTGGGAGATGAAGAGGATACCGCTGCCGGCATCGCGCAGGCGGCGGGCGACGGCGAACAGGCGGTCCACCTCGACGCCGCTGAGGGCGGCGGTGGGTTCGTCCATCACCAGGACGCGGGCGTCCAGCGAGATGGCCTTGGCGATCTCGATGATCTGCTGGTCGGCGATCGACAGTCCTTCCGCGACGCGGTCGGGATCGATGGGGACGCCGAGCTGGTCGAAGAGCTCCTTGGCCCGGCGGCGCATCTCCACGCGGCTGATGAGGCCGAACCGGCCCTTGGGCTGGCGGCCGATGAAGATGTTCTCGGCGACCGTGAGGTCCGGGAAGAGCGTGGGCTCCTGGTAGATGACCGAGATGCCGGCGGCCTTGCTGTCGGCGACGTTGCGGAAGCTGACGGGCTGCCCTGCGACGAGGAATTCACCGGCGTCGGGCTGGTGCACGCCGGCGAGGATCTTCACCAGCGTGGATTTCCCCGCGCCGTTCTCCCCCACCAGGGCGTGGATCTCGCCGGCAGCGAGGTCGATGGTGCCGTCCGCGAGGGCGACGACCGGGCCGAACGTCTTCAGGGCCCCCCGCAGGGCCAGCACGGGGGTCCTTGCCGGTATGGCCGGGTCGGCGGCCTCACTGCCACGACCATCAAAGTGCGTCACTGCAACTCCTCCGGAGAAATGAATCGTTTCAGAGCTACGATCCATTCCGAATACTAGGCGTGACCTCCATCACCGTCAACAGACCGAGATCGAGTTGTTACCTCGGCTGCCGGAGCAGGGAAAGTCCCTAGCCGACGGCGCGGATCGGCGCCGTCGTACTGCCGCGCTCCACGAGCTCCGGGTCGAAGATGACCTGCCGCCGCCGCGAGGCCGGACCCTCGATCTCCTCGAGGAGGAGCTCGACGGCGGTGCGTCCCATGAGTTCGGTCGGCTTGCGGACACTCGTCAGGGGCACCACGGCCGAAGCGGAGAAATCGATGTCGTCATAGCCGATGAGGGCCAGGTCCTCGGGGATCCGGAGGCCCCGGATCAGCAGGACCGCCTGCATGACACCGATCGCGAGGAGGTCGTTGGCACAGAAGATCCCGTCGGGGAGGGCGCCCGGCCGACGCTGCGCAATCGACTCCCCCACGTCCCTGCCCGCGAGGACGGTCATGGCATCAGCCTCGACCACCTCCAGCACGGCGCCGTCGTGTTCGTCGACCGCCTGCCGTGCACCCGCCAGGCGGTCCGCCACCTGGCGGTAGTCCGCCCGGGTCCCGACGAAGACGATCCGCCGGCGCCCTGCCTCGAGAAGATGCCTCACGGCCATGTAGCCGCCGGCGACATCGTCCACGGACACGGAGCTGGCGCGGCGCTGCGGGTCGACGCGGTCGACCAGCACCACGGGCATGCCACGCTTGCGCAGCGCCTCGACGCGCGGCCCCACGTCCCCGACGGGCGAGATCAGCATGCCCTGCACACGCTGCTGCTCGAAGACGTCGATGTACCTCGCTTCGCGTTCAGCGTCCTGGCCACTGTCCCCGAGCACCACGGTACTGCCGTTCTCGGCGGCGCAGTCCTCGGCAGCCCTGGCCAGGGAGGAGAAGAACGGGTTGCCGACGTCGAGCACGATCAGGCCGATCGTGCGGCTCTGGCCCGCCCGAAGTTGCCGGGCCGCATCGTTGCGGACGAAGCCGAGCGCGTCGATCGCACCCTGCACGCGCTCCCTGGTGGCGGCGGAGACGCGTGCGGGGTGGTTCAGCACGTTGGACACCGTGCCTATCGCCACACCCGCCCGGTCCGCAACGTCCTTGATGCTGACTGGTCGGCTGTCCATCGGTACCTCGAAGCTCGTGTCCGGCGCCGGGCGGGCCGTCGGCAGGACTGTTGACACTCGGTCTTCTGCAAGGATAACTTTGAAACGTGCCAATGAAACGATTCAAAGGCGCACCAGTTCTGCGCCCTCCTCCTGGGTCCGCCGGGACACAGGAAGTCCGCTGAGAAATCCCCGCCCGGAGTGGAAGCACCCGGTCGCCACCACGCTGGAGAGAGTACATGACTGTCATCGACGACATCGCCGCAGAGCTGGATCAGCTCGCCATCGAGGTGCCCTCCTGGGCCTACGGAAATTCCGGAACACGCTTCAAGGTCTTCGCGACCCCCGGCACCCCCCGCACGGTCGAGGAGAAGATCGCGGACGCGGCCATGGTCAACAAGCTCACCGGCCTCGCTCCCAGCGTGGCCCTCCACATCCCGTGGGACAAGGTGGACGACTACGGGAACCTCGCGTCCTTCGCGGGTGAGCACGGCATGAAGCTCGGCACCATCAACAGCAACACGTTCCAGGACGACGACTACAAGTTCGGCAGCCTGACGCACAGCGACGCCGCGGTGCGGAACAAGGCCATCGACCACATGTACGAGTGCATCGAGGTCATGAACGTCACCGGGTCACGGGACCTGAAGATCTGGCTCGCGGACGGCTCCAACTACCCGGGCCAGGCTGACATGCGGTCCCGCCAGGACTGGCTGCAGGACTCCCTCCGGAAGGTCTACGACCGCCTCGGCGAGGACCAGCGGCTGGTCCTCGAGTACAAGTTCTTCGAGCCGGCGTTCTACCACACGGACGTCCCCGACTGGGGCACCTCGTACGCCCACTGCCTGCAGCTCGGCGAGAAGGCACTCGTCTGCCTCGACACCGGACACCATGCACCCGGCACGAACATCGAGTTCATCGTGGCGCAGCTGATCCGGCTCGGGAAGCTCGGCTCCTTCGACTTCAACTCGCGCTTCTACGCGGACGACGACCTCATCGTCGGTGCCGCGGATCCGTTCCAGCTCTTCCGGATCATGGCCGAGGTGGTCCGCGGCGGCGGCCTCGACCCGTCCAGCGGCATCGCGCTCATGCTCGACCAGTGCCACAACCTGGAGGAGAAGATCCCCGGCCAGATCCGCTCCGTGCTGAATGTGCAGGAGATGACGGCCCGGGCCCTGCTCATCGACCGTGCCGCGCTGACCGCGGCGCAGGAGTCCGGCGACGTGCTGAGCGCCAACGCCATCCTGATGGACGCCTTCTACACCGACGTCCGCCCGGGCCTCGCCGCCTGGCGTGAGTCGAAGGGCCTCCCTGCGGATCCGCTGGCCGAGTACCGGGCCAGCGACTACCAGGACCGGATCAACAGCGAACGACAGGGCGGCCAGCAGGCCGGATGGGGAGCATGAGCATGACCACGGCAGGAAACACGACGACGACAGGGCCCGCGACCAGCACCACCACGAACCCGACGAACCCGACGGTCAATCAGACCGTGCAGGACCTCATCGGGCGCTCCAACCGGCTCGGCGCCGACAAGCGCAACACGAACTACGCCGGCGGCAACACCTCGGCGAAGGGCACCGGCTTCGACCCGGCCACCGGCGAGGACGTGGAACTGCTCTGGGTCAAGGGCTCCGGTGGTGACCTCGGGACCCTGAAGGAGTCCGGCCTCGCCGTCCTGCGCCTGGACCGCATGAAGGCGCTCCGCTCCGTCTACCCGGGGGTGGAGCGCGAGGACGAGATGGTCGCGGCCTTCGACTACACCCTGCACGGCAAGGGCGGTGCGGCGCCGTCCATCGATACGGCGATGCACGGGCTCGTCGATGCCGCGCACGTCGACCACCTGCACCCCGACTCGGGCATCGCGATCGCGACGGCCGCGGACGGCGAGGCGCTGACCGCCACGATCTTCGGCCGGAAGGTCGTCTGGGTGCCCTGGCGCCGGCCCGGTTTCCAGCTCGGACTCGACATCGCCGCCATCAAGGAGGCCAATCCGCAGGCCATCGGCACGATCCTCGGCGGGCACGGCATCACCGCGTGGGGCGACACCTCCGCCGAGGCCGAGGCGAACTCGCTGGAGATCATCGAGACGGCCGAACGCTACATCGCCGAGCACGGCAAGGCCGAGCCCTTCGGTCCCGCACTCGAGGGCTACGCGGCACTGCCCGAGCAGGAGCGCCGGGCCAAGGCCGCGGCCCTCGCCCCGACCATCCGCGGGCTCGCCTCCACGGACAAGGCGCAGGTAGGTCACTTCACCGACGACCCCCGCGTCCTCGACTTCCTGGCCTCCTCCGCGCACCCGCGCCTCGGAGCGCTCGGGACGAGCTGCCCGGACCACTTCCTGCGCACCAAGGTCAAGCCGCTCATCCTCGACCTCCCGGCGGACGCCGACATCGAGAGCTGCCTGCTGCGCCTGCGCGAACTGCACGCCGAGTACCGCACGGACTACGCCGCGTACTACGACCGCCACGCCACGGGCGAGTCCCCCGCCATGCGCGGCGCGGACCCGGCGATCGTGCTGGTACCCGGCGTGGGCATGTTCTCCTTCGGGGCGAACAAGCAGACCGCCCGCGTCGCCGGTGAGTTCTACCTGAACGCGATCAACGTGATGCGCGGCGCCGAGGCCATCTCGACCTACTCCCCCATCGAGGAGAGCGAGAAGTTCCGCATCGAGTACTGGGCCCTCGAGGAGGCCAAGCTCGCGCGGATGCCGAAGCCGAAGTCCCACGCCGGGCGCATCGCCCTCGTGACGGGAGCGGCGTCGGGCATCGGCAAGGCCATCGCGACGCGGCTCGCCGCAGACGGCGCCTGCGTGGTCATCGCGGACCTCAACATCGACAGTGCCGGCGCGGTGGCGGAGGAGCTCGGTGGCCCCGACGTCGCCATCGGCGTGCAGGCGGACGTCACCGACCCGGCCCAGGTGCAGGAGGCCGTGAAGGCGGCCGTGCTGGCCTTCGGCGGACTGGACCTCGTGGTGAACAACGCGGGCCTGTCCATCTCCAAGCCCCTCCTCGAGACCACCGAGAAGGACTGGGACCTGCAGCACAACGTCATGGCCAAGGGTTCCTTCCTCATGTCGCAGGCCGCGGCGAAGGTCCTGATCGAGCAGGACATGGGCGGGGACATCATCTACATCTCCTCCAAGAACTCGGTATTCGCGGGCCCCAACAACATCGCCTACAGCGCCACCAAGGCCGACCAGGCACACCAGGTACGCCTGCTCGCTGCGGAACTGGGCGAATACGGCGTCCGCGTCAACGGCATCAACCCCGACGGCGTCGTCCGCGGTTCCGGCATCTTCGCCGGCGGCTGGGGCGCCAAACGGGCCGCCGTCTACGGCGTGGAGGAGGAGAAGCTGGGCGAGTACTACGCACAGCGCACCCTGCTCAAGCGCGAGGTGCTCCCGGAGAACGTCGCGAACGCCGTCGCCGTCCTGACGTCCGCCGAACTCTCGCACACCACGGGCCTGCACATCCCCGTGGACGCGGGCGTCGCCGCGGCGTTCCTGCGCTGACATGGGCGTCGGTTCTGGAGCAGTCTTCGCCGCCGTCGACATCGGGGCATCCTCCGGACGCGTGATCCTCGGGAAGCTGACGGACGACGGTCCCGAACTGGTGACGGTGCACCGCTTCCCCAACGGTGCGCAGTTCCTCGGGGGCGCCCTGCGCTGGGACGTCGAGGCACTGTTCGCCGAGGTGGTCGCCGGACTGGCGACCGCCGCGGCCACGGCGGCGCGGGCCGGGGACACTGTCACGAGCGTCGGGATCGACACCTGGGCGGTGGACTACGGGCTGATCGACGGCTCCGGCACGCTCCGGCACCTGCCGTTCAGCTACCGCGACGCCCGCACCGACGCGACCATCGGCGTCGTGCACGCCGCCCTGCCGCCGGAACGGCTGTACGCGCGCACCGGGCTGCAGTTCCTGCCCTTCAACACGCTGTACCAGCTGGCGGCGGAGCGGTCGCTGGCCGGGGTGCAGGCACTGCTCATCCCGGACCTGCTCGCCTACCGGCTGACCGGCGTGCGCCGCACCGAGGCCACCAATGCGTCCACCACAGGGTTGCTCGACGCCGGGACGGGCACGTGGGCGGAGGACCTGTTCGCCCCGCTCGGGCTGGCACCCGACCTCTTCCCTCCGCTCGTGGAACCGGGCGCGGTGGTCGGCCGGCTGCTGCCCGCCGTCGCCGCGGCAACGGGACTTCCCGGGTCCACCGCCGTCGTCGCCGTCGGTTCCCACGACACCGCGTCGGCCGTCGCCGCCGTCCCGGCCGAATCGCCCCACTTCGCCTACATCTCGTCCGGCACCTGGTCGCTGGTCGGTGTCGAACTCGACGCGCCGATCCTCACGGACGAGAGCCGCGAGGCGAATTTCACCAACGAGCGCGGCGTGGACGGGACCATCCGCTACCTCCGCAACACGGGTGGCCTCTGGCTCCTGCAGGAATGTCTGCGGGAGTGGGGCATCGAAGGGCCCGAGCCGGACCTCGCCGGGCTGCTCGCAGCCGCCGCGGCGCTACCTGCCGGCGGGCCGACCATCGACGCGGACAGCAACGACTTCCTCGCCCCGGACGGGATGCCGGGACGGATCCGCCGGGCAGCCGAAGCTGCAGGGCATGCCGCACCGTTCTCGCGGGAAGCGGTGGTCCGATGCATCCTGGACAGTCTTGCCGATGCCTATGCCCGCACCCTGCACGACGCCGCCCGGCTGTCCGGTCACCGCATCGACGTCATCCACGTGGTCGGTGGAGGGTCGCAGAACGCGCTGCTGTGCCAGCTGACCGCGGACCGGACAGGCCTGCCCGTCCTCGCGGGCCCCGTGGAAGCGACCGCGCTCGGCAACATCCTCGTCCAGGCACGTGCCGCCGGCCTCCTGGCTGCCGGCCCGGGTCTCGCCGGCATCCGGGCGGCGGCCCGGGCTGCGGCCCGGACCGTCCGCTACGAACCCGCGGACGCGGCACTGTCCTCGGCGAGGTGACCCCGCTACGTGCGGTCGCAGGTGGGACTCCGAAGGGGGTCCCGCGTGCGGCCGCGCGGCCTCACATGCGGCCGAAGATGGAGCGGATCACCGCGAAGATCCCGTAGCAGATCAGGCCGACGGCGATCGCCGTCAGGACGTAGACGCCCACCGGGTGGTACTGGAGCGACTTGAGGCTGCCATCCAGCCCCGTCGATTCCTGCGGATTGCGGTCCAGGCCGGCGAGAACGAACAGGCCACCCACGAGGAGCAGCGCGAGGCCCTTGGCCACGTGCCCCACGACGCCGAAGACCTCGATGACCCGCCCGCGGTGCGTGTCCTCGAACTTCCTGAGTTCCGGCCGGAAGCCGCGGCGCATGCCCTTGACCACGAAGTGCACCCCGATCCCCAGGATGACGCCTGCTGCGACGAACACGAGGAGGACCCCGAAGTTCGAGGTCAGGAGGGACCGCGTGAAGTCGACGGTGGACTCGGAGGAGTCGGGGCCGTCGCCGAGTGCGAAGCGCGCGAACGTGCCGGCCATGGACCCGTAGATGAGGACGAGCGCACCGGAGGAGATGTGCTTGCCGATCCGCTTCCCGGTGGGAAGATGCCGCGCGCGCAGTGTCGCCTCACTGAACTGCCACAGGGCCAGGCCGCCGCAGCCGATCGCGCAGACCCACAGGATCGGTGTTCCGAACTGCCCCTCGGCGACCTCCTCGAGCGCGCCCGTCGGCTCGGCCTCGCCGTTGCCGCCGAAAGCGATGCGCAGTGCGATGGCGCCGATCAGCACGTGCACCAGTGCGAGCGCCGCGAACCCCAGCCGCGCCGTGACATCGAGTGCGCGCGTGTCGGAGACCTGCTCGATGACGTCCGCGGCCCGGCTCGGCAGGCTCTGCGGGTCCGCGCTGCTGTCCGTCGTCACTGCGTCATCCTCCCGGTGCCGTCGTCCGGGCGCCGTTCCTCGGGAGGACGGTCGCCGTGGTGGTTGCTCAAGCATAGGAGAGCCGACGGTGCCGGAGGCAGCCGATGCGCAGGCTTGTGCCGTCCGGCCCGAGGGGCTTCCCGTTCCCCGACGTCAGGAGGACCGTGCAAGCCGCTCGTGGAGTGCTGCCCGCACCAACTCCGCACCGCCCTGGCCGCCGTAGTTCGCCGCGAAGCGGGGATCGGAGACGTACATGTCGCCCAGCCCGCGGACATACTCCGCCGACGGGCCGCCGTCCTCGTCGGAGGGCACGCCGGGGATCCCGGAGAGCCACTCGATGTGCTGCCGGGCGAGTGCCTGTGCCTCATCGCTGGTCGGAGTTGCTCCCCGCGCAGCAGCATCCGTCCAGCCCCTGTTGAGGTCGGCGACCTTCCTCGAGAACGCTTCCTTCTCGTCGTCGGTCTTGCCGCGCCACCAGGAATCGCCCTGCGCGTAGGCGTCGGGCCCCCACCGCTCCTCGACCTCGTCCCTGTAGCGCGCGGTGTCGAATCCGTCGAACATCTTCTCTGGCATGGGTTCTTCTCCTCGTTCGAGGGCCTCCACCGTTGTGAAGACCGCACTGATCTGCCGGTCGAGCCGGTGACGCTCGCCATGGAGGTAGTCGAGATGGATCCGCAGAGCCTCTGCGGCGCTGTCCGGGGCGCCGTCGTCGATCGCCACGCGGATCGCCGGCAACGGCAGTCCGAGCGATCTCAACAGCAGGATGCGTTGGAGCCGCAGCAGGGCCGCGGAGTCGTAGTACCGGTAGCCGTTCGCCCCGACGCGGGACGGTTGAAGCAGTCCGATGTGACCGTAGTGGCGCAGCGTGCGGCTCGTGGTGCCGGCCAGCCGGGCGACGGCGGTGATGGGGTAATCCATCTGCCCTCCTCCTCTTCCCGGCACACGGGGCGCCGGCGCTACCCACAGTAGGAGTTGACGCACCGTCAAGGTCAAGGGAAGGAACCTGCGCCCGGGCGGCAGCAAATGGCCCGCGGGCTGTCTTCGCCCGCACGGCACCCCGCGCAGGTCCGGCCACCTGCGGCGGACGGACCAGCCTGCCGGAGACGATCAGGAAATCAGCTGTACCAGAACCACTGCGGCGGACGCCACGATGCCGGAACCGTATGGGCGTTGAAGGTGCCGCACTCGGAACAGGTGTAGCTCGCGCTCGCCGCGATCAGGTCGATGGAGTGGTCCGCCTGCCGCACGGGGACGAATTCCTCGAAGATCAGGTATTCGTCGGTTCCGCACCGGGGGCAGGAGGGTGCCTCACCCATGTCCATCTGGAAGAAGGAGCCGCTCGTACGCAGGCTCCGCCCGGAATCGATTGTTGTCATCATGATCACCGTCCAGTCTTGCAACCGACGCTGGAAGCAAGTAGTAAGGGTACTTACATCCAAATATAGGCACCCGCTACGCGTTGCGGAAGCGAAGGCCCCGTGCTGCCCCCGGGGATGGCATGCCGGCCGGCTGGCACAATGTCCCTATGACGGCCAGGGCACCGAGATCCGCAGCAGCACTCCCACCCGAGCAGGCGGGCCCCCTGCGGCGCGCCCTCACCGACAGTGCCGACGTGACGGTGTTCGTGGACGGCACCGCCCACCGGCTTCCCGCCGAGGCGCAGGCCGCCGTCGTCGACCTCCTCGCCCGATTGTCCGACGGCGACGCCGTCCAGGTGACCTCGGTGGCCGAGCTGCTGACGACCTCCCAGGCGGCCGAACTCGCCGGGATCTCGCACAGCTACCTGCGCAAGCTCACGGATGCAGGCACCCTCCCCGTCGAGTACCGCGGCTCCCACCGGCGCCTGCGGAGGTCCGACGTCGAGGAGTGGCTCCGCAGCCAGCTGCGGCGCACTGATCCGTCCGCCCCGCCCGCTGCCCCGAAGCCGGCGGACCCGGCCGCGTCCTAGGACTGCTCGAAGCGGGGGCGGGACCGCCAGCGCCGGGCCTTGAGCGCGAGGTGCAGTTCCAGCCGCACCATGCCGCCGAGCGGGTCGGCGCCGATGAGCGACCGGATCCGCGCCAACCGGTTGTACACGGAGCTGCGGTGCAGGTGGAGCTGCGCGGCGACATCCTGCACCGAGCCGTTCTTGTCGTACAGCAGTTCGAGGACCGGTAGGAGCTCGCCCACGCGGTCGGCGTCGCTCAATTCCGCGAAGTGCACGCTGCCGTGGGCGGGAGCCTGCCAGCCCACGGCGCCGAGGAACTGGTAGACGCCGATCTCCGCATAGGAGGACACGTCGCCGAGCTGCGGGTCCACCGAGGCCGCCTGCACGGTGTGCTGCGCCTGGGAGAACGCGTCGGCAAGGCCTCGGAGATCGGCCGTGGGTTCGCCGAGCCCGAGCACGACGCGCCCGGCAGGGCGCCCCGCTCGCTTGGACACCTCTGCGCGGTACCGGTCGAGGACCTCCTGCAGGGCCCTCCGCCCGATATCCGGCGTGCACAGCAGGACGGAGAAGGTGGAGGCTCCGGCGCTGAACAGGACGGGTGCGACGCCGACGGTCGCCTGGAGCGCGAGGGTCCGCTGAAGGAGTGCGGCCTCGTGCGGATCGTGGCCATCGCCCCCCGCCGGCTCCGTCCGCCCGGCGGAAACCCTTCCCGCCCGGGAGCCGGGCAGCGAGCCCCTGGCCGCTCCTCCTGGCGCCGCCGTCGTCGACCCGTCCGGCCCCGCCCCGGTCAGCTCGTGCACCACCGCCACACGCCAGGGCCCGCCGCCGAGTTCACGCCAGCCCCGCAGTTCCTCGACGGCAGCGGCGACACCGCGGCAGGCCGCGAGGAACGTGGCCTCACGCTGCGTCCGGCGCTCGGAGGACGCCGTGTCCGTCTCGAGGAGCAGTTCGGCGAGGCGGTCGATGGTCGGCCGGACGGCCGGCAGGGCTGCCAGGATGCCGGACGCCGGATCGTCGTCCGATTGCTGCTGCACCCACAGGTAGCCCACCCGGAAACCGCGCACCAGCAGCGGGACGCACACCCGCCCCAGCATCCCGAGCTCCTCGTTCGCCGGCACGGCGACGGCGCGCACGGCCCGCGCGATCCCGTGGCGGAGCTGCCACTCGCTCACGTCCGCGGGGACCTTTTTGCTCAGCAGGAAATTGACCCTCACCCGGTCGGCCGAGGTCTGGTGGCTGCTGTAGGCGAGGAGCACGCCGTCGGGGTCCTCGAGGGAGAGGCCGCGTCCGAGCTCCTGCGCGATCGATTCGACGACGTCCTCGATGACCTGGTTCTGCACAGCCCCACAGTAAACGGGCAGCACGTTCCGGACGACATCTGCCGCTCTCGAACTCGACATTTGTCGATAGCGGCGGGAGGGAACGGGTGCTAGTGGTCCAGCTCACAGGGCGCGAGAGCCGCGGAATGACGGGCTCGAGGCTCCCTCTGGCTGATCGGGCCGCTGGAGGGGTGCCGCTCGTTCGTCGGGGATCGGCCGCAGGCTTGAAGTCCTGTCCCTATTCTGGAGCTATCCCGCCCATCCCGATCCCGTGGAGAACCCAATGATCATCGGCGTCCCCAAAGAAGTGAAGAACAACGAGTTCCGTGTCGCCATCACCGCATCCGGCGTCCACGAGTTCACCGCGCACGGGCACACCGTGCTGGTCGAGCGGGAAGCGGGGGTCGGCTCCACCATCACCGACGCGGAGTACGAGGCCGCAGGCGCGGAGATCGTCGATGCCGCCGACGACGTCTGGGCGCGCGCCGACATGATCCTGAAGGTCAAGGAGCCCATCGCCGCCGAGTACCACCGGTTCCGCAAGGGCCTCATCCTCTTCACCTACCTCCACCTCGCAGCGGAGCCCGAGCTGACCCGGGCGCTCCTCGACGCCGGGGTGACGGCCATCGCCTACGAGACCGTCCAGGACGGACGGACCCTGCCCCTGCTTGCCCCGATGTCCGAGGTGGCCGGCCGGCTCTCGGTGCAGGTGGGCGCCCAGGTGATGACCGCCCCCGCCGGTGGTCCCGGGCTGCTGCTCGGCGGCGTCGCGGGAGTCCGTCCCGCGAAGGTGGTCGTACTCGGAGCCGGAGTCGCCGGCACCAATGCGACGGCGATGGCCGTGGGCACGGGCGCCGAGGTCACGATCCTCGACATCAACATCGCGCGGCTCCGCGAGCTCGACGCCCTGTACACGGGCCGCGTGAAGACCGTCGCGTCGAACTCCCTGGAGATCGAGAAGTCCGTGCTCGAGGCCGACCTCGTCATCGGTTCCGTCCTCATCCCGGGAGCGCGGGCGCCGAAGCTCGTGACGAACGCGCTCGTGGCCCGCATGAAGCCCGGCAGCGTGCTCGTGGACATCGCCGTGGACCAGGGCGGATGCTTCGAGGACTCGCACGCCACGACCCACGAGGACCCCACCTTCACCGTGCACGGGTCGCTGTTCTACTGCGTGGCCAACATGCCGGGCGCCGTCCCCAACACCTCGACCTACGCCCTGACGAACGTGACCCTCCGCTACGCGCTCGCGCTCGCGGACAAGGGTGTGCGCGCCGCCTTCCACGCCGATCCGGCGCTCGCCCGAGGCCTCAACGTCGCGTCGGGCACCGTGGCCCACCACTCGGTGTCGCAGGCCCACGGTCTCGACCTGGTCGAGGACTGGGCGGCGCTGGTCTAGCGTCCCCGCCCGGCCGCCTTTCCCGCCCCGCGCAGGGCAGGGAAGGCCGCGTGCACCTGCTCGATGATGCGCACCACCTCCAGCGCGTCCGCCGCGGCCACCGGCGGCGCCCCGCTTCCCCCGATGGCGGCCGCCAGTCCGGCGTAGAAGGCGGTGTACGTGCCGGGGCGGACCGCGAACGGCTCGGTGTGACCGTTCCGCACGAGGAGCCCAGCGGCGTGGTCCGGATCCGCGGCCCTGCCCGGGATGTCGCCCGGCAGCACCCCGGCCGCCAGGAGTTCCTCCTGCTGGTCCGTGCCGGTGATGGTGAGGGCGGCCCCGTCGCCCGTCACCCGGAAACGGGGACGGGCCAGTGGCACGAGGGTCCCCGCATGGAGGTGGCTCGTGAGGCCGTCGCGATGCCGGAGAGCGAGGAAGAAGGAGTCGTCGGCCCGGGCGCCCTCGCGGTCCAGCCGGAGTTCGGCGAACACCGGGACGGCAGGGCCGAACAGGGTGAGGGCCTGGTCGATCAGGTGCGGACCGAGGTCGTAGAGGACTCCCCCGCCGTCCTCGGGTCCGGCCTCCAGCTTCCACCGCTTGGTGATCGACGGCTTCCAGGATTCCAGCGCGGATTCGAAGGTCCGGATCCTGCCCAGGGAGCCCGACTCCATGGCCGACCGCGCGGCCAGGAAGTCGCCGTCCCACCGCCGGTTGTGGAACGGCACGAGGAGGCGGCCCGCCGCCCGCGCGGCCTCGATGAGGCGCTCGCCGTCGTCCGAGCGCACCACGAAGGGTTTGTCGACCACGACGTGCAGTCCCCTGCCGATCGCTGCCGTGGCGAGCGGCGCGTGGGTCGCGTTGGGCGTGCTGAGAACGGCCAGGCCCAGGTCCGGCACCGCCTGGAGGGCGTCGTCCAGGGTCCCGACGACGGTGGCGCGGGGGTACATGCTCCTGGCCGCCTGCTGTCGGTCCGGACTTCCCGTCACGATCGCGGCGAGCTCGAAGCGCGGGTCGTGGGCGATCAGCGGGGCGTGGAAGACGCGGCCGCCGTGCCCGAATCCCACGAGCACCGTCCTGACAGGTGCAGCCTGCGCCATCCACGTCCCCCGCTCGCTCCCGCCGGGAGGAACTCCCGGAGCGTTCCGAGTGTACTCCGGCGGGCAATGCAGGCCTGGTCCGGCAGCGGCGGCGGAACGGTAGGCAGGTCACGTCTCACTGCATTGCGCCAGGCCCCCACCCCATCGCGATTCGTCTGAAAGCTGGTCGATGTCCAAATCTCACTGGCCTACCTTCATGGCCCTTCTCCGGCATTGCACCCGAGCCGGAAACGTTCGTACCGTGGAAAGCGGCGGCACGATGCCGCCGGGCCCGGTGGCCCCCGCCGTCTGCCACTACCAGAGTTCAGAAAGTTCCACGCCGCTCATGACTGATACCCGAACCGTCTCCGTCCGTCCGCTCGAGCCCGCCGATGAACCTCGGTGGCGCGAGCTCTTCCGCGGCTACCGCGACTTCTACCGCCTGGAAGAATCCGAGGAAGTCGTCTCGCGGGTATGGGGCTGGCTCATGGACCCCGGACACGAATGCCAAGCCCTGATTGCCGAGTCCGGAGGCGGCATCATGGCGATCGGCCACTACCGTCGCTTCCCGCGTCCTTCCACCGGCACTGCCGGTATCTGGCTCGATGACCTCTTCACCGCGCCCGAAGCCCGAGGCAAGGGAGCCGCGCGTGCGCTGATCCACCGTCTCACCGTAATGGCGGGATCGGAAGGGTGCTCGATCGTGCGGTGGATCACCGCGGACGGCAACCACCGGGCCCAGGCGCTCTACGACCAGGTCGCGACCCGCACCCCCTGGGTCACCTATGACGCCGCACCGGCCAGCCCGTGAGCCTCGCGGAAGGAATGCCCCCGGTGACGGCGAACGAGTACGGGCAGCCCATCGGTGATCCGGTCCCGGCCTGGGCGCCGGCTCGGCTCCCGGATGCTGGAACGCTTCCGGGACGGTACTGCACGCTCGAACGTCTCGATCCCGACCGGCACGTCGATGACCTCTATGCCGCCTATGCGGATGCGTCCGACGTGCGGACTGGACGTACCTGTCGTTCGGCCCGTTCCCGACGCCGGGGTCCTACCGCGACCGGGCGATCGCCGCTGCGAAGAGCCGCGACCCCCGGCACTACGCCGTCATCGACAGCGCTACCGGCCGTGCGCTCGGCACGCTCTCGCTGATGCGGCACGACCCCGCCAACGGGGTCATCGAGGTCGGGCCCGTCGTCTTCTCCCATGCCCTCCAGCGCACCCCGATATCCAGGGAAGCGCAGTTCCTCCTCATGCGACACGTCTTCGACGATCTCGGATACCGCCGGTACGAGTGGAAATGCGACAGCCTCAACGAACCCTCCCTTAAGGCCGCCGAGCGTCTCGGCTTCACCTACGAAGGCACGTTCCGCCACGCTGTGGTCCACAAGGGACGCAACCGCGACACCACCTGGTTCGCCCTCACTGACCACGACTGGCCTCCCGTACGCGACGCGTTCCAGAAGTGGCTCGACCCCGCCAACTTCGACGCCGACGGCCGCCAACGCGTGCCCCTACGGACGCGCTGACCGTCAGGGGACGAGTGCTGGTGAAGAGTCCCGCTGGGTACCTTGCTGTGCACCTTGGGCCGTACGCCGGTTGCGGGCCATGGATACACCGAGCACCAGAACCGCGGCGAGGGTGATGGCGGCACCTGCCCAGATCGGTGAGGTGTAGCCGAGGCCGGCGCAGATGGTCATGCCGCCGATCCATGCTCCGAGCGCGTTGCCGAGGTTGAAGGCGCCGATGTTGGCCCCGGAGACGAGGGTTGTGGCTTCGCCGGCATGCTTCATGACGCGCATCTGCAGGCCGGGTACAGTCGCGAATCCGAATCCGCCCATGAGCACCAGAGCGATGACCGTGGCGACGGGGTTCTCGGCCAGGACGGCGAACAGGGTGAGGACCACGGTGAGTGCTGACAGGATCATGAGCAGACTGCGGTCCAGCGCCCGATCCGCGGCGCGTCCTCCAAGGAGGTTCCCGATGAAGAGTCCGATGCCGAAGACGACCAGGAGCCAGGGGACGGCACTCGAGGGGAAGCCACTGACGTCGGTGAGGACGTAGGCGATGTAGGTGAAAGCGCCGAACATACCTCCGAAGCCAAGAACGGTGATGGACAGTGATGCCCACACCTGTCCGGACCGGAAAGCGTGCAGTTCCTGGCGGAGACTTGCTGATGCGGTGCTGCGTTCCACTGCCGGCACGAGCAGGGCGATGCCGATGAACGCGATGATCCCGATCAGCGTGATGGCCCAGAAGGTTGAGCGCCAACCGAAGGCCTGGCCGAGGAACGTGCCCAACGGAACGCCGAGCACGTTCAAGACGGTGAGGCCGGTGAACATGATGGCGATGGCACTGGCCTTCCTGTCCGGGGCGACCATCGCACCGGCGACCACCGAGCCGATGCCGAAGAACGCACCGTGACAAAGTGCTGCGATGACGCGCCCGAGCATCATGAGGCTATAGGTGGGTGCGATGGCATCGAGCAGATTCCCGAGGACGAAGAGCACCAGCAGGCCCAGCAGGACCTGCTTGCGAGGGAGCCGGGTGACCGCGGCCGTCACGACCAGCGCGCCGACGGCGACGCTGAGCGCATAGCCGGTGATGAGCCACCCCGCCTGCGCCTCCGTGACGCCGAAGGTGCCGGCAACCTCGGGCATCAGTCCCATGATTATGGGAGGCATGATGAGTGTCGAAGACAGTGCTGTCGAGGTGCGCGCTCAGGGCTGTCGGACCCTGGCCGCGTTGCACAACCGGATCGAGTCCGAGCTGGAAAAGGCCCCTCAGGCGGAAGCGGACCTGTCAGTGGTCGAGTACACGATGCTGAGCGTCCTCAGCCCTCAGCCGGGCTCATGGCACATGCGCATGCAGCAGGTCAGCCGCGCGACAGCGCTCAGTCCCAGCGCAACGACCCGCTTGGTGACTCGCCTGGAAAAGCGAAAACTTCTTCGTCGCATCCTTTGCGAGGACGACCGACGAGGCATTTACACCGAGCTCACACAGGCCGGTGCCGAACTGTTGGGCACCGCGCAGCCGATCCATGACCAGGCTCTGTCACGAGCGCTGGAGGATGCACGCCAAGTGCCCGAACTGGCTCACCTCGTAGATGCCGTTCCGGGCCTTGCCGACGCACAACGAGAAGCTGTCTGATCCGACTTCGGGTGGCCCTCGTCACCGTAAATCGACACAAGATGAATTATCGGCGGTTGATTCAGTTGTTCGAGGGGAGAGGTCTCAGGGCCTCGTCATACGCGGTCGGGACCCGGTCGGCAGCCCGCCTCCAGCGCAGCTGACCGCTCTGGTATCCGCCGGCCGAGGCGCCAATGATCACGATTTGCACACGGTGCCTCGGCGCCGTATCTGACAGACCCGATCAACGGTACTGTCCGTTTGGGGGATGCAGCAGAACAGGGTTCTTGTCGGGCAACTCCTCGCCGTCCGTTCCACTTCGTTCTCAGGACTCTCTGTGGCCAAGCTGCCTCCTCTCCTCGCCTTCGCTATGATCACCGTTCTCCTCGCAGGCTGCGCCAGCACTCCTGACGGCAAGCCTGCTGGCGCTCCCACGGCTACCGCCACGACCGCTTCGACATCTGCCAGCGCACAGAAGCCGTCCGCCACCCCTACAGCGACCTCCGCTGCCGCCCCAACCAGAGTCCCTGCGGCGGGGTCGGCCGCACTGGACACTTCAGCCGCAGCGCCCGCTGCGCCCACGGCCGTCCCTCCCGTTGCGGAGCCGGTTGAAACCCCCGCAGGACCCGTAGCTCCGGCGGCGACTCCCAGCATCGAGGCCGTTCCGGATCCCACGGCATCTGCAGGCGTGATTGTCACACCCGATCCCGAGTACGGTGTGGTGAGTGCGACCGTCACTCAGGGTGCCGCATTCACGATCAACGGCAGCGGTTATCAGCCAGGGCAACAGATCACCATCAACTTCGGGATCGCTCAGTCCGACGGCATGGTGATGGACGAGCAATCGACGATCGCAGACGCCGCGGGCGAGTACAGCTTCGAGATCACGGTCGCACGGGATCTCATTCCCAGGACCTACGCCGTACTGACGTACCCGGGTGCTCCACTGGGCGGTCCCGAATTCGAGGCCTCCAAGCGCTTCGCCACCATCGAGGTCGTTGAGGCCTGAGCCGGGGGTGGACGCCCGTATCTGTGCAGCTGGCGCTGCTCGCGTCGCCGCCGATCCTGCAGGCAGGTCTACGCATGTTCCTTGGTAGAACCCATCGCCTCCACCGAAGGATCACCGAATGGCATCCACAACCGAACGCGTCAGGGTGAAACTGCCCGCCGGCTTCGACCCCGACAAGCACACCAGGGCACTGCAGACCAAGATCACCGAGATCAACGGCCCTGGCTTCAAGATCGACTCGATCGAAGACGGGTAGGCGGTGGCGAACCGGCACGTCGCGATCACCGAGGTGACCCACGATGAGAAGTCCCAGACTAAGGAGATCCGCCTGCCGCGGTCGGTGAAGTCGGGTGACAGCGACGAGGTGATGTCGTCTAATCGACATAGATGAAGCGCTGAAAGTGGTTCAGGCAGAAATCGCTCGTCGATATTCCGAGGTGACGAACCCCGGTTCCTAGCCCACTCCGAAACTACAAGCCACGAGGTGCCCATATCTTCGGGGCGGGCACCTCGTAGTTTCCATCACCGATAACCCACTGCAGTGCAGCCGGCGGTCCTCGATCTTCCGGCGCCGGACTTTGTCAGCTGTCACCCACGCCTCGCGGGCCATGGAGTATTCAACCCACTGGACCCGCACGAGCTCGCGGGTGCTAGGACTTACCCCACAGCCGTAGCATTGGGGCAACTGTCATCACCCGGGGGAACCATCAAAAAGCACTTCTTACCACTTCTAAGCATTGCCCTTGTCCTTACCGCATGCTCGTCGCCAGAAGCAGCCGAAACGCCGGCGCCTAGTAGTGCCCCAGCAGAGACAATGAGCCAGTCAGCCGCGTCCGCTACGAGTGCTGCGCCCGAGTCGACCACGGCCCCTCCCGCTACTACACCTCCCCCGGCACCTACACCAGCCCCCGCCCCTCCGACGCAGGCGCCACCTCCTCCCCCTGCAGCGCCAGCCCCACCCGTCACGGAAACCTCGGTGCGCGGCAACCTGGTGAAACAAATTGGGGAGACCGCTGGGATTCGTGACGCGAACGGCGAGTACCTGGTGACCTTCGTCGTCAACAGCATCAGTACCGATGTTGTATGCACAGCTTCGGATCCCGAGCCCTCCGAGAACGGCGTCTTCGCAGTGGTCGACGTATTAGTCCAGACGAGCCCGAACATGCTCAACTCTGACCTCATCGAATACTTCAACATGGACGCAGACGCTTTCACTGCGATAGGCCCTGACGGGACGACGTCGAACGCAAGCCACTTCACTGCGGCAACGTTCTACTGCCTGGATGACTCGGAGGTACTCCCCTCAAGCATCGGCCCGGGTGAGACTGCGAGGGGGAAGGTCGTGCTCGATCTGCAGAACCCTTCGGGGACGCTCATCTACGAAGACTTTTGGACTGAAAGCGCTTGGGAATGGACCTACCCCGGGTAAAAGTGGATAGGTACTGTGCGCATGGTGTGCCCACCGCTCGAGTGTCACCAGTGATTACGGGCAATCCGGGTATGCGACTTGATCCCTAATTAGCCGCCACTCCTCCCGGCTAAATTATCCAGCGTTGGTCGCCAGATAGCCTTTGGTCCGTTCAAACCAAATGAGAACATAACATGGGTTATCGGCACTTGCAGGAAAGAGTCGCCACCTCATCAACGATGACAAACGCTAGTACGCGGGCGTCGTCGTCGGCCACTTTGTCATCGAACTCGGCGCATCCACTAGCACCACCAGTTCTGAGCCCAGCCTCTAAGCTCGCGAAGACCGGCTCCTCAGTCACAGACTGGAAGAGTCCCTATTTTTCCCGGCGTAACGGCGTTTGGGTTTCCAATGGGAATCTTGTCCCCACGCCACCTAGGGATCCCGACGGTCACGGTACCCCTGGGAATACTAGACGACCTCCGGATGCCGGTCGGTCTGACCTTTGCCGGGCCCGCCTACAGCGATACCTACCTCCTACGTCTCGCCTCAGCCTTCGAACGGACGGACATGAGCCGGCGGGTCACACCCACCAAAACACCGCGCATCAGCACCTGACGGATCGAGGAACGGCCAGGCCTGTGACTTTGACAGGTCGGGTAGTTGCGGAACAGCGAGTCAACACCCGCAGGTCGCCCACGCGTGATGACGGGAACCTGAGATGGCGGAGCTTAAGTAAAGCAACGACCAGCTGCACAGGTCGCAGCTCCGAAGTGGTCAGCACGAGGACATCGGGCAGTTACACCGGGAGTTCCTTCACGTGCTCACAGCTGATGATCGAGTCGCGTTCCTTCGCGAACGATGACATCGACCATTTTCAGGATCTCCTCAAGCTCCTGACTGCTGTGCTCTGTCGATGCCTCACCGGCGGAGAAAGCAGCAGCGTAGTACAGCCCGTCCCCCACCAACTTGACCGCCCGAGCGGTTGAACGGCTCTGCAGTTCCTTCTCGAGTGCGTCCAACCACTGCTTCTGAATGAGCGAGAGAACGACCTGTGCCTTTGGATGTCCCTGCTGGGCGAGGCGCGCCATTGCGACAAGCGCCCGATCGAGCGGGCTACCGACATACATGGAGGTGCGCACGTAGTACCGGGCGGCCCCTTCAGGGTCGACAAGCATGGCTTCCCGGTCCAGGAGGACAAGCGCCTCGAGCCGCTCGGCGATGCCGTCGACCAGCGCTTCCTTGGAGCGGAAGTGATACAGCAGTCCACCTTTGGAAACATCAGCGGAGGCAGCGACCGCTTCCATGGTCGCGCTGCGTTCACCCTCGTCGATGAGGATTCTTTCGAAGCTGTCGAGTATCCGATCACGAGCACTGGTCATGAGGTCGATGCTACTGCGGATTCTCTCCATACTGTACCGGCCGGACGGTATACCTTTAGGCCATGCCGAAGAAGACCCTGATGCCCGCATCTCCCGGGGCTACTTCCGTCCCACTGGCCGGCCGGCGCGAATGGGCCGCGCTGGCCGCTCTCATGCTGCCGGTACTCCTCGTCGCGGTGGACAACACCGTGCTGAGTTTCGCTCTGCCGGAAATCTCGTTGCAGTTCAACACGAGCGGGACAACGCTCCTCTAGATCGTCGACAGCTACCCGCTGGTGCTCGCGGGATTGCTCTTGGCCATGGGCAGCTTCGGTGACCGCTTCGGGCGTCGCCGACTCCTCATGATCGGACCTTCAGGCTTCGCCGTCTTCTCGGTCATCGCCGCCTTCGCACCGACCGCCGAACTGCTCGTGGCTGCTCGTGTCGGCTCGGCGTGTTCGGCGCCATGCTGATGCCGTCCACCCTCTCGCTCATCCGGAACATCTTCCTCGACAGGCAGCAACGGCGGCTCGCCGTCGCCGTCTGGGCCGCGGGGTTCTCAGCCGGCGCCGCACTCGGCCCGTTGCTCGGAGGCGTTCTTCTCGAACACTTCTGGTGGGGTTCGGTCTTCCTCATTGCGGTCCCCGTCATGCTGGTCCTCCTCGTGGTCACGCCGCTGCTCGTGCCGGAATCGGCGGACCCCGACCCCGGGCGGGTGAACTACCTGAGCATCGTCCTCTCGGTCGGGACGATGCTGCCGATCGTCTTCGCCATCAAGACCTTCGCCAAGGGAGGGGCCACAGCGCTGGCAGTCGCCGCCATCGCTCTCGGGGTAATGGCGGGCACACTTTTCATGCGCCGACAGCTCCGACGAGAAAACCCGATGCTGGACGTCCGCCTCTTCGCCCTTCGACCCTTCACCGGCGCGGTGCTGGTCAACCTGCTCGCGATCTTCTCGCTGGTCGGTTTCCTCTACTTCGTGTCCCAGCACCTGCAACTGGTCCTCGGATACAGCCCCCTCGACGCGGGCATGGTCCTTCTACCCGGGCTGACAATGACGATCATCGCGGGACTCGCCGTCGTCCCGCTCGTGCGGCGGGTGTCTCCGCACCTCGTCGTGTCAGGAGCACTGCTGCTATCCGCGACCGCCTACGGGTTCGTCGCCCTCGTATCCCAGGGCAGCTCCGCCACACCCCTGCTCCTGGCCTTCATCCTCTTGGGTATCGGGGTAGGAGGCGCAGAGACCGTGTCGAACGACCTCATCCTCTCCAGCGTGCCTGCAGCCAAGGCAGGTGCCGCATCCGCCATCTCCGAGACTGCCTACAAGGTAGGCTCCGTGTTCGGCACCGCCCTTCTCGGTAGCATCCTGCTGGCCTCGTACCAAACGAACCTCGCGCTTCCCCCCGGCCTGAACCAGGAGCAGCGAACGACGGCGACGGAAACTCTCGGTGGGGCTGTCAACGTAGCGCGGGACCTGCCGTCCGGTGGTGCCTCAGCACTTCTGGAGTCTGCTTTCGAGGCGTTCGACAGCGGCGTCGCGACCACATCGACCATCGGGGCCGGCCTCATGCTTGGTGCGGCAGCGTTGGCCTTCTGGAGTCTGCGAAAGCCCACTGCCCGCTGAGCCATGTATGGGCTCGAAGCAGACGGGTCCACAACAAGCGAGCAGGGCTGGCCTGGTCGGTTTCTGCCGGAGGCGAGCCGGCTCCTCCAAATGAGGCCAGTTGTTCTCATCAATCCCCGTCTACCTCCCTCGCCCACACCTCGGTCCCGCCGACATAGGTCGCAACCGGAGATACCGCATGAAGTTCCAGCGGTGGCACCCCGAAAGGATCCTTGGCGAAAATCGTCAGATCGGCGAACATCCCGGGCGCTATAACCCCGGTCCGATCAAGACGGTTCACATACGCGCTACCAGCGGTATACGCAGTCAACGCATCCGTGAGTGACAGACGCTGCCGTTCGATGAAGACGGGTTCATCGGGTCCACTTCCAGGTGGCATGCGGTTGACGGCGACATGTACCGAGTTCATCGGCGAAGGGTCGCTGACGGGCCAATCGCTACCGGCCGCGAGCCGAGTGTGAGCACGACTGAGATCACCGAACGGGAATTGTTGTTCGGCGCGTTCTGGACCGAGAATCGGGATGCAGAGATGATCCATCTGCTGTCCGTGCGCTGCCCACAGCGCTTGGATGTTCGCTGTGACTCCGAGAGGCGCGAAACGGGGAATGTCCTCCGGCCGCACGGATTGCAGGTGTGCGATCTGGTGCCGACGCGCATGCCCATTGGCCGCGTCGGCTTCCAAAGCATCGAGTACCTCAGTGAGCGCGCGATCTCCCATGGTGTGGAAGTGCATGTCGAAACCGGCGGCTTGTAGCATCCTGACTACCTCGCGGAGCTCCTCCGGATCGATGAGGGAGTTCCCGGCAGTACCGGAAGGCAGACCGGACGCGTTCAGGTAGGGGGTATGCATGGCTGCGGTGTGGTTCTCGGGAATACCGTCCTGCATGATCTTGACGGTAGGGGCAGCGAATGCTCCCCGTGCTGCGTCCCGGCGGGCCACCATGTCGGGGATCTGTCCCGCGCCCCGTTGGGGATCGTAGAACAATGCGCCACTGACACGAGCGGTAAGACGATTGTCCTCCGCCGCGCGGCGATACGTCCCGTAGACATCGGCGATATCGCCGAAGTTCCCGATCAGTGCGTCCTGCCAGGCAGTGACCCCGTGAGAGTGGAGCTCGCGCTGCGCCGTCAGCAGAGCCGCGTCGAGTTGGGCGGGGGTAGGTGCTGGTTTCACCCCCTGCAGGAGGGCCATCGCGCCCTCGTGCAGGACACCGGTGGGTTCCCCGCTGACGTCACGTTCGATACGACCGCCCGGGGGATCGGGTGTGGCTCTGGTGATGCCCGCGCGGCGCAGGGCTTCGGTGCTGACCCAGACTGCGTGCTCGTCGCGGACAACGAGCACGACCGGGCGGTTTCCGCAGATCTCGTCGAGCAGTTCCCGGTGGGGGCCGCCGTCGGGGAACGCGGCGAAGGTCCATCCCGCTCCCGTTATCCACTCCAGGTCAGGATTGGAGCAGGTGTAGCGCTCGATCCCGGCCAGAAACTGCTCTCCTGTATCGAGAGCATGGAGCGTGCACTCCTGCAGACGCAGTCCGGCCATCACCGGGTGCGCATGCGCGTCCTGAAACCCCGGGATGAGAAGGCCCCTACCAAGTGGGACGACCTGATGCGCGAGGCCCATCAACTCTTCGACGGCCGCCGGCGCGTGCTCGACCGCGGTGATGACACCCCCGGTCACGGCGACCGCCCCCTCGACAGGGGCGGTCAGACCTGTGGTCCAGTAGGAACCGGTGAAGAGCAGATCCGGCCCGGGAACATCCGTGCTTCTCATGCTTCTTCCGAAACCTTGGTCGGCGTCCGTTCGCTGGCCGCATCGGTTCCGCGGCGGGATCGGCGCCGCACAGCGCTGGTGATGAAAGCCGCGATGAAGATAAGGGCCGGAGCGAGTGTTACCACGGTGTTCAGTGTGCCGCCACCGCCTGTGAGTAGCTCGATGTTGACGATCATCAGGGTCACCACTGCTGCGAGTAGAAGCGCCGCGATGGCAGCGAAGCCACTGAAGGAAAGGCGACGAGCGGTGGTGATGCCCGTACGTGGTCGGACGAAGAACACTGCTACTGCGACGGACGCCAACGCCATGAGCGAGATGAGGCCGAGGGTGCCGGGGCTGGAAAACCAGACTGTCAGCTGCAGGTATGGGTCGAGCCCGAGAAGACCGAAGGCCAGCACGGCTGTGGCTGTGATGACTGCCTGGACGTTGCCGAACGAGGGCGAGCGGTACGTGGGGTGCACGCGCATCGCTGATCGTGGCAAAATCCCGTCGATGGCCATGGAGTGTCCGTACCTGCTGACGGCGTTGAAGTAGGCGATACCGGAAGCAATGGAACTGGTGACGAGCAGCGCCTGGGCGGTGAGCCCGGCCCATGGGCCGAGGAAGTAATCGCCGATGATGTAGATCAACGCAGTCGGATTTTCTCCGATTGCCGCGACGACTGCGGGTACAGCGAGGGCCTGCGCGATCGCCCAGGCGACGAAGCAGTAGAACACGGCGAGGAAGACCAGGGAGATGATGGTGGCGCGCGGAATGGTTCGTTCTGGATCTTTCGCTTCGGCCCGATAGATGGTGGTGGACTCGATGCCGAAGTAGGCACCGAACCAGACCAGGGCTGCGGCGGCCATGCCGGGGTTGAAGACGTTTGCTGGTTCAAAGGACGTGAAGCTCAGTCCCGTGGGGTTGGTGCGTGCGAGGACGGCGATGGCGATGGCGACCAGGATGCCGACTTCAGCGACGAGCAGCACGATGAGGACCTTTACACCGACGTCGATCCCCCGGCGGCAGACATACCAGATCAGTGCTGTGATGATGAGGCCGAGGATCCACCAGGGCACGTCGATGCCCGTGGAGAGGAGGATGAGGTTCTGTGTGGTCGATGACACGATGCCCATGCCGCCGATATTGATGACGAGGTAGGCGGTGATCGCCAGTGTCGCTGCGGCGGTACCTGCTGCGGGGCCGAGCGCCTCACCGATGTAGGCGTAGAACGTCCCCGGCTTCGCGACGAAACGAGTCATCGCCAGAATACCGATGACGAACAGGGCCAGGACGACGCCGGCTACGAGGAAGCCTGCAGGCGCGCCGATCCCTCCGACGAGGAACCCGATGGGTCCATACCCTGCTATGAGGCTGAGTGGAGCTGCGGCGGCGACGACGATGAGCGCTATACCACCGGCGGTCAGTACCCCGGACTTGAGCGTGACGACGGGAGCCGGCGAGTTTTCTTGAGTCATGACGGATTTCGCAATCTCGGGTGGGGTGACCAGGTCAGTTGGAGTGAGCGGAAGTGGACAGCAGTTCCACCTCGGCCCGTGCGGCCATGAAGGCCTGTGGGAAGTTGATGGCAACAGCGCCCACGAGACGACCGTCGACGCGGTAGAGAGCGATCAGGCTCGGACGGGGGCCGTCCCCGTGTCTGACCTCGATGTCGGCCCTCTGCGGGTCGACATGGCCGATGCCTTGCAGAAGATTGCCGTGTTGCATCGACCAGAAGTACGGTGCCTCGAGGAACGGGGTCCTGGTGTCCCGGGCCAAGTCAGCCGCAAGATGCCGACCGTGGGAGCGGGCGGTCGTCCAGTGTGCCGATCGGACCACATGACCATCGGGAGTACGCCAGCTCACGCAGTCACCAGCCGCCGTCACGGACGCTGCTGAGGTGTTCAGGCTCGCGTCGGTCTGAATGGTCCCATCCAGGCCGAGAAGGCCGGTTCCGGTCAACCATGCAGTGTCCGGTCGGGCGCCCACGCCGGCGACGACGAGGTCCGCTTCCAGGCTCGTTCCGTCCGTCAGTCGGACCTTGATCGGACGGCCGGACGTCACGTCGAGGACCCTGCGGCCCGGGAGCAGGCGCACTCCCGCGTCGACATGTAGTTGCGTGAGGAGTTTGGAAGCTGCCTGCCCTAGACGACGGTGGAACAGCGCATCTTCCTGGAAGACGAATGTGGTGGGAACGCGCGCGCTGACCAGCGACGCGGCAAGCTCAGCACCGACGAAGCCGCCACCGACAACCACTGCGGATTCCGCTGAGTGCACGGCGTGCCGGAGGCGGTGGCTGTCGGCCAGAGAGTGAAGTTCGTGCACCTGGTCCGTCATCCAGTCAGGACGGTTCGGGGTCGATCCGGGCGCCAGCACCAGGTCGTCGAACTCGACGTCGCCCCCGCTGGTGTGCAGGACCTGCCCCGCGAGGTCGATACCTTCTGCAGTACCGAAGACCAGGTCGATTCCGATTCTGGTCAGTTCGTCGGTACCGGTACGACCTGCCCCCGTTCCGGTGAGCGCTTTGGAGAGCGGCGGCCGCTCATAGGGAACGTCCGGGTCCTTGTCGATGACAATGATCGTTCGAGCGTCATCGAGCTCACGCAGATGCTTCGCGCAGGTGATACCGGCTGCGCCGGCGCCGACAACGACCGTCGTCCGCACGACTAGCGCTGCATCCAGGCAAGAGCCTGCGCCGGGCAGATGGCGATGGCGGCGTCCGTCACATCGACGTCGGCGGCGTCGACCTCAAGGGTCTTCAACCGTACCAGGCCACTGGCGTCTAGATCGAAGACAGTCGGGGCGGTGTTCGTGCAGATACCGGCACCGATGCACGCGCTGATATCCGGGTTCAGAGTGGGCATGATCATTCCTTCGCTTCTTGGGGGAACGCGCTTGAAGTGGACGTACGTGACGTGGAGGTACGTGAGGTGGCGGGTTGTACCCGTACCGGTAGCTGGTTTTGGACTGACAGGTAGGGTGCGGTGGCGGCCGCGGCGGGATCGGCATGTTCCAACCGCTCCCACCTCGATGACGTTGCCAGCAGGAGCTCCTCGAGCTCCATGACGGCGAACATGCGGCCCATGCAGAAGTGGCGACCGACTCCCCAGTTGAGCGGCATCCGCTCAGAACGGTTGATGTCGAAGCGGTCGGGGTCAGAGAAGACGCGGGTGTCGCGGTGTGCGGCACCGATCAACGCGAACACGTGCTCTCCGGCTCGGACCGGGATATCCTCAATTGTCGTATCGATGGTCGCTACGCGAAAGATCCAGGCGTCCCCTGGCCGGTACCGGGCCGACTCGGTCACCGCCTTGGAAGCGAGCTCGGGGTGCTCCCGCAATTTCTGCCACTGATCAGGGTTCTCCGCGAAGGACCAGAACATCAGCGCACTCAGGATCTGGGTCGTGTCAGTGCTCGCAGCGAGCAACGTGACCAGTGCTGACCGGACGTCGTTCGCGGTGATAGTGCCTGCGCTCTGCTGCGCGAGCAGATGATCGAGGACGTTACTGTCGGGTGTCCCGGGCGTGTGCAGGGCGATCAACTCATCCACCCAGTTCGTCAGCTCCGTCCAAGCCAGTGTCACGTGCTCACCGAGCGTCGGGTCCATCTCGAAGACCCGCACCGACTCCTCGGAGATCCGGCTGATGAAGTCACTATGGGCGACGGCGTCAACACCGAGCAGTCGGGCGAAGACCCCGGCCGGTATGTCGCGGATCAACTGTTCTACCAGTTCCACCTCGACCGCATCACCCATCTCGTCCAACGCCGCTTCGATGTCAGCGCGGACATCGGCGCGCATTCCCGCTACCCGGGACGGTGAGAAAAACGGGCCGATCGCCCCCCGCAGGCGCGTGTGAGCATCACCTTCGACGTAGTTGACACTGCTTTTCACCAGGTCACGGAACGTGGTGTCCTCGACTCCAGAATGGTCGAACAGCTCGAGCAGCCCGGTGCTGAAATCAAGGTTCCTCAGCAGTGCGGCATTCGCGTCATATCCCAGTACCTCCACACCACGATCGGTGCGGACCACATTCGTCCCGGGATGCACACGCTCCCAGGGGAGCCACGGCTTCTCGATCAGCTCATCGGTTTCAAAC
Source organism: Arthrobacter pasteuri (assembly GCF_054510955.1). NCBI lineage: Bacteria > Bacillati > Actinomycetota > Actinomycetes > Micrococcales > Micrococcaceae > Arthrobacter > Arthrobacter pasteuri. The sequence continues at coordinate 1,811,932 of NZ_JBTNDO010000001.1, forward strand.
AGCAGGTTCTTTGTCATCGCTTCCTCCTTAGATATGACAGTGACATATTTAGAGGAGAGTACGCGGGATGTGACCTAAGTCGCAACGAACTTTTTACACGCCCGACACATACGGTGGGGCGAGGACCGAAGCAGAATAGATCAGGAGAAGGTGGGGCTTGCGTGCCGAAGATCGTGGACTATGAGGAGAGACGCGACGAGTTGGGAGCCGCACTCCTGGAGGTTCTCGCGCGTGACGGTATCGAAGGGGTGTCGATTCGCAGCGTCGCCGAGCAAGCAGGCTGGACTCGAGGAGTCATCCTGCACTACTTCCCGAACCGGGACGAGATGTTGCTGTACGCCTACCGGCTCGCGCTCCGGCGCGAACACGCGGCGGCTGTTATCCGGCATGACAACCCACTGACTTCACTGATCGCGCTGCTCGTCCGTGCACTTCCCATCGATGAGACGAGTTCGCTCGACTTCCGGATCTTCCTCGGCCTTCTGAGTCGACTCGCTGATCGACCTGACCTGGCCGCGTCCCTCGCGTCGGACCATGCTGCGTATGAATCGAGAGTGGTGGAAGCGGTACGCGGCGCAATGGATACCGGTTTCATCCGCACGACACTCTCCCCGGAGTCACTGGCGAACATGCTCTCGGTGTACGTCGACGGGCTCACCGTCACGTGCGCCATTTATCCGCACATGAGGGCATTGACTGATCTCGAAGAGCAGATCAAGTTTTTCCTCCGTTCGGTGACCCATGACGTCGCCGCACAGCACCCGGTCATGGAAACCGCGCTGGAAGGATCCAATCTCGGAACGACATCCACGGAGAACATAAATCCGCTGTAGATCCGTCAAACACGCTAGTAGCGGGCATCTGCGATTATCTGCTGCGCGAGAGCGATGGCCATTAGCATTCTCTCAGGGAAGGAGGTTGTAAAGGGTGAATCGCCGTCAATGAGCAGCTCCTCGATTGCAATGCCGTTCGAGGGCGCTTCGCGCAAGGGCGGACGAGCATTTCTGAAGACGCGCTCCTCTGCTGCGCAGCGCTCCAAAAACTCGGCGTGTCCCACGACTCGGCACGCGGCCAGAAGGCGAGCACCTACTGTCGCCTGCGACGGCACGTGCTGGTTCACGACATACGATGGTGATCGGCGATTCCTCGAGGGGTCCAAGAGTGGCACCTACTTCGGTCTTTGAATGGCACCCTTACCGCGTCCGTTCTAGGTTGTTCGTCCGCGGTATGCGCGCGGAGTCATACCCATTTCGGTCTGGAAGTGCCGGTTGAAGTTGGAGAGATTGGAGAACCCGACGTCGTAGCAGATGGTCGAGACCGGGATGTCCGTCTGATCCAGCAAACGGCACGCGTGGGCGAGGCGGAGCTTACGGACCATCTCGCTGAAGTTCTGCCCGGTCGATTTTCGGAAGTACTTGGAGAAGGTGGGCTCAGTCATGCCCACGAGCTCTGCTACCTTGGCCATCCGCACCACGCCCGAGTGGTTCGCGAAGATGTACTCGAGGGCGATGTCCACCACCGCGGCTGCTTCGCCGTCGAGTTGGGGTTCGAACCAGTCACGGGCGAGGAATTTCCGGTCGGCCTCTGGTGATCTGGCGAAGATCGTGAGGACTCTTAGCACATGGTTCAGGCGCTCCATCCCGTTGGCATTCCCGACCGCTTCGATGGCATCGGCGGCTTCAAGCGCCGTTGCACCGGTGAAGTGGATACCTCGTGCTGATTGCTGCAGCACGTCTTCCGTTTCAAGGAGCTCCGGCATCAGTTCGGCACATCGGAGCAACCATTCGCCGTCGAACTGGAGGACGGCATCGCGATTCTCGATGACTTCGCCGGGCTCGAGGTCACTGACCCAGTCGTGCGGGAGGCCCGAGCCGATGAGGGTGACTTGCCCGGCCTCGAACGTGCCGAGGTAGTCGCCGACGATGAAGCGGCCCGTGCCTTTGCGGATCAGGTGGATCTCGTACTCGGGGTGATAGTTCCACCGGGCGATAGGGCTTGGATAGTCATGTTCGTGCCAGCGCACAGAGTGCTTGGGGTCATGGGGAATGACCTCCCGGTTCGCGCGAAGACCGGTCAGGCGTTCAGCGAGGCGGACAGTGGCATCCGATACTTCCTGAGTCATCCCGCTCCTCCTGGTACATAAAAGTTCTCCGCCGACAGCGCTCTGCAAGCCCGGCCCAGCAGGACTTCCGCGCCTGAGCTGCAGGGGCCCTGGAAAATAAGTATCAGTTAAAGGAAACTGCAGCGCTAGTTGTGCACCATTTCACACCCCTACCTTTGTAGGACAGGAGCAGGGACACGGTTCCACCGGTTGCACCCCCTCCACCCACTCAGAACGCACCTGCGTCGATTTGGCGCGCATCTTGATCAGTAAGAACAAAGGAGTCCTTATGCGAATCCCACCTGCACAAGCCACCCTCACCGCCGGACTGGCATGTCTTGCCCTCACCCTCACCGCGTGCTCGGGTGCCGGCGGCGGAGGCGGCGGTGCCGCGTCCGGTGAAGCCCAGAGCATCAACGTCCTGATGGTCAACAACCCGCAGATGGAAGACCTGCAGCGCCTAACAGCGGACAACTTCACAGCCGAGACCGGCATCACCGTCAACTACACCACGCTGCCGGAGAACGACGTCCGCGCGAAGATCAGCCAGGAGTTCTCCTCACAGGCCGGACAGTACGACGTGGCATCCCTGTCGAACTACGAGATCCCGTTCTACTCCGCGAACGGCTGGCTCGCTCCGCTGGATTCCTTCGTCGAGGAGGATACGGAGTTCAACCAGGACGACATCCTCCCGGCCTACACCGAGTCCCTCACCGGTGAGGACGGCAAGCTCTACGGTGAGCCCTTCTACGGCGAATCGTCCTTCCTCATGTACCGCACGGACGTCTTCGAAGCGGCCGGCCTCACAATGCCGGAGAAGCCTACCTGGGACGAGGTCGCCGACCTCGCAGCCCAGGTGGACGAGGCCGAAGAGGACATGAAGGGCATTTGCCTGCGCGGACAACCGGGCTGGGGCCAGGTCTTCGCGCCGCTGACGTCGGTGGTGAACACCTTCGGCGGGACCTGGTTCGACAAGGACTGGAACGCCCAGGTCGACTCCCCCGAGTTCACGGAAGCCGTCCAGTTCTACACGGACCTGGTCAGGGAGCACGGCGAGGCCGGAGCCGCACAGGCCGGCTTCACCGAGTGCCTGAACAACATGACCCAGGGCGATACCGCCATGTGGTACGACGCGACGTCCGCCGCCGGGGCCCTCGAGGCCGAGGACTCTCCTGTGAAGGGCAAGATCGGCTACGCCGCAGCTCCGGTGAAGGAAACGGAGTCCTCGGGCTGGCTGTGGACCTGGTCGTGGGGAGTCCAGGCCGCTTCGCAGAAGCAGGACGCGGCGTGGGAGTTCATTTCCTGGGCCAGCTCGCAGGAATACGAGGAGCTCGTCGCTGAGGAACTCGGCTGGGCGAAGGTCCCCTCGGGCAAGCGCATCTCCACGTACGAGAACGAGGAGTACCAGGCGTCGGCTCCGTTCTTCGAGGCCGAGCGCTCAGCCATCGAGAACGCCGACCCGAAGAACCCGGGCGTGCAGGAACGACCCGCCATCGGCATCCAGTTCGTCGGCATCCCCGAATTCGCCGACCTCGGCACCACCGTGTCGCAGGACGTCAGCGCCGTGATCGCCGGACAGCAGTCCGTCGAGGAAGCACTCGCCAAGGGCCAGGAAGCCGCCCAGGCCGTCGGCGACAAGTACAAGTAGCCACACCTACCGCACGGACGGTGTCCGTTGCCCGCAGATCCATCAGTGCAACGGACACCGTTCGGCAGGAGACCACCATGAGTTCAGCTACCGCAACACGCCAACGCCAGACCCGCCGCCCAACCCCTTCGGACCCCAAAGCATCGGCACGCGCCCGTGCCACACGGTGGTCCCGCCGGGCGCCTCTGCTCCCGGCCCTGATCTTCCTGATCGTCGTCACCCAGCTGCCGTTCGTCGCGACACTGGTCATCTCGTTCATGAACTGGAACAGCCTCCGGCCCGATGAGACGAGTTTCGCCGGCTTCGGCAACTACCTCGATGTCCTCACCGATGCGACGCTCCGCCAGTCGATCCTCACGACCATCATCCTGACCGCCACCGTCGTCCTGGTCAGCCTGCTGCTCGGTCTGGGTCTGGCGCTGCTGCTGGACAAGAAGTTCATCGGCCGCGGCATCGTCCGCACCATGCTCATCGCACCGTTCCTCATCGTGCCGGTCGCCGCGGCCCTGATCTGGAAGCACGCCCTGATCAACCCGTCCTACGGCCTGATCAACGGCACGCTCACCTGGATCTGGTCCCTGTTCGGCAGCGACAACCCACCCCAGCCCGAGATCCTCTCCCAATCCCCGCTCGTGGCAGTCGAGGCATCCCTGATCTGGCAGTGGACCCCGTTCATGATGCTCATCCTCCTCGCCGGGCTGCAGTCCCGTCCCATGGACACCGTCGAGGCCGCACAGATGGACGGCGCCACCCCGTGGCAGGTCTTCCGCTACCTCACCCTGCCGCACCTGCGGCAGTACCTGGAACTCGGCGGGCTGCTCGGCACCATCTACATCGTCCAGAACTTCGACGCCGTCTTCACCCTCACCTCCGGCGGCCTCGGAACGGCGAACCTGCCCTACTCCGTCTACCAGACCTTCTACTTCGCTAACGAATACGGGCTCGCATCAGCAACCGGTGTCATCACCGTCATCGGCACGATCATCGTCGCCACCTTCGCCCTCCGCACCGTCTTCACGCTCTTCCAGAAGGAGGAATCACGATGACCGCCCTGAACCCCACCACGCTGCCATCCGCCGCCCCCAGGTTCCTGGGTCGTCGCGGCAAGTCCCGCATGGACCCGACCCGCAACAACACCATCGCCGGCCTTGTCGCGTGGATCGCAGCCCTCATCTTCGCGATCCCCGTGCTCTGGATGTTCCTGACGTCCTTCCACTCCGAGACTGACGCGGCCACGAACCCGCCCTCCATCGCAGCCGACCTCACCTTGGATGCCTACCGGAACTTCTTCAGCGGAGCCTCCGGACTGGACCCGTGGCCGCCGTTGATCAACTCCGCAACAGCCTCGATCCTCTCCACCATCCTCGTGCTGGCCCTCGCCATCCCGGCCGCATACGCACTGTCCATCAAGCCGGTCGAGAAGTGGACGGACGTCCTGTTCTTCTTCCTCTCCACCAAGATGATGCCCGTGGTCGCCGCCCTGCTGCCGCTGTTCCTGTTCGCCCGCAACTTCGGGGTCCTGGACAACATCTGGTTCCTGGTCCTGATGTACACGTCGATGAACCTGCCGATCGCGGTGTGGATGATGCGGTCCTTCCTCGCCGAGGTCCCCGCCGAAATGCTCGAGGCAGCCCAGATCGACGGTGCCGGCCTCATCCTGACCCTGCGCAAGGTCGTCGCCCCCGTGGCGATGCCCGGCATCGCCGCGACAGCGCTGATCTGCTTCATCTTCAGCTGGAACGAGCTCCTGCTCGCCCGGGTCCTGACCGGCGTCGTCGCCGGAACAGCACCGGTGTTCCTCACCAGCTTCGTCTCCAGCCAGGGCCTGTTCCTCGCCAAGGTCTGCACCGCAGCCGTGGTCATCTCCCTTCCCGTCCTCATCGCCGGCTTCGCAGCCCAGGACAAGCTCGTTCAGGGCCTGTCGCTCGGCGCCGTGAAGTAGAACCCCCCTTCCCGAAAGGATCCAGACATGACTGCAACAGCCGAACGGACAGCCGTCGAGGTCCCCACGACCATGCGCGCGTCCCTCCTCAAGAAGCAGGGCGACGTCGCCCTCGAGAACCTCGCCGTACCCACCATCGATGACGACCAGGTCCTCGTGCAGGTCGCCGCGGTCGGCGTCTGCGGCAGCGACGTCCACTACTACGAACACGGACGGATCGGTCCGTACGTCGTCGATCACCCCCTGATCCTCGGCCACGAACTCTCCGGACGCATCGTCGCCGTCGGTGCGAAAGTAGACTCCTCCCGGGTGGGCCAGCGCGTGGCCGTGGAACCCCAGCGCCCCTGCCGGGTCTGCGACCAGTGCAAGCACGGCCGCTACAACCTCTGCCCGAGCATCGAGTTCTACGCCACCCCACCCATCGACGGTGCGTTCACCGAGTACATCGCCATCCAGGCGGACTTCGCGTTCCCCATCCCCGACAGCGTGAGCGATGAAGCAGCGGCCCTCATCGAACCACTCTCGGTGGGCATCTGGGCCTGCCAGCGGGCCGAGATCGGACCCGGCAGCCGCGTCCTCATCGCCGGTGCCGGACCCATCGGCATCATCGCAGCCCAGACCGCCCGTGCCTTCGGCGCCACCGAGGTCTACATCAGCGACATCTCCCCCGACCGCCTCGCGTTCGCCCTGGAGCACGGTGCCACCCACGCTCTGGATGCACGCACCGACTCGGTCGACGGCCTCGACGTCGACGCGTTCATCGACGCCTCCGGTGCACCGCAGGCAGTCCGCGCCGGCATCCTCGCGGTGCGCCCGGCAGGACGCGTCATCCTCGTCGGGCTCGGCGCGGACGACGTCGAATTGCCCGTCTCCTTCATCCAGAACCGGGAGATTTGGCTCTCCGGCGTCTTCCGGTACGCCAACACGTGGCCGCTGGGCATCCAGCTCGTCGCAGACGGCAAAGTGGACCTCGACGTCCTGGTCACCGGACGCTTCGGCCTGTCCGAGGCGGAAGCCGCGCTCCAGGCCGGCAAGCAGCCGGGCCAGCTCAAAGCCGTCGTCTACCCCGGCCGCTGATGGAACGGGACCCGGAGGCGCCCAGCATGGTGGTCATCGGCGAATCGCTCGTCGACGTCGTCCAGGATGACACCCGGCAGGCCACTGTCGAACATCCCGGGGGGAGCCCGATGAACGTGGCCGTGGGGACGGCGCGGCTCGGCATCCCCACGGCCCTGATCACCGCGTTCGGCGACGACCTCCACGGCCAGGCCATCGAGCATCACCTCCTGGCCAACGGGGTCGACGTGGTCAACGCCGGAGCGGCGCGCACCAGTACCGCCAGTGCACGCATCGGCACCGACGGGGCCGCCACCTACTCCTTCGACATCGGCTGGGACATCTCCACATCCGTTGATGCTGCATTCTCCATGGCACCAGCGCATTTCCATACGGGATCGATCGCCACCGTCCTCGCGCCGGGTTCCCACGACGTCCTGAACCTCCTCGAACGGGTCCGGGACACCAGCATCATCAGTTTCGACCCCAACTGCAGGCCCACCGTCACACCGAACCGGGACGAGGCACGCCAGGCAGTGGAACGGTTCGTGGCCCTCAGCGACATTGTGAAGGCCAGCGACGAGGACCTGGCCTGGCTGTACCCGGGAACGGAGCTCACAGACGTGATGAACGCTTGGCTGGCCCTGGGGGCAGGGCTCGTCGTCGTCACCCGTGGTGGGCAGGGATCTCTCGCCGCAACCGCATCAGCGCAGGTGAGCGAAGAAGCCGCTCCGGTGGACGTCGTCGACACCGTCGGCGCGGGAGATTCGTTCATGGCCGCGCTCCTGGCCGGATTGCGGTGGTGCGGGGTGCTCGGAGCCGACAACCGATCGAGGATCACAGCACTTGATCACCTGACCCTGCAGCACCTCCTGGCATTCGCGGCCACAGCAGCAGCGATCACCTGCTCACGGGCGGGCGCGAATCCGCCCTCACTGTCCGAGGTAGCAGCCGTCGAGGGCGTCCCCTGGACGCTGCTGGCATGACCCGGGCGGCGAACGGCCCCCTAATAGTCGAAGCTGGAGCCGGAGGCACCACAACCACGGTAATCCGGGTCAGGAACGCCGACGAGCTCCAGCACCTGCTCCCCCAACCGGGGGCCGGCCGCCGAACCCTCCTGGGCATCGTCGGAGCACCCGGTGCGGGCAAGTCCACCATCGCCGCCGCACTTCAGGCACTGAGACCAAGGGCATTCGCGCAGGTGCCCATGAAAGCAGCTCGACCAGGTCTGGTTCATCGACGTCGACCCGAACGAGCGCCGTCGCCGGCTGGTCGCCCGGCACATCCTGTTCGGCAAGGAACCCGCAGCCGCCGAGGAATGGGTGCGGCGCGTGGACGAACCGAACGCCGAACTCGTCACCGCCACCCGGCACCGGGCGGACCGCATCCTCGACCTGTCCGACTGGCAGCTCACCTGATCCACCCAGCCACGCCACTGGCTATTACTGACTACTACGCAAAGGCGCGCCATGACCCAGCTCTCAGCCGCAACACTGTCCTCCCTCCCTCCTGAACTGCCCGTGCCCGCATATGACCGCTCGGCGCTCAGCGTGGGCATCGTTCATTTCGGCGTCGGCGGGTTCCACCGCGCCCACCAGGCCATGTACCTCGACCGGCTCATGTCCCAGGGCCAAGCCCACGGCTGGGCGATCTGCGGCATCGGGGTACTCCCCCACGACCTGGCCATGAAACAGGTCATGGACAACCAGAACGGCCTCTACACGCTCGTCGAAAAAGCCCCCGACGGCACACAGAACGCCCGTGTCATCGGCTCCATCGTCGACTACCTCTTCGCACCCGACGACCCTGAGACAGTCATCGAAACCATGGCAGCTCCCGGTGTCCGCATCGTCTCCATGACCATCACCGAGGGTGGCTACTGCATCGACCCGGTGACCGGCGAGGTCGACGTAGACCATCCCGCCCTGCGCGCCGACCTTGCACCGGGCGCCGTACCGACATCGGTCTTCGGACTCGTCACCGAGGCCCTGGCACGACGCCGGGAACGGGGGCTGCCCGGGCTGACCGTTCTGTCCTGCGACAACATCCAGGGCAACGGCGACACCGCCCGCGCCGTCTTCACCGCCTTCGCCGAACGCCGCGACGCGGACCTTGCACGGTGGATCGTGGACAACGTCACCTTCCCGAACTCCATGGTGGACAGGATCACGCCCGCGACGACGGACCAGGACCGAGCCCAGATCGCACTGAAGTTCGGCGTCGAGGACGCCTGGCCCGTGGTGTGCGAGGACTTCGAACAATGGGTCCTCGAAGACTCCTTCGCGCAAGGACGCCCCGCCTGGGACAACGCCGGGGTGCAGCTCGTGGACGACGTCGAACCGTATGAGCTCATGAAGCTCCGGCTGCTCAACGCCAGCCACCAGGCCCTCTGCTACCCCGGATACCTCGCCGGCCACAGGCTCGTTCACGACGTCTGCCAGGACCCCACCTTCGCCCGCTACCTCCTGAACTACATGGAGCAGGAAGCAACCCCGACCCTGCGGCCCGTACCAGGGGTGGACCTGAACACTTATCGGCACAAGCTCATTTCGCGGTTCTCGAACGCAGCCGTCCGCGACACCGTCGCCCGGTTGTGTGCTGAAAGCTCGGACCGTATCCCGAAGTGGCTGGTCCCGGTCATTCGCGAGAACCTGTCCGCCGGACGAAGCGTCCGCTACGGGGCGGCGATCATCGCGACCTGGACTCGCTACGCCGAAGGTACCGACGAGGCCGGGACCCCCATCGACGTCGTCGACCGCCTCAAAGAGCAGGTGACGGCCGCTGCGGCACGCACACGGACGGACCCCCTCGCTTTCCTCCAGCAACGCGACCTCTTCCTCGACCTGGCCGACCAGCCCGCGTTCGTCGACGCCTATCTCGAAGCCCTCGGAACACTCCACGGCCTCGGGGCCGCGGTGCTGGTATCCGCGATGGCCTGACCATGCTCCAGGAACCGACACCCGCTGATCCCGATAGGACCGCGATGTGGAGTCTCATCCGAGCCTCACGGAAGATCGAGCGAGTCCTCGCTGATGTCCTCGCGGACTACGGACTGACGCCCACCCAATTCGGTGTGCTCGCACAACTTGATGGAGCCCTCTCCCTGACTCAAGCAGACCTTGCGCGCACTACCTTTGAGCGGCCCCAAAGCATGCCAGCTCTCTTAAAGGGGTTGGAAGGCCGGCACCTCATCGCACGATCGCCTGCGCGGGCCCGAGGTAACCGCCAGCCGTTCGAGCTGACGGACCGCGGCCGGGTGCTGCTCTCCTCCGCGCGACCGGCTGTGCAATCCACCAATGATCCTCGCCGGTATGGGCTCTCGTCCCTCGACGCAACCCTCCTCAACGCCACCCTGCAATCGATCCTGACCACCGGATGAACACAGGGTCGCACCGAGGCAGCGGACGGGAGGTCAATTATCGGTACTTCAGTGGGGCGTCCTAGTACGTGTGAGTACTGCTTGGTAGGGGTGATGAACCATCAGACGTAGGCCAGGAATCGCCCTGCGAAGATCACCCCCGTCCACGTCGCCATTGATACGACCGCTGAGATGCGGGCTGCGATTGGTGTCGCGTCCGCGTCTGCACTTCCGCAGGAACTCGTTCAGGCGTTGACTCAATGATGAGGAAACCCATGAGGACAAAGGAAAGGCGACGATGACGAACACGAACGACACGGCAGAACAGGCTGCGCTGACGATCACCCTGAACAACGGAGTAGAGCTCCCGGCAGTGGGGCTCGGAGTGCTGCAAAGTGAAGGCGGAGAGGCAACCACGGCGGTATCGACGGCCCTGCAGGCCGGGTACCGCCTGATCGACACGGCGGCAGCATACTTCAACGAGCGTGAGGTCGGCGCGCAGCGATGCTTCGCAACTGGGGCATGGTCTTCCTAGGCAACTTCGCCGGTGCACTGACAGCGGCAATCCTCATGGCCATTGTCTTCACCTACGGATTCTCATCACCGCCGAGCGCCGTCGGGGAGGCCATCCGGGCAAGGTCATCGCCATGTGGATGCCGATCATGCTGTTCTTCTACATGGGCTTCGAACATTCGATCGTCAACATGTTCCTGTTCCCCATCGGACTGATGCTCGGAGGAAACTTCACCGTCACCGACTACCTGCTGTGGAACGAACTCCCGACGGTAGCCGGCAATCTCATAGGCGGACTGACCTTCGTGGGATTCGTCATCTACATCACCCACGCAAAAACGGCTCCTGCCCGCGAAGGCAAGCTCCAGTACAAGTAAGAACCAGCCCGTGACGGGAGAACCAGTCGGCGTCCGTCCGGCTGGTTCTCCTTCTGGTTGTGAGCATCATCGTCGGAACTGTCCTCAACCGCTGCCATCAGGTCTCAGTGCAGTGACTCCAACTCCAAGCAGTTCGCGGCGGCCCGCCAAAGATGGCCACGAGGGATCCAGCCACTTGGCGATCGCAGGAATGACCTGCCCCGCATCATGGTTGTCGACCCAGTCGGCAGTTCCCAGAAGCAACGAAATGCTGTGGAGGCGAGTGCGCGACGTACTGCCGCCGGCAGGAGTGATCGACGTCCGGCGGCACCGAACACAAGAAAACGGAGTTAGTTCGCGATGAAAGCAATCGGAGTTACAGAGTTCGGTGGTCCCGAGGTCCTGACCGTCCAGCATCTCCCCGAACCGCATCCCGGTAAGGAGGAAGTGCGGATCAAGGTCAGGGCTGCTGCTGTCAGCCCCACCGACACGAACGTCGGTACCGGGGCCTATGACATGAGCCAGTCCGAGCCGCCCTACATGCCAGGGATGGACGCGGCCGGCGTCATCGATGAGGTGGGTGAGGGCAGCACCTGGAACGTCGGCGATAAGGTCATGGCCATCGCGTTGCCCCTCGGGCAGCACGGCGGAGCCTACGCCGAATACCTCATCGCACCCGATGACTCGATCGCCCGCATCCCAGCCGGCACCACGCTCGAGGAAGCCTCCACGATTCCTATGAACGGTCTGACCGCCGTGCAGATCCTCGAACTGGTGGCGCTGCAGCCCGGACAGGTCATCGCCGTCACCGGCGGTGCGGGAACGCTGGGCAACTACACGATCCAGCTCGCCAAGCAGCAGGGCCTGGTCGTGGTGGCGGACGCAGCATCGAAGGACCGTGACCTGGTGCAGGGTCTCGGGGCCGACCACGTCCTTGACCGCGGCGCCGGCCTCGCAGATCGCATCAGGGAGATCTTCCCCGATGGCGTCGACGCCATCGCTGACACAGCACTGCTGCACGAGGACGCAGTACCTGCGCTACGGGACCAGGGAGTCTTCGTCTCAGTGCGGGGTTGGAAGGGAGAACCTACCCGCGGCATCCGTTTCGAGGCTGCGTGGGTCTTCGACGAGTATCACTCCGCCGCGAAGCTCGACGGTCTGCGCCAGGCAGTCGAGGACGGCATCCTCACACCTCGAATGGCTGACACCCTGCCCGCCGAGGATGCACCTGAGGCCCACCGTCGTCTCGAAGCCGGTGGCGTCCGGGGCCGCCTGGTGCTGGCCTTCTAAATCGTGAGGGCCGGCCCTGCCGGCCCTCACCGCGCCCTCTGACACTGCCGGCGGACAGGGCGTCGGGTGGCTACCGCCCGCCGGGCGCTGCGGCGAGGGCGGTGACGAGGACGCGCCACGAGGCAGCAAGCCTGGCGTCGGTCATGCCCCGGTCCTCCTGCAGATGGAGCAGGAGTCCGGCGTTGAGGAGGGCGGCCAGCTGGTATGCGGCCAGCTCCGGATCCTGGACACCGGCCTCCCGCAGCAGCATGGACAGGTGCAGCCGGATGAGTTGCTGCGTGGGATGGTCGAGGTCCGCCCCGCCCCGCTGCTCGGCGGCACGGAGGATCTGCCCCTCGAGCCGCATCCTCCCGATGGTCGCCTCACCGAAGGCGACGAGCCGCTCGAGAGGCGGCGCACCGGGGCCCAGGGGCGGCGGTCCGGCCATGAAGGCCTCCTGGAAGGAGCGGCCGGCCTCATCGGCGAGCGCGTGCAGGAGTCCTGCACGGTTGCCGAACCTCCGGTACACGGTCCCCTTGCCGACGCCTGCGCGGCGTGCAACGGCGTCCGTGGTCAGCCCGTCCGCTCCGCACAGGGCGACGATCTCCGCTGCGGCATCGAGCAGCAGGCGGCGGTTGCGCGCCGCGTCCGTGCGCTCTCCGTCGTCTCCCGTGACCCGGAGCAACTCTCTGCCCTGCATCCCGCAACTATAGCCATGGAATAAAACGGACCGCGGTCCGCTTGGACAGTACAGACGCATCCGGTGCGTTCCCCTTCAGCCCCGACCGCAAGGTCGCAATCCCCTGGGAGTACAGATGTCTACTACCATCCTGACCCTCGTCGGCAGCCTGCGTGAGGGCTCCATCAACCGCCAGCTCGCCGAGGCGGCCGCGGAGCACGCTCCTGACGCCGTCGACGTCGTCACCTTCGACGCCCTCAACGAGGTCCCGTTCTACAACGAGGACATCGACAACGACGCCGACCGCCCGAAGGCGGCCGATGATCTCCGCGCCGCCGCTGCCGGCGCCGACGCCCTCCTCCTCGTCTCCCCCGAGTACAACGGCACCATGCCCGCCGTCCTGAAGAACGCCATCGACTGGCTGTCCCGGCCGTACGGCGCCGGTGCCATCTCGAGCAAGCCCGCTGCCGTCATCGGTTCCGCCTTCGGCCAGTACGGCGGCGTCTGGGCCCACGACGAGGCCCGCCGTGCTCTCACAGTCGCCGGCGCCTCGGTGGTCGAGGACGCCAAGCTGTCCATCGGCGGTTCCATCACGCGCTTCGCGGACCTGCACCCCAAGGACGACTCGGAGGTTGCCGGCCAGGTGGCCGAGGTGCTTTCCGCCCTCGCCGGGGCAACCGCACCCGTCGCGGCCTGATCTCCGTCACCCGACAGGACGAACGCAGCAGGACCCCATAGCAGTACCAAGCACCAGGACGCCGGCGCATCCCGCGCCGGCGTCCTGTCGTTTCTGGTGCCCGTCCGTCTCCGGTGCCGGTTCCTGCCTGCAGCTGCGGTAATCCGGTGCAGGTCAGTGCCAGAGGCTGTCGGCCCAGGCGGCGTCGCGCAGGTAGTCCCTGGCCGGGCCGATCTCCCAGAGCTGACCCTGGGACTCGAGGACGCCGTCGTTCTGCATGGATTCGACGGCCTCCGAGGAACACCCGAGGGCGTCCGAGAGGTCGGCGTCGTCAAGTGCCAGCACGATGGTGTTCCTGGAGTTCATGGTGCAGTCCTTTCGCTTGAGAGGTCCTGACGGGCCGATGGAGCGGTACGGGGTCCGGCGAGCTCGGCCTGGGGCTGCCATGTCCGCGCGTACAGTCCCAGGGCAGCTTCCTCCCGGGGGACGAAACCGAGCCGGTTGAGTGTCATGTGCGCCTGGTACACGGTGAGATGCTGGGCGCTGCGGCTGACGCGGACCTTGTCCGCGCGGTACAGGTAGGTATCGAGGGACCGGACCCACCGGCGCCGCCAGTTGTGCACGGTGGACTCGGCGGCCGTTGCCGCCATCAGGGCATGGAAGCCCGTCGACTTGGTGGCGACCCGCAGGGTCATCGCCTCGCGCACGCCGGCGGCGCGGGGCCCGACGTCGGCGGTGCACGTCCGGAGGTGGCTGTCCCAGTAGGCATCCCAGGAGAGCCGGCGGCGGTCGGGCCACGTGGCCGAGTGCGGTCCGCACATCATGCTGTCCGCGGCGTCGAACAGGAGAAGTGCGCCGAGGGCGGAGCGGCTCTGCATACGGGGGAAGCGCGAGGTGGCCCACGTCGCGAGTTCCGAGCTGAGCTCGAATACCTCCTCGGCGAGGTGCAGGCCCTCGACACCGCCGTACTTGACGAGGTCCGCCTCGAGCTGCGGATCGGCCATCTCCTGGCCGCCGGAGTAATAGGTGTTGTTCACCGGCGCCGTGAACTGCTGGCGGACCGCCAGCAGGGGGAATCTCGCGCCGCTGCGAGCCTGGAGTGCCCGCTGGAAGGCCTGTAGCCGTTCGAGGACGCGGGGATGTGCGTGGATGCTGAGCCGAAGCTGGCCGGACGGCGGGTCATCGGCCCGGGTGAAATACCAGCGCTTGGCACCGAGTGCCTGCGCGTGCGCCACCAGCGGGGTAATCAGCTCTTCGATGATGCCGTCCGCTACATCGAAGCCACCCGTCGAGAGGGAGAGATGCCACCATTGAGTGCTGACGACCATTCGTGAGGCGGTTCGAACGGCGGTCAACTGGCTCATGGCTCTCTCCTTCAGGGTCAGTGATTACCCCCGCTGGGGCGGGCTCTGGGTGGGGCCTCCGGGCTCTGGTCCGGGGCCTCCTGTTACTTGGGCCAGTCCCAGCTACTCGCTGCGACCTCGCCCTTGGGCCAATCCCAGCTTGCTGCGCTGATCGACTGGCCCGCCGGTACAAAAGCCCCGACCAGGATCATCAGGCCCGTAGCTGCACCGAGTACCTTCTTCATCGCGATCCTTTCTTGCCCGCTAGCCGGGAGGTCGAGCTGCTCCTGCACCGCAGTGCCCGGATCGTGTGGAATGCCCCCTCGGGCATCCCTGTGAACCGGCTTCACCAGAATGTCCGGCCCGTGCAGGTAGTGTCCAGCGGTACGGATGGCCGTTTGTGGACATGGCGCCAAGAGGACTCGGCTCCGCTGCCCGCGCGGGTGGTGAACCGCTTTCCGCCGCGGAAATCCACGGGACGACGGGGAATATGATGATTTGCGACCCGCGGGAATTGCCTGTTCCGCTGATGTGTCATTAACTGGACATGTCATGTTTTTTCCTGCGCAACGATGCCGCTTGGCATTCCAGCGGCCCGGACAAGGACTGCCCATGCTGGACGCGACGTCGCTCGAGGTCTACCGATACGCCGTCGGACACCCCGGCTGGACCCGTTCCGAAGCCTCGGATGCGCTGGGCCTGACCCTGCGCCGCATCGACCAGGCCATTGCCGCACTCTCCGACCGCCGCCTGCTCAGCCCGCAGGCCGGCAGCGCGGCGGGACTGGTCGCGGTGTCCCCCGACGTCGCCCTCGCCGACCTCGTCGACGCGGACGAGCGCGCCGTCCAGGAACTGAAGTCACGCATCAGCAGCCAGCGGCGTGAACTCTCCAGCCTCCTGCCCACGTTCCTCGAAGCGCGGAAGAACGTGCTCGCCAGCACCTCCGTGGAGACGCTCGAGGACCCCCACCTCATTCACCGGGTCCTCATCGACTACGGGCGGGACGTCACGGAGAAGGTCTACATCGCCCAGCCGGGACAGGGCTCGACGGCGGACGTCCATGAGGAGAGCGTCCGCAAGGACCTGGAACTGCTGGCGAACGGCGTGCGACGGCGCACGCTCTACGACACGAGCACGCGGGACCACGTGCCGACCCGCAAGGCCGTCGAGGCGATCGCGGCCGGGGGCGGCGAATTCGGCGTCCTGCCCTTCATCCCCCTGCGCATGCTCATCTTCGACGAGAAGCTCGCCCTGGTGGCACGCCAGCTGACGCGGGACGACAAGGCCGCCCTGGTCATTCGGGACCACAGCCTGATCAACATCTTCACCCAGCTGTTCGACATCGCCTGGGAGCTCAGCGAGTCCTTCCTCGCTCCCGACCGGGTCGGATCACCCCTGAGCAGCCTGCAGCGCTCCATCATCCAGGGCCTGGCGAACGGGCTGTCGGACGAGTCGATCGCCCGGCGCCTGGATATCAACGTGCGGACCTGCCGTCGACACATCGCCTGGATGCTGGAGACGCTCCGCGCGGAGAGCCGGTTCCAGGCCGCCCTGAAAGCCCGGGAAGCGGGCTGGATCTGAGCGGGGCGTCCCCGAAGAGGGCCACCCGGCACCCCCGGTCAACAGCTGTTGCCTCTTGGTGAACCCGCGCCTAGACTCGCGGGATGTCCTCCAGTGAAGCCTCCGCAGACCTCCTGCCCGCCGAGACCGAAGCAGCTCTCGAACGAGCAGTCGATTCGCACAACCGCCACGAACAGCTCTTCTCGGTCCGGGCGGCGAACATCAAGCAGTCCGCCGTCCGCGACGTCTTCGACATCTCGATCCGCCCCGGGCTCGTCTCCCTCGCAGGCGGCAGCCCGTACCTGAAGTCCCTGCCGCTCGAGGATCTCGGCCGCACGGCTCAGAAGATCATCGCCGAACACGGCCTCGAGGCGCTGCAGTACGGCGGCGGACAGGGCATGGAGCAGCTCCGTGAGCTCGTCTGCGACGTCATGGCGGCAGAGGGTATCGAGGGTGCCGACCCCGACGACGTCGTGATCACCACGGGCTCGCAGTCCGCCCAGGACGTCGCCGCCAAGGTCTTCTGCAATCCGGGGGACGTCATCCTCTGCGAGGACCCGACCTATGTCGGGGCGCTCAACACCTTCGAGGCGTACGAGGTGGACGTCGTCGCGGTCCCCATGGACGACGACGGCCTGATCCCCGACGAACTGGAGCGCACCATCACGGCGCTCGAGGCGCAGGGACGGGCGATCAAGGCGCTCTACACGATCCCCAGCTTCAACAACCCGAGCGGCATCACCATGGCCGCGGACCGCCGGCAGCGCGTAGTCGACATCTGCCGCGCCCACAACATCCTGGTCCTCGAGGACAACCCCTACGGCATGCTGCGCTTCGACGGGGAGCCGCTGAGGCCCATGCGCGCGGACAACCCCCACGACGTCATCTACCTCGGCTCCTTCTCGAAGATCTTCGCGCCCGGCGTGCGGCTCGGCTGGGCGCTGGTGCCCAAGCACCTCTACCGCCGGTTCTACCTCGCCTGCGAGGCCGTGGTGCTCTGCCCGTCCCCCCTCACGCAGATGCTGGTGACCGCCTACCTCACCGAGTACGACTGGCGCGGTCACCTGCACACCATGCGCAGCCTGTACCGCGAGCGGTGCGACGCCATGCTCGGCGCCCTGGCCGAGGAACTGCCGGACGGGGTCCACTGGACCACACCCGACGGCGGATTCTTCGTCTGGGTCACCCTTGCCGAGGGCATCGACACCTATCCCCTGCTCCACAGGGCGATCGACGCCGGGGTGGTCTTCATCCCCGGAGCCGCCTTCACCCCGTCGGACGAGCCGTCCAACAAGCTGCGCCTCGCCTTCAGCGCCGTGGCCCCCGCGGACATCGTCGAGGGCGTCCGGCGCCTCGCACCGATCCTGCGTGCAGCGATGGAGGAGAACCGGGCCTGATCCCCGGGTGGCGGAGGCCCGGCCGGGCACGGGGCCGGGCCTGCGCTCCGCCGGGCCCCTCGCAGGGTAGCTCCTGGTGCTGCGCCCTAGTCGAGCAGCAGTGCCGGCTCCTCGAGGATGGAGGCGACGTCGGCCATGAAACGGGCGCTGAGGTCGCCGTCCACCACGCGGTGGTCGAAGGAGCCGCCCAGGGTCGTGATCCAGCGGGGGATGACTTCGCCGTCGAGCACCCAGGGCTTCTGCTTGATCGTCCCGAACGCCACGATCGCCACCTCGCCCGGGTTGATGATCGGCGTTCCGGTGTCGATGCCGAGTGCCCCGATGTTGGTGATGGTCAGCGTGCCGCCCTGCATCTGGGCCGGCTGCGTCTTGCCCGCCCTCGCCGTCGTCGCGAGGTCGTTCAGCGCCAGCGCCAGTTCCTTCAGGGACAGGTCCTGCGCGTCCTTGATGTTCGGGACCATGAGACCGCGCGGGGTGGCGGCGGCGATGCCGAGGTTCATGAAGTGTTTCACGTGGATCTCGTCCTCGGCCCACGTCGCATTGACCGACGGGTTGCGTGCCGCGGCCCAGATGACGGCCTTCGAGAGGATGAGCAGGGGCGAGACCCGGATGCCCTCGAAGTCGCGGGATGCCTTGAGCCGCTTCACGAACTCCATGGTCCGGGAGGCGTCGACGTCCACGAAGATGCTGACGTGGGGCGCGGTGAAGGCGCTCTGGACCATGGCCTTCGCCGTGGCCTTGCGGACACCCTTAACCGGGATGCGCTCGATCCGCCCGCCGCCGAGGAGCTTGCGGTCCGCCCAGAAGGACTCGGCGCCGTCCTGCTCCGCGTCGCGCTGCGACTGGTAGCTCATGAGGTCCTGCTTCGTGACCTCCCCCGCGGATCCCGTGGCGGGGACGTCGGCGAGGTTGATGCCCAGGTCGCGCGCCGCCTTGCGCACCGGAGGTTTCGCCAGGACGCGGTTGATCAGCTGGTTGAGCGGGTTGCCCCGCGGGGGCGTGTCCGCTTCTGCGGGCTGTCCGGCGGACGTGCCTGCCGGAGGATTCGCCGCGGGGCTCGGCAGCTCCGGGCCGGCACCGCCGGCTGCGGGCGCAGTCCCGGGTCCTGCCGGGGACGGGGCGCGGTTCTGCTGCGCTCCCTGCGGGATGCCTCCCTGGTGAAGAGCCTGCGCGGAACCGTCGGGGTCCGCACCGGCGGCCTGTGCCTTCCGGGGCCGGCGCTTGACGGCGTCGGCCTTCGGTCCGGTGCCCACGAGGGGACCCGGGGCCGCGTCGGGTGCGGCTGCCGGTGGTTCGGATGCGTCGGCCCCCGGGCCGGCCGGGTGACCCGCCTCCAGTCCTCCGAGCTCTCCGGGCATACCGGGCACCGGCAGCTCGCCGTCCGTCGCGTGGGCCGGTGCCGGCGGCACGTGGTCCACCCCGCCCTGCACCCCGTTCCCGGGTGCTGCCGCACCGTCCTGGGACCCGCGCGCTGCGCCGTCCTGCCCGCTTCCGGCGCCGGGAGTGGTGCCCCCGGAGTCCTCGACGGAGATGATCGGCGTGCCGACCTCGATGGTCTCCCCCTCGGCCACGAGCAGCTCGGCGACGGTCCCCGCGTAGGGCGAGGAGAGCTCGACGAGGGACTTGGCGGTCTCGATCTCGCAGATGACGTCGTTCACGGACACCGCAGCCCCGGGAGCCACCTTCCACTGCACGATCTCTGCCTCGGTGAGGCCCTCACCGACGTCGGGCAGGTTGAACGTATTGAGCGTCATAATGGTCCTTCAGTAAGCGAAGGCACGGTCGAGTGCCTCGAGGATGCGGTCGATGTCCGGGAGGTACTGTTCCTCCACACGGGCCACGGGGTAGGGCATGTGGAAGCCGCCCACGCGGATGACAGGCGATTCGAGGGACAGGAAGGCACGCTCGGAGATCCGCGCGGCGATCTCGCCGCCGATGCCGCCGAAGGTGGGAGCCTCGTGCGCGACGATCAGCCGGCCGGTGCGCATGACCGACTCCGTAACCGTGTCGAAGTCGATGGGCGAGATGGAGCGGAGGTCGATGACCTCGATGCTCCGGCCGTCCTCCTCCGCAGCGGCGGCAGCCGCGAGGGCCACGGGGACGAGCGGTCCGTAGGCGACGACGGTCGCGTCCGTTCCCCGGCGCAGGACCTGGGCGGAGAACGGATCCCCCGCCGGGGCGGACGTGTCCACTTCACCCTTGAGCCAGTAACGCCGCTTCGGCTCGAAGACGATCACGGGGTCATCGCACGTCACGGCCTGCTGGATCATCCAGTAGGCGTCCTGGGGGTTCGACGGCGTGATGATTCGCAGTCCGGCCGTGTGCGCGAAGAGCGCCTCGGGAGACTCCGAGTGGTGCTCGACGCTGCCGATGCCGCCGCCGTACGGGATGCGGATGACCACGGGAGCGCTGAGCATGCCGTCGCTGCGGGTCCGCAGCTTCGCGAGCTGCGTGGTGATCTGGTTGAAGCCCGGGAAGACGAAGCCGTCGAACTGGATCTCGCAGATGGGACGGTACCCGCGCAGGGCCAAGCCGATGGCCGTGCCGATGATGCCGGACTCAGCCAGCGGGGAGTCGACCACCCGCAGCGCCCCGAAGTCTCTCTTCAGGCCGTCGGTCACGCGGTACACGCCCCCGAGCTCCCCGATGTCCTCACCCATCAGCAGGGTCTTGGGATCCGACGCGAGCGAGGCCCGCAGCCCCTCGTTGATCGCCTTCGCGATCGTCATCGTCGCCATCAGGCGTGCTTCCCTTCATCGGCGAACCCGGCCTCGTACTCCTGGAAGAACCGCAGCTCCTCCTGGACGAGCGGATGCGGCTCTGCGTACACGGTGGCGAAACGGTCCGCGAGTTCCGGCGCCGTCATGGACAGCACGGCCTGGCGCAGATCAGTAGCCATGGCACGGGCCTCCGCGCCGAGCTCCTCGAAGAAGGCGTCGTCCGCCATCCCGGCCGATCGGAGGTAGGACTCGAGCCGTGCCAGGGGGTCCCGGGGCTGCCACTCCTGCTCGTCGCGTGACAGCCGGTACTTCGTCGGGTCGTCCGCGGTCGTGTGGGCGCTCATGCGGTAGGTGTAGGCCTCGATCAGGACCGGGCCCTGTCCGGACCGGGCATGCTCGAGGGCCCAGCGCGTGACGGCCTCGACGGCGACCACGTCGTTGCCGTCGACGCGGATCCCCGGGAACCCGTAGCCCTCCGCCCGCTGGGCGAGGGGCACCCGGGTCTGGACGCTGGACGGGACGGAGATGGCCCACTGGTTGTTCTGGCAGAAGAACACGACGGGGGCGTTGAAGGACGCCGCGAACACCATCGACTCGTGGATGTCGCCCTCGGAGCTCGCCCCGTCGCCGAAGTAGGCGATGGAAGCCGCCGGCGGCAGGGACGGGTCGGCGAGCTGGTCGCGCTGCATGCCCATCGCATAGCCGACGGCGTGCAGGGACTGTGCCGCGAGCACCAGCGTGTAGAGGTGGAAGTTCCGCTCGCGCGGATCCCAGCCGCCGTTGGTCACGCCTCTGAACAGACGGAGGATGTCCGAGAGTTCGACGCCGCGTGTCAGGGCCACGCCGTGCTCACGGTAGGTGGGGAAGGCGTAGTCCTGCGGCTCCAGGGCGCGTCCGGACCCGATCTGCGCGGCCTCCTGGCCGGTCAGCGGCACCCAGAGGGCGAGCTGGCCCTGGCGCTGCAGGGCCGTGGACTCCTGGTCGAAACGTCGGATCAGGAACATGTCGCGGTAGAGCGAGCGCAGGTGTGCGGGGTCGGATGCCGAGAGGTACGGGGAGAAGTCGATGGTGCTGCCGGCGATCTCCGCCGTCAGCCCGCCGGCCATGGTCCCGTCGGCCGAGAGGATCTGCAGCATCCCGGCGTCCGGCTCCAGCCGGCCATCGGCGTCGGAGGAGTGCACAGCACGCCCGACTTCCTCGACCTCGAATTCCGCTGCCGGCAATCGGCTGCTGTTCATCCCTGCTCCTCACCCGACGCAGAACATTCCCTTTGGGGAATGTATGCTGTAAGCCATACACCGAAGAACATATGTCCCGGCGACGTACTGATCAAGACTAGTCAGCGCGGGCCCGTGGGCCTATTTAAGACCGCATCACTCGCTGGTGGGCCGGTGCGTGTAGCCTCTGCACAGCTCCAGGAAGCGCGTATTAGCAGCCTCCTCGCCGATGGAGACCCGCACGCCCTCCGAGCCGAAGGGGCGTACCGACAGGGCGCGCTCCCCTGCCTTCGCCGCGAAGTCCTCGCTGTGCTCGCCCAGCGCCAGCCAGACGAAATTCCCCTCGGCTTCGGGCACGGTCCACCCGAGACCGCGCAGCCCCTCCACCACGCGGGTGCGCTCGTCGACGATCGACTGCACGCGCGCCTCGACCTCCCCGATGTGGCGCAGCGAGGTGACGGCGGCGTGCTCGGCGATCTGTGACACGGCGAACGGGACGGCGCTGACCCTCAGGTGCTCGGTGAGCGCCTGCTGGGAGACGGAGTACCCGACCCGCAGCCCCGCCAGGCCGTGGGCCTTGGAGAAGGTGCGGAGCACGATCACGTTCGGGTGGTCCCGGTAGAGGTCGATGCCGTTGACGGCATCCGGGCGGCGGACGAACTCCTGGTACGCCTCGTCGATCACGACCACGACGTGCGGGGGCACCTCCGCCAGGAAGTCGACGACCTCCCGGCGGGTGAGGACGGGACCCGTGGGGTTGTTGGGCGTGCAGAGCAGGACGACACGCGTCCGGTCGGTGATCGCGGCGGCCATGGCGTCGAGGTCGTGCGTGCCGTCCGCCCGGACCGGCACCTGGACGCCGGCCGCACCGGCGAGTCCGATGCTGATGGGATAGGCCTCGAACGACCGCCAGGCGTAGACCACCTCGTCGGGTGCATCGAAATCGTTCTGCCCCGCGAAGGTGGCGAGGATCTGGTTGAGGGCGCCCAGGCTGCCCGCGCCGGTCACGATGTCGGTGGCGGGGACACCCAGGTAGCCCGCCAGTTCCGTCCGCAGGGCTGTGGTCAGCGGGTCCGGGTACCGGTTGACCGACGTCTCGGACGCGATCGCCTCGAGGACGGCGGGCAGCGGCGGCAGGGGGTTCTCGTTCGACGAGAGCTTGAAGCTCTCCAACCCCTCGACGACGACGGGCGGCTTGCCGGCCGCGTAGCGGGGGAGCTTGCCGAGGACACCGCGGGGACGGATCCCGGCGGGGCCGCTGCCCGCGCCCGGCTCGTCGGAGGGCGTTACCGGTAGGTCATCGATCGACGTCATGGCCATAGCCTAGACCGGCTTCCCTACGCCCCGAGTGAATGCGGGGCCCCGCTGCCCCTGCCGGGCGGGGACGCCGGAACCCCCTGAAGGAATAGCGGCGCGCGGTTCCAGCCGCGCCGGCCGCGGCGAGGAGGGCCGTCGCGGGCGCAAGCGACGGTGCCTCGCTCGCGTCGACGAGACGGGCGCCCTCCGAGTAGTTCTCCAGCTTGTGCGCCGGGCCGAGGCCCCACGGCTCCTGCGATCCGTCCGTGCTGCGCCCGAGGGCCGGCACCGGATTGTGCAGCGTGACGGTGGTGCGGTGGCGGTCGTCGCTGTTGAGGGTCGAATCGAGCTCCGGGACGGTGTCCGCGCTGTGTTCCAGGTGGAGGTACTCGCTGGTGCCGGATTCGTGCCAGCCGGTGGGAGAACCCACCGTCAGGACGAGCTGCACGTCGTACCGCCCGCCCAGCGCGCCGGCGAGGTTGACGGCGTGGAGGCCACCCTGGCTGTACCCCGCGACGATCAAGGCATCGCCGGGGTGGGCGCCGGCCCGCCCGAGGGCATCCAGGACGGCCGCCCCGGTGAAGCGGCTGTCTTCTGCGAGCGCCTCCGCGATGCCCCCGATGTCGAAGGGATTGCTTTCCGCCGCCCCCTCCACGGGTCCGGGCTGCGTGCCCGGCAGCACGACGACGTAGACCGGTCTGCCCGCGGTGCCTGCCCGGAGGACCTCGAAGGTTCCCGGGTCATCGGCCTCCACCGCGGCCAGCCGGCCGACGACGCCCTCGACCGTCCCGTCGAACGCCACCGGAGTGCCGGCCGCCCGGTTCCGCAGTGCGATCGGACCGACCTCCAGCACTCCCCCGCTGATCGCTCCGCGGGCAACCGCGCGGATCGTCGCCGCACTCCCGGCCCGCGCCGCATCGGCGGCCGCTGCTGCCACGCCGTCCGCCACCCGGTAGGCCTGCAGGCTCGCCCGGAGCCGTTCCTCCGTGGAGGCCAGGGAGCACCCGTTGTCGGCAGCTGTCGTCCGCGCTCCGTCCAGCTGCGAGTGTGCGTCCTGGTAGTGCAGCCCGGCACCGGCCCCGAGGGGCTGGAGATGCAGGACCCGCCAGGGCAGTTCGCACACCTCGCGATCGAGGCGCCCGAGGGAGACGGCGACATCCCCTGCCTCCATTGCGAGGAGGGAGAGCACGCCGGCGGCCTCCTCGAGTTCCTCCCACTGGAAGCGGATACCACCGACGCCGCCGCGGACAATCAGGCAGCCGTCGTCGCCCTCCACCGGGCGGAGCCCGTCCGTCACAGTCCTGCCTGCCGCCGGAGCGCTTCAGCCTCGAGGACCAGCCGGCCGTACTCGTCGAGGTCGCGGGCCGCCGACTCGAGCAGGTCGATCGTCCGGGAGAGTTCCCGGCAGCGCTCGCCGAGGTAGGACCTGAAGTTGTCCCCTGCCGGGGATTCCCAGGACCGCAGGGAGACGGAGAGTGCATGCCGCCGGATGCCGGCGAGCCTGTCGGCGTGCCAGCGCACGGCTGCCGCCAGGGCGGCCACGTCCGCGCTCGCCGCCGCTCCGTGTCCCGATGCCGGACCCGCCTCCAGCCGCTCCATCGCCTTGCTCCTCTCCTGGCCGTTCCCCAACGCTAGGAGCACCCGGGGCGGCGGTCGGCGGGGCCGCAGGTATGTGGACAGCAGCGTGAACTCCGGGGCCGGCCTCGTGAAAGAATGGCGCAATGGCTGACTCCACGCTCTCCCGGGTTGAATTCGCTGCACTGTCCCGAGGGGAGGCCACGTCTCTGACCCTCGGTCCGCTCGACGGCCGGTACCGTGAAGCGGTCGCCCCGCTCATCGACTTCCTGTCGGAAGCGGCCCTCAACCGCGACCGCGTCCACGTCGAGGTCGAATGGCTGATCCACCTCACGCGGTCCGCCGTGCTGCCCGGCACGGAGCCGCTCAGCGAGGAGCAGGAGGCCCGGCTCCGCGCCGTCGTCACGTCCTTCGACGCGGACTCGGTCACCGAACTCGGCGAGATCGAGAAGGTCACCGTCCACGACGTCAAGGCCGTGGAGTACTACATCGGACGGCGCCTCGAGGGCATCGGCATCGGCCGGTTGAAGCCCCTGGTCCACTTCGGCTGCACCTCGGAGGACATCAACAACCTGTCCTATGCCCTCGGCATCAAGGGTGCCGTGCTGGACATCTGGCTCCCCGCCGCGCGGGACCTCGTCGCCTCGATCGCGGAGCTGGCCAGGACCTCGAGGGACACCCCGATGCTCTCGCGCACGCACGGCCAGCCGGCGACGCCCACCACGCTCGGCAAGGAGATGGCCGTCGTCGCGCACCGCCTGAACCGGCAGCTGGACCGCATCGCCTCGACGGAGTTCCTCGGCAAGATCAACGGCGCGACCGGCACCTATGCCGCGCACTACGCCTCGGTCCCGCAGGCCGACTGGCAGGATGTGTCCCGGTCCTTCGTCGAGGGTCTCGGGCTCACCTGGAACCCGCTCACCACGCAGATCGAGTCGCACGACTGGCAGGCGGAGCTGTACTCCGACGTCGCCCGGTTCAACCGGATCCTGCACAACTTCTGCACCGACGTGTGGAGCTACATCTCCATCGGCTACTTCGCGCAGATCCCGGTGGCCGGCGCCACGGGCTCGTCCACCATGCCCCACAAGGTCAATCCCATCCGCTTCGAGAACGCCGAAGCCAACCTGGAGATCTCCTCGGCACTGCTCGACGTCCTGGCGTCCACCCTCGTGACCTCGCGCTGGCAGCGGGACCTCACGGACTCCTCGAGCCAGCGCAACATCGGCGTGGCCCTCGGCCACTCGCTGCTCGCTATCTCGAACGTGGCCAAAGGACTGGCGCGCCTCGACGTCGCCGAGGACGTCCTCGCGGCGGACCTCGACGGCAACTGGGAGGTCCTCGGGGAGGCCGTGCAGATGGTCATGCGGGCCGAGGCGATCGCCGGCGTGCCGGGGCTCGACGATCCGTACGAGCGCCTGAAGGAACTGACCCGTGGCCACCGCGTGGACGCCGGACGCATGCGGGAGTTCGTCGGCAGCCTCGGACTCAGCGCGGAGGCCGAGCAACGGCTCCTGGCCCTCTCCCCCGCCACCTACACCGGGATCGCCGCGCACCTCGTGGACCACCTGGGCTGATCCGGCCCGGGCCACCGCACGCAGCCTCGCCGACGGCCCCGCGGAACGCCGGGCCCCGGTAGCACGACCGGCCCCTCCATGGCGCACCGACGTGTCCTTGACGCTGCCTCGGCGGCAACCGGACGCTGGATGGATGGAGTGGTTGACCGACGTCCTGGCGGCCGAGGACTACGAGGTGGGCCGGCAGATCGTGCAGCGCGGCGTCGCGGCCGTGTACCTCGTGGCATTCCTGTCCGCGGTGGCGCAGTTCCCGGCTCTCCTGGGCGAGAAGGGCCTGATGCCCGTCCCGGAGTTCCTCGAACGGGCCGGGAAGCGGGCGGGCCCCTCACTGTTCCACCGGCGCTACTCCGACCGCCTGCTGTTGGCCGTCGCCTGGTCCGGGGCGGCCATCGCCGCTCTGCTCGTGGCCGGGCTCCCGCAGGCGGGGCCGCCATGGCTGCCCCTGGTGGCCTTCCTCGTCATCTGGTGGCTCTACACCTCGATCGTCAACGTGGGACAGGCCTTCTACGGGTTCGGCTGGGAGAGCCTCCTCCTCGAGGCCGGGTTCATCGTCGCGTTCCTCGGCTCCAACGAGGTGGCCCCGCCCTTCCTGGTTCTGCTGATGATCCGCTGGCTCGTCTTCCGCCTCGAATTCGGGGCGGGCATGATCAAGATGCGCGGCGACCGCTCCTGGCGCGACCTGACGGCGCTGTACTACCACCACGAGACCCAGCCGATGCCGAACCCGGCCAGCCGCTTCTTCCACCTGCTGCCCAAGCCGCTGCACCGCCTGGAGGTGGCGGGCAACCACGTGACGCAGCTCGTGGTCCCGTTCCTCCTCTTCGCACCGCAGCCCATCGCGGGATTCGCGGGCCTCATCATGATCGTCACGCAGGGCTGGCTCGTGCTCTCGGGCAACTTCGCGTGGCTCAACACGCTGACGATCATCCTGGCCTTCGCCGCTGTCCCCGACTCCTTCTACGCCGCGGTGTTCCCGGCCTTCGACGCGGCCGGGACCTACGATGGGACCCCGCTGTGGTTCACTGTCGTCGTCGTGCTCGCCATGCTGTTCCTCGCCTACCTGAGCTGGCCGTCGCTCCTGAACCTGTTCGCCCGGCGCCAGCTGATGAACGCGAGCTTCAATCGCTGGCACCTCGGCAACGCCTACGGCGCGTTCGGCAGCGTGACGAAGGTCCGCTACGAGGTGATCGTCGAGGGGACGCTCGACGACGTCGGACCGGGCGCGCAGTGGCGCGAGTACGAGTTCAAGGGCAAGCCGGGAGACCCGTCGCGCATGCCGCGCCAGTTCGCCCCGTACCACCTGCGGCTCGACTGGATGATGTGGTTCCTGGCCCTCGGCTCCGAGCGGGGCTGGTTCACCCCGTTCCTGGTCAAGCTGCTGCAGGCGGATCCGCTGATCCTGAAGCTGCTGCGCAAGGACCCGTTCGACGGCGCCCGGCCACGCTATGTCCGGGCCCGCATCTTCCTGTACCGTTTCTCGACGCGCGCCGAGAAACGCGCGACCGGGCTCTGGTGGATCCGCGAGCCGCAGGGCGTCCTCATCCATCCGGCGTCACTGCGGGCCGAGGTCTCCTGAGGCCGGAGGCCACAAGGCTCCCCCGCCCAGCTGGACGAGGCGCTTCTCCTTCGCGTCCCAGCGCCGGACGATCCCGGCGTCGAGCCGCTTGGACGGACGGTCCCGCAGGATGCCGAGGGCTACGGCCAATTGGTCCGCGGTGAGTCCGTGACCGAGCGTGATGTGCGGCGTCCAGGACCCGGGGACCGTCGTGGGTACGGCATCCGCCACTCCGTCGAGGGCTCGCCAGATGCGACGGTGCAGGTCGGCCAGAGCGGCATCGGCCACGACCTGCCGGGCGAGCACGAACTTCCGCCGCGTCGGGAAGACGAGGAAGCCGGCCGTCACCAGCTCCAGCGCGTCCCCCGTGGTGGCGGCGGCGAGGTCGACGTCGTAGCGGTCGTCGATCCGCGCGGCAGCCGCGAGCGTGATGTGCGGGGCGTTGCTGAAGGACTGGTGCTGCGACTGGTTGGGCAGGCCTGCTGCCTCCAGCGCGGCCCAGTCATCGAGCAGGAATCCCTCCGACGCCGGGCCCAGCAGGAGTTCGACACTATCGGCCATGCCGGACACATCCCGGTCCCGTACGAGGACCCCAAAGCGGCACCGTACTCAGCGCGGTCGCCGCCGGAAGTCGCCGACGCCCGTGGACCCGTCCATCTCGGTGCTACCCGTCCGCGGATCACGCTGCGGTCGCTGGTACGCCAGCTCCCCGCCGCTGCGCCCGCCGAAGGGCCGCCCGTGGTCGGCGTACTCCTCGCGGAAGAAGGCCAGCGCCCACTCGCCGAGCAGGATGCGCGCGCCGGTGCGGAGGACCGATTGCTGCCGGCCCCCCATGCTTCCCGTGACGATCCCGTGGGGGATCAGCACGTACTCGTCGTCCTCCGTGTGGAGGACCTCGGCGTGGAGGTCGTCGAGGCCTGCCAGGTGCAGCATCGCGTCGTCGCCGCTTCCGATCGTGGTGCGATCGGCGGTGAGTTCGAATTCACGCGGCACCTGGCCGTTCCAGGTCGCCGAGTTCTGCACGAAGATCAGCCGCGGGCGCCCTCCGCCGCGCACGTAGTGCGTCGTCGTGATCGTTCGCCTGATGCGTCGGTTGACGGTCGGCACCAGCGGGAACGGGGTCGACGGGGGAAGGAGCGACAGCGGAAGGGACGACGGCGACGAGCCCTTCTCGAGTGCGCGGCGGCCGACGCCGAGCAGCGGCGCGAGCGTGCCGGGCGAGCCGAGCCGGATGTGCGGGGACCTCGTGATCAGCCGCTGCGCGAGGGAGGGTTTCACCGCGCCGAGGCTGATGAGGAGCCCGTTCGGCCCGGTCACTGAGAGCGCGAGGCCGCGCGCAGCGAGGTGCCCGGCGAAGCCGCGCACCTGCCCGAGGCTGGGGAGGTTGGTGCCGCGGAAGGATCCGGGGTCGTCGACGAAGATGTCGACCGTGGTCCCGGCTGCCGTGACCGTGCCGGACAGGCGTGCTTCCGGCTTGCCGTCGGCTGCCGGTTCCACCAACGAGAAGCCGAGGTCTATGTCGAGCCGAAGGGACGGTGCCATGTCACTCGGGGCGGATCAGCTCGCGGAGGGGTTGGAGGCGCCGGCATTGTCACTCGTGGTGATGCGCAGCGTACCGTCGAACTTCCAGGTGGCGCGGGGAGCGTCAGGGCCGATGTCGCGCGGCACCTCGATGGTCATGTCCTGCAGGGTGTAGTTGATCGCGGCGCCACGGCCGGTCAGGTAGGACCACATCTCCTCGGCGAGGTCGGTCCAGTCGCGGATGGTGTGCGAGTCGCCGGCGGCGGGCGAGGTGTTCTCAGTCATGTCGATTCCTTCGTGGATGAGCCAACAATGACAGACGTCCTCTAACTCCGTCTGACTTAGGTACTGCACACCCTAGCCCAGGGCCGGGGGTTACCGGAACCCGTCCCGAGGGACGGGTTCCGGCCGCGGGTCACCACTTCGGATGGACGGTGGCCCGGAAGTGGCGGTCGTAGATGTCGGCGACGGCGGCGCTGATCTCCGCACCGAGGCCCACCGAGTCGGCGGCCGCAGCATTGGCCCGGGCCTGCTCCGGATTGCGCGCTCCGGGGATCACGGTGCTGACGCCGTCCTGCGCGATGATCCAGGCGAGCGCGGCCTGCGCGGTGCTCACGCCCTCCGGGACGAGTTCCGCGAAGTCACGCGCTGCCTGCAGCCCGGTCTCGTAGTCCACACCGGAGAAGGTCTCGCCGACGTCGAACGCCGCGCCGGTCCGGTTGTAGTTCCGGTGGTCGTTCTCGGCGAACGCGGTGTCCTTCGTGTACTTGCCGGACAGCAGGCCCGATGCCAGGGGCACGCGCGCGATGATCCCGACTCCCGCCGCCCTGGCTGCCGGCAGGACCTCGTCGAGCGGCTTCAGCCGGAACGCGTTGAGGATGATCTGCACGCTGGCGGTGTTGCCCCGGGCGATCGCGGCGAGCGCCTCGTCGGTGCGCTCCACACTGACGCCGTAGTTCCTGATGACGCCGTCGCCGACGAGGGTGTCGAGGGCGTCGAAGACCTCGTCGGAACTGTAGACGGCGGTCGGCGGGCAGTGCAGCTGGACGAGGTCGAGCGCATCGACGCCGAGGTTCTTCCGCGAGCGATCGATCCACTGCCGGAAGTTGGACAGGGTGTAGTTCTCGGGCACCTGGTCGACGCGGCGGCCCATCTTGGTGCCCACGAGGATGTCGAGGTCCGGATTGGCGTCGAGGAACCGCCCGATCGTCGTCTCGCTCCGCCCGTCGCCGTACACATCGGCGGTGTCGAAGAACGTCACGCCGGCTTCGACGGCTGCATCGAGGACGGCGACGGCGTCCTTGTCCTCCACCTCACCCCAGTCGGCGCCGAGCTGCCAGGTACCGAGGCCGACGACGGAGACGGGGCGGTTGGTTCTTCCAAGGGTTCTTTGTTCCATGGTTCCGACTATAGGCCGGGCAGGGTGGACTGGGTCGCCGGCACCTCCTGCGCCGTCCGCGCGTCCGTCGGGCGCTCCTCCAGCGGTGCCCTCGCCTCCGTCCGCGAGCGCGCGCCGGTGTGCCCGCCTGTATGCACGGCAGCGCGGTGCCCGTCCGCCGTGGTCGACTCCTCACCGGAGATCCATCGTGCTGCCTCGCGACGCAGGTCGGATCGCCGCTCGGCGTCCATGCGGTCGAAGAGCATCACGCTCATGCGCGACCTCGGATTGCGGGCGAACAGTTCCCGGTAATCGCCGACGAACTCCCAGTAGAGCGCGTCCCAACTGAACCGCCAGGGGCCGTCCTTGAAATCGCTCATCTTTTTGATGTAGTTGCTGCCGCTGACATAGGGCTTGGTCGTGATCATGGTGCCCGCCGCGTATTGGCTCATGGCATAGACGTTGGGCACCATCACCCAGTCGTACGCGTCGATAAACATCTCCATGAACCACTCGTAGACGGCATCCGGGTTGGCCCGCATCAGCAGGGCCGCGTTGCCGAGCACCATGAGGCGCTCGATGTGGTGGGCGTACGCGGTGTCCAGGACCCGGGTGATGACGGAGTCCACCGGTTCCAGCCCGGTATCCCCCGTCCACCACCGGGGGTCCAGGTCAGCTGTCAGCCCCAGGGTGTTGCCGGTCCGCATTTCCCGGCCGCGGAGGACGTAGGACGCACGGATGTACTCCCGCCAGCCGATGACCTGGCGGATGAAACCCTCCACACTGGCGATCGGCGTCCCATGGCGGTCGGCGAAGTCGAGCGCGAGGTCCACCACCTCGGCAGGGCTGAGGAGCCCGGTGTTCATGCTGGAACTCAGCGCCGAGTGGAACAGGTAGGTCTGGCCCTCGGCGATCGAGTCCTCGTACGGGCCGAACAGTTCGAAGCGCTCAACGAGGAAGGCTTCCAGCGCGTCGGAGGCCTGGCGGTGCGTCACGGGCCAGTTGAAGGAGTCGGCGTTGCCGGGGTTGTCGGGGAAGGCGGTCCTGACCCATGCGATGGCATCCTCCACCTCGGGAGGCCGCGCGAACCCGGGGAGGTCCGGTAGTGCGACCGTCTTCGGCAGCTTCTTGCGGTTCTCGGTGTCGAAGCTCCACTTCCCACCCGTCGGGGAGCCGTCGGCCTCCACCAGGATGCCGAGCCGCTTGCGCTGCCACTCGTAGAAGGTCTGCATCCGCCAGTTGTGCGAGGAGAAGTAGGTGCCGCTGACCTCCCGCGGCGTGAGGAACTGCGGCGTCTCCAGGATGCGCGCCTCGACCACGGCGTCGGCGAGGGTGCGGGTGAGGCGGCGCTCGAGCCAATCGTCGACGACGTCGTAGTAGGTCACGAGGGTGGCCCCGCGGTCGGCGAGCACGGCGGACAGGCGTTCTTGGCTGGCGTGCTCGGCCGAGGTCTCCACGTAGTCCACGCTGAAGCCGGCGTCCTCCACACGGCGCGCGAAGAGAGTCATCGCCGCGCGGTGCAGCACGAGTTTCTGCTGATGGAAGCGCAGGCTGCGGAACAGGAGGTCGTCCTCGAGGAACACGAAGTGCGTGTCCCGGGAGGCCTCGAGGTGCTCCTCGAACAGTTGGTGCGGCAGGACGAGTCGAACGTGCACCGGGGGCGCCCTTCTGATAGGAACAATCGTCGGTCGCCACCCTAACGCCCGCCTCGGACACAGCCCGGCGCCCTGCGTCGGGCGCTTGACTGTAAGCATGCTCAGTGGTTCCGTGGGATCACCGTTCGGCTCCTGAGAGGACCACCGTGAAGTCACTCTGGCTCGACACCGCTCCGCACATTCCGTCCGACACCCTGCAGGACGGCGCCGCGTATGACTCCGTGGTGGTGGGGGCGGGACTGACGGGCCTGACGACGGCGCTCCTGCTGGCACGGGCGGGCCACCGTGTGGCGGTCCTCGATGCCCGGACCGCCGGAGCGGTGACCACGGGCAACACCACGGCGAAGCTCTCCCTCCTGCAGGGCACCAGCATCTCGACCATCCTCCAGCACCACGACCCCGAGCTCGCCCGCGCCTACGTCCTGGGCAACCGCGAGGGCCAGAGCTGGCTCCTGCGCTTCTGCGACGAGCACGGGATCGGCTACGAGACGCGTGACGCCGTCAACTACGCGACCACCGACACCGGCGCCCGCAAGCTCGTCTCCGAGCACGAGGCGTGCACCGAGGCGGGCCTCGCCACCGAGCTCGGCGCCGCCGCCGCTCTTCCCTTCCCCGTCCGCAAGACGCTGCGCCTGAAGGACCAGGCGCAGTTCCACCCGCTCGAGGTGCTGGCCGGCCTGGCGTCGGAGCTCCGGCGGCACGGCGGTGCACTGATCGAGGGCGTCCGGGTCGAGGGCGTCGCGAAGACCGGGTCCGAGGGCGTGGAGCTGAAGACCAGTGCGGGTGCCGTGACGGCGTCGAACGTGGTGCTCGCCACGGGCATCCCCATCCTCGACCGGGGAGGCTACTTCGCCGTCCTGCAGCCGATGCGCTCGTACTGCGTCGCCCTGACCGTGCAGGACGACGTCCCCGAGGACATGTACCTCAGCGTCGATTCGCCCACCCGTTCCCTGCGCACGGCGACCGTGAACGGGACCAAGTACCTCATCGCGGGCGGCAACGGCCATCGGGTCGGGCACAGCTCGAACACCCAGGGCCGGGTGGACGACCTCACCCGCTGGGCGCAGGAATACTTCCCCACGGCGCTGCCCGCCTACGCCTGGTCCGCCCAGGACTACACCCCCGCCGCCGCCGTGCCCTACGTCGGCAAGGTCCCGGCCGGCGGCGGGCACATCTATGCCGCGACGGGCTACAACAAGTGGGGCATGACGAACGCCGTCGCGGCGTCCATGGCCCTGTCCGGCGAGATCCTCGGGGGCAACATGCCGTGGGCCCAGACCCTCTACCGGACGAAGGTCAGCCCTGCGGACGCGCTCCAGACCGCCCAGGCGAACGCCGTCGTCGGCATGGACCTGGTGACGGGCTGGCTGTCCGGCCTTGCGAAGACCGGCTCCTCGGCGCCCGGAGAGGGCGAGGGCCGCGTCATCCGGGAGGGCGCACGGCCCATCGGTGTCTGCACGGTCGACGGCGTGCAGCATCGTGTCTCTGCCGTCTGCCCGCACCTTCACGGCGTCCTGACCTGGAACGATGCCGAGCGGTCCTGGGACTGCCCGCTGCACGGTTCGCGCTTCACGGCCGACGGGAAGCTGCTCGAAGGGCCGTCGACCTCCGACCTGGCGGATACGCGGCGCTGACCTCCGCAGCCGCACAAGAACCCGCGCCCGCAGTGCGTCCGGCCCGGTAGTGCCGCGGCCGGTGGATCCCGCGGAGGGGCTCAGCCGGGGGCGGCGTCGGAGCTGTCCGCCTGGAGCCGGACGGCGTAGTCGTAGGCCGCGACCAGGAACGCGGCCCACTCGCGGTCCTGGTCCCCGGTCCCGGACGCCTCCGGCGCGATGCTCACCCACTCACGGGCAGTCCCTCGTCCGATCCGCGCCGGAACCGCAACGCCCCGGTCGACGAGGTCCGCGGCGCGCCCCGAAGGCACCTTGACCATGAGCCGGCCCTCCCTGTCGAGCAGGGCGAACAGCTTCCCGTTCAGGGAGATCGCGGCACTCCCGAACATCGTGGTGCGCCCGACGCCGGCACGGTCCAGCAGTCCGCCGGCCAGCCGGTCGAGCCGCGCACCCGCCGCGGCGCGCTGGGCGCGGCGGACCGCCGCGTCGTCGTTCATTGCCGGACGTCCCGACCCGCCATGTCCTTCAGCAGGTCGCGCATCTCCGTCAGCAGGGCGGTATCCACGGGGATCGGGTCCTCCGCCGGTTCGTGGGGAACGGCGCGGTGGTGGAGGCGCCGGTGCGCGTGGTTCAGGGGGACGACGAAGAGGAAGTAGACCACGGCCGCCGTGATGAGGAACGAGACGGCCGCCGTGATGACGGCACCGATGTCGACGAAGGTGGCGTCGTTGCCCGGCCGGATGCGGAAACCGAACCCGGCGGCATCGACCCCGCCCGCGGACGCGATGATCGGGTTGATGATGTTCGCGGTGAAGGCCCCCACGAGGGCGGTGAAGGCGCCGCCGATCACGACGGCGATAGCCAGTTCGACGACGTTGCCGCGGAGAATAAAGTCCTTGAAACCCTTGATCATCATCATTCCTGGTCGGTGGTTGCTGGTTGTGCCGGATACTTCTGCACGGCCCACTCTAGGGTCGGACCCTCCGGGATGCATGACGGGAACGGCCGGTCAGGAGCCGGCGGCCCTGCGGGCGGAGACGATCAGGTCGACGACGTCGAGCAGTTCCTCGATCTCCCCGCTGCTGGTCCGGCCGGCACCGGCGGAGGCGAAGAACGCGGCATCGTAGTAGAGCCCATCACCCAGCAGCTTGACGGCGCGCGCCGTCGTGCGGTCACCGAGCTGGGCTTCGAGGGCGTCCAGCCACCGTTCCTGGATCCCGGCGAGAGAGGCCTTCGCGGTCGGGTGGCCCTGCTGGGCGAGGCGGGCCATCGAGACGAGGGCCCGGTCGAGGGCGCTGTCCTCGAACACCGAGGTGCGGACGTAGTAGCGGGCCGCTCCGTCCGGCGCCGATGTCATGGCCTCGCGGTCCCTGTCGGCCAGCCCGTGGAGCCGGGCAGCGAGCCCGTCCACCAGTGCCTCCTTGGAGGGGAAGTGGTACAGCAGGCCGCCCTTGGAGACATCGGCGGCGGCGGCGACCGCCTCCATGGTGGCGGCCCTCTCGCCTTCGCGGATCAGCGCGTCCTCGAAGCTGTCGAGGATGCGCTCACGGGAACTGGACACTCCTCGATGATACCGGTCACTTTTGTTGTACTGTACCGGCTGGACGGTATAGCTTTATTGGATGACCACTACACCTTCCACCTCCACGCGCACCGGGGTGAACCCTCGTGCCGCTTCCCCCTCCTCCCCCGCCTCCCTTGCCGGCCGCCGCGAATGGTTCTCCCTGGCCGTG
The DNA here is from genome assembly GCF_054510955.1 of Arthrobacter pasteuri. Classification (NCBI taxonomy): domain Bacteria; kingdom Bacillati; phylum Actinomycetota; class Actinomycetes; order Micrococcales; family Micrococcaceae; genus Arthrobacter; species Arthrobacter pasteuri. Next base: position 1,847,670 of record NZ_JBTNDO010000001.1, read on the forward strand.
CTGATGCTGCCGGTGCTGCTGGTCTCGGTCGACAACACCGTCCTGAGCTTCGCGCTGCCGGAGATCTCCCGCCACTTCGCGACGAGCGGCACCACACTGCTCTGGATCGTGGACAGCTACCCCCTCGTCCTCGCGGGACTCCTGGTCGCGATGGGCAGCCTGGGAGACCGCTTCGGCCGCCGGCGCCTGCTCATGATCGGCGCGGCCGGCTTCGCCCTCTTCTCCGTGGTGGCGGCCTTCGCCCCGACCGCGGCCTTCCTCGTCGCGTCCCGCGTCGGCCTCGGTGTGTTCGGCGCCATGCTCATGCCGTCGACCCTGTCGCTGATCCGCAACATCTTCGCCGACCGGAACCAGCGGCGGATCGCCATCGCGGTCTGGGCCGCAGGATTCTCGGCCGGTGCTGCCCTCGGCCCCCTGCTCGGCGGTGTCCTGCTCGAGCACTTCTGGTGGGGCTCGGTGTTCCTCCTGGCGGTGCCCGTGCTCGTCCTCATGCTCGCGCTGACCCCGGCCGTCGTGCCCGAGTCCAGGGACTCGAACCCGGGCCGCGTGGACTACGCCAGCATCGCCCTGTCCATCGCGACGATGGTGCCGGTCGTCTACGCCATCAAGAACCTGGCGAAGGGAGGTCCGCTGCTCGTCTCGGTGACGGCGGCATTCATCGGCCTCGCCGCCGGCACGGCGTTCGTGGTGCGCCAGCTCCAGCGGCGCGACCCGATGCTCGACGTCCGCCTGTTCACGGTGCGGGCCTTCACCGGGGCCGTCCTCGTGAACCTCCTCGCGATCTTCTCGCTCGTCGGGTTCCTGTTCTTCGTCTCGCAGCACCTGCAGCTGATCCTGGGCTACACCCCGCTCGACGCCGGGCTCGTGCTGCTGCCGGGCCTCCTCGTGACCATCGTCGCCGGTCTCGGCGTCGTGCCGCTCGCCCGACGGCTGCCGCCGCACGCCGTCGTCTCGGTGTCGCTGCTCTTCTCGGCCGTTGCCTACGCGATGATCGCCCTCCTCGGCGAGGGCGGATCCGCGGGCTTCCTCCTGGTCGCCTTCGTCATCCTCGGGATCGGCGTGGGAGCGTCGGAGACGGTCTCCAACGACCTGATCCTGTCCACGGTGCCGGCCGACAAGGCCGGAGCCGCCTCCGCCGTCTCGGAGACGGCCTACGAGGTCGGCTCGGTCCTCGGCACCGCGGTGCTGGGCAGCATCCTGCTCGCCTCCTACCAGCGGAACCTGATGCTCCCCGCGGGCCTCACCTCCGCACAGGTGGAGTCGTCCACGGAGACCCTCGGCGGTGCCGTCGAGGTCGGGACGCAGCTCGGCCCGACCTCCGCCGCGCTCCTGCGGGATTCGGCGTTCGCCGCCTTCGACAGCGGCGTGACGGTCACCTCCGGCATCGCAGCCCTGCTCATGGTGGGGGCGTCCGTACTGGCGGCATGGAGTCTGCGCGGCGAGGCGAAGGCCGGACCCGCGCGGGCGACCGCCGACCACTAGGACCTACGAACGCACCCGGCGAGTTCCGACGCGCCGGGTGCATTCGTGTGTCCCGGCGGGCATCGGACCCCGGCTCCGCTCGCCCACCCTCGCCGTTCCTACCGGCGGGCGGTTTTTTCGCACGCGCTGACGAGGAGGACCGCGCAACTGAACCAGATGGCGCCGGCCGCCCCCAGCGGGGCGGCAAGGAAACCGGCGGTGATCGGCATGACGACCTGCCCTACGCGGTTGCCGGTCAGCCGGACGGCAAGAGCCGTCCCCCGCCACCCGTCAGGGACGGCCGTAGAGACGAGCGTCATGGTCAACGGCTGACCGAGCCCGAGGCAGAACCCTCCGATGACCAGCAGCGGTACGACGATCCACGGCTGGCCGACGGTCAGCGGGGGGATGATCAGAGCCACTCCCGATCCGTACAGGCTGACGAGCAGCAACGTCCGGGACGACAGCCGGGAGGACAGCCAGGGCAGGCAGGATCGGGACAAGATGGAAGCAGCCCCGCGAATGGCCAGCAGCACCCCGATCTGGGCGGGTGGGATACCCGCCTCCTCCCCCGCGAGGGGAAGGAAGGCGGTCAGGATGTCCAGCATTGCCAGCAGCGACAGGGATGCCAGCATGTGGGACGGCACGCCTGCTCGGCCCAGGATCGCCGACAGCGTCGCCCGTTCCTGTCGGGCAGGCAGAGAGCGTTCGTCGTCGGGCTGTTCGGGGCCTCCGGCGGGAGCGCCGGCACCTGTGCCAGGGGCCTTGCTCCCGGGTGGCCGGACGGTGCGGAACAGCACGATCGGAGCCGCCAGCAGCGACAGGCCCGCGCCGACCCACAGGGCTACCGTGATGCTGGCGGAGCGCTCGGCGGAGACCGTTCCGAGGCTGGAACCCAGCAGGAGGCCTGCGATCAGTGGTCCGACGAGCTGTCCGGCGGAGAAGGCCGCCGTGAACCATCCGAAGGCGGCGTTCATCTGCCCGGGACGGGCGTGGCGGGTGATCAGTGTCTGGCCGGCAATGGTGAAGACCAGATGCCCGAACCCGAGCAGTGCGTTGGCTCCCGCCACGAGGGCGATGCTGGAGGACAGCGCAAGCGCCAGGGAACCCAGTCCGAGCAGGGCCGCCCCCAGGGCGACCAGCCGGCTCAGCTTGTGCATCCGGTCGCTGAGCCGTCCGAGCGGCAGGGCACTGAGCAGGGGGATGAGGGCGTAGGCGGCGGTCACCAGGCCGATGGTGGTGGTGTCGGCACCCAGGGCCAGGAGCTTGTAGGTGGTGACGGGCCGCACGAGGTTGAGTGCGGTCTGGGTCAACAGGGCGCCGCCGGCAAGAATCCACAACCAACCCCACGAGCTCCGGGGCACGATGCTAGGAGACATCCGGACGATCTGGGAGAAGCATTGCGGCCTGCGTGGCGACGGACTCAGGGGCGGCCTCAAGAATGATGTCCCGTGACAACAGGTGCTTACGTGGCCGTGCCATTCCACGAGTATGCCAGACCGCGCATGCCCCCTCCTGGCGCCCAGAAGTGGGCCGTCGCGGAGCGTGCTCCTCCAGCAGCCACCCTGTCACAGCTCTACCTCGCCGGTCATCTACCGCTGGAGGAACTCATCGACACCGTCCGCCCGTTGATCGAGGCGGGGCCAACGCGCTGACGGCACGACCGGCCTTCAAGACCTTCATCGTCGCTGACTCCTCCACAATCGACACCTGCAATGCCGCCACGATGACCGGCTACAGCTTCACCAACCTGATCACCGACAGCGGTATCACCGATGAGCAGAAAGCCGCGTTCGAAGCCGGCGGAATGACGGTCATCGTGGCACCGGAGCACACCTGACGTCCCCAAGCCCTTCGCACAGATCGGAGTCCACGATGCGTGTCGTCATCCTCGACAGCGCCGAGGACATCGGCGCCTTCGGTGCCGGCGTCATCCTCGACGGCGTGCGCAGCGGCAGGATCCACACGCTCGGCGTCGCCACCGGGTCCTCCCCGCTGGCCATCTACCGTGCCCTGGCAGACCAGTGGATCCCCGCCCTGGCCCAGCTGAAGGCCTTCGCGCTCGACGAGTACGTCGGCCTCCCGGCGGACGACCCGCAGAGCTACCGGTCGGTGATCCGGCAGGAAGTGACCGACAGGCTCCGCCTCGACCCGGCGAACGTCCATGTCCCGAACGGCTGCGCAGCGGACCTGGACGCGGAATGCGAGCGGTACGAGGCGGCGATGGCCGAAGCGGGGGGCGTGGACCTTCAGCTGCTGGGCATAGGGCGGAACGGGCACATCGGGTTCAACGAGCCGGGCTCCTCCCTGTCCTCGCGCACCCGGCCGAAGACACTGATGGCAGCCACCCGCAGGGACAACGCGCGCTTCTTCCCCGACCCCGGCGACGTCCCCCGCCACTGCCTCACCCAGGGGCTCGGCACGATCCTCGATGCCGCCGAGGTGCTGCTCGTCGCCCAGGGCTCGGCCAAGGCGGAGGCGGTACGCGCAGCACTCGAGGGGCCACTGACCAGCATGTGCCCGGCGTCGGTACTGCAGCTGCACCGCCGGGCGACCGTCGTCCTGGACGAGGAGGCCGCGCAGCATCTCGCCCTCCGGGAGTATTACCTGGACACCGAAAGGAACCGGATCGAGGGCGTCCGGGCGTGAGTACCGCCGCCATCAACCCGGGGGCGTCCCGTCCATCAGCGGGGTGAGGAACGGGTGGTCCTGCAGCAGGACCACCCCTCCCCTGGCCGCCAGGGACTCAGGAACCCAGTCCGGTCGGGTTCAGCTCGGACTTCTCGATCGCCTCGGTGGTCAGGCCCCAGCGGTCCAAGATCTTGCCATAGGTGCCGTTGTCGATCAGGTGGTTCAGCCCCGACTGCGCAGCCGCGGCGAAGCCGTTGCCCTTCTTGGTGGCCACGGCGATGTTGGCCTTCTTCGGCCAGCCGCCGTCGACCAGGCCCACCAGCTTGGTCTCGCCGTCGGCCCGGGCCTTGTAGGCGCCCGTGGCGTTCGGGCCGAAGGACACGTCGGCCCGGCCGGACTGCAGGGCCAGCGTGGAGGCCGAGTCGTCGTCGTAGTACTGGAATTCGACCGGCTCCAGCCCGTTCTTCGTGTTCTCGGCATCCCATTCCAGCAGGATCTTCTCCTGGTTCGTCCCGGAGCCCACGATCACCCGGAGGCCAGCAACGTCCTTGGCCTCCTGGATCTCACTGATCGGGGCATCGGACGGAGCGTAGAAGCCGAGCAGGTCATTGCGGTAGCTGGCGAAGTCGAACTTCTGCTTGCGCTCCTCGGTGACCGTGACGTTGCTGATCACCGCCTCGTACTTGCCGGACTCCACGCCGAGCGGCCAGTCGGCCCAGGCCACCGGGACCACCTCCGCCTCCAGGCCCAGTGACTCGGCGAGCGCGTAGGCGATGTCCACCTCGTTGCCGATCGCCGTCGTGTTGTCGGTCGCGTAGAGCGCCAGCGGGGCGGCGAAGGGGCTCACGGCCACACTGAGCTTGCCGTCCGCGCCGACCTCCTCCGGCACCAGGGCCTGCGCGTCGGCGGAGGCGTCGGAGGTGAACCGGTCCTGCTCCGGCGAGAGGTTGAATTCGGCGGCCGGGGACGCCGAGGACGCGGCGTCGACCGGGGTGAGGCCGTCCGCTGCCGCCGAGCCGGGATCCGCGCATCCGGCCAGGCCCAGCAGTGCCGGGCCGAGCAGGGTGACGCCGAGCAGTGCCCGGGGCCGGGAGCGGCGGGGTGAGGGAGCGGTGCTGTTCATGGTGCAGGCCTTCCGGTCTGTCTTGACGGGTGGGTGGGGCGTGACCGGTGGGTGGGTCAGCGGACGGCTGGTTCGCCGGCTGCGGCACGGTCCGGGACGGCAAGGCCCAGGTTCTCGCGCAGGGTGGTCCCCCGGTACTGCGTGGGGTAGACCCCGCGTTCCTGCAGCTCGGGGACCAGGTGGTTGACGATGTCGTCGAGGCCGGTGGGGATCAGCCAAGGCGAGATGTTGAAGCCGTCCACGGCGCCGACGCGCGCGTAGTCGGCCAGCGTGTCGGCCACCTCCGAGTACGAGCCCACGAAGGAGGCATCCGACCGCGCGGCTTTCGCGCGGACGAACTGCAGGATGGTCTGCCCCTTCTCCGCCGCCTCCTGGCGCCACTGCGCGGTCAGTTCCACGGCCTTGGCCCCGTGGAAGCCGCTGCCGCGGGTCTCCGAGGTCTCCTCGACCGCCGGGTCGATGTCCGGCAACGGACCGTCCGGATCCCAGCCGTCCAGCTGCCGGCCCCAGAACTGCTCGAGGTAGGCGATGGCCTGCTGCGGCCCGATCTGGAGTTCGCGGACCCAGGCCTTCTTCTCCCCCGCCTCCGCGCTGGTCGGGGCCAGGATGAATTCGCTGGCAGGCATGATCTTCACGGCGTCGGCGGGACGCCCTGCACGGAGCGTGCGCTCGGTGATGTCCTCGCGGAAGGCCACGGCGGCGTCGAACTGGGGGTGGGCGGAGAAGATGACATCGGCCTGCCGCGCCGCGAAGTCCCGCCCGGCAGGGGAATCCCCCGCCTGGAACAGCACGGGGTGGTGCTGGGGGCTGCGCGGCAGCCGAGGGGTGTAGTCCACGGTGTAGTGCTGTCCCTCGTGGTGCACGCGGCGCACCGCTCCGTCCTCCGGCCAGTTCCCGGCTGTGCCGGCTGTGCCGGCTGTCCCGGCGACGGCGTCCGGGGCCCAGGAGTCCCAGATGGCCTTGGCCGTCCGCACGAACGCCTCGGCATGGACGTAGCGGTCGGCGTGGTCCAGGTATCCGCCGCGACGGAAGTTCGCCCCGGTCCAGGCGTTGTCGGTCGTCACCATGTTCCATGCGGCACGGCCGCCGGAGATCAGGTCCAGCGAGGACAGGCGATGGGCCAGGTCCGCCGGGTCGTTGTAGGTGGTGTTCTGGGTGGCCGCGAGCCCGATGTGGGTGGTGACCGAGGCCAGGGCGGCGAGCATGGTCTGCGCGTCCGGCCTGCCCACGACGTCCAGCGCGTGGGGCCTGCCGAGGTGTTCCCTCAGGCGGAGTCCTTCGCCGAGGAAGAACGCGGCGAACAGTCCACGCTCGGCCGTCTGCGCTATGCGGCGGAAGGACTCGAAGTCGGTCTGGGAGCCTGATTCGGTGGCCTTCCAGATCGTGCCGGAGTTGACTCCCTGGAAGAAGACACCGAGCTGTAGCGTGCCCGACGGAGTGAAGACGCTGCTGTGCTGTGGCATGGGATCCCCTAGTTTCCGGCGGTGGTGGACGGGTGGACGTAGCGGCTGGCCGGGCGTGGAAGTCCCAGCAGGTCCCGGAAGGTGCCGTCCTGGACCGGTGGGCGGAGTGCGCCGCGGCGCCTCAGCTCGGGCAGGACCCACCGGGCGAGTTCGTCCAGTTCCACGGCGAGCGACGCCGGGTGCAGACGGACGCCGTCTGCTTCCGCCAGGAGCGGTTCGAGGAAGTCCACGAGGTCGGCTGCAGAACCGACGTACCGTGCGCGGCCGCTCGCCGGATCGGTGGCCCGCTCCACGGCGGCCTGCCCTCGGGCGTCCAGGACGACGTCGAGCTCACCGACGATCGCCACTGCCGCTCCCAGCCGGTGCCGGACGTCCCGGATCTCCGCGGTCAGCAGTTCGGGTGTCGGAGCGGTGACGAGCACGGCATCGACGGCGTCCGCCAGGACCTGCCCCGCACCCACGATCGAGGCGGGAGCAAGGATCGGCAGCTGTCCCTGCAGTGGTCGGGGGATGATGGACGGGCCCTTGACGGAGTAGGGGGCGCCGAAGCCCGCCGGGGTCTCGTAGTCGACGTAGTGCAGCTTGTCCGCGTCGATGTACCGGCCCGTGGCGACGTCGCGGATCACGGCGTCGTCCTCCCACGAGTCCCACAGGCGGCGGGAGACCTCGATCGAGGCGGCAGCTTCCTGCGCCAGGGCGCTGCCGCTCACGTTCTCGCGGCCTACGGCAGCTGCCGTTTCGGGGACTTCCGCTGCCGTTGCGATCCACCCGGCACGGCCGCCGGAGACGTAGTCGAGGCTCGCCAGCTGCGTGGAGACGTGGAAGGGCTCGGTGTAGACGGTGTCCACCTCGGGAACCAGCGCGATGGTCCGCGTGACCGGTCCGGCGTAGGCAGCGCGCTGCAGGGCGTTCGCACGGCCGGCACGCGGTGCGTCGGCGAAGGTGGCCACGTGAAAACCTGCGGATTCGGCGGCGAGGACGGCTTCAGTCAGGCTCGCAAAGCCTTCGGTGCTTCCGAATCCCGTTCCGTCCCACCCGGCTCCGTCGAGCTCGATGGCCAGGAACCCGGCCCTGGCTGTTGTCGTGCGGTCGTCGATCGTGCTCACTGCTGGTCCTGACGCTCGTAGGGGATCTTCTCGCCGGCTTCGACGGCCACCGGCAGCCGGTTCTCCGCCGGTGGCAGCGGACAGGTTGCGAGGTCCGTGTAGGCGCAGGGCAGGTTCACGGCGCGGTTGAAATCCAGCTGCACGGACCCGTCCGCAGCCGGGACCACGGACAGCGAGCGGTTGGCGGCATACGTCGTGCGGCCGGACGTGCGATCGGTGAACAGCACGAGGAGCGATCCGGGGGTGAAGCCGTTGAATGCCGTCAGGGCCAGTTCCTGGCCGGCCAGCTCGAAGCGGATCTCGCCCGGCGCTTCGTAGACGTGCTGGATGCCTTCGACGGCGGCACCCACCGTGGTGGGGCGAGGCGTGGGGAACGGCACGAAGGTGCCGGCGACGGAGAACTCAGGGTTCGGTGCATAGGCGGGCGTCCCGCGGTAATCCCGCAGCAGGGCAGTGTGCGGACTGCGGGGCCGGACGACGTACCGGCCCCCACGCTTGGCAACCTCGATCACCGCTTCGCCTGCAACGAGGTCGATCCCGCCCCGCTCCTCGATGGGGCCGATCGTGATCGGAGCGCCGTCCTCCGTGTTCAGCTCCTGACCGTCGCGCTGCAGGCTCTCGCCCGGCTCCAGGACGATCCGCACGGCGTCGTCCTCGACGCTCCAGACTCCGGGGGCTCCTTCCAGCCGGACGGAGGTGGTCCCCAGCCAGTGCAGGTGGGTGACGGCAAGGAAACCGTGCGGGTGTGCGCGGTGGCGTTCGTGTGCAGCGTGCCACTGCTCCCAGTCGGCGGTGAAGGTCGGTATCTCAGTGTGCGTGGGCATGGTTGCTCCTGCTGGTGTGGGCGGCGATGCTCCCGGTCACCGGGTTCCTTCGGTGAGGAATGATGTCCGGGACCCGGGGTTTCATGGCTGGTCCTACTTGCCGAAGTTCGCGGCGTTCACCACGGTCGATTCGGGGATGGCCTCGTCGGACAGACCCCAGCGCTCCAGCACCTCGGCGTAGCTGCCGTCCTCGATGGCGGAATTGATGGCCCCCGCGAGCGGCTCGGCCAGCCCGTTGTCACGCAGCGTGGTGGCCGCGACCAGGGTCTCCGACGGCCAGCCGGCGTTGACCTTGCCGACGATCTTCAGGTCGTCACGGGTGTTCTCGCGGTAGGTGGCGCTCGGGTACGGGGAGAGGTTCAGGTCCAGCCGGCCGGAGGAGAGCGCCAGGATGGTGTCCGCGTCGTTGCCGTAGTACTGCAGTTCGGCGGGGGCCTTGCCGGCGTCCTCGAGCTCCTTGTTCCAGGCCAGCAGGATCTTCTCCTGGTTGGTCCCGGAGCCGACGGCGACCTTCTTGCCGGAGATGTCCGCGGAACCGGTGACGGTGAGGTCCGAGTCCTCGCGGGCTTCGAAGGCCATGAACGCGGCACGGTACGGGGCGAAGTCGAAGAGCTGCACGCGGTCCCCGTTGATGCCGACATTGGAGAACACGGCTTCGAAGTCCCCGGACTGCGTCTTCAGCGGCCAGTTCTCCCAGGAGGTGGCCTGAAGGTCCAGTTCGAGGCCGAGCTTGTCGGCGACCAGCTGGGCGATGTCGGTCTCGTTGCCGATCACGGTCTTGTCGTCCGTGGCGTAGACCGACAGCGGGACCGCGAACGGGCTCACCCCGACGGTCAGCTTGCCGTCCTCGGCGATGTCGGCCGGGACCTGCGCGGCGAGGTCGTCATCCTTCTCCGCGCGGACGCGGTCCTGCTCCGGCGCCAGGTTGTAGACGATGCCGTTCTCGGCAGGCGCGGCGGACTCACCGGTTCCGGACGCTGCCGCTTCCGGGTCGGCGCAGCCGGCCAGGGCCAGGAGGACGAGGGCTGCTGCGGACAGTGCCGGAAGTCGGCGAGGCTCGAGAGATTTCATGGGTGTTCCCCTTGCTTGCGGACGGATGCGGGACTGGGAGAGGTCGTGAGGTTCAGAGGTTGAAGGCCGGTTCGATGACCTTCGAGAGGAAGGCCTTGGTGCGCTCGTGCTGCGGGGCGCCGAAGATCTGCACCGGAGTGCCCTCCTCGACGATCTGCCCCTGGTCCATGAACACCACGCGGTCGGCCACGTCGCGGGCGAAGCCCATCTCGTGCGTGACGATGATCAGCGTCGTGCCCGAATCCGCCAGGCCGCGGATCACATCCAGCACCTCGCCGACCAGTTCCGGGTCGAGCGCGGACGTGGGCTCGTCGAACAGGACGATCTTCGGATCCAGCGCCAGCGCCCGGGCGATCGCCACGCGCTGCTGCTGGCCCCCCGACAGCTGGCGCGGGTAGACGTCGACCTTGTCCGACAACCCGACGCGTTCGAGCAGCTCCAGAGCCCGCGCCCGTGCCGGGGCGTGCGGGCGGTGCTGTGCGTAGACCGGGGCTTCGATGATGTTCTCGACGGCGGTCAGGTGCGGGAAGAGGTTGAAGTTCTGGAACACCATGCCGATGTGGGTGCGCTGGGCCAGGATCTCCTTCTCCCGCAGCTCGTGGAGTTTGCCCCCGCGCGCCTTGTACCCCACCAGCTCGCCGTCCACGGAGATGTGGCCGGCGTCGACTTTCTCCAGGTGGTTGATGGTGCGCAGCAGGGTGGACTTGCCCGACCCCGAGGGACCGAGGATCACCACCACCTCGCCCGGCTCGACGGTGAGCGAGACACCGCGCAGCACCTCGACCTGGCCGAAGGACTTGTGGACGTCGCTGATCTCCACGAGTCCGCGGGTGGCCGCTGCAGCGGCGACGGCCGGACGGGCTGGCGGGTTCATCGTGCGACCTCGGATGTCTTGGCGTGGGTGGAGAAGAAGCGCCGGACCCGCTGCAACGGGGTCGGCGGCAGGGTACGCACGGCACCCTTGGAGTAGTGGCGCTCGATGTAGTACTGGAAGACGCTGAGCACGGAGGTGATGACCACGTACCAGACGGTGGCCACCAGCAGCAGGGGAAGGACCTGCTGGGTGCGGTTGTAGATGACCTGCACCGTGTAGAACAGCTCCGAGTAGGCCAGCACGTAGACGATCGACGTGCCCTTGACCAGGCCGATGATCTCGTTGAAGGCCGTGGGCAGGATCGACCGCATGGCCTGCGGCAGCACGATCCGGGTGGACCGCCGCCAGGCGGGGATGCCCAGTGCCGCAGCGGCCTCGAGCTGGCCCTGGTCGACGGCGAGAATGCCGCCGCGGATGATCTCCGACGAATAGGCGGCCTGGTTCAGCGTCAGCCCCAGGATGGCGGCGGCGAACTGGCTGATCAGCGTGGTGGTCTGCACCTCGAAGAAGCGCACGTCGGTGAACGGGATCCCCAATGAGATCTTCTCGTAGAGGTAGCCGAGGTTGTACCAGAGCAGCAGCTGCACCAGGAGCGGCGCGGAGCGGAAGATCCAGGAGAATGTCCAGGACACCGAGACCAGCAGCGGCGAGGAGGACAGCCGCATCAGCGCCAGGATGAAGCCCAGGATGAACCCGAGGGTTCCGGCGATAGCCGTCAGTTTCAGGGTCTCGCCCAGGCCGCGGAGCACGGACTCGGCCGTGAACCACTGCGCGACGACGTCCCATTCCCACCGCGGGTTGGTCAGCAGCGACCACAGGATCGCCGCGACCACGAGGGCCACCAGCGCGGTGCCGGCCCAGCGCCAGGGGTGGCGGGCGGCCACCACGGGGTATCCGGAGTAGTCGCGGGCGGTGCGGGGTGCGGTTCCGCCCGACGGCGGAGTGCCGGCGTCACCCGAGGGCGCAAGGCCGGCGTCGCCCGGTGCCGAAGGCAGGGCAGCGTCCGGCGCCGTCGTCTCCGGGCGGGTCTCACTTCTCGGTGCTGCGGCACTCATGCGCCACCTCCTCTTGTCCTGCGGCCTTGCCTGCGCAGTGCAGCCGGCTTCCGGATCCGAGAAAATCGGGCCGGTGGCCTGAACCTAGAACAGGGAGGGCCGCGCCCCCAAAACCGGGTTCACGTGGAGTAAACCGGGGACGCATTGGGTCCGCCGCGGGACCGGCCAGGACGGTTCATGACCCCTTGTTGCGTAATGTTTCGGCCGGTGAAGGCGGGTTACCGACGCCCTGCGGCGGTTCCCCGCCGGCTCCTAGGATGGGCAGGACCGCGGGCCCGAATGCTGCCCGGGAAGGAGCGCCATGACGATCGACAGCGTGCCGGGCCGACCGCGCGAAGGCCGGGAGGCCGCCGTCGTCCTCATTGGCGGCGGTCCGCGGGCGGCCCTGATCCTGGAACGGCTTGCCGCCAATCGACCCGGGCTCTTTGCCGGGCCCCTGGCCGTGCACGTCGTGGAGCCGCACCGGCCGGGCTCCGGCCGGATCTGGCGGCGGGACCAGAGCCCGCTGCTGATGCTCAATTCCCTGGCTGCCGACGTCACCATGTTCACCGACGACTCGGTGCAGTGTGCCGGTCCTGCTGTCGCGGGACCCGGGCTCGTCGACTGGGCGCGGGGCGTCGTGGACGGCAGTATTCCGGACGTGGAGGTACCGGACGAGGACCTACGCCGGCAGCTGCGTGCCCTCCTCCCCACGACGTTCCCCACGCGCCGCCTGCAGAGCCTGTACCTCGAGTGGTTCTTCTCCCGGGCCGTCGAGGCCCTCGGTCCGCAGGTGCCGGTGACCGTCCACCGGGACCTGGCCGTGGACGTGGCGGCCGACGGCGCCGGCTACCGTGTGGTGCTGGCGTCGGGCGCCGTGCTGCGCGCGGACGCCGTGGTGGTGACCGTCGGCCATACCGATTCGGAACCGGAGCCCCGGTCCGTCGCTTATGCCGGCTTCGCGGCCCGGCACGGCCTCTTCCATGCGCCGCCGGCCTACACGAACGACGTCGACTTCTCCGCCCTGCGGCCAGGGCAGGAGGCCATCGTCTCCGGTATGGGGCTGGCGTTCATCGACCTGGTGGTGCTGCTGATGGAAGGCCGCGGCGGGCAGTTCGTCGACGCGCCCGGCGGCACCCTCCGGTACATCGCCTCCGGGAACGAACCGGTGCTGTGGGCAGGGTCCCGCCGGGGCGTCCCGTACCGCTCCAAGATCAGTTCGCTGCTGCGCGGTGAACCGGCGGGCCCCTCGCGCTACCTGACCGCCGGCGCCGTCGCCGCCCTGCTCGAGGTGCACGGCCAACTGGATTTCCGGCAGCATCTGTGGCCGCTGCTGGCCAAGGACGCCGCCTTCGGCTACTACCGCGAGCTGTTCACCGGGCACCCGGAGCGCGTGGCCCTGCCCTGGTCCGACTTCCTGCCCCGCTTCGACGCCGCTGATTGGTACTCGGACGACCGGCGGGCACTCGTGGAGCAGGCCGTCCCCGACGCCGCGGACCGGCTGGAGCTCGAGGAACTCGACCATCCGCTGGCGGGGATGCACTTCGGCTGTCCTGAGGACGTGCAGCACACCGTGGCGGGCCACATCCGCGAGGACCTGCGGCTGCGCGACGGCGGCGCGAATTCGGAGACCCTCGGGCTGTTCCTGGGGCTGCTGTACGTGTACTTCGAACTGGGCCGGCTGGTGCCGATGGACGCGCTCACACCCGTCTCGCGCCCCCTGGTCAGCGGCTGGTGGCACGGCTTCTTCAGCTACGTCGACTCCGGTCCGCCGGCCCGTCGGCTGCGGGAACTGCTGGCGCTGCACGAGGCCGGCCTTGTCAGGTTCCTCGGCCCACAGCTGCAGGTGGGCACCGACGAGGAACTCGGACTCTTCACGGCGTCCTCACCGCAGGCGCCCTCCACGGTGACGGCGAGCGCGCTCATCGAGGCCCGGCTGCCCGGCCCCTCCCTGGCGGGCTCCGCTAACCCGCTGCTGCGGTCACTGTCGGAGTCGGGCCTCGGCTCCGAGGAGCGCACGGGCATCGAAGCGACGGCAGGCGGCACCGGGAAGGTGCTGGTCGATTCCTCCTCGCGGCTCGTCGCCGCGGACGGGAGCACCCGTCCGGGCCTGTATGCCGTCGGACCCGCTGCCTCCGGCTGGAGCGGCGGGGCGTTCTCCCGACCTTCCAGCAACGCCGCCCCGTTCCGGGACAGCGATGCCCTGGCACGGAGGATCCTCACCGACCTGCTGGAACTGCCCGCCGCCCCTCCGGACAGCTTCTCCAGTGCCCGGCTCGCAGCCAGCATCACCCAGCTCCATTCGTCCCTGACCTGACCCGACCCGACCTGAGCCTGAAGGATCCCTGATGACGAACTCCCTGCCCCTCGGGGCCCTCCCGGAACTGACGGTGCTGCACCTGCCGCTGGAGGATTCCCGCGTGCAGCCGCTGGTGGACGGGCTGATCGAGGAGTACGACAGCAGGTACGGGACCCTGTTCGGTGGCGCCGGCAAGGAGATGCGCCGCTATCCCGCGGAGGAGTTCGCCGCGCCGCACGGCGCGCTGCTGATCCTGCAGGAGGAGGGGCAGACCGTGGCCGGCGGGGCCTTCCGCCGGTATGACGAGCAGACCGCCGAGCTCAAGCGGATCTGGACCCACGCCGAGCACCGCCGGCGCGGCCTGGCCCGCCGGGTACTGACCGAACTCGAGGCGGAGGCCGAGCGTCGCGGCTACCGCCGGATCTACCTCACCACGGGCCCGCGTCAGCCGGAGGCGAAGAACCTCTACCTCGCCACGGGCTACCGCCCGGGCTTCGACCTGGCCGCCGACCCGGAGACCGTTCTGCACCTGGCGTTCACCAAGGACCTGGCAGCCCCACAGGAGCAGCGGAGCTGAGCCCCGCGCGTTCCGCCGGGCCCGATGTATCTTCTCCAGCGCGGCGGCCAGGTCCTCCTGCAGGAACGTCAGGAACGCGCCAGGGCCTGCTCCGCCGTCGAGAGGCGGGCGCTCTCACGCGCGGTCCTGGTCGCGGCGACGAGGTTGCGCAGCGAGAGGACCGTTTCGTCGTAGCCGCGGGTCTTCAGGCCGCAGTCGGGGTTGATCCACAGCTGCTGCGCCGGGAGGGCGGCCAGTGCCGTGTCGATGAGACCGGTGATCTCCTGTTCGGAGGGCACGCGTGGTGAGTGGATGTCGTAGACGCCCGGGCCGATGCCGCGGGAGTAACCAAAGCGGGCCAGGTCCGCGACGACTTCGAGCCGGGAACGGGCCGCCTCGATGCTCGTGACATCCGCGTCCAGCCCGTCGATGGCCGAGATGACCTCACCGAATTCCGAGTAGCACAGGTGCGTGTGGATCTGGGTCCCGTCGGCGGCGCCGGCGGTCGCCAGCCGGAACGCGCGGACGGACCAGTCCAGGTATGCCTGGTGGTCGGCCGAGCGGAGCGGCAGCAGTTCGCGCAGGGCGGGCTCGTCCACCTGGACGATGGCGATGCCGGCAGCCTCGAGGTCGGTGATCTCGTCCCGCAGGGCCAGCGCCACCTGGTTGGCCGTCTCGCCCAGCGGCTGGTCGTCGCGGACGAAGGACCAGGCGAGGATGGTGACCGGGCCGGTGAGCATGCCCTTGAGCGGTCGCTCGGTCAGCGACTGCGCGTAGCTGATCCACGGAACCGTGAACGCCCGAGGACGTGACACATCCCCCCAGAGGATGGACGGACGTGTGCAGCGCGACCCGTAGGACTGTACCCACCCCTGCTCCGTGGCGGCGAAGCCGTCGAGGTTCTCCGCGAAATACTGGACCATGTCATTGCGCTCGGGTTCACCGTGCACCAGCACGTCCAGTCCGAGGCCTTCCTGCAACCGCACCACGTTCGCGATCTCCTGGCGCAGGAACTGCTCGTACTCCACCTGCGGGATGCTGCCGCTGCGGACCGCGGCGCGGGCGCCGCGCACCTCGTTGGTCTGCGGGAAGGACCCGATGGTGGTGGTCGGCAGCAACGGCAGCCCCAGCCGCTCCTGCTGCACCTCTGCCCGCCGATCGGCAGGGCCGCGGGTGAAGGCCTCCTCGGTCAGGCCGCCGGTACGCGTCCGCACCGAATCCACCACGACGCCGTCGAACCGCGCTCGGTGGCCCAGGGCCTCCTCCGCGTCCTGGAGTTCCGTGGCGACGGCCGGGCGTCCCCCGGCCAGGCCGCGCGCCAGCACCACTGCCTCTCGCACCTTCTGGTCCGCGAAGGCGAGCCAGGCCGGCAGGTGCTCCGGCAGCCCCGTCTCGGCTTGCACGTCGTGCGGTACGTGCAGCAGGGAGGTGGACGTCGCCGTCGTGACCGGCGCTCCCGTCTCCTGCTGCAGCTCCTCCAGCACCCCCAACGAGACCCGCAAGTCGTTGCACCACACGTTCCGACCGTCCACGACGCCGGCGACCAGACGAGTGCCGCCCAGTGACCGCAGCGCCTCGGCGGAGGGCCGGGATCCCCGGACCAGGTCAGCGTGGACCGCCTCCACGCCCGCGGCGGCGAGCACGGCGAGCGTCTGGCCCGGCCTCGCCGGATCGCCGGCGGTGCCGTAGCCGGTGGTGACCAGCAGGGCCGGCCGTCCCGCCGTGCCGGCCAGCTGCCGGTACACCCGCTCCACCAGCCCGCCCGGTGCTGCCAGCTCGCCGCCGCGGTCGCCGACCAGGCCCGGCTCGTCCAGTTGCACCCACTCGGCCCCCGCTTCCGCCAGCGACGCGAGGATGCCCGCGTAGGCCGCCACGGCGTCGTCGATCCTCTCCAGCGGGTCGAAACCGGCGGGTGCCCCGTCCTCGGGCTTGGCCAGCAGCAGGTAGGTCACGGGGCCCACGAGCACCGGGCGCAGCACCGCGCCGCGCTCGCGCTGCCGGCGGACGGTCGCGGTCAGGCGGTGCGCCACCGGGACGAACGGTGTTTCCGGGCCGATCTCGGGCACCAGGTAGTGGTAGTTGGTGTCGAACCACTTGGTCAGCTCCAGCGGCGCGCGGTCGCCGTCGCCCCGGGCCAGCGTGAAGTAGCCCGCGGTGTCCACGGAACCGTCCTCCCCGGCCAGGTCTGCGAACCGGGCCGGCAGCGCTCCCAGTGCCGCGCTCGCGTCCAGGACCTGGTCGTAGAGCGCGAAGTCGGCCGGGATGGAGGAATCCCCGTGATCCAGTCCCAGTTCCACGAGTCGGGCGACAGTGCGGTCCTGCAACTGGTCGGCAGCATGCTGCAGGCCGGCCTCGTCCAGGCGGCCCGCCCAGTAGGCCTCGACAACTTTCTTCAGCTCCCGGCCGGGCCCGATGCGCGGGTAGCCGAGGATCGTGGCGGCAGGGAAGGTGTTCTCGGTGCTCATGGTGTTCTCCTCTGGAAGGTGTGGCAGGTCGTGGTTCAGATTCGGGGGGCAGGCTCAGGCCGGGACGGCGTCCGGCGAGCGCGCCGCCGGCAGGTCGATCTCCTCGATGACCCCGATGGACGCGCGATGGTCGTTGAAGGTGAACAGGTGCACGCCCGGGGCCCCAGCCTCGAAAGCCGCCCGGGCCAAGACGGCCGCTGCCTGCACGCCGATCCGCCGGCGTTCGGCCTCACCCGAGGCGGTCTCCAGCCGGTGCAGCAGGGCGGGGTCGGGACGGACGCCGGTCATTCCGGCCAGCCGTTCGAGCCGGCGGATGTTCCCCAGGGGCATCACCCCGGGGATGATCGGGATGGTGACTCCCGCGGCCCGGGCCGCGGTCAGCAGGCGGATGTAGTGGGCGGGGTCGAAATACACCTGCGTGATGGCGAAGTCGGCACCGGACCGCTGTTTGGAGACCAGCACCTCGACGTCGTGCAGGAACGACGGCGATTCCGGGTGCCGGTTCGGGTAGGCCGCCACCCCCACCGCCAGCCGACCGCCGGCGAGCGCGGCCCCGTGCCGGGCCTCGACCTCCCGGATCAGTTCCACCAGGGACTGGGCGAAGGGAAGCTCGCCGCGCAGTGCCTGCGGATCCTGCGGCAGGTCTCCGCGGAGGGCCAGCATGCCCCTCACCCCCAGTGCGACGAGCTGCCGCACCAACAGGTCGAGGCTCGCCCGTGTCTCCCCCACGCAACAGAGGTGGGCCAGCGGGCGCAGCCTGGTGTTGCTGGTCAGGTGCCCGATCAACTCGATCGAGGCCCGGCGCCTCGCGGGTGTGCCGCTGTAGGTCACTGAGACGTAGTCGGGACGGGTGGCCTCGAGTTCGTCGATCGTCCGCAGCACGGCATCCCCGGCTTCCGGGGTGGCCGGCGGATACAGCTCGTACGACAGCGACGGCGGTACCGCTGCCCCTTTCTTCAACGTCATCCCCGCTCCTCGGTGTGTCCGAGGGAGTGCACCAGGATGCGTGCCGGAAACCGGCGATCCCGGCGTGTCGGGACCGCTGGCGGGTGCGCTGATGCATGTCCATCGGTTCTGGCATTAGCACCGGTTCCACTGCTCTCCCGAGGGGAGGGCAGCGGAATGGTTGCTGCGGCGTCAACAAGCCAGATCTCTCGGCCGCTCTTGATGGTTGGTGGGATCACTGTAAGCGGCACCCCGGTCCCGGGTGCAGAACGTGCGGCGACAAGGCGCCGCATGACGTTCCGCGACGCCGATTTCGTCACATACCGCGTCCCCAACGACATATAACGAACCCGTCACATCGTCGGCCCTCCTCCTCGAGGTGTCGACGAGTCGAGTAAGGAAGCGGCGCTCAATCACGGCCGGCAGCATTCAGCGCGTCGACCTGCAGCGCGGCGTCGTGATCGTTCGTCAGCGCCTCGCAAATCCCAGGAACTGCCCGTGCCCTTGGGTGTAGCGGAACTCGGCGTGAGTGAGCGAAGTGAAACGTAGATTCTGGTACTGGGTTTCGCTACACGAATTGAGCTTCCAGGAGTGGATCGTGTGAGTCGCAGCGATAAGTGGCACGTTTTTCACAGCGGTTAGTGGCCGATGAGGAGACTTCTCGGGCTGCATCGACGAGTTCGGGTGTGAGGGTTTCGAGTTTGTTGAGAGCCTGGATGCGGGTGATCTGAGTGAGGAGTCGGTCAACGAGGCGGAAGTTGCCGCCCGTGATACGGATGATGGTTGCGATGGCAGTGGCGTGAGCGATGCCGTCATCGACTGCGGTGTTCTCTGTGGTGGGAAGGCGTTTGGTGAGGACAGCAGCGAGTTCTTCGGTTGTCAGGGCTCGGTATTCGTGGGCGAAACCGATGCGGCTGTAGAGCTGGGGGTAGCGGGCGAGTCTTTTCTCGATGCCGGGCATACCGATGAGGATGACGCCCATGTTGTGGCGGTCGAAGTAGTCGCGGACTTGTTCGAGACCCGGGGCTTTGAGGCGGTCGGCTTCGTCGATGATGAGCAGTTCGGTTCGTCCGCTAGAGCGGGAGTCGGTGTGGACGAAGGGGTCGATGGTGCCGTGTTCGGCATAGTCCACGGCGTAGGAGATGTGTTGGCATGCCTGCGGTAGCCCTTCGTCGATTTGCTTGATGGTTGCTGCGACGGTGGGGGTGAAGAAAGCGGTACGGGCTTGGAGTACTCGTTCTGGTATCGGTGCGAGATCCTCGGTGGCGTCGGTGGTGATGTTGGCTCGCCATTGGTCCCAGGCGTCGGTGGCGGCGTAGTGGCGGGCTGAGAGAGTTTTGCCGACGCCGGGTGGTCCCCAGCAGAGTCCGATGTAGCGGTGCGCGCGGACGGTGTCAGCGAACTCGGTGAAACGTCGGTGCTCTCGGGTGCTTTGGAGAGCAGGCCGATCCGGGATCGCCGGTGGGTTGTCGTTGATTTCCCTGAAACCTCGCGTGAGAAATCTGCGTCCATCGTCTGCTTTGCCGAAGAGGCTGTTCTTGGGGCTAGTCAGTGGCATAGAGGCGCAATCCGTGTCGTGGGGTGGTCGGTGCGGTGGTTTCGGCGCCTATGGTCAATGCCGTGCTTTGGCTCGGATTGACTGGTTCAACTGGCGTGTAGCGGGCGTCAGTGGGGAGGGCGTCTGCGAGGCTGCGACGTTGGCTTAGCTGGTTCTTGAGGTTGCGCCGGCGCGCGGAACGAGCGATTTGGAGGTCTTCGAGTGATACGGCGGTCGAGGCCAATTCTGAGGCTATGGCCCGGCAGAGGTACTCGTCGTTGTAGTAGACGCGGATCTCGCCGACGTCACGTGGATTGAAACGGACAGTGACCTGCTCCCCGACGTACGCGGCGAGTACTGGTGAGATGTAGCGGGTAGAGGCGAACTGGATGCCGTCGCGCTGCACTTTCCGGGTGGTGGCCGCGGTCAACAGGAGTAGGTCGAGGTCATCGGGCCGGGCTGGGCTCCGCGGGATGAATCCGGAAGCACCCCATCGATGGGAGGGTGTTTCTCCGGTTTGCGAGTGGGTTCGCTGGTTGTAGTCCTCGACAATGAATTGCTCGAGGATCCCGTCGAGCTGTTGGAGGTTCAACGTCGGCGGTGAGATGGGTGTGCCGTTCGTGCCGTGGGGGATGTGGCCGGGCAAATGGGGCAACAGTTCGGTGGTGATGGTGCCGTAGAACCGTTCGATTTTCCCGCGGCCCTGGGGCACACCGACTCGTGAGTGGATCAGTCGGGTGTGGGTGTCCAAACGGTCCTGTTCGAGGCGGACTGAGGTGAAATCTGATCCGTGGTCGCTGTAGAGCACATCGGGCAGACCGGACACGGTCCAGGCGGGATTGTGTTTGCGGTTCACGGCCTGATGCAGGGCCAGGGCGGTCTGCTCCGCGGTGGGGGCACCGAGGAAGACGGTGTAGCCGGCGACGGCACGCGAGTAGTCATCGAGGACCACGGTCAACCAGGGCCGGACCGGGACGCCAGCCTTGTCGAGGACCATGACATCCAGCAGGGTGTGGTCGGCCTGCCACTGCTCATTCGGGCCGGTCGCGCTGCAGCGGAAGACCAGCTCGAAGCGGTCCCGGTAGGCGGTGTCTCCATGCTGGGCGAGGGTCCGTAGTCCCGGGTCGATCCCGGCGATGATCGAGCGCACACTGGAATAGCTGGGCGCCGTAAGCCCGCGATCAAGGGCGATGTCGCTCACGCGCCGGTGGATGAACGCGATTGTAGGTTCAGGTTTGCGCAGCGCCAGTGCCTCGATTGCTTCGATGAGCTCCGACGGAATATGCCGGGTGCCGCGGTCAGGCCGAGCTGAACGGCGCAGGCTGGTGGATCCCTCATCAGCACGGTGTTTCGCGGCCCACCGGGCCAGGGTCCGCAACGGCACCCCTGATTCGGCGGCTATACGCGCCCACGGAACACCTTCGTCGTGTTGGCGCAAGAGTGCGAGCTTGTCCTGGAGACTGCGCTGCACCACGACCACTCACCAGACCTAAGCTCTGACGTCTTCGCCAAGGTGCCGGTAAATCGTGCCCCGCGAGACCCCGAACGTCTCGGCTATCTGCTGCACCGTATACGTCTTCTCGTCATACATCGCACGCGCCTGCCGAATCTTCGTTGTGCTCATCTTGATTCGGCCACCGCCCTTCCCGCCCCGCGCCCTGGCCGCAGCCAGACCGTCCTTCGTGCGTTCCACGATGAGATCGTGCTCGAACTCCGCGATCGCAGCGAGCATGTGGAAGAACAACCGTCCCCCGGGGGTGGTTGTGTCAATGCCCTGGGAGAGAGCCCTCAACCCGACGCCCCGCTTCTCAAGTCCGTCGACGACTTCCTTCAGATTCCGAACCGACCGGCCTAACCGGTCGAGCTTCGTCACGACCAGGGTGTCACCGGCACGCAGGTAGTCCAGCGCATCATCGAGGGCGGGACGTTTCGCGAGGACACCGGAGGCGTGCTCGATGAAGACCTTTTCGCACCCGGCAGCTTCGAGCACGTCGGTCTGACCATCGAGATTCTGCTCCCTAGTCGAAACGCGCGCGTATCCAACAGCTGCCATGGTCCGATCTGTACCGTCAACGTGCCTCAGTGCACATAGCTCTCGGACACGGGCCATGGAACACGGCGCGCCGTTCCCGCTGCTTCTCGAAGAAAGTGTCCTATGAACGTTCGTTCATTGAAGAGAGGGTTCTTTGAGCTGCGCTTGATGGTGTGGCGTGAACGATTACTCAGAGCACTGGCACCGGGTCAGTCCTTACGGGCTGATCGGTTCTGGGTCGCCGCCACATCGATCGCTTCGATGTACCGAGTGAGTGATTCCCGGGTATGGCTGAGGAAGTCGATCTTCTCCGTCATGCGGTCACGCTCCGTCATCAGGATGTCGCGCAACCCGGGCTCGACGTTCTGCACGACGATGGTCTGCGGCTGGTCCAGGCACGGCAGGATGTCCGAGATGATCCGCGTCGGTACTCCGGAGTCGACCAGCCCCCGGATCGTTTCCACACGCTCCACCAGGTAGTCGTCATAGACCCGGTACCCGTTGTCGAGGCGACGCGGGGACATCAGGCCCTGTTCCTCGTAGTACCGCAGCATCCGCGCCGCGACCCCGGTCTTTTTCGCCAATTCACCAATACGCATGTGACTTCCGTGACGTGACGTGACGCTGAGACTGATCTCAGGGCTGGAGTTATGCGGCGAGTTGGCGAAGTCGGCTGCCATGAAAGACCAAAGGGCTGGTGTTGGTATCCCGGTGCAGACCGTGGACTCGTAGGAGGGCCAGAGCGTGATCGCCGGCGTCGACTTCGGTTTCCAGGCTGACCTCGAAGGTTGCTGAGGATCCGGTGAGCAGTACGGCCCCGTCTTCGGTTTGGTACCAATCGATGTCGGTGAATCGTTCGATTGCGGGGCGGGAGAGCATCTTGACCTTGTCGGCGTGGTTGGTGCTGAGGATGCTGATGCCCCATCGTGTGGTGTTGCGAATAGCCGGCCAGGTCGTAGATGTGAGGGCGACGTTGACCGACACGAGTGGCGGATCCAGGGACACGGAGGTGAACGAGTTTGCCAGTAGGCCCACGGGACGTCCATCGACGATCGCCGCGACGAGACTGATGCCGGTCGGGAAGGCGCCTGTCACATGCCGCATCGCCTGAGCGGTCGGCTCATCCATGACGTCTTCCCGCACCATGTGCCCGATTACGTCTACGCCGTTCGCGTGAACTGTCGAATCGTTCGTTGAGTTGTGCATCGTCATCCTTACTCATGTACGGAGGTGATCTCCGCGTCCAGTTCTGTCTGTTACTGCCCTGTGCCGCTTCAAGCCGTGGAACGGGGCACGTGGGCCGGGCTTTCGGTCAGCGGAGCAGGCAGTTGCGCCAGCACCGGTGGTGGTGGCTATGTCAGCACTCTTGATTAGTGCCCTGCGGGGAGGTCTGTCGGGACTGTTCCTGCGCGGCGAGGAAGCAGGATCGCGCCGACGGCTGAGGCGAGAGTCAGGATCAGTGCGGCGATGAACGCGGCCCGCATGCCTTCCAGTGACGCACCGGCATCTTCATTCTGGGCGCCGGTGAACAAGGTCAGGACGGTGATGAGGACGGCGATGCCTGCGGCCCCGCCGAGTTGCTGAAGGGTGTTCAGGGCGGCGCTGCCGTGAGGGTAGAGGTGGCGTGGCAGGGAACCCATGGCGAGGGTGAACAACGGCGTCCACATGAACGCAAGCCCGATGCTGATCAGCAGGTGCAGGGCCAGGAGGATGCCGATGGCCGTGTCCGGGGTGACGGTACTCAGCAGCGCCCAGCCGACAGCGGCCATGACAGCGCCGGAGACTACGAGGAGGCGGGGTCCGACGCGCTCATACACGCGGCCGACGGATGCTGCGGTAATTGCGATCGCGGCCCCTCCGGGGATGAGGAGCAGCCCGGTTTCGAGTGCGCCGAGTCCGAGGACGTTCTGCAGGACGAGGGGGAACACAACGTTGAGGCCGAAGGCGGTCATCACCATGGCTAGGAAGATGGCGGTGGAGAGGCTGAAGTCGCGGTGCGCGAACACGCGCATGTCCAGCATGGCCGCGTCCCGGCGCTGCAGGCGCCACTGCCGGGCGACGAACGCGGCCGTTCCCAGCACGCCGGTAACCAGTGCTGCTCCGGCGATCAGCAGTGAGGTGCCTCCGTGGGACTCACCGATCGTGGAGAGCCCGTAGAGCAGGGCGCCGAAGCCGATCGCGGCGAGAACGAGGGAGAGGAGGTCGATCCTGACCGCCGTCGTGGGGTCGAGGTTGCGGATCTTCCAGCCGCCCAGGACCAGGGCGAGGACCGCCAGTGGCAGGACCAGCAGGAAGATCCAGCGCCAGCTCAGCTGCGCCACGACGATGCCGGAGATGGCGGGGCTGATCGCGCCGGCGACGGCCGGGACAGCGGTGGTGATCGCCATCAATTGGCCCCGTCTACCCTCGGGCGCCAGGCGGATCGCGGTGGTCGTGAGCATCGGCAGCAGGACCGCCGTTCCGATGGCCTGGACGATACGGCCGATGAGCAGGAGCTCGAAACCCGGTGCCACCGCCGCGATGACCGTTCCGAGGGTGAACAGCCCCATGGTCGCGAGGAACAGTGGCCGCAAGCTGAAACGCTGCATCAGGAAACCCGAGGAGGGAATGATCACGGCCATCGTCAGCGCGTAGGCGGTAGTGAGCCATTGCCCGACACTGGCAGTTACCTGCAACTCGTCCATGACCTGCGGCAACGCCACACCCATCGCGAGTTCGCTCAGGATCATCACGAAGGCACTCAATGACAGAACAGTGATGACCACGACCTCATCAGGGCTCAGGCGATCCCGCACCTGTGAGGGTACTGGTGCGGGTGTGGGAGGCCCCGCCACAGCGGTGTCCAGGTGTTGACTCATGCCGGATCCGGCCCTTCTCGTAATACAAACCCGATACGGAGCCACACTCCGCTTCCCCGGTGAGGCTACGGGCCGGGGCGTGTCCTCGTCAAGGAGACTGTCTCCGTTTCGTCATATGAGCTTCCTGTCGAGCGTCATGTAGAACGCCGTGCAGTGGTGGGGTGTTGCTGTTTTGCGGCTTCCTATGGAGAGGAGGTAGTCTCCGTTTCGTCGACGAAGGAGCTGACATGACTACAGGGACAAGTGCCCCTCGAATGCGTGCCGACAAGAAACGCAATCGATCGCACATCCTCGAGGTGGCCCAGGAGTTCTTCTCCGAGGAAGGCGTTTCGGGGTCGCTGGACACGATCGCGAAGCGGGCTGGTGTGGGTGCGGGGACGTTGTACCGGCACTTCCCGACGCGCGAGGCTCTGATCGCGGCGCTTCTTCAGGCCCGGTACGACGAGCTCTTCGACCGCCGCGACGTGATCGAACGCGACGAGCCGGACACTGGCCGCGCCCTGGAGCAGTGGCTGGAAGCGCTCTATGACTACTCGACCGCTTTCGATGGACTGCCCGAGCCGCTGCGTGTTGCGTTGTTCGAGGAGTCCTCTCCGCTGGCGACGACGTGCGAGAACTTCATCACGGCCACTGAGGGGTTCCTCGTCGCAGCTCAACGCGAGCACCGCGCCCAGGAGTGGGTCCGGGGCCGTGACCTGTTCCTCGGAGTGCTGGCCACGGCATGGGTCAGTGGTGCCGTTCTCGCCGATGACTCCTCAGCAATCGTGCTGCAGGCCGTCCACAAGTCCGGCTGGATGATCCCCGCCACCTAGCGGACACTTCAGCCAGCCGGGGTGATCGAGAACGCCGAGCCGGGTTGGTCGTTGCCCGAGTGGCTCTGGCGCCGTTCGTGGAGACACCTGGTTCAGCAGCTTTTGAGTTCTGTGTGCAGCAACTGCATGCCCACATGTCGACAGCCAGACCCTCATAACCAGACCTCACGTACAGGAGAAACATCATGATCAGGACGACGGTGATCACCGGCGCGGCGTCGGGGATCGGCAAGGCAACCGCCGAACGGCTACGCGCGGAGGGGCAGACGGTGATCGGCGTGGATCTCCGGGACGCCGACATCACCGCTGACCTCAGTACCGCCGAGGGACGCGCAATACTCGTCGAGCAGGTCACTAACCTGAGCGGTGGTCGGGTCGACGCCGTGATCGCCGTCGCCGGTCTCGTCGCCCCGGACCCGATCACGGTCAGCGTGAACTACTTCGCCGCCAGGGCCGCGGTCGAGGGACTCCGTCACCTGCTGGTCCGCTCCGAGGCTCCCCGCGCCGTCGTGGTGTCCTCGATCGCCGCCATCCAGGAGACCGACGACGCACTCTTCGAACGCCTGATGGCCGATGACGAACCCGGAGCGCTCCGGGAGGCCGAGCGGATCGGTACGACGGTCAACGCGTCCGGCGGTAGTTTCATCTACACGACCTCGAAATACGCCATCGCCCGGTGGGTCCGCGCCCAGGCCCCGACCCCTGAGTGGGCCGGGGCTGGCATCGCGCTGAACGCCGTCGCCCCCGGCGTCATCGCGACACCAATGACCGCCCCGGTCCTGGCCACGGCCGAAGGCCGCGCGATCCTCGACGCAGGAGCCCCCTCACCGCTGAACGGACCTGCCGCGCCGCCGGAGGCGCCGGCAGCACTGCTGGTCTGGCTGGCCAGTGCCGAGAACACCCACGTGACCGGGCAGGTCATCTTCCTCGACGGCGGAGCCGAAAGCATCCACCGCCCCGAAACCATCTAACCGAACCGACCGAGCACGCCCTTCGCCCTACCAGCACGAGGTCTGCCGCACCGTGAGTGATCATCACCTTGCAAAGCGGAGGGTGTCTCCGTATTCTCGTTATTAAGAGACCCTCTGCTTTTGGGGTCAGTTGTTGGCGAGAAGAAGGACGGCCATGGAGAAAAATCCGATGTTGCTCGGAACGGTTTTGGGGACGACGTATGGCGCTCACCCGGGTGCGTGGCGGATGCCGTGGGCTGACCCCGACGCCTATACCGACGTTGAGACCCACGTGCGCACCGCCAAGATCGCCGAGCGGGGCGGGCTGGACTACCTCTTCTACCCGGACCGGGTCTTCATCTGGGGAGACCTGGAGTCGGGGCCTCCCATCGTGTCGATCGACCCGGTGATGCTGATGGGCGCCATGGCATACGCCACGAAGAAGGTCGGCCTGGTCCCTTCGATGTCGACGTCGTTCAACGAGCCCTACGGCATCGCACGCCAGCTCCGGGCACTGGACGTGATGAGCCACGGCCGCGCCGGATGGAACCTCATCCCCAGCTACGAACCGGAAGCCTTCGCCAACTACGGCCGCCCCGTGCCCTCGAAAGAGGAAAAATACGGGCGGCTGCACGAGGTCATCCAGATCACCCAGGCACTCTGGGCGAGCTGGGGGAGGGAGGCCGGCGCCCCGGACAAGGTCACCGGGCGATTCGCTGACACGTCCCACATCCAGCCGATCAACCTCCACGGTCGTCAGGTCGGATCCCGTGGACCACTGCAGATCCCGCCGTCGGAGCAGGGCCAGCCGGTCATCTTCATGCCGTTCGCCAGCGGCGCCGGCATCCAGGCCGCAGGCATGTACGCCAACGGCATCATCGGTAACCCCTACTCCATGGCTGACGCCCGCTCCCAGCGGGACATCATCCGGTCCGTGACCGAGAACACCGGGCGGAACCCGGACGAGGCGAAGTATCTCTCCTTTGTCGGCTTCGGGCTCGGCGCAACACAGCAGGAAGCCGTCGAGCGGCGCATGGCACTGGAAGACGCCGCCGGCATCGAGTCGCGCATCAGCCAGCTTTCCAGGATGCTCGGTCTGCGCCTGGATTCGGCCGACAGGGACAAGCCACTGACGGTTACTCAGGTCCAGGGACTACACGCACGTTCCGGAAATCAGCAGGAAACCCTCGCGCACCGACTCGCGAGCCAGGGCCGAACCCCACGGGAGATCCTCGGCCACGGAGTCCTCGACCCGAATCCAGGAGTCGTCGGAACTGCCGAGCAGGTCGCGGACATGTTCCAGGAATGGTGGGACGCAGGCGTCACCGACGGCTTCACAATCGTCATCGACGATGTCCACGACGGGTTCGACGACTTCGTCGACCACGTCATCCCGATCCTGCGCCGTCGTGGCCTTCGGCCCGACGACTACCAGGGCTCTACCCTGCGCGACCACCTCGGCCTCCCCGAACAGCTCGGACCCGACCCCCGCCTCGCCGACGGCGACACAACCTCCTGATTAATGACGCCGGTCAAGCGATGAATTCCAGGGCAGGCTCACGGCTGCGCCCTCCGCGGGTGATCCTCGACCGGCTCGTGTCATCATGCGTACCCCTGGCGCACCCCCAACCGGACTCACCCCGCCGGACTCGTTTACCGGACTCACCCATCTTTTGAAAGGTCCCGCTATGGACATCATCTACACCGCTGAAGCACTCGCTACCGGCGCCGGCCGCAACGGCCACGTCACGACCACCACCGGAACACTCGACATGGACCTGGCAACCCCGAAGGAAATGGGCGGCGCCGGCGGCGGAGCGAACCCTGAAGAACTGTTCGCCGCCGGATACGCCGCATGCTTCCACTCCGCACTCCAAATGGTCGCCCGAACCCAGAAAGTGAAGATAGACCACAGCTCTGTCGGAAGCCGTGTCCACATCGGACCCGATGCGCAGGGCGGCTTCGTGCTCGCCGTCGACCTCGAAGTCGTCATCCCCGACCTGGACCACGACCACGCACAGTCACTCGCGGACGCAGCACACCAGGTATGCCCCTACTCCAACGCCACCCGCGGCAACATCACCGTCACCATCAACGTCAGCGACGACTGATCCCCCGGGTTGACGTCCTTCATCAGAGCCTCCGACCCACCCGACACGAAGGACCACGATCATGACTGACTCCATCCCCTCCATCGGTATCGTGGGAGCCGGATCCGTCGGCGTCAACGCCGCCTATGACCTCATCCGCGCCCGCATCAAGGTCACCTTCCTCGTCCGCCCGCACCGCCAGGAACAGCTCTCCCGCCCGCAGGTCATGTATTCCTACGATGACAACACCCTCGACCAGTTCTCCGGCTACGACGTCATCACCGACCCCGCCGCCCTGTCCGGCCAGCGGCTGGATGTCCTCATCGTCACCCTCGACAACGCCTCCCTGCAGACCGAGGCGGGCTTGACCTTGACCAAGGAGATCGGACGGGCGTTCCACGGCACGAAGACGGGTGTCGTCCTCAACGCCGTCGGCATCGAAGTCATTTCCTGGTTCCTCTCCCAGTCCGGTCTGTCCGAGGAACAGGTCACTATGGGTAACACCAACGCCCTGGTCCACGAGGTCGGTGCCGCGAACCTCCCCGCGGACCCGAGCGTCGACGCGGACCTGCTCGCCCAGGCGGACTACGCCGTCAAGCACCTCGGTCCGGAACGGTTCCTCATCGACGACAGCTCCCCGAACTTCGCCAAGACCTTCGCCGCCCTCTACACCGCCAATGGCATCCCCGTGAAGATTGAGTCCGGAGCCGAATCGGCGATCGGGTTCTCCATGCTCGCCCCGACCCTCGCCTGGGGGCTCCTCAACTGGCGATCCCCCGACGAGATCGACCCGACAGACGAGACGTGGCAGCTGGGCGCGAACAGCATGCGCGAGATCCAGCAACTGAACGTCTTCGGCGCCGCGGGTAAAGCCGCCGCTGCGCAGACCACTCCTGAGGGCGTCCTGCAGATGTTCCGGCACATGGCCCAGCAATCCAGGCCGCTCGACTTCGCCGACTTCACCGCCTACCACCATGGTGGCAAGGTGAACCGCCAGGATCTCGATTTCATCGACGACGCCCGCCAGCGCGCAGAAGCAGAAGGCCAGGACGCCACCGCCCTGCGCGAACTCGCCCGCCGTTTCCAGAACAAGTAATCAGCCTGCGATGATTACGCGGGCTCCAGGGACTGCTCGGGTTGCAGGCGGACTCGGTACCCCTCGTGGAGTTCGAGGCTTTGCAAGAGTCGCCCGAGGATCAGTCGTGAGAACAGCCTCAGGTCAAGTGTCCAAGAGCCAATCGATGCGAGTTGGCGTCCGTCAACGACCGCTTAGGGATGTTCATGAGGAACTGAGCAAGCGGCCATGTAGTGCTGTCAGAATCGCGCCATTTACCGCTGCGATTCACGGTGGATCGGCAGCGTCGGCGGTTGATGTAGCAAATACGTTCGTGTTTGGCACTCTGATCCGGGGCTCTGAGACGTCCGGTATCGACGAAGCCTGTCTCACTTAGGGCACCATCACCGGGCGTTTTCCCGGGTGGGCTCTTACGAGAATCGACGACGTCGATATCCATATGGACGGTCTCTCTTCGCTTATGCCAGCGAAAGGTGTCCCAGCGAAAGACCGGCCTGCGGGCACGCTGGGTTGCAGAGTATGCGGTCGTCAGGGGGATGTAACTTGCCCCGAATGGACTCGTCACAGTTACACGTCTGCTGTGTCTCTTGACCCGGCGATAGCCGAGGCGCAGGCTCTATTCACGGAGCGCCTATCTAATCGACGCCTCGCCCCACCTCTCAGGAAGGCGCTCTCATGTCCCCTCTACGTTTCCTCACACCACTGGCGATTGCGGCGACGCTCCTCGTCTCAGCTAACAGTGCGTCAGCAGCTGCGCCCGAACGCTTGGGCCCCTTCGAAGACTTTGGAACCTTTGAAATCGACTGCGGATCATTCAAAGCTTCGGGCTTCGGCGACATATCGACCCGCTTCACCCGTTTCACGGACTCTGAGGGCAATATCACCAAGATCCAGCAGTTCGTCTCCGCGCCAGCCGACACCTGGGTCAATCTGAGCACGCAGAAGACCATTGTGATCAGGGGCCGCTTCATTCAGACGTGGGACGCGGCGACAGGAGACCTGACCATTGTGGGATTTCGCTATCTTGTGAATGAGCGGGGTGAAGGCGTGACGATTCAAGAGGTTGGGCGGATCGTATACACCGACCGGACCGAGCAGGAAGTGATCAGCATGGCTGGCCAGCATGAGCTGTACAGGGCGGAACTGATCGACCCAGCTATCTGCTCCGCCCTACAATAATCCGCTGAGAGATCCCTTACCGCGCCCTCCACCGCGCGGATAGCCCGCGCTTACGGTCGGCCCTGCTCGATGAGTCGGCGGGCGTTGGCGATCCGGCTGTCGCTGAAGATCGGTCGCCTACTCCCTAGGTCTATGCCTGCGTCCCGGCATTTGGTGCTGGAGTCGTTGACGCGTTGGCGTTTGATCTCGAGTTTCAACTGCGCCAGCGCTGCCCCGGAGACCCATCCTCAGCGGGCGGAGCTGCTACTGGAGGGAACCGTCTCACCAAGCCCGAGGAAAAGGGCTTCAATTGCTTGCCGCCCTATGCCACCCGGAGCGATCATCAACAGGATTAGGAGGGCCGTGACGCACACGATGGCGATGAAAACCCACTGCACCTTCGTCATGAGTCATGCTCCCACAAAGGTGCGAGCCCATCCGGCCTACGCGCATAGCGATCTGCTATCGGGCAGCGCGTCCTGGTTCAGGTGCTGGAGCCCGGTTCATCCATGAGATGCATCATCAACTGTTCGAAGTCGCGATCGAATCCGGCCTGCTCGTAACGGGTCGTCCTCTGGTTCCAGTGATCTTTTTCGAGCTGCGGCAGGAACGCAGTCAGTGCGAGGCGAATGTAGAGGCCGCGACTGCGGCCGGTGTGCTCGGCCAGGGCGTCGATCCGTTTGATGTCCGGTGGAAGTCGCACGGAGACGACCTGCC
Organism: Arthrobacter pasteuri; assembly: GCF_054510955.1. NCBI lineage: Bacteria > Bacillati > Actinomycetota > Actinomycetes > Micrococcales > Micrococcaceae > Arthrobacter > Arthrobacter pasteuri. The sequence goes on from NZ_JBTNDO010000001.1 coordinate 1,878,751, forward strand.
CGGATGGGTGCGGATGCTGTCTGCTGGTCGCCACGTGGGCCTCCCTTTGCCGGTAGTGAACAAGGTTTTCAACTGACCACCGACGTTCAGAAGAACGGTCACCTCGCCTCATGCCCGAGGGGCACAACGTTAAGGTCGCCGAGTGGGAACGAGGCCGGCCAGATTCTGCAAGGGCGAAGCACTCCCCCACGAACTAAGCCTTCCTAAGCGTCGTAAAACTCACTGGTGCACAAACGGTGGTGGTCTCAACCGGTCAACGCACCGGTCGCAACCGATGATGGGCAGGTGGTTGAGGTGGTACGTGAGCATGAGTTCAGTTCGGAGCAGCAGGACCAGTTTTGGAAGCAGTGGCGGCAGCGAGACTCGCTCCGAACTATTGCTAGGGATCTGGGGACGAACCAACAGAGGGTGCGGAACTTCCTGTTGCGGTCTGGTGGGATCCGTTGTCCGGCGCCGAAACGTAGCAATCATCACCTGTCGACGGCTGACCGGGAAGAAGTTTCCCGTGGCATCGCCGCGGGCCATTCGGCGACAGTCATAGCTGAGCGGCTGGGTCGTGCACCGTCGACGGTCTCGAGGGAGATTCGTCGCAATGGTGGGCGCGAGCACTACCGCGCAGTGAAAGCGGATCAGAGAGCCGCTTCTTCGGCTAGGCGGCCGAAGCCGCAGCGCCTGGACGTGAACCTGATGCTGCTCATCGTGGTGGCGTTCAAGCTGGGACAGGACTGGTCGCCGGAGCAGATCTCGCAGTGGTCACGTCGCACCTACCCGGAGGACACGTCGATGCGGTTGTCGCACGAAGCGATCTACCGCTCCATCTACATTGCGAAGCGTAAAGCCCTCGCCCGGTGCTTGGGACAACCGGCGCGTCACTTGCGCTCAGGAAGGACCATGCGTGTCCCGCGGCCTGCGAGGGTCAGCAAGCGCGGACGGCTGAAGAACATGGTGTCCATCCATTCCCGGCCGGCTCACATTGAGGAACGGACCCAGGTCGGCCATTGGGAAGGGGATCTCGTGATGGGTTCCCGTCCCTCGGCTATTGCGACCCTCGTTGACCGGAGAACTCGGTACGTCCGCCTGGTGCACCTAACGGATGGAATCAAGGCCGACGTTATTAGGGCCGCGCTGACGGCGAACTTCCGTGAACTGCCTGCCGAGCAACGCCTATCCCTGACGTGGGATCGAGGACGCGAATTAGCTGAGCACCAGGAGCTCACCGCCGACCTCGGTCTACCCGTTTACTTCTGCGACAAACGCAGTCCCTGGCAGCGCGGCACCAACGAGAATACGAACCGGCTGTTGCGCCAGTACCTGCCGAAGAAAGACGATCTACGCCGGCTCACCCAGCAGGACCTCGATGATGTCGCCGAAAAGATCAACACCCGACCGCGGAAAGTCCTCGACTGGGAAACGTCATCGAGCGCATTTAAACGCTCCACGAGCCCCATCGCTGCAGTCCCGTAAGAGGGTCCACCTGTGGGTGACCTACTACCCCTCCTCCGCGATGGTGCTGCCTCAGGACAGGGCAGGTGGAGTCTCCCGTTGTCAGGCGATGCCTGTTGCGCCGAGGAGGTTTCCTACGAGGTAGGTGAAGGCCATGGCCAGTGCCCCACCCAGGACGAGGCGAAGGACGGCCCTGCGTCGGGAACTGCCGCCGGCGTGGCCGCTGAGGGCGCCGGTGATGGCCAGGGCAATGAGGACGGCGATGAAGGTGGCGAGGATCCTGATGCCGGCGGGGAAGAGCAGGATCGAGAGCAGCGGCAGGACAGCTCCTGCGGCGAAGGCGGCCGCGGATGCGAGGGCGGCGTGCCAGGGGTTGGCGACTTCGGATTCGTCGATATTGAGTTCGACGGAGAGGTGGGCTGCGAGGGCGTCATGTGCGGTGAGTTCGTCTGCGACCTGCCGTGCGGTCTCCGGAGACAAGCCTTTTTCCTCGTACAGGCCGGCGAGTTCCGCGAGTTCGCCTGCGGGGTCGTCGGCGAGTTCCTGGCGTTCCTTGGCGATGAGCGCTTCCTGGCTGTCGCGTTGGCTGCTGACTGATACGTATTCGCCCAGTGCCATCGACACGGATCCGCCGACGACGGCAGCTATGCCGGCGACCAGGATCGGCGTGAGGGTGTTCGTCACTCCTGCCACGCCGATGACGGTGGCGGCGGTCGATACGATGCCGTCGTTGGCGCCGAGAACGGCGGCCCGCAACCAGTTCAGTCGTGCGGCGATTCCGGTGTCATGCGGCTCGATGCGCGTCTGCTGGGCGTCGGTCATGGCGAGCAGTCAACCACCTCGGCAGCGTCCGTACCACGCAAGTGCCGGCGGCCGCCCTGCTGGTCATTCGCCTGTGAGCGGGTCGAGCCCGAAAGGTGGAGCTCAAAGCCCGGTCCCCTGTGGGTGAGCTGATACTTCGTTTAGGTACGCGCTAGCGTCGGGCTCAGGCCTCTTCCCTACGCTTGCCCTCTGAGCTGATTGTTCGACCCTTGGATGTCGGCTCCATCTCGGCTCCATACTTCGACCGGTTCACTGAAAGGCCACTGCTGATGAGTTCATCCGTTTCGCTTCGAGCTGTTTCATCGGGACCGCAGGCGCAGGGCCACTGGGCGGGACCCTTAGGGCGAGCCGCCCAGACAGCTGCCCAGGTGCTACTTCTGCTGACACTGTTCACCGTGGTCATTTACGCCCTGATCCAGGTGCGCCTGGTAGTGATCCCGCTATTGCTCGCATTGATTCTTGCCTCGGCAATCGGACCGTTCGTTTCTTGGTTGCGACGTAGGGGCTGGTCAAGCACTCTGGCCACAGGATTGTCCTTCGTAGTGCTGCTCGCCCTCATTGGCGGGCTACTCGCAGGTGTCGTGTTCGCTGTCATTGGTCAGACCGACACTCTCATCAACAGCGCGGTGCAGGGAGTGGATCAACTCATCAATCTTGTACAGGATGGACCCGTTCCTGTTAATGACGAGCAGCTTCAAGCTGCCCGTGACGCCGCAGTGGACTTCGCTACCAGCAGTACCGCCGGCACGACGGCACTAGCCGGGCTCAGTGCGGCCACGAACTTCCTCACCGGGACGCTCCTGATGGTGGTCATCCTGTTCTTCTTCCTCAAGGACGGGGAGAAGATTTGGGCATTCATCTTGCGGGCTTTTAGAGATACCCGCCTGGTCAAGGCCCGCAAGGTAGGAGACCAGAGTGTCGCGGTCCTTGGCGGGTACGTGCGCGGGACGGCGATCGTCGCAGCTGTTGATGCGTTCTTCATCGGTTTGGCTCTGGTCGTCCTCGGTGTTCCCCTGGCCCTGCCATTGGCTGCGATCGTGTTCATCGGAGCGTTCATTCCGCTGGTTGGCGCGACACTTGCCGGAGCTCTTGCAACGGTCATCGCCTTGGTCACCAATGGCCCCGTGACGGCACTGATCGTCCTAGGCGTCGTCGTCCTCGTCAATCAACTCGAAGGTAACTTCCTGCAACCCGTCGTCATGGGGCACACCCTCAGTGTCCACCCGCTGGTGATCCTCGTTGCCCTTACTGCGGGCACAGTCCTCGCTGGCATCATCGGCGCGATCCTCTCTGTCCCGCTCACAGCTGTCGCTTGGGCCGGGATTAAAGCGTGGAACGCGGAACGGGATGAAGACATAACCGACCAACAAATCATCCAGGCCGAGACCTACACCCTTATGGATGAACAAGGTCACGGGCCCAGCAACACCCCCAACGTGCCCGACAGCACACGCGCAACGAACAGCACGGACGATCCGGGGGGTGCAGGGCAGTACGAAAGCGAACATGACGAAGTGCTCGCCCACCCCGTCGAACTAAAAGATAGAACCCCTGTCGCCTCACGAGAGGAGGCCTTGCACAATGAAGATCCCGACACTGGAACCACTACGGATCAAACCTGAGTAAGACGATGATTGCTTCAGATCAGTTGATACGAAAACGCTGCAGCATTCCACGCGATGTAGGACCTTCGGGAAGCTGCTGATGAATGATGTTCAAGATTGGGTGGTGCAGCAACCGGTCAGGACGGTGGTAGGCAAGGTATTGCGGGGCCGCCATAAGAAGGATGGGAAGGAGGACGGGTTGAGGTGAGTCGTATGGATGGGCAGTCTGTTCGGGAGTCCCTCCGAGCCCAGTTGTGGCCGATCCCTCTGGTTGCTGTTGTCATGGCACTTATCCTGGGGCAGGTTCTTCCATTTGTGGATGATCAACTCGATGACAGCATGCCAGCGACGGTGTCGGGTCTTCTCTTCGGTGGGGGGCCTGAGGCGGCGCGGTCGTTGCTGGAGACGATCGCGAGTTCGACGATCACAGTGACGTCGCTGACGTTCTCCCTGACGGTCGTGACCCTTCAGCTGGCCAGCAGCCAGTTCTCCCCGCGCCTGCTCCGCACCTTCACCCGTGACCGGTTCGTCCACAACACGCTCGCACTGTTCCTCGGGACGTTCGTCTTTTCCCTGACCGTGCTGAGGAGCATCCGGGTGGAGAGCAGTGCCGGCGCGAGCTTCGTCCCGGAAATCGCCGTCACCACGGCGTTTCTCCTCACGATCACCAGTGTCGTCGGCCTCGTCCTGTTCCTGGCCCACCTGGCACGGCAGATCCGGGTGGAAACCATGCTGCGCGATGTACACCGCGAGACGGAAGACACCCTGGAACGAATCTACCCCGAGCAGGGCTCTGGAAGGAATGAGGTTGTTCTTCCCCGCACGGGAGGTATACCGCTGGGGGCTCCCCGTTCGGGATTCCTCACCCGGATCGATGAAGAAGCGCTCATCGCCAGTGCTACCCGGCAGGCGGTGTTCGTCTGCGTCGACGTCGCTCCTGGTGCCTCGCTGGTGGAGGGCATCCCGGTTGCACGGGTGTGGAGTACGAATGGGGCGCCGCTCGATGGTGAACGGCGGGCGGAAGTAGCCGAGGAGGTGCTTGGGGCGTTCAGGACCGGGTTCGAGCGCACCTCGAGCCAGGATCCGTCCTTCGGTCTGCAGCAGCTCCTCGACGTCACTGACAAGGCACTGTCTCCCGGGGTGAACGACCCCACCACCGCCGTCCATGCTCTCAGTCACATCTCCGCGATCCTCTGCTCCCTGGTTGACCGATCAACTGGACCACGCCTACTCGCAGACGGTAAAGGGACCGCAAGAGCCCAGATGACGCTCCCAACATTTACCGGGCTCCTCGAACTCGTCATCGATCAACTCATCACCTACGCGTTCACCGACCCGCGGACAGCCGGCCGGACCATCGACATGCTCGCCGAGATCACCATCAGCGCAACCCACGCCGCCTCATTGAAGGACCTGACCGCTCCGTTAGAGCTACAGATACGACGAGTCGGGACGGCGATCAGTGGATCAGCCTTGGATTCGGTGATCCAACAGAACCTCACAGAGAAGCTCGCCGGTATCGAGCTGTAGGAATGATCTGCCGCCACTAACGGTGGAACCGCTCCAAAAGCCGCTATGTGGCTCTCGCCCGGGGTGCCCGCAGTTACCGGTGCTCAGGAGCTTCGTGTGGGCTGGGTGGACCTGATGGACCTGGTGGACCTGATGGACCTGGTGGACCTGGTGGAGGTGGGGACGGGTCGGTTCCACGCAGGAAGAAAGCCCCGAGGGATCCGGCGAGGGTGGCGAACACCGCTACCGAATAGACAGCGAGGATCACCTGCAAGATGCGGGCGAAGGGCGTCGTCGGGGTGAGCCCGCTACCGGTGATCGTTGCCATCGCGGATTCGAAAAGGGCATCTGCGTAGGATCCGTGCGTGCCGGTGGCGTACAGCAGCTGGCTTGAGGCGAGGATGACCACCGCGGTCACGGCTGCCAGCCACCCGATGCGGCTCGACAGGAGCCGCCCGGCCGACCGCGAGCCGCGTACGCCTGCGGAGATGATGCCGCCGAAGCGTGCGAAGCGGGCCACACGGACGAAACGCAACGCCTGCAGCGCGCGGAAGAAACGCAGGAACGGCACCAGGAGGAAGATGACCTGCCACCAGTTCTTCTTCCAGAAGGTTCCACTGAACCCGGCGATATAGGCCCGCAGCAGGAACTCCGCGACGAACACCGTCCAGAACACCCACCCCACCACGGTGAAGAAGAGGATCATGCCGGTGCTGGTGGCCAGGATCTGCCCGAGCACCACGAACAGGAAGATGACACCCAGGATGCCCATCGGCTTGTCCAGGCGGGCTGCCACGGCCTCCGCGCGCCGCAAGCCCGCGTCCTGCACCGGCTCGTTCATCGGCTCCATCTGTCCCGATTCATCAGTCATGATTCATCAGGAGTGGTCCATCGATAGTCGTCTACAAGCACAGGTCGATCGACCCACTCATCGATGCTCATTGGCGGGGTAGCCGGTGATGCCGTTCATGGCCGTTCCGCTGCCGAGCTTGCTGGTGGGGATGACACTGAGTTTCCCGTTGGTTTCGAGCACGACGGCAGCGACCAAGGACAGATCTCCCGTTCCCGTGCTGCGCACTGCCTGCAGGACTTCTGACTCGGTAAGCCGATTACGGCGGAGCTCATCGTGCTGCAGTTGCCCATCTACAACGAGGGCGGTGGGGCTGGCAGTAATCGTGTTCCGCGCACGGGGCCAGCGCGCAGAAACCCACGCGACGATGAACTGCAGTCCCGCTAAAAGTGCGAGGGCGGTAAGGCCCTCGGCGTAGGCGACGTCGGAGCTGAGCAGGATCGTCGCCAGGGTTGAGCCGAGCGCCACTGTGACAATGAAGTCAAAAGCGTTGAGCTGGCTGAGCGTTCTCTTACCGGAAAGCCGGAGCACTACCATCAGGGTCGCGTAGGACACCGCCCCGACAATGAGGACCCGAATAATGTCGGCCCAGGAGTCAAACCACATCACCAACACCCCCAGTTCTGCTCATGATGATGGCTGTGGGTGCAGTACTTGAGTGACAGGCGTCGAGGATGATGCTGGTATTGCTCATCGTTTCTCCATCAACACAACTCGGGAAGACCCTTCAAAGGCTGCTTCCGACACTACGCTGCAGTGCTTCGCCCGTACGACCGTCAAGCTTCCGTCTTTGAATCGACCATTCAAGGAAAAGCACTGCATCCATGCCCCGGAGATGAAGATCGTCGGCCGCCAGGAAGGGCGTCGCCGATGATGGGTGAACCTTTTGGCAAAGAGGTCGGCGCAAACCACTGATGACCGAAGACCACCGTCGTCTTTCGTGCTTCGAGAACACTCGGGTCTCGTGGCACGGTTGCGCAGGGCCATCAACGATCAAGACCTGGCTGAACCCGTGGAGGTCTTGCGTCGCTCTTTCAAGCAAGTTCCAGGCGAGCAATCCCGACTCCTGGGGCGGATGCCGATGCGTAGAGTGGAATCTGGCGAGCCTGGACACCTGGTCGGCATGATCGAGCAGCGGCCCCGAACCCAAGAGGAGTCCTCATGGCCAAAGAAACACCGGATCACGAACCATCACTCAAGTCCGGACTTTTGGGTCGTGGCACCTACCCGGAAGCCCTGCGTATCGGAGAGATCCTGCGCAAGGAGACCGTGGGCGGGATCCTGCTCGTCATCGCCGCGGCTGCAGCGATCGTCTGGGCGAACTCGCCCGCGTCCGAGAGCTACTTCGCCCTGCGGGACTTCCGCATCGGCTACGAGCCATGGCACCTGGAGCTCAGCCTCGGCGCATGGGCGGCCGACGGTCTGCTCGCCGTCTTCTTCTTCCTCGTCGGTCTGGAACTCAAACGCGAGTTCGTCGCCGGGGACCTGCGTAGCTTCTCCAAGGCGATCGTGCCCGTCGCGGCGGCTTTCGGGGGCGTCGCGGTGCCGGCGATCATCTACGCGGTGATCAACCTGTCCAGCCCGGAGACCCTGCAGGGCTGGGCGACACCGACAGCGACGGACATCGCCTTCGCCGTCGCCGTGCTGGCCATCGTCGGATCCCACCTTCCCAGCGCGCTGCGGATCTTCCTGCTCACCCTCGCCGTGGTCGACGACCTGCTGGCCATCACCATCATCGCGGTGTTCTACTCGGACGATCTGCATCTCACCCCGCTGCTGCTGGCCCTGATCCCGCTGGCACTGTTCACCGTCCTCGCACAGGTGTACCGGCGCTTCTTCGGACTCAAACCCGCCGCCGCCTGGTTCATCCTGCTCCCGCTCGGCTTCGCCACCTGGGCGCTCGTGCACGCCGGCGGTATCCATGCGACGGTCGCGGGCGTCCTGCTCGGTTTCGCCGTCCCGGTCATCCGCAGCCAGGCGAGCGGTGGACCCGGTGCGGGTCCCGGACTGTCCGAGGTCTTCGAGCACCGCTTCCGTCCCCTTTCCGCAGGCTTCGCGGTCCCGGTCTTCGCGTTCTTCTCCGCCGGAGTCGCAATCGGCGGGTGGACCGGCTTCCTGTCGGCTCTGTCCGATCCCGTCAGCTTGGGTATCATCGCCGGACTCGTGCTGGGCAAGCCCATCGGGATCGTGGGGACCACCTGGCTGCTGACCCGGCTCACCCGGGTCAACCTCGATGCGTCCCTGAAGTGGGTGGACCTGACCGGGGTGGCCCTGCTCGCCGGCATCGGCTTCACCGTGTCCCTGCTCATCGCGGATCTCAGCTTCGGCGACGGCGGGACCGCCAACGACCACGCCAAGGTCGGCATCCTCACTGCGTCCCTGACCGCGGCCCTCCTGGCCGCGATCGTCCTGCGCAGCCGGAACAAGCACTACCGGGTCCTCGAAGCCGAAGAAAAGGTCGACGCCGACAACGACGGCACCCCCGACGCCTATCAGCACCCCTCCCTCTGACACTCGGGTCAATCGGCGTCAGTAAGAGGATCACCTACTGCTCATGGGTTGGCACAGTCGGGCGAGCGAACACCTACAACTCTCTCTTGGTCCCTCACGGGTGATTGCCTCTCTCACCGGATGGCCTTCCCCTGCTGCAGGGGTGGCATGACGAGGTGACTGCCGACAGCCCGCCGTGCCGCATCCTTGACCTATCAACCAGTGCGAGGAATTCAGTGCCTTGGGCGGTATCGTTCGTCGTCCCGCCCCGGTCGTAGGATCAGAGTTGGATCCGGCAGGTTGGGAGACATTTGTATGGCTGATCAGCGCTTCCCGCGCAAGCTCTTCAGTGTTGGCGAGGACCCGGACCCCCGATTCACGCTGGCTAATGAGCGGACTTTCCTCGCGTGGATCCGCACAGCTCTGGCCCTGATCGCTGGAGGGGTGGCTCTTGAAGTCTTCGGGCTCGGCCTTCACTCCGGGTTCCGCCTGTCAGCGTCCTTCCTACTGCTTACTGCCGGGGTACTTGCTCCGGTGCAGGCGTGGTTCGGCTGGTTGGGCACCGAGCGGGCGTTACGCCATCAACGCTCCTTACCCAGCTCAATCACCGGATTCATCATCGCCGTCCTGATCTGTACTGCTGGAGTGTGCGTCATCATCGGGATAGTAGTGGGATGAGTGCGAACTCAGACCCGGAGCTCGTCGATGCCGGGGTGCAGCCGGAGCGAACGGCCCTAGCCTGGAGGCGAACTGCGCTATCGATTGCACTTGGCTCGCTAGTGGCCTTCCGACTGCTCCCGGAACTACTTGGCAATCCCTTGTGGGCAGGCATCGGTCTGCTGGGGATTCTCGGGGCAACCCTGGTCTGGATTACGTCCGAGCGCCGCTATCGAGCCTATAACCGTGACCAACCGGCAAAGCCCCATACGCCGTTCGGGGCATGGCCGTTAGTTGCCCTTGCCGCTTGCACCGTTCTACTAGGCCTCGGCGCACTCACCCTCGCCATCAGTCTCGTCTCTGCGTAGGGACAAAATAGCAGACCACTGATTGAGACCATCTGCTCGGCTACCCGAGGGTGCTTAGTACACGCGTCCGCGAACGACCGCTCTTGAAACACATAGAAATTCGGGCGCACAGGGCGGCGCGTCGTATCTCATGGCTCCTATTCGAGAGCTACGGACTGCAGCCTCTGTTTACGGCACGATGTCGTGTGTAACTTCAACCACCTCTGGTGCCCGAGTGTCCAGAAAACCTAAAGGTTTTCGAGGAATCCCCTGGAAGGCAACCATGGTGATTCAAGCCAGTGTTCTACAGGACGAGCGTCCGATTGATGACCTGCTGTGCAGTGTCGTTGAGGGTTTGGCGGGTTGATCGGGCGTGGGTACGCAGACGGTCGAAAGCTTCCGCCATGGTGAGAGTTGATGTTTGGGCGATGACGCCTTTTGCTTGCTCGATCATGACCCGGCTGTTCAGTGCTCGCTGTAGCTGGTCGTTGACGATTTGGGACTCCCGGATCGTGCGTTCTTGCAGGAGGCTGATCGTTGCAACGGAGGCCAGGGCTTGGGCGATGACGGCATCTTCCTGCTCGAGCTCTCCTGCGGTGGTGCCGAAGAGTCCCATGGCACCGATAATTCGGTCATGGATGCGTAAGGGGACGACGTGGACGGAGGCAAAACCCTGCCGGAGGCAGGCTTGGCGGAAGGCCGGCCATTTATCCAGTAGCGTGACGTCCGCGATGCTGACGACGACACCGGAGTGATAGCACTCAATGCAAGGTCCTTCACCGGCCTGCAATTGCAGCATTTCGACGAGTTCCGCTTCCTCACTGGTAGATGCAACGACTTGCAGGTCCCCCTGCGGGCTGGCCAGAAGAAGACCGACCTGATCGACTTGCAGGAGGTCAACGCATTCCTCGGCGAGGGTGTGGAAGAGATCCAGGACGTCGTAGTCGGCGACGAGCGTGTCAGCGAGTCTGACGAACGCGGTGCTGACTTTCTCGGGTCGTGTTCGGGTCACCATTGTTCTGCCCTCCGGCACCGCTTCGTATCGGCGCCCTGGTGGCGGGGATCAAGAAGTACTTCCACTAGTGTTCCTCACCACCGACCTGATCCGACACCGCATCAGACTCATACTCCGGTACATGTTCTGACTTAGCACCTGTACCTGTTGAGGAATCACGCCTGGTATCGCTGTCGGCATCGCGCCTCTCCGTGAACGTGACGGTACGGCTGATCACTGCCTGTGCTGCTTCTTCGAGGGTTTGGTTGTGGGAAAATGCGTGTGCGCGCAGTAGCATGAGCGCGTCAGCGGCGGGAACGTCCGCTTGCACGAGGATCATTCCGGTCGCCTGGTGGATTTCCCGCCGGGTCAGTGATTCAGATCCGTGCGCCGCTTCGGTCAATGGGTTATTAATGTCGCTGAGGATCGAGCGCAGCAGTATCCACGCTGTTCTCCCGGCCAAGAGTTGCGCGTGTGCGAAGACAGGATCACTGAGTGGGCCAGGATCTGTGCGGTAGAGCTCCACGACACCGATATCAATGGCCCCGACCCTCAATGGCAGGACGAACACGGCAGCCGCTCCCGCGTCAGTAAGCGCAGTACCCAGTGCGGGCCAGGTCAGGTAAGCGGTGCGAGTGTCAGGGACGGTGATCGGGACACGGGTTCGGGCGGCGTCCCACCGCGGACCTTCTCCTACGGAGAACTGAGCTTCATCCAAAGCAAGGGCACAGTCGTCGGTCGCCGTGATCCGGGTCTCATTGCCGGTTCCCACGAAAATCGAGACCGCAGCTCCTGTCACAGGCAGCTCTCTCAAAAACATTCCGCACAGGTCATCGACAGCGTCACCGACGTTCATCGTGCACACCTGCACGAGGAGGTGGACGGAAGGGCTGGAGTATCACTGCCGGCCGGTAAATATGCGGCTTCAGGTTCCGATCTGCCCTGAAGGCGGGGATGGGCGACAGTGGATTTGCTGTTCATGGTCGGTCTCGGATCGCTGGTTTTGGCCCTACGGCCGCAGGCACTGATCGTTCTGAAAGCCTTTCAACAACCCGCCGGTGATTCCTGAATGCCACAAAGTACTGATACCACCATAGCTCGCGCTCCTCCACGAAGACCCTCCTGATGATCACCCATTCCCCGTCACCGAGATCACGTGCCTGACCGCACCACGGCGACGACCTCCCCAGTAGCAACACACAGAGCAGCACTACGGGGAAATGCCACCGTGGAGATGAGCTAGTTCGCTCCAAGCGGTAGCTCCTGTGGTGGTGAAGCAATGCGGGAGCGGTGATGGCGTCGAAATTCGACTTGATTGACGGGAGGAATGGTTTAGCGCAGTGTTGTACATAGCACCCCGGACCCTGGTGGCATCTCTTTTTCTGCCGCCAAGGAGTCTCACCGTGTTACCTGCACTGAATCCCATACTCCCGCTGGTTGATTCCCGCCGGAGAACTGCCGAGTATTCGGGGTGCCCCAGCCCAAAGCCGGGCACTGACGCGGAGCCGGCGGATATCCCGCGCGTACTGACGGACCGCCAGGAGTCGATCGCGGCGATGATTGCTCACGGGCTGACATGTCAGGACATCGCCGAAGCGTTGCACGTTCCGCTGCGCACTATTGAGGGACATGCCGACCGCGTCCTCGAAACCCTCGGCCTTAGTCGCCTGGAAGATCTCACCGATGACGCGATTGGTCGTTACCGTAGGTCCACCGCGGGTGTGCATTATGGTGAACTAGCCCACCCCCACCTGGTCGCTGATCCTCCTGATCAGCCGGCATCGCCTGCCTGTCTTGCTTCACAGGACCCTCCTCCACCTTCTGCGCAACACAGTGCGAACGATGACCCGCACAACACCTCAGGGCTCGGCCCTGACCAAGCAGCACCACCCGTGACCAAGCAAGCGTTCGCGTATACCGCCCTTGACGCTCCCCTTCAAACGTCAGGGCGGACCTTAGGGCGGATTTCAGAGACAGCTCGGTCCGGGCGATGAGCACGCGTCCTGCCGGCAATCAAACTTTCCTCGATCCTGCAGGTGCATTGCACCGCCTTGTCCTGCAACACCACGACCTCACTGATTTCGGTGAAGCGCTGGCACTCCTTGCCCATGATCATCTGTCCCAGCACACCAGGTCCGATACAGGCACAAACACAACCGCGAGCCCAGGTATAGGCGGGCTCGTGGGGTGCATGGTGTATGTCCGGCCTGTAAGGGGAAGCGATCTCGTTGCAGCGAGCACCCCGGACGTTTTGGTTCTGGCCCGCCAGCATGCCGGGAGACTCGTGGATCAATGCACTTTCACGGAAAGCAGGGCTGGGATCGGCGTCCATATCACCAAGGACCGGCGGGGCTCAGCGGATGTCCGCGGGGTAACCCACCACAGCACAGTCAACTCGTGCTCCGACACCCTAAGCCCCATCAACGTGAGCCCTGCCAATGACGGCCCTGCCAATAGGCGCCCCATCCATATGGGCCCTATGGACATGAACTCTGTCGATGTGGGCTCTGCCGACAGGGGTGTTGGCGCTGAAGGCGGGCTGGATGGGTGGAACTCGTTCCGGGCAGCGGCGAGGGCCCTGCACATCGCCTCGGTCATGACGGTGGTTCTTGATCTCGAGGACGAGGGCGTTGCGGTCTTTTCCTTCTACGCGGCCGATGGTAACGCCTTCCCGGCAGAGTGTCGCCGAGTAGCTGAGGCTTTCGCCGGTGTGGCTGCACGGTCGCTGCAGCTCGTCCTCCGGTGGGGTTCGACCACGCAACGGGAAGCTAACCTGCGGGCAGCTCTGGAGTCCCGAACGGTGATCGACCTCGCGCTCGGGATGATCATGGCCCAGAACAGGTGCACCCACGAGCAGGCCATCTCGATTCTCAAACGTGCCTCCAACACGCAGAACACGCGACTGCACACCATTGCTGAACGGATTGTTCATGCCTACAACCCGGACCCGCCAACCACCCATTTCACGAACTAACCATGCAGAGGGCTCGTACCTCGCAGTAGAGATCGGTATACGTCATGGTCACGACACCGCCACCTCCGTTCGAACTGTCCACGGTCCTCGGGCGCACCAAGGGTTACCTCTTGACCGAGCAGACCGCCCACGGCGCCATCGGTGGGCTGGCGGAGGTCGCGGCAGACGTCATCGTCGCCGCATACGGGGCGGGCGTAAGCCTCATTGATGAAAACGGCCAGCGCTTGAGCGTCGGAGCGACCAGTAACGGTGTGCTCGAAGCTGATCACCTGCAGTACACGTTCGGCCAAGGACCATGCTTGACCGCGTGGGCGTCCGGGACCCCCGTCTACATCGCTGACACCCACATCGATGACCGGTGGGAGAAGTGGATGACGGCAGCAGCTAAGAACGGCATCCGATCATGCTTGAGCGTTCCCCTGCTCAAAAAACCGGTTGCGCTGGGAGCGATGAAAGTCTATTCGGACAGCCCCGACGCGTTTTCCGACCAGGACCGCAAGCTTCTGCTGAACCTCGCCCGATGCGCTGCGGCACTGCTCGGCCACATCCAGGCCAGCGACCTCCCGCAGCGCATCAGCAATGACCTGAGAATGTCCCTAGCCAGCCGTGACAGCGTCGGTATTGCTCGTGGCATCCTCATGGAACGTCACAGCATCAACAAGGAGACAGCGATGCAGCAGATCATCGATTTGGCGACCAGCACGGGCACCACCATGAACCACCAGGCCCGAATCATCAGTGAGAGCAGTGACAACAGCAACACTGACAACAGCAGCTCATGATGAGCGTGACACTTCCTCCCGAGGAGCAACGCCAGCACACCCTGCACGCCATGCAGGCAGCCGGCCTCACCGTCCAGGAACTCTGGATCCACTATTTCGCGCTCAGCGGCGACGCCGACGAGTTCGACCTTGATGCCTACCTCCACGGTGTCGCTCCCCTCCAGCAACTCGACCGGGACCTTGTCTCCCACGCCGTCAACGAACTCATCGCCCAAACGCCGCCACCTACCGCTCCCTACAGCGAAGAACTCTGATTCCGGCGCCTGAATTATCAACCGCAGGCAATGCAATAGCCGCGCTGGCAGTTGCCCTGCCGTACGGCCCTGCCGTACAGCCCTAAGTCAGGGCCGGTCAATCAGGACTAACGGCCCATCACTAGTGGCCTGCTTCTACTGATGGTGGTCTGCTGGAGAGCAGGGCTTGAGCGGTAGTCAAGCAGTCGGCTGGTGTTCCTAGCCTCGCGGGCAGGGGTGGAGCCCTCGGTGAAAAGTGGATCGATCCCTGCCTCGCCCCTCTCCCCGTTGTCGTGAAGTAAAGCCCGAGGGACCGATTCTGAAATCAAGCCGAAAGGATTGAGCGCGAAGGGTTTCGTTTGAACGAGGCGGCTAGCTTCCCGGGCCAGTACACCTAGCCCGCCGGATCTTGGACGCTGTGGTCCCCTCCAAGGAGTTGCTCGCTGTGGATGGGATCCTCGGCGACGTCACAAGGTTCGATGTGGACCCGCTGACTGGTCAGAGACCATACCATGAACGCTTCGGCTCCAGAGATGCAAGCTGGTGCCCTGCTCGGCTCGACCGTCCCAGTCCGGGCACGGGATGCCGGGACGTTCACTAATGCCCGTGAAACTTTTTGGGCGGCGTCCCGCCGGGGCAACAGCGATGCAGACGGGACCTGTGAGCTCATCGATGTGCTGCTGCTTCACCACTCCAACCCACCACCGGCTTCACCACTCCACCAGATCGTTACGAACCTCATGACGTAGAACAGCTACGTAGGTGTCAGCCGAGGATGGCCAGGGCCCGGTGGATACTGTCGATGGTGACGATGGTGTTGGCGTCGACGTCCTTGACTTCCCCGTCGATTTGGTACGGCATGGGTTTCAGGGCCGTGAATTGGTACTGCGTGTAGCTGGGCTGGTCACCCAGCCCTTTGGTTGAGGCCCGGAGTGCGGTGAGGAGGATCCGCCACTTGGCCATGTGGGGGAAGGTGACGACTTCGAACTTCCCGTCGGCGGGGTGGTCGCTGGCCTCGCTGAGGGTGGCGTATTTCGCCATTTGCGAGATGTTGGCGAAGATGAGGCTGTCGAAGGTCCGGCGTTTTCCGTCGCTTTGGCGGATTTGGAACGGTTTGAACTTGCGGAAGGTGCGTACTACGGAGAACATTTCCTTGATTGCACCTTTGCTGCCCTTTTCGAGGTCGATCGCCATGATGGGCGTCAGACCGAACCCGATGTAGGAATGCGCATACATCGGCTCGGGGTCCGGCCGGGCTTTGGACGTGGACCCGCCGTAGCGGATGCTGAGCCGCAGCAGATCGATGCGCCGGACGTGGCCCTCGATGATTGCCTCTGCCAGGGGTTGCCGTCCGGTGACACGGCTGTGGTCATTGGCGTTCCCGGCCGCCAGGACCGCCGATACGGCATCGTCCCGGCCGCTGGCCATCACCCCGTTGACGACCTCGTTGTACCCGCCGTCGCCACTGACCGAGACGACCAGGGCGTTACCTGCCGACGCTGCTTCCCGGGCGAGGTCGACTGCGTGGCCGGCATGCTCGGTAGGGGTCAATCGGATATCGGTTCCCGGGAGCCGGGGTGTGAGCTCGTCGTGGAGTTCCCGAGCTAGTGCTGGGGCGTCGCCGGTGCTGTTCGGGTTGAAGATGATCGTGATGGTGTCGAACCTGCGAGGCCATTCCGTGGATGTCGGATCCATGACTGCTCTTTCAGTAGAAGGGTCTTCTTCATACGTGCAACGTCGCGGAGGGTAACCGCGCGGCAGGTCGGGTCGATGCTGATGGACAGGTTACCGACGGCTCAGGAAATTAGTAATGGCAGCTGCTACCGTGCCGGCGGCGCTGTGGTGAGCAGCGTGGGGTGCGCCGTCGATGGTGCCTGCTTCTCCATGTTGTGCGGTGCGGGCTAGTCGGTCGGACCACGCGGCGCCGGCGACGACGTCGCGTGAACCACGCAGGACCAGCACGGGCTGCCCGGCCAGGGGCAACCGGTCCTCGAGCGGGTAACTCATTGCCAGTTTCAGTTGGGCCAGGTACCAGCGCGGCCCGCACCGCAGGACGTCGAAGAACTGCACCGTGCTCAGCAACGGCTTCTCGAAGATCGAGTTGATGGCCAGCCTCACAGCCTGCTGACGAACGGTGCGGTGATCGACGTCGATGGCGGCACCGATGAGGACGAGGTGCGACACCACATCGGGGCGTCCGATGGCCAGTTCCGTTGCGCTCTGCACTCCCATGGAGTGACCGACGACGACGCAGGACGACGCTCCGGCTTCATCGAGGAGCTTCCCGATCAGGTCCGCTGTGGCCTCGTTGCCGGATGCATGCTCCGGTCGTCTCGTCCATCCGTACCCGGGGAGGTCGATGAGGTGCACGTCGCCGTGGGCGGCCAGGACGGCGCCGAGGCGGCGGAAGTACCGGTGGGACATGCCGATCCCGTGGATGAGCACGAACACCGGCGCCGGTGTTCCATGGTGCGGGTCGACGCGGTCGGTGCGGCTTTCGCGGCCGGGACCGGTGCCGTGGCCGATGAAGTAGGAGCGGCATTGCCGGTCCCCCACCGTGATACTCCTCAGTTCGATCACCTCGGGGTGCGATGCTGTATCAGGCGGGTAGGACTTGGAGGAGCGGGTGGAAGAAGCGTGCGCGTGCTTCTCCTGGAGCAGCTCGCCCTGCAGCGGTCGGTCACATGCTCGCCCATCCGCTGGCCCGTCTGACTGGTCAGCAGACGGCTCCCCTACCTGCTTCTCCACCGCGCTAGGAACTGCTGCACGGAGCACTGCTGCGGCGACCGCGGCGGCACCTCCGCGGTGGGCGGCGTGGGGCTGTCCCGGTATTTCCACGAGGTTCCCGTTACGGGCGTTGCAGCTGAGTTTCTCGCACCAGTCGTGGCCGGAGATGATGTCGCGGGCGCCCCGCACGACCAGGACAGGGCAATCGACGAGGGGCAGCCGCTCATCGAGTCGGTAGCCGAGCATGACGGGTAGTTCCTGCAGGTACCAGCGGATCCCGCACTCGGCGTAGGCGGTACCGACCATCAGGTTCGTGACGGGCCGTTCGATCAGGGTGTCGGCGGCGAGCATGAGTGTGTGCTTCACGGGTGAGCGGTGCTCGACGTCGGTGACAGGCCCGATCAGCACGAGCCGGGACACGAGGTCGGGTCTGCTGATGGCGAGTTCGGTGACGAACTGGGCTCCCATGGAATGGCCGATCAGCACGTACCCGCTGGCAACCTCATTGTCCAAGGCGCGGGCGATCACAGCCGCGTAGTCCTCCACACTCATTTGGTGCTCCGGGCGTGGCGTGCCACCGAAACCGGGCAGGTCCAGGACAAGGGTGTCGCCCTGCTCGAAGAGAGCATGCTGCAGCTTGTCGTAATAGCGGTGGGACATTCCGATTCCGTGCACCATCACGAAGAGGGGCCGGACTTGTCCGTGCTCCGGTGGGCGGCGGGACAGGTGCATCCGGCAGGATAGACGTCCACGCACGTCATCGATCTCGATCGTTCTCGTGCTTGCGACGGTTGCGGCAGTGTCAGCAGTGTCAGCAGCGTCAGCGGCGTCGGTGGTGTCGGGGGTGTCGGCGGTGTCGGCGGTGTCGGTGGTGTCGGGGGTGTCGGGGGTGTCGGCGGTTTGTGTTGGCATCATTGGTTTCTCGTACTCTCAAATTTTGGGGGCCAACTCGAGGGATCCTGGGTATCGCGTCCAGGTCGTCCGCGTTCAGTTCCGGAGCAGGTAGGTCAGGGCCGCCGGTAGCGGTTGACCAGGGGGCAGTCGAAGGGATCGCGTGCGGCGAGGCCGACGCGGTTCAGGTAGGACACCACGGCTCCGTAGGATGCCGCGACGCCGACCTCCGTGTAGGGGACCTTGAGGCGTTCGCAGTGCTCCCGGACGATGACAGCCGCGCGGCGGAGGTGCGGGCGCGGCATGTCAGGGAAGAGGTGGTGCTCGATCTGGAAGTTCAGGCCGCCGAAGGCGTTGTTGATGAAGGATCCGCCGCGGATATTGCGCGAGGTGAGGACCTGCTTCTGGAAGAAGTCCAGCGTGCTGTCCCGCGGCACCACGGGCATGCCCTTGTGGTTCGGCGCGAAGCTCGCGCCCATGTAGATGCCGAACACTGCCAGCTGGACGCCCAGGAAGGCGAAGGCCAGGCCGACGGGGAGGAACCAGAACAGGATGCCGAGGTAGGCGCCGAACCGAGCCCCGAGCAGCGCCAGTTCCACCCAGCGGCCCTTGATGGTGCGGCGGGAGAACAAGGTGCTGATGGAACGGGCGTGCAGGTTGATGCCCTCCAGCGTCAGGAGGGGGAAGAAGAGGTAGCCCTGGCGGCGCGTGATCCACGCCTGGAGGCCGCGGGCCTTGGCGGCGTCCTCCTCGAGGAACGAAATGGTGTCCACCTCGATGTCCGGGTCCTTGCCCTTGGTGTTGGGGTCGTTGTGGTGGCGGGTGTGCTTGTCCATCCACCAGGCGTAGCTGATGCCGACGACGCCGGCGGCGAGGATGCGCCCGGACCAGTCGTTGGCGCCACGGGTCCTGAAGATCTGGCGGTGCGAGGCCTCATGGGCCAGGAAGGCGACCTGGGTGAGGACGACCCCGAGGGCGGCCGCGACCAGGAGCTGGAACCACGTGTCGCCCAGGAGCGCGAACCCCGTCCAGGCCGCGCCCATGGCCAGGGCCAGGACCGCGAACACCGAGATGTAGAAGCGCCGACGTCGGTTCAGGAGGCCTTCCTTGCGGACCTGCTTGAGCAGCACGGAGTAGGAGGCGACGACGTCGTTCGGCCGGGAGATACGGACGGTGCGCGGGGCCGGCGGCTGTGCGTTCACAGCAACAGGGGCGGCAGAGGTGGCGAGGTCACTCATCAAGGTCCTTGGCGTTCATGGAACTGCGGTCGTGGAAGTACTGATCGAGACAATCAGCGGGAGACTTACTGGCGAGCATCCGACGGGCCAGTTGGGACTGGTGTCCGCCACCGGCGGCGGGTCGAACCCGCTGGATATAGGTGATCCCCGCACCGGAAGTAAGTAGCTCCGGTGCGGGGATGACGGGTTTCGTCAGACGCTGTAGTACTCGCGGCTGCCGGACTTCGCCAGACCACGGGCCACCATGTAGCCGATGGTGAGGAACGTGATCAGTTCCATGCCCTGGTGGGCGTTGAACATGTCGATACCGTCCTCGCCGTCACCGTCGCCGACGACCAGCGCGGTGACTACGGTCGCGATGACCATCGCCACGTAGGCAAAGAACTCGGTGGTCTTCGTCGAGGCCTTCGTCTCGGTCGAACGGCGGGTCTCCACCCGGTTACCGGCACCGTTGTGGCCGTGCTCGTTCTCGCCCCGGACATCGCTGCGGTCATTGTGGGTATTGCTGTGCGCAGTGCTATTGGCCAAAGGGTTTCTCCTGAAAAAGATAAGGGCGCCGAGAGTCGGCGATGAAGGCCCGGATCGAGCTGCTTCATGGGCGCGAGCTGGAAGGGTCCGCGGTCTGCTCCACGGTTGCTCTACGCTGTAGACTCTACGGTGTAGAGCAGTGGATAGCAAGTGAGCTTACAAGCCTCGAAACAGGAAGTGGTGTTCAGGATCGCGAACAACCGGAACGATCGACCGTCCCAGCCGACCGTCAATGGAGCCGCTGGGCCCTCGGACGAACCGTCGCGTCCAGGCCGTGCCCGCGGCTCCCTCAGCCGGGACGTCGTGCTGGCAGCAGCCTTGAGCCTTGTCGATGAAGACGGGCTCGAGGCCCTCTCGATGCGGCGCCTGGGGGCCCGGCTCGACCGGGATCCCATGGCCCTGTACCGGTACGCGGCCAACCGGGAAGCGCTTTTGGACGGGCTGACCGAGCTGCTGCTGGACCAATGGACGATCCCGGCCCCGGATAGGACTCAAGAGGCGTGGCAAGGGCAACTTCGTCAGGCCGCCCATGACTTCCGTGACCTGGCCCTGCAGCACCGCAACATCGCCCCCCTCCTGGTCACACGCCCCTTGTCGACGCCCCTCGGACTCAGGCCCCTCGGGGCGCTGAGACCCATCGAGCGGATCCTCACCATCCTGCGGGAAGCAGGCTTCGATGCCGCCGGAGCACTGCACGCATATCGTGCCTACTACGGGTTCCTGCTTGGGCACCTTCTCAACGAACTCGAGGAAGTCGTGGTGGACCCGGACGAGGACGAGGCCGGACTACGCATGGGCCTCCACCGGCTTCCGGACAAGGACTTCCCGTACCTGCGCGATCTGGCACCACTCCTCCTGGCCTACGACGGCCAGGCAGAACTTGACCAGGGCGTGACCATCGTCCTCCAAGGCCTCCAGTCACAGCTACATTCTGACGAGTCATGTGACAGCCAGCACGAACACCTCAGAAGCGAATGAGCCAGACAGCTTTAAGGCCACTCGACCCCGAGCCGGTCGAGGCATTCTGGACGCGTCGCTACGGACTGGAAAAGCTTCAAAATGTCGGCGCCGACCTCTCAGCAGTCGCTGGCGACGTCGAAAACGGAGCCTACAAAAGTTCGAGGACAGCCCCTGTGCGCGTGCAACATCGATCCCAGGGCCGTCCCGTGCGAACCCATCGATGGCCGAAACCTCGCCCCGAGCAACGGCACGCTGATGGGCGTGAGCCTGGAGTGGGGCAGGGAGACACTTGCCGAGTACTCGGAGAAGCTGGGTGAACGACCCGCTGTCGCTGTGACGTTCGCGCACTTCCCGTTCCACGAGGAGGACCCGGGTCTACTGGCGTCGGCTGCCGAACAGGTACGCCAGAACGGAGGCATCCTGCTGCTCACGCTCGAACCGATGGACGGGCTCAAGGCGGCGACTGAGAGGCATGCGATGGACCTCGCAGCGATGCTCGCAGGTTTCAACGCCAACAGCGTCCCGGTTATCGTGCGCTTCGCCCGTGAGATGAACGGATTTTGGTGTCCGTGGGGCCAGCAACCCGGCCCCTGCCCCCTTACCTTCTCCTACACCTTGCTCCGTTCAGGCGTCGGCGTCAGCTAGGAGGGTTGCCGGGCAGATGGTCATCGCTTCCCGTGCGCGCTGATGAGGGAACTCATTGGATCGTCGCCCTGAGCGGGAAGGCTGATACCCCTGAACAGCGAATCGTTCGGTGTGCCTTGTTAGTCTGCTGTTTCAGGTCCGGGTTAAGACGCTAGCTCGTTCCACGTTCGTCGAATGGCTTTCCCATGCCCTCCACCGTTGAACCCGCCGTCCCCCTGTCCGGGGCCGTGTCCAGTGTCGAGTACTTCATCGATTGCCCCACCGGCACGGTCGAGCACTACTTCGCCGACGACTCCTACAACTGGTCGGACGAGCTGTACCGGATCCACGGCTACGAACGCGGCGACGTCGTTCCGACCCTGGACCTCGGCATGTCCCACTTCGTGTCAGCAGACCGCGACGCCGTCCAGGCCTTCTGGACCAAAGTCACCACAAGCGGCGGCCCAACATCGGTCTACGCATCCCTCAGCGACCTCACCGGCCGCCAGCACAAACTCCTCATCTCCGCTGACCTCATTCATCACAATGAGGAACCCGTAGGGGTGTGGGCTCTGGTGGTGGACCTCACCCGGTGCATCCACGCCGACCGGCACCAGCTCGCCAACGAGGCGGTCGCCGCATCCGCGCTCAGCCGGGCCGTGATCGAGCAGGCCAAAGGGATCCTCATGGGCCGCGCCGGCCTGGGGGCCACCGAAGCCTTTGAACGGATCAACTCCTACAGCCAGCGCACAAACCGTAAAGTCGTCGTCATCTCCCAGGAGATCATCGACCGCGCACTACACCTGACCCGCCAGGACTCCCACCAATCCTCACCTGAGGCACTGATACAGCTCTTTCAGGGCCTCTGACTCCCGGCGACCGGCGCTCCAGATCGTGGGCCGCGACCGCACTGACGAGGGTTGGCGTACCTGGTGATGCTCACAGGACTCCGGGCATGAGGAAGGCCCGCTCATGGATGAGCGGGCCTTCCTCATGCCGGGCTGCTGATATTCGAATCAGAGCTCCATCGTTCCGGAGGAAACTAGTGGCCGGGGCCGTTCACATCGTTCACGCGGGTCGCACCGGAAGCAGGACCGTGGTTGGTGTGATCCTTCTTGTTCCGCTTGAGCAGACCGGCCAGGCCGAGAAGTCCGAGCAGGCCCCACAGGCCGGCGTCACCGCTGTCGTCGGTTTCCTGGGTCTGCTCGGTGGCAGGGGCCGTTTCTTCCGCGGCGGTGGCAGGAGCTGCCACGCCCATCAGCACGGCGAAGGACAGGGCTGCAGTAGCTGCACTTGTGCGAATCATGGCTCTCCTCAAAGGATGGTTGGACCTTCAGAAGAAGGCCCAACTACTAAGCTTACTTCCCATTCTGGCGTTCCACTATCAGCAGCCGGGACACGATCGATCATAAGCACACTGACCATCTGATTGTGCAGCGAAGCGAAGAGCCTCACACAGTGAACTGCCCCGTACGAGGACCGTGCCGACGGTGGTCCGATGACCCGGCAATAACAATCCAGCTGTCGGTACTGAAGTGACTCTTCTAGGCGAGGAAGGCGTGTTTGTGGAGCGTGTCCTGCTCGATCTGAGTGACGAGAACCAGACAGCACAGGTCTTCGTCACCGTCAGCAACACCCCTTCAGCACCGGTTCGCGGGACAATAAGATCAGCTCACACACGGATCTAGGGGCACAGGGACCGAGAACCGAAGTGTTACGACGGCGCCGCGCATTACCTCAGCTCACTGTGTGGAGCAGCAATTCCGTGTTCACCTCGGTGGCCTGCTCGCATGTGCTGGCCGGGCCTACATTGGGGGCTCTCGGCTCCAGGGCGGATCGCGAGAGCACGAGAACTCAAAGACAAGGAGGAGCGTCAGGGGGGTGGACGACAAGATCAGCAACGCGGCGCGGAAGCTCATCGCTCAGGGCAAGGAAGCCACCAGCCATGCCATCGGTGACGAGAACCAGAAAGCCGAGGACCAGGGCGACCAGGCCCAGAGAGACCTCAGGCAGGCCGGTGAAAAGTTCAAGGACGGTTTCAAGAAGAACTGACGATCGACCCGCTCGGGATCTGAACCGACCCACCTGCTGAGCAAGCAAAAGTAGGGGCGGAGTGTGACCGCGTCGGTCGCATTCCGCCCCCCATCCCCTGCCACCCGTTTGCCGCTTTTCGCGCGTGAGCCGCGCCCACTCCGGGACTGGCAGTGTTGCGGATACCACCCTGCCAGGGCTGCATCCCTGGTTTTACATGGCGCGGTTGATAATGGTGGCAAGGATCGGCCGGAGGGCCTCAATATCGCCTGGTAGCTGGAGTGTTCGAAGGCGTTGCTGCGTTACGGCGAGAAGAGCCCGGCCCTGCTCGGTGATGCTCACGGCTACCTGATTCTGCCTCAGGCCGTGCTGCCGGGTGACCCACTGATTGTCCTCAAGCGTGGCCAGGACGGTCCCGATGGTTTGGGGTCGGACGAGGACCAGGCGGGCGAGTTCGGACTGCAGCATCGGGCTTCGTTCACTTAAATATTCAAGTACGTAATAACCCAGCTGAGGTAGCCCCAGCGTTTTGAGATAGGCCGCTGTCTCCCGTTGCACGGCGCGAGCCGCGAGGGACAGCAGTTGCAGGGTAGACCAGCAGTCGACCACCATCACAGGGTCCTCTGTGCTGTCCTGCCGAGCACGCCAGCGGGCCGCTCCGCCGAGCCCGGAAAGCGGAACTCGGTCCCGCCGATGATCATGAGGACGAAACCCAGGACACCGACCAGCAGGACCTTCACGATGACAGCCAGAACCACGATCATGAACGCCACCAGCACCACAGCCAACGTCAGCACCGCACCGGTGGTCCTGGCGACATAGCGCACTAACCCGGAGCCTTCGATCAGTTGCCCCGCCTGGGGACTCCCGGCTACGAGCTGCCGCTCGAGTTCGTTCCACTGCCGGCGTTCCTGCGCTGACAACGCCATCCCGATTCCTCCTCCTCGAACCACTAACCCTGCGCTCCAAACATGCGGTGCGCCTTGAGCGCGGAACCCTGCAATCCGGTTGCGCGCCCCGGCCGCCTTTCACCTTCCGTATGAAGCAGAGAGTCCTACGAAACGAGGAAGGAACACCGCCGGCTAAGCAGCACCCTTCCCCCCTTCTGCGGTGCCGCCCCACGCTGACGCCCAACTTCTCCAAGTACTTCTCCAAGTACTTCGTCCTCAACAGTCGAGGTGCTGGGTGCCCCGTAACTTCTTGACCGAATTCGTCACCTCGTTACGACCTCCAAGCCGCAGATGGCGTCCTAGATGCGGTGGGCGCCGTTGGTAGGACCGTTCCTGGGCTGCTCACGGTGGCCAGACCGGATTTGAGTGTTTCTTCCATGCGCAAACGCTTTTGATACGAATGAGGCGCCGGCCCAGGGGCGTCTCCACGACTCAACAGCAATGTCAACCCCACGTTAGGGCGCAGCCGACAAGAAGGCAAGGACGCTGATTATCAGCTTACTTAGGTATTCTGATGGTGAGATGTTCGTCCTCGGGCTGGCCTCGAACCTCCCGTCCGGGAAGCGCACGCTAGCTGCACTGCACCTGCAATTCCTATGTGAAGGACATGACATGGCAAATGACAACACCTCGGGGGCCAGTACTCCTAGGGCACGGAAGAACGACGTCGTCGCCGCGCAGAAGGAACGCTTCGGCGGCATCAAGTGGGGTTCGGCGTTCTTCGGATGGCTCACCGCCATCGGACTGACCGTCCTGCTCAGCGCACTGGCAACCGCAATCGGTGCCGGCGTAGGAGCCGCGAACACCGCCGGCGCCCAGGACGCCGCGAACCAGGCAACCGAGAACGCAGATACCCTCAGCATCATCAGTGGGATCGTGCTCGCCATCGTCCTGTTCCTCGCCTACTACTGCGGCGGCTACGTCGCAGGCCGCATGGCCCGTTTCGACGGTGTGAAGCAGGGCGTCGCCGTATGGCTGTGGGGCATCATCATCGCCATCGTCGTCGCAATCCTCGCCGCCCTCGCCGGCAGCCAGTTCAACATCCTTTCCAGCATCGGCGGCGCCCCCCGCATTCCGGTTGATGGCAGCCTGCTGACCGCCAGCGGTCTGATCGGCCTGGCCATCGCCGTTCTCGTCCCCCTCATCGGAGCGATCCTCGGCGGCAAAGCCGGCATGCACTTCCACCGCAAAGTCGACCAGGTCGGCATCAACCACCAGGCCGGCCTCAACGGCTAGCCCTGCACCGCCACCACTAACGCTGCATACCACCATCAACGGTGGCCGCGGCGAGAAAACTGTTGCACCGGGCACTGAGAACCCGCCCGTAACCGCAACAACTAATCTCACAGCTAATTCGATTCGCCTGACCTCTAGGGAGCAGTACATGATCACGCAGAACAATATCGACACCATCCTCTCCGGCCGCGGCCACGTCCTGGCATCCGATGGTTCCAAGATCGGTTCCGTCGGCCAGGTCTACCTGGATGATCAGACCCAGGACCCGAGCTGGGTCACCGTCAAGACGGGCCTGTTCGGTACCTCGGAGTCCTTCGCACCCCTGCAGGGCGCGAACGTGACCGGCAACGATGTCACCATCGGATACACGAAGGACCAGGTCAAGGACGCACCCCGCATCGAATCCGACGGTGACCTCAGCCCCGAAGAAGAAGACCGCCTGTACCGCCACTACGGGCTTGCCGGCCACACCGGAACCACCGGCACGACCGACTACGTCGACACCACCACGACCGGTACCACCGGGACTGCAAACTACGAGGCTGGTTACCAGGCCGGGGACGAGCGCCTGGACCGTTCGCGCCAGACCGTCGGCCACGACACCTCTGGCCCCACCACCGACGAGGCGATGACCCGTTCCGAGGAGCAGCTCCATGTTGGGACCGAGCGCCGCGAGGTCGGCCGCGCCCGCCTGCGTAAGTACGTCGTGACTGAGACCGTCACCAAGACCATTCCCGTGTCCCACGAGGAAGTACGCATCGAGCGGGAGCCCATCACCAACGCCAACCGCGGCGACGCCTACGATGGTCCGGCGATCAGCGAGGAGGAGCACGAAGTGATCCTTCACGCAGAGCGCCCGGTCGTGGAGAAGGAAGCCGTGCCTGTCGAACGCGTGCGCCTCGACAAGGAAACGGTCACCGAGCAGGAAACCGTCACCAGCGACGTGCGCAAGGAAAAGATCGAACTCCTCGACGCCGACGGCACGGATCCCGCCGACACCACCGGTCTCCGACGCTAGAGACACATGCTGGTCGGTGGACCCGCCGGTAGTAGGTCAACCAGTAGAACCAGGAACACCGAGGGGCGCCGCACATGCGGCGCCCCTCGGTGCGTTCACGGAGGACCACCGGACACGTGTCCACTCATAGGTCCAGTGAACAAGGAGCCGCTGCGGTATTGTCGGTCTCGCCTCTAGAAGCGGGGCTTTTTCAGTTGCCAGTACGTGATTGAGGCCTTTCGTGAGTGATAACAGCAGGTTGGATCCAGGCAAGGACTTCCCCGAGGATCTGACATTGATAGACCGGGATGACCTGGACATCCTCAACAGCAGGAATCACCGGGCTCGGGACCTGCAGTACGTCCGCGACGGTGAGGTGGGTGCCGAGACCGACGGCCAGCACCACGAGCTACGTGAAGAGCTCGATCGCCGGCAGGCGATCCGCGACGCATCAGCTGACACCTCCGCCACGACCAAACCCGGGGCCGGGGCCGAGGCCGAGGAGGACGTTAAGGTTCGCGAAGCCTGAGCAGGTAGGGGCTTTGGACGCGAGCTGCAACCTCATTCTGTTCGTGAAGTCCCCTTCACTGCGGCCTTCGAGACGATGAGCGGAACCGAGGAAGCATGAGGGTGGTTCAGGTGTTGAACGCCGAGGAGCAGCGGCAGGAGTTCGTGCGGATGCTCCTGCAAGAGGACCTTGATCTGCACGATGTGTGGCTGGAGTATTCTGCGATGTCAGGTAGCGCATCCGAGGAGGAAGTGGCCCTCTGTACAGTGGGGATGATGATGCTACCGGAGGCTCAGCGTGACCTGCTGGCCCTGGCGGCACAGGAGTCTGCACAAAGTATTGGTATTGCGTTCCACACCAGATTCGAACCGTTCCTACGCCGGCTCGAGGACCACGGCGGCGACCAAGGCCAGGACCACGACAACCACGGCGAGGCGGACGACTACCGTCGCTGACTAGCGATGCCGATAAGGCCATCGTGCCGTCCCGCTAAGGGATCGACTACCGAACCGCTCGATCGCGGACGGTCAGGACGTGTAAACCATAAAGGTCGCGCCTGTTGTGCATGAACCCGGCAAGGCTTCCGTCAGTTCGGGCGCCTCGCTATATCCACCACCCAGGGACACCTGCTGGCCCAGCGGAATCGTGTCGAACCCAATGTCGAGCTCCCCTGCGTCGTTGAAGTGCGTGCCGGCGGGGAACTCGATGTTGTAGATCGTGCCGTCCGAGGCGTGAGCTAGCAGGCATTCGTCCTTACTGGTGAGCAGGACGCTCTCAAAGAGTGCTTCAGGCCCGAATCGACCGTCGCGCTGCTCATCTGAAACGAGCACTTGGAGTGCTGAGGACTCCTGCAGCCCGCCGGCAGCTTCGGTGGTACACGCCGTCATGGATTGACCGCCGATCAAAGCGAGGGCGAGCACGAAGTAGCGACCCTTCACACTCATCACCTCCTGAGCAGTCGACTTCTGCTTCAGTGCATCACGCGGCGCGAGGTGCCTGCCTGCGGATGTCCTTCCGGGCTGTCAGTCAAAGGTCTTCCTTCATGAGGCGGCAGAGCTTACGTGTACCGCGGGTAGATCCTA
The DNA here is from genome assembly GCF_054510955.1 of Arthrobacter pasteuri. Taxonomy (NCBI): domain Bacteria; kingdom Bacillati; phylum Actinomycetota; class Actinomycetes; order Micrococcales; family Micrococcaceae; genus Arthrobacter; species Arthrobacter pasteuri. The sequence goes on from NZ_JBTNDO010000001.1 coordinate 1,907,228, forward strand.
CCCGTGGGGGCAACTTGAAGAGCCCGGGTCGGTCGGTCCAAGCATCGTACGGATTTGGTTGACGCCTGGAAGTGGCTTCCGCCGTGTTCGGCTGCAGACGTTTGGGCTGTCGTGGGGTTAATTAGGACCCGGAGCGTAGCGTTAAGAATGTCGTCAGTGAAAGAGCGCTGTAGTGATGATCATCGCCGCGTTCCGGGTTCTCCGGGCGCTGCCGCTCCGCGAACGCTGATCTCTTGGATTGGAGAATCATGAACGATCAACCCCTCCTCACCCTCGACGCCGAGGCCGCCTCACCCGCCCCGACGCCAAGTGCTCAGCCGGACGGTCCCGTAGTGGCTGTCAACGGAATAGCGGACCTGCAGGATCTGGTCCTCGACAGTCCGGGCGTGGAGCATTTCCTCGGTACTCTTGCGCAGCTCGCGGCACGGCAACTGTCCGACCCGGGACGCGAGGTGTTCTGCGGGGTGACACTGCTGCGACCACGGCACGCCGAAACCGTGGCGAGCAGCAGCGAGAAAGCCCTGAAGCTCGACAAAATCCAGTACTCCTACGGGAACGGACCCTGCCTCACCGCAGCCCGCACCATGGAGACCGTCTACGTCCCTGACACGCGCATCGATGGCCGGTGGCCCGAGTACTTCGCGACCATCGCCGAACACGGCATGCTCTCCATCCTCGGCGTGCCCATTCCCCTCAAAGGCGAAGCTGACTGCGCGCTGAACCTCTACTCCAACACGGTGGATGGATTCACGCCGGAAGCCGCCGCGGCTGCGGAAGTCTTCGCCCGGGAAGCGTCCAGATCCCTGCGTCTGGCGGTACGGATCGCGCACCTGTCCGACAAGGAGACCCACCTCAGTGCGGCCCTCGAATCCCGGACCGTCATCGACCTTGCCGCCGGCATCATCATGGGGCAGAACAGGTGCAGCCAGGCAAAGGCCATGCAGATCCTCAAAGCAGCCTCCAGCGGGCGGAACATCAAGCTCCGCGACATCGCAGCCCGCGTCGTCGCCACTACCAGCGATGAAACGCCGACCACCCACTTCGAATAACTCGTAGCTGGCTCACATCATGCGCCCGGTCGAGTACAAAGCCGCTGTTCACTAGAGTTCCGGGAGCCTGCTCGTTGTTCGATTTGCGCAGGCTCTCCGCCTGTTGCCCGGATGCCTGCGGTGCTGAGGCGGGGCGGCAGGACACGTACGTTGCATAGCGTTCCTGCCGCCCCCAAGTGGCATCTGCCTACTGCTAGACACGTGAAGCCAATGGAACCACTTAATATTCTGCTGCCCTCGGTAAGCCAGCGGTGGATCTCGCATCGGGAGTGGGTCCCTGCACATCGATGGTCGTGTAAGGCGCGCGAGTGTCATGGTCAGAATCTGAGGTGTCACCAAAACCTAACGGTTAGTGGAACTCGCGGACAATCCCTCAACAGTCGTGCTATTTCAGGACTGCGATGTCGGTTGCAACACGATCTCGGCTCCTCAGCTGTCGTGCTGAATCAGACTGCCATCGTGATGGGAGTGACAGCTGTCAGTGGAATCAATGCTCGGCACCTTTAGGTCAGCGAGTCCCTTAATGTCCCGGCATGAAGCCCGCAGGAAGATGACGTTGCGCGTGATCCTCGAGGATCCGGTGGAGGATCGAACGTGCTGAATGAGTACGTGCAGCAGTGGAGCGCGATTCAGACCGTCCGGGCAGCGAGCTTGGATACCAAGGACGTATTCATGGTGTACTTCGGCCTCACGGGCGACGCGGACGAGTTCGACGTCCAGGGGTATCTGTCCGGCCTGGTAATGCTCCCGGCACCGGACCGCGACCTGCTCGCCCACGCCGTCCATGAACTGCTGGACAGCACTGGTTCCATGGTTGACGGCGCGCACCATAGCAATCAGGGTGCGGCGTCGTCCTCCGGGTACGACGATTACCTTCGTGACGTGGCTCTCTCCCCCGACGGATACGATTTCCCTCACCGAAGACGCGCAGGTCATCAAGTCCGTCGTCGGACCCATCGACCAGGACCTTCCACGGGCTTGGCGTTGTGCGCGACGACCATTGAACAAGACCGCACCCTCGTCATCACCAACTCCGCCCTCGACCCGGAATGGCGGGATCATCCCCTCGTCACCGACGGCCCAGGGATCCGCTTCTACGCCGGCCACCCCATCAGCACAGTCGACGGCTGGCGTATCGGCACCCTCTGCCTGATCGACGATCAGCCGAGGACCTTCAGCGAAGAGGATGAACAAGCCCTCAGATGCCTCGCCGCGCAGCTCCAGCTGCACATCTGGGTCTGAACGACCAACCCAAGGCGCTGTCATACAGCGAGTTGTAAGACGACTCGGTGTCTTTTTCCAGTGTCTTACCGATACCCTCGTCGTGACACCGGGGTCCAGACAAAGGCCGTCGTCATCACGAGCACAGGAACGGCCATGACAGAACTCCTGCACCCAGACCACACCGAACCATCCACAGCCCTCGCGCTGGATGAGTCCGGCACAGTCACCTCCCCGACCGATCCCCGCCGCGACAGTCAGGCGCCCCGAGTCCGGGCCGCCCGCCGTGAGCGGGACAGCGCCGTACTGGAGGGAACCCTGACCCCCGAGGACCTCGCGGCACTGCCGACCAGGCACCTGCGGGTCATGGTGAACCAGGCCTACCGGATCATGGATACCGACTACCCTCCCACCGGGGCCATCGAACGCTACGAGATAATCGCCGGTGAGCTCGAGTACCGCGCACAGCTAGCCACCGAGGGCGGTGTTCAATCCGGTACAGGGCACCAGGTCAAGGAAACATTCCGCGACAACCCCCTGTACTGCCGTTTCGAGCTTTTCCTCGACGGTGACCTCGCCGCATGTATGAAGTACACGATGAACGGCGGACAGGTCATCCTCATCGCGGGCATGGAACACCCCGAATTCCGGGACCAGGGCATTGACGCGACCCTGATGCGCCATATCGTGCTCAACACCCACAAACGGCGCCTGAGCCTCATCCCGCAATGCCCCCTGGCACATACATTTTTCGCCGACAACCCCCAGTACCAGACCCTCACAGTCCAGCCCCGACGCTAGAAGCCCGAAAGGTCCCCAGCTTCTCGCGGACGGTATTCCGTCGACCACGCTCCGGGGCATGATCGGAGCAGAAGTGGAACCATCGGCGGATGAGCGGTAGGCATGGTGTACTTCCCTGCCCGCCGCCAACGCGTTTACCGGCTGTAGTAGTGCCAGTACCGGCTTGTGGCGTTCACGTCGGCGAGGAGCAGTACACCGCTGCTGGCCGTGCCCCGCGCAGTGCTGTAGGGGTTCTGCTTCGTCGATGTGACGTTGTGGACGTACTGGTCGGCGTCCACGATGCGCGGCGTCTTCGAGGTGGTGAAGCTGATACACCACATGCCATGCAGTGGGTTGCACCGCGAGGAGGAAACCGGGCTTTCGCCGCGGCCACAGTCGCCGGTCGTGGTTGGCGGCTTTTTCCGGCTTTCAAGTGTCTGGGAACGCTTCAGTGGTGCATTCCGTATCCTGGAAGACAGTTTTCATCTGTAGATGATTACCTCGAACCCGACGGATGGCTGGTCCTGATGGGTGTAGGGGTCGCGTTTGACAGATCCGTAGGGACCGCAGACCTTATTGGTTGCTCCCGCAACGAGGAGACCGATCGCAGTTCCTAACGGAAGAGCAACGCCGAGAATATCTCCTACGGTGGTGTCGGATTCGAGCCTGATACTGAATCCGGCGCTGCGGATAGCTGCCCACTTTTCTCGGATGAACGGATCTTCCCGGCCCATTCGGTCCCAGCCGTTATTCCTGTCCTCTGCATCCAGAGTTCCTCCGAGGGAACGTTCAGCGCTTACGGCGAGGGCACTTCCAGCACTGTCATGGAAGTGGGAGAACGCGACGATGACTCCAACACCAAACGCCGCGACGCCGGCCCGGACCTCGGCGGACGGCGACCCATCTTCTCTGACAGTCAGATCGCCAACGCTTGTCGGCTCATCGAGCAGGGCCAACCCGTCTCCCGTGTCGCCCGCGACCTCGGCATGTCTAGGGCAACCCTGTACCGGCGGATCGCCAACCTTGATGCCCGACAGTGGATTGCCTCCCATCCGGGTACAACAGGCACCTGATCGGAATACGTGGTGCACCGAATGCTCTATACATAGCGCCGATACCACCCGCTGCGGATGGGGACCGGTTTCGCCCGTTTCGTCCTGGAAGGCTGACCTGCTCTGTGCCTTTCACCCTGAGGAGAGGAAGCATGCATGCCTTTTCGTAGTCGCCAGACCCTTGAACGTTGGGTTCAAGAGTTCCGAGACACACGGGAAGGAGGTGCGCTGATCACCGTCCTCGTTCAGGACGGGGTCGACGGCGCTGATACCGGCCTGGTCACAGTTCCGCTGCGCGATGACGGCACCGAAATCTACATGCAACCAGTTGCCGTCGATGACCCGCGGTGGTCCATCACATTCGGGATGCGCGACAGCGACACAACACTCACCGCCCCCGAGCTGCAGGGGCTCGCCGCGGAACTGCTGGTCGCCGCATCACTATGCCAGTTCCTCCAGGAGAAATCAGTCGGACACGAAGAAGAACCGGAGGGGTGATCTGGTGGCGCCATCGGATTCTTCACCGGCACGCGCAGACGGCACTGGCCGACCTACGCCGGTGGCCAAGCCATACCGCCGAAAGCCCTAATAGCAAACGAGCGCGTGCAATCTTTCCTTGACACTGGGACGTCGGAAAGAGAGTCTTGTTCTGTCGCCCCAGACCCTGGCGCACAGCCGTATACGCCGTGCCAGCAGGGAGTGCCATGAGGCAGACACACCAGAACCCGGACGAGTCGAATCTCCGTCATGGGGTCACGATGGTGCCCCGGGCGGACAACACCACGCACGTGGAGGCGTTGAGTGATCGCCAGGCGGTGATCGCGGTGATGACCAGTGGTGGCCTCACGTGCGATGAGATTGCCCTCGTGCTACCCATTCCGGTACGTACGATAGAGGATGACCTGCAGCGGGCGATGAGCATTCTCGGTCTTTCTGCCACCAAAGATCTAACGCACCTGGTCGTTGCAACGCACTACGACCGCGTCCGGCCCACCTCTCGATTCCTCAAACACCGGGTGGAGGATACTGCCCACCTGACAGATAAAACGCGGGACAGTGGTGCTCCCACACTGGGTGAATCTTCACAAGCATCGCGGGGAGTTGATGCTGACGTTCTCGCCGCCGTCAACACCAGCAGCCACACCGGCGGCTCGGCAAACTCCTTGGTGCTCCTGGACGCAATCGAAGCCGCACAAGCGCACACTCAAGAACTAGGGGATCCGCACGGTCCCGGGTCGGGCAGTGTGGGGATAGGACGGCCGCGGTGACGTTGCCGGACAAGGAGGAAGAGACGCAGCGCGTCCTCATCCATGCAGCGATGTCCGCTTCCAACATTTCCTGCTTGTATGCCTGGCGGCGTTACGCCCAATACACCGGTGTCGTGGACCTCTTCGGCATCCGCGCCTACCTTGAAGGGCTGGTCTCTCTGCCCTTGGAGGAGTGTAATCTTCTTGCGCACGCGGTCAACGAACTCATCGACGAACGGCCTCCGCCTCCTAGGGCCCCTCATCGCGGTCCCATACCTTGGGCCCTGAGGCCCAGCAGCCCCAGTGAACGCGACGAGGCCCCCGATGAACTCCTGACCCAATGGCTCATGGAAACCTCCGCGGAAACGAGGTATTGGTGGGAGGCATAGGATCAAACTCCACACCACGTTGCTGAGCCTCACGGCACCTCTGAAGGAGAAATTCCTTACTCTGAATCCTGGCGTCGTACCTATCAGATAGGACCTGTTGCCGACAGGGTCAGTGCTGCCAGAGCACACGCGATCGGACCGGTCGGCTGTACGAATTGCATTCCTACTATCGGTATCGGCGGGCCGCTGATGTTTCGGGGCCGAAAGTCCCCACCTGAACGCCGACGATGGGCATGCGCCACTGATCCTCTGCGTCGGGCCGTCCTGTCAGGTGTGCCCGCACCCAGGAGCTTAAGTCCCCGCTCGTCTGCGTCTCATCAACCACGTCACGCAGTAGGTGGCCTCCGTGGTGGGACAAGGATACTTTTGTTCCATCAAGGAACGACAGGATTAACTTCACTTGGGTATGCGTACGACCCTGCCGTATTGCCTGGACCGCTTCGTGTTGCAGGGCGCCAGCGGCGTGATCAAAGACCAGACTCGGTTGGTCGAACACGGGATGGGAGGGACGAACGACTGTGTGAAATGCTACCCAGTGCAAGGGATGAACATCGGAAACGACTGTCATCGCACCGATACGGGCACGGATCTGCAGCCACAATAGGTCATCGGCCACCCCGGCCTGCCGGGCCAGGACGCCTCGAACACTACATGCATCCCACAAAGACTCAATTCGGTGGCATACCGCTGGAACATCTGCACAGGTCACCGCAAGCCCGTCGTCGTCTTCCATGACATCGACCCTGAACACCAGCATTCCGCACCGCCTGCCCGAGCGCGGACGGCGCCCGTGCGCCCACAGTAGAAGTAAAACCACGACACCAGCAACCCAAAACTTCAGGCCCAAGTCCCTCCGCTGTCATGGGCAACATCAAGTCGCGGGTAGCGGCCGGGACTTTACTGGCTCACCGACAGCAGGGGTCATACCGATTGCTCTCAGACAGTAGAACCGGGTCGTCATCGCAGACGGTCAGTCGGGTAACTGTTGCGGTCTGGAAGGGATGGAGTGATTAGAGCGAGAGGGTGCGGTTCAGGACCGCTTCTGCCGTGGCGCGCAAGCTTGTGTTGTGCGCGCGCGCATGGGCACGGAGTCGCTCGAAGGCCTCGTTCGTGTCCACGGTCGAGATGTGGGAAATCATGCCCTTGGCCTGCTCGATGAGGATCCGGCTATTGAGTGCGCGCTGCAACTGATCGTTGACCACAGCCGATTCCTGGATGGTGCGCTCCTGCAGGATGCTGATCGTCGACACGTCTGCCAGCGCCTGGCCGATCGCGACATCCTCGTCGCTGAGTTCACCCCTGTCGACGCGGAACAGGTTCATCGCGCCGATGGTCCTGCCGCGGACCCGCATCGGGAAGGCGTGAACCGACTGATACCCCTGCGCTGCGGCCGCGTCCTTGAACTCGGGCCACCGGTCTCCGGTGCCAGCGATGTCCCGGATAGTGACCGGGACGCCCGTGACGTAGCACTCGACGCAGGGGCCGGCCCCCAGTTCCTGCTGCAGGACTTCCACGAGATGGCTCTCCTCGCTGGTGGAGGCCAACACCTGCAGGACCCCGTCCGGGCCGGCCAGCATCAGTCCGGCGGCGGTCGCATCGAGCAGGTCCACGCATTCATCCACGAGGGTGTGCAGCAGATCCAGCACGTCGTACTCGTCGACGAGGGTGTCCGCGATCCTCACGAACGCAGCACTGACCCGGGCAGCGCGGGTAGATATGTCCATAAACCCAATTTTACGGCCCCTTGCCGCACGATCAGGGAGTTGGGGGCGGTGTGAAATCCAGCCGGCGTTCCAGGACCTCGATGGAAGTTTCCCGTACCGTCTGCTCATGCGCGAAGGCGTACCCCCGCAGCAGGAGCAACGCGTCGGCCGCTGTCCCCCCAACCTGAGCGAGCACCATACCGGTTGCCTGGTGTATCTCACGGCGTGACGGGGACAGACCAATCTCGGGGGAACCGTTCCCGGACTCCGGGACGAGGACTCGCCGCAGCAGACTCCAGGCCGCCCCGTCGACCAGCGCGCGTGCGGTGACCATTTCGGATTCGCTCAGGTCCCCTGGGGTGGTCCTATAGAGTTCGACGACCCCGATATCCATGGCGCCGACGACGAGAGGGAAGACGAAGAGGCCCTGCGCATCGGTGTCTGTCAGGGCCTTCCCGAAGACGGGCCACCTCTCGTGGGGCATCGAGCGGACATACGGCAGGAGGACCGGCGCCCTCAAGCGAGCAGCCTCCCACCGCGGGCCCTCCCCCAGGTCGAACTGCAACTCATCCAGCCTTGCGGCTAGCTCATCACTGGCATGCAGCCTGGTCTCCTGCGCGGAACCGCTGAACGCCGACAGCGCGGCCCCCGTTACTGGCAGCATTTCGATGAATGACGCACACAGTGTCGCACACAACCCATCGAGACCGGATAGATCCTCCCCGCTCACCCGCCCACCGCCTGGACGGCGATGACAAGGAGATAGGACCAGCCCGGCATCTTCCTCACCCTTCCATGGACTCGACAGTCAGTCACGTAAACCATTGCCTACGACGATCGCCCTGTTAGTTCTTCCACGTCCTTCACCGACCCACCACGGACCAACACGGACCAACACGGACCAGCAAGGCGACGTCATAAGTTTAGACACCGACGAACTAACGCCGGAGAGCGCCGCACTGCAGATCTATGGGAGACGGTGCAGGGTTGGTCTTCGTGCCGGTGACAGACCAGAAGGCACGAATTGCCTCCACCTCGGCTTTCGTCCGGACGATCCAACCGTCGAGATGGACCGCATCGTGGCTCGTGGTGCCCACAAGATTGACATCGCTCGAGGCGTGCAACCGTGGACTGAGCTCGCGGACCCGGCGGGCAACGAGTTCTGCATCCCGGGAGCCAGAAAGGCAGTTCCGACAACTGACGTTGCGGGCAAACCAGAACAAGCATGCGTAAGCCGATTCACTTACGGGCCGCTCCAGGGAACCTCTGGGTCCGTAGGGCCGGGTCGTAGGGCCAGTCTGCTGTTCCAGGTACGGGTTAAGACGCTAGCTCGTTCCACCTTCGTCGAACGGCTTTCCCATGCCCTCCATCGTTGGGCCTTCTCCCTCGTCCGCGTCCGCGTCCGCGTCCGCGTCCGCGTCCGCGTCCAGTGTCGACTACTTCATCGACTGCCCTACCGGCACCGTCGAGCACTACTTCGCCGATGACACCTACAACTGGTCGGACGAGCTGTACCGGATCCACGGGTACGAGCGCGGCGACATCGTCCCGACCCTTGAGCTCGGCATGTCGCACGTCGACCCGGCAGATCGGGACGCCGTCCGGGCGTTCTGGACCAAAGTCACCACTATCGGTGGGCCATCGTCGGTTTACGCGTCCCTTCGTGATCTCAACGGACACACGCATAAACTCCTGATCTCCGCGGACCTCATCCAGACCGAGGACGAGCAGCCGGTCGGGGTATGGGCACTGGTGGTAGACCTCATCCACTCCATCCACGTCGATACACACAAGATCGCCAACGAGGCAGTCGCCGCGTCCGCACTCAGCCGGGCCGTGATCGAGCAGGCCAAAGGATTTCTTATGGGCCGCGCAGGCCTCAATGCCGCCGAAGCATTCGAGCGGATCAGCTCCTACAGCCAGCACACGAACCGCAAAGTCGTCGTCATTTCCCAGGAAATCATCGATCGCGCGATATACCTGACACGCCAGGACTCCCACCAGTCCTCGCCCGACGCGATGATTGACCTCTTCCAAGCGCTCTAAACCACAGCGCCCAACGCCTCACAGCACAGGCAACGACCACCGATTTCCGCCACCATCGCGACAACTGAGATGGGTGGCAACTCCCCGGTGACCCTGACAGGACCCCGGACATGGTGAAGGCCCGCTCATATGAGCGGGCCTTCACCATGTCAGAACACTGATCAGTGCTGATTAGCGCTGGTGGAACTAGTGTCCGGGGCCGTTCACGTCATTGACGCGGGTCGCGCCAGTGGTGCGGACGTGATCGACGTGTTCCTTCTTGTTCCGCTTGAGCAGACCGGCCAGGCCGAGAAGTCCGAGCAGGCCCCATAGGCCGGCGTCGCCGCTGTCGTCGGTCTCCTGGGTCTGCTCGGTGGCAGGGGCCGTTTCTTCCGCGGCCATGGCAGGAGCTGCCACGCCCATCAGAACGGCGAAGGACAGGGCTGCAGTGGCTGCACTGGTGCGAATCATTGCTCTCCTTGAAGTCGGGAAGGACCCCTGATGGAGACCCAGATGGTAAGCCTACTTCCTATTGAGCCGGGTCCCCTTATCGGTGCGGCGGGGATCACGGCGGCCGGAGCTCTCTTCGTCGTCCTGGCCATTGGAATCCGCCGGTTCCGGGTCGATGTATTCGACGACCACCTGACGGTCCGGCCCTGGTTCCGAGCGACGCGGGTCGTCGCACTGACCGAGATCGGGTCGGTCCGTCCGGCGCTCAACCATTTCGGGGGAGTCGACGTCAGAGACGTCAACGGCAAGATGCTCTTCACTGCGACCACGATCAGCATCGGCTATGACGACATCGTCGCCTATCTGCAAGAACGATTCCCCCGGCAACAGACCATCAAGCCCGACGTGCCTGGCGGCGTCGCATCCTGGCAGGGTGCAACCCTTCGAGCCGAGTGACTCCCAAGGATCTACCGGCCGAATCGCTGGCCCTCCTCGCTGACCCCATGGACAGAGGCCCCGCCGCGGTGCTCACCGGGACCGAGCTCACCGACTTCTCGGAATGGATCACGGCCCTTCCCCGCTAACCCGGCCCGGTGATGTAGCAAAAGTTAGGTACACAATCGGTCGTTTAGGCCACACGCGACAAAGGTGGCAGTGGAGGCCCCTAGGACCACCTAGAGGTGTCCCGGTTGGGGCACCTTCACCGGGCTTTTTCTCGGGCGGGTCATGCGGGAATCGGGCAGACCAGCATCCATATGCGTTTTTTGGCCCTGACCGGACGGTCGAGGGCGCCTCAGTGAAGGACCGTTCTACGGGCGCTGAGTGTGAACTCTCGGCAGTAAGTTCATCGTGGGACGGTGCGGCGTACCGTCGCCCGGACATCATGGGGATGACGACCGTTTCCGTGATCAGTTCGAGGGCACCTTCGATTCCGGTGAACCCCCGGCGTCGGTCATCGGCAGGGCCTTTGGGCTAATCCATTTGCTCGAGTTGAGGAGTAGAGGTCACCGTGTCGCCGGCTTCCTGCGAGGGGTCGTCGCGAGTGTTGGTTTCGGTGCGCTTGTTGGGGTTCAGCTCGCTGATCAGGGCACCGGCGACGATGAACGCGGCACCGACGATCGCGATCGGCGGGAGACGTTCACCGGCTATACGGCCGATGATGGCAGCCCAGACGGGTTCGGCAGCGTAGATGATCGTAGCCCGTGTCGGTGAGACCGACTTCTGCGCCCAGTTCATGGTGAGCTGGATGAGGCAGCTCGCCGCACCGAGGGCTACGGCTGAGACCACCCACATCCACGAGAATGTCGGCAGCTGCTCCCCGACAGCGGGCATCGTCAGGAAACCTAGGAACCCGGCGACGAGAAGCTGCACGACGGTGACCCGGCCGAGGTTGACCTTGCCGGCGAACCAGCTGATGAGGATGATCTCCGCCGCGATGGGGAGGGTGCTGACGACCGTCACGATCTCCCCCGAGCCGAAGGAGAAACTGGCGCTGCCTGGGTCGGCGAGCAGCATCAGACCGGCGAAGGCGAGCACGACACCGACCCAGGTGAGCAACCGGGGGGGCTTCTTGAACACGATCCACTGCAGCAGGGGCACGAGAGGGACGTAGAGGGCCGTGATGAACGCGGAGGTGCTGCTGGTGATCGTCTGCAACCCGACGGTCTGCAACCCGTAGCCGAGGAAGATCATGACTCCGATCGCAGCTCCCGCCACCACTTCCTTCCTCGTGATGCCGGGAAGAATCCGGGCGAAGATCACCGCGCTGATGAGGCCCGCGGTGATGAAGCGCACGCCGACGAAGAACCAGGGCCCGCTGTACTGCACGGCGATATGCACGATAAGGAACGTCGACCCCCACACAGCGGTGATGAGGACGAGGGCGAGCTCCTGGCGGGAAAGCCGATGCTCACGGGTCGGTATGTGCAACATGATGCACACCTTATGGTGCACAATGGTGCACATGCAAACGGGAGAGACTTCGCAGGTCCTGGCTCATGTGGGGGCGAATGTGCACCGTTTCCGGATTGCGGCCGATCTGAGTCAGGTCGCCCTGGCGGACCGGGCCGGCATCAGCCGAAGAACGATCATCAAGCTCGAATCCGGTGAAGCGAATATCAGCCTGACGGGCCTGGACCATCTCGCCGACGCGTTGGGTGTTAGCTTCGTCGACCTGGTCGCCGCCCCCGCGGCGGCCCACGCCGACATCCGTGAGCTCGCCTGGAGGGGCCAGCCCGGCAGCTCTGCGGTGCTGCTGGCCTCGGTCCCCGCCACGAAGGACGCCCAGCTGTGGGCGTGGGTGCTGGAACCCAGGGACCGCTACGACGCCGAACCCGACCCCGAAGGCTGGTCCGAACTGCTCATGGTCTCTGAAGGCTCCATTCGTGTGGAGCAGGAACGCGGGGACGTCGTGCTGACTGCGGGTGAGCACCTCGCCTTCGGCACAGCGCAGCAATACTCCTACGTCAACGACGGCCACCGCCGTGCCCGCTTCACGCGGGTCGTCGTCAGCTGACTGAGCACACGCTCCCATTCCCGACGCTTGTTCTACTGCCCAGGAACCGGCAGTAACGCCCCGGATATATCGGGCGTGCTGGGGTCGAGTGAGATGCGGCCTGCGTCGAGCGTGATGATGTGGTCGGCGGCGGCGAGGGTCGTGTCCTCGTGTGAGACGCAGATGACGGTTGCTCCCCGTGCCTGCTCCGCGATCAAAACCTCTGCCACGAGGGCCCGAGTGGTGGCATCCAGACCGGTGGTGGGCTCATCGAGCAGGACGATATCCGCGCGCTGCGCTAGTCCTTGAGCCAGGAAGGCGCGTTGACGCTGCCCTCCGGAGAGGGCATTGAGGGGCCGGCCCTGGTGCCCGGCCAGGCCGACCAGGCTGATGCAATCATCGATGATGCGGTCATCCTCGGCGTTCAGGCGTCGAAGCATGCCCGCCGTGGACCAGCGACCCATGGTCACGACGTCGCGAACCGTGAGCGGCAAGCGGTCGGATACTTCGCTGCGCTGGACGACAAGAGCCGTGCGCGCGTTCCTGGGCGTCGATACCGTTCCACGGCGGGGTGCCAGCACCCCGGCCAGTACTGCCAGCAGCGTGGATTTGCCTGACCCGTTAGGTCCGGCGATGGCCGTGACGGCACCGGGCTGGATCGACACACTGATGCCGCACAGGGCATCGACTCCATCGTGATCGAACCATACATCCGTCAGCACCAGAGGCTCCCTTATACCTTCGCCCGGCCCAGGTACAGGCGAGCTGAATCTGCCGGTTTGCTGCTGAGGCAGGGAGGAGACGCGTCGGGCCGATAACATCCCTCGAAACTATCATGTTGAGAACGATACTCATTTAAGTCTAGGGTGGCCCGGTGACCCTGTTCCTTGAACCCTTCTCCAGCGACTTCATGCTGCGAGCCCTCGTGGGCGGTTCGCTGTGTGCCGCTATCTGCGCCGTCGTCGGAACGTGGGTCGTGATCCGTGGGATGGCTTTCCTCGGGGAGGCGATGGCGCACGGCATGCTGCCCGGCGTCGCCCTGGCAACGTTGGCGGGTGTGCCGGTCATCCTTGGAGCAGCCTTCAGTGCCGTGGTGATGAGCCTCGGCGTCAGTTTCCTCGCCCGGCGGGGCCGCCTGTCCCATGACACGAGCATCGGTCTGTTCTTCGTCGGGATGCTCGCCGCGGGGGTCATCATCATCTCCCACTCCCGCAGCTTCGCCACGGACGCCACCGCCATCCTCTTCGGTGACGTTCTTGCCATCGGGTCCGGTGAAGTCCGGCTCCTTGTTGGCGCACTGATTCTTACGGTGCTGATCGCCGTAGGTTTCCACCGCTCCTTCGTCGCCCTCGCCTTCGACCGCCGCGTCGCTCAGGTCATGGGCCTGCGGCCACGCCTGGCACAGGTGCTGCTTGTAGGCCTGGTGACCCTCGCCGTCGTCGCGTCCTACCAAGCGGTCGGCGCGCTGCTGGTCATCGGACTGCTCCTGGCGCCCGCTGTTGCCGCCGCGGCCTGGACCACCCGCATCCCGACGACCATGGGCCTCGCAGCTCTCATCGGCGCCTTCTCGGTTCTCCTCGGGCTCCTCACCTCCTGGCACTACGGGACCGCGGCCGGCGCATCGATCGCCCTCGCCGCCATCACCTGCGCCACCCTGTCGAACATCATCCGCGGCATGACACGCCGCCGCACCACCTCAGCCAACAGGTCCACTATCAGCTCGTCCGACAGCTCCCTGGAGACCCTCGATCGTTCCGCCGGTCCGGAACCGGTACATCCACCACAGAAAGCCCTCCGTGCGAACGCCTGAAACCCTTCTGCTCTCCCTCCCCCTGCTTACCCTGACCCTCGCTTCCTGCTCCACGGTCAATCCGTCCGAGCCCGCCGCGGACACGGTGAGCGGCTCTTTCGCCGCTTCCAGCTCTGCTCCGGCCGAGATCGGCGACGGTCACGGAGCACTCGAGGGCTCCACTGAAGTCGCCGAACCCCAGCTCCACCTGATGACCCTGGACATCGCCGGACGAATCGACCTCCTCAACCTGGCCGATGAGACCACAACCACTGTCGGCGACGTCCCGGACGTCAGCGCCACTTCGACTGACGGGCGGTACCTCTTCGCGTCCTCGGCGACCACGGGCACCATGACGATCGTCGACAGCGGCATGTGGACGTGGGACCACGAGGACCACTTCCACTACTACAGCGGAGAACCCACGATCATCGGCGCTGTCGAGGGCGAAGGCGAAGCCGTCGTCACCTCCGGCTCATCCACCACGGGCGTCTACTTCCCCGACAGCGGCAAAGGCACCGTGCTCGACAACGACGCCCTCGCGAAGGGAGAGCTCGATGTCCGCGCTGAGCTGGCCGTCGAGCCCCACCCCGGGATGCTCGTCCCCCTCTCGGACCTCACTCTCCTGACCCGACCCGGCACGGAGGGAACGACGACGACCTCCGTGCAGGCGTACGACAGGGACGGTAAACCGATCGACGGTGCGACCGCGAACTGCGTCGATGCCCGCGGCACGATCACCACATCCGTCGGCACCGTCATCGGGTGCGACGACGGCGCCCTGCTCGCCACGCTCGACGGCGACACGGTCATGTACGAGCGCATCCCCTACCCTGCAGGGGCGGACGCCCCGAAGGCAACGGAGTTCCGGGCCCGGGAGGGCCGCCCAACGGTCGCCGCCGTCGCGGGCGAGCAGGGCGCGTGGTTGCTGGACACCCGGGAACGCATCTGGCAGTTCTTTCCGTCCGAGGTCCCGCTGATCCAGGTTTCCGCGGTGGATGACCGGGAAGGGCACGTCGTCGCCCTCGCCGTCGACGGCCGTGTGCTGGTCATGTCGGCCGAGACCGGCGGGACGATCGCCGCCACCGAACCGCTCCTGCCACAAACCCTCGCCGAACCCGGACTCCTGGTCGGGGTCGAGTTGACCGTCGACCAGCAGCGGGCGTACCTCAACGCCCCTGCCGAACAGGCCCTGGTCGAGATCGACTTCGCCGACAATGCCCGGATCGCCCGCACCTTCGACACCGACACCATCCCCGCGCACCTGGCGGAGGTCGGTCGATGACCGGAACACGACGGCACGTCGCTCTGGCTCTGGCCGCGATGGCACTCATCAGTGCCTCCGGTTGCGCTGCAGTCGGGGGCGATGGACCGCTCATCGTCGTCACCACCAACATCCTCGGCGACGTCGTCGAGAACGTCGTCGGGGACGAGGCCGAGGTCCGCGTCCTCATGCAACCCAATGCCGACCCGCACTCCTTCGAGGTCTCCGCGCAGGACGCCGCCATGATGCGCGAAGCGGACCTGATCGTCACCAACGGCCTCGGCCTGGAGGAAGGGCTCCAGCAGCACATCGACAGCGCCCAAGCGGAGGGTGTTCCCCTCCTCGTCGCCGGCGACGTCATCGAACCCCTCGCCTACGCGGAAGGCGAATCCGAAGGCGCACTTGACCCGCACTTCTGGACCGACCCGGCGCTGATGGCCGACGTCGTCGACGCTCTGCAGGAGCAGGTCTCAGGGATGGACGGTATCGACCCTGACGCCATCGAAACCTCGTCCTCCACCTATGAGTCGGAGCTCACCGAGCTCGATGCGGCGATGACCGACGTCTTCGCGGCGATCCCGGCGGACCGGCGGAACCTGGTCACCAACCATCATGTCTTCGGTTACCTCGCCGAACGGTTCGACTTCCGGATCATCGGAGCCGTCATCCCGGGCGGCACCACCCTCGCCTCCCCCAGCGCCTCAGACCTCCGCGACCTCGTCGCAGCGATCGAGGAGGCGCAGGTGACCACGATCTTCGCCGAGTCCTCCCAACCCGACCGGCTCGTCCAGGTCCTCGCCGACGGCGCGAACATCGACGTCGACGTCGTCGAACTGTTCACCGAATCCCTCACAAACCCCGGCGAAGGTGCAGACACGTACCTCACCATGATGCGCACCAACACCGAACGCATCGCCACCGGGCTCTCACCCTGAGACCCCGAACGAACAAAAGGAAATCATGACAGCAAATCTGCCCACGAAACGCAGGCGCCACCTCGCTCTCGCAGCGACCGTGGCCACCTCCACCATGCTGGTAACGGCGTGTGGCTCCTCTTCGGACCCGGCGTCAGACGCCACAGCAGCAGCGGGGACCACCACCTCGGCCACCGCAGCTGCATCCCCCACCCCCCGTGTCGCCCTCACCTACGACGGCGGCATCGTGGTCCTCGACGGCACCACGATGGAGCTCGAGGGCGACATGCCCATCGACGGCTTCACGCGCCTGAACCCCGCGGGCGACGGGCGCCACGCCCTCGTCACCGTCCTGGAGGGCTTCCAGGTCCTCGACCTCGGGACATGGACCGACTCCTCCGGGTCGCAGCAGGCGGAACCGAAACTCACCGACCTCATGTTCGAGGCCGACACCGCCGGCCACGTGGTACAGCACGGAGACAAGACCATCCTCTACGCAGACGGCACGAGCGACACCACCATCTACACCACCGACGACCTCCTCGAGGACCCGGACAGCCTCCCGGCGACCGAGGTCATCGAAGGCGAGGAGGCCCACCACGGCGTCTCGATCGTCCTCGAGGACGGCACCTTCCTCACCACCGTCGGGAACTCCGAGAGCCGCTCCGGCATCAAGGTGCTCGACGCCGACGGCAACGAAGTCGCTACGAGCGATGAATGCCCCTCTGTGCACGGTGAAGGCACGGCCTTGGATGAGGTCGTCGTCTTCGGCTGCAGCGATGGCGCACTCGTCTATGACGACGGCGAGATCACGAAGATCGACGCGCCGGACGAATTCGGTCGCATGGGCAACGCGTACGTCAGCGAGACCAGCCCCATCATCGCCGGGGACTACAAGGACGACCCCGACCTCGAGGGCTACCTCCTGCATCAGCTCACGCTCATCGACACCGAGACCAAGACCATGGAGGTCATCGACCTGCCCGAGGGCGTCGAGTACACCTTCCGCGACGTGGCCCGCGGACCGAACGACGAGGTCCTGATCCTCGCCTCGGACGGAGCCCTGCACAGCATGGACCCCGAGACCGGTGAGATCACCGACTCCCTGCCCGTCATCGACGCCTGGGAAGGCCCCGTCGAGTGGCAGCATCCGCACCCCGCCATCAAGGTCGTCGGGGACACCGCGTACATCACCGACCCCGCAGCCAAGAAGCTCCACGCGGTCGACATCGCCACGGGCGAGATCACGTCCTCGGACGAACTCCCCGGCGTGCCCAACGAGATCGCCGCAGTCGAAGGCTGAACCTCGCACACCTGACGGTGGAGCTGGCACCTTAGGGGTGCCAGCTCCACCGTCAGTTCAGTAAGGACCACTATCTCCCCTCCCTCAAGCCGATCACCTGTGGCTCCAGAATCCGCGCGATGGTGTCCCCCATACGGGACCCCGAAACGGACCTCACAGGGCGTGCCTGGTGACTGATCTCCTGCAGTGCTGCGCTGGTGAATATTCCCCTGACGCGGAGGCGGCAGCACTACAGTGAGCAGTAGATACCCGTTCACTGTTGCGCGTGCGGGCATCTACCGGGGTTCAGCCAACAGCCTCCTACCTGCAAGGGGTGACACCCCTGCGTCGGACAGCTGAAGGCCCACCGTGAACACCACACCCTCCACTCCATCCCCCGATTCCGTACCCCCGGATTCCTCACCGTCGGGCGAGCTCCTGGTGATCTTCGGCCGCAGCAACGGGTACCTCCTCACCGAGCAGACCGCCCACGACGCCGTCAACGGGCTCGCGGAAATCGCCCGGGACATCATCGCCGCAGCCGAGGGCGCCGGCGTGAGCATCATCGATCAAGACGGCACCCGCGTGAGCGTCGAAGCGACCAACCCTACGTCCTCGAGGCCGATAACTTGCAGTACGAGTTCGGCCAGGGACCCTGCATGCCCGCCTGGTCAACCGGGGAGCACGTCTACATCGCCGACACCGGCACCGCTGACCGGTTCCAGCAGTGGACATCCGCCGTGACCGAGCTCGGTATCCGCTCGTGTTTGAGCGTTCCCCTCCTGAACAAGCCCGCCGGCCTGGGCGCGATGAAGGTCTACTCCACCACGATCGACGCGTTCAGCGACGGGGACCGGCGGCTGCTGCTCAACCTCGCCCGGTCCGCCGCCACCCTGCTCGGTCATATTCAGGCCAGCGACACCCCGCAACGCATCAGCGACGACGTCAGAGCGTCCCTCGCGGAGCGGGACACCATCGGCGTGGCCCGCGGCATCCTGATGGAACGCTTCGATCTGGACCGGCAGACGGCCAGGAACCACCTCATCGACCTCGCCACCGGGGCGAACACCACCATGGCCGCCATGGCCGCCATGATCAGTGAGCGTCAGGACGGCACCGACCCCACTACTGGTCCATGATGCCCAGATACTCCCCCGAGGAACAATGCCGACGCACACTGCACGCCATGCAGCTCGCGGAGCTCGACGTCCGAAGCGTCTGGATCCGCTACTTCTCCCTCTCCGGAGACGCCGACGAATTCGAGGTCGACGCCTACCTCAACGGTCTGATCAACCTCACCCCACTGGATAGGGACCTCGTCTCCCACGCGGTCAACGAACTCATCAGCGAGACACCAAGGCCCGCTGCCCCCTACAGCAACGGCCCCGACGAGCCGGAGGCCGTGGTTGCCCTAGGTGTCCAGGGTGTCCTGGCCGACCTCGCCCGCCCCGATGACCCGCGTGACCCAGGTAGCCAGGAGGGTCCGGGTAGCCGGGAGGATGATCTGAACGAGGACGGCCGGGAACCGAGCGAATGAGGCTGCGGTGGAGGCAGGGGTTACCGTTGATACTGCGATGGCGGCTGCCTGCTGGGGCGCGGAAGACGAGCATGCCTTGGAAGGGACACCGCAGATGACCGAAGAAAGTGCTAAGCGCATAAGTGAGCCCGCACAGCTCCAGGACCTCGTCCTGGACAGTACGGACCTCGAACGGTTCCTGAACAGGCTCGCGGTGTTCGCGGCCGCCACGTTCACCACTCAGACACGGGAAGTGTTCTGCAGCGTCACGCTGCTACGACCCAGAAGTAAGAGCGTCATCGCCAGCAGCAGCGACCAGGCGAAGAACCTCGACGAAGTGCAGCTCGCCTACGACGACGGCCCATGCCTGCGTGCGGCGCGCGACGGTCAGATCTACGTCGTCGAGGACTTCACCACCGAAGATCGATTCGGCGCGTACTCGGCTGCCATTGTTAGCCACGGCATCCGGTCCGCCCTGGGTGTGCCGATCGCCCTGGAAGGCCACGCGGCCGCAGGCCTGAACCTGTATGCGACCGCCTCGGACGTGTTCGACCCCAGCGTCACCGCCGCAGCGGACACACTCGCCAGGGAAGCCTCGCAACTGCTGCGGATGGCCGTCCACATCGCTCACCTCACCGCCACCAACCACCACCTCAGCCAGGCCATGAGCACCCGGACCACCATCGATGTCGCCGCCGGCATCATCATGGCCCAGAACCGGTGTAGCCACGACGACGCCATGACCATCCTCAAAGCCGCCTCGAGTGGACGGAACATGAAACTCCGCGACATCGCCGGCGCCGTCGTGGAGTCCCTCGGGCAGCAGACCCCTGCCACCCACTTCACCCCCTAACCCCCAGTGGCGCACGAGGGGCTCTGCTGCAGGTTTATCGGTTCGTGTCGATCACCTGCTCGAAGCGCTTGGCCGGCAGTGCAGGACGCGCGAACAGCCTAGTCTTGATCGGTAACGCGCAGCCTCGGGGATCGCCCCATCAGGGTTGCATGAATAAGTTGGCGGAGGAATCAACGTGCTCGATGAGTATGTGCAGCAGTGGAGTGCGATCCAGACGGTACGGGCAGCCAGTCTCACTCCGCAGGACGTCGTCACGGCCTACTTCGAAATCACAGGGAACGCGGACGAGCTCGAGGTCCAGGGGTACCTGACCGGTCTGGTGATGCTCCCGGTGCCTGAGCGGGACCTAGTCGCTCAGGCCATCAACGAACTGCTCGACAGCGTCGGCTCCACCGTCGATGGTGCGCATTACAGCAACCATGATGTCGCGTCCTTCTCCGGGTACAGCGACTACCTGCGCACCCTAGATCTCTCCCCCGACGGCTACGACTTCAGCGCCCCGCCAGCTGGGGACCACACCACCAGCGTTGCTTCCACTGATTCCGCTGATTCGGGCAAGCCCATTGATGCACCAGCTGACTACGAGGACGATCCCGGGCTGGACGAGACGGAGTTCCGGCGTCTTCAGGCTTTGTACGAGTCGGGGTTGCTCGAGACCGGGGCAGAGGAACGCTTCGACAGGATCACCCGGCAGGCCCGGGACCACTTCGGCGTCAGTTCGGCCTCCATCGCCCTGATCACCGAGGACGCCCAGATCATCAAGTCCGTCGTGGGACCCATCGGGCAGGACCTCCCACGGGGTGTGGCGTTGTGCGCAAAGACCATCGAGCACGATCGCACCCTGGTCATCCCTGATGCCACCCTCGACCCGCAGTGGCGGGACCACCCGCTCGTTGCCGACGGCCCGAGGGTCCGCTTCTACGCCGGTCATCCCATCTGCACCGCAGACGGCTGGCGTATCGGCACCCTCTGCCTGATCGATGACCAGCCGCGGATTTTCACCGAGGAGGATGTTCAGGTCCTCCGGCGTCTCGCCGCCCGGGTGCAACTCGAAATGTGGGTATAAGCCAAGGATCCGAGCCGGCGTTGGGCTTCGATCCACCGGTACTGCACCCTTGCCCGTGGCCTGCCGCCCAAGTGCGTGGCAAAACCGTCTGATCGTTCTTGCTGCAAGGGGTTCAAGCGGAATGAGGGGAGCGACTGATGTCGTTCCCCTCTCCTGTTGGTGACGCACCTAGTGTGCCGGCCTTCTTGGTCGTTCCAGGTGCGACGTTGCACAGCCCGTTCTCAAGGAAGGGTGCAGGCCACGGAACCGTGATCGAATTTGGACTCGTCATCGACCGCGATGAAGTCCGTCTCGAAAATGCACTCCATGCCGTCCGGGAAACCCATCGTGCCCGTACCTTTGAGCTTGATGGTTTGGGCATCGAAATTGAGCCCGTCCACGTACCATTCGAAAACGTTCACGAACTTGTACGCACTCTCCGCCGTGGTCGTCTCACCCCGAAAGGTTGTCGTCGATGAAGACTGGACCCGGCCCTGAATGATGACCCTGCCCGACGGTGTGTACACCTCGATGCTTTGCTGTGACCCGGTCGTACAGAACACCAGGCCGGCTTCCTCATCGGTGATGCACTGATCGAAGGTGATGGATTGCCGGCCCTGGGTGCTGGCTGCGTTCGCTGGGACCGCAGTCGAGGCCAGCAGCACGGCCGCGGCACCGGCGCCGAAGGCGGCACGGCGTATGGGTGGTCTGCGCATGAATCCTCCCGATTCTGTTCAATACGGTCCGTTGCGGGCCGTTGGCGGAACGATAGGAGGCACCCAAGCGAGCGTCAATAGCCGGAAAGGGACGGGGCAGGCTGCCATTCGTTCAGGTTGTCGTCGTGGAACGCACCGACGACGGTCGATAGTGGCGACACTTCTCCTGCTGTTGTGGCAACGCCCGCGGCCTACTGTTCCGTCGCTTTGCGCAGGATAGTAGCGATCTCCTGGAAGCCCAGGGACGTGGCGTGCTGCACGGGCGTGAGACCATCGCGCTGGGAGGGGAGCCTCACGTCGGCGCCGCCTTCGACGAGCAGCTGCACGGTCTCCACGTACCGGGGCGAGCCATCGCCAAAGATGATCGCCTCGTGCAGCGCGGTCCAGCCCGGGTTGTTGACGTGGTTGACGTCCACATCGGTCTCCAGCAGCCTCCGCACCACGTCCCCGTGGCCACGCTCCGCAGCGCGGATCAGGGCGGTGCCGTTGTAACTGTCGCGCGCGTGGACATCCGCATCGTTGCGCAGGGTCAGGTCCAGCAGCTCGAAGTAGCCCTCACTCGCTGCGATGAGGAAAGCGCTTTGTTGGGTCTCGTCCTCGTAGTTGACGTCAGCGCCGGCGTCGATGAGCCGGCGAGCTTCGGCGACATCGTTCTCCCAGGCTGCCCCGATCAGGCTCTGATTCAGCGCGATCAGCTCGCCGGGGGCGAGCGACGTAGAAGTAGCCGATGGGCTGCTCGGCGAGGCACTCGGAGCAGACTCTACGGCTGGCGGCGATGGGCTCGGTGTACTGGACGGGCTCGGCAGGCTCGACGCACGCGCGGACACGGAAGGCGTCTGTTGCGTCGGACCGGTCACCTCGCCGTTGCCGGTGCAGCCGGTCATCAGCAGCAGTACGGTCAGAACACTGCCTGGCACGAGCGTCCTCATCGGGACGCCTGCCGCGGGACCATCGAGATGGCACACCAGAACTTCCTCGGGACCATTCCCATGCCTGCCAGCATACCGAGCCATGAATCGGACGACCGTGGGAGCTAGTCATGCGTGAGGAGCTGATGATGCGGGCATCACCATCGTGCACGGAGGCTACGCCATCGAGCGCTTGTAGCAGCCCCGAAAACGAGAGCCGGACGCCCGCCATGCCGGACAGTCGTCCGGCCTTGTTCTCGCTCATTGACGCACCCCTCGACCGGGTTTACGGTGAGCGCATCGAGACACCGTCGTACTTGCTACCGGGAGGCGTCATGCGCAAGACGTTCGTGCTGATACTTACACTTTGTGCGGCTGTTTTCGGGCCCGCGGCCCCTGCCTCCGCCATCACCGGCAATTACGTCGAGGACAACGAGCATCCCTTCGTTGGCCTCGTCGTGTTCTATGACGAGAGCGGTGAGTTCACTCACCGCTGTTCGGGATCACTGCTGACCCCGACCGTATTCCTGACCGCCGGGCACTGCACCGACGAAGACACCGGCGCCGTCGCGGCACGCGTGTACTTCCAGCAGGATGCCGGTGTGAACTACGATCCGGCGAACGAGCTCGACCCAGTGAGCGGCTACCCGGAGTACTGCGCCGAGGGCACGCTCGGTGAGCTGTGCGCCACCTCCGACGAGCTTTACGACTACGGCTTCGAAGACTTCGCCGGGTTCCCGAACACGCACGACGCCGGCATCGTGATTCTGGACCAGCCGATCGAACTCGAGGAGTACGGCGCACTTGCCGTTGCCGGTTCGCTCGACCACCTGGCAACGCAGCGCGGTCGCCAGGACATCACGTTCACGGCGAGTGGCTATGGCCTCAGCTACAGCAGCCCCGTGGAGGTGGTCTCGTTTCGCGAGCGGCTCATGGCCCAGTCGAAGCTGACCAACCTGAACAGTGCGCTTACGGGCGGCTTCAATCTGCAGACCACCGGCAATGGACAAGGCAGGGGCGGCACCTGCTCGGGTGACTCCGGCGGCCCCGTCTTCTACGGCGGCTTCGAGTCCAACGTCATCGTCGCCGTCACGTCATTCGGTCTGAACGCCTACTGCAGGGGCAGTGACTTCGCGTACCGCACCGACCAGGCCGAGGTGATTGCCTGGATCGAATCGGTCGTGGGCGACGACGAGTTCTCACAGATCCAATTCGTGGAGCTGTGAGGCACAGTCCCACCTCGTCGATGACCATAGGGGCGGCCGGCAAGCTGTGGGAGGGCGGCATAGCGCTTATCAGGTGCCGTTCCGATCGCGGCTCAACGAAGTTCGGGCACCTACTCAACACGATCGTGAGTAGGTGCCCGGTTGTTGCGGGGACAGGATTTGAACCTGTGACCTCTGGGTTATGAGCCCAGCGAGCTACCGAACTGCTCCACCCCGCGGCGCATGGACGACTCTACGCACCGCACGGTGGATACACCAATCGAGGGCTGGCATAGCTGACTATGGCGAGCCATACGCTAGCGAGCTCCCAGGGAACACGGCACACTGGCCGGAAGAGAGGAGACATCCATGTCGTTCCAGGCCTACCTCGATACGGTCGAGAAGAAGACGGGGCTCACCCCGCGCCAGTTGATCGAAATCGCTCACCAACGCGGTCTCGGTCCCGAGACTAAGGCGGGACCCATCCTGACCTGGTTGTCCGAGGAATACGGACTCGGGCGAGGGCACGGTATGGCCATGGTGCATGTCATCACGAAGGGCGACAGCATAGGTAGCGACCACGTCGGCACGGGAAGCACACACAGCGACCCGAAGGACCACCTGTGGCTGGACGGTATTGCCACCAAGCCAGAGGGCTATTGAGCTGCCGAGGCTTGCAAGACCGGGCCTTGACACTTTACTTGCATTTTGCAAGTGTTAACGCATGAGCCTCTTCATCACCTGCCCGGTCGAGAGCGTCGAGCGCGCCACCGCCTTCTACACCGCCCTCGGCTGGACCCTCAACGCCGAGATGTCCGACCACAACGTGTCGTGCTTCGCGATCGCACCCGAGCAGTACGTCATGCTCGGCAGCCGCGAGATGTACGCGGGTGTCGGTGGGGCCGAGGAGCTGGTCGGCGGACCGGGCACGCCCTCGAAGGTCACGGTCTCGTTCGACCTCGGCAGCCGCGAGGCGGTCGACGAACTCGTTGAGCGCGCCGGCGCCGCGGGCGGGCGGATCGGCGACACCGACGACTACCCCTTCATGTACCAGCGCCAGTTCGACGACCCCGACGGCTACCATTACTCGCCGTTCTGGATGAAGCCGGACACCGATCCGGACGCGTGAGCGACCTCGCCGCGGCCCTCGACGTCGTCGGCTCTCGGTGGGCGCTGCTGATCGTGGAGCGGCTGCTCGACGGGCCGCAACGCTACGGCGACCTGCAACGCGACCTCGGGGCGCCGACGAACATGCTCGCGACCCGCCTGCGTGAGCTCGAGGCTGCCGGGGTGCTGTCGCGCCTGCCCCTGCGGCACAACACCAGGGCCTACGCGCTGACCGATCGTGGGCTCGCCTTACGTGAGGCGATCAGCGCGCTCGAACGCTGGGGCCGCGGTGAAGCTCCGATGCATGACGCCTAGACCCTCGGACAGGAAGAGGCAGGCGCTTCTCGGCGTCGGTCCGGCCGCCGCTGTGGAAGACTGCTGGCATGCAGGCCCCGGCGCGCGACCACGACCTCGTCCTCTTCGGCGCAACCGGCTTCGTCGGCGAACTGATCGCCGGATATCTTGCGGAAAACGCTCCGCCGGACCTGCGCGTGGGGCTCGCGGGGAGGTCGAGGGTGAAGCTCGAGGCCGTACGCGCCAGGCTGCCCGCCGCCGCACACGACTGGGCCCTCATCGAGGCCGACTCGGATCAGCCCTGCTCGCTCGCTGCGCTGGCCGCGGGCACCAGGGTTCTCTTCACCACGGTGGGTCCCTACGCGAAGTACGGGCTGCCTGTCGTCGAGGCGTGCGCCCGAGCCGGCACCCATTACGGGGACCTGACGGGAGAGGTGTCCTTCGTCCGGAAAGCGATCGACCGTTGCGACGCCCTGGCAAGGACCACCGGTGCACGGATCGTCCATGCGTGCGGCTACGACTCAGTCCCGTCGGACCTCGCGGTGCTCCTCCTGCGCCAGGCTGCAGAGGCCGACGGCGCGGGCGGACTGACCGAGGTGCAGCTCGTCGCCAGGGCCAAGGGTGGCTTCAGCGGCGGCACCATCGAGTCGATGCGTGGGCAACTCGACGGCATGCGATCGGACCCCGAGCTGCGATCACTCGCGGGCGATCCCTACTCCCTCAGTCCGGACCGGACGGCGGAGCCCTCGACCCAGCAGCCGGCGGACCTGGGGTGGGTGGGCCGGTCGGAGGACGGCCTGTGGACCGCACCCTTCGTCATGGCGGCGGTGAACACGCGGATCGTGCGTCGCAGCAACGCCCTGCAGGGTTGGGCCTACGGCCGGTCCCTGCGGTACGGCGAGGTGATGGGAATGGGGCGCGGGCCCGCCGGCGCCGTCGTCGCCGGAGTGACGGCGCTCGGCCTGCGGGTGGTCGGAGCCGCACTGACCCTACCCCTCACGCGGAAACCACTGGCCCGTGCCCTTCCGTCGCCCGGTGCGGGCCCGAGTGAGGCCGCGCGGCGCTCAGGCTGGTTCCGTTCCCAGGTCACAGCTTCCACGGAGAGCGGCCGGCGGTACCGGGCCGTCGCAGCCGGCCCGGGCGATCCGGGATACGCCGCCACCGCCGTGATGGCCGGGGAGACCGCGCTCTCCCTGGCCCTCGACGGCGAGCGCCTGCCGCCCACCGCAGGATCGCTGACCCCGGCGACCGCCTTCGGCGACGTCCTGGTGGAGCGACTGCGCGCGGCAGGCCATACCTACGAGGTCATTTCCCTCACCTGACGCAGGATGCGATGATGCACTCTCCTTCGAACCTGAACGCGGCAGGCATGTTCGCTGTCAGTGGTGACCGGCTTCTGTGGTGCCGAACATCAGGGTCCGGCGCTGCACGTCGTAGTACACGGTTTCGGCCGAGGAGAGCAGGTCCTGGAGGTTGTCGGCATCATCGGCGTCGATCGTGAGGACCTCCTCCCATGCACCCTGGTCAAGAACCAGTTGCAGGGTCCACGAACCGGGCTGGCCCGGCTCTCCCGCCACCCAGCTGAACTGGTAATGGCTGAGCTGTCGGACCTTGATGCTGTCATCGGTGATGGGCTGATTCAGGTTCTGTGCCATGGCGCTGTCTTCCTCCTTGTACAGCCCGCCACTGGCGGGCTTCTGGACTGGATGGAGCAGGAACCGGGACGCCCGTCGACTTCACACGATGATCCGACGGACCCGATGACCTCAACCTAGTTCCGCCTCCAGCCCCGGTAAACGCCCTCGTTGCATTTGCAGATCCTTGACGGATCAATGACGTTGCCGACTCCGATCCGGGTAGCTCACCGTGGCACCCTTCCACTAGTGTGAAGGTTTAGATCGACGTCGGACGACCGAAGGAGCGGGCATGCGCATAGGCGAACTCGAACAAAGATCCGGGGTGCCGGCTCGGATGCTCCGGTATTACGAGGAGCAAGGGCTGGTGACTCCGCGCCGTCTCGACAACGGTTACCGGGAGTATGACGAATACCTCGTGGACCGAGTCGCAAAGATCCGCGGGCTCATCGACTCTGGTATCCCGACCAGGATCATCGGCAACATCCTGCCGTGCCTGAACCAGCCGCAGACCGTGGTCGTCGACGACGCTGACCCGGAACTCCTGGACATCCTGCGGCAGGAGCGGGACCGGATGACCCACAAGATCGACGTCCTCTCGCAGAACAGGGACGCCATCACGCGCTACGTCCAGGCATTGGAGGCCGCCGGCAGCAAGAGCGGCACTCGTAAGCGACAGCCGGCGTAGCAGCAGACACACGATTTGACCTTGCCATTAGTGAGAAGGTTGCACCATGGGTAGGTGACTTCCTCCTCCCCTTCAAAAATGATCCTCGGCCTGCAGCTTGGTAATGGGTACGGCGCCCACGGGTCGGCCTGGCGCGCCGCCGGCGTGAACCCCGCCAATTACGCCGACTTCGACGCGCAGGTGCGCTACGCCCAGGCCGCCGAACGGGGCAAATTCGCGTTCCTGTTCCTGCCCGACTTCCTGGCTCACAAAGCAGATGGGGTGCAGGAAGCGCCCATGCTCACCCTGGAACCCATGCTGACTCTGGCAGCCGTAGCCCGCGCGACAGAGCGCATCGGTCTCGTGGCGACCGGCTCGACGACCTTCAACGAGCCCTACAACCTCGCCCGCCAGTTCAAGGCCCTGGATGTGATGAGTCACGGCCGAGCCGGATGGAACGCCGTCACGACCAGCGATCCTGCGTCCGCCGCGAACTTCGGGCGGGAGATCGCGCCCCGGCCGCAGCGCTACCAGCGGGCCCACGAGACCATCCAAATCACGCAGGCGCTCTGGGGCAGCTGGCAGCAGGACGCCTGGATCAGGGACACGACGAACGCCCGGTTCATCGACCCGGAAAAGATCCAGGCCATCAACCTGCAGGGAGAGTACGTCGCCTCCCGCGGGCCCCTGCCCATCCCGCCCTCGGAGCAGGGCCAACCCGTTGTTTTTTCGGCCGGCGGAGGGGCGAATGGCCTCGAGATCGCCGGTCGGTACGCCAGCGCCGTCATCGGCGCCGTGTTCACCATCGAGGACGCACGCACCCAGCGCGAAGCCGTCCGGGATGCAGCGCGCAAGGCCGGTCGCAACCCTGATGAGGTGAAGTTCATCGCCGGAGTCATGCCGGCCATCGCCGCGACCAAACGGGCAGCCCTGGACCGCCGCGTTGCCCTCGGCGATCGAGCCGCCCCGGCCCTCGTCCCCTATCTCGGCTCCATGCTGGGACTGACTCTCGATGCGAGCCAGATCGACGAGCCACTGAGGCCCGCCCAGCTGGCAGCAGCCCGACCCAGTCCCTTCGATCCCCGCTCACCCAAAGCGCTCGAGGTTGCCCGCGAAGGATGGACCCTCCGCGACGTCCTCGCCCACGGGGTCATCGACTACCACCCCACCCCCGTAGGCCCGGCGTCGGTCACCGCGGACCACCTGCAGGAATGGTTCGAAGCCGGCGCCTGTGACGGCTTCTGGGTGTCCATCGATGTCTACGAGGACGGGATCGACACCTTCGTCGACGAAGTCGTCCCCCTGCTGCAGGAACGCGGCCTCTTCCATGACGACTACGAAGGAACCACCCTCCGCGATCACCTCGGCGCCCCGCCTCAGTACGGCCTGGACGCCCGTCTCACGGAGGATGCCGGACGATGACAACCGCCGGCCGCTGGTGTCCTTCAGCGTCATGAAAACCCCCACCTACCCGAGGATCCGTGATGCCGGACCCTTCACGGTCAACATCCTCGCGCGCATGTAGGCCGTTCCTGTCGGCGGGTCACTCCACCTTCGCCCTCATCCGGCATATGACACCCCCGATTTGACCTTCACACTAGTGACAATGTTGATGATGGGAGGACAGATATCGCACGAGGGAGATACATGAAGATCGGAATCATCGGCGCGGGCTCGATCGGCTCGACCATCGCCCGGCGGCTCAGCCGCCACGGACACGACGTAGTGATCGCGAATTCCCGCGGCCCGGAGACGATTGCTGCCGCGGCCTTGAGCACCGGCGCGCGCGCCGTTACGGCGTCCGAAGCGGCCATCGACGTCGACGTCCTCATCGTCTCGGTTCCGATGAACCGCAACGAGGACATCGCCGCCCATGTCCGGCGCGCACCGGAAGCCGCAGTCGTCGTCGACACGTCCAACTACTACCCCGCACGCGACGGCATCGTCCCCGCCTTTACCGAGGGGCAACCCGAAAGCATCTGGCTGACCGAGCTCTTCGGCCGCCCCGTGACCAAGGCATGGAACGCCATCACATCACAGTCCTTCGACGCCAAGGCCACTGAGGCCGGCACGGCAGGCCGGGTAGCCATCCCGGTGGCCTCCGATCACGACGACCACCGGCACCTCGCGATGTCCCTGGTGGAGCAGACCGGCTTCGACGCTGTCGACGCCGGAGTCCTCGCCGAGTCCTGGCGCCAGCAGCCCGGAGCCCCCGTCTACTGCACGGACCGCACGCGCGAGGAGATGCCCGCCTTCCTGGCGGCCGCCGAGAAGGAGCGTGTTCCGCAGCGCCGGGATCTGGCCATGGACGCCATCGGCAGGTACATCGCCGCCGGTGGGAGACCAGACGGCGAGTTCCTCGTCGCCATCAACCGCGCCTGCTACAGCTGACGCTGCGGCCCCACACCTTTCACCTCACCCACCCAGAAGCACCGACGCGCACCTACCGGTGCGCGCTCACGAGCAAGCCAGGACGAAGACCAGATGACTTCTCAGGAAGCAACAGCAACACAGGAGACCGGCGGTAACCGATCACGGTCCGACGGTGCGGGCCCGACGCAGAAACCCTCGTGGGCGGGCGTGGCGTCGCTGAGCGTGGGCGTCTTCGCCCTCGTGATGGCAGAGTTCCTGCCGGCGAGCCTTCTCTCCCGGGTTGCCGCGGACCTGGGAGTGACAGAGGGTGTGGCCGGCCAGTCGGTCGCCATCACCGCCATCGTCGCGGCCATTTCCGGCATCACCATCCCGGTCGTGCTCTCGCGCATGGACCGCCGGCACCTGATGATCATCCTCTCGGCGCTTGCCGTCGTCTCCGATGTGCTGGTCGCGGTCGCGCCGACCTACCCGATCCTGCTGGCCGCCCGCGTCCTGCTTGGAATCGCTATCGGTGGTTTCTGGGCGCTGGCGATCTCCATCACGGCGCGCCTGGTTCCGGCGTCGAAACTCGGCCTGGGTCTGACGATCGTGAACGTGGGCGTGACCCTGGCCACGGTCGCCGCCGTCCCACTCGGCACGCTTCTCGGTGAGATCTGGGGCTGGCGTGCGGTATTCGCCCTGGCCGCGGGCGTCGGCATCATCGCAATGGTCATCCAGTTCTTCGCCCTACCCTCGATGCTCACCGGCCCCTCGAGCGGCTTCCGGCCCCTGATCCAGACACTACGCTCTCGCATGGTGCTGCTCTGCCTGTTCACCATGGCCCTGATGGGTGCCGGTCACTTCGCCGGCTTCACCTACATCCGTCCGGCAGCGACCGAGGTCGGCGGCCTCGATCCCGAGCAGCTCGCTGTCCTGCTCCTGGTGTACGGCCTCGGCATCGTGGGCGGCAACTTGATCGCGGGACCTCTCGCCGACAGGACGCTGCGCATCGCGGCGCTGATCTTCCCGCTCGTCCTCGGCCTGGCGATGATCGCCTTCGTCCACATGGGCAGCAGCCCTGTGCTGCTCTTCACCGCGGCCGCGCTCTGGGGAGCAGGCTTCGGCGCCCTGCCGACGGTCATCTCGACCTGGCTCGCTCGGGCCGAACCGGCTCGCCTGGAAAGCATCGGCGGGCTTCAGACGGGCGTGTTCCAGGTAGCGGTCGCCCTCGGCGCGCTCCTCGGCGGAATCCTCGTCGACGGCGCCGGCGTACAAACCGCCCTGGTCATCGGCGGCCTCGCCTCCGTCCTCGGCGCCCTCATCCTCGGGGCAGTCAAGCCCCCGAAACTCGCATAACGACACGAGCACTGGAACCAGCATCTTATGAGTAATGACACGCACCTGGCCCCTGCAACGGGGCCCATCGGCATGATCGCCGACCCTCAACAAGCGGTCACCGATCCGATCGCCACCAGTCCGGGACCGACCAAGCGGTTGTTGCCCGGAGAGGTCCTGACAATCGCCGTCCTGGTCTTCTCGGCCTTCGTGGCGTTCCTGTCCGAGATGGTCGTCGGGGTGGCGCTGCCGCAGATCATGGACGACCTGAGCATCACGGCGACGACCGGGCAGTGGCTCACCACCGGTTACGCGCTCACCCTGGCGGTGATCATCCCGACCACCGGGTACATCATGCAGCGATTCCAGCTCCGGACGATCTTCATCGCCAGCGTCGGACTGTTCACCCTGGGCACCCTCGTCGCGGCCGTCGCACCAGGCTTCGCGCTGCTGCTCACCGGCCGCATCGTCCAGGCCCTCGGCACAGCTGTGCTGGTGCCGCTGCTGATGACGACGTCGATCGGTCTCGTCGCGCCCTCCCGCCGCGGACAGATGATGGCACTGGTCACCGCGGTCTCCGCCGTCGCGCCCGCCCTCGGTCCCGCCTTCTCCGGCCTGGTGATGTCGCAGCTTTCGTGGCGGTGGCTGTTCATCATCATCCTGCCGCTGTCGGTCCTCGGTCTGCTCATCGGGGCGATCAAGATGCCGAACCTCACCACGCCCCGGCGCACTAGCTTCGACACACTGTCGCTGGTGCTCTCCGCGATCGGATTCGGCGCACTGGTGTACGGGCTGGCCAGTGCGGGGGAATCCACTGACGGACACTTCTCAGCCGCGTTCTGGATCGCGATCCCGCTCGGGGTTGCGGGCATCGCAGCGTTCGTGGTGCGTCAGCTCCGGCTGCAGCGCCGCGACGCGACCGTCCTGGACATGCGGATCTTCACATATGCCGGGTTCGCGCGACCCGTCATCGTCTTCTCGTTCCTGGTCATGGGCGCCTTCGCTCTCGCCACCCTGCTCCCCCTGGTCATGCAGGAATCCCTCGGACTCGGTTCGCTGGAGACCGGGCTCCTCATGGTGCCCGGCGGTGCGACGATCGGCATCGTGTCCCTCCTCGTCGGCCGCTACTACGACCGCGTCGGAGCCCGAGGGCTCGCCCTTCCGGGAGCCCTCGTCGTCGTTGCCGGCTGGTGGTTCATGACGACCTTCACTGAGGACACGTCGATGTGGGTGGTTCTGGCGACCTACGTGTTCATCTGCACTGGGCAAGCCTTCGCCTGGGTCGCTCTGTTCACCATGGCGCTGGGATCCCTTCCCAGCGCCCTCACCCCGCATGGCAGCGCCGCACTGAACACCATCCAGCAGCTTGGTGGGGCAGCCGGCCTGGCAGTACTCATCGCGGTCCTCAGCTCTACCGCCGGAGGCACGGACGCCGCTTCCATCGCAGACGGTGCACGTGCTGCCTTCACCGTCGGCACTGTCCTGGCAGTCGTCGCCCTCGTAGCAACGGCATTCCTCCCGCGACACGCGGGCATCACGAACGAGGACTGAACGAGCACCACACCACGACCGACCCGATATCGGTCCGCCCTCGTCATCGGAACGACCGACCAGGCTGGCAAGCTGATCGTCCGCTGCTGCGCCAACCTCAGCGGACAACCTCGTAGATCGCCTTCATCACACCGTTGGAGTAGGTCTCCGACTCGCGCAGGCGCAGCTGCTGCCGGTCCCGGTCCTCCGTGCTGAACAACCTCTTACCGGCACCGAGCAGAACCGGAAAGACCAGGAGGTTGTACCGGTCGATGAGGTCCGCGTCTGCGAGAGTCCGCGCGAGCTCAGGGCTGCCATGGATGAAGATCGCACCACCGTCGCCCTGCTTCAGGGCCACGACGTCGTCGACCGAACGCAGCACTTCCAGGGGGCCCCATCCGTCGATGAGCGCCCCCTCGTCAAGAGTCGTCGAGACGACGTACTTGGGAAGGTCCTTGTACGCGGCGTGATCCTCGGATCCGGCCCATACCCGGGCGAACGCCTCATAGCTCCGGCGCCCGAACATCAGCGCCGTCGTCTCCTCCAGCTCCTCGCCTTTCAACGCAACAGCCTCGGGCAGGAACTCGGTACTGAAGACCCACCCGCCACTGCGATGCCCCTCTTCAACGCCGCCCGGCGAGTCCACCACACCATCGACCGTCATGAACCCCGTCCACACCAATTCCCGCGACATCAGATACCTCCATTGCTTCATCCAGTGGCTTACACGTACAAAGTAGACGCCCCACGTAGCAAGAACTCATCGGTCACCGTCGTGAACGGTTCCGGCAACAGGCGAGCACGCCTGCCGATCGCGGCGGCGACCATCAACGTAGCGGACCGAGTAGCCGGCACCGATCGAAAATCCTGCCTTCCGCATGGCGCTGCAACACCTCGCCTCCTCCAGCGATCGGATGCTGCTCCCGGGACCGCAGCCCGCCCGCGCTGTTTCCCTATGGAGGAGGTTCGAGGCGGGCATTCAAACCCATTGCAGCGCCGAGAAGGTCTGCGGCGCCCCACCACTCAACCGCCACCCCGTCCCTGAACCGAACAAGGTGCATGGCGGTAATGGCTACCGGTCTGCCGGTACCGGGCAGACCGAGGAACTCTCCTGTGTGCGTTCCGGTCCACAGCACACGGCCGGCGATCTTGTCGCCCTCAACCACGGTGTCGCAGATGACTCCCGTCATATCGGGATAGGCAGCATGCATGCTGCGCATCCAGAAAAGAAAGCCCTCACGCCCTGCAGGCTGACCGGGCACGGGCATGTGGTCGATCACATCAGCAGCGATCAAACCCTCCAGCGCAACGGCATCACCAGCGCCGACCGCAAAGATGATCGGCACTAGAACCGGCGCAACAGGTAGCGCCTACTCGTGTGGAAACCGTGAGAAGCGATCACTGTTGAAGGGGTTGCCAGGGTGGCAGAGGGGGCATGGGTGTTATGGCGCAGAACAGGTCGATTCCGACCGTGCACCCGAGGTACGGGGTGCTTCCTCCCCTTGATGCGACAGCATTCGAATCACTCGCCGATGACCTCGGTTTCCGCGTCGCCACCGATTTCCTGGCCTCGTTCGACGCACTGCTGACCGATCGTATTCGACGGATCGAACGAGCCCTTGAAGCCCACGACGAAGAGGAACTCATCACCGCAGTGCTGAGCCTGCAAGCCAGCGCCGCCATGGCAGGCGCCGCCCAGTTGCAGGCATCAGCAACACGCGCCCTGGCACACGTGCCGCCGGGATCGACGCCGGCCGAACCGCTCGTGCGAGAACTACAGGGACAGGCCACCGCCTTCAAGGATGCCTTCACCGACTTCCACCACACCAGCTACGACGATGCTCCCGACGGCGGCATGGCCTAGTCGTCACCTTCGCAGGAGGGCAACGGGATGAGACAACTTCGATACTCCATCAACGTCACGCTCGACGGCTGCTGTCACCACGAGGCGGGGCTTCCTCCCGACGAGGAGTCGATGCGTTACTGGACTGCTGAGATGAAGCGAGCCGATGCCCTGTTATTCGGTCGGGTGACGTACGAGATGATGGAGTCGGCGTGGCGGCAGCCGGCCACGGGTACATGGCCTGCGTGGATGGGTGAGTGGGAAATTCCGTTCGCCGAGGCCATCGATGGGGCGAGGAAGCACGTCGTGTCGAGCACGCTGAGCGGGGTTGATTGGAATGCCGAGCTCGTGGGAGGCGACCTGGGGCCAGCGGTTCAGCAGCTCAAGCAGGAGCAAGGCGACAGTCTGTGGGTAGGTGGCGTGACGCTCCCCCTCGCGTTGGCCAATATGGGACTGATCGACGAGTACGAGTTCCTTGTGCACCCGGTTCTTGCCGGACATGGGCCGACATTGCTCGCCGGTCTGCGCGAACACGTCCAGCTGGAGCTCGTGAACCGCCACGAGTTCCGGTCGGGGGCAGTAGCCCTGCGATACCGGCCCACACCCGTGACGGGGTCAGGTAGTTGCCGCTCACCACGACCCACCGGTCGGTGAGGCAGTTTGGCGTAGCGGTCTCACGCTGCGGGGTTCGCCGTGGCGAGGGCGATGGTGCGGTGGGCGAGGTCGGAGATGCGGGAGTTGTCGTAGCCGAAGACCGCTGAGCGGGTCCGGTCCTGGAGGGGTTCGACGAAGTGCTCCGGCAGGGCTGCGGCACCGAGGACGGTTCCGGCTACCGCACCTGCCGTGGCCCCGTTGGAGTCGGTGTCCCATCCGCCCTGCACGGTGAGGCCGACGGTGGCGGTGTAGTCGCCGTCGCCCCAGAGGAGGCCGGCCGTGATGACGGCCGCGTTGTTGACCGTGTGGACCCAGCTGTAATGCCCGTAGTGGTGCTGGATGGTGATGAGTGCTTCGTCCCAGGTCGCGCCGCTGCAGTGCAGGTCCCGCACCCGGTGCAGGGCTTCGGCGAGCCTGGAGCTGGCCGGCACGTAGTGCAGTGATCGCTCGAACGCTTCGGTGACTGTCGATGCCGTGGCGGCGGAGGACATCAGCGCGGCCGACCACATCTCCCCGTAGAGGCCGTTGGCACGGTGGGAGAGGCTCGCATCGTTGTAGGCGCTGAGGATCGCCTGCTCCGGGCGCCCGGGCTGCGTCCAGCCGTGGGCGTCCCCACGGATCAGGGCACCGATCCATTCGCGGTAGGGGTTGCGGGTGGTGGCGACCTCCCCGATGGGAACGTTGGTGAGGAGGTTGACGTAGGCGGCGCGTTCGGCGGTGAAGACCCGCAGGTAGGGCACGTAGGCCAGCCACGTCGCGGCGACGTCGGCGGCCGTCAACTGCATCCCGTGGCGTTCGAGCATGTGCAGGGCGAGGATGGTGTAGTCGATGTCGTCGTCCCGGTCCGATCCTGCAACCCGCCCGCGCGTGGTGTTCACCCAGTTCTCCTCCAGGCGGTAACCCTCGGGCATCGGGTCCATTGCCGGGACATAGTCCCGCAGGGGGTAGGAGCCGGTCAGCTCGAGGTAGGAGCGGATCCGGTCGCTGGTCCAGTGGTCCCCGCTCTCGATCGGCTTGCCGAGGTTGCAGCCGGCGATGCGTCCGAGCCATCCCCCCAGGATGCGGTCATGCAGTCCGGGACCAGGGGCGGGGGTACCGGCCGGACGCGGCGGGGCCGGCATGCTGTCGAGGATGTCGGGCAGCGCGTCGGGTTCTTCGTAGTCCCATGGGCCGGTCCGCGCAAGGTCCGCCAGCTCGGCGAGGAGGTTCTCCAGTCCCTGCCGGTCGTGCTGCTCGGTGTCGGCCAGGCGGCCGGACAGCTGTGTGACGTCATGACCGGTTTCGCCGAGCTGCCGTAGTTCGTCCGAGACGAGGTCGTGAACGTCGAGCGGGTCATGCATGGAAGGACCTTTCATCGCGCTGGAGGCGAGGGCGGCTAACGGCCGGTCAGCAGCGAGAAGCCGAGATGCGGCACGTCGATCGGGATCAGCTCCTTGTCGCCCGGGACGGTGCGGATCCGCTCTCCCACCAGGTACGCACCGGAGTTGCCCACAACCACCCGGCCGCTCCCGTTGAGCAGTGCGGCGTCTCCGGGAATGGCCCGCAGGAGGGGCATGAAGATCTCTTCGAGCTTCCGGATGCGTATGTCGCAGCCGGCCACTCCCGCGAACTTCCCGTCGAGCTGAATGGGCGCCGAGTGCGTAAGGATGTACTCGTCCAACCCCAGGTAATCGACGTACGGACCCCACGCCGTCTGCTCCCCCGTGCGGCTCGCCGAGGCGAAGAAGGGCATGTTCTGGTAGTCGTAGAACCTCTCCCCTCCCGGTGTCAGATCGAATTCCAGCTTCTCCACGGTGTGCTCGCGCTTGATCCACCACTCGAGGCCGCCCTCGCTGCTCCGAATGGCTTCCGTGGCGAAGATGACGCCCGCGCCGACGACGAACCCATGCGTCTCGAGGAAGTCCCTGGCCAGGCCCTCGAGCTTCCCGATGTCACCGGGGGTGATACTCAGGGGACGGGGGCGGTCGGCCCACAGCATCGACATCCGCGCCGCGAGGGCATGGACGTCGAGGCCGAGTGCGTTCATCCAGGCAGCGATCTCGGCTGCGGCCTTGGCGGCAAGGGCATTCGTCATGGCTGCTCCTGCTCGTCCGCGGGATACCCGAGGGACAGTTTGGTATCCACCAGATGATGGACGTCGTGGCGGATGTGCTCCAGCACCAATCGCTGGGCATCTTCGGCTGCGTCGTCCGCGATGGCGCGCGCCAGAGCGAGATGCTCAGCCGCGACCCGTTCCGGATCGCGGGCCACTGGCAGGGGCGCCCAGAGTGCCTGGACGATCTCGGCCTGCAAGCGTATCTCCGCATTCGTCAGCCTCGGGGACTGCGCCAGGACCGCCAGCTCGATGTGGAATCGGCTGTCGGCACGTGCGCGCGCTTCCGGCTTGTCCGACATGGCGAGGCCCCGTGCCAGCTCGAGGAGCCTGCCGACCTCGTGGGGTTCCGCGCGTTCGCAGGCAAGCCTCACCGTGGCAGCAGCGATCGCGGCATGCTCGTCGCCGACGTCCCGGATCTCGGCGATCGAGGTTTCCCGGAACCACTTCTTCATCACGTCTGCCGAGGTGAAGGGTTGCTTGAGGATGAACGTCCCTCCGCTGCGTCCCCGCCGTGTGGCGACGATGCCCTGGTCCCGGAGGTCGGACAAGGCTTCCCGGAGGGTGGACGGTGCGACGCCGAACATCTCCGACAGGGCTGTCTCCGGGGGAAGCCGCTCACCGACCTTCAGCAGGCCCAGCGAGATCGCCTTGGAGATCCTGTTCACGATGGCTTCGGAGCGCTCCGTCTCCGGCAGCGATCGGTAGACATGCGCTTGAAAAGCGGTGGTGGGTGCCAAGAACAGACTCCATGCGTGGAAGGACAGCACTAACTGTAGCCGGGGCATCAACCTTTGCTCCCTCTGCCTCCGAAGCCTACCGGACGATGCTCGAAATCCGACGGAAACATAGGTTATGTCACCCTTGTCCCTAAGCTGCCCCAGGTCGAGCGGCTGAAAACCGCTGCTTTTCCTGGATGTTGCGGTTTTAAACATTTGAAACTACAGTTTTTCCGACGTGGTCCAGCTCACATGAGCCCCCAGGGACCCGAGAGAAGGAATCCGATGCGTGTAGATAGTGCGGAACCGGCCAAGCAGTCCGTGGCCGACGAGGATGCTGAGCATCTCGCCAGCCTCGGCTACTCCTACGAGAAGCAGTTCAAGCGGGAGATGACGTTCTGGGGGAACGTCTCTCTCGGCTTCACCTACCTGTCACCGGTCGTAGCTGTCTATTCACTGTTCGCGGCGTCGCTGGGCGTCGCCGGACCCCCGATGTTCTGGTCCCTCGTGATCGTGGGCGTCGGCCAACTCCTCGTGGCCACGGTCTTCGGGGAAGTCGTCGCGGCGTACCCGGTGGCCGGAGGGGTCTATCCCTGGTCCCGCAGGCTCTGGGGCCGCAAATGGGGCTGGATGAATGGCTGGGTCTACCTCGTGGCGCTCCTGACGACCATCGCCAGCGTCGCCTATGGGGCAGGACCCTTCCTGGGCGCCCTTGTCGGCATGGAGAACACTGTCGACTCCATCATCATCTCGGGCCTCGTGGTCATAGCGCTCGCGACGGTCCTGAACCTCGGCGGAACCAAGGTGCTGAACACCGTGGCGATGATCGGTCTCCTGGCGGAACTCGGCGGTGCGCTGGCGGTCGGAACCTGGCTGCTGCTGACCGCGCGGCAGCACGATCTCGGCGTCCTGTTCCAGGCATTCGGCGCAGGGGAAGGCAGCAGCTATTTCGTGGCCTTCGCCGCGGCCGGGCTGATCGGCATCTTCCAGTACTACGGCTTCGAAGCCTGCGGCGATGTGGCCGAGGAAGTCCCGAACCCGGGCCGCACCATCCCCAAGGCCATGAGGATGACCATCTACATCGGTGGCTTCGCAGCGATGTTCGTCTGCCTGTCCCTGATCCTCGCCGTCCCCGATTTCGCCGCAGTGATCTCGGGCACCGACACGGACCCCGTCGGCAACATCCTCCTTTCTGCATTCGGCCCGATCGGTTTCAAGGTGGTTCTCGCCATCGTCATGGTCTCGTTCCTCTCCTGCGTGCTGAGCCTGCAGGCGGCCACCTCGCGCCTCGCCTACTCGATGGCCCGTGACGGCATCCTCCCGGGTAGCAGGCTCCTGAGTACCTTCAGCGAATCGCGCCACGTGCCCCCGTACGCCCTGCTCCTTGCAGGACTTGTGCCGGCCCTCATCGTCATCGGGTCGAAGGTCTCCAGCGACGCCCTGACGGTGATCATCTCCTTCGCGGCCATGGGCATGTACATGGGCTTCCAAATGGTCGTCCTTGCCTCGCTCCGGGCACGCATCCTCGGCTGGAAGCCGAACGGAGCCTTCCGGATGGGCGTCTGGGGCATCCCGGTGAACATCGCGGCCCTGGTATGGGGCGTGCTCGGCATGATCAACATGGCCTGGCCCCGGACACCGGAAGACGGCTGGTTCGCTAACTACGTCGTCCTGATCTCCGCGGTCTCCGTCGTCGTGATCGGCCTGATCTACATGGCGTGGAAGAAGCCGCACCTCAAGGGCGATGCTCCGGCAGCCGATGCCGTTCCGGCCGGCTCGAAGGGTGCGAGGTAACACGTTCATGCTGATCACCGGCATCAAGAGCCGTCCCGTCTACGACGAGCTCACACCCTTGGCGGACGGCCTCGTCCACATCGCAGCCGCGCAGGGCAGCGGCGGAGGACCGCTCCTGCGCCTCCTCGGAGACATGACTCCCGAACAGCTGGCCGCGACCACCGTCCTGTACTCGACCGAGTCGTTCACCGGACACAACCATCTGGCAGCGCTCCAGGCGTTCGATGTCTTCGACCTCATCGAATTCCCGAGCAACGCCGCTGCCGTGAGCGGACTCGACGCGCTTCTGGCGACGGCGAGGATGGGAACCCGCCTGTACCTTTCCGGGTCGGAGGGATTCATCGGGACCTCCATGCAGGTTGCCACGTCCTACGGCATGAACCGGGATGAAGTACTGCGTGAACATGCAGGTTCCTTCGTCCGGCGGGTGTGGTGCGCGCACTGCAGCCACTACTCGGAGAACGTGACGAAGCGGATATTCCAATGCCCCGGGTGCGAACGCCACCTGATCGTCCGGGACCACTACTCCGGACGGCTCGCTGCGTTCCAGGGAGTGAAAGCGGACGGTGAAGTACCCGGCGAACTACCGGACAACGAGGAGTTGGACACATGAGCGAGGCACACCACGGAGCCCTGCAACTCAGGGTGAAGCGTGTCGAGGCGGTCACGCCGGAGATCAACCGGTACACGTTCGCCGCGGCCGACGGATCGTGGCTTCCCCCTTTCTCGGGGGGCAGCCACATCGCGGTCCTGATCCCGTGTGAGGGAGGGACACGGCGCAACGCGTACTCGCTCATGAGTTCGCCCTACGACACCAGCGAATACCAGATCGCTGTCCGTAGGGTGGATGGCGGGAACCGCGGGTCGATCGCGATGCACGAGAACGTGCGTGAGGGCGACCTTCTCGGTGCCACCATCCCGGCGAACCTGTTCCCCGTCTCCAAGCACGCCCGCCATCACCTCTTCATCGCCGGCGGTGTCGGGGTCACTCCGATCTTCGCGCAACTGGACGAACTGAGCCTCAAGGGAAGCTCGTTCGAACTCCACCTGGCCGTACGCGGCCCGGAGCATGCGGCCCTCGGCCGTGAGCTCCAGCAGCGCTATGGCGAGGCCGTGAAAGTGTACGGGGACGGCGACGGTTCGAGGCTGGTCGCGTACGACATCCTGGCCGGACGACCGCTCGGAACACACACCTATGTCTGCGGACCCACCCGGATGGTCGACGACGTCATCGACGCCGCCCACACCCTCGGCTGGTCCGACTCGAACATCCACTTCGAACGGTTCGAGGACCTGGGATCGACGGGAGATCCTTTCTCCGTCACCCTGGCGCGGTCCGGAGCGGTCATCGAGGTGTCGCCCGAACAGTCGCTGCTGGAGGCCGCCGAGGAGGCGGGCCACAAACTGCCCTACCTCTGCCGGGGAGGCGCCTGCGGCGAGTGCGAGATCGAAGTCCTGGAACTCGAGGGCACCATCGACCACCGGGACGACTGGCTGACCGAGTCGGAGCGGTGCACGAACAAGCTCATCATGCCCTGTGTCTCGCGGGCCACCTGTACGAAACTCGTCATCAATGCATAAGGAAATCTCCATGACCGCGATACCCGAGTCAGTCGAATCCACACCGATCGAGACCTACACGCCGGAGGGCGAGTACCTCTTCCGGAACTCGCGCGAGGCCGTGCGGCGCCTTCCCTTCCCGTTCCCGGATGACGAGTACATGTACTCCATGAATCTCGAACCCCACGTCCCGGCAGGCGACGGCGCCCTGATGGCTGCCTTCGACATCGACGAGCACTACGCATCGGAGTGCGCGCACCGCGACCAGATGCTCCGGGAGATGCCGGGAGTCCACTACATCGCGCTGCCGCACATGATGGAAGCGCAGTGGGACCTCCTGGAACTCATCTTCGAGTCGTACGCCAGGGACTTCCCGGAACACTTCACGCTCACCAAGAACGGGAACGAGTGGCGGTGGCAGAACCGGCCGCTCGGCATCGATGACGTGTTCACCTTCGGTGATCCGACCACCCTGCCGATGGACCCCATGGAGTACGCGACGCGACAGGCGCAGGGCGAGTTCGTCGTCCTCGAGGAGAAGGACAACACGCTGGTCATCGGTGCCGGTATGACGACCCAGCGCGCGGACTACTCCCTCCAGTTCAACATGGGAATGACCTTCGCCGAGTTCCATGGTCCCGTGCCGAAACTGCACGAGATGGGGATCCTGGACAGGGCGCTGAAGTTCCTGCTCCGCATGAAGCCCGGTCATCCCGTCCGGCGGGTCAACTGGTCCCTCACCGTCCACCCGCGTCTCGAGACCTCGGTGGAGACACTCCCGGAGTGGGCGCCGGACCGGGCGGCCGTCACCCCCGAGAACGCAGGAGAGATGGTGTACCTGCGTATCGAGCTGCAGCCCCTGCATCGCCTTCCCCGGTCCAACGCCATGGTGTTCCCGGTCCGCACGTACCTCGTCAGCCTGGCCGAGCTGGTGGACCATGCTCCCGACTGGGCCAAGCGGCTGCACCGGGCCCTCGCATCCCTCGACCCCGAACTCGTCGACTACAAGGGTTTCCACCGCTACCACGCTGCCGCTGTCGCATGGCTCTCGAGGCACGACGACGGCGCACCCCTGGCGACGGGCTACCCCTGGATCGAGGACGGCATCCAGCCCGGCGCCAGCTAGGACCTGCGAGAAGGACCATTCCGCGGACCGACCCACCATCCGTTTCCGGGTGGTGGGTCGACCTGTAGGGGCTAGCGGCGGAGGACCTTGCGCGCCAGGACGTTGCCGAGCAGCTGGACGGCCTGTACGAGCAGGATGATCACGATGACCGCCGCCCAGGTGACGACGGGGTTGAACTGCCGGTAGCCGTACTGGATCGCGAAGTTGCCCAGACCGCCGCCGCCGACATATCCGGCCACGGCCGACATGTCGACGAGGGCTACGAAGATGAAGGTGAAGCCGAGGATCAGCGGGCCGAGAGCCTCGGGGATGAGGATCGTCAGGATGATGCGCAGTCGCCCCGCGCCGACCGAGCGTGCAGCCTCGATGACCCCGGGCTGGACGGTCAGCAGGTTCTGCTCGACGATGCGGCTGATGCCGAATGCCGCCGCGAGGGACAGGGTGAAGATGATGGCACTGTTGCCGATGCCGGTTCCCGTGACGGCGCGGGCGAGTGGTTGCGCCGCGGCGAGGAAGATGATGAACGGGATCGGCCGGAAGATGTTCACGATGATGTTCAGCGTGCCGAACACGGCCCGGTTGCCGAGGATGCTGCCGGCCCTGGTGGTGTAGAGACCGATGCCCAGCAGGAGCCCTCCGAGACCTCCGAAGAGGAGACTGAGGCCCACGATGTACAGGGTCTCGTAGGTGGCTTCCCACAGCTGGGGTGTCAGGGGAACGAGGTCTTCCATCAGGCGAGTTCCTTCACGGTGATGCGGCCGGCCATGTGGTGCAGGGTCGCGTCGATGACGCTGTCCGCTCCGGTGAGCGCGAGGGTGAGATGCCCGAAGGCGCGGCCCCGGATGTCGTTGATGCCGCCGTAGACGAGTTCGAATTCGATGCCGGCAGCGGCCAGTTCGAGGAACACGGACGCCTGCGAGGAGTCGCCGTCGCGGAAGGAGAAGGTGACGATCCGTCCCCGGTGCCTCTCCCGGAGCGCTGCCAGTTCATCAGGTGCGGGGATGCCGCGGACCACGGTGGAGACGAACCGTCGCGACGATGCTTCACGGGGGTTGGAGAACACGTCGAAGACATCGCCCTGCTCCACGATCCGTCCGCTGTCCATGACGGCCACCTTGGTGGCGAGGGTCTGGATGACGTCCATCTCGTGCGTGATGACCACGATGGTGATGCCCAGTTCCTCGTTCACGCGGCGCAGGAGGCGGAGTACTTCGTGGGTCGTCTCGGGATCGAGGGCGGAGGTGGCCTCGTCCGCGAGGAGGATCTTGGGTGAGGTCGCCAGGGCGCGGGCGATGCCGACGCGCTGCTTCTGGCCGCCTGAGAGCTGTTCCGGGTAGTTCGATGCCTTGTCGGCAAGTCCCACGAAGTCGAGGAGCTCGGTCACGCGGGCCTGGATCTCGTCCCGGGTCCTGCCTGCGACCCGCAGGGGGTAGGCGACGTTGTTCCAGACCGTCTTGGCGCTGAAGAGGTTGAACTGCTGGAAGATCATGCCGATGTCCAGGCGCAGTGTGCGCAGCTGGCGGTCCGGGACGTTGGTGACCTGGTGCCCGTCGACGATGATCTCGCCGCTGGAGGCCTTCTCGAGGGCGTTGATCAGGCGGACGAGGGTGCTTTTGCCCGCCCCGGAGTACCCGATGATGCCGTAGATCTCACCTGCCTCGATGTCGAGGCTGACGTTGTCGATGGCGTGGACGAGGGGATCGCCGCGGCGTCCCGGGGGGAAACTCTTCGTGACGTTCCGCAGTGAGATGAGTGGCATCGTGTTCCTAGCTGAGGGGATACGTGTGGCCGGCCAGGATCACCGGCCGGCCACACGCGGAAGAGAAGGCTGATCAGCCCTGGGCGCGGGTGTCTTCCTCGACGGTGTCGAGCGACGTCTTCAGCTCCTCCACCGGCACCTTCAGGAACTCCGCGGTTCCGCCCGAGGTCTCCTGCACGGCGTCGAGGACTTCCTGGTTCTCCTGGTAGATGCTCACCAGCTTCTGGTAGGTCTCGTTGTTCTCCTCACCGGCGCGCGAGGCGAAGATGTTGACGTACGCAGCGGCGGCCGGATCGGTCGGGTCATCCTGTGCGATGGCGTCGTCGAAGTTCAGGCCGGCGTCCTGCACGAAGTCGTTGTTGATGATCGCAGCGGCGACGTCCGGGAGGGAGGTCGGCGTCAGTGATGCCTCGAGGGTCGTGACGGTCACCTTGGATGCCGCCTCGTCGACGTCATCGATGGTGGAGAAGGCGCTGCCGCCGTCCTTGAGGACGACCAGGCCGGCTGACTGAAGGACGAGCAGGCCGCGCG
The DNA here is from genome assembly GCF_054510955.1 of Arthrobacter pasteuri. Taxonomy (NCBI): domain Bacteria; kingdom Bacillati; phylum Actinomycetota; class Actinomycetes; order Micrococcales; family Micrococcaceae; genus Arthrobacter; species Arthrobacter pasteuri. The sequence goes on from NZ_JBTNDO010000001.1 coordinate 1,952,127, forward strand.
CGAGGTTGCTCTCGTCGTTCGGTACGGCGACGGTCGACCCCTCGGGGATCTCCTCCACGGACTTGTGCTTCGTGGAATAGAGACCCAGTGGGTAGATGGCGGTCGATCCCACAGGGGTGAGGTCCTCGCCGCTGGAGACGTTGTAGCGGGCGAGATAGACGAGGTGCTGGAACTGGTTGAGGTCCAGCTCGCCTTCCGTGAGCGCAGGGTTGGGCTGCGTGTACTCGGCGAAGTCGACGACCTCGAGGTCGATGCCTTCCTCTGCGGCCGCATCGGTCAGCGCAGCCCACTCCGGGTCGCTCGCACCCACGACACCCAGGCGGACAGTCTCATTGCCTCCCTCGGAGGCCTCCGAGGAGCCACAGGCAACGGTGAAGGCGAGGAACGGGACGACGGCGGCTGCCAGGAGCTTGCGGGAGGTGATCATATTTTCTTTCCTTCGTACGGGTACCTGCTGAGCAGACGGCTCAGCGACAGGGGAAGAGGGACAGAAGCGCGCAGCAGGACTGACGGACAGCTCAGGCTGCTCGGACGTGTTTCTACTGGACTGACATGCTCGCTCACTGGATGCTGCGGGCGTTCTCCGGCAGGGCTTCGAAGAAGCGCCGCGGGAATCGCGTACTTGCCGTCCGGAGTATCCCGGCGGCCGAATCTTCACCTGGAGCACCCCACTACGGGAGAGGGTTGCTGTCCAACCGGCCAGGGCCCGTGGCTGGAACTCTTGATTCTTCTGGGAACGCTAGGCGACGGCATCGAACACGGTCAAAACGACCGGGACCCGGCGCGTCATATTCGGCGACCGGGTCGGCGGGCGCGCGACGCGTCGACCCGGGCGAAGACCGTCAGGCCGGGCTCGACCCGAACCAGACCCGTACGGTGAGCCCGCCGCCGGGGGTCTGGTCGAAGGCGAGGCGCCCGCCGTGCGCCTGGGCGATGCGCACGCATGTCGCCAGTCCTATCCCGGTACCGGACGGATCGCCCTCACGCTCGAGCCGCACCAGCGGCTCGAGCACACGGTCGTACTGCTCGGGCGGTATGCCCTTCCCGTTGTCGGCGACGTCGAGGCGCCAGAACTCCGCAATGCCGGTGCCCGTGATGCGCACTTCCGCCGGGACACCCGGCCGCGCGTAGGCCACGGCGTTGGCCACCAGGTTCTGGATGAGGACCCGGAGCTGCTCGCGGTCGGCGTGGCCGTGGAAGTCCCCGGCCGTGATCTCCACGCCGTCGACGTGGTGCCCCAGATCGTCGACGGCGGCCGCGACGGCTTCGGCGAGGGAGACGGTCTCGAGGTGCGCCGCACCGCCCACGCGCGAGTAGCCGAGCAGGTTCTCGACCATGGAGGACATTCGGAGGGCGCTCGCCCCGATGCGCTTGAAGTACGTGCCCGCCGGACCCTCCTGGAGCGCCGGCTCGTCCTCGGCGAGCTCAGCGAGGCCGACGACGTTGGTCAGCGGTCCCCGCAGGTCATGGCTGATCCGGCCGGCGAATTCGCCCAGCAGTTCGTTGCTGCGCTGCAGCTCGGACACCGTGGCATCCAGCTGACGTGTGCGCAGCTGGAGATCGAGGACGTCGACCACCTGCGCGGCCAGCGTCTCGAGGCCCGCGGCCTGCTGATCGGTGAGGTTCCCGGGCTTTTCGTCGAAGATGCAGAGGGTGCCGAGCGGTACGCCGTCACTCGTCAGGAGCGGGGTGGTGGCGTAGAACCGGACGGCGCCGAAGCGGCCGTCGACGAAGGGATTCGCGCGGAAGCGCGGGTCCTCGGTGCAGTCCGCGACCACCACGGTGTGGCCGTACTTGAAGACCTGCCCGCACAGCGAGTCCTCACGGGCGCACATGAGGGGTTCGAGTCCCTTGGCGGCGATCTGGTGGAACTCGTCCTCCGTGATCACGTTGATGGCGCCGTACTGGGCGTTGCAGAGCTGGACGGCCAGGGCCACGAGGTTCTGCAGGGCGGCGGGGGCGTTCGCGGGGGCGGCAGGCCGCGGCTCGGCCCCGACCGGGCCTGCTTCGCCCAGGGCCATGCCCAGCCCGTACTGCGAGAGCAGTTCAGCGTGCTCCGAGCCTCGCGCCGTCCGTTGTCCGGATGCCTGATCAGTCATGACTCCACGTCCTCCCAGTAGCCGTGCGCAGGAATCTGCCTCCTAGGGTAGTCGGCGGACCCACGCGCACAGCGAACACCGGACCCGCCCGCGAGGTGCGGCTCGGGGATCGGGGACAATGGAGGTGTGGTCCTGTTAACCGAATCCCCCGTCCTCGACGCCGACGCCGTCCGCCGCGAGGCCGGACGCCGGCGTACCTTCGCCGTCATTTCCCACCCTGACGCCGGAAAGTCCACCCTCACGGAAGCCCTGGCCCTCCTCGCCCGCGCCATCCAGGACGCCGGCGTCACCCACGGCAAGTCGAGCCGCCATGCCACCGTGTCCGACTGGATGGGCATCGAGCAGGAGCGCGGCATCTCGATCAGCTCGGCCGCACTCCAGCTGACCTATCGCGACACCATTCTGAACGTCGTCGACACCCCGGGCCACGCGGACTTCTCCGAGGACACCTACCGTGTCCTAGCCGCCGTCGATTCCGCCGTCATGCTGATCGATGCCGCCAAGGGCTTCGAGCCCCAGACGGTGAAACTGCTGGCTGTCTGCAAGCAGCGCAACATCCCGATCATCACGGTGATCAACAAGTGGGACCGGCCGGGCCTCGACGCCCTGGGCCTCATCGACGACGTCGGCGAGCGCACCGGCATGACACCGGTCCCGCTGACCTGGCCGGCCGGGATCGCGGGCGACTTCCAGGGATTGCTGGACCTACGGGCGCGGCGGGCGATCGCGCTCGAGGCCGTCGAGGCCGGAGCGCATGCCGCCGAGGAGACGGACATCGACATCGATGCCCTCGATTCCCGTGACGCCGGCGCCTGGCTGGACGCGCGCGAGGAAGCCGGCCTCGTGGAGTCCTCGAACGGTTCGTTCGACCGGGAGGAATTCGAGGCAGCACGCCAGACACCGGTCCTCTTCGCCGCGGCGGCCAAGAACTTCGGCGTCTCGCAGCTCCTGGACATCCTCGTGGATGTTGCCCCCTCCCCGAGCCCGCGCCCCTCGAAGGAGGACGAGCCGAGGCCCATCGACGCGCCGATGTCCGGCTTCGTCTTCAAGGTGCAGGCCGGCCAGGATAGCGCGCACCGCGATCACATCGCCTACCTCCGCATCTGCTCGGGTACGTTCGAGCGCGGTATGGTCATCACCAACCAGCGCACCGGCAAGCCGTTCGCCACGAAGTACGCGCACCGTGTCCTCGGCCGCAGCCGTGAAGTGGTGGACACCGCCTGGCCAGGCGACGTCGTCGGCCTGGTGAACGCGACGAGCCTCCGCGTGGGCGACAGCCTGTTCGCCGAGCAGCCCGTGCAGTTCCCCGACATCCCGCGCTTCTCACCCGAGCTGTTCGCGGTCGCGCGGGCCAAGGATCCCGGCCGGTACAAGCAGTTCCGCCGTGGCATCGAGCAGCTCGAGCACGAGGGCGTGGTGCAGGTGCTGCGCTCGGACCTCCGAGGTGACCAGGCACCCGTCCTCGCCGCAGTCGGAGCCCTGCAGTTCGAGGTCGCTGCCGAGCGGCTCGGCACCGAATTCAACGCGCCGACGTCGCTCGACAACCTGTCCTACACGCTCGCGATGCGGGTGGCGCCCGAGAGCCAGGGCGTGCCCCAGACCTTCCGCGGCGGCGAGATCATGTTCCGGTCCGACGGCGAGATCGTGGCCGTCTTCGGTGACAAGTGGAAGGTGGGACACTTCAAGAAGGACTTTCCCGACGTCGTCCTCGAGCCGATCGGCGCCGCCGTCGACCAGTAGGGGACAGCCGCGCGTTCTCCGCACGACGGCGGGACCCCGACCGTCCGATGCCTCGTGGAGCGAAGGACTCGGCACCGCCGCTTCTCACGTCGTCCGGTCCGGGACGGCTAGCGCGGTGCAACCCCCCGTTCATGGGCTTCTGAGAATCCCGGTCAGCCGTTCCACCCCGGAGCCCAGGGTCAGGCGAGGGGTTCTCCGCAGGTGTCGGGTTCCTGGGCGAAGCGGTACCAGCGCGGTAGGGCTGCGGTGAACTCGGATCGGATGGCGGGTTCCTCCACCGCGGTCCAGTCCACGGCGGCGCCGACCTCGGGTTCCACCTTGTTCCACTCGAACCAGTTGACCATCTTCAACCCGGGGAATCGCTCCTGCACGGCAGGATCGAAGACTTGTTCCCACCAGGCGCGCTTGATGTTCAGGGTCCGCAGATCCCCGATGTCAGCCGTCACCAGGGCTGCTGTCTCCGGGATGGCGACGGGCTTGCCGTGACCTTCCCCGTACTCGGCGTAGAAGTCCGGCAGCATCGAGTCGTCGCCGTTCTTCCCGTTGTAGGTCCCGGTGAGCTGGTCGGCGAATTTCCCGTCCTCGGGCATCTCACTCTCACCCCAGGGGTACGTGCTACCCCAGTGGTAGAGGGACATACCCACCCAGTCCACGGCGTCGTCCCCCGGGTAGTAGGGCGCGTACGGGTCATCGAAAGGCGTCAGGACGCCGTCACCCGTGGTGTCCAGGACAGGAAAGCCGGGTGAGCCGGGCAGGGACTGGTAGGTTCCGCCCGCGAAAGGATAGCCTCCGGCATAGTTCGGCGCCCACATCATCGCCGATCCCGGCGCGATCCGGTGGACGGCGTCGGCCACCCGGCGGAAGGTCGCGATGTACTCGGCGGGCTGCTGGCCCCAGGGGTACCAGGAACCGTTCATCTCGTGCGCGAAGCGCACGACGACCGGGACTCCGCTGACATTGAAGCGCGCGAGCATGCCGGCCAGCTCTACGGCGTGGTCCTCGGTGACCGCGGCGAGTCCGTCCCTCGGCTCGAGTGTCAGCAGGAGCAGCCCGCCTTCCTGCCGCAGTTGCTCCGCGGCCGAAGCGAGCAGGCGCGGGTCCTCCTGGCCGAGCGGGAAGTCGGCGAAGGTGACGGCCACCGCAGGGCGTTCACCGAGCTTGTCCGAATACTCGGCCAGGGTCTCCCGGCCCCACTCGAGGTTCACGCCCATCAGCGTCCCGTCTTCGGGTGCGAGGTTCCGTCCGTCGATCGGGTCACAGGTAACAGCCCTGGGAGTGACGTTGCATGCGCAGAGTGCAAGGAGAAGGAGCGCGGTGAGGATCCGCGCAAGGTTTGAGACCACAACCCCAATGTACGGGTGGCCCGTGGCCATCATGACAAGGGTGGGGAGAACTTCATGGAATCCTGCGAGCACCCGGTCGGTGCCGGCGCAGGCAGCGGTAGTGTGGCGCCATGGCGATCGAAGTCCGTCCCGCAACGGTGTTCGCTGATATCGCGGCGATACTGGGACCGAAGCGGCCTGATGCGAACGTGTGCTGGTGCCTCAGCTACCGCATCCCGTCGAAGCTGAACGTCGCCCTGCGCGGGCTGGAGCGCGGGGTTCTCATGCAGGAGCTGACCGCGCAGACCCCTCCGCCGGGAGTGCTCGCGTACGACGGTGACGAGGTAGTGGGGTGGGCAGGAGTGCATCCGCGCGCCGACACCAGCTTCGCCCGAAACCGCAAGATACCGAAGGTGGATGACCGTGACGTGTGGTCGGTCTGGTGCATCAGGGTACGGCCTGGTCACCGCGGCAAAGGTGTCTCCCACTACCTGCTCGACGGCGCTGTCGAGTTCGCACGCGGGTACGGGGCACCGGCGATCGAGGGTTATCCGGTCGACAACCGCGGCGAAAAGGTGGACCTCACCATGGCCTACGTGGGCACTCGTGCGCTGTTCGAGCGGGGCGGGTTCACCAAGGCCGCCATGACCGATTCGGTTCTCAACGGCTTCCCGCGCGTACTCATGCGTCGCGAGCTGTGACGGGATCTGTCAGATGTCTGCCAGGTGTCTTTCGGCACATCGATCGCCCCACGTGACTGGTTACTAGAGCCTTTTCCTCATTCTCATACTGGTCACCTCGTACCCCAAGGATTCATACAGCCCCCGGGCGGCGGTGTTGAACCCGAAGACGCTGAGCCCAAGGGTGCGGGCTCCTCGTGATCGTGCGTACTCTTCTGCAAGCAGCATCGCTGCCCGGCCGATGCCTTTGCCTTGATGCTCCGGTTCAATCGCTACATCCCAGACCCACCATGACGTCTCGTCATCCGACTCACCCTGGGAGATCCAGAGATAGCCGACTGCCGTCCCGGCGCTGTCGACGACATCTAACACGGCGTTGGTGGCGGTCGGACCATGGGCAGGGAAGGCGCCGTCCAACGCTTCAAGGGCTTGGCGGTGCGCGGCTTCAGGCGATTCACCCGTGGCGACGAGGTCTGCTATGTATTCGGCCCGGCTCCGGTCGAACCATTCCGGGAAACGCTCCGCGGTCATCAGGACAAGTCGGATACTCATGCACCAAGTGTGGGGTCGAGACACGAGATCGCGCCCCTGTGCGGGGTTGTAGGCTGCAATTGCCGGTCCTGGTGATCGGGGTTTTTATCCTTGCCTGCGAAGCATCGCGGCGCTTCGCTTCCATTGGCGCGCCGCGGCTTCAGCCTGCGCCGGCGGGATGTCATGTTAGGGAAGGGTCTTGTCTTGGAGCGTCGAACATTCATCAGTGCAATCATGGCCAGCGGCGTGTCCCTTGGGCTTGCTGCTTGTTCGCAGCCCGCCCGTATCGCCACGGAGGCGTTACGAACGGCACCACCTACCGGTTCACCGGTTCCGACGTCCGTCCCTCCCGCGGTACCGCCGGCAATGACACCGGCGCCGGTTCCATCGCCCGTGGCACCTGCTGTGCTGAAAGTGCCACTACCGGCTGGTGTCATCACGAGTCTGCCCACGTCCGAGCAGCTTCTTGCATGGACGGTCGACGATGGATCCAACAGCGAGGTTGTCCGGCGCTATGTCGATTTCGCTCGCACCAGTGGTACCCGGCTGACCTTCTTCCTCAACGGCTCCTACCCCGGGTGGTCCGAGCACGCAGAACTGCTCGCACCGCTTGTAGCCTCCGGCCAAATTCAGCTCGGCAACCACACGTGGTCCCACGCCGACCTCACCGCTCTCAGCGATGCGGAAATCATCGCCGAGCTGCAACGCAACCATGACTTCATCGTCTCCACGTTCGGTACTGATCCCCGCCCGTACTACCGGCCCCCGTACGGATACCGGGACGCACGAACCGATGCCGCGGCGGCCTCCATCGGCTATACCACCCCCGTCATGTGGTACGGATCCCTGGCCGACTCGGCACTTCGGACCGAAGGAGAAATCCTCGACCTCGCCCATGAATGGTTCCTACCCGCCCATATCGTCATCGGACACCTCAACTTCCTCCCGGTCACACGGGTATTCCCTCAACTCCAACAGCTCATCACCGACCGCGGGCTGACGACGGTCACGCTGAACGACATCTTCGACACCTAAACCGGTGGACACAGGGGGCGCTAAGGGCTCAAGCCCGCCTTCTGTCCCTGCTCCGAACAGGGAGTCGTTGCGCCCTGACTGCAGCAACTGCTTCGCGCTCTGCTGTACGGCCCTCGGCTTGTCCCGCACAATCGACTTCGCCGTCGACGAACCAGCAGGGATTCCATGCCGGAACGTGGCGCCCGATTTCTCCTGCACCATCCACGACAGCTTGCGGCCGCGAGGCTGTCGCTGTACCCAGGAGACGCGCCCTAGCTGTTCCTGCCCCGCGCCGCGACGGCCCAGCGCTCCTTGGCGACGCCGTTCCGCACCACGAGCACCTCGTCCACGAGGTTGATCGTCAGGCAAACATGGTTGGGCACGACCCGCAGCCGCGCACCCAGCGGTGGCAGGTCCTGTCCGGACGGCCACTCGACGGTGGCGTGGTGCTCGGAGAGCGCCACGATGCGGGCATCCGGGTGGTCCAGGAGCCGCCCGTACCCTGTGGCCCACGCTGCACGGTCGGTGCCCAGGACCTTGCTGCCGGCGTCCACGATGAAACGGGGCTCCCCTGCCGGTCCGGGCCGACGGCTGACGACCGTGCTCTCGACGGTGAGCGCGATGTCCTCCGGCTTGCAGTGGCCGAGTTCCCACTGCTGGGCGTCCCCGAACACGTAGACGCCCGGGCGCAGTTCGGTCAGGGTGTCGCCTGAGGACGACAGGGCCGACGGCGTCGAACCCCCACTGACCTCGAGCTCGGTGAAGCCGGCGTCCTGCAGGGAAGCTACGGCCGCCGACAGGGCCGCGTCCTCGTCGGCAACGGCCGGCGCTGCCGCCCCCGGCCCGTAGCTGTGGCCCGGGAACGTGAACACCCCGGTGACGGACAGGCCCGCTGCCGCCGCGGCCCGGGCGATGCCGGCGGCCTGGAGCGGCAGCACGCCGCTGCGGTGGTGGCCGCTGTCGATCTCGACCCGTACGCCGATGCGCGAGACGGCAGTACCGAGGCTGCGGGCCAGCTGCTGCGCACCCTCGGCGGAATCGACGCCCACCGTCACCCGCGCGACGTCGACGAGCGCGAGGATCCGCCCCGCCGCCCGCTCGTCGACCCACAGTGGATATCCGATGAAGATGTCCGTGATCCCGTCAGCGGCGAAGACCTCCGCCTCACCGATCGTCGCGACCGTCAGCCCGACGGCGCCGGCCGCCACCTGCCGGTGCGCGATCCCGGGGATCTTGTGGGTCTTGGCATGCGGCCGCAAAGAGAGTCCCCGGACCTGCGCGAACGACGCCATGGCGGCGATGTTGCGTTCCAGGACGTCGACATCGACGACGACGACAGGAGTCACTGAAGGAGTGACCACCTCGGTCGGAGCGCTGCGCATCGGGCCGATCACGCGTCGAAGTGGGTGTAGGGAAGCTCCTGGCCGATCGACGTGACGACCGCTGCGGCGATGTCCGCGAGCTTGATGTTCCGCCCGCTGGACGCAGCCTTGAGGATCGTCATCGCGGTGTCGTGGCTGCACCGGTTCTGCCCCATGATGATGCCGGCCGCGACGTCGATCGTGGTACGCGAATTCATGGCCGCTCGGAGGTGCTCGCCGGTATCGGCGAGATGCGCGACGCGGACGGCCATCCGGAGGGACTTCGAGGCTTCCCGGGCAAGGTCCACGGCGGCAGCGATGACCGCCTCGTCGAAGGCATTGGGCCGGGTCGAATACAGATCCAGGCCGGCTGCGGCGAGCCCGTCGAGCGGAATCGGCACACCGAGCGCCGAGCGGATCCCGTGCTCGGCGATGGCCCTCGTGTAGTCCCCGAAACGGGATTCGCTGCGGAAGTCGGCCACGACGTAGACCTGGCCCTCGCGGGCCGCGCGGAGGCACGGGCCGTCGTCGAACTGGTACTGGACCTCGTCCATCGACTGCGCCTGCTCGCTGCTGCTCGCCACGCTCCCCTTGGCGCGCGGCCGGAGGAGTGTGACCCCGCAGAACACCTCGTTGCCCTCCGACGACAGTGCATCCGCGGCGAGCTTCGCCAGCCCGTCGAGGAACCCGTTCACATCGGAGCTCTCCAGCACCATGTCCTGCAGCATCCCGGGCAGGGACGCTTCACCGAGTATCTGGTCGTCAGCCACTGCTCTCCACCTTCTGCTCGCGTGGGGCCGCCGGCGCGTGGCCCATTGTTTGCCACGCTACCCGCGTGGCGGCCCCGCGGGAATCAATCATCCTGGGCCCCTGTCCAGTAGCCAGGATCGGACCGAGTCCGGACCGAACGACGACGGCGCAGGCGCCTGCGGGCGTGCTGCGCCGTGCGCGCGTGCCGGAGGACTAGGAGGCGCGTCCTGCAGGAGTCAGGCCACCGGAGCAGGCAGCGCCGGGCTCGCGCGTCTGCTCGCCCTGGATGTACTTGTCGAGGAAGGTGGCGAGCCGGGCATCGTCGGCGGACTCCACCTTCAGCTGCAGGCCCCAGGCGCTGGCAGCGACCGGCGAGTCGAGGTCCGGGTACGGGCTGAGCAGCACGTACCCGCGCTTACCCACGAGCTCGGTCAGCTTGTCGATCTCGCCCTGGCCGATGTCCGGGTTGTACGTGATCCAGACGGCGCCGTGCTCCATGGAGTGGACGGAGTTCTCGTTGGGCAGGGCCTCCGTGTAGACACCGCAGTTGGTCCAGATCGGAGCATGGTCCCCTCCGACGGGAGGCGACTGCTCGTACTCCACCGGGGCGTCCACGTGGTCGAACGTCACGTCGGGGTACTCCTGGACGCCCTCGATCGGCTGGGCCGCGGCGTCCTCCCGCTCGCGGTTGACCTGGACCTGGTTCACGATCACGAGGGTCACCGCGATGATGATCGCCAGGATGACCGCGCCGATGCCGCCGAAGATCAGGGCGTTGCGCTTGCGCTCGCCTGCCCGCTGCTGGGCTTGGATGGCGGCCAGGCGCGCTTGGCGGTCCTGGTTCTCCTGAGACCGTTTCTTGTTCAACGAGGTGTCCTTCGGTGCTGGGGTGGCTGCGGCGTTCACCGCGGATCGGATAGCGCCGGAACCCAATGTACCGGCGAGGCCTGCCGGTCCCTTAACCGGCGCGGCCCTGCGACGCCCTACAGGGCGTCGAGCATGGTCTGCATCAGGGTGATCTCGGCCTGCTGGCCCGACTGGATCTTGGTGGCCAGCGAGCGCACCTGGTCGGTCTCCGCGAGTTCCGCGCCGGCTTCGGCCATCTCCACGCCCGCCGTGTGGTGGCTGATCATGAGGGTGAGGTAGAGCCGCTCCGCGTCCTTGCCACGGGCTGCGCGGAGTTCGTCGAGCTGGTCCTCAGTGGCCATACCGGGCATGAGCCCGTCGGGACCGAGCATCGAGGCGGCGCCGTCGTTCCCCGACGCCATGTCCATCCCGGCATGCTCGCCGGATCCGGCGGCCATCCACTCCATGCGGGGTTGGGAGGTGCTCTGGCTGAGGTTCCACTCCTCGAGCCAGGCATACATCTGCCCGGCCTGCTGCTGCTGCGTGAGGGCGACGTCGTAGGCGATCGAGCGGAGCGTCTCATCGGTGGCGTTGTCGCGCACGATCATGGACATCTCGACGGCCTGGTTGTGATGCACCTGCATGTCGCGGGCGAACCCGGCGTCCGCGCTGGTCGTGCCCGGAGAGGAGGTGCCGGCGGAGACGCGTCCGGCCGTAAAGGCCAGCGCGAAGAGGGCGAGTACGGCGATTCCGGCGAGGAGCAGGAGGACTCGCTTCTGCCAGCCTGACAGCGAGAGGGTCATGGACGTCCTTGGGTTGGAGGTGTACCGGTCAGCCACGGTACGGGACTCCGCTGGGCGTTCCCTCAATGCGGGGAGCGCGGGGGAATGCGGGGGAATGCGGGGGAATGCGGGGGAATAGTGCCCGGAGCTGGCCGGTTATACCCCCTGAGGGTATATTGGAGACGACACGAGGAGCGAATTCATGACCACCGGCACGCAGAACCCGACACCGCACGGCTACACAGCGGACAAGGACGCATACCTCAAGAGGTTGCGCCGTATCGAAGGCCAGGTGCGCGGCATCGCCCGCATGGTCGAGGAGGACCAGTACTGCATCGACATCCTCACGCAGGTAGCGGCCGTCAACAAGGCTCTCCACGCCGTGTCAATGGGCCTGCTCGAGGAGCACATCTCGCACTGTGTCGTCGGAGCGGCCCAGGAAGCCCAGGACTCCGGCAGCAGCGACGCCGTGCAGGAGAAGGTCCAGGAGGCCACCGCGGCGATCGGCCGACTCCTGCGCTAGCAGAAACCCATCCACGCCCCACCCCCATCCGATCCCTCAGGAGGACACCATGAGCACCACCACGATCAGCATCACCGGCATGACCTGCGGCCACTGTGTCAGCGCCGTGAAGAATGAACTGTCGGAACTCCCCGGCGTCGAGAACGTCGATGTCGACCTCGTCAACGGCGGCACATCCACGGCCACCATCTCGTCCTCCGCCCCGCTGGATGCCGCGTCGATCGACGAAGCCGTCGCCGAGGCCGGCTACAGCGTGGTGCCCGCCGGTTCCTGACATGGCGACCCAGCAGATTCCGGTGCAGAGCACGGAGCAGGAGCAGCGCGTCGTCGAGCTCTCGATCCAGGGCATGACGTGCGCCTCCTGCGTGGCACGCGTCGAGCGGAAGCTCGGCAAGCTCGACGGCGTGGAGGCGAGCGTCAACCTCCCGCTGGAGAGCGCCGTCGTCCGGGTCCCCGCGTCCGTGAGTGACCAGGACCTGATCGACACCGTCGTGGCGACGGGCTACGGCGCTCACGTGGTGCATCCGGACTCCGCGGGGATGGACGACCACGACTCCGCGCCGTCGCTCCTCGGAGCCCGCCTGGTCCTGGCCGCCGTCCTGTCCGTGCCGGTACTGCTGATCTCCATGGTTCCCGCCCTCCAGTTCCCGGACTGGGGCTGGGTGGTGTTCGGGCTGTCGCTGCCGGTCGTGACCTGGTCCGCCTGGCCGTTCCACCGGGCCGCCGCCATCAATGCGCGTCACCTGTCCTCCACCATGGACACGCTCGTCTCGATCGGCGTCACGGCGGCCTTCCTCTTCTCGGCCTGGCAGCTCTTCGCGGATCCGGCTCTAACCAAGCACGCGGGCATGGCCGGCATGGAGACCTCCGCCCTCTACTTCGAGGTGGCCTCCGTCGTCGTGACGTTCCTGCTGCTCGGCCGCTACCTCGAAGCGTCCGCCAAGCACCGCGCCGGGGATGCCCTGAAGTCGCTCCTGGACCTCGGCGCCAAGGAGGCCCACGTGCTGCGCACCGTCGACGGCGAGCGCACCGAGATCACACTTCCCGCCACTGCGCTGATCCCCGGTGACGAGTTCGTCGTCCGCCCGGGCGAGAAGATCGCGACCGACGGTGTCGTCACCGAGGGCGCCAGCGCCGTCGACACCGCCCTGCTGACGGGTGAGAGCATTCCCGTCGAGGTGACCCCGGGAGATGTCGTCACGGGCGCCACGATCAACACGTCCGGCAGGCTCGTGGTGCGGGCCACCCGCGTCGGCGCCGACACGGTCCTGTCCTCCATGGGCCGCCTCGTCAGCCAGGCGCAGAGCGGCAAGGCGCGGATCGCACGGCTGGCGGACCGCATCAGTGCGGTCTTCGTCCCGGTGGTCCTCGTTCTCGCTGTGGTGACCTTCGTCCTGTGGCTCGTGCTCACCGGCGACCTCGACGCGGCCTTCACGGCCTCCGTCACCGTCCTGGTGATCGCCTGCCCGTGCGCCCTGGGCCTCGCGACACCGACGGCGCTCCTGACGGGCACCGGCCGCGGCGCGCAGCTCGGCATCCTCATCCGCGGGCCGCAGGTCCTCGAGGACACCCGGACCGTGGACACCATCGTGCTGGACAAGACCGGGACGGTCACCACCGGCACCATGGCCGTCGACGACGTCGTCGTCCTGTCGGATACCTCCGTCGCCGACCTCCTGCGCCTCGCCGGAGCCGTCGAGGCCGCGAGTGAGCACCCGATCGCCCAGGCCATCGCCCGGCGCGCCGCCGAAAACGGCAGGCTGCCGGAAGCACACGACTTCTCGAGCGCCCCCGGAGGCGGCGTCCGCGCGACCGTCGGGGATGTCGTCGTCACGGCCGGACGGGCCGGCTGGCTCGACCAGAACGGCATCCGTCCCACCGGGACGCAGGCGGCCGCCCTCGGTGCCGCGGAGGACGCGGGCACGACGGCGGTATGGGTCGCCCTCGACGGCGATGTCGCCGGATTCATCACGCTGTCCGATACCGTCAAGGACGGTTCGGCCGCGGCCATCGGGCGCCTGCGGCGCCTCGGCCTGCGGCCCGTCCTGCTCACGGGCGACAACCGCGCGGTCGCCCTGCAGGTGGCAGCGACCGTCGGGGTCGACCCCGCGGACGTGCGGGCAGGCGTGACCCCGGCCGGCAAGGTCGACGCCATCCGGGAGCTGCAGGCCGCCGGGGCGACCGTGGCCATGGCGGGCGATGGTGTCAACGACGCCGCGGCCCTGGCTCAGGCGGACCTCGGCATCGCGATGGGCTCGGGCACCGACGTCGCCATCGAGGCGGCCGACCTCACCGTGATGGGCAACAGCCTGGAGCAGGTGGCCCAGGCCATCGAGCTCTCGCGCCGCACGCTCGGCATCATCAAGGGCAACCTGTTCTGGGCCTTCTTCTACAACGCCGTCGGCATCCCCGTCGCGGCACTGGGCCTGCTCAACCCGATGCTGGCCGGGGCGGCCATGGCTGCGAGCTCCGTGCTCGTCGTCGCCAACTCGCTGCGGCTGCGCAGCTTCGGCAAGTAGGTCCGGGAGCCGCCGCCCAGGCTCACACCGAGGAGGCGCCCCCGGCCGGGCCGCCCGCATCGAGGTCGATGGGGAGCGACGGGGCGAGCCGGCGCAGCGACGTGAAGGTGGGCACGAGGGCGTCGTACAGCTCGGCGAAGACCGGCAGCAGCGAGGCGTACACCGCGGCTGCAGCCGGTTGCGGCCGCACGGTCTCCTCGATCTCGATCATGTCGGCGGCGACGTCGATCGATTCGATGAGGCCGAGGGCCTCCATCCCGAGCAGCGCCGCACCGAATCCGGATCCCTCCTGCCCGTGGGCGAAGTCGATCGGCATCCCGAACGTGTCGGCGAGGATCTGGCGCCAGAGTGGGCTGCGCATGACGCCCCCGGTCGCCCGGATGCGGTTGACCTCGAGTCCGGCGGACCGCATGGAATGCAGCACCAGCGCCAACTGCAGGCTGACTCCCTCGAGTGCCGCCCGCACCAGGTGCTCACGGCGGTGTGCCCGGCTGAGGCCGACGTAGGCGCCGCGCGGCAGCGAGCTCCAGTGGGGAGCCCGCTCGCTGAGGAGGTACGGCAGCATCAGCAGTCCTCCCGACCCGGGGGCCACCCGAGCGGCCAGGGCCAGCAGTTCTTCCTCGGGGGGCTCGGCCAGGTCCGGGGCGAGTGCGTCGCCCGCCCATCCGAGCACCACTCCGCCGTTGTTGATCGCGCCTCCGACCACCCATCGGGTGGAGGTGAGCGCGTAGCAGAACACCCCGCCGAGCGGGTCGACCGCGGGGCGCTCGACCGCCACGCGCAGGGCTCCGCTTGTACCGATCGAGCACGCCGCGACGCCGGGGCGCACCGCACCGACCCCCAGGTTGGCGAGTGGACCATCCGCGGCACCGACGACCACGGGCGTCGTGGAGGGCAGGCCGACTGTGGCGGCGGTGTCGTCGGTCAGCGCGGGCAGTACTGCGGTGGTGGGGACGATCTCCGGCAACTGCTCGGGCAGGATGCCGGCGATCGCGAGGGCCTCCTCGTCCCACGTCAACGTGGCCATGTTCATCAGGCCGGTCGCGGAAGCGATGGAGTGGTCCACGACCAGCGCACCGCACATGTTCAGCAGCACGAATTCCTTGATGCCGACCCAGAACCCGACACCCTCGCACAGCTTCGGCTCCTGCTCGCGGAACCACACGAGCTTGGGCAGTGGCGACATCGGATGCACGGGTGTCCCCGTACGCCGGTGCAGGGCGAGCCCGCCGACCGAGGCGCGCAGGCGCTCGGCCTGGACGCGGGACCGCGTGTCGGCCCAGGTGATGATCTCGGTCAGCGGTGTCCCGGTCGGGGACAGACCGATGACGCTGTGCATCGCCGAACTGAAGGAGAGCCCGGCGACGCGGGAGGCGCCCACCTGGTTCACGACCTCGCGCACCGACTCGAGCGCCGCGGCCAGGATGAGCAGCGGGTCCTGGACGGCGTGTCCCGGGTGGGGCTCCTCCAGCGGGTAGCCCACCGAATGGGAGGCCTCGAGCGTGCCGTCCGTGCGGAAGGCCACCGCCTTGGTATTGGTCGTGCCGAGGTCGACGCCGATCACGACCGGCGCAGTGCCCGCACGGGGGCTGCCGGGTGCAGGAGGGGTCATCACTCGCCGGTCCACAGGGAGATGACGACCTTGCCGGAGGCTTCGGAGTCCTTGGCGACGGCGAAGGCCTCGACCGCCTGGCCGGCCGGCAGCTCATGGGTGATGACGTCCTCGATGCCCGGGGTGTCGAGGAGCAGTTCGATGGCGTGGTCGATCTCGTCGTCGAACCGGAAGGCCCCGCGGAGCTGGAGCTCTTTGGAGATCAGCGGGGCGAGGTTGATGCCCCGAGGTTCGTTGGGGACCATCCCCACCTGGACGACGACGGCCGCCCGGCGCGCGGCCAGCAGGGCGGCGTTGACGGCGGCGGGAACGCCGGAGCACTCGAGCACGACGTCGAACGCCAGAGCCGGCAGTTCATCGGTTCCGATCCGGACGGTGGAGTGGGCTCCGAGCCGTCGGGCGCGTTCCAGGGGGCCGGGCAGCACATCGGTGGCAGTGACCTCGGCCGCACCCACCGCGATGCAGGCGGCCGTGGCGAGGAGACCGATCGGCCCCGATCCCGAGACGAGCACCCGCTTGCCCCCGACTCCTCCAGCGACCGTGATCCCGTGCAGTGCCACGGCCAGCGGTTCGGCGAGGGCCGCCCGCCGCAGCGACAGGCCGGCCGGGAGGGGACGCACCATGTCCTTGTCGACGAGCAGGAACTCGCTCATCCCACCCTGGGTGTGCGGCCAGGTGGACGCGCTGCCGAGGTAGGCGCCCCCGGGCCACAGGTGGCGGCGGTCCTCGATGCCGGGTTCGGGGCTTCCGAAGGTGGCGGGGTGGACGGTCACCGGGGTACCCGGGGCGAAGTCGCCGGAAGGGTCCACGTCCACGGTGCCGGATACCTCGTGACCCGGGACGAGAGGTTCGCGGACGACGTACTCTCCGTTGGCACCCTCGTTGTAGTAATGGAGGTCCGACCCGCAGATGCCCCCGAAGGCCATCCGGAGCCGGACCTGCCCTGGACCGGGCTCCGGCGTCGGAAGCTCGGTCTCGACGAGATCGAGCTTCCCGTTGATGACGAGCGCTCTCATGTGTTGCCTTCCCTTTTCAATCCCGTTCACGGCGCCCGCGGCCGCCGTGAATCGTCGTCAGACGACGGACGTCATTCCGCCGTCGACGAAGATGTTCTGGCCGGACACGAACGTCGATGCGTCGGAGGCCAGGTAGACGAGGGTCCCGACGAGCTCCTCGAACTTGCCCCACCGCTGGGCGGGGGTGCGGTTGATGACCCAGGTGTTGAAGGCCTCGTCCCCGACCAGCGCCCGGTTCATCTCCGTCGCGAAGTACCCCGGAGAGATCGCGTTGACCTGGATGTTGAACCGGGCGAGGTCGGCCGCCATGCCCTTGGTGAGCATGGCGACTCCGCCCTTGGTCGCCGAGTACGGGGCGATGGTCTGGCGAGCGAGCATCGACTGGACCGAGCCGATGTTGATGACCTTGCCCGAACCCCGCTCCGCCATCCGCCGGGTGACCTGCTGGGAGACGTAGAAGACGCTCGACAGGTTCGTCGTGACGATGGCGTCCCAGTCGGCCGGGTCGAAGTCGTTGAACGGGGCGCGCCGCTGGATGCCGGCGTTGTTGACCAGGATGTCCGGCACACCGTGCTCGGCGACGAGCGCGGCGATACCCTCCGTGGCGGCGTCGGCGTCCGTGACGTCGAAGGTCGTGGTGGCCGGTACGGTGCCGGTGGCGTCACCGATGCCCTTGGCGGCGTTCGCCACGGCCTCCGGGTCGCGTCCGTGCACCACCACCCGTGCACCGGCCTGGGCCAGCCCGGTGGCGAGCGCGTACCCGAGGCCCCGGGAGGAGCCGGTGACCAGTGCGAGCCGGCCCGTGATGTCGAACGTACCCGCCGTCATCAGCCGATCCAGAAGATCACGAGGGTCAGCCCGAATCCGGCCACGGATTCGAGTGACTGCTGGACGGTCCAGGTCTTGAGCGTGGTCTTGACGTCCATGCCCATGAGCCGGCCGACGAGCCAGAAGCCGGAGTCGTTCACGTGGCTGGCGAACACGGATCCGGCCGCACTGGCGAGCGTGATCGCGGCGACCTCGAGGCCACTGAATCCGCCGGCCAGCACGGCGGGGGCCATGAGCCCGGCTGTGGTGACGAGCGCCACGGTCGCCGAGCCCTGCGCGACGCGGAGGATGACGGCGATGACGTAGGCGGCGACGATGATCGGCAGGCCGATCGACGCGAGTGAGTCCGAGAGGGCATCGCCGATACCGGAGGCGCGGAGCACACCACCGAACATCCCGCCCGCGCCGGTGATGAGGATGACGGAGCAGACCGGGCCCAGCGCGGAGTCGAGCACCTTCTCCAGGGCCGTACCGTTCTCGCCGCGCCGGTGACCCAGGACCGCGGTCGCCACCAGGACGGAGATGAGCAGCGCCACCGGGGAGGAGCCGATGACGGTCAGGACCTGCACCCAGGTCTGGTCCTCGGCGGAGACGACGCCTGCGGCGTCGAGGAAGTCCAGGCCGGTGTTCATGAAGATGAGCACGAGTGGCAGCAGCAGCATCGCGACCACGGTGGAGAACTTGGGCGGGTTGACCGGCTGGTCGTCGTCGATCGCACCGAACAGCGCCGGGACCGGCAGGATGTACTTGGTGGCGACGAACTTGCCCCACAGGTAGCCCGTGACGTACCAGACGGGGAAGGCGATGAGCAGACCGATGAGGAGTACCAGCCCGATGTTCGCACCATAGAGCTCGGTCGCGGCGACAGGGCCGGGGTGGGGCGGCACGAAGACGTGCATGACCGAGAAGGCCGTGGCGGCGGGGATGCCGTACAGCAGCACGTTGGTGCCGCCCATGCGCCGGGCGACGGCGAAGATGATGGGCAGCATGACGATCAGGCCGGCGTCGAAGAAGATCGGGAAGCCCATGATCAGCGAGGCGAGGCCGAGCGCGAACGGCGCACGCCGTTCACCGAAGACGTCGACGAGCTTGTCGGCGAGGACCCTGGCTCCGCCGCTGTGCTCGATCATCTTGCCGAGCATGGCCCCGAGGCCGATCAGCAGGGCGACGGAACCGAGGGTGGTGCCGAAGCTCGTCACCAGCGTAGTGACGATCTGGCTCGTGGGGATCCCGGTCGCAAAAGCGGTCGCGAGCGAGACGAGGACCAGCGTGAGGAACGCGTGCACCTTGAATCGAATGACCAGGACGAGGATCAGGGCGATCGCGCCCGCCGCGATGCCCAGCAGGGGTCCAGCCCCCAGTGTTTGGGTCCAATCTTCCACAGAACTCTCCGTTGATGTTCAGCCCCCGTGGGGCGGTTTTGCGCTTGGAGCGATAGTGTGTCACAAAGATCACACTTACAGCAAGAAAGATGACACCTTTGGGTCACCGCATGTCGAACCTGTCGCCCGCTCCGGTGCTGCACAATTCCATTCTCGAACGCCTCGGCACGGAGATCGTCCAGGGCGTCCGACCGCCGGGTAGCGTGATCACGCTCGCGCAGCTGGAGGACGAGGCCGGGGTCTCCCGGACGGTGATCCGCGAGGTCGTACGGATCCTCGAATCGATGGGCATGGTCGAGTCCCGGCGGCGCGTCGGCGTGACGGTGCTCCCCGCCACGTCGTGGAGCGTCCTGGATCCCCAGCTGATCCGCTGGCGGCTGACGGGAGCGGAACGGCATGCCCAGCTCCACCGGCTGACCGAGATGCGGCTCGCCCTCGAACCGACGGCCGCCCGACTCGCCGCGCGCCGGGCGTCTGCTGAAGTAGGAATAGAGCTGCTCGAACTCGCCAGTCGCCTGCGCATCCTCGGAGAGGCGGGCCAGGGCCAGGGCCAGCCTTACCTCGAGGCCGACATCGCGTTCCACGCCTTGCTGCTGGCGGCCAGCGGTAATGACATGATCGCCTCGCTGCACGGAATCGTGACGGAGGTGCTGGCGGGCCGTACCGATCTCGGCCTGAGCCCGGCAGACCCGGTCCCCGACGCGTTCGACAACCACGAGGCCATCGCCCGCGCCATCATGGACCGCGACGAAGACCGTGCGGAGCAGTACGCCAAGGCCGTCGTTCTGGAGGTGTGGCAGGAACTGGGCAACCTCTGAGCGACCGGGCGATACCCCGTTCCGGCACCCCGCCGACGGATCAGCCGGGCAGGCCGCCTGCGTGGACCAGCCCCCGGAGCGCCTCCGCGTTCCGCACGGCGTTGCCGCCGCCGTCGTTGTTGAAATAGACGTAGACGTCCCGACCGGAACGGTGCCACTCCCGGATCCGCTCCGCCCACCACCGCAGGTCCGCATCCGCGTACGAGCCCGCGTACAGATGTTCGTGGTCCGGCCCGTGCAGCCGCACGTACACGAAGGGCGCGGTCGCCCTCAGGATGCACGGCAGGCCGGCGCCGCTCATCACGCAGTACGCGGCCTGGTGCCGCTCGAGCAGCTCGTAGACGGCGTCGTCGTCCCAGCTGGGATGGCGGAACTCGACGGCCACCCGGATCCACCACGGGATCCGGGACAGGAAGTAGTCCAGGCGGGCGTCGTCGCGCTCCATGGCCGGCGGGAGCTGGACGAGCAGGACGGCCCGGCGGTCGCCCAACTCGTGCCAGCAGCGGGCGATCCGCTCGATCCAAACCTCCGGCGCGTACAGCTTCTTACCGTGCGTCAGCCCGCGCGGTGCCTTGACGGACAGCGCGAATCCGGGAGGAAGACGGCGTTGCCACCCGGCGAAGGTCGTATCGCGGGGCCAGCGGTAGAAACTGGCGTTGAGCTCCACCGTGTCGAACCGTGCCGTGTAGTGGTCCAATCGCCTCGCCGGCGGCGTCCCCTGCGGGTAGCAGACGCCGTTCCAGTGGTCGTAACTCCAGCCGGAGGTGCCGATGCGGATCTCGCTCACCGTCGCCACACTACTCATCTGCAGCCCGGTCCCGTACTTCCGCGGCTGGTCTTGAGCGGCGGGTCCGGGCACCGTACGGTGAGCGAACGGCAAGCACATCAGGAGATGACATGTCCCTCGTCCGCGTGCACAACTTCTCGGTCTCCCTCGACGGCTTCGGCACCGGCGAGGGCCAGCAGCTCGACGCCCCCTTCGGCCACGCGGGCTCACGCCTGATGGAGTGGGCCTTCGAGACGCGCACCTTCCGCGAGATGGGCATCCCCGGGGAATCGGAGGGATCCACCGGCGTCGACGAGGCGTTCGCGAGCAGGTGGGGGCGCGGGATCGGCGTCGAGATCATGGGACGCAACAAGTTCGGCCCGCACCGCGGCCCCTGGGAGGACGAGCAATGGAAGGGATGGTGGGGTGACGATCCCGTCTTCCACACCCCCGTCGTCGTCCTGACCCACCATCCCCGGCCGGTACTCGAGATGGAGGGCGGGACGACCTTCCATTTCGTCGATGCCGATCCCGTCTCCGCGCTCGAGCAGGCCCGCGCCCTGGCCGGCGGACTCGACGTCCGGATCGGGGGCGGCGTCAGCATCGTCCGGCAGTTCCTCAAGGCCGATCTGATCGATTCCATGCACGTCGTCCTGGTGCCGATCCTCCTGAGCCGGGGCGAACGGCTCTGGGATGGACTCGAAGGACTCGAAGAGCGTTTCGAGATCGAAACGACCCCTTCTCCGCGCGGAGTGATGCATCTGGTCTTCACCCGTCGCACCGCCCGGTAGGCCGCCCGTGCAGTAGATCAGTGGTGATACTGGGGGACGACGGCGTGGCCTTTGCCGCGGCTGATCAGCCAGCGGTTAACGGGTGTCGTGATGACGAAGGCCAGCACCAGGGACGCCGCGAGGGAACCCCAGAACAGGAGGGAGGCGATCCCGGCGTCCATCGCTCCCGGAATGGTGAGCATCGCCGTGTTGTCGATGATCTCCATGACGGCGATGGAGATGGTGTCCGCCGCGAGGGCCACCCTGAGGGCGCTCCGCCATGGCACGCCCACCCGCAGCATCCCGCGCATGGTGAACGCATACCCGAAGACGAACGCCAGCGTGACGGCCAGGGCCACCGTCGCCAGGTCGTGCAGGCCCAGGCTCGTGCCGATCACCATGCCCAGCACCTCGCCGATCGCACACCCGGTCAGGCAGTGCAGGGTCGCTGTCGCCGCCATCGACCAGGACGTCGCCGTCGCCCCGTGGTGGTCGTGATGCATGTTCTCGCTCATGTGCTTCCCCTTCAACTGGTCCCGTACCTGGCTGCGGACCGGGATGGCCCCGTCCTACTCATACCCCCCGTGGGTATGCGAATGGAACATACCCCCCAGGGGTATTTATTCCCCGCCCTGGGAGTGAAGCAGGCCCCGGCGCCGGAAGTGCCTCGAAGCGTCGTCGGTATTCCGTGGGCGTGGTCCTGAACGCTGCCGCGAAGTTCTGCCGCATCGTGACGGCACTGGCGAACCCGCTGGCCGCCGCGACCTGGTCCATGGGCAGGTTCGTCTCCTCGAGCAACCTGCGGCTCTCGTCGAGCCTCCTGCTGCGCACCCACGATGCAGGGGTGGCCCCGGTGCTCGCACGGAAGGTCCGGACGAAGGTACGCCGACTCATATGGGCCCGTGCTGCCAGTTGTTCGATGGTCAGCGGCTCGGCGAGGTTCTGGAGCGCCCACTCGAGCACTGCCGAGATCGGGTCCTCGCCACGCTGGGGCGGAAGGGGACGCTCGATGTACTGGGCCTGGCCCCCCTCGCGGTGCGGCGCCACGACGAGCGCCCGGGACACCGAGTTGGTCGCCGCCGCGCCGAGGTGCCTGCGCACCAGGTGCAGGCAGGCGTCTATGGCCGAAGCGGTCCCGGCCGACGTGATGACATCGCCGTGATCGATGTACAGGACGGATGCGTCCGTCCGGACGCTCGGACGCCGCTCCGCCAGGGCGTCCACGACCTTCCAGTGCGTGACCGCCTGCCGCCCGTCGAGCAACCCGGTGTCAGCAACGGGAAGAGCACCCATGCAGAGTCCCGCGATCGTCGCACCACGCTCATGGGCTGCCCTCAGGACATCCTGCAGCCCGTCCCCGGCGACCCTTCCGTCGTCGAACCATGAGGGCACGACGACGATGTCGGCAGCACCGGAGGCCTGCGGTCCCGCGACGCCGCTGATGAGGTAGCCCTCCGCGGTCCGGACGGCCCCCGCCCTGTCCGAGAACAGGGTCGTCGTCCACTGCTCGTACCCCTGCCGCCTGACCTCGTCGAAGACCATCTGCGGCACCGCGAGATGGAACATCGGCACGCCGTCGAAGGCGTAGATGGCGATGTGCACGGATCCTCCGATCGATGAAGCGCCCGCCGAGCGGCTGCCCCGGCAGAGGATCGTCGGCCTCTCCCCGATCAGGGGCTGCCGGACTCAGGAAGCAGAATGCTGGCGCAAATCCATCGTAGATCAGCAGTCGTGCCACTCCCACCGATAAGCGCCGGGGCGAAGAATGAAGGAATGCCGTCACCGGACGGCACCGGAAGCCTAGGAGAACCCCCATGACCGCACCCCGTCGCGCACTCGTCATCGTCGACGTCCAGCAGCAGTACTTCGACGGCCCGCTGGAGATCCAGTACCCGCCGCACGCCGAATCGCTGCCGAACATCGTGCGGGCGATCGACGCCGCCACCGCTGCAGGCATTCCCGTCGTCGCCGTCCAGCACAGCGCGGGAGAGGGAGCTCCCGTCTTCGATCCGGCGTCCGCGCAGTTCGCACTCCACCCCGAGGTGGAGCAGCGCAAGGCAGAGACCTGGAAGTTGCTCATCAAGCAGTACGGCTCCGTATATGCGGGCACCGATCTCGCCGACTGGCTGCGAGGTCAGCAGATCGACACGGTCACCCTGGTCGGTTACATGACGAACAACTGCATCCTCGCCTCCTCCCTCGAGGCGGAGTTCCTCGGCATCAGCACCGAGGTCCTGTCGGACGGCACCGGCGCCATCAACCTCGCCAACGAGGCGGGCTTCGCGCCCGCACGGGCCGTGCACGAGACGCTGATGGCCCTCCTGAATTCCAACTGGGCCACGGTCTCCACGACCGGGGCATGGACCAGGGCGCTCGCGGCCGGACAGCCGCTCGCGGGAAGCGACCTGGGTAGCTCCGCCATGGCCGGCGCCGAGCGTGCTGCGCAGACGGACGACATGCGGGTGTGAGGCGGCGTCGGCGCAGGACAGGCAGCCGCAGCCGCCGTCAGGGCCTCGGCAGCGGCTCCACGGGGTTGGGCCGGTCCAGCGCGGCCGCCCGGGGGGCTTCGCTGCTGCGCAGCTCGTCCAGCCGCACGCACACCACGCCCGCGACGATCAGGAGTCCGCCGAGCAGCTGCATGACCCCGGGCAGCTCGCCGAGGATGAGCCATGCCGCGAGCACGGCGAACATCACCTCGGTCAGCGCCACGAAGCTTGCCACCTTGGAACCGAGGCGCTGGGCGGCGAGGATGCCGGTCACGTACGCCGCCACCGTCGCCACGAGGACGAGGACGGCGACGGGCACGATCCAGCTATAGGTGCCTCCGGCCAGCGAGACGTCCGCGAACACGAACCGGAACGGCATGATCCCCGTCAGTCCGAGGACCAGGATGCTCGCGGCGGCGACCACCATCCCCCCGCCTGCCATCACGAGCGGAGGGAGCGATTCGTCCACCCGTGCGGACATGAGGAAGTACACGACGAGGCACACGGCCGCGGCGATCCCGAAGAGGATCCCGACCGGGTCGAGCCGGGTGTCACCGGTGAGGTCCAGGACCAGCAGGAGTCCGAGGATGGCCGTGACGGCCCCGATGATCGTGAGCACCTGCGGCGCCTTCCGCGAGCGCAGCCACAGGAAGCCGACGAGCAGCACGGGCGCCAGGTACTCGAGCAGGAGCGAGACGCCGACGGACATGCGCTGGACGGCGCTGAAGTAGAACAGCTGGCACAGGGCGATCGCCGTGGTGCCGTAGATGGCGATCGTCAGCGCATTGCCGCGGAGCGTGGACCAGCGTCCGCGCATGGCGATCAGCACCGGGACGAGCAACACGAGGGCCGCTCCCCCGATCCGGAGGCCGACGGCGGCACCGGGGCTCCAGCCGATCTCGAGGAGGGACTTCGCGAACGGGCCCGAGACGCCGAACGTGGCTGCCGAGACGAGTGCTATCCAGAGGCCGGCGGTGGGGCGCAGGGTCACGTCCACTCCTTCGGATCGATGATTGGTGTCATGGGTGACAAGTAGTTATGGTCGTGACACTAGAGGTGTGCGATGTCAGGAGTCAACATGTCTTTCACCTATGACACGGAAGTGGCACTCGCGTCGGCCGCCGCGCTCATCAACACCGCCAGGGAGGATGCCGATCCGCTCGACACCCTCGAGGGGCTCGACCGCTTCCTCGCCGAGCAGCGCTTCTCCGGCTCCCGGACACACACGGAGGCCGAGCTCCGGGCGGTCCGTACCCTGCGTGCCGAGCTCGAGGTGATCTGGTTCGCGGAGGAGGACGACGCCGTCGGGCTCGTGAACGCGATCCTTCGCCGCACCAATGCACTCCCCCAGCTCGTCCGGCACGACGAGTGGGACTGGCACCTCCACGCCACCGCGCCCGAGGCTCCCCTCGAGGAGCGCATGGCCACGGAGGCCGCGATGGCCCTGGCCGACGTGATCCGCGGACACGAGCTCGACCGCCTCCGCTCCTGCGCGGCCGAGGACTGCGACGGCGTGGTGCTGGACCTGAGCCGCAACCGGTCACGGCGCTTCTGCGACACCGGCAACTGTGCCAACCGGACCCATGTGAAGGCATACCGCGCCCGGAGGGCCCGGAGCGCCTAGGACACGGCAACATATCACTTCGGTAACGTTCGTCCGAAGCCTTGATGAAACGCTTGTCAGTCGATATGTTGTCTTCGCCTACATATTGTCGATGGCGACGTCGACCGGGCGCTACAGCGTTGTTTCAGCTCGATCCAGCCGGAAGGGACACCAGAGGCGATCCGCCGGCATTGCCGGCTCGTTCCTCTGCACGCCCCCTCGGTCGGGTCCCTTTCAAAGGCACTACCCATGACCACGATCAAGAATGTCTCGGCCTTCCTGCTGGCAGTCGGTGTCGCAGCGGGCATGTCGGCCTGTGCGCCGGCAGGATCGACCGCTCCCGAAGCCGAGGGCGACGACGCCACCACCACCTGCAACGTCGGTATCTCCATGCCCACCCGGAGCCTCGAGCGCTGGATCAACGACGGCGAGGGACTCAAGGAGAAGCTCGAGGCCGCGGACTGCACCGTCGACCTCCAGTACGCCGACAACAAGACGGACCAGCAGATCAGCCAGATCCAGAACCAGGTCGCCGGCGGAGCGAAGATCCTCGTCGTCGCAGCGATCGACGGCCAGACGCTCGGCCCCGCGCTCGAGGACGCCGCATCCCAGGACGTCAAGGTCATCGCCTACGACCGGCTGATCAACGGCACAGAAGCCGTGGACTACTACGCCACGTTCGACAACTACAAGGTCGGCCAGCTCCAGGGCCAGTTCATCGAGGAGCAGCTCGGCCTCGCCGACGGCAAGGGCCCGTTCAACCTCGAGCCCTTCGCCGGCAGCCCCGATGACAACAACGCCGCGTTCTTCTTCGCCGGCGCCTGGGACGTCCTGCTGCCCTACGTCGAGTCCGGCCAGCTGGTCGTCCCCTCCGGGAAGTCCCCCGCCGACAACGACGGCTGGAAGGCCATCGGCATCCTCGGCTGGGGTTCGGATGACGCCCAGGCCGAGATGGACAACCGCCTGCAGTCCTTCTACACCGGCGGCGACAAGGTCGACGTCGTCCTGTCCCCGAACGACAGCCTCGCGCTGGGCATCGAGGCCTCCCTCGACGCCGCAGGCTACAAGCCCGGCACCGACTGGCCCCTCATCACCGGGCAGGACGCGGACGTCGCCAACGTCAAGGCCATCCTGGGAGACCAGCAGTCGATGACCGTCTGGAAGGACACCCGCGAACTCGGCAGCCAGGTCGAGTCGATGATCACCGCGATCGTCGCCGGCGACGAGGTCGAGGTCAACGACACCGAGACCTACGACAACGGCAGCAAGGTCGTTCCCTCATACCTCCTGGATCCCGAGGTCGTGACGAAGGACGACGTCGAGCCGAAGCTCGTGGAGTCCGGCTTCGTCAAGGCAGCAGACATCGGTCTCTGACCTCCGGGAGCGGGGCGCGACCGTGCCCCCCCCCCGCTCTTCCCCTCCAGCGAAGCGAGTACAGCATGAGTGACGTAATCCTCGAGATGGACGGAATCGTCAAGGAGTTCAGCGGCATCAGGGCCCTCGACGGCGTCTCGGTGAGCGTGGAGCGCGGCGAGGTCCACGCGATCTGCGGTGAGAACGGGGCGGGGAAGTCCACCCTGATGAAGGTGCTCAGCGGCGTCTACCCGCACGGCAGCTTCGACGGGACGATCACGCTCGACGGACGGCCGGTCGCCTACAGCTCCATCAATGACAGCGAGCGCGACGGCGTCGTCATCATCCACCAGGAACTGGCCCTCAGCCCCTACCTGTCCATCGCCGAGAACATCTTCCTGGGCAACGAGGTCCAGCGCGGCGGGGTGATCGACTGGAACAAGACGAACCTCATGGCCACCGAGCTCCTCGCGCGCGTAGGGCTGCAGGAGAATCCCGCGACGAAGGTCCTCGAGCTGGGAGTGGGCAAGCAGCAACTCGTCGAGATCGCGAAGGCGCTGTCGAAGGAGGTCAAGCTCCTCATCCTCGACGAGCCGACCGCAGCCCTGAACGACGACGACTCCGCCCACCTGCTGGGCCTGATCGAGCAGCTGCGCACCCAGGGCATCACCTCGATCATCATCTCCCACAAGCTGAAGGAGATCCGCGCCATCGCCGACACGGTCACCGTCATCCGCGACGGGCAGACCATCGAATCCTTCGACGTGACGGACAGCGACGACATCGAGACCCGCATCATCCGAGCCATGGTGGGGCGGCCGCTGGACCATCAGTTCCCGCCGCGGGAACCGGACATCGGCGAGGAGAAGTTCCGGGTCGAGGAATGGACCGTGCACCACCCCATCGACGTGGAGAGGGTCGTCGTCGACCGCGCGTCGTTCTCCGTGCGCGCCGGGGAGATCGTCGGCTTCGCCGGACTCATGGGAGCCGGACGGACGGAACTGGCGATGAGCATCTTCGGACGCTCCTACGGGAGCGGGATCTCCGGGCGGGTCTACAAGGACGGCAAGGAGATCCAGACGCGGACCGTCGGCGAGGCGATCCGGAACGGGATCGCCTATGTGACCGAGGACCGCAAGCGCTACGGCCTGAACCTGATCGGCAGCATCACGGTCAACGTCTCGGCGGCTGCTCTCGGCAAGCTCGCCAAGCTCGGCATCATCGACCGGAACAGGGAGTACGCCGTCGCGGACGAGTACCGCAAGCAGATGAACATCAAGACGCCGAGCGTCTCCGCCGTGGTGGGCAACCTGTCCGGCGGGAACCAGCAGAAAGTCGTGCTCAGCAAGTGGATCTACTCGGGGCCCGACGTGCTGATCCTCGATGAACCGACGCGCGGAATCGACGTCGGTGCCAAGTACGAGATCTACGGAATCATCAACGAGATGGCGGCCCAGGGCAAAGCGGTGATCGTCATCTCCAGCGAGTTGCCCGAACTGATCGGGCTCTCGGACCGCATCTACACCATCGCGGAAGGCAAGCTCACCGGCGAGCTGGATCGCGCCCATGCCAGCCAGGAGGAACTCATGCGCCACATGACCGCCGCCCGGACCCAAGGAGCACAGGCCTCATGACCACCACCACACCCGAGCAGGCCACCGCGCCCGTCCCGCCACGGCCGGAGCTCGCAAAGAAGAAGCGGCGCAGGGTCGACATGCGCCAGTACGGCATCCTCGCCGCACTCGCCGTCATCATCCTGCTGTTCCAGGTCCTCACCGGCGGCCGCCTCCTGTACCCGGGCAACGTGAGCAACCTGATCCAGCAGAACGCCTACGTGCTCATCCTCGCCATCGGGATGGTGATCGTCATCATCGCGGGGCACATCGACCTGTCCGTGGGATCGATCGTCGCCACGGTAGGAGCAGTTGCCGCACTGTCCATGAACAGCTGGGGGCTCCCGTGGGGTGCCGCCGTCGCGCTGTCGCTTCTCGTGGGCGCGCTGATCGGCGCGTGGCAGGGCTTCTGGGTCGCCTTCGTGGGCATACCGGCCTTCATCGTGACGCTCGCGGGAATGCTCGTGTTCCGCGGCGTGGCCCTCGTCCTGCTGACCGGTGGAACCATCAGCGGACTGCCGCGGGCCTTCAACTCCATCGGCTCCGGCACGCTTCCCGCCACCGGCACCCCGGATCTCATCACGCTCGGCATCGGAGCCCTGGCCTCGCTGGCCCTGGTCGCCCAGCAGCTCAAGGGACGCGCGGACCTGCGCCGCCTGAACCTGCCCCGTGAGCGCACGGTGTCCTTCGTCCTCAAGGTCGCGATCGCCGTCGTCGCCATCATGTACCTGTGCTACCTGCTCGCGTACAACCGCGGCACGCCTATCATCCTCGTCATCCTCGCGACCCTCGTCCTGCTCTATTCGTTCCTGCTCTCGCGGACCGTTTTCGGACGCCACGTCTACGCGATGGGTGGGAACCTCTACGCGGCGATGATGTCCGGGGTGAAGACGAAGTGGGTCAACTTCTTCATCTTCGTGAACATGGGCTTCCTCGCCGGTCTTGCCGGCGTGGTCAGCACGGCCCGCGCGGGCAGCGCCGTGGCATCCGCCGGTGGAAGCTTCGAACTCGACGCCATCGCGGCCGTCTTCATCGGTGGAGCTGCGGTGCAGGGCGGGGTCGGGACGGTCGTCGGCGCGGTGATCGGCGGCCTGGTCATGGGTGTCCTCAACCAGGGGCTGTCGATCCTCTCGGTCGACGCGGCATGGCAGCAGGTCATCAAGGGCCTGGTGCTCCTGCTCGCGGTGGCGTTCGACGTCTACAGCAAGCGCCGCACGGGCCGCTAGGCGTACGGAGCCGGAGCGCCGGTTGCATGGCGGATGAAGACCTCTTGTGTCGGTGGTTGCACGACGACGACCAAGGGGTCTTCATCCTTTTTCGATGGAGTCGAAGAACGTCAAGGTGTCGCGCGCGACCAGGTCCGGGCATTCCCAGAGGACCATGTGAGCGACCCCCGGGTAGATCTTCACTGTCGAGCCGGGTATTCGAGCCGCCAGGGCTTGCTGGTCCTTCCGAGGCAGCAGTCCGTCATGCTCGCCCCATAGGAGCAGTGTGGGAACGCGGATATCCCCCGAGTCGGTCGGTGGTGTCGCGGTGCTCAAGCCCTGCAGGATGCCCTTCCAGGCATGGGCGGGCATCGTGACACCGTCGAGGACCCGGTCCTCGATGAACCACGAGGGAACCTCGTGCAGTAGCGGATACCAGGAGAGCGACTCCCGGACCCAGTTCTCGTCGACGGGATCGGTCAGGCGCTCCACTTCATCCGCGAACGGGGCCCGTCCGTGAAGACTCAGGGGAACACCCGCGAGTACCAGCGCCGAGACTCTCTCCGGGTATGTGACGGCCAGCTGCTGAGCGACATATCCACCGCTGGAGGAGCCAAGAATGCAGACCGTCGGCACGTCGAGTGCGTCGAGGATCGCGGCAACGTCTTCCGCCTGGTCCGACAGGGAGTAACCGGACTCCGGTTTGTCCGCGTCGCCCTGCCCGCGGAGATCGGGGGCGTAGATCCTGCACCCGGGAAGCAGCGGTACGAGCCGGTCGAAACACCGCCGGGACTCGCCCCACGCGTGCAGCAGCAGTACGGGCCGCGCGTCGACGTCGCCGTGGACGAGACACGGTACCGATATGCGTGTCCGGAGCTTCAGATCCAGCACCTGTGATTCCATCACCCGGCTGACCGACCTCCCTGGGCAGTGCAGCTAGGGCACCAGCTCGTAGAAGCGGAAGAACCCGAAGTCCTCGATCGGCAGGATCCTTACCTCGGTGAACCCGGCGTCCAGTGCGTATCGGCGCAGCGTGTCCGGTCGCATGACGGTGCCGGTAGCGGCACTGTCGGGGTGAGCCATTCCGTCGGGCAGGCAGATCAGCAGACTGAAGCCGTACATGAGCCGCTCCAGATCGTCGCCCGGAGGAGCGAAGGATGCGGCCACGGCCTCGTCCATGACGATCACGGTGCCGTCCTGCCGGAGCGCCCTGCGCGCCGCAGCCAGCACCTCGAC
Source organism: Arthrobacter pasteuri (assembly GCF_054510955.1). Classification (NCBI taxonomy): domain Bacteria; kingdom Bacillati; phylum Actinomycetota; class Actinomycetes; order Micrococcales; family Micrococcaceae; genus Arthrobacter; species Arthrobacter pasteuri. The sequence continues at coordinate 1,982,982 of NZ_JBTNDO010000001.1, forward strand.
CGGGTACGGCATGTCATGGATGCACTCGAAGGCGAAGATCGCGTCGAACTGGGCCGCGGGCAACTCCGTCGCGTCGGCGTGCTCGAAGCTGACCGCACTGCCCGCATCGGTCGCGTTGGTCCGGGCGAGCTCGATCGACTCGGTGTCGATATCGAATCCTCGTACCTGCGCCGTCGGAGACATCCGGGCAAGTGCGATCGTCGACCAACCGGCGCCACAGCCGATGTCGGCGATCCTGGCCCCGTCGGCCTGCAATCGGGACATCAGCGAAGGTACTTCACCCAGCGCTCCGGCCAGTCTCGACTCGAACCAGGGTCGGTTCATATCAGCCTGGGACTCGCGGGCATCAGCGCCGAACTCGGACCACGGGACTCCGGTGCCGGTCCGATAGGAACGGTGCAGCGCAGGAAGCTGAATGGCCGCACCCGCGAAGATCCGGGCCAGTGGTGCAAGGTAATTGAGGCTGCTGCTGTCCGTGAGGACTTCGGCCGAGCCCTGCGGCAGGGTGAAACGGCGGCTGCCGTCCTCCGTGACTGTCAGGAGGCCTGTGATGGCCTGTTGCTCGAGCCACTCGCGGACGTATCGCTCGGGAGTGTCCGTGCGATCCGCCAGTTCGGACGACGACGCAGGCCCCTCCCCTGCAAGGCTCCGGTACCAGCCGAGCCGGTCACCGAGGTAGATGGCGAGTATGTCTACCGTGCCGAGCGCCGCAGTGAGGATGCGTTCTGCGACAGCTTCGGCATCCGGCTCTGGGCGCATTCTTCCTCCGACGATGGTGTGCTCGTGGAGCTCAGGATGTACCCGTTGGAGACCGCTGGCAAGGCATAGGTAGTTGCGTCACCTGCCGCGGGGGTTCCGCAGCGGCCTGGCGGACCTAGTCCGGGCCCTCCGCCCGGTCGATGCCTTCCACGCCGTCCCCCTGGAAGCCGTCCTCCGAATAGCCCCCGTCGGCGAGGCCCTGCTGCACCTGCTCCTCCGGGGACGCGGAGAACGCGGACCCGTACTCCGGCAGGTAGATGCCGGAGTACGGCGCCACTCCCGGACCCGCAGGGAGGGTTTCCTGTCCTTCGGAGAAGCCGTCCGCCGTTGCGGGACCGTTGCTGCCGAGCAGGCTCCTCGTCAGGGATGCCGCGTCCGCCATGAGCTCGTCCACCGCCGCGAGCAGATGATCGTCCGCCACCGGCACGCCCTGCAGCGCGGCGGCGAGGACCGCGCGCCGCACCAGCTCCCGCGTGAAGGACGCCGTCGTGCCCTCGATGCGCGCGGCAGCGGAGCCGATGACGCCGGGGCTGAACGGGAGGTTCCGGGCGTAGAGCCGCAGCAGCTCCGCCCGCTCGTGCTCGGCGGGCAGGGGCACCTCGACGGCCAGGTCCACGCGGCCCGGGCGCTGTGCGAGCGCGCGTTCGAGCATGTCGACACGGTTGGTGGTGAGGACGAAGGTGACGTCGGCGTCGTCGTCGAGCCCGTCCATCGCATCCAGGACCTCGAACAGCAGGGGCTGGGGGCCGTGACCGAAGCTGCGGTCCTCGGCGATCAGGTCGCAATCCTCGAGCACCACGATCGACGGCTGCAGGGCACGTGCCATCCGGGCCGCCTCCCCCACATGGGCGAGGGTGCCGCCGGACAGCAGGATCGCCGTCGTTCCCGTACTCGCGCTCAGCAGGAAGCGGACGGTGTGGGTCTTGCCCGTCCCCGGCGGACCGTACAGGAGGATGCCGCGCTTGAGGTGCTGGCCGGCCGCCACCAGCGCTTCGCGGTGGGCTGCGATACCGAGGGCATGCTCCGTGACCCTCGCCAGGAGCCCCTCGGGCAGGATGACGTCGTCTGCCGTCAGGGTGGGGCGCGCGTGGAACGTCACGCCGGCGCTGCTCGGCCCGAAGTCCTCCATCGTGAAAGACAAGATCTGGCCCTTCAGCACACTCTCGCGCTGCATCCGCCGCCGGAATTCAGCAAGGAAGTCGGCGGTCACCGCGGGGTCCGGGCAGAGCACCTCGAGGGAGGCGGACTGCCGCCCGTACCGCGGATCCGCCTTGCGCTGCAGGAGCGCGACGGGCACACCCGCGCGGCGGAAGAGCCGGAGGCCGAGTGCCACCGTCTGGCGCTGCCGGTCGGGCGCGACCGGCAGGTTCGCATAGTCCGGCTGCGCCAGCGGGAAGTTCGGATACAGCGCGGACTGCTGGAGCATGTCGCTCAGCGACATGTGGTGGCGCTGGTCCCCTCCTCCGATGCCCACGAGCCGCCCGTCGGGCCCCGTGAGGGACACGAGGATGATGTCCGCGTCGACGTAGCGGCTGCCCGAGACGTCCTCCACGACGACGGGAACGCTGCCCGCCTCAGCACCCAGATGGGCGCTGAGGGTGTCGAGGAGTTCCCTGCCGCGGGCGGTGGAGGGCTGCGCCTCCTGCGCGAGGCGGACCAGCGTGCCGAAGGTACTGATGAATCCTGCTACGTCATCCTGCATGAGGGGAGGCTAGCAGTAGCGTCAAGAGGGCGTGCGGGGATCAGGTGTCCTGCTTCGGCAGGCGCTCCCCGTAGCGAGGCTCCTCGTCGGGCCAGGGCTCCGCATCGGGCGATGCCGACGACGCGGACTGCGCGGGCGGTGCCTGCCGGTCCGGCCTGGCGGATGAGCGGTTGATGCCGGAACCCTTGCTGAGGTGCTCCGAGTTCGGCGTCTCGGCCATCATGAGCATGGCGCAGATGACGAGCGAGGCGATGAACGCGATACCCGCAGCCGTCAGGCCCAGGTCGACGCGCAGCTCCTTGCTGCCGCCGCCGGTGGCGAAGATCGACGTCGCGACCCCGGCCACCACGGCCAGGACCGCGGAGAAGACGAGTGGTGCCTTGATGCCGTGGCGGAATCGTCCCTGCGTGGGCTTCCCCGGCTGGCGCTTGGCCACGGGCACTCCTTCCGGTGATACGAGATTTCTACAAGACGTAGAGGCTCTAGTTTACGGGGTCCGGCTCGCCCTGGGCGCCGGAAACGGACGGTGCGCTGAACGCTGAATCGTGCCGGTAGCCGAGGGCGGCGATACCGAGGACGACGGCGGTCACCAATGCGCCCCCACCGGTCACGCCGAGCAGGGCGTGCGGACCGAGCTCCTCGACGAACGGGAGGATCGCGCCCGTGGCCAGACCGATGGCTCCGGCAGTGACGAGGTCCCGGGCGGCAACGTGGCCGCGGACCGCGAGCCCCCGTACCAGTTCGGCGGCACCGGCGACGACCAGCGCGACGGCGCCGGCGAAGGCGAAACTGCGGTCATCGAAGAAGACAAGGCTGGCGATGCCCGCACCGATGAGCAGGCCGCCACCGACCTCGGTCAGCAGCTTGAACCGGGGCCCCCAGTGCGTTCTGCGGTGCGTCCACAGGTAGGCCCCGCCGTCGAGCAGCAGATAGAGCCCGCCTGCGAGGGACATCACCAGTGTCGACGGGTCGCGCCAGAAGATGGTGACGAGCCCGAACACTGCGCTCACCACGGCGCGGACCAGGAACGGCTTCCAGACCGTGAGCTGGGCGTCATCGGAGCCGGGGCCGGCGCCAGGGGCAGGCGATGCAGCAGCCATCAGGGGCCTTCCTGGACGGGGTACGGGGGCTGGGAGATCGCGTCCAGTTTAGTCCTCCGCGCCCGGCGCCCCATCGACGGTGGAGCCGGTGACGCCGGGACCACCGACCGCCGCCGGCGCATGATCGCAGCGGGCGACCAGCTGCACAGCGCCCAGTAGGCCACGCCCATCACGAGCGAACCCCCCACGGCCAGGACCGGGCTGAGCGGGAGCAGGACCGGATAGACGAGCCAGTGGGTGAGGTAGATGTACAGGGACGCTGCGGCCAGCCAGCCCACCACGCGGCGCAGGACCGTCGGCACCGGCAGCGCCGGCACCCAGATGAGCAGCAGGATCCCGGTGGTTACGGTGGCCTCATGGACGGTGCTGGTGGCGCTGCTGGAGAAGCCGGGAACACTGAGTACCGTCAGGACCGAGACCGTCCACCGGTGCATGCCGGTCCGGGCGCCGGCGAGGGCCCAGCCGAGGGCGAAGAGCCAGAACACGGGCGCCGGCTTCGGCAGCCCGGGATCCATGATGTCGTAGCGGCTGATCAGCCCCACCACCACCAGGCCCAGTGCGAAGCCGAAGGGTGCCCGGCGGTGGAGCCGGTCGACCCACGGCACGGCCAGAAGGGCCGTCACCCCGATGAGGATGTAGGTCAGCATCTCCACGAACCAGAAGTGCCACTGGGTCGTGAGCTCCTGCGGTCCCACCATGCCGTTGAGCAGGAAGACGTTCGCGACGCCGTAGTCGTCGGTGAGCAGGTAGGCCACCGCGATGAACGCCACGCAGGGCACCACGATCCGCGTCAGGCTGCGCAGGTGGCGCCGCAGCCGCGGAGCGCGTTCGCCGCCCAGCTGGAATCGCGCGAAGTTGTACCCCGCCACGGCGAAGAGGAGGTGGGCGGTCTGGAAGTGGAAGAGGTGCACGTGCGTCGCCACGATGCACACGATCGCCACGGCGCGCAGCACGATCGACGTCTCCAGGAAGGACACGACGCGACGCCGGGGCTTCCGGCGGCGCTCCAGTTCGCGGACGGACAGGAGGTGCCAGTCGGCCGGAAGCCGGCCGATCGCCTGTTCCAGCCGCACCGACACGGCGACATAGGAGAGGGAATCACCGTCGAGGGAGACGAAGGTGTCGCCGTCACCGATGTCGGTCCGGTCCAGCGCCTCCGCGAAGATGCGTCGTACGTCGTCGCGATCACCGCTCAGGGGCTCGGGGGCGGCCGTGGGTGCCTGGGCGGCCAGCCGGCGCACGGCCGGGTAGTCGACCTTGCCGGTCGCCAGCCGTGGCAGGTGCTCCACGGAGTGCATCTCGACCGCCGCGCGCGGCAGGCCCACGCTGCCGGCGAGGACCTTGGTCAGGAGCGAGGAGTCGTGCTCGCCCTCGACGGCGATGACGAGGCCGTCGTCGGACCCGGCGGCCGCCGCCGGGACGCCCAGCTCGGCCAGGATGCGCTCGACCTGCCCGAGGTCGATGCGCAGGCCCGCGAGCTTCACGAACCGGCTGCGCCGCCCGACCACTTCGTAGAGTCCGTCGGCGTTCCTGCGGGCGAGGTCGCCGGTGCGCAGTTCGTGGATCTCCCGGCCCAGGGCGAGGTCGGCGGGACGTTCGGCATAGCCGAGCATGACGTTGGGGCCGGAATAGACGAGTTCCCCGTCCTCCAGGTCCTCCACCGGCTCGATGCGGAAGGATCCGCCCGGGACCGGCACCCCGATGGACCCCGGGTGTTCGGCGGCGAGGTCCGGCGGCAGGTAGGCCATGCGGGCGGTCGCCTCCGTGGCCCCGTACATGACGACCAGGTCCCAGCCGCGGCGCCGTCCGACCTCGGCCCAGGAGCGCACTTTCTCGGGCGCAAGCCTGCCGCCCGCCTGGGTGACGTAGCGCAGGTGCGGAAGGTCAGCCTCCGCGAAGCCCACGCGTTCCAGCAGGTCGAAGGTGTAGGGGACGGCCGCGAAGGACGTCGCCCGGCTGTCCCGGAAGAGGTCCCAGAAGCAGGGGTCGACGACCGAGAGGTCCGTGAGGACCAGCCCGGCCCCGCGCATCAGGTGGCTGTTGACCACGGACAGGCCGTAGCAGTAGTGCAGGGGCAGGGTCGTTGCGGCGCGGTCGTCCGGCCCGATACGGAGGTACTCCGCGATGGAAGCGGCGTTCGCCGTGAGGTTGGCATGCGAGAGCCGCACGAGCTTCGGGGAGCCGGTGGATCCCGAGGTGCTGAGCAGCAGGGCCAGGTCGGGATGCAGCTCGTGCCTCGAGCCGGGACGGCGTTCCTCGATGACCGGGGCGCCCTCACCGGGGCGCAGCACCACGTCGGGATCGTAGGCGGCCACCAGGGAGTCCAGTGCTGCGGGCTTGTCCGCCGGCACCAGGAGCAGGGGATGTCCGGCCGACAGCGCGGCCAGGTAGCCCACGAGGGAGTCCAGCGCGTTGCGGGCGGCCAGCAGCACCAGCCGGCGCTCCGTGCCCAGGCGGGCGGCGAAATCGTCCACGCGCCCGGCGAGCTCACGGTACGTGATCACGCCGTCGTCGGTGACGACGGCGGGCCGTCCACCGTGGCGGGCGAGGTCGGTGAAGGCGATCTGGGCGAGTTCGGGCTGCGCGGTCACAGCGCTGCCGTCCCGGGATCAGTCAACAAGGTGGAGGCCTAACGTAGCGGAAGGGGGTCGGATGACGGCCGTGCCAGCGAGCTGCTCGGCGGCGGAGACGTGATGGCCCGGTCGCCCAGGAGCAGCGTGGGCGTCGTACCCGCGGTGACGGAGACGGCTACTGCAGTTCCCACCGGGTGGCGTACGGTGTGGGGCTGCCACGAGCGCAGGGTCCGGCCGGAGGCCAGCCGGACATGGTGGAGCACGAACGCGCCGTGGTACTCGACCGCGCTGACACGGGCGGACGCGGTCGGGTCCGGCCGCAACGCCACCTCGTGCGGCCGCAGCACGACGTCGACGTCCAGATCGCTGTTCGCCCATCCCGGGACCGTCGAGACGATCCCGATCTCGCAGGTCAGCAGGGCGCGGTGCACGTGCGCCGGGAGGAAGTCGGCATCGCCCATGAAGGAGGCGACGAAGCGGGTCGCGGGTTGCTCGAACACCTTCTCCGGCGTATCGGCCTGTTCGATGACGCCGTCGCGCATGACGACGACGCGGCTGCCCACGGAGAGGGCCTCGGTCTGGTCGTGGGTCACGAGCACTCCCGTGGTGCCGGTCTCGCGCAGGGTCGCCACGGTGTCGCGGCGCACCTGCGCGCGCAGGGACTCGTCCAGGCTGGAGAAGGGCTCGTCGAGGAGCACGACGGCTGGCCGGGGCGCCAGCGCACGGGCCAGGGCCACCCGCTGCTGCTCGCCGCCGGAGAGCTCATGGGGATAGCGGTGCGCGAGGTGGGACAGCCGCACGAGGTCCAGGACCTCACCTGCCCGCGCCCGTCGTTCGCTACGACCCAGCCGGTCGAGGCCGAACTCCACGTTGCGGGCGACCGTCAGGTGCGGGAAGAGGGCATGGTCCTGGAACACCAGCCCCACCCGGCGCTGCTCGGGTTCCACGAAGCGGCGCCCGTCGGCCATCACCTTGCCTGCGACCCGGATGATGCCGGCGTCCGGCCGTTCCAGTCCCACGGCCAGGCGGAGGGTCGTCGACTTGCCGCAGCCCGACGGGCCGATCAGGGTCACGAGTTCGCCGGCCGTGACCGTCAGGTCCAGTGCATCCACCCCCACCGACCGGCCGTAGTGCCTGGACACCCCCTCCAGCGACAGGGCGGCAGGGACGCCGTCGGCGGGGAGCCGGGCTTCCGTCATCCGTGGAGTCATGCGCCCGCCCTCCCATGGGTCTCGGCCCAGCGGGCCTGGCGGACGAGGACGACGACGGGCAGGATCGCGGCGGTGACGATGACCAGCGCGGGCAAGGAGGCCTTCTCCCAGAAGTTCTCGCGGGCCAGTTCGTAGACCCACACGGACGCGGTCGTGAAACCGAAGGGCCGCAGCAGCAGCACGATGGGCAGCTCCTTCACGGCGTCGATCATCACCAGCATCAGGGCCACGGCCACCCCGGGCCTGGCAAGGGGGGCATGGACGCGGGCCAGGATCCGGCGCGGAGTGGCGCCGAGGCTCAGGGCCGCGAACGTGACGGTCGGGGGTATCTTCGCGAGGCTTGCGTCCACCGCCTGGTAGGCGGGGGCGAGGAAGCGGATCACGTAGGCGTAGAGGATGCCCAGGACCGACCCGGTCACGAGGATCCCCGTGCCACCCGGGACGCCGGCGCGCTCGAGGGCCGTATCGACCGCCGCGAACGCGATCAGGACCCCGATGCCCACGACGGCGCCCGGGACGGCGTAGCCGAAGGTGGTCAGCTGGGCCGCGGAGGCGGCGATCCGCCCCCCGCTGATGCGCACGGCATGGCTCACCGCCACCGAGAGCACCACGCAGACCACGGCGGTCACCGATGCGACGAGCAGGGTGCTGGCAAGGTACTCGCCGAAACGGGGGTCTGCCAGGACGCCGGACTTCCCTGCCTCGCCGACCGCCCATACGAGCAGTTGCAGCACGGGGATCAGGAAGCCCGCGGCGAGAGCCGCGATGCACAGCGCGGTCGCCGCCCAGCCGCGTGCGCCGCGGAGCCGCTCGGGCTGCAGGCCCTGTCCCCGCCCGCCCTGCTGGTGGTAGCGCGCACGGCCGCGCAGCGCCCGCTCACCGGTCAGGACGGCCACGGCGAACAGCAGCACCAGGACCGCCAGCTGGGTCGCGGCATGGAAGTCGAACGTGCCCTTCCAGACGAGGTAGACGCCCACGGAGACGGTCTGCACATTGAAGTACTGCACCGTCGCGAAGTCGGTCAGCGTCTCCATCATCACCAGGGACAGTCCCGCCGCCAGTGACGGCCGCGCCAGCGGAAGCAGCACCCGGCGCAGCGTCCGCCCCCGCCCGGCACCCAGGGTGCGCGCCGCATCGTAGGTGCCGGCGGACTGCTCGATGAGCGCCGCACGCACCAGGAGGTAGACATAGGGGTACAGGGACAGGGACATCACCAGCACCGCGGCCGGCAGGGAGCGCACCTCCGGCACCCAGACATCGGGGCCCAGCACAGCGCGCAGCGCCGACTGCACCGGTCCCGAGACGTCGAAGACCGAGAGGAAGACGAAGCCGAGGATGTAGGCCGGCACCGCGAGGGGCAGGACGAGCAGCCACACCAGGACGTTCCGGAGGGGAAAACGGTACGCGGTCACCAACCACGCCAGCCCGCCGCCCACCAGGAGCGTACCCGCTGCCACGCCCACCATGAGGGCCAGAGTGGTGAGCACCATCGCGACGATTCCTCGCGGCGGGGCGGTATCCCCCACGCTGCCCACGCCGTCGAGCACGACGGCCAGGACGGGCGTGGCGACGATCAGTGCCACGACGACGACGAAGGCGGACCACGCCGGACGCCCGGCTCCGGACGTCCGGCGGAGGCTACGCGTCGGGGTCCTCGCCTCCGCAAGGACCCCCGTGCCGGTCACTTGTATCCGGCCTCGGCGAGCAGATCGACGGCCTCCGCGTTGAGGTCACCGTAGGCCTCCGCGTTCAGCGGCATGCGCTTGAACTCGCCGAACTCCGCGATCAGCGGTTCCGGTGCCGCCGCGGGGTTGACCGGGTACTCGTGGTTCCCGTCCACGAAGGGGTTCTGCCCGTCGGTGGCGAGCCATTCGATGAGCCGCTGCGCGTCCTCGGCGTTGTCCGAGCCCTCGACGACGCCGGCACCGGAGATGTTCACGTGGGTCCCCGCCCCCTCCTGGCTCGCCCAGAACAGGTCCACGTTCAGGTCCGGGTTCTCCGCGAGGGTCCGGGCGAGGTAGTAGTGGTTGTTGATGCCCACGTCACAGGATCCGGCATCGATGGCCTCGAGCAGCAGGACGTCATTGCCCATGATCTCCACGTCGTTGGCAACCCACCCCTGGACGATCTTCAGGGCCTCCTCCCGGCCGTGGAGGTCGATCAGGCTCGCGACGAGGGACTGGGTGTAGGCGGAGGTGGCGTCGCGCATGCACAGCCGTCCCTTCCACTTCGGGTCGGCCAGCCCCGCGTAGGTCTCGGTGGCGTCGAACTCGGCGGGATCCACGGCATCCGGGTTGTAGGTGACCGTGCGGGCGCGCATGGCCAGTCCGTACCACTGGCCCTGCGCGTCGCGGAGGTCCTCGGGCACGGCGTCGTCGAGCACCGGCGAGTCGAGCTCGGCCAGTTCGCCCTGCCGGGCCGCGTTCCAGAGGTTGCCGGCGTCCACCGTCATAAAGACGTCGGCCGGCGTGTCAGCTCCCTCGGCCTTCAGACGTTCGAGGAGTTCGGCGTCGTCACCGCTGATGAACTCCACGGTGATCCCCGTCTCGTCGGTGAACTGCCCGAACGCGCCCTCGAGGTCGTAGTGGCGGGCGGAGTAGATCTGGAGATCGGCCGACTGTCCGCCGATGATGCCGCAACCGGTCAGTGCGGCTGTGAGGACGGTGAGCCCTGCGGTGGCTGCGATCAGGGGGCGCGGGTGCATCGGGGGCTCTTCTCGGCGAGGGGCAGTACGGCGACCCCGGTGGGAATTTGGCAAGGAAAGCCTAACTTAATTCCTCGCCCGGTTCCCCTTCGCGTGCACCGGAGCGGGCCCGCTGCCTCAGGATCCCCGCCGGGCCACCATCTCGTTGATCCAGAGCGGGGCGAACGGGGACGTGCAGTTCGGCGGCGTCGGGTAGTCCTTGAGGACCTCCAGCCGCTCTCCGATCGCGAGGGCTCGCTCCCGGTGGCCGGCGTGCTCGATCCCGATCTGCGCCAGCGTGGTGTTCATGGCCCACTGCAGCCGGTCGGGGGCCTCCTTCATCTCCGCCTCGATCTCATCCAGGAGGCCGTCGAGGTCGAGGCCCTGCGGATTCTTCACCACCCGTTCGCCCGTGAGCGCCCATCCCGCGCTCGCGACCACGGGATCCGCGTCCGCCCTCCATTCCATCCGGAGCCGCTCCGCGTGCGGGCTCTTCTTCACGACGTAGTTCACGAGCCAGTCGTGCACCTTCGGAACACGGGCCTCGCGCAGCATCGTGTCCAGCTCGTCGTGCCCGAAATCCTTCGGCCGGCAGACCAGCAGCGACAGCAGCCGTGCGGGGGTTCCACCCGTGGCCCAGAGATCGCGGGCCAGCTCCTGCTGGGTCTTCAGGCGCCTGGCCATCGCACGGACGGCCGACAGGTTCACGCCGTGGTCGTCGCCGTGCTTCTCGTTCACCGCGCGCATCCGCGGATCCTCGAGGGCGGACAGTTCCGCCAGCAGCTGCTCCACCGTCGTCTCGGACATTCCCTGCCTCCGGTCTTCCTGGACGCCATTCCGCGGCTCCCGTGACAATGGTCCCGCCCGCGCGGGGATTGCGCTACCGGACGGAGCGCGACGGCGGCTATGCGGCGCGCGCAGCCCTGCCGCGCGTCGCACCGGTCACCATCCACCGGTCGTCCCGCACACGCCAGCCCAGGGTGGCGGCCCTGGCCAGCATGTAGCCGACGCCGAAGGCGAGCCACAGCCACACGATCCCTTCCGCGCCCGTGAGGTCCGCCGTGGCGACGAGGACCAGCAGCGGCAGGTAGGCCACGAGGTTCACGACACCCGCGACGGCCAGGTAGCGGGCATCACCGGCACCGATGAAGACGCCGTCGAGCACGAAGACGAACCCGCAGACCGGCTGGGCCGCTGCCAGCACCCAGAGCCCGGCGGCGAAGGCTGCCTGCACGGCGGGATCCGGTGTGAAGATCCAGCCCAGGAACGGTGCCACGGCGGCCAGCAGCCCTCCGGTGAGCACACCGAACCCCACCCCCCAGATGATCATCCGCCGCGTCAGCGCGTGTGCCAGGGGCCGGTTCCCCGAGCCGAGTTCCTTGCCGATGAGCGCCTGCGCGGCGATGGCGAGCGCGTCGAGCGCGAAGGCGAGGAAGGTGAAGACGGTCATGACCAGCTGGTGCGAAGCGAGGCTGAGGGGCCCCTGCGACGTCGCCACGAACACGGTGGCGAGGATCGCCACCCGCAGGGACAGGGTGCGCAGCATGAGCCACGAGCCCACGCCCGCTGTGGCGCGGATGCCGCGGAGGGTGGGCCGCAGGGGCACCCGTTCCCTCCGCGCGGCCCGCACGATCAGGACGACGTACACGGCCGCCATGCCCCACTGGGCGAGACTCGTCCCGAGGGCGGAGCCGGCCACCGACATCCCGGCGCCGTACACGAGCAGGTAGTTGAGGACGATATTGACGCCGAAGCCCGCGCCCGCGACGACGAGCGGCGTGCGCGTGTCCTGCAGCCCCCGCAGCACACCCGTCGCGGCGAGCACCAGGAGCATGGCGGTGAGACCGGGCATGGACCAGCGCAGGTAGTCGACGGCGAACGCGTGCACCGCGCCCTCGGCACCCATCAGGGAGGCGAGCTGGGGCGCCGTGGCCCAACCGATGCCGGACAGCAGGAGCCCGAGCACGACGGCGAGACCCACGCCGTCGCGCCCTGCCGCGAGCGCGTCCGGCAGGCGGCCGGCTCCGAGGAGGCGCGCGACGGCGGGAGTCGTCGAGTAGGCGAGGAAGACCATGAGCCCGACGGCGGTCTGCAGCACCGTGGAGGCGAGTCCTACCCCAGCGAGCTCGGCGACTCCGAGGTGCCCGACGATCGCGGAGTCGGCGAGCAGGAAGAGCGGCTCGGCGATGAGGGCACCGAGCGCGGGCACGGCGAGGCGGAGGATACTGCGGCTGAGCAGGCGGTTGCCGGGAAGGGTCTCGTGCACCAGTCCAGCCTAGGCGGGGCGGCGGCAGGGCCTAAGCTGGAGGAACCCGAACCGCCCGCACGGACACCAGGGGAGTCATGAAGCTCGGCACCAGGCAGTACCTGGCAGGACTGGTCCTGCTGTTCCTCAGCACGCTCTTCGTCCCCCAGGCAGTGTCGGACTTCGCCCGCGCCGAGTCCACCGGCACGCCGGCGCCGGCGGCGGCACCCCTGCTCCTGGCGATCGGCCTCCTCATCATCCTTGCCGCGGCGGCCTGCATCGGCTGGGGCTACTGGCTCACCCACCGGCACGGCGCCCCGCGGAAGCGCAATCCCGAGGACGATCCCGACGAGCCGTTGCTGCGCCCCGGCTACGGCCCCGCCCCCTCGGAACGCGATGCGTGGCGCGAGCATCCCCTGCGCCGCCCCGACCGGGACGCCGACGGCCGCTCGTAGGCTCCACGTCAGCGTCGGCACGCCTCCGCAGGATGCGCGGGCGGGACATCCTCTCCTGTCCAGTCCCGCGGCTCCATTTTTCCTTCTTGTCCACCGGGTGATGCCCTTCGTACGGTCGTAGGCAGGAGCGGATACCGCGTGACGCGGACGCCGCATGCGCCCTGCTGCCCCGTCGACGGGGACGTACCGAGGAGGATCACTGCATGACGACGAATGCCGGCACCCGGACCGCAGCCGTTCCGCTGACCCTCGCCCTGCTGCTCGCCGTCACCGGGTGCACCGACGGCGGCCCCACCGACTCCGCGTCGAGTGCCCCACCCCAGGTGCAGGGCACGGCGGACGCCTCGTCGGGCGAATCGTCCTCGGGCGGGACGCAATCGGACGGACAGCAGGCGGACATGAGCATCCCCGATATCGTCGACATGGTGCAGCCCTCGGTGGTCACCATCTTCACCGAGGGCGGCCTCGGCAGCGGCGTGATCTACACCGAGGACGGCCTCGTCCTCACCAACGAGCACGTGATCAGGGGCAACGAGGACGTCGAGGTGGCCTTCGCCGACGGACAGCGGGTGTCAGGGACGGTCGAGGCCGCAGACGCCGTCTCCGACCTGGCGCTCGTGCGTGCCGACCGCACCGACCTCCCCGCAGCGACCTTCCAGTCCGGCCTGCCGCGGATCGGCGAACTCGCCGTCGTCATCGGATCGCCCCTCGGCTTCGAGAACACCGCGACGTCGGGCATCGTCTCCGGCCTGCACCGCGAGATCCCGGGGTCCGCGTCCACGAGCCAGTCGCTCGTCGACCTCATCCAGACAGACGCGGCCATCAGCCCGGGCAACTCCGGCGGCGCCGTCGTGAACGGCCGTGGCGAGATCATCGGCATCAGTGAGGCGTACATCCCGCCGTCCCAGGGCGCTGTGGCGCTCGGCTTCGCGATCCCGGCTCCCACCGCCACGGAGGTGGCCGAGGAACTGCGCGAGGACGGCACGGCGGACCACGCGTTCATGGGGCTGGCACCGGGAGCCATCACGCCCCAGATCGCCCAGCAGCTGAACCTCGAGGACACCACGGGTGTGGTGGTCCTGTCGGTGTCGCAGGGCGGACCGGCGGACGACGCCGGGATCCGGCCGGGTGACATCATCACCCGGATCGGTGACGAGGACCTGTCGGCGCCCGAGGACCTCCTCGCGGCGCTGCGCCGGCACGACCCGGGCGAGACGGTCGCCGTCGAGGCCCGACGGGGTTCGGAGACGGAGACCGTGGATGTGCGGCTGACGGACCGGCCCTTCGCGGAAGGCTGACGGGACGCTCGGAGGATGCTCCACGCCTTCCAGCCCGGGAACACCTCGTGCTGCATCTCCTGCGCGAGGAGCTCGAGGTCCTGGTCCGCCTCACCCACCGCAGACTTGATGAACTGACGGTCGTCCGCGAACAGCGCGAGGGTCGCCACTTCACACCCGAACCGTTCCGCAGCCCGCCGGGTGATCCGGTCGAACCGGCCGGCGTCCTTCGTTCATCGCTCCCCGTTCCCCGTTCCCCGGAGTCCGCCCTACTCGAAATGCGTCTTCGCGGGCCCGTGGCCGAGTGACTGCAGAACGGAGGCCGCCACGTCCCGGAGCTTGATGTTCCTCGCGCTGGAGGCCGCCTTGAGGATCGACATCGCCTGGTCCTGCGAGCACCTGTTCTGCCCCATGATCACACCCACGGCCAGGTCGATGGTGGTCCTGCTCTCCATCGCGGCACGCATGTCGGCGCTCGAATCCGTCAGTTTGGCGATGCGCACCGCCAGGCGGAGCGACACCGAGGCCTCCTCGGCGAACCTCCGGGCAGCGTCGATCGCCTCCTCGCTGAACGCATCCGTCAGGGGCGAGTAGAAGTTCAGTGCCGCCGTCGCCTCGCCCTCGAGTGGAATCGGAACGCCCAGGGCGGACTTGATGCCGTGCCCGCTGATCGCCCTGCTGTACTCGGGGAAGCGTTCCTCGGTGTCGAAATCACTGACGTAGTGGACGACGCCCTTGCGTGCCGCGCGCAGGCACGGTCCGTCGTCGTACTCGTACTGGACCTCGTCCATCTTCTGGGCTTCGATGCCGTTGGTCGCGACCGTCGTCTTCGTCCGCGCCCGCAGCAGGGTGACGCCGCACAGGACCTCGTCGTCCTCGGCCGACAGGGTGGAACCCGCGATCTTCACCAGTTTCGTCAGGAAGTCCTCGACATCGGCGCTGTCGAGGACCATGTCCTGGAGCAGGCCCGGAACCGCCGGGCCCCTGTCTCTTTCACGATCAACCAACGGGAAAACCTTTGCGTCAACCCTTTTGAGCCACGCGCGATGCCGGGCAAGGGAACGTGGTGGACCGCCTGCTGCTAAACGGTCAAGGAAATATTACCGAGTTCCGCAGGCTCCCCGGTGATCGTCGCCGACGGCCCCACCCCGGGAGTTCGACTGTCAAGCTGAGGCGATCTCGGGGCAGCTCACCTCAGGGCGTGAGGAGCACGGCGGACACTGGAAGTACGCAGCAAATGGCCCGGACCTGTCCGCCGACTGACGCTGAATACATCGAGGTGCTTGCACGGACATGGGGCCGCCGGTCAGGAGTCAAGCAGCCGGCTCCCGACCGACAGTCCGCCTCACGGCTCCAGACGCAGCCCCAACACGGCATGCTGCCCGCGGTAGACGGCGGTACGGAGTTCGATCGCGTAGGGTTCGAGGGCCGGCATGCCGAGCGCCGCGGCGGCCGCGATCTCCGCTTCGATGTCGTACGGCACGCGCACGAACTGGATGCCGAAAGGCGCCGACCGACCGCCGTCCGGCTCCCCCTCGAGAATCACGTAGGACGCCTGCGGCTCGTCCAGCGGGTTGCCGACGCTCCCCACATTGACGAGCGTGCGGCCCCGGTAGGTCGAGACGAACGCGTCATGGATGTCGCCGTAGCAGACCGTGTCCGGCCGGGGCCCCTTCCCGGTCAGTTCCGTCGCCGCGAACATCCCCTCGAAGTCGTCGTCGGTGTGCCGGGCATGCACGCGGTGGTAGACGCTCTTCGCCGATGCGTGGAACATCCGGATGCGCCGCCCGCTCAGCACGATGTCGTGGGAGAGCGGGAGCGACTGCAGCCAGCGGCGGTCCTCCGGCGTCAACTCGTTGTGCCACCACCAGCCGGCGTCGTCGCGCCATTCAGGCGCCTCGCCGGGCAGGAAATCGTCCCAGTTGCCGCGCACCGTGACGGCACAGTGCAGGCGGCTCAGGCGCACGCACTCCGAACCGCGGGGCCCCTTCCCGGCGACGTCGCCGAGGTTGTAGACGGTGCTGATGCCGCGGTGCCGGAGATCCTCCAGCACGGCCGTGAAGGCCGTGACGTTCCCGTGGAGATCCGAGATCACCGCAACGCGTTCCATGCGGTTCAGGCTATCCGCAGCCCGCCGCACCCGCGACCGGGGGGCCTCGGGAGCACTGTGCAACTCCTGATGCGGCGCAGGTTCCGCTTGCCGCCGCCGTCGTGCCCTTCCTAGCGGTGAGGAGACGCGAAAGTGCACTTGGTCAACGGAAGGACGGGTACCACGATGAAGCACTGGATGCGGGACCACGGCCTCCTGCTCACGAATGGGGCACTGGGGAGCCCGGGACCACTGTGCTGGGCTACATGAGCACGTCGCGGTTCTGGTTCGAGTCCTTCCAGAACTGGCAGAGCGAATGCATGGTCATCGCCCTGATGATCGGGGCGTCCGTCTACCTGCGCGAACGCGGGAGCGTGGAGTCCAAGCCGGTGGCCATGGCCCACAGCGACACGGACACCTGATCGCCGCTATCCTCGTGGTGCCAGGCCGCCTCCGCCGAAGGGCCCTTCGATGCCGCACCACCTGCAGGGCCCTCCTGCCACTCTCCGCCTCACGGAGGCCGAACTGACGGTGCGGCTCCGTGCCGCGGGCTGCGTGTTCGCCGAGGACGAGGCCCGCGTGCTCGCGGGGAGCGGCGCCACGGATGACGCCCTGGCTGCGATGCTCGACCGCCGGGTCTCCGGGTTTCCGCTCGAACACATCCTGGGCTGGGTGGACTTCCGTGGGCTGAGGCTGGAGGTGGGACCGGGAGTGTTCGTACCGCGCCAGAGATCGGCATTCCTCGTCGCCTGCGCCGCGGACCTGACGACGGCGGGGGCGACCGTCCTGGACCTCTGCTGCGGTTGCGGGGTGCTCGGAGTGGCGCTCGCGGACGTCGTGCAGGGTCTGCGGCTGCACGCCTCGGACATCTCCCCGGCCGCCGTCACCCTGGCCCGGCACAACGTCGCCGGCCTCCGGGCGGAGCTCTACGAGGGCGATCTGTTCGACCCGTTACCCGTGTCCCTCAAGGGGACCGTGGACACGCTGCTCTGCAACACGCCCTACGTGCCCTCAGCACGCCTGCAGACCCTTCCGGCTGAGGCGAGGGTGCACGAGCCCCTGATCAGCCTCGACGGTGGGGAGGACGGACTGGAGGTGCAACGCAGTGTGGCACGCGGGGCACCCGACTGGCTGGCCCCGGGTGGGCACATCCTGTTCGAGGTGGGAGAGGACCAGGAGCAGGAGTGCCTCCGGCTCCTGCGGGACGAGGGCTTCGATGCCTGGTCCCGCAGCCTCGAGGACGAGGGGGCGACGGTGGTGATCGGGCGTCATGATCCTCGTCCGGGCGCGCCCGAGCCGCCGGCAACTGCTCCGGATGGGTCACCGTTCCCGGCGCACTGTCCGACGGGCGGGTAGCTGCGGCGAAGGCTGGTGGACCCGACGTGCTGCGGTCCCGGGAGGACCGTCCGGCAGGGTGACGGCCCCGGGACGGCTGTAGCCTGCTGCCGTGCAGGTGCTGAAGGTGGAAGCACTCCCCGAGCCGCCGGCCGCGGAACCGCTGTAGGGGGCGCGGCAGCAGGCGCGCGGGCCCATTCTGGCGCGGTCGTCGAGGAGTTCGTTCACGGCCTGCGCGACGCAGTCCCGGTCGGCATCGGGGAGGGTCATCATCCCGTGGAGGTAGGCATCGACCTCGAACTGTCCGACGGACCCTCCCATGTTCAGGAAATGGTCCCAGACGAGCACCAGGGGCAGGTCCGCGTGCCTCATCGCGGTATAGGTGAGCAAGCCTTGCATTGGCGGATTCCTTCGGGCGGCCCGGACGGGGGCAGGAAGCCGCTCGGTAGCCGCCACCCGGCGGGCAGCGCGGCAAGGTACCCTCGGCAGCCGGCTTCCTGACTATCCGGGGAAGCACCGGCGCGTGCCGGGGACCCTTGTTCTCTTCATTCTGGCATCGGCACTGCACCCTCTGCAGGGCTTTTCTGCGACTGGACGAGTCGGGAATGAGCGGGTATTCCCGTTCACGTCAGCGGACGCAGCGCGGACAGCACGACGACGACGCCGACGCCGTAGTCGGCGTCCCAGCGCGCCTGGAGGGAGCCGTCGTCGTACACCACCGTGATCGTGAGGTACCCGTCGCGGACTTCTCCGCTGAGCGGCAGGTCGTCACCGGCCCCGGAGAAGAGCTCCTGCTGGATCCGCTCCAGCTCCTGCGGGTTCGCCGGGCCCCGTCCCCCCTCGGGGAGACGGGGATCCTCGAAGGGCAGGGCGTCGTAGAGGGACAGTGGGACCGGCGCGCCGGTCCTCGTGAGGACCGTGCCGTCCCACGTGCCCGTCACCGCGTAGGCGCCCCAGGTGACGCCGGATGCCGTCTCGGACTGCCCGGCGAGTGCCCAGTCCCAGTTGTCGATCCGGGGTCCGCTGCACTGGGGCGGATAGGACTCCATGACACCGCCGAGGCAGAATCGCGGCGGGGTGTCGCCGACCTGCAGCACCGTGCCCTGTCCGATCAGCTCGCGGTCGCCGGTATGGGCAGCGGGAGCCGGCGCGGACGCAGGCTCGGCGGCGGAAGGGTCGGGGCCGGGCGCGGGGACGGGCTCGGCACCGGGGTTCCCCGGTATCGCACACGCAGCGAGGAGGACTGCTGCAAGGGCTGCAAGGCCCGGTCGAGCCGGCCATGTCATGCACCCATGATCGACCGCTCCCGGCCGGCAGGCACTGCTCGGACCGTAATCGGCGCCGAACCGTGACCCCGGGCGGGACGGATCCCGGCCGGGTCTTGTCATACCTGGCGCTGCTATGCTTCCATACCTGGTAGTCCTAGGTATGGAGGCATCGTGCGCATCGACAAGGACCTGGTGGCCGCATCGGCCACACCACTGGTGCTGGGCATCCTCGCAGGAGGCGATCTGCACGGCTACGCCATCCTGAAACGGGTGGGCGAGCTGTCCGGCGGAAGCATGCAGTGGACCGACGGTATGCTCTATCCCCTCCTGCACAGGCTCGAGCGGCTCGGGTACGTCTCGTCGTCCTGGGGGTCCTCCGAGATCGGCCGCAGACGGAAGCACTACACCATCACCCCGTCGGGCCTCGATGCGTTCACCGAACGGCGGCAGCAGTGGACCGTCGTCGCCGACACGCTGCGGCAGGTCTGGCAGGACGCGCCGCCCACCGCGACAGAGGCCTGGGCGTGATGGACGCACACGCGGGACTGGAAGGACAAATCGATCGCTGGCGAGGCTACGTCCTGCGCCACCGGGCGATCTCCGCCGCCGACGTGGAGGAACTCGAGGACCACCTCCGGGAGCAGATCGCCGACCGCCGCGCCACGGGACTGGACGACGAGGAGGCCTTCCTCGTCGCGATCAAGCGCCTCGGCAACCTGGACCAGATTTCCCGCGAGTTCGCCCGCGAGCACTCCGAACGGCTGTGGAAGCAGCTCGTACTCGTCCCGGCCGATACGGGCGGAAGCACGCCACCGTGGCGTGAACTCGTCGTCGTGCTCTGCCTGGCCCTCGGCGCAGGCGCCGCCGTGAAGGCCGGGATCGCCGGAATCGGCAACGGGTCGGCGCTCGTACGGAACCTCGCCCTCCTGGTCGTGCCCTTCGTCGCCGCGTACTTCGCCTGGAAGCGGCACCTCGGCCGGCCCGTCCTGGCAGCGATCGCACTGGCCTTCGCGGCCCTGGCCGCGGTCCTCAACCTGTACCCCTTCACCGCGTCCGGCTCCACCGAGGTCCTTGCCGCACTGCACGCGCCCGTCGTGCTGTGGCTGCTGCTGGGGCTCGCGTATGTCGGGGGCCGCTGGCGTTCGGACCGGCGGCGCATGGATTTCGTCCGCTTCACGGGTGAACTGGTCATCTATCTCGCCCTTCTGGCACTGGGCGGGGCCGTCCTGGTCGGGCTCACGCTCGGGACCCTCTCACTGATCGGCGTGGACTTCGAGCCGGTCCTCGAGGACTGGATCCTGCCCTTCGCGGTCCCCGGCGCCCTGGTCGTGGCCGCGTGGCTCGTCGAAGCCAAGCAGCAGGTCGTCGAGAACATCGCCCCTGTGCTGACCAAGGTCTTCACTCCACTGACGGTGGTCATGCTCCTCGTCCTCCTCTCCGTGCTGGTGGGCGCGGGAGGCCTGAACGGCATCGACCGGGACCTGCTGATCCTCATGGACGCCATCCTCGTGCTGGTCCTCGGCCTGGTGCTGTACTCGATCTCCGCACGGGACCCCCTCGCACCGCCGGGGCTGTTCGACGCCCTGCAGGTGGTGCTGGTCGCGCTGGCCCTGGCGCTCGATGCCGTGATGCTCACGGCGATGCTCACCCGCCTCGCCGAGTTCGGGGCTAGCCCCAACAAACTCGCTGCGCTGGGCCTCAACATCCTGCTGCTGGTCCACCTGGTCCGCGCACTCTGGCTGGCCGTCGGATTCCTGCGGGGGACACGGACCTTCGCCGCCGCCGAACTCTGGCAGACCCGATATCTACCGGCCTACGCGCTCTGGGCCGCCGTCGTCGTCGTGGTCTTCCCTCCCCTTTTCGGCTTCGCCTGACCGACTCGGCTTAGCCTGACCGACGCCGTCCGCCGGAGCCTACTCCCCCGTGATCTCGAGGCTCCGAAGCCGTACGACCTCCCGCACGACGGCGTCGGGCAGCGGGTTCGCCGCCGAGAACCGGATGGTCCCCCTCGAGAGGGAGAATCCGCCGAGCGACGGCGCGACGGCGTCGATCACCGCGGGAGAGAACGGATAGAGCGAGAGATGCTTCGCTGCGGCGGCGACGGCGACGAGCGGTTTCCCCTCGAGCAGAAGGGCCGGGAGCCCGTAGCTCCTGCCGTCCTCTGCGTCCGGCCGGGCCGCGCGGGCCACGTCGACGACGTGCTGGAGGCAGGCCCGATCGGGTTCCCGCAGTTCGCCGATGGTGTCGTCGAGCGATCCCATGCGCCGATGCTAGACCCCTGCAGGATCGGAGGAAAGAACCGGGGCCACCCTGCCGCGCTATCGGTTTTCAGGATGGCCCCGGAGTTTCTGGTGCCGGTGTCCGCCGGCAGGAAACCGTCAGCGGGCGGAATCGCTCGTCGCCTTGACGGCGAGGACGGGTCGGTCGACCTGGAGCAGGATCCGCTGGGCGTGACTGCCCATGATGAACTTGCCGACCTGGCTGCGCTTCCGCAGCCCGATGACGATGAGGGAGGCATCGATCTCCTCGGCGAGATCGATGAACTCGTCGGTGAGGTCGTCCGTGTGTCCGGGTTGCCGGACGACGGCGTCCACGCCGGCAGCCCGAGCCCGCCGGACCAGCTCCGCCACCTGGTCCTCCGGGATGAGGACGGGATCCACGGGGGCTCCCTTGCGCGGCGAGTTGAGGATGACCGCGTTGGTGCCCCGGAGCTGGGCCTCTTTCAGGCCGGCTTCGAGGGCGGCCTCTCCCTCGGGAGTGGGGACATAGCCGATGAGGATGCTCATACCGATTCCTTGCGCTTGGTGTCGATGGTCGTGGCCGTCCGCTTCTTTCGAGCCTTCTGGATGAAGGGAAGCATCAGAACGACGATGAAGATGAAGAGGAGGACAGCACTGATGGGGCGACCGGCGAACTGGGTCGCATCACCGCCGAAGAGCAGGAGTGACCGGCGGAGGCTCTCCTCGAGCAGCGCCCCGAGGACGAACGCCAGGACGAGCGGTCCGGGTTCGAACCCGAACTTCTTCATCAGGTACCCGACGACGCCGAAGAAGATGACGAGCCAGATGTCGAAGATGCTGTTGTTGATCGTGTACACCCCGATGAGGGTGATGAGCACGGTGACCGGTGCGAGGATCGCCGGGCGGACACGGAGGATCCGCACGAAGACGCCGACGAGGGGGATGCTCATGATCAGCAGCAGGATGTTGCCGATGTACATGGAGTTGACGACGCCCCAGAACAGCTCGGGGTCGTTCTGCACGAGCTGGGGACCCGGTGTGACGCCCTGGATGAGCAGTGCCCCGAAGATGATGGCCATGGTGGCGTTCGCCGGGATGCCCAGCGTGAGCAGCGGGATGAAGGAGGACGTCGCGGCCGCATTGTTGGCCGACTCGGGGGCGGCGACGCCTTCGATGGCGCCCTTCCCGAAACGTGACGGGTCCTTGGCGCGCTTCTTCTCCATGGCGTAGGCGGCCAGGGACGAGAGGGTCGCACCTCCGCCGGGAAGGATACCCAGGAAGAAGCCGAGCACGGATCCTCGGCCGATGGCCCCGGATGCCTGCTTCAGGTCCTTGCGGGAGGGCCAGACGTTGGCCACCTTGGCGGGGGCCGAGACCTTGTTGTGGCGTTCTTCGAGGTTGTAGAGGATCTCGCCGAGCCCGAAGATGCCCATCGCGATCGGGACGAAATCGAGTCCGTCGGCGAGCTCCAGGCTGCCGAGGGTGAAGCGGGACTCGCCCGTGAAGCCGTCGCGGCCCACGGTGGCGAGCAGGAGGCCGATGGCCGCGGCGATGAGCGATTTGATCCGGCCGCCGTTGCTGACGGTGGCGACCAGGAGGATACCGAGCAGGGCCAGGGCCGTGTACTCGGGTGGGCCGAAGTCGAGGGCGAAGCCGGCGATGACGGGAGCCAGGAAGGTGAGGCCGATGATGGCTACGGTGCCACCCACGAAGGATCCGATGGCGGCTATTCCGAGTGCGGTCCCTGCCCGACCCTGCTTGGTCAGCGCATATCCGTCGAAGACGGTGACGACGGAGGATGCTTCTCCAGGGAGCCGGAGCAGGACCGAGGTGATGGTCCCGCCGTACTGGGCGCCGTAGAAGATGCCGGAGAGCATGATGATGGCGGTGACGGGCTCGACGCCGTAGGTCAGGGGCAGCAGGATCGCGATGGTCGCCGCCGGACCGAGGCCGGGCAGGACGCCGATCAGCATGCCGATGACGACGCCGAGCAGACAGTACAGGAGGTTCGTCGGCTCGAGGACGACGCCGAAACCGTTCAGTACCGGTTCAAAAAATTCCATGGGGGTTCCCTAGAACAGATGCGGGATGGGCACGTTGAGGGCGGAGACGAAGAGCAGGTAGAACGCGACGGTGATCCCCACGCTGAGCAGGGCGGTCATCCGCCAGGTCTCCCGGCCCAGGAAGCGGAGCCAGACCACGGTCAGGAGCAGCGCCGGGATCTCGAATCCGATCCGTCCGATGAGCAGGGTGAAGACGACGAGGCTGGCCAGTCCGGCGACGACCTGGAGGCTGGAGCGGGAGAACTTCTCAGCATCGAGGACGTTCCTGCCGAACAGGGCGAGGGCGATACCGAGGATCACGAGCAGGACACTGATGAGGAACGGCCACAGCCCCGGTTCCGGCTCGGCCGGGGATCCCAGTCCGAGCCGCACGGAGCCGATGGTGCCGGCGATTCCGAGGGCGGTGACGACGACGGCTGATGCGATGTTCGCGCCCGGTCCGGCGGCGGGTGGTTTTTCCTGCTCCCACTGCGCGGCGAGGTCCTCCGGCGTCAGGTCGTCAACGAGGTGGTGCCCGTGGTCAGGAGCTTGGTGTTCGGGCTCCGGGTGGAGGGGGTGCGAACCGCCGGCTGCCCGGCGGTTCGCGTCGGAAGCGGAAATCACTGCTTGCCGCCGAGGTCGATGTCGTACTTCTCCACCAGTTCCTTGTACTTGGCAGCGTTGGCCGTCCATTCCTCGGTGACCTGTGCGCCGTCGATCTCGTGGGGGGTGAAGAGGTTCTCCTCGTTGAAGGTCTTGTACTCCTCGCTCTCGAACGCGGCCGAGACGGCTTCGCGGAGCTTCTCCAGCGCCGGCTCCGGGGTACCCTTGGGCGCCGCGATGGCACGGTATTGGGACACGGGGACGTCGTACCCTGCCTCAAGAGCGGTGGGTACGTCGGGGAGGTACTGGTTGCGCTCCTCGGAGAACGTCACGATCGGCCTCAGGGTGCCGGCTTCGATCTGTGGCATCGCCTCGCCCAGCTGGATGGTGGCGAAGTCGACCTGGTTCCCGAGGATCGCCGTCATGGCCGGGGATCCGCCGTCGAAGGGCACGTCGGTACCTTCGACGCCTGCCTGCTTGAAGAGCAGCGCCTGTGCCAGCTGGCTGCCCGTGCCGACGCCCGTGGTGGCGAAGTTGAACGGCTTACCTGCAGCGACGATGTCCTCGACCGTCTCGTACTCGGACTCGGCGTTGGCCACCAGCACGTAGTCGTCCTGGGAGATACCGCTGATGACTTCGAGGTCATCGAGGCTCACGGCTTCGTCCTCGCTCACAGCCAAGGGCGTGATGGCGATCAGGGAGGCATTGAGGAGGATCAGGGTCTGGCCGTCCGGCGTCGCATTGGCGACTTCCTGGGTCGCCAGGGCGCCGTTCGCGCCGGGCTTGTTGACCACGGGAATCGGGACCCCGAGGGCATCCGTGGCGTTCTCGGCGATGGCACGACCGATGAGGTCGGTGCTGCCCCCCGGGTCCTGGCCGATGGTCAGCGTCACCGGACCGGAGGGGAACTCGCTTGCCTGCTCGCTTCCACCGGAGCCGGCGACGTTGCCACCGCAGGCGGAGAGAGTCAGTGCCAGGACAGCTGCCACACCCATGGTCGACGCTGAGCGACGGGTGAACTTCGTGGAAAACATGAAATCTCCTTTGATGGAGGTCTAGGAGTGACCGTCTGTGATGGCAGTCACCCTGAGCCTGTTACCGAAAGCTTAGGAATCCTCGTCATGCATGTCTAAGCCCAATAAAGTATGAGCTGATACCCTCTGTGCATCATGTACTCCCTCGATCAGTTACGCGGATTCGTCACGGTCGCCGAAGAACTGCACTTCGGCAGGGCCGCCGAACGTCTCCGCATGACCCAGCCACCGCTGAGCCGGCAGATCCAGAAGCTGGAGAAGGCTATCGCCGTCCAGCTGTTCGAGCGGGACAGTCGTGGCGTCACCCTCACGGCCGCCGGCACAGCGTTCCTCGGGGAGGCGCAGCGGTTGCTGGCACTGGCCGAAAGCGCCCCGGATCTGGCCCGGCGCATCTCGAAGGGGTCGGCCGGGTCCATCCGGCTCGGTTTCACGGCGGCGTCGACCTTCGGCATCCTTGGCGCCCTGCTCAACGAGATCTCCAGCGAGTTGCCCGAAGTCGACGTCGAACTGCGGGAGATGGTCACGCGTGAGCAGATCGACGCCCTCCGGGACGGCGACATCGACCTGGGGCTCGCCCGTCCCCCCTTCGACGAGCAGGTCTTCGGATCCCGCTTGCTGTACCGCGAGCCCCTCGTCGCAGCAGTCCCGGAAGGCCACCGCCTCGCCACCCTGGGCCGGCCCGTGACGATCGAGGACCTGAAGAGCGAAGCGCTCATCATGCACTCCCCCACCCAGGCCAAGTACTTCTACGACCTCATCGTCCGCCTCGCCCCGGCCGGCCAGCTGCACTACGTCCACACGGTGGCCCAGATCCTCACGATGGTGTCCCTCGTGGCAGCGCACCGCGGCATCGCCCTGGTGCCGCACTCGACCACGGTTCTCGGCATCGACGGCGTGCAGTACTGCGACCTCGACGGCTTCGGCTCGGACCCCGTGGAGCTCTTCGCCATCTGGCTCAAGGAATCCAAGAACCCCGCCCTGCACCGCGCCCTCGATGCCATGACCGAGCGCCCCGACTAGGACAAGTGATACCGAGAAGGTATCAACCCATTCTAAAACAGTCTTAGACACGTATCGCTGGTGTTCATACGCTGGGTCCTATCGAACTTCCCTGGCGCCCTCGACGGTCGCGCCACCTCTACCGAAGGGTCTCCCCGTGGCTCACCTGAATCCCTCCGAGCTGGCGCAACGCATCAAGTCGGGCCTGCTCTCGTTCCCCGTCACGCACTTCGACCAGCAGCTGCAGTTCGACGAGGCCCGGTACAGGGAGCACCTGGCATGGCAGTCCGACTTCGATGTCGCCGGGCTCTTCGCTGCCGGCGGCACGGGCGAGGGCTTCTCCCTGACGACCGCCGAGATGGACCGGGTGGTCCGGGTCGCCGTGGACGAGATCGGAGGCAAGGTCCCCGTCATCGCCCCTGCCACCGGCGGGACGTTCTCGGCCATCGGGCACGTGCGGGCAGCCGAGGAGGCTGGAGCGGACGGCATCCTCCTCATGCCGCCCTACCTGACGGAGGCCGATCAGGAAGGCCTGATCGAGCACGTCAGTGCGGTCTGTGCAGCGACAAGCCTGGGCGTCATCGTCTACAGCCGCGCGAACGCCGTCCTGACCGACCGCTCCGTCGCCATCCTTGCCGACCGCAACCCGAACCTCATCGGGTTCAAGGACGGCATCGGGAACATCGAGCAGATGACCCGGATCTACGCCCGGGTCGGCGAGCGCCTCACCTACATCGGCGGCCTGCCGACCGCGGAGACGTTCGCACTGCCCCTCCTCCAGCTGGGCGTGAGCACGTACTCGTCGGCGATGTTCAACTTCGTCCCGGAGTTCGCCCTCGCCTTCTACCGCGACGTCATCGCCCAGGACCGCGCGGCGGTCTACGAGAAGCTGAACGACTTCGTCATCCCCTACCTGGACATCCGTGACCGGGTGAAGGGATACGGCGTCAGCATCATCAAGGGCGGGCTCGACGCGGTGGGCCGCGACGGCGGGCGCGTGCGTCCGCCCCTGCAGAACCTCACCGATGCCGACCAGTTCGAACTGTCCACCCTGATCAAGAAGATCAGCTAGGAGTCCTGACATGACCACCACTTCCAGCACGACCATCACCGGCCGGTCACTCATCGCCGGCCGTGCCGTCGAGGGATCCGCCGGCACCGCACACGCCGTCAACCCGGCCACGAACGAGAAGCTCGAACCGGTCGTCACCCTGATCGACGGGGTCCAGCTCGCCGAGGCCACCGCAGCAGCAGCTGCCGCCTTCGACACGTACCGGGCCACGACACCCGCGGAACGCGCCGCTTTCCTCGAGCGCATCGCCGACAACATCGACGCCCTCGGTGCGGAGCTGACCGAGCGGGCCGTCCTCGAGACCGGCCTGCCCGCCGCACGTATCGACGGCGAACGCGCCCGCACCGTGGGCCAGATGCGCCTCTTCGCCGACGTCGTCCGCCAGGGCGATCACGTGCAGGCCCGCATCGACCCCGCGCTCCCCGACCGCACCCCCCTGCCCCGACTGGACATCCGCCAGCGCCACATCGCCCTCGGCCCTGTTGCGGTCTTCGGCGCCAGCAACTTCCCCCTCGCGTTCTCCACCGGTGGAGGCGACACGGCGTCGGCCCTCGCCGCCGGCTGCCCCGTCATCGTCAAGGCCCACAACGCGCACCCCGGCACCGCGGAACTCGTCGGCCACGCCATCACGCGGGCCGTCGAGGAATCCGGGCTGCCGGCCGGGGTCTTCTCCCTGGTCTTCGGTGCCGGCACGTCCATCGGCCAAGCCCTCGTGGCCGACCCGCACATCAAGGCCGTGGGGTTCACGGGCTCACGCAGCGGCGGCACCGCCATCATGGCGACCGCCGCGGCCCGGCCGGAACCGATCCCGGTGTATGCGGAGATGTCCTCGATCAACCCGGTCTTCGTCTTCCCGGGGGCCATCGGTGACGACGTCGATGCCCTCGCCTCCGGCCTCGTCGGATCACTGACGATGGGCGCAGGACAGTTCTGCACCAACCCCGGCCTGGTCTTCGTGCCCGCGGGCGCCCAGGGAGACCGGTTCGTCGCGGCCGCCTCCGACGCACTGCGGGAGACCCAGGGCTCCACCATGCTCACCCGTGGCATCGCCGAGGCATGCGCGGCAGGAGTGGCGAAGCTGCGTGACGAATCCGACGTCGACGTCGTCGCGGAAGGCCGGCCCGGCCCCACGGAGAACGCCCCTGGCGCCGTGCTCTTCACCACCACCACGGACACCTTCAGGCACAACGCCGGCCTCCAGGAGGAAGTCTTCGGAGCCGCTGGGATCTTCATCCGCTACACCGGGGAGGACGAACTCCTCGCCGCCGCCGAGACCCTGGAAGGCCAGCTCACAGCGACCATCCACGCGACCTCGGCCGATTCTGCGCACATCGCCCCCCTGTTGCCGATCCTGGAGCGCAGGGTCGGGCGGATCCTGTTCAACAGCTGGCCGACCGGCGTCGAAGTCGGCCACGCCATGGTCCACGGCGGCCCCTACCCCGCCACCTCGGACTCCCGCTCCACCTCTGTCGGATCGCTGGCCGTTCTGCGGTTCCAGCGGCCGGTCAGCTACCAGAACATCCCCGACGAGCTGCTCCCGGCGCCGCTGCAGGACGCCAACCCGTGGAAGCTCAACCGCCGTGTGAATGGAACCGTCGTGAATGCGGAGACCGAACGATGACATCAGCAACCCCGACCGTGGCCTCCGTCGAAGTCGTCCCCGTCGCCGGGCACGACAGCATGCTGCTGAACCTCAGCGGAGCCCACGGCCCCTACTTCACCCGCAACATCGCCATCATCACCGACTCGGCGGGCCGCACCGGCCTGGGCGAGGTCCCCGGTGGCGAAGCCATCCGTTCGACGATCGAGGAGGCCGGTGACCTGCTGGTCGGCCGGCCCATCGCGCTCTACCGCCAGCTGCTGCGGCAGGTGTCCGAGCGCTTCGCCCACCGCGACGCCGGCGGCCGGGGCGCCCAGACGTTCGACCTCCGTACGACGATCCACGCGGTGACCGCCATCGAATCGGCACTCCTGGACCTGATGGGCCAGCACCTCGAGGTCCCCGTCGCGGAACTCCTGGGCGAAGGACAGCAGCGCGACCGGGTCCAGATGCTCGGCTACCTCTTCTATATCGGCGACCGCACCAGCACGGACCTGCCCTACCTCAGCGGCGATGACACGTCGGACGCCTGGGGACGCCTCCGCCGGGACGAAGCCATGACCCCGGAGGCCATCGTGGCCCTCGCGGAAGCGGCCCAGGAGAGGTACGGGTTCCAGGACTTCAAGCTCAAGGGCGGGGTGCTCTCGGGCGCGAAAGAGGTGGAGGCCGTCAAGGCCCTGGCCGCCCGCTTCCCGGAAGCCCGGATCACGCTCGACCCGAACGGTGGCTGGCTCCTCAAGGACGCCATCGAGCTGTGCTCGGGACTTTCCGGCGTCCTCGCCTACGCCGAGGACCCCTGCGGGGCGGAAGGAGGGTTCTCGGGCAGGGAGACCATGGCCGAGTTCAAGCGCGCCACCGGGCTCCCCACAGCGACAAACATGGTCGCCACCGACTGGCGCCAGATGGCACACGCCATCCGCTCCAACGCGGTGGACATCCCCCTCGCCGACCCGCACTTCTGGACGATGCAGGGCTCAGTCCGCGTGGCGCAGCTCTGCAACGACTTCGGCCTCACCTGGGGATCCCACTCCAACAACCACTTCGACATCTCCCTCGCCATGTTCACCCATGTGGGAGCGGCAGCTCCAGGAAACATCACGGCACTGGATACGCACTGGATCTGGCAGGACGGGCAGCCCCTCACCAGGGAGCCCCTTCCGATCGAGGGCGGATTCATCACGGTCCCCCAGCGTCCGGGCCTCGGCATCGATCTGGACCGTGACGCGCTCCAGGCGGCGCACGAGCTGTACCTGGAACACGGCCTCGGTTCCCGCGACGACGCCGCCGCCATGCAGTACCTCGTGCCGGACTGGACCTTCGACCCGAAGAGGCCCTGCCTGGTCCGTTGACCATTCCTGACCGCCCGACCCCAGACGAAGGATCTTCCATGAATTCCGGTACCACCCTGATCAGCCCGGTGGCCACGCCGGCCGGCACCGACGCGGCGACCGATCGGATCCGCCACGTCAAGCTGTCGACCCTGACGCTTCCGCTGGCCACGCCCATCAGTGACGCGAAGGTCCTGACCGGCCGCCAGAAGCCCATGACGGAGATCGTCTTCCTCTTCGCGGAGATCACCACGGAGGACGGCCACTCCGGCATCGGGTTCAGCTACTCGAAGCGTGCGGGCGGTCCGGCGCAGTACGCGCACGCACGGGAGATCGCCGACAACCTGCTGGGCGAGGACCCGAACGACATCGGGCGCGTGTACCAGAAGCTGCTCTGGGCGGGTGCGTCGGTGGGGCGCAGTGGGGTCGCGACGCAGGCCATCGCAGCGCTGGATATCGCCCTCTACGACCTGAAAGCCAAGCGGGCCGGCCTTCCCCTGGCGAAATTGCTGGGCTCGTACCGCGATTCGGTGCAGACCTACAACACGTCCGGTGGGTTCCTCCAGGCGTCCATCGAGGAAGTGAAGGACCGCGCCACCCGGTCGCTCGCCGACGGGATCGGCGGCATCAAGATCAAGGTGGGCCATCCCGACTCCCGCGTCGACCTGGCGCGGGTCGCCGCTGTCCGGGAGCACCTCGGCCCGGACGTCCCCTTCATGGTGGACGCCAACCAGCAGTGGGACCGGCCCACGGCGATGCGGATGGGCCGTACGCTGGAGCAGTTCGACCTCGTGTGGATCGAGGAGCCCCTCGACGCCTACGATGCCGAAGGGCACGCACAGCTCGCGCAGGCGCTGGACACGTCCATCGCGACGGGCGAGATGCTGTCGAGCGTCAGCGAACACATCGACCTCATCACCCATCGGTCCGTCGACATCATCCAGCCCGACGCACCACGGATCGGGGGCATTACCCCCTTCCTTCGCCTGGCCGCACTGGCCGATCAGGCGGGGCTGCAGCTTGCTCCCCACTTCGCCATGGAGATCCACCTGCATCTGGCCGCTGCCTATCCGAGGGAACCGTGGGTCGAGCACTTCGAGTGGCTCAACCCCCTGTTCAATGAACGCCTCGAGACCCGCCAGGGGCGGATGATCGTCCCGAACCGGCCCGGCCTGGGATTCACCCTGACCGACCAGGCCCACGCCTGGGTGACGGACTTCGTGGAGTTCGGCCGGAAATGACCGCCCCGGGTCCTGCCGCGGTGCGGTAGGACCCGGACGGGTGGCAGGTACGGACGCTGGAGGCCTGCACCACCAGCCCTTCGGGTCAGGGCCGGGCGAGCGAGGCGAGTTCCAGCGCCATATTGGTGCCGGCCCGGTCCGCCCAGAGCGCCTGCCCCCGCCCCGTGCGGTACAGCGGGTTCAGCGCGAGCAGCCGCTGCAGGACACTCCGCCGGCCGGCGATGAATGCGTCATCCGGAATATACGAATATTCCGCCCGTACCGCCGCCGCGTAGCGCGCGTAGTCCTCGGGTGATCCGCCGAGTACCGAGAGGTCGGCGTCGCACAGGAGCTGCCCCGCCCTGTCCTCGGGCCGCGGATCGTGGCCCGCCGTGAGGAGCACCAGGCGCTCGACCTCCCGCACCACGGCGCCGTCCACGCGGCCCGTCAATCGCTCGACGGCGAGGGCCGCGGAGGTCTCTTCGTCCTTTCCTGCCGCGCCCTCGTAGACGGCGTCGTGGAACCAGGCGGAGAGGAGGACGGCCATCCGCTGCGGTTCGTCGGCGGGTTCGAAGAGCCGGTCCAGGGCCTCCAGGACGCCAAGCAGGTGCACCGGGGTGTGGTACCTCCGGTGGGGTTCGCCCCAGCGGTCCAGCAACTGCCCGCCGAGGTCGGGATCCCCGGGCAGGGTCGATGCCCACCGCGACAGGAGGGCCGCCCGGAGCTTCGGTCCCCGCCGTCGGGCAGGGATCCGGAGGCCACTGGCGATCAGGGCCCGCACCAGCTCGGTCCCGCTGACCTCGAGGGCGCCCTGCTCCACCAGTTCCCGGTAGCGCCGGGCCGGCACGTCGTAGTGGTCCTCGTCGAAGGCCCGGTGCGGGATCCCCGCAGCCGCCGCGAAGGCGTGCAGTTCCTCGAGCGACGACGTCGACACCAGGTGGGAGAAGACGGTTCCGTGAGCGGGCCAGGACGGCGGATCGATGAGGACGGCCATGACCAGCAGTCTAGGGTTCAGCCCTCTTCGCCGCGGAGTCCGTAGGACGCCAGGACGTTGCCCTTGCTCGTGGTGGTCGTCTCCTGCAGTTCCAGCCGCGTCACCGGATCCGTGGGCGCGAAGACGTGGCGTCCCGAACCCGCGACCACCGGGTGGATCATCAGGAGGAGTGAGTCCAGCAGCCCGGCGAACAGGAGCTGGCGCACCAGCGAGATGCTGGCACAGATGGCGATATCCCCACCGTCGGTCTGCTTCAGTGCCCGGACGAACTCCTCGAGGGGCGCGTCCATGAGGGATGCATTGGTCCAGGCCAGGTCCCCGCTGAGCGTGCGCGACGCCACGAATTTCCGCACCGGGTTGATGAAGCTGCCGAAGGGGTCGGCGGACCCGGCGGAGGGCCAGTACTCGGCCCACTCCTCGTACCCGTGGCGGCCCAGCAGGACGGTGTCCACCCGACTGATCATCGCCCCCATTCCCGCGCCGAGTTCCGCGTCGAAGCTGTCGAACTGCCAGAGGTTCGGTGATTCGACCACTCCGTCGACGGAGGAGAAGAGGCCTGCTGTGAGTTTGCGCATGGGTGCTCCCGGTATCGGTTGGCGGCTTTCCACACAATAGACGGAGCGGGATCGGTTCGATCATCGACGGAGGAAGAAATTTCGGGCCGCCTCCTCCCGCCCCGGGACGGCCGTCGCTACGCTCGATGCATGCAGCCCGTGACCGCCACTCCCCCCCGAAGCACCCTGCCGGGAACGGGAGCGGAGACGGAGCCCTTCGAACGGCTCCTGGAAGCCTCCCGACGTGAGCTGACCGGGTACTGCTACCGGATGCTCGGTGCAGCGTCCGAGGCCGAGGATGCCGTGCAGGAGACCATGATCAAGGCCTGGTCCCGCCGCGAGTCGTTCGCCGGTGAATCCTCCCTGCGCACCTGGCTCTTCCGGATCGCGCACAACGTCTGCGTGGACATGCTCCGCAGTCCGCAGCGCCGCGCGCGGCCGATGGACCTCGGTCCGTCCACCCGCACCGCGGACGCCGTGCTCGGGGCGCCCCTCACCGAAGGCGTGTTCGTGCAGCCGATCCCCGACGAGCGCGTCATCGACCCCTCGGGAGACCCGGCGGCCGTGGCCGAGGCCCGCGACACCATCCGCCTGGCCTTCATCGCCGCCCTGCAGCACCTGCCCCCGCTCCAGCGCAGCGCGCTGATCCTGTGCGAGGTGCTGCGCTGGTCGGCGGCGGAGGTCGCTGCCCTCCTCGAGGTCACCACGGCCTCGATCAACAGCGCACTCCAGCGTGCGCGCAGGACGATGGCCCACCACGAGCCCACTGCGCACATGCCCCTCGAGGACCCGGCGCACAAGGAGCTGCTCGCCAAGTACCTCCGTGCCTTCGAGTCCTACGACATGGAGGTGCTCGTCTCGCTCCTGCGGGACGACGTCGTCCTCTCCATGCCACCCTTCGACCTCTGGCTCCGTGGTCCGGCCGATGTGCGTGCCTGGTTCCTGGGCGAAGGCAGGGTCTGCGAGGGCGGGCGGCTCATCCCCCTGGCCATCAACGGGTCGGGTGGCTTCGCCAATTACCATCTCGTCGAACCCGGTCTGTGGGAGCCGTTCGCGATCCAGGTCATCGAAACGGAGGGCGAGCGCATCGTGGGCCACCACAACTTCCTGTACCCGGAGATGTTCGAGGCATTCGGACTGCCACTGGTGATCGACGAACGCGAGACGGTGGCGGGGGACTGATGCCGCCGCCCTGCACGACGGCGGCATGTGGCAGCGGGTCCGGATCCGGAGAATTTCCGCGCGGAGCGGCGTCAAGAATACCCCTCTCGTCCCCATTCCCGGGAATCCCGATACTTTCCGGGGATTGCAGGATAAGGTCGGGAACCGGGGGCTGATGAATTCATTCGGACAACACAGGAGAATGTGATGGCACAGCGCGTACAGGTGCAATTGGTCGACGACCTCAGTGGCGAAGAGGCACAGGAAACAGTGCGGTTCGCACTCGACGGCACGAACTACGAAATCGACCTCACCCAGGACAATGCAAATTCCCTGCGTTCCGCCCTCTCCGCCTATGTGGACAAGGGCCGCAAGGCAGGCGCCGGCCGCCAGTCGGCAGCGA
The DNA here is from genome assembly GCF_054510955.1 of Arthrobacter pasteuri. Classification (NCBI taxonomy): domain Bacteria; kingdom Bacillati; phylum Actinomycetota; class Actinomycetes; order Micrococcales; family Micrococcaceae; genus Arthrobacter; species Arthrobacter pasteuri. The sequence continues at coordinate 2,016,929 of NZ_JBTNDO010000001.1, forward strand.
GCCCGAAAGCATCCTCCCGGTCGAAGCGCGAGGACACGCAGCAGATCCGCCAGTGGGCCCAGGAGAACGGTTTCAATCCGAGCTCACGCGGCCGCATCACGCAGTCGATCATCGACGCCTACAACGAGAGCCGCTGACCGCACCCGGCTCCTCCGGACCTATCGGACGAACCTGTCGGACGATATGCCCGGATAATCGAGCCGGTAAAGGAGCCATTGTCGCCGCCGCCGTCCCCGGAACCACCGGAACGCCTCGAATGCACGATATGGTGCGACGTCGGGAAATACGGCGGGAGGTCGATTCACCGCACGGCGAACTGAGGGGGAGGCGGGAACCGGGAATGGGCCGCCTCCTTCCCTTCCGGACCGGAGAAGAACGGAACCGACTCGCTAGTCCCCGGTCCGGGCCTCGCGTGCCCACGACTCGGCCTTGGCGGGACATTCGAAATAGCGGGATTCCGAAAGGGACTGCTCGACGAAGGCGGCGATAACCTGGTCCACGGGACCGGTGCCGACGAAGCCCACACGTGAGGTGAGGTCGCACTCCAGGATCGCGGTGCGGGCGTTCGCCGTGATCCCGACCATCCCCTGCAGGTGGATCACGAGGGGCAACAGGTAGCCGTCGGACAGCTCGCGGATACCCTCGTACGACTCGAGGATGTCGACGACGGTGAGCAGCGAGCCGGGCGCCCACCAGAGCGCGAGCAGGCCCGAGCGGACTTCGATGCAATGCTTGCCGGCGCAGTGCCGGCGGGCGCCGGGAGTGTGGCCGGGACCGGGACCGGGCCGCGCGGGCGCGGCGTTCCCGAGGACGATCTGATGCAACGGTGCCTCCAGGTGAACGGATGATCCGCTCCCCAGCGATCGAATACGCCAACTCTGGCAGGCCCCGCTGGTGATTTCTTGCATGCGGACAGAAGCGGGTAGCGGCACCTGTACAAAACGGGTGGTGCGTGGCATCGTCCCAAGTGATTTGCATCAACGGGCCGGAGTGGAAACCGGAACACGCCAACGGGGGCAGCCATGTCAGCAGCAGGAACAACCCTTCTCGCCATCGGTACGAAGAAGGGCCTGTGGCTCGCTTCGAGTACCGACCGGGAGACCTGGACGGTGTCGGAGCCGAAGTTCCTCATGGAGGAGATTCCCAGCGTCGGCATCGACACCCGCGGCGGCAGGACCCGTCTCTTCGCCGGGCGTATGTCCTGGCACTTCGGACCCTGCATCGCGCATTCGGACGACCTCGGGGAGACCTGGGCGGAGCCCCAGGAGGGCAGCATCCGCTTCGGAGCGGACGACGGCGCTGCGCTCGAGCGGATCTGGCAGATCCAGCCCGATGCGGAGAACCGGCCCGGAGTGGTCTGGGCGGGGTGCCAGCCGATCTCGGTGTGGAAGTCCACGGACCACGGGGAGACGTTCGAGCTGAACCGCGGCCTCTGGGACCACCCGCACCGCAGCGAGTGGGGCGCCGGCTTCGGCGGAGCAGCCGCGCACACGGTCCTGCCGAGTCCCGCGGACGACACCGTCCACGTCGCGATGAGTACGGGCGGCGTCTACCGGTCCGACGACGGCGGGGATTCCTGGCAGCCCCGTAACCACGGCATCAGCGCCTACTTCCTGCCGGACCCCGCACCGGAGTTCGGCCAGTGCGTACACAAGGTGGCCCTCGACGCCGTCGACCCCGACCGCCTGTTCGCGCAGAACCACCACGGCGTGTACACGAGCCACGACCGCGGCGACACCTGGCAGTCCATCGCGGAGGGCCTGCCCGCCGACTTCGGCTTCGTGATGCTCACCCACCCGCACCGCAGCAGCACCGCCTGGGTCATCCCGCTGAAAGCCGACGGTGAGCGGATCCCGCCCGACGGCCACCTCATGGTGCACAGGACGGACGACGCCGGTGCGACCTGGCAGGCCAGCGACGCCGGACTGCCGCGGGCGGAGTACAACGCGGTGCTGCGTGATGCGGCCTGCGTCGACACGGCGGCGGTCCCGGGCGTCTACTTCGGGACGCGCGGAGGAACCGTCTACGCGAGCGCCGACGAGGGCCACACCTTCCGGGAGGTGGCGAGCCACCTGCCGGACGTGCTCTCGGTGCGCGCCGCCGTCGTTCCCGCCTGACCAGGAGCATGCCCATCATGGCCTCCGTGACCGTCCTGATCCCCACGCTCCTCCGCCCGTACGTCGACGGACGCAGCGAGATCAGCATGAGCGTGCCCGACGGCGGCGACGTGTCATCACTGCTGGACAGCCTCGGCGCCGGGCGCCCCCTGCTCGACCAGCGCATCCGCGAGGAGACCGGCACACTGAGGCGCTACGTGAACATCTACATCGACGGCGAGGACGTGCGTCGGCTGGACGGCCTGGGCACTCCGGTTCCCTCAGGTGCAACCGTCATGATCATCCAGTCGGTCGCGGGAGGCTAGGGCGGGGACGAGGCGTAACACAACGTTAACCGCCCCCGCCGCGGACGGAAACGTGCCGCTGTCTACCATTGCTCAGCGCGGTGTGCCATCCCGGTTCCGCACCCACCCCCGTGCGACTCCGGGCTCTGTCCCCTCGGGCACACGAAAGCGCTGTCACGGAAATGGACTTCCCATGGATTCTGGAAACGTCGCTTGGATTCTCGCCAGCGCCGCGCTCGTCTGTCTGATGATCCCGGCACTGGCCCTGTTCTACGGAGGAATGGTCGGCTCCCGCCGCATCCTCAACATGATGATGATGTGCTTCGGCGGCGCGAGCCTCGTCGCAGTGCTGTGGGCCCTCTTCGGGTACTCGATGGCCTTCGGCAACTCGCTAGGCGGCCTCGGACTGATCGGTGATGTCGCGGAGTACGCCGGCCTGGGCCAGCTGCTGGCCGAGGACCCGGATGCATCCATCCCTCCCATCCTGTTCGCAGCCTTCCAGCTCTTCTTCGCCTGTGTCACCACCGCGCTGGTCGCCGGTGCCGCAGCGGGCCGCATGAAGTTCGGCGCGTGGATGATCTTCGCCGGTGTCTGGGCGACCCTGGTCTACTTCCCGATCGCCCACTGGGTGTTCGCCTTCAGCTCGGAGGACGGATCGGTGGTCGGCGGCTGGATCGCGAACAACCTTGGCGCCATCGACTTCGCCGGTGGTCTCGCCGTGCACATGAATGCCGGTGTGGCCGCGCTCGCCCTGTCCCTCGTGCTCGGACGCAGCCACGGCTGGCCGAAGGTGGACCACGCCAAGCCGCACAGTCGGCCCCTCGTCCTCGTGGGCGCCGGGCTCCTGTGGGTCGGCTGGTTCGGATTCAACGCAGGCTCCGCTCTTTCCGCGGGGCACGCCGCCTCGGTGGTCTTCCTCAATACCGCCATCGCCGCTGCCGCGGGCCTTCTCGCATGGGCCCTCGTGGAACGCATCCGCAACGGGGCCGCCACCAGCATGGGAGCCGCTTCGGGCCTGATCTCCGCGCTCGTCGCCATCACCCCCGCCTGTGGAGCCGTCAGCCCCATGGGAGCCCTGGCCATCGGTGCGATCGCCGGAGCCGTCTGCTCACTCGCGATCGAGCTGAAGTTCCGACTGGGCTTCGACGACTCGCTCGACGTCGTCGGCGTACACCTCATCGGCGGCATCCTGGGAACCCTGCTCATCGGGTTCTTCGCCACCGAGGATGCCCCCAACGGCGTCGCCGGGCTGTTCTACGGCGGCGGTGCCGGCCTGCTGGGCGTCCAGACCGTCGCGACCGTGGCCGTCCTGGTCTACTCCTTCGTGGTCACCTGGGTGATCGCACAGGTCATCCAGCGCACCGTCGGGCTCCGCATCGAGCAGGAGGACGAGCTGCGCGGCATCGACATCGCCGCCCACTCCGAGTTCGCCTACCTGACCGACGAGGACCCTGTGGACCTCGGAGCACCGCGCAAGTAATCCCGCGGGCCGTGCCCGGGTCGTCGAAACGGCCCGGGACCGGCAGCGAAGCAGACGATGTGCAAGACAGTGTGCAGGGAGAACCGGAAGCAGTGCGTCCCGAACGGGGCGCACTGCTTCCTTGTGTTCATGCTGCTGTTCATGCGTCGCTCGTTATATGCCACTCGTTATATATGGTGCGGCTGTCGTCCCTGGGCCCCCGGCCTGCAGCCGGGAATGGCAGGCCACGGCCGACATGGCCGCGCGGCGGGTCGACCGCGCGGGGACGGAGGTCTGCGCCTCAGAGCCGCAGGGCGTTGAGCTGCGCGAGGGCTTCGTCGGGGCCGACGGCCGTGATGCCGTGCACGCGCGCCCAGGACGTGAGTTCCTCCGTGATGGCCTGGGACACCCCGGACCAGCGGGCGTAGGGCAGGACGTAGATGGAGTCGATGTCGGCGTGCGTGGGGCCGAGGAGCCGCAGGCCGCCACAACCGACCGGCTGCCCCGTGGCGAGTTCGTAGGCGATGAGGAAGACGGCGATGCCGTCTCCGTCGTCGGCCCGCACGGGAAGGGCGCTCGGCCCCCGTCCTCGCTCGTTCTCGGCACGCAGCGCTTCCCGCAGCCCTGTGGCTACGGGGTTGGTCCAGGGGACCTGTCGAACCCTCAGCGTCTGCATTGCCGCCTCCTGTGGAAGTGTTGTGCTTCCTACGCTACGGAGCGGCGGTTTCGGCCGCATTTCGGTCCGCGAAACTCCATGTGCACGTCTTCCCACCTGCCACCCGGGAACCGTGGGTGCTCCTGGCGGGGCAGCCCCCTGCCCCCCTCTGGCTTTCCTGAAGGAAGTAGCCTACGATCGCCCGCATGCCCCTGAGATCCGATTGGTCCGACAGCCAGTGCCCTCTTGCCCGTGGGCTCGAGGTCCTGGGTGATCCGTGGAGCCTCCTCGTCCTGCGCGAGGTCTTCTTCGGCCAGGCCCGGTTCGAGGACATCAAGGCCTCGACCGGTATCGCAGACAGCGTCCTCAGCAAGCGGCTTGCTGCCCTCACCGCGCACGGCCTGCTCGTCCGGAGGCCGTACGACGACGAATCCGGCAGGACACGCCACGAGTACGTGCTGACGCCGAAGGGCGAAGGCACGCTGCCGGTCCTCAATGCCATGATCCACTTCGCCGAGGAGCACCTCGGAGCACCCTCGGACTCCGCGCACATGCAGATCGTCCACTCCTCCTGCGGTCGCAGGACCACCAGCGCGGACAGGTGCGACGCGTGCCGCGAGGAACTCACCGCCGATACGACGACGTGGGTGAGTTTCGCCCGCGGGGGCGGACCGGTCCAGCTCGCGGGTGCGCGATGAGCCGCGCCATCAGGGAGCGCCGGGGCCTGAGTATCCACCCGGCCTGGATCGTGGCCGCCGTGGCCTTCCTGACACTCGTCGGAGCCGCAGGGTTCCGTGCCGCTCCGTCCGTGCTGATGGTCCCCCTCGAGCAGGAGTTCGGGTGGTCCCGTGGCATCCTGTCCCTGGCCGTGAGCATCAACCTCGTCCTCTTCGGGCTCACGGCACCCTTCGCCGCCGCCCTCATGGAGAGGTTCGGTGTCCGCAGGGTCACCTCCTTCGCCCTCCTGGTCATCGGCGCCGGAAGCGCCCTGACCGTCTTTGTCCGGGAGCCCTGGCAGATCCTCCTCACGTGGGGCGTCCTGATCGGGATCGGAACCGGAAGCATCGCCCTCGTCTTCGCGGCGACCATCGCCTCCACCTGGTTCGTCCGCCGTCGCGGTCTCGTGGTTGGGATCCTGACCGCGGGCAGTGCGGCCGGGCAACTCGTGTTCCTCCCCGTGATGGCCGTGCTGGTCGAGGTGGCGGACTGGCGGACGGCTTCACTGGTCATCGCGGCGGGCGCACTCGTGGTGATACCCCTCGTGCTCCTCTGGGTGCGCAACTCCCCTGCGGACCTCGGCGTCCGCCCCTACGGCGCGGCTCCGGGCGATGAAGGGACGGAAGAACCCCCCGCACCGCGAACGGTCGGCTCGACCAACGCCGCGGTGCGGGCGCTGCGTGCGCTCCACGCGGCGTCCCACCACCGCACGTTCTGGGCGCTGGCCCTCGGCTTCGCCATCTGCGGGGCGACGACGAACGGCCTCATCGGCACCCACTTCATACCGTCCGCCCACGACCACGGCATGCCGACGACGACGGCCGCGGGGCTCCTCGCCGTCATCGGGATCTTCGACATCGTGGGAACCATCGCCTCCGGCTGGCTCACCGACCGCTACAACCCCAAGGTGCTCCTCGCCGGCTACTACCTCTTCCGCGGCCTCAGCCTCCTCGTGCTGCCCGCACTGCTGGCAGCGACCGTACGGCCGCCGATGGTCATCTTCATCGTCATCTACGGGCTGGACTGGGTGGCGACGGTGCCTCCGACGGTCGCCCTGTGCCGGAGTGCGTTCGGCGCCGACGGGCCCCTCGTGTTCGGGTGGGTGTTCGCAGCGCACCAGCTCGGCGCGGCCGCCGCAGCCGTGGGAGCGGGGCTCATCCGGGACACGACGGGCGAGTACACGATCGCCTGGTTCGGGGCGGCCGTCCTGTGCGTCGTGGCGGTGCTGCTCACCGTCCTGGTGCGCCAGGACACGGAGACGGCGCCGCGGCGGGACGCAGGCACCGAGGCCCTCGTCCCGGCTGACGACCGACACTGACGACGCGGGAGGTCAAGTCCGGAAACGGACCACGGCGCCGGGCGGCAGTTGTGCCGCGCGGTCCAGGTCCGCAGAGGCGACGACGGCGATCACCGGGTACCCTCCCGTGACCGGATGGTCGGCCAGGAACAGCACCGGCAGGCCCGACGGCGGTACCTGCAGGGCTCCGCGCACCGTGCCTTCGCTCGGCAGTTCTCCCTCGCGGGTACGCCTCAGGGACGGGCCGTCGAGCCGCAGGCCGATCCGATTGGACTGCGGGGTGACCGTCCAGTCCGTTCCGCACAGGCGGGCGATCGCGTCGTCGTCGAACCAGTCGTCCCGGGGGCCCGGGACCACCCGCAGGACCTCCGGAGCCCCCGGCCGCCGCGGGACCTCCGGGGAACCGACTGCCGACCGCTCCGGCGGCCCCACCGGCAGGCCTCCACCCCTCACCAGTGCGGGAGGGCCGAGTCCCGACATCGAATCCGTCGACCGGCTGCCCAGCACCTCCTCGCTGGCGAATCCACCGCGCACAGCCGTGTAGGCACGCAGGCCCGACATCGGAGGGGATTGCCGCAGCACCTCGCCATGCCGCAGCAGGAAGGGCGAGCAGAGGGACGCCTCGCGCTCGCTGCCGTCGATCCGGGCAATGGTCAGGTCCACGTGGGCACCGGTCACCGCGAGCACCTGGTCCTCCACGGCCTGAAGGGCAAGTCCCCCGTTGAGGCTCTCGATGACCGCCGAGCCGGCAGCATTTCCCACGAGCCTGTTCGCCTGCCGGAGAGCGGCGCGGTCCAGCGCCCCTGCTTCGGCGACACCGAGTGCCATGCGGCCGGGCCTGCCGAGGTCCTGCAGCGTGCTGTAGAGGCCGGGGTCGACGACGGTGAGGCCACCCTGTCCGGCTGGAGGGGCGGGAGCCGCCCCGGCCTGCACCGCGGCCACCTCGACCAGTTCGCGGACCGCAGTGAACCGGACCCGGTTGCCGGGTCGAATGAGGGCAGGTTGCGCGCGGCGGGTGTCCCATAGAACGGCGGTGGTACGGCCGATGAGCTGCCAGCCGCCGGGCGACTCGCGCGGGTACACTGCCGAGAAGGTGCCGGCGAGCGCCACGGATCCTGCCGGAACCGCCGTGCGGGGCGAGTCCCGCCGTGGGACCTCCAGGCGGGGGTCCCCGCCCGTGAGGTAGGCGAACCCCGGGGCGAAACCGCCGAAGGCCGCGATCCAGGGCGTCGCCGTATGGGCCGTGATGACGGCGTCCTCGCTCAGGCCCGTCAGCCGGGCCACCCCGGCGAGGTCTACGCCGCCGTAGTGCACGTCGATGGTGACGAGCGTGTCGTCCTGCTCGGCGGGCAGGGACGCATCCATCACACGGAGGCGGCCCGCGAGCGCCACCACCTGGCGGGTTTCCTGGACCGTGACCAGGAGCGTGCAGGCGGCAGCCACCACGTCCATCTGACCCTCCACCGGGTGTTCCTGGAGTTGCGCCTGCACGCTGAGCACCTCCGGGAGGCCGGGCAGTTCGATGAGCAGCCCGCGGTCCCCGACGGGCCGCAGAGTACTGCCGGCCTGCTGCGGGCCGGCCGTGTCAGGCGAAGGCACCGACCGTCACGCCCGCGGACGTGAGCGCACGGCGCACCGCTGCCGCCATCGCGACGGCGCCCGGCGTGTCCCCATGGACGCAGATGCTCTCGGCGTCGATCCGGATGCGGGAACCGTCGATCGCCACCACTTCCCTCTCTGCTGCGATGCGCAGGACGTGCTCGACGACGTCGGACTCCTCCTTGAGCACGGCCCCGCGCTCCCGCCGGGAGACGAGCGCGCCGTCGGGCAGGTAGGCCCTGTCCGCGAAGGCCTCGACGACCGTGCGGAGCCCGGCCGAGCGTGCCTCCGCCTCGATGACGGAGTTCGGCAGCACCAGGAGCGGCAGCGCGTCATCCACCTCGAGGACCGCCTGCACCACGGCGCGTGCCTGGCCCTCGTGCACGGCGATCGTGTTGTACAGCGCACCATGTGGCTTCACGTACTTCACCACCGTGCCCGCCGCGCGTGCCAGGGCCTGCAGTGCTCCGATCTGGTAGATCACGTCGTCGGTCAGTTCGGAGGGGTCGACGTCGATGAACCGCCGGCCGAAGCCTGCCAGGTCCCGGTAGCCGGGGTGCGCACCGACGGTGACCCCGGCCGAAGCGGCCGCCGCACACGTGACCCGGATCCCCGTCGGGTCTCCGGCGTGGAACCCGCAGGCCACGTTGACGCTGGAGACCGACTCGATGATGCGGGCGTCGTCTCCGAACGTCCAGTTGCCGAACGATTCTCCGACATCGCTGTTCAGGTCCATTGCCGCCATGTGGCCTCCGTTCAGGCTTCGGGTCCCGCGTTCCAGTCCAGCATGCCCGACGGACGGCCTTCAACCCGGACGCCGGGCGGCTGTCAGGGCTCCGACTTGAACCCGGTGAGCTTGTGCGAGCCGTCGCAGTAGGGCTTGAGCACGGACGCGCCGCACCGGCAGAGCGCCACCGTCCGCCGGGTGCGCGGCAGTTCGTTGCCGTCCGCACCGACGAGTTCGAAGTCGCCACGGACGAGGAGCGGACCGTTGGGGCAGGCGACGATGGACACCGGGGTACTGCCGGAGTTGAGCGGGCGCTCCGGTGTCGGCTCGGACACGCCGGGTGCCTCGCTCACGAAGCCATCGATTCCGAGGCCCGCAACGACGAGCGGCCCGCCTCCCAGGCCTTCATGATGTGGACCGTCATGAGCCCGTCGACGGCGAGTCCGGCGGCAGCTCCGAACAGGACGTCCTGCAGCAGTCGCGGATCGGACTCGACCAGTCCGCCGGCCATGTCCCGCCCGGCGATCTGCTCGTGGACGGCGTCGGCCTCGACGTGTTCGTCGAAGTACTCGAGCGCGTCCTCGCCGTGTCCGAGGCGCTTGAAACCCCGTGAGTACAGGCGGTTCGGCTGCGATGACGTCATCTCGTAGGCGGCCAGGTGTCCGACGATCGCCCCGCGGAGCCGGCGGTTGAGGCCGAACAGCGACATGAGGTTGTTCACCGCCAGGGTGATCGCGGGAGTGGCATCGAGATAAGCGCCATACGAGTCGTCCATGCCGAATTCACGCATGGTGCGGGCGAAGAGCGCGGAGTGCATCCGCGCGGGCAGGCCGTTCCCGTACTCGTCGGCCTGGATCTCCACGAGGGCTGCCTTGGACCGGCCGGTGAGACGCGGGATCGCCCACGTGTGCGGGTCGGCTTCCTTGAGCTGGTAGATGGACTTGTGCACGAGGAACTCGCGGAGTTGCTCGTTCGTCGCGGACTTCGCCACGTACCGGGACATGCTCGGACCCGAATCCTCGCTGGTCATGCGGAACAGCTCAGCGCACACGGCCTCGCTGGTCGCCCCCGGCAGGTCACCCAGGACGACTTCGTCCCGTACCCTGCGCTCGAAGGCCGCCTCGAGTTGCTGCCGCACGCGCAGGAGGTCCGGGTTCCATTCCCAGTCGTCGCCCGCGCCATCGATTCCGCTGTAGTGCAGCTCGTACAGGCAGAAGAGCGCAAGCTGGAGGTCGTCGTCGTGCAGGATGTCCGCCGTTTCGGAGAGCGCGGCCTCGACGAGCACGCCGAGCCGCTCGAGCGCATCCTGCTGCGAGTCGGTTGTTCCGGCGATGATGGCCAGGACTAGCGCGCTGACTTCTCCGCGCGGGGAGGGCTGCTTCATCAAGGACCTCTCTGTCGACAGGGCTACCCCATGGGGCCGGGGCGTCAATGCTAAGCGTACTTCGCTTTCGCGCGTCGTGGTGTCCGTCGCCGCGAGGGCCCGGTACGACGACGCCGGATCGAGGGGTACCCGGTGGTACCCCTCGATCCGGCGTCATGGTCCGACACTCGACGCGCCGTGTCCGTGATGCTGATTACCTGTGCGGATTCGAGCTGCCGCACACCGGACTCCCGCCCCGGGGCGGAGGTCCCGGTCAGACGCGGCGCGTGGCGGAGCGGTCGCGGCGACCGAGCGCGAGCGCCAGGCCGATCATGCCCACCGCGAGCAGGAAGTGCAGCCAGTCATCCGCGGTGTTCAGCGGGACGAAGTTGGCCGACGACTCCTGGCCGATCACGAGTCCGTAGAGCCACAGGATGGCGTAGATGATCCCGCCACCGAGGAGGTACGAGCGCGCCCCGGACACCGTCCTCGACATGGCCACGCCGGCGATGCCGAACAACAGGTGGACGATGTTGTGGAGGATCGAGACCTGGAAGATCCCGAGCAGCATCGCCTCCGACTGGTGTCCGGCGAACATCATGGTGTTGTAGTTCGAGGTGATCCCGGGAATGAAGCCTAGGATTCCGACCAGCAGGAAGACGACGCCTACTGCCTGCGCAGCGCGTTGCAGTGAGGTGCGGCCACTCTCCACCGTGCGGTTGTTCGTATTTGTCATGACAGTCTCCTTCTCTTCGGTAGTGCGATGGGTTATTCGCGGTTCAGCTTGTCCTGCACGGTGCCCGCTATCTTCTCGACGGTGTTCGGGATCTCCGTGGTCCCGTAGAAACGGGAGTCCGGATGGGTGGCCGGCGGCATGGGCGCACTCGTGGTGGGGCCCTCGTGGTAGGTGAATTCACCCTTCCCGTCCGGGCTCGGTCCGGAAGCCCAGCGGCCCTCGGCCGCCGCCTTGCCGTCCGAGAAGTTGAGGTACTGGTAGGAGACCTCCCGGGCTTCCTTCTTGATCGGGAAGTTGCTCGGTACGGGCATCTCCTCGAGCTTCGATTCCTGCAGCTCTCTGGCGGCCGCCATCCACTGGTTCTGGTGCATGGTGTCCCGTGCAAGCAGGAAGGACAGCATGTCCCGGACCCCGTGGTCGTCCGTCATGTGGTAGAGGCGGGCCACCTGCAGCCGGCCCTGCATCTCTGCGTTCGCATTCGCGGTGAAGTCCGCGAGCAGGTTACCGCTCGCCGTCACGTAGCTGCCCTGCCAGGGGTTGCCCATACTGTCCACGGGTCGGGCACCTGCTCCGGCCACGATCGCGTGCTGGAGGTCGGTACCCCCGATCACAGCGGCGATGGCGGGATCGGACTGTACGGCATCCTCGGTGATCCCGAGCGGCGCTTTCTCCAGCAACTGTGCGATCATCGTCGCCAGCATCTCGACATGCCCCATCTCCTCGGCACCGATCCCGAAGAGCAGGTCACGGTACTTGCCCGGGATGTGGGCGTTCCAGGCCTGGAAGCTGTACTGCAGGGCCACGGTGATCTCGCCGTACTGGCCGCCGAGGACTTCCTGCAGCTTGCGCGCATACACCGCGTCGGGCTTGTCAGGGCTGGCCTTGTACTGCAGCTCTTGCTTGTGGAAAAACACGGGGTGCCACCTCCCACCTAGGGTCCTCGCTGGCTTGGACCCGCTCCTTCTTGAAGCGGCCGCGGAGGTCCTCTTGATTCGACGCTAAGGGCGCCACTAGGATTTTTGGAAGATACTAAGTCTACTTATTTAGATGTTGCGGGATCTTACGAAAGAGCTTGCAAAAGTTAAGGTAAGCATGCTTAGCTTCAGTGATAAGTCCAGCACGAGATGCAGGACCGTCGCATCGAGAACACGATGGAGCGTCCGCGTTAACGGCAATATCAACGTTAGGAAGAACCATGACTACGCAGAATTGGCCGCAGGATCCCCTGGTTCCCTCCACCACAGGCAACGAGTCATCCACTTCGGACCTCGGCGCCCACGAGCTCGGCACCACTGGATCCACCGGCGGTAACTCCGGATCGAAGACTTCCGCTGCCAAGCACCAGGCCCAGCAGGTCGGCCAGGAAGGCAAGGAAGCAGCCAAGAACGTAGCCGGCACCGCCGCCTCCGAGGCGAAGAGTGTCGCCGCCGAGGCCGGATCGCAGGCCAAGAACCTGCTCGGCACGGTGACCTCCGAGGTCAAAAGCCAGGCCGGCACGCAGCAGCAGAAGATCACCGAGGGCATCCGCAGCATCTCCGATGAACTGAAATCCATCGCGGAGAAATCGGACAACCACGTAGTGTCCAGCGTCGTCCAGCAGGCGGCCCAGCGCACCAACTCGGCCGCTTCCTGGCTCGAGGGCCGCGACGCCACCGACATCCTCGAGGACGTCAAGGCCTTCGCCCGCCGCAAGCCCGGAGTATTCCTCGCCATAGCAGCCGGATCGGGACTCGTCGCCGGCCGCCTGACGCGTGGATTGACCGGTAACCGGGAGTCCGAGACATCCGGTTCCGCTCGGAACTTCGCATCGACCGGAACCTCGACGACCGGGACCTATCCCGCTTACACCGAGACGGACTCCGGCCTCTACAGCGGTACCCCCGCTACTGCAGGCTTCGGCGAGACGACCCACGGCCAGCACGTCGCAGGATCCAACCCCGCCTTCGTCGATCCCACGGAGGACTACCCCACCATCCCCCCGGGAACGCCGCCCGTGGGCACCCTGCCGAATGACGGGAGCCTGCGCTGATGGCTGAGGCATACACCGGCGGTGCCCACCAGGCCGCCGCACCCCTACCTACGGAGGCCGAGCAGCGCGCTGCCAATGCCTCGGTAGGTGAACTCCTCGGGGAGGTGACAAAGGACCTCTCCAAGCTCATGCGCCAGGAAGTGGCTCTGGCGAAAGCCGAAGCCACGGAATCGGCGAAGAACGCCGGAAAGGGTGCCGGCATGTTCGCCGGCGCAGCGGTCGGCGGTCACTTCGTCCTCCTGTTCCTGTCCATCGCCCTGATGTGGGGCCTCGGTGCACTCATGCCCCTCGGCTGGGCCGCTCTGATCGTGGCGGTTCTCTGGGGCATCATCGCCGCGGTGCTGGCACTCCAGGGCAAGAAGGAAATGAAGAAGGTCAAGGGTCTCCCACAGACTGCGGAGACCGTCAAAGAGATTCCGCCGACACTGAAACCAGGTGAGCAGACACGATGAGCCAGACGCCAGAAGAGATCCGCGCAGATATTGAACGCACCCGCGAGGAACTGGGCACCAACGTCGACGCCGTGGCAGACAAGGTGAATCCCGCAAATATCGCGCACCGCCAGACCGAGAAGGTCAAGAACAGCTTCAGCAATGTGAAGGAGACCGTCATGGGCAAGGCCGAGGACGTCAAGGACTCCGTTATGGGCAAGGCCGAGGACGTCAAGGACTCCGTGACCGGCAAGGCCGGCGACGTGAAGGACAGCGTCAGGAGCACGGCCGGCAGCGGAAAGGGTACCGCCCAGTCCGCCACAGGCACAGCCAAGGACAAGGCCGCCCAGGCCGGACACGCCGTCCAGAACGCCCCGCGACAGCTTTCCAGCAAGGCTGCCGGCAACCCTCTCGCCGCCGGTCTGATCGCCTTCGGCGCCGGTCTGCTCGTTGCATCGGTCATTCCGGCCAGCCAGAAGGAGCAGGAGGCCGCATCGCAGCTCAAGGAGCAGGCAGCGCCCCTGAAGGAGAAGGTTACCGAGGCCGCGAAGCAGATCGTCGAGGACGTGAAGGAGCCGGTGCAGGATGCCGTCCAGTCCGTAAAGGAATCCGCGACCGATTCGGTGCAGACCGTGAAGGACGAGGGCCAGCAGGCCGCCGGCCACGTCAAGGGCCGCGCCCAGGACGCCACGGCGAACGTCAAGCAGAGCTGACCCACGAGGTACAGATGACGGAGGCCACCGGGATTCGTTCCGGTGGCCTCTGCCGTTCCCGGCTCCGCCGGGGCGAGCTGCGGGGCGCCGCCCGTCAGGTGAGGAGGGCCTCCGCTTCCGACCGGCTGAGGACCGCCTGCCGGTACTCGACGGAGAGGATCTCGAGCATCGCCGCCGCGTACTGGGCGTTGGTGCTGCCGATGGCGTCGAGTGCGTAGCTGACACGGAAGTCGTGCGCGAAAGCATCGGCGCCCGTGTGCGCCACGCAGTTGTGCGTGGAGACTCCGGCGAGGACGAGCCGCTCCACGCCGTGGCTCCGGAGGCGCTCCGCGAGGTCCGTTCCGAAAAAGGCGCTGTCGCGGGTCTTCGTCACAGTCTCCAGCCCTTCGACACGGAGACCCTCGACGGCCTCGGCCTGGTGGGTCCCCCGGAAGATGAATCCCTGGTCGTCATCAAGCATGGAGACGGTCCACGTGGAGCGGTCCGGGAGGTGCTCGGTGCGCGCCACCAGGACTGGCGTCCTTCCGCGCTGCGCAGCATCGATCAGGGCGTTGCAGGCCCCCACCAGAGCTTTCTGAGCGCTGGCAAGGACCTCGTCCTCGAAGAAGGCGTTCTGCATATCGATGATGAGCAGCGCCACCCGGCCCCTCTCCGACCCGACCGAAGCATCAGAGGGCGGCATCCGACTCCCGAGGGGCATCCCGGACAAGCTCCTCGCGTGCGGTGACGTCCGCTTCGAAGGGCACGATGTCCAGTAGGGACGGGTGAAGGCCGATCAGGGCGGCGTCGTGGCCCCCTGCAAGCCCCGGCAGGGCAGCAAGATCCACGGGACCGGGCAAGGTGTCCGGCAAGGCCTCCGCGAGGCGCCGCACGTCAGCTTCGGCCATGGCCGCCGCCTGGGCGATCTGGGCGACCGTGTGGCCCTCGGCAAGGGCCAGTCGGATGGCGGCGCCGCACACCATTGCGAGCCGGTCACGCTCGAACTCGGCGTTCTCGAGGTCCGCGGCAGCGATCATGACCTGATTGATGTGAGGGGGACGTGCGGCTGGCATGGGCGCCTTCCGGTGAGGTGGGCGAGCGCCCGACACACGCCTGTAGGGGCATAGATCGGGTCGTCCTGCAGGATGTTCGGCCGGTGGCTGGACCTTCCAGTCATTCTACGGAAGCACTCGTGGCCGGCAAAGCCGCCCGCAGGCAGTCTTCCTACCGCTGAACCATGGGATCACGGCTACGGATTTCAAGAGGAACGCTAAGCCAGCTTCCAATTAACTACTAAGTGTGCTTACTCTAGAGGCCGGTGGTTCGCCAGGGACTCCGGTCCCGGCGAGACCTACAGCCGAGAATTCCATACCCCTCGCAGTGAGATTACTCAGAAGGAGAAGGAAATGATTACCCAGGAACACATCGATACCCTGCTCGGCAACGGCGGCAACGTCCTCGGTTCTGACGGAGAGAAGATCGGCTCC
This sequence comes from Arthrobacter pasteuri, assembly GCF_054510955.1. Classification (NCBI taxonomy): domain Bacteria; kingdom Bacillati; phylum Actinomycetota; class Actinomycetes; order Micrococcales; family Micrococcaceae; genus Arthrobacter; species Arthrobacter pasteuri. The sequence goes on from NZ_JBTNDO010000001.1 coordinate 2,032,522, forward strand.
ATCGGCCAGGTCTACCTCGACGACCAGACCGGTGAGCCCAGCTGGGTCACGGCAAAGACGGGCCTGTTCGGCACGTCCGAGTCCTTCATTCCCCTTCAGGGCGCCGACGTCGAAGGCCATGACGTCCGCGTGCCGTACACCAAGCACCAGGTGAAGGATGCCCCTCGGATCGAGACCGACGGCAACCTGAGCCCGGAGGAAGAGGATCGCCTCTACCGCCACTACGAGATCGGTGGCGGCACCAGCGGCTACACCGACACGACGACCACCGGCACGACGACCACCACCGGCACCGTCGGCCAGGGCGACCGCGACGTCGACATCGACACCACATCGGGCCGCCACGCGAACCTGACGGACACGGATACGAGCACCTACTCGGACCGTGGAGCTGTCGGGCACGACACCTCTGGTCCCACCACGGACGAAGCCATGACGCGCTCGGAAGAGCAGCTGCGCGTCGGTACGGAACGCCGTGAGGTAGGCCGCGCCCGCCTGCGCAAGTACGTGGTCACCGAGAACGTCACCACGACCGTTCCCGTCAGCCGCGAGGAAGTCCGCATCGAGCGCGAGCCCATCACGGAAGCCAACCGCGGCGAAGCCCTTGCCGGTCCGGACATCAGCGAGGAGGAGCACGAAGTGACCCTCCACGCCGAGCGCCCCGTCGTCGAGAAGGAAGCCGTCCCTGTCGAGCGCGTGCGTCTCGACAAGCAGACCGTCACCTCGAACGAGACGGTCAGTGGTGAGGTCCGCAAGGAAGAGATCGAGGTCGAAGGCGCGGAGGACACCCGCCGGGGCACCGATCTCGGTGACGACACCCGCCGAGGCGAGAACCTCTAAGCACAATGTGCACGACGAAGGGCCCGGGGCATGGCTCCGGGCCCTTCGTCGTCCTCAGCCGGCCGGCACCCACTCCGGCCGCACCGTCGCGCCCAGGGAACGGTAGAAAGAGCCGCCACCGCGACCTCGCATGATAATAAGCCTGCTGTCTATTTCGGGTGAAATTGTTTAGAGTAAGTAGTAGGAACAAGCGCATCCACCGCGTACAACCGAGGAAGGACACGCCATCGTGCCGGAGTTAAACGATTGGTCGACCAGCCGCCTGCTCACGACCGCGGCCCGCCTCGTCGAGCACTCATGGAACGAGAAGCTCCTGAGCATCGGCATCACGCACGCGGGCCTGACGACCCTCGGCGTTCTCGAACGGGAGGGCACCCTCACGGGGGTGCGTCTGGCGCAACTGGTCCACGTCCAGGCTCAGACCGTTGGCCGGACCCTGGACCGCCTCGAGAAGCGCGGGCTCGTGACGCGCTTGCGCAACACGGCGGATCGCCGCAGTCAGCGCATCACCATCACCTCCGCAGGGCTGAAGGCGCTGGAGCGGGCGAAGAACATTGAGCACGAATTGATGGCCGAGGACGGTCTAGCTTCCGAAGACCTGCGCGATCGCCTGAAGACGGTCATCAACGAACTCGGGCCGAAGAAGGACTAGTAGCCCCCGCCGTCCGCGGCCATGTTGTTGAACCGCGAGTAGTGGCCCTGGAAACCGACCACAAGGGTCTTGGTCGGTCCGTTACGGTGCTTGGCCACGATCACGTCGGCCTCGCCGGCACGGGCCGACTCCTTGTCGTACACGTCGTCACGGTGGAGAAGGATGACCATGTCGGCATCCTGCTCGATCGAGCCCGACTCGCGAAGATCGGAAACCTGCGGGCGCTTGTCCGTCCGCTGCTCGGAACCACGATTCAGCTGTGACAGCGCGACGACCGGCACGTTGAGTTCCTTGGCCAGCAGTTTGAGTGCCCGCGAGAACTCGGACACTTCCTGCTGGCGGGACTCGACGCGCTTGCCCGATGACATCAGTTGGAGGTAGTCCAGCACCACGAGCTTGAGGTCGTGCCGCTGCTTGAGCCGCCGGCACTTGGCCCGGATCTCCATGAGCGACATGTTCGGGCTGTCGTCGATGAACAGGGGCGCGTCGTTCATCCGGCCCATCGTCGTGGCGATCTTGCCCCACTGCTCGTCCTTGATGGTGCCCTTGCGCAGGTCCTGCAGGCCGATGGTGGCCTCGGCGGACAGCAGGCGCATCGCGATCTCGTTGCGCCCCATCTCGAGCGAGAAGAAGACGGTGGTCATATTGTGCTTGATGGCCGCAGAACGCGCCCAGTCCAGGGCGAAGGTGGACTTACCCATGGCGGGACGGGCTGCGACGACGATCATCTGCCCACCGTGCAACCCCTGGGTCAGCTCGTCGAGTTCGTAGAAACCCGTAGGGACGCCGGTCATGCCCTCGCCACGGTGGCCGGCCGACTCGATCTCGTCGACGGTGCCCTCGATGATGTCCTTGAGCGCGACGTAATCCTCAGCCGTGCGGCGCTCAGCGACCGCATACACCTCGGCCTGGGCCGCGTTGACGAGGTCGTCCACCTCGCCGTCGTTGGAGTAGCCGAGCTGGACGATCTTCGTGCCCGCGTCGACGAGTCGGCGAAGGACGGCCCGTTCGCGCACGATCTCGGCGTAGAAGCCGGCATTCGCCGCGGTGGGGACGGACTGGATCAGCGTGTGGAGGTACGCGGGGCCGCCGATGCGGGAGATCTCTCCGCGCTTGGTCAGCTCGTCCGAAACGGTGACGGCGTCGGCCGGTTCCCCACGGCCGTAGAGGTCGATGATGGCCTCGTAGATGCTCTCATGCGCGGGCCGGTAGAAGTCGATGCCTCGAAGCACCTCCACGCAGTCGGCGATGGCATCCTTGGACAGCATCATCCCGCCAAGGACGGACTGCTCGGCGACGAGGTCCTGGGGAGGCGTACGTGAGAATTCCGGGGTACGAGTGTCCGGTGATGAATCTGCATGTGCCAGGGACACTGTAGGGCCTTTCTCCTGCTGTCGATGCGGCAGTCGCCGAGGCGTCCGCCGGAAACCCGGGACGGGTCTGACAGGACAGGCCTATCACTCTCCACCCTCACTATTGGGAATCCCCAGCAACGCTAGACCCCTTCCCGTACTGCACAAAGCGCTGTGCCAACAGGGGGTGTGGGTAAGTGCGAATAACCTGTGGATTACGTGCCATCTCTTGTGCACAGGATGGGGACAACCCTGTGGACAAAGAAATTGTTTGGGCTACAACAGCGCTCTGACCTGCGAAAACGTTATCCCCGGCCTGTGGACTCCTACTAATTTCCCCGCCCCTCCGTCCACAGGTGCTCTGTTGACAACCGACGAAAAGGCGCTTCCATCTGCTCCCGGGAGGCACATATCCCCACCTCTCCATACGGTTCCGGCCCGGAGTGCCATGGGCGCGGGGGCAGGACTAGGCGATATGCAGTTGCCGGTACCCAGGACCTCCCGGAGATCCCGGAAGAAGTCGCTGCGGGACATGTACATCCGGGCATACCGCCTGAGCGTACCCACCCGGGAATGTTGCCGTGCACGGGCCCCGAGGGGACGTCCACGGGTTAAACGCAGGAAACCCCCGCTTCCGCGGAGGCTTCCTGGTGGACCTGGTCTCGCTGCCGGCGTATCAGCGCTGGCGGCTACCCCGAACTCGCTTTGCGAGCCCGGGGCCCCTCGCTGTATCAGCTGGCCACGACGTCCAGGTCGATGACTGCTGCTACGTCCTCGTGGAGACGGACGTTGGCCTGGTACGAACCGACCGACTTGATGTGAGCCGGCAGTTCGACCTTGCGCTTGTCGATCTTGCCGAGGCCTGCGGCCTCAACGGCCTTCGCGACGTCGTCGGCCTTGACGGTGCCGAACAGGCGGCCGGAGCCACCCGCCTTGACAGTCAGGGTGACGGGCTTCGCCGACAGTGCGGCAGCCTGGCGCTGGGCGTCCTCGAGCGATGCGTGCTCGCGGGCGGAGCGAGCAGCCTTGATCGAATCGACCTGCTTCTCGCCACCCTTGCTCCACATCAGGGCGAAACCGCGGGGCAGAAGGTAGTTACGTGCGTAACCGTTCTTCACCTCGACGACGTCGCCTGCGGCACCGAGTCCGGTGACTTCCTGGGTCAGAATGAGCTTCGACATAGTGTGTCCCTTTCCCTAGCCGCGGCCAGCGCCGGAGTACGGCAGGAGTGCAACTTCGCGGGCGTTCTTGATTGCCTGGGCGATCTTGCGCTGCTCCTGCACGGTCACACCGGTGACGCGACGGGCACGGATCTTTCCGCGATCGGAAATGAACTTACGCAGCAGGGCTACGTCCTTGTAGTCGATGACGGTGACGTCAGCGGCCTTCAAGGGGTTGGACTTTGGTTTGGGCTTACGGAGTTCAGCCTTAGCCATCGTGGTGCTCCTTTTTCTGTTGGAGCCCGCAGAACGATTCTGCGGGATGGGAAGTACCAGTTCCTTGCGGAACTGCGGCAGGGGTTCCGGGAACGGAACCCGCTACCTAGAAGGGAGGCTCGGAGTCGGCGCCGTTGCCCCAGCCCTGCGAGTTGCCACCCGAGGGAGCACCCCAGGGGTCTTCCGCAGGCTGCTGGGCCGGCTGTCCGCCGCCCCAGCCCGAACCGGAGTTCGAACCGCTGCCACCGGAGTTGCCACCCGAGTTGCCGCCGAAGCCGCCGCCGTTCCCGCCGCCTGAGCGCTGGGTACGCGTGACCTTTGCCGATGCATAGCGCAGGGATGGACCGATCTCGTCCACCTCGAGCTCCATGACGGTGCGCTTCTCGCCCTCTTTGGTGTCGTACGAACGTGACTTGAGTCGGCCCTGGGCAACCACGCGGGTTCCCTTGGTCAGAGTCTCGGCAACGTTCTCCGCGGCCTCACGCCACACCGACGCGCGGAGGAACAGCGTTTCGCCGTCCTTCCAGTCATTGGTTTGACGATCGAAGGTGCGAGGAGTGGACGCGATCGTGAAGTTGGCAACCGCCGATCCCGACGGCGTGAACCGCAATTCGGGGTCGTTGGTGAGGTTGCCGATCACCGTGATGACTGTTTCGCCTGCCATGGTGCCTCCTTGAGTTCCTACCCGCCGGAGCGGGGTGGATGGATGAGGGATCTACCGAAATTATTCGGCGGAAACCTTCTGCTCCTCGGGGCGGATGATCTTGGTGCGCATGATCGTCTCGTTGAGGCTCAGCTGGCGGTCGAGCTCGGAAGCCACGGCCGGGGTCGCGGTGAAGTTGACGACGGCGTAGATGCCCTCGGTCTTCTTCTGGATCTCGTACGCAAGGCGCCGGCGTCCCCAGATATCCACCTTGTCCACGGTGCCGCCGCCATTGCGGACGACATTCAGGAACTTCTCGAGTGTTGGGTCGATGGAGCGTTCCTCGACGTCGGGGTCGATGATTACCATCAATTCATATGCACGCATGTGTGAACCCACCTCCTCTGGGCTGAACGGTCGCGGTCTTTCCGCAACAGGAGGTTCTTTAGCGTTGGTCCGGCCGCCGTCCGCGGTATTTACCGCCGACCGGCTCTGGCACAGACGTATCAATGTTACCGGACGATTGACCGTCAGCGAACTCGTATGGACGAGGCCGGTGGACGAAGCCGGTTCGCCTACTGCCCGCCGCGGAAGAAGGCGGTCGTGGCCGTAGCGAGATGCCCGGGGTCCTCGACGCCGCACAGTTCACGCGCCGAATGCATCGACAGCAGTGGTGTCCCGACGTCGACCGTACGGATGCCGAGGCGCGTGGCCGTCAGCGGACCGATGGTGGAACCGCACGGCATCCCGTTGTTGGAGACGAACTCCTGGTAGGGCACGCCGCTGCTGCGGCACAGCGCAGCCCAGAAGGCGGCACCCGGCGCATCGGTGGTGTAGCGCTGGTTGGCATTGATCTTGAGCAGCGGTCCGCCGTTGAGCACCGGCAGGTTCACCGGGTCGTGCCGCTCCGCGTAATTGGGGTGGACGGCATGGCCGGCATCGGCCGATATGCAGAACGACGACGCCAGGGCGCGCATGCGCTCCTCCGTCCCGGCCCCGAGGCCGAGCGAGATGCGCAGCAGCATGTCCTCGAGGAAGGGTCCGCTGGCGCCGGAGCGGGATCCGCTGCCCACCTCCTCGTGGTCGAAGGCCGCGAGGACCGCGATCGGCCCGTCCACAGGACCCCGGGCAGCGCCGATCAGCGCCGTGAGTCCGGCATGCACGGACGAGAGGTTGTCGAGCCGCCCGGACGCGAAGAACTCGTCCTGTGCGCCGAAGACGCGCGGTTCCTGGGTGTCGGCGACGACGACGTCGAACCCGCCGATCTCCCGCGGATCAACACCGGCACGCGCGGCGAGCAGTCCGAGGAGGTCCGCCTCCGCCGGGTTGCCGCGGCCCCAGACCGGATTCATGTGGCGCTGCTTGTCCAGCGCCAGGCCGTCGTTCACTGCGCGGTCCAGGTGGATGGCGAGCTGCGGGAAACGCAGCAGCGGTCCGGTGGACACCAGGTGCTCGCTGCCGTCGTGCAGCGTCAGGCGACCCGCGAGCGCGAGTTCCCGGTCGAGCCAGGAATTCAGCAGCGGGCCGCCGTAGACCTCGACGCCGGCCTGCAGCCAGCCGTACTTGCCCGTGGTGGGCTTGGGCTTGAGCTTGAACGACGGCGAATCGGTGTGGGCGCCGAGGATGTGGAACGCCGTGATGGGGCCGGCACTCTCGGGGACGGACCACGCAATCAGGGCGCCGTCACGGATGACGTAGAAGCGACCCGCGCCGCCCTCCCAGGCGTCCTGCTCCGCAAGTTCGCGAAATCCTGCGGCGGCAAGCCGCCGCGCGGCCTCCGCCACGGCATGGAAGCTCGACGGGGATGCTGCCACGTAGGCGCCGAGGTCCTGGATGTGCGCTGGAGTGCTCATCCCCCGATTCAATCAGACCCTGGCCACGGCGCCCCGTCGGATCGCTGTACCGGCTGAGGGGGGCGGCTGCCCCCCTTGCTCCTGATTTCAACAGCTTGTGCGGGAACAGGTAGTTAACGGGTAGGAAAACGAGTACCCGGTGAAAAGTAGGGGTAAGGAGTACTGTGTCTCCGCGCAACTAATCTCCGTACATTTCTGGACGTAACCCCCACGTTCCCTCAGGTCTCCAGGAGTAGCTGTGCGCGATATCAACGCGAAATCCGTCCTTGTTCGTCGCGTTGCCAGCGCTGTAATCCTGCCGGGAGTCCTGACCAGCATGCTGGTCCTCGCCCCGCAGGCGTCGGCCGAGACCGCCCCGGTGTCGGGCATCTGCAACGGGGTGGTCAACCAGTTGGCACACCGCGGCACGGTGCAGGAGAACCTCCTGAAAGCCGCCGCCCGCAAGAACGCGGAGATCATCACCAAGCTGCAGACCGAACGTGCGGTCCTGCAGTCGACCGCCGACAGCCTTAAGGCCCAGATCGAGACCGCGACGGATGCGATTGAGGCTCTGGACGCGGCGAATGCCGAGCTCGAGTCCCAGCTGCAGGCCGCCGAGGACACTCTCGCAGCCCTCGTAGCCGAGCAGACGAGAACAGCCAAGGCGGTCGCCGCGGCTGAGAAGGCCCTGACTGATCTCGAGGCGGAAAAGGCGGCCGTGTCGGCCGAACTGGAACCCCTTCAGGCCAAGAAGGCTGCCTTGGAGAGCGACTCCGCCGCCCTGCAGGCCCAGGCCACAGCCGTGGACGCCGAGCTGGTAGCCAAGAAGCAAGCACTGGCCACTGCCGCCCAGGAACTCGCTGAACTCCAGTTCATCGCCGCGCAGGCAGCCGGCGACCTGGCTGACCAGAACACCGCAATCACCACAGCCGAGGGCGAACTCATCATCCTGACTACCACTGCACAGGATGCTGCTGCAGCAGTGACCGCTGCAGCACGGAAGGTCACCGACGCCGAGGCAACGCTCGCGAACCTCGTCGCTGCCGGTACGACTGCCCAGGCGGACCTTGATGCGCAGAATGCTGCGATCGTCGAAGCGAAGAACGAACTGGCGACGCGCCAGACTGACGCCAAGACGGCCGCCGACGCGGTGGCCGCCAAGAACACCGAGATTGCCACAGCGAAGGACCAGCTTGCAGCGCTGCAGGCGAACGCAACCAAGGCAGCCAACACAGTCACCGCGAAGACCGCGGAGATCGCGACAGCGCAGAACCAGCTCGTCGCGCTCCAGGACGATGCTAAGAAGGCAGCCGACGCAGTCGCAGCGAACACGGCAAACCAGGATGCCGTCACCGCCGAAATCGCCACGCTGCAGAACAAGATCACCGCGGCGAATGCAGCGGTGACGGCGAAGCAGGCTGAACTGGCAAAGGCTCAGGGCGAGCTCACCACGCTCCAAAACAAAAAGGCAACGCTGGAGAGCGAGATCGCGTCCTTGAGCAGGCGGATCGAGACCGGCAACGGCGACGGCAACGGCAAGAAGGACCTCGAGGCACAGCGTGCCGCGAAGCAGAAGGAACTCGACGCGGTGAATGTCCAAATCACCGACAAAAACACGTCGATCTCAGGACTGCAGGGCGACCTCTCGACCCTGCAGAAGCAGGTCGACTCCCTCAACTCCCAGCTGCTGGCGAAGCAGAAAGAGAGCAGCGCCCTCCAGCTGCAAGCGGCCCCGCTGCAGGACGCACTGACCGCTGGCAACGTGGCCGTTACCACGAAGGAGACGGAGATCAGGACTCTCCAGGGCCAGCTTCCCGCCCTGAAGACGGCACTGACCGATGCCGACGCCGCGGTGGCCGCGAAGCAGACCGAACTCACCACCCTGCAGGGCCAGCTCCAGGGGCTCAAGGACACTGCGACGGCGGCTGCTGCCGCACTAACCGCACAGGAAAAGGTGGTTGCCGACCTCGAGGCCAAGCTTATGGGCCTGACCGACGGAGTCGACGCTGCCCAGAACGCCATTGCGGCACAGCGGACGGTGCTCGACGGCCTGCGCGGGGACCTGACCGAAGCCCAGGGCGCCCTTGCTGATGCATCGGCAGCCGTTGACGCCAAGAACGCCGAGCTCACCGGGCTGAAGGAGCGGCTACCCCTGCTGCAGGCCGCGGCCGACAGCACCGCCGCGGCGGTCACCACCAAGCAGGGCGACATCACGACGCTCAATGCCGACATCGACAAGCTCGTGACGACGCTTACCGGGCTCAACGCCCAGATTGCCACCAAGGAGGCCGAGATCTTGTCCCTCCAGGGCCGGGTGGCTCCGCTGCTTGACCAGCTGAACAGCCTCAACGGGGAGATCACCGCGGCGGAAGCCGCGCTCAAGACCCTGCAGGGCCAGCTCACCACCCTTGACACGCAGCTCACCGCGGCAAAGTCGACGCTCAGTGGCCTTGAAGCGCAGAAGAAGCTGAACAAGGACGCTATCGCAGCCCAGAAGCAGATTGTGATTGGGCTGCAGACCAAACTCGGTGCCGTCCAGAACCAGATCAAGGCCATCGACGGACAAATCGCCCTGGGCGGCTGCGTGGCCTGATCACCTGTTCCGACCGTAGAAAGAAACCCGGGGCCCGGGCGGACACCTCGCACAGGTGTCCGCCCGGGCCCCGGTCCGTTCGCAGGTTCTGAAGAATCAGTGCGCCGGCCCCGGCACCACGATCCCGTTCTCGTAGGCATACACCACGGCCTGCACGCGGTCGCGCAGGTCCAGCTTCGTGAGGATCCGCCGGACGTGCGTCTTGATGGTCGCCTCCGAGAGGAAGAACCGGGCGGCGAGTTCGGCATTGGAGAGACCCTCAGCGATGGCTTCGAGGACTTCGCGCTCCCTCGGGGTCAGCCCTGCCAGCCGACGGTCCGGGACCGTCGTCGCCGCGTGGGCTGATGGCAGGGACCGGACGTAGGTCTCCAGCAGCCGCTGCGTGACACGCGGGGCGACGACGGCATCTCCGCTAGCGACGACCCGCACCGCGTGCACCAGGTCCTCGGGCGCCACGTCCTTCAGCAGGAATGCCGAGGCGCCCGCCTGAAGCCCCGCGAACGCGTATTCATCGAGGTCGAAGGTGGTCAGGATGATGATGCGCGCAGGCGAACCCGACGCTGTGATCCGGCGTGTGGCCTCGATGCCGTCGCCCTGCGGCATCCGCACGTCCATCAGTACGACGTCGGGTGACAGCTCCGCGGCGAGGCGGACTGCCTCACTGCCCGTCGACGCCTCCCCGGCGATCACCAGATCCGGCTCGCCCTCGAGGATGAGCCGGAAGCCCATCCGCAGCAGTGGCTGGTCGTCAGCGAGCAGGACTTTGATGGGCGTGCCCGGCGTGCCCGGCATGCCCGGCGTGCCCGAGATGCTGTGCATGGTCATCTTTGTCTTTCCCCCGTTGGTTGCCCGCTCCGCCGTGGGCGTCGGGCACTGTCAGTTGCACGTCGACGATCCAGCCGCCCGAGGGACGGCTGCCGCATTCGACCGAGCCCGCGTAGATGGCGGCGCGCTCCCGCATGCCCGCGATGCCCTGCCCCGATCCGAGCGATACCACCGGTTCCATGGCGCCCCGGCCGTCGTCGGCGACGCGCAGGCACACGGAGTCACCCGTCCTGACGATCGAGATGTCGACCAGCGTAACCCCCTTGCCGTACCGCAGGACGTTCGTCAGTGACTCCTGCATGATCCGGTACACCGTGAGCTGGAAAGCGGGATCGTCGGGCAGCCGAGGCCCACTGGTGGTCACCCGCAACGGCAGGCCCGCGGCGCGGAAGCCGTCGAGGAGCTGCGCGAGCGAACTCGACGCCGGCAGGGGGTCGAGCGAGTCCGTGCCGGCCTCCGCGCGAAGCACCCCGAGGACGCGCCGCATGTCGGCGATGGCAGTCCGTCCAGCGCCGGACAGCTCCCGGAGCACCGCGACGGCGCGGTCCGGGTCCCGCTTCATCACGACGGCGGCGCCGTCCGAGAGGGCGACCATCACCGTGAGCGAGTGTGCGACGACGTCGTGCATCTCGCGCGCGATCCGGTTCCGCTCCCCCGCCGACGCCAGCTCGGCGTTCCGCGCCGCCCACTCGCGCAACTCGCTCTCGTGTTCGCGGTCGCGCCGCACCGTGACCCCGACGCCCACCGCCACGGCGAGGAACATGACGACGAAGCCGCTGAGGAGCCAGACCACCCCGGGGGCTTCGGCGAACATCGCGGGCGGGATGAGGAAGAGCGCTCCGACGGACAGCACCGTGGCTGCGGCGGCTGCGACCAGGGTCTTCTTCAGCGGGTAGGTCGCTGCAACCGTGTACAGGGCGATCGTAGTCCCGACCCCGACGCTGCCCGCGCCCTCCGTGAGGAAACTGGCCGGTGGATCCAGGAGCGCGAGAAAGGCCAGAACCAGCAGTGGCCGGTCCCGGCGGAACGCGAGTGCTCCGGCAGCCAGGGCCACTGCGGGCAGGGCCAGCCAGCTGCCGCTTCCGATGATCATCAACAGCGCGTTGGGAAAGGTCGCGATGAGGAACGCGAGGATGACGACGGCGTCCATGGCCCGCGGATACCTACGGAAGAACCGCCGGATGGGACCCAGCCGGCGTGCGTTGAGTTCACTGAAGGAGACCGCGGCCGTCCGTTCCGCGGTCTCCTTCACCAGGGGTTCGTCGCTCATCGCCGGTGATGGTTGTAAGGGTGTCCTAGACATCCCGCTTCTTCGCGGCGACCAGTGCCAGAACGAGGAGCACGAGTGCCCACGCTCCCATCACGAGGCCGCCTTCCCACTGGGTCAGGGCGTCGTCGGCGGTCGTGATCGCGACCATCTGGTTTCCGGCATCCGCGGGCAGGAAGCGGGCGGCCTTGGGGATCCAGTCGGCCAGGCCCGAGATCAGCTGGACGATGATCGGCAGCACGAAGAAGACGCCGACTGCGGTGACCACGCCACCGGCAGTGTTGCGCAGCAGGATCCCGATGGCCATGGAGATCACGGCGACGAGCGCGAGGAAGGTGCCGGTGTTGATGATGCTGGCCAGGACGCCGTCGTCGGTGAGCGCGAAGCCGAGGTCCTCACCCGCGAGGATGGGCTGGGCGACGAGGTAGGAGACCAGGGCGCTGCCGAATCCGACGAGGAAGGCGACGACGGCGATGATGACCGCCTTCGCCAGGAGGGCCGGGATGCGCTTGGGCACGGCGATCATGGTGGAGCGGATCATGCCGGTGGTCCACTCGCTGGCGATCAGGACCACCGCGAGCGACGCGATCAGCAGCTGCCCGAAGGCCAGGCCCGACGACGGCACCGTGAGCACCTGGCCTGCCACACTGTCCGGACCATCCGGCGGTGGCTGGAAGCCCGACGGGGCGTTCGCATCACCGACGGACTGTGCCATGATCGTCAGCGACCACGCGAAGAGCGCCGCGAGACCCACCATCACGACGACGGTGCAGGCGATCAGAATGACGGTCGAGGGGACCGTGGCGACCTTGATCCACTCGGACTTCAGGACCCGGCCGAAGGTGACGCCGGGTCCCGCGCCCCGATCCTGCCGTGGCCGTTGCCGGGCGGGCGCCGACGGGGCCGATGCAGGTGTTGACGTCGGTGTTGATGATGACGGTGCCATGGTCAGCGTCCTTCCACTGGTGCAGCGCCCTGGTTGCCGCCGGGCAGGCTGTGCGACTGGTACTCGACTTCGGTCTGGGTCAGTTCCATGTAGGCGTCCTCGAGGGACACCTGGAGCGGCGTCAGCTCGTACACGAGGACGCGCTCACGCAGGGCTACTTCGGCGATCCGGCGCGGTTCCACGCCGGTGATCTCGATGAGTTCCGGTTCAAGGATCTGAGAGGTGACGCCGTTCCCGGCGAGGCTCCCGAGGAGGTCGTGGGGCCGGTCTGCACGCACGCGGACCCGCGCCCTGCCCTGACCGTCGATGATGGACTGGATCGGGGCGTCCGCGATGATGCGTCCGCGTCCGATGACGATGAGGTGGTCGGCCGTCAGCGCCATCTCCGACATCAGGTGCGAGGACAGGAAGACGGTGCGGCCCTCGGCGGCGAGCCCCTTGGCGAGATGACGCACCCACTGGACGCCCTCGGGGTCCAGCCCGTTGACGGGCTCGTCCAGGATGACCGTGTGGGGGTCCCCGAGGAGGGCTGCGGCGATGCCGAGCCGCTGACCCATGCCGAGCGAGAAACCGCCCACACGCTTCCTCGCCACGGGTCCGAGGCCCGTCAGTTCGATGACGTCCCTGACCCTGCTGTTGGGGATGCCATGGGTCGCCGCCATCGCACGGAGGTGGTTGTAGGCGGAGCGCTTGGGGTGGACCGCTTTCGCATCCAGGAGTGCGCCCACCTCGCGCAGCGGCGCCCGATGCTGGGCGTAGGGCCGGCCATTGACGGTCACGTGCCCCGATGTCGGATTGTCGAGGCCCATGATCATGCGCATGGTGGTGGACTTGCCTGCGCCGTTCGGACCTAGGAAGCCCGTGACCTTGCCGGGCTGCACGGTGAATGAGACGGCGTCGACGGCGGCTTTCGCACCGTACCTCTTCGAGAGGGCCTGGGCCTCGATCATGGTGCGTCCTTCAGCTGTCTATGGCATGGGGCCCGCAGCTGCGGGCCCGCCACCAACACTAGGCCCGGGGCCGGTGAAGGTCACCGGCCCCAGGGATGATCACCGGCCGGGGCCAGTACGTCTTTCGGACGACGCCGCCCTAGCGGGTGCTGATCGATGCGAACTTCCGGATGCACAGCGGCACGAAGACCACCAGCATCAGGATGGCCCCGATCAGCACCGTCGGAACCGCGTTCTGCATGGGCCAGGCGTCCGGGAGTGGTTCCGAGCCCACATTGCCGAACAGTTCGCGGGCCGCCTGGACGAGCGCGGACACCGGATTCCAGTTCGCGAAGGTCTCGAGCGCGCTGGGCAGGGTCTGCGACTGCACGAAGGCGTTGGAGATGAACGTGAGCGGGAACAGGATCATGAAGGACGCGTTGTTGATCACCTCGGGAGACTTCACCGACATGCCCAGCAGTGCCATGACCCAGCTGAACGCGTAGGAGAACAGCAGCAGGAGCCCGAAGCCGGCGAAGAAACTGCCCATCGATGCGTTGACGCGCCAGCCCACCACGAAGCCGGTTGCCATCATGATGACCACCGACAGCGCATTGAGCACCAGGTCGCTGTTGGTGCGGCCGATCAACACGGCCCAGGAACTCATGGGCAGGGTGCGGAAGCGGTCGATGATGCCGTCCTTCAGGTCCTGTGCCATCGCGGAGCCCGAGAACGTGGACCCGAAGATGACCGTCTGCGCGAAGATGCCGGCCATGAGGTACTGGGTGTAGTCGGTTCCCGCCACCTGGATGGAGCCACCGTAGATCTGGCTGAACAGCAGCACGAACATGATGGGCTGCAGCACGGCGAAGACCAGCATGTCGGGCGAGCGCTTCAGCTTGGTCAGGTTCCGCTTGGTGACCGTCCACCCGTCGGAGAACCACATGGCAAGCTCCGACGGCGGTGCCGAGCGGGCATCGTCCGCGGGCAGGGACCGCTGGTTCTCCGGCTGCCTGCCTTCCGGTGCCAGGATGCTCATGCTGCTACCTCCTTGGTGGCTGCTTCTTCGGTCTGCTCGGCGTGGCGGCCCGTGAGCGTGAGGAAGACGTCGTCGAGGCTCGGACGCCGCATGCCGGCGTCGTGCAGTGCGATGCTGCGCTCGCCGAGCTCCGACAGGATGTACTGGAGTGCGCGCGGCCCGTTCGTGACAGCTACCTCCACGGTGCGCCCGTCGCCGCCGATCCCCGGCTCGCCGTCGCCGTGCCGCCCGAGGATCTCACGGGCTGCAGGGGCGTCGGCGGCGTCGACGAGGGACACCACCACACGGTGTCCGCCGATCTGCGCCTTCAGCTGGTCCGCTGTTCCCTCGGCGATCGTCCTGCCGCCGTCGATCACCGCGATGTCGTCGGAGAGCTGGTCCGCTTCCTCGAGGTACTGCGTCGTCAGGAGCAGCGTGGTGCCGGCGTGGACCAGGTCCTTGATGATGCCCCACAGGGCGAGGCGGCTCCGGGGGTCGAGGCCCGTGGTCGGCTCGTCCAGGAACAGGATCTTCGGATTGATCACCAGCGCCCCGGCGAGGTCGATGCGGCGCCGCATACCGCCGGAGAACCCCTTGACGGGGCGGTTGCCCGCCTCCGTCAGTTCGAACTGGTCGATGAGCTCCTGTGCCCGGCGCTTCGATTCCCGGGCGCCCAGGTGGTAGAGCCTCCCCACCATCTCGAGGTTCTCGAGGCCGGTGAGACCTTCATCGACCGCCGCGTACTGCCCGGAGACGCCGATGATGCGCCGGGCTGCCTTGGGGTTCCTCAGGACATCGATGCCGTCGATGTGCGCGGTACCCGCCGTCGGCTGGATGAGGGTGGTCAGGATCTTCACCACGGTGGTCTTGCCTGCACCATTCGGGCCCAGCAGGGCCTTGACTGTTCCCTGGGGAACGGAGAGATTCATGCCGTCGAGGGCCTGGACGGGCCCGCTCTTCGACGAATAGGTCTTCTTCAGACCTTCTGCCTCGATGATCGCCATGCAGAAAGGGTAGGACCGTCGGTCCGGGTCTCCTAGGCGCTTCGGTCAGAACCTGTCCGCAATGGTTCGGGGGTTTCCTTCGTCCGCTCGCGGGCGGCCGGAGCGACCAGGAAGGAGGCGAGGACGGCGACTCCGACGGCGAGCAGCGCTGTCCGGATACCCACGACGTCGCCGAGGAAACCGATGAGGGGCGGACCCGCGAGGAAGGCGGTGTACCCGATGGTGGAGACGACCGAGACGCGGGCGGCGGCACGATCGGGCTCGTCCGCGGCGGCGGACATCCCCATGGGGAATCCGAGGGCTGCGCCCGCTCCCCAGAGGATCGCGCCGACGGCGGCGAGCGGCACATTGGGCGCCACGACGAAGACCACGAGCCCCACGAGCGAGGACCCGAGGCTGGCCTGCAGGACACGGACACGACCGAACCTGTCGATGAGGCTGCCGCCCACGAAGCGCAGCGCCGTCATCGCGGCGACGAAGACCGCGAACATGACGGCCCCGGTACTCTCTGTGGTGCCCAGACCGTCGACACTGGCCTTCGCCACCCAGTCGTTCGCCGCCCCCTCGGTCAGGGCTGCGCCGAGCACCACGAGGCCGATCAGCAGT
Organism: Arthrobacter pasteuri; assembly: GCF_054510955.1. NCBI lineage: Bacteria > Bacillati > Actinomycetota > Actinomycetes > Micrococcales > Micrococcaceae > Arthrobacter > Arthrobacter pasteuri. Next base: position 2,048,465 of record NZ_JBTNDO010000001.1, read on the forward strand.
GTGCGGGGCTCACCCCATGCGCCGATGCCCTTGGTGCGGGTTCCGCCCGCCTGTGCCCCGACCAGGTGCTCCTCCCCCCGTGGGAGGAAGTAGCGAGGTATCCACAGCGAAACGACGAGGCTGAGCACTGCGACGGCGACCAGATGGACCGGCAGGCCCACGTCCATCGCCGACAGTCCCGCCCCGACGAGCGCACCCACAAAGGCCCCTCCGCTGAACGCGGCGTGGAAGCGCGGCATGATCGTCCGCCCCACCCGGTGTTCGACGTGGGCTCCCTCGATGTTCTGCGCCACATCCCACAGTGCGATCCCGCACCCGAAGAGGAACAGTCCGACGGCGACCACGGGTACCGAACCGTTCAGCAGGCCCAGCGCGACGGCGCTTGCCGCGATTGCCGCGGCAGTCCCGCCCAACCGGACCGTATTGGCGGTGCCGACGCGGGCGGCGACGATGCCGGCGAGGGGAAGGGACAGCATCGAGCCGATGGCGCCCACGAGCAGGAGGGTTCCCATCTGACCCGAGCCCAACCCCAGGGTGGCTGCCGCTGCGGGGATACGGGCCGCCCAGCTGGCGAAGACGAGGCCGTTGAGCGCGAAGATGGCATAGGCGGCGAACATGGCGGCTCGGACGGCGGGTTTCACTCTGCAACCGTAGGCGGAGGTCGCCGTGCGCCACAAACGGGCGCGGCGGGGCAGGGAGCTCCGCCGAACCCTGCCGGAGTGTCAGGTCCGCGCGCGGAACCGGACATGGACGGCAGCGAGCAGCGCGCGCTCGCAGGAGAGCTCCTCCTCGTCCGAACCGGGGACGAGCACCTGCAGCGGCTGCAGCGCTCCACCCCCGCCCAGCCGCACGGTCCCCGACAGCACGACCACGGCGGTGGGGCCGCCGGTCCCACCGACCCGCAATGTGCCGCTGGACCGCTGCACCTCGACGGCTCCCTCGCACACCGCACGCCGGGTCATCAGGTTGAGGTTCCGGGTGGGTCCCTCCAGTACCTCGACGCGGACGGCGGCCTCGCCCGGGAACACTGCGAGCGCGCCCAGCCCCAGGTCGCGGCTCTCCCCGTCGATGGCCATCCTCAGCAGTCCTCCGGACCCCATCACGAAGGTACGGTCCACTCCCGGCAGGGAGGAGAAAGGCCCGTCCTGCACGATCTCGGCAATGCTGAGGCGCCAGTCGAAGTCGGTGTAACCGGCGCCCGGGGGCACCTTGAGAACCTCGTAGGTCACGCCGCCACCGTTCGCCCACGGGCTGCCCTCGAGCAGGAGAGGGTCGATGATCCGGGCGTGCGGGCCGATCGGATGCTGCGGGGTGCCGTCCATCGACCCAGCATTCCACGGGCTGATGGGCACTCTTAACGCCCAGTACACACGGCTGTAACACGGTGCTGACTACTATCAGTCAACAGCGTTTCACCGCAGGCGACACTATCCCAGGCACCACGAATCGAACAGGACAGTTCCGATGACAAGTCTTGCGAACCCCGAGCCGGCAACCGTCCCCGCCACCGTCTCCGACACCGACCTCGGGGCCGGGCCGATCTCCCTGGCAGACATCGCGAGGGCGCACAACGTGCGGTTCCTGCTGGCCACCTTCGTCGACATGACGGGCAAGCCGTGCGCCAAACTCGTTCCCGTCGAGGCAGCCGGCGAGCTGGAGGCCGGGGCGATGGGATTCGCCGGCTACGCCGCGGGCCTCATCGGCCAACGACCGCAGGATTCCGACCTCATCGCCGTACCGGACCTCGCCTCGTTCACCCCGGTCCCCTTCATCAAGGAGGGCCTGGCGATCATCCACTGCGACCCCCACGTCGACGGCAAGCCCTGGCCCTATGCACCGCGTGTCATCCTCAAGAACATCCTGGCCCGTCTCGCCGACCAGGGGATGCAGGCGAAGATCGGCGCCGAGGTCGAGTACTTCCTCGTCACCAGGAATGCGGACGGCACCCTCAGCACCGCCGACGCCCTCGACGACTCGCCCCGTCCCTGCTACGACGCCCGCGGCGTCACCCGCATGTACGAGCACCTCACGTCGATCTCCACGGCCATGAACAGCCTGGGGTGGGGCAACTACGCCAATGATCACGAGGATGCAGCCGGGCAGTTCGAGCAGAATTTCACCTACGCCGATGCACTGACGACGGCGGACCGCGTGATCTCCCTGCGGTACATCCTGAACATCCTGGCCGAGCAGCGGGGCATGACCGCCACATTCATGCCCAAACCCTTCACGGACCGCACCGGCACCGGCCTGCACTTCCATCTCTCGCTGTGGTCGGGTGCCGAGTCACTGTTCCCGGGTGAGGACGGCGAGCGGGGACTCGGGCTGTCGGAGCTCGCCTACTCCTTCATCGGCGGGGTCCTGGAGCACGCGCCGGCCCTGCAGGCGTTCCTCGCACCGACCGTCAACTCCTACAAGCGCACCGGGGCCACCACCAGTTCCTCCGGTGCCACGTGGTCCCCCCGGAAGGCTTCCTTCGGCGGGAACGACCGGACGCACATGATCCGGGTCCCGGACGACAAGCGGATCGAGCTGCGCTCCGGGGACGGCTCCGCCAATCCGTACCTCGCCATCGCCACCGCCCTCGCGGCAGGCTTGGACGGCGTGCAGAGATCCCTCGACCCTGGCCACCCGTCCGGCCCGGGTGAGTCCCGGCCGGACGCCCACTCTCTTCCCGCCACCCTGCTGCACGCCGTCGAGGCACTCCGCAGGGATCCCGTGATCCTCGCCAGCCTGAGTGGTGACGCGGGAATCGGCGCCTACTACGCCGACGCCAAGGAGGAGGAATTCCTCCAGTGGCACAACCAGGTGAGTGACTGGGAGATCCGCACCTACCTGACCTCGATCTGACCCCACCCGGCTCTACCTACTCCCGTAAAGGACTCCCATGTGCGGAATCGCCGCGCTGCAGTTGCGTAACCCCCTCCTGCATCCCCAGCTGGGCAGCCTGCTGTCCTCGATGCTCTGTCAGATCGTGGACCGGGGACCGGACTCCGCCGGCCTGGCGGTCTACAACTCGCCGGACCTGGTGGAAGAGGGCGCCTCCACCCTCAGCCTGCTGGGCAAGGACCAGGGCCTCAGCCCTGCCGCGATCACCGATGGCATCAGCGACCTGCTCCCCGCCGACGCGGGGACCACGGTCCGGGTGGTGGGTGACACCACCCTGGTGAGCGCCGCCGTCGACACCGACCTGCTGGTGAAGGCTGTGGGTGAAACCCTGCCCGGCGCCACCATCATCGGGCGGGGACAACACGTAGCAGTGATGAAGAGCGTGGGGCATCCCATCGAGATTGCCGCAGATCACGGCCTGGCAGCGATGGCGGGCAGCCAGGGACTGTCGCACACCCGGATGGCCACGGAGTCCGCGGTCACCGCGGGTGGCTCGCACCCCTTCTCCGTCGCCGACGACCTCTGCCTGGTCCACAACGGCTCCTTCTCCAACCACGCGACCGTCCGCCGCAACCTCACGCGTGACGGGGTGGTCTTCGACTCCGAGAACGACACCGAAGTAGGCGCCCGCTACGTCGCGTCCCGGCTGCAGCAGGGCGACACCCTGGAGGAAGCCCTCGTCAACCTGGGCGGGGTCCTCGACGGCTTCTACACCCTCGTCGTCACCACGGCGGACAGCATGGCCGTGGTCCGGGACCCGATCGCCTGCAAGCCGGCGATCATCGCCGAGACCGACGACTACGTCGCCATGGCCTCCGAATACCGGGCGCTCGCGTCCCTGCCCGGCATCGATCACGCCCGCATCTTCGAACCGGAACCCGGAAAGGTCTACACATGGTCACTCTGACGATTCCCGAGGCCGACCTGCCCCCAGCCGCTGCAGGCATCGCAGTGGACCTGGACAACAGCCCGGTCCGCGAGCTGAACCAGGCCCTGCACGACGCCGTCGACGGCCAGTCGTGGACCGTCACCAGCCCCGGCGGGAAGCACAGTATCGCCGTCGGGATCGATGCGGATGTCGATGTCACCATCGAGGGCCACGCCGGTTACTACGCGGCGGGGATGCACCAGAAGGGCAGGGTGACGATCACGGGCAATGCCGGCGTCGGTCTCGCGGAGAACATCATGTCCGGCAGCGTCCATGTGAAGGGCGACGCCTCGCAGTCGGCGGCGGCCACGGGACACGGCGGCCTGGTCGTCATCGACGGCAATGCCGGGGCCCGCTGCGGGATCTCCATGAAGGGCGTGGACATCGTGGTGGGTGGGGACATCGGCCACATGTCCGCCTTCATGGCCCAGGCAGGCCGCCTGGTGGTCTGCGGCGATGCCGGCGACGCCCTCGGGGACTCCATCTACGAGGCACGGATCTACGTTCAAGGTTCTGTCGCTTCCCTCGGGGCCGACTGCATCGAGAAACCCATGCGGGCGGAGCACCTCGAAGAACTCGCGGAGCTGCTCGCGGCGGCCGGCCGGCCCGAGGACCCCGCCGGTTTCCGCCGCTACGGATCCGCCCGGAACCTGTACCACTTCCACGTCGACAACTCGACGTCGTACTAGCAAGGACGAACCCATGACCCTCACCCCGATCCAGCAGGACGTTCCCGCACAGGCTCCCGCCCAGGGGCTCCCTGCCCAGGACATCGCCGCGTTGGGCCTGCGCGAATCCGCCACCTTCGACCGCGCGACCATCGCCGACATCCAGCGTGCCGCCGCGACCGGGGTCTACGACATCCGAGGCTGGGGAGCGAAGCGCAAGGTCCCGCACTTCGACGACCTGCTCTTCCTCGGTGCGTCCATGTCGCGCTACCCCCTCGAGGGCTACCGCGAGAAGTGCGACACCGACGTCGTCCTCGGCGACCGTCACGCCAGCAGGCCGTTGCATCTGCAGATCCCGGTGACCATCGCCGGGATGAGCTTCGGGGCGCTGTCCGCCAACGCCAAGGAGGCGCTGGGCCGCGGCGCCTCCGAGGTGGGCACCTCGACCACAACGGGCGACGGCGGCATGACACCCGAGGAGCGCGGCCAGTCGAGGCACCTCGTGTACCAGTACCTCCCGTCCCGCTATGGCATGAACCCGGACGACCTGCGCAAGGCCGACGCCATCGAGATCGTGCTGGGCCAGGGCGCCAAGCCCGGCGGCGGCGGCATGCTGCTGGGCCAGAAGATCACCGAGCGCGTGGCCGGGATGCGGACGCTGCCCGTGGGCATCGACCAGCGCTCCGCCAGCCGCCACCCGGACTGGACCGGCCCGGACGACCTCGAGATCAAGATCGGCGAGCTGCGCGAGATCACCGACTGGAAGACCCCCATCTACGTCAAGATCGGTGCCTCCCGCCCGTACTACGACACCGCGCTCGCCGTGAAGTCGGGCGCCGACGTCGTGGTGGTCGACGGCATGCAGGGAGGGACCGCGGCGACGCAGCAGGTCTTCATCGAGAACGTGGGCATCCCGACCCTCGCCGCCATCCCCCAGGCGGTCCAGGCCCTCCAGGAACTCGGCGTCCACCGGAAGGTCCAGCTCATCGTCTCGGGCGGCATCCGCACGGGCGCGGACGTCGCCAAGGCGATGGCCCTGGGCGCCGACGCCGTCGCGATCGGCACCGCGGCACTCATCGCCCTGGGGGACAACGACCCCCGCTACGCCGCCGAGTACTCCGCGCTCGGGTCCGCCGCCGGCTTCTACGACGATTTCCAGGACGGCCGCGACCCTGCCGGCATCACCACCCAGGACCAGGACCTCGCTTCGCGACTCGACCCGGTCGCCGCGGGCCGCCGTCTGGCCAACTACCTCCGTGTCCTCACCATGGAGGCCCAGATTATCGCCCGGGCCTGCGGGAAGTCGCACCTGCACAATCTCGAACCGGAGGACCTGGTGGCCCTCACGATCGAGGCCTCGGCCATGGCTCGCGTTCCCCTGGCAGGGACCAGCTGGATTCCCGGTGCAGGCTAGGGTTCCTCCATGACCGAATCTTCCGACTTCGTCGTGGTCGGCGCGGGGCTGGCCGGTGCCGCAACCGCCTGGCAGCTCGCTGCGCGCGGCCACTCGGTGGCCATTCTGGAACGCGACGTTCCGGCAACCTCCAGTGGCAGCTCGCACGGCTCGGCGCGCATCTTCCGCTACGCCTACCCGGACGCCTTCTACACACGGGCCGTCGTGGAGTCGAAGACCCTGTGGGACGAGCTCGAGCGGAGCAGCGGGAAGCAGCTCATCACTCCGACCGGCGCCGTGGACTACGGCGCAGGGCGGCATCCCGAGCTGCTGGCAGGGATCCTCGCCGGGGCCGGCGTCGACCACGACATCCTCGGCGCGGACGAGGCGAGGTTCCGCTGGCCCTCCATCGCCTTCGACACCCCTGTGCTGTGGCACCCCGGAGCGGGGGTGATCGACGCCGAGACCTCGGTCCGGGCCATGGTGGATCTGGCCGTCGGGCTCGGCGCGGACCTGCGGACCGGCTGGACCGTGACCGGCGTGGAACGGGAGGGCGATTCCTACCGTGTCCTGTCCGACATCGGCACCTCGGTCGTCGCCGCGAACGTCGTCGTCGCTGCCGGCGGCTGGCTCCCGGACCTGCTGGGACGCCTCCCGCTGCCGGAAGGGTTCCTCGCGGGCGTCCCGGAGATCACCGTGCGGCAGGAACAGGCCTTCCATTTCCGGTACCGCGACGACGGCCCCTGGCCCACGTTCATCCACAAGGCCTCGGACATGCAGGTGTACGGGTTGCCCGGCGGGCGCGACGCGGACTTCTCCGGCCAGAAGGTCGCCGAATTCAACGGGGGCAAGGTCCTCCCGTCGGCAGCACGACAGGACGGCGTCATCGATCCTGCGAACCGGCGCCGGGTGGTCGACTACGTGCGGCGGTACCTGCCGGGCCTCGACCCCGAGCCCTACGCGGAGACGACCTGCCTCTTCACGAACACCCCCGACGAGGAGTTCTTCCTCGACCGGGCGGACGGACTGACGGTCATCTCCCCCTGCTCCGGCCACGGCGCGAAATTCGCACCCCTGATCGGCCGCTGGGCGGCCGACCTCGCAACCGGCTCGGCGGATCTCCCCCCGCGGTTCCGGCAGGCCACCAACCGGTTCAGCGCACGCTGAGCCCGGATCAGCGTGTCGATTCCTCCCGTCTCGATTCCTCCCATCCCGTTCCCGCCAGGAAGGTTCAGCCAGTGCACCCGTCGACCGACGACCCGGCCTCGACCACGGCGGCCAGCACGGCATCCGGTCCAGGGCCCGCTGGCGGCCGGCGCCCAGGGCTCCCCCGTGCACGCGCCTATGATGGCGGGATGATGAGGCGGGCCGGTGGGACGGGGGATGGAACGGCAGGCGTCAGGGTGGACGACACGGCAGACGACTCCGGCGACGGCGGAACCGGGAAGCTGGAGAGGGTCATCGCCGGCCAGGTCCGCCGGTACAGGCTGGCCCAGGGGATCTCCGCCTCGGAACTCGCCCTGCGTACCGGGATGTCGAAGGCCATGGTGTCGAAGATCGAGACGGCCAGCACGTCCTGTTCCCTGACGACGCTGCAGCGGCTGGCGGACGGCCTGGAGATCCCTGTCACGGCGCTGTTCCGCGGTGCCGACACGGACCGCGACGCTGCCTTCACGAAGAACGGGCAGGGCAGCGTGACCGTGCGCAGCGGAACGCAGCACGGCCACGAGTACCGCGTGCTGGGGGCGCTCAAGGGGCGCAGCGACGCCCTCGAACCGACGCTCGTGACCCTGACGGATGCGTCGGACATCTTTCCGCTGTTCCAGCACCCGGGCACGGAGTTCATCTACATGCTCTCGGGGCGGATGACGTACGGCCACGGAGCCTATGAATACACGATGGAGGCCGGCGACGCGCTCCTCCTGGACGGAGAGGGTCCCCACGGTCCCCTGGAACTGCTGGACCTGCCCATCACGTTCCTGGCCGTCGCAGCCCGATAACGACCGATAACGACCGATCGTCAGGGAGCCATCGTCAAAGACCGATCGTCGCCGGGCTACTGCCCCGGGACCGCCTGGTCCAGTTCCACCTCGATGCGCTCCCCGGTCACGGTCACGGTCGCACCGAGGGACAGCCGCTGGGTGTCCTCCTCGCGCGTCCAGCGCGGGAGCTTTCCGGCGTCGAACTCGGCGTTGCGCTCGTACGAGAAGGTGGCCCGGGCGTCGTCGGACCAGAGCCGGTACACCCCGGGCCGGTAGGACTGCTCGAGTGTGAAGCTGGGTTCTTCGACCAGTGTCCAGCGGGGACTGTGGACATCCTCGGGATCCCCGAACATGAAGGACCTGTTCGGGCAGCCGCTCGGAGCAGCCTCCGTGGAGGCGATGCACTGGTCCAGGGCCGCGGTGACCTCGGCGACGGCGTCGGCCATGACCGCAGGGGTCGCAGCCGGCTGCACCAGCACTCCGCGTGATGCCACTCCGTCCGCCGTGACCGTGACCGCCTGCTGGGTCCCGTAGGACAGGTACCGGGAAGGCGCCGGCGGCGGGACGACGTACTCCCCGGGAAGCGCCGGGAGGACCACGGAGCGCAGGCCCGGGTACGGACCGGCCCCTCCCGGAGGCAGTGCCACGTCGGCTCCGTTGACGGTGATGGTGTGCAGGTCCTCGGGGATCACCATGCTGATGTCCGTGACGGGTTCGGGCCCGTCCAGGCGCCACTCGCTGAAGAACACGCTGGCGGATCCCGTGCGGGTCAGGGTGAACTCGAGGGTGCTGGTACTTCTGTCCTGCGTCAGGTGAGCGGCCACCGTGGCGGTGTCGTCGTTGACCGAGACGTCGCGGAGCTCGTAACCCGTGATGCGGTGATCGGCCGCGCCGTACACGGCATTCGCGAGCAGGGCGTCCTGCCCGTCGGGAGTTCTTCCGAGAATGCTCCAGGACGCCTCGGCATCACCTGCAACGAGGGCGTCGAGGTAGGCCTCGACTGGCCTGCCGGGTCCGAAGACCGTCTGGTCGAGCAGCTTGATGGTCACCATGGCGGCAATCAGTACCACCGCGACGACGACGCCTCCCCAGATCGCCCTTCCCCTCGTGCGTGTACCCTTTCCAGTCCCCATGATTCCCCCGTGCACTGACCTGCGCTTTCCCCTCTTCACCTTACAAGGGGGCCGCGAGCCGGAATGGATGCCACAGAGTTATCCACGAATGTGGATAACTCTGTGGAGGACCTGTGGACGAAGGCCGTTCAACGGGCGCGGACGACCCGGCTCTCGTCCCACACGGGTTCCTTCGTCTCGTACACCTTGCCGTCGGAGCCGAAGACGAGGAAGCGGTCGAAGCTCCGAGCGAACCAGCGGTCGTGCGTCACGGCCATCACCGTGCCCTCGAAGGCATCAATGGCCCGTTCGAGCGCCTCCGCCGAGTGCAGGTCGAGGTTGTCCGTCGGCTCGTCGAGCAGCAGCAGCGTCGCGCCGGACAGCTCGAGCAGGAGGATCTGCAGGCGGGCCTGCTGCCCGCCCGACAGGGAGTCGTAGGGCTGCTCGGCCTGCGCCGCCAGTCCGTAGCGGTCCAGCACGGCGGACGCGGCCTCGCGGCCCAGGCCGGAGCGGTGCTCGTCGCCCCGGTGGAGGATGTCGACGAGCGTGCGCCCGAGGAGGTCGGGACGCGAGTGCGTCTGCGCGAAGAACCCCGGCCGGATGCGCGCGCCCAGCTTCACGGAGCCCTCGTGGGGAACCGGCGCTATGTCGACGTCGGACACCGGCAGGTGCTCCTTGTCCGGGTCCGACCCGCCACCGGCCAGCAGCCGCAGGAAGTGCGACTTGCCGGAGCCGTTGGACCCCAGCACTCCCACACGGTCGCCGAACCAGATCTCGGTGCTGAAAGGCTTCATGAGGCCCGTCAGTTCGAGCTTCTGTGCCACGACGGCGCGCTTGGCGGTCCGTCCGCCCTGCAGTCGCATGGACACGTTCTGCTCCAGCGGGATCGCTTCCGGCGGCCCCGCCTCCAGGAACTTCGCGAGGCGGGTCTGCGCGGCGTGGTACCGGTTGGCCATGTCCGAGCGGAATGCCGCCTTGTTCTTGTACATGTTGACGAGTTCCTTGAGCTTGACGTGCTCCTCGTCCCAGCGCTTGCGCAGCTCCTCGAACCGGGCGTTCCGGTCCTCGCGCGCCTTCAGGTAGGTCTCGAAGCCCCCGCCGTGGGTCCACGACGAGGCCCCCAGCGCGCCCGGTTCGAGTGTCACGATGCGCGTCGCGGCGTTGGCGAGCAACTCGCGGTCGTGGCTGACGAACAGCACGGATTTTTTCGACTCGCGCAGCTTCGCCTCGAGCCAGCGCTTGCCGGGGACGTCGAGGTAGTTGTCCGGCTCGTCGAGGAGCAGGAACTCGTCAGGACCGGAGAACAGCGCTTCGAGCACCAGCCGCTTCTGCTCGCCGCCCGAGAGCGACGACGCCGCCCGGTACTGCGCCCGGTCGAACGGGACGCCGAGGGCAGCCATCGTGACCTCGTCCCACGTGGTTTCCAGCTCGTAGCCGCCGGCATCGCCCCAGTCCGCGATCGCCTGCGCGTACCGCATCTGCGTCGGCTCGTCGTCGGCCTCCATCATGGCGAGTTCGGCGTCGTCGATCGTCTTGGCCGCGGCAGCCAGCACCGGTGGCGCGGCCGAGACGAGCAGGTCGCGGACAGTGGAGTCGTCGCGCACCTGGCCGACGAACTGCCGCATGATCCCCATGGTCCCCGAGCGGCTCACCGCCCCCTCGTCGGGTGCGAGGTCCCCGGCGATGATGCGCAGCAGGGTGGTCTTCCCTGTGCCGTTGGGTCCGATCAGCGCCGTCTTGTGGCCGTCGCCGACCTTGAAGGCAACGCCGTTGAGCAGCTGCCTGCCGTCGGAGAGGAAGTAATCGATGCCGGATACGTCGAGATGAGCCACGTCTCCAGTGTTTCATCCACGGACAAACCCGCCGACGGACCGGTGGGACCGGCCGCCGTCAGTCCTGCTGGTCGCCCGGCATCATGCGGTACCCCACGCCGCGCACCGTCCGGATGAAACGGGGGTTGCTGATGTCCTCCCCGAGCTTCTTGCGGAGGTTGCGGATGTGCACCTCGACGAGATGGTGGTCCTGGCTCCAGCCGTCCCCCCATACCCGGTTCAGCAGTGCCTCGCGCGTCCACACCCGTTGGGCTCCCGTCAGAAGTGTCTCCAGCAGGTCGAACTCGATGCGGGTCAGTGCGAGCTCCTCGCCGGCGAGCGTGACGACGCGACCCTCGATGTCCATGACCAGGCCGTTGTGGCGCAGCAGCGCGTTGCCGCCGGGTTCCGGCGGTTGGACAGCACCGGTGCCGGCACCGGTGCGGGGACGGCGGAACATCGCCGACACGCGCGCCGAGAGCTCCCTGGGGCTGAAGGGCTTGCCGATGAAGTCGTCGGCTCCGATCTCGAGGCCGATCAGGCGGTCGATCTCGTCCTGCCGTGCCGTCACCATCACGATGTACGCGTCGCTGACAGCGCGGCACTGCCGGCACACCTCGACGCCGTCGAGATCCGGCAGGTTGAGGTCGAGGGTGACCAGGTCGGGCCGGTGTTCCTTCAACGCCGCCAGGCCCTCGAGCCCCGACGAGGCCTCGACGATCGTGAAGCCGCTCATGCGCAGCGTGGTGGCGAGCAGTTCGCGTATATCCGGATCGTCCTCGACGATCAGCGCGGTGCGCTGGGACGGAGGAATGGACATGCAACAAGGGTTTCATACATCGGCGTCCGTTGACGCCCCGAGCACGGGCTTGTCTTGAACCGATCTTGAGAAACGGACGGATCGCCCCCGTAGACTGCCCGGATGCTACCGACCATCCTCAGCACCGTGCAGGTCGACGGCCTGACCGTCCGCGTGCTCACGACGCCGGGACCCGACACCTCCGCCCGGAGCCCGTACGTTCTCGTCCATGGACTGGGCATGACGCATCGCTACCTCGACCGCCTCCGTGCCGAACTCGCCGCGGATGCCGTCGTGCACTCGATCGACCTGCCCGGGTACGGGCCGGACCCGCACCCCCGGAGGGAGCTCGGCGTCGAGGACCACGCCGCACTCATCGGTGAGGCACTCACCGCACTGGGCATCTCCTCCTGCACACTCGTGGGCCATTCCATGGGCGTGCAATTCGTCACAGCGGTCGCCCTGCAGTTCCCGGCCCTCGCCGAACGGATCGTCCTCATCGGACCCGTCGTGGACAGGCACCGCCGGACCGTCCTGCAGCAGGCGGCCTCCCTCGGACACGACACGTTCCGCGAAAGCCCATCGGCGAATCTCACGGTCTGCACCGACTATCTCCGCACGGGCATGCGCTGGTACCTGCGCCAGTTGCTGCCCATGATGAAGTACCCGCTGGAGCGCGCCGTCGAGCGGGTCCAGTGCCCCGTCCTGGTGGTACGGGGCGCCCGGGATCCGGTGGCACGGCACCGCTGGTGCAGGGAGCTGGCGGAGCGGGCGCGGTCCGGTTCCTTCCTCGAGGTCGAGGGTCAGCCGCACGTCGTGCAGCACTCGGCGGCCCGCGCCGTCGCGGACGGGATCATCGCGTTCCGCGGGGCCCCCGTTCCCGCCGGCGTGCCCTCCTTGCCCGAAGCTTCGGCTTGGGCGACGGGAAAACTTGAAGATCGAAGCGCATAGTAGACATATTGCGGTTGGTCCCGTCCCCCCCTGTAGTTGCGACCGACCGCAAAGACACAGCACCCGGCCGGCGCTGCCAGCAGCACCGGCCGGGTGTTCCAGAACCCCTGAAGGAACATCGCATGCCTGACTTGGAAGAGTGGTCGACCAGCCGCCTGCTCACCACCGCCGCCCGTCTCGTGGACCACGCGTGGAACGAGAGGCTGCTCGACATCGGGATCACCCATGCCGGCTACACCACCCTCGGCGTCCTCTCCCGCCAGGGCACCATGACGGGAGCCAAGCTGGCCCTCGCGGTCCATGTGCAGGCGCAGACGATCGGCAAGACCATCGAGAAGCTCGAGCGGCAGGGGTTCATCTCCCGTATCCGTGACAGCGTCGACCGCCGCAGCCAACGCATCACGATCACCCCGGCCGGTGTCGAAGCGCTCGCTAAGGCGGAGGACATCGAGCGCACGCTGATGGTGGGAGAAGGCCTCGAATCCTTCGAGCTGCGCAGCCTGCTCCGCGGCATCGTCGGGGAACTCGCCCCCCAGCGCCAGAGGCCCGCGGCCGCCATCGTCTGAGCCCCCGGGTTCGCATGATCCTCCTGAGCGGCCCTCCTCCGGGCGGCCGTTCTCCGCTGTGCCGGCGCCGAGGAGCATTCCCTGCCGCGATTGCTAGACAATCTAACTACGCGTCGTAAGATGACCGGGTGAACGCCGAAAAACAGAATGCTGCAGCGGTGGCCGAACTGCAGGACCTCATGCTCACCAACGAGAACGTCGACCAGTTCCTGGAGGACTTGGCAGGCCTCTCCGCACGGGTCCTCGGTGGATCCGTGGAGGTGCAGTGCGGCGTCACGTACCGCCACCGGAGCCTCGCGACCACTGTCGCGTGCAGCAGCGACGAGGCGAGGGCCCTGGACGAACTCCAGTACGGCTTCGGCGACGGGCCGTGCCTCCATGCGATCAGCACGGGCTCCACCGTGATCGTCGACGACGTCCGCACGGACGGCCGGTGGCCCGAGTACTTCGAGGCCGTGGCTGGTCACGAGTACTTCGCCATGATGGGTATCCCCCTCGTGATCGGACCCGAGGGCGGCGCTGCGCTGAACTTCTACGCCGCGAGCCCCAGCACCTTCACCAGCAGCGCGCAGGCCCTCGCGGAAGGCTTCGCTGCGCAGGCGGCCAAGGCGCTGCAGATGGTCCTCCGCGTGTCGCAGCATGCCAACACCTCGTCGAACCTCCTGGCCGCGATGGAGTCGAGGACCACCATCGACATCGCGATCGGGATCATCATGGGCCAGAACCGCTGCACGCAGGCCGAGGCGTACAGGATGCTGAGCCGGGCCTCGAACGCCCAGAACGTGAAGGTCCGCGAGATCGCGCAGCGCATCGTCAGCGGGATCAACACCGCACCGGCCGAGACCCACTTCTCGAACTAGGAGGACACACCCCGCGTGTCGTTCCCGCGCATTGCGGTCAGGATCTGATGGCCCCGGCCAGGTCCGATGCGGCCAGCTCCGCGAGGTCGTTGAAGCTGTAGAGGTGCAGTCCCTGGTATCCGGCGCCGTGCAGCGCATCCACCAGCGGCGACGGATCGTAGGAGGCCGACGAGAGCAACTGCCTCACCACGGATCCGGTGTCTGCACCGCCGGCAGAACGCTTCAGGAATCCGAGGGACTGGCCCACGCCGATGCGGCCGGCGAGGCGGAGCAGCCGGGAGATCCTCACGGGGCCCGGGATCCCCGCCCAGACGGGCAGGGTGATGCCGTCGAGCCGCAGCCTCGAGGGGAAGGCCCGGAGGACGTCCGGGGAGAAGCAGAGCTGGGTGACGCACCAGGAAGCCAGGTCCTGCTTCGCCGCCAGCGTCCTCGCCAACTCCTCCTCCGCGGTCCCCGGGTGCCCCTCCGGGTACACGGCGATGCCCATGCGGAGCACTCCCCCGGACAGGTCCGCGATGTCCTCCATGAGTGCGCCACTCCACCCGTAGGGTCCCGCCGCGTCCGCTGCGTCGCCGCCGACCACGAACACGTCGGTGATACCCGCATCGGTGCACTGCGCGACGAACCCGGCCAGTTCCGCCCGGCCGGTCACCGACCGCGCTGCCAGGTGCGGAACGGCCGTGTACCCGGCGCGGGCCAGGTCCACCGCCACGCCCACGGCCTGGCGCGGACCGTGGTGCGGGAGGCAGGTGACGGTCACGACGGCGGGAGCGGGCACGTGCGCCCGGAGCCGCTCGACCAGGCCCTCCCCCGGGATGACTTCTATTCGGACCGGCAGGTCAGCCATGCGCTGTCAGCACTCCACCACGTTCAGCGCGAGCCCGCCGCGCGCGGTCTCCTTGTACTTGTCCATCATGTCCGCGCCGGTGTCCCGCATGGTCTTGATGGCGACGTCGAGCGAGACGTGGTGCTGGCCGTCACCGCGCACGGCCATACGTGCCGCGGTGATGGCCTTCATCGCGCCGACGGCGTTCCGCTCGATGCAGGGGATCTGGACGAGGCCACCCACGGGGTCGCAGGTCAGCCCGAGGTTGTGTTCGATCCCGATCTCCGCGGCGTTCTCGACCTGCTCCGGGGTCCCGCCCAGGACCTCGGCCAGCGCCCCGGCGGCCATGGCGCAGGCGGAGCCCACCTCACCCTGGCAACCCACCTCGGCCCCGGAGATCGACGCGTTCTTCTTGAAGAGCGAGCCGATCGCCGTGGCGGCGAGCAGGAACCGGACGACGCCGTCGTCGTCGGCCCCCCGGACGAAGTCCACGTAGTACTTCAGGACCGCGGGAATGATGCCCGCAGCCCCATTGGTCGGCGCCGTCACCACGCGCCCGCCCGCAGCATTCTCCTCGTTGACGGCCAGGGCGAAGAGGGTGACCCACTCCATGGTGCCGAGGCGATCGTCCGGGTCGTCGGCCTTCTCCAGCAGCTGCCGCTGCCGTTCCGCCCGGCGCCGGACCTTCAGTCCGCCGGGCAGGATCCCACCCGTCGTCGTGCCGCGCCGGATGGTGTCCTGCATGACGCCCCAGATCTCCAGCAGCCCCGCGCGCACCTCGTCCTCGGTGCGCCAGGCCAGTTCGTTGGCCAGGACGACGTCGGAGAAGGACGACCCGGTGGTCCGGCAAATGTCCAGCAACTGGTCGGCAGTGCCGAAGGGGTGGGACACCGGAACGGGCTTGAGCGCCACCGTCTCCGAGCCGATCTGGTCCTCGTCGAGCACGAAGCCACCACCGACCGAGAAGTATTCCCTCGTCCGAATAACTTCTCCCACGGCGGAATATGCCGAGAAGCGCATGCCATTGGTGTGGTAGTCGAGGCGCTGGCGGCGGTGCAGGACGACGTCCGTCTCGGGCTGGAACGGAATCGGGTGCCCACCCGCGAGGTTCAGCGACCCGACCTCGCCGATGCGGGTGATGCGGGCGTCCGCGGACGTCGGATCCACCAGGTGCGGCTGCTCTCCCTCGAGTCCGAGCAGCACGGCCTTGACCGTGCCGTGCCCGTGGCCGGTGGACCCGAGCGATCCGAAGAGGTCCACCTGCACGCGCTGCACGTCGGCCAGCAGGTTCCCGGTGCGCAGCACTTCGGTGAAGAGGTAGGCCGCCGTCATCGGTCCGCCCGTGTGGGAGCTCGAGGGCCCGATGCCGATCTTGAACAGGTCGAAGGCGCTGATCGTCACTGGGATGCCCCGGCGGGCTTCGCGCGCTTGTAGAACGGCGTGGTGATCACGGTGAACGGTTCGGGTCGCCCGCGGCGGTCCACCTGGACCTCGGTGCCGACGGCGGCGTACGCCGACTCGACGTAGGCGAGCGCCACCGGGTAGCCCAGGGTGGGGCTCGGCAGTCCCGACGTCACGGTACCGACGGTCCTGCCGTCGGCGACGACGTCGTACCCGGCGCGTGCCGACCGCCGTCCGACGGCCCGGAGGCCGACCAGGCGCCGCACCGGCTCGACGGCCTTCAGCGGCTCGAGCACGGAGCGTCCTACGAAGTCCTCGGCCTTCCTGGTGCTGACCACAGGCCCGAGGCCGGCCTCGAAGGGGTTGGTGTCGATGCCGAGCTCATGCCCGTACAAAGGCATCCCGGCCTCGAGCCGCAGCGAGTCGCGCGCCGCGAGACCACAGGGCAGCAGGCCGTGCGGGCCCCCGGCCTGCAGCGTGGCATCCCAGAGGCGCACTGCCAGATTGCTGCCGATGAAGATCTCGAAGCCGTCCTCACCGGTGTAGCCCGTCCGGGCGAGCAGCACGGGAAGACCGGCGAGCTCCAACTCCACTGCGGCGTAGTACTTCAGCTCGCGGATGATGCCGGCGTCCTCCGCGCGCGCGAGGCCGAGGAGGACGGCTTCAGCCGTCGGTCCCTGCACGGCGATGAGGGCGGTGGTCTCCGACTGGTCCTCCACCGCGACGTCAAAGCCCTTGGCACGGAGACGCAGTTCCTCTGCGACGACGGGCGCGTTGGAGGCGTTGGGCACTACGAGGAAGGAGTCCTCGGCGAGGCGGTACGTGATGAGATCGTCGATCACGCCGCCCTCGGCGGTGCAGATGAGTGAGTACTTGGCCTTGCCCACGGCAAGGACCGCGAGGTTGCTGACCAGGGCGTAGTTCAGGAACTGCGCTGCCTGCGGACCGCTCACGAGGACCTCGCCCATGTGGGACAGGTCGAAGAGGCCCGCGGCCTTCCGGACCGTGTGGTGTTCCTCCAGCTCGCTGCGGTACTTCAGGGGCATCTGCCAGCCGCCGAAGTCCGTGAAGGACGCGCCGTGCGCCTGGTGCTGGGTGTACAGGGCGGTGTGCTTGCTCTGCTCGCTCATGGACAGCGGGTTCCTAGTCTTCGAAGGCTTCGATGGGCGGGCAGGAGCAGATCAGGTTGCGGTCGCCGTGGGCGCCGTCGATCCTGCGCACCGGCGGGAAGTACTTGTCGTGCCGCAGCGAGCGGAGCGGATAGGCCGCGAGCTCGCGGGGATAGGCCTGCGTCCACTCGTCCTTGACGAGAACCTGCGCGGTGTGGGGGGCCTGGCGCAGAGGGCTCTCCTCGATGCTGAACTCACCGGCCGCCACGCGGTCGATCTCGCCCTTGATCGCGATCATCGCCGAGATGAAGCGGTCCAGTTCGGCGAGATCCTCGGACTCCGTGGGCTCGACCATCAGCGTGCCCGCCACGGGGAAGGACAGCGTGGGGGCGTGGAAGCCGTAGTCGATGAGGCGCTTGGCGACGTCCTCTGCGGTGACGCCGGTGGCGGCCGTCAGCGGGCGGAGGTCCAGGATGCACTCGTGCGCCACGAGACCCTGCACGCCCGTGTAGAGCACGGGGAAGTGCTCCGTCAGGCGTGCGGCGACGTAATTGGCGGCGAGCAGCGCATGCGCCGTCGCGCTGGTGAGCCCTTCCGAGCCCATGAGCGCGATGTAGGCCCAGGAGATCGGCAGGACACCCGCCGAACCGTACATGGACCCCGAGACGGGGGTGCCGCCCGCGGCATCCGGTCCGCCGTCGGTCGCGATGTCCCGGTTGGCGTCGCCGGGCAGGAACGGGGCGAGGTGCGCGGCCACGGCCACGGGACCGACGCCGGGTCCGCCGCCGCCGTGCGGGATGCAGAAGGTCTTGTGCAGGTTCAGGTGGGATACGTCGCCGCCGAACTCACCGGGCTGCGCGAGGCCCACGAGGGCGTTGAGGTTGGCGCCGTCGATGTAGACCTGGCCGCCGGCGCCGTGCACTTTCTCGCAGACCCAGCGGACGTCCTCCTCGAACACGCCGTGCGTCGAGGGGTAGGTGATCATGATGGCGGAGAGGTTCTCCGCGTGCTGCTCGATCTTGGCGAGCAGGTCGTCGTGGTCGATGTTGCCGTTCGCGGCGGTACCGACCACCACGACCTTCATCCCGGCGAGGACCGCGGAGGCGGCGTTCGTGCCGTGCGCGGAGGACGGGATGAGGCAGACGGTGCGGTTCTCGTCACCCCGTGAGCGGTGGTAGCCACGGATGGCGAGCAGGCCCGCCAGTTCGCCCTGCGAACCGGCGTTGGGCTGCAGGGATACACGGTCGTAGCCGGTGATCTCGGCGAGGCGCTCCTCGAGGTCCGTGATCAGCTCACGCCAGCCCTCGGTCTGGTGCTCGGGAGCGAAGGGGTGGATCGAGGCGAACTCCGGCCAGGAGATCGATTCCATCTCGACGGTCGCGTTGAGCTTCATGGTGCAGGAGCCCAGCGGGATCATGGTCCGATCCAGGGCCAGGTCCTTGTCCGAGAGCCTGCGCAGGTAACGGAGCATCGCTGTCTCCGAGCGGTGCAGCGAGAAGACCGGGTGCGTCAGGAAATCGGAGGTCCGGTGCAGGTCCGCGGGGATCCTGTCCCGGACGGCCGCCGATCCTTCGGTCGTGCCGCCGAAGACCGCCGCGACGGCGGCGATGTGCTCGGGAGTCGTCGTCTCGTCGCAGGAGATGCCGAGGTGGTCGGCGTCGACACGTCGGAGGTTGTAGCCCTGCGCCTCGGCCTTGTCGGCGTACTCGGCGGCCTTGCCGGGCACGCGGACCAGGAGGGTGTCGAAGAACGCGTCGTGCACGACGGCGGCGTCGGACCCTTCGAGGGCAGTGGCCAGGTCGACCGAGCGCTGGTGGGTGGTGCGCGCGATCGCCGTCAGCCCCTCGGGGCCGTGGTACACGGCGTACATGGAAGCGACGATCGCCAGCAGCGCCTGCGCGGTGCAGATGTTGCTCGTGGCCTTCTCGCGCCGGATGTGCTGCTCGCGGGTCTGAAGGGCCAGGCGGTAGGCGGGGGCGCCGTCGGCATCCTTCGAGACGCCCACGAGGCGGCCCGGCAGCATGCGCTCGAGGCCCTTGCGCACCGCCATGTACGCAGCGTGGGGGCCACCGAAGAAGAGGGGCACGCCGAAACGCTGGGCGGAACCGACGGCGATGTCCGCGCCCTGCTCGCCCGGAGCCGTGATGAGCGTCAGGGACAGGAGATCGGCGGCGACCGTGACGAGTGCACCGCGCTCCTTGGCCGCGCTGATGACGGCTGCGTGGTTGCGCAGCGCGCCCGACGCGCCGGGCTGCTGCAGGACGACACCGTTGATGTCGCCGTCGGGCAGGCCGGCCGAGAGATCGGCGATCTCGACGTCGAACCCGAGCGCCTCCGCCCGGCCGCGCACGACGGCGACGGTCTGCGGGAGGGCGTCGGCGTCGATGACCGTCCGGCCCTTGTTCTTGCCGGAGCGGCGCATGAGGAGGACGGCCTCGGCGACGGCGGAGGCTTCGTCGAGCAGCGAGGCGTTCGCGATGTCGAGGGCCGTGAGGTCCTGCACCATCGTCTGGAAGTTCAGGAGGGCCTCGAGCCGGCCCTGGGAGATCTCCGGCTGGTAGGGCGTGTAGGCCGTGTACCAGGCGGGCGACTCCAGCACGTTGCGGCGGATCACCGGGGGCGTGACGGTGTCGAAGTAGCCCTGGCCGATCATCTGGACGGCGGTCCGGTTGCGGCCCGCGATGCGCCGGAGCTGCGCCAGTACCTCGGTCTCGCTGAGGGCCGCCGGCAGGTTCAGCGCCCGGTCGAGGCGGATGCTGGCGGGAACCGCCATGTCCACGAGCTTCTCCAGGCTCGGGTAGCCGAGGACCTCGAGCATGCGGGCGGCGTCGGGGCTGCGCGGGCCGATGTGGCGGTCGGCGAAGGTGGTTGCGGCGCCGGATGCGGCACCCTGTGCGGTGCCGGGTCGGGAGTCGAGCGAGGCGGTCATGGGGAACTCCGTACGTCAGAAGGAAGCGCGGTGGCGCATGCCTGGTCGGGTTCCTCCCCGCTCTGTGTGGGACCTGAGAGTTTCCGCAGGGCTCCGCGCCTGCTTGCACCGTCGGTGAGCGCCGGGCGTGCCCGATGCTGCTTTCCAGAGTTGCCTATCCGCAGCGGTACTGGGCCTGAGAGATTCCTGGGGAGGATTTGCTCCTACGGCGCCTGCCGGTTTTGTGTCGACGGCAGGACTCTCCCGCTGCAGATCAGTGGCATATTCAGTTGGGATGTGCGGCCTGTGAGCCGCCACACAGCTTACCGCGCCGGGCGGATCGGAGGCAAAGACCGGACGAGGTGAGGGGCCCGCCTGCACAGTGCTCCGGGGCGGCGGAAACCGCGGCTGCCCGGCAGGGTTAACGTTGGCTGACCGGTCCTGCCCCGCCCCCGTCCTGGAGTACTCATGCCGATCCGCCGTCTCCGCCTGGTCGTCGTCGCCCTCGTCGTGGCCATGGCGGCGTCCGTTCCAGGGGCACCCGTGAGCCCGGGCATCGTCTACGTCGCCCTCGGAGACTCCTACGCGTCCGGCACCGGGACGCGCGCCTATCTCGCTGACGGCACGGAATGCCAGCGATCCGTGTACGCCTACCCGTCCCTCATCGCCAGCGCGCGAGGTTACACGCTTGTTCTGCGCGCCTGTTCCGGGGCATCGGTGGCCGACGTCGCCGCGACCCAGCTCGATGCCCTGTCGCCCACGACGTCGTACGTCTCGCTGAGCGCCGGCGGGAACGATGCGTCGTTCGTCGCCGTCCTGAACGAGTGCGCGAAGCCGGCCTGGATGAGCAACTGCAACGCCGCCGTCGACCGCGCTCAGGCCGTCGTCGCCCTGCAGCTGCCCGGCAGCTTAGCCTCCCTGTACGACGAGATCCGCGCCCGCGCCCCGCGGGCTTCCGTGACGATCGCGGGCTACCCGCGGCTCTTCAACGGCGAGGACTGCAACGCGGCCACCTGGTTCTCGCCTGCGGAACAGGCGCGCCTGAACGCCACCGCGGATCTGCTCAACAGAGCGACGGCGGCAGCGGCGGCGGACGCCGGATTCGCCTTTCGCGACCCCACGGCGACCTTCGCCGGTCACGCCGTGTGCGACGACGTGGAGTGGGTCAACGGACTCTCGAGTCCCTTGTCGGACTCCTACCATCCCAACCGGGCGGGCCACAGCTCCGGGTACGTGCCGCTGCTCGGCGCAGCACTGGCCGGGGTGCCCGTCGGCATCACGGAGCAGACGCTGCAGTCGGCCGAGCTCTCGGCCCCGCAACTCACCCGGCAGCAGGAAGCGAACGCGGCGCGGGACGCCGCGATCACGCCGGAAGAGTTCGTGCTTCCGGACCTCGGAAGCCCTGCGGCGCGGGCCGCCGCCGCTCGTGCCGGCGTCGACCTCGCGGACCCCGCCAGCATCGATCGCGCCGACCGCGCGGCGGAGGTCCGGCAACAGGATGGCCGCCAGAGGTGAGGGGTGCCGGCACCGAATGCCAACTAGATAGCTTTGCATGGAATAACCCCGACTGTGGACCGGTTCTCCTAGCAGGCCCGACGCGGGCCGGAACACCAAGCACGGGAGCGACACCATGGCACGCGAACTGGAACTCGGACTCGACACCTTCGGTGATGTCACGCGCGGGCAGGACGGCAACCCCGTCCCCTACCCGCAGGTCATCCGCAATGTGATCGCCGAGGCCGTCCTCGCCGACGAGGTCGGCGTCGACTTCATCGGGGTCGGTGAGCACCACCGGGACGATTTCGCCGTCTCAGCACCCGAGACCGTCCTCGCCGCCATCGCGGGGCAGACGAAGCGCATCCGCCTCGGCTCGGCCGTGACGGTCCTCAGTTCGGACGACCCGGTGCGCGTGTACCAGCGGTTCGCCACGCTCGACGCCGCCTCCAACGGCCGCGCCGAGGTCATCCTGGGCCGTGGATCCTTCACGGAATCCTTCCCGCTCTTCGGCTACGACCTCTCCGACTACGAGCGCCTCTTCGAGGAGAAGCTCGACCTCTTCTCGGAGCTGATCAAGGAGGGCCCGGTCACCTGGTCCGGCACCACCCGCCCCGGCCTGGACAACCACGAGGTGTACCCCAAGACCGAGGGCGGCCGCCTGAAGACCTGGATCGGCGTCGGCGGCAGCCCCGAATCCGTGGTGCGGGCCGCCCGCTACGGCATGCCCCTCATGCTCGCGATCATCGGCGGCGACCCTGCGCGCTTCGCCCCCTACGTGGACCTGTACCACCGGGCGCTGACGCAGCTGGGCCGGCCCACGCTGCCCATCGGCGTCCACTCTCCCGGCTACATCGCCGACTCGGACGAGCAGGCCCGCGAGGAACTGTGGCCGGACAACCGGATCATGCGCGACCGTATCGGCCGCGAGCGCGGCTGGGGCCCGACGACGCGCGCGGAGTTCGACCAGGAGGCGGACTTCGGCTCCCTGTACGTCGGATCCCCGGAGACGGTCGCACGGAAGATCGCGGCGACGGCGCAGACCCTCGGGATCGACCGCTTCGACATGAAGTACAGCGCCGGCCCCCTGCCGCACGAGAAGCTCATGCACAGCATCGAGCTCTACGGCACAAAGGTCATCCCGATGGTCCGGGAGATGCTCGCCTAGGGTCTTCCCATGACTACTTCATCACCTCTTCTCGAGCAGGGCTCTGCGCTCCAGCGGGTCGCCACCGGCGCCGTCTGGGCGGAAGGACCGGTGTGGCTGCCTCAGCGCCGCTGCGTCCGCTTCAGCGACATCCACACCAACCGGATCCTGGAATTCAGTGAGGAAACGGATGACCTGACGGTCTTCGACGACGATGCGGAGTTCACCAACGGACGCACCCTCGACCTCGACGGGAACGTCGTCGAGTGCTCCCACGGCCGCCGCGCCCTCCAGCGCGACACCGCCGTACGGCCGGGCGAGGGCCCGGTGCCGCACACGCTGGTCGACCGGTTCGGCGATGTACGGCTGAACTCACCGAACGACGTCGTCGTGAAGTCCGACGGCACCATCTGGTTCAGCGACCCGTCCTACGGGATCATGCGACCCGAAGAGGGGCACACCGGCGAGGAGGAATACGGGGACCGGTACGTGTTCCGTTTCGACCCGAGCAACGGCTCGATCGTGCCCGCCGTGACAGATGTCGAAGTCCCCAACGGGCTCGCGTTCTCCCCGGATGAAAGCATTCTCTACGTCACGGACTCATCAGCCTCCCCACCGCGCGGCGAGGTGGACCCGGACCGGCCGGGGGGGCACGCGATCCACGCCTACGACGTCCATGGAGGCCGGCACGCGAAGAACGGCAGGGTCTTCACCGAGGTCTCGCCCGGGTTGCCGGACGGGATCCGCGTCGACGAGCACGGCAACGTGTGGAGCTCGAGCCAGGATGCCGTCCAGGTCTTCGCGCCCTCCGGTGAGCGGATACTGCGGATCGCGGTGCCGGAGAAGATCGGCAACCTGTGCTTCGGGGGCGACGACGGCCGCACCCTCTACATCGCAGCCAGTTCCAGCCTCTACCGCATCCGCACCACGACCAGGGACGCCAGCCATGTGGCGCGCGGGGCAGCCGCTGCGTAGGAACCGGCGTCCGCTCATCGCGATGCCGGGTGGGCCGGGCAGCCTTCGCTCTTTCTTCGGTTTTCTTTCGCCCTTCGGCTACGGCACCATTGAGCGGCGTCGGACAGAGTGGAGGTCAGGAGCAAGCACTCCGTGATCTTCCTGCCGGCTCCGGGCCGTCCACCGGAGCCGGTCGGCAGCCTCCACCGCGGCATTCCGCCGGACGGGACGGGATCAGCAGCAACTAGCGGCAGCACAAGGAGCAGGCGTGACGACGATCGGCCTTCCCTCCGTTCCCTCCGGATCCCGGAGGGGCGTACATCAGCCGGGCCGGACCGCAACCGACAGGACCGATGTGCAGCTTCCCGTGCTCGACCCGCGGATCCTCGACGGCCTGGGGACGGAGCTCTCCAGCCAGGCGTGCGCGGTCCGGTTCGCCGAGCTGTTCGGAGAGATGCTTCCGCAGCGAATCCACGCGGTCGAGACCGCCTTCGCCGCGCACGACGCCGATGCTGCCGTCGTCGCACTCCTCAGCCTCAAGGCGAGCGCCTCGATGGTGGGAGCACTCCGGCTCGTGGAGGCCTCATCCTCGGCCCTGGAACTCCTCGACGAGCCCTCGGCGCACCCCGCGCTCGCCCTGCGGCTGCAGCGCCTCGGAACTGAATTTCAGTCCGCGCTGGGCGGCATCATCCGATAGCCGACACCGCGCACCGTGCGGATGAACCGCGGCGCCTTCGTGTCCTCGTTCAGCTTCTTCCGGAGGTTCCGGATGTGCACCTCGACGAGATGCTGGTCGTTGACCCAGCCGTCACCCCAGATACGGGCGAGCAGGGTTTCCCGCTGCCACACCCGGCGCGGCCCGGACACGAGCGTGGCCAGGAGGTCGAACTCGATGCGGGTCAGCGGGAGCTCGACGCCGTCGAGCATCGCGATCCGGCCCTCGGTATCGATGCTGATCGGCCCATGGACCAGCAGCCCCTCCACCTGTTCCGGCGCTGCAACCGCCGTCGTTGCCACCTGCGGCGCTTCCACCGCCTCACCTCCGGCTACCAGCAGGGGCTGCGACACGCTGCGGACGGTACTCCGCGGTCGGCGGAACATCGCGTTCACACGCGCGCCGACCTCGCGCGGGCTGAAGGGCTTGACCACGAAGTCGTCCGCGCCGATCTCGAGGCCGATCAGCCGGTCGATCTCGTCCTGCCGGGCCGTGATCATGATGACGTAGGCATCGGTCAGCGGCCGGATCTGACGGCACACCTCCACGCCGTCGATGTCCGGGAGGTTGAGATCGAGGGTCACGAGGTCCGGCTGGCGTTCGCGCACGAGTGCGACCCCCTGCCGTCCGTTCTCGGCCTCGAGGGTGGTGAAGCCGTTCATGCCCAGTGTCATGACCAGCAACTGCCGCACATCGGCGTCATCTTCGATGACGAGTGCAACACGCGAATCGGGGTCGGATGTCATGGCTCCCACATTGCCAGATGATGGAGCAACCACCCGGGAGCGTCGCGGCCGTTCTCCCGATTTTCTGCCGAGGCGTACCGCCCGCCGCGCCGCCACCATGGCTCGGCGTGGGCACACGCCGAGGAAGGACATGCCACGGCAGCGCACTCGACGTGACTGCGTGGCAGGACAATCACTCCGGGCGGTTTCCTAGCCCAGGTGGACCGCCTCGTCCGTCGTCGTGAATTCGTCCCTCGCCACATCGACCAGGAACCACGAGACCGGTGATGCGAGTGCGAGGGCCGCCGCGGCGGCCACGAACACCACAGAATACCCGTCCACCAGGGACTGCAGTCCGCCTGCCGCGCCCTCGGGCGTCCCCGTTGCCGAGGCTGCGGCATAGAGTGCGGTGAAGACCGCCGTCCCGATGGATCCGCCGATCTGCTGGGTCGCGGAGACGGCAGCGCTGGCAACACCGGAATCGCGGGGGGCGATGCCGAGAAGCGCGACGTTCTGCAGCGGCACGAAGATGAACGCAAGACCCATGCCCAGCAGGATCTGCGCGGGCAGCACCTCGAGGGCGTAGGAACCGCCGGTGATGCGGCTGAGCAGCAGCAGGCCCGCCGCGGCGACCAGGGGACCGACCGTCATGAGGATGCGCGGACCCACGGTCGGGAGGAGGCGCGTGACGACGCCGGCGGACACCATGATGGCCGCCGTCATGGGCAGGGACGCGAGACCGGAGACCAGCGGACTCATGCCGAGGACGATCTGGAAGTACAGCGTCAGGTAGAGCAGGGCGCCGAGCAGTGCGGCACCCACCGCGATGGAGGTGAGGTATGCACCTGCCCGCACGCGGTCGGTGATGATGCGCAGCGGCAGCAGGGGGTGC
The DNA here is from genome assembly GCF_054510955.1 of Arthrobacter pasteuri. Lineage (NCBI taxonomy): Bacteria > Bacillati > Actinomycetota > Actinomycetes > Micrococcales > Micrococcaceae > Arthrobacter > Arthrobacter pasteuri. Next base: position 2,074,595 of record NZ_JBTNDO010000001.1, read on the forward strand.
GCCGAGCGCGCCTCGACGAGGAGGAACAGGACCAGCAGCACGACGCCGAGGGCCAGGAAGCCCAGGGTGTCGGCCCGTCCCCAGCCGGCTTCGGCACGCGAGAACCCGTACACCACGGAGGCGAGGCCGAGACTCACGAGCAGGGCGCCGGGGATGTCGTAGCGCGTGTTTCCCTCGGCACGGCTCTCGCGGAGCACGGGGAGCCCGACGGCGATCGCGACGACGGCGATGGGCACGTTCACGAGGAGGCACCAGTGCCAGCTGAAGTACTCGGTCAGGACGCCCCCCAGCAGGAGGCCGATGGCCGCACCGCCGCCGGCGATCGTGCCGTACACCGCGAAGGCCCGCACGCGGTCCTTGCCGCCGGGGAAGGTCACGGAGAGGATGGCGAGCGCGGCCGGCGCCAGCAGTGCGGCGAACACGCCCTGGAGTCCGCGGGCCAGCAGGAGCACCTCCCCCGACGCCGCGAGGCCGCCGATGCCCGACGCGAGGGCGAAGCCGCCCATGCCGACGAGGAAGGAGCGCTTCCGGCCCCAGAAGTCGGCGATGCGCCCACCGAGGAGGAGGAGCGCACCGAACGTCAGGGCGTAGAGCGTGACGACCCAGCTCCGGTCACTGTCGGACATGCCGAGCTCGGCCTGGGCCTGGGGAAGGGCGATGTTCACGATGGTCCCGTCGAGCACGACGGTGAGCTGTGCCAGCGCGACGATGGCCAGCACGAGCCAGCGGTTCGCGGGGGCCTTCGCCGGGGTGTCGTCCACGATAGGCGCGGCGGAAGGACCCGAAGGGTGGGTGGTCATGGTGCTCCTCAGAAAGTACGTCGTTCCGAGGGTAGGGCCGCCTGGAGGGCAAAGTCAAACGAACTAGTTCGTTTGGGTATACTCGTGGAATGCCCTCGACGACGGACGTACGCTCCCGCATCCTCCTGGCCGCCCGGGGCGAGTTCGCCACCTACGGGCTCGCCGGAGCGCGCATCGACCGGATAGCGAAGGCGGCCAGGGCCAGCAAGGAGCGCCTCTACGCGCACTTCACCGACAAGGCCGCCCTGTTCCAGGCCGTGCTCGACGTGAACGCGGCCGAGTTCCACGCCGCGGTGGCCCTCGATCCCGTCGACGTACCGGCCTTCGTGGGCCGCCTCTTCGACCACACGCACGAGCACCCCGACATCCTTCGGATGCTCACGTGGGCCCGGCTCGAGGGTGTCGACTACGACCTGCCCGGCATGGGAGCCAGGCCCGACGTCAAGCTGGACGCCCTCCGGAAGGCGCAGGACCTGGGCCACGTCGACCGGTCGTGGGCGCCGGAGGAACTCCTACCGATCCTCTTCAGCATCGCGCAGGCATGGGTCCAGGCACCCCTGGTCGCGCACGAGAACGCGGCGGACACGCCGCTGTCCGCGCACCGTGCCTCGGCCGTCGAGGCCGCCCGGCGCGTCCTGCAGCCGAAGGGCTGAGGCGGCGTCATTCCCTGCGGAAGACCGTCAGCCCCTGCAATCGGTGTCGACAGTGAATCCCGTGTCCGGGTCGAAGTGGGTCAACAGCACCTGGTTCGGCGCGGATCCCTTGCTGATCAGCTGGATCCGATCGTCGGATGAGGAGCCGTCGACCGTCTCCCGAAACGTGAATGAGTGGTTCAGGACATACTCATTGCCTCGGTCACCGACGCCTTGGCCATGAATGGTGACGTGCTCGACCAGTACGCCCTTCTGACGTTTGCTGACGATGTGGGTGGTTCCTTCCATCGGGACGCTCTCCCCGTTGCAACCATTGATCGCAAAGAGGAAACCCTCGACGCGGATGGACTCCGTGGGGGCAGCCGTCGCTCCGCCGGCGGGAAGCAGCAGCGCCAGCAGGAGAATCAAGGGGGTCAGGACCCGGGTAGGTGTACGCATGATGACCTCTCTGTCATCGGGGAGGAGGACCCGCACGACGGGGCCCGTAGATAGAGGATGTGCACCCGGAACATGCACCGACATTCAAAGGGCGGCGGATAGTACTACAGTCACCCGCAGATGTAGTCAGTATCCCATGACGTATGTCACGACAGGGTTGCAAAAAGCATTGCTGGTGCCCTGCCCCGGGTCGGCACCCCTGCGCAGCAGGCCCTGGCAGAACACCGGCGGGGTGCTTTCGCGGTATGCCTGCTCAGAGCCCGAGGGCTGGCACGGGCAGGCCGAATTCCCGCTTCAGCGCTAGCCTGGCCGCGTTCAGCCCGGCCATGCCGTGCACGCCCGGGCCAGGCGGCGTCGACTGGGAGCAGAGGTAGACACCCTTGATCGGCGTCGTCCACGGCTGCAGGGACGGTACGGGGCGGGCAATGATCTGGCGCATGTTCACGGCTCCGCTGCTGAAGTCGCCGCCCACGTAGTTCGCGTTGTACACCTCGAGCTCGCTCGCCGTCGTCGTGTGGTGCCGGACCACGACGTCGCGGAAGCCGGGAGCGAACCGCTCGATCTGGGCCGTCACCGCCTCGGCCATGTCCCGCGTCGAGCCGCGCGGTACGTGGCAGTAGGTCCAGAGAGTGTGCCGCCCCTCCGGCGCGCGGGTCGGATCGAACGACGACGGCTGCGACACCAGCACGTACGGGCTGTCAGGGTGCCTGCCCTGGTTCACCTGCTTCTCGCCCGCGGCGATCTCCTCCCGCGTCCCGCCCAGATGGGCGGTGCCCGCCCTGTGCAGTTCGGGGTGCGTCCACGGCACGGGCGCGGAGAGGATGAAGTCCACCTTGCAGGAGGCGTTCCCGTAGGTGAAGGCGGAGAGCGCCAGCTCGTAGGCTGCCGGCAGCCGACCCCTCGACATGGCGCGGAACGTCTTGGGTGCGACGTCGAGGAGCACCACCCGCGCATCGGAGACCTCGGCCAGGGTTTCGATCCGGCTGTCGGTCACCACCTCACCACCGTGCTGACGGAGGTCGAGGGCCAGGGCGTCCGCGATCGATTGGGATCCCCCGACGGGAATGGGCCACCCGACGGTGTGCGCGAGGAGGTTCAGGGTCAGGCCGGCTCCCGCCCCGGCGAGCGACGGCAGGGTCCCCACCGGGTGTGCCATGACCCCCGTGGTGAGGGCACGCGCCTCGTCCGTCCGGAAGCGGCGGTTCCACAGAGGCAGTCCCTGGTCGAGGACCGCGAGGGCGAAGCGCAGGGCGGCCTCCGGCTTCTTCGGGAATCGCAGCACCGAGTTCAGCGTGAACGCGAGGATCGCCTGCTCGCGGTCGCTGAGCGGCTGCAGCAGCCTGCGGTACGCCTCGCCGTCGACCCCGAGTGCGGCCACCGTCTTCTCCATGCTGCGGTAGGCCACACCCGCCCTGCCGCCGTCCAGCGGATGCGCGAAGGACACCTCGGGGACCGCGAAGCCGATGCGGCGGCTCAGTTCGAAGGCGCGGAAGAACGGCGAGGCGAGGGCCATCGGGTGGACCGCGGAGCAGAAGTCGTGGAGGTGGCCCTTCTCCATGAGTTCGAGGGAGCGGGATCCGCCCCCGACCGTGGATGCTGCCTCGTGGACGCGCACGGAGAGGCCCGCACGGGCCATGACGACGGCGGCCGCGAGTCCGTTCGGACCGGCTCCGACGACTTCGACATCTGGCATGGCTTCCTCTCCTGCCGGGCGGCACCCGCCCGGCGTCAGGTCTCCGGGGTGCTGTCGGGTTCCCGCCTGCTCCTGCGCCCCGGGACGGCAGCGCGACGCAGGGCGGCACGCGCTGCCGATGGCGCTGTGCGGCGCGCCGTGAGCAGCGACGCGACGGCGGCATACCGGACAGGGCGCAGCGGGATGTCGTAGGTGGTGGGCACCACGACGACGTTCTTCGAGAAGTTCTTCTTGAAGGTCGTGACGTTCGCGAGGCCCGGATAGTTCTCGCTCACGATGCCCGTCAGGCCGCACGCCGTGTTGCCGGCAGCCTTGAGCACCCTGAACGCCTCCCACAGGAGCAGGTACGGAGCGAAGGTGCTGCGCGCCTCGTGCGTGCTGCCCGCGAAGTAGTACACGGAGTAGCCGCGGTACTCCGTGGTGATCAGCCAGCTCAGCGGCACCCCGTCGCGGTAGGCGACCAGGAGCCGGAGGTGGTCGCCCAGCACCGTCAACAGTGTCTCGTAGTAGGACGAGTCGAAGGACTGAAAACCGTCGCGCTCGGCTGTCTCCTGCATGATCGGGAACAACTCGGTCGCGAAGACATTCTTCCATTCCGTTCGCGGAATGTGTCTGATCTCGACACCGTTGCGCTGCGCGCGGCGAATACTGTTGCGCGCGTTCGGCCGGAAGCTCTTGAGCAGCTCCGCCTCGGTCGGGGTCAGATCGACCACGATCTCCCGCTCGTACCAGCCATGCTCGATCGGACCGGTCGCGGGAGCCTGGAGGGTGGCCACCTGCATACGGACGTAGAGCGGATCGACCGAGTGGCCCTCCCGGAACTGGTGGCGTACGGTTTCCATGAGCGCGCGCTCGGCCGCGGGTGTCCGTTCGGCGAACCAGACGGGCCCGTTCACCACCACTACTGACTCCCGGAAGCGCCGCACCACGTGGACGTAGCTGGCGGTCGCGACCAGCCGACCGGCGGCATCCGTATACGACCAGATACCGAGGGGCCTGCGCCCGAGGGCCTGCTCGAACTCGACCCAGGAGGGCGTCTGCTCGAGGGGAATCACCACATCGGGGTGCCCGTCGGCAAGGGCGTCGAAACCGCTCTTGTCCAGCCTGCTGTAGGTCAGGGGTGCTGCGCTCACTGATGGTCTTCCACTGGTCGGGTCGATGAACCGTCGCGTACCGGCCCGTTGTGCTCCGCTCCGGAGCCCTGGGCTGCCGGAACGGGGGCGGTATCCCCGCGGTCCTGCCAGCCTATCGGAGCAGACCGGGCTGGAAGCCCACGTGGAAGGACAGTCCGTCGGCTGCCTGCCCGCAGAGGATGCCGATCGGGCGCCCTGTCGAACGGGCCGCCTTGGGGATCGTCGATGCCGATACGCCGCACCACATCGTGCTGTGGTGCAAGGATCTCCCCCACGACGGCGGCCATAACGTATGCAGTAACAAGAATATGAGCGAGAACAGCCCACGCATAGGGGCCGAGGCCAAGGTTGTGCTCGGCCGCGCCGCCACTCGTCCGGCCTCCGAGGTACAGCCAGATGGCCACCCAGTGAAGAGCTTCGACGAGCTGCCAGATGAGCACCATGCGCCATCGCGGGATGGCGAGCGCAACCAGCGGTACGAGCCAGAGCGCGTACTGGGGCGAGTAGACCTTGTTGCAGAGGACGAAGGCGCCCACGACCAGCAGCGCGATCTGCGCGAAGCGGGGACGCCGCCCGGCCAGCAGGGTGAGGGCTGCGACGCCGACGCAGGAGAGCGCGAAGAGGGCTGTGGCAGCCACAGTGATGACCATGGGAGGAAGTGTCGCGGCGCCGAGCTGGCGGGCGACGGCGTTGTAGACGTACCACCCCGACGAGAAGCCTGCGTCGCGCGACTCAGAGAAGGTGAGGAAGTATGTCCAACCCGCCATATCTCGGAGCATAAAGGGGAGATCCACCACGAGCCAGGCTCCCGCGGTGCCCGCCAGCGCAAGGAGGAAGGGCCGGAACCGGCCTGTCCGGAGGGCCAGGACCAGGACCACACCGAGCAGCAGGACGGGGTAGAGCTTCACGGCCGTGCCGAGTCCCCACAGGACCCCTGCGAGGACCGGCCGGTTCCGGGCGAAGGCCAGCATCCCCGACGTCGCGAACAGCACCGCCCACAGGTCCCAGTTGATGGTGCCGGACAGGATGATGACCGGGGCCGTCGCCACGATGGCGGCATCCCAGGGACGGCGGCTCGCGAGCCGGAGCGTGGCCAGCACCGTCAGGACCCAGACTCCGGCGATCAGCACTGCATTCACGTCGAAGTACAGGAGAGCCTTGGTGTCGGCAGGTGCGCTGCCGGCGGTGAGGTCCACGAGGACTGCCGTGGCGGAGGCCAGCAGTCCGAGCAGCACGGGATATTCGAAGAGCACTCCGGGCGTGATGAAGGGCAGGACCCCCTCGCCGAGTCCGCGGCTCTGGTAGAGCTCCGCCCAGTCGGAGTAGCACGCACGGTAGAAGTAGTCGGGAGAGGACCATCCCTCCACCCGGCAGGGATTCTTGAGGAGGACGGCCAGGACGGCGGCGCATACCGTGAGGAGGATCAGCACCCTCTCCACGGTGAACCATCGTGGGGCGATCCGTCCGGGATCCGCGTGCCGGCCCACCGGTCCTCCGACCCGCTCTGTTCCGAACCGGAGGACGGGGTCCGAGCGGCTCGGGATGCTGATCCGGTACGGTCCGCGTGTCCCCGTACCCGACGTCATTCCCCGAGCCTAGCCGGGGATGGCACCGTTGATACCGTCACCGGCCCCGGACGCCCACCCGCTTGACCACGGAGAGCGCACGGGCATGGAATGGCACCGCATCCATGAGCGTTGGAAACTGAACGTAGACTGGCATTTCCTGCCGACTGCGCCCGGGCGACGACGGCCGGGCACATCCAACTGGCTTTCGAGGAGAACTGTGGGACAGAACCCCATTCGCGTGGCAATTATTGGAGTCGGCAACTGCGCCGCATCGCTGGTGCAGGGCGTGCACTACTACCGGGATGCCGACCCGTCCGGCACCGTCCCCGGCCTGATGCACGTCGAGTTCGGCAAGTACCACGTGGGCGACGTGCAGTTCGTGGCCGCATTCGACGTCGACGGCAAGAAGGTCGGTCACGACCTCGCCGAGGCCATCGGAGCCAGCGAGAACAACACCATCAAGATCGCCGACGTGCCGCCCACCGGCGTCATCGTCCAGCGCGGCCACACCCTCGACGGCCTGGGCAAGTACTACCGCGAGACCATCGTGGAGTCCGACGAGGAGCCCGTCGACATCGTCGGCCAGCTCAAGGACACCAAGGCCGACGTCCTGGTCTGCTACCTGCCCGTGGGCTCCGAGCACGCCGCGAAGTACTACGCCCAGTGCGCCATCGACGCCGGCGTCGCCTTCGTCAACGCGCTCCCGGTCTTCATCGCCGGCACCAAGGAGTGGGCGGACAAGTTCACCGAGGCCGGTGTCCCCATCGTCGGCGACGACATCAAGAGCCAAATCGGTGCAACGATCACGCACCGCGTCATGGCCAAGCTGTTCGAGGATCGCGGAGTCACGCTCGACCGGACGTACCAGCTGAACGTCGGGGGCAACATGGACTTCAAGAACATGCTCGAGCGCGACCGCCTGGAGTCCAAGAAGATCTCCAAGACCCAGGCCGTCACCTCCAACGTGAAGGCCGACCTGCACGCCGACGACGTGCACATCGGCCCCTCCGACTACGTGGCCTGGCTCGACGACCGCAAGTGGGCGTTCGTGCGCCTCGAGGGCCGCAACTTCGGCGACGCCCCCGTCTCCCTCGAGTACAAGCTCGAGGTCTGGGACTCACCGAACTCCGCAGGCGTGATCATCGATGCCATCCGCGCCGCGAAGATCGCCCTCGACCGCGGTATCGGCGGCCCCATCCTCTCCGCCTCCAGCTACTTCATGAAGTCCCCGCCGGAGCAGTACGCCGACGACATCGCCTACGAGAAGGTCGAAGCCTTCATCCGCGGCGACCTCGACAGCTAGGCGTCATCGCGAGGGGCCGGACGGCAGTGCCGTCCGGCCCCTTTCGCGTCTGCCCGACCCGCGCCTTCCTGGAGGGCCTTCCTGAAGGCCCGTCCGGGAACGGGCCTAGAACAGCCCGACGGCGTTCCCGTCGCTGTCCACGTCCATCCGCAGGGCGGCGGGCTCCCGCGGCAGTCCCGGCATCGTCATGACCGAACCGGTGAGTGCGACGATGAAGCCGGCTCCCGTCTTCGGGATGAGGTCGCGGACGTGGACGGTGAAACCCTTCGGAGCACCGAGCAGGGTCGGGTCGTCGGAGAAGGAATACTGGGTCTTGGCCATGCACACGGGCAGTCCGGACCACCCGTTGGCGTCGATCTCCTTCAGCCGCCGCAGCGCGCGGACCGAGAAGTCGACGCCATCGGCCCCGTAGATCTCCTGCACGATGGTGCGGATCTTGTCCTCGATCGGGAGGTCGAGGGAGTAGAGGGGCGAGAAGCTGACTGGTCGGTCCAGGGCCGCGAGCACCTTCGCCGCGAGGTCGTCGCCGCCCGGTCCCCCACCGCCCTGGCCCCAGACATCGGCAACGGCTGCCTCGATGCCCTCGGCGGCGCACCATCCCAGTAGCCAGTAGAGTTCCTCCTGCGAATCCGTGCGGAACCTGTTGATGGCGACGACCGGCGTGATGCCGAACTTCTCGATGTTGCGGACGTGCCGCAGGAGGTTGGCCGTTCCGTCCCGCAGGGCGTCCAGGGCGGGGGCCGCGAGGTCGGCCTTTGCGACGCCACCGTGCATCTTGAGGGCGCGGATCGTGGCGACGATGACGACGGCGTCGGGCGCGAGGCCCGCGGCCCGCGCCTTGATGTCCAGGAACTTCTCCGCGCCGAGGTCCGCCCCGAAGCCCGCCTCGGTCACCACGATGTCCGCCAGGCGCCGGGCGGTCCGGGTCGCGATCACGGAGTTGCAGCCGTGGGCGATATTGGCGAAGGGCCCGCCGTGGACGAGCGCCGGCGTGCCCGCGATGGTCTGCACCAGGTTCGGCTTGATGGCGTCCCTGAGCAGCAGGGCCAGCGCTCCCTCGACCCGCAGCTCGCGGACGGTGAGGGGTGTGCGGTCGTACGTGTAGCCGAAGGTGATGTCCCCGAGGCGTTCCTTCAGGTCGTCGAGGTCCCGGGCCAGGCAGAAGACGGCCATGATCTCGGAGGCCACCGTGATGTCGAATCCGTCCTGCCTCGGGGTTCCCTGGGCCGGGCCGCCGAGGCCGATGATCACCTCGCGGAGGGCCCTGTCATTGACGTCGAGGACCCGCTTAAGGGTGATGCGCCGCGGATCGATGCCGAGCTCGTTGCCCTGGTGGATGTGGTTGTCGATCAATGCGGCGAGCGCGTTGTTGGCCGACGTGATCGCGTGGAAGTCGCCGGTGAAGTGCAGGTTGATCTCGTCCATGGGCAGCACCTGCGAGTACCCGCCACCCGTCGCACCGCCCTTCATGCCGAGCACCGGGCCGAGGGACGGCTCGCGGAGCGCGATCATCACCCGCTGCCCCGCGCGGGCGAGGGAGTCGGCGAGCCCCACCGTGCAGGTCGATTTCCCCTCTCCGGCAGGGGTGGGGCTCATGGCGCTGACCAGGACCACCTTCCCCGGCGTTCCGCCGTCGGGCAGGAGGCGGGGATCGATCTTCGCCTTGAAGCGGCCGTAGGGTTCGAGCGCCTCCCGGGGAATACCTGCGGCGTCGGCGATGTCCTCGATGGGCCGGATGGCCGCGGCGCGTGCGATATCCAGGTCGCTCATGACGCGGACCTGTCAGCGGCCGGGGCCTCGACCGGGGGCAGGCCGGCCCGCTCCAGGACGTAGTCGATGAGCGGTCCGTACAGCCCGGGACAGACGTTGTCGTCCAGGGGAACGGCGACCTCGACCTGTCCCTGCGCTTCGGAGACGAACAGCCCGGGATCGTTGCAGTCGGCGAAGCCGATGGTCGGGAAACCGGAGCTCGCGGCCTGCCCCGCCCAGCCGTGATCCGCCACGACGAGATCCGGCAGGGCGCGCCCCTCACGGTCGAGCGTGTCGAGGCTGAGCCGCATCGGTTCGGGCAGGTGCGTGTGCATGAGCCCGCCGTGCTGGTGCCAGACGAGCACGCCGAAGATCTGGCGGATGTCACCGGCTCCGAAGCGCCGCCCCTCGGGCACCTGCACCACGGTCGCGCCCGCGGCCGCTGCGGACCGCGCGAAGGCCGCGTGGACGGGGAGGAGGCCGGCGGGGTGACCCGTCGCGAAGAGGATCCGTTCGCCGCGGAGAGCCGAGGCGCCCAGCCGGTCCGCGAAGCGATCGAGTGCCGCGACGCACTTCCCGGCGTCGATCGTGTCCTGGCCCTGCGTGTGGCTACGGTCGGCACTCGTCCCGGTGCGCTGGTGCATGAGGTCGAAGACGTCGTCGAACGTCCACTCGCGCGTGCGCGTGACGCCGAATTCGAGGTTCTCATCGCCCTCGAGGAAGAGGCGCATGTGTCTGAGGTTGTCCTGCCGGGGCGTGGCCACGCGGCCGGTGATGCGAACGGAGTCGAGGTATTCGGCGAGCTCGGTGGGATTCACGCTTCCATCCTAGGCGGCGCGCGCAGCCCGCTTCAGTGCGCCGTGGCTGCGGGAAAACGCTCGACGGCGGTGCGGTAGCTCTGCGCCGTCAGCAGCGCCGTGCGCTGCCAGCCGAATGCGAGCGCGTGGACGGCGGCCCCGCGGCCGAGTGTCTCCCGCAGCTGTGCGTCGTCGTACAGGCGCTCGAGGGCGTCAGCCCAGGCGGCACCGGTGTGCCCGTTCACCAGCATCCCGCTCCGCCCGTCGCTCACGGCCTGCGGGAGGCCGCCGACGTTGGCTGCGACGACCGGCGTCCCGCACGCCTGCGCCTCGAGTGCCACGAGCCCGAAGGACTCGCTGTAGGACGGCATGACCACGGCGTCTGCCGACCGGAACCACTGGGCGAGGTGTGCCGCCGTGACGGGTGGGTAGAGGCGGACCTCGTCCGTGAGGCCGAAGTGGTCGATGAGGGGCTGGAGTGCGAGCGCCTCCGAACCACTCCCTGAACCGAGGATGCTCACGGCGAGTGGGATGTCCGGGCGACGGCGGCGGAGTTCGGCGGCCGCCGCGACCAGTACCTGGGGTCCTTTCAGTTTCTGGATCCTGCCGGCGAACACCACGTGGAACTGGTCCGGGGAGAAGGCGAGGGCGGCACGGGCTGCACCGCGGTCGCCCGGGTGGAAGGTCAATAGGTCCACCCCGGGGGCCACCACGTCGACCCGGTCGCGGGATGCTCCGTACAGGGTGACGAGCTCGGCGGCCTCGGTGCGCGTGTTGGCGATGACACGGGCCGCACCGTCGACGATGTCCTGTTCGCCGGCGATCCGGTCGGCCGGTTCCGGCGCGGCGAGAGCCTTCATGCGCAGGTTCTTGACCTTGGCCATGGTGTGCATGGAGTGGACGAGGGGCAGGTTCATCTCCCTGCTGAGGGTCAGACCGACGATGCCGGAGACCCAGTAGTGGGAGTGCAGGACGTCGAAGTGGCCGTCCGCGAGCAGGTCCGCGACGTCGGTGATCGCATCGGCGAAGGTCCCGGCCAGCCCGGGGAGGGCTTCCTTCGGGAGGGGACGGGGCGGACCGGCGTCGAGATGATGCACCACGACGCCGTCACCGAGTACCTCCCGGGGAGGCCTGCCTTCGCCGGACTCCCGCGTGAAGATCTCGACCTCGATGCCGACGCCGGCCAGCTCGAGCGCGGTGCTCCGGACGTAGACGTTCATGCCGCCGGCGTCACCCCTCCCGGGCTGCTCGAGCGGGGAGGTGTGCAGGGACAGCATGGCTACACGCCCAACGGCGGACACACCAGCTCCCTTCCGACCGGTTCCAGGGAAGGGCCGGTCCAGCCCTTACGACCGTATAACGCCCTGTTCGCGTGCCTCATTCCGGCTGTGGCCCCCGGCCCGGCTAGAGGTTCCAGCGCACGAGGGCGGGTGTGCGCTTGTCCCAGCCGAGCGCGCAGACCGCGGCCGTGCCGAGGACGAAGTGCCGGCCCTCGATACCGCCGAACTGCAGCCATCGGGCGGCGACGATCCGCAGGAAATGGCCGTGTGCCACGAGCAGGGCGTTCTCGATGGGCCTGGCGTCCGGATCACGGTCGGCGGGGGTGCCGCAGCCTGCCTGCACGCGGGCGATGATGCGGTCCGCCCGCTCGGAGACCTGGTCCAGCGTCTCCCCGTTGGGGGCGCCGTCGTTCCAGATCAGGTACCCCGGGTTCTCCTTGCGGACCGTGGCACTGTTCAGGCCCTCGTTGTCGCCGTAGTCCCATTCATACGCGTGCGGTAATACTTCTGCGTCGGGAAATCCCGCCAGTTCGGCCGTGCGGACAGCCCGCTGCAGGGGTGACGTCATCACGAGGTCGAAGTCGATGCCCTCGAGGTGCTCGCGGGCGGCCTGCACCTGCTTCTCGCCGTGGGGCGTGAGCGGGAGGTCGGTCAGGCCCGTGTAGCGCCCGTCGCGGGACCATTCCGTCTCGCCGTGCCGCAGGAGCCACAACCTGGGCAGCGGCGTCCCGGCCGGGGTGAGGTCCGGTGCTGCTGCGCCTGTCATGGGCTTCATGGGTTCTCCTGCGATTCGGGCTGCTCGCTCCACCAGTGGCGGAGCTTGGTCTCGGCGTCGGCGGGCTCGTGCGGGCCGTGGTCCATCCGCTCCTCCAAAAGGAACCGGTAGGCGCGTCCTACCACGGGGCCGGGCCGGATGCCGAGGAGCGCCATGATCTGCTCCCCGTCGAGGTCGGGCCGGATGGACGCCAGCTCCTCCTGCTCGGCGAGCGCGGCGATTCTCTCCTCGAGGTCGTCGTAGGCGAAGGCGAGGCGCTCGGCCTTGCGCCGGTTCCGCGTGGTGACGTCGGAGCGGGTGAGGCGGTGCAGCCGCTCCAGCAGGGGCCCGGCGTCGTTCACGTACCGCCGCACCGCCGAGTCGCTCCAGCCCGCTTCGCCGTACCCGTAGAAACGCATGTGCAGTTCCACGAGCCGCGCGATGGACTTGATGGTGTCGTTGTCGAACCTCAGGGCCCGCAGCCTCCTGGTCACGAGCTTCGCGCCGACGGCGTCGTGGTGGCGGAAGCTCACCGCGCCTCCGGGTTCGAACTTCCGTGTCGCGGGTTTGCCGATGTCGTGCAGGAGCGCAGCGAACCGGAGGACGACGTCGGGCGCCGGCACGGGACCGTCATCGTCCGTCTCGAGGGCACAGGCCTGCCGCAGGACGGTCAGCGAGTGCTGGTAGACGTCCTTGTGCCGGTGGTGTTCGTCCGTCTCGAGGCGCAGCGCTGCGACCTCCGGCAGCACGTGGTCGGCGAGCCCGCTGTCCACCATCAGGTCGATACCGGCATCGGGCGCCGCACCCCGGATGAGTTTGGTCAGCTCGTCGCGGATGCGTTCGGCCGAGATGATCGAGATCCTCTCGGCCATGGACGCCATTGCCTCCGACACCTCGGGGGCGACGGTCACGCCCAGCTGGGACACGAAGCGCGCGGCGCGCATCATGCGCAGCGGGTCGTCGGAGAAGGACGACGACGGCGTGCCGGGCGTGCGCAGCAGGCCCGCATGCAGGTCCCGGACTCCGCCGAACGGATCGACGAGTTCGAGGGACGGCAGCCTCAGGGCCATCGCGTTGATGGTGAAGTCACGCCGCAGGAGGTCATCCTCGAGGCTCGTCCCGAAGGCGACCGTCGGATTCCTGGAGGCGGGGTCGTAGGCCTCGGCGCGGTACGTCGTGATCTCGATCTGGAAGCCGTCCTTGCGCAGCCCGATGGTGCCGAAAGCGCGCCCGATCTCCCAGTAGGCGTCCGCCCAGCGCTTGATCACGGCGAGCGTCTGGTCGGGGTCGGCACTCGTGGTGAAGTCCAGGTCCGGAGATACCCTGCCGAGGAACAGGTCACGCACCGGTCCGCCGACCAGGGAGAGCTCATGGCCCGCGGCATCGAAGAGTTCGCCGACCTCGAGGACCACGGGAGGGAGGGGTGCGGTAAGGGTCGAGGTGTCCAGCAGGTGCGCCATAGTCCCTTAAGGGTGCCAGATCCGCCCCCGTTTCCCACACCGGGCACCGGCCTGAACCGATGCTGTATGGGCGGGTGGGCGGCCGGTCGCGGCGTCATCGCCGCTCCTTAAAGATCGTTAGAGTGGTCTGCATGGACCGACCCGTTCCAAGTGCTCCGAAGCGCACCCCGTTGACAGTGTCAATGGGAACCACGGGTATGCCTGCCGTGCAGCACCAGCTGCCGACGGTGGAGGAGGTGTCCGCCGGCGGGATCGTCGTCGACACCACCAGGGAGACGCTCGACGTCGCCATCATCGCCCGGCTGAACCGCGGCGGCCGCCTCGAGTGGTGCCTGCCGAAGGGCCACCCGGAGGGCTCGGAGAACAGCGAGGAAGCCGCTGTCCGCGAGATCGCCGAGGAGACGGGGATCGAGGGCAGGATCGTCTCCGCCCTCGGGAGCATCGACTACTGGTTCACCGTCAGCGGCCACCGCGTGCACAAGACGGTCCACCACTTCCTGCTCATCGCCACGGGCGGGTACCTGACGATCGAGAACGATCCGGACCACGAGGCCGTCGACGTCGCCTGGGTGCCGCTGCAGGAGCTGGGCCGGCGCCTGTCTTTCCCCAATGAACGCCGCATCGCGGACCTCGCGCGTGAGGTCCTCCCGGAGCACCTCTGACGTCGCCGCACCTCGTGCACCGCATGCTGCTGACGTCCCATGGGACGATGGAGAGCGATGTCTGAAACGAACACAACCTCCGTCCCCCAGCAGGGCGGGTCCGCCCGCGACCCTTCGGCCCCACGAAGCGGCTCCACCGCCCGCTCGAGCGCGATCATGGCTGCAGGAACCCTGGTCTCGCGGATCCTCGGCCTGGTCCGCGTGGCGCTGCTCGCCACCGCGATCGGGGCGACGGGGCAGGTCTCGGATCTCTTCACCTCCGCGAACAACCTGCCTAACTTCCTCTACCTCATGCTCGCGGGCGGCGTCTTCAACGCCGTCCTGGTGCCGCAGATCATCCGCGCCAGCAGGCAGCCCGACCGGGGAGCTGACTACGTCAGCCGGTTGCTCACCCTGGCTGCCGCTGGCCTGCTCGTGCTGACGGTGCTCGTCACGCTCGCAGCGCCTGTCATCGTCGGCCTGACGACGAGTGTCACGGGCGCGAGCCTCGCCCTCACCACGGCCTTCGCGTACTGGTGCCTGCCGCAGATCTTCTTCTACGGCATGTACGCCGTGACCGGCCAGATCCTGAACGCCAACGGCTCCTTCGGTCCGTACATGTGGGCGCCGGTCGTCAACAACGTCGTGTCCATCGCCTTCCTCACGACCTTCATCGTGCTCATGGGGAGTGAGCAGGCAGAACGGCACAGCCCCGAGACGTGGACGTCGGGGCAGACGATGCTGCTGGCCGGCGGGACCACCCTGGGCATCGTCATCCAGGCCCTCGTGCTGTTCCTCCCCCTCAAGCGCCTTCAGCTCGGACTGCGGCCCAAGTTCGGTGTGCGCGGAACAGGACTGGGACGTACGGGCAAGCTCGCGTCCGTCACCATCGTCACGATGCTCATCGGCAACGGCCTGTACCTCCTGAACCAGCGCGTCGCGACCATCGCCTCGGAAGCCCGCCCCCGGCTCCTCGCGCAGGATCCGCCCGTGCAGATCGCGGGCCTGACGAACCTGGAGTTCGGCGCGATGGTGTACCAGTTGCCGCACTCGGTCATCGCGCTGTCCCTGGCGACGGTCATGTTCAACCAGTTGTCCTCCGCGCATGCGGACAACAACCTCGCTGCGGTCCGGGCGACCCTCTCCCAGGGCCTGCGGATCATCGGTGTCGCAACCGTCTTCGGCGCCGCCGCCCTGCTCACGTTCGCCGGCCCGTTGGGCATGCTGTTCAGTGAATCCGCGGAGAGCGCCGCGATCAACGGCGTCATCATCGCGATCCTCGCCGTCGGAGCACCCTTCCTCAGCGCGAGCTTCTTCCTGAACCGCGTCTTCTACGCGAGCGAGGACGTTCGCTCACCCCTGCGGATCCAGTTGATCCTGTCCGTCGTCGGCGTGGTGCTCGCACTCACCGCCGGAATGTTCGAACCGCGGCTCATCGTGCCGATGCTGGCCGTCTCGTACTCGCTCGGCAACGTGATCGCCGTCGTGGTCAGCCACATCGTCCTGACCCGCAAGATCGGTCCGTACGGTGCAGGGCACGTCTTCGACGTCCACGTACGGCTCACCATCGCCGGCATCGTCGCAGCGATCGCCGGAACGGCACTGTGCTGGGCGTTCGGCGGTTACGACGCCGACGGCTTCCTGTGGCAGTCCAAGCTCGACGCCGTCCTCGTGCTCGCGATCGGTGGAATCACCATGTCCGCCGTGTACCTGGGCATGCTGAAACTGCTCAAAATCACCGAACTCGACGAGTTCCTGAAGCCGCTGCTCGCGAGATTCCGACGGAGCGGCGCCTGACCTGCCAGCCGGGTTATGGGCTGACCGACCGGTAGCATGGATAGAAATCAGCCAGGGTTCGCCGGGAGGAACACGTGCCAGAAGCAGTAGACGTCGGTTCAGTGCTGGGCGGCCGCTACAAAGTGACCGCCTACGTACTGGCATCTGCTGAGAAGGACCTCGTGCTCGACGGCGTCGACCAGGTGCTCAACCGGCCGGTCAGCATCCTGGTCGCATCGGCCGGCAATGCCTCCCAGGTCGCCGCGAGCGCACGCGACCTCGCGACGGGTGACAGGACCGGGAACATCCAGGTCCTCGATCTCGGCATCAGCGAATCCGATACCTACCTCGTGACCAACCGCGCCGCGGCCGCCGACATGCTCGACCTGATCGTGCAGCAGGATGCTCCGGCACCCGAGGCTCCGTACATCGAGCCTTTCTTCACCGATACCCTCGGTTCCGAGATCTTCGGCGGGCCGCGCTCGACGGAACCGGAGACCTACGACGACCAGTACGAGGAGTACGAGGAGTACGACGACGGACGGCAGCATCGGGCATCCCGCTTCGCCGGACTGGCGCGACGATTCGGGCGGCGGCGCTCCGGGGACGACCAGTGGGACGACACGTCGGATGTTCCTGACGACACAGCGGATGTTCCTCCGGCCGCTGCCGAGCCGGCCCCCGTACGCCAGCACTCCCACCTCGTTCCGCCGCCTCCCAGCCAGCGCCCCTCGGGTGCTTCGGCTGCATCGCTCGAAGGGTCGCCTGACGAGTCGAATGACGAGTCGAATGACGAGTCGTATGCCCAGCCGCGTGACGAGTCCCGCGACCCGCGGCGCGACGAGGCGCATGCCCAGCCCCGTGACGAGTCCCGCGACCCGCGGCGCGACGAGGTGCATGTCCAGTCGCGTGACGACTCCCGTGACCAGCCACGTGACGAGTCGCGCGAGCACGACGGTGCCCAGGGAGGACCGGCGGCCGCAACAGGGGCCGTCCTGGTCGGAGCAGCAGGTGCCGGAGCGGCGGCTGCCTCCGCGGCAGCGTCCCCTCACCCCGAACGGGCGGCATCGCGTTTCCCGGTGTCCGACTACGGCGACGACGATTCCGACGCGGTCGACGGCCCTGACGGCTACGAGCAGGACGACGACAGCAGGGGCCGCAAGTTCACCCGCATCCTCGTCGGCGCGGTTCTCTCCGTCGTGCTGGTGGTCGCCGTCGTTCTCGCGGCCACACAGCTCGGTTCCCTCTTCGGCGGAACCCCTGTAGCCGACCGCGACACCCAGCAGGCCACCGGTGACCCCGCGGCAGAGAACGCAACCACGGCACCGACGACAGCAGCAGCCGAGCCGACAGCCGAGGCCGTAGCCCCTGTGATCACTGGAATCACGCGTGTGGTCCCGGACAACCAGGCGCTCGATGCAGCGAATGACGTGAACCTGCCCCTGATCATCGACGGGAACACGGCGTCGTTCTGGGGCAACCAGGTCTATGCCAGTGACACCTTCGGTGGTCTTGCCACGAGCCTCGCCCTCGTCGTCGAGCTCGAACAGGAATCGACCATCTCGGAGGTCTCGATCGCCCAGCTCAATGGCGCCGGCGGCAGTTTCTCGGTGCTCGTCAATGACGAGCCGACGGTGGAGGGCGCGGAGCAGATCGCGCAGGGGGGATTCACGGCCCCCACGATGACCCTTCCGATCCCGGATGGCGCCGACGGCCCGCGCACGGCGCGTTACGTCATCGTCGACTTCACGCAGCTCCCCAGGCTCTCGAACATCGAGGCACAGTACCCGTTCGGTCTTCGCATCGCGGAGATCAGCGTCACCTAGCCGCGGAGCACCAGCTCAGCGGCGGCCAGGGCCACGGAGGCGGGGCGCGGCCTTGCAGGGACGGAATAACTCCACGTGCGGTTCCGTTGTGGAAGTGTCCGCGGATAAGCCCGACTCGGCCGTATCAGCGTATGAGAAGACAGAAAGGTCTTTCGAGAACGTGACAACCCAAACCGATGTCCAACTGGACACCCCCACCGCAGATACCTCCGGCAGCGAGCCGAAGATCCACGACGTGATCATCGTCGGATCAGGACCCTCCGGCTACACGGCCGCGGTCTACACCGCACGGGCGAACCTCAAACCCGTGATGATTGCGAGCTCGGTGAAGGCCGGCGGTGAGCTGATGAACACCACTGACGTCGAGAACTTCCCCGGATTCCCGGAGGGCGTCATGGGCCCCGACCTCATGGAGCAGTTCGAGAAGCAGGCACGGCGCTTCGGTACCGAGATCCTCTTCGAGGATGTCGTGTCCGCCGAGCTGTCCGGCGAGATCAAGAAGCTCACCATCGCGACGGGTGAGGAATTCCTCGCCCGCGCCGTCATCATCTCGACAGGATCCGAATATCGGGAGATCGGGCTCGAGGACGAGAAGCGGCTCTCAGGCCACGGTGTCAGCTGGTGTGCAACCTGTGACGGTTTCTTCTTCCGGAACCAGGACATCGCAGTCGTCGGTGGCGGGGACTCGGCAATGGAGGAAGCCCTCTTCCTCACCAAGTTCGCCCGATCCGTCACTGTCATCCACCGTCGGGATACCCTGCGCGCTTCCAAGATCATGCAGGACCGTGCTTTCGCTCACGAGAAGATCCGCTTCCTCTGGAACTCGGAAGTGGTCGGCATCCACGGCACCGACAAGGTGACCGGGGTGAAGCTCGCGAGCACCGTCGACGGCAGCACGAGCGATCTCGACGTCACCGGCATCTTCGTCGCCATCGGTAATGATCCTCGCGTCGATCTGGTCAAGGACCAGCTCGAGCTCACCAGCGAGGGAACCATCGCGGTCCTGGGTCGAACGTCCAAGACCTCACTCCCCGGCGTCTTCGCTGCCGGCGATGTCATCGACCCCACCTACCGACAGGCGATCACCGCTTCGGGTAGCGGCTGCGTCGCGGCGCTGGACGTCGAGCACTACCTTGCCGACACCGTCAGCGCCTCCCAGACTGCGGCCCGCGTTCCTACGCCTCCGGCCGAGGCTGTTTCCGAGACCGCGTCCCTCTGATTCACCAACCACAAGGAGTACTGCAATGAGCAACGCAAAGGATGTGACGGACGCGTCGTTCGACGCCGACGTCCTGAAGGCCAGCAAGCCTGTCATCGTCGATTTCTGGGCTGAGTGGTGTGGTCCCTGCCGCATGCTGTCGCCGATCCTGGACGACATCGCGGCCGAGCACGCCGAGAAGGTCGATGTCGTCAAGGTGAACGTCGATGACAACCCCGCTATCGCAGCCAAGTACGGCATCACGTCGATTCCCGCGGTGTATGTCTTCCAGGGCGGAGAAGTAGCAGCAACCTCCATCGGTGCCAAGCCGAAGCAAGTACTCGAGCAGGAGTTTGCCGCCTTCATCAACTGATCCAAGTTTGATCAGAAGGACCCGACGGATTCCGTCGGGTCCTTCTGCGTTGGTGCTTCGCTCAGCCTCACACAAAGCAGCGCACCCTACGAAGCAGCGCGCCATGGAAAGTAGCGCCGCACCTGAGAAGCAGCATGCGCCCGGGTCCCGCCTGCAGGTCGACTTGTCACGGTTTCACGTGAAACGGCGTCCGCCCTGACGGCGCAGGGGGCGACCACGCGCCACAACGCTCCGGTCCGGGCATCGAACTGACCGCTCCCAGCGCCACCGTCAACTGAACTGCGTTGTCGCACCAGCAGGAGTGGGTCGTCGCACCAGCAGGAGCCCGAAACCGCTACGCGCCGCTCGGCGGACGCTCCTCCGATCCCACGCACGACCTGCTACTGAGAGATCAGGACGACGAACATGCCCGCCAAGGACGTCGAAGGGTTGTAGCTGCGCCCCGACACCGCCACTCCGCCGGGCCCAGCCAGGACCCGTCGGGACAACTTGGAACACCCGGGACGACGGGCATGCGACCGGACATCGGACGGGGAGAGCGGCAGACATGAACCTACTCCGGCCCGGCCTTCACAAGTGCGCGCCAGGAGCGACCGTGTTTCACGTGAAACCTCATCTAGTGCGCCAAGTCTCTTTCCGGGCATTCACTGGCCCCGTCCAGCCCGTATGCGGCGGGGAAGCGCACCGATGACCGAAGCTGTGCCGAACTGCACAACACCAGGAACTGCCCCACAGCGGGCAGTCGCCTTTCGGGGCGTGCTGCGTTCAGATCGGCTTTCAGACGCTGCTCCTGCCCGGAGAGTTCGGACTCCATCCCTTCGTCCGCCCGTATTACGCTAGCCGTCGTCGTGGCTGGTGCGCCGCCGAGCGCAAGCGCGTCCGCGCCCCGAAGGACCTCCGCACCGATGCCAGCTCCAATCTCGCAGGAACGCAGAGTGGACGGACGCGCGAGGAGATAGCGGGTAGCCGACGGGGGCGCGGGCCCATAGTTCTCGGCGTCGACATCAGGGACCCTGAACCAGCCACGATAGGAGTGCCACGACACCGTCGTTTCACGTGGAACCGCGACATGGGAGTGGGAAATTGGGGTCCACGGCACCAATGAACAGGACCGGTCCAAGGTGTTGCACCACGCGGGTCCACTCTGCAGAGCCCACGCCGCGTGCTCTCTGCCGCAACTTCGGTCCCTGGTGGTGTTTCACGTGGAACCGCAAAGCGGTGCACCGCTCCGCAGGCGAACGCGTCTGAGGTCCTCCCTTCCGCAAAAGGGGCCGACTACTTCGTTCTTCGCAGGAGGAGGAGGTGCAGATAGGAAAGGATGCGAGGACTACACCTGAGAGCTCGTGTTCCGCGGCTGTGGTCCGCACCCGCCGAGATGTCCATAGCGGTCCTCCGAGCGCCACTGCGGCTCTGCCACGCCTACTTAGCGTGCCCCTCGGCGGTGCCGGGCGTACACCGATCCGGCAGGCTGACACCGCCCTCGTTCCTCTCCTACAGCCCATCGAGACTCAGAAGAGGAACAGATTCGGGCGATGTAGCGCGGGAGCGGGGCCGCGGAGGGAGCAATAGTCGTCAGAACTGCGGGCCGGCACCGTCGGAGACCGGAGAAGTTCACTTGCTGCGTCCTCTAAAGGTCACCGGTCGGTCATAGGACATCCCAGTGACGCAGGTACCTCGGCCAGCAGCCCGAGCAACTGGAGGCCGAAGCCGCACGGCCGATCTAGCCTCAAGGCACCGACCGGCACCTCATACCTCCAGCAGCTCCGATAAGGCGATCCGCCCAAGGAATGGTTCCGTCCCCGGCGGAGACGTACATTCGCCGGACATTTACCGAATCGCAGCGACACGTAGGCGGTGTTTCACGTGAAACGCTGCGCTCAACACCCACATGAGCGGTCCTGAGGGAGATGCCTACCTACCGACGACGTCCACAACCAGTCTCCCGAAGCGCGCCCGAAAGTAGCCGAACTGGTGGTCTCCCTCATTCCAACCGGGGCCCGGGGCGCGCGAGAAGTGGAGTTAAGAGGATCGGGCCTGGTTTCATGTGAAACCAGGCCCGAGAGGAGCAACGCGGTCGTTGGCTACTCAGCCTTGGGTGACAGGACGCCGATGATCCGGTTCAGGTCGTCCACGCTGGCGAATTCGATGCTGACGCGGCCCTTCTTGGCACCAAGGGTGATTTTCACGTTGGTGTCGAGACGGTCGGAGAGTGACGTTGCGAGGTAATCGAGCCGTTCGTGTCGCGCGCCGTCGCGGGGCGTGGCCGACTTCGTCGCTCTCCTAAGGCCACCGCTCAGGGCGACGATCTCCTCCGTCGAACGCACGGACAAACCCTCCGCAACGATCCGCTGTGCGAGCTTCTCCATATCGGCAGCGTCACCCAGACCCAGAAGTGCGCGCGCGTGCCCTGCGGAGATCACGCCGGCCGCTACGCGGCGCTGGACCAGCGGCGGGAGCTTCATCAATCGTAGAGTGTTGGAGATCTGCGGGCGTGATCGGCCGAGACGCCCGGCCAGCTCGTCATGCGAGCACCCGAAGTCGTCCAGAAGTTGCTGGTATGCGGCCGCTTCCTCGAGGGGATTGAGGGCACTCCTGTGAAGGTTCTCGAGGAGAGCGTCCCGCAGCAGGTCGTCGTCCAGCGTCGAACGGATGATTGCAGGGATCGTGTCCATCCCCGCTTCGCGGGACGCCCGCCACCTTCGCTCACCCATAACGAGTTCGTAGGGAGCACCCCCGTCCTCCTGGGAGGGCCGGACGACCACGGGCTGCAGCACGCCGATCTCGCGAATCGAGTGGACCAGCTCAGCCAGCTCATCTTCGTTGAACTCGACGCGGGGCTGCTTGCGATTCGGGTGGATGCTCTCGAGGGTCAGTTCGGCGAATGTCGCACCCGGTACCTCGACGAGCCCATCTGCAGAGCCCGCAGCCGCTGCCTTGCTGACCGGCAACGGGGAGATGGGCGTCGTTTCACGTGAAACGCCTGCGCGCCCACTTTCTACAGGAGCTTCCAGCGGTCCGCGCACGGCGTCGGCCGTGCCGGCCGACTCGACCCTGGCATCGGTATCGGCATCGGCATCGGCAATACTGTCGGCAGGCGGGCTGTCGACATCCGCCGTGACTGCCACAGCCGGCTGCTCGCTACCCGCATCACCGTCGGTGGAAGCGCCGACCGCAGAGCGGCCGGACACGCGAGCACTGTTCTTCTCGGGACTGATCGATCCGTCCTCCGCCTCCCCGCCGGGGGCGACCGCCGGGTCCTCCACCGGGAGCGCCGAAGCCTCCGATTTCGGCCTGCCGCCCTTCGGTCCGTCACCCACCGAGCCCTTGCGGGCGGCTGCAGTCTTAGCAACGCGTTTGGTTTGGGCTTCGAGGACGTTCTTGTTGATACCGCTCCTCAGGGCCGAGGAGTAGGAACGAGGCTGCTCAGCCACGTCCTCTTCGGTCACCCGCTCGAAGAAGAGATCGACGGGCCTGCCACCTGTCTTCCGCGACACCTCGGAAGCGCTACCTCCCCGCCGGTCCGGCTTGGCCACCTCCGGCTCGGGTCGCGTCTGCTCGGGGACGTCCTCGGCGGGAGCACTGGGGATGAGCGCCCCCAGCCCTCGGCCGAGACCGCGCCGCTTTTCCGCCATGTTCTTCCTTCCACAGTGTGGAGCGCCGCTCCACCGCTACATCTTGCAGGTCCGCCAGGACCGATACGCCCGACCGCTACGGACGGGAAGCTATTTCAGCTGCCGCTTCCTGGTAGGAGAGGGCGCCGCTCGAGGAGGGATCGTACGTCATGACCGTCTGCTGGTAGCTGGGAGCTTCCGAGATCCGGACGGAGCGCGGAACGACCGCCTTCAGCACCTGCTGGGGGAAGTGCTCGCGCACCTCGGCGGCGACCTGTGCCGCCAGGTTGGTCCTGCCGTCGTACATCGTCAGCAGAATGGTGGAAACCGTCAGGTCCGAATTCAGGTGCTTCTGGATCATCTCGATGTTCTTCAGCAGCTGGCTCAAGCCCTCGAGCGCGTAGTACTCGCACTGGATCGGGATGAGTACCTCCTTCGCAGCGACGAAGGCGTTGACCGTCAGGAGACCGAGGCTGGGAGGGCAGTCGATGAACACGAAGTCCAGGCGTGGCTCTCCCTTCTCTTCGCGCTGCTTCGCATACACATCGATGGCCCGGCGGAGCCTTTGCTCGCGAGCGACCAGTGACACCAGTTCGATCTCGGCACCCGCCAGGTGGATCGTCGCAGGCGCACAGATCAGGTTCGGGACATCCGGACATGGTGCCACTACGTCGCCGAGGGGAACATCATCGATGAGTACGTCGTAGATCGAATCGACGTCGGCGTGATGGTCGATGTTGAGCGCCGTCGAGGCATTGCCCTGCGGGTCGATGTCGATGACGAGTACCTGCAGCCCAGCAGTGGCGAGGGCAGCGGCGATGTTGACCGTCGTCGTCGTCTTCCCCACGCCACCCTTCTGGTTGCTGATGGTCATGATCCGGGTGTTCTTCGGCTTCGGGAGCTCCTTACCCGACAACTTCTCCCGGCGTCTGGCTTCCCTCGCGAGCTCACGGCCAAGCGGTGACGAGTCGTCCATCGTATCGATGACACTCCGGCCCTTGCTCGTCTTCTCCGCCGGCGCTTCCACCCCGTTTGATGCAGGTACCGGCGTTTCACGTGAAACAACTCCGGCAGTCGGATCAGCAACCTCGAGAGGTTGTCTTGCGCTCGGGCCGTCTGCGATAGGCTGTCGGGGCACCAGAAGGGACTCGGACTTCTTCGCGGGGGCGTCCTTGATGGTCACTCAGTAACTCACTCTCACATGCCAGACGTCGTTATCTACAAGGGTAGCCGGAAGTAGCGGGAGGATTGGGACGACGGCCCTGCGCCCGTTGGCCTGACGGCTCAGGCGACGCCGACCGGAATACGGACCACCGTGGTCGGTTCTTCGAGGACGCCGGCACCGGCGGTGAGGATCTCCGCCGTTCCGCCGCCGAGCTTCCGAATGAGCTTGCGCGCCTTCTCGATCTCCTCGGCAGCGCTGCGCCCCTTGATGGCCAGCACTTCCCCTCCCGGCTTCGCCAGGGGAATTGTCCAGCCAGCGAGGGTGGCGAGAGCCGAGACAGCGCGGGCCGTCACGTAATCTCCTCGGACCGCTCCCACCACCTGCTCCGCGCGAGCCCGATGCACGGACACGTTCGGCAGTGAGAGGTCCTCGACCACTTCGTTCAACCAGATGACCCTGCGTTCCAGGGGCTCTACAAGATGCAGGTGGAGGTCGGGCCTCGCGATCGCGATCGCCAGGCCCGGAAGCCCGGCGCCGCTGCCGACGTCGACAACGGTCGCATCCTGCTTCATCAGTTCGGAGACAACGGCGCAGTTCAGAACATGCCGGCCCCACAGTCGGGGGACCTCCCGGGGTCCGAGCAGACCCCGTTCGATGCCGCTGGTCGCCAGGTGCCCGACGAACCCGCGGGCGACGTCGAGCCGGTCACCGAACACGGTGGTCGCGGCAACCAGTTCCTCCGCCGTCGGCTCCGGAGGAGCACTGGCAGTCGAGGACGGAACCTCAGTCATCACTGGGGGAAACAACGATGTGCCGCGACGGACCCTCGCCCTCGGACTCGCTCACGAAGCCCAGATCCGCGACCACGTCGTGGACGATCTTCCGCTCGTAGGCGGACATCGGAGGCAACGCCACGTCCTCGCCCGATTCCTTGACGCTGTCGACGGCGTCCTGGGCGATCTTCGCCAGCTCACGCCCGCGACGATCGCGATAGCCGTCGACGTCCAGCACCAGCCGCGAACGCGTGTCCGTCGCGGTCAGCACGCTCAGGCGAGTGAGCTCCTGCAGTGCCTCGAGGACCTCCCCGTCACGCCCGACGAGCGAGCTGAGCCCGGAGTCGGACGCGTCCTCCGAGACGATCGAGATGTACGTCCGCCCGCTGCGGACCTCGATGTCGATGTCTCCATCGATATCCGCGATGTCGAGGAGTTCCTCGAGGTAGTCGGCGGCGACGTCGCCCTCTTCATCCAGCCTCGCCGCCTTGCTGCTTCCTGTAACCGTCTCAACATCGTCGTTGGACTCGGGGGTGCTGAGCTCGGGCGTCTGCTCTTCGTTGTCTACCGTCATCGCTTCTTCCTCTTCTTGCGCTGGGGCTGGACACGCTGGCCCCGTGGCTCTGAAACCGCTTCGATCACGGGCTCGGGCTTCCGCTCACCGAGGAGCGGAACCATGGGCAGGCCCTTCTTCGCTCGCCTCTCGGCGAGGGCCTTGGCTGCCGGCGATCCAGGTGTGGGCATGCGGCGGATGACGTAGAACTGCTGCACCATGGTCCACACGTTGGTGGTGGTCCAGTACACCAGGACACCGATCGGGAAGTTGATGCCGCCGACGCCGAACACCAGGGGAAGGATGTACAGCATGATCTTCTGCTGACGCATGAACGGGCTCTGCATGGCCTCTTCGGACATGTTCTTCGCCATGATCTGCTTCTGCGTGATGAACTGCGACGCCGTCATGGCGATAATCATGATCACCGACAGGATGATGACACTGAGGTTCCCACCCGCTCCGAAACTGCCCAGGAAGGTCGACGAGAGGGGAGCGCCGAGGATCGTCGCGTTGTCGAACTGGCGCACCGACTCCGGAGACAGGGCGCCGATCGTCGCACCCTCCGCGCTGGCCCGCGAGATGCCGTTGAGCACCGTGAACAGCGCGAAGAAGAAGGGCATCTGGATGAGGATCGGGAGGCAGGCCGCGAAGGGGTTGGTCCCGTGCTTCTTGTACAGGGCCATCTGTTCCTGCGTCATGGCCTGACGTGAGAGCTGGTCGGTCTTTCCCTTGTACTTCTGCTGTAGCTTCCGCAGATCCGGCTGCAGGGCCTGCATGCCGCGCTGCGCCTTGATCTGCTTGACGAAGACGGGGATCAGGGCGGCACGGATGACGACGACGAGGCCGACGATCGACAGGACCCAGGTCCAGCCGGAAGCAGGGTCCATTCCGAGGAACGTGAAGCCCTCGTGGAACATGAACATGATCCACGACACGAGCCACCTGAACGGCGCCAGGATCGTCTCAAAAAAACCCATAATCAGTTAGCTCCTCAAGCCGCGGAGCGGCTTTCGTCATCGCCCGGGATCACCGGATGGTTCAACACAACAATCGAGGGGACTCTCCCTGCGGGGAAGGTCTTGGAACCGGGAGGCACGTGGTCCACGCCACCGTCGTTCCAGGGATGGCACCGGGCCAGCCGTCCGGCCGCGAGCCACGAACCGCGAAGGACCCCATGGACCGTCACCGCCTCGAGCGCGTAGGCCGAGCAGCTCGGGTAGAACCGGCACACCTGCCCGTACAGCGGAGAGATGACCTTGCGGTACGCGATCAGGAACCCGATCACGGCCCGGCGAGGCAATCCGATGAGGAAGGCCGGCACACGGACAGCGACGCTGCTCACGATACTCTGCCTTCCCTTTCCGGTGCGTCGGAGCGCTCCAACCTGCGGGCAACCGCAGCCAGGCAACTCGTGAAGTCCTTCTGCAGGGCCGGCCAGTCGCTGTCCGCGGCCGGTGGGAGCGCGCGGACGACGACGTCGTACCCGTAGGGGTGCGCAGCGACCCACTCCGCCGAAGCATGGCGGAGCCTTCGTTTAACGAGGTTGCGGGTGACAGCGTTCCCTACGTTCTTGCCGACGATGAAGCCGACCCGGGAGGGCGCGGAGTCCGGCGTCCTGGACCCGTATAGCACGACGTTCCGGCGCCCTGACCGGGCACCGGAACGTACGGTACGTGCAAAATCCGCTGCCGTTCGCACCCTGTGGATCATCGGAAGCACTGCGGGTTCCTGTTCATTGCTGAGGGAAGGAACCCCGTGCCGGCGCGATCACCCGAAGGACGCATGGCGTGGGAGGAACCGCTTATGCCGAGAGTTCGGTACGGCCCTTGCCGCGGCGCGCCGACAGGATGGCACGACCAGCGCGGGTGCGCATGCGAAGACGGAAGCCGTGCTTCTTGGCACGACGGCGGTTATTCGGCTGAAAAGTCCGCTTGCTCACTGTAGTTACTCCAGAACGATCTTGAGATGCGTCCGGCCCATTGCAACAAGGGGGAAGAACAGACTGACGCGATGAAGGTGTACATCCGACATTCGCGTTGGAGCTGTCACATCCCGAGGCCTCTTAGTACCCGGAAACATCTGTGATGGCATGCGAAATGCAGACATGTTGGACTACATAACGTTAGGGGACGCGGCGGAGGGGCGTCAAACTCGCTGTCGCCAGCCTGTGGGCTACTTTTCCACGGGCCTGTGGACAACCGGCACTCGAATCACAGTACACGCATCGCCGGAGGGACCGGGTGGGACCCTTTCCAGCCCCCGTCCTGCCGCGCCAGCCCGCTATCTTCTGTAGTTCCCATCCTCTACTCTTGGCTCTGGTCCGTTTATCCACGGCTTGTGTACAACTCTGTGGAGAACGGACCTTTTCGAGCGTGGGCAGCACAGCTAAGAGGGGTTCTTGTGGGAACAGATGAGGTAAACGACGTCGGGAGTTCCTGGCGTAAAGTCATCCGAACCCTCGAGCAGGACGATCGCGTCACTCCGCGCCAGCGTGGATTCATGGTGCTGGCACAGGCCCAGGGCCTCATCGGAACGACCATGCTCATCGCTGTTCCGAACGAACTGACGCGCGAAGTCCTGCAGACCCAGCTCAAGTCCGCCCTGGACGAGGCCCTGCGCGACGTGTTCCGTGAGGACATCCAGTGCGCCTTCGTGATCGACCCCGAGCTGACCCCTGTGGCGGAGGAGGTTCCCGAGCAGGAACCCGAGCAGGTCTCGCCGGAACCCAAGGGCGAGGCCAAGCCTTCCCCTACCCCGCCCAGCAACTCCCACGAGTTCGGCCGGCTCAACCCCAAGTACATCTTCGACACCTTCGTCATCGGGTCCTCGAACCGCTTCGCCCATGCGGCTGCGGTCGCGGTGGCCGAAGCGCCGGCAAAGGCCTACAACCCCCTCTTCATCTACGGTGACTCCGGTCTCGGCAAGACCCACCTGCTGCACGCCATCGGTCACTACGCCCGGCACCTCTACACGGGAATCCGTGTCCGGTACGTGAACTCCGAGGAGTTCACCAACGACTTCATCAACTCGATCCGCGACGACGAGGGCTCGAGCTTCAAGCAGACCTACCGCAACGTGGACATCCTGCTGATCGATGACATCCAGTTCCTCTCCGGCAAGGACCGGACCATGGAGGAGTTCTTCCACACCTTCAATGCGCTGCACAACCACAACAAGCAGGTGGTCATCACCTCCGACATGCCGCCCAAGCAGCTGATCGGGTTCGAGGAGCGCATGCGGTCCCGGTTCGAGTGGGGTCTCCTGACGGACATCCAGCCGCCCGAACTGGAGACCCGCATCGCGATCCTCCGCAAGAAGGCGATCAGCGACAGCCTGAGCGCGCCGGACGACGTCCTCGAGTACATCGCCTCGAAAATCGCGACCAACATCCGGGAACTGGAGGGCGCCCTGATCAGGGTCACGGCCTTCGCCAGCCTCAATCGCCAGACGGTGGACGTGAACCTGGCGGAGATCGTGCTGAAGGACTTGATCTCCGACGACGGGGCGCAGGAGATCACCTCCACCGTGATCATGGCGCAGACCGCGGACTACTTCCAGATCAGCATGGAAGAGCTGTGCAGCAAGTCGCGCACGAGGACGCTCGTCACCGCCCGGCAGATCGCCATGTACCTGTGCCGGGAGCTCACCGACATGTCCCTCCCGAAGATCGGGCAGGAACTCGGCGGCCGTGACCACACCACCGTCATCCACGCGGACCGGAAGATCCGCGAGCTCATGGCCGAGCGGCGCGCGATCTTCAACCAGGTCACCGAGCTGACCAACCGCATCAAGCACAAGCAGCGCGAAGCCTGACAGCGACCGGAACCCTGTATTTCACCCGTGTAATTAACAGGTGTGGACACAGCTGTGGATAACTAGGGGAACATCGTCGCTCAACCTGAGGAAAAACCCCCTGCAGCCTGTGGATCCGCGGAATGACAAGGTTTTTCCCCACAACCGCCTGCAGCGGGCCGTCGTCCGAACGCACACCTTGTCCACAGGGCAAATCCGCGGAAACGCGCCGACCAGCGGACTTATCCACAGAATCCACAGCAGTTATTAACACTACGAACCTTAAACTTCAAAAGTTCGTCAAATAACATTCCACGTTCCGTCCGCCCCGTTCCCCCGCCTCCCCGGACCTGCTTCGCAGCTCCGCTATCCGGCTAAGCTGTTCCCCAGTAGGGTTGTAGTTCCCCGTGCCCGGGCATCTCCGTGCACGACATGCAACCCACCACCCGCCGGCTTCGCCGGTGGCTGTTTTTTTGGAAGGCGGCACTGCTCCGTGAAATTCAGAGTCGAGCGGGATGTACTTGCGGAGGCTGTGTCCTGGACCGCCCGTTCCCTGTCACCCCGTCCGCCCGTACCGGTCCTGGCCGGACTGCTGATCCGGGCCGAGGGCGGTTCACTGAGCCTCGCAAGCTTCGACTACGAGATCTCCGCACGCCTCGAGATCGCGGCGGACGTCCTGGAGGAAGGGACGATCCTCGTGTCGGGCCGCCTGCTCGCCGACATCTGCCGCAGTCTTCCCTCCGCTCCGGTCGAGGTCGCCACCGACGGATCGAAAGTGACGCTGACGTGCCGCAACAGCCGCTTCAACCTCGCGACCATGCCCGAGGGCGAGTACCCGGAGCTGCCCAAACTCCCCGCCGTCAGTGGCGTCGTCGACGGTGATGCCTTCTCCCAGGCCGTCTCGCAGGTCATCATCGCTGCGAGCCGTGACGACACCCTGCCGATCCTGACCGGTGTCCGTATGGAGATCGAGGATGACCTGATCACCCTGCTCGCCACCGACCGGTACCGGCTCGCCCTGCGCGAGGTCTCCTGGAAACCGTCGACGCCAGGAATCTCGACCAGCGCACTGGTCAAGGCGAAGACGCTCAACGAGGTCGCGAAGACGCTCGGTGGCGCAGGAGATCTGAACATCGCGTTCTCGGACGACTCCGAGCTGATCGGCTTCGAATCGGGTGGGCGCCGTACGACGTCCCTGCTCGTGGACGGCGACTACCCCAAGATCCGGTCGCTCTTCCCGGAGAACACCCCGATCCATGCCACGGTCCAGACCAGCACGCTCGTCGAGGCCGTTCGTCGTGTGTCGCTCGTCGCCGAACGCAACACCCCGGTGCGTCTCGCCTTCACCGAGGGACAGGTGACCCTCGACGCCGGCACGGGCGAGGACGCGCAGGCATCCGAAGCCATCGAGGCCACACTGGACGGCGACGACATCACGGTCGCCTTCAACCCGCACTACCTGAGCGAGGGGCTCGGAGCCTTCAGCAGCCCGTACGTCCGGTTCTCCTTTACCTCACCCCCCAAGCCCGCGGTGATGTCGGCGCAGGATGACGCGTCGGGCGAGGACAGGGAAGACTATAAGTACCTGCTGATGCCCGTGCGGCTTCCCAACCAGTAGCCCCCGCGGCAGGTACACCCGGCTGGCCGGATCGCCGGCCGGACCCATCGTCAGAAAGAGAAGCTCATGCATATCGGCCTCATTGGACTCGGAAAAATGGGATTCAACATGAGGGAGCGACTCCGCCAGAACGGCATCGAGGTCACCGGTTTCGACCGCAACCCCGAGCGCACCGATGTGTCGAACCTCGATGAACTGGTCGCCGCGCTTCCGGCTCCGCGCATCGTCTGGGTGATGGTGCCCGCAGGCCAGGTCACCGACGCCGTCGTGAAGGACCTCTCCGAAGTCCTCGCCGAAGGCGACCTGGTGATCGACGGAGGCAACTCCAAGTTCACCGACGACCAGATCCACGCCACCCTGCTGGCGCAGAAGGGCATCCGATTCCTCGACTGCGGCGTCTCCGGCGGGGTCTGGGGACTCGAGAACGGTTACGGCCTAATGGCCGGCGGCCGGTCCGAGGACGTCGACCTCGCGATGCCGGTCTTCGACGCACTGCGCCCGGAGGGCGAGCGCTCCGAGAGCTTCGTGCACGTGGGTGACGTGGGAGCGGGCCACTACGCCAAGATGGTGCACAACGGCATCGAGTACGGACTGATGCAGTCCTATGCGGAGGGCTACGAACTCCTCGAGGCCAAGGACATCGTCAAGGACGTCCACGGGACCTTCGCCGCCTGGCAGAAGGGAACCGTCGTGCGTTCCTGGCTGCTGGACCTCGTCGTGAAGGCGCTGCAGGAGGACCCCGGACTGTCGAAGATCGCGGGCTACGTCGAGGATTCCGGCGAGGGCCGGTGGACCGTCGAGGAAGCGATCGCCAATTCCGTGCCGGCTCCGGCGATCACGGCGGCCCTGTTCGCCCGTTTCACCTCGCGCCAGGACGATTCTCCGTCGATGAAGATGGTGGCGGCACTTCGCAACCAGTTCGGCGGCCATGCAGTGAAACCGGCCCAGGAGAAGTAAGTGGTGACCGGTGTACGTTGAGCACCTCTCGCTCACCGGGTTCCGGAGCTACGGGCAACTCGATACCGCGATAGAGCCCGGTATCACGGTCTTCGTCGGGCCGAACGGGGTAGGGAAGACGAATATCGTCGAGGCCATCGGGTACCTCGCGACCCTGTCGTCGCACCGCGTCAGCACCGACAAGCCCCTCATCGCGTTCGGCGAGGAGCGAGCAATCATCCGGGGCAGGTTCGTCCGGGGGACGCAGCGCACGAGCGTCGAGGTCGAGATCAATGCCGATGCAGCGAACCGTGCCCGGATCAACAGGTCGAATCCCGTACGGGCGAGGGATGCCGCCGGCATCCTGAAGACCGTCCTCTTCGCACCCGAGGACCTTGCCCTGGTCAAGGGCGACCCCTCGGGACGACGTCGGTACCTCGACGACGTGATGGTGTCGCTCCTGCCGCACCAGTCGGCGCTGCGCGCCGACTACGAGCGTGTCCTCAAGCAACGGAACGCACTGCTCAAGTCCGCGCGGGCTGCCGGCCGGTTCTCGACGGCGCATGATTCGACCCTCGATGTGTGGGACCAGCACCTGGCCCAGGCCGGCGCACGGCTGCTCTCGGCCCGCCTCATCCTCACCGACCAGCTGCGTCCCCACGTGCAGCGTGCATACAAGGAACTGACGGACGGCTCGAAGGCGGCGGACATCGCCTACGTCTCCAGCGTCTCGTCGTCGCCGGACCTTCGAACCGACGACGACGACCACGGGGCCACGCCCCGTGTTTCCGGGGAGGGTCTGCAGGATCTCGCCCTTCCGGAGCTGACGGAGCTGTTCGTCGCGAGCCTCCTGCGCCACCGGAAGAAGGAACTCGAGCGCGGCATCTCCCTCGTGGGGCCGCACCGCGACGAGCTCGCCCTCCTGCTCGGTTCCGCCCCGGTGAAGGGGTATGCCTCCCATGGGGAGACCTGGTCGATGGCCCTGGCCCTCCGGCTCGCTTCCTACTATCTGTTGCTCGAGGAGGACTCCACCCCCGGCGGGAATCCCGTGCTGATCCTCGACGACGTCTTCGCCGAACTCGACGTCCAGCGGCGTACGCGCCTCGCCGCGATCGTCGCCCCCGCGGAGCAGGTGCTGGTCACTGCCGCTGTCGGGGACGACATTCCCGAAACCCTCCTCGGCCGACAGATCCGCGTCGTCCCGGGCGCACTGGAAGGTGCCGGAGGAGTTGATGCCCACCCGGCCGATGTCCCGGGTGCGGCCGAAGGACGCCCGGATGCCGGAGAGGTCGATGCCGGAGGAGCCGATGTCTGAGGAGTCGATGTCGAAAGAGCACGGGCAGGACGGCGGCTCCCCCGGGGAAGCGACTGCCGGTGCGGCGCGTCCCGGGGCGGACGGGCCGGATGACGGACGGAACCGCGACGGAAGGAACCGCGGCGGAGAGGCCGGGACGGACCGTCCCGGCGCGGAGGACTTTCCCGAGCAGGACGCTCCGCAGGCCCTCCTCAACAGATTGCGCAGCGCATCCCAGGCGAGGGGTACCCCCCGGGAGACGGCCTCGAAGCGGACGGCGAAGGCCCCTCGCCGCCGGTACTCTCCCGAACCCACCTACGGCGGCCGCGATCCGGAAGGTGTCGGCAACGTCTTCTCGAGGATGCTCGCGGAACGCGGCTGGAAGTCGCCGGTGGCGATCGGATCGGTGCTGTCCCGCTGGGACGAGATCGTCGGGGCGGACATCGCGGCGCACTGCGTGCCGGAGAGTTTCGACGCCGATACGGTCCTGGTGAGGTGCGACTCGACTGCCTGGGCCACCCAGCTCCGCCTCATCACTCCGCAGGTGCTGCAGCGGTTCGAGGCCGAGCTGGGGGCGGGCGTCGTGACCCGGCTCTCCGTCGTCGGGCCTGCCGCGCCGAGCTGGCGCAAGGGTGGACGCTCCGTCAAGGGACGCGGTCCCCGCGACACGTACGGATGAGCCGGAGGGCGGGGCCGCTGGACGGCCTGTAGGCCAATCGGGGGTCCGCCCGGCGTATCCGTCCTCATGGAAGGACCCGCTATCGGCTCTGACGCCGCTTTATTGGCCGGTGAGAGGGTGTTCGTGCGGGATTGTAGCCCTCCACAGGGTAGAATAGGACGAGATTGTTTTGATCCATCCAGCTGAGGAGCCGTCTACGCCTGTGGCACACGAGAACGAGTTGAATGCAAGTGATGTGTTGATCGGCGAAGGCGAATCCCCGATCCTGGAGGCGGCTACCGAACAGGCATACGGTGCCAACGAGATCACGGTCCTGGAGGGCCTGGAAGCGGTCCGCAAACGTCCCGGCATGTACATCGGGTCGACCGGACCTCGGGGTCTTCACCACCTTGTGTACGAAGTTGTGGACAACTCGGTCGATGAAGCGATGGCGGGGTACTGCGACCACATCGAGATCACGCTCCAGGCCGACGGCGGTGTCAAGGTCGTCGACAACGGCCGCGGGATCCCCGTGGACATGCACCCCACGGAGGGCCGGCCGACCGTCGAGGTCGTCATGACCATCCTCCACGCCGGCGGCAAGTTCGGCGGCGGCGGGTACGCGGTGTCGGGTGGCCTGCACGGTGTCGGTATCTCGGTCGTCAATGCGCTCTCCAAGCGGGTTGAGACGGAAGTGCGACGCCAGGGCCACGTGTGGCGCCAGTCCTTCGCCGACGGTGGCAAGCCGGTCGGCGAGCTGAGGAAGGGCGGGGAGACCTCCGAGACCGGCACCACCCAGACGTTCTATCCCGACGACTCAATCTTTGAGAGCACGCAGTTCGACTTCGAGACCCTCCGCGCACGCTTCCAGCAGACCGCGTTCCTCAACAAGGGACTGCGCATCACCTTCACCGACGAACACGTCGACGAGATCGAGGACGAGGTCACCGTCGAGACCGGCGAGGATTCCACGCCCCGGCACCGCGAGGTCGAGTACCTCTACGAGAACGGCCTCGTGGACTACGTCCACCACCTCAACTCGTCCAAGCGCGTCGACGTGGTGCACCCCGACGTCATCGTCTTCGAGACCGAGACCCCGGACCGCACCATGTCCGTCGAGATCGCGCTGCAGTGGACCTCGGCCTACTCCGAGAGCGTGCACACGTACGCCAACATGATCAACACGCACGAGGGTGGAACGCACGAAGAGGGTTTCCGGGCGGCCATGACCACCCTGATCAACAAGTACGCGCGTGAGAAGAACATCATCAAGGAGAAGGACGACAACCTCACGGGTGACGACATCCGCGAAGGCCTGACCGCCGTCATCTCCGTGAAGCTCTCCGAGCCGCAGTTCGAGGGCCAGACGAAGACGAAGCTCGGCAACTCGGAGGTCAAGGGTTTCGTGCAGCGCGTCGTCACCGACCAGCTGGGTGACTGGCTCGAGCGCAACCCGGGCCCTGCCCGCGACGTCATCCGCAAGTCGATCCAGGCATCGCAGGCGCGCCTCGCGGCCCGTAAGGCGCGTGAGTCCACGCGCCGCAAGGGCCTGCTGGAGTCCGGCGGCATGCCGGGCAAGCTCAAGGACTGCCAGTCCAAGGACCCGGCGCGCTCGGAGATCTACATCGTGGAGGGTGACTCGGCCGGTGGTTCGGCTGTCCGGGGGCGCAACCCCGAGACGCAGGCCATCCTGCCCCTGCGCGGCAAGATCCTGAACGTCGAGCGCGCCCGCCTTGACCGGGCCCTCGGCAACAGCGAGGTCCAGGCCATGATCACCGCGTTCGGCGCGGGGATCGGCGAGGACTTCAACGTCGAGAAGGCCCGGTACCACAAGATCGTGCTCATGGCCGATGCGGACGTGGACGGCCAGCACATCACGACCCTGCTGCTCACGCTGCTGTTCCGCTACATGCGGCCGCTGATCGAGAACGGCTTCGTCTACCTGGCGCAGCCGCCGCTGTACCGGATCAAGTGGTCCAACGCGAAGCACGACTACGTGTTCAGCGACCGCGAGCGTGACGAGGTCATCCGGATCGGCCTCGCCAACAACCAGCGGCTGCCCAAGGACAACGGCATCCAGCGCTACAAGGGCCTGGGTGAGATGGACTACACGGAACTGTGGGAGACCACCATGGATCCGGACCACCGCACCCTGCTCCAGGTCACCATGGACGACGCGGCCGCCGCCGACCAGGTGTTCTCGGTGCTCATGGGCGAGGACGTCGAGTCCCGCCGCAACTTCATCCAGCAGAACGCCAAGGATGTGCGTTTCCTCGACATTTGAGTGCTGATACCGGCATCGTGCCGGCGCAACGGAACAAGAGCGGACCGAGGGTCCCTCCCCGAGCTCGCGAGGGAGAGGGAAGACATCCGACCGAGCGCCTGAACACGATGTCGCGCACCGGCCAGCGACCGCGTCTCCTGTGTGGTCGAAACCTTTCACGAACGGAACTGATTCATGAGTGACGACATCACCGGCAACGGACCCGACGAGCCCATCGAGGGCGAGGTCCTGACGGACCGCGTCGAGCAGGTGGACCTGCAGACGGAGATGCAGCGGTCCTACCTGGACTACGCCATGGCGGTCATCGTCGGCCGGGCGCTGCCCGACGTGCGCGACGGCCTCAAGCCCGTGCACCGGCGCGTCCTCTACGCCATGTTCGACGGCGGCTACCGGCCGGACCGCTCGTTCAACAAGTGTGCCCGCGTGGTCGGCGAGGTCATGGGCCAGTACCACCCGCATGGTGACTCCGCGATCTACGACGCCCTGGTCCGCCTGATCCAGGACTGGACGATGCGTTACCCGCTGGCCCTGGGACAGGGGAACTTCGGTTCGCCCGGGAACGACGGCGCGGCCGCTCCCCGGTACACCGAGACGAAGATGGCTCCGCTCGCCATGGAGATGGTGCGCGACATCGACGAGGAGACCGTCGACTTCCAGGACAACTACGACGGCAAGAACCAGGAGCCGACGATCCTGCCGTCGCGCTTCCCGAACCTGCTCGTCAACGGGTCCTCCGGCATCGCCGTCGGCATGGCCACCAACATCCCGCCGCACAACCTGCGCGAGGTGGCCGACGGCGTCCAGTGGTACCTCGAGAACCCGGATGCCTCGAAGGAGGAGCTGCTCGAGGCACTGATCGCGCGCATCAAGGGGCCCGACTTCCCGACCGGTGCGCAGATCCTCGGCCACAAGGGTATCGAAGACGCCTACCGGACGGGTCGCGGCTCCATCACGATGCGCGCCGTCGTCAATGTCGAGGAGATCCAGAACCGCACCTGCCTCGTCGTCACCGAGCTTCCGTACCAGGCGAACCCGGACAACCTCGCCATCAAGATCGCCGAACTGGTCAAGGACGGCAAGATCAGTGGCATCGCGGACCTCAGGGACGAGACCTCCGGCCGTACCGGCCAGCGCCTGGTGATCGTGCTGAAGCGCGACGCCGTCGCCAAGGTGGTCCTCAACAACCTGTACAAGCACACGCAGCTGCAGGACAACTTCAGCGCGAACATGCTGGCGATCGTCGATGACGTGCCCCGCACGCTGAGCCTGGATGCGTTCATCCGGCACTGGGTGACCCATCAGCTCGAGGTCATCGTCCGGCGAACGCGGTACCGGCTGCGCAAGGCGGAGGAGGAAGCCCACATCCTCCGCGGCCTGCTGAAGGCGCTCGACGCGCTCGACGAGGTCATCGCCCTGATCCGTGCCTCCTCCACCACGGAGCAGGCCCGTGACGGACTGATGGGGCTGCTGTCCATCGACGAACTGCAGGCGACGGCGATCCTGAACATGCAGCTGCGGCGCCTTGCGGCTCTCGAGCGGCAGAAGATCCAGGACCGCCACGCCGAGCTGGAGTCGATGATCACCGAGTTCAACCGGATCCTCGCCTCCGAGGACGTGCAGCGCGGCATCGTCAGCACGGAGCTCGCGGAGATCGTCGCCAAGTTCGGCGACGACCGGCGGACCGAGATTCTCATGGGCTACGACGGCGACATGAGCATGGAGGACCTGATCCCCGAGGAGGAGATGGTCGTGACCATCACCCGCGGCGGATACGTGAAGCGCACACGCAGCGACAACTACCGCCAGCAGGCACGCGGCGGCAAGGGCATCAAGGGAGCGCAGCTGCGCGGCGACGACGTCGTCGAGCACTTCTTCGTGACCACCACCCACCACTGGCTGCTGTTCTTCACGAACCTGGGCCGGGTCTACCGGGCGAAGGCGTACGAACTGGTCGAGGCCGCCCGTGACGCCAAGGGGCAGCACGTCGCCAACCTCCTGGCCTTCCAGCCCGACGAGAGGATCGCCCAGGTGCTCGACCTGCGCGACTACCAGCAGTCTCCCTACCTGGTCCTGG
This sequence comes from Arthrobacter pasteuri, assembly GCF_054510955.1. NCBI lineage: Bacteria > Bacillati > Actinomycetota > Actinomycetes > Micrococcales > Micrococcaceae > Arthrobacter > Arthrobacter pasteuri. Next base: position 2,112,798 of record NZ_JBTNDO010000001.1, read on the forward strand.
CCACGAAGCGCGGACTGGTGAAGAAGACGCGCCTCGAGGACTACGACACCAACCGGACCGCCGGCGTGATCGCGATCAACCTGCGGGACAACGACGAGCTCGTCTCCGCGCAGCTCGTGTCCAGCGATGACGACATCATGCTCGTCTCGCGCAAGGGACAGTCGCTGCGCTTCACGGCCGACGACGACGCCCTGCGGCCGATGGGACGCGCGACGTCGGGGGTCACCGGCATGAAGTTCCGCGAGGACGACGAACTGCTGGCCGGCAGCGTCGTCACCGACGACTCCTACGTCTTCATCGTCACCGAGGGTGGTTTCGCGAAGCGGACCAAGGTCGACGAGTACCGGGTGCAGGGCCGCGGTGGCCTGGGAATCAAGGTCGCCAAGCTGGCCGAGGAGCGCGGAGACCTGGTCGGTGCCCTCGTGGTGCAAGAAGAGGACGAGGTCCTGGTGGTCATGGGTGGAGGGAAGGTCGTCCGCTCGGCCGTGGCCGGCGTACCGGCGAAGGGACGCGACACGATGGGTGTCATCTTCGCCAAGCCGGACAAGTCCGACCGCATCATCGCCGTGGCCCGCAACAGCGAGCGGAGTGTCGCCGTCGAGGAGGGGCTGATCGATGATCCTTCCGAGGCCAGCCCCGACGTGGACGTCATCGACACGGTCACGCCCGAGGACGCTCCTGCAGAGTTCACAGCCGATGAAGTACGGTTGTCGACAGAGGAAACGGCTGAGCCTGACGCTGAGTCGCCGGAACATGGAGGTAGCGAGTGAGCTCGGCCAACACCAACCCGCGAGCGTCCAGCGGCCAACTGCGGACGCCCGGGACGCCTCCGCGCGTGAATGCTCCCGCACGTCCAGCACAGCGGCCCACGGGCCCGGGCGCGCAGACCGCGCGTCCTGCGCAACGACCGGGATTGATCAAGCCGGCACCGAAGGCGAAGGCCCGCAAGGCGCGCCTGCTCGTCAGCAAGGTCGACCCGTGGTCCGTGCTCAAGATGTCGTTCCTCCTGTCGGTCGCGCTCGGCATCGTCACCGTCGTTGCGTCCTTCGTGATCTGGACGGTCCTGGACCTCACCGGGATCTTCGACGGCGTCAACGATCTCCTTCGGGAGATCGCCGGATCCGAGAGCGGTGGCTTCGATCTCCGACAGTTCGCATCGCTGCCCCAGGTCCTCTCCTTCGCCACTATCATCGCTGTGGTGAACGTGGTGCTCCTGACTGCCCTGGCCATGCTCTCGGCGGTGCTCTACAACATCTCCTCCACCCTGGTCGGCGGAATCGGCGTCACGCTGACCGACGATTAGGACACCGGCCTCTTCGGCGCCCGAGGGCGATTTGAAGAATGGCGAGACACTACTGTAAAGTCGTATCTCGGCCCGAAGAGGTATCGGGGCGTATAGCTCAGGCGGTTAGAGCGCTTCGCTGATAACGAAGAGGTCCCAGGTTCAAGTCCTGGTACGCCCACGGATCCACTACTGCAGGACACTGCTAGGAGACTGGTGTGAAGAAGTTGCTTCTTGCGGCAGCAGCTGCAGCAAGTGTCCTCGTGTACAAGCGGTGGCAGGATTCAGAGAAGAGCAAGACCGTCTGGAGCAACGCGACGGACGACGTCGCCTAGCAAGGAACATCGTCCGGCGCAGGTATACTGGATGAGGTTGATTCCGGGGGCATGGCGCAATTGGTAGCGCACCTGCTTTGCAAGCAGGGGGTTCGGGGTTCGAGTCCCCGTGCCTCCACCGGAAGGAAGTCCCGGCCATCGGCCGGGACTTCCTGCTTTAACCGGCTGGTGCCGGCCGGCACACGGCGGCACGTGCCATAGGGTTGCCGGGTGATTATCTTCCTCTCGATCCTGGGCGTGATCGGGGTCTCGGCGTCCGGGCCGATCATGGCAGCGACAGCGGCCCCGGTCCTCGCCATCGCGTTCTGGCGGAACCTGCTCGGAGCCATCCTCATGGGTGGCCCGGCCATCGTCTCCAAGCGGGACGAGTTCGCGGCCCTGCGCCCGGCGGACTACCGACGGCTCACCATTGCAGCTGGAGCCCTGGCGCTGCACTTCGTCTGCTTCATCACCGCTCTCAAGCTCACCTCGGTGGCAGCGGCTACAGCGCTGGTCTGCCTGCAGGTGGCATGGATCGCATTGTTCGACGCACTGCTGGGATCCCGGCCACAGCGCGCTGTGGTGGCCGGCCTTGGTGTCGCCTTCATCGGCGTCGTGATCATCACCGGATTCGATCTCTCACTCTCCCGGAACGCGCTCCTCGGGGACATGCTCGCGCTGGCCGGCGGGGCGCTGGCCGGCATCTACCAGATGGCGGGAGCTGCGGCGCGGCGGACGATGTCCACCGGGACCTATACGACGCTCTGCTACGGAGCCTGTGCAGTTCTCCTCGGAGTCCTCTGCGCAGCCACGGGCCAACCGATCGTCGGATTTCCTCCCGGGGCCTGGGCCGGCATCCTCGCTGTGACCCTCCTGGCGCAGATCATGGGCCACTCGGTGTTCAACCACCTGCTCGCGGTGATGAGCCCGCTGGTCGTGTCGATGATCATCCTGCTGGAGATTCCCGGTGCCGCGATCCTCGCGGCCGTTTTCCTCGGCGAGCAACTGCCTGCTGGAACCTATGGCGGGCTGGTCCTCATCCTCGTCGGCCTCGCCGTGGTGGTCCGCGGTCAGCAACGACGGACAGGACGCCAACGGCTCCTCGCGGAGCGGGCCGCTCCTATGCCTCCGGCACTCGGCGGCGACTGATTCCTCGTACCGGATATACCGAAGACTGCATGAAAAAGCCCCCGGCAGGATGCCGGGGGCTTTTCGCCGGGAGGAGCGTCAGGCTTTCGGCTCGTCCTTCGGCTCAGCGACGTGCTTGGCGGGCTCTTCGGCATCCGCGTCGCCTGCTACCGGCGAGACGGCGCCCGGGACCGTGGTCCCGCTGGTCGCCGGCGCGTCGTCGGAGGAGGTTGCCGCACGCCCGGCCGCTTCCTTGATCTCGGCGACGACGTCCTTGGCTTCCTGTGCCTTGTCCGCCGCGACGGGAGCAGGTGTCGCGTTTACCGGGGCGGGTGTCTTCCAGGGATCCTCGACGGGCTTGGAGGCCTTCCAGGCAGCGACGCCGGCAACGAGAGCCGACGCGATGATGCCGAAGATCAGCCACCCCTTGCCGGACTTGCGTGCCTGGTTCCTCTTGAGGTCCTTCGAGGCCTGCACCGTCGCGGCGACCAGGCGCTTCTGGGCGTTCGTGACGGCCTTCTTGTCACCGGTCGCCCTGGTCACGACCTTCTCGACCAGAGGGGGCACGGTGGCTGCTGCGAGTGAGCGGGCTGCCGTATCAGCTGCCTCGCCGAGCCTGTTGGACAGCGCCGGCAGGTAGTCGTCGACGACCTTTCCCTTGGCGGAGTTCAGCGCGGGCGTTGCCTTGTCGAGGGTGCCCTGGATCTTCGGGGCCGTCTCGTCGATGACGTGCGTGATGCGCGGGCCCACACTGTCGATCCCGGACTGGATCCGCGGGGTGACGACGGCGATGCCGCCTGCGATGCTCTCGGTGGTCCTGCGGACGGTGTCCTGCAGGGCCGGCCGGGCGGTCTCGACGCCCTTCTCCCACCGGGGCTTCGCCCAGCCGTAGGCGGCATCGACATGGGGAGATGCCCATGCCCGCGCTGCTGCTACTCCAGCAACGAATGCTGCTCCGATGGCGGCGCTCTCCTCGAGATCGTGGGTGACGCGTGCATTTTTCTTCACAAAAACCTCCAGGGGGTGGTTACTCGTTTTGATCAGCCTACGTTGCATGGGCAGGGGGTGCTATCGGTGCGCACCGCGGAATCCCGTCGAACGGGCCGTTTCACTGTCCGCGGAATGGCACTCCTCCAGCTTATTGTCAGGGGCTGCGTGGAAGAATGGGCGAATGACTGCTATCCCAACAGCTAAAGCGACCATCCACACCAACCAGGGCAATATCGAGGTGAACCTCTTCGGCAACCACGCGCCGAAGACCGTGAAGAACTTCGTGGGCCTGGCAACCGGCGAGATCGCCTGGACCCACCCCCAGACGGGCGAGGAGAGCAAGGCTCCCCTCTACAACGGGACGATCTTCCACCGCATCATCAAGGACTTCATGATCCAGGGTGGAGACCCGCTGGGCCAGGGTATCGGCGGACCGGGCTACAAGTTCGACGACGAGATCAACCCGGACCTCACCTTCAACGAGCCCTACAAGCTCGCCATGGCCAACGCCGGGACCCAGGGTGGACGCGGCACCAACGGATCGCAGTTCTTCATCACGTCGGTGCCCACGACGTGGCTGCAGGGCAAGCACACCATCTTCGGTGACGTCACCGACGAGGAGTCGCGCAAGGTCGTCGACAAGCTGAACGCGATCGCCACGGACATGAGGGACAAGCCCCTCGACGACGTCGTCATCGAGAGCATCACCGTGGAACAGCTCTAACCGAATGTCCTACGGTGCCCCCGCGCCCGACGCCGGCAGCCAGCAGGCACCGGTCTGCCCGAGGCACTCCGATCGCATCAGCTATGTGAGGTGCCAGCGGTGCGGCCGCCCGGCCTGCGGAGACTGCCAGCGGCCGGCTGCCGTCGGATTCCAGTGCGTGGACTGCGTGCGTGAGCAGGCGGCCCGCATCCCGGTCCGGAAGAACGCCTTCGGTGGCGTCGCACGCGGGGGCACTCCCATCGTCACCACCGCCCTGATCGGGATCTGCGTGGTGGTATTCCTGCTCCAGCTCGTGGTACCCGGACTCACGCGTGCCTTCTCCTACGCTCCGGTGTTCACAGCCGGCGTGGGAGGAGCCGTTCCGGCCGAGCCGTGGCGCATGGTCACCGCGGCCTTCCTCCATTCGCCCAACTCGTTCCTGCACATCGCCTTCAATATGTACGCCCTCTACATCCTGGGGAAGGTGCTCGAACCGGCGATGGGACGGGCGAGGTTCCTCGCGCTGTACCTGATCTCGGCGGTCGGCGGATCCATCGGCGTCCTGCTGCTGAGCGGACCCCTCCAGTACGTGGTGGGTGCGTCCGGCGCCGTCTTCGGATTGTTCGGGGCCCTCTTCATCATCCAGCGCAAGCGCGGGGGTGACGTGCGGCAGATCGTCGTCCTGGTCGCCATCAACGCGGTGCTGGGCTTCGTGGTGCCGGGGATCGCCTGGCAGGCCCACCTCGGTGGCCTGCTGGCGGGGGCCGCCTGCGCAGCGGTCATCGCCTATGCACCACGGGGTGCCCGTCAGGCCCGCCTGCAGTGGCTCGGACTCGGCGGAGTCGTCGTGCTGCTGGCCGTGCTGACGTTCCTGGGGGTCTCGCTCCTGCTGGTCTAGGACGAGGAAGACAACTGAGGGCCGGTTCGCGTGAACCGGCCCTCAGCTGCGTTATCCACACCCCTTATCCACATGGGGGATAACTTACACACATGTAATTCCACACCTGTGGATAAGCAGGGCCCGGGATCTCAGGACATCGAGCGGGTGATCAACAAGACTGTGCACATCTGTGGATAACTTTCTGCACACCGTGTGCACAGTGGGGATAGGTCCTTCGACCGCCCCGTGGGAGGCGGAACTACCGCCAGCGTGTGGTCATCAGGAAGCCGACGATCGCGATGCCGAAACCGACGAGGATGTTCCAGGACCCCCAGGCCGCCACCGGAAGGGTGGACATCGAGATGTAGAACGTGATGATCCACAGCAGGCCGATGATCATGAGCCCGAACATCACGGGCTTGTACCAGACCGGATTAGGCTTGGGCTGCGAGGACTTGACGGCGGGCGCAGCGGTGCTGGCTCTCTTGCGGGGCTTCGACTCGGGCACGGATTCTCCTCGACGGGGCGCAACTGCGGATCAGCTGCGCCGGTGGTCTCGCGGGGCGCCCCGGTGCGTCCAGACCCGCAGGTTATCCTGAAGGAAGAACACCATCCGGCGGGCGGTTCTGCCTACGATTCTAGCCAAGAACCGCCTGATACCGGTGCATCCCCAGCGGCAGGAGCGGCAGTGGCCAGGTCAACCCTCGACGCCGCACCGGGCCATGCCGCGGCGCAGGCCGTGCCGCAGCGACGCCGTCGTACCCCCGTCCAGCTCGTCGCGCAGGTCCTGGGCGAACTGCTCATCACCGTCGGCGTCGTCCTCCTGCTCTTCGTGGGCTGGGAGCTGTGGTGGACCAACATCGATTCCGGGATCAAGCAGGAACACGCCCTCGAGGAGTTCTTCTCGGATGTACCCCCCGTTCCGGGGGCGCCGGCTCCCTCGGCGCCGCCCGGAGGAACCGAGCCCCCTGCGCCGGAGGACTTCGGTGAACCCGCCGTCCTTCCGCAGGGCGAGCTGGCCGGGACCTTCGCGGTGGTCTACATCCCCCGGTTCGGCGAGAACTACTCCCGTCCCGTCACGGCCGGCGTCGGGACGGACGTCCTCGACAACCTCGGCCTCGGGCACTACCCGGGAACCGGAGCTCCGGGTGAGGTGGGGAATTTCGCGCTCGCCGGACACCGCCAGACCCACGGCCAGGTCCTCGACCAGATCCACACGCTCGTCCCGGGTGACCGCATCTATGTCCAGACGCGTGACGGGTTCTATACGTACGCGTTCCGCAATACCGGGATCGTCCTCCCCGACCGTGGGGACGTGATTGCACCGGTCCCCACGCAGCCGGGCGCGGAACCCGTCGACAGGATCCTGACGCTGACCAGCTGCAATCCGCGCTTCGGTGCGCAGGAGCGTATTATTGCTTATTCGGTGATGGAGTCCTGGCGTCCTGTGGATGCCGGTCCGCCGTCCGAGATCGCGGAGCAGGTCGCCCGCGCCGCAGGACAGGGATAGCCACGATGTATGGATGGATCTTTAGGACCCTCCCCGGTCCCCTGTGGATGCGCGTCGTCCTCTCGGTGGTCCTGGTGCTCGCGGCCGTCGCGGTGCTGATGGTCTTCGTGTTCCCCTGGTTCTCCCAGTTCAACCCGCTCACAGATTCAACGATTGGTTCCCCCTAGCTCATGGCTGACACCACCAGAATCCTCGTCGTCGACAACTACGACAGCTTCGTCTACACCCTGGTCGGTTACCTGCAGGAACTCGGTGCCGAGACGACCGTGGTCCGGAACGACGACATGACCCTCGCGGAGGCGGAGGACATGGCCGCATCGCGCGACGGCGTGCTGATCTCCCCGGGGCCGGGAACGCCGGCCGAGGCCGGGGTGTGCATCGACCTCATCCGGTGGTGCGGCGAGCATGCGAAGCCCATGTTCGGGGTCTGCCTCGGACACCAGGCGCTGGCGGAGGCGTACGGCGGACGGGTGACGCACGCACCCGAACTCATGCACGGCAAGACGTCCCTGGTGGAACACGATGCGACGAGTGTCTTCGCCGGCCTGCCGTCGCCGGTCACTGCCACGCGCTACCACTCTCTCGCAGCCGTGAGTGATGACGTCCCTGCCGACCTCACCGTCACCGCACGCACTGCCAGCGGCATCATCATGGGCCTCGAGCACAAGACTTCGCCCCTGTGCGGCGTCCAGTTCCACCCCGAGTCGGTCCTGACGGAGGGTGGCTACCAGATGCTGGGGAACTGGCTCGAATCGCTCGGCCTCGCGGGTGCTGCAGCCAAGGCGGCGGGACTCAGCCCGCTCATCGCGCGCTAGCCGTTCCCCTTCGTGGGTCCTGGCGTGGGCTGGTTCCCCGTCCCCTCGGCGGGCGGGCCGCCCGGCGTCCGGGAGGGTTCCTGCGTGGGTTCGAGGGAGGGCTCCTGCGTAGGGGCCGGGGACGGTTCCTGGGTGGGCTCCGGCGCCGGTTGCTGTGCGGGTGCTTTCGCCACCGAGAGCACAATCTCCGTTCCCTGATCCACCTGGGATCGTGCCGGCGACGACTGCGCCGTCACGATCCCCGGTGTCACCACGCTGTTCTCGACCTCGCGGACGGAGAACCGCAGTTGGACGGCGGGATCGGCCAGCAGTGCCTCGGCCTGCGGAACGGTCAGGTCGGTGAGCAGCGGCACGGTCACCCTGCCGTTGGACAGCACCAGGTCCACCGACGTGCCGACGGGCACGGACTGCCCCGCCTGGGGATTGGTGGTGATGACCCGGCCTGCCGCGACCTCGGCGCTGGTCTCCTCCGTGATCTCGCCGCCTTTCAGCCCGAGGTCCTCCAGCGCATCCCGCGCCGAGGACTCCGTGAGTCCCGCGAGCGTGTCGGGAAGCACCACGTTGGCGGGACCCAGCGACACGGTGATGTTCACGCGGGATTCCGTCTCCACGGATGCTCCCGCCGAAGGGTCGGAACTGATGACGTCTCCGGCCTCCACCGACGCGTTGTACTCCTCGTCCGTGGAGGGGACCAGCCCGGCGTCCACGATCGCATCGGTCGCATCCGCCTCGGTCATGTCCACCACGTCGGGGACGTCGACGGTCGCCACCTCCTGGACCGGCTGGTTGTCCGGGAGGTTGTCCAGGACCACATAGCCTCCGGCGAGGACGAGCAGGACCGCCACGAGGAAGACCGTGAGCCAGGCGGCCCGGGACGATCTCCTGTGCTGGTCGTGGCTACGATCCCGCCCGGGTCTGTTCCGCAGGAGGTCCAGGTGATCGTCGTCGTCCTCCTGTCCGGGAGGCAGGGGCTGGTCCGCCGCTATCCGGCCTCCGGTACGGGTCCGCGGATCGTAGGTGGTGCCCATCGCTGTCGCGCCGACCGATGCTGCACGTGTCCGGGGCGCCGTGACGTCCAGCGCCACGGTGGGTGCCCCTGCGGCGTCCGCGAGGACGATACCGCGGGCAGCCTCGAGCAGGGCCCGACGGAAGGACGCCGCGTCCTGGAACCGGCGTTCGCGGTCCTTCCGCAGCGCCCTGGCGAGGACGGAGTCGAGGGCGGGCGTGACGGCTGGATCGAGGGTGCTGGCGACGGGAGGTTCTTCCCGCACGTGCTGGTAGGCCACGGACACCGGACTGTCCCCGATGAACGGCGGGCGGCCCGTGAGCAGCTCGAACAGGAGGCATCCTGCGGAATACAGGTCGCTGCGGGCGTCCACCGTCTCCCCGCGGGCCTGCTCGGGTGAGAGGTACTGCGCCGTTCCCAGGACTGCCTGGGTCTGCGTCATCGTGGCCTGCGAGTCCGCCAGGGCGCGGGCGATGCCGAAGTCCATGACCTTGACGGCACCGTCGGGGGTGATCATCACGTTGGCGGGCTTGATGTCCCGGTGGACGATACCGGCCTTGTGGCTGTATTCCAGCGCGTCCAGGACCCCGGCAAGGTAGGTCACGCTGTCCTCGAGGGTCAGGTCCCCGGCCTTGACGTGGTCACGCAGCGTACGTCCCTCGACGTACTCCATCACGATGAACGGGACCCTGACCTCGTGCTGCGGCCGGTCCGGGATCTCCTCCTCGCCGGTGTCGTAGACCGCGACGATGTTGGGGTTGTTGAGACCTGCCACGGCCTGGGCCTCACGCCGGAACCGGGACTGGAAGAGGGGGTCGCGGGCCAGGTCCTGGCGCAGCACCTTGATCGCCACTGATCGCCCGAGCCGGAGGTCGCGTCCGAGGTGTACGTCGGCCATGCCTCCACGGCCGATCAGTTCGCGGACCTCGTACCGTCCGTTGAGGACGCGCTCCGCGGTCATCACTCCGGGCCCTTCCGGCACATGCTCTGCAGGCGGGTCATGATCCGGAGGTCGCCGTCGCCGTCGCCGTCGGAGCCGGCGCGGGTGCCTCCGACGGACTGGTCGGAGCCTCGGTGGCCGGCGGACCCGAGGACACGACGTAGTTCACCTGGGTTCCCGAGGCGATGACCGCGCCCGGCCCGGGGTCGACGCGTAGTACCGTGCCCTGAGGCTGATCCGACTCCTCCGCGCCGACGTTCAGGGGTCGTAACCCGAGCTCCACGAGGATCCGTTCGACCTCGGCTGCGTCCTTGCCCTGCAGTCCCGCGGGCACGGTGACCTGCTCGGGGCCGCTCGACGACGTGACGGTGATCGTCTCGCCGGGGCTCAGGCTGCCGACCGGTTCGATGCCGGTGACGAGTCCCTGGTCAACGTCCGCGGAGGGCTCCTGCCGGGTCTCCACACGGAAGCCCAGGGCACCGAGCTCGGCCGCCACTTCCGCTTCGGGCCTGCCGAGGTACTGGCTCGGTGTGATGACCACTTCCTCAGCCTCGGCGGTGGTGGGTGACGGCGTCTGCGATGGGGGCGGAGAGGGGGTGGAGGGCGACGGGCTCGGGGTGTCGGACGGAGAGGGCGTCGCGCTGGCCGGGGTGCTCGACGCGGCCGGGACGTTGTCGGCATCGTCTCCGGCCAGCAGCGGCTGGAGGATCAGGAATGCGATGGCAGCCAGTGCGAGCAGGAGCAGGACGATGAGCGGGAGGAGCCAGGGGCTCCGCCGATCCTCCTCGCGGCGGTACGGCTGGGAGCGCTCGGAGGCGTCGATGTCCTCCTCCGACCAGTCCCGGGAGGCTGCGATCCCGGCGGCGGCACCGGCGGCGGCAGGTGCCGCGACCGTGGGAAGGGCGGAGGTCTTCGGTGCGGTGACCGCCGTCGTCGCCTGGGTGTCCTGGCGGGGAACGGCGGCTGTTGCCGCGTCCGGGCCCGCCCCGAAGGCGAGCATCCCGGGCACCGCGGCTTCCGCCGCCCGGATGTTGCCGGCACGGATGGCGTCGACGGCGCGCGCCAGGCTCTCGGCGTCCCGTGGCCTGTCGGCAGGATCCTTGGCGAGCATGGACCCGACCAGTGCGCGTACGGGGCGCGGGATGGTTTCGGGCAGGGGTGGCGGGGCGTCGTTGACCTGGGCGAGGGCTATCGCGATCTGGGACTCACCGGAGAACGGGCGGCGCCCGGCGAGGAGCTCGTACCCGATGACGCCCAGCGCGTAGATGTCGGAGGATCCCGTGGCCGGCTGGCCCGTGGCCTGCTCGGGTGCGAGGTACTGGGCTGTTCCCATGACCTGGCCCGTGGCCGTGAGCGGCACCTGGTCGGCCAACCGGGCGATGCCGAAATCGGTGATCTTCACCCGGCCGTCGGGCATCACGAGGATGTTGCCCGGCTTCACGTCGCGGTGGACGAGGCCCTGCCGGTGTGCCACGGCGAGGGCGAGGGCGGTCTGGCCCATGATCGAGAGCGTCCGGTCGGACGAGAGCACCTGCTCCTTCTCGATCACGGCGGACAGCGGCTGCCCGGGTACGAGCTCCATGACGAGGTAGGCGGATCCGCCCTCCTCGCCGTAGTCGAAGACGTTGGCGATCCCCTCGTGGTTGAGCAGCGCCGTATGGCGCGCCTCCGCGCGGAAGCGGTTCAGGAACGCCGGGTCGCCCGAGTACTCCTCCTTGAGGATCTTGATCGCCACGATCCGGCCCAGGATCTGGTCCCGTGCCTTCCAGACCTCGCCCATACCGCCGATCGCGATGCGCTCGGTCAGTTCAAACCTGCCGCCCAGGGTGATTCCTGACGTGGGCCTCATCTGTTCAACACCGCCTCTATAAGTCGCTTGGCACTGGGTGAGGTCAATTGCTGACCAGTGGGGATGTCCACGTTCTCCATCACGATGGAGATTGCTACCTGCGGATCGCCGGCGGGTGCGAAGCCCGTGAACCACGCATTGTCACCGGTCTCGGAGACCTCCGCGGTTCCTGTCTTGCCGGCGACCTCGACCCCCGGCACCTGGGCCCCGGTCGCCGTGCCGTTGTCCACCACGTTGACCATCCAGTCGGTGAGCTGGTTCGCCGTCTCCGGGCTGATCGACTCGCGGAGCACTTCGGGCTGGGGAGACTCGATCAGCTGGAGGTCCGCCGCCCGGATCGACTTGACGAGCTGGGGTTTCATCTGCTGCCCGTCGTTGGCGATGGCCGCGGTCACCATGGCCATCTGGAGCGGTGTCACGCGCGTGTCGAACTGTCCGATCGCGGACTGCGCGAGCTCGGGGTCGGTCAGGTCGGACGGGAAGGAACTCGCGATGACCCGTGTGGGGATGGACAGCTCCTCGCCGAACCCGAATTTCGCCGCCTGCTCCTGGATGGCTTCCTCACCGAGGTCCAGGGCGATCTGCGCGAAGGGCGTGTTGCAGGACTGCTCGAGCGCGAACTCCAGGTCCGCCGTCGTCCTGCTGACGCATCCTCCCGTGACGTAGTTCGGCAGGGAGTACTCGATGCCGGGGAATTCGAGCGTCGGCGGGTTCGGGATCTCGGAGTCGGCATCGTACTTGCCCGACTCGAGGGCGGCCGCTGCGTCGATGAGCTTGAAGACGGAGCCCGGAGCCACCAGGGACTCGGTTGCGGGGTTCGAGTAGATGGAGAGGCCCGGCTGTTCGGAGAGCGCAGCGACGTTCTCCTCGATGATGCCCGTGTCGTGCCCGGACAGGAGGTTGGGATCGTAGGTCGGCTTCGAGACCATCGCGAGGATGTTGCCCGTGGAGGGCTCCATGACCACGATCGAACCCCGCTGACCGTCGGGGATGAGGTCCGAGGCGAGCTGCTGGATCTCGGGATCGATCGTCAGCTCCACGGAGGCGCCCTCCGAGTCGACGCCCGAGAAGAGTCCGACGATCCGGTCGTAGAACAGCGAACTGCTGGTGCCGGAGAGGATCTCCGATTGCCTGTCCTCGAGCTGGGTCGATCCCAGCGACAGCGAGTAGTACCCCGTGAGGTGTGCATACAGCTCGGGTTCGTTGTACACGCGCTGGTAGTTGAACTGGTCCTCCGAGGGCACGGACTCCGCGATGGCCCGGCCGTCCACGAGGATCGCGCCGCGTTGCCGGCCGAAGTCCTGGAACAGCTGCCGGCTGTTCCAGGGATTCGCATTCAGTGCCTGCGCCTGGAAGAACTGCACGTAGGTGAGGGACCCGAGGACGAGGGCGAACATGCCGATGGCAACGACCCACGCGCTGCGGATGGCCTGGTTCATCGGGTTGCCTCCTTCGCGGTCCGCTTCTTCACGGGCTTACCGTTCATCCCGAGCGCCTCGGGGAACGAGTCCTTCATCGGGGCTGTCGGCGCCGGCCGACGCGCTGTCTCCGAGATGAGCAGGATCAGGGCCACGATGAGCCAGTTTGCCAGCAGCGAGGATCCACCGGCGGACATGAACGGCGTGGTCAGGCCCGTGAGGGGGATCAGGCGCGTGATTCCCCCGATCACCACGAAACACTGGAGCGCGATGGTGAAGGAGAGGCCGCAGGCGAGGAGCTTGCCGAAGCCGTCCTTGGTTCCCAGCGCGGCCCGGATGCCCCGGGACACGAGGATCACATAGAGCATCACGATGGCGACGACGCCGATCAGTCCGAGTTCCTCGCCGAGCGCCGCGATGATCATGTCGCTGTTGGCGTAGGTCACGAGGTCGGGCCGGCCCTCGCCCAGCCCTGTTCCCACGAGGCCGCCGTTGGCCAGCCCGAACAGCCCCTGCACCACCTGCGCGCTGCCGCCGGGTGCCCTGTTGTACACCTCGGGTGCGAAGGCGTTGATCCAGGAGTCGAACCGCAGGGCCACATGGCTGAACAGTTCGAGGGCGACGAAGACGCCGACACCGATCATCGCCAGGCCGATCAGCACCCAGCTGACCCGGCTCGTCGCCACGTAGATCATCACCATGAAGAGGCCGAAGAAGAGGATCGACGAACCGAGGTCCCGCTGGAAAATTAGGACTCCGATGCTGACCAGCCAGGCAGCGGCCATCGGTGCCAGGTCCCGGAAGCGGGGCAGCTGCAGCGGGCCGATCTTCTTGCCGGCCAGCAGGATGAGGTCGCGGTTGGTCGAGAGATACCCCGCAAAGAATATTGCCAGGGTGATCTTCGCGATCTCGCCCGGCTGGAAGGTGCCGATACCCACCGAGATCCAGATGCGCGCTCCGTTGATCTCGAGGCCGAGCGGCGTGAGGGGAAGCAGGAGCAGGACGGCGCTGACGATCAGCGAGATGTAGGTGAAGCGACGGAGGATCCGGTGGTCGCGCAGGACGATCAGGAGGACCGCTGCCGCTCCCATCGCCACGGTCGTCCAGGTGACCTGCTGTGGGGCTACCGGGGGATAGTCCGGATCGACCAGAATGGCCGACAGGTCGAGGCGATGGATCATCGCCAGACCGATCCCGTTCAGTGCGACGACGATGGGAAGTATCACTGGATCGGCATATTTTGCCCGGAAGCGCAGGATGATGTGAATGAGAAGCCCCATTCCTCCGAGCGTGATCGCCTGGAGCCAGAAGTAGTCCGCAAAGGGCTCCTCCCGGCCGGTGCCTGCCAGGTAGTTGGCACTGATCGCCACGGCGAGGGCGAGCAGCAGCAGGACGAACTCGACGTTGCGCCGCGAGCGGGGGACTGTCAGGACATCACTCATTGGCTGCACCTCCACAGTCGGTGGCAGGGGACGAAGGACTGGGGGCGGGGGCCGGATCCGCACCGGACGAGGCACCGGACGAGGCGCCGGGTGTTGCGGACGCACTCGGGGGCGTCGGCGCGCCCGGTGTAGCGGATGCACTCGAACCCGCCGTCGTGCGGGGACGCGGTGATGCGGTCGCGCTGGCGGAGGGCCCGTCCGCCGCGGCCGAGGTCCGGGGTCCGGGGGATGCGGTACTGCTGGGGCGCGGCGTGCCGCTCGACGTGCTGCGGGGGGTGCTGCCGGCGGAGGGGCTCGGCGAGGCGGTCGCCGGCGTCACGGGATCGCAGGAGACCGCCCGCAGTTCGCTGCGGAGGTTCCCCACGATGCGCTGGGCCTCGTCGAGGCTGGCGGCAGGAAGGGTGTCCACGAGCTGGGAGCGCTGGTACTCGGGCAGGTTCGAGACGGGGATGTCCGTGGTCTCGTACAGCTCGCTGAGGCTGATGGGCCCGACCTTCTGGGGCACGCCCGTGTAGATCGCCACGCGGTGGTCCGCTTCGGCGACGTAGTAGCGCGTCTGCGTCCAGGTGTACCCGAGGCCCAGGACGGCGATCAGGATGAGGCCCATGAGGAACAGGAATGCAGGCACGAGCCAGCGCCTCCCGCGCGTCGGTCTCTCGTCGCCGGCGTCGGGGTCCGCCGGCTGCGTGTCGACCTTGTGGGTCAGCATCATCGCTGCGCGCCGCTCGGTGGACCGCTGCGTCACGATGGGGATCTGGCCCGTCTCGGTCGCCAGGGCCGCCGACCCCACCAGCATGTGAGGCCTCGTCAGCAGGTCCTCGCGGATGACGTCGGCGCGGATGGCGGTGCCGGGAAGGTCGCCGTTGCCGTCGACCTGGTGCGAGGCGGCGTCCGCCCCGTTCGCGCCCGGCATGTCGCGTTCGCCCGCTGCCTGCCGGGCAGGGGGGATGGACGGCGGCGGTGCGTCGTCGTGGTCCGCTTCGACGACCTCGACGATGGCGATGGTGATGTTGTCCGGCGAGCCCCCGGCGAGGGTCAGGTCGACGAGCGTGTCGACGCACGCGCGGATGTCCTTCGTCTCGCGCATGACCTGCTCCACCACGCGCTCGTTCAGGACCGCGTTGAGGCCGTCCGAGCACAGCAGCCAGCGCTCGCCGGGCTCGGCGTCGAAGGAGTCGAGATCCAGTTCCGGGCTCGCATCGACGTCGCCGAGGACACGCATCAGCACGTTCTTGTGCGGGTGGACCTCCGCTTCCTCGGGAGTGAGCCGCCCCTCGTCGATGAGGCGCTGCACGAAGGTGTGGTCCGTGGTGATCTGCTCGAAGACGCCGTTCTTCAGCCGGTAGGCGCGCGAATCACCGATGTGCGCGAGCTGCAGCGTCGAGTCCTCCAGCAGGAGGGCCGTCACCGTGGTGCCCATGCCCGCCAGCTGCGGGTTCGTTCCGACGAGTTCGGAGAGCAGGGAGTTCGCGGTCTGGATCTCGTCGGCCAGGTGTGTCGCAGCATGGCCGCCGTGCCCGTTGTGATCGAGATGGACCAGGTCCAGGACGGTGGAGGCGGAGGCGACGTTGCCGCCGGCATGTCCGCCCATGCCGTCGGCGACGACGGCGAGGTAACGGCCCACGTAGGCGGAGTCGTCATTCTTCGCCCGCACCATGCCCACGTCGGAGCGGGCAGCGAACCTCAGGACAAGCCGCACGCCTACGGCCTCAATTCGATGACCGTCTTACCGATCCGGATGGGGACGCCCGGTTCGACGGGCAGGGCACGCGTGAGCTGGGTACCGCCGAGGTAGGTCCCGTTCGTCGAGCCCAGGTCCTCGATGAACCAGCGGCTGCCCTGCGGGAACAGGCGTGCGTGGCGGCCGGACGCGTAGTCGTCCTCGAGCACGAGGGTGGCCTCCTGGGCGCGACCGAGGAGGACCGGACTCGCCGCGAGGTCCAGTGAGGTCCCGGACAGGGGGCCCTCCGTGACCACCAGCCGGCGGGCGGTCGCCCGCACCGGTGCGGGCTCTTCGTGCACATCGGGCGTGTTCCGCGGGTTCCGGGCCGTACCGGCCTTGGTGCGGCTGCCCACCAGGAGGTCGCGGCGCAGGGCCCCGACGGTGCTGAGCACGAGGATCCACAGCAGGATCAGGAAGCCGAAGCGCAGGATCGTGACAGTCAGTTCTCCGGCCTCGCTCACCGCTGGCCCCCGTCCTGCGTGGGCACTAGGCGGAAGGTCAGGCGTGAGCGCCCCATGGTGATCATGGAACCGTCCGTCAGCTCGGCCTGCCCGTGGACGCGCTGCCCGTTCACGAAGCTGCCGTTGGTCGACCCCAGGTCGACAGCGTAGATCCTGCCGTCCTCCATGCGGATCTCGAGATGCCGCCGCGAGACCCCGGTGTCGTCGACGGGGATGTCCGCCTCCGACGATCGGCCGAGGATGATGGACCCGGAATGGATCGAATAGCGTCGGCCGTCGATCTCGAGGACCGGCTGGTAGCGCGTGGGCTGGCTGCGCGGTGCTGCGGGTGCGGTCGGGCCGGCAGGGCGGCGCGCAGCAGCCTGCTTCTCGATCGACGAGTCGATCTCGAATACGCCCGCCTTCAGTTCGGGATCGTGTTCGAACGACACGCGCACGGGTCCCTGCAGGCTGTACTGCTGGCTGTTCACGTGGGCGATGACCACGTCGCAGAGCTCCTCGGCCAGGGCGGATCCCCACTGCTGGGCCCGCTCGAAGTCGGAATCGGAGAGGCGGGCCGTGAAGACATTGGGTGCGAGCGTCCGGCCCTGCGAGAGGACCAGCGAGCGGTTGTCCAACTCCTTGCGGAGGGCAGTGGCGATCTCGAGGGGCTGCACCTGTGAACGCGAACCCGTGGTGAAGGCGCTCCGGACCAGCTTTTCGAGTCCGCGCTCCACGTTGTCGAGAATGCCCATCGTCCGCCTCCTCCCCTGTCCTACTGTGGTTCCGGGCCCCGTCAGCAGGATGCTGCAGGGCTTCTCCCGGTCCTGGAGACGGCGATGTCCGGCCGGGCATGTTCCCTCCGATACTACTGGGAGCCTTTGGGAATGAGCTCCAAGGGGGCCTTCCGACGATTACTTTGTCCTAACGATCGCCGGAGGCGGCAGCCTGGCTCCGGGCGCCACCGGGCCGTCGGATCCCGCGTTTAGGTAATTGCGGTGATGCTCCGCTATGCTTGTCTCTGCTGTTCACAACACCTGCGCCTGGCGCAGAGAGTTGGAATCTCGAAATGCGCGAGTGGCGGAACGGCAGACGCGCTGGCTTCAGGTGCCAGTATCCGAAAGGGTGTGGGGGTTCAAATCCCCCCTCGCGCACAGTGCACGACGACGAAGGGCCTCCGCGGAGCGGGGGCCCTTCGTCGTTTCCCTGGTTCCCGAGGAGAACCAGTCTGGACCAGGGCGCGCTCCGCTCGCCGTCGCTCGCCCGCACGTCAGCGGAAGTCGCGCGACCTGGTGGTGGCTCTCAGGTGGAGGACCTCGATGCGGTCCGCGACGAGGTTGACGATTCCCTCGGAGGACCGTTCAAGGACGCCCCGCACGATCACGCTGCTCGCTTCCCGCGCCACGCGGCGGTAGCGCTGCCAGACCCCCACCGAGCAGATGACGTTCACCAGTCCCGTCTCGTCCTCCAGGTTCATGAACGTGATGCCGCTGGCGGTCGCCGGTCTCTGCCGGTGTGTCACGACTCCCCCCACCTCGATCCGCCGGCCGGACTCCGCCGTCTTCAGTTCCAGCGCCGTCAGTGCCCCACGGCGTGTCAGCCCGCTCCGGGCATGGCGTACGGGATGGTCGTCCGGGGTGATCCCGGTGGACCACAGGTCGGACCCGACCTTGTCGATGTCCGAGAGCTCGGGCATCAGCGGCGGCTGGATGTACACGGCGGTCCCCTTGATCTGGCCCTCGCGCTCGGTGGATGCCGGCCCGGCGTTCCACAGCGCTTCCCGCCTGCTCAGTCCCATCGAGTTGAAGGCGCCCGCAGCCGCCAGCGCCTCGAGCTGCCCGGCATTGACGCCCGTCCGGCGTGCAAGGTCCGGCATGTCCTCATAGGGTCCGTTCCGTTCCCGCTCGGCGACGATCCTCTCCGCGAGCTTGACCCCGAGTGATTCGACACTGGCGAGCCCGAGCCGCACCGCATAGTTGCCGTCGCGGCGGTGGGGTGTCGAATCGAAGGGGGTGTCCTGGTCGAAGTAGCCTACCGGGGGCTGCTCGTCCTCGATGCAGCAGTCCATCCCGGTGGTGCGGCCCCGGGGATCGGCGGGAGGGTCGTAGCCCTCGAGCGGTTCGAGGTCGGCGTGGACGCCGGAGTGCAGGATGTCGGGCCGCAGGACGACGGCGCCGTGCCGCCGGGCGTCCGCCACCAGGGTCTGCGGTGAGTAGAACCCCATGGGCTGAGCGCGCAGCAGGGCTGCGAGGAACGCGCCGGGATAGTGCAGCCGCAACCAGGCGCTGACATAGACCAGCAGTGCGAAGCTGATCGAGTGGCTCTCCGCGAACCCGAAGTTCGCGAACGCGTGGATCTTGTTGTAGATGGTGTCGGCCACGTCACCGGTGATCCCGTTGGCCTCCATCCCCTGGTACAGCTTGGCCTTCAGCGAATCGATCCGCTCCTCACCCCGCTTGGATCCCATGGCCCGGCGCAGGAGGTCTGCGTCCGCACCGGTGCAGCCGCCCACCACCATGGCCATCTGCATGAGCTGCTCCTGGAAGAGCGGTACGCCGAGGGTCCGCTCGAGGACCGGCTTCAGGTCGGGGTGGAGGTACCGGACCTCCTCCTCGCCCATCTTCCGCTTGATGTAGGGGTGCACGGCTCCACCCTGGATGGGTCCGGGCCGTACGAGGGCCACCTCGATGACGAGGTCGTAGAACTGGCGGGGCTGCAGCCGGGGGAGCATGCCCATCTGGGCGCGGCTCTCCACCTGGAAGACCCCCACCGAATCTGCGAAGCACAGCATGTCGTACACGCCCTGCTCCTCCTTCGGGATGGTGTGCAGCTCCCACTTCTCCCCGAAGTGCCGTTCCACGAGGTCGAAGTTGTACTGGATGGCGGCGAGGATGCCGAGGCCCAGCAGGTCGAACTTCACCAGCCCCATCCAGGCGCAGTCGTCCTTGTCCCACTGGAGGACGGTCCTGCCGTCCATGCGCCCATGCTCGATCGGGCAGACTTCCCCGACGGGCCGGTCCGTCAGCACCATGCCGCCCGAGTGGATGCCCAGGTGCCGCGGGAACTTCAGGACTTCCTGCGCCAGTTCGACCACGGAGTCGGGGATGTCGTGGTCACTGCTGGAGACGAGTCCGCCCCACCGCTCGATCTGCCGCGACCAGGCGTCCTGCTGGCCCGGGCTGTGGCCCAGGGCCTTCGCCATGTCCCGGACCGCGAACTTGGGACGATAGGTGATGACGTTGGCGACCTGCGCCGCGTTGAAGCGCCCGTACTTGCGGTAGACGTACTGGATGACCTCCTCGCGGCGGTCCGAGTCGAAGTCCACATCGATGTCCGGTTCCTCGTCGCGCATGCTCGAGAGGAACCGCTCGAAGGGAAGCTGGTACTTGATGGAGTCCACGGCGGTGATCTCCAGCAGGTAGCAGACCGCCGAGTTGGCAGCGGATCCCCGTCCCTGGCACAGAATCCCGTTGCGCCGCGCGTAGTGCACGAGGTCGTGGACGATCAGGAAGTATCCCGGGAAGTTCTTGCTCTCGATCACCTCCAGTTCACGTTCGATGCGCTCGCGCACATCGGCCCGGCCGCCGTAGAGCTTGTCCGCCCCCCGCCACACGAGCTCGCGGAGGTAGCTCATCTGCGTGTGGCCCTCCGGCAGGTCGAGGTTCGGCAGGCCGGGACGGACGCTGCGGAGGGTGAAGGAGAGATCGGTGGCGAGGTCCACGGTGCGCTCCACAGCTCCGGGATAGTCCCGGAACCGCCGCGCCATCTCGGCACCGCTGCGCAGGTGGGCGGCCCCCGCGGCTGGAAGCCAGCCATCCATCTGATCCAGGCTCCTGCGGGCCCGGACCGCGGCCAGGGCGGAGGCGAGCCGATGCTGCTTCGGGGTCGCGTAGTGCACGTTGTTGGTGGCCACGGTCGGCAGCGCGAGGCGTGTGGCGATGGCTGCCAGGGCGTCATTGTGCGCGGTGTCCAGGGGGTTGCCCTGGTTGATGAGTTCGACGGCGACCGAGTCCCGGCCGAACAGTTCGACGAGCGTGCGGAGTTCCGCCTCGGCGGCGGATGCCCCCTCCGCGACGAGTGCAGAGCGCACCGCCCCCTTCCGGCAGCCCGAGAGGATCATCCACTGGCCCTGGGCGTGCCCGGAGAGGCTCTCAAGGTCGTAGCGGGGTTTGCCCTTCTCCGCGTCGGCGTCGAGCTGGGCTTCGGTGATGGCCGTGGACAACCGGTGGTAGCCCGCCGATCCCCGGGCGAGGACCAGGAGGTGCCGGCCTTCCGGGTCGGCTTCACCGTTCTGTGGTCTGGACAGCCCGAGGGAGAGCTCGGTGCCGTACATCGTCGAGAATCCGGGGTACTTCTCGGCGGCTTCCGCGAAGTGGACCACTCCGTACAGTCCGTCGTGGTCGGTGAGCGCCATGCCGGTGAGACCGAGGCGCTGGGCCTCCTCGGCGAGGTGCTCGGGACTGGATGCACCGTCGAGGAAGCTGAAGTTGGAGTGGACGTGGAGTTCCGCGTAGGGCACCACGGGCCCCACGGGGGCCGGGGCGGCGGCCGGAGCGGTGTAGGGCTGGCGTTTCCGCGACCACGCAGGGCTGTCCCCGCCGTCGGCGCCGGGGGGCGGTGCCCCGGGCCGGGTGGTACCGGACAGGTCCCGTTCGAAGTCCGACCACGGGATCGGCGGATTGTTCCAGCCCATGGCGTCCCTCCCTGTCCGGATGTCCTGTAATTGTCGGTGCGGGTGCCGGCGAGCTGCCGGGCACGGATGTCAGTCGTAGCCGGCTTCCACCCACCAGGCATGGTCCTCGAGGAGGAGCAACCAGGCCGATCCGGACTGGTCCACGAGCTGGAAGCGGTTGAGCACGCGCCCCTTGGGGTCCCACCACCGCTCGTTGATCGGCCAGGGACCGGCCCAGGAGTGCACGGGCCTCCGGCCGTCGTCGGGCCCGGTACGGAAAAAGGCGGGGTCGGCGCTCAGGAGGCCGCGGGGATCCACGTCGACCGGATTGCCGCGGGAGTCCACGACGGCGGCGGGCACGGGATCGGCGAACACGGTGGCCGGTGCCGGGCCGGGCAGGCGGCCGGGCCAGGGCTGGTTGCGGTCCTTTCCCGGCGCCTTCGCAGGCGCCGGATCTCCCCAGGGGATGACGACGCGGCGGTCCGCGAGGAGCCGCCCGCCGGCGATGATCGCGGTGAGGACGGCGCCGTGGCCCAGCATGCTCTGCACGCGGGCCAGGCCGTGGTGGATGCCCTCATCCGGTCCCGTCCCCCAGAGACCGTCCGCGTGGTCGCTGAGGTCCTCGACGATGTCGGGTGCCACGTGGACCCGCGTGATGCCGGAGGTCAGGCCGTGATCGGAGGCAGAAGTGCCCTGGAGCTGCCACCGCACGCGGTCCACGATGTCGTCGGCGTCGAACCAGCGCGGGTGCTGCCACCGGCGCTCGGACACCTCGCCCGACTCCGTGTGCAGCGAGACGTGCAGCGCGGTGCACACCAGCCCTGCCGCCCGCAGGGTGTCGACGAATTCGCCGGCGGGTGTGCGGAAGGCGAACGCGAGCTGGTCGATGCGCGCGAGGGGCGGCTCGAAGTCCGCTGTCGTGTCGAGGTGGGGCGGCGGTTTCCGGGCGACGACGTCCCGGTGGTCGAGCCCGCTCGCCTGACGGTGCGCGAGGGCTCCCTCGATGCCGAAGCGGTTACGGACGTCGGAGGCCTTGAGTGCCGCGAAATCACCGAGGGAGCGGATGCCGAGGCGCTTGAGCAGCACGGTGAGCCGGGGCTGTTCGAGGACTTCCAGGGGATAGCTGCCGAGGAACCACGGCGAGCGGCCGGGCGGGATGACGACCAGCCGGTCGGCATCGGGATCCTGATCCGTGGCCCTGGCTGCCTGCTCGGCGGCGAACGGGCCGTCGGCGACACCGATGCGCACATCGGTGAGGCCGATGGCCGCGAGGGTTTGGAAGACCACGTCGGCGGCCCTGCCCTCGCTGCCGTAGTAGCGCGAGGGTCCCTTGACCTTGATGGCGCACAGTCCCGGCCGGAGGACCTGGACGCCGGGCAGAATGGTCTCCAGGGCCGCGGTCACGGGTTCGAAGGTGCGTTCATCGAGCGAGGGATCGTAGGGCAGGGACACGAGCCCCGTGCTGCGGGCCTGGGCCTCCCGGATGCGCAGGCCCCTCTTCACGCCGTCCTGCCGTGCTGCGGGAGAGCAGGCGAAGACTTCTCCGCGGTCCACCAGGACGAGTGCCGTGTCGGCGGGAAGGGCGTGTTCGCGCAGCGCGGCGGTGATAGGCCAGTCCGGGCACCAGAGCATCAGGGTCCTGGTGGCGGGATCCGCGGGTGCGGGCAGGGACGTCATGAGGATCTTGCCAGCCGTGGTCCGAACAGGGCGGTGGAAGCACTGCCGGGGGCGGCGCCGGGCTGGAGTCCCTGCGGCAGAAGGGCCTCCTGGGACGCGGCTCCAGGAGTGGTGGCCTGCAGGTCCGCCAGCCCCACGTAGGCATGGCGGAGCCGTCCGGAAGGCTGCGTCGCGGTGATCTTCATGCGGCGCGCCGCCAGGTGGCCCGTTCCCGCGCCGAGGCCCTCCCAGGCGCTCTCGGCCACCCCGAGCGTGGAATCGCTCTGCTTCCAGGTGCCGAGGGTGATCAGTGCGGCACCACGCTGGCGCAGCCGTGCCCTGAGGCGGGCCCATTCGGTGGGCGCCAGGTGCTCCGGGGCGCGGGTCAGGACGACCGGGACCACATCCACGAGGGCTGCCGTGACGGTGAGCCACTGGGATCCGGGGTCGGGGACCAGGATGAGGCGTTCGAGGTTGATCCCGAAGCCCTGTGCCGCCTCCACGCCGAAGTCCGGCACGCCGATGACGCTGCACCACAGGCCCGCCGAGGAAGGGCCGGCGAGGAGGGCCATGGCGAGGGCCGGAGAGTTCCGGACCGTGTAGGAGCCCCCCGACTGGAGTCCGCCGCCGGGCAGGATCCGGGCGAGGGCCGGGACCGTGGGCAGACTGCGCGAATCGAGGGTGCTGGCCTGCATGCTGTTGATGCGGGCCTGGAGGCCGAGTGCGACGTCGGCTGGTGAGGTTCCCCGGCGGCCGGCAGGCTCCGGATGGAACGCCTCCCCGAAGGAGGAAGGCTCCCGTCCGAGGGAAGGGCCGGCAGCTGGAGGCGTCACTCGTCAATATTCGAATACGTGTTCGATTAAGTCAATCAGTGCGCCTCGGCCGGAACAGCGCTGGAATACGGCCTTTTTCTGGTAGGTGCAGCCCCCGGATCGGGCCGGCCGGCAGGCGCAGCACTGCACCTGCCGCCGTCGTTTCCCGATGTCAGGCGTCCGATGCCTTGCGCGCGGCCTCGCGTTCCTTCACCCGCGCGGCCTCGGCGCGGACGGCGGCCTGCGTGGCGCGCTCCGACACCAGCCAGGCGGGCGGATCCTGCAGCAAGGCGGTGATCTGCTCGCTGGTCAGGGGATCCGTGATGCCTCCACGCGCCAATCCGCTGATGGAGATCCCGAGCTTCTGCGCGACGACGGGGCGTGGGTGCGGGCCGTTGCGGCGCAGGTCGGCGAGCCACTCCGGCGGGGTCTGCTGCAGTTCGTTGAACTCGGCGCGCGTCAGCTCGGTCTCCTGGAAGTCCTGGGGAGCTGCGGGCAGGTAGATTCCCAGTTTCTTGGCCGCGGTGGCGGGTTTCAGTGTCTGGGGAGTTTTCGCGGGAGTCATTGTCCAAGCTTAACGGTCAGGCTCAACGGCTCCGGCTCAACGGCTCCGGCTCAACGGCTCCGGCTCAACGGCTCCGGACAGGCGCTACTGTGATCAGGTGCCCACCGACCAGCCCCGAACCCTGTCCGTCGGCTTCGTGCCGGGCGTGACGCCGGGCAAATGGGTGGCACGGTGGCGCGAACGGCACCCGGAGGTGCCCCTCGAGCTCCGGCAGCACGACGACGACGCCCTGGCGGCACTGCGGGACGGCTCCGACGACGTCGTCTTCGTCCGGCTCCCGGTGGACCGCGCAGGGCTCCACCTGATCCCCCTCTACGAGGAGCAGCCCGTGGCGGTGATGTCACGGGACAACGAGCTGTCCCTCTACGACGACGTTCCGCTCGAGGAACTCGAGGGCCTGCTCGACGTCGCGGAGTGCGGTGGCCCCAAGACGGCCGTCGAGGTGGCAGCGTCCGGCGCGGGCGTCGTCGTCCTGCCGATGTCCCTCGCACGCCTCCATGCGCGGAAGGATGCCGTGCACCGTCCCGTCCCGGGCCTGCCGACGACGACGATCGGTATCGCCTGGCGGATGGAGGACGAGTCCGACGACGTCGAGGAGTTCATCGGCATCGTCCGCGGACGCACGGCTCAGAGTTCCCGGCAGCCCTCGCAGCGCGAGGCGCCCAAGAAGAGTGCGTCGCAGAAGGCGGCCGCGAAGAAGGCCGCCGCTGGGGGAGCCAAGGGGCACAAGGAGAACAGGAAACCTTCGCCCGGAAAGGCCGCACGTCCTTCCGGTTCGCGCGGAAAACGGCGCTGACGCTCTCACCATCGGTGGGCCGCTCCCTCGCGGCACTGCTCCAGCGGTACTTCCGGTCTTGCTGTACTGCCGTGCTTCAGGCCTGCGACGGCTGGCCGTTGCTCGCCATCGTCCCGCCGTCCACGGGAAGGACGACGCCGGTGATGAAGCGCGCGTCCTCGCTCGCGAGGAAGAGGATGGCGGCGGCCACCTCCTCCGGCAGGCCACCGCGCCCGAGGGCGATGCGCCGCGAGAACTCGTCGGAGAGTTCATGGGCCGCGCCGTCGTCGCTCGTGAGGTCCGTCCAGATGAACCCGGGGGCGACGGCGTTCACCCGCACGCCGTCCCTGCCGTGATCCAGCGCGACGGCGCGGGTGAAATTGCTGACGCCGCCCTTGGCCGCGTTGTAGGCGCTCATCCGCCAGTCGCCGGCCAGACCGGACACCGAGGAGACGTTGACGATGCATCCCCGAGTCTCCAGGAGGTGCCCGAGGGCCGCCTTGGTGCCGTAGAACACGCCGGAGAGGTCCGTCTCGATCACACGGTGCCAGTCGTCCACGGTGGTGTCCTGCACGGTTCCCTGCGTGATGGTGCCGGCGTTGTTGACGAGGATGTCGAGGCGTCCGTACCGCTCGACGGTGTCCTGCACCATGGCCTCCACCTGCCCGAAGTCGGAGGAGTCCGCAGGTAGCGCCGTCGCCCGTCCCTCCGGCAGGGAAGCGACGACTGCGTCGATCTTGTCGGGAACCGAATCGGTCAGGACCACCCTCGCCCCTTCGGCGACGAAGCGCCGTGCCGTCGCTTCACCGATGCCGGAACCGGCTCCCGTGACGACGACGACCTTCCCGTCGAATCGCTGCTGCATGCTCGCTGTCTCCGTCCTCTCGGTCCTCCCACCATGGCACCCGCCTCCGCCCGCACGCAACGGGAGGATCGGCGTCGGCACCCGCTCCCGGCGGGACGTCCTATCTGCTACCGGCCGCCGGATCTCAGGGGTCGAAGTGCGTCTCGGGCTCGGCCTGCCCGATCGATGCCACGACGGAGGCGGCGATGTCACGGACCTTCTCGTTGCGGCTGTTGGACACCGACTTCAGGATGGCGAGGGCCTCCACCTGGCTGCAGCGGTTCTGGGCCATGATGATCCCGATCGCGATGTCGATGGCGGTCCTCGACGTCATCGCGGCCTTGAGGTTCGTGACCGAGTCACTGTGCTGGGCCAGCCGGACCGAGAGCATCAGGGCCTTGGATGTCTGTGCGACGAAGGTCTCCGCGGTGGCGATGGCCGCGGGATCGAAGCCGCCCTTCGCCGTCGAGTAGACGTTCAGGGCGGCACGGGCG
This sequence comes from Arthrobacter pasteuri, assembly GCF_054510955.1. Classification (NCBI taxonomy): domain Bacteria; kingdom Bacillati; phylum Actinomycetota; class Actinomycetes; order Micrococcales; family Micrococcaceae; genus Arthrobacter; species Arthrobacter pasteuri. The sequence goes on from NZ_JBTNDO010000001.1 coordinate 2,139,056, forward strand.
CCGGCCTCGAGCGAGAACGGGACAGCCAGGATCGAGCCGACACCGTGCTCGGCAGCGCGGGAGAGATAGCTGCTCCAGCGTTCACCGGTGGTGACGTCGGCAACGTGCACCGTGCGCTGCTCCTCGCAGGCGGTGAGGCACGGGCCCTCGGAGAAGAGGTACTGCAGGTCGTCGAGCTTCCTGGCAGCCTCGTTGCTGCTGGCGACAGTGCCCGGCCGCTTGGTGCGCAGGAGGGTGATGCTGCACAGCGTCTCCCCGGGCTGTTCGAACAGGCGGACAGCGGCGAAGCGGGCGAATTCGTTGAGGAACTCCTCGACGTCGTCCGTGTCGAGGAGGAGGTCCTGGAGGTAGTCCGCGGTGGTCTGCCCGGCAACCTGGTCGGCCATGTGTACTGATCCTGTTTCGTTCAACCACAGGGCATCGCGTGCATCGGGCCTGCGGGGCGTCCGGATGTCTCCGGAACCGATACACAAACCCAGGGTGTCTGTGTTCGGCCTTCTGCTAGACCATCAGCCAGCCTACACAGTACGAAAGGTCGTACCAGCAGGCGGTGGCCGGACCGGGGCCGTACGGGAGGCGCGTGCCTCCCGTACGGCTCCGATCGGTGCAACCCGTCAGACGGTGGCGTGCTCCGTGCCGACGGGGGTGACGACCTCGGCCGTCGGTTCCATGTTCTCCGCGTCCACCATCCACGCGTACTGCTCCAGCTTGGCGATGAACCCGTGCAGCAGGTCCGCGGTGGTGGGATCCTCCTCGTCGATCTGGTCATGGACGTCGCGCATGGTCTTCACGGTTGCGTTCAGCATGCGGACCACGAGGCCCACGGTGTCCTTGGTGGAGACGAGACCGGCGGGGAAGGGGTCGATCTTGGTGCCTTCGGCGACGGCGACGCTGCGGCCGTCCGGGACGGCGTGCAGTGCGCGCATGCGCTCGGCCATCTCGTCCGCGAAGAGACGGGCGTCGTCGATGATCTCGTCCAGCTGCAGGTGGAGGTCGCGGAAGTTCTTGCCGACCACGTTCCAGTGGGCCTGCTTGCCCTGCAGGTGCAGTTCGACCAGGTCGACCAGGACGGCCTGCATGTTGTCCGTGAGGGTGGGTGAAGCCTTCATGAATCCTCCAGTGCTAGAGAAAATTTCCCCCTCCGGCAGGGCGCCCGAGGCGCCGATCCTCGCCGGGGGACTCCTTTCACACTAGCCCTGCGCGTTGGCCAAATCCAACGGATCTGCATACGCTAAGGGTACTTACGGTTAGCCGTCCCGTAGCCCAGAACGGGAACGGACGGCGCCGGAGTCTCTACGAAGGAGGAACCGTTTTGGCTTCAGTGCAGGAATCTATCGACGTAGCAGTACCGGTCAGTACGGCCTACAACCAGTGGACCCAGTTCGAGAGCTTCCCGCAGTTCATGGGCGGCGTCGAGTCCATCACGCAGATCTCGGACACCACCACCCACTGGGTGACGAGCATCGGTGGCGTGAAGCGCGAGTTCGACGCCGAGATCACCGAGCAGCACCCGGACGAGCGCGTCGCCTGGAAGAGCACCGATGGCGAATCGCATGCCGGCGTGGTCACCTTCCACCGCCTCGACGAGAACACCACGCGGCTCATGGTGCAGATCGACTGGCACCCCGAGACGTTCACCGAGAAGGTCGGCGCCGTCGTGCATGCGGACGCCGCGCAGGTGAAGGGCGACCTCAAGAGGTTCAAGCAGTTCATCGAGAAGAGCGGCGGGGAGACCGGCGCCTGGCGCGGGAACGTCGAGGCACCGCCGACCGGTGGCACCCCCGACGCGACACCCGCGAACAGCACGCTGCCGGACACCTCCACGAACGACCCCGATTCGGGCGGCCCGCGCGTCGGCTGACGGCGCTCCGGCGACAGGAGGCGGATCCCCCGGGGCCCGCCTCTTCGCTGTCCTAGGGGATGTCCCCGACCTCGATCGATGCGATCGACTCGCTCGCCTGCCGGGAGAGCTCGGGCGAGATCGGCGAGCTCTTCGCGGCATCCGCGGCCTCGGCCTGGCCTTCGGCACTGACGGCGTAGGTTCCGAAGGAGCGCACGACGGCGGCGGTCGCCTCGTTCTCGTAGCGCGCGCAATAGACGTGGTAGGACACCAGGACCAGAGGGTAGACATCCGGTTCGCCGGTGGTCCGGTCCAGGTCGAGGGCGATGTCGTAGTCCTCGCGTCCCGGCACGCGGGTCGCGAGGTCGACGGCGGCAGCCGCCGCCTCCGAGCTGACCGGTACGTAGTCCTCGCCGACCTTCAGGGCGGCGCGGCCGAGGGGGTCGCCCACGGCCGAGTCGTCGGCGTAGGTCACTGCACCGACGGTACCGGCCACGGTGCTCACTACGCCGGCGTTGCCCTTGGCGTTCTCGTTCTCGAGGCCGGCCGGCCACGTTCCGTCGGATTCCTCGGTCCAGATCTCGGGGACCACCGCGTGCAGGTAGTCCGTGAAGTTCTCGGTGGTCCCCGAGTCGTCGGAGCGGCTGACGGCCGAGACCGGCAGGGCCGGGAGGTCGACGCCGTCGTTCTGCGCCGCGATGGCGGGGTCGTTCCACAGGGCGATGTCGCCCCGGAAGATGCGGGCCACGGTGGCGGCGTCGAGCTTCAGTTCCGGGATGCCCGGGAGGTTGAACGCGACACTGATGGGTGAGACGTAGGCAGGGATGTTGAAGGCACCTCCCGGCCCGCACACCTCCATGGACGCGGCGAGTTCCTCGTCGCTGAGGTAGGCATCGGACCCGGCGAATCTCACGGCTCCCGCCAGGAGGGCCCCGCGCCCGGCTCCGGAGCCGTCGGGCGAGTACTGCACCTGGGCCCGCGGGTAGAGCGTGGCGAAGCCCGCGCGCCAGGCGTCCATCGCCGGGCCCTGGGCCGAGGATCCCGCGGCGGTCACCGCTCCCTGCAGGCTCGTGTCCCCGCGTTGCGCTGCGGCTTCCTGCTCCGCGCCCAGCGGGTAGTCGGAACCGCAGGCGGTCAGGCCGAGGAGGACGGCGAGGGACATGGACAGGGTGACTCGGATTCTCACCGGAGCAACGTTACAGGTGGCGAAAAGGTGAACCCAAGGTGGACGGTGGATGAACGTGCTGATTGCGGTCCGGTCACCCGCGGCGCAGGCGGTACCCGTCTGCCCGGTGCACGAGCCGGCGGCCGCCGCCGTCGTTCAGGAGGATCCACAGCACGGAGGCATCATCGGTCCTCATGTCCAGCACGCCGTGGAGCTGCGTCCCTGCCGGGTGCTGGAGGGTGACGTGTTCGCCACGCCTGAAGCCCGACCAGTCCTGGGATTCGGAGTCGCTGACGGAAGAGGGGGATGCATTCATGGCGGGCCTTTCACAGGAGTTCGTGATCCCCACGCTAGCCCTGCCGCCTGAACGCCCTCTGAACGTGCGTTGAAGGTTGGGCGGACGGACTGGATCCGGGATCAGAGGGTGCGCCAGTCCCCGCTCGTGAGGTGCGAGCCTGCCTGCGGCCCCATGAGGAGCATCCCGCCGTCCACGACGAACGAGGCGCCGTTGACGTAGCTGGACGCGCCGGATGCGAGGAAGGCGACGACGTCGGCGATCTCCTCCGGAGCGCCCGGGCGGCCCAGGGGGATGCCGGGGCGGTCCATGCTGCGCGGATCCTGGTCCTCGGAATCGTTCATCGGGGTGTTGATCTCGCCGGGCAGCACGGCGTTGGCGGTGATCCCCCGGTCGGCGAGCTCGAGCGCTATGGTCCTCACCAGGCCGCCGAGCCCATGTTTGGAGGCGTCGTAGGCGGCCGAGCCGACGCGCGGCTGCTCCTGGTGCACGCTGGTGACGGCGATGATCCGGCCGCCCCTGCCGCCGTCGATCATGTGGCGGGCGGCGCGCTGGATGCAGACGAAGGCGCCGTCGAGGTTCGCGCCCAGGGTGCCGCGCCAGGTGTCCCAGTCCGTCTCCATGAACAGGGTGCCGCCGTTGACTCCGGCATTGTTGACGAAGACGTCGAGTCCGCCGAGTTCCTGCGCGAGTTGGTCGATGACATCCCCGCAGGCCGGGGCGTCCGTGGTGTCCAGCTGGGCGACCGCAGCGCGGACGCCCTGTCCGCGGACGAGGCGCGCGGTCTCCTCGGCGCCCTCCCGGTCCGAATGCCAGGTGATGCCGACGTCGCATCCGGCGGCTGCGAGGGCGATGGCGGTGGCCCGCCCGATACCCGAATCGGAGCCGGTGACGATTGCCTTGCTCGGTGTGAAGTCCATACTCCATCCTTTGCGCCCGGGTCGGGCGTGTGCAAGGAAAAAGTGAGGGTGCCGCGACGGTATTGGACGGGGTCAGCGGCTGGGTTAAGTACAGCAACCCCCGGGCGGGTGCCCGGGGGTTGCTGCCAGGGGGGTCAGGACTCGACGGCTCCCTGGCGTCCGGCGTCGGACGTAGGGGATTCGACGGCCGTGGACTCGACCGGGGAGTCACCGCTCACGATCTCGATCTTGCGGGGCTTCGCCCGCTCAATGACGGGGATCATCACGCTGAGCACACCGTTCTCGTAGCGTGCGGAGATTCCCTCCGTGTCGACACCCTGGCCCAGGTTGAGCTGGCGCAGGAACGAGCCGCTCTCACGTTCCCGGGTCAGCCACTTGACGCCCTCCGCGCTGCGCAGCGTGCGCTCCGCGCGAATGGTCAGGAGCTGGCCGTCGACGTCGATGTCGACCGATCCGGGATCGATGCCCGGAAGGTCCGCGGCAAGGACGTAGTGGTCCTTCTCGCGGTAGAGGTCCATCGGCATGAGGCGCAGTCCCGGACGGCTCTCCAGAAGAGCGCCGGCAACGCGGTCCAGCTCGCGGAACGGATCAAACTTCATGGCCACTGGAAACATCTCCTTCACAGATGCCACCGGCAGATGGTGGGTTCTTCAAGGTTGAGCGTCCCTCGCTCAACTACGAAAAATATTAGCACTTGACCCGAGGGAGTGCTAATGGATCTTGTTCGCCCAGAACGAACGCAGTGCACATGAAAATGCACATGAAGAAGGCCCGTACCGAGCGGTACGGGCCTTCCTCGTGGTGCTGTCACCAGCCGATCCTCGTGCCTGCGCGGGGCCTCGATCCCCGGGCCTTCCGCGTGTGAAGCGGATGCTCTACCAGACTGAGCTACACAGGCAATTGGTTCTCCAACAGCTTAGGCCATCCGGGCGCCGCACCAAATTCCCCGTCCACGCGACGTCCTCCACCTCGGGTGCCTGCGCTGGCCATCGGTGTCCTGCCTCAGTAGCCTGAAGGAAAGCCTGCTGAGCATTGTCACCGATCCGGGATCGATTCCGGGCTTCCGCGGGCATCGCCACGACGAAGGGACCGCACCATGGACAACCAGGACATCCTGCAGCGCATCCAGGCACTCGTCCAGGAGGAGCACGAACTCCGCGAGCAGCCCCAGGACGCCGGTGCCGGAGCGGAACACCAGGACCACGCGGCCCGGCTGAAGCGGGTCGAGGAGGACCTCGACCAGTGCTGGGACCTGCTCCGCCAGCGCCGGGCGAAGGCCGACGCCGGGGAGGATCCCGCCGAGGCCGATGCCCGTCCCATCCCCCAGGTGGAGGGGTACCGCCAGTAATGGGAGTTCCGCTGGTGCTGTTCGACGTCAACGGGACGCTCTCGGACGTGGGGCTCATGTCCCAGCACTTCGAGGAGATCGGGGTACCTCCGCAACTCTCCGCCCTCTGGTTCGCCTCGGTCCTCCGGGACGGCTTCGCGCTGACCGCCGCCGGCCAGAACCCGGCCTTCCGTGCGGTCGCCGAGGGGGCACTGCACGCGGTGCTCGCAGGTCAGGTCCTCAACCGGGACACCGACGCCGCCGTCGCGCACGTGATGGACGCCCTCGAGGAGCTGCCGGTGCACCCGGACGTGCCCGAGGGTATCCGCGCACTCACCGGGGAAGGCTTCGGTACCGCCGCGCTCACCAACGGTTCCAGGGCGACGGCGGAGGGCCTGCTGAAGCGGGCCGGCCTCGAGGTCGACACGGTGCTGTCGGTCGAGGACGCGCCGCGGTGGAAGCCCGCCCCGCAGGCGTACGCCTATGCGGTCGAGGCGCTGCAGCGGCAGGCGGGCGACGTCGTGCTGGTCGCCGTCCACCCCTGGGACATCGACGGCGCCGCCCGCGCCGGCCTCCGCACCGCCTGGCTGAACCGCGACGGGGTTCCGTATCCGCCGGCCATGACGCCTCCGGACCTCGAGGTGGGGACGATCGCCGAACTGGCCGGCGTCCTCACGGCGTGAGGATCACCGGTCACCCATCGCACGGGTGACCGTTGCCGAACTCCCTGAGCCGGCCTGCAACACCTGCGGCCACGTGATCCCTCAGAAGGAGTACCCATGTCAGACCTGACCGCGTTCGCACTCGTCTGCAGCCTCACGCCGTCCCCCGCGCCGTCCAGTTCCGACCTGATGGCCCGGCATATCCTCGACCAGTTCGCGGAACGGGGTATCACCACATCCAGTGCCCGTGTGGTGGACCACGATGTCGCTCCCGGCGTACAGAAGGACATGGGCAACGGAGACGAGTGGCCCGCTCTCCGCGAGAAGATCCTCGCCGCCGACATGATGCAGGGACTCAACGACATCGGCTTCTCCCTGCCGTCGCAGGGCTCCACCTACTGGGTGGGCGAGGCCATGCAGTCGGTCGACTTCAAGGACCTCGCGGAAGTACCCGAGCTGGTCGCCACGACCACGGCGGGTGTCGTCCGTAACGCCGAGCACCTGGCGAAGCTGCTGCGGCGGGAGAACTTCCCGCTCGAATAGGACGGTCGGTCCGTACGCGACTCCCCGGAGCCGACGGCGTCGATGACTCCGGGTTCCGCATGGCGGGGAACGCCACTCGGGGCGCCGGTGGAGGCAGAGGTCAGGCCCGCCTGCGACGCGAAAGCCAGGACAGCGTCAGTGCACCGGCACTGCGCCGGAAACCGCTGCGGCCGGAGACCACCTCGAGAACCGCCCAGGCGGCCAGGGAGACGGAACTCGCGAGGCGCAGGCGCTCGCGGTTCCTCTCCTCGAGGGCCAGAAAGGACGCGGCGCCGAACAGCGCCCAGCCGAGGATCGGTGCGTTCGGCTTCATGGCGATGGTCTGGCGGCCGAGGCTGTCGGTGAAGAAACCCATCATGCGCCCTTCTGCTTCGAGGTCCCGGAGGCCTTCTTGGCGTCGGCCTTCTTCTCGCGGTTCTTCTCGACACTGCGGCGGAGGGCCTCCATGAGGTCCAGCACGTTGTCGCCGTCGTCCTCGTCCTTGTTCGCGCCGAAGGTCTCCTCGGTGTCGATGGTGTCGCCCTTCTCGATCTTGGCGTCGATCAGGGTGCGCAGCTGGACCTGGTAGTCGTCGGTGAAGTTCTCCGGATCGAAATCCGTGGAGAAGGAGTCCACGAGCGCCGCCGACATCTGCTTCTCCTTCGCGGAGATGCGGACCTTCTCCTCCAGGGCGGGGAAGGATGCCTCCCGGACCTCGTCATCCCACAGCAGCGTCTGGAGCATGAGGACGTCCCCGCGGACGCGCAGCGCGGCGAGCCGGCTCTTCTGGCGGAGGGAGAACTGCACGATCGCGGTCCGGTCCGTCTCCTCGAGCGTGCGCCGCAGCAGGACGTAGGCCTTGGTCGAGGTGCTGTCCGGCTCGAGGAAGTAGGCGCGGTCGAACATGATCGGGTCGATCTGGTCGCTCGGCACGAACTCGACCACCTCGATCTCCCGGCTCTTCTCGACCGGCAGGGAGGAGAGGTCCTCCTCCGTCAGGACGACCGTGTGCTCGCCGTCGTCGTACGCCTTGTCGATGTGCTTGAAATCCACGACCTCGTCACAGACCTCGCAGCGCCGCTGGTACCGGATGCGGCCGCCGTCCTTGTCATGCACCTGGTGGAGGGCGATGTCGTGGTCCTCCGTGGCGCTGTAGACCTTCACCGGCACATTGACCAGGCCGAACGCGACCGCGCCCTTCCAGATGGCTCTCATGGGTCAAGTGAACACCAAGCAGGCTTACCGTGCCAGAGGATGCCCGCCGTCCACCCCTAGACTTGAGGCGTGACTTCCGAGACCGTAGAGCCCATCGTCAGCAAGACAACCAGCGACGACGGCGGCACCGTGCTGCGCCTGGAGTTCCAGTTCGCGTTCCCGCCGACCGTGCTGTGGAAGCACCTGACCGAGGCGGACAAGCTGAAGTACTGGTTCCCCTGCGAGATGGAGTTCGAACCGCGCAAGGACGAGGAGATCCTCTTCCGCTACGCCGACCAGAAGCCCCTCCGCGGCGTGGTGCTGGAGGTCGAACGGCCCTCGGTCCTCGCCTACACCTGGGAGAAGGACAGCCTGCGCTGGGAACTGGCGCGGACGGGGGACAACGGCACGCAGGTTGTGCTGTTCCTGACGCCGGGCAGCCCCCGGCACTCGGCGACCATGGCCGCCGGGTGGCACCTCACCATCGCCGGGCTCGACGATTTCCTGAACAAGCGCAACCTCGGCCAGGACCCGGCTCTGTGGGACATCTATGTGAACCGGTACCGCGAGCAGTTCGCCGACTAGGCTCCAACAGCTCCCCGCCGTGCGGTACGCCGGCTGATTGGGACTGGAATACCGCCGGCATCCGGTCAAGACTGGGGGACATGGCCCCTCCCCGCAGCTCACGGCAGCAGACCGTTACCGTGGACGGGCGCACCCTACGGCTGTCCAACCTGGACAAGGTGCTGTATCCGGCGACGGGGACCACCAAGGCGGACGTCCTCGCCTACTACGCGGCGGTGGCCCCGCACCTGATCCGGCACGCGGCGCATCGTCCGGTCACGCGCAAACGCTGGGTCCATGGCGTCGGCACCCCGGAGGCGCCCGGCGAGATGTTCTTCCAGAAGAACATCGACGACAACGCACCGGACTGGGTGCCGCGGAACGCGATCCAGCACAAGGACCACGTGAACGTCTATCCCCTGGTCAACGACCTGGCGACGCTCACCTGGCTCGGGCAGATCGCCGCGATCGAGATCCACGTGCCGCAGTGGCGCTTCGACGCCGACCGTGCGAAGGCGAACCCTGACCGCCTCGTGCTGGACCTCGACCCGGGCAAGGGCGCCGCGCTCGCGGAATGCGCCGAGGTGGCCCGGCTCGCCCGGCCCATCCTGCAGGGCATGGGACTCGAACCGTTCCCCGTCACCAGCGGGTCGAAGGGCATCCACCTCTACTGCGCGCTCGACGGCCGGCAGACCTCGGAGCAGGTCTCCGCCGTCGCCCACGAACTGGCGCGCGCCCTCGAGGCCGACCATCCCGACCTGGCGGTCAGCGACATGAAGAAGGCGCTGCGCTCGGGCAGGGTGCTGGTCGACTGGAGCCAGAACCACGTCAACAAGACGACCGTGAGCCCGTACTCCCTCCGCGGGCGCTTCGAGCCGACGGTCGCGGCGCCGCGTACGTGGGAGGAGCTCGACGACGCCGACCTCGGGCACCTCGACTACCGGGAGGTGATGCGGCGCATCGAGTCCCTGGGGGACATCCTCGCTCCCGCGACACCGTCCGCCACCTTCGCCGACGCGACACAGGACGCGCCGGACCGGCTGTCTACGTACCGGGCCATGCGGGACGCGTCCCGCACCCCGGAGCCTGTTCCCGAGACCGTGGGCCCGCCGGGCGGCAACAGCTTCGTCATCCAGGAGCACCATGCCCGGCGTCTGCACTACGATTTCCGGCTCGAGCGCGATGGCGTGCTGGTCTCGTGGGCCATCCCGAAGGGTCCGCCGCTGACGCCGAGCAGGAACCATCTCGCGGTCCAGACGGAGGACCATCCGCTCGACTACGGATCCTTCGCCGGAATTATTCCCAAGGGGGAATATGGAGCCGGTGAGGTCTTTCTCTGGGATTCCGGCACCTACGAGCTGGAGAAGTGGCGGGACGGCAAGGAAGTCATCTGCACGCTCCACGGGAGGCCGGACGGCGGCCTGGCACGCGGCGGCACCGCGGTCCGCAGGTACGCGCTCATCAATACCGGGGCCGGACCGAATGGCAAGACCAACTGGCTGATCCACCTCATGAAGGACCAGCCGGCGCAGGATGCCGGGCAGGACGCCGCGCCGGGCCGCGGCGTCGATCCTGCAGGTTCCGCGCCGGCACCTGAGGACGGTGCCTCCCGGAATGGCGCCGACGTTCCGGCTGCCCCGAGTTCCCCGCCGAGTTCCCCGCCGAGTTCCCCGCCGAGTTCCCCGCCGAGTTCCCCGCCGAGTTCCCCGCCGAGTTCCCCGCCGAGTTCCCCGCAGGGCCCGGCGGACGAGCGCGCCCGCCCTGCCGGACCCGACATCGTCCGCCCCATGCTCGCCACGCTCGGGTCCGAGCAGGCCATCCCCACTCCGGACGAGTGGGCCTACGAGATGAAGTGGGACGGCGTACGCTGCATCGCCGTCGTCCGGGGCGGCGTCGTCACCCTGGTCAGCCGCAACGGCATCGACACCACGCGCACCTACCCGGAACTCGGCGACCTCGGCGAATTCCTCAGCGCCGACAGCGCCGTGCTCGACGGCGAGATCGTGGCCCTCAACGCGAAGGGCCGCCCCGACTTCAGCCTCCTCCAGACGCGCATGAAGCTGACGCACCGTGCAGAGATCGACGCGACCCGGCAGAAGACGCCCGTACGCCTCATGCTCTTCGACCTGCTGGAACTCGACGGCAACGACCTCACAGGCCTGGAGTACTGCCAGCGGCGGGAACTCCTCGAGAAGGCGGTGGACGAGGCGGAGGACGGCCACGTCCAGGTGCCGCGGGCCCTCGACGCGACGCTCGAGGAGGCAGTGGAGGCGAGCAGGCAGCTGGGTCTCGAAGGCATCATGGCCAAGCGGCTCTCGAGCGACTACCAGCCCGGGACGCGGTCGGCGTCGTGGGTGAAGATCAAGCACCTGCACACGCAGGAGGTCGTCGTGGTGGGGTGGCGGCCGGGCAAGGGCAACCGTGCGGCGAAGGTCGGCTCCCTCCTCGTCGCCGTTCCCGACGGCGTCGACCTGCGCTACGTGGGACGCGTCGGGTCCGGCCTCACCGAGCGGGACCTCGCCGAAGTGGGCGCCCGGCTCAAGAAGCTGGCACGGAAGACGGCACCGCTCGACGACGTCCCGGGGGCCGACGCGTCCGACGCCCACTGGGTGCGGCCCGCCCTCGTGGGCGAAGTCCAGTACAGCGAGCACACGGGCTCCGGGCGCCTCCGGCACCCCGTGTGGCGGGGGTGGAGGCCTGACAAGACGCCCTCGGACGTCGTCATCGAATTCTGACGTCCCACCGTTCGTATAACCCAGGAGGAATATATGACCGATCCCAACGTCCAGCGGCTCGACGCGTGGTGGCGTGCCGCCAACTACCTCTCGGTAGGCCAGATCTACCTGAAGGACAATGCCCTCCTGACGCGGCCGCTGGAGCGCGAGCATGTGAAGGCACGCCTCCTGGGCCACTGGGGGACCACGCCCGGCCTCAATTTCGTCTATACCCATCTGAACCGCGTCATCTCCGAGCGGAGGCAGGAGATGCTGTTCGTCACCGGTCCCGGTCACGGTGGACCCGCCAACGTGGCCAACGCCTGGCTGGAGGGCACGTACTCGGAGGTCTATCCCTCCATCGGCAGGGATGCTGCGGGGCTCGACGCCCTGTTCCGGCAGTTCAGCTACCCCGGCGGTATTCCTTCGCACGCAGCGCCGGAAACACCCGGCTCCATCCACGAGGGCGGCGAGCTGGGATATACCCTGGCCCATGCCTACGGCGCCGTCTTCGACAACCCGTCCCTCATCGCCGCCGCGGTGGTCGGGGACGGCGAGGCCGAGACCGGGCCGCTGGCCACCAGCTGGCACTCCACCAGCTTCGTCGACCCGGCCGTGGACGGAGCCGTGCTTCCGATCCTGCACCTGAACGGCTACAAGATCGCGAACCCCACGGTGCTCGCCCGGATGCCCGAGGAGCAGCTGCGGCAGCTGATGTACGGCTACGGGTACGACCCGCACTTCGTCACCGTCTCGGATCCCGCGGCGACCGAGGCGGCACACAGGGACTTCGCCGCCGTCCTCGACGCGTGCATCGACGATATCCACGCCATCCAGAAGAAGGCCCGCACCTCGCCGGCCGGCGCGGACGCTGCCGCCGCCCGGTGGCCCATGATCGTCCTGCGCTCGCCGAAGGGCTGGACCGGCCCGGCCGAGGTGGACGGCAAACCCGTCGAGGGTACCTGGCGGTCCCATCAGGTGCCGCTCTCGGGGGTCGACAGCGACGATGAGCATTTGCACCAGCTCGAGGAGTGGATGCGGTCCTACGACCCGGCGTCGCTGTTCACCGCCACGGGCGAGCTGCGGCCCGAGATCGCGGCCCTCGCCCCCGACGGCGACCTCCGCATGAGCGCGACGCCGTACGCCAACGGCGGCCGGCTCCTCCGCGACCTCGTGCTGCCGTCCTACGCGGACCATGCCGTCGAGGTGTCGCGTCCAGGGTCGGAGAACGTCAGCCCGATGACCACGGTGGGCGGGTACCTGCGGGACATCATCGAACTCAATCCCTCCGACTTCCGCCTGTTCGGTCCCGACGAGACGGCCTCGAACCGGCTGTCCGCCGTCCTCGAAGTGACGGACAAGGTCTGGGAGCCGCGCATCGAGGACGTCGACGAGCACCTCGCGCGGTCGGGGCGCGTGATGGAGGTCCTCAGCGAACACCTCTGCCAGGGCTGGCTCGAGGGGTACCTGCTGACAGGCCGCCACGGGGTCTTCAACTGCTACGAGGCGTTCGTGCACATCGTCGACTCGATGTTCAACCAGTTCGCGAAGTGGCTCAAGGTACACCGCGCACTGTCCTGGCGCCGGCCCATCGCATCGTTCAACTATCTGCTGTCGAGCCACGTCTGGCAGCAGGACCACAACGGGTTCTCCCACCAGGACCCCGGGTTCATCGACCACGTGGTCAACAAGAAGGCGGACGTCGTCCGGGTCTACCTGCCTCCGGATGCCAACACGATGCTCGCGGTGACGGAGCACTGCCTGCAGACGCGGGACACCGTCAACGTGATCGTGACCGGCAAGCAGCCCACGCCGACCTGGCTGGGGCCGGAGGAGGCGCACCTGCACGTCAGGCGCGGCATCGGTATCTTCGGGTTCGCGGGATCGGAGGAGCCCGGGACGGAGCCCGACGTCGTCCTTGGGTGCGCCGGCGACGTCCCGACCCTCGAGGCCGTGGCGGCGGCAGGCCTGCTGAAGGCCGGCATCCCCGGGCTGAAGATCCGCGTGGTCAACGTCGTGGACCTCATGCGGCTGCAGGATGAGACGGAGCACCCGCACGGCCTGTCCGCCCGCGATTTCGACACGCTGTTCACCACCACCAGGCCCGTGGTGTTCGCCTACCACGGCTATCCGTGGCTCATCCACCGGCTGACGTACCGCAGGACCAACCACGCCAACCTTCACGTGCGCGGGTACAAGGAGGAGGGGACGACGACCACGCCGTTCGACATGGCGATGCTGAACCAGATCGACCGCTTCCAGCTCGCCATGGACGTGATCGACCGCGTGCCCACCCTCGGCGCGACGGAGGCGCGGTTCCGGCAGGACCTGCAGGACCAGCGGCAGCGGGCCTGGCAGTACACGCGCGACGCCGGGAAGGACCTCGAGTCCATCACCGGCTGGACCCTCGACGAGTCCTCGCCCGACGACGCTCCATAGGCCGGCGTCCCCCGACCGAACGACGCGAGGGTCAGGGGCGCTGCCCGAACGTGTCGGGGTCGACGGGCCGCTGCTTCTTCGGGAGGTTCTCGACGACCTGGAGGTAGGACTCCGTGACGAGATCCTCGACGAAATCGGCGTCGAGCGTCCCGTCCGGGTGCAGGGTGATCCAGTGCCGCTTGTTCATGTGATAGCCCGGGGTGATGTCGTCCTTGGCCTCGCGGAAGATCCGCGCATCCGACGGTGAGGCCTTGAGGACCACGATCGGTTCGCCCCTGGTGGCCGTCTGCAGCAGGAAGACCTTCCCGTGCACCTTGTACACGTCCCAGTCCGCGCCGAACGGATGGGTCAGCTCCGATCCGGGCAGCTCCTGTGCACGCGATGCCGCGCATTCCTGCAGTTCCCTGCCGTTCATCGTCCCCCTTGACCAGTGCGCCCAGGGTACGTACCACCGGTCGGTCCGTCCTGGACTACCGGGCTCCCTGCGGGCGCGAGTGATTCCTACTTGAGCAGTGCGACGTCCGAGACGAGCTCGATATGGCGCTGCATCGCTTCCGCTGCCGCGGCGGCGTCCTGCGACTGGATGGCCTCCGCGATGGCACGGTGCGATTCGAGGGACTGCTCCGGCCTGCCGGGCTGGGCCAGGGACTCAAGGCGGGTTTCCAGGATCATCTCGCCGATGAACGCCATGAGCTGCGCCATCACCGGCGAGTGGGCGGCGGCTGTCACGGCCTGGTGGAACAGCTCGTCGCCGTGGGCACCGCGGTCGCCGTCGTCGATCTCCGACTTCATCACCTCGAGTGCGGTGGTGATCGCGGTGAGGTCCTCCTCCGTGCGCCGCTCGGCGGCCAGTGCCGCAAGCTTCACCTCGAGGGTGCTGCGTGCCTCGACGATGTCGGGGAGGCGGCTCCGGTGTTCACGCAGTCCCTTGATGACGCTCGCGACGCTCGCGCGGTGGCGCAGGACCGCCCCGGTGCCGTGCTGGACATCGATGACGCCGAGGACCTCAAGGGCGACGAGCGCCTGGGCGAGGGTCGCCCGGGATACTCCGAGCCGCTCGGCGAGATCGCGTTCGGCGGGGAGGAGGTCCCCGGGGCGCAGCCGGGCCGATTCGATGTAGCCCAGCAACTGCTCGACGAGCTGCTCGTACAGTCGCGGACGCGCGAGGCGCTCCAAGGGTTGCGGATTAGCGGCGTCGGTCATCCCTGTTCTCCCCGGATAGGTGTGCGCTCATGCTACCGGTGAACGATTGACAGGGACACCCACTCTCCTACAGGCTAGGCCAGTGGTCCTGTAACTCATGTCACAGACCCCGCGAACTTTTCCGTAGCCCGCTGGAGGATAACGATGTCCGCTCCACTCCTATCGATCATCATCCTTGCGGCGATGTTCCTGATAGCCACCCTGCTGCCCATCAACATGGGAGCCCTCGCCTTCGTGGGGGCCTTCCTGCTCGGCGCCGTCTTCCTCGGGATGGAAACCGACGACATCATCGCCGAGTTCCCCGGCGGGCTGTTCCTCACCCTGGTCGGCGTCACCTACCTGTTCGCCATCGCCCAGAACAACGGCACCATCGACCTTCTGGTCCAGGGCGCGGTGAAACTCGTCCGCAACCGCGTGGCCCTGATCCCGTGGGTCATGTTCCTGATCACGGCCGTCATCACGGCCGTCGGCGCGCTCGGCCCGGCAGCCGTGGCCATCATGGCGCCCGTCGCGCTCGGCTTCGCGGCACGCCACAAGATCTCACCGCTGCTGATGGGCATGATGGTGGTCCACGGCGCGCAGGCCGGCGGCTTCTCGCCCATCGCCGTGTACGGGGTGATCGTCAACGACATCGTCGGGGAGTCTGGCTTCCAATCGAGTCCGCTCGCCGTGTTCCTGTCGAGCTTCATCTTCAACCTGCTGATCGCCGTCGTGCTCTTCATCGTCCTGGGCGGCCGCACGCTTCTGTCCTCGCGGATCTCGCACTTCGTCGAGGAAGCTGCCGAGGCGCGCCTGAGCGCCAGCCCGGGAGCCCGCAGGGCCGATGTCGCCTACAAGGGGACCGGCAGCGGCACCTACGGACCGCGTGATCCCGCCGGCGACGGCGTCGTCGCCGTGAAGTCCCGTGAGGACCGCATCTCGCAGGGTGCCACCATCCTCGGCCTGATCGCGCTCGCCGTGATCGCCCTCGGATTCAAGGTCGACGTCGGGTTTGTGGCCATCACGGTCGCCGTGATCCTCGCCCTCATCTCGCCCAAGGCCCAGAGCGGGGCGGTCAACAAGATCGCGTGGTCCACGGTGCTGCTCATCTGCGGGATGCTCACGTTCGTGGGTGTGCTGACCGCTGCCGGGACCATCGAGTACGTGTCGGACGGCGTCGCCAGCCTCGGTGCGCCGCTGCTCGCCGCCCTGCTCATCTGCTACATCGGCGCCGTGGTCTCCGCCTTCGCCTCGTCCACGGCCATCCTCGCCGCCCTGATCCCGCTGGCCATCCCGTTCCTGGAGACGGGCGCCGTGAGTGCGGTCGGCGTCGTGTGCGCCCTCGCGGTGTCCTCGACGATCGTCGACGTCTCGCCGTTCTCCACCAACGGTGCGCTCGTCCTGGCGAACGCACCCGAGGGCACGGACAAGGAACGTTTCTACAAGCAGATCCTCGGCTACGGGGCCATCGTGGTTATTGCCGGGCCGATCATCGCCTGGCTCGTCCTCGTGGTGCCCGGCTGGCTCTGAGTCTCCCGACGACCCGACCGGCCGCCCGACCCGCGACCTGACCCGCCTGAAGACACGAACACCGGAGGACGTATGAGCGCCGAGACCACCGCGCAGACCACCGCGCAGACCACCGATGCCGCGACGCGCGGGGGTCCGCTCGCCGGCCGCCTCGTCGTCGATCTCAGCCGGGCCCTCGCCGGACCGCACGCCGGCATGATGCTCGGCGACCTCGGCGCCCGCGTGATCAAGGTCGAGACGCCGGGCACCGGCGACGACACCCGCGGGTGGGGCCCGCCCTTCGTCGGTCCCGAGGACGACCGTCAGGCCACCTACTTCCTGTCCTGCAACAGGAACAAGGAGTCGATCGCCTTGGACCTCAAGAGCGACGACGGCAGGGCCGTCCTCACGGAACTCCTGCGCCGCGCCGACGTGGTCGTCGAGAACTTCCGGACCGGGGTCCTCGACCGGCTCGGCTTCTCCACCGACGAGATGCTCGAGCTCAATCCGGGGCTCGTCATCCTCTCCATCACCGGCTTCGGCCATGACGGACCCGAGGCCAAGCGCAGCGGCTACGACCAGATCGTGCAGGGCGAGGCGGGCCTCATGTCCGTCACCGGCCCGGATCCCGACAACCCGCAGCGTGTCGGTGTCCCGATCGCCGACCTGCTGTCCGGCATGTACGGGGCCTACGGTGCGGTCGCCGCCCTGCTCGAACGCGAGCGGACGGGCAGGGGACAGGTGGTGCGCACGTCCCTGCTCGCGGCCATCATCGGCGTCCACGCCTTCCAGGGCACGCGGACCACGGTCGCCGGCGAGGTGCCGCAGGCCCAGGGCAACCACCACCCCTCGATCGCCCCGTACGGCCTGTTCAACTGCCGGGGAGGCAAGGTCCAGATCAGCGTGGGCAGCGAGAAGCTGTGGGCCACCTTCACCTCGGCCTTCGGGATGGCCGCGGACCGGCCCGAGTTCGCTACGAATGCGGACCGGGTGCGGAACCGGGACCTGCTGATCGGTGTCGTAGAGGACGCGTTCTGCGCCTACGAGGCGGAGCCCCTGCTCGCGAAGCTCAACGAGGCCGGCATCCCCGCGGGCAAGGTCCGGACCCTCGACGAGGTGTACGCGTGGGAGCAGGTGCACTCGCAGGGCCTGCTGCTCACCGTCCAGCACCCGGTCCTCGGGGACATCGCGCTACCCGGACCGCCGCTGCGCTTCTTCGACGGTTCCGGCGAGACCACGCTCGCCAGCCATACGGCGCCGCCCCTGCTCGACGGCGACGGCGACGCGATCCGCGCGTGGCTGGCCGAACCCGCAGGGGGTGCCGGCGCGTGAGCGCGGAGGCCCGTGTGCGGCACCTGACGGCGCGGGAACTCATCGACGCCGTGCTCGACGCCGGGTCGTTCAGCTCCTGGGACAGCCCGATCCCGATCCCCGCCTCCGCATCGGCGTCCTACCAGGAGGAGTTGCGGCGGGCCCGGGAGAAGAGCGGGGTGGACGAGTCCGTCCTGACGGGCGAGGGCCTCATTCACGGCCGGCGCGTCGCCGTGATCGTCTCCGAATTCACCTTCCTCGCCGGATCGATCGGCAGTGCGGCCGCCGGCCGGATCGCCGCGGCGATCCACCGTGCCACCCGGGAGGGCCTGCCCCTCCTGGCCGGGCCGGCGTCCGGCGGTACGCGCATGCAGGAGGGAACACCCGCGTTCCTGTCGATGGTCGACATCACCGGGGCGGTGCGGGCCCACCGGCAGGCCGGCCTGCCCTACCTGGTCTATCTGCGGCACCCCACTACAGGCGGGGTCATGGCGTCCTGGGGCTCCCTGGGTCACGTGACCGTCGCCGAGCCCGGGGCGCTGCTCGGGTTCCTGGGCCCCCGCGTGTACGAGGCGCTCTACGGTGCCCCGTTCCCGACCGGCGTCCAGACCGCCGAGAACCTGTTCGACAAGGGCCTGATCGACGCCGTCGTGCCGCCGGAGCACCTGGCGGGGATCGTCGACAGGGCCCTGACGGTCCTGGTCGCCGAGCCGTCGGGAACGCCTCCGGTGCCCTCGACGGCGTCGGTGCGGCCGGGCACCGCCGATGCCTGGACGTCGATCCTCGTCTCACGCAACCGCAGGCGCCCGGACCTCCGGCGGTTGCTCGCCTACGGCGCGCGGGACGTGCTGCCGCTCAACGGCACGGGCCAGGGAGAGAAGGACCCGGGGCTGCTGCTCGCCCTGGCGCGCTTCGGCGAGCAGCCTTGCATCGTGCTCGGCCACCAGCGGCCGCGCCAGCCGGGCGATTCGGTCATGGGGCCGGCGTCGCTGCGGGAAGCGCGCCGTGGCATGAAGCTCGCCGAAGAGCTCGGCCTGCCGCTGCTCACGGTCATCGACACCGCCGGCGCCGACCTGTCGAAGGAAGCGGAGGAGGGTGGACTGGCCGGCGAGATCGCCCGTTCCCTGCACGACCTCATCGGGCTCGCGTCGCCGTCCGTCTCCGTGCTCCTCGGACAGGGCGCGGGCGGCGGGGCCCTCGCGCTGCTGCCGGCCGACAGCACCATCGCCGCCGAGCACGCGTGGCTCTCGCCGCTGCCCCCCGAGGGCGCGAGTGCGATCGTGCACCGGACGGTGGACCGGGCCGCCGAGATGGCCGAGTCCCAGGGCGTCAAGGTCGCGGCCCTCGTCGGGCGGGGCGTCGTCGACCACGTGGTCGACGAGCGGCCCGACGCCGCGGAGGAGGGGCGGGCCTTCTGCGAGCGGATGGCTGTCGCCATCGAATACGAGCTGGCCCGCGTCCAGGGCCTTCCCACAGCGGACCGCCTGGTGCGGCGCGCGGGCAAGTACCGGGCGGGCACCGGGCAGGACGGCTAGCGGCTCGTCTCCTGACGGTGCCGGGCGGCCGCCGCTCCCGCAGGCGGCCGAGGTCCCGTCAGGATCGGTGCTGGTAGACGTCCGGGGTGCCGTCGTCGTCGGCGTCGATCTGTTCCTCGGCGTGCAGGGTGCGATAGTGGCGGTTGCGGGTGCGCAGGATGATCGAGGCCAGGAGGGCCGCGGTGAGGGACGCGGTGAGGATCCCGACCTTGGCGTGATCATTAGTCGTTCCCCCGTCGCCGAAGCTGAGGTCCGCGATGAGCAGGGACACGGTGAACCCGATGCCGGCGAGCAGGGCGACACCGATCAGGTCCACCCATTTCAGGGACGCATCGAGGTTGACGCGGGTGAGTCTGGTGAGCAGCCAGGTTGTGCCGACGATGCCGATGGGTTTGCCGACGACGAGGCCGGCGATGATGCCGAGGGTGACGGGATCGGAGAGGGCGGACTGGAAACCTGTCCACCCTCCGATGGCGACGCCGGCGGAGAAGAACGCGAACACGGGGACTGCGAAGCCGGCTGAGAGGGGACGGAAGCGGTGTTCGAAGATCTCGGACAGTCCCGGCCCTGCATCCGGTCCTCCGCTTGCCTGGCTGCGGATGACCGGAACGGCGAAGCCGAGCAGGACGCCCGCGACGGTGGCGTGGATGCCTCCGGCGTGCACGAGCGCCCAGACCGTGAAGCCGATGGGGAGCAGAATGAACCAGGCCGCGGCGGGTTTGAAGCCGAAGAAGCGCCGGTACTTCTGGGCGAGGATCGTGAACAAGCCCAGCGGGATCAGTGCCAGGAGCAGCGGGGCGAGGTGCAGATCGTCGGAGTAGAACACCGCGATGATGGTGATGGCCAGCAGGTCATCGACCACCGCGAGGGTGAGCAGGAAGATCCGCAGTGCACTGGGAAGGTGGGATCCGACGATCGCGAGGACGGCGACGGCGAAGGCGATGTCCGTGGCTGTCGGTGTCGCCCAGCCCTGCAGGGTCTCCGGGCTGGACAGGTTGATTACCGTGTAGATGAGGGCCGGTACCGCGACGCCACCGAAGGCTGCCGCAACCGGAACGACCGCCCTGGAGAAGCTGCGCAGGTCCCCGGCGACGAATTCACGTTTGAGTTCCAGTCCGACGAGGAAGAAGAAGACCGCGAGGAGCCCGTCCGCAGCCCACGCGCCGAGGCTGAGTTCCAGGTGCCAGGGCTCGTACCCGAGACGGAAGTCGCGCAACGCGAAGTAGCTGTCCCCGTAGGGGGAGTTCGCCCAGACCAGCGCGACTGCTGCGGCGACAACGAGCAGGATCCCGCCGACGGTTTCCTTGCGGAGGATCTCGCCGATCCGCAGGACCTCGGAGTAGGTGCCACGGCCCAGAATTCCGGATCGAGGCGCGGGGATGGGTGCGGGTGAAGAGTCGGGTGATTTTTCGGCCATGGGAGGCTCCTGCTGGAATCGGGGTCGACGGGAGAACATGCCGACCAGACTTCCCGGCTCACCTGTTCCCACTCTACCCGTCGCACCCGTCGTGCTCTTCCTCGGCCGCGGCCGGGCTTTCCGCGTCCGTCCCGCTAGGTGCCGGGGTGCTGGGCCCGGTAGATCTCCATCTGCCGGTACCGGCGCTGGAGGCTGTCCCTCCGCGGGGTGCCCTCGGCGTCCCGCGGCTCGGCGGTGAGGTCGATGTGCCGTTCGCCGTAGTGCCAGAGCAGCATGTCATCGAGGAGCCGGTCCGGGCCCGGGGAGTACCGGTGGTCCAGTGCCTTGCGCACGGTGGTGATGGTGTCGGCCTGCAGGAGGGACACCAGTTCGAGGGTCGTCCTCAGGCCGTGGGCCGCGAGGAGCTCTGCGGCCCAGCCCCAGTTGTCGTCCGACTTCCGGTCGACGTGCGGCAGGAGCGTCTGCCAGACGTCCCGGATGCGGTTCGGGGTCAGGGGGGCACTGCCTTCGCCCTCCTCGTCCCAGAACCCCGTGACGGTCTCGTACCGCTCGTGCAGTTCGGCGAAGGCCGATTCCACGGTCTCGAGCATGGCCGCCGTCCCGGTGAACTGCCGGTCGAAGTAGGGGCTCCAGGCCTTCGGGTTGGACGCCTTGAACCGGATGTCGTGCTCGATCTCCGACCAGGCGTGGGCCAGCACCGTCCGCACCTGCACCTCGAAGAGGTAGCTCCCCGCAGCCTTGGTATCGGGGTCGACGGCCTGCTGGAACGCACGGACGACGTCGCTGTGGATGGTGCGCATGATGAGGTGGCGGCTGGAGTAGCCGTACGTGCCGGACTCGATGGATCCGATGTCCTTCTCGCGGTCGCCGCGGCAGTCGAACTCGTTGCGCTGGCGCTTGAGCAGGTTCGCCGCGAGGTCTACCTCGTGCGGGAGCGTGGTGATGATGCGGACCCCCACCAGGTCGGTGAGGTTGCGCATCGGATCGGGGAAGACGAGCACGGGCGGCGCGCCGGCCTCCGGGGACGGCAGGGTGCGCGCGGCCTTGTCGCGGAACGATTCGACCGTCTTGGTGCGGGCCGTGACGAACAGGGGTTTGAGGTCGGTACCGTCGAAGATCGCCGAGATGCTGTCGCGCATGGCGGTGGTCACGCGGTCGAGGGCCGGCCGCACGCGCTCGTACTCCCTCGTATGCGCCTCGACGGCAGGCCTCAGCCGCTCGTCGAGATCGTCCCACGTTCCCATGTGCCGTGCCTTTCAAAGGAGAGACTTCATCGTAGCCAACCCGGGTGACCGTTACGCTTCCCCTGTGAATCGTGGACATCCCGGCCGGCGCGCCGTCCTCGCCCTGGCGGCCGCCGTCGGCACGGCTGTCCTGGCTGCCTGCGGTGTCCGCCCCGGCGCACGGGCCTCCTCCGGTAGCGGAGCGCCGTCCGCCGAGGCTCCCTCCGTTCCAGCCCGGCGCTACAGCTACGGCGAGGATCCGAGCCAGTTCGCGGACCTCTACCTGCCGGGTGCAGACGTCCCGGTGCGCGGCGTCGTCGTCATCATCCACGGCGGCTACTGGCGGTCCACCTACGGCGCGGAGCTCGGCGAGCCGCTTGCGCAGGACCTCGTGGGGCGCGGCTACGCCTGCTGGAACCTGGAGTACCGGCGCGCCGGGAACGGTGGGGGCTGGCCCGAGACCTTCGACGACGTCGCCGCGGGCATCGATCACCTCGCCGTCGCGGCCCGGGACCACGGGTTCGGGCTCGGCACGACGACGGCCCTGGGACATTCCGCCGGCGGCCACTTGGCCGTCTGGGCCGCGGGGCGGGCCGGGCTGCCGCCCGGAACACCGGGAGCCGGAAAGCCGGGCGTACCGCTCACGGCCGTCATCAGCCAGGCCGGTCTGCTGAACCTCCGCGAGGCACGCGACCTGGGCCTGAGCGACGATGCCGTCGAGAACCTGCTGGGCGCGCCCGGGGACCCCGAACGGTACTCCCTCGCGGATCCGATGACCGCCGTTCCGCTCGATGTACCCGTCTACGCAGTGCACGGGACGGAGGACACCACGGTGCCCGTCAGCCAGTCGGAGGGCTATGTCCGGGCGGCGACGGCGGCGGGCGGGGCGGCGGAACTCTCCCTCGTCCCCGGCGACCACTTCGCCGTCATCGCCCCGGGTTCCGAGGCGTAGGACACCGTCGTGGCGCTCCTGGGGGCGGCCGCCGACGCAGCGGACCACGGCCGCCCGTAGGGGCCGGGGTCTGGGAGCGCGCGGGGACGTTGCCGGAAGGTGTTTCCGTCCCTACGCCGCCGTGTGCGAGGCGATCCAGGCGGCTGCCCCGTCCACCTCGGCGGGGTGGATCCCGTGGCCGCCCTCGCGGACGTTCCGCTCCACCTCCGCGCCTCTGCTCTCGAGGATCGAACCGACGCGGACCACGCTGTCGATCGGCGCCATGGCATCGGAGCTCCCGTTGAACAGGGCGACGGACGTGCCGGACAGGTCGGCCTGGACGGTCCGCCCCTCCAGCGGGTACATGCCGGAGAAGGCGACGGCGTTCGCCACGGCTCCGGGGTGGAGCAGGGCGGCGGCGAGTGCGATGTTCGCGCCGTTCGAGAAGCCGACGGCGACGAGCGGACGGCCGACGATGCCGTGGTGTCCGCGTGCCCAATCGACGAACCCGGCGAGCTCGCCCGCCCGGCGGACGACGTCGTCGACGTCGAATACGCCCTCACCGAAGCGGCGGAACCAGCGGTTCATGCCGTGTTCCCGCACGGGCCCGCGGGGTGCGAGGTAGCCGGCGCCCGGGGCGAGGCGGTCGGCGAGCGGCAAGAGGTCGTGCTCGGTGCCGCCCGTGCCGTGGAGGAGCAGCAGCACCGGGGTGCCTGTAGTTCCCGCGTCGAACAGGTGCGGCCACTCGTGCATGGTTGTCATGTCAGCTCCTGAAGAATGCCTGGAGGGCGGGGTTGTTCTCACCGGGCAGGTCAATCCTGGCGACCGAGTGCGCGATGGCCTCGCGGTTCGGCTCGAGCCACGGTGGCAGCTTCAGGGAGCGGCCCAGTTCCAGCAGCGGCTCGTCGATGTCGAAGCCCGGGGTGTCCGTCGCGATCTCTAGGAGCGTTCCGCCGGGCTCGCGGAAGTAGATGGAGGTGAAGTACTGGCGGTCGAGGATCGCCGTGACGCCGTACCCGCGTTCGGCCAGTTCCTGGCGCCACACTTCCTGGGTCGCCTGGTCCGGGACGCGGAAGGCGATGTGGTGCACGGTGCCGCCGGCCACGAGGCCGCGCTCGCCGCGGGGGTCCGTGACGACGTCGACGACGGTGCCGGGCTCGCCGCCGTGCGTGCTCAGGCGGTAGCGGCCGTCCTTCTCGGCGAGGACCGCCATGCCGAGGTCACGCGTGAGGGTCTCGAGCGTCCGGGTGGGATCCTGGACGGTCAGCACGGAGGAGTGCTGGCCGCGGACGGCGTACTGGGCGGGGACGGAGGCGGAGTCCCACGGGTTGCGGGGATCCGAGATGGAGGACGCGACGAGGTCGATCTGCAGCCCGTCGGGGTCGCGGAGCGAGAGGCGCTCCTCCTCGGAGGAGGCACGGGAGATGGCGGACTCCACGCCGAGGGCCTTGAAGTGCTCCTGCCACCACCCGAGGGTGCCCTGGGGCACGGAGAAGGCCGTGGTGGTGGACTGGCCGCTGCCCACGCGCCCCCTGCGGATGCCCTGCCAGGGGAAGAAGGTCAGCAGCGAGCCGGGACGGCCGGACTCGTCTCCGTAATACAGGTGGTAGGTGCCGGGGTCGTCGAAGTTCACGGTCTTCTTGACGAGGCGCAGACCCAGTCCCTTGATGTAGAAGTCGATGTTCCTCTGGGGGTCACCGGCGATCGCGGTGACGTGGTGGAGACCTTCGGTTCGTGCAGTCACGCTGTCCTCCTCGGATGGTTCCGGTCCGCCTGGGCCGGTATGTCCATGCAAACGCATGTATCTCTTCGTTTGTTCCCTGGCAGCCCGCGCCGGTCCCGAACCCGTTACCCAGTCTGCTTGGCTTCGTGCGTGCCCGGCTTCCTGTGTCATCCTGTGAGCATGGCAGCGAGAGGGCGGGTCCGAGGATGGATTCGCCGCACCGGCATCGAGGTGATGGGGTGGACCCTCGTGATCCTCGGGATCGCCGCCCTCGTGCTGCCCGGCCCGGGGCTGCTGATGCTCGCGGCCGGGCTCGCCGTACTGTCCCAGCAGTACCGCTGGGCTCGCCGGTACCTGGCGCCGCTGAAGGCGAATGCCTTCCACGCCGCCGCCCTCGGGGTGAGGACGATCCCGCGGATCGTGGTCAGCTGCCTCAGTGCCCTGGTCATCATGGGCCTCGGCGTGACGTGGATCCTGCAGCCCGCAGTGCCGTCCTGGTGGTTCCTCGAGGACAAGTGGTGGCTCTTCGGCGGCACGGGAACGGGCATCAGCCTCATCGGGTCCTCGGTCATCGCCCTCGCCCTGATCGCCTACAGCGTTCGGCGGTTCCGGGGGCAACCCCTGCCTGCGAAGTCCCCCGTGCTCGGAACGGATTCCGAGTAGGCTCGCCGCCGGTCTGCTGGAAGGTCCCGATCGGTGGCCCGCGAGCAGGAGATCAGCACTCCCACGGCGGCGAGGACGGCCACCATGGAGGACCCGCCGTAGGAGATGAAGGGCAGGGGGACGCCGATGACGGGGATCATGCCGGTGACGACGGCGATGTTCAGGATGGCCTGCCCGATGATCCACACGAGGATGCCGCCGCAGACGTAGGTGACGTAGAGATCCTTCGACAGCGTGGAGATCCGGTAGATCGAGAACGCCAGGACGGCGAAGAGCATGATCACGAGCAGCGCGCCCACCAGTCCGAGCTCCTCGCCGAGGATCGCGAACACGAAGTCGTTGTGCGCCTCCGGGATCCAGTTGACCTTCTGCCGACTCTGGCCCACCCCGACGCCGAAGACCCCGCCGCCGGCGAGCCCGTAGAGGGCCTGGGCGCTCTGGTAGCCCAGCCCTTCGGCCGTGCCCTCGGCCGCCGGATCGAGCCAGGCCGAGATCCGCAGCATGCGGTTCGGGCTCGACACGACGGCGAGGGCGGTGCCGACGACGCCGACGGCGAGGCCCCCGAGGAACAGCTTCGGACTGGCGCCGGCGAAGAAGAACAGGGAGACGGCGATGAGGGCAAGGACCATGGCGGTGCCCAGGTCCTTGCCCGCGACGACGAGGCCGACGGCGACCATGGCACCCGGCGCGACCGGGACGAACAGGTGTTTCCAGTTCCCCAGCAGCTTCGCCTTCCGGGTGAGGACCGCGCCGCCCCAGAGGATGATGCTGAGTTTGAGGAACTCCGACGGCTGGGCGGTGAGGGACCCGATGCCGATCCAGTTCCTGTTGCCCTGCACCTCCACCCCGAGTGGGGTGAACACCAGCAGGGAGAACACGAAGGAACCCAGCAGGATCAGCCAGGCCAGCTTCCGGTACGTACGAAGGGGGATGAACGCGCAGACGACGAGCGCGGTGCTGCCGATGCCCATCCACATGAGCTGTTTGTAGAAGGTGTCGAAGGGCGACTTCCCGGCAGCGACGAGTTCGACCGAGGACGCGGACAGCACCATCAGGAGACCGATGGCCACCAGCGCGAAGGTCGTGGTGATCAGCAGGTTGCGGGCATTGCGGTTCGAGGAGGGACCCCGCGTGGTGAGGGCACGCCGGAGCCGGCCCCCGCGGGACAGCGGATTCCGGGCGGAGGCCGGGCGCGTGGTGACCGGGCGTGTGGCAGTCGGAGAGGGCATGGGCGTCCTGGAGGCTCGACCCGCACGAGGCGTGCAGGTCCGGGAGGAGGGGGAGATCCAAGTGTCCCTCGGGAACCGCCCGCGGCGGGGGAGGCGCTCGGATTTCCCAGCGACCTCTCAGGCGCGGAGAGCTGAAACCCCGGACTCCCCACGCGCCGGGGCTGGTACGTTGAAAGAGTGCTCACCGTAATCGGGGAAACCCTTGTCGACGAAGTGGTCAGCGACACCGCCTCCATGCGCGCCCACGTGGGCGGGAGCCCCATGAACGTGGCCGTAGGGCTCGCGCGCCTCGGCCATCCGGCGCAGTTCGTCGGGCGCTACGGCGACGACGCCTACGGCCGGATGATCCAGCAGCACCTCCGCGACAACTCCGTGCCCTTCCCGGTCGAACCGGACAGCGCGCCCACCAGCGTCGCGACGGCACGCCTCGACCCCGCGGGCGGGGCGGCCTACGACTTTCAGCTCGTCTGGGACCTCCCCGGCCTCGCCGGACGCACGGACGAGCTCCTCGACGGGACCACTCTCCTGCACACCGGGTCGATCGCCACGATGCTCGCACCGGGAGCCGACGACGTGCTGTCCCTCGTCCGGGCCGCGCATCCGCTCGTGACGGTCACCTACGATCCGAACTGCAGGCCCACCATCATCCGCGACCGGGCGTTCGCGCGCGGGCAGGCGGAGAGGTTCGTGGCCCTGGCCGACGTCGTGAAGGCATCCGACGAGGACCTCGAGTGGCTCTACCCGGACCGCAGCCCCGAGAAGTCGGCCCGCGCCTGGCTGGACGCCGGCGCCGCCGTCGTCGTCGTGACCCGTGGCTCGAAGGGGCCGTGGGGAGTATGCCGCGCCGGCGAGGTGTCCGTTCCGGCGCCATCGACCAGCGTGGTGGACACGGTGGGTGCCGGCGACTCGTTCATGGCGGCCCTGGTGGGCGCGCTCGTGGACCTCGAGCTCGACGGCGCCCATCGCCGCGACGAGCTGCTCCGAATTAACCTCGGGCAGCTGACCGGAATGCTGCAGTACGCGGCCCGGGCGGCAGCCATCACGGTGTCCCGTGCCGGTGCCAATCCGCCCACGCGGAACGAGATGGTACGCGCCTGACCGGGATCCGTGACCACCAGGAACGACGAGGGATGACGACCAGAGGAGCACAGCCATGACCCGCGATCCGTACGCAGACCTTCCGCAGGTCCCCGGGTTCGAACTCACCAGCGAGAGCATCACCTCCGACGCACCCCTCGATCCCGCGCAGGTGTCCGGGATCATGGGGGCTGGAGGCAGGGACGAGTCTCCGCAGCTCACCTGGAGCGGCTTCCCGGAGGGCACGAAGAGCTTCGCGGTGACCGTCTACGACCCCGATGCGCCGACCGCGAGCGGCTTCTGGCACTGGGCCGTGGCCGACCTGCCCGGAACCACCACATCCCTGCCCGCGGGGGCGGGCAGCGACGGGGGCTCGCTGCCCGAGGGCGCCGTGCAACTGCGGAATGACGCCGGATTCCCCGGATTCGTCGGTGCCGCGCCACCCGAGGGCCACGGTCCGCACCACTACCACGTCGTGGTGCACGCGGTGGACGTCGAGTCGCTCGGTATCCCGGCCGATGCGACGCCCGCCTACCTCGGCTTCAACCTCTTCTCGCACACCCTCGGCCGGGCCCGGCTGATCGGGACCTTCGAGCAGTAGGGATGCCCCGCCCCATGCCGCCGCACACTGCGCCCGCCGGTAGGGTGGAGGTCCAGGACCTGAAGGAGTTTCCGATGCGCCTCGTGGCGAGCGACATGGACGGGACCGTTGTGGGGAACGACGGCAAGATGAGCGACCGCACCATCCAGGCGTTCCGCGCATGCATCGACGCCGGGATCGACGTCGTCTTCGTGACCGGCCGCCCACCGCGCTGGCTCCAACCACTTCGGGACCAGCTCGGCCATACCGGGACGGTCATCTGCTCCAACGGTGCCCTGACGTACGACCTCGAGTCGGAGCGCATCCTGGACGCGAAGCTCCTGAAGCCGGAGGACGTCTATGCTGCGCGGGACATCATCCGCGGTCTCTTCCCGGCCGCCACGTTCGCCGCCGAAACCGTCTCGGGCTTCAAGATCGAGTCCGGATTCGCGGACGCCGCCACCTCCGAGCTCCTCGGCGGCATCACCGCGGAGCCCTTCGAGACGTCCCTGCCCGGCGAGGACGTGGTGAAGTTCCTGGCGCGGGAGCGGGAGATCTCACCCGACGAGTTCCTCGCAGCCGTGCGGCCCGCCGTCGCGCACCTCGTCTCGACCACGCACTCGGCCCCGACCGTCGCGCTCCTCGAGATGGCCGTGCCCCACATCAACAAGTCGGTCACGCTCGCCCGGTACGCGGCGGAGCGCGGTATCGACGCCGCCGACGTCGTCGCCTTCGGTGACATGCCCAACGACGTGCAGATGCTCGACTGGGCGGGCCATGGGTATGCCATGGCGTCGGGACACCCCGACGCGCTCGCCGCCGCGAACCTCGTGGCGCCGCCCTTCGACGAGGACGGCGTGGCGCAGGTCCTGGAGGAACGGCTTGCGGCGCTCCGCACGGCCTGATCCCGGCCGCTACCCCTTCCTCGACAATAGGGCCGGAACCCGGCCCGGACTCCTCCCGCTCGCGCTGGCCCACCGGGGCTTCGCACCCGGCGGCGGGGAGAACACGATGGCGGCCTTCGGACGCGCTGTCGACCTGGGCTTCCGGTACCTCGAGATCGACGTCCGCGCGTCGGGCGACGGCGTCGTGATGGTCTTCCACGACGAGGACCTCGACCGCGTGACCGACGCGCACGGCCCGATCGCCCAGCAGAGCGCCTCTGACCTGGGCGGACTGTCGGTGGGCGGCCACGGCGGCATTCCGACGCTCGAAGCACTCCTGCTGCGCTGGCCGGACCTGCGCCTGAACATCGACGTCAAGAGCAGCGACTGCGTGCGCCCCTTCGCGGAACTCATCAACCGTCTATCCGCCCACGACCGCGTGCTCGTCGCGTCCTTCTCGGACCGCCGGCGGCGCGCTGTGCTGCGGCTGCTCGAGAGGCCGACGGCGTCATCCGCCGGTATGGCGGTCAATACCCTCCTGAAGCTGGTCGCGCCGCTGGGACTGGCGGGACGGATCGCCCGGATCGCAGGCGTCCAGGTGCTGCAGGTTCCCGAGACCTACCGGGGTGTGCGGGTCGTGACGCGTCGCTTCGTCCGCTCCTGCCGGGCGGCGGGACTCCAGGTGCACGTCTGGACCATCAACGAGCGTGCGGAGATGGACCGGCTGCTGGACCTCGGCGTCGACGGGCTCGTCTCCGACGCCGCCGATGTCCTCGCCGACTGCATGACCGCACGGTCCGCGTGGCCGCAGGGCAGTCCCCGCGACCGGTAGCCCGGGACTAGCCTGACCAGGCAGGCAGGCAGGCAGGCGGGGCGGTGGCTGGCGGGGGCGGGTGCCGGGAGGCGGAAGCCCGGTTGCGGCCACTCCCGCAACCGGGCTCCCTCGGTATCGATGCGTTCCCGGGGTATCGCGCCCCCGATGGCACACCGAGTCTGGTGGGCGGCGCCGCCCTGCTGGCGCCGCAGCAGTTACTTGCGGCCCTGGCCCTTCCCTGGCTTCGACTCGACGGTCAGCTCCACGGGATCCGTCGTCACCGAGTCGTGGGGGTTCGAAAACGTGGCGCGGAACAGGCGCCCGTCGTCGGCGGCCTGTGCCTTCTTGACCTCGGCGACCGACGTGTAGGTGCCGTCGTCGCTTCGTTCCGCCCGCTGGGTGACAGCTGCGGGCTGCCAGGTCTCCCCGCCGTCGTCCGAGCTCTCCCAGACGGCGACGGGTTCCGGAGTGCCGGTGGCACTCGCCGTGAAGGACGCCTTGTGACCCTCGCGGACGGTGGCCGGCCGGGGCGCCGCGACGAGTGCCGGGAGCCCGACGGACTGGTCGACGGTGGGCCAGCCGTCCTCCCAGCCCATCTTCTGCAGGCCGAGGGTCGGGGCGTAGGCGTTGGACCGGTCGTAGTAGTGGAACGCGAGGTAGTCGCCGAAGACGGACTGGCCGCCGACGCCGTTCATCGCGCCGTGGGATTCGAGGAGGATCGATCCGCCGCCGCCGAACATGTCGCGGCCCTCCTTATCCAGATACGGGCCGGTGATGGATTCCGAGCGGCCCACGGCGATCTTGTACGTGGAGTCCGCGCCGCGGCAGCAGAAGTCGAACGAGGTGAACAGGTAGTAGTAGCCGTCGCGGTGGATGATGTAGGGCGCCTCGATGGGGTTGCCCGGGACGAAGCGGTCCGCGATGTTGACCGTTCGGGACTGCCAGTCCTCCACCGGCTTGCCGCTGGGCCATTCCAGCGGCACCAGGAAGATCCCGTACCAGAAGGACCCGATGGACATGTAGGGCTTGCCGTCCGCGTCCTCGACGATGCCGGCGTCGATGGCGTTGAAGGTCTTACCCGGATTGCTCGGGTCGAGGCCCGTGACCGGCGACTCGACGACGAGTCCCTGGTCCACCCATTCGTAGTCCGGATCGTCGGGATCGAGCGTGGTGTTGGTCGCGAGCGCCGTGAGGGAGTTGTCGGTGCCGAAGCGCGACGCCGAGTAGTAGAGGTAGTAGGTGCCGTCGTTCTCGTAGATCTCCGGCGCCCAGAGGTTCTCGGGGAGCACCCCGTCCGAGTAGCGCTCGTCGATCCAGGCGGGGATCTCGTCCCACACCGTGCCGGCGTACTCCCACGTGGTGCCTTCGTCGTGCGAGGACCAGATCTGGATGGTGCCGCCGTTCTCGCGGGCGAGGAGCCCCGTGGAGTAGACGTACCACGTGCCGTCGTCGTCGATGATGAGCGCCGGATCGTGGATGGGGCTGGTCTCGCCGACCACCGACTTGCCGCCCACCAGGTCGTCGAGGCTGCTTGCGGCGGACTGCGGCAGAAGGGCGGACGGGGCCTTCTGTTCTGCCGTGGCGGGCAGTGCTGCGCCCGTGAGGGCGAGGGTGAGGACGGCGGCGATACTCGCGGAGCGCGACCAGAACGTGCTGCGTGACGTCATTATCGCGGAGACCTTTCAGGAGGGGAGAGGCAGGGGCTCTGCCGATTTACATCGTTGTCTACATCGTTGTAGAACAGTTGCACGACACAGTGCAGCCCGTCAAGGACTGTCCGTCCCGCTTCACGAGGCGCTTCCGGGCGTTAGCCGGCCTTAACCGAGGACGGGGTCCGTCAGCGTCCTCAGGTAGTGCAGGGCTGCCGGGGCGTAGGCGCGCATCGACTCGTCGTCGGCGTAGACCAGCAGGCGCAGCCACGAGCCGTACCGATGCACCCCCGCCAGCTGCAGGGCGGGTTCGAGGGCTGCCCGCAGTTCATGCATCGGGGCGTAGCCGGTCCATCGCTCGAGGTACGCGGTGATCACCGACTGGATCCTGGGGTCGTCCGCCGTCGTGTTCCACTGCTCACGCATCTGCGTGATCGGCACGAGCAGCACGCTGAAGGGGTGCGCCCAGTAGGAGTCCGCGAAGTCGAAGAACCGCAGCGGTTCGGCGCTCGTCGCGGGCAGGAAGCAGTTCCTGGCGTGCAGGTCGTTGTGGTCCAGCGAGAGCGGGACTGCTGTGCCGCGCAGGACCTCGACGGCGTCGTGGATGGCCGGCAGGCGGCGGACGATGTCGTCCGCCGCCTCGGCGGACAGGTGCAGTGGGTGCTCTGCCGGCAGCCCCGTGTGCAGCAGCAGCTGGTTCTCCACGAAGTTCGCTGCCACCTCCGGATTCATGAGGACGAGCCCGGCCTGGGACAGGCGCTCACCGTGCGGTGCGACGATCTGCTGCAGGTCGGCGAAGTCGCCCGTGATGCGTTCCCACACGAGCCGGTCGCCGGAGCCCAGGCTGTCGAGGGTGGCACCGTGGTCCGCAGTGAGCATCCAGCCCCGCGACGGTTCGATGGCCAGTGGGGCGGCGACGTGGTCCGGTGCGAGTTCGCCGAGGAGCGACAGGATGGACGCCTCGGCGAGCTGGCCGAGGTTGTTCTCCTTGAACCACAGCGTGCCGTGGTCGGTGGGAACGGTCAGTTGCGTGGACCAGAAGCGGATGCGCGGCTGCTCCACCGGTCCGGTCCGGGCAACGCCGAAGGTCTCCAGCACCAGGTCGATCCACTGCTCCGCCTGCTGCCGCCACTCGGGGGAGGCCCACACTTCGCGGGGGTTGCTCATGGGGCGTCGGGGGTGCGGGTCACGTCGGAGCGGGGCATGGACTGCATTCTTCCACCGCGCACGTGTCAGCCGAGCTTCGAGGGCCTGCTGCCGGAGTCGCGGGCCTCCAGCTCTCCCGGGCCGGCGACGTGCTCGCTGCCGCGGACGCGGGCGATGGCCGTCATGCCGTGGAAGATGAGGAGGGCCGCAGCGGTGCCGAGGGCGATTCCCGCGAAGGCCAGGTCCCCGACGGTCCACGTGAAGTCCGCGATGCCGATGACCAGCGCGACCCCCGCCGTCGACAGGTTGATCGGATTCGAGAAGTTGACCTGGTTCTGCACCCAGATCCGGACGCCCAGGATGCCGATCATGCCGTAGAGGACCACCCCGGCGCCGCCGAGGACACCCGCGGGGACGGTGGCGATGAGTGCACCGAACTTCGGGAAGAGGCTCAGGAGGATCGCGACGATGCCGGCCACCCAGTAGGCAGCCGTCGAGTAGACGCGTGACGCTGCCATGACCCCGATGTTCTCGGCGTAGGTCGTGGTGCCCGAGCCTCCGCCGGCACCGGCGATCATGGTCGCCAGGCCGTCGGCCATCAGGGCCCGGCCGGTGAGCGGGTCCAGGTCCCTGTCGGTCATCGCGGCCACCGACTTCACGTGGCCGATGTTCTCCGCCACGAGCACGAGCACCACCGGGATGAAGAGCCCGACGACGGACAGGTGGAACTCGGGTGCGGTGAAGTCGGGAAGGCCGATCCAGGCGGCGTCCCGAATGGCTGCGAAGTCCACCTCGCCGCGGATCATCGCGACGGCGTACCCGGCGAGGACGCCCACGAGGATGGACAGCCGCCCCAGGATGCCCTTGAACAGCACCGTGACGAGCAGGATCGCAATCACCGTGACGAGGGCGGTGAGGGGAGCCTGCTCGAAGCTCGTCTTGGCGGTCGGTGCGAGGTTGAGGCCGATCAGGGCGACGATGGCGCCGGTGACGACCGGGGGCATGGCGACCTGGATCCATCGGGCTCCCGCGGTGTGGACGATGAACCCGATGATCGCCAGTGCAGCCCCGGCCATGATGATGCCGCCGAGGGCTCCCGCTGCTCCGTGCTGCGACTGGGCGGCGGCGATCGGCGCGATGAAGGCGAAGCTCGACCCGAGGTAGCTCGGCACCTTCCCTGCGGTGATGACGAGGAACAGGATCGTCCCGATTCCGGAGAACAGCAGCGTGGTCGACGGCGGGAACCCGGTGATCAGCGGTACCAGGAACGTCGCACCGAACATCGCCACGACGTGCTGCGCGCCGATGCCGATGGTCCTGGGCCAGCTGAGCCGTTCCTCGGGGGCGACGAATCCGCCCGGCCGCACGTTCCTGCCATCCCCGTGGAGGGTCCATCCGATGCCT
Source organism: Arthrobacter pasteuri (assembly GCF_054510955.1). Lineage (NCBI taxonomy): Bacteria > Bacillati > Actinomycetota > Actinomycetes > Micrococcales > Micrococcaceae > Arthrobacter > Arthrobacter pasteuri. The sequence continues at coordinate 2,172,975 of NZ_JBTNDO010000001.1, forward strand.
CGTGCACTCATGCGTATGCCTTCCAGGGGAGTCGGGGGGTTCCGAGAATCCTATCCGCCTCACGTTCCCGGGATGTTACGTTGCTTGTCCGCGAGGGAAAGAGGTCGACGATGGTATTCACGGTTCGAGGACGCACCGTGGTGGTCACCGGTGCAGGCATGGGCATGGGCAGGCTCTATGCAGAACGTGCCGCCAGGGAGGGGGCTGCCGCCGTCGTGCTGTGGGATGTCGACGCGCGCGCCCTCGAGGACGTCGTCGCGGGTCTGGCCTCGAGCACGGCGGCCGTCCACAGCTACGTGGTCGACGTGGCATCGGTCGAGTCCATCCAGGCCGCGGCGGGTGCGGTCCTGAACGACGTCGGCGTGCCGGACGTGCTGGTCAACAATGCCGGGATCGTGCGGGGGAAGTACTTCTGGGAGCACGACCACCGTGCGGACATCGACCTCACCCTGCGGGTGAACACCGGCGGACCCATGCATGTCACCCGCGCCTTCCTGCCGGCCATGATGGAGCGCGGCACCCCCGCCAGGATCCTCAATGTGGCGTCGGCTTCCGGGACGCTGTCCGTCCCGCGGATGAGCGTGTACGCGGCCTCCAAGTGGGCCGTGATCGGCTGGAGCGATTCCCTGCGTCTCGAACTGGCGTCGTCGGGCTACCCCGTCGCCGTGACGACCCTCATTCCCAGCTACATCAGGACCGGCATGTTCGAGGGGGCGCGCGGACCCCTGCTGACCCCTCTGATGGAGCCGGACTACGTGGTGGACAAGGCCTGGCGCGCCCTGCTTGCCGGAAAGGCGCGCGTCCAGCTGCCCTGGACCGTGCAGCTGGCCGGGACGCTCCGCAATCTGCTCCCGCAGCCCGCCTGGGACGTCGTCGCCGACCGCGTCTTCCGGGTGTACAGCTCGATGGACCACTTCACGGGGCGTCCCGGTGGCGCTCCGACGCACGGGAAGGACGACCGATGAGCGCTGCGGCGGCACTACTGGCGGACCAGCGCCGGTATTTCGATTCCGGGGCCACGCGGCGCGCGGCGTGGCGCCGGGACCAGCTCCGCGCCCTCCTGCGGCTGCTGGCCGAACGCGAGGACGAGCTGACGGGCGCCCTGGAGGAGGACCTCGGCAAGAGCCGGACGGAGGGCTTCCTCTCCGAGGTCGTCGTGGTCCGGGCGGAAGCGCGCTACGCCCTCAAGCACCTGGACCGCTGGATGGCGCCGGAGAGGATCGCCGTCCCGGGCGGGCTGCAGCCGGGTCGCGCCTGGTCGCAGGCCCGGTCCCTCGGCGTCGTCCTGATCATCGGGCCCTGGAACTATCCGCTGAACCTCGTGCTGGCGCCGCTCGTCGGAGCGCTGGCGGCGGGTAATGCCGCCGTGCTGAAACCCAGTGAGCTCGCGGCCGCGACCTCCCGGGTGCTCGCACGCCTCGTGCCGGAGTACCTGGACCGGGAGGCCGTCGCCGTCGTCGAGGGGGGAGCAGAGGTGAGCACCGACCTGCTCGCGCAGCCGTTCGACCACGTGTTCTACACGGGCGGTGAGCGCGTGGGGAAGATCGTGATGAAGGCAGCGGCCGAGCACCTGACGCCGGTGACGCTCGAACTCGGAGGCAAGTCACCGGCCGTCGTCGTCGGCGGGGACCTGCGCACCGCGGCCCGCCGCATCGTCCACGGCAAGTTCCTGAACGCCGCCCAGACGTGCGTGGCGCCCGACTACGTCCTGACCACGCCGGCCGCCGCGCCGATCCTCGCCGATGCGCTCGCGGCTGCCGTGCGGGATTTCTACGGCAGCGATCCGAGGACCTCGGGCGACTACGGCCGGATCATCAACGAGCACCACTTCGACCGCCTCGTGGGCCTGATGGACGGCGGAACCGTGGTCTCCGGTGGCCGGCACGAGCGCGCGGAGCGGTACATCGAGCCGACCGTCCTGCGTCACGTCGACCCGGGGTCGGCGCTCATGCAGGAGGAGATCTTCGGTCCCCTCCTGCCGATCCTCGAGGTCGCGGACCTGGACGAGGCCATCCGGTTCATCGGTGCACGGCCCCATCCGCTGGCCGCCTACCTGTTCAGCGACAGCGACGAGCACCTGCGGACCTTCACGGACCGGGTCCATGCGGGCGGGCTCGCCCACAACGTGTGCACCATCCAGCTCGCGGTCCCCGGGCTGCCCTTCGGCGGCGTCGGTGCGAGCGGTACGGGCAGCTACCACGGCCGGCAGTCCTTCGAGACGTTCAGCCACGTGCAGCCCGTGTTCTCCAAGCCGACGGGGGTGGACACGCTGCGCCTCGCGTACCCACCCTTCGGCCCGATCAAGAGGAGGCTGCTGCGCAGGCTGCTCTGAGCAGGGTCAGCTGATGACGCCGTCCACGAGCGCCTTCGCCTCGGCCTGCACCTGCTTCAGGTGCTCCTCGCCGCGGAAGGACTCGGCGTAAATCTTGTAGACGTCCTCCGTGCCCGAGGGCCGCGCCGCGAACCAGGCGTTCTCCGTGGTGACCTTCAGCCCGCCGACGGGAGCGCCGTTGCCCGGTGCCTCCGTCAGCCGGGCGGTGATCTCCTCGCCGGCGAGGGTCGTGGCGGTGACGTCGGACGGCGACAGCTTCCCGAGCGCGGCCTTCTGCTCGCGGGTCGCCGCGGCGTCGATCCGCGCGTAGACAGGGGCACCGAACCGCTCCGTCAGCCCGAGGTAGTGCTGCGACGGGGTCTTCCCGGTGACGGCGGTGATCTCCGAGGCCAGCAGGGCCAGCAGGATGCCGTCCTTGTCGGTGCTCCAGGGCGTGCCGTCGTGGCGCAGGAAGGAGGCGCCGGCGGATTCCTCGCCGCCGAAGGCGAGGTCGCCGGTCAGCAGGCCGGGCACGAACCACTTGAAGCCCACGGGGACCTCCTGCAGCACGCGGCCGAGGTCGAGGGCGACACGGTCGATGATCGACGACGAGACGAGGGTCTTGCCGATCACGGCGTCGGCACGCCAGTTGGGACGGTTGGCGTAGAGGTACTGGATCGCGACGGCGAGGTAGTGGTTCGGGTTCATCAGGCCCGCGTCCGGCGTCACGATCCCGTGGCGGTCGGCGTCGGCGTCGTTGCCCGTCGCGATGTCGAACTGCGAGGCCTTCCCGATCAGTGATGCCATGGCCGACGGCGAGGAGCAGTCCATGCGGATCTTCTCGTCCCAGTCGAGGGTCATGAAGGCCCATTGCGGGTCGACCGTGGGGTTGACGACGGTCAGGTTCAGGTTGTGGCGCTCACCGATTGCACCCCAGTAGTCCACCGACGCGCCGCCCATCGGGTCCGCGCCGATGTGCACGTTCGCGGAGCGGATGGCGTCCAGGTCGAGCACCGACGGGAGGTCGTCCACGTAGTTCTGGAGGAAGTCGTAGGAGCCGATCCCCTCGGCCATGCGGGCCTGGGCGATGGGCATGCGCCGGACGTCGCGGAGGCCGCCTTCGAGCAGTTCGTTGGCGCGGTTCGCGATCCAGTTCGTGGCGTCCGAGTCGGCGGGGCCACCGTGCGGGGGGTTGTACTTGAACCCGCCGTCGCCCGGGGGGTTGTGCGACGGCGTGATGACGATGCCGTCGGCCTGCTCCACCTTGACGGCGTTGTAGGTGAGGATCGCGTGCGACACGGCGGGGGTGGGCGTGTACGCGCCACGGGCGTCGACGAGGACCGTCACCCTGTTGGCCGCGAGGACCTCGAGCGCGGTGTTCTGTGCCGGCTCGGACAGCGCGTGGGTGTCCTTGCCCATGAAGAGGGGGCCGGTGATGCCCTGCCCGGCGCGGTACTCGACGATCGCCTGCGTGATCGCCGCGATGTGCCCTTCGTTGAAGGACGACTTCAGCGACGAGCCGCGGTGCCCCGACGTTCCGAAGGCCACGCGCTGTGCGGGATCCCCCAGGTCGGGCTCGACGTCGAAATACGCGTCGAGCAGTCTTGTCACGTCTACGAGGTCGCTGGGGAGGGCTACAGTGCCCGCTCGGTTAGCCATGGCCCCAGCATGCCAAAGAATGCGCTCGATTACACCCGCTACCCCGGGCCGCTCCGTCACGTCCCGTCGAGGGCCGGTCCTCGGGTACGGTTGCCCGCACCCCGATGATCAGTAAGCTGAGTATCAGCACCCAGACAGGGGGCACACGCATTCCGGAAGGCGGCACCATGAGCGAGAACCCCAGCGGAAACCCGAGCGGCGATCCCGAGGAGCAGGGCGCGGAGGAGGCCGGCAAGCTCGAGGAGCAGACGGCGGGCGGCTACGGCGGCCCGGGAACCGAGGACGAGATCGCCCCCGACTTCGAGGCGGACAACGGCAGCGGCCCCGGCGACTGACCCGCACCGACCCCGTCCGGGCGGGTTCCTGACCCCCCGGCGGCGGGTCCCGGGCGAGGACTGCCCGCTAGGGTGGACGGGTGACCACGACCGCGGCCCCGCGCCCCCTCAGGATCGTCATCGCGCCCGACTCCCTCAAGGGCAGCCTTCCCGCAGCGGAGGCTGCCCTCGCCATGGCTGCCGGTGTCACGGGTGCCGCGGCCCGGCTCGGGCATCCCGCGCCGCGCGTCGTGCTGGCCCCACTCGCGGACGGCGGTGAGGGCACGCTCGACGCGCTCCTCGCCGCCTGGAACGCCGAACCCCGGACCACCCGGTGCCACGACGCGGCAGGCCGCGCCCGGACCGCACGCTACGGCGTCTCCGCCCGGCAGGACGGCGGCGGGTCCCCGGTACGCGGCGTCCTCGAGGCGGCGGAGGCCAACGGCCTGCCCCTCGTCGCCGACCTTCCCCTCGATGCACTCACGGCCACCAGCTACGGCGTGGGCGAGATCGCGGCGCAGCTGCTCGACGACGGCGCGGAGGAGATCCTCCTGTGCATCGGCGGATCCGCGACGACGGACGGCGGCACCGGCCTGCTCTCGGCGCTCGGCGCCCGTTTCCTCGATGCCGACGGGAATCCCCTGCCCCCGGGCGGCGGAGGCCTCGCGGCCCTCAGGACGATCGACACCGCCCGTCTGCACCCCCGCGCGCGCGAGGTGCGCTGGCGCATCGCGGTCGATGTCGACAATCCCCTCTGTGGGCCCCGCGGCGCGGCTGCGGTCTTCGGTCCGCAGAAGGGTGCGACGCCGGACGATGTCGCGGTCCTCGACGCCGGCCTGGCGCACCTCGCTCGCGTCGTCTCCGCGCAGACGGGCGTCGACGTGCTGGAGGTGCCCGGGACCGGCGCTGCGGGCGGCCTGCCTGCCGTGCTCGTGCCGTTCCTCGGCGCCGAGATCGTCCCCGGATCGGCCCTAGTGGCCGACGCCGTCGGGCTGGCTGGTGCGCTGGCGGACGCGGACCTCGTCCTGACCGGGGAGGGTTCCTTCGACTCGCAGTCCCTGGGCGGCAAGGTGGTGCAGGCCGTGGTCGAGAACGCCCCCGCCACCTGCGCCGTCGTCGCCATCGCGGGGCGCGTGCAGCTGACCGCAGCCCAGGTCCAGGACGCCGGACTCGCGGCGGCGTTCTCCATCGCCACGGGGCCCATGGCGCTCGAGGAGCTGATCGGCGGCGCAGCCGCCCTGATGGAGGACGCCGCCGCCCAGGTCTACGGCGTCTTCGGCGGACGCCGCGGCCCGGGGGATGGCCCGACGGATAGCTCGTCGGACGGCCGGCTGGACGGCTAGACCCTGATCTCGCGCTTGAGGATCTTGCCCGTCGGCCCCTTGGGCAGGGCATCCACCAGCACCACGCGGCGCGGGTACTTGTAGGCGGCGACGCGGTCCTTCGCGAAATCGGCGATCTCGGTCGCGAGTTCCTCCCGGGCTGCATCGTCGGCCGGGGCATGCTCGGCCTTGAGCCCGATGACCGCGACGATCTCCTCGCCGTGCAGCTCGTCCGGTACGCCGATCACGGCCACCTCCGCGACAGCCGGGTGCTCGTACAGCACCTCCTCCACCTCCCGCGGGTACACGTTGTAGCCGCCGCGGAGGATGATGTCCTTCTTGCGGTCCACGATGTACAGCAGGCCGTCCCCGTCCACCCGCGCGAGGTCCCCGGTGCGGAACCAGCCGTCGGGGATCGCCGCCGCCGTGGCCTCGGGATTCTCCCAGTAGCCCTTCATGACGCAGTGGCCGCGGACGGCGAGTTCGCCGACCTCGCCCTGCGGCACCTCGCCGCCCTCGGGGTCCAGCATGCGCACCTCGACCCCATCCACCGGTGTGCCGATGGAGCCGGGCTTGCGGAGGTGTCCCACGCGGTTGAAGCTGACGATCGGCGACGTCTCGGAGAGGCCGTACCCCTCCAGGAGGTCCGCGCCGAAGACGCGCTCGAACTCGTGCAGCACCTCGACGGGCAGCGCGGATCCGCCCGAGACGGCCACGCGGACCGAGGAGAGATCGGTGGAGGTGACGCTGGGGTGGCGCAGCATCGCGATGTACATGGTGGGGACGCCCTCGAAGACCGTGACGCGGTCCCGCGCGATGATCTCGAGCGCCTTGCCCGGCTCGAAGCGCGGCAGGAGGGTCACGGTGGCTCCGGTCAGGACGGCCGCGTTGAGGGCGCAGGTCTGCCCGAAGATGTGGAAGAACGGCAGGCCGCCGAAGAGCACCTCTCCCTCCGCCGTCCCCATCAGGTCCCGGGAGATCTCGGTGTTGCGGGACAGGTTGGCGTGGGAGAGCGTGGCTCCCTTGGGCCGCCCGGTGGTGCCGGACGTGTACAGCACGACGGCGGTGTCCTCACCGTCGAGTTCCATGACACCCGGCGTCGGCTCGGCCGCCGAGACACGCTGCATGAAAGCGCCGCCGTCGACCGTCACCACCTGGACGTCCGCCCCCGTCTCGGCGCCCGAGGCTTCGGCGCCCGCCTGCGCCTCGGCGATGATGCCTTCCCAGGCGAAGACGACCTTCGCCCCCGAATCGGTGAGGTGGTAGGCCACCTCACGTCCCTTGAGGAGCGGGTTCAGCGGCACGACGACGGCGCCGGCCCGCAGGATGCCGTAGTACACGAATGCCATCTGCGGAATATTCGGCATGATGAGGGCGACGCGGTCGCCATGCCGGACGCCCTGCTCCGCGAGGAGCGTCGCCACCTTCTGGCTGAGCACCTCGAGCGCCCCGAAGGTCACCTCGACGTCGTCGAGCTTGATGGCCACGGCCGAGGGGCTCCTGGTTGCGGTGGCCGCGAGGTTGTTGGCGAGGTTCGACACGCGATCTCCTTCGATCTTCGATGTCCTGCAGCAAAAGCGCGGTACGGGAAGTTACCGGTGGGTAGCATTCTGTGCGATCGGGAACCCGCACGCAACAGGACCCGACCTGCCTCCTGCCGATGGCCCTCCAGCTACTGCCGGAGGGCCTCGATCTGGGCCGTCACCGCGAGGAGCTGCGCTTCCTCCCCGGGGCGGCCGATGAGCTGCACGCTCATCGGGAGACCGTCCGGGAGGCGCAGGACGGGCACCGCCACGGCGGGCAGTCCGCAGACGTTCACCATGGACGTGTAGGGGGAGTACTGGCACTGCCGGAGGTAGTCGGTGTCGCCGTCGGCGTCCGTGTACCAGCCGAGGGGACGCGGCGTCATGGCCACCGCCGGGGTCAGGATAATGTCGTACCGGGAATACTGCTCGATGGTGTCCTGCTCGAACTGCCGCAGGACGTCGACGGCCGCAGCGAGCTGTGCCGCAGTATGTCCCAGCGCCCTCCGGCGCAGTACCCGCGTGATGTCGGTCAGCCGGTCCTCGCGATCGCCCGGGATCGGCGCGGTGGCGAGTCCCGCCGTCCAGACGAGCTGGAACGCGTCGTGGTACCGGCGGTCGTACGTCAGGTCCGCCTCGACGACGTCGTGGCCCGCCCGCTGCAGCACCTGGATGCCGGCGGAGAACGCGTCGGTCGCGGCGCTGTCCAGGCTGATGTCCAACGCGCCGGAGAAGGGCGACGCCGTGCTGACGCCGATGCGGAAGCGCCCCTCGGCGCGGAGCGCGGCCTCCGTGAAGGAGCCCTGATAGCGGGACGCCGCACTGGTGGGGCGGTAGTTCGGCTCCCGGACGAGGGCGTCGAGGAGCAGGCCGGCGTCGACGGCCGAGTGGGCGAGCGGGCCGGCGACGACGAACTGGCCGAGGTCGGCCTGCCCGGAACCCGACGGGACGCGGCCGCGGTTCGGCTTGAGGCCCACCAGCCCGGTCGCGGCGGCCGGGATGCGGATCGATCCGCCGCCGTCGGTCCCCGGTGCGAACGGGATCATTCGCGCGGCCACCGCCGCGGCGCTGCCACCCGACGAGCCAGCCGGGCTGAGTCGCCGGTCGAGGGGGTTGCGGGCGGGCGGAGCGATGCGGTTCTCGCTGTAGCAGCTCAGGCCGAACTCGGGGACCTGCGTCTTGCCGAGGCTGATGGCCCCCGCGCGCCGCAGCACCGCGGCGAGCGGCGCGTCCTTCTCGGCCACCGCGTGATCCAGGGCTGCCGTGCCCAGGGTCGTCTTCACGCCCGCGACGTCGGTGAGGTCCTTGTGCGCGAGGGGCACGCCGTGGAGCGGACCGAGGGCCGCTCCGGAGGCGCGCAGCCGGTCGGCATGGTCGGCGGCCCGGAGCGCGTCGTCATGGGTGACGGTGAGGAACGAGCCGAGGTCCGGGTTGAGGGCGTCGATCCGCTGCAGGAAGTGCTCGGTGACCTCGCGTGCGCCGACCGCCCCGCGCGCCAGCGCGTCCCGAAGGGTGAGGGCGGAGAGTTCGTGCAGTTCGGCCATGGGGACTCCCAGTCGGAGGCGGGCAGTTACGGGACCCGCTGCGCCGGAGGCCCCTCGGAAGACAACAAGGACCACTATGCCGCAGTACGGGCCCGTAGCAATGGCGGTGCCCTGCCAGCGCGTGAAAAGGTAGGCACATGAGTGAACCCCAGAACGTACCGGTGACTGCCGTGCCCGACGACGCGCGGCTCCTCGACGTCCGCGAGGACTACGAGTGGGAGGCGGGCCACGCCGACGGCGCGCTGCACATCCCCCTCGACCAGCTTCCCGCCCGGCTCGGCGAGCTGGATCCGGACGAGGACCTGCACGTGATCTGCCGCAGCGGTGGCAGGTCCCAGCGGGCTGCCGAGTGGCTCGAGGGCAACGGCTACACGGCCATCAACGTGAGCGGCGGCATGGGTGCCTGGCTCGAGGCCGGCAAGCCGATGGTGTCCGAGACGGGTAGCGAGCCCACCGTCCTGTGAGGGTGTCCACCACTTCCTCCTACGCCTACCTGGGGCCGGAGGGGACCTTCACGGAGGCGGCGCTGCTGCAGGTGCCGGGAGCCGAGTCCGCACGCCGCGTCCCGGCGTCGACGGTCGGTGCCGCCCTCGATGCCGTCCGGTCCGGATCCGTGGATGCCGCGATGGTGCCGATCGAGAACTCGGTCGAAGGCGGGGTGAGCGCAACCCTGGACGCCATCGCGGTGGGGGCCCCGTTGCGGATCCTGCGCGAGGAGCTCGTGCCGATCACCTTCGTGCTCGCCGTCCGGCCCGGCACGGCGCTCGACGCCGTCCGCCGTATCGGGACACACGGCCATGCCTGGGCGCAGTGCCGCAACTGGGTGGACAACAACATACGCGACGCGGAATACTTCCCGACGTCGTCGACTGCGGCCGCGGCCTATGGGCTGGTCGACGGCGATGGCAGCTACGATGCGGCGATCTGCTCGCCCCTCGTGGCCGGGCGCCTCGGACTGACGGTCCTCGCGACGGACATCGGGGACGTCACCGACGCCGTGACCCGCTTCGTGCTCGTGGGCCGGCCGGACGCCCTGCCGCCACGCACCGGAGCGGACAAGACCACCCTCGTCATCCCCCTCCCGGAGGACCACCCGGGCGCGCTGATGCAGATCCTCGACCAGTTCGCGGCCCGGGGCGTGAACCTCAGCCGCATCGAGTCCCGGCCCACCGGCCAGTTCCTCGGCGACTACTTCTTCAGCGTGGATGCCGATGGCCACGTCGAGGACGCCCGCGTCGCCGACGCCCTGAAGGGCCTGCACCGCATCAGCCCGGGGCTGAGGTTCCTCGGGTCCTATGCGCGCGCCGACCGCCGTACGCCCGCCGTCGAGCGCCACACGTCCGACGACGCCTTCGGTGCAGCCGACGCCTGGCTCGGCGACATCCTCGGGGGCCGGTAGGGGAGGCTTTACGGGGAGGACCGGAAGCACAGTAGGCTTACTATCGAAGGTCCCCTACGAAGGCTGGTTCCACGATGGCTCGATTGCGCCGCAGCAACACGCGCAGGCCCGGTATCACCCGTCGTCGCCACGGCAAGGGCTTCAGCTACCGGACGCCGAACGGCGAGCTGCTGCAGGACCGGGAGCAGATCGAGCGCATCCGCGACCTCGTGATCCCGCCTGCCTGGAAGGACGTCTGGATCGCCCCCTACCCGAACGGGCACGTCCAGGCCATGGGCACCGACGACGCCGGGCGGCGCCAGTACATGTACCACCCCGCCTGGCGTGAGCAGAAGGACCGCGAGAAGTTCGACCGCGCGCTCGACTTCGGGGCGAAACTGCCGAGTGCCCGCCGCATCATCACCCAGCACCTGCGCAGCGAGGGCGTGTCGAAGGAGCGGGCCTTCGCCGCCGTGCTCCGGATCGTCGACTCCGGCGCACTGAGGATCGGGTCGGCCCAGTACGCGGAGGCGAACGGCTCCTTCGGTGTCACGACGCTGCTCGTGGAGCACTGCACCATCGAGGGGAACCTCGTCACCTTCGATTTCCCGGGCAAGAGCGGGCAGCACTGGGACACGCGCCTCGAGGACGAGGACCTCGCCGGTGCCCTGCGTCCCATGATCGGACGCGAGGATGCCGACACCGTGCTCGCCTACCAGTCGGAGGACGGCAAGTGGCACCACGTGGACGGTTCGCAGCTCAACGAGTTCCTGCGGCAGGTCACCGGCGGGCCCTTCACGGCGAAGGACTTCCGGACCTGGCAGGCGACCGTCGTCGCGGCGATGGCCCTGGCCAAGGAGGACCTGAAGGCGACGAGCCGCACCGCGCGCCAGAAGGCCGTCAGCGCCACCATGAAGGCGGTCGCCGACCACCTCGGCAACACCCCCACCGTCGCCCGGAGCTCCTACGTGGACCCCCGGCTCGTGGACCGCTTCATGAGCGGGGAGGTCATCCCGATCACCACGTATTCCGCCTCCGAGAAGGCCGTACAGGAACTCCTCCGCGACTGAGGACCCGCATGTTCAACTTCCCCGTTCGTCAGTACGCTGGCAGCGGGCGCCCAATGAGGAGCGCATCCTCCGACGAAAGGAAGCATCATGACCGAGAACGCTCATGGAGGACACATCGTGAACCCCAACGAGGGTGACGGCTCGACGTCCGATCCGAACTGGCGGGGCGACATCGGCGACCAGGGTAACGACGTCCGTTTCGCCGAGGAGCAGGCCCTCATCAACGAGCAGGCCGGCCGCGCCGACCGCGACACGTCGGTGGACGTGGACGCCGCGGAGGAAGAGGGCCAGTACACCAGCACCGGGCCGGCCGGGGCATCCGGGGGCTACACCTCCTCGCAGGTCCCCGAGGAGGAGGGCGAATACACCGACAAGGACAAGCCGCTCATCGACGAGCCCGAGGGCCAGGGCGAATACACCGACCGCGACCGGTAGGGTCCGCCGGGAAGGTACCGGGCGTCAGCGCCGGGTCAGGGCCGCGAACCCCGCAGCATCCGGTCCAGGCCCTGCCGCCAGCTCCTCTGCCAGTCGGGGATCGGCAGCGGAGACCCTGATGGTCCGGGAGCCGACGCCGGCACCCGGACCATCAGGGCGTCCGGGTCCACCCGGGCGGTCAGCGAGGTGACCGCTCCCGAGGGGTCGCCGTCGAGCTGGGTGTCGATCGGGTCCCCGGACCAGACCGTGACCTCCCGCGCCCGGTAGTAGCTGATGACGGGTATCGCCCCGCGGTGGCGCAGGAGGATCTTCGCGGCCATCCACGTCCAGCCCAGGAGGCTGCGGGGACTCAGCACCACCACGTCGAGGTAGCCGTCATCGATCATGGCGTCGGGTACGAAGTCGACGCCCGCCGGCAGCTTCCCGCAGTTGGCGACCAGGAGGCTGCGCACCTTCCTGCTCTGCGGAGGCTGGCCGTCGAGGCTGATCGAGATCCGCCTCCGCCTGCCGGGCAGGTGGCGGACACCGGCCTCGCTGTAGGCGAGCCAGCCGAGTTTCTCCTTGAGGTCCTGCTTCGCGTCGGCCACGACGTTGGCGTCGAAGCCGACTCCGCCCATGACCAGGAACGGGTGCTCGGAGATCACCGAGGTGCGGTCGTTGCGCAGCGTGATGCGGGCCATGTCGATCCGCCGCTCGGAGCCGTGCAGGGCCAGGTGGAGGCATCCGGCGATGTCGTTGTACGGCAGTCCCAGGTTCCGCACCAGCAGGTTCCCGGTGCCGAGCGGCAGCAGCCCGAGGGCGGCGGGCTGGTGTGCGAGGGCCTGCGCCACGGCGCGCACCGTCCCGTCGCCGCCGGCGGCGATGACGACGTCGGCCCCGGCGTGGAGTGCATGCGAGGCCTGGCCCGCCCCGGGGTCCTCGACGGTGGTCTCGAGGATGAGCGGCGGCTCCCAGCCGGCGTCCGCGCAGGCCTCTTCGACGAGGACACGGGTGACGTCGGCCTGCAGCTTGGAGGGATTGAGTACGAGTGCCACGCGCTGGGGACCCTCGGCGACGGGAGCCGGTTCGTGGACGGAGGCGGTCGGCGTACGGGTCTGGTGCAGTCGACGCACCGACCAGTAGGACTGGAGGGAGGCGGCGGCCGCGGACGCCGCAGCGGTTCCGGCGAGCAGTTTGCGGCGCATGGTCCCCCACAATAGCCGCCCCGTGGACCGGGGCCGCCGTACCTCCGGGTTTGGGTAGTCTTGGCGATGTGATTGACGTCAACGACCTCCGCCGAAACCCCGAGCAGTTCCGAGCATCGCAGCGCGCACGCAGGGCGGACGAGTCGCTCATCGACGCCGTCCTCGCCGCGGACACGAAACGCCGGGAGTCCGTCACCTCGTACGAGACGCTCCGCGCCGAGCAGAACGCCTTCGGCAAGAAGGTGGCGCAGGCCAAGGGCGAGGAGAAGCAGGCCCTCCTGGCCGAGGTCAAGGAACTCGCCGCGGCCGTCAAGGCCGCCGCGGCCGCCTCCGAGGACTCCAAGGCCGAGCAGGAGACCCTCCTGCGCAAGCTGCCGAACCTCGTCCAGGAGGGCGTGCCCGAGGGCGGCGAGGACGACTACGTGGTGCTCCGGAAGGTCGGCACGCCCCGGGACTTCGCCGCGGAGGGCTTCGAGCCCCGCGACCACCTCGAGATCGGTGAACTGATCGGCGCGATCGACATGGAGCGCGGCGCCAAGGTGTCCGGATCCCGCTTCTACTTCCTCAAGGGCGTCGGCGCCCGCCTCGAGATCGCCCTGCTGCAGATGGCCCTGGACCAGGCCGTGAAGGCCGGTTTCACCCCGATGATCACCCCCACCCTCGTGCGTCCGGAGACCATGCAGGGCACCGGCTTCGACATCGCGCACGACGCCGAGATCTACCGCCTCGCGGAGGACGACCTGTACCTCGTGGGAACCTCCGAGGTGGCGCTCGCCGGGTACCACTCGGACGAGATCATCGACCTCGCCGCGGGCCCCGTGCGGTACGCCGGGTGGTCCTCCTGCTACCGCCGCGAGGCGGGGTCGCACGGCAAGGACACCCGCGGGATCATCCGCGTCCACCAGTTCAACAAGGTGGAGATGTTCACGTACACCACCGTCGAGGATGCCGCTGCGGAGCACGAGCGCCTGCTTGCGTGGGAGGAGGAGATGCTGGCGAAGGTCGAGCTGCCCTACCGCGTCATCGACACCGCCGCCGGCGACCTCGGGATGTCCGCCGCACGCAAGTTCGACTGCGAGGCGTGGGTCCCGACGCAGGGCGACTACCGCGAGCTGACCTCGACGTCGAACTGCACCACCTTCCAGGCCCGGCGCCTGAACATCCGTGAGCGCCAGGAGGGGGAGGGCCAGAAGGGCACGCGGGCCGTCGCCACGCTGAACGGCACGCTGGCCACCACGCGCTGGATCGTCGCCATCCTCGAGCACCACCAGAACCCGGACGGCTCCGTCACCGTGCCTGCCGCGCTGCGTCCGTATCTTAACGGACTGGAAATCCTTCCGGTACTGTAGGCGCCGCCCTACCGGGAACTCGGTGAGGTCTGGTTCACTGAATCATGAGCACTTTGATCAATGCTGGCATCGATGACCAGCAGGACAACAGGAAACGCCACCTCATCGCCCTCGACGTCGACGGCACCCTCGTGGATCACGAGGGGTCGATGACGGAAGAGGTGCGCGACGCCGCGCGGGCCGTCATCGAAGCCGGGCACGACGTCATCATCGCCACGGGCAGGTCCCTCGGGGCCACGCTGCCCGTGATCGGGCTCCTCGGGATCACGCGCGGATTCGCCGTGTGCTCCAACGGGGGAGTCACCCTTCGGATCGACGATGCGCTGCCCGAGGGCTTCGAGGTCCTCGAGCGCGTCACCTTCGACCCGAAGCCCGCACTCACCGCGCTCCGCGAACGGTTGCCCTCCGCCAAGTACGCCCTGGAGGACGATCGCGGCAGGTTCCTGTCCACGGAGAGCTTCCAGGACGCGAGTTTCGGTTCGGAGGCACAGAGCGTCGGCTTCGAGGAGATGGTCGAGAGCCGCGCCGTGCGCGTCGTCGTCTTCAGCACCGACAGCTCGGCCGAGGAGTTCGGTGAGGCCGTCGCATCGATCGGACTGCACGGCGTGACGTATTCCGTGGGCTGGACCGCATGGCTCGACATTGCCGCATCTGGCGTCACGAAGGCCAGCGCACTGGAAGCACTCCGGCAGCGCCTCGGGACGGCCAGGAGCCTCACGGTCGCCGTGGGCGACGGGCGGAACGACATCGAGATGCTGCAGTGGGCCGGTCGCGGTGTCGCCATGGGGCAGGCTCCCGACGAGGTCCGTTCCGCCGCATCGGAAGTCACGGGAAGCGTGTACGACGACGGCGCCGCGAAGGTGCTGCGCTCGCTCGTCTGACCCCGCTCAGTACGCGAGGCTCGCCTCGGGGAGGGACGCCGGCCCGTACGTCAGGTCGAGCAGGCGCGCCGCGGCGGGGCGGGTGGCCCACTCCTCCATCCAGTGCGACCTGACGACCGCGCGGCTGACGGCCTGCGGAGTGATACCCAGTTCCTGCGCGATGTACTTCTGCTGTCCGCGGGCACCGGGCGTCAGCAGGTCCAGGACGGCCCACTCGGCGTCGGTCCGCGTATGGACGATCTGCCCGAGCAGCCGGAGCACCGCTTCGGCCTCTGCCGCGATCTCGCCGTCGGGGCCTTCCACGGCCAGGGGGATCCGCTCGCCGGTCTTCCGGGCGCGGTCGACCGCGCGCCGTGCGTAGACGAGCCCGTATCCCTCCGCGTCCACGAGGCGCTCGGGGACGGGCGGGGTGAGTCCGCCGACGCCGATGCCCACGTGCCAGCGCCGGGAGCGGATGGCCCTCAGTGCTGCCTCCACGGCGACGGACGCCGAATCGACGACGCCCTGCACCTCGTCGCCGACCGAGCGCTGGAACGGCACCACGACCGGAAGCTGACGGAGCGCTTTCAGCAGGTCGTCCACGAGGTCGCCGACCTCGCGCGAGTCGCGCTGGTTGATGGTCAGGACGTAGTGCATGGCATCAGTATGAACGCCGGACCGGAGAATCAACCTCTTTGCGTTGCTTTATCGCGTTACGTTGCTTTATCACGCCGATTCGTGCCGATGCGTGCCGTAGCGCTGGTGCTCGCTCCGTCCGCAGGGACCCCGCGGTTCCGCCCCCACCTGCAGGAGCTCCCGGCGCCCGCCCCGCGGACGTCCGGGAACTCCTGATGCTGCAGGTGTTCCTAGCGGCCCTCGGGGGTCTCCGTGGCGTTCTTCGCCTCGACGTCGACACTGCGGCCCTGCGGCTCGTCCTGCGCGCTGCCCTCGCCGATCTCCTGGAAGCGCTTGAGCGACGCCTCGATCTCGGCCTCCGCCTCCTCGCGGCCGGCCCAGTCGGCGGCTTCCACCCACTTGCCCGGCTCGAGGTCCTTGTACTTCGTGAAGAAGTGCTTGATCTCGTCGAGCAGGAAGTCCGAGACGTCCGACAGTTCCTGGATGTGGTCGAAGCGGGGATCGACGGGCACGCACAGGACCTTGGCATCTCCGCCGCCGTCGTCGGTCATGTTGAACACGCCGATGGGGCGCGACTCCACGAGGACGCCCGGGATGAGGTCGAAGTCCTGCAGCAGGACCAGCGCGTCCAGCGGGTCGCCGTCCTCGCCGAGCGTGTTCTCGAAGTAGCCGTAGTGCGTGGGGTACTGCATGGCCGTGAACAGGACGCGGTCGAGGCGCAGCCGGTGGGTGTCGTGGTCGATCTCGTACTTGACGCGCGAGCCCTTCGGGATCTCGATGGTGACGTCGAGCTTCATGGCAACTCCTGGGGATGGGTGGTGTGGCAGCCGCCCGGCAGCGGCTCCCGCGGGAGGTGCGCTGCCGGTCTACTGTTTAATCGTCAGCCCTAACATATCGGTCGGCCCCCGGTACCAGAGCATTTCCTCGTGGTTTCAGTGCTGCTCCGCAACGCCTTGCGAAAGGACACCATGCGCCCGCTCCGCCTGCTGGGGGGCCTCCTCCTGGTCCTGGTGATGGTGGCGGCCGCCGTTCCCCTGGCCACGCACCTCACGCCGGCCGTCCTGGCCGTGGTCGACCCGCAGCCGTCCGTCCCGCCTCCCGTTCCCCCTCGGCTGCAGGTCCCGCCGACATCCGTTGCCGTGCCCGACGTCGTCACGCCCCTCTCAGTGTCGGCGCCCGCACCGGACCCGGCGGTGCTGGGCCGGCAGCTCGACGAGGCGCTGCAGATCCCCGGCGCGGGCAGCTTCGCGGGCACCGTCGTCGACTCCGCGGACGGCCAGGTCCTCTATGCCAGGGACGCCGGGCGCCTGCAGCCTCCCGCATCGAACATCAAGCTGTTCACCGCCGTCGCGGCCATGACCTACGCGCGGCCCGATCGGACGCTCGCGACGTCCGTCCTTGCCTCGGAGGACGCCCCGGGGGTGCTCTACCTGCACGGGGGCGGCGACGTCCTCCTCGGTTCCGGCCTCTCCGATCCAGGCGCCGTGGTCGGACGCGCCGGCCTCGGGACGCTCGCCGCCGCGACTGCCGCCGCCCTGCCGGAAGGTTCCGGGCCCTACACCGTCTACCTCGACGACACCTTCTTCGTGGGCGGGACCCTGAGCCCCACGTGGGCGGAGGGGGACGTCGAATCCGGTGAGGTCGCGCCGCTGCACGCGCTCGCCATCAATTCGGCGTGGCTCGAGGAAGGGCGTTCCGGGGGCCCGCGCTCGCAGGATGCGGCCCTCGATGCCGCCCGGACCTTCGCCGGCGCCCTCGTTCCGGCCGCCGCCGAGCGCGGCATCACGGTCCGTCCCGAGGTGCAGCGCCGGCCGGCCCCCGAGGGCGCGGAATCCCTCGCGGCGGTCGACTCGGCACCGCTCGCGGAGCAGATGCGCCACATGCTGGAGATCTCCGACAACTACCTGGCCGAGGCCCTGGCGCGCGTCGCCGCCGCCGAGAGCGGGCGGCCCGCGTCCTTCGGCGGCGCCACCGACGCCCTCGCCGCCGCTGCTGCCCGGCTAGGCGTTCCGGGGGAGGGGCTGACCATCGGCGATGCCGCCGGACTGTCCGTCCGCAACGCCGTCTCGCCGGCCCAGCTCGCGGTGCTCGTCCGCGGGACCACGACGTCGGACGAGCCGGGGCTCGCCGCCGTCGCCCGCTCCCTGCCCATCGCAGGCCTCACCGGGACCCTGGCCACGCGGTTCGACGCCGACGACGGCCCCGCAGCCGGTGGCGCGGGAACCGTGCGTGCGAAGACCGGGACCCTCAACGCCGTCACCGGCCTCACAGGGCACGTCGTCACCGCCGACGGGCGCCTGCTCGTGTTCTCCTTCCTCGCCGCAGGACTGGACGGCACGACGGCCGAGGCGCGCGATGCTGCGGACAGTGCAGCCGCCCTTCTGGCCGGGTGCGGCTGCCGCTAGTCCGTTCGCCATCAGATGAAGCATCACCCCCGCCCGGTCCCTGGGCCCTGCCGACAGCGGGATGTGATCGAATAGGCGCATGAACGAGCCCGCAGCACCCCGCCCACAGCTGGTCAACTGGGATGTCGCGGCCTCCACCGCAGCCTCCCTCACGCCGGCCGGGCCCACCATGAAGCCGGCAGAGATCGCACGCGCCGTCCAGAACATGCGCGAGCTCGCGGACGCATCGGTAGGCCACGTCCACACCATCTCGAGGCTCGACGCCGCACGGGACCTCCGCGACTCCGAGCTGCTCATCGTGGACCGCGCCTCGTGGGCCAGGGCCAACTCGCAGAGCTTCCGGACCCTGATGGAACCGGCTCTGGACCAGCTCGCGGCATCGCGCCCCGACGTCCTGAAGTCCGCGTCCCTGGCCCTCGGCGGAACCGTCACCGGGGCACAGCTCGGAGCGATCCTCGCCTTCCTCTCGAGCAAGGTGCTCGGCCAGTACGATCCGTTCGTGCCCTCCCGCAACGGGCAGGGCGGGCGGCTCATGCTCGTGGCACCCAACATCATCTCGGTCGAGCGGGAACTGAACGTGGACCCGTCCGACTTCCGCCTCTGGGTGTGCCTCCACGAACAGACGCACCGCGTGCAGTTCGCCGCCGCGCCCTGGTTGAAGGACCACATGACCAGCTCCATCGGGCAGCTCACCTCGGGCCTCATGGAGAAGGCCGACTCCCTCTCGGAGCGACTCGGCGCGGCCGTGAAGAACATCACGGCGGGCAGGGCGCGCGCCCGTGGCGAGGGTACGGCGCCGGACGGCCCGCCCGCGCAGGACATCGGGGTGCTGTCGATCCTGCAGGACCCCGACGACAAGGCGCGCCTGTCGCACCTCACCGCCGTCATGAGCCTCCTCGAGGGGCACGCGAACGTCGTGATGGACGGTGTCGACGGGAGTATCGTCCCATCGGTCAAGACCATCCGCCGTCGCTTCAACGCCCGCGGCAAGTCCCGGGGCCCGCTCGAGAAGGTCATCCGGCAGCTCCTGGGGCTGGACGCCAAGATGCGCCAGTACAGCGACGGAGCCAAGTTCGTCCGCCGCGTCGTCAGCCAGACCGGCATGGAGGGCTTCAACGCCGTCTGGGACTCCGCGGCGCACCTGCCCACCGAGCGCGAGATCCACGCCCCCGACGAATGGATCGACAGGATGAGCCTGCGTCGTGGCTAGGCGTCCGCGCCTGCTTCCAGCGGTCGGTGCCG
The DNA here is from genome assembly GCF_054510955.1 of Arthrobacter pasteuri. Lineage (NCBI taxonomy): Bacteria > Bacillati > Actinomycetota > Actinomycetes > Micrococcales > Micrococcaceae > Arthrobacter > Arthrobacter pasteuri. The sequence goes on from NZ_JBTNDO010000001.1 coordinate 2,192,207, forward strand.
CGCGCAACCTGCTCGCGGCGAGCCTCGAGGGGCTCCTGGCCGATCCGGTGCAGCCGATGGGGCAGCGCCGCAGAACGGGCGAAGCGACGACGGCCCCCGCCGCGACCGCAGTCCCTGGCGCGCCCGCAACCCCCACCGCGACCGGCGCGCCGGTGGCGGACACCCGGCCCGCCGGCGGTGATGCGCCCGGCCTGCCCCTCGTCCTCGTCGCCTGCAGCGGGGGTCCGGACTCGCTCGCCCTCGCGGCCGTGGCGGCACATCTCGCGCAGACGGGGCGGTGCCGTGTCGGCGCCGTCGTCGTCGACCACGGCCTCCAGCCCAGTAGCGCGGCCACCGCAGCGGCGGCCGCCGGGACGGCACGGGAGCTGGGCCTCGATCCGGTCGAGGTGCACCGCGTCGCCGTGGACCGGGAGGGCATGGGCCCCGAGGCCGCGGCGCGGAGCGCCCGCTACGCCGCCCTCGATGAGGCTGCGGAGCGGCTCGGAGCGTCGGCGGTACTGCTCGGCCACACGCTCGACGATCAGGCGGAACAGGTGCTCCTCGGCCTGGCCCGCGGATCCGGCACGCGGTCGCTCTCCGGCATGCCGGCACGCCGCGGACTCTACGTACGTCCGTTCCTCGAGCTGCGCCGCGCCGACACCGAGGCCATCTGCGACTTCTACGGGCTCGACCCGTGGCACGATCCCACCAACCTCGACCCGGCCTTCGCCCGGTCGCGGGTCCGCGGCCAGGTCCTGCCCTTCCTCGAGGAGCAGCTCGGCCCCGGCATCGCCTCCGCACTCGCGCGGACGGCCCGCATCCTCGGGCAGGATGCCGACCACCTCGAACACCTGAGCGCCGAGGCGTACGCCGCTCTGAGGGCCGAGGGGGACGACGGGACCCTGCTGCTGCCGGAGGAGGGCCTGAAGGCGCTGCCCGCGGCGCTGAGGCAGCGGGTCCTTGCCCTTGCCGCCCTCGAGCTCGGAGCCTTCCAGCCGAGCTTCGAGCGGCTCCGGGCCGCCGAGTCGCTGCTGGACAGGAAGGGCTCGGCCGGACCCGTGCAACTGGGCGGCAAGGTGAGCGTCCACCGGCAGGTGCGGGGGCGCGCGGTTCTCCGGGGAGAGCCGAGCTATGGCAATCTTGTCCTTAGCAACAGTGGCCCCGGCGTGAAGCAGTCGCGTCGTCCGACCCAGGAGTAATCGGTGGATTCCAACGACGTCCAGTCAGATCTCAAGCACGTCCTCTACACCAGGGAGGAGATCCAGCAGCGGATCAATGAACTGGCGGAGCAGATCGATGCCGACTACCAGGGCCGGGACATCCTCCTCGTGGGTGTCCTCAAGGGTGCGGTCATGGTGATGGCCGACCTCGCGCGGGCGCTCCACTCCCACATCACGATGGACTGGATGGCCGTCTCGTCGTACGGATCGGGGACCCAGTCGTCCGGCGTCGTGCGCATCCTCAAGGACCTCGAGACGGACCTCATGGGCAAGCACGTCCTGATCGCCGAGGACATCATCGACTCCGGCCTGACCCTGTCCTGGCTCAAGGCGAACCTCCTGTCCCGCGGTCCCGCGTCGGTCGAGATCTGCACGCTCCTACGCAAGCCCGACGCAGCGAAGGTCGATATCGACGTCAAGTACGTCGGCTACGACATTCCCAATGAATTCGTCGTCGGGTACGGACTCGACTTCGCGGAGAAGTACCGCAACCTCGATTTCATCGGCACCCTGGCACCCCACGTCTACGAATAGGACGTCCCCCCGCTGCATGCCGGTACTACGCCAAGAGGGAACTATCGGCACAATCCGCGCGTGGTGAATCGCAGACGGTGTATATGTTGAGGTGCTTAAAGGGCACCCGCACAGCAGTGCGCCCGCACATTGTTACTTGCATCAGCAGGAGGGACAGGGCTTGCCGCCCTGAGACGTATGAAATTCAAGAATCTCTTCAAGGGGCCCGTCCTCTGGATCGTCCTGGCAGTCGTGGCGCTCCTGCTGGTCCTCCCGAGTCTTTTCGGCACGGGCAGTTCCCGCGTCGACACCAACGTCGGGCTCCAGCTCCTCCGGGATGACCAGGTCTCGCAGGCAAAGATCTACGACGGCGAGCAGCGCGTGGACCTCACGCTGCGCGAGGACTACGAGGACATGGGCAAGAGTGTCCAGTTCTACTACAGCACCGCCCGCGCCGAGAGCGTGGTCGACGCCATCAACACCTCGGACACGGACGGCTTCACCGACCAGCCCGCCGAGAGCAACTGGCTGCTCAGCCTGGCCGGCCTGATCTTCCCCATCCTGATCCTCGGCGTCATCTTCTGGTTCCTGCTCAGCCGCATGCAGGGCGGCGGCTCCAAGGTCATGCAGTTCGGCAAGTCCAAGGCCAAGCTCATCTCCAAAGACATGCCCCAGGTGACGTTCAACGACGTCGCCGGTGCCGACGAGGCCGTCGAGGAACTCCTCGAGATCAAGGAGTTCCTGCAGGAACCCGCCAAGTTCCAGGCCCTCGGCGCCAAGATCCCCAAGGGTGTCCTCCTGTACGGCCCTCCGGGCACCGGTAAGACCCTCCTCGCCCGGGCCGTCGCCGGCGAGGCCGGAGTGCCCTTCTACTCCATCTCAGGCTCCGACTTCGTCGAGATGTTCGTCGGCGTCGGCGCATCCCGTGTCAGGGACCTGTTCGAGCAGGCCAAGAACAACTCGCCCGCCATCATCTTCGTTGACGAGATCGACGCCGTCGGCCGCCACCGCGGCGCCGGCATCGGCGGCGGCAACGACGAGCGCGAGCAGACCCTCAACCAGCTCCTGGTCGAGATGGACGGCTTCGACGCCACCACGAACGTGATCCTCATCGCCGCGACCAACCGTCCGGACGTCCTCGACCCGGCGCTCCTGCGGCCCGGGCGGTTCGACCGCCAGATCGGCGTGGAGGCCCCCGACATGAAGGGCCGCGAGTACATCCTCAGCGTGCACGCCAAGGGCAAGCCGATGACCGCCGGCGTCGACCTCAAGGCCGTGGCGAAGAAGACCCCCGGCTTCACCGGCGCCGACCTCGCGAACGTCCTCAACGAGGCCGCGCTCCTCACGGCGCGTTCGAACGCGCAGCTCATCGACGACCGCGCACTCGACGAGGCGATCGACCGCGTCATCGCCGGGCCGCAGAAGCGCAGCCGGGTGATGAAGGAGCTCGAGCGGAAGATCACCGCGTACCACGAGGGCGGCCACGCCCTGGTGGCGGCAGCGCTGCGCAACACGGACCCGGTGACGAAGGTGACCATCCTGCCGCGCGGCCGCGCCCTGGGGTACACCATGGTCATGCCGAGCGACGACAAGTACTCGGTGACGAGGAACGAACTGCTCGACCAGCTCGCCTACGCCATGGGCGGCCGGGTCGCCGAGGAGATCGTGTTCCACGACCCCTCCACCGGCGCCTCCAACGACATCGAGAAGGCCACCGGGACCGCCCGCAAGATGGTCACCCAGTACGGCATGAGCGAGCGCATCGGCGCCGTGAAGCTCGGACAGGGCGCCGGCGAGCCGTTCCTCGGCCGCGACATGGGCAGCGACCGCGACTACTCCGACCGGATCGCCCTCGTGGTCGACGAGGAGGTCCGCCGCCTGATCGACAACGCCCACGACGAGGCCTACCAGATCCTCACCGAGAACCGGGACGTGCTGGACCGTCTGGCCCTCGAGCTGCTCGAGCGCGAGACGCTGAACCAGGCCGAGATCGCGGAGGTCTTCACCACGGTCCGCAAGCGCGACCTGCGCGAGGTGTGGCTGTCGAAGCAGACCCGGCCCGTGCACTCGCTCCCGCCGGTCACCTCTCCGAAGGAACGCGCCGAAGCCCTTGAGAGCGGCCGGCCCGCCCCCGAGTCCATCGCACCGCAGGACCAGATCGCCGACGCGAACATCCCCAGCGACTTCGACGTCAAGGACTCGGAGCTCCCGTCGCCCGAGTCGGGCGACGGCCCCAGGGACGGCCGGGACGGCTAGTCCCGCAGCGACACACCGGCGGCCACAGGGCTGCCGGTGAGCAGTGCCCGACCAGAGGGAGGTGACCCGTGACTGATTTCGACGACGAGGTGGTGGAAGCCGCTCTGGTGGCTGTCGGATCGCCCGTGGACCAGGACCGTATCCAGCGGGCGGTCCGGGAGATCCTCGCGGCGATTGGGGAGGACCCGGACCGCGACGGACTGCTCGACACTCCGAGGCGCGTCGCGAAGGCGTACGCGGAGATGTTCGCGGGCCTGCACCAGGACGCGGGGGAGGTCCTCTCGACCTCGTTCGACCTGAACCACCAGGAACTCGTGCTGGTGAAGGACATCCCGTTCTACTCCACCTGCGAGCACCACCTGGTGCCGTTCCACGGAGCCGCCCATGTCGGCTACATCCCGTCCGAGGAAGGCCGGGTCACCGGCCTGAGCAAGCTCGCGCGCCTCGTCGAGGTCTATGCACGGCGCCCGCAGGTCCAGGAACGGCTGACGACGCAGATCGTCGATGCGATGATGGAACACCTGAAACCCAAGGGCGCCATCGTCGTCATCGAATGCGAACACATGTGCATGTCGATGCGCGGGATCAGGAAGCCCGGCGCGAAGACCGTCACGTCCGCCGTCCGCGGCCAGATCCGCGAGACGGCGACGCGTGCCGAGGCGATGAGCCTCATACTCGGAAGGTAGGACACCCCTATGGATTCTCTCGCTGCAGCGCCCGGAACAGGGCCGTCGACCTCACCGCTGCCGGTGATCCGGCCCGTCCGCGTGGCCAAGGCGGTCGGGGATCTGCCCGCGGACCGCGCCGTCGTGCTGGGGATCCTGAACGTCACCCCCGACTCCTTCAGCGACGGCGGCAGGTACTCCACCACCGACGACGCGATCAGCCATGGCCTGCGGATGCACTACGGCGGGGCGGACATCATCGACGTCGGCGGCGAGTCCACGCGCCCCAACGCCCGGCAGGTGCCGGTCGAGGAGGAGTTGACGCGGGTGCTTCCCGTCGTGAGGGCACTCGTGACGGCAGGGGCCCTCGTCAGCATCGACACCATGCACGCGGAGACCGCCCGGCAGGCCCTCGACGCCGGGGCGGCCATCATCAACGACATCTCCGGGGCGGAGTACGACCCCGCGATGCCGGCCCTCGTCGCCGAGCGCCGCGTCCCGTACATCCTGACGCACCGCCGGGGAACCGCGGCGACCATGGACGGCCTGGCACGCTACGACGACGTCGTCGCCGACGTCGCGGCGGAACTCGTCGACCTGCGGGACCGCTTCGTCGCCGCGGGGGTCGCCGCCGACCAGATCATCCTCGATCCGGGACTGGGCTTCGCGAAGACGGACGAGCACAACTGGGCGATCCTCCGCGACCTCGACGCCTTCACCGCGCTCGGCCACCGCCTGCTCGTCGGCGCGTCCCGCAAGCGGTTCCTCGGGACGCTCCTGACCTCGGCGGGGAAGGCCGCGGCCCCGGTCGAGCGCGACTACGCCTCGCTCGCGGTCGCCAGCCTGGCAGCGGCCGCAGGCGCATGGGGCGTGCGGGTCCACGACCCTGCCGCGACGCTCGACGCCGTCAAGGTCGCCGCTGCCATAGGCCCGCGACGGTGAGCGGACAACCCACTCCGGGCCGTTCCGGTTCACCCTCGGGCCTGCTGGATACGGTAGAGCTGACGGGTATCACCGCCAAGGGCTACCACGGCGTCTTCGACCACGAGCGCCGCGACGGGCAGCCCTTCGTCGTGGACCTCGTGCTCCACCTGGACCTGCAGCCCGCGGGGACCAGCGACGACCTCGCCGGGACCGCGCACTACGGTGAGGTCGCCGAACTGGTCCACGGCATCATCGGGGGCGCACCCTTCGATCTCATCGAAGCCCTCGCCGAGACCATCACCGCCGCCGTCCTGGGCTCCTTCCCCGTCGCCGCCGTCGACGTCACCGTCCACAAGCCGAAGGCACCCATCGCGGTGCCGTTCGGCGACGTCGCCGTGACCCTGCGCAGGAGCCGGGCGTGAGCACCGTGCGGTCCGTGCTCGCGCTGGGCAGCAACCTCGGTGCCAGCAGCGACACCCTGATGCTGGCCGTCGCCGACATCGTGGAATCGGAGCACGTGCGCCTCCACGCAGTCTCGCCCGTGGTGCGGACGAAGCCCGTGGGAGGCCCGGAGCAGCCCGACTACCTCAACATGGTGGTCGAGGTGGAGACGGACCTCGGCCCGTACGAACTCCTCGCCCACTGCCAGGCCGTGGAGGACAAGCACCACCGCAAGCGCACGGTGCGCTGGGGCCCCCGCACGCTCGACGTCGACATCATCACCTACGGGACCTGGACGTCCGACGACGAGTCCCTGACGATCCCGCACCCCCGCGCGGCGTCCCGCGCCTTCGTGCTGCAGCCCTGGGCCTGGATGGATGCGGGAGCCGAACTGGCAGGCCGCCCCGTGGCCGAGCTGGCCTCGGAAGCCGAGGACATCGCGGGCCTGGTGCCCTTCGAGGAAGTCTAGGAAGCCGTGAACACCCTTCGGTTCCGCTGGCTGGGCGTGGTGGGCCTGGTGGCCGGATTCACCGGCTGGCTGGTCAACTGGCTCGCCACCCGCAACGGCTACGGCACTCCGACGCTGCCGCTGACCTCCCTCGCGACCACCGCCGTGATCATCGCCATCACCCTGGTCTTCGGGCGCCGCGTCCTCCGGTGGCGCAACGGCAAGCGGGACCGGCCCCTCGACCCGATCCTCGCGACCCGTACCCTCGTCCTCGCCCAGGCCTGCGCCTACGCGGGCGCGCTGAGCCTCGGCTGGCACGCGGGCATCTTCGTGGACCAGCTGACCCTGCTGTCGGTCCGCTCCACCACCGCACCCCTCTGGGGGTCCGTGGCACTCATGGTGGGCGGGACCCTGATGATTATGGTGGGATTGGTGGTCGAGGACTTCTGCAAACTTCCTCCGGACGACGACGGCACGGGCGCTCCGGGCCACAGCGAGGGGGAATATGCCTAGGGAACCGATCGACCCCTCCGGACTCCATTGGTCCCGGGTATCGCCCAAGTACCTGCGCGTCCGGCTGCTCGGCTGGCTCATCGGGTCCCTGGTCTGGGTGGTCCTGTGCAGCATCCCGCTGGTCCTCCGCCTGACGGGCACCTGGGAATCCTTCCCGCCCCTGTGGGTGGCAGGGGGGCTGCCCGCCGTCGTGCTGGTCATCGCCGCCTGGCGTGGCCTCCTGCTCCCGCGCCAGGTCGCGGCGATCGGCTACGCGGAGCGCGACGAGGACCTCCTCCTGCGCCAGGGCGTCTTCTTCCAGCGCACGCTGGTGGTGCCGTACGGCCGCATGCAGTACGTCGACGTCTCCGTCGGGCCCCTCGAGCGTGCCTTCGGGATCTGCACGCTGAAGCTCCACACCGCGTCCCCCGCCACGAACGCCTCCCTTCCCGGCCTGCCCACCGAGGAGGGCACGAGGCTGCGCGAGCAGCTGTCCGCGCGGGGAGAAGCTCGGCTGGCCGGGCTATGACGGCGCACGAACCGTCCGGCGGGGTCCCCGCGGCCACCGGATCCGAGGGGGCCGAGGGGGCAGGACGACCGGCCCCCGCTGCCCACTCCGGGGATGCCTGGCAGCGTGTCCATTTCATCTCCCCGCTCGTGCGCGGCTGGATCGCGCTGGCCGCCATCGTCTACTTCGTGGGCAGGGACTGGTTCGAGGGGCTCTTCGACGCCGGGACGAGGGGGCGCAGCCCCCTGCCGGAGGGCATCGGCCTCCTCCTGGCCGCAGGGGTCGTGCTCGCCGTGGTCCTCGTCATCGCGGCCGTCTTCTTCGTCTCCTGGTACTTCACGCGGTACCAGGTGACCGCCGAGCACGTGCGCGTGCACTCCGGCGTCGTGTTCCGGCAGCAGCGGCAGGCGCGCCTGGACAGGGTCCAGGCCATCGACATCGTGCAGCCCTTCCTCGCCCGGATCTTCGGACTCGCCGAGCTCAAGTTCGAGGTGGCCGACGCGGGGGAATCCGCGGTACGCCTCGCGTTCCTGAAGCTCGACGACGCGAGGAAGCTGCGCGCCACCATCCTCGCGCGCGCAGCGGGCGTCACGGACCCGGAGCACCCGGAGCAGGCCGTCGAGGCCCCCGAGCGTGAGGTCGTGGTGATCCCGCCCGCCCGCGTGCTCGGTGCCGCGGTCCTGTCCGGGACGACAATCGCGCTGGTCGTGGCGGCCGCCGTCGTCATCACCCTCGGCGTCGTGTTCCGCACGCCGATCATCGCGACGTCGTTCATCCCCGTCCTCATCGGCGTCGGAGGCTCCTACTGGTCCGCGCTGAACACGGGCTACAACTTCCGCGCAGCCACCTCACCCGACGGCATCCGCATGCGCTACGGCCTGCTGGACACCCGGGCGCAGACCGTTCCTCCGGGCCGGGTGCAGGCACTGGGCATCGTGCAGTCCCCGCTGTGGCGCCTGAAGGGGTGGTACCGGGTCACGGGGAACGTGGCCGGGTACGGGCTGTCCGCCTCCAACGAGGGACAGGCGCGCACAACCCTGCTCCCCGTCGGCACGCGGGACGAGGTGCTGCAGATCCTGGCCCTCGTCCTACCCGATCCGGGGACACCACGTCCCGTCGAGGTCTTCTCCGCCGGGATGACGGGCCGCGACGGGAAGGAGGGCTTCCTCACCACCCCGCGCCGCGCGCGATGGCTCGCACCCCTCGCCTGGCGGCGCAACGGCTTCGCGGTGACGGGGACGGCCCTCCTCCTGCGCTCGGGTGTGCTGTGGCGGCAACTCGTCGTCGTGCCGCACGAGCGGACCCAGTCGCTGTCGATCGAGCAGGGTCCCGTCGACCGCAGGTTCGGGGTATCGAACCTGCAGTTCCAGACGACTCCGGGCCCGGTCACTCCGCGCGTCTCCCTGGTCGATTCCGCCGGCGCGGAGGAGCTGTTCCACGGCCAGGCGGTGCGGGCAGCGGAGGCGCGGCGCCGCAGCGGGCCCGAGCAGTGGATGAGGACCCGTCCGGCGGAGCCCTCCGCGCAGGGTCCCGTCCCGGACGTCCTGCCCGAGGCGCCGGTGTACGTACCCGCGACCGCCCAGGGAGAGGAATCCGCCCATGACCAGCGCTGAAGCATCCCGCCGGCCGGGCAGGCTCGGTGTCGGCATCGTCGGTGCCGGAAAGGTCGGTGCGGTCCTCGGTGCGGCCCTCAGATCCGCGGGGCACGCCGTCGTCGGCGTCTCCGCCGTGTCCGAGGCGAGCCGCGAACGGGCCGAGAACCTCCTGCCCGGAGTGCCGGTGCTCGAGGTCCCGGACATCATCGAACGCGCCGAACTCGTGCTGCTGGCGGTGCCCGACGATGCCCTGCCGACGCTGGTCGAGGGCCTGGCCCAGCTCAACGCCTGGCAGGCCGGGCAGCTCGTGGTGCACACCTCCGGCCGCCACGGCACCGGAGTACTCGCCCCGGCACGCGCGGCGGGAGCCATCCCCCTGGCCATCCACCCCGCCATGACGTTCACGGGCCTGAGCCTCGACCTCGGACGCCTACCGGACAGCATGTTCGGGATCACCGCCCCGTCCGCGGTGCTGCCGATCGCGCAGGCGCTCGTCGTGGAGATGGGCGGCGAGCCCGTGGTGATCGAGGAGGAGTCGCGGGCGCTGTACCACGCGGCCCTCGCCCACGCCTCGAACCACCTCGTCACGATCGCCGCGCAGTCCGCGCAGCTCCTCGCCGACCTCGGTGTGCAGCACCCCGACCGGATGCTGGGGCCGCTCATGAAGGCATCGCTGGAGAACGCCCTGTCCTCGGGGGAGGGTGCGCTGACGGGGCCGGTGGCACGCGGCGACGCCGAGACGGTCCGCGCGCACCGGGCTGCCCTCGAGGCGCACGACGCCCCCGACACCCGCCAGGCCTACCTCGGGATGGCACGCGCCACGGCGCTGCGGGCTCTCGAGCGGGGCGTCCTCACTCCCGGGCAGGCCGAGGCGATCCTCGCCGCGCTCGCCGACGCCCCCGGCTCAGGGGGACCGCCCGGCCCGCCGGACGGGGCCTCCGGCTCCCGTTCCTGATCCCGGGACCGGCCCCCGCACAGCATCCCGCCCCGTACCCCAGCCCAGCACGCCCGCCCAGCCCAGAACCCCCGCGCCGGCGCCGACCGCGCCCGCCCCGACCCGTGAAGGACCATCCCGTGACCTCGACCGGCCCCGACAGCCCGGCGACCCCCCTCCTCGTCTCCACCCCGGCCGACCTCCGCGCGGCGACGACCCGGCTGCTCGAGCGGGCGGCGGGCCGGCGGGGAGCGGCGGACGGGCCGCCGTCGCTGGGCCTCGTGCCCACCATGGGCGGCCTCCACGAGGGCCACGCCTCGCTCGCGCGGACGGCGCGCGCCGCGAACGACGTCGTCGTCACCTCGATCTTCGTGAATCCCCTGCAGTTCCCCGACTCCGCCGACCTCGACCGCTACCCGCGGACGCTCGACGAGGACGTCCGGCTCCTGGGCGGATGCGGGGTGGACGTCGTCTTCGCCCCGTCGGTGGAGGACATGTACCCGGGCGGAGAGCCGCTGGTCCGGGTGGGCGCCGGCCGGATGGGCGCCCTGTTCGAGGGTGCGTCGCGGCCCGGGCACTTCGACGGCATGCTGACGGTCGTGTCCAAGCTCCTCAACCTCGGGCTGCCCGCGACCACGGCGGACTACCGGGCGTACTTCGGCGAGAAGGACGCGCAACAGCTCGCGCTCGTCCGCCGCATGGTGCTCGACCTCAACATGCCGGTGCGCATCGAGGGCGTCCCGATCGTCCGGGACGCCGACGGGCTGGCCCTCTCGAGCCGGAACCGGTTCCTCAGCCCCGAGGAGCGGCGCGCGGCCCTCGTGCTGTCCAGGGTGCTGGGCGTCCTGCGCGACCGCGCCGCCCGCGGGAGACCCCTCGACCTCCCGGGAGCCCGCGCCCAGGTGGCGGGAGAGGATCTTGTGGACCTCGACTACCTCGACGTCGTCGACCCGGTGTCGTTCGCTCCTCGAGGAGCGGACCGAGGAGCGGACCGAGGAGCGGACCGAGGGGAGGACCGAGGGGAGAGTCGGGCAGGAGAAGCGCTCGCCGTGGTCGCGGCACGGGTAGGTGCGGTCCGCCTGATCGACAACACCCTCCTGCCGGTTGTGGCCTGACCCACACCGCCGGCGGCCGACACCGCGGGCCCGGCAGGGGGCCGTAAACTTGTCTTCCGTGACTCACGACGAAACCCTCCCCGCGGACGACCTCAACGAGCAGATGCGCTTCCGGCTGCAGAAGCGCGCAGCCCTGCTCGACGCCGGGACGGAGCCGTATCCGGTCAAGCCGGAGCGGACGCACTCGCTCGCGGAGGTCAGGGAGCAGTTCGCAGACCTCGGGACGGGGGAGTCGAGCGGCCGGCAGGTCGCCGTCGTGGGCCGTGTGGTCTTCATCCGCAACTCGGGGAAGCTGTGCTTCGCGACGCTGCAGGAGGGGAACGGCACGCGGCTCCAGGTCATGCTCAGCCTCGCCGAGATCGGCGCCGACAGCCTCGCGGAGTGGAAGTCGCTCGTGGACCTCGGCGACCACGTGCAGGTGCACGGCGAGGTCATCAGCTCCCGCCGCGGCGAACTCTCCGTGATGGCGGACTCCTGGACCATGGCGTCGAAGGCCCTCCGTCCGCTGCCCACCCTGCACGCGGGCGTCAGCGAGGAGACGCGCGTGCGCCAGCGCTACGTCGACCTGATGGTGCGCAAGGAAGCCCGCCAGATGGTCCGGACGCGCGCCGCGATCACCCGCACCCTCCGCGAGACCCTGAACCGCCGCGACTACATCGAGGTGGAGACGCCGATCCTGCAGCTGATCCACGGCGGTGCGACGGCCCGTCCCTTCGAGACGCACCTCAACGCGTTCGACCAGAAGATGACCCTCCGGATCGCGCTGGAGCTGTACCTGAAGAGGGCCGTCGTCGGCGGGATCGACCGCGTGTACGAGATCGGGCGCATCTTCCGCAATGAGGGCGTCGACTCCACCCACAGCCCCGAGTTCACCATGCTCGAGTGCTACGAGGCCTACGCCGACCAGTTCGTCATGGCGGACCGCATGAAGGAGATGATCCTCGCGTGCGCCGATCTCCTGGGCTCGCGCACGATCGAGACCGCGAAGGGCACCATCGACCTCGATGGTGAATGGGCGTGGCTCGGTGTCTACCCGGGACTGTCCGCTGCCGTGGGGCAGGACGTCACCCCGGAGACGGGACTCGAGGAGCTCCGCTCGATCGCGGAGCGCCACGAGGTCTCCTTCGATCCGGCCTGGGGTGCCGAGAAGGTGGTGCTCGAGCTGTTCTCGGAGATCGTGGAACCCACGCTCATCCAGCCGACATTCGTCTACGACTACCCGCCCTCCGCCCAGCCGCTGGCCCGGCCGCACCGCGACGATCCGCGACTGATCGAAGCCTGGGACCTCATCATCGGGGGCATGGAGCGCGGCACAGCCTTCTCCGAGCTCATCGACCCCGTCATCCAGCGGGAGCGCCTGACCGAGCAGTCCCGACAGGCGGCCGCCGGCGATGACGAGGCCATGCAATTGGACGAGGACTTCCTCCGGGCACTCGAATACGGGGCGCCTCCGATGGGCGGTATCGGCCTCGGAATCGACCGTCTCGTGATGCTTTTCACGAACGTCGGAATTCGTGAGTCGATCCTCTTCCCCATTCTCAAGCCCGAAGCGGGGCAGTAGCCGTGGAATATGTAGCGGTCCTCCTTCCATCAGCCTGCTTGGCGGTGATTTTCTACTTCGTGATCAAGGCCATATTCAATGCGGACCGCGCGGAGCGCGAGGCCATGGCGCGTGCGGAGGAAATGCAGGACTCCGAGGACGCACGGAACCGCGAGGTGGCGCGGGAAAAGAATGACGATCAGGAAATCGACCCCGGTTAGGAATGCCCTTCTTTGACCTCGATTGAATAGTGGCCCATACTCATTTCAGGGGGCATTGATATCGAGGAACCAATTAGGAGAGCATTGTGGCGCAGAAGGTAAAGATCATTCTCATCGATGACATCGACGGCAACGAAGCCGACGAGACGGTGCGCTTCGGCCTCGACGGCGTGCAATACGAAATCGACCTCTCGGAGGAGCACGCCTCGGAGCTCCGCTCGGCCCTCGCGGAATACGTCGGCGCAGCCCGCCGCAGCAACTCCTCGAAGCAGCAGCGCCCCACCACCCCGTCCCCGTCCCCGTCCCGCAACCAGGAAGCCGCGCAGATCCGCGAGTGGGCCAAGGAGAACGGCTACAACGTCTCCTCCCGCGGCCGTGTCAACAGCGAAATCGTCGAGGCATACCGCGCCGCACAGCGCTGACCACCCCCGGGCGGCGCCGGAGGGGAAGCCTTCCGGCGTTATCTCGCCTGTGGCGAACACGCACCCAAAGCACATCCCGTACCCGTAGCATCGAAATACGCGTTAGCTAGGAGTGTGTGTCTCATGTTTGAGAGATTTACAGATCGTGCCCGTCGAGTTGTTGTGCTGGCCCAGGAAGAGGCCCGCATGCTCAACCACAATTACATCGGCACCGAGCACATCCTGCTTGGCCTGATCCACGAGGGCGAGGGTGTAGCCGCAAAGGCCCTAGAGTCGCTCAGCATCTCGCTGGGTGCCGTGAGGGAACAGGTTCAGGAGATCATCGGGCAGGGCCAGCAGGCCCCGTCCGGCCACATCCCCTTCACCCCCCGGGCCAAGAAGGTACTGGAGCTCTCCCTGCGGGAAGCACTCCAGCTCGGCCACAACTACATCGGTACCGAGCACATCCTGCTCGGTCTCATCCGTGAGGGTGAGGGCGTCGCCGCGCAGGTCCTCGTGAAGCTCGGCGCAGACCTCAACCGCGTCCGCCAGCAGGTCATCCAGCTGCTGTCCGGCTACCAGGGCAAGGAGCCGGCCGCGACCGGCGGCCCCCAGCAGGAGGGAACTCCCGCAGGCTCCGTCGTGCTGGACCAGTTCGGCCGGAACCTGACGCAGGCAGCGCGTGAGTCGAAACTCGATCCTGTCATCGGGCGCGAGAAGGAGATGGAACGCGTCATGCAGGTCCTCTCCCGCCGTACCAAGAACAACCCTGTCCTGATCGGTGAGCCCGGGGTCGGCAAGACCGCCGTCGTCGAGGGCCTCGCCCAGGCGATCGTGCGCGGCGACGTCCCGGAGACCATCAAGGACAAGCAGCTGTACACGCTGGACCTCGGGTCCCTCGTCGCAGGCTCCCGCTACCGCGGTGACTTCGAGGAGCGCTTGAAGAAGGTTCTCAAGGAGATCCGCACCCGTGGCGACATCATCCTGTTCATCGATGAGATCCACACGCTCGTCGGCGCAGGTGCCGCCGAGGGCGCCATCGATGCGGCGTCGATCCTGAAGCCCATGCTCGCCCGTGGTGAGCTCCAGACCATCGGTGCCACCACCCTGGACGAGTACCGCAAGCACATCGAGAAGGACGCCGCCCTCGAGCGCCGTTTCCAGCCGATCCAAGTCGCCGAGCCCTCCGTGGCGCACGCGATCGAGATCCTCAAGGGCCTGCGCGACCGCTACGAGGCGCACCACCGCGTCTCGATCACCGACGGCGCCCTGTCCAGTGCGGCGACGCTGGCCGAGCGTTACATCTCGGACCGCTTCCTGCCGGACAAGGCGATTGACCTCATCGACGAGGCGGGAGCGCGCCTGCGCATCCGCCGGATGACCGCGCCGCCGGAGCTCAAGGAGATTGACGAGCGCATCGCGGACGTCAAGCGCGAGAAGGAGTCGGCCATCGACTCCCAGGACTTCGAGGGTGCTGCGGCGCTGCGTGACAAGGAGCAGAAGCTCCACGACGAGCGCAGCGACAAGGAGCGCCGCTGGAAGTCCGGCGGGCTGGACGACATCGCGGAGGTCGATGAGGAACTCATCGCCGAGGTGCTCGCCAATTCGACCGGCATCCCCGTGTTCAAGCTGACCGAGGCGGAATCCTCGCGACTGCTCAACATGGAAGCGGAACTGCACAAGCGCGTCATCGGACAGAACGAGGCCATCAAGGCGATCTCGCAGGCGATCCGCCGGACGCGCGCCGGCCTCAAGGACCCGAAGCGTCCCGGTGGTTCCTTCATCTTCGCCGGTCCCACCGGTGTCGGTAAGACGGAGCTCGCCAAGGCACTCGCGGAGTTCTTGTTCGGTGAGGAGGACGCCCTCATCACCCTCGACATGTCCGAGTACTCGGAGAAGCACACCGTCTCCCGGCTCTTCGGTGCCCCTCCGGGCTACGTTGGCTACGAGGAGGGCGGACAGCTCACCGAGAAGGTCCGCCGCAAGCCGTTCTCCGTGGTGCTGTTCGACGAGGTGGAGAAGGCGCACGCAGACCTCTTCAACTCGCTCCTACAGATCCTCGAGGACGGCCGCCTGACGGACAGCCAGGGCCGCATGGTGGACTTCAAGAACACCGTGATCATCATGACCACCAACCTCGGCACCCGCGACATCTCGAAGGGCGTCATGACGGGCTTCCAGTCCGGCTCCGACACCACCACGAGCTACAACCGGATGAAGGCGAAGGTCACGGAGGAGCTCAAGCAGCACTTCCGCCCCGAGTTCCTCAACCGCGTCGATGACACCGTGGTGTTCCCGCAGCTCACGCAGGACGAGATCGTCCAGATCGTGGACCTGTTCCTCGAGCGCCTGAGCCGCCGCATGGCGGACAAGGGCATGACGATCGAGCTCACCCCCGCGGCCAAGGTGCTCCTTGCGACCCGCGGCTACGACCCCGCAATGGGAGCGCGGCCGCTGCGCCGCACCATCCAGCGCGAGATCGAGGACCAGCTCTCGGAGAAGATCCTCTTCGGCGAGCTGAAGTCGGGAGAGCGCGTCGATGTGGACGTCGAGGGCGAGGGCGTGGATGCACGCTTCACCTTCGTGGGACACGGCGCCCCCAAGGAGATCGAGGACGCTCCGGCCGCGCTCGAGGCCACCGTCCCGGAGTAACCAGCAGCATCTGAGATACGACGGAACCCGTCCTGGGCACCAGGGCGGGTTCCGTCGTTGACGGAAGCAGGAGAACTGGTGCCCTCGGCAACGGGATTTCCCCGAAAGGTGGAACGGTGGCCATCCGCGGTGGTAGAGATGACGCATGACCACCCCCTTCTCCTCTCTCGAGGATTTCGTCGCCCTGCCCCGCCTCAGCGGGCTCGTCCTCAACCGGGACGGCACGCGCCTCGTCACGTCCGTGGCCACCCTCAACCCCAAGAAGACCGCGTACCAGTCCGCGCTGTGGGAGGTCGACCCGGCCGGGGGACAGCCCGCCCGCCGTCTGACCCGCAGTTCCGAGGGCGAGTCCGGGGCCGCGTTCCTCCCGAGCGGAGACCTGCTCTTCACGTCCGCGCGTCCCGACCCGGACGACGCCGACGGCGAGAAGCGCCCAGCCCTGTGGAGCCTGCCCGCGTCCGGAGGCGAGTCCTCGCTGCTCCTGACGCGCGAGGGGGGTGTGGCAGGGGTGGCCGCCGCGGAGGCGGCCGACGTCGTCGTGGTCACCGCGGCCGTCCTGGCCGGTTCGGCGGACGAGGAGGACGACGCCGAGCGCCGGAAGGCGCGCAAGGAAGCCGGCGTCGCGGCAGTCCTCCACTCGGGCTATCCGGTCCGGTACTGGGACGCCGACCTCGGGCCGGAGGAGCCACGCTACTTCGGG
Source organism: Arthrobacter pasteuri (assembly GCF_054510955.1). Taxonomy (NCBI): domain Bacteria; kingdom Bacillati; phylum Actinomycetota; class Actinomycetes; order Micrococcales; family Micrococcaceae; genus Arthrobacter; species Arthrobacter pasteuri. The sequence continues at coordinate 2,208,811 of NZ_JBTNDO010000001.1, forward strand.
CTGCAGGACCTCGGCGAGGACCGCGAACGGCCCCTCACGGACCTGATCCCCTCCGCGCGCGGCGGCCTCCGGGATGCCCATCCCGTCCTCAGCCCCGACGGTGCCCTGCTCTTCACCTCCCTCACCGTTCCTGAGGAGCGCGGCTCGCAACGCACGGTGCTCGTGCGGGTCGACATCGCCACGAAGGAATCCGTCGTCCTGCTGGACGACCGCGGGAACGACTACGCTCCCGGTCCCGTGAGCCCCGACGGCCGGTACCTCGTGGTGGTCAGGGACCGGCGCACCAGGGCAGACCTCGCGCCCCGCACGAGCCTGCTGCTGCTTCCCCTCGAGGGAGGCGAGCCCTCCGAACTCGCCGCGGAGTGGGACCGCTGGCCGTCTCCTGCGGCGTGGCTGCCCGACGGGTCGGCCCTCGTGGTCACGGCCGACGACGACGGGTCCGCCCCCGTGTTCGTGATCGACGTCGCCACCGGTGCCGTGCGCCGCGTGACGGAGGATGCTGCAGCCTACACGGACGTCCGGGTGTCCCCGGACGGCACGACCGCGTACGCCCTCCGCAGCTCCTACCTGTTCCCGCCCGAGGTCGTCCGGATCGACCTCGCCTCCGGAGCCACCGAACGGCTCCCCAACCCCGCGGAACGCCCCGAGCTCCCCGGTTCGCTCGAACGCGTGGAGTCGGCGGGGGAGGACGGCCAGCCGGTGAGGTCCTGGCTGGTGCTGCCCGACGGCGCCTCGGCGGAAGCCCCGGTCCCGGCGCTGCTGTGGATCCACGGAGGCCCGATCGGTTCTTGGAACGCGTGGACGTGGCGCTGGTCGCCCTGGCTCATGGCAGCCCGGGGCTACGCCGTCCTCCTGCCGGATCCCGCGCTGTCCACGGGATACGGCCAGCACATGGTGGACCGCGGGTGGGGCCAGTGGGGCGGCGTCCCCTACACCGACCTCATGGCCGCCACCGACGGCCTGGTGGCGCGGGACGACATCGATGCGACCCGCGTGGCTGCCATGGGTGGCAGCTTCGGCGGCTACATGGCGAACTGGGTCGCCGGGCACACCGACCGCTTCGCCGCGATCGTCACGCACGCGAGCCTGTGGGCGCTGGACCAGTTCGGGCCCACGACGGACGTCGCGTACTACTGGGAGCGGGAGATGACGCCGGACATGATGAACGAGAACTCCCCGCACCACCACGTGGCGAACATCAGCACACCGATGCTCGTCATCCACGGGGACAAGGACTACCGCGTGCCGATCGGCGAGGGGCTGCGGCTCTGGTACGAGCTGCTCTCCGCGTCGAAGCTCCCAGCCGACGACGAGGGCAGGACGCCCCACCGGTTCCTGTACTTCCCGGACGAGAACCACTGGATCCTCAAGCCGCAGCACGCCAGGATCTGGTACGGCGTCGTCGAGGCCTTCCTCGCCTCCCACGTCCTCGGGGAGGAGCGCGAACTCCCGTCGGAGCTGGGCCTGTAGGCACGGGCGGGGCGGTGGTTTGTAGAGTGGGTCGAATGACGCTGCCCTTCACCATCCGTCCCGCCCGCACCGCGGACGTCCCCGCCATCAAGTCGCTCGTCGCGCCGCTCGCCGAGGATCGCATCCTGATCGCGAAGGAGACGGTGGCCTACTACGAGGGGCTGCCGGAGTTCCGCATCGCGGAGTCCGACGGCGGTGAGGTGCTCGGCTGCGGGGCGCTGCACATCATCTGGGAGGACCTGGCGGAGGTGCGCACCCTCGCGACCTCACCGGAAGCCCGCGGCCACGGCGTGGGCCACGCGCTCGTGGAGGAACTCCTCGAGGAGGCGCGGGGCTTCGGCGTGAGCAGGGTCTTCTGCCTGACGTTCGAGGTCGATTTCTTCCGGCGCCACGGCTTCGAGGTCATGGCCGACCAGTCCGCCGTCGACCCCCAGACCTACTCCGAGCTCCTCCGGTCCCACGATGAGGGCATCGCCGAGTTCCTGGACCTTGCCAGGGTCAAGCCCAATACCCTCGGCAATACGCGGATGATCCGGCGACTCTGAAGACCCTCCCGCGGCAGGGTGGCATTCAGCAGGCCCGCATGCATATAGTAAGACTGCTTAGCATCGCGTTCGCGGTGCTGGCAGGCCATCGGAACCGGTGGCCGTACACCGAGCTGAAGGAGGTCCGCATCATGGGACTGGATGACAAGATCGGGAACAAGGGCGAAGGTCTGGGCGGAAAGATCAAGGAAGGCCTCGGCAAGGCGACCGGGGACGAGAACCTGGAAGCCGAGGGCCATAAGGACCAGGCGAGCTCGAGCCTCAAGGACGCCGGCGAGAACGTCAAGGATGCGTTCAAGCAAGGACGCTGATTCGTCCGGGCCGCACCGTTGATCGGGCGGTCCGGCGAGCTGAGGGAGGGCACCCTGCCGGGGCCCTCCCTCAGCCGTTCAACCGGTTCCCCGCAACCGCCCTCTAGCGGTGTGCGGCGGGGTCGTCGGGCCGGTCTTCGGCCCGGGCCGGGGCTGCCTCCGGGCTATAGGCAGCGGCAGGAACGGGCGGTAACGTGTCCAGTGGCCGGGGTGGTCCACGCGGGACGGGCTGCAGGCCGTCAGATGTCCGTTCCCAGTCAAGGAGCAGTCGCCGTGAAGAAGCTCATCAATGACCCCAAGGCCGTGGTCAACGAGTCCGTCGAAGGATTCGGGATCGCGCACGCCGACATCGTCACCGTCCACCCGGACCCCCTGTTCATCACCCGCAGGGATGCTCCCGTGCAGGGCAAGGTGGGTCTCGTGTCCGGAGGTGGAAGCGGCCATGAACCCCTCCACGCGGGCTTCGTGGGACTCGGGATGCTCGACGCCGCGGTGCCGGGTGCCGTCTTCACCTCTCCGACGCCGGACCAGATCATCCCCGCCACCACCGCCGTCGACGGCGGGGCGGGCGTCCTGCACATCGTCAAGAACTACACCGGTGACGTCCTCAACTTCGAGACGGCCGCGGAGATGGCCGAAGCGGAGGGCGTCACCGTGCGCTCCGTGCTCGTCGATGACGACGTCGCCGTCGAGGACTCCCTGTATACGGCGGGCCGGCGCGGCGTCGGTGGCACCGTCTTCGTGGAACGCATCGCCGGTGCTGCAGCAGAACGCGGCGACGACCTGGACGGCGTTGCGTCCGTCGCCCAGCGCGTCGTGGACAGCGTGCGCTCCATGGGTGTGGCCCTGGCCGCATGCACCGTTCCGCATGCCGGGGTCCCCAGCTTCGACCTGGCCGAGGACGAGATCGAGATCGGCATCGGCATCCACGGGGAGCCGGGCCGGCACCGGATCGCCATGGAGGACGCCGACGGCATCACGCAGCGGCTGCTGCAGCCGATCGTCGCCGACCTCAGGCTGACCGCCGGGGACAGGACGCTCGTGATGGTCAACGGCATGGGCGGGACTCCCGCCAGTGAGCTGTACATCGTGTTCCGGAAGGTCGCGCAACTGCTCGACGGGCTCGGCGTCACGATCGAGAGGTCCCTCGTGGGCAACTACATCACCGCTCTCGAGATGCAGGGCGCGTCGCTGACCATCCTGCGCGTCGACGACGAGATGCTCGAACTGTGGGACGCCCCCGTCCGCACGGCCGCCCTGCGGTGGGGGGCATGAGCATGTCCGCTGCCCTCGACACGCAGTGGGCCCTCCGGTGGATGCAGGAGACCGCCCGCGTGGTGGCCGAGAACCGCGCCCTCCTGATCGAGCTCGACAGGGTCATCGGCGACGCCGACCACGGTGAGAACCTGGACCGGGGCTTCAGCGCCGTCGTCGCCAAGCTCGACGCCGGTGATGCTCCCGCCACTCCGGCGGCCGTGCTCAAGCAGGTCGCCATGACCCTGATGTCCACCGTGGGTGGTGCTGCCGGTCCGCTGTACGGGACGGCGTTCCTGCGTGCGGCGGCCTCGCTCGGGGACGCGGGCGAGATCGACGCGGCCGCCGCGGCCGGGATGATCCGGGCCGCCCGGGACGGCATCGTGGCCCGCGGCAAGGCCGAGATCGGCGACAAGACCATGGTGGACGCCTGGACGCCGGCTACCGAGTCGGCCGAGACCGCGGCCCAGGCGGGAGCAACCCCGCCCGAGGTGCTCGCCGCCGCGGCCAACGCCGCCCACGCGGGAGCTGTTGCCACCGAGCCCCTGATCGCCCGCAAGGGCAGGGCGAGCTACCTCGGCGAGCGCAGCGCCGGTCACCAGGATCCCGGCGCCGTGTCGACCGCCCTGATCCTCCAGGCCGCCGTGGAGGCCGCGAGGGAGGGCATCGCATGAGCGTCGGCCTGGTCATCGTCTCGCACAGCGCGAAGATCGCGGAGGGCGTCGTCGAACTCGCTGCGCAGATGGCGCCCGACGTCGTCCTCGTCGCCGCCGGGGGAGCGGACGACGGCGGAGGTCCGGTACGCATCGGCACGAGCTTCGACCGCGTGCAGGCAGGCATCCAGCAGGCGTCCGGAGGCGACGGCGTCGTGATCCTGACCGACCTCGGCTCCGCCGTCATGACCGCCGAGACGGTGCTCGAGTTCCTCGAGCCCGACGAGCGCGCATCCGTTCGCCTCGCCCAGGCCGCGCTCGTGGAGGGCGCGGTCGCGGCAGCCGTCCAGGCCCAAGGAGGATCCTCCCTGGACGAGGTGGTCCGGGCGGCCGAGGCCGCCGTCGTCTCCATCCGGCCGGAGGAACTCGAGCCATTCGTCAGCCACGCGGCAGCGGTGCCGGGGAGCGATGCGGCTTCCGGCACGTCGCCGTCGCCCGGGGGCCGAGCGGTCAGCGGCTCCTGGACGCTGCCCAACCAGATGGGGCTGCATGCGCGGCCCGCTGCCACGCTCGCCACCGGGCTGGCAGACCTCGACGCGGAAGTCACGGTGAACGGCGTCGACGGGAAGTCGGTGATGCTGCTCATGAGCCTCGGACTCGGTCAGGGCCGCACGGTCACGGCCGAGGCGAGCGGCCCGGATGCGCAGGCAGCGGTCGACTTCATCGGGCAGGCGGTCGAGTCGGGCTTCGGCGAGCCCGCCTGACGGGCAGGTCCTGGCCCGGCAGGCGGATGCCCCCCTCCGGCATCCGCGCCTGGGCGCCCCGGTGTCAGCCCGGCAGGCGGATGCCGCCTTCGGCGTCCTCGGCGAGGCCGTCGGCCAGGAGCCCGGCCAGGGCGCGTTCCAGTTGCTCGGCCGGCGCCTGCAGGCCGTGCAGCGCGGTGAGGGCAGCCTGACCGGGGGCGGCCGGCACGCCCATGCTGAGGTCCACCGGGAACTCCAGGAGGACGGACCGCGGTACGGGCATCTCGGCATCGCGCAGCACGGCGACGATCGCGCCGCGCACCTGCCGGTCCGTGCCCGCCCACGACTGCCCCTTGGGGACGTACTCGGGAGCAGGCCGTCCCGCTGCGACCCAGGAACACGCGTCCAGGACGGGGCAGGCGTCGCAGAGCGGGGACCGGGCGGTGCAGATCACGGCTCCCAGTTCCATCACTGCTGCATTCCACCGCACCGACAGGGCGTCATCGGCGGGCAGGAGCTCCCCGGCGCGCTTCATCTCCGCGGCCGTCAGCGCCGGGGCCGGGAGCGCTTTCCCGCCGAAGACGCGGGCGTGCACGCGGCGGATGTTGGTGTCGACGACGGTCTCGCGCCGTCCGAAGGCGAACGCGGCGACCGCGGCAGCGGTATAGGTGCCGACACCGGGCAAGGCCAGCAGCTCGTCGTGAGTGGTCGGCACGGCGCCGCCATGGTCCGCGACCATGGCGGTGGCTGCGGCATGCAGGCGGAGGGCCCGGCGGGGATAGCCGAGGCGGCCCCAGTGCCGGACGGCGGCCCCCGACGGCTCCGCGGCGAGGTGGGCGGGGGAGGGCCATCGTTCGAGCCACTCACGCCACACCGGCAGGACGCGGACCACCGGGGTCTGCTGGAGCATGACCTCGCTGACGAGGACGCCCCACGGCGAGCAGTCGGCGTCGCGCCAGGGCAGGTCCCGTGCCGCCTCGGCGAACCAGTCCGCCAGCCGGGCATGGAGGACGTCGGGCCCCGATGCGATCCGGGTAGCACCGGTAGCACCGGTAGCACCGGTAGCACCGGCAGCACTTGCAGGGCACGCGGGATCCGTCGTGGGTCCGTTGCCGGGGATCATGGGTGGCTCCTGAATCATCGTCGTCAATACTCTATCCAGCGGCGTGGTGGCCGGAGTAATGCGGAGGGACTTCCCTAACCTTGATGGATGGCATCCACGGGCGATCGCGGAACGGGCAGGCGTACAGGCAGCAGGCGGGGGCACAGTCCCGCTGTCTACCGCCGAAGGCGCCTGGCGGTGACCATCCTCGCGCTCCTGGTGATCGCGGCCCTCGCCATCACGGGTCTCGTGCTGGCCGGCGTGCTCGGGAACGGCGCCGATGCTGCGGTGGGCGAACCACCCATGCCGGAGGCCGGTTCCTCCGCGACCACCAGCCCCGCCCCCTCGAGCCCGGCGCCGTCCAAGGCGCCTTCCGCATCACCGGCTCCCTCGCCGAGCGCCACCTCCGCTTCACCTTCCCCGTCGCCCTCCGCGTCGCCCTCGGCATCGGACGACGGCTGTGATCCGGCGAGGGTCGTGGTCTCCGCCGAGACCGACCGGCACAACTACGGGCCGGGTAAGGATCCTGTCCTGTCCCTCGTGGTCCGCAACGAGGGGCCGGAGGCCTGCACGGTGAACGTGGGTACGTCCCAGATGGAATTCGTGCTGACCAGCGACGAAGAGCGCGTGTTCTCCTCCACGGACTGCCAGCACGACTCACAGGACCTCGAGCGCACGATCGAGCCGGGCGGCGAGGAACGCGCGACGTTCGAATGGTCCCGCAACCGGACTGTGCCGGGCTGCATGGTCGAGGAGGACCCCGGGGCCGGGACGTATGCCCTGACCACCCGGCTCGGTGCCCGGAGCAGCAGCCCGGTGTCCTTCACGCTGCAGTAGGCCGTGGCCGAGGTCGCGGCCCAGCGTGCAGGGGGAGGCGCCGCCGGCCGGCGGAGGCGGTGCGTCAGCTCACATGAAGCGGTCGAGGAGGCTGGTCTCGGCGATACGGGAGAGCCCCTCACGGACGGTCCGGGCACGTTGCTCGCCGATCCCGTCCACCGCCATCAGGTCGTCGATGTTCGCGGCCATCAGGTTCTGCAGGCCGTCGAAGTGGTCCACCAACCGATTGGCGACGGCCGGTGGTACGGCCTTGATCCCGGACAGCAGGCGGTATCCCTTCGGCTGGATGACAGCCTCCAGCGAGTCCACGGACGGATTGAAGCCCAGGACGCTCGCGATGGTGCCGAGATCGATGAGGTCCGCCGAGCTGAAGCCCTGCAGGGTCGCCACCCGCTCGTCGAGCGACGCGGTGCTGGACCCGAGGTTCATGTAGTCGCGCAGCACCATCTCGCTGCCCGGTCCTAGACCCGTGGTGAGCTCCTCGACCTGGAGGGACAGCAGGCGGCCGTCGACGCCGAGTTCCAGCACGTACTGCGAGATCTCCTCCGAGATCCTGCGGACCATCTCCTGGCGCTGCAGCGTGACGGCGACATCCCGGATGGTGACCATCGCCTCGATCTCGAGGGCCGAGAGCGAGTTGGTGACCTGGTCGAGCCTGGCCCGGTAGCGCTCGAGGGTGGCGAGGGCCTGGTTGGCGCGTGCGAGTACGGGCTCGGAGCCTTCCAGGACGTGCCGCAGCCCGTCGATGTAGAGGGCGATGATCTGCATCGACTGGCTGACGCTGATCACGGGTAGGCCGGTCTGCTTCGCAACGCGCTCGGCGGTGCGGTGCCGGGTCCCGGATTCCTGCGTCTCGATGGTGTGATCGGGCACGAGCTGCACGGCGGCGCGGAGGATGCGGCTCGCATCCTTGTCGCACACGATCGCACCGTCCATCTTCGCCAGTTCGCGCAGTCGGGTGGGTGAGAACTCGATGCCGATGTCGAAGCCGCCCGAGCAGATGGAATCCACCGTGCGGTCGAAGCCGAGGACGATCAACGCACCTGTGCGTCCCCTCAGGATTCGCTCAAGACCGTCGCGCAAGTGTGTTCCTGGGGCTACTCTGGCAAGGGTGGCTTTGAGTGAGTCCTCCGGACTACGAACCATGGGCCTATCCTTTCAGCGCCCGCGCTGTTGAAGGCCCGGCGCAGTCGGGCGGCCGCCGTCGAGTCTCGGACGGTGGTCGGTGGCGGCGCCTCTAGCCGCGCAGCCGAACATAATACTACTGGCGCGCGCGAAATCCTCCGCACCGGTCCCCGTCGTAGACCAGTAACACCCCGCGGGCACCAGGAAAAGCGGCGCCTAGAACAGCAGGGCCAGCGCCTCCGCGAGGGTGGATACCTCCCGCACCGAGAATCCCTTCGGCACGGGACCCGTGCCGCCGGGGGACGCCGGGACGATCGCGTGGGTGAACCCGAGCCGCTCCGCCTCCTGAATGCGCCGTCCGATGCCGGGGACGGGACGCACCTCCCCGGCGAGGCCCACCTCCCCGAAGGCGATGAGCCGGGCGGGCAGGGGATGGTCGGTCTTCGCGGAGGCGATGGCGAGGGCGACGGCGAGGTCCGTGGCGGGCTCGGTCAGGCGGACGCCGCCCACCGTCGCCACGTAGCTGTCGTCCTTGTGCAGGCTGACCGAGGCACGGCTCTGCAGTACGGCCAGCAGCATGGCGACGCGGGAGCTGTCGAGCCCGCTCGTCGCCCGTCTCGGCTGCGCGTTGGGGGATTCCGCCAGCAGCGCCTGGACCTCGGCGAGCAGCGGGCGGCGACCCTCGAGCGTGACCGTGATGCAGGTTCCCGACACGGGGTCCTTGGTGCGGGACACGAAGAGCCCACTGGGATCGGCGAGTCCCTCGATGCCGCCGTCGGTCAGGTCGAAGCATCCCACCTCGTCCGTCGGGCCGTACCGGTTCTTGACGGCCCGCAGCAGGCGCAGGCGTGAGTGGCGCTCGCCCTCGAACTGGCAGACGACGTCGACGAGGTGCTCGAGCAGCCGGGGGCCGGCGATGGAGCCGTCCTTGGTGACGTGCCCGACGAGCAGGGTGGTCATGCCCCGTGCCTTCGCCGCCCCGATGATCGACGCCGCGACCTCCCGGACCTGCGTGACACCGCCGGCACTGCCATCCACCGCCGCACTGCTGAGTGTCTGCACGGAGTCGACGATCAGCAGCGCCGGATCGATCGTCTCGACCTGGCCGAGGGCCTGGCCGAGATCCGTCTCTGCGCTGAGGTACAGGGAATCGGCAACGGCGTCGATCCGGTCCGCGCGGAGTTTCACCTGGGCCGCGGACTCCTCACCCGTGACGTACAGGACGTCCTTGCCCAGGCGCGCCACCCGCGCGGCGACGTCGAGCAGGAGCGTGGACTTGCCGACGCCGGGCTCGCCGGCCAGGAGGATCACGGCCCCGGGGACCAGTCCGCCGCCGAGCACGCGATCCAGCTCGTCGATCTTCGTGGGCTGGAATCCGGACAGGGTGGCGTCGACCTCGGCGATCCGCCGGGCGGGGGTGGTGACCGCAGTGGCGGCCGTGGTGCGTGCGACGACCTGGCCCGTCTCCTCGACGGTGCCCCAGGCCTGGCATTCACCGCAGCGCCCTACCCACTTCGCCGTCGTCCAGCCGCATTCCGCACAGCGGTAGTTCGGAGCGTTGTTGCGCGCCGAGCGCGCGGCAGGGGAGGTCTTCGTGGCCATTCCTTCAGGCTACCGGCGGCCACCGACAGCGCAGGTCCACCGCCGGTGGTCAGAGCCGGGGGAGGTAGCCGGCGGCGTCGTCGTGGGAGAGGCCCGTGGCCTCGAGGAGGTCCACCACAAGGGGGCGCAGGAGGAGTACGAGCCCCTCACCCTCGAGGCCGCTGATGTCGAGGGTCTCGGGGTGCAGGTCGGTCGCGACGGCGGCGAGTTCATTGCGTGCCTGACGCAGGTTGAGGCGGCGCTCGGCAGGGTCACCGGCGGACAGCGCCCGGCTGAGCGCGTCCACGGCGTCGGCCGTGTCTTCGAGCGACTGGCCGAGGCTCTCGATCGCCTCGTCCGTGAGGGCCGCGTGGTTGATGGCGGAGGTCAGGCGGCGGGAGAAGACACGGCTGTTGCGGATGGCCAGGTCGATCGAATCGATGGCGGTGCGCAGGTCGCCGAGCTCGTCGCGGTGGCGCCGGTAGGCGGGCGAGATCCGGGCAACCTCCTGCGCGGCCCTCATGCTGCCCGTGAGGCCGTCGAGCCGGGACTGGGAGTTCCGTGCGCGGACCAGGGCGTGCCACGCCAGCGTGGAATCACTCTGGCGGAGTGCCGAGGCGCTCTCGCGGAGCACGCCGGACAGTTCGCCCAGCAGGCCCCGGACGTTCGTCTTCGGCTCGCGTCGCGGATCGCGGGGCAGCAGTACGGTGATCACGAGCGCGAAGAGCCCGCCCACGATGGCGTCCACGCTGCGTGTGAACGGCCCGCCCTGCGGTGCCGGGAGCAGGACCACGAGCAGGGACTGCAGTCCGAGCTGCGTGGTGAAGATGGTGCCGCTGTCCAGGAAGCGGGCCAGCAGGATCGAGACGAACAGCACGACGGCGGCCTGCCAGAGCCCCGTGCCGAACAAGGTGAGCAGGAGGTCTCCCACCGAGATGCCGAGGGTGCAGCCGATCGCCACCTCGAGGACGCGCCGCAGGCGCGGATCCCTCGAGAAGCCCAGGGAGATCATCGACGACGTCGCCGCGAACAGCGGACCGTTGTGCCCGAGGACCTCCTCGGCGAAGGCGTAGGCACCGACGGCGCACACGGTCATCTGCACCGCGTTGACGACCGAGTTCGAGCTGCGCTTCAGTCCGATGCGGGAGCGCTTGCGCAGGAAGGCGAGGGTTGCGGACACTCCCTGGCGCGGCGGCATGGACCCAGTCTAGAAGGTAGGACGGGTGGGCTCATTCGTCTCCTTCCGCCAGTGTCCACGGGCGCCGGAGGCCAATGGTCCCGCGCTGTTCACCTTCCGTTCACGTCCCTCAGCCACTCTCTTCACCTGCGGTACCTAGCTTCGAAGATGTACAAGAACGCGTACATCTCTCCCGAGTGCCGCTCGTGCACCGATGAAAGCATCCCTGGAAGGGGCAAAATTCAGTGAAGGTTCTTCGCATTGGCCGCGCTGCGGCAGTTATCTCCGTAGCTGCGCTGGCGCTGACCGCTTGTGGTTCCGACAACGCCACGGGCGAGCCCGCGGCGACCGGAGGTGCGTCCTCCGCTGCAGGCTCCGCCGTGACGGGGACCCTGACCGGCATCGGCTCGTCCGCGCAGAACTCGGCGATGGAAGCCTGGAAGGCCGGCTTCGAGGCCGCCAACCAGGGCACCATGGTGCAGTACTCGCCGGACGGCTCCGGCGCGGGCCGCAAGGCCTTCCTGAGCGGCGGCGCCCAGTTCGCCGGCTCGGACGCCTACCTCAAGGACGACGAGATGACCCAGGCCCAGGAGGTCTGCGGTCCCGAGGGTGCGATCGACGTTCCGGTCTACATCTCCCCGATCGCGATCGCCTTCAACCTCGAGGGCGTCACCGACCTGAACCTCGACGCTCCCACCATCGCGAAGATCTTCAAGAAGGAGATCACCACCTGGAACGATCCCGCGATCGCCTCCCAGAACGAGGGCGTCGAACTGCCCGACACCGCAATCACCGTCGTGCACCGCTCGGACGAGTCCGGCACCACCGAGAACTTCACCGAGTACCTCGCCGCTGCGGCTCCCGAGGACTGGACCTACGAGGCCGACGGCGCCTGGCCGGCCGAGCTCGAGTCCGAGAACGCCAAGGGCACCTCCGGTGTCGTCCAGACGGTCACCGCGACCGACGGCGCCATCACCTACGCCGACGCCTCCGCCGTCGGTGACCTCGGCAAGGCAAAGGTCAAGGTGGGTGAGGAGTACACCGAGATCAGCTCCGACGCCGCGGCCAAGGCCGTCGACATCGCGACGCCGGTCGAGGGACGCTCCGAGTCCGACCTGGCGCTCGACCTCGAGCGCGACACCACCGAATCCGGCGCCTACCCCGTCGTCCTGGTCAGCTACCACATCTACTGCACCACCTATGACAGCCAGGAGACCGTCGACCTCGTGAAGGCGTTCGGCTCCTACGTGATCAGCGAGGAAGGCCAGGCGGAGTCCGAGGCCTCTGCCGGGAACGCCCCGCTGTCGGAGACCCTGCGCGAGAAGGCCCAGATGGCCATCGAGTCCATCAAAGTCGCCTCCTAGCGAAGGCCCGCCGGTCCCGTCTGGTCTAATGGAGACCGGACGGGACCGTCCGCCGTTCACGGCTGGAATAGGCAGTGACCTTCCCTGTCGGCCCGGCACCCGGGCCGATCCTGCACCTGAAATCGACCGCCTGGAAGGCAAAGACGTGTCAACCAACTCGCTGAAAGCGTCGACCAGCTCGCTGAAGGCGCCGGCGGATCGAGGCCGCGCAGGCGACAAGATCTTCTCCGGCATCTCCCTGGCCGCCGGCATCCTGATCCTGGCCGTCCTCTTCAGCGTCGCAGTGTTCCTGCTCGTACAGGCTGCGCCGATCTTCACCGCCGACCCCACCGAGGTCACCGGCGGCAACGGCTTCGCCCCCTACATCCTGCCGATCGTCATCGGCACGGTCATCGCGGCCGCCATCGCGCTGCTGATCGCGACGCCCATCGGCATCGCCGTCGCGCTCTTCATCTCGCATTATGCCCCGCGCAGGCTCGCGAGGGCCTTCGGGTACGTCGTCGACCTGCTCGCGGCCATCCCCTCGGTCATCTACGGCGCGTGGGGCTACATCGTCCTCGCGCCGCAGCTCGCCCGGGTGTACACCTGGCTCGCCGAGAACCTCGGCTGGCTCCCGATCTTCACCGGTCCCGCCAGCCAGACCGGCAAGACCATCCTCACCGCCGGTATCGTCCTCGCGGTCATGGTCATCCCGATCATCACCTCGCTCAGCAGGGAGATCTTCCTGCAGACGCCCAACCTCCACGAGGAAGCCGCGCTCGCGATGGGAGCCACACGGTGGGAGATGGTCCGCATGGCGGTCCTGCCCTTTGCCCGGCCGGGGATCATCAGCGCGACGATGCTCGGCCTCGGCCGCGCGCTGGGAGAGACCATGGCGGTGGCGCTGGTCCTCTCGCCCGGCGCGCTCGTCGCGAGTCTCGTGAAGTCCGGCAACCAGACCATCGCAGCCGAGATCGCACTGAACTTCCCGGAGGCCTTCGGTCTCCGGCTCAACGAGCTGATTGCGGCCGGCCTCGTGCTCTTCGTCATCACGCTGGCCGTCAACATGATCGCCCGCTTCATCATCACCCGGCACAAAGAATTTTCGGGAGCGAACTAGATGTCAGCGAACCAGACGCTTCAGCGTCGCCAGTCCCACCTCACGCGAGGACGGCTCCCCTCGTACGCCGTGTGGGTCGTCCTGGCAGCTTCGGTCGTCCTCGGAGCCGCACTGGCCTCCCTCATCGGCTTCAGCGTCGTCGGCTGGGCCATCATCTCCGCCGTCGTCTTCGTCCTCGCGGCCACCCTGGTGACCGCCGTCGCCGAAGGCGAGCGCAAGGCCAAGGACCGGCTCGTCACGTTCCTCGTCTACGGCGCCTTCCTGGTCGCGCTGCTTCCCCTGGTGTCGGTGCTCTGGACCGTCCTGGAGCGCGGCGTGCCGGGGCTGAGCTACAACTTCCTCTTCACCTCGATGAACGGCGTGACGGGAGCCGTGGACAACGAGGCGGTCGAGGGGGGCGCTCCGGTCCTGGGCGGTGCGTACCATGCGGTGCTCGGCACGCTCCAGATCACCCTGTGGGCCACGCTGATCTCCGTGCCGATCGGCCTGCTCGCGGCCGTCTACCTTGTCGAGTACGGCTCGGGGAAGGGCCTCACCAAGGCCATCACCTTCTTCGTGGACGTGATGACGGGTATTCCCTCGATCGTCGCGGGCCTGTTCGCCGCGGCCCTGTTCGCCCTGCTGTTCGGCCCCGGGACCCGCACCGGCTTCGTGGCGGCGGTCGCGCTGTCCGTCCTCATGATCCCTGTAGTGGTGCGTTCCACCGAGGAGATGCTGAAGATCGTGCCGAACGAACTCCGCGAGGCGTCGTATGCGCTCGGGGTGCGCAAATGGCGCACCATCACGAAGGTGGTCATCCCGACCGCGATCTCCGGTATCGCCTCTGGCGTAACCCTGTCGATCGCACGCGTCATCGGTGAGACCGCACCTATTCTGGTGACGGCGGGATTCGCGAGCTCCATCAACTGGAACGTCTTCAGCGGGTGGATGAGCACCCTCCCCACCTTCATCTATTACCAGATCCTCACCCCGACCTCCCCGACGTCGCCGGATCCGAGTACCCAGCGTGCCTGGGCCGCAGCGCTCCTGCTGATCCTCATGGTGATGCTGCTCAACCTTGTCGCCCGCCTCGTCGCCCGCATCTTCGCCCCCAAGACCAGCCGCTGAGCATCCGCGGAAACGACCCATAAGGAAGCAATGTCCAAGCGAATCGACGTCAAGGACCTGAACGTCTACTACAGCAAGTTCCTTGCCGTGGAGGACGTGAACATCAATATCGAAGCGCGCTCCGTGACCGCGTTCATCGGCCCGTCGGGCTGCGGCAAGTCCACGTTCCTCCGCACGCTCAACCGCATGCACGAGGTCATCCCCGGTGCACGGGTGGAGGGCGAGGTGCTGCTCGACGGCGACAACCTGTACGCCGACGCCGTGGACCCCGTCACCGTGCGCGGCCAGATCGGCATGGTCTTCCAGCGGCCCAACCCGTTCCCCACGATGTCCATTCGGGACAACGTGCTGGCCGGCGTCAAGCTCAACAACAAGCGCATGAGCAAGTCCGACGGCGACGACCTCGTCGAGAGGTCCCTCCGCGGCGCGAACCTGTGGAACGAGGTGAAGGACCGCCTGGGACGCCCCGGCTCGGGCCTCTCCGGCGGCCAGCAGCAGCGCCTCTGCATCGCCCGCGCCATCGCGGTGTCCCCGCAGGTGATCCTGATGGACGAGCCCTGCTCGGCCCTGGACCCCATTTCCACCCTGGCCATCGAGGACCTCATCAACGAGCTCAAGGCCGAGTACACCGTGGTGATCGTGACGCACAACATGCAGCAGGCGGCGCGCGTCTCGGACAAGACGGCGTTCTTCAACATCGCCGGTACGGGCAAGCCGGGCAAGCTCATCGAGTACGGCGACACCACCACGATCTTCAACAAGCCCGCGCAGAAGGCGACCGAGGACTACGTCTCCGGCCGCTTCGGGTAGACACCTACTCCCGCCGCCGGAATGGGCGGCATGGCGACGGCGGCTCCCAAGGGGGGGCCGCCGTCGTCGTTCCGGGAGGGTGCGGGTGGCCGGACGGGTGCCGAACGCGCAGACCCGTGGCGGCGGCTCGGACCCGGTTAAGCGCCGCCCCGGGTCCGGTCACGCGGCGCGGCGGCACCCGAACGGCGAACTTGCGGCATTCGGTCGCGGGTGCCGGACGCGCAGACCCGTGGCGGCGGCTCGGACCCGGTGGAGCGCCGCCCCGGGTCCGGGCACGCGGCGCGGCGGCACACTCGACGGAAGGCCACGCGCTCCCGACGGCTACAGCAGCGGGCTCAGCGCCAGGAAGAAGACGGCTCCCACCAGTGCGGTGAGCGGCGCGGTGCCGAGCCAGACGGCGAGGATACGCACCACCCGCGGCCGCTGGACGGAGGCGAACCGCTGGTTGGCCCCGGCCCCCACGATCGCGGACGTCATGGTGTGTGTGCTGGACAGCGGGAAGTGCAGGGAGATGGCGCCGACGAACAGCATCACCGAGCTCACGCCCTGGGCGGTCATGCCGCGCAAGGGGTCGATGTGCACCAGCCGGTTGCCGAGGGTGTGCGTGATGCGCCAGCCGCCGAACAGGGATCCGGCGGCCAGCAGGACGGCGGCGAACACCTGGACCCAGAGGGGTATACCGGACCCCACCGCGTAACCCGAACCCGCGAGGGCGAGCAGGATGACTGCCATGGTCCGCTGGCCGTCCTGGAGCCCGTGGCCGAGGGCGAAGGCACCCGCCAGCACCGACTGTGCCATGCGGTTGCCCCGGTTGACCCTCGTCGGCGAGCCGTGGCGCAGCAGCCACGTGGCCGGGAACACCGCGGCGTACGCCAGGAGGTAGGCGACGACCGGCGAGAGCACGAGCGGCAGCACGATCTGCAGCAGGAGGGTTTCCCCCGCACCGCTCATCGCGGGGCCGTTGGTCAGCTGCGAGGCCGCGCCGGCACCGATGATCCCGCCCAGCAGCGCGTGGGTCGACGACGACGGCTTGCCGCGGTACCAGGTGACGAGGCTCCAGAGGCAGGCGGAGAGCAGCGCGGAGACGAGGATCCCCAGCCCCGTCGACCCCGGCGGGAGGCCGATCGCGGCATCGGTGAAGAAGAGCGCCAGCGACGTGCTGAGCAGCGCGCCCACGAGGTTGAACAGCGCGGCGAGCAGGACGGCGACGGTCGGCGTCAGCGCCCGCGTCCGGACCGCTGTGGCCACGGAGTTCGAGACGTCGTGGAAGCCGTTGAGGAAGGCGAAACCACCGGCGATGACGACCACCATACCGAGGAGGAGGGACTCCACCTACGATTCCTTGACGAGGATGCTGCCCACCTGGGTGGCGACCCTCCTGATGTCCTTGGTGACGTCGACGAGCTGGTTCGCCACGTCGCGGTGCCGCGCGTAGACGAGGGGCTTGTGGTCGTTCAGGAGTTCGGCGCACCAGCTGCGGTGCGTGCGCTCGGCACGCCGGGCCAGGCGCAGGATCTCGATCCAGTACTCCTCGAGGTCCTCCATCGACGTCAGCCGCTGCATGGCGACCGCCGTCAGCTCGGCCTGCCGGTTGATGACCTCGAGCTGATCGGCAGCCCGCTGGCTCAGCTTGCTCAGTTTGTACAGGGCGATGAGCTCTCCGGCGCCGTCGAGCTTCTCGATCGCCTCGTTGAGCAGCCGGGACAGCACGTAGAGGTCCTCGCGGGGGAGAGGGTTGATGAAGGAGGTCCGCATGGACGTCAGGAGGGCGAAGTGCAGGTCCGTCGACGCCGATTCGTGCTGGTGCAGTTCCTCGGAGAGGCGGTCGTACTCGTCGGTGGACGCGCCGAGGATCGCGGACATCGTCCCGACGCCGAGCACGAGCTGCCGGGCCATGCGGGAGAGCAGTTCGAGCCCAGCGTTCTCCTGCGGGAAGAGGCGTAGTTTCACGGAGTCTTCCTCGGAGGATATGAACGGAGCGACGGCCGAACAGAAGCCGCGCTGTTTGCCGGTGGGCATAGTAGTGGCGTCGAACCGGGAGCGCCTCTCGGCGGAAGGCCGCTCGAAGCGGCTGAGTGTTGAAGCCCGGGGGTTCCACGGTCCGACGCCGTATTAAGTCTTGCCCTCCCCGGAGCTGCTGTCAACATCGGCCACAGCGGGCGGTTCAGTCGAGCTCTCCGCGCCGCCAGGATTCCGCGGCGTGTTCGAGGTCCTCCGCGGTCTTGATGAGCTGATGCGAATTGCGGGTCAGCTTGGAGGCGTGCGGGCCGTTGGCGAGTTCGGCGTCGTCGGCGTGGTTGGCTTGGCCCAGGGCGACGACGCGGCAGAACGCGGCGAAGCGTTCGAGGGCGACGTCGAAGTCCCCCTCGAAGGCGCCGGACAGGATGGTATCCGCCATTGTGGCCATCTCCACTGCGCCCGGCGGCTCGGCGACGCCGGCGACGACCTTCGACACCTGGGCCACTTCCTTACCGGAGGCGAAGTAGGCGGCGATCCGCTCGGGGTTCTGCTGGGTGGCCGCCCGCAGCGCATACAGTCGCCACAGGGCGCCGGGCAGGGACCGAGCTGGGCTCTCGGCCCACATCTCGGCGATGGCTTCGAGGCCCTGCTGGTCGGCGAGTTCCACGAGGCGGCGCGTCACGTCCGGATCGTCGGCGTCGCGCCCGTGGTGCACCAGGGCGTGTGCCGCCATGTGGGCGGCTTCGGAGACCCGCGACGGATCGACTCCACCCGCGAAAACCTCGAAGTCCGCGGGAGCGAATGGCTTCGGCTTGTGGGGCCGCGGGCTGTTGTTCGTGTATTCGCCGTCCATGGAACGAGGATACTCCTGCGGAATTTCGGGCCGTACGCCGCGGCCCTGCGCTGTCTCCGGAGCAGGGGTGATTGCGATAAAGTAAGCGGGTCATCGCACCACGACGGCCGTCTTCGGATGCGCCGGGCGTGGACGGTGGAGTGGGCCCTTAGCTCAGTTGGCTAGAGCAACGGACTTTTAATCCGTGGGTCGTGGGTTCGAGCCCCACAGGGCCCACCTGTGCAGAAGACCCCGGGACGTCGGTCCGGGGTCTTCTGCGTCCTAGCCGGACACCTCGTGGACGACGAACGCGGTGAGGAAGCCGAGCGCGGCGATGAGTCCCGTGAGCATGTGCTGGCGCTCGAAGGCTTCGGGGATCATGGTGTCGGCCACCATCGCGAGGATCGCCCCGGCGGCGATGGCGGTGATGAAGGCGACCGTCACCCCGGAGGCACCCGCCAGGAGCGAGTACCCGGCGAGCGCCGCGAGGCCGGAGATCAGCGCAATCCCGCCCCACAGCCCGAAGACATAGCGCGAACTGCGTCCGGCGTTCCTCATGCCGGCGGTGCTCGAGAGACCCTCGGGCACGTTCGAGATGAAGATCGCGACGAGGACGGCAGGATTCACGGCGCCGCCCGCCACGAGCCCCAGACCCAGGACCACGGACTCCGGGATGCCGTCGAGCAGCGCCCCGAGAGCTATGGCGTTGCCGCTGCCGGCGTCCTCCTCCTCCGAGGGCTGCTGGCCGCCCGATCGCTTCCGGTGCTGGGCGCCCTGCCGGGCGAGGAGGGCGTTCGCGCTGACATAGATCACCGCTCCGGCGAGGAACCCCAGTGCCGTGGGCAGGAGCCCGCCCGCCTCCTGCGCCTCACTGACGAGCTCGAACGCGAGGGCCGAGATCAGGACGCCGGCTCCGAAGGCCATCACGAAGGCCACGATGCGCGGCGGCACCTTCCACTTCCATGCGATCGCCGACCCGACGAGCAGCGCTCCTCCGGCGATCGCTCCCCACAGGAATGCTTGCAGCCACAGCGGCACGGGACCTTGCTCCTTCTCGGGACGACGACGACAAAAACTCCGCCAAGCCTGCCACAGGAAGGACTGGAGGCCGGCAGCTGAAGTTCCGGGCCGGAGGGGATTGACTCGCCGTCGTCCCTCGTCTGCACTGGTACCAGGAACTGGAGAACTTCGGGCGCAACGACGCCCCGGACGGAGGGGAATCCATGGACGCCGCCGCCCTGGCCGGAAGCCTGGCCGCATGCGCCGTCATGGCCGGGGCTGCTGCCCTGACCGGCTGGCGGGTCGATGCCGCCTCCCGCCGCGGTGGAGGGGCCGACGACTACTTTTGGACCGCCTTCGGCGGGATCCTCGTCATCCTCGGAGCGGGAGTCGTGGCCGGAGCGCTGGGCGGAGCGGGAGCGGTGATGGCGGTGGGAGTCGGCATCGTCTCCCCGCTGGCGGCCTTCACCTGGGCCCGGCGCCGCCACGTGCGAAGGGTACGTGCCGTCCGGGAGTCTGCGCGTACGGCCGTCTGGGAGCGCCTGTGCCGGCGCCACGACGCGGTCGTGCAGCGCTGGGCGGAGTACGACGTCGATCCCGCCAAGGCGATCCGCTACCCGGGCATGCATGATCCCACCCACCCCGCAGCGAGGTCGGTCATCCATGCGCTGCGGGCAGCCGGTGCCGAGCGGCGGGCCGGGCCCGGTTCCACAGCGGAGCCCGGGGCGGACCACCAGGCGGATCCCGAGGAGATGCGGGGCTACGCGGACGCCGTGGGCCGGCTCGAGCGCGCTCTCGTCCTCGCCGAGCAGGACATCGGTGCGTACCCCCTCGGGTGCCACCGGGCTGTCCCGAGTCGACCTTGAATCGTTACACTCCAGTCCGCCCTGAAGTGATCCCCGCGCTTAGGCTTAAGTTTCCACAGCGAACTACCGCTGCTGTCCGTCTGCCGCTTGCCGGCCCCGCGATCCAAAGGAGGGAAGCATGCGAATACCGGTGCGATGCTCGGCCGGCCTCCTGGCCGCATCCCTGCTCGTCGCTGCCGCGCCGGCTGCCCTCGCAGGTCCTCCGGACGACACCCGGACCCTCGTCCCGGTCGGTGACGAGGGGAACATGCAGAACGTCCGCTTCGCCACCTACAACGCAAGCCTCAACCGGTCCGCCCCCGGCGACCTGGTTCGGGACCTGAGCACCCCGGCGAACGCCCAGGCCCGTGCCATCGCCGAGGTCCTGCAGGTCACCCGGCCCGACGTCGTCCTCCTCAACGAATTCGACTACGCCCCGGGCAACAGGGCCGCCGACCTGTTCGACCAGAACTACCTCCGCGTCAGCCAGAACGGCAAGGCGCCGCTGGACTACCCCTACGTCTACACCGCTCCCTCCAACACCGGTGTCCCGAGCGGCTACGACCTCGACAACGACGGCGCGGTGGGCGGCGCCGGCGACGCCCTCGGCTTCGGCGCGTTCGAGGGGCAGTACGGCATGGTGGTCTACTCGAAGTACCCCATCCAGACGGGGGCGGTCCGAACGTTCCGGGACTTCCTCTGGAAGGACATGCCGGGCGCACTGCTCCCGGACAACCCCGCCACGGAGGCGCCGGCCGACTGGTACTCCTCCGACGAACTCGCCGTCCTTCCCCTCTCCAGCAAGTCCCACTGGGACATCCCGGTGAGCGTCGGCGGCAAGGCCGTCCACGTCCTGGCCAGCCACCCCACTCCTCCCGTCTTCGACGGCGAAGAGGACCGCAACGGCAGACGGAACAGTGACGAGATCAGGTTCTGGTCCGACTACGTGACCGGCGGCCCCGACGCGTCCTACATCCAGGACGACGACGGTGCCGCGGGCGGACTCAGGCGTGGGGAGCGCTTCGTCGTACTGGGCGACCAGAACAGCGACCCCCTGGACGGGGACTCGCGGGACGGAGCGATCGGACGGTTGCTGGGCAACAGGCTGATCCAGGATCCGCTGCCGTCCTCGAGCGGTGCAACCGAAGCATCGGCGCTCCAGGGTGGAGTCAACGCGGAGCACCGCAGTGACCCGCAGTTCGACACCGCCGACTTCGAGGACCGGAACGCGGGCAACATCCGCGCCGACTACGTGCTGCCGTCACGCAACCTGCGGGTCTCCGCCTCAGGTGTGTTCTGGCCTCGGGCCGGTACGCCCGGCTCCGAATTGACGGGCATCTTCCCCTTCCCCACCAGCGACCACCGGCTGGTCTACGTGGATGTCACCGTGAGCGGCGTCAGGCAGCGCTAGCCGCGGCGTGCGTGTCCCGACGTCGATCGGTGGACCTTGTCGCGGTACTGCGCCGGGTGTACGGTCCAATCCATGGAGACGATCCCTTCCCAGTAATCGCGCCGGCTCCTGCCGGCCCAGCACTTGTCGATGACACCCGCTCCAAGCGCGCCTCCTCGATTACTCCGGTCCTCGCAGTCCTCCGCACGTCTCGGTGCGTCCTGTTCCGACCGGTGCCGCGCACACCTCCCGAAAGGAACACCATGACCAGCACACCCCAGAACGATCCTGTCCCTACCGACGGTCCCGGCGACGCGGACCCGACGCCGGCCACGGGCACCGCGTCCCGGAAACTGCAGGACGACCCGCGCGCAAAACTCGCACTCGCGAAGAAGAACCAGGCCGGGAATCCCGCAGCGGCGCCCGGCGGAGGCCACGCGAAGGCGGCCCATGAGAGCAGCAAGCAGGGCAAGAAGGAGAAGAAGGTGCGCTGGTAGGCGCACCGCCCCGCCCACTGCAGGGCGCTGGACGGCCGTTAAGATGGAGCTGGCTCCGAGTTCTGCGTATGGGGGAATCGCAGAAATCGGAGCCAGCGATCTCAGTATACTTCGACAACAGCCCGAAAAGTCCAATCGAAAGGTGATGATGTCCGTCACAGCCAAGGCTTTCCAGCTGTGGCGTTCCCAGGTCGCTCCGCAGGACACCGTGTCCGACGTCTGCAGGGTCGCCGGCATCAAGCGGTCCACCCTTGCGCAGCAGCTCGTCCGGGGCAAGGTGTCGGTGCAGACCGTCGTCGCCATCGCCCGCGGATACGGCATCCCGCCCGTTGATGCGCTCGCCGTGTTCCAGGGCTACGAGGACCTGCCCGAGGGGATCCGACAGCCCACGGACGCGGAGCTCGTCAGCCAGGTCTCGCACATCGACATCCTGCGCCTGCTGGTGGCCCGCAGCGAGGACAGGGAGGAGGCGGGAACCGATCTGCACCTCGGCCTCGCGCCCTTCCCCCATCACAACTCGGTCCGCGCCTGGATCGAGGCCATCGACCCCGGTGACCTCCGCCAGCAACTGGCAGCGAGCACCGGCGTGGCCCGGCAGAACCTCTCGGCCCAGCTCACCGCCGGCCGGCTCGCCCCCGCGATCGCCGTGCAGGCCGCACGGATCGGCGGGGTCTCGTTGACCAGTGGGCTGGTGGTGACCGGGCTGCTCACCTCCGAGGAGGGTGGCTGGCCCGAGGACGGCCGTTCCCGGGCCCTGTGCGCCCTGTCCGACCTCGACCTCGTCTTCCTTGCGCGCGACCGGCTCGACGTCCTCGGCAAGCAGATCCGGCGAGCGGAGCTCGACGACGGCAAGGACCGCGCACTATGGGAGAACCTGGGATGACCGCGACGACCATTCAGTGGGTTGCCCTCTGCCTCTGTGCCGTGGGGGCCGCCGTACGGGTACCCGAGGTACGCAACGGGCGCGGACGCGCGGTGTTCACCGCCCTGGTGCTGCTCACGGTCGCCGTCGGCCTGTCGATCGGCCCCATCTATACGGCGGTGGACGGTGTGCTCGGCGGGATCAACGTCGCGAACCTCCTGCTCCGGCTGGCCCTGTATGCGGTCTTCGTGCTCCTCGGCGCCAGGATGGCCGCGGCGTTCGATTCGCCGCTCGCCCGGCGCCTGGTCGTCGGTCCGTTCGGTCTCGCGATCCTCGGCCTGACTGTCGCGGCGACACTGTACTTCTTCGTCGCCAGTGAACTGCCCGGCAGCTCGACCGCCCTGCGGGACTTCAACGATCAGGACACGGTGCAGCAGTACGCCGCCCTGGGACGGCTCTACCCGGGATATGTCGCCGCGTGCCTTGTGGCACCCGCGACGGCGTCGGCCCTGGATCAGCAAGCCCGGATCATCCACCGGGTCGCCTGCGCGTTCCTGGCGGGTGGATTTTCGCTCGTCGTGGTCTTCGTGCTGCTGAGGACGACGCCGATCCAGCTCGGCCCCTGGGACATCATCCTGCCGTTCTCGGCGATCATGATGACGGTGGTGGGCCTTGGCCTGATCTGGTTGAGCCATACCCGCAGCAGGAGACGCCGCGCGCGTTCCAACAAGCTCGCCTAGGACCGCTGCTGTGCGTACCCCGGGACGGATGCGGATCCGAGCCGGCAAAAGAAACCCGATTGTGTCCTCAGGGGCATTCACGTTTTCATGTTGGTATGTAAAAATAATGATTATGTAACTGCCGCTGTCCGTGGGGGGTCAGCGGATCGTTATCCGGCAGGCAGGTGAGTCCATTAGAACGGGTGGACCCACCTGCTTGCAGCGCTGGGGACGCGAAAGGGCACCATCCGCCAGGTATCGACGGCGGATGGTGCCCTTTGTGGTTGGTGCTACTCGGCGTCGTGATCCGTCTCGATGATCCGTGCCAGGCTCTCCAGCGCGTCCTCTGCACCGTCGGCCTCGGCGCGCAGGACGATGATGTCACCGTGTGAGGCTCCGAGGCTCATCAGCGACAGGATGCTCGAGGCGTCCATGGCTTCCTCGGCAGGCTCGCCGTCCATGGCGATGGTGACCTCGAACGGCAGGTCACCTGCCGCTTCCGCGAAAATCGAGGCCGGGCGGGCATGGAGTCCTACGCGACTCGCCACGGTTGCCTTGCGTTCTGCCATGATGTGCTCCTTCTTGTAGATGGGTTCCCGATACAGCCAACCGGACTGGAGGTCAGGCTGCAACCGGCTGGGCGGTGGCGGTGCTCTTCTTGCTCGCGGCGTAGCGCTTGAGGGCGATCACGGCGAGGGCCGAGATGATCGTGCCCACGAGAATCGCGAGGACGAACATCAGTACGTTCCCGATGGCGAAGAAGACGAAGATGCCGCCGTGAGGAGCCTGCGACGTGACCCCGGTGCCCATGACGATCGCCCCGGTGACAGCCGATCCGAGGAGTGACGCGGGGATGACGCGCAGCGGGTCGGCTGCCGCGAAGGGGATGGCGCCTTCCGAGATGAAGGCGGCGCCGAGCAGCCAGGCCGCCTTGCCGTTCTCGCGTTCCGCCAGGGTGAAACGGCGGCGGTCGAGAGAGGTGGCGAGCGCCATCGCCAGGGGCGGCACCATGCCGGCCGCCATGACGGCGGCCATGATCTGCCAGGGAGCCTGGTTGTCCACGGATCCGGCACCGAGGCCGGCGACCGCGAAGGAGTAGGCGACCTTGTTGACGGGGCCGCCCAGGTCGACGGCCATCATGAGCCCGAGGATGACGCCGAGGCCGACCGCCGCGGTGCCCGTCAAGCCGGAGAGCCAGCTGTTGAGCCCGGCAGTGAGGGCCGCGATCGGGCCGCCGAGGAGGAGGAACATCAGGCCCGAGGCGACGATCGATGCCACGAGGGGGATGATCACGACCGGCATCAGGCTGCGCAGCCAGCGCGGCACCGAGAGGTGCCCGATCGACATCGCGACGTAGCCGGCGAGCAGACCGCCGACGATGCCGCCGAGGAAGCCCGCATCCATGAAAGCGGCGACCGCACCGGCGACGAAACCGGGAGCGATGCCCGGCCGGTCGGCCAGCGCGTAGGCGATGTAGCCGGCGAGGGCGGGCACCAGGAATCCGAGGGACAGCTGGCCGATCTTGAAGGCCACCGCCCCGAGGTATTCACCCAGGCCTCCCGCGGGCAGGTTCACCAGGCTGTTCTCGAGGACGACAGTGTTCGCGGTCTCGGTGATCAGGTAGCCGCCGAGCAGGAAGCCGAGTGCGATCAGGAGGCCACCTCCGGCGACGAAGGGGATCATGTAGCTGACGCCGGTGAGGAGCGCCCGCTTGAGCGTCCCGCCGATGCTGTCCCGGCCGCCGTCGTCGTCGGTCTGGTCGCTGCCGGTCCCGGCGACCCTGCGGGCGTTCGGGTTCTGTGCGGCTGCGAGGGCTTCGTCGACCATCTCGCCCGGCTCGTCGATGCCGCGCTTGACGGGCGCACTGATGACGGGGAGGCCGGCGAAGCGGTGCTTGTCACGGACGTCGACGTCGACCGCGAAGATGACGGCATCCGCGGACGCGATCACGGCAGGGTCCAGGGGAGTGGCTCCGGACGAGCCCTGCGTCTCCACCTGGAGGTCGACGCCGCGCTCCTTGGCAGCCGCGACGAGCGAGTCGGCGGCCATGTAGGTGTGCGCGATGCCGGTGGGGCAGGCGGTCACGGCGACGAGGCGGCGCACCTTCGTGTCCGTGGTACCGCCGGCGTCGAGCGCGGGTCCCGTGGTGTCCGTTCCGCTGGGCGAGGTGCCGAGGGTCGCCGCGGCTTCGCTCGCCCGGGCGCCGGCGGAGTGCTCGGCGGACCCGGCTGCGTGGGCTCCGGCACCCGCGGTCCCGGCGGGGGCGTCACCGAGTCCGAGGGCGCCGTTGACGAGTGCGACGACGTCCGCCGGGGTCTGTGCGGCGCGCAGTGAGGCGGTGAAGTCCTTCTTGATGAGCGAACGGGCGAGCTTCGACAGCAGCTTGAGGTGCTCCTGGTCGGCCCCGTCCGGAGCGGCGATGAAGAAGACGAGGTCCGCCGCGCCGTCCTTGGCGCCGAAGTCCACGGGCGGGGACAGCCGTGCCATGGCGAGGGTCGCGACGGTGACGGCCTTGGACCGGCAGTGCGGGATGGCGATGCCACCGGGAACGCCGGTCGAGGTCTTCTGCTCCCGGGCGAGCGCGTCGGCGTAGAGGCCGTCGACTTCCGTGGAGCGGCCCTGCGCGGCGACCTGCTCCGCGAGGTAACGGATCACCGAGGAGCGCTCGGTCCCCAGGTCCTTGTCCAGAGTGACAAGCTCCGGGGTGATGAGATCGGACATCAGAATTCCTCCTGTGCGAGGGGCCCTGCGGCGGACCCGGTTGCGCTTGGTTCGGTCACGGGCAGCGTGACCCTGAGGGGGGTGACCGCGACGGCGGCCGGCGTTGTTTGGTCGAGCGATGGGACGGTGGAACCGGGAAGGGCGGCGGCCGCCGATCCGTGGGCAACTGCCTGGCGCAGGCAGTTCTCCGGGAGTTCGCCTGCGCTGTGCGCCAGCAGGTAACCGGCCAGGGCGGAGTCTCCCGCACCGACGGTGGAACGCGCGATGACGGGCGGGTGCACGGCGTGCCAGGCCCCCGCATTCGTCACGAGCAGGGCGCCCTTGGATCCAAGGGTCGCCAGTACCGCTCCCACCCCCGCGGCGATGAGCACCGCGCAGGCCTTCGCGGCCAGTTCATGGTCCTGCTCGAGCTCGTCCCCCGTACCGATGCCGGTGAGCTCGCTGAGCTCCTCGGCATTGGGCTTGAGCAGGTCCGGCGCCGGGATACCGGCGGCGGCCTCGGTGAGCGGTTCTCCCGAGGAGTCGATGGCCACCAGGGGCGCGGACGGTCCGTAGGCTTCGCGGACCGCGGCCGTGACCCTGGTGTAGAAGGTCGGGGGAACGCCCGGTGGAAGGGACCCGGCGAGGACCAGCCACCCGGCGCCGTCACTCTCGGCGACGACGACGGCGAGCAGTTCCTCGAGCTGGGCGGATGACAGTTCGGGGCCGGGTTCGTTGATCTTCGTCGTCGTGCCGTCGGGTTCGGTGATCGCCGTGTTGGTCCGCAGGCCCGCGCCGATGGGCACGTTGTGGAACGGGACGGAGACGCTGCGCAATCCCGCGAGCACGGCGTCGTCGTCGTCGCCCGGAAGGATGGCGAGGGTCCGGCTGCCGGACATCGCCAGGGCGCGGCTGACGTTGACGCCCTTTCCGCCTGCCTCCTGCACCACGTGGGTTGCGCGCTGGACCGCGCCGCGGGTGAGGGGGGCAGTGATCTCGACGGTGCGGTCGATGCTGGGATTCGCTGTGAGGGTCAGTATCACGCGACGATCACCTCCACGTCGGCATCGGAGAGTGCATCCGCCAGGGAGCCCCGGGGTGCGCGGTCGGTGATGAGTGCATCGATATCCTCCAGATTTGCGAAGCTGATCAGGGTTTCCTCGCTGAACTTCGACGAGTCGGCAAGAAGCACCACGCGCCGGGCCGAGCGGACGATCGCGGTCTTCACGGCGGCCTCGTCGACATCGGGGGTGCTGAGGCCGAAGCCGGCGGCGATGCCGTTCGCTCCGACGAAGGCGATGTCGGCGCGGAGGCGGGAGAAGTGTGCCACGGTGCTGCTGCCGACCGCCGCACTGGTCAGCGCCCGTACGCGGCCACCCACGAGTTCGACGCTTCCGCCTGCGCCGGAGACGAGGGCCGCGATCTGGACGGAGTTGGTGACCACGGCGAGCCCGGGTCGGGCTTCCTCGGCCAGCATTTCGGCGAGCATTCCCGTGGTGCTGCCGGCATCGAGCACGACGGCACCGGTCACGGGTGTCATGGCCAGGGCGGCCTGCGCAATGCGCTTCTTCTCGAGGGAGTGCTGGGACGACCGGCTCGACAGGCTCGGCTCGTTCGTCGTCGCGCCGCTGCCGGCGATGGCGCCTCCATGGACGCGGCGGAGCACGCCGTCGTTCTCGAGGAGGGCGAGGTCCCGGCGGACCGTTTCCTTCGTGATGCCGAAGCGTGATGACAGGCCTGCCACTGTGACGCGGCCGTCGGCGGAGACCAGGCTGCTGATCTGGCGATAGCGCTCTTCCGCGAACATGAGGACCCCGTTGTCTTCAGCTGGGGACGGATCCCGCAGCATGTGGCTTTATCTGTGTTTGAGTGACTCTATCCCCGCTTTTACCCCTCGGTCAAGGGTTTTACGTGCTGGACAAAAGCAAACACAGATGGAGCGGGGCGGGGGCGAAGGTCAGGCCTCCTGGTCCCCCGGGCCTGACGGGGCATGTCGGGCACGAGGGAGTGGGGGGCGGTAGGAGGGAGCGTCCGGGCGGCCAGGTGCAGGTCCATCCGACCGGAAAAGCGGGAATTACACGAGTGCAATTGCGAAATCGGTCAGACGATTCTTATTAGGGGAAATTTGGGGGATTGACCGGTATCGGGCTGGGACTAATTCTCCGCGCGGTGCGCCCGCAGTTGCCGTCCGCCGGCTCCCTCCTGCGCGCGGCGCGCCTGCAGGATCCCCGCGATCCCGCGATTTTGCCGCGCTTTCACCGCCTCTTCGCCGTCACGCTCCCGGGAGGGCGCGCCCGGCAACAGTTCGGAAAAGATTCACCGGAGGGACTTGATAAGCAGGGTTAGCATGGTGTTAGGATTGCACCCTAAGCATGCTGATGAAGTACAGTTGGCAAAAGCTGCACTCCGGTGCATCGGAACATTGGCCAGTGGCCCGTCCCTGGACGGGCGGCTGAAATCACTCAAGGAGCATCTTATGAGTTTCATCGGTTTTCTTATCCTCGGCCTCATCGCAGGCGCCCTTGCCAAGCTGATCATGCCCGGTAAGCAGGGCGGCGGCATCCTGATCACGATGCTGCTCGGCGTCATTGGCGCCTTCCTCGGCGGTTTCATCGGCGGAAGCATCCTCGGTGTCAACCTCGGCAGCACCTTCTCGCTGATGTCCATTCTCTTCGCCGTCATCGGCGCCCTGATCGTGCTCGCCATCTACGGTGCCGTCACCAAGCGCCGTGGATCGCGCGTCTAACCAGCGCTGCCCGCTGAACCCCGCGGGGAACAGCTGCCGAAGGGCGCCACCGGATCCCGGTGGCGCCCTTCCGCTGTTTCCCGCCCCTGCCGCGCGTGGTCGCACCAGCGTCCGCGCCAGTAGGAGAACCTGACCCACGGGCCTGCGCCCCACCTAGACTCGATCCAGACGGCAGACGATCCAGCCGCGGAAGGACCATGATGTTTGGCCGAAACAAGGAGAACCCAGCCGTGAAGGCTGCCAACGGAACGCTCTTCGACAAGGACGGCAACCCGAAGCCCGGGATCCTCCGGGGCATCGAACGGGCCCTCGACGTCCAGCGTCCCCTCATCCTCTCGAACCTGAATCGGCTCCGGCGCCGGCACCCGGAAGCCTCCCCGGCCGAACTGGCGCGATTCCTGGAGCGCGACTACCTGCGGGCGACGACGGCCGCCGGAGCTGCTGTCGGAGCTACCGCCGCCGTGCCGGCAGTGGGCACGATCGCCTCCCTGGGGCTCTCGGCTGCTGCGACCATCGGATTCCTCGAGGCGACGGCCCTGTACGCAGAGTCCGTCGCCGAACTGCACGGCATCAACACCGAGGACCCGGAGCGCTCGCGGGCCATGGTGATGGCGATCCTCATGGGGGAGGAGGGGACGGCGCTCATCCGGTCCATCCTCGGTGCCTCCGCGGGTCAGGGCGCCCCGCAGTACTGGGCCCAGATGGTCAGCAATTCGGGGTCCACCTCGCTCGTCAAATCCATTACCAAATCCATCCAGCGGCGCTTCCTCAAGAAGTTCCTCGCCCGGCAGGGCGGCTTCATGCTCGGACGGGCACTGCCCTTCGGGGCCGGAGCGATCGTCGGCGGAACCGGCAACCACCTCATGGGCAAGGCGGTCATCCGTACCACCCACGAGGCGTTCGGGCCATTGCCCCACACCATCCCCGGCGAACTGGCCGACGAACTGCAGCTTCCAAAGTCGGGAGACGGCGGGAAGCGGGCCTAACCGAAGATCGCGTGGGCGACGGCGAAGATGAGCAGGCCGGCCAGTGAGCCGACCACGGTGCCGTTGATGCGGATGAACTGGAGGTCCTTGCCGACCTGCAGCTCGATCTTCCGCGAGGTCTCCTCCGCGTCCCAGCGGCCCACCGTCTCGGAGATGACGCCCGCGATCTCGCTGCGGTACGTGCGGACCGCGTAGGAGGCGCCGTCGGCGATCCAGCGGTTCACCTTGCCGGCCAGTTCCGCGTCGCTCGCCAGGCGGGAGCCGAAGTCGCGCACGGCTGCCTTGAAATTCGAGGTCAGTTCGCTCTGCGGATCGTTGACCGCCTCGAGGAGGGCCGTCTTGATGGTGGCCCACGTGCGGGCCGTGAGGTCGCGCACGCGGGGGTCGTCGAGCAGCTGCCCCTTGATCTCCTCGGCCTTCGCGATGGTCTCGGGCTTGTGCTGGAGATCCTGGGCGAGGTCGCGGAGGTACCTGTCGATGGCGAGACGGACGTCGTGCTGCGGATCGTCCTGCACCGCCCGGATGAACTTGGAGAGTTCGGCGTGCACCCGGTCGCCGACGACGCCGTCCACGAGCCGGGGGACCCAGGTGGGCGAGCGCTGTGCGACGACCCTCGTGACCACGGCGTAGTTCGCGTCGACCCAGTCACCGGCGCGGTCCACGAGCAGGTCCACGAGGCGGTGGTGGTGGCCCTCCGCGAAGATGCGCTCCGCGATGCCGCCGATAGGCGGACCCCACGGCGGGTCGAGCAGGTGCTTGCGGACCATGGATTCGATCACGCCCTGCACGGCGTCGTCGTTCAGGACGGTGAACATGCCCCGGATCAGTGCGGCGCCCTCCACGGCGACGCGGTCGGCGCTCTCGGGCTTCTCGAGCCAGGCGCCGGCCTTCTGCGCGATCCGTGCGGAATCCAGCTTGGCGCGCACCACGTCCTCGGACAGGAAGTTCTCCTCGACGAACTGGCCGAGCGACTCTCCGATCTGGTCCTTCTTGCGCGGGATGATCGCCGTGTGCGGGATCTTCAACCCCATGGGGTGCTTGAACAGGGCTGTCACGGCGAACCAGTCGGCCAGGGCGCCGACCATGCCGCCTTCGGCCGCAGCCCGGACGTACTGGAGCCAGGGGTAGGCATCCTGCAGGGCGAAGGCCACCACGAAGATGACGGCCATCACCGCCAGCAGCCCGGTCGCCAGCAGCTTCATGCGACGGAGGGCGGCCGCCCGCTCCGCGTCTGGGCCGGTCATCTGAACATTCATCCTCCCGAGTCTATCGAGGCCGCCCTGCACGGCGGACCGGAGCGTCGATGGTGCGCGGATCCCGCCGTCGCGTACCGTGATAGGGACACCGCCGACGACCCGAAGGGATGGCTCGTGCCTCCTGTGATCTTCGCTCATCGAGGCAGCAGTGGAATTTATGCCGAGCACACGCGGGCCGCCTACCTGCAGGCGCTCGCGGACGGCGCCGACGGCGTGGAGTGCGACGTGCACCTGAGCCGCGACGGACACCTGGTCTGCATACACGACACCACGCTGGACCGCACCAGCAACGGGTCCGGCGACGTGGCCGACCTGACCCTGGCCGAACTGCGGCAGCTCGATGTGTCGTCCTGGAAGGGCGTGGAGCTGCCGTCGGAGTACGGGGACGTGTCGGACCAGTTCCTCTCCTTCGCCGACCTGCTGCTCCTCCTGCGCCGGGCCGGTCGGCCGGTCAAGCTAGCCGTCGAGCTGAAGCACCCCAGCCCCTTCGGCCTGCGGCTGGAGGAGGCCCTGATCGCCTTCCTCATGGACGAGGGCTGGAACCCGGAGTCGTCGATGCTGGGCAGTATCGAGGTCAGCTTCATGAGCTTCAATCCCGACTCGATGCGTCAGCTCGCGGAGTCGGTGCCGCACCACCTGCTGTGCCAGCTCGTCTCCGACGTCCGGCCGCAGGAGGTCCGAGACGCGCTGCGCCTCGGGTCGATCGCCGAAGGAGCCCTCATCAACCTCCTCCACAGGGCGCTGAAGGAGGGCGAGCAACTGATCGACCACCAGGAGGTCGGCATGGCGGGCCCGGGCGTTCGCTACGTCCGGGCCCATACCGAGCGGGTGCGGCGCTGGATCCGGGAGGGCGCGCGCGTGAGGACATGGACGGTCAACAAGGTGGAGGACGCCCTGTTCCTCGCGGAACTCGGCGTCCAGGAGATGACGACGGACTATCCGGCGCGCCTACGCAGAGCCTTCGAGGGCAACGGCGAGTAACCGTACGAGCGCGCCGGTCGGTGTGGTTGAGTGGGAAAATGCAATCGCCGATCGAGGATTACGCGCTCGTCTCCGACCTCCACACCGGAGCCCTCATCTCCCGGCGCGGCAGTGTGGACTGGCTCTGCTTCCCCCGGTTCGACTCGGAGTCGGTGTTCGGCGCGTTGCTCGGCACTCCGGATCACGGCAGGTGGCTCGTCGCCCCGTCGTCGGACGACGCCGAGATCGTCGAGCGGAGCTACATCTCCTCGACCTTCGTCCTCCAGACCCACTGGAGGACCGCGGAGGGCGAGGTGCTGGTGACCGACTTCATGCCGGTCACGGACCGCCGGGCCAACGTCGTCCGGCGCATCCAGGGGCTGCGGGGCACGGTCACCGTGCGCCAGGAACTCGAGATCCGCTTCGGCTACGGCGACATCGTCCCGTGGGTCAGCCAGGGCCTGGAGGACGGCGTCCCGGTACTGCTGGCCATCGCGGGACCCGATGCGCTGCTGCTCCGCGGCCCCCGGCTGAAGGCCGCCAACCACCGCCATGAGGGAACGTTCGAGGTGTCCGAAGGCGACACAGTCGACCTGGAACTCGTCTGGTACCCGTCCCACCGGGAAAAGCCGCCGGCACAGGACGTCGACGACGCCCTGGACGGGGCCATCAGCTACTGGCGGGCCTGGGCCGCCAGCTACCTGAAGGACGGCGAGTACGCCGAGGCCGTGCAGCGCTCGCTCCTCGTCCTGCGCGCGCTCACGCACGAGGACACCGGCGGCATCGTCGCAGCCCCCACGACATCGCTGCCCGAGCAGTTCGGCGGTGTCCGGAACTGGGACTACCGCTTCTGCTGGCTGCGGGACGCGGCCCTGACCCTCGAGGCGATGATGACGCACGGCTTCGCCGACGAGGCGCTGAGGTGGCGCAACTGGCTGCTGCGGGCAGTCGCAGGAGATCCGGAGGACCTGCAGATCATGTACGGGCTGGCCGGTGAGCGGCACCTGCCGGAGCGGGAACTCGGCCACCTGCCGGGATACGCGGACTCGGTCCCCGTCCGGGTGGGCAACGGCGCGGTGAAGCAGTACCAGGGCGACGTGGTCGGTGAGGTACTGGTGGCGCTCGAGAAGCTCCGCGGCCACGGCGTCACGGAGGACAACTTCTCCTGGCCGCTGCAGCGTGCCCTGCTGGTCTTCGCCGAGAACCACCTCCACGACCGGGACCACGGCATCTGGGAGATGCGCGGCGATCAGCAGTACTTCACGCATTCGCGCGTGATGATGTGGGCCGCGTTCGACTGCGCCGTGCGCGCCGTGCGCGACCACGGGCTGACGGGTCCCCTGGATCGGTGGACGAAGATCCGGGACGAGCTGCGCGCGGAGATCCTGGAGCGCGGGTTCAATCAGGAACTGAACTCCTTCACCCAGGTCTACGGTGGCACGGAGGTCGACGCCGCACTGCTGCAGCTGCCGCAGGTGGGGTTCACCGAATTCGATGATCCAATGATGCTGGGCACCCTGGAGCGCATCGAGCAGGACCTGCTGACCGAGCAGGGACTGCTGCTGCGCTATCGGACCGCCAGTTCCGACGACGGACTGGAACCGGGGGAGCACCCCTTCCTCGCGTGTTCCTTCTGGCTCGTCGAGCAGTACGCGCACAGCGGCCGGCTGGACGATGCGAAGCGGCTCATGGACCAGCTCGTGGGCTACTCCAACGAACTCGGCCTCCTGTCCGAGGAGTACGACCCCGTCTCCCACCGGATGGCGGGGAACTTCCCGCAGGCGTTCTCGCACCTGGCCCTCGTCCGGGCGGCCGACGCCCTGCAGATGGCCCGCGGCCAGGCGGGAGCCCACGAGTCGATGGCCCGGGAGTAGTCCCGGGCCATCGGCGGTCGGACCGGACTAGACCGTGACGCCCTGCGGCTTCAGCACCACCTTGATGGCGCCGTCCGTCTTCTTCTGGAAGTTCCGGTAGGCAGCCGGGGCCTCATCGATCGAGACCTGATGGGTCATGAGGTCCGTGACGCCCAGCGGATCCGAGGGCTCCTCGACGATGGGCAGGAGCTCGTCCGTCCAGCGGCGCACGTTGCACTGGCCCATGCGGAACTGGATCTGCTTGTCGAACATGCTCAACATCGGCATGGGCGTGGCCGAGCCGCCGTAGACGCCGCTGAGGGACACGGTGCCACCGCGCCGGACGGCGTCGATCGCCGAGTGCAGGACGGCCACACGGTCACTGCCGCCGGTCTCCATGACCTTCTGCGCGAGCTTGTCGGGGAGGAAGCCGACGGCGTTCTGGGCGAAGGCGCCGACCGGTGAGCCGTGCGCTTCCATCCCCACGGCGTCGACCACCGCGTCGGGGCCGCGGCCGTTGGTCATGCTGCGCAGTTCCTCGGCCGTGTCCTTCGTGAAATCGATGGTCTCGATCCCGTGGCGCTTGGCCATGGCGCGGCGTTCGGGTACCGGTTCGACGGCGATCACGCGGTGCCCGAGGTACTTGCCGATGCGGGCGGCGAACTGCCCCACCGGGCCGAGGCCGTACACCGCCAGGACGCCGTCCTGGGGGACATCTGCGTACTTCACGCCCTGCCAGGCCGTGGGCAGGATGTCCGAGAGATAGAGGTAGCGCTCGTCGGGCAGTTCCGACCCCACCTTGACGGGGCCGTAGTCGGCGAAGGGCACCCGCAGGTACTCCGCCTGGCCGCCGGGGACGGATCCATACAGTTCGGAAAACCCGAACAGGGCCGCTCCCGAGCCCTTGTCGTGGACCTGCGTGGTCTCGCACTGCGACTGCAGACCCCGTGTGCACATGTAGCAGTAACCGCAGGAGATGTTGAACGGTACGACGACGCGGTCGCCGACCTTGAGGTTGGTGACTCCTGCTCCGACCTCCTCGACGATGCCCATCGGCTCGTGTCCGAGCACGTCGCCCTTGTGCATGTACGGGCCGAGGACCTCGTA
The DNA here is from genome assembly GCF_054510955.1 of Arthrobacter pasteuri. Classification (NCBI taxonomy): domain Bacteria; kingdom Bacillati; phylum Actinomycetota; class Actinomycetes; order Micrococcales; family Micrococcaceae; genus Arthrobacter; species Arthrobacter pasteuri. Next base: position 2,243,700 of record NZ_JBTNDO010000001.1, read on the forward strand.
GAGGTGCAGGTCCGAACCGCAGATCGCGGTCGAGGTGATGCGGATGATCGCGTCCGTCGGTTCCTGGATCGTAGGATCAGGGACGTTCTCCACGCTGACGTTGCGCTTGCCCTGCCATGTCACTGCCTTCATGGGGCGCTCCTCCGTTTAGTAAGTAGGCTTTCCTTTCCTACTATTCACCCCTTCGACACGAATGGGAAGCGGGGCGACAGGTCACCTAGCCTTGAGTGGTGGTTCTCACCCAGTCCCCCGCAGTGCGCGTCGCCCTGTCCGTGGCCATCGCCACCGGGCTGTACGGGCTGTCCTTTGGCGCGCTGTCCGTCGCCGCCGGGCTCGATCTCGCGCAGACCATGGCGCTGAGCCTCCTGCTCTTCAGTGGCGGTTCCCAGTTCGCGTTCATCGGTGTGATCGCCGGCGGTGGCAGTGGGATCTCGGCGATGTCCGCGGCGGCCCTGCTCGGGATCCGCAACGGCGTGTACGGGATGCAGGTCAATGTGCTGTTGCGTCCCTCGCGCTGGCGGAAACTGGCGACGGCGCACCTCACCATCGACGAGTCCGTGGCCACCGCGACAGGCCAGACCGATCCGGACGAGCAGCGCCGGGGCTTCTGGGCCGCCGGCATCGGCGTGTTCGTGCTGTGGAACCTCTTCACGCTCGTCGGTGCGCTCGCAGGCAACGCCATGGGCGACCCCGCGCGGTGGGGGCTCGACGGCGCCGCGGTCGCCGCGTTCCTCGGGCTGCTCTGGCCCCGGATCCGGGCGAAGGAGCCGGCGGCCATCGCCGTCGTCTGCGCTGTGGTGACACTGCTGGCGGTTCCCCTCGTGCCGCCGGGAGTCCCGATCCTTCTCGCCGCCGTCGTGGCAGCCACCCTCGGGCTCGCAGGCTTCGGCCCCGCGACAGAGGGCCTCGAGCCCGATGTGGAGCCGTACCACGCGGAGGCCGAGCACCGCGGGACCAAGGGGGCGGCATGACACTCTGGGGATGGATCCTGCTGGCGTGCGCGGTGTCGATCGCCACCAAGCTCCTCGGGTTCCTGGTGCCCGCGAAGCTGCTCGACAACCCCAGGATGCTCAGGGTGGCCGGGTCCCTGACGATCGGCCTGCTCGCCGCGCTGACCGCAGTGAACGCGTTCGCGTCCGGTCAGTCGGTGGTGCTCGACGCACGGCTGGCAGCCCTCGCAGCGGCCGCCGTCGCGCTCTGGCTGCGGGCGCCGTTCCTCCTGGTGGTCGCGATCGGTGCCCTTGCGGCCGGGCTCGCGCGGCTGCTGGGGGCCGCATAGGGCTTCCGGGCAGCGCGAGCGGGGTGAAACCTCCCGGAGGGCCGGATCAGGTGCTGGAGCGCGGGACGAACATGATCAGGGCGACGCCCAGCAGGCAGACGGCCGAGCCGACGAGGTCCCAGCGGTCGGGTCGGAATCCGTCGGCAAGGACGCCCCACGCCAGCGATCCGGCCACGAAGACCCCGCCGTAGGCAGCGAGGATCCGCCCGAAGTTCGGGTCCGGCTGCAGCGTCGCCACGAAACCGTACGCCCCGAGCGCCACGATGCCGACACCGGCCCACCACCACGGCTTCCCTTCACGGACGGCCTGCCAGATGAGCCAGGCGCCTCCGATCTCGGCCGCCGCAGCCAGCGCGAACAGGAGGGTCATGCGGAGGATCGTCATGGCTCCAGTCTGCCGGAGGTCCCCGGTGGCAGGCACCCGCCGACAGGACGCGGCCTGCGATGGCACGGGCGGGCAGCGACCGCGCAGGCGGGACCGGACCGGGCCCTGCCCGGGCGCTGATCGGAGACGCTAGGGCCCGCTCACGACGCCGGCGGTCGCCTCGGCGAGGGCCGCCTCCTCGTCGGTCGGCACGACGAGGACGGGAAAAGCCGACGACGGGGTGCTGATCACCCGGGCCTCCCTGCTGCGCTCGCCGTTGATGTCCTCGTCGAGTTCGAGGCCGAGGGCGCCGAGTTTCGTCACGACGGCGCTGCGGAAGGCTGCGGCGTTCTCGCCGATCCCCGCGGTGAAGACGAGTGCCTGCGCGCCGCCCACGGCCACGTGATAGCTTCCGACGTACTTCGCGAGGCGGTAGGAGGCCACCTCGATGGCGAGCTTCGCGCGGTCCTCACCGGACTCGGCGGCCTCGGTCACCGAGCGCATGTCATTGGTGCCCGAGAGACCTTTCAGCCCGCTGTTGCGGTTGAGGAGCGTGTCGAGGTCCTGCTCCGAATACCCCTCCCGCATCAGGAACAGCAGGATCGACGGATCGATGTCCCCCGAGCGCGTGCCCATCACGAGTCCTTCGAGGGGAGTGAAGCCCATCGACGTGTCGATGCTCCGGCCGTCGCGCACGGCCGTCACGGAGGCACCGTTGCCGAGGTGCGCGATGATGCCCGTGAACGTGTCCGCGCCGAGGAGTTCCGCTGCAGCGCGGGCCACATAGGCGTGCGAGGTCCCGTGGAATCCGTAGCGCCGGATGCCGAACCGCCGGTACAGTTCGTCCGGCACGGCGTACCGCCAAGCGTGCTCGGGCAGGGTGCGGTGGAATGCCGTGTCGAAGACGGCGACCTGCGGCATACCCGGCCACTTCTCGGTGATGGCCCGGATGCCCGTGACCGCCGCGGGGTTGTGGAGGGGAGCCAGTGGATTGAGGCGCTCGATGGCGCGCGTGATCTCGTTGTCGATCAGTACCGGCTCGCTGAAGCGCTCCCCGCCGTGCACCACGCGATGGCCGACGGCGTCGATGCTCCGCCCACCGAGTGCCGTGGCGACCTCCCCGGCCACCCGGTCGAGGGCGGCCGCGTGGTCGGGCACCTCGGCTTCGCCGATGCGCTCCACGAGGCCCTCCGCCAGGACGTCGTCGCCCTCGCGTACCTGGTACTTGAGTGAGGATGAGCCGGAATTGATGACGAGGATGATCATGGGGTCCTATCCTGGGAGGGGGCGGAAGAGCGGGAAGCGGGGCGGACGGGGGAGCTAGGCCGGCTGTTGCTGGGCCTGGACCGCGGTGATGGCGACCGTGTTGACGATGTCCTCCACCGTGCAGCCGCGGGAGAGGTCGTTGACCGGCTTGCGGAGGCCCTGCAGGACGGGTCCGACGGCGACGGCGCCTGCGGACTGCTGCACCGCCTTGTAGGTGTTGTTGCCGGTGTTGAGGTCCGGGAAGATGAAGACCGTCGCCTGGCCGGCCACCGACGATCCGGGAAGTTTCGACGCGGCGACCGACGCATCCACGGCGGCGTCGTACTGGATGGGGCCTTCGACCGCGAGGTCGGGGCGCTTCTGCCGGACGAGTTCGGTGGCGCGCCGCACTTCGTCCACGGCTCCGCCGCTGCCGGACTCACCCGTGGAGTAGGAGAGCATCGCGACGCGGGGCTCGACGCCGAACTGGGCTGCCGTCTCCGCCGAGGCCACTGCGATGTCGGCGAGCTGCTCCTCGTTGGGATCGGGATTCACCGCGCAATCCCCGTAGACGAGGACGCGGTCCTGCAGGAGCATGAGAAACACCGAGGAGACGATCTTCACGCCGTCCTTGGTCTTCACGAATTCGAGTGCGGGCCGGATGGTGTTCGCCGTCGTGTGGGCGGCGCCGGACACCATGCCGTCCAGCTTGCCGAGCTGCACCATCATCGTCCCGAAGTATGCCCCTTCGAGCATGCGTTCGCGGGCCTGGTCGAGGGAGACGTTCTTGTGGGCCCGGACTCGTGCATACTCCGCGGCGAATTCATCCCGCAGCTCGGAGCTCGCCGGGTCGACCAAGGTGATGCCGGTCAGGTCGACGCCCTGGCCCGCGGCTAGTTCCCGCACCCGGGCCTCGGGTCCGAGAATCGTGAGGTCGCAGACATCGCGGCGGTGCAGGATCTCGGCGGCCTTCAGGACGCGGATGTCCTCGCCCTCGGGCAGCACGATGTGCCGCCGCTCGGACCGTGCGCGCTGGATCAGCTCGTGCAGGAAGCGCAGCGGGGTCATGCTGACGGGCCGGGGGAGCTCGAGCCGCTCCAGCAGTTCGCTCTCGTCCACCTGCCGCGACCAGGCGCCGAGGGCTGCCGCGGCCTTGCGACGCAGTCCGCTCGCGATCTCGCCCCGCACCTCACTGACGCGCCGGGCGGCGGTGTAGGTGTCGTCGTCGAGCGCGAAGACGGGGAACGGCGCCTGCGCCAGGAGGGCGAGGATATTGGGGTCCGGTGCCAGGCCGCCGGTCAGGAAGAGGGCCGACGGAACGGGGAACTCGGGGGAGAACGACGACGCCAGCGTCGCCACGAGGACGTCGGCGCGATCTCCTGGCACGATCACCAGGGCGCCGTCCCTGAGCAGGTGCAGGAAGTTGCCGACGTTCATCGCGGCCACGCGCACGCTGGTGACGTCGCGTTCGAGGTTGGAGTTGCCGGCGATCTGGCGGGCGCCCAGGTCGGTGGCCACCTCGGAGACGGTGGGCTGGGAGATCTCGGCCAGTTCGGGGATCACGTAGACGGGACGGCCCGAGCGGCCGGGCCGCACGTGCTCGCTGATGGCGGCGACGGCGTCGTCCGCGGCCCGGTTGACCATGATCGCGAGAAGGGACACCTTGGCGGCGTCGAGCTCGCGGCGTGCGACGTCGACGCCGTCCGCTGCCTCGTCGACCGACATGTCCTTGGCGCTGATGACGGCGAGCACCATGGCGCCGAGGTTGTTGGCGAGGCGCGCGTTGAGGTCGAACTCGACGGCGGCGTCGTTTCCGGAGAGGTCCGTGCCTTCGACGATGACGACGTCGCACTCCGCGGCGATCTCGCTGTAGATCGCGACGCAGCGGGCATCGATCTCGGCCCGGTCGCCGGTGACCAGCAGGGCGCGGGCCTCGGCGCGGGTCAGGCCCCCGCGCGCCCGGCTGTCCGGCAGGTCGAACGCGCGCTGCATGAGGCGCACCATCGGATCCGCACCGGGATCGTCGCCCTCCACGATGGGTCGGAAGAATCCCACGCGGTCGGCGTGCCGGTGCAGCATGTCCGCAAGCCCCAGGGAGATCAGGGACTTGCCGGAGCCGTTGGTCATGGCGCTCACATATATTCCGCGGGTCATGGGCCCAGTCTTGCAGGGTCCCTGGGCCCCCGCCATAACGGGTGTCACGCCGTGGGGGTGGGCTTCACGCTGTCGAGAAGGCAGAAATGACCGGTCGACGGCGTCCAGGATGGTCTTTTCTGTCGTCTGGGCGGAGGCCCTTGACCCGGGTGGGTGGCGGGCGTAACGTACAACAATATGGTTGTAGATCAGATGAGTGCGGACGAGGTGGACCGCCTGTTCCAGGCGCTCGCCGACGCGACACGGCGGGACATCGTGGCGCGCGTCCTGGTCGCCGAGTATTCGGTATCCGGCCTGGCCGAGCAGTACGACATGAGTTTCGCAGCGGTACAGAAGCACGTAGCCGTGCTCGAGCGGGCCTTCCTCGTCACCAAGGAGAAACGCGGACGGGAGCAGATCGTGCGGGGACAGGTCGACGGCGTGCACAGGGCCCGCCGCCTGCTCGACGACTACGAAAGGATCTGGCGACAGCGGGTCGAACAGATCGAAGAGATTCTGGATGAGGACTAGGAAGGCATCATCATGGCTGTGATCAGTACGGAGAAGGACACCGAGGCGCTCAACTTCCGGCTCGTCGCGGAGTTCGACGCGGGTGTGGAGCGCGTCTGGCGGATCTGGGCGGATCCGCGGCAGCTCGAACGGTGGTGGGGCCCGCCGACGTGGCCCGCGACCTTCGACTCCCTGGAGTTCGTCCCCGGCGGGCGGGCGGCCTACTACATGACCGGTCCCGACGGCGAGAAGGCGCGGGGCTGGTGGCGCATCACCGGCGTCGAGGCACCGCATCGGTTGACGTTCGACGACGGTTTCACCGACGAGAACGGCAGTCCGGTGCCGGAGATGGGCGAGACGCACGCCGTGGTCACCGTCGAGGATCTCGGCGGTCGGACGCGCATGACCATGACGACCGCGTTCGAGTCCCTCGAACAGCTCAACCAGATGGTCGAGATGGGCATGGAGGAGGGCCTGAAGCTCGCCCTCGGGCAGGTCGACGCACTCCTCGCCGAGGACGCATCGGTCTGATCCGGCCGCGCTGCCCGACCCCTCCGGTGAGGCGCCGGGAGAACAGGAATGACCGCCGAAAGACGATTTCGGCGGTCATTCCTGTCGGCTCGGGGGATTACTCGCCGGAGTAAGAGACGCCTTAAGCCGTCGCGGTCCTGGGCTTGCGGCTCGGCAGGGCGAGCTTGAAAATCTTGCCCCAGGTGGAGGCGACCTGCTTAGGCAGGGGCCCGGTGGTGTAGGGCAGGTTGTAGCGCGAGCAGATGTCGCGGACCTTCACGGCGACCTCGGCGTATCGGTTGGACGGCAGGTCGGGGAAGCAGTGGTGCTCGATCTGGTGCGACAGGTTGCCGGTCATCAGGTGCATGAACTTCGAGCCGGAAATGTTGGCGGAGCCGATCATCTGCCGGACGTACCAGTCGCCGCGGGTCTCCCCCTCGACCTCCTCCTCCGTGAACGTGTCCGTGCCCTCGGGGAAGTGGCCGCAGAAGATGACGGCGTGTGCCCAGAAGTTGCGGATGGCGTTGGCCGCGAGCGTCCCGTAGAGGGCCTGCTTGCCGGAACCCGTCAGCATGGCGACGGCCGGGGTGGCGGCGTAGTCCTTGGAGAACTGCGTGAGGACCTTCTTGCCGACGGCCTTGAGGTCGCGGTTCATGTCCTCCTTGGACTTCAGGCCTTCCTTGTACTCGGGGATCTCGAGGTCGTACAGGGCGATGCCCCACTCGAAGACCGGCGCCAGGATGGCGTTGTACAGGGGGTTGCCGAGGTTGAAGGGGCGCCACGGCTGGTCGGGGTCCATGCGGAGCAGGTTGTATCCGACGTCCCTGTCCTTGCCGATGACGTTGGTCCAGCGGTGGTGCAGGTCGTTGTGTGTGTGCTGCCAGGAGCGGGCAGGGGTCACGAAGTCCCACTCCCACGTGGTCGAGTGGATGTCCGGATCGCGCATCCAGTCCCACTGGCCATGGAGCACGTTGTGGCCGATCTCCATGTTCTCGAGGATCTTGGCGACGCTCAGCATGGCCGTGCCGGCGACCCAGGCGGCCTTGTACTTGCTGAAGAGGAGGGTGCCGCGGCCTGCGAACTCGAGACTGCGCTGGACCTTGATGACGCGGCGGATGTATGCGGCGTCGGTCGCCCCCCGCTTGGCGAGGATCTCATCACGCACGGCGTCGAGCTCGCGGCCGAGTTCCTCGACCTGCTCGTCCGTCAGGTGCTTGGCGGCGTCGGGGCGGACCAGGGGGTGGCCCGACGCCGCAAGGGCGCCCGGGCGGGTCAGCGTGGTGGTCATGGAGACTCCTCTGATGGGGGTTAAAGGTCGAGGTTCACGGGCCCGGCGGCCGCCGAGACGCAGGTTTGGATGAGCTGGCCGGGTTCGTTGTGCAGTTCACCCGTCCGGAGGTCCCGGACCTGCCCGGCACGCAGCGGGATGAGGCAGCTGTGGCAGATGCCCATGCGGCAACCGCTCGGCATGAGGATGCCGGCATCCTCGCCGATGTCCAGCAGCGGGGTGTCGCCGTCGGCCTGTACCTCGCGGTCGGACTGCTCGAAGGTGACGAGGCCGCCGTCGTGCCCGGCGCCGGCGGTGAGGTCGGTGGTGAACCGCTCGATGGTGAGGGTGCCCGTGCTGGCCTGCGCCTCGGCTCCGGCCGTGATGCTCGGGGCGGTGCGGGCGGTCTCGAGGGCTGCCTCGCGGTTCCAGAGTTCCTCGGCCGAGTTGAGGAAGCCCTCCGGGCCGCAGGCGTAGGCGGCGCGGGACCGCCAGTCCGGGCAGAGGTCCGCGATGGTCTTGGCCGTGAACTCCAGCCTGCCACGGGCGCTCGTGAACCAGTGGCGGACCGTGAGGTTGGGGAACTGGTCGGCGAGCTCGTCCAGTTCCTCGCGGAACAGGCTCTTCTCCGGCGTGCTGTTCGAGTTGATGAGCACCACGTCGGCGTCCGGGCGTCGGGGGACCAGCGTGCGGATCATGGACATGACCGGAGTGATGCCGCTGCCCGCCGTGAGCATGAGCAGGGACCGCGGGTGCTCGGGAAGGACGAAGTCGCCCTGCGGCGGCGCGAGGAACAGGACGTCCCCGGGCTTGGTGTCCCGGACCAGGACGTGCGACACCGCGCCGGCGTCCTTGACCGTGATGGCTGGATCGTGTCCGGCGGCGTTGCTCAGCGAATAGGAGCGCCAGTGGCGGACGCCGTCCAGTTCGACGCCGATGCGCGCCCACTGCCCGGCCTGGTGGCCGTGCCAGCCGTGGCCGGGGCGGAAGTAGATCGTGGCGGAGTCCTCGGTCTCGCGCACCACGCGGGTGACGACGCCCCGGAGCTGGCGGGAGGAGTACACCGGATTGAACAGGGCGAGGAAGTCTTCCGGCGTGAGCGGGGTGATGAGCGCGGAGGCTACACGCGCCAGCTTCGTGAACCGGATCATTTCACTAACGATATAGCCTCTCCCGCTAAAATTCTTCACTCTTCGCATACAGTTGACGGAGTTGCATTGTCGTGGAGAGATAGATCGGGGCCGTCCGGATGAGTTCTGACGAGGTTGTGGGAAATCCTCCCGAGCCGCCCTGGCTCGCCCTCCCGCCCGAGGTGAGCGACCGCCTCCGGCCGCTCACGGGCGATCTGGTCGAGGCCATCATCCAGACCGTCCCCCAGCTGGTGCCGGCATATGCGCGTCCGATCGAAGGGGGCTTCGGCCACGCACTGCGCCTCGGGGTCGCCGTCGCCCTGGAGCGGTTCCTCGAGTTGCCGGGCACGAGCCTGCCCGCCCTGTCCGACCAGAGTCGCCAGCTGGTGGCCGGCCTGGGCCGCGGCGAATTCCGCCAGGGACGCAGCATGGATTCGCTGCTCGGGGCCTATCGGATGGGTGCGCGCGTGACCTTCCGGGAGATGTCGCGCCGCTCGATGGAGGAGGGCCTGGGCTCCGCGGTGGTGGTGGACCTCGGGGAATCGATCATGGCTTACATCGACGAACTCTCCGCGGTCAGCGCCGAGGCCTACGCCTTCGAGCAGTCCGAACGGGCCGGGGCCGTCGACCGCCGTCGTGCGGAACTGCTGGAACTACTGCTCCTCGGGCAGGCGGACGAGACGTCGCTGCGGCAGGCGGCGTCGCTCGCCGACTGGGCCGTGCCGGCCCAACTCGCCGTCGTGACGCTGCCGCTCGAGCGCGCGCAGGGACTGCGCCAGAGGCTCGCACCGGGTGGGATCGTCATCGAGCGTGAGACGGACGCCGTCGCCCTGGTCCCCGAGCGGGGGGTGGCGTCCCGCGCGGACCTGCAGCGGGTCCTGACCGGCAGGAGCGCGTCCATCGGACCGGCCGGCGGGCTCGAGCAGGTCGCCGAGTCGCTGCGGCTGGCGGTCCTGGCGGCGTCCATGTTGCCGCCGCGCGAGGGCGAGGACGACCCTCCCGTCTGGGCCGACGAGCACCTGACCGAGGTGGTCCTGGCCGCGGAGCCGTCCGCCGTGGGGGAGCTCGCCCAGCGGAGGCTCGCACCGCTGGCCGGGCTGCCGGCCGGTCAGCGCGAGAAACTCGAGGAGACCCTGCTCGCCTGGCTGCGGCACTGGGGCCAGCGCGCCCCGATCGCGGACGAGCTCGGTATCCACGCGCAGACGGTGGGCTACCGGGTACTGCAGCTGCGCGAGCTGTTCGGTGAGGACCTCAGGGACCCGAAGGTGCGTTTCGAGCTGGAGATCGCGCTGCGTAGCGGCCGGAGAGTTCCCGCCCGCGCCAAGTAGGAGGCGGCCCTCCATCGGGAGAGGGAGCAGGCATCTACCACGTGGAAGCTGTCGCGTCACAAAGAGGTGCGAATCCGCGTGCTTGCGGTGCGGGGAGAAAAGTATCACCCGAAGCGGGTATATTGCACCCGTTATATGGAATACTTCCGCCTCTGCCGAGGTTGAGAGTGGCATCTGGGCGTCATACCCGCCCACAGAAGGAGATCTACCCCCATGGCAACCGATTACGACGAGCCACGCGTTCGCCCGGAGGACCAGCCGGCCAACGAGTCCCTCGAGGCGATCCAGGCACAGCGCAGCGCGACCACGCAGACCGCGCTGATCGATGTCGAGGACGGCGAAACCGCCGAAGGCATCGACCTCCCCGGGGCCGACCTCTCGCACGAGGAACTCCTGATCCAGGTGATCCCGCAGCAGGAAGACGAGTTCACCTGCATGTCCTGTTTCCTGGTGCATCACCGCAGCCAGCTTGCGCGCGAGAAGAACGGCGACAAGTTCTGCACCGAGTGCGAGGGCTGACAGGCCCTCAGTACGAGAACGCCCCTGGCTCAGCCAGGGGCGTTCTCGTTTAAGCGGCGCGCGTCGGTCCGCCTGCACGCGCATGCCCCGGGTTCATCCCTGGCCACAGTTCTCCTCCTGCCGCCCTGGCTGCCGGGCCACAGTACGGTGGTGGCATGGAGTCCTCGCATGTCATCGTCCTGCCGGGAGGCGGCTACGCCATGCTGTCCGACAACGAGGGGGAGGTCGTGGCCGAAAGGCTGCGCTTCTTCGGACTGTCGGCCGGCGTCTTTTCCTACCCGGTGCAGACCCGGCATCCCGCGCCGCTCAACGCCCTACGTGCCGAGATCCGCCGCGTCCGCGCCGCCGGCGTCGAACGGCTGGCGGTCCTCGGCTTCTCGGCCGGAGGCCACCTGGCAGGACATGCGGCACTTGCACCGGGTGTCTCCGACGACGAGCGTGTCGACGCGGCCGTCCTCTGCTATCCCGTGGTGTCCATGGAACTCGCGACGCATCGCGGCTCGCAGGACGAGTTGCTCGGGGCCGACGCCGGAGGAGTGATCCGCGCGGAAACCTCCTTGGACCGCCTGGTCTCGGCTGATGCTCCTCCGTTCTTCGTCTGGCACACCGCCGCGGACGAGGCCGTCCCCGTGGAACACGCGTACCTCCTCGGGCAGGCTCTCGCCGCGCGGGCGGTCCCCCACGCCCTGCATGTCTTCGCCGAGGGGGAGCACGGCCTCGGCCTGGCCGAGGGGAGCGGCGCCGCGGAACAGTGGAGCAGCCTGGCCGCCGAGTGGCTCCTGGCGCGGGGCTGGTGAACCGGCTCCTGCCCGCCGGCGCGGCCCGGTGATCGCCCAGACCCTGGTGGCGCTCGGTCCGGTGATCGGGCTGATCGCTCTCGGATATGCCCTCCGCGCCCGTAGCTTCGTGGTTCCAGCCTTCTGGCCGCCGGCTGAGCGGCTCTGCTACTTCATCCTCCTGCCTGCGCTGTTCATCCACGGCACGGCGACGGTAGACCTCGGGGGCCTGCCGATCGCGCTGATGGCACCGATCCTCGCCGGACCGGTCATCCTGACGGCTGCGGGCCTGGTGATCGTCCAGCGCTGGCTCGACCTCGACGGGCCGGCCTTCACCTCGGTCCTGCAGGGCAGCATCCGTTTCAACAACTACCTCGGCCTGTCGATCGCCCTGGCCCTGTTCGGGTCCGGCGGCGTCGCGCTCGCCGCCATCGCGAACACGATCCTCGTCCCGCTCGTGAACGTTCTCTGCACGCTCGCCTTCGCGCGCTACGGGGCGGAGAGGCTGACGGCGGGCGGCACCATCCGGACCATCGCCACCAATCCGCTGATTCTCGGCTGCGTGGTCGGGATCTTCCTGAATGTCACCGGTGCGGGATTGCCGCCGGGCATCTCGGACTTCCTGCGGACGCTCGGCAGCGCATCGCTGCCGCTCGGCCTCCTGTGCGTGGGCGCAGCACTGGACCTGCGGAGCATGGGCTCCAACCTGGGGGCCGTGGCGATCGCCACTGGGGTCAAGTTCGCGGTGATGCCGGCCCTGGGGATCGCCGGCTGCCTGCTGTTCGGCCTCACCGGCGAACCCGCCGCGACCGTGATCCTCTTCCTGTCCCTGCCCACGGCGTCCTCCGCCTATGTCATGGCCCGGGCGCTCGGCGGCGACTCGAGGCTGATGGCCTCCACGATCACCCTGCAGACGGTGGCGGGGGTCCTCTACCTGCCGGTGGTATTCCTCGTCATCCGGATGCTCCCCGGCTGAGGGGATTCGCGACACCGGTAGTAAGCATGCTTGCTATCCGGTCGGGTGGCACCTACGGTGAAGGGAAGCCAACCTCTTCGAAAGGGCCATCATGATCTCGCTCGACCAGATGAAGGACTCGATGAACGCCGGTGCCAACGTGCTGAGCGAGGACGGAGCCGTCCTGGGCCCCATGGGCCAGCTCTATGTCGACGACGCCACCGGGGAGCCGAGCTGGGTCACCGTCGCTACGCACAAGGTCGGGAACCCGGAGTCCTTCGCTCCCCTGAGCGGCGCCACCCTCGAGGGTCGCGACGTCCGCCTGCCCTACACCCACGCCAAGGTCTACGACTCCCCGAAGATGTCCCAGGACGGGCACCTCAGCCCCGAGGAGGAGCAGCACCTGCTCCGCTACTACGGCCTCATGGCAGCGAAGGACGACGACGTCGCGACCGACGAGCGCGCCTCCGACACGGCCCGGGTCCGCACGCAGGCGTCGCGTCCCGAGGGCGACTACGCCATGACGCGCTCCGAGGAGCAGCTGCGCGTGAGCACGGAGATCCGGGAGACGGAGCGCGTGCGCCTCGTCAAGCGCGTGGTCACCGAGGACGTCACCATGACCGTGCAGATCCGGCGCGAGGAGCTCGTGGTCGAGCGCGTGCCCGTCAAGGACGGCACGCCGTTCTACGACGACGGCAAGGGATCGTACACGGACGCCGAGCGGGAGCGGCTGTACTCGGCGGTGGAGACCGCCTTCAACGGCGACACCGTCGAGGTGGTCCTCTACGAGGAGAAGCCGCGCGTCGAGATGGACGTCGTCCCCATCGAGCGTGTCCGGGTGAGCCGCGAGGTGCGCACCCAGGACGAGGTCGTGGGTGGACAGGTGCGCAAGGAAGTCATCGAGACGGAGCGCGTCGAACTGTAACCCGCTCCGCCGGACGGCAGAAGGTACCGCGACGGCGACCCCGGAGCGGTATCTTCCGCCGTCCGAGCCGTAGCTCTCCGGGCTCCTAGTACTCCCGCGACGACAGCACGCAGAACTCGTTGCCGTCGGGGTCCGCAAGGACTTCCCAGCTGACGTCCGGTCCCTGTCCGATGTCGATGCGCTTCGCCCCGAGGGTGATGAGGCGCTCGATCTCCGCGTCACGGTCCTGGCTGGTGTGCGGAGCGAAGTCGAGGTGCAGGCGGTTCTTCCCCTGCTTCCTGTGCTCCACGGGCACGAAGACCAGCCCCGGTGGGACCTGCTCGAACCTCAGGGTGGGTCCCAGTTCGCGTGCCCAGGGCGGCACCACCACGGCCTCGTCGTCGGTCTCGAACATCACGTCCCAGCCGAGCGCGTCGGCCCACCAGTGCGCGAGGGTGCGGTGGTCGATCGATTCGATGACGGTTGAATACCAGCGCAGAGTCATGCCCTGATTCTGCTCCGATGGAGCCTTCTGCGCTCGGTGTCTGCGGACAGGATCTGTCCGCAGAGGGAGGGAACGACGGGACGAGGGCAGCCATCGTGGGCGCCACCACACCGCGACGGCCTAACGATCGGCCCCGCTCGGGCGGGCCTCCTCCTAGGGAGTGGTCCTCGCCGGTACCGGACAAACCACGTCGCCGGGCAGGAGCCAGGCATAATGCCGGTCCCGATCGTCGTCGTCCCCCGCGGGACGCACCCCCCACCAGCGTGGAAGGATCCGCCACCCGGTTCCGGCCTTCCCGTCGTTCATGCCGCTCGTGCCCGCCGGAGATGCCACAGCTACTGGCGCCCGCTGTCGGCGTAGCTGCCGCGCCCGAGCGCGGTCACGAGGAAGTCCCGGACGGCGCCATGGGACCGCTGTCCCGTGGCTTCCGGCCCTGTAGCTCCCGGCCCTGAATTCTCCGGCCCGGGCGGGGCTGTCGCCGCGAGCCAGTCGCCGATGTGCGTGATGTCCCTGCCTGCGGCGGCGGCGACGGCGTCGCAGGCGAACCCGACGGCACTCGTGCCGTCGTTCAGGCGCACCGATCCGAGCAGCATGGGCTCGGGCAGGGCCGCCAGGAAGTGCCCGAGTGCCGCCTCGGAGAGGATCCACCGCTCACCCACGAGTTCCGCGCCGTCGTCCGAACGGTACACACCCGGTTTCGGCGGCTGCGTATCCAGCGCCACCATGCGGTAGCGGGCGGCCGTGCGGACCGGGCCGTCCCAGAAACCGCCGAGCTCCTCGAGTTCCCGCGCCAGCACCTGACCGCGGCGGTGCGCACCGACGACGACGAGCGGGACGCCGGCTGCTCCGGCAGCCAGCGGCCAGGGGCCCGCGGTGTCCGTCGGGCCGACTGCCCCGGGGGCGAACAGTGCAGGAGGAATCGGTGTCCGTTCGATCCGGCGGGCGATGTCCGCCACGACGGCGTCGTCGAAGGTGCGCCCGACGACCGTCACACCGAACTGGGCGCCCTCGACCTCGCCCACGGGCACGGCGACCGCGCACATGTCGAAGAGGTTGCAGAAGTTGGTGTACGTCCCCATACGGGAGTTGACCCCGATCGGGTCCGCTGCCACCTCGGCGAGGAGGGGATGCAGGGGAGCCGTGGGCACCAGGAGGGCGTCGAAGCCCTCGAGCTGCGCGAGCGCGTCCCGCTTGAGGTCGGCCAACCGGGCTGTGTCCGCCACGTACTCGTGGGCCGCCAGCCTCCCGGCGCGGTGGATGATGCCGGCCACGGTGGGATCGAGGCCTGCGGGATTGCCGTCCGCGGTGGCGCCGTCGACGAAGGCTCCCACGGCGGCATGACGCTCCGCCACGAGGGCGCCGTCGTAGAGCAGCCGGGCGGCCTGCAGGAATCCATCGATCGGAAGGGGCTGGACGTCGACGCCGGCAGCCTCGAGCCGGCTGACCTGACGGCCGAATTCCGCGGCCCAGGCCGGGGACAGCTCGGGCAGGTCGGCGGGGTAGGCGACGCGGGGCCGGCTCGGAGCCGCGAGGCGCACCTCGGAAGGCCACGGACGCGCCCCGCCGGCCATGACGCCCATCGCGCGCTCGGCTGTGGACAGGTCCCGCGCGAGGATCGTCACGGCATCCCAGGAGCGGCAGGCGGGCACCACACCGCCGGTGGAGACCACGTGCAGCGTAGGCTTGATGCCCACGATTCCCTGCAGCCCGGCGGGGACCCGTCCGGACCCGGCGGTGTCGGTGCCGATCGCGATGTCCGCGAGGCCCAGCGCGACGGCGACAGCCGAGCCGGAACTCGATCCGCCGGAGATGTACTCCGGGCGGCGGGCATCGCGCACCGCTCCATGGGGACTGCGGGTTCCCACGAGGCCGGTGGCGAACTGATCGAGGTTCGTCGCACCCAGGACCACGGCACCCGCGGCCCGCAGCCGGCGCACTGATTCCGCGTCCTCCCCCGGGAGGTAGGAGAAGCCCGGGCATCCGGCGGTCGTCGGGATTCCCGCCACGTCCACGTTGTTCTTCACGGCGAGGACGAGTCCCGCCAGGGGAAGGTCCTCGCCGCCGCTGACCCGGGCGTCGACGTCGGCGGCTTCGGCGAGGAGGTTCTCCGCCGTCCGGACGGTCACCCAGATCTCGGGCCGGTCCACGGCGGCGAGGGCCGTGAGTGCGGCGCGTACGCGGTCCGTTGCCTGGGTGCTCATGCCGCTACCTCTTCCGTTTCGCTTGCTGCGGGTTCCTGCCCCGGCCGGGGCGATGTTCCGGGCTCGAGCTCCGGCGATGCGCCCAGGACCACCAGTGTCTCGCCGGCCACGACCTGGGACCCGGCGACCGGCAGGACCTGCAGCACCAGTCCGTCGCAGGGGGCGGTGATGACGGTCTCCATCTTCATGGCCTCGAGCGAGACGAGGGGCTGTCCCTTCAGGACGGTCTCGCCCTGTGCCACGTCCACTTTCCAGACGCTGGCCGCGAAGGGCGCGGAGACCAGGGAGGCGCCGTCGGGCACCACCAGATCCTCCGTGTCCGGAACGACGGCGGCGGCGGCATCGGCGCGGTCGAACTCACCGGCGTCGGCCCACGCCTGGCGTTCGACGGCGAAGGCAGCGGACTGCTGCACGCGGAACTCCGCGATCGATGCGCTGTTCTCCTCGAGGAAGCGTTCGTGCTCGGCGAGGGAGAAAGTCCCCTCCTCGATCTCGACGCCGCGACCACGGCCTGCGGCCATGTCGGCGCGCAGGTCCAGCAGCTCCTCCGGGCTGACGGGGTACCAGGAGATGCGGTCGAAGAACCGGAGCAGCCACGGAGATCCCGGCTCGAACGGTGCGGAGTCGGCGTAGCGCGACCAGACCTGGGTGGTGCGGCCCACGAACTGGTAGCCGCCGGGTCCTTCCATGCCGTAGATGCACATGTACGCGCCGCCGATACCCACGGCGTTCTCCGGCGTCCACGTCCGGGCCGGGTTGTACTTGGTGGTGACGAGGCGGTGCCGGGGATCGAGGGGCGTCGCGACGGGCGCGCCGAGGTACACGTCGCCCAGGCCGAGGACCAGGTATTCGGCGTCGAAGACGGTGTCGAAGACGTCGTTCACCGAGTCCAGCCCGTTGATGCGCCGGATGAATTCGATGTTCCACGGGCACCAGGGGGCGTCGTCGCGCACTCCGGCCATGTACCGCTCGATCGCCTCGCGGGTCGCGGGGTCGTCCCAGGACAGGGGCAGGCGCACCGAGCGGCTGGGTACCACGAGTTCCGAACTGGCCGGCAGGGCGCTCTCGATGTCCTGCACCACCTCCAGCAGTCGGCGGCTGGACAGGACGGAGGGGTCCACCTTGATCTGCAGGCTGCGGATGCCCGGCGTCAGGTCGACGACGCCGGCAAGCCGCATCTGCCCGATGGCCTGGTGCAGGGCATGCACCCGCGCGCGGAGGCCGAGGTCGAGGACCATGTCGCCGTACTCCACGAGGAGGTTGTCGTCCCCGGACCGCCGGTACGTCACGGCGGGTCTGCCCGGTTCCTCCGCGACACGTGCCAGCACGCCGTCGTCGCCGTATCCGCCGCGGACCAGATGCTTGTGCAGGGCCGAGGTGTCCGTGCCGGACGGGAGTTCGGGGGCGTCGGGCAGGATCAGCTGCCGCCCGGGACCGAGGTCCTGCAGCGAGGGTGCCTGGACCGTTCGGACCGGGACGAAGCGCACGGTGTCGCCCGGGCGGAGCTGCCCGAGCTTCCAGCGGTCGGCCGTGACGACGGTCACGGGGCAGACGAACCCGCCGAGGCTGGGTCCGTCCGGTCCGAGGAGGATGGGCGTGTCCCCGGTGAAGTCGAGCGCACCCACGGAGTAGGCGGTGTCGTGGATGTTGGAGGGGTGCAGGCCCGCCTCGCCGCCGTCGTTCCGTGCCCAGCGGGGCTTGGGCCCGATGAGCCGGACGCCGGTGCGTGCGGAGTTGAAGTGCACCTCGTAGTCGGTGGCGAGGAGGTCGTCGATGTCTTCCCGCTGGAAGAACTCGGGCGCCCCGTGCGGGCCCTCGACGACGGTGAGTTCCCACCGGGACGTCAGGGCCGGCCGGGCGTCGAGTGCCACCGGGGACGATCCCGCGGGGGAATCCGTGGGCACGGTCCTCAGCACGTCCCCGGTGCGGAGGACGCGCCCGGCGTGCCCGCCGAACTGGCCCAGGGTGAACGTGGATGCGCTGCCGAGGTACAGCGGGATGTCGAGGCCGCCCGCGAAGAGGATGTAGCCGCGCAGGCCGGCACCGTCCGCGGTCCCGACGTCGAGCGTTCCCCCGGCGGGGACCGTGACGGGCTCCCAGGCCGCGACCTCGACGCCGTCCACCGTCACCCGGACCTCAGCGCCGGTCACGCACAGGGTCGTGGCGTGCGAGAAGGTCAGGCTGGGCCCGGTCATGGTGAATTCGAGGCCCGGAGCGCCCTCCGGGTTCCCGAGGGCCTGGTTGCCCAGCCGGAAGGAGAGGTCGTCCATCGGGCCGCTCGGCGGGACGCCCACCTGCCACAGGCCGGTGCGGCCGGGCCAGTCCTGCACGCTCGTCTGCAGCCCGGGCCGCTCCACCGTGATGCGCGGTTCGGGGTCACCGACCGTATCGAGGGTGCTGGTCGAGTGTCCGGCCGCGCGGACGACGTCGAGGGTGCTGACTGCGCGCAGCATGCCGAGGTTGGTCTCGATGCCGTCGATCCGCGTGCCGGTCAGTGCGCCGGCCAGCCGGTCGAAGGCCTCGCCGCGGCTGGTGCCGGAGGCGATGATCTTCGCCAGGAGGGGGTCGTAGTTGGTGGAGACCTCGCTGCCGGTCTCGGCCCAGGTGTCCACCCGGATGGAGTCCGCCTCGGGGTAGGCGGCGTTGGTGATCGTGCCGGCGCTGGGCTGGAAACCGCGGGCGGGGTCTTCGGCGTAGACCCGCGCCTCGACGGCGTGGCCGGAGACGGGGACGCTGTCGGGGACACCGGCGAGGACGGCCTCGGCGTCGGGTCCGCCCTGGGCGAGGCGGAGCATCCACTCGACCAGGTCGACGCCGGTCACGGACTCCGTGACCGGGTGCTCGACCTGCAGGCGTGCGTTCACCTCGAGGAACGAGGCCTCCTGGCGGACGGAGTCGTAGACGAACTCCACGGTCCCGGCGGAGCGGTAGCCGAGCGATGCGCACAGCGCCCGCGAGCTGCGGTGCAGTTCCTCGCGGAGGGCGTCCGGCAGGTCCGGCGCAGGTGCTTCCTCGAGGACTTTCTGGTGTCGGCGCTGCAGCGAGCAGTCGCGGTCGCCCAGGCTGACCACCCGGCCTTCGCCGTCGCCGAAGACCTGGACCTCCACGTGGCGGGCGTTCTCCACGTACCGCTCTGCGAAGACGCCGGCGGTGCCGAAGCTGGCGCCGGCGAGGCGGGCCACGCGGGGGAAGCTCTCCGCGAGTTCCTCCTCGGTGCGGCAGACGGTCATCCCGATGCCGCCTCCGCCGCCCGTCGCCTTGAGCATGAGGGGGAAGCCGATGGTGGCACCGGCTGCCAGGGCGTCGTCGACGCCGTCGAGCAGGCCGGAACCCGCGATCATGGGGACGCCGGCGGCGGACGCGGCGTCGCGGGCGGTGTGCTTGGTGCCGAAGGTGCGGAGCTGGTCGGGCGTGGGACCCACGAACACGAGTCCGGCCGCCTCGACGGCCTCCGCGAAGTCGGCGTCCTCGGACAGGAAGCCGTAGCCGGGGTGGATGGCGCCGGCGCCGGTGGACGCAGCGGCGGCCAGCAGGGCCTCGACGCGGAGGTAGGACTCCTTGGCGGGTGCCGGGCCGAGGAGCACGGCCTCGTCGGCGAGCCGGACGTGGCGGGCGCCGCGGTCCGCCTCGGAGAACACGGCAACCGTGCGCAGGCCGAGCTTGCGGGCCGATTCGATGATGCGGCAGGCGATCTCGCCGCGGTTGGCCACCAGCAGGGTGTCGAAGCGGTTCATGCGGCAGTCTCCGGGCGTGTGACGATCATGCGGACGGGCGTGGGGTTGAAGCCGTTGCAGGGGTTGTTGACCTGCGGGCAGTTCGAGACGAGCACGAGGGTGTCCACCTCGGCCTGGAGGGCGACGCGCTTGCCGGGAGCGGAGAGGCCGTCGACGATCCCGAGGGCGCCGTCGGGATCGACGGGGACGTTCATAAACCAGTTGATGTTGGAGACGAGGTCCCGCTTGCCCAGCCCCCAGCGGGAGCCCTCGATGAGGAAGTTCTCCACGCAGGCGTGCTGTTCGCGCGTGTGCTGGCCGTACCGGAGGGTGTTGGACTCCTGCGAGCATGCGCCGCCGATGGTGTCGTGCACGCCCACCTCGTCCGCGACCACCGTCATGAGGGCGAGGCCCGTGTCGGCGCGGAGCGCTGAGCCGGTGGTGAGGACGATGGAGCGCTGCTGCGCGATGGTGACCGGTGCCGAGTACCGGACGGTGGTGTCGCCGGCGGCGTAGAGGAGGCAGTCGACCGCCTGGTTGCCGTCGAGGTCCACGATGGTGAGGACGTCGCCCGCGGCGACGACGGCGGACCACGGTCCGCGTGCCTCGACGTACTCGTCGAGGACGACGGCTCCCGGGACGAGGGCGGCCTGGGTCGCCGGCTGCGAGAGGGTGGTGGTCATCGGGTGCTCCTTGCGGCGAGGTCGTGCTCGGTGTTGTTCAGGGCCTGGAGGTGTTCGGGCGCCAGCGGCCCGATCAGGCGTCCCTCGACCAGTGCGGCGAGGTCCCCGGGCGCCCGCCAGGCGGTGATCCCGACGGCGCTGCCGGTGAAGTCGGTGCGCGGGTCGAGCGGGTGTGCCGTGTTCGCCAGCACGACGACGGTGTCCACCTGCAGCAGCAGATCGACGTGTGCTCCCGGGCCCGCGCTGCCGGTGAAGCGGATGCCGCCGTCGGGGTCCACGTGGATGCCCTTGAAGAAGGTCAGCGACGGGGCGACGTCCCGCTGTCCGAGGCCGCTCTTCAGCGCCCCGAGGGTCAGCAGCTCCCGTGCGGCAGGGGAGGCGCTGTGCGCCGTCCCGGCCCCGTAGCGGGCGGTGTTCCCGGCCAGGGTGGTGGCGCCCGTCAGGGCGTCGTGGCTGCCCGAGGTGTCCTCGACGATCGTGGCCAGGACCCGGCCGGCGTCGGACAGGAGCGGGTGTCCGGCCCCGGGGTAGGCCTGCCAGGGCACCTTGACGGTGTCGGCCGCATTGAAGCGTTCGTGGAGGTCGCCGGCCCGGTACAGGAGGGTGTGCACGCAGGCATCGCCCGTGTCCGTGAGGCGGAGGCGCGTGCCGCGGGCGAGGTGCAGCGTTGTGTAGCGACCGAAGGCCAGCGACTCCGACCAGACCAGGCGGCCGGCGGCGCCGTCGGGCAGTGCGTCCGTGAGCCGGGACGGCGCGGTGGCCACCGGGATGTGGCGCATCGTGTCCGCCGTGCGGCGGTGCTGGTCGCGGGCGTGGGCGCGGGCTCCGGCGGTGGTGGCCGTGCCTGCCGGTGTGTCGGTGGTCTGTGTCATGTCGATCCTTGTCGATCCTTGTGGTCGGTGCGGAGCCGGCGGGCAGCTGCTGGGTGCGAGCGGAGTACTAGGAGGCCTTGGCTGCGATACTCCGGCGGATCCAGAGACCTCCGAGCAGCACGACGGTGACCATCAGCGGGGCGGAGTAGAGGAGGATGCCGTTCTCGCCGGCGGGGTCGTAGACCTCGGGGCGGGGCCAGGACAGGTTGACCACCATGACGGCGCCGTAGAGGACGGCGAGCACGTTCACGGGCAGGCCCCAGCGGCCCAGGGAGAAGAGGCCCGACGGCATGGTCTGGCCTACGCGGTCCCAGTCGCCGCGCAGCCGGCTGGCCAGCTGCGGGACGGTGACCAGGAGGTACGCGATGTACACCATGACGATGCAGACGCTGGTCAGGGTGGTGAAGAGGGCCGCGTTGCCCACGTTGATGGCCAGGACGCCGACGGCGAGGGCGCCGATGGCGATGGAGGGCCACATCGGGGTGCCGCGGCGGGAGTGGACGGTGGAGAGCAGCGTCGAGGCGGGGAGCTTGCCGTCCCGTGCCATCGAGAAGACCAGGCGTGAGCCGGCGGTCTGGATGGCGAGGGTGCAGACGAAGATCGCGATGGCGACGTCGACCAGCAGGACCTTGCCCCAGAAGGTGCCGAGGACCGCGGTCAGGACATACGGGAGGCCTTCGGTGGCAAGGCGGCCGTCGTCGAGGCTCGGAGCCGCCATGAGTGCGGTGATGATCATGAGGGCTCCGCCGACCCCGGAGATCGCCAGGGCGGAGATGATGGTGCGGGGTGCGGTGCGGCGCGGGTCCTTGGTCTCCTCGGAGAGCTCGCCGGCGGAGTTGAAGCCCACCATGACGTAGGCGGCCATGAGGCCGGAGACGAGGAACGCGCCCACGGCTCCGAGGTCCGAGCCCTGCAGCACAGTGGTGTCCAGAACGACGTCGGGCCCGCGCTGCGCCGCGGTGATCAGTGCGAGGACGACGGCGATGACGCCGACGATCTCGCAGGTCACGCCCACCGAGTTGATGTGGGCCATGAGCCGGACACCCATCGCGTTGATGACGGTGGTGGCGACCAGGAGGATGGCGCCCAGGACGACGGCGTTCGCGGCGCCCGTGACGGTGTTGAGGGCGGGGTCGCCGCCCACGAGCTGGAAACCGCTCCATAGCTGCGGCAGCACGACCTGCAGGGCGATGGCTGCGGCGGCGGCCGTGACCACCTGTGCCACTGCCATGAACCAGCCGGCGAACCAGCCCACCGTCTCTCCGCCCACGCGCCGTGCCCACTGGTACACCGCACCCGACAGCGGATAGCGGGCGGCCAGTTCGGCGAAGTTCAGGGCCACGAGCAGCTGGCCCACGAGCACGATCGGCCAGGTCCAGAAGAACGCAGGGCCGGCGAACGAATACCCGAAGGCGAAGAGCTGGAAGATCGTGGTGAGGATGGAGACGAAGGAGAAACCCGCCGCGAAGGACGCGTAGCGGCCCAGCTTGCGGTGCAGCGAGGGCTCGTAGCCGAGGGAGGTGAGGTCGGCGTCGTCCGGGTGGGTCGAGGTGGGAATCGTCATCGGAAGTCTCCGTGGTTCGAACGGGATGGGTGCCGGTGGAAGAGATGGGGGTGCTGCGCAATACCGGTCACTTGATAGTTTTCCAATCCGAGGTCCCGCTCGGGTTTCACGGACGTAAAAGGCTCATGAGCAGGTTGTTTCCGCCATGTTTCGCCGTTTCCAGCAGGCGGCGCAGCACCGGGAGGGGTTCCTCCGGGTGCAAGAATGAGGCCGTGACCCTCACCGGACCGGGACGTCCCCGCACGCGCCAGTCCACCCGCCCCGGAGCCACGGCCCGTGAGGAGATCCTCGACGCGGCGGCGGAGCTCTTCACCACGCAGGGCTACGCCACGACCTCCACCCGCGCCATCGCGGACGCGGTCGGGATACGGCAGTCCTCGCTCTACCACCACTTCGCCACCAAGGACGACATCCTCGAGGAGCTCCTGACCGGAACGGTGGCAGAGGGGCTGGCCTTCGCCCGTGCAGCGTCCGCCATCGGGGACGGCACTGTCTCTCCCGCCGCCCGGCTCCATGCCGTGGCGTTGTTCGACGGGACGCAGTTGTGCAGCGGACGCTGGAACATCGGGGTCCTCTACCACCTGCCGGAAGCCCGGGACGAGCGCTTCCGCTCATTCCTCGCAGACCGCGGGGAGTTGCGCGGCCTGTACCGTCGGCTGGGCTCGGCCGCTGTCCCCGCACCGCTCTGGCCCGGCGATGCCCGGCATCACGGCGAACTCGCCTTCCGCCTGGTCGAATCCCTCGTGAGCCTCAGAGCCGACGGCCAGGCCACGCCCGACTCGCCACTCCAGGTGGCCGACGCGGCCATGGTGCTGTGCGGCGCCGGGAGCTCGCTCGGGACCATCCGGGCGGAGAGCTCCGCGCTCATCGGGCGGCTGGGGCGCGAGCTGCCGGACCCGGGGGCCGGCGCGCGCTAGCCGGGGAGTTCAGCGCCGATAGGCCCCATCCGTGGACACCGCGGCGGCCGGCATCATGCCATCCGTCCATGGCGTCAGCGGTGCTGTTCCACAGGTCGAGCCCGGCCGCCGGATCCTGGAGGCGGGGGTCGTCCTGGTCCAGACCCAGGTGTTCGGCCCAGAGCTGGAGCCGGAACTCGCGGGCCAGCGGACGGTAGGAGTCCTGTACGGTGTCTGTGCTGGTCGTTTCCGACGTGCCGTTCGTGGTGTCGAGTACGGCGCAGGTGAGTTCGCTGTCCGAGGTCCACGACCGACGGTTGAAGTTGTCCGAGCCGCAGGCGAACCAGACGTCGTCGATGATGCAGATCTTGGCGTGGACGTAGATCGGTGTTCCGGCGCTGTTCTCCAGATCGAACACGCCGACCCTGCCGGGCGCGGCCCGGTGCAGTATTCCCATGGCGCGCACTTGCCCGATCCGCCTGGGCGGCCCTCCGAGGAAGCCGTCGGAGTCCGGGTACCGGGGCACGACCGCGATCACCTTCAAAGCGGGGTTCCGTTCCAGGGCCGAAGCGATGCCGGCCGCGACCTCTGTCGACCACAGGTACTGGTCCTCGATGTAGATCAGCGAGCGGGCACGGGAGAAGGCTTTCGCGTAGCCACGGGCAATGCTCCGGTCCCCATCAGGTGCGAAGGGGAACGGGGGATGCTTCACACCGTAGGTGCGCAGCAACTGCACGGCGTGGGGGCCCGCCGGTGGTGGTGGCGGAGCAGTGGCCGGAAGCGGTTTGGGGTGCCGTGGCATGCGGGCGAGGCGATGCAGCAGCATGCGGTAAGGGGTGCGGTGGTCCAGGGGATGCGGGTCGTTCCACCGTTCGGCGAACAATGCGAGCACATCTTCCACCACAGTCGCCGTCACCGCGCCAGTCGGTGAACCACACGCGGTCTCCCTCGCGCAGGGCCGTCAGCTCTTGATGCAGTCGGGCGAAGTAGGTAGCTCCATGGACGAGGGGTCGCACGAGGTTGCCCTCGGACCAGGACGGCGACGCGGCACCGCCTGCGTGCACCTCGGTCGCCCGATTCCCCCGCTCATCACAGCTCAGGAACCAGTGCTCCGCTCCACCGTCCACTCGATGCTCCTTTCGGGGCCCGAGGCAAGGCCGCCATTATCCCTTCTTCAAAGTAGCCTACGAAGATGCCGGTTCAGGGCAGCGATCGATCGGCGTCGTGCGCCGTCGAGGTCAGGTTTGCTGGATGGCGGTGTTGTCCCGGATGGATGTGGCGATCGCGGCGGCCGTCGATATGGTGGCATGGGCATAGCGGAGGTCAGGAACCGGTGAGGTGTCCCTGCGTGTCGGTGCCCCGGTTCGGTGACGAGCGGCGGATCAGTGAGCTGAATTCACGGAGTCGAGGTACTGCTGCACGGCTGTTTCCGGCACCCGGTAGGAGCGGCCGAACCGGATACCGTGCATTGCACCGGACTGCACCAGGCGGTACACCGTCATCTTTGATACCCGCATCTGGGCGGCTATCTCCGCAACCGTCAGTAGGTTCTCCGTCATGGGGTTGTTCTGCGCCATTGCTACCTGCTCCTTGAGACCCGTTCGCCACTCCTGCGTCTCTGCTAACAGTGACCGGCCCTGAGGGACGGCGCACGAGTAGTCACTACGTGTTTCTCATCGCCCGAGCAGCAAGTAGTGGGGCGGCGGTCGCCGATGGGTTGTCCCAATCTGGGGGTTGTTTCTGGTGCTTCGACGCTCGACACTGGAAAAGCCTGGGGAGGACGAAGATCAATCAACCCGGGGGGCAACGATGCTGGATTATCCATCTTTTTCCATGGACAGGCGTGACAGAGGCCGCAGGGCTTCGTGGCTCGGCGCACTGCTCACAGCGGTGGTGCTTGTGCTGGGTGCCCTGGTGGCGCCGGTCGCAGCGTCGGCTGACGTCGGGGATGTCGGCGTTCAGGGTCCGTCGCACTCCGGAACGGGCACGCCGACGGGTACGAAGCGGGCGACGAATGCGTTGTGGTTCAACGACGGTATCTGGTGGGGGACCCTGTGGGACACCGCCAGCGCGGACTTCCACATCTTTCGGTTCAACGCCGGGACGAACGCGTGGGTCGATACGGGTGTGGTGACGGAGACGCGGTCGAACACCCATCATGACGTCCTGTGGGACGGGTCGACGCTGAACGTTGCGAGTTACGTGTTCGTCAATGACGGCGTGCCGGCTGCGGCGGGCGGCCCGACGACGATGCGCCGCTACAGCTACAACGCGAGCACGGACAGGTACACGCTGCTGGATTCGACCAAGATCAACGACCAAAAAGTCGAGGTCCTGACCATCGACAAGGACTCGACCGGCCGGGTGTGGGCCACGTGGCAGCAGGGCAACAAGATCTACATGAACGCCACCGGCACGGACGGCAAGACATGGGGGACGCCGTTCCTGCACCCCGCAGCGGCGAGCACTGGGGGGTCGGGCAACGTCTCTTTGGACGACACGTCGGCGCTGATCGCGTTCGGGGGCAACAAGATGGGTGTGATGTGGAGCCGGCAGGTCGGCGACGCCACCGACGGCTTCTACTGGAGCGTCCACGTCGATGGAGCGTCGAACACCTCCTGGACCACTCAGGCGGCGGTGTCGGGCCTGAAGAGCGGGGATGACCACATGAACCTGAAGTGGCTGGATTCCTCCGGCGGACGGGTCTTCGCCGCGGTCAAGACGTCGTTCACCTCCGCGTCCCAGCCGCTGATCCAATTGTTGGCCTTGAGTGGTTCGACGTGGTCGAAGCACACAATCGCCACCCAGGGCGAGTGCCCGAACCGGGTGATCGTGCTGATCGACGAGGCTGCGCAGAGGTTGCGGACCTTCGCAACGTATCCCAAGCCCAGCGGCACCACGAACGCCGGCGTCTGCTCCACCTCGGGGGGCGCGATCTACGAGAAATCCACACCGCTGAGCAACATCAGCTTCACCACCTCGAAGACGCCGCGCATCGTCGACGCCGACCAGTACGTCCACAACGTCACCTCGACGAAGCAGAACCTGAACAGTGTGGCGGGGCGCACGGCCAACAGCGGTTTGCTGATCCTCGCCGATGTGAACGCCACGAGTCGGTACTGGCACCACTACGAGCCCAGCAGCGGAGGGAGTACTGGTGACACGACGGCTCCGACGGTGACGGCCACATCTCCGACACCCGGTGCCACGTCCGTGGGGGTAGCGTCCAATGTGACCGGAACGTTCTCGGAAGCGATGACCGCATCAAGCATCACGTCTGCCACGTTCACGGTGACGGCGGCGGGAATGACGACGCCGGTGTCGGCATCTGTGACCTACGACGGCACAAGCAGGGTTGCGACGCTGAACCCGGGTGCGGATCTCGTTGCGGGCACGACGTACACGGCAACGATGAAGGGCGGCTCCAGTGGGGTGAAGGATACTGCCGGTAACGCGTTGGCCTCGGACAGGACCTGGACCTTCACCACGGCTCCGGCGGGCGGCACCACGTCAGAAACCGTCACGCTTACGGCCACCGCCGACACCTACGCATCGAGTGGGGCGACGACGACGAACTACGGCACAAGCACCCTGCTGGGTGTGGACAACAGCCCGGTGGAGGTCACGTACCTGAAGTTCGACCTGTCGGGGTATCCGGGCAAGACGATCGAAAGTGCGACGTTGCAGCTGGCCAGCGCCGGGAGCGGGTCAACGGGCACGCAGAACGTCAAGCTGGTTGCCGACGACAGCTGGACGGAGGCTGGAATCACCTACAGCCTCCGGCCCGCGCTCGGCACCAGCATCGGTACGCTCGGCCCGACAACGGCCAACACCAGCTACAGCGTTCCGCTCACGGTCACCGGCCTGGGCGGTGAGCTCGGCCAGCAACTCTCCCTTGGCCTTGACTCCACCAGCAGCGACGGGCTTGACCTCAATTCCAGGGAGGCCAGCACCACGGCCGCACCCAAGCTGGTGCTCACGTTCAGGTAAGTAGTCGCCACTTGACGCAGATGCCGGGCCTCCATCCGTCAGGATGACGTCCCGGCACTGCCTTATGTGCCTGCAGGCGGCGCGTCCGGCACTCGTTTTCCTCCGCACGTCCTGGATCTGCTGGATAGCAGCCGGCAGTGACGGCGCAGACGACGACGGGGCGCCCGCTGCTGCGGACGCCCCGTCGATCGATCGACCAGAAGTAACTACTGCGGAAGGTCCACGCGGTACGTGCTCGTCGCTGTACCGTCCTCGCTCGTCACCGTGAAAACGGCGGTCCGGTCGGCGCCCGAGGGCTGTGTCACGGACACCGTCGCATACGGGTCGGCCGGAACGGCGGACACGGCCGGGGGCTTGCCCCGCGACGGCACCGAGTAGGAGGTCACGGCGGGATCGAAGCCGGCCACGGGCGTGCCGTCGACGCTGATCGACGCGAGCGCCGCATCCGACGATTCCGCGGGAACGGCACCGAGGACCTCGATCTCGCTGACTACCATGTGCGTCTGCGAGCGGGCCGTCATCACCACGCGGACGCTGGACGCCGTGATGCCGTCGAGCGGCAGGGTCACCGCCGGGGCGGGAGAGCCACCCGGGACGCTGACCGGACCGCCGGCGTTGGTCCACGCGCCGTCGGCGCCCGGGACCTGCAGTTGCAGGGTCTGCGCGTAGCTGTCCGACGATCCGTCGCGAAAGAAGTGCACGACGACGCCACCGAGGGTCTGCGCCTCGGGCAGCGTCACCGTCAGGGTGTCGGCGGCGTTCTTGGTGCCCGAGCGCCAGTTGGACCATGCCTTGTCGCGGGTGTCACCGTTTAACAGGCCGGCTGTGCCGTAGCCCGGCTCGGTGTAGGTGGCGCTCGCGGTGGTGCCGCCGTCGTCGGCCACGTTGTCCAGCGTGCCCTCGGTGACCTGGATGCGGACGGTCGCAGGGAGCATGCCGCCGTTGCCGTCGTCGGCCGTGCCCGTCAGTTCGTAGACGCCGGGAGCGGGGTAGCGGACCGGGGTGCTCCAGGTGACCGGACGCTCGGCCGTGCCGCCCTGGCTGCCGACGGCGGTCACGGTGGCGGGAAGCTCGGGCAGTCCGTTGACCACGGCCTTGGCGCGGGCGGGCTGCGTCGAGACGAGGGTGTCCACGGTGACCGCGAGTTCGACGGGGAACTGCGTGCCGGTGACGTCGGTCGCGGTGCCCTTGACCTTGACGGTGCCGTGCTTCTTCCAGCGGTTCTCGTTCGGGATCTTCCACTCGACGGGGATCGTTCCGCGTGCGCCGTCGCGGTACACCGGCGTCACGGTCGTCGGCAGTACGGGCGCGGCGCCGGGGACGGTGAAAGCGGAGGCGTCCTGCACGCCGAGCACGGTCTCGTCGATCAGCGTCCAGCGCTGGTTGGCGCCGGAGTTGGCGACATAGAGGGTCACGGGAGCTCCCTCGGTGGTCTTCCCGCCGCCCACCTCGAGCAGCAGGCCGGTCGCGGCGTTCACGAACGTGTAGGTGCCGTCACCGGTGGTCGAGGCGATCCACTCGGCGCGCGGGTTCGCGCCGGCGGGTGCGAGGACGGCGGCGCCGCCCTCGTCCGCGAGCTGCGAGGCGCCGTCGAGCGTGGTGATCGAGTAGCGCTCGCGGTTGGTGTTGTCCTCGCCCAGGCTGGTGAAGCGGAACAGCTGTGCGGCGTCGGCGGGGTCGCTCGCGCTGATGACGGCGGTGCCGCCGGTCGGCTCGATCGACTTGCCGCTCTGCACGCCCTGGAGCCGGTACACATGCCCGTCCTGGAGGGAGGCCGCGTCCGCGGCGACGCCGGAGACGCCCTCGACGACGAAGGTCGTGACGGACTGCGCGGGCGTGGTGAGGACGGCCGAGCCGTCCTCGATGGCGACCGGTGCACCCTCGACGAGCGCACCGTCGGCGTCACTGACCACGGGGGTCACGGTGGCACCCGGTGCGACGAAACCGAACTTCGAGAAGTCGAGGACCACGGGCCTGGCGTCGGTGGACTCGTTGATGTGCACGACGGCAGCACCGGTGTCGGTGATCGCGGCGGTGGTGTCGTCGTCGTTCACCTGCACCAGGCGGTCGCCGGGCTGGATGTAGTGCGTGTAGTTCCGGACGGTGTCGAACTTGGTGTTCGTGTAGATGGGGCAGCTCTCGAGCGTGTCCGCATCAGTGCAGTCGAACGGCATCTGGATGCTGCCCCAGTTGGCGCCGGCCGCGCTCTCGCCGCCGGGCTTCATGTTGTCGTAGTCCTCGACGGGCTGCCAGAACACCCAGGCGCTGGGCTCGAGCTCGCGGAGGTCGTCGGTGATGCGCTTGGCCATGCCGAGGCCGGGCTCCATGCTGGTGAAGCTCTGGCCGTTGCCCCAGGAGCCCTCGACCTCGCTCATCCACAGGGGCTTGTCCTCGCCCTTGGCGATGTCCCGCACCGTGGTGCGCTGGCCGGTGCCGTAGGTGTGCACGTTGAGCTGGTCCACGAGGTCGCGGACCTCCACGGGGTAGCTGTTCCAGTTGGTGGCGAAGATGCCGGGGTTGGTCTCGTCCATGGCGGAGATCGTCGCGTCGGTGCTGGCGGCATCGAGCTTCGGGGCGAGGTTCCTCAGGACCTGCTGCTGGAGCTGCGGGCCCATGTGCGCGCCCTCCTGGCGTCCGCCGACGGGCTGGCCGGTGGCGTCCAGGCGCGTGCTCCAGTAGTTGGTGTTCGGTTCGTTGAAAGGATCGAGCGTGTCGACCGTGATGCCGTGGGCGTCCTCGAGCTCCTCGACCACGTGGACCAGGTACGCGTTGAAGTCGTCGATGCTCTCGGTCTTCAGCTGGTCCCTGTTCCCGTCGAAGCCGCCGGAGACGTAGCCGCTGACCGTCTGGAACCAGGGCGGCGAGTTGCTGAACGCCTCCCAGTGGGTGATGTCCTGCTTGATGCGGTCGATCCACCAGCGCTGCGTGGCGTCCGCCTCGAGGTTCCAGTCCGCGGGGTCCTCGGGGTCGAACCAGTCGATGTCCTCGCGCGTGGTGCCCTCGGGTGCCTTCCACCAGCCCTCGACGGCGCCGCCCGGGCGCAGGTAGTCCTTCACGTCGGGCGCGTTGCCGCCACCGATGTTGTACCGGGCGATGTTGAGGTTCAGGCCCTCGGGCCCGAACACCAGTTCCGCGAGGCGGTTCCGGATCTCGTCGGGGTAGTCGCCGGTCGCGTTCGCGAACCAGACGAGGCTCGTGCCCCAGCCCTCGAACTCCTCGCCCTGGTACGAGGGGTCGGGGGTGAGGGTGAGGGCGCCTTCGGGGACGGCCGGAGGTGCGGGCGGGGCCGGGGGCGCGGCCTGCGCCGCCCCCCCGATCAGGGAGGCGGCTGCCAGGACGGCGGCCACCCCCGTGGCTGCGGCCTGGGTGGCGCGCCGGGATCGATTCGTCATTGAACGTGTTCCTTCCAGCAAGGGTGGGTACTGCGTGATGGTCCTAGGTGGTGCGGCCCTTCCTCGAGAGCACGGCGACGGAGCGGGGAGCCAGCTTGGACTCCTCGCCCGTGAGAACGTCGCCGTCCACGCCGGTGATGTCCACCGGCTCGTCGGTGCGGTTGATGAGGAAGACGTAGTCGGCGTCGTCGCCGGTGCGCAGCACCTGCTCGACGGCGCCGCGGAGCTCGGCGGGCAGCTCGCCGGTGATCCCGGCGCGGGCGGCGAGGTCCGCGAGGACGGGCTCGAGGCCCGCGGCGCCGAGGCGTGCGCCCACGTACGCGGCGCTGCCGGTCCCGACCTGCCGTCGGGTGACGGCCGCATCCCCGGCGTGCTCACCGGTGGTGTAGCGGGCGAGGACCTCGACGCCGTCGGTGCGGGGGAGCACGCGGTCGGCCCAGAGCGTCGCCGTCGTGCCGTTGTCCAGCTGGACGTCCTCGCCGTCGAGCAGCGGGCTGAACTCGTCGATGCGTACACCGAGCAGGTCCGCGAGGGCTCCCGGGTAGCCGCCGAGCCAGATGTGGTCGTTCTCGTCGGCGATGCCGCTGAAGTAGCCGGCCACCAGGTGCCCGCCGCCGGTCACGTACTCCTCGAGGCGCGCCTTCAGGGCGGCCGGGACGGTGTGGAGGGTGGGTGCGACGACCAGGCCGTAGCCGGTGAGGTCGGTCGCGGCGGGGACGACGTCGGCGCGGATGCCGAGGGCGAGGAACGCCGAGTACCAGTCGAGGGCCTCCTGCTTGTAGCGCAGGCGGTCGGACGGGTGGGAGTCCTGCTCGGAGGCCCACCAGGAATCCCAGTCGAAGAGGATCGCGGCGGGTGCCTGCGCACGGCGGGAGCCGACGACGTCGGACAGCGAGGCGAGTTCACGGCCAAGGTCGACGACGCTCCGGAAGATCGGGCTGTCCTCGCCGGCATGGGGGACCATCGCGGAGTGGAACTTCTCGGCACCGGCCCTGGACTGCCGCCACTGGAAGTAGCAGACCGCGTCCGCGCCGTGGGCCACGTGCGTGAGGGCGTCGCGGCGCAGCGCCCCGGACTTCTTCGGGGTGTTGACGGGCTGCCAGTTCACCGCGCTGGTGGAGTGCTCCATGAGGAACCAGGGCTTGCCGCCGGCGATGTTGCCGGTGAGGTTCGCGGAGAAGGAGAGCTCGTCGACGGCCTGCGGGCCGGGGACGAAGTAGTGGTCGTTGGCGACGAAGTCCACCTCGGCCGCCCAGTCGGCGTAGTCCATGCCCTTGGTCTCGCCCATCACCATGAAGTTGGTGGTGATGGGGATGTCCGGGGTGATGCTGCGCAGGATGTCGCGCTCCTCGCGCAGGTACTGCTTGAGGGCGTCCGAGGAGAAGCGCTTGAAGTCGAGCTGCTGCGTGGGGTTCGGATGCGAGGCGGCCTGGCGCGGGGGCAGGATCTGCTCGAACCGGGTGTAGCGCTGGGACCAGAAGTCCGTGCCCCACGCGTCGTTGAGGGCGTCGATGCTGCCGTAGCGCTGAGTGAGCCAGGTGCGGAAGGCACGCGCGGCGTCGTCGGAGTAGTCGTAGATGTTGTGGCAACCCAGCTCGTTGGAGATGTGCCAGGCGCAGACGGCAGGGTGGTCCTTGTAGCGCTCGGCCATCCGGGTGACGAGCTTCAGGGCGTGCTCGCGGAAGACGGGGCTGGTGGGGCGCCAGTGCTGGCGCGCGCCGGGCCAGAGGGTGCCGCCGTCCTGCGTTACGGGAAGGATTTCGGGGTGCTCGGTGGCGAGCCACGGCGGCGGGGAGGCGGTGGCGGTGGCGAGGTCGACGGCGATGCCGTTGGCATGCAGGAGGTCGATGACCTCGTCGAGCCAGGCGAAGTTCCAGGTGTCGCGCTCGGGCTGCAGGCGGGCCCAGGAGAAGATCGCGAGCGACACCACGTTGACACCGGCCTCACGCATGAGGCGCACATCCTCGTCCCACGTCTCGCGCGGCCACTGCTCGGGGTTGTAGTCGGCGCCGAAGGCCATGCGCCTGCGGTTCGGCTCGGACGGCCAGCGCAGCCAGCGGTGGGGAGTGGGGATAGACACGGGGACAGCTCCTTGAAGGCGGTTCTTGAGGCACGGGTGGTGCTACGGCGCCGTCCGGGGCCTGCTGGTGGGCAGGGTGGACGACGGCGGGTACAGCTGGGATCGGTCAGGGTGGAACGGACCGGGCGGGTGCGCGCGAGCTCCCGCCCGGTCCGGGCCCGGTGGTACTACTCCGAGACGGTGAAGCCCTGCTCGGTGCCGTACTTGATGCTCGCGTCCTGCCAGCTCTTCAGCCCGTCCTTGAGCGGGGTGTCCGAGACGTAGGCCTGGCCCACGGTGTCGTTGAAGATGCTGTTCGCGTAGACCTGGAAGGGCAGGTAGGACCAGCCCTCGGGGACGTTCTGCGCGGACTCGGCGAAGATCTCGTTGGCCTTCTGGCCGCCGAAGTACTCGAACTCGGAGTTCAGGAACTCGTCGGACTCGAGGGCCGCGGACGTCGCGGGGAACGCTCCGCCGTCGATGCGGGTCTGGACGCCGTCGCCCACGTTGGCGTAGGCGAGGAAGGCGTACGCGAGGGCGCCCTGCTCGCTGGCGGCCGGGATGGTCAGCGAGCTGCCGCCGTTCTCGGCGCTCGCGGTGTCGCCTTCCTCCCACTGGGGAAGCGGTGCCGCGCGCCACTTGCCGGCGGCCGCGGGGACGCCGGAGGTGAAGTTGCCGGGCATCCAGGCGCCGGTGGCGAGGGTGGCGATGGTGCCGTTGCCGAGGCCCTGGTACCACTCGTCGCTCCACGAGCTGATGGGGGCCAGGAGGTCCTCGTCGAGGAGCTGCTGCCAGGTCTCGGCGAACTTCGTGGAGCCCTCGTCGGAGAAGTCGATGGTGACGTCCGTGCCGTCGACCTTGTAGGGCTGGCCGCCGGCCTGCCAGATGAGGCTGGTGGCGAAGCCGGCGTCACCCGTGTCATTGGCGATGTACACGGTGGGGTCCGCCTCATGCAGTGCGCGGGCCGCCTCGACGTACTCGTCCCAGGTGGTGGGGACCTCGACCCCGTGCTTCTCGAAGACCTCGGTGTTGTAGAACAGGGCCATGGGGCCGGAGTCCATGGGGAGCCCGTAGATTCCCTCGCCCGCCTGGACGGAGCTCCACGGGCCGGGGCTGAAGGTGTCCTGCAGGTCGCCCGCGCCGTAGCCGCTGAGGTCCTGGACGGACTCGGCGAGTGCGAACTGGGGAAGGGCGTAGTACTCGATCTGCGCGACGTCGGGGACGCCCGAGCCGGCGGCGATCGCGTTCTGCAGCGCCGTGTACTGGTCGTTGCCGGTGCCGGCGTTGACGAGGTCGATGTCCACGTTCGGGTGCTCGGCCTCGAAGTCCTCGACGACCTTCTCCAGCGTGGGCTCCCAGGCCCAGACGGTGAGGTCGCCGCCGGCCTCGAGGGCCGCCTGGACGTCGTCGGCGCTGACCTCTGCAGGTGCTGCGCCGCCGGCGTCGTTCCCGCCGCCGCCACCGCAGGCGGTGAGGGCGAGGGCTGCCGCGAGGGCCAGTGCCGAACCGCGCAGCACCGCCGGGGAGATTTTGCTCTTCATGGGGTTCCTTTTCACTTCATTGTTTACAAGGGGCATTTACTCTTTGACGGCGCCGGCACTGAGGCCGGACTGCCAGTAGCGCTGCAGCAGCAGGAACGCTGCGATCAGCGGGAGGATGGTGAGGAGGGAGCCGGTGATGACGAGGTTGAAGATCGCCTCGCCGCCGGCCGTGGAGGCCTGCGCGTTCCAGGCATTCAGCCCGAGGGTCAGCGGGTACCAGGCCGGGTCCTTGAGCATGATCAGCGGCAGGAAGTAGTTGTTCCACGTGGCGACCATGGTGAACAGCAGCACCGTGACGATGCCCGGGCCCAGCAGGGGCAGGCAGATCTGGAAGAACGTGCGGAACTCGCCGGCGCCGTCCATGCGGGCCGATTCCAGCAGTTCGGTGGGGATGGCCTCGGAGGCGAACGTCCACATCAGGTACAAACCGAACGGCGAGATGAGGGACGGGATGATCACCGACCACGGGGTGTTGGTGAGGCCCATCTCGCTGAACATCAGGAAGGTCGGGACCGCCAGGGCGGTGCCCGGAACGGCGACCGCACCGATGACGACGGCGAACACGGCCTTCTTGCCCGGGAAGGCGAACTTCGCGAGGGCGTACCCGCCGAGGACGGCGAGGAAGGTCGCTCCGCCGGCGCCCAGCACCACGTACAGCACCGTGTTGAGGAACCAGCGGCCGAAGATGCCGCCGTCGTAGGCCAGGGTGTCGCCGATGTTGGTGAACAGGGCGAAGTCGCCGCTGAACCAGAGGCCGAACGAGGCGAAGAGATCCGCCTGGGTCTTGGACGAGTTGATGAACAGCCAGACCAGCGGGATGAGGCTGTAGACGAGGACGATGCCCGTGAGGACGGTCAGCAGGACGCTGCGGCGCGGGTTGTCGATGCCGCGGCGCGTGCTCTTCAGGCGTACGTAGCCGGGCTTCTGCCTGGTGCTGGTCCTGTCCCTGCGGGTGGGTTCTACGGCGACGCTCATGGTCAGCTTTCCTTCCGCATGCCGCGCAGCTGCACGGCGTAGGCGATGACCATGGTGATGACGCCCATGATGATGGCCACGGTGGCGGAGTAGTTGTACTGCTGGCCGGAGAAGCTCAGCGAGTAGGCGTACAGGTTCGGGGTGAAGTACGTGGAGATGGAGTTCGGCGCGAGGCTCTGGATGATGGCGGGCTCGTTGAAGAGCTGGAAGCTGCCGATCACCGAGAAGATGCCGGCCACCACGAGGGCTCCGCGGATAGCGGGGAGCTTGATGGCGGTGACGAGGCGGAACTGGCTGGCACCGTCGATCTCCGCGGCCTCGTAGAGGGACTTCGGGATCACGCGGAGGGCGGAGTAGAAGATCAGCATGTTGTAGCCGATGAACTCCCACGTGACGATGTTGCCGATCGAGGCGAGGATCAGCTCCGGGGAGAGCGGGTTCGGCAGATTGATGCCGAGGGCGCTGTTGATGTTGCCCACGAGGCCGAACCGCGTCCCGTACATGAAGCCCCACATGAGGCTGGCGACGACGGCGGGCACCGCGTAGGGCAGGAAGATCGAGATGCGGAAGAAGGACTTCCCGTAGAGCCGGCCGCTGTCCAGGGCCAGGGCCACCAGCAGGGCGATGAGGAGCATCACGGGCACCTGCACCGCGAGGAACAGCGTCACGCGGAGGAGCGAGGACCAGAACTGGGGGTCCTGCAGCGCCTGGCTGTAGTTGGCCAGACCGACGAAGCCGTTGCCGCCCACGAGCTGGTTGCGGAAGAAGCTGAGCCAGATCGAGTAGGCGATCGGCGCCAGGAAGACGAGCGCGAAGACCGCCATGAAGGGGCCGATGAAGAGCCAGCCGGACCAGGAACGTTTCTGGGGGCGCTTCTGCGCTCGCTTGGCGGGCTTCGGCTGTATACCGAGCACGGCCGGTGAGGGTGACGCCGTCGTCATGGGTGGATCCTTCTGACTCTGTCGTTGATGTTTGCGTAAACATAGCAGGGCGGACGCTTTGATGTTTACGTAAACATTGTTGTTACGATGGTCACATGTCCTCTCCATCGCGTCAACACCTCCTCCGGGAGGACCGGCGTGTCTCCATGTCCGACGTCGCCCGGCTGGCCGGCGTCTCGGCGCAGACGGTGTCGAGGGTATCCAACGGCAGCCCCGGTGTGATCGAGGCGACGCGGCAGCAGGTCATCAAGGCGATGGACGAATTGGGCTACCGCCCCAACAGTGCCGCGCGGGCACTGAAGCGGGGGAGTTTTCGGACGCTCGGCGTCATCCTCTTCACGCTGTCCACCACCGGGAACGTCCGCACGCTCGAAGCCATCGCCGCCCGTGCCGCGGAGGAGGATTACGCCATCACGCTGATCCCCGTCTCCGCGCCGACGCAGGCCGGTGTGCGGGGTGCGTTCTCGCGGCTGAACGAGCTGGCGGTGGACGCGATCATCGTGATCATGGAGGTCCACCTGCTCGACGCGGCCACGGTGTCCCTGCCGCCGGGCGTGCATGCCGTGGTGGTGGACTCCGATGCGAGCGACGGCTACAGCGTGATCGACACGGACCAGGCCGATGGCGCACAGAAGGCCGTGGAGCACCTGCTGGACCTGGGCCATGGGACGGTGTGGCACGTGGCCGGACCCTCGGCGTCCTTCGCGTCCGAGCGGCGCGTCAACGCGTGGCGCACCACCCTGGCCTCGCGAGGCTGTTCCGAGCCGCCGCTGCTGCGGGGGGACTGGTCGGCAGACTCGGGCTACGTCGCCGGGCTGACCCTTGCTTCCTCCGATTGCACGGCGGTGTTCGTGGCGAACGACCAGATGGCGTTGGGGGTATTGCGGGCGTTCCACGAGAAGGGCATCCGGGTGCCGCAGGACGTCTCGATCGTGGGCTTCGACGACATCCCGGACAGCACCTCCTTCAGCCCGCCCCTGACCACGGTGCACCAGGACTTCGCGGAGGTGGGCCGGCGCTGCGTGGACAAGGTGCTCAAGCAGATGCGGGAGAACTCGACGGAGCCGGGGCGGGAACTCGTGCCGACGCGGCTGGTGGTCCGGGAGAGCACCGCGGCGCTGAAGCGCTAGGTGCGTCTACCGGACATTCGGTTCCGAGCGCATCCACTCCCGCTCAGGCGGTCCAGCCCAGGAACGTGCCGCCGACCCACATCGCGCCGAACCACGTGACCATCGCCGTGGCGGGTACAAGAAGCACCCGGTAGGACCGGCGTAACGCAAGCTTCACGCCGACATAGGTGAGGATCAGCCACCATACGAGGAACAATCCCACGGCCCACAGTGGGGCGGCAAGACCGCTGACCAGATAGAAGTATCCCGCGACCAGCTGCGCGGCGCCGGCAAGCACGGTGACCACGACGTAGAGCACGAGCTTGGCGCCGTGCTTGGCGAGGCGCGGGGGATGGCGCATGTGTTCAGGGTATTCGCGGTCCTGAAGCGGTGTCACCAACCACATCCGCCCCGTGCGCTGGATTTTGACCAGTGGTTCGGCCAAGCCGATCTCTACCGCCGCATCGGTCACCAATTGTGCATCGGCGCCGTCCCGCACTGTGGCGGCCATGCCGCCTTCAACGCGCACTTGGCCGGCTGGACCAGTGTCGCGTGCTGAGGTTCCAGGGGCCTCTGTGCGCTCCGGTTAGCGTCTCTTCCCATGAGGTGCGGTGAGGTCCTGTGAGGTTTGATGACCTGATCCTGCCGGTGGGGGAGTACCCGGTGGGTGCGTGTGAGAACAGGCAGGAATGGTTGCTCCTGTACTCCCGCGGCGTGCCGGCCGCGGTGATCGCCGTCTGGTGCAGGGTCGATGTGCGCCGCGTCCACCGCGCCGTCGACAGGCAGGTCACCCGGCAGCCGGGGTGGTTCGATCGGTGCTGGAGGATCCACGACCAGCCCGCACCCGCCAGGAATACGCGGCGGTATGTGAGGAGCCGGGAGCAGGCGTTGTGGGAGCACTACGGCGACGTCGCCGCGTACATGCGCGAACGCGGTGGTGCCCTTCCGGCGCAGAATGACAGCCCGGAGGCGAGGGTGCTGTACCGGTGGATTGAGGCCCAGCGCCGGCAGTACGACGCTGGCACGCTCG
Source organism: Arthrobacter pasteuri (assembly GCF_054510955.1). NCBI lineage: Bacteria > Bacillati > Actinomycetota > Actinomycetes > Micrococcales > Micrococcaceae > Arthrobacter > Arthrobacter pasteuri. Next base: position 2,282,091 of record NZ_JBTNDO010000001.1, read on the forward strand.
CCCAGGACAGGGTGGATGCCCTGGACAGGTTGGGGGAGTGGATCGGCACCCGGAAGGGCGATCCGGAGGTGTTGTGGGCGCAGCGGCTGGAGGAGGTGCGGCAGTTCCGGGCCAGTACCGGCCGGTTTCCGTACTACGACCCGGACCGCCACCCGGGCGAGAAGGTCCTGGGTGTGTGGCTGGGCCGGCAGCGCACGTGGTGGCGGAAGGGCCGGCTACGGGCTGACCGGCAGGAGCGCCTCGACCGTGTTCTGCCTGGGTGGAATGCCTCCACTGCGTCTAGGACGACGGGCAACGGTAGATCAGACACCGGTATGTCAGACACACTGCGGCAATAACGGGCAGCGGTTCTCCCGTGTTGGGAGCCGACGCGACAGCGAGGTCGAACCAACCATGCCGGTGAGCCTAAACTGCTACCGTCCGGCGCATTCGAGGACGAATAGAGGAAAGCCCCGGGGAACGTGGCCCCGATGCAGGGAATCCCGTTCGTGTTCGAGCAGCTTCGCGAGGGGACACTGGTGCGCCGCTCGAGATCGCCCGTTGGAGACTTGTCCCCGTGTGGTCCAAGGACCAGAAGGTAGGGGCGAGGATTCTCTGCACTAGCGTCCATGACTGAGTGCGCTGCCTGATCTCTTCGAGCTTCCTCGTGTCTGCTTGAGGGAAGAGTGGCGGGCTGGTGTGTATTGGAGCGGCAGCCGAAGAGCGCTCAGGTGCGGTCGCCCCAGCAACTTCACGGAAGAACAGGATCACCATGACGGAATACCAGGACGCCGAGGGCGAGAAGCGGCGTGAGCAGCGACGACAGAGGATCGCGGCGAGGCGGCGTCGACGGCTGATCGTCAGTCGCGTGGCGATACCGCTCATGTTCCTCGCCACCATGGTGTTCTGTGCGGCATTCATCGCCGGGGAGCTGGATGAGCCGAGGCGGGACGCCGAACTCGTGGAGTTCATGGAGTCTCAGGGTGGTGAGGTGACGAAAATCAACCATCCGAACGGAACCGGCCTTCGCGGAAACGGATCGGGAGGACCGGGCTACGTCGACGTCGTGTTTGACGGTGAGCAGAGCCGCTGCACTTACCGTCTTCTCAATCAGGAGCCGCGCTCCCTCGAATGCGATCCCGCCGTCAACCCACAGGCAGAAAGTAGGCGGTCGTGAGGGACACTCAGCAGACATTAACGCAGGCGCGTCCGAAGGGCGACGAGAAGGCGTTCATCGACAAGGTGATGTACGCGCTGTGCGTGGCGACGCTCTGCGCCTTCGGTGCAACCCTCGCTTTCCTGGCATGGGAGGCTCACGAGACTCGACAGCAGAACACCGACGCCTATGTTCAGGCGGTCGAGGACACGTACGGCGTGGAGGTGGACAAGCGGATTGCCGAGGGCCAGGTGAGGTTGACCGGCGAGACAACCGAGGGCGGGCTCGATCACTGCTTTGGTCCCGAGGAGTACCGCGTCGCGGCGGAAAGCGTTGATGAGCCGGACTCCCTGCTCTGCTTCGACCGTGACCGCTACCGGGACATCCTCAGGTTCGTGGAGTCCGAGGGCGGCGAGATAATCGGAGGCCACATGGGGGAGGACACTTTGGCGGTCGTTTTCAAGGATGATGGTCCGTTCGGTATCAGTTGCACCGTGCCGGAACCGGACGACACGGAGCTGCACTGCGCTTGGTAGTTCCCGACGAAGAATCAGTGTCGCTGGCGCAGTTAACAGCGTCGCTAGAGAACAGCTGACCATCCGCCTGTGTCCTGCGCATCAGGAATTGCGTTGATGCCCAACCACAACACCAGCGCTTAGAGCCATCCGCGCGCCGAGCACGGACGACGGCGGAACACCCTGCCCGCGCACGGTGCGGTCAGCGGGGTCTATGCATTCAGCGGGGTCAGCAGGATCAGCGGGGTCTGCGGAGTGTGACGGGGCCCTTGGCGGTCGAGGGATCTACGACGGTGCCGCGCTGCACCATCTCCGCGAGTCCGCGGGCGACGAGCCTGCGGGCAGCGTTGCGTGCAGGCTCGTGCAGCGGGCTGTCACTGCCGCCGAGGGCCGCTGCGGCGTCGGCCGGGTCGATCCCCGAACCGCGGGCTCCGGCGTCGAGCCGCGCGAGCAGCCACTCCTCGAGCGCGGTGTCGATGGCACGGATTTTGCGGGACCGGCAGGCGTCGCTGCAGTAGGAGACGTCCTCCCAGTTCCGCTCCCACTTCTTCCGCCATTCGATGCGGCGTCCGCAGGAGCGGCAGGACTTGGGCTGGTGCGCCGGACCTGCCGACCTCATCACCGTGCCACCCCAGCCGTCACATGCGTCCGGAGATGGAGCGGGTCACGGCGAAGGCGCCGTCGCTCAATGGGCGAGAGCGGTCGCATACTTTCGTACCCCTTACACAACGCGAGTCGGGCGGCTTTGCTCGTCGGAACGGGTGGTGCTACTGGAATACCATCAGTGGCCAGTGTGCGCAGAAGCCGCATTGCAAACTGCCTCTCCAATGGTGGCAGAGGATGCCACATGTCGGCGAGGGCGACCTGCTCCGGATGATCTGACGCCGATAACAGCGCATATGACGCAAACCTGCATAAGTGCGAGTGTGTCAGGGTGACCCGCCGCGAGGCTGTTATAGGCCGGTCGCATCCACCCAATGTTTGCCCGGGGCTGCGCCAAGTGTCGTACCGGCACGTTCGGTGTTGGTGGGGCGACGTTCAGAGATTTGATTCAGGAATTGTGGTTGTGCCGTGGCGTGGTGGGCGCTGGTGCCAGAGGTTGGCAATGCGCAGGAATCTCACTGGAACAACTTAGCAACGAGGTTGCCAATGAAGGGGAAGCTGGTTGGTGCTTAGTCAGGAAGTGTCGTTCACCGCATCGGAATTGGTTGTTGGTAGCAATAACGACCTCTGGAGCGACGCAGCTTTGCCACAGTGCTGTGTGACTTTTCGTTAACATGGCGGGATTTTTGAAGGGTGGATGGCGGGGTCGGTCGTTCCAGCACCGTTCCGTGGGGGACTCTCTCGTGACCCCGGGCTCGCACGTAGGGTGAGCAAATGGATGCGGGGGCGGATGTGCTGTTGGCAGGGCCTCGTGGGCGACGTCTGTGCCTGCAACTAGTGACAGAGCTGGACCTGGCCATCAGATCCGCAGTGTTCTGGCTCGCCTATGATGTGGATCCGGGCAGTGAAACCTCTCGAGTACTGCTAACTGCCACCTCTGGCGACGACGCTGAGTTGCCGCCGCGGCCTACCCTTACAGATCTCCTGAAGGGTCTGGCCGCGTTCGAGGTCGCCCGGGCTGGGCCCGAGGTCATCGATCGCGCGTTGGCTGAGGCGGTCGACACGTCGCGGCCCTGGCAGGAACCTGACGGGGAGGACGTCCTCGCGGCGCTTCCCGAGGTGACCGCCGCCCTCGCCCCGCTTGCCCGGCATGTCATGACATCACCGTCTACACAGTGGTGGTCGCAGGGCCGGCAGCTTGAGCAGTGGGCCATCGACTGGCGATCACCCGATGATCCTGCACCTCTACCCCGGGAACCATCACAAGCCCTGGCTGCGTGGGCTCGAGGTGAACGCGCCGAGGAAGTCCGCGCAGGCAAGGAACGACCCCGGGATCCTCACGCCCCCTGGTCGGGGACGTGGTGGTCCTTCCCGCAAGGGACCCTGCAGACGGCCGGGCGGATACCACTGGACCTAAATCTCATCGAGGACTCCTTCGGCTGGGAGCAGGCAACCGTGATCCCCGTGCGCGGTACCGGTCGCACCTACGAAATACGCAGTAGTGGGGACTGGGTGTCACTGTGCCGCGAACACCCACTGGAGGTCACCGCGTCCCGACGCCATGACTGGTTCCGATGCACCGGACACGATGGCAGGTGGGTTATTCCGGACTGGGAAAACGTCGCTGAACAATGGGACGCGGTGCACCTGACAACCCTGGCGTACCTCACCAGCGCCAACCGTGCGCTGCACGTCGACGCCAGCACGTCTACTGTCATCGCCGGGTGGAACCCCGACACGACCATCTGGCTGACCAATGCTGCACGCGAATGGGAGGGCCCACGCCAGCACTGGCAACGCACCACCAATCAACAGACCTGGACAAGACACCCCAGCTAGTCCGGCCAGACGCTTTTAAGCCTGTCCCGCAAGAGGATGGCGCTGCCGGCCACTACTGCGGCGTTTATGAGAATCAAGGCTGTCTGAACTCCGGCGCGGTCGACGAGGATGCCTCCGCTGAACGCGCCGAGATCGATCGCCAACTGGGAGCATGCTGGAACGGGCTGGTGTTTGCGCTCTAATGCGCAGACACCAGCCCGATTGTCTTGGGGCGCGTCTTACTAGCCTTGGGCGGCGCTGAGGGCGTCGAGGGCGGTCATTTCGTCGGCGGTGAGGTTCAGGTCGCCGGCTGTCATGTTCTGTTCGAGGTGACTGATGCTGGAGGTGCCGGGGATGAGCAGAATGTTGTCGGCGTGGTGCAGGAGCCAGGCGAGGGCGACCTGACGGATCCCGGTTGAGAGCGCTGCGGCGACGTCGGAGAGTGCGTCGTGCTCGCCCATGGTGCCTCCGCCGATGGGGAACCAGGGGATGAACGCGATGCCGTTGGCCGTGCAGTACTCCAGGACTGGCTCTGCTTCGCGGTTACCGATGCTGTAGTGGTGCGGCGGCCTCCGCCGCCGGCTCCCCCGGCCGCCGCCATACACGCTGGCGCGACCACCACACCCAACCACAAGCTGCACCTACCGCGCAGGACCATCAGGCGAAGACGACGCGCTGCTTGTAGAGGGCCTCTAGAAGTCCCCACCCGGGTAGATGCCCTCGGGCAAGGTGAAACACGCAGATCCCGACGCGATGCGGATCTCGTTCGGGGACAATCCTTCGGAGACGAGATGACTCTCCCCTGGAGCAGGCGGGTCGATCTGGATCCGATAGATTTCATCTCCGTTCCTATCGACTTCGTCCCTATCGACGGATATTTCGGTTCCGTTCGCCCGGTAGTGGGCTTCGATGGTTTTCACGATGGGCTCTATCTCGGATCCTTCGGCGACCGTGACCGTCGTTGAAGCAGCCCAGTGGTGCTGAGTCTCGTTGCAGGACAGAAGCGTGCCCGTCTGCTGTTGATCGATCGAAAGAACAGCATCTTCCGGGATCAGTGCGGCGATCTCCCGTTCCATGGCCTGGGTGCGGGCTTTGGCTTCCTGCCAGGTGAGTTCAGCCTCCATCTGTTCCTTGGACGGTTGAGCAGCAACTGGCGCAGGTGATTCGGGTGAACTCGCGTTCGGGTTTCCGGCACAGCCGGCAAGCCCTGTCAGACCCACAAGCAACAACGTCGTGGCACCGCTTCGCGCCCTCATCGAGTCTCAATTCCAAGCATGTCCTCGAGCGCTCTCGTGTCGTCCTCACTGTCGGAGGCGATGAGGCTGTGGTTGTTCATGAGGGTGTTCCCTCGGAGAAGCCATCGGTGGGGTAGACGGCGGTTGGGCCCGCGGCCGTTGCCCCGATGATGCCGCCGGCAGGGACAGCACGGCGGGCGGCTTCCGCATAGTACGAACGCATTCCGTGCTTCACCCCGAACCGAATGATCACGTACAGGAGCAGAACCGGGACCACATACATCAACGGAAGGATCAAAACGCCGAGCACGCCAATATCCATTACTTCCCCCATACCTAGCACGAGCATCCGATGCAGTGAGCGTACCGGGGGAGTGGGAGGGCCGGCCCGTACAGTGACAACCAAGCCACCAACCAGAAAGAGGCACTTATGGGACCTGCGGATTACATCGCGCAACCAGCCTCGAGCATCACCATGACGAAGCCGTTCAGCGAGAGCATGAGCCTCCACGCACCTCAGCTCGCAACACCCACCGCCGAGGACCTGCTCGAGGACCGCCTGAAGGTTGAGCCCGTCACGTTCTCCCACCCCGTGCGCGTGGACTTCACCTGGATGCCGGCAGCAGACAAGGATCTCTTCGAGTAGATACGCTCCGAGGAACACCAAGCCCCATTTCGGGCGGTACAACCACCGGGTTGTGCTGCCCTTCTTCATGCCGGCGGTCGGGTAGCCGGCGCCTGTAGGTGGCCAGCGGTTGTAGTGCTTCTCAGGGTTATCGCTGGCCCTTGGGCCGCACAGTCCCTCCGAGGACGTGGCGCGCTACCGGATCGGCCTCGCCGGCTCCCCGGACTGGCTCGCCTGAGCCTCGGTCACGACGACGTCCAGCCAGTCTGGGTGTCTGGCGCGTCAGGTGCGCGCGCTCGGCGCGGGCCTGGTCTGGACGGTGGTGCCGCGTAGGGCGTAGCCCACGCCGGCGGACACGCAGAGGATGACAGCTCCCAGACAGAGGATCTGAACCCATACGGGGTAATGGATGGCGTTGTCCCAGACGAGGGTCAGCGCACCGTAGCTGGCACTCACGCAGGCGGCAGCTGATAGGCCGGTTGCCCAGGCGACGATCGCGGTGGTCTTGGACTCCGTCAGCCATTCCATGATGAGACCCGGAATGACCCCGAGCAGGCACGAGAGCAACAGGCCTCCGAAGACCACCATCAGGTACTCGTGCGCGCCGCCACCGCCCGTGACCTCCTCGGTCATCCTGACCGTGACGGTGGGCACGAAGATACCCAGGTAGATGAAGTACTTGGCGCGGTCCCTGAGCGCGGGAGTCCTAAACATCTGCTGTCCCCTGATCCCCGGTCATCTTCTGAGCGTACCGAGCGTTTTCAACCTCTGAGCGGTCCTTCGCTTCGCTTCGGCCCGTTTCGGCCAGGCTTCTCCTTCGTCGGTGCTCCCTGGGAATGTGTAATGAGGTTTAGTTTCAGCTTCGGTGGTTGAACACCGCGAATGAGGAAACTCCGATAACGAACAGGGTCCCCATGAGGAGGGTCATGACCATTGGTGCTTCCGCGCTGAATCCGATGGCAAGAGTGGCGGTGCCGGTCAATGGAAGGGACACCAGTCCGACGACGGCTAGGGCACGGGTGAGAAGTGTGTCTTCACGCTCGTCCTCTGTCTGGGTCCATGCCCGCTCGAAAGTGGACGCCTGGTCCGGGCGGCTGTGAATTCGGAGCGGATGGTGGGGTCCTCCAGGACGGTCCAGTCCACGGGGGCGCCGACTTCCGGTTCCATCTTGTTCCACTCGAACCAGTTGAACATTTTCAGTTGCGGGAACCGCTTTTGCACGGTCGGGTCAAAGACCTGCTGCCACCAGGCGCGCTTGATGTTCAGGCTGCGGAGTTCGCTGATGTCGTCCTGTACGAGGAAGGCCGTCTCCGGGATGGCGACCGGTTTGCCGTCGGCGAGGATCATCGCTACCAGGACCAGGACCAGGACCAGGCGGATGTAGCTGGGACCGAGGAACCCGTCCGGGTCACGCAGCGGCAACCCAAACACCACCGCTGTCAGTGCAGTCACAACCGTGAAGGACGCAACCACCGTGAAGGGCACCCGGAACAGCCCGGAGGAGGACCTCGTCAGTGGCGGGTTTTGTAGCGTCATCAGATATTTTTAACGCATCATGGGGGTCTGGATGGACCGTGATCGCCGTTGCAACGGCCAAGCCGCCGTAGTTGTAACAGCTGCACTGCTTTGATCGGCGCTGCTCTCATCGCAACCGGTTGTTGATGATCCATGCCGCCGCGAGTTACACCGAGTGTCGTCAGCCCGCGCCCACAGTTGTCGCTGTGGCGAGGAACTGGATCAACGACGAACGAACACCCGGATGACAGGACCACGTTTGGGTTCGTAGTAGCGAGGACTTCCATTCCGCCATGACCGGATGGTGTGGGCTCCTTGCGCCAGCAAGCGATCAGCGATCAGCGATCAGTGAGGCGGGCGTGGAGGAGGGCCAGGAGGTCAGCTCGTAACCCATCGAAGTGACGGGCCTCCGAGGCTTCGAAGGCTGCTTCGATGTGTTTGGCGTGCCTCAGGAGGTCTGTTCCCTGCGGCGTGATGGTCACGAGGATCTGCCGGTCATCGCCATTGATGCCGTTCACCCAGCTGACCAGGCCACGTTCCTCAAGGGTGCGCAGCATCCTGCCCAGCGTCTGGCCGGTAATCTGCAACCGGGGGATCAGGTCGAGTTGTCGTATCGGTCCTGCGGCTGCAAGTTCCTCCAGGGTGACCACGGCAGCGTGGGTAACACCCAGATGGGAGAGGCGCCGGTTCAAGGCGTGGGTTACGAGGTTCGCCGCGATGCTCAACAACTGACTGGTCGACAACTGAGCCGTGTCCGCTCGGGGTGTGTGGACGCGTCTCATGACCGCCTCCTCTCATCACCGCCTTCTGCTTGCCCTGACGCTGGCAGCCACCCACTCCGGGCGGGAGGTAGGTGGCTGCCAGGGTGCTTGAATCCCTGAGGACTGGTTTACTAGCTGTGCGCGTGTGCCAGCCCGCGCGGGAGCGCGTCGATTGGTGCCTAGAGTGCCCCGCCCGTGGTGCGGTTCTTGTTCAGCAGCGGATCCTCCAGGGCGTCGGTGCCGACCCCGGTCTGCCCAACCGGTGCACCGGGAAGGGTGGCATCCTCATCCTCGAGGGGCAGGAGGGTGTCCTTGGTGCTGGGAGAGAGCACGCTGTCCTCTTCGGTCACGTCGATTTCCGGTGCCACGTCGGCAACAGGCATAGGGGTGACGTCGGCGTCCGCCGCCGTCTCTTCGGAGCTCTTCTTGCTCGCAGCGACACCGGCGACTGCTGCTGCGGCTGCCAGGCCGACGCCCGCCGCGACCTTGCCGGATACTCCGGCCTTACCGCTGTCCCCACGGGACGCCGCAGCAGCTTCCACGCCGGGCTGACCGACGGTGGAGCCGGCCCCGACCGTCCCACGCCAGGCACCCGTTGCATAGCCCTCGTCCTCGATGAACGCCTTGAAGCTTTGCAGGTCGGCCTCGGCCTGGTTCTCCACGACGTTGAGCTTGTCGCCGATCTTCTCGACCAGGCCCTCCGGCTCGTACTCGAGCACGAGGTTGATCTGCGTCTGCCCACCGCCGAGGTCCTCGAAGGACACCGAGCCAGCATTCGTGGCACCCTCGGTCGCGGCCCATGACACCTTCCTGTCCGGCACCTGCTCCAGGATTCGGGCCTCCCACTGGCGACGGATGCCGCCGATCTCGGCCACCCAGGTCTGGCGCTCGTCATCGAGCTGCGTGATCGATTTGACCCCGCCCATGAAGTGGGGGAACTCCTCGAACTGGGTCCACTGGTTGTACGCGATGCTGACCGGGACATTGACGAGAATGCTCTTTTCGATCTTCGTGCTCATGGCGTCTCCTTTGGGTTGGAACAAGGTAGGGCTGGTGGTGCGAACAGCCACTGAAACTATTCATCAGCATGCTTAGTATAACCCGGGTCGTTTTCTGTCACCCGGAATGGAGGCCGGCGATTCAATGTGATGTTCGGCGCCGGGAGGCGGATTTTCGATTCGTTGAATCCCGGTGGGGAACGGGTCAGTTCCTCGGAACTGTGCCGCTGCTGGTAAGCGCCCTTCACTGCTCGCCACCTCGAGATCGTCGTGCGTATTGCTGCGCTGCTAATCGCACCCGGGCCCACCGTCCGACAGACGCAGAAACGTAGGTGTCCCCTGGTGAGTTGTTCGATAGGTTGTGCACGGCACGCTGATCTGGTCCCGGCAAGGGGCCGGTGATGGAGGGCGGAACAAGTACAAGGGAAGTGGACGTATGACTGCTTGGTACCCGAATGAAGTTCTCCTGGCCGGCAGGGAGAACCTGGATGTGGAGCATGTTGCCCGGTACGACGGCAAGATGGACTCCCGGGCAGAGGACGAGGTGTCGCTGCTACGGCAGTACGGGCTGACGGTCGGGTCGCGGATCATCGAGTTCGGGGCAGGGACCGGACAGTTCACGGCAGCGGTTTCACGGGCGGGCGCGCATGTCATTGCGGTGGATGTTTCAGAACCGATGCTCGATCACCTGCGGCGAAAAATCGATCTCGAGCATCTGGAGAACGTCGAGCTGGTCCACGCTGGGTTCCTCAGCTTCGCTCCTGAGGGTGGCCCCGCCGATGTTGTGTACTCGCGGTACGCGTTGCATCACCTTCCCGATTTCTGGAAAGCAATCGCCCTCATACGCATGCGCGGGCTTTTAAGGCCGGGAGGCATTCTTCGTCTCTGGGACGTCGTCTACGACTTCGACCCAGTCGACGCGGACCAGCGCATCGAGGCGTGGTGCGCCCAAGGCGGAACCGACACCGACGGTAAGTGGAGCCGAGCCGAATTCGAGGAACACGTCCGCGATGAGCACTCAACCTTCCGCTGGATCTTGGAGCCCATGATCCAGAAAGCAGGATTCACGATCCTGGACTACACCTACTCGCCGGAAACCTTCGACGCGCAGTACGTCCTCCAACGCACAGCTCCCTGAAACGAGCAGTATGCCCGTCCTATTGAGCGTCTGATCGAGCGATCCGGTCGCGCAAGGCGAACTTCACGGTGGGCCACTCGTCGTCGAGGATCGAGTACACGACGGTGTCGCGAATCGTGCCGTTCTCGAACACCGTGTGCTTGCGGAGTACCCCGTCCTGCTTGGCGCCGAGGCGTTCAATGGCCGCCCGTGATTGCTGATTGTGCCAGTGAGCACGGAACTCGACCGCGATGCAGTCGAGCTCCTCGAACGCACGCTCGAGCAGGAGCAGTTTCGTTCCCGTGTTGATCCCGGTCCGCTGCGACTCTTTCCCTAGCCAGGTCGATCCAATCTCCAGTCGGCGATTGGCCGGGTCGAGGTTGCAGTACGTTGTCATGCCGATGGCTCGCCCGGATTGGGCATCGATGATGGCCCACGGCGCCATCTGTCCTTCGTGGTGCAGGGCAAGTCGACGGTCGATTTCGTCGCTCATCGTTTCCGGGGACGGGATGTGGGTGTACCAGGTGCGCCACAAATCCTGAACCGCTACAGCTTCAGCGAGATCGTCCCGGTGAGCGGAGTGCAGAGGCTCCAAGCCCACGCCATTGCTCCTCAGTGCCGGAGTCGCTGCAAAGTCCATCCAGCAACACTATGTCCGGACCGACACTCAGCCCGGCAGGTAACGGAAAGTAGCTCCACACGAACAGGCCAGCTTGCGGACGAACAATGCTGTCTCGGGAGGCGATGGTTGCGCATGCCCGGCGCCAGGCGCTCCCTCGTTGGGCACAGCCTGCAAGGGTTCCAGGTTCTGCTACCCGGCTTCGCACAAACCTGTGGGCTTGGGCATCACCGGCCTTCCCGGCCACTCGGGCAATCCTTGCCTGTAAACCGCTCTACGGGCTCGTGGTGATACCGCCGCTGTGGACGGGGCGGACTTCGACGCCGCCGGTGCTGGTGCGGACGGCCGGGTTCAGGCGGGCGATGGCGATCGCGGCGTCGAGATCGGGTGCTTCGATGACGTAGAAGCCCGCGACGAACTGATCCGCCTCACTAAACGGTCCCGCAGTTGTGCTGTCGCGTCGGATGGAGACGGCGCTGGCTCTGGGTGTGAGGGCGTAGGCGAGGGACATCGAGCCTGAGTCTTGGAGGTCGCGTGCGTGCTGGTCGTTCTCCTCGAGGTCGGCGTCAGCGGCTTCCAGAGCGTGGAGGGACTCATCGGCGTAGATGAGGACGGCGAAGGACGGCATCGGGTGGCCTTTCGGTGGGGTTCTTGAGCAACTGCAAGTGCAAGTGTGGGTGTGTGCGTCGGCTAGTTCACGACAAGGTTCTGGTGTCCGTCGATGAGTTCACGCACGATGTCGAGGTGGCCGGCGTGGACGGAGGTTTCCGCGAGGACACGAAACACGACCTCGCGCCCGTCTGCCATGGGCGGGTGCCCGAACTGGGCAGCGGCCGGCCACCAGCGGGGAGGTGCATCCAGGTCCAGGCCGGCGAGAACGTCATCGCTACTGGTGATCTGTTCCTGGTAGATACGGACGGCGTCCGCGCCGGTCATGAATGTGGAGTGCCACCCATCATGGAGGGCTTCAATGGCGGCAGGGTTCGCGCCGAGGACGGCTGAGATCCAGAACATCTCGTCGTCGAACGCGAGGTGGTTCAGCAAGCCCGTCATGGTCCACCCCGACGGAACGAGCGGTACGCTCATCTGCTGTTCTGTGAGCCCTTCGACGGCGTCCAGTACATGTTCTCGTGCGGCCGTCAGGTGGGCGAGCAGCTGGGCGTCGCTCACGCCTTGGACTCGTAGCCGATCAGCCACCGGAGTCCGTGCCGATCGGTGACCTGGCCGTCCGCGCCGTCCCACGGTCGTTGGATCAGGGGATCTATCGCCGTTCCGCCGACACTGAGCTTGTCGAACCACTCATGCAGCACTGCCGGCTCAGCTGTGCCCAGCAGGGAGAGCAACAGGCCCTCGCACCGCACCGAGGGCTCTCCCTCCGGCGTGTCAGAACCCGCGAGGGAGACAACACCACTGAGGACCCCATGGGCGACAGCCTCTGGTGGGCCGTCGGTCCGGCCGTGATCCTCGTAGGAGTCCAGGGACAGCTCGCCTCCGAAAACATCGGCATAGAACCCGAGTGCCTGCCTCGCGGTTCCAGGAAAGCTGACGTAAACGAGGGGTGCAGCCATGATTACTCCTGACATTGATTCTGCGAAGCAGGCCGAACGGCCTTCCACTACCTTTTAGACGGTCCTGCGACAGCAAACTCATCGAACCTCGATATCGCCCGCGCATGTGAGTCGCAATACGGGTCGGTGCGGCGCGGATCGGAAAGATTCCCGTCGAGCCGATGGGGGATCCGGGCACAGTACCGCGTCTAGTCACAGGCGACTTCGTGCAAGCTCGGGTAAACAGGATTATGACCGTCTCCATACACCAGTAGTGCTCCACCTCCCAGACCCCAGGACAACTCGTACTGTTCGTTGTCGATTGGGCGGATTCCGTCGTCGGCCGTCCACGACCCTGAACGCCAGCCCACACCCATTGGGTGCACCGAGTAGACCTGGCCTCCACCTGACATGAGAAATGAACTCTCCCGGGCGACGGCCCGGCATCCATCCGATGCGGAAGGTTCTAAAACCGTATATGTAGCACCGAAGGCGGCGTCTCCGAGGAACGCGACGACGCACCCGCCAACAGCCAGGGGCGTAACACTCCTCCACACCGGCGCTACTCGACGACCACCCGGAGATGTTCTCCGGTCGTCCTCACCAACGACCAGACGCCGATGGACAAGACCGAGGATGACGGAGACGACAGACAGGACAACACCCACGACCCACGGCGGAGGGACAAACGCACCGAGGACAACGATCAGTCCGCACCACCCCAGCACCAGGATCACCAATGCAGCCACCCCGCACAGCACCGAAACCCGATGAAGCCGCTGCACTAGCGAGTGGCTGACAAGGTCCCGCGATGACGTCATCGCGAAAGCCTACAGGTGGCTCTCGAGCGACCGGCCCAACAGTTGCCCTGGTAGGCGCAACCCAGCGAGGGTGAAATTACCGTGTGCGTTATCAGGGCAGAGAAGTCTGAATGATCGCCGCGGCTTGCTGGTGTCGGTAGAGGGTAGCGCGGCTCCAGCCCACGAGACGGGCAGCTGCCTAGGCCCTCCAACCCTTCGCCCGGGCATCGGAGGCAACCGCGAGCTTGTCGGCGCTGTCCTTCAAATTCACTGCTGGCCGGCCGAAGCGGGTGCCGTTCTGCTTAGAGGCAGCGATGCCGGCATTGATACGCTCCACGACAAGCTCCCGCTCCTACTCGGCCAGGGTCGCGAGCATGTTCAGCATCAACCGCCCGGTCGACGGCACCGGATCGATCCCGTCGGAGAGGGACCGGACGAGGATCCCGCGGTCGCCGAGCATGTTCACCGTGTTGAGGACATCGATGAGAGAGCGGCCGAGCCGGTCGACGCGCCACACCACGACGGTGTCTCCTTCGTCGGCGTACTCGAGCAGTTTTTTCATCCCAGGCCGCTCGATCGCAGCCCTCGTCCCCGAAGTCACATCAGCGAACACCTACCGTTTGTGTACGTCGACGGCGATCAATGCGTCGAGCTGCAACTGCGCGTCCTGGCTCGAGGTGCTGACTCTGGTCTATCCGAAATGCCTTATCTCGCCAATTTGGCTCAAGAACCCTGAATGCGAGCACCTTTGAGACGAAACTCGGCGAGACAAGTTTCCAAGACAGAAAAAGGCCCGTGATTCCGGGGGACTGGTTGCGCGGTGCTCGACCCGATCGGATGTCTTGTAATGCTTCAGGTTTCCAAGACACGCCAAGGAGGACTCCTGGTCCGTTCGGGTGTTCCTTGGATGCTGGAGCGTGCAGAGGGATTGTTAAGCGGATCTCGGTGAAGCGGTAGTTACCGTTGAGCTATGTCGTTCGGAGGGGTTGCGAACATCCCGAGACTGTAGGCGAGCAAGATAAGGGACATGACCAGCCCTGACCCAACGGCTGCTCCGAGAGCACTGGTCTGAGAGCCGATGAGCAGGCCCACACTACCCAGGACGGCAAGAACCCCTCCAAGGGTGTAGAACATGCGTTCCTTGAATGCCCATGCGAAGGGTATGAAGTGGAGGCCGACGACCAGGGCGATCAGCGCGGGCTGAAGCTCCAGTTTCCCCAATGATGTCAGCCGTCCGGTGCCGAAAGCTATCAGCGCGAACTCCATGACCACGCACAGCAGGTAGATTCCGATCTGCCGACCACGAGGAGCAGTGAATGGGCCAAGGTAGCGCGGCGAGGCGAAGAGGAACCAGAGGGTGCAGGCAACAGCACCGACGATTAGGGTACGCGCGACCACAGAGAGCAGGTCTATGAATCCTGGAGTGTAGGAAAACACAAAGACGCACGCGCCGAATAATCCGATGAGAGTTCCCATTCGTCGCGGATCCGCGAAGCGCGGAGGTGCACCAGCTGAGTTCCGTGCAGTGCTGCTGCTACCAGTCACAGAAAGACCCCTGAAGAGAAGTAGTTACCGCTGGCAGTCAGCTACAACCCGAGAACCCGCAGATGAAGTGCTCACAACAGTACCCCGCACGGCGAGTTCCACGCGTGGACTCCGATTCGCCCGTGATTCTTTCGAGACCACCAGTCCACTCATAGGAGATTTAATGTGGTGCGCCGAGTACACCCAAACACAACTGCGCAGATCGAATCAGATCGCATGGTTTTAGGGTTCTTCTGCGGCTTTCGCAACGGAGAAGTGCGAGGGTCTAGATATCGTGCAACATGAGTCAGCGAGCAGCCCGTAAGGGGATCCACCTGGGCGCACTAGCAGGGATTTTGCCGCGCGGGTTGGAGGGGAGTAGGAAACAGTCTTATGATCCTTCCTGCTGTTCGCGATCCTCGTCTCGTGACCATCCGGCGCGGTGGACTCTTGGACGAGGCTGATCATCGGCTCCTGGCATTGTGGGCAGCTACCTGCGCGGAGCACGTTCTAGGGCTGTTCGAGGAATTGAACCGGGTGGATGGCCGGCCTCGTGCGGCAATCGAAGCAGCACGCGCCTGGTCGCGTGGCGAAGCGAGGATGATGGTCACCCGTGCGATCGGAGGACACGCGATGGGCGCAGCGCGTCCGTTGCGTGGTGCTCCACGATTCGCGGCATATGCAGCCGGCCAAGCAGCTTGTGTCGCCCACGTTCCCGAACATGATTTGGGTGCGGCCGCCTATGCCATCAAAGCCGCTGCAGCTGCAGCCCCCCGCGCCCAAGAACGCGACGTCGCACGTGCTGAGCGCGACTGGCAGCGTCAACAGATTCCAGCACACCTCCGCGCTCTTGTCCTCGAGGACCAAAACCGCAGGAACAGCATCTGCTGGTCCGTCTTCAATGACTGACGTCATTGGTTCTCGCACTCACCTGCCCTAGCCGTCTGTGGTTCTGGTGCTGACCGGCAGACAACTGGCGCGTGGAGTTGTCTGCCGGTCAGCGCAGATAAGTTGGCCTCAGCTGTTGTGGTGCCAATGAGTGGGACGGTTGACCGCGGGAGGCAGGAGCGTGCGTGCGTCGCCTCGGGCGGCGTTGAGTTGGGCCTGTGTCAGATAAAGGGCTTTCGAAAGATCGGCCCCGTCGAGACGGGCGTCTCTGAGGTCAGCGCCGAGGAGGTCAGCGGCGGACAGGTTACACTCCCGCAGGTCCGTAGCGATGAGATAGGCACCTCGAAGATCCGCCCCACCCAGCGACCGAGACCTCAGCTTCCTGCCGATGAGGTCCGCCCCCGGAGCAAGTGCAGCATCTAGGTGATCATCACCCGTGGCGAGGTACGAGGATCGCACTTCTTCGCTGACGCCCATCAGCACGGACCGAACCTGGGCGTGCAGGTCGCCGAGGTCCAGGGCCAGGACTCGCTGTGCATCTTCCATCGCACTCCCGATCGCCATTCTGAGGTCGTTGACTTGGTGTTTGGTGTCCAGGTCAAAGGTCCGGGTGGTGGCTTCCGTCAGGTACCAAAGCATCTCGTGGAGTTGCCGAACGACCTTGGATGTCGCGAACATGCTTCTCGCTGTTCCTGGGTCCGCTTTCCAGCTGGTTCCTTGGAAGAGGTTTTGGGAGACGTTCTGACCGGCTCCGAAGCAGTCGAAGACGGTGCATCCCCGGAAGCCTCGCGGTCGGAGGCGGTCGTGGATAGTGCAGGAGAAATTGGAGGCCAGGTTCTGGCAGGGAGTTCCTGCTGGTTTGTCGACGGCGAAGTCCGTGGTGCGGGAAAAACCCAGGGCGGTGCAGCAGAGCGCGAAGCAGTTACCGCAATCAGGGCGCAGTGATTGCCGGTTTAGGACTGGTGAGGAGGGCGCGGTGGAGTCGTTCGAGGTGAAGGGCATGGGAATCTTCTCTGGAGGAGTTCGGTGAAGGACCGGGTGCCAGGGGAACTCGTGAAGGAGTTCCCTTGGAGGGCACGCGGAATCACCGCTTCCGAAGGAAGCGAACGGGAACCGCTGCGTGGACTCTGGTCACAGAGAAAGTAGGAATGTCACTGCCGTCGAAAATACCATCGCGTCCGACCTGTCCGTTAGCCAGGCGCGGAACTCTATAAGAGCATCATGTCTCAGAAATGTGTCTCACATCGTGTATTCTCATCAAAGTAGAAATAGGCCTTTGATGGGCGTGAGGAGCATGGCAGTGGGAAGTGTCGGATACGCCAGGGTCAGTACCTGGGAGCAAAACGCAGATTTGCAGCATGCAGCGCTGACGGCAGCTGGCTGTGATCGGATCTTCACCGATCACGGAGTGAGTGGCACGACAGCCAGTCGGCCGGAGCTCGACAAGCTCGTCGATCACCTCCGCAAGGGGGACGAGGTCGTCGTGTGGAAGTTGGACCGGCTCGGACGTAACGCCCGCAACCTGCTAGCTCTCATCGATGACCTGGAACGCAGGGGAGTGCACTTCCGCAGTGTCACCGAAGGTATCGGCACTACCGGGCCGATGGGCAAAGCCATGCTCACTGTCATGTCCGCTTTCGCCCAGCTCGAGCGCGACCAGCTCGCCGAACGGACCAGGGCAGGCATGGCCGCGGCCGCAGAACACGGAAGGAAGGCTGGCCGGCGGGAAGTCACCACCGATCACGCGAAGGTCCGACGAGCCCGAGACCTCAGAGCCCAGGGGCTTGCTCCTGCTGATATCGGGAAGATCATTGGCGCCAGTCGGGCGACGGTGTACCGCTACCTGAGTCTGGGAGCGAACGAGGCGCCCTGACCTAAGCCAGGGTTACTCAACAAGCCCGGCATAGAACACACCAGAACAACGCCACCTATCACCACGACGCGCACACGTGATCCCTGGCCTCAACCGTACGGTCCTTCCGTGGTAGACAAAGAACACCCGATCTGCAGAGGATCCCCTGTGACTCATAAAAAGCAGCACGTACTGACCGATCCGACATCACCAGCTTTTGGCATCATATCGACGGCGATCATGGGAGCCCTTCCCCTCATCGATGCCTCCAAGCTGGACGGCCGGCAGCTCCGCGCCGTTCACGTCGCAACCGCTGTCTTCACCGGCCTGTACATCGGCATCACGGTCGGTAGTATGCGGCTACCGCTGCGAGCACTGGTCGGCCTCTCCGCGGCCGTGGCCACCCTTCGCTTCGCCGATGTCGGAGATGTCATCGATGCCCGCTTCGAGGACAAACTTCGACGCATCGGCATGCGGCATCCACCCCGCGGGATGGCAGCAGGTACCGCAGCCCTCACCTTCCTGGGATACCTCAGCGATCGTGCTGCAGCCAGAAGGAAGCAGTCCATGGCGACGCCAGGTGATCAACCTGAGCAGGACTCCTCGCCTCATTAGTCTTTGGCGGGCCGTACCCGATGCAACGTTCCCGGGGAGCGCCGGCCTAACGATGGTGAGTGCCACCCGTTCGCGTGGGGTGGAGTAGTTGAGGCGCTGAAAGGGTGGCATCGTGCGGAAGGTAGGACGATACTCGGCTGCATGGTAACTACCGGCACTCCCTCACTCACCAAATCCATTCCGCGCGGCATGGCGGCAGGTATCGCCGGAACAGCAGTGATGTCAGCATTTCAGCAGTTCGTCGAGATGCCGATCACGGGGCGCGAAGCCAGCTACGCGCCCGCCGATCTCGCCGAACGCATCCTGCCCATTCATCCCCAGACCCAGCAGGGACGCGAGCGTTTGAACTGGGGAACTCACATGGCTCTAGGCACTTTGTGGGGATCAGCGTATGGGATCACCACCCATGCTGGCCTTCGGGGAGTCAAAGCTTTCGCGGTCGTGTTTCCTGCCGTGTACACCGGTGATGTGCTCCTCAACACCGTCCTCGGGTTGTACAAGCCCGGCACCTGGACCGCCCAGGAATGGGCAGTCGACCTCACAAACAAAGCAGTGCAGGCAGCAGCAACCGGCATCTTCAACGACCACCTCTTCAACAAAGACCAGGAATCTCTGCCCGCCGAATAAGGGGCTGGATACTTTGGTCGACATTGCCGATGATCGAATGGAAGGGCCTGGACCCTCGTGAACCGTTGATCCGGCGTTCATGCCACAGGACCTCGCTACCTCAAGCGCTTCCATCGTTGGAGGCGTCAATCTCCATGATCGAGAAAGACCAGAAATGGCTAATCTGAGTGCTCTCGCCCTTACTTGTTCTCTTACGCCCTCACCGGCACCGTCGAGCAGCGAGCTGCTCGCCCGTCACGTGCTCGATGAACTGGAAAGCTATGGCGTAAGCGCTGCCTCCTTGCGGGTCGTCGATTACAACGTGATGCCGGGAGTGCAGACAGACATGGGTGCTGGGGACGATTGGCCAAGGCTCCGTGAGCACATTCTCGCAGCTGACTTTTTGGTCCTCGCCACCCCTATCTGGATGGGTCACCCCTGTAGCGTCGCCCAGCGCGTCATCGAACGGCTCGATGCTGAGCTTTCCGAGACAGATGATGAGGGCCGGCCCCTCATGTACGGAAAGGTCGCGGTCATCGCCGTGGTGGGCAACGAAGACGGCGCCCACAAAGTCATTGCCGACACACAGCAGGCTCTGAACGACGTCGGGTTCACCGTTCCCGCCCAAGGTGGAACCTACTGGGTAGGGGAAGCGATGCACAAAGTTGATTACCAGGACCTGGACAGCGTCCCCGAGAAAACCGCAGCCACAACCGCCAGCGCGGCCCGCAACGCCGTCCATCTTGCCGGGTTCCTATCTGCCACCCCGTACCCTGCCGGGTGAGCGAGGCGACCGCTATCGCGAAGCAACTCAATTGGTGAGAAAACGTTCTCAGCGGGCGATAGCCGCCGTCATCGTGGACACCGAAAAAACCTAACTAGCGCTGGAGGACGACATCAGTCAAGCAGCGGTTCGTTCGCGAACTTGGCTTTAGGCTGCTGTGGAAAGTCATCGATGATCTCATTCAGTGCCGCTGCAATCGTGTTCCGTTCACCCTGTGCGAGCGGGTACATGCCGTGGAGGTAAGCGTCGAGCTCGAATTCGCTTCCTACTGGATTGTGACTGCGGTGCCCGAGATGATGATTCCGCCGGCGACTGGGATGTCGATGGTGAGAAGACTCGGTCGGCCGACGTGCCGGCCCTGGTGGATGAGGATCCGTGTTGGTGGTTCGACCTGGTTTAGCGCCCGTAAGTAGCCGCCGAAGGCTGCCGCTGCTGAGCCGGTTGCGGGGTCCTCGGTGATCGTGCCGACGGGGAAGAGGTTGCGTGCCTCGAACTGCGGCCCCGAGTTCTCGGCCATGTCCATGTCCACGAGGACGGACACTGTTCCGGGCCAACCATGTTCCTGCATGAAGGACCGCATAAGGTCGGGGTCGAAGGTGAACCGGTCAAAGTCATCTGAGTGTGCGAGGACGAGGACAGGGTGCCAGTTGCCGGCGAAGGCTTCCTTGGCCGGGTAGCGGAAGTGCAGGTCGCTGAAGGTCAATCCCAGAAGACGCAGCAGTTCCTCGAGGACTCCGGGTCCGAAGTCGCGAAGCTGGGGTTCGACGCTCGTGAACGCAGCTGTCAGGTCACCTCCCGGCGCGCGGGTGGTGTTGATGACGATGTCTCCAATGCTTGTGGCGAAGCGGAAGGTCTGGGCGCCTAGGATTTCGGCGAGAGCGATTGCTGTGGCGATGGTTGCATGTCCGCAGAACGGGACCTCGGCCAAGGGCGAAAAGTAGCGAACCTCTCGCGCTCCGCCGGTCGGGGTGTGGTCGGCCACGACGAAGGCCGTCTCGGCGTAACCGATCGACGTGGCGATCGCCTGCATCTCGTGCGCGTTCAGGGCGGATGCGTCGAGTACGACTCCTGCCGGGTTGCCGCCTGCAGGGTCGGTCGTGAACGCCGCATAGCGCAAAGCGCCACCGAGGGAGGAAACATCTGTCGTCATCCCACCAGCGTAGTAACCAGCGGACAGATATCGGACCCACGACGGCGGTCAGTGTGCGAGCATCCCTTGGAGTGGTTTATCCCATCACAACCAAGACTGGCTTCGAGTGAACCGGCGTTCAATCTTCGCAGGCACATCATTAATAAACCTGACTACCCAATGCTGGAGAACAAGCAATGGGTTACCCGTCAGCACGGCCTGGCCCAGAATCAGGTATCCGTGAGCATCACCGAGCAAGGCCGGTCCCTCCTTGGTGCCGCGCAGGAATGCCTCCGAACCCTCCAATTACCAGCCGACGTCGAAGCCTTGCGCTCTATCCTCGCCACAATCATCAACCGCGTCATGCAACAGCCGGGGTAATGCCCTGCATCGTACGTCCGCACCACCACTGCTGATCGTGTTCACCCCTGCTACCTGCAGCAGTAGAAGCAGGAACAGGGAAGGGGAGTGCATCCGATATAGGTGCACTCCCCTTCACGTCTGGATCTCTTAGCCACAGGGTTAATTGGGGTGCCGGGCGGGGTGAGTGTCAGTCTTTTCTGAAAGCGTCCTTGAGCTTTTCGCCGGCCTGCTTGAGGTCGCCCTTGGCCTGGTCGCCCTGACCTTCGGCTTTCAGGTTTTTATCCCCGGTGGCGTGACCGGCCGCTTCCTTGCCCTGACCAATGAGTTTCTGCGCGGCGTTGCTGATCTTGTCATCCAGTCCCATAACGTTTCTCCCTACGGTTGACTTGAGTGATCCCGCGATCGGTCCTAGGACCGACAGCCTCAGTCTAGGCACCCCTACCACCAGCGCTCCTCCCCGTAAGAGCCGCCTTGCATGGCGGTACGGAGTATCTGCACAGCGGCTTCGCTATAGCTTGTCGGAAGTGCCTCCCGTGCGTACGGGGGATCGTTCAACCTGGCCGACCTGTCAAGGCTTCAGTGGCTGTCCCAGCTCATCATTTACCGGGCCCACCTGAGGGCAGTAGTTTTACAGCATCCGAGTCAATCCGCTCAGTGTGTGAACGTTGAAGGGGTGTCCTCATTCCTGTTCCAACCGGTCAAAAACTCCTCCCTCGGGTGGGGGTGCACAAGGAGGAAGACAGTGTTATGGCACAGAACCTGAATCAGCCCGTCACCGATGACAGCATCAAGGTACGCCAGTTCAGCCACTACCAGTTCAGCTGGGTGGCCGGAGAGCCGGGTCAGCCTGGGTCATGGACCCTGCAGCTGGTCCTTGACCAGGGTGCCTGGGAGGAAGTTCTGACACTTGACGCCAGTGATGCAGACAACCTTCAGGATCTGCTGTCCTCAGCTGAGACGGTGTACTACGACGTGCAGCGCCGGACCCTGATGTTCGGCACCACAGAAGCCGGTCACCACTAGCACCCGGCACCGCAGCAGCGCCCGCGAAACCGAGGACCAACAACTCGAATCAACGGTTCCAGCTGGCAAAACTCTCCCCGCTCAGGCGTGCGTCAGGGCACGGAAGCCGCGGCGCGAACGGCGACCTTACGTAAGGGCCGCCCACATGCTGCAGAGGTATCCAAACCAAGCACCCATGAAGAAAGATGAACCATGAACAATCCTGTAGGACACCCACCTCATGACAAATCAGCGGACGAGGAACTTTCCGCCTCACTGGCCGGTCACAGTCACCTATCGGATGACGACGACGGTTCGTCTGCTGCACCGATCGCGGATCCGTCACCGGAAGCCACTGACAAGGACGAAGCATCGCCTGTCCTGGAAGAAATCGAAGACAGTCCCGTACGGACAGAAAACAGCTGAACCAGCACGGCCCTATCTCACGACTGCTCACACCTGAGAACAAGAAAGCGCCCGGACGAGGAGCCCCACGGGGATCAGCAGGCGGAGCCAGAAATCACAGTTGCCCTCGGATCTTCACAGGCGTGCAGGTTGGGCATCGAGCCGACGATGCGGGGTGCACGGCTCGAGCAGTCGCCAAGGAGTTTGGTTGTGCAGATCCCCAAGGTCTCCCTAGACTCCTGCACGGGTTATGCAACAGCCCAAATGAGTGACAACCAACGAAGGGGTCCATCATGGTTTTTGCCTCCCTCTTCGCCCTTTTCAGCCCTCCAGCCGTCCACGAACCCACGCAGAGTGCGCCCGAGGACGGTCCTGCTGTGAACATCCCCGAGGTGAACATCCCCGAGGTGAACGTCCCCGAGGTGAACGTCCCCGAGGTGAACGTCTCTGTGGTGAACATCCCTGTGAGGGGTGGTCGTCGTGGTCCTCCACCCCGCAACCCGATCAAAGGTTCGGTTGAGAACTTGGGCACCCGGAGTGCCGTGTCGTCTGGTGCTGCAGGGAATCTGGGGTCACGATCCGTGCGTCAGCTACGTGTTCTTGCCGATCACTTGTACCGGGAGTTGGATACGGACTTCCCGCCTTTCGGTGCGCAGGACGCCTACACGATGGTGGTCGACGAATTGGGCCTACGGGAGGCCTCACAGGACCAGGGTGAGGGCTGATCTTCGAGGAAAAATGCCTTCAGGGACAATCCGCTGCGTGAACGCTTCGAGCTGTTCAACGATGGTGATCTCGTGTGCTCCCTGACGTACATTCTGCGCGCCGGCCAGCTTGTGCTGCGCGGAACGATCGTGGCCACGGAGCACCGCGACGAAGGGCTGGAAGCAGAGCTCATTCGCGATTCTCTCCTCAGCGCGCACAGACGCAGGTTGTCCGTCACGCCATACTGCCCTCATGTCCAGGCATTCTTGGCCGTGAACCCACACTTCCAAGCCCTGGTCTCCAGCACCTGAAACGCACAGGCAAGGCCATTGTTTTCAGGCCTGTTCTCTGTCTGTTCTGGTGATACCGCTTTGTCCCAGGCCGGGTCCTCTTGCAGGTCTTGTGACGGGTCCTATGACGGGTTTTACCGAAGGAGATACTCTCCCTATGCTCGGCCACCTTGCCCTATGACGGGCCCTGCATCGTTTAGCGACAGCCACGACAGTTACGAGATCGAGAGACTTGGTCGGTGCGCGGTGTTCGTGGTGATGCGTCGGCCTGTTCGCATCACGGAAGCCGATGCCCTGCAGATCCTGCAACGAAGCTTCGACGCGACGGGCCATCGGCAGTACGTGGTGCTGGTGGACATGAACATGGTCCTTGACGTGTCACCGGAAGCTCGACGGATTTTGACCTCCGCGCGTAACGTCCTGGCGGCAGCGCTGCTGGGCCACACGCCCATCGACCGCGTCCTGTCAGCCCCGTACGAGGACGCCGTGTACCCGAGTAAATTCTTCATTGATCATCAGAGCGCGTTGGATTAGCTGTGCCTCATGCACCACCTCCTCTGCACGGACCCGGTGGACCATACGATGAGCCTCACCGTCGACCTCAACCCCTTCCGGCGTCGCAGCTAAGGTGCCGGTCGAATTGAAGCAGAATGCCCCGGTACCAGCAGAAGTCTGGATGGGTATTGCCTAGGGTGAGTCTGCTGATAGTCTCAGCGCGGTTCAGAAGAGAGCCCGGTCATTTTCTCGTGCTTTCTTCCTGCTGATAGGCGCCCCCCGTGAACTCTCGTCTCACTCCTGCTGAACCCTTCCCTGAGGACCTCACCCACCTTGACCTCCCGGAGGTCGAGGTGCTCAACAGCAAGATCCAGCGCGAGCTCGCCCACGAATATGTTCATAATGGTGAGCCCGACCCGGAGACGGAGTTCCGCCATGAAGAAGTGGTCGAGGAACTCGACCGCCGCGACGCAGCAGACGAAGATACAGCAGCACCTCCGCTGCACATCGTGACCCTGCCGGCTGAGACCGCCCTCCCGGGCTAACACCGGCAGGCATTGTGGAAGGGCATCAGCGGAAGGGTAACCACGTTGCCCTTCCACGAGTCGCGGTGATCGGCTTGAGGGGGACGCGCGCAGTGGCAATGCCCCGGCAGTGCTCGTTGCATCTCCTACCCCTGGTGTCGTTGCTGGTCCTGCTTGTGGATGCCCCGTTTTCCATCGAATTGTGTTGGCTCTTTTGAGGGCCTGTGAGGAGTATTCGTTGTGCCTGATGAGAAGGAATTAGTTGAGGAAGCGGACGAGAACCGTATGGCCGCCTTGTTGCAGGACATGGTGCTCGACAGTGATGGTGTCCAGGAGTTTTTGGACGGTCTGGTCGAGGTTGCTTCGACCGCGTTCACCGGCTCCTATGGTGACGTGTTCTGCGGGGTCACCCTGCTGCGTCCCCGGTCGATGACCACGGTTGCCAGCAGCAGCGACCAGGCCAAAGTCATGGATGAGGTCCAGTACGGCTTCAACGATGGGCCGTGCCTGCGGGCTGCCCGCGAGGGCTACACCGTGCACATCCCTGACTTCCTGACAGAGACACGGTTCCCCAAGTACCGCGAAGCGATCGCCAGCTATGGTGTCCGCTCCGCCCTGGGCATCCCGATCCGCCTGGACGCCGGCGCCAGTGCGGGCCTGGATTTCTACTCGACAATGCCCAACGCGTTCACGGATACCAGCATCGCGGTCGCAGAGGGATTCGCACGGGATGCTTCAAAGTCCTTGCGGCTCGCGGTCCGGATCGCGTCCCTGAATGACATCACCGAACACATGAGGACAGCGATGGAGTCCCGCACCACGATCGACCTCGCGGTCGGGGCCATCATGGGACAGAACCGGTGTAACCAGGACGAGGCCATCAAAATCCTGCGCAGCGCATCCCAGGGGCGCAACGTGAAACTGAGGGACCTTGCTTCGAACCTTTTGACGTCCCTGGGGCAGACGACCCCGGTACGGACCCACTTCGACGGTTAACTCCACGCCCGTCGGTCTGGCCGGTCGGCGTGACGGATCGGTAGGGCTGATCGGAATGGGCTCAAGCCTGCTACTGATCAGGTCCCTGCACCAGGTTCATTGTTGTCGCCGGGTTCGTTGTCGTCTGGTTCGTCGGGCAGAAGCCGTGGGCCGTTGATTTCGTCTTCAACCTGACGTGCGAGGGTGCGCAGCTTCCTGCCGTCCCGCATCGAGTATTCGCGTGGGGCCTGATCGATCACGCACAGCGTTCCGATCGTCCACCCGCCCGGACCGCGCAGCGGGTACCCGGCGTAGAAGCGGATGTACGGCTCCCCGAGGACCAGCGGGTTGTTCCTGAACCGGTCATCCTCCAGGGCATCCCGGACGATCAGGGGTCCGGCGTTACGGATCGTGGCATTGCAGAACGAGATTTCCCGCGGCATGTCCTGCTGGACCGGACCGATGACGGATTTCAGAAACTGCCGGCGGTCATCAATCAGTGCCACGATCGATGAGCTGACACCGAAGTAGTCCTTGGCTTCCTGGGTGATCCGGTCGAACCGTGCCTCTCGCGCTGTGTCCAGCAGCTGGGACCGGGTGACCGCGTCGAGGCGTTCGGCTTCCTGCTCTTCGGCGGTGAACAGGAACGCACCCGCAGCTCCAAGGGCTCGGCGGGAATTCCTCGACGCCTGAAAGGGCTCCTCAGCGACGCAGCGCGGGACCCGCACACTGGTGTCAGCGTGTGAGAGAAGGTCATTCGTGGCCTCGGCGAGCAGGTCACATTCATTGGCCGGCAGGATCAGCAACCCAGCAAGGTACGCCTCGATCTCGAACCGCGACACGGACCCACCCATGCCGTAGTAGCTGACCCAAACATCCTCGACGCTCAGATGAGCGATCGATAGTGCTTCCCGCATCCGCTGAACGTGCGTTGGAGTGCTCATTCTCAAATCCTCCGGGCTATCGGCCCACCGCAGCCGTCCGACCATCGCTGCGTTGCCTGTCCGGCAACCCCCTCTTTCAACAGCATGCTTACTAATCTGTACGGTAGCAACTGAAAGGGCTGAAGGCGCGAAGGGGTGTGTCCTTGCACAACGACAGATCCTCATGATCGGTGCAGCAAGTAGGGGAGCAGCCCAGTAGTAAGGACCTCACAGGAAGGACATACTGCACCTCCTAAAAGTCAGTCGTGACACTCGCATCGCGGCAAAACCCTCACACTGAGGCTGTGCACGTCCCCCGTCCGCTCCAAGCGAGCAGCCGATGCCGGTGACGTGAGGTAAATGTGTGCAGGCGGCCCCCTTCGGTTTCTGCTGTCCAGGCGTGTGCGGGACAAGCAGCGGAGCGTAGGTCGCTTGTGCCGTGCCCAAGTGGTCAGGAGGCGCACCAACCCCTCCATCACAGTCGGTCAGCTCCGACCGTTTAAGGGCCAGTTCTTTTGCATCACTCAAACTGTGAGTTTTCGCCAAGATGGCGGGGTTCTGATCGGGTGATTGGCGGGGTTGAAAGTCGACGCAGCGCGTGGCTAATCCGGCTAGGGGATTGCTTACCGGGCATTCCGAAAGTGGCGTACCTCGCTCAGTTCGTCCTGCGCTTCATTGCTACACGAACGATGAGGTGGCATATGAACGCCGCAGGCACCAGGACGACCGCGCCAAAGGCTTCATCCCTCGCGCCTAGCGGCATCCCGTCGCGGCTAAGTTCTCGGCCCGCCGCGATCACGCCGGCCAGCATGACGGGCAGTGCGGTCACGACGCCTGCCGTGTAACGCCGGGCAAGAACAGTCGCGCCGAGGTGCGTCCCGACGTGCGCGCCTAGTCCTGCGACCACTGCTCGGTACAGGCGCGAACTGCCCGCCGTCTGCGCGCCGCGGATGCAAGCGAATCTGACGAGCAGACCCATCAAGCCTTCCGCTGCCCAGGACTGGCGCGAGTCCATCCGCAGCGCGTGAATCCCGGTACGGTGGGCCAGGTAGTTGCAACTGGCCGGGAAAGTTGCGGCTTCCTCGAGGTCGTGCAGCGCCCACGCGAGGAAGAGCCCCGCTGGCCCGCAACGCCATGTGCGATTCCGAAGTTTCTGGGGTGCTGCCACTTGTTCATCATTCCAGTGGAAGTCAATTGTGCAGACTGTTTGTGCACAACCGAGGTGCTCGGTGGGGGCTGAGCCCGGGCGAAGTGGCGATCGGCTCGTGCGGTAATAACGCCTGCTCCTCGGCAACCGCTTTGGACACCGCTCAGGTCCCTGGTCAGGTCGCGTCAAAGGAGTCCGAGCTCGAGCAGCTGGCGAGCCAGGGAGAGTGAGTGAGGTTTGAGTGATGAGCCGGTGATTATGCGAGTCCGTCGATGTTGTTGAGTTCCAATTCGGGCTCGGTTGCCAGTGAGCGCAATACTCGGTGGTCCGTCTGCGTGAAGTGACGGGGTTCCTGATCGATGACGCATAGGGTTCCGATGATGTAACCGCTGGGTCCGCGTAGCGGGGAGCCGGCGTAGAACCGGATGGATGGTGCTCCTAGGACAAGTGGTTGGTGCTGAAGCGGGCATCAGCACGCGCGTCGGGTATGACGAGAAGGCCCTCGCTCTGAATGGTTACGTTGCAGAACGCCTGTTTGCGGTCAATGTCCCGGGCCAGGGGCCCGACAACCGAGCGCAGGACCTGCCGGTCCGCTGTTATCAGGGCGATGCTGGCAGTCGTTACATCGAAGGTCGCCTGGGCGCGTCGGACTATCCGGTCGAACCGCTCGTCGTCCCCGGTGTTCAGGAGCCCGGACCGCGCCAGGGAGCGCAGGCGTAGCTTTTCCGCTTCCGCCCGTGCCCGCGGTCCTGGCACTGCTTGCACGTCGGCCTTCGTCCCGCCCTGTGGTGGAGATGCTGCATTCGAATCGCTTCCTGAGACCCCAACCCTGTGGTCGGACGGACCCTTCAAGTATTGCGTGCGTTCAGGGTTACGGGGTGTCAATGGGTACCTCGCTGGGGGTGAAGCCGTCGTACCGGACTGCTGTGATGAGCACGCTGAAGACGACGAGGTCGTAGATCACCCAGGCGACGTTGACCAGGGTGCCGAGCGGTTCGTTCAAGCCCAGGACCAGGCGGACGATGCCGATCACGGCGGCGATGGTGAGCAGGGACATCGCAATCAGTTGGGGTCGGATCAGGTGCCAGTCCCGGCTGTTGCCCTCTTTCACCTTCGGGGTCACGGCGAAGCCCAGGGGGCGGCCGAACCAGACGTTGCGGGCGGCCGTGGTGCAGGCCTTGATCCAGGTTGGGAATAGGGCCAGGCTGTACTGCTGGCCCCGCCACGTCTTCGCTCCCCGCCCCGCGACGGCGAAGAGGAGCTGGTTGACGATCATGAAGGGTATGAACCGGATGAAGAAGTCGGTGCTGAGGCTGGTGACCGGCAGGATTCCGAGGACGAGGTAGATGATGGGCGCGGCGATGTAGACGACGGCGGCGAAGCCGGCCAGGTAGCTCCACATGGTGGCGAAGTACATGAGGCGCTGTGTCCACTTCATTCCCCGTTGGGAGAGGGGGTTCTCGCGCAGGAACACCTGGATGGTGCCCTGTGCCCAGCGCAGGCGTTGGGTGAGCATGGTCTTGAGGTCCTCGGGGGCCAACCCGATCGCCAGGATCTCGTGGTGGTACACGCTTTTCCAGCCAAGGCCGTGCATCCGCATGGAGGTCGCCATGTCCTCGGTGACGGAGATCGTCGCTAGCGGCATCACCGGTTGCGCTTCGGTGTCACGTTCGACGGAGATGGCCTCCAGCACGGCCTGCACCGATTCGAGGGCGCCCAGCGGAGACCACTGCCGGGTGGAGAGCTGCATGACGGCGGATTCGATTTCTTCCGGGGAGAGCTGGTCATGGTCATGGCCCAGGCCCATGGCGGCGATTTCGGCCAGATCTGCCTGTACTGCCGAGACGTCCGCGGCGACCAGTTCCTGGACGGCGGCATCCACGGTACGCCTCAGCTCGTAGGTGATCTCGCTGTACGATCGCCCGTTCTTCAGGTCCATGCGGGCCCGCTCGGTCGCCTGTTCCACTTCATCGAGCAGGCGGGTGACCAGCGGGTCATTCGCTGCAGTGGAGCGTCGTGCTTTACGAATGGCGGCGCGGGAACCTTTCAGGGCCCGGCGAATATTCTGCTCGACTTCCTTCACGTATCCCATCAGTCCGAGTTGCATCAGGGCTTCCCGGCGCAGGATGGCGTTGGACCCGCAGAAAAACGCGGCGTTCCAGCCATCCTTTCCCTGCTGGAGCGGGCCGTAGAACAAGGGAGCCTGGCTGCCCAGGGGGTCGTTCTCGGGGACGTTGATGAACCATTGCGGGGTCTGCACGAGCGAGACTTTGCGGTTGTTGAAATAGCCCAGTGTCCGGTCCAGAATCTCCGGCTTGGGGATTTGATCCGCATCGAGGATGAGCATGAACTCGCCCTGCGTCATCATCAGGGCATTGTTGAGGTTGCCGGCTTTGGCGTGGCGGGGGCGGTTCGCCCATTCCGCGCTGCGCGTGAGGTAGCCGATGCCGTGCTGCTCGGCCAGGGCCCGTAATTCGTTCCGGGCTCCGTCGTCGAGGATCCAGGTGGAATGCGGATACCGGATGCGTTGGGCGGCCAGGGCGGTGTCCATGACCATGTCCAATGGTTCGTTGTAGGTGGTGATGAAGACATCCACGGTCAATCCCGCGGGCGGGTCCGGGGGAGTGCGTTCGCGCAGCCGCCACATGGTCATCCCGAACAGCATCACGTCGATCAGGCTGTACGTCTCCGCCAGGACCAGAGGCACGGCGATCCACCACGCGGACCAGTTCAGTGACTCAAGCCAGCGCCAGCCCACGTAGTTCACGCCCAGGATTACCGTCAGCACCACCAGCAAACGAATGAGGAATCGGTTCATATCAGCTCCCTGTCCTGTGCTGTGGGGGACGGTGTCGTGAGTGCTGGCCGCCAGGAGCACAGCACGACGTGGTGGTCGGTAGGCGACCGTAGTCCGGCTCGGAGAGCCTGGAGGAAGCGATGGATTTGCTCCGTCGTGGAGCGGATGATCGGCGTGGAGTGATTCATCAGCGGGGGATGACGCGGAACAGGAAGCGGGTCCTGACCATGATCCAGAGCAGGGCCAGGATCACGATGTAGGCGGCGGTGTTGAGCCAGATGTCGCCTTGTCGGAGGGCCGGGATGTTGGCTGCAGCGAGGATCAGGAAGACATGGAGGATGAAGACGTAGAGGGTGGCCTGGCCCAGGGGGATGAGGAACCAGCCCAGGGTCCGCTCGAGGGGTTTCCAGTAGGCGCTGAGCAGGGCGTATCCGGTGATGATCACCAGCAGTACGTTGAACAGGCGGCCGGGACCCAGGTAGGTGCGCTCGAAGAAGCCGTCGTAGACGGTGCGGAAGGTCTGCTCAGGTAGGAGCGCGAGCCTGACGTCGTAGGCGTTGGTGAAGTAGGGGCTGGTCCAGGAGAACACCGCGAGGGCCACTGCCAGAAGCGCGCACGCCCACAGCAGCACCCTTTGGCGGGGGTGGGAGAACCAGGCCACGATCTGGCGGCGGTAGTAGCCGGCGGTCATGCCCAGGACGAACAGCACCTGCCAGACCAGCAAGGGGAAGGAGTCCTCGAACTGTGAGGGCAGCAGCCGGGCTTTGGTGATGGTTCCGACGGCGTAGAGTCCGAGGCTGACGGTGAGGACCAGCCAGCCCTTGCCGCGGCTGAGCATGA
This sequence comes from Arthrobacter pasteuri, assembly GCF_054510955.1. Taxonomy (NCBI): domain Bacteria; kingdom Bacillati; phylum Actinomycetota; class Actinomycetes; order Micrococcales; family Micrococcaceae; genus Arthrobacter; species Arthrobacter pasteuri. The sequence continues at coordinate 2,313,243 of NZ_JBTNDO010000001.1, forward strand.
CCAGGACGAGTGGACTGAGGGCCAGCAGGATGACATACAGGCCCATGACGTTGAACTGCCAGGGCCCGATCTGGAGCAGGAACAAGTCCGGGATGAGGTGCGCGGGCACGGGGAACTGGAACAGGCCGCCCATGCCGGCGTAGAGGTCGTAGACCGTGCCGGCGCCCCCGGTCCCGGTCGATCCTGTTCCCTGGTCCGTGAAGGTGGTCACGGCGGTCGCGTCGAGGAAGGGCAGGCGGCTCAGGGCCAGGACGAGAAGAACCACCACCAGGGCGGTCACGTAGAGCTTCCAGGCACGTTTGCTCGTGCGGTCCACGACGTCGCCGAGCTGGTCCTTGATCCGGGGCCCGTAGACCAGGCCCAGGACGGCTCCGGAGAGCAGCACGAACAGTTCCGCCCCGGAGACGACCCCGATGGTCTCCTGGGTCAGCAGCTGGAACAGTGAGGTGAGCCCGACGTGGTTGACGACGACGAAGATGATGGCGATACCGCGCAGCATGTCGATGCGCGCGTCGCGGGACGAGGTACCCTGATACGCCCACCGTTGGACGGGTCGTGTGCGCGGCACCAGGCACAGGGCCAGGCCTGCGACGAGAGCGGCGCCCGCCACGGTCCACCCGACTGTCCCGGTCAGCGCCGTTCCGGTAGCAGGAGTCGCGACACCATCGAGGGAGGACTCCTCCACCACGGGGCCGGTCACGGTATCCCCGTCCTCGATCCGCTCGGCGAACCTGGCCGCCAGGTCGGGGTCCGCAGTGACCCGCCAGTCCACGCGGACCGAGCCGTTCTCGCGGTCCTCGGCGGTCTCGTTCCACACGATGGCCCCGATCAGGTCGTACCCGGTGTCCGGCGCACCGAGGACCTGATCCCACCAGGTGCTCTTGACCTCGATCTCCGAAGCGCCGTCCTCGACGTCGGGGCTGTAGAAGGCCGCTGTCTCGACCATCAGTGGCCGGTCACGTCCGGCTGCGTAGGTGGCGTAGAAGTCCCCGGCGGCAGGAGGCCCGTTCGAGGACGCAGGACCAAGCAGGGCCTCGAACTCGCCGGGCTCGGGACGAGCGTTCCGCGCCGACGTCTCATCGGTTTCGTCATGGTACGCGGTAAGGCCCACCCAATCGACCACATCATCGCCAGGATAGTAGGGGGCGTACGCGTCGTCGTCGAAATCCCACACCCCGTCACCATCGGTATCCAGCGCGCCGAGGGCTCCCCCGGACGGCGCTGTCTCCGATGGCTCGCGGAACGGGTAGTCCTCCGCAGCGGTCGGAGACCATACCATCACAGGATCCTCGAGCTCGTCGTCCATCGCGGCCGCGAGCACGCGGAACGCTTCCCGGTAGGCCTCGGGTTGCTGCCCCCACGGCACCCAGGGAGCGTTCATCTGCGGGGCGAAACGCACGAACACGACGCCCTCGTAGCCTTCGGCGACGTCTGCTACCTGTGCGCCCAGGGCTGAGGCCCTGGGATCGTCCACGTCCTCCAGTGGAACGTCGGGGCGGATGGTGAGCAGGGCGTAAGCGCCCTCGTCCGCGACCTGACCGAAGTAGCCGCGTAGGTATCCCTGCTCCTGCTCACTCATCGGCAGCGGTACCGTCCGCCCGTACAGGGCCGCCGGCGCTCCGAGGCGCTGTTCATACCCTGCGGTCGAGTCCGTCGCCCAGTCCAGCAATGCTCCCAGAAATGGCCCTTCCTCCGACGGCAGAGGAAGTTGTTCGGGCTGCTCGGCAGCCCGGGCCGGGGCCGCGACCATCAGGAGTAATGCCAGCAGCAGCGGCGCGAACACGGAGAGCATCAGCTGGGGTGTGAAGTGCCGGCTGCTGGTCACATCTGTCCCTCTGCGCCGCTCGGAACAGGTCGCATCGTGTCCTGTCGGGGCTCCCCATCTACGAAGTGACACGTCCGCCGCCCTCCTTCGCCAGCCCTGGCGCCCACCGCGAACCTCGACTGCCCCAACCTCGACGTCCCCGATACCCTGGACGCACCGGTGGCCACCATTGCGGCCACCTTCTTCACCCTCGTCGGGGTGTACGACCTCGTCGCTGTCCACGCGCCCTTCATTGCCAGGCGCTCCCGGGAGGGGCAGCCTCAAAAGGCAGCGGGACCGACGAATCAACCCTTGGTCCGCGCGCCGGCGATTGATGCAGGCTCCGGCGAATTACCAGGAGCGTGAGGTCGTCCGAGGGGCGCGGTGGGGTATTGACGAGCGCCCTTATCAACGCTGCTGTGTCGGAGCCGGGAGCCGTCGTGGCTCGCAGGTCCGCCTGGAGCTGGTGCAGGTCATCGCCGGCCAGTTCCAGCAGGCCATCGCTGGGAACGATGAGACTGTCGCCCGGCTCAAGGACAAGCGTCTCCGTGGGCCATTCGTAATCGGGGATGACACCCAGGGGAGGGCCGCCGGACGGCAGCTTGAGAACGTCTCCGCCAGCGGTGATGTGGTGCGCGAGACTGTGTCCCGCATCGGAATAACGGACCACTCCAGTGTGAACATCGAGACTGCCATGAAAAGCGGTGACGAACACATTGTCGAGAGTCAGTTCGTTGTCGAGCTCGCTGGAAACCCTGGTGAAGGCAGGGCCTGGCTCAGCCTGCCCGGCTGCCCGCAATCGGGACTGGACGGTGGCAGCCAGGATGGCAGGGCCGGCTCCCTTGCCCATCACGTCCGAAACCGTGAACCGCAGGAACCTGCCGTCGACCTGCCAGTCGTAGAAGTCCCCGGACAGGTCTCCGGCAGGGCGCGTCAGTGCATGTACCTCGTACCCGGGCAGGGCCGGGAGAGGAGCGGGCAAGTGCGCCCGTTGGATCTTGGCGGCATTCTTCATCTCCGCGCCGACGAGGATCTCGCGTTGCACGATCGCGCCGAGATCACGCAGGATCTGTTCCTGCTCGGGATCGAAGGTTTGTGGGTGCTGATCAATCAGGCACAACGTCCCGATGTTCCACCCGCCGGGACCCTGCAGCGGTTGCCCCGCGTAGAAGCGGATATTGGGCTGACCGGTCACGAGGGGATTGGTGCGGAAACGGTCGTCCTGGCGGGCATCTTCGACCACCATCGTGTTCGGGGTCATGATCGTGTGAGCGCAAAAAGCATCAGCTCGGGGAATGACACTGTCCAGGCTTCCAGCCAAGGACTTCAGGAATTGGCGGTCATCAGCGACCAGGGCCACCGTCGCGGTGCTGACTCCGAAAAGCCTCTGGGCAAGCCGCGTGACCCGGTCGAACCTCTCCTCGGAAGCGCTGTCGAGCAGTTCAGTGGAGGCCAGCGACGCCAGGCGCTTCTGCTCATCCTCCAGCGCTGTCCCGGGCACCACGTCGGTCATAGGTCACGTACCTCCCTGCGCCGCCTTGCGCGGCGCCCTCATCTCTCCCCCCATCCCATTCCTGCCTCAACCCCTTTGATGAACCGGCGGCAGATTATCCGGAACATCCACCTCACCCCTGGCGCAGGGCACCAGATCCTACCTACCAGCTACTGACGCCCATCGATATAGACGCCAGTCAGGACACTCGCAGTAACAGGCGTTGGATCGCGGGACGGTCTGTGTGGCCTCGCCCGTCGTGCCACGTCACCCGGGCCCTTACGCCGGGCGGAAATCCTGATTCGTGGTTTTGGTTCATAGGTTTCACCCTAGAAGCTCGAGAACACCGACCGCCCAGTAACCGGTACTTCATTTCAGGAGTTGACCACCTGTTCCACCTGACATTTCTCGAACGACTGAATCACATGGGACGACGACTCCTGGAGGCACAACGGTGAGGTGATGGTTCTCAAGTGGTCCGCGCGCCACTTACTCGGCAGTGACGGCCAGCATTCCCGGTACGCAGCGCGCGCTCGGGGTGCTGGCACAGCATCGTGTACCGGCCACCTCCGGTTCGAGGGTGCTATCGCCTCCCTCGCCCTTTGACTACCTCCGGGCCTCGGGGTCCTCCAATCGAAACACCGCGTGGCCTGTCTCCTCGCGCAGTTCCACCGCGGCCCCAGAATTCTTCGTGAGGACCGACAGATTATGCACACCCGCTGCTACGTCACCTCGATTGAGGGAGCAGCCGCACTGTCCGCATCGTTCCCCACGGACTCCAGCGGAGCTATATTGCGCGGGAGATTGCTTATCGGGATCCGTGACTGCGACACTGCTGCGTTTTGAGGAGCTTCTAGTGAGTCGCGGTGATAGTCGCGGGGATAATTGGTGGGTTGGGTGATCTCGGTACCGGTAACAGCTGGCTGACCAGCACCGGAAGCCTTCCAGGCGTGCGCGGCGCTGGAAGGCTTCCGGGCTCGTCATCACCTGGTGATGGTGATGACCTCGCTGACCAGGCTGGTGCATTCGTCCTCGGGGCCCCCAGGGCCCGCAGCCCCACCAGGGCCCTCAGGCCCACCAGGGCCATCGGAGATAC